>NZ_CP108508.1:0-2743779 GCF_035917275.1 Streptomyces sp. NBC_01237 | reverse complement strand
TCCCGACCTCGGTACCGGTTCTGACCTCGGTACCGGTTCTGACCTCGGTACTGGTCCTCACCTCGGCCGTGGTCGCGCCGCTGGCCCCGGTCCCGGTTCTGTTGCCGGTCCCGGTCCCGGTCCAGTGCCGGGCGGACGGGCGCGACATGGGCCCGGCCGCGGCCCCAGCGGCGCGGCGGGCACCGGCCCCGGCGCTCGCCACGGGCGGCGGCGGCCCCCACGTGGACACAGCGCAGCCGTTGCGGCGGCTTCGCGTCGTCGGGCGGATGCGCTGATGACGAACGCCCTCGAAGGTGTGCTCGGCTCGACTGTGGCGGAGCCGGGCCCGCTCCCGTCCTTGTCCTCGGCATCGGGCTCGGCCACAACCCCGTCTTCGGGCTCGGCCACAACTCCGTCTTCGGCTTCAATCCCGGCTTCGGTCAACGTTCCAGTCCCGGCACCTGTGTCGGCTCCCACGACGTCCGCCGGCGGACAGGGCACGGGCCTGTCGCGGCGGAGTCGGCGGCTGGTGCTCGCGCTCCGCGAGAGGCTGCCGCTCTGGTTGCAGCTCCGGTGCGGTCTGGAGCCGAAGACGCTTGCCGCACTGGCCGTTGTTCTCGTCGGAGCCGCCGTCCTTGCCGCGGTGCACTTCTGGACCGTCCGCCCGCAGTCGGTCCGTGCGCCTGAGCCGGTGAGAGGGGGAGAGGCCGCCCCGGCGGCCGTTCGGGAACCCGCGCACCCCGGAAGCCCGGCGCCGCCGCCAGGCCCGGCCGCCGGGCAGCCGCCCGCAGCTGACCCCGGAGGTCAGATCGTCGTCGATGTGAGCGGCAAGGTGCGTATGCCGGGTATCCGGCGGCTGCCGGCCGGTTCGCGGGTCGCCGATGCGTTACGGGCGGCCGGAGGCGTGCGTGAGGGCACGGACATCACCGGTATCAACAGGGCGCGGGTCCTCATGGACGGCGAACAGGTCGTGGTGGGGCCGGCCGCGGTCCCGTCCGGATCCGGGACAACGGGCGGCGGTGGTCCCGCAGCCGGGCATGCGGGACCGACGGCGCCGGTGAGTCTGAACACGGCGACCATGGACCAGCTCGAAACCCTTCCCGGGGTCGGCCCCGTCCTGGCGCAGCACATCGTCGACTACCGCACGGAACGCGGCGGCTATCGCTCCGTCGACGAACTCCGTGAGGTCAACGGAATCGGCGACCGCCGGTTCGCGGACCTTCAGCATCTGGTCCGGCCATGATCAGCCCGGGGACAGGGCCCGGGGCCGCCCCTCGGGGCAACACGGGGGGCAGCGCCGTTCCCCGCGGCAGCACGAGCGACAGCGCCGACAGCCCTGGCAGCGTCGACGTTCACGGGGCGTCGGGGCGGCGTCTCGGCGTGCCGGATCCGCGGCAGGAGGGGGCGGCAGATCTGCGGCTCGTCCCGCCCGCTCTCGCGGCCTGGGGGGCCGCGGCGCTCGGTCTCGGACTGCCGGGGCGGTGGACGGTCTGGGGAGCCGTGGTCTGTGCCGGCCTGGCTCTGGGGCTGCTGGCCTCGTTGCGGCTGTCGGCCCCGGCGGACAGCAGAAGGCGGACCAGGGCCACTGCCGCGGGAGCGGTCCTGCTCTGTGCGGCGGCCGGGGCGGCGACTGCCGGGCTGCACGGCGCCGATGTCCGGCGGGGGCCCGTACCCGCTCTGGCGCAGTCGTACGCGCGGATCGATGCGGAGGTGACCGTCACCTCGGATCCCCGGAAGGCCCGGCCACGGGTCCGCGGTGACCACAGCACGCCCGCCACACTGCTGCTCGACGCCGAGGTCACCCGGGTGACCGCTCCCGACGGTGCCGTCACCCGGATCCGTACGCCGGTACGCGTCATGGTCTCGCCCGGCGGCACCGCGGCTCCCTGGGAGCGGCTGCTGCCGTCCACCCGTCTCCATC
This sequence comes from Streptomyces sp. NBC_01237, assembly GCF_035917275.1. NCBI lineage: Bacteria > Bacillati > Actinomycetota > Actinomycetes > Kitasatosporales > Streptomycetaceae > Streptomyces > Streptomyces sp. NBC_01237. The sequence goes on along the minus strand of NZ_CP108508.1, from coordinate 2,741,879 downwards.
TGACCGGCCGCCTCGCGCCCCCGGCGCACGAAGGGGAACGTATCGCCGCCGTACTGCGGGTGGAGGGCGAGGGGCCACCACGGATCACCGGGCCTCCGTCGGTCCTCCAGCGCACGGCGGGGAAGCTGCGTTCCGGGCTGCGTGAGGCGACCGACGGGCTCGACGCGGATGCGCGGGCGCTGCTGCCGGGCCTCGTGGTCGGCGACACCTCCAGGATCCCGCCCGAACTGCACGACGCCTTCAAAGCCACCGACCTCACACACCTGCTGGCCGTATCGGGCGCCAACCTGTCGATCCTGCTCTTCCTGCTCGTCGGACCGCCGGGCAGCGCCCTGCGGGCGGAACGGCGGGGGCTGGCGCCCCGGTTGGGGATCTCCCTGCGGACGACCGCCCTGATCGGCGGGGCACTCACTCTCGCCTTCGTCGTCGTCTGCCGGCCCGAGCCGAGCGTCCTCCGCGCGGCTGCGTGCGGCCTGATCACCCTGCTCGCCATCGGAACAGGCCGTCGCAGATCCCTGATTCCCGCACTCGCGGCGGCTGTTCTGCTCCTCGTGCTGTACGACCCGTGGCTGGCCCGTAGTTACGGATTCCTCCTGTCCGTGCTGGCCACCGGTGCGTTGCTCACGCTCGCGCCCCGGTGGAGCGCGGCTCTGCAACGGCGACGGGTTCCTCCCCGGCTCGCCGAGGTGCTGGGGGCGGCCGCGGCCGCCCAGGCGGTGTGCGCGCCCGTGGTCGTGGTCCTCGCCTCGCGGGTCAGCCTGGTGGCGATCCCCTGCAATCTGCTGGCCGAATTCGCGGTTGCGCCCGCGACGGTTCTCGGGTTCGCCGCGCTCGCGGTGGCCCCGGTCGCCATGTCGGCGGCCGAGGTGCTGGCCTGGGTCGCGGGCTGGCCGGTCGGGTGGATCGCGTCGGTGGCCCGTACCGGGGCGGGCCTGCCCGGGGCGGAGGTCGAGTGGCCGGGAGGATGGGCCGGGGCGGCGTTGCTCGCCGCGCTCACGGGCCTGTTGGTGCTGTTCGCCCGCCGTCTGGCCCGGCACCCGTGGGTCTGCTCGGCTGCCGCGTTGCTCCTGGTCCTTGCGCTGCTGCGGCCGGTGCCGCTGACCCGGATCCTGACGGGGTGGCCTCCTCCTGGCTGGGCGTTCGCGCTGTGTGACGTCGGGCAGGGCGACGCCATGGTGCTCGCAGCCGGGGAGGGGGCCGGGGTGGTCATCGACACCGGGCCCGAACCCCGGTTGATGGACCGGTGCCTTCGGGACCTCGGAGTCACCCGGGTACCGATACTGCTCCTCACCCACTTTCACGCCGACCACGTGCGGGGTCTGCCCGGTGCGCTGCGCGGCAGAGCGGTGGGCGCGATCCAGACGACGAGCCTCGACGAACCGGCCGAGCAGGCCGCGTTCGTGCGGAGGACGGCCGCCGGCGCGGGGATTCCGGTGGTGCGCGCGGTGCCGGAGGAGCGACGCCGCATCGGCCCGCTCGACTGGCGTGTCCTCTGGCCGGACGACGGAACGGGGCGTGTACCGGCAGAGCGTACGGACACGGGGCGTACAGAGGCGGGGCGTGCGGGGGCCGGGGGAGCGGGTGGGGGCTTTGGCACGGCGGAGCCGAACGACTCCAGCGTCACCCTTTACGTACGGGCAGCGGGAGGGCTGTCGCTGTTGCTCCTGGGTGATCTCGAACCCCCTTCGCAGCAGGCGCTGTTACGTACGTATCCATCCATGCCGCAGGTGGACGTTCTCAAGGTGGCCCACCACGGCTCCGCCTTCCAGGACACCGCGCTCCTGCACAGCACACGGCCGAGACTGGCTCTCATCTCGTGCGGCACGGGCAACCCGTACGGCCACCCGTCGGCCCGTACCGTCGACGCGCTCAGGACCGGGGGAGCGAACGTGCTGCGTACGGACAGGGACGGCGCCATCGCGGTGACCGGAGCCGGGAATCAACTGCGGGCGGTGGGCCGGTCCTGACCACGGACACCGCAGCGGAGAACCGGCCTCGGTCGGCGGTCCTAGGACCTGTGGCTCATGGCGGGGGAGCACGCGCCGGGACAGACTTCGGTCATGAATCCGCAACCGCCCCAGGACGCCGACGCCGCAGCACCAGGCCCCTCCGCAGGCACCTCCACAGCCCACGACGCCACGGCCTCCGGCTCCGCCGGACCGGAGACGGTCGCGGCGTACCTCGACCGCATCGGTGCCGAACGGCCCGCGCGGGCCGATGCCGAGGCGTTGCACGCGTTGCAGCTCAGGCACCTCATGACCGTGCCCTTCGAGAACCTCTCGATCCATCTCGGCGAGGAGATCGTGCTGGAGGAGCAGGCGCTCCTGGACAAGGTGGTGAACCGTGGGCGGGGCGGCTTCTGTTACGAGCTGAACGGAGCCTTCGCCGTGCTGCTGAGGGCCCTCGGCTTCCGTGTGACGCTGCTCCAGGCCCGGGTCTTCGGCGACGGCGGGCGCCTCGGCATTCCGTACGACCACATGGCGCTGCGGGTGGAGACCGAGGACGGTACGGGGCCGTGGCTGGCGGACGTGGGCTTCGGCGACCACGCCCTGCGGCCGCTCGCGCTGGACGACCGTGCCGAGCAGGAGGATCCGCGCGGTGTGTTCAGGTTCAGGGCGGCGCCGCAGGGCGATCTCGACCTGCTGCGGGACGACTCGCGCCAGTTCCGCCTCGATCTGCGGCCTCGGGTACTGGCGGACTTCCGGGCCGGGGCCTGGTACCACCGCACCTCACCCGACTCCCACTTCACCCGGTCCCTCGTCTGTTCACGGGTCACCGATACGGGCCGGGTGACGCTGAGCGGCCGTTCGCTGGTCACGACCGTCCGGGGCGAGCGGCACAGCACGGAGCAGGCCACGGACGCCGAGGTGCTCGCCGCCTATCGCGACCATTTCGGCCTGCGGCTCTCCCGGCTGCCCGAAGTCCATGAGCGCCGCGACATCCCGCACAAGTGACCGGCGGCGAGTGGAACAGTCAATTCGGACCTTCGGTGATACCTCGCCACAACCCCCTCCGAGCGCTCCGTTTGCCTCGAACATCGCATCAGTGGTCGAATGCATGCTCGTCGGTGGGCCGCTGTTCCGACAACGACGAGCATGCCGTCAGAGGCCCCGAAGTGTGAGACCGCCACTGGGAGTGCGTAAGAGATGTTCGGCCGTTGGCTGGGAAGCAGGAGTCGGACGGGCGCCGCGCACCAGGGCGCCTTCGCCGGATTGGCGGTGCCGCGTTCGGCCGGTGTGCTCAGCTGCCGGGTGCTGGACCCGGTCAACGAGCCGGTGCGGCACGCCGAGTACGTGGTGACCGACAGCGCGGGCCGCAAGGTCGTCGGCGGTGAGACCGACCCCTTCGGCAGCGTTCTCGCCACCGTCCCGGCGGGCGAATACCGGCTGGCGGTCACGGCGGACGGCTTCACTCCGTTCCACGGGGCGGCCGTCGTCTCCGAGAACGCCCACGCGAGCCTCGGCGATGTGACGCTTCAGATGTCACAGCCCCCGCAGCTGCCCGACCCCGGCGAGTGGGAGGTCGAGCCGAACCACTCGCAGATCGGCTTCACCGCCCGCCACATCGGCATGGCCCGTATCCACGGCAGGTTCAACACCTTCGCCGGTGCGGTACGGATAGCCGACCGCATGGAGGACTCCGCCATGCACGTGATCATCGACGCCGCCTCGATCGACACCAACGTCCAGATGCGCGACGACCACCTGCGCTCCGGCGACTTCCTCGACGTCGGGCGCTACCCGACGCTGGAGTTCTACAGCGACCGCTTCGTCCACCGCGGCGGCAGCCGCTGGGGCGTCACCGGTGCGCTCACGCTGCACGGGGTCAGCCGCACGGTGACGCTGGACACGCAGTACCTCGGTCTGGGCAACGGCCTGGAGGGCGAGGTCCGCGCCGCCTGCCGCGCCACCACCGAACTGCACCGGGAGGACTTCACCCTCACCTGGCAGACGATGCTGGCCCGCGGCATCGCCGCGGTCGGCTCCAGCATCTCCATCGACATGGACATCCAGATCGTCCCCAAGGGCTGAGCCGGCGCTCGCCCGGCCAACCACGCACGAGCTGGTCAGGGCACCTCCAGCCACCCCTCGTACTCCGCGGCGAAGGAGTCGAGCGAGGCCGGGTCCAGGCGCCCGGCAGGGTCCTCGACGACCACCAGCCACTGGGCGTCCTCGGCGTCGTCCTCACCGGCCAGCGCGTCCCGTACGAGCTGCGGCTCCTCGGCCACGCCGAACCGGTCGGCCAGCTCCCCGGCCACCTCCTCCGCGGTGTCGCGGTCGGGCAGCACCAGTACATGTCTCACATCGCTCACCTGCCCATTCTCGGGCACCGGGACGGGTGCCCCGGGCCGGTGGTCCGTCCCCGGGCTGTCGGTGGGGCGTGGGATGCTGGAGCGCGATGGCCACCAGGAAGAATTCTGCCGACGATCCGCTCGCCCCCGTCACGCTCGCCGTGGGCCAGGAGGACCTCCTCCTGGACCGTGCCGTGCAGCAGGTGGTGGCGGCGGCCCGCGCCGCCGACGCCGATACGGATGTCCGCGACCTCAGCTCCGACCAGTTGCAGCCCGGCACGCTCGCCGAGCTGACCAGCCCCTCGCTCTTCGCCGAGCGCAAGGTGGTGATCGTGCGCAATGCGCACGACCTCTCCGCCGACACGGTCAAGGACGTCAAGGCGTACGTCTCCGCGCCGGTCGAGGAGATCACCCTCGTCCTGCTGCACGCCGGGGGAGCCAAGGGCAAGGGGCTGCTGGACGCGGCGCGCAAGGCCGGGGCGCGTGAGGTCGCCTGCCCCAAGACGACCAAGGCGGCCGAGCGGCTGTCCTTCGTACGGTCCGAGTTCCGTGCGCTGGGGCGTTCCGCGACGCCGGAGGCGTGCCAGGCGCTGGTCGATTCCATCGGCAGCGATCTGCGGGAGCTGGCCAGTGCGGCGTCCCAGCTCGTCGCCGATGTCGAGGGCACGATCGACGAGGCGATCGTCGGGCGCTATTACACGGGCCGCGCCGAGGCGTCCTCGTTCACCGTCGCCGACCGGGCGGTCGAGGGCCGGGCTGCCGAGGCGCTGGAGGCGCTGCGCTGGTCGCTGTCGACCGGGGTCGCGCCCGTCCTGATCACCAGCGCACTGGCACAGGGCGTGCGGGCGATCGGCAAGCTCTCCTCGGCCCGGGGCGGCCGGCCCGCGGACCTCGCCCGTGAGCTGGGCATGCCGCCGTGGAAGATCGACCGGGTGCGGCAGCAGATGCGGGGCTGGACGCCGGACGGGGTCGCGGTGGCGCTGCGGGCGGTGGCGGCGGCCGACGCGGGCGTGAAGGGCGGCGGGGACGATCCGGAGTACGCCCTGGAGAAGGCCGTCGTCGCCGTTGCCCGGGCTGCGCGCTCGGGGCGGTAGCCGGGGGCGGCGCCGAGCGGCACCCATGCCCGACTGTTCCCGTAGCCCGTAGCCCGTAGCCCGTAGCCCGTAGCCCGTAGCCCGTAGCCCGTAGCCCGTAGCCCGTGCCCCGTAGCCCGTGCCCCGTAGCCGGTGGCCCGTGCCCCGTAGCCCGCGCCCCTAGCCGGTGGTCCGTGCCCGTAGCCGTCCCATCCGCATCCCCATCCCCATACGCGCGTACGGGTACGCGAAAGCCCCGGTCGCCGTCCTGGGGAGGACGAGCTGCCGGGGCTGTCGGTTCAAGCGTTTTGTGCGCCGCACCCGCGTGGCGAACGCAGGTTCGGTGTGCGGCGCGGGGTGCCGGTCAGGAGCGGGAGAGAGGGCCCGCTGAGTCCGTACCGGCGATCACATCAGAAAGTTCAGGCCTGGAGAGCGGCAACCTTGGAGGCCAGCGCCGACTTCTTGTTGGCGGCGGCGTTCTTGTGGATGACACCCTTCGAGACAGCCTTGTCGAGCTGACGGGAAGCGTCGCGGACGGCCGTGGTGGCCTTCTCGACGTCACCGGCAGCGGCGGCCTCTCGGGCCTTGCGGACCGCGGTCTTGAGCGACGACTTGACGGCCTTGTTGCGCAGGCGCGCCTTCTCGTTGGTCTTGTTCCGCTTGATCTGGGACTTGATGTTCGCCACGAAAGAGCCTTTTCAGGTTCGTTGGATCTTCGATGTGCGCCACGCCGCTCGTGAGAGCCACGAGGCACAGCTGCCCACGGTACCAGTCACTCCGCGACCGGCCTAAACCGGTCTCTGCCCCGCGGTCATGGGACGATGGAAGCTACGTATTGATCCGACCGACCCGACATCGACCCGAGACACGGCGTTCGGCGTCTCAAGAATCAGGACCCTGCGTGCCCGCGACTCCTATCCACGTGCCCGAGCCGAGCCGTACCGACCCGGCGCTGATCCGCAATTTCTGCATCATCGCGCACATCGACCACGGCAAGTCGACCCTTGCCGACCGGATGCTTCAGCTGACGGGCGTGGTCGACCAGCGGCAGATGCGCGCTCAGTACCTCGACCGGATGGACATCGAGCGCGAGCGCGGCATCACCATCAAGTCCCAGGCGGTACGTCTGCCCTGGGCTCCCAACACCGCAGAGGGCAAGGGCAGCACCCACATCCTCAACATGATCGACACGCCCGGCCACGTGGACTTCACCTATGAGGTCTCCCGTTCGCTCGCCGCCTGCGAGGGCACGGTCCTGCTGGTCGACGCCGCGCAGGGCATCGAGGCCCAGACGCTCGCGAACCTCTATCTGGCGATGGAGAACGACCTCACCATCGTTCCCGTACTCAACAAGATCGACCTGCCCGCCGCGCAGCCCGAGAAGTTCTCCGAGGAGCTGGCCAACCTCATCGGCTGCCAGCCGGAGGACGTCCTCAAGGTCTCCGCGAAGACCGGTGTCGGCGTGGACGCCCTGCTCGACCGGGTGGTCCGGGACGTGCCCGCCCCGGTCGGCAAGGCCGACGCCCCCGCCCGAGCGATGATCTTCGACTCGGTCTACGACTCCTACCGCGGTGTCGTCACCTACGTCCGTGTCGTCGACGGCCAGCTCAGCAAGCGCGAGCGCATCCGGATGATGTCCACGGGCGCCACCCACGAGCTGCTGGAGATCGGTGTCTCCTCCCCGGAGATGACCCCGGCCGACGGCATCGGCGTGGGCGAGGTGGGCTACATCATCACCGGGGTGAAGGACGTCCGGCAGTCCAAGGTCGGTGACACGATCACCTCCCTCAGCAACGGTGCCACCGAGGCGCTCGGCGGTTACAAGGACCCCAAGCCGATGGTGTTCTCGGGGCTGTACCCGCTGGACGGCTCGGACTACCCGGACCTGCGCGAGGCGCTGGACAAGCTCCAGCTCAACGACGCCGCCCTGGTGTACGAGCCGGAGACCTCCGCGGCGCTGGGCTTCGGCTTCCGTGTCGGCTTCCTCGGTCTGCTCCACCTCGACGTGGTCCGTGAGCGTCTGGAGCGTGAGTTCGGTCTCGACCTCATCGCCACCGCCCCGAACGTGGTCTACCGCGTCGAGATGGAGGACGGCACCGAGCACATCGTCACCAACCCGAGCGAGTTCCCCGAGGGCAAGATCGACAAGGTGCACGAGCCCGTCGTGCGCGCCACGGTCCTGGCCCCGAGCGAGTTCATCGGCGCGATCATGGAGCTCTGCCAGAACCGGCGCGGCACCCTGCTCGGCATGGACTACCTCTCCGAGGACCGGGTCGAGATCCGCTACACCCTGCCGCTCGCCGAGATCGTCTTCGACTTCTTCGACCAGCTGAAGTCCAAGACCCGCGGCTATGCGTCGCTCGACTACGAGCCCACCGGCGAGCAGTCCGCGCAGCTCGTCAAGGTCGACATCCTGCTGCACGGCGACAAGGTGGACGCGTTCTCCGCGGTCACGCACAAGGACAAGGCGTACGCGTACGGCGTACGGCTCGTCGCCAAGCTGCAGAAGCTCATCCCGCGGCAGAACTTCGAGGTGCCCATCCAGGCGGCCATCGGCGCCCGGGTCATCGCCCGCGAGACCGTCCGCGCCATCCGCAAGGACGTCCTCGCCAAGTGTTACGGCGGTGACATCTCCCGTAAGCGGAAGCTGCTGGAGAAGCAGAAGGAGGGCAAGAAGCGGATGAAGATGGTCGGCAACGTGGAGGTTCCTCAGGACGCCTTCATCTCCGTGCTGTCGACGGACGAGTCGGCCGGCGAGGCCAAGGGCAAGAAGTAGCCCGACGCGGAGAGGCCCCGGCCATCCGTACCGATGAGTAGCGCAACGGGCCCCCGTGCCGCAGAACCTTGCGGCGCGGGGGCCCGTTCGTTATGAAGCGGCGGCCGATTGCCTCTTACATGGCGCTCCCGCGCGCTCTACTCTGATCACAACCCGTTGGTTACTCACCAGTTAAACAAGCGTGATCCAACGGCAACGAGCGAGAGCGCCGAGCACGATCGTCGAGCACGAACGACGAGCAGGTACCACGCGCCAGAACGACGAGCGAGAAGCACGAGCAGGATCAGCAGAAGCAGCCGCAGTATCAAGAAGCCGGTCGAAGCAATGCCGCAGGCCCGGAGGACGCGTCGTGAGCGACACACAGACCTTGATCGATAACCGACCGCCCTCCGTGGCGACTCTCTTCATCGACCGCGTGGCGGCCACCCCGGACGGGGAGGCGTACCGCTATCCGGTGCCCGCCGTCTCGGGCCGGGGCCCCGACGAGTGGAAGTCGCTGAGCTGGGGGCAGGCCGCCGAGCGGGTCTACGCGATCGCCGCCGGGCTGATCGCGCTCGGGGTGGAGCCGGAGGAGCGCGTCGCGCTCGCCTCGGCCACCCGCGTGGAGTGGATCCTCATCGACCTCGGTGTGATGTGCGCGGGCGGCGCGACCACCACGATCTACCCCTCCACGAACACCGAGGAGTCCGCCTTCATCCTGGCCGACTCCGAGAGCCGGGTCCTGATCGCCGAGGACGCCGCGCAACTGGCGAAGGCCCGTGAGGCCCGCGCCGAGCTGCCGAACCTCGCCCATGTCGTCGTCATCGACCCGGCCGGTGCCGAGCCCGTCGAGGGCGATCCGGAAGGCTGGGTCCTCACCCTCGCCGACCTGGAGGCGCGGGGTGCCGAGCACCTGGCGAAGCACCCGGACGCGGTCACCGACCGGGTCTCCGCCATCACGGCCGACCAGCTGGCCACCCTGATCTACACCTCGGGCACCACCGGCCGCCCCAAGGGCGTCCGGCTGCCGCACGACAACTGGTCGTACATGGCCAAGGCCACCGTGGCGACCGGTCTGATCACCGCGGACGACGTCCAGTACCTCTGGCTGCCCCTCGCGCACGTCTTCGGCAAGGTCCTCACCTCCGGGCAGATCGAGGTCGGTCACGTCACCGCGGTCGACGGCCGTATCGACAAGATCATCGAGAATCTGCCGGTCGTCCAGCCGACCTACATGGCCGCCGTCCCCCGGATCTTCGAGAAGGTCTACAACGGGGTCGCCGCCAAGGCGCGGGCCGGTGGCGGCGCCAAGTACAAGATCTTTCTCTGGGCCGCCGGGGTGGCCCGGGAGTACGCGAAGGTCACCCAGGACAACTTCCGGCGCACCGGCACGGCTTCCGTGCCCTTCGCGCTCGGCGCCAAGCACAAGGTCGCCGACACACTCGTCTTCGCCAAGATCCGCGAGGCGTTCGGCGGCCGGCTGCGTGCCTGTGTCTCCGGCTCCGCGGCACTCGCCCCCGATATCGGCTACTTCTTCGCCGGGGCCGGGGTCCACGTCCTGGAGGGCTACGGCCTGACCGAGAGCAGCGCCGCGTCCTTCTGCAACCCGGGCGAGGCCTACCGCACCGGCACCGTCGGCAAGCCGCTCCCCGGCACCGAGGTGCGGATCGCGGACGACGGCGAGGTCCTGCTGCGCAGCCCCGGCATCATGCAGGGCTACCACCGGCAGCCCGACAAGACCGCCGAGGTGCTGGAGTCGGACGGCTGGCTGCACACCGGCGACATCGGCGAGCTCTCCGTCGACGGCTACCTGCGGATCACCGACCGCAAGAAGGACCTGATCAAGACGTCCGGCGGCAAGTACGTCGCCCCGGCGGAGGTCGAGGGCCAGTTCAAGGCGGTGTGCCCGTTCGTCTCCAACATCCTGGTGCACGGCGCGGACCGTAACTTCTGCTCCGCCCTCATCGCGCTCGACGGGCCCACCATCCTCGGCTGGGCCGCCGAGAACGGCCTGGAGGGCAAGTCGTACGCCGAAGTGGTGGCGGCGCCCGCGACGGTCGAACTCATCGAGGGCTATGTGAAGCGCCTCAACGAGGGCCTCCAGCGCTGGCAGACCATCAAGAAGTTCCGCCTGCTGCCGCGTGACCTCGATGTCGAGCACGGCGAGCTGACCCCCAGCCTCAAGCTGAAGCGGCCGGTCGTCGAGCGCGAGTACAAGCAGCTCATCGAGGACATGTACGCGGGCTCGCGCGAGGCGTGACGGGCGGTTCGGGCGCCGGGGCACGTCAGGTCTGCCGGACCGGAGAGCCGGGGCACCGTCAGGTCTGCCGGAGACGGGACCGCTCAGGGGAGCGTGCCGAAGCGTGTACCGGTCAGCGCGGTGAGACGCGTGCCGAGGCGCGCGGTGAAGCGTGTGCCGCGGGGGTGTCGAGGCGCGCGGTGAAGCGTGTGTCGCAGGGGGCGTCGAGCAATGGACGCGCCCTGCGGGACGCACGTGGTGCGGGCGGGAGCGGCAGATGTGTACGTATCTCCCGCACCCGCCCGTATTCCGCTTCTACCTGCCCATCCGCGTTCTGCTTCCTGCCACATTGCGTTCGAATCTGCTCGAATTTCTGCCCACTTCGGTAACTCGGTGCTTATGCCCGCGGCCGGTCTGTCACTCTGTCGTTGTTGTCGGCGGCGTTTCGTGAGACCGGTAGGAGCCGCACGTGGGGCCCATTCCCTTGCAGCGGGACATCGTGCACCGTCCCGTCACCGGCGGTGCCGGTCAGTTCGACGACCCGCGCCTGGTCAGCCGTACCAGCCTGCCCGGAATACCGCTTGCCCCGTCCGCGGCGCGCAAGTTCGTGCGCGCCGCGCTCGCGGAGTGGGCCGGGATCGGCGTACCCGCGGCCGCGGGCTTCAGCGACCGGCTGGCCGATGACGCGGTGACCGTCGCCAATGAGCTGGTCACCAACGCGGTCGTGCACGCCGGGACGGCCGTCGACCTGCTCTTCCGGCTGGAGGAAGCGGCCGACGAGACACCCGCCGCCCTCGTGCTGGAGGTCACCGACCACCACCCGGCCCGCCCGGTGAGCGGCGAACGGTCCGGGGCCGCGGCCGGCCCTCCGGCGGAGCGGCCCGACCCCGCCGAGTACGGCCGCGGCCTCCAGCTCGTCGCCACCCTCGCCGAATCCTGGGGCATCACCTACCGCACCGGCCTCAAGACCGTCTGGGCCCGCCTGTCCGTCGACGAGTGGAGCGCCCCGCCGGGACCGTCCGAGGAGGACACGCTGCGGTGCGGCCTGCGGGCCGCCGAGATCCTCGCCCCCACCGTCCGGCGCGCCGAACGCGACGACGCGGGCTGGGACAACCGGGGCGCGCTCTCCTTCCTCGCCGAGGCGTCCGACCTGCTGGCGGGCCAGCTCGACGAGGACCTCGTGGCGGCCATAGCGGGACAGCTGCTGGTGCCCAGGCTCGCGGACTGGTGCGCGATCTGGCTGGAGAGCGAGGGCGGCGGGCCCGCGGCGGCACCCCGGCTCGCCCGCGTCTGGCACCACGACGAGACGGACACCGAGGCGCTGCGCTCGGTGCTGGAGAAGGAACCCCTCCGGCTGCCCGGCAGCGCCGGCTCCGGGCCCGTACCCATGCCCTGGCCCACGGACGGCGGTCCGGAGGCCGCCGAGCGGCACGGATCGCCGGACGGTGGCACAGGGACCGACGAGCGGCACGGGCCGCCGGACGGCGGCACAGGGACCGACGAGCGGCACGGATCGCCGGACGGCGGGTCACCGGACGGTGGCGCTCCCGAGGAGGAACCGGACGCCCGGCCCGGCGGCCGTGACGGGGCCGCCCTCGCCTACCGGATCACCGCGGGCGGCCGCACGCTCGGCGCCGTCCTCGTCGGACGGGAAGGCGTCGCCCGGGTCCCCGACGAGGTGGCCGCGCTGATCGAGGACTTCGTCCGCCGCCTCGGCCTCGCCGTCGGCGCGGCCCGCGCCTACACCCGGCAGGCCACGATCAGCCGCATCCTCCAGCGCGGACTGCTGCCCAGCAAGGTCGCCGAGATCCCCGGAGTCACCAGCGCCCTGGTGTACGAGCCGAGCGACGACGGCGTGGTCGGGGGTGACTTCTACGACATCTTCCCGTGCCCCGGCGACCGCTGGTGCTTCGTGCTCGGCGACGTCCAGGGCAGTGGCCCCGAGGCCGCCGTCGTCACCGGACTGGCCCGCCCCTGGCTGCGGCTGCTGTCCCGGGAGGGCTTCGGCGTCGGCGAGGTCCTGGACCGGCTCAACCGGCTCCTCCTCGACGACGCCATGGAGGCCGCGGAGGCCGCCGCCCTGATGGTCGCGGCGGCGGGCGGGCAGCAGCTCCAGGACGGCTCCCAGTCCCGGTTCCTGTCCCTGCTGTACGGGGAGATCGTCCCGCTCCCGGACGGCGGGGTGCGCTGCACCGTGGCCAGCGCGGGCCACCCGCTGCCCCTGCTGCTGCGGCCCGACGGCTCCGTACGTCCCGCGGCCGATCCCCAGGTGCTGCTCGGCGTCGTCGAGGACGTCGCGTACGAGAGCCAGAGCTTCGACCTGGCGCCCGGAGACGCCCTGCTCTGCGTGACCGACGGGGTGACCGAGCGGCGTTCGGGGCGGCTCCTGTTCGACGACGGGGACGGGCTCGCGCGGGTGCTCTCCGGATGCGCCGGGCTGCCCGCGGAGACGATCGCCGACCGGATCAAGCGGGCCGTCCACGAGTTCGCCGAGCTGCCGCCGGACGACGACGTGGCCCTGATGGTGCTCCGGGCCGACTGAGGACGGGCGCCGGGGCCGCCCCGGCCCGCAGCGGGTCGGGGCCGCTCCCGCGGCGAGTGACAATGGACGGTATGCCTTCCGTACTGCCCGATGGTGAGCCCGTGCCCGACGACGGGGCGCTGCCCCGCCATGCCCTGGAAGGCGCCGCCGACCGACCGCTCGGCTTCTATCTGCATGTGCCCTACTGCGCCACCCGCTGCGGCTACTGCGACTTCAACACCTACACCGCCACCGAGCTGCGCGGCTCCGGCGGCGCCCTGGCCTCCCGCGACAACTACGCCGCGCACCTGATCGAGGAGGTCCGCCAGGCCCGCAAGGTCCTGGGCGACGACCCCCGGCCGGTCCGGACCGTGTTCGTCGGCGGCGGCACCCCCACGCTGCTGCCCGCCGCCGATCTCGTACGCATGCTGGGGGCGATCCGCGACGAGTTCGGGCTCGCGGACGATGCCGAGATCACCACCGAGGCCAATCCGGAGTCCGTCGATCCGGCCTATCTGGCGGCCCTGCGCGAAGGCGGCTTCAACCGGGTCTCCTTCGGCATGCAGAGCGCCCGGCAGCACGTGCTGAAGATCCTGGACCGTACGCACACCCCCGGCCGCCCCGAAGCGTGTGTCGCCGAGGCCAGGGCGGCGGGCTTCGACCACGTCAACCTGGACCTGATCTACGGCACCCCCGGCGAGTCCGACGACGACTGGCGGGCCTCCCTGGACGCGGCCATCGGCGCCGGCCCCGACCATGTGTCGGCCTACGCCCTGATCGTCGAGGAGGGCACCCAGCTCGCCCGGCGCATCCGGCGCGGCGAGATCCCGATGACCGACGACGACGCGCACGCCGACCGGTATCTGATCGCGGACGAGGCGATGGCCGCCGCGGGCTTCTCCTGGTACGAGGTGTCCAACTGGGCCCGGACACCCGAAGGCCGGTGCCTGCACAACGAGCTGTACTGGCGCGGCGCCGACTGGTGGGGCGCCGGGCCGGGCGCGCACAGCCACGTGGGTGGGGTGCGCTGGTGGAACGTGAAGCACCCGGGGGCGTACGCACAGGCGCTCGCCGAGGGCCGCTCGCCCGGGGCGGGGCGCGAGATCCTCGCCGCCGAGGACCGCCGGGTCGAGCGGATCCTGCTGGAGCTGCGGCTGCTCGAAGGGTGCCCGCTGTCGCTGCTCAGGCCGGACGGCCTCGCGGCCTCGCGACGGGCCCTCGCGGACGGGCTGCTGCAGGCCGGTCCGTACGAGGAGGGGCGTGCGGTCCTCACCCTGCGGGGGCGGCTGCTGGCCGACGCGGTGGTGCGGGACCTGGTGGACTGAGCCGCCCCCTCCGGTACCTCCTCCGCCCCCTCCGCTACCTGCCCCCGGCCGCCCCCTGCCCCCGCCGGCACTGCCCCCCGCCGGCTACGGCTTGCAGTCCTGGCGGGCCAGCGGCTTCGGTACGCCCGCCGGTTTGCCGCACAGGACGGTCCGTTCGGCGTCCGGTCCGGGGCGGACCACCTTGATGATGTTGATGCCGTGCATGTTCTCGGCGGGCGACGCCTTGTCCCTGCTGAAGGTGATCGTCCCCGTGGGCATGCTGTTGAGGTCCACCGTGTGCAGCGTCGCCCAGGTCTCCGCCGCGCTTCGCCGGGTGTCCCCCCGGGCGGCGGCGTCGTACAGCGCGGCCGTCGCGCTGTAGGAGAGCACGGTCTGACCGCTGGCGAACAGCTCGTCCTCATAGGCGGGTGTGCCCGCCGACAGGGCCGTCAGCTCCCCGTCGGGGTGCAGGTCGGCCAGCGCGCTGCGGGCATCGCTGTAGAAGCCCTGATTGCCGCCCTTGTCCAGCGGGGCCAGCGAGCTGTGGTAGAGCGTCACGTTCGCCGCGATGGACGTGCTGGCCTCGAAGGTGCCCTTCGTCAGATCGTCCCCCGTGAACACCGTCATGGGCTTCTTGGAGCAGAGCCCCTGCGAGAGGCCGCTCATCAGGTTCGGGACGTCCTCGACCCGTCCGGCGAAGTACAGCGCGTCGGGCACCGGGTCCAGCTTGCAGATCGTGGTCACCGGGGTGTTGAGGCTGGCGCCGCCGGAGAGCTTGTACGTGACGTCCTCGCCCACGCCGAACCCCGCCTTGCGGAGCATCGACCTGCCCGCCTCGCGCTGCTCGGCCGTGTACCGGTCCTTGTCGCCGTTGCGCAGTTCCCGGGAAAGGACGATCGCGCTCGGGGCGGTCCTCCCGCCCTTGAGCTTCTCGGCGATCTGCCGGGCGACCAGACCGAGGGCGTACGCCTGCTCCTCGTCGGTCGCGGCGAGACCGAAGTAGTTCGGGTAGTCCCGGGGCAGATCGCTGCTCGAATTGGTGGTGTCGACCAGCGGCAGACCGGCTTTCCGGAGCCGGCCGGTGGCCGCCGCGCTCTCCTGCGTGTTGCGGCCGAAGCCGACCACGCCGACCACGGTCGGGTCCCGCTCCGCCACCTCTATGATCTTGTCCACCGTGGTCAGCTGATGGAGCATGTCCTGACCGCCGTTGGCCGTGAGGACCCGCAGCTTGACGGGCCGGTGCAACGTCTTGTTCACCGAACGCTGGTGCAGATAGACGCCGGTCAGCTCCTCCAGCCCCTTGCGGGTGAGCTTGTCGTCGCCGTTCCGCGCGGTGAGCGGCCCCGCGTAGACGATGGTGACGTAGTTCTCGTTCGGCCCGATGTCCGCGTTCTCGTCGCGGATCGCCTTCTCGACGCGCTCGAAGCTGATGCCCGCGCCCACACCGTTCAGTGCCAGCTTGTTGCCCTTGGCGAAGAGCACCTCGGGGGAGGTGGCCACCCCCACGCACTCCTTGTCCTTCCCCGAACCGCTCCAGATCGCGTCCGTGTTGCGGTCGGTCAGCGGGCCGTGGCAGTACTCCTTCCGCCAGTGCTCGCTCCACAGGAAGGTTCCCAGCAGGCTCCCGACGAGGACGAGCGCGACGGCCGCCCTGGACATCACCCACCACGCCCAGGTCCGCCGGACCCGGTAGGTGACGAGTTCCGCGTGCGCGTGCTCATGGGTCAGCTTGCCGGTGGACAGCGGCAGCCGGAGCACCCACGCCAGCGTCGCGGCCGCGACGGGGGACTGGCCCAGGCTCAGATCGTCGACCCAGCGCTCGTAACGGGCCCGCGCCGCCGCGGAGAAGGTGGGCCCGCTCGCGGGCGGCGGGTCCGCGGGCAGCGGCGGGGTGTGCCGCATGATCCCGGCGGCGGGCAGGGACGCCAGCAGCAGCAGCGGGTCCACCTCGCTGCGCCGCGACCGTACGCTGTTCATCGCGTTGATCAGCAGGATGCCGCCGTTGTCCTGGGTGGCCGTGGGCAGGAACACCACCGGCGGGACCGTCCGCTTGCTGCGCCGCCAGTCCAGCGTGTGCGGCCGGTAGTTGTGCAGCAGGTCCTCCAGCAGGGCCTGGACCCGCAGCTCCAGATGGAACTGGCGCGCGTGCTCGTCCCCCGCCCGCGCGTCGGCCACCCGCTCGGCGACCGCCGCCGCGCGGGCCCGGATCACCCGCCAGGAACCGCTCGGCGAGAACCGGGACCAGCCGTCGGAGGGGTACCCCGTACTGGAGGCGGCCAGGGAGGAGGTGGTCGCGAACCACCGGCTGGCCCGGCGCAGCCACAGTAGCGGCGGCGCGGCGCTGCTCAGCAGCCGTACGACGGCCAGGCCGAGCAGGGCGACGGCCGCCACCAGGGCGGTCAGCAGCCAGCCGATCTCGCCGAGCAGCACGCTGAGCACGGCGATGAAGACGGCGCCCATGAAGGTCTCCGGCCGCACCGAGGCCCGCAGCGAGTCCCACCAGTTGTTGGCCCCCGACCGGCTCGCCCGCCAGCGCAGCCTGCCCAGCTGCTCAAGAATCCTTTCCTCACGTCCACGCGCCGAGCGCCCGCCGGGCTGCGCGAGCACCGTCGTGGTGGCCTGCTCGATGGCACCGAGGAGGCGTGAGCGGGGGAAGGAGAACGGCTTGTACTGCGAGCTCTCCCGGGTCTCCCAGGGCTCCTCGCTCAGCCTGCGCACCATGTCGAGCGCCGCGTCGTACGGGGTCCGGCCCTCGCCGTCGAGCAGCTTCACCGGGACCCGGCGCAGCTGATTGGCCCGGTGGATCTGGAGCACGATCTGCTCGACGCGCGCGTCGATCTCGGGCCCCGCGTCGGCCTCGGCCGCCTGTGCGACGACCAGTGGCATCACCGGCCGGTTGACCTTGTACTGGTCGATCAGCTGCTGCATCAGGTGGAAGACGGCCGAAGCCGCCTCGTTCTCCGCACTGTCCTGCCACACCTCGCGTGTCATGTCGCCCCCGTGCCTTCCCGTCGCCCGCCGAGCCCCTTCACCTCTCAATAACCGATGGTGCGTGTGTGGCGCAGGCGTTCAGCGGGATCGGTACCGGATCCTCTTCAACGGGGGCCGGGCTTCAGCCGGGAAGCGTCACGAAGTCGATCAACTCCTCGACCCGGCCCAGGAGTTGTGGTTCGAGGTCGCGATAGGAGTGGACCTTGGAGAGGATGTGCTGCCAGGCCGCCCCGGTGTTCTCCGGCCAGCCCAGCGACCGGCACACCCCTGTCTTCCAGTCCTGGCCGCGCGGCACCACCGGCCAGCCCGCGATCCCCACCGAGGAGGGCTTCACCGCCTCCCAGACGTCGATGTACGGGTGGCCCACCACCAGCACGTTCGCGTCCGACACCTGACCGGCGATCCGGGACTCCTTGGAACCGGGCACCAGATGGTCCACCAGCACCCCCAGCCGGGCGTCCGGACCCGGTGAGAACTCGCGCACGATCGCCGGGAGGTCGTCGATGCCCTCCAGGTACTCGACCACCACACCCTCGATCCGCAGGTCGTCGCCCCACACCCGCTCGACCAGCTCCGCGTCGTGCCGGCCCTCCACATAGATCCGCCCGGCCCGCGCCACCCGGGCCCGCGCGCCGGGCACCGCCACCGAACCGGACGCCGTACGGGCCGGCCGCACAGGACCGGCGGCCGAGGGGCGTACGAGCGTGACGACCCGGCCCTCCAGCAGGAAGCCACGCGGCTCCATCGGGAACACCCGGTGCTTGCCGAAGCGGTCCTCCAGGGTGACCGTCGGCCCCTGGGCCGTCTTCTCGCAGCGGATCACCGCACCGCAGAAGCCGGTGGAGACCTCCTCCACGACCAGATCGGGCTCGGCGGGGACCTCCGGGGCGGGGACGGACTTCTTCCACGGCGGGGTCAGGTCCGGCTGATAGCTGCGCATGGCACGACGATAAGTGGGCGGCCTCTCACGACACGCCGAAGCGCTCCGCCAGCCGGTCCCGCTGTGCCCGTACGAACGCCGCGTCCACCACCGCCCCGTGCCCCGGCACGTACAGCGCGTCCTCGCCGCCCAGCGCCAGCAGCCTGTCCAGCGCGGCCGGCCAGCGGGAGACGACCGCGTCCCGGCCCGCCTGCGGTTCGCCGGACTCCTCGACCAGGTCGCCGCAGAGCACCACCGCCGGCTCCCCGTCCGGCCCCGGCACCAGCGCCGCCAGATCGTGGCCGCTGTGCGCCGGACCGACATCGGCCAGCAGCACCTGCCGGCCGCCCCCGAGGTCGAGCGTCCACTCCCCGCGCACCTCGTGGTGCGGGGCCACCAGGACATCCACCGCCTGCGCCGCCTGCTCCTCGGGCACCCCGTGGCGTACCGCGGAGGCGCGCAGACCGTCCGCGCCGCTGCTGAGGAGACCGGCGATGCCGACCGCCCCGTACACCTGGGCCCCGGCGAACGCCGCGGTGCCCAGTACATGATCGAAATGCGGGTGGCTCAGTGCGATATGTGTCACCCTCCGGCCGAGCAACGCCTCCGCCTGCGTCCGCAGCTCGACGCCCTCACGCAGCGTCGACCCGGTGTCGTAGAGCAGCGCCGCGCCCGCCCCGGCCACCAGCGCGACCGTCGCATCCCACCCGGGAAGGCGCCGCCGGCCCACACCGTTGCCCAACCGCTCCCAGCCGAACTCTTCCCAAGAGACGTCCATACGGCGACGCTATCGGCAACGACCTGCGCAGTCTCGCGGTAGCGTGGCCGGTCGCCCTTGCCTGGGGGGCACCCCGCCCCCGTACACTGGCCGGGGGGATTGCTGGCACTCGAACGCACAGAGTGCCAGGCAGACACCGGAGACGACAGCTGGAGGTGTGCGCGATGCTCAGCGAACGCAGACTCGAAGTGCTGCGCGCCATCGTCCAGGACTATGTCGGCACCGAGGAGCCCGTCGGCTCCAAGGCGCTCACGGAGCGGCACAAGCTCGGGGTCTCCCCGGCCACCATCCGCAACGACATGGCCGTGCTGGAGGACGAGGGATTCATCGCCCAGCCGCACACGAGCGCGGGGCGCATCCCGACGGACAAGGGCTACCGGCTCTTCGTCGACCGGCTGGCGGGCGTCAAGCCGCTGTCCTCGCCGGAGCGCCGTGCCATCCAGAATTTCCTCGACGGCGCGGTCGACCTCGACGATGTCGTGGGCCGCACCGTACGGCTGCTCGCGCAGCTGACCCGGCAGGTCGCCGTCGTGCAGTACCCCTCGCTGACCCGCTCGACGGTGCGGCACGTGGAGCTGCTGGCGCTGGCTCCAGCCCGGCTGATGCTGGTCCTGATCACCGACACCGGCCGGGTCGAACAGCGTATGATCGACTGCCCCGCGCCGTTCGGTGAGACCTCTCTCGCCGATCTGCGGGCCCGGCTCAACAGCCGGGTCGTCGGACGCCGCTTCGCGGATGTTCCGCAACTGGTGCAGGAGCTGCCGGAATCCTTCGACAGCGAGGACCGGGCCACCGTCTCCACGGTGCTCTCCGTCCTTCTCGAAACGCTGGTCGAGGAGACGGAGGAGCGGCTGATGATCGGCGGCACCTCCAACCTCACCCGCTTCGGGCACGACTTCCCGGTGATGATCCGGCCGGTGCTGGAAGCACTGGAGGAGCAGGTCGTGCTGCTGAAGCTGCTCGGTGAGGCAACGGACTCGGGCATGACCGTACGTATCGGGCACGAGAACGCCCATGAGGGGCTCAACTCCACGTCCGTCGTCGCGGTCGGCTACGGTTCGGGCGACGAGGCAGTCGCCAAACTCGGCGTGGTCGGACCGACCCGCATGGACTACCCCGGAACGATGGGAGCGGTACGCGCAGTGGCACGTTACGTCGGACAGATCCTGGCGGATTCGTAAGTGGCCACGGACTACTACGCCGTACTAGGCGTGCGCCGCGACGCATCTCAGGACGAGATCAAGAAGGCATTCCGGCGGCTCGCCCGCGAGCTGCACCCGGATGTCAACCCGGATCCGAAGACCCAGGAGCGGTTCAAGGAGATCAACGCCGCTTACGAGGTGTTGTCGGATCCGCAGAAGAAGCAGGTCTACGACCTCGGTGGCGACCCGCTGTCCGCCTCCGGCGGAGGCGGCGCGGGCGGATTCGGACAAGGTGGCTTCGGCAACTTCTCCGACATCATGGACGCGTTCTTCGGTACGGCGTCGCAGCGCGGACCCCGTTCGCGCACCCGGCGCGGCCAGGACGCGATGATCCGGCTGGAGATCGACCTCTCCGAGGCGGCCTTCGGCACCACCAAGGACATCCAGGTCGACACGGCGGTCGTCTGTACGACCTGCAGTGGCGAGGGCGCGGCCCCCGGCACCTCCGCCCAGACCTGTGACATGTGCCGCGGTCGCGGCGAGGTCTCCCAGGTCACCCGGTCCTTCCTGGGCCAGGTCATGACCTCGCGGCCCTGCCCGCAGTGCCAGGGCTTCGGTACGGTCGTGCCGACGCCCTGCCCGGAGTGCGCCGGTGACGGCCGCATCCGCTCGCGGCGCACGCTCACCGTGAAGATCCCCGCGGGCGTCGACAACGGCACCCGCATCCAGCTCGCCG
Organism: Streptomyces sp. NBC_01237; assembly: GCF_035917275.1. Classification (NCBI taxonomy): domain Bacteria; kingdom Bacillati; phylum Actinomycetota; class Actinomycetes; order Kitasatosporales; family Streptomycetaceae; genus Streptomyces; species Streptomyces sp. NBC_01237. The sequence continues at coordinate 2,721,130 of NZ_CP108508.1, read as the reverse complement.
GTGAGGGCGAGGTCGGCCCCGGCGGCGGACCGGCCGGCGATCTGTACGTCGAGATCCACGAGCTGCCGCACGCGGTGTTCCAGCGGCGTGGCGACGATCTGCACTGCACGGTCACCATCCCGATGACGGCGGCGGCGCTCGGCACCAAGGTGCCGCTGGAGACGCTCGACGGCCTGGAGGAGATCGACATCAGGCCGGGCACCCAGTCCGGTCAGTCGGTGCCGCTGCACGGGCGCGGGATCACACATCTGCGCGGCGGTGGCCGGGGCGACCTGATCGTGCATGTCGAAGTACTGACCCCGTCCAAGCTGGACTCGGAGCAGGAGCGACTGCTGCGCGAGCTGGCGAAGCTGCGCGGCGAGGAACGGCCCATCGGCCAGTTTCAGCCAGGTCAGCAAGGGTTGTTCTCCCGGCTGAAGGACGCTTTCAACGGCCGCTGAACCGGTCTCGGCCTGTCACCGCACCGCCCGTCGGTCTTGTACCGGCGGGCGGTGCTGCGTACAGCGGTATATCGGTCATGCCGTCTCATGGCTGATTCGGCCCTGTGCGTCGGACATGGCACGATGCGGTCATGTCCTCCGAGTTGACCGATCTCTGCCGGTATCCGATCGTGCAGGCCCCGATGGCGGGCGGTGTCTCGTCCCCGGAACTCGTCGGGGCCGTCGCCGACGCCGGCGGGCTCGGGTTCCTCGCCGCCGGGTACAAGACGACGGACGGCATGTACAACGAGATCAAACAGGTGCGCAGGCTGACCGGCGGACCGTTCGGCGTCAACCTCTTCATGCCGCAGCCCGCCCTCGCCGACCCGAGCGCCGTCGAGGTCTACTGCCACCAGCTCGCCGGTGAGGCCGTCTGGTACGAGACCCCGCTCGGCGACCCGGACACCAGCGGCGACGACGGCTACGAGGCCAAGGTCGCGATCCTCCTGGAGGACCCGGTCCCCGCGGTCTCCTTCACCTTCGGCTGCCCGACCCGCGACACCCTGGACGCCTTCGCCAAGGTGGGCACGTACACCGTCGTGACGGTCACCACCGCCGAGGAGGCGCAGTGCGCCCAGTGGGTGGGCGCCGACGCCGTCTGCGTCCAGGGCGTCGAGGCGGGCGGCCACCAGTCCACGCACCGCGACGACCCGCAGGCCGACAACACCGGCATCGGGCTGCTCTCCCTCGTCGCCCAGGTCCGCGAGACGGTACAGCTGCCCGTCATCGCGGCGGGCGGCCTGATGCGCGGCTCCCAGATCGCCGCGGTGCTCGCGGCGGGCGCGGACGCGGCCCAGCTCGGCACGGCGTTCCTGGCCTGCCCCGAGTCCGGGGCGCATCCCCTGCACAAGCAGTCCCTGACCAACCCCCTGTTCGTCCGCACGGCGCTGACCCGGGCGTTCTCCGGCCGCCCGGCCCGCGGCCTGGTCAACCGCTTCATGACCGAGCACGGTCCGTACGCCCCCGCCGCCTACCCGCAGGTCCACTATGTGACGAGCGGGCTGCGCAAGGCCGCCGCCCGCATCGGGGACGCCCAGGGCATGGCACTGTGGGCCGGACAGGGGCACCGGATGGCACGCGAGCTGCCCGCCGGAGAGCTGATCGACCTGCTCGCCACCGAACTGGAAGCCGCCCGGGTGGCGGTGAGCGGAAGGAGTGCCCAGTGACGGCACCGGTCTTCGTCGTCGAACGGATGCCCAGCGGGCCCGAGTTCGTCCTGGACGGCCCCGAAGGGCGGCACGCCGTCTCCGTGCGGCGGCTGCACGCCGGTGAGGACGTCGTCCTGACGGACGGTCTGGGCCGGTGGGCGGAGGGCGTCGTACGGGCCGCCGAGGGCAAGGACCGGCTGGTGATCACGGACCTCGCGACCGTTCACGAGGAGCCCGCGCCCGCCCCCCGTATCACCGTCGTCCAGGCCCTGCCCAAGGGCGACCGCGGCGAGGTCGCGGTGGAGACGATGACGGAGACGGGCATCGACGCCGTCGTCCCGTGGCAGGCCGCGCGCTGCATCACGCAGTGGAAGGGTGACCGCGGTCTCAAGTCCCTGGCGAAGTGGCGCGCCACGGCCAGGGAGGCGGGAAAGCAGTCGCGACGGGTCCGGTTTCCCGAGATCACGGAAGCGATGACGACCAAGCAGGTCGCCGCGCTGCTGGCCGCGGCGGACTTCGCGGGCGTGCTGCACGAGGACCGGGACTGCGACAGCGAACCGCTCGCCACCGCCGGACTCCCGGCGCGGGGCGAGATCGTGCTCGTCGTCGGCCCGGAGGGCGGTGTCTCCCCGCAGGAGCTCGCCGCCTTCGCCGAGGCGGGCGCGCGGCCCTACCGGCTGGGCCGCAGCGTGCTGCGCACCTCCACGGCGGGGACGGCCGCCGCTGCCCTGCTGCTGGGTCGCACCGGACGCTGGGGCTGAGGGGCTGAGTCGCACCGGACGCTGAGGGGCTGAGGGGCCGGAAGGGCGGAGTCCGGTGGCTCCGGGGGCTGTTGCGACCGGGACCGGCACGTTTCGATCCGGACCGGGCTGTTCCGACCTGGACGCCCGGACCAGCACGTTCCGCCCCGGACGGACGTGTCCCGAACCGGGGCGGCACGTTCCGCTCCGTGACCGGACATGTCCGAAGCGGACCGGGCTGTTCCACGCCCGACCGGGCGACGGACTGTCAGACCCGTTACGTAGGGTGAGGTCATGTCCAACGAGTCGCCTCTGATCATGAGCCTGCGCACCGCGGTCGACGCGGCGCCGGGCGACGTACCCCTGCGGCTGCATCTGGCCGAACTGCTGCTGGGCGAGGGGCAGTCCGAGGCCGCGGTCGCCCAGGCCGCCGTGGCGCTCCAGCACGCACCGGGGGACGCGGCGGCGCGTGGGCTGATGATGCGCGCGATGGGGATGCCGCAGCCGAAGGCCGAGGACGAGCCGCAGCCGGTGCCGCGGTCCGACGGCGGGTCAGCGGCACCGGCACCGGGCTTCGACTGGAAGGCCGCGGAGAACGAGATCAAGGACGCCGTCCCGCCGCGCTTCGTGACGCCGCGGCAGCCCGGGGCACGGCAGCCCGGAGGGCCCCTGGAGGCACCGCTCGCCGTGGACGGCGGCGGAGACCCCGGGGGCGCCTCGGCCTGGGACACGGAGGCACCCGCCCTGCGGCTCGACGACGTCGGCGGCATGTACGAGGTCAAGGATCGCCTCGAAGCCGCCTTCCTCGCCCCGATGCGCAACCCCGAACTGCGCAAGCTGTACGGCAAGAGCCTGCGCGGCGGCCTCCTGCTGTACGGCCCGCCCGGCTGCGGCAAGACGTTCATCGCCCGCGCCGTCGCGGGCGAACTCGGCGCCCGGTTCCTCTCCGTCTCGGTCAACGACGTCCTCGACATGTGGATCGGCAACTCCGAACGCAACATGCACGAGGTCTTCGAGACCGCCCGCCGTCAGGCGCCCTGCGTGGTGTTCCTGGACGAACTGGACGCGCTGGGCGCCAAGCGCAGCCGTACCGCCAGCAGTGGCATGCGCAACACGGTCAACCAGCTCCTCACCGAACTCGACGGTGTCGACGGCGCCAACGAGGGCGTGTTCGTGCTCGCGGCCACCAACGTCCCCTGGGACGTGGACATCGCGCTGCGCAGGCCGGGCCGCCTCGACCGCACCCTGCTCGTCCTGCCGCCCGACGCCGCCGCACGCGAGGCGATCCTGCGCTACCACCTGCGCGAGCGGCCCATCGAATCGGTCGACCTCGGCAAACTCGCCAGAGCCACCGAGGACTTCTCCGGCGCCGACCTCGCCCATCTCTGCGAGTCCGCGTCCGAGACCGCCCTGCTCGACTCGGCCCGCACCGGCACCGTCCGGATGATCAACATGAAGGACCTGCTGGCGGCCGCCAAGACCGTACGGCCCTCCACCGAACCGTGGTTCGCGACAGCCCGCAACGTCGCGATGTTCGCCAACGACGGCGGCAGCTACGACGACCTGCTGGCCCACCTGAAGAAGAAGCGCCGACTGTGACCACTTCGCACCCACTGACCGAGCAGGCGTACGCCCTCCATTCGCTGGGCCGCTACGACGAGGCCAAGGCGCTGCTGGCACGCCGGCTGGCGGAGGACCCCGACGACGGCCGGGCCTGGGTCCAGCTCGCCCGCTGCCATCTGAGCCTGCGGGAGTACGCGGAGGTCATCACCACCACCGGCGAAGCGCTGCGGGCCGACCCCGAGGACTGGGACGCGCTGATCGTGCGTACCTACGGGCTGCGCCGCACGAGCCGCCGCGACGAGGCGCTGGCCGCCGCCCAGGAAGCCGTCCGGCTCGCCCCCGAGTCGTCGTCGGCGCATGTCGCGCTGTCCGAGGCGGTCATGGCCTGGCAGGAGCGCTGGCCCGAGGCGTTCGCGGTGGCCGAGCAGGCGGTCCGGCTCGGCCCCGAGTACACCGGGGCGTACTACGGACTCTGGAAGGCGTCGCTGGTGGTGGGCCGGGCCGACGCCCGCGATTTCGCGATCCGGCAGACCCTGCGGCTGGACCCGGAGGACCCGTGGGCGCTGGAGGAGTTCGCGCACATGCAGAACGCCGCGAAGGACGTCCGGCTTCCGGCGAAGGCCTCGGCCTACGCCGACGCGCTCACCGCGGACCCGGGCTCCGCGCTGCTGCGCGCCAAGCTGGACCTGACCGTGTTCCGGATGCTGCGCGGCACCCGCTGGCTCGCCGTGCTCAGCCTCTGCGTCGCGGGCGTGTCGATCGACCTCTTCCCGACCGAGGGCGAGGCCCCCAGGGAACTGCCCCTGTCGCTGGGCACCCGGCTGTACGCGATCGCGCTGATGGCCGTGGCCTGGGGCCTCGGCGCCCTCCTCCGCTACCGCCGGCTGCGCAACGGGATCCGGCTCACCCTCCGGTCCCTGCTGCGCCGGATGTTCTGGGCCAGACTGGTCCTCGCGCAGGCTGTGTGGGGGACCCTGCTGGCGGTCGTGATGGCGCTCGTCCCGTGGAGCGAACGCGGCATCCCCCAGGTGCTTTTCTGGACGGGCCTGATACCGGTCCTGCTGACGATCTGGTTCGACCGGCCGCGCAAGAAGTGATCCGCACCGACCCGGATAGCATGCCCGTGTACTGATACCGACGACCGAGGAGACCCGGCCATGGCGGGAGAGCCGCAGACCGACTGCCTGTTCTGCAAGATCGTCTCGGGAGACATCCCGGCGACCATCGTCCGCGAGAGCGAGACGACCGTCGCCTTCCGCGACATCAACCCGCAGGCCCCGACTCACGTCCTGGTCATCCCCAAGGCGCACTACCCGGACGCCGCCTCGCTCGCCGCCGCCGAACCGCAGATCGCCGCGGACATGCTGCGCGAGGCCGGACAGGTCGCCGCCGACGAGAAGATCGACGGGAGCGGCTACCGGCTGGTCCTCAACACCGGCTCCGGCGCCGGCCAGACCGTCTTCCACGCCCACGCCCATGTACTGGGAGGCCGCGGCCTCCAGTGGCCCCCCGGATAGCGGGCACACCCAGCCATGTCCGTACGAGAACTGGTGGTGCTCGGTACCGCCAGCCAGGTCCCCACCCGGCACCGCAACCACAACGGCTATCTCCTGCGCTGGGACGGCGAGGGCATCCTCTTCGATCCCGGCGAGGGGACCCAGCGCCAGATGCTCCGGGCCGGTGTCGCGGCGCACGACATCAACCGGATCTGCGTCACGCACTTCCACGGCGACCACTCGCTGGGCCTGGCCGGAGTGATCCAGCGGATCAACCTGGACCAGGTGCCGCACCCCGTCACCGCGCACTACCCGGCGAGCGGGCAGCACTTCTTCGAGCGGCTGCGGTACGCGACCGCCTACCGCGAGTCCGTCGAGCTGACCGAGGCGCCCGTCGCCGCCGACGGGGTGCTGGCCACCACGGACACGTACACCCTGGACACCCACCGGCTCTCGCACCCCGTCGAGTCGTACGGCTACCGGCTGACCGAACCCGACACCCGGCGCATGCTGCCCGCCAGGCTCGCCGAGCACGGCATCCGGGGCCCGGACGTCGGCCGGATCCAGCGCGAGGGAGCACTCGGCGCGATCACGCTCGACGAGGTCTCCGAGCACCGGCGCGGACAGCGGTTCGCGTTCATCATGGACACCAGGCTCTGCGACGGCGTGTACGCGCTCGCCGAGGGCTGCGACATGCTGGTCATCGAGTCGACCTTCCTCGACGAGGACGAACGGCTGGCCACCGACCACGGGCACCTGACCGCCGGACAGGCGGCCCGGGTGGCGAGGGAAGCGGGCGTACGGCACCTCGTGCTGACCCACTTCTCGCAGCGGTACAACGACCCGGGGCTCTTCGAGACCCAGGCCCGCGCCGCAGGGTTCGAGGGCGGACTCACCGTCGCCCAGGACCTGATCCGGGTCCCGCTGCCCACCCGGCACCTCTGAATTACGGCAGCACCCGAAACACACCAGCACCACCATTCGTGAGCGAGACGACGTGCACCTCCCCAAGGCAGAACTCCACCTCCACATCGAAGGCACCCTCGAACCCGAGCTGGCCTTCGCGCTCGCGAGACGCAACGGGGTGAAGCTGCCGTACGCCACCACCGAGGAGCTGCGCACCGCCTACCTCTTCGACGACCTCCAGACCTTCCTCGACCTGTACTACGCGCTGATGGCGGTGCTGCGGACCGAGGACGACTTCACCGAACTCGCCGACGCCTACCTCACCCGCGCCGCCGCCCAGGGCGTACGGCACGCGGAGATCTTCTTCGACCCGCAGGCGCACACCGCCCGCGGTGTCCCGATCGGCACCGTGATCGAGGGACTCGGCAGGGCGCTGGAGCGCAGCGAGGAGACGCACGGCATCTCCACCCAGCTGATCCTGTGCTTCCTGCGCGACCGGTCGGCCGAATCGGCCATGGAGACCCTGGAGGCGGCGAAGCCGTATCTGCACCGGATCAGCGCCGTCGGCCTGGACTCGGCGGAGGTCGGCAACCCGCCCGCCCGGTTCCGTGAGGTGTACGAGGCGGCCGCGGCGCTCGGGCTGCGCAGGGTCGCCCACGCGGGCGAGGAGGGCCCGCCGGAGTACATCCGGGAGGCCCTGGACGTCCTGGGCGTCGAGCGCATCGACCACGGACTGCGCTGTATGGAGGACCCCGGCCTGGTACGGCGGCTGGTCGCGGACCGGATCCCGCTCACGCTCTGCCCGCTGTCCAACGTACGGTTGCGCGCCATCGACATCCTGGAGGATCACCCCCTGCGGGAGATGATGGCCGCCGGGCTGCTCTGCACGGTGAACTCCGACGACCCCGCCTACTTCGGCGGGTACGTCGGAGACACCTTCCACGCGGTCCACGAGGCGCTCGCCCTGGACCACGAACAGCTGCGCACGCTGGCCCGCAACTCCTTCGAGGCGGCCTTCCTCGACCACGACGAGGAGCGCAGGGCGCGCTACCTCTCCGAGGTCGAGGCGTACGCGTTCGACTGACCGGACCCGCCCGCCGGACCGGCCGTCCGGAACGCGTTCCGGCCCAGGCGCCTGCGGCGCAGGGCGGGCACCACGAGCTCCGTGACGGCCTGTTCCGGTGAACCGAGCTTGGGCACGGCGCCGGGCAGGCCACCGGTGGTCGCGGCGAGCAGCGCGGCCGGGGCACCACCGCGACGGCGGACCGAACCGGGCACCAGCGGACGGCCACCGGTGTGCAGCGCGACGGCGGTGACGGGGGCCGCCACCAGCAGCGTGACCGCTCCCAGGACCAGGCCCATCGCCGGGTAACCGGCCTGCTCGGAGAGCACACTGCCCAGGAGCGGGCCGCAGGCCACCCCGACGGACGAGGCCGAGCCCGCGAGGACCGCCCAGCGACCGCGTATGTCCAGCGAGGCGGCGAGGCCGATCAGATACGACAGGACCACCGGGTAGACGGTGTTCCACAGGATCTCGCCGGTCGCGAACGAACCGAGGTCCCGCGCCGAGGAACTGAGCACGATGCTCACCGCGATGATCATCGTGCCGAGACCGATCGGCACCGCCCTGCCGAGCCGCGCGCCCAGCATTCCGGCACCCATCACACCGAGCAGCCCGGCTCCGAGCGCGGCGGCGAACACCGCGCCGATGGTGACCTCGGAGAGCCCCACCTGTGCGACACCGATGCGGCTGCTCACACCCCACAGCGCGTTCTGCGCCATGGACCAGATGAGCATCCCGGCCGCCAGCACCAGACCGGAGCGGCGGTGCGGCAGGCGTCCGGAGACCTGCGCCGGGCTCTGCGCCGCCGTGGCGGTACCGAGCCGTGCGGTGGCGGGCCAGACGAGCAGGGCGACCAGCGCGATCGAGGCGAACGGCAGCCGGTGGCCGCCTTCCAGGTGCGGGATCGTCAGATAGAGGGCGCCCGCGGTCGCGGAGACGGTGAGCAGCCCGAGCGACGAGGTCCGGTGCGGGTCGCGCTGGGCGGCGATCCCGGCCGCGGCGACGGCGGTCGCCGTACCGGAACCGAGGCCACCGATCATCGCGCCCAGGACCACCAGCGGAACGGACCCGGCCAGCGCGGCACAGCCGTAGCCCACTATCGCCAGCGTCAGTCCGATACGTGCCGGTCTCCGCGCCCCCCAGCGCTCGACGCGGCCCGCCAGAGTGAAACCGGCACTGGCCGAACTCAGCAGGAGTGCACTGCCGACCAGGCCGGCCTGGGCCGCACTGAGGCCCAGATGGACGCTGAGCCGGCCGACGATGGTGGGGAGCAGATAGGCGGCGAGGTAACCGGCGGTGAACACGGCAACCAAGGGCCACGCGGCGCGAGGGCGCGAGGACATGGGCGTTCCTGAAGACATGCCTGAGAAGGCAGGGGGTGGCAAGGCGGGGAGGGTGGAGCGAGGGGGGTGAAGCCAGGGTGAAGACAGGGGTGGGGCAAGGGGGAAAAGCGGAAAATGAGGGGAGATGGGGCACTCGTCGGTAACAGCCCCCAACGGTGCTCGCGGGCCAATTTGTATCAAGTGCTCCCAGTCGATCGAAAGCCGCTCCAGTGTGATCTAGGTCACTTATGCGTTTATGCACTCCGGAGCCGGGTAACAGCGCATGTTTATGCAGGTCAGGTCGGTCTGAGCGGCACGGCGCAAACGCCCCATCCGGCGACGCGAATCGGGCACACTGACCGGATCGCGCAGCGAACGCACGGACCAGATCCGCCACGGCCGGGGAGCGCACGGTGAGCACAGACATTCCAGGCATCGACCCGCTGCTGGCGCTGCGCGCCCCGCAGGACCCCGCGTGCGACGTCTTCCTGACCGGCACGGTCTTCCTCGACATCATCTTCACCGGGCTGGACAGCGCCCCGGTGCGCGGCACCGAGTCCTGGGCACGGGGCATGGGCTCCAGCCCCGGCGGTGTCGCCAACATGGCCACCGCCCTCGCCCGGCTCGGCCTGCACACCTCACTGGCCGCGGCCTTCGGCGACGACCACTACGGGGAGTACTGCTGGGACGCCCTCGAACAGGGCGAAGGCATCGACCTGTCGATGTCCCACACCGTCCCCGGCTGGCACTCACCGGTCACGGTCTCCATGGCCTACGAGGGCGAGCGGACGATGGTCTCCCACGGCCACGAGGCGCCGGCCCCCGCCATGGCCACCGTGCCCGGCCGGACGTTCCCGCACTGCCCGCCGCGCGCACGGGCCGCCATCGCCTCGCTCGCCCCGGGCCGCAGCGAACCCTGGGTGGCCTCCGCCGCCCGGCACGGCGCCCGGATCTTCGGCGACGTCGGCTGGGACGAGACCGGCCGCTGGGACCTGGACGCGCTGCCGGACCTGGCGCACTGCGAGGCGTTCCTGCCCAACGCCGAGGAGGCGATGCGCTACACCCGCACCGACTGCCCGCGAGCCGCCGCCCACGCACTCGCCGACCGCGTGCCCCTCGCCGTGGTCACCCTGGGCGCGGAAGGCGCGTACGCCGTCGACGGGCGGACCGGCGCCACGGCCGAGGTGCCCGCCATCGCCGTGGCGGCACTCGATCCGACCGGGGCCGGTGATGTCTTCGTCGCCGGGTTCGTCACCGGAACCCTCGCCAACTGGCCGCTGGCCGACCGGCTGGCCTTCGCCGGGCTGACCGCGGCCCTCTCGGTGCAGGAGTTCGGCGGTTCGCTGTCGGCTCCCGGCTGGGTGGAGATCGCCGCCTGGTGGCAGCAGGTGCGCACCTGCGCCGACCAGGACCCGGCCGCGCTGGAGCGGTACGCGTTCCTCCAGGAACTGCTGCCCGCCGCCGCCCGCTCCTGGCCGCTGCGCCGCGCGGTGCCGACGATCGGCTTCCGTCAGTGAGCGGGTGAGCCGGCGAACACGTGCCCGGTAAAACCTCTCGGTGTTGTCGGTGGCGAGTCGTAGGCTTGGTAATCCAGAGGTTGTCGAGCAGCGAGAACCCTGCAACGGGAGGTATGCGCAGGCCCGAGGGCCGGCCCATGACTCAGACACCCACACAGCCGCAGGCGCGTGCCCAGATCAGGATTCCGGCCGCACACCCCATGGTGATGCTCCTGGGATCGGGCGACTCGCTGCTGCGCGTGATCGAAACGGCTTTCCCGGCGGCCGACATCCATGTCCGGGGCAACGAGATCAGTGCCACGGGCGAGGCAGCCGATGTCGCCCTGATCCAGCGCTTGTTCGACGAGATGATGCTGGTGCTCCGCACCGGGCAGCCGATGACGGAGGACGCAGTGGAACGGTCGATCGCCATGCTCCGGGCGAGCGGCAACGGGCAGGGGGGCCCGCACGGCGAGACACCCGCCGAGGTGCTCACACAGAACATCCTCTCCAGCCGCGGCCGCACCATCCGCCCCAAGACCCTCAACCAGAAGCGGTACGTCGACGCGATCGACAAGCACACGATCGTCTTCGGCATCGGACCCGCCGGCACGGGCAAGACCTACCTCGCCATGGCGAAGGCGGTCCAGGCCCTCCAGTCCAAGCAGGTCAGCCGGATCATCCTGACCCGGCCCGCCGTCGAGGCGGGGGAGCGGCTCGGCTTCCTGCCGGGCACGCTCTTCGACAAGATCGACCCGTATCTGCGCCCGCTCTACGACGCACTCCACGACATGCTCGACCCCGACTCGATCCCGCGGCTGATGGCGGCGGGCACGATCGAGGTGGCGCCGCTGGCCTATATGCGTGGCCGGGCGCAACCCGTCTTCACCAACGTCCTGACGCCGGACGGCTGGTGCCCCATCGGCGATCTCCGGGTCGGTGACCTCGTCATCGGGTCGAACGGCGAGCCGACCCCGGTGCTGGGCGTCTACCCGCAGGGCGAGAAGGACATCTACCGCGTCAGCGCACAGGACGGCTCCTGGACGCTGTGCTGCGGCGAGCACCTGTGGACCGTTCGCACGGCCTCCGACCGCCGCCGCGACAAGCCGTGGCGGGTCCTGGAGACCCGGGAGATGATCGGCGACCTCCGCGCGGCGCACGCCCGCCGCTACGAGCTGCCGATGCTGACCGCGCCGGTGAGCCACCCCGAGCGTGACGTTCCCATGGATCCGTACGCGCTGGGGCTCCTGCTCGGCGACGGATGCCTCACCGGCTCCACCACGCCGTCGTACGCCACGGCCGACCCGGAGCTGGCCGAGGCACTGGAGGGAGCGCTTACGGGCGTCACCCTGCGGCACCGGGGCGGGCCGGACTACGTTCTTAACCGGATCAAGGCGCCGGGCGACGTGGTCACCCTGGAGAACCCCGTCACCGGCATCCTGCGTCAGCTGGACCTGCTGGGGACCCGGTCGCACTCCAAGTTCGTCCCGGACGGCTATCTGCTCAACTCCGCCGAGGTGCGCCTGGGAGTGCTGCAGGGGCTCCTCGACTCCGACGGCGGTCCGGTCACACAGGCGGACCGCACCTGCCGTATCCAGTACTCGACGTCGTCGATCGCCCTGCGGGACGATGTGATCGCCCTCGTGCGGTCGCTGGGAGGCGTCGCGTACACGCGCCGCCGGTCCGCCGAAGGGCGGGCACCCGGCCTCGCCCAGGGGCGGGAGGTGCACCACCGCTATGACGCCCATGTCGTCGATATCCGTCTTCCCGAGGGCATCGAGCCCTTCCGCCTCGCCCGCAAGGCGGACACGTACCACGCTGCCGGGGGCGGCGGACGCCCCATGCGCTTCATCGACAGCATCGAGCCGGCGGGCCGTGAGGAGGCCGTGTGCATTCAGGTGGCGGCCGAGGACTCGCTGTACGTCACCCAGGACTATCTGCTGACGCACAACACCCTGAATGACGCCTTCATCATTCTCGACGAGGCGCAGAACACCAGCGCCGAGCAGATGAAGATGTTCCTCACCCGGCTCGGCTTCGACTCGAAGATCGTCGTCACCGGTGACGTCACCCAGGTCGACCTGCCGAGCGGCACCAAGAGCGGTCTGCGGCAGGTGCAGGACATCCTGGAGGGTGTCGAGGACGTGCACTTCTCCCGGCTCACCTCCCAGGATGTCGTCCGGCACAAGCTGGTCGGCCGTATCGTCGACGCGTACGAGAAGTACGACAGCCGAGACAGCCACAACGGGAAGTAGTCGCAGCGCACCATGTCGATCGACGTCAACAACGAGTCCGGAACCGAGGTCGACGAGCAGGCGATCCTCGACATCGCCCGCTACGCGCTCGCCCGGATGCGGATCCACCCGCTGTCCGAACTCTCGGTGATCGTGGTGGACACCGACGCCATGGAGCAGCTCCACATCCAGTGGATGGACCTCCCCGGTCCGACGGATGTCATGTCCTTCCCGATGGACGAACTGCGTCCGCCGGCCAAGGACGACGAGGAGCCCCCGCAGGGGCTCCTCGGTGACATCGTGCTCTGCCCGGAGGTCGCGAAGAAGCAGGGCGAAGAGGCGGAGACCCAGCACTCCATGGACGAGGAGCTTCAGCTCCTGACCGTTCATGGAGTGCTGCATCTGCTGGGCTACGACCACGAGGAGCCGGACGAGAAGGCCGAGATGTTCGGTCTTCAGGCGGCCATCGTCGACGGCTGGCGCGGCGAGCACGGACTCACCGGCGCCTCGCCCGCCCCCACCGTCTCGTGAGCCTCCCGCTCATCACGGGTGCCGTTCTGCTGGTCGTCGTCGGCTGGCTGGCGGCCTGCGCGGAGACGGGCATCGCCCGCACGTCGAGCTTCCGGGCGGCGGAGGCGGTACGGGCGGGGCGGCGCGGCAGCGCGAAGCTGGCGCAGATCGCGGCCGACCCGACCCGCTATCTCAATGTGGCCCTGCTGGTGCGGGTCGCCTGCGAGATGTCCGCCGGGGTGCTCGTCACCTACGCCTGCCTGAAGGAGTTCCCGCAGACGTGGGAGGCGCTGGCCGTGGCGATGGGCGTGATGGTCCTCGTCAGCTATGTCGCTATCGGGGTCTCCCCGCGCACCATCGGCCGCCAGCACCCGCTGAACACGGCGACGGCGGCGGCGTACGTCCTGCTGCCGCTGGCCAGGGTCATGGGCCCGATCCCCCAGCTGCTGATCCTCCTCGGCAACGCGCTCACCCCCGGCAAGGGGTTCCGCAAGGGCCCGTTCGCCAGCGAGGCGGAACTGCGGGCGATGGTCGACCTCGCGGAGGCGGAGTCGCTGATCGAGGACGACGAGCGCCGCATGGTGCACTCGGTCTTCGAGCTGGGCGACACGCTCGTGCGCGAAGTGATGGTGCCGCGCACCGACCTGGTCTGCATCGAGCGCTACAAGACGATCCGGCAGGCCCTGACGCTCGCCCTGCGCTCCGGTTTCTCGCGGATTCCGGTGACCGGGGAGAACGAGGACGACATAGTCGGCATCGTCTATCTCAAGGACCTGGTCCGCAAGACGCACATCAACCGGGAGTCGGAGGCCGATCTGGTCTCCACGGCGATGCGGCCCGCGGCGTTCGTGCCGGACACGAAGAACGCCGGGGACCTGCTGCGGGAGATGCAGCAGGACCGCAGCCATGTCGCGGTCGTCATCGACGAGTACGGCGGCACGGCCGGCATCGTCACGATCGAGGACATCCTGGAGGAGATCGTCGGCGAGATCACCGACGAGTACGACCGCGAACTCCCGCCGGTCCAGGAGCTGGAGAACGGCTGCTACCGGGTGACCGCACGCCTCGACATCGGCGACCTCGGCGAGCTGTTCGGGATCGACGAGTACGACGACGAGGACGTGGAGACGGTCGGCGGGCTTCTCGCGAAGGCGCTCGGCCGGGTCCCGATCGCCGGTGCGTCCGCGGTGGTCGACCTGCCCGACAGCAGGAAGCTCCGACTGACCGCGGAGTCCCCGGCGGGCCGGCGGAACAAGATCGTCACGGTGCTGGTGGAGCCGGAAGGGGCACAAGCGGAATGACACCGGAGCGGCTGAGGGCGTTCTGCCTGGAGTTCAACGCGAGCGCGGAGGAGTTCCCGTTCGGCCCGGAGACCTCGGTCTTCAAGGTGCTCGGCAAGATGTTCGCGCTCAGCGCGCTGGACGGGCGGCCACTGACGGTCAACCTGAAGTGCGACCCGGACGAGGCGGTACGGCTCCGGGAGGAGCATGCCGCGATCGTCCCCGGCTGGCACATGAACAAACGCCACTGGAACACGGTGACGGTCTCCGGGGTGCCGGACCGGAAGCTGCGCGAGCTGATCGAGGACTCGTACGACCTGGTGGTGGCGGGCCTGCCGAAAGCGGAACGGCTGCGGCTGGACCGGCCGTAGCGCGCCCCGGCCACGGTCCTCGCACGCCCCCGCGGGCCCGCTCCACGGTGTGACCTGCCGTGGAGCGGGCCCGTGGGCCTGTTCATCCGCGGCGCAACCCCGCCGCCACCGCCGCTCCGGCCACCAGCAGGATCGCCGCGGCCACCGCCACCACCGTCCGTACGCCGTCGAACAGCACGTCCTGCGTGGTCGCCAGCACCCCCAGCAGCGGGATGCCGACGGTGATGCCGACCTGCTGGGTCGTGGTGACCAGCCCCGTCGCCAGGCCCTGCTCCTCGTCCGGGACACCCGAGGTCACCGCCAGGCCGTACGAGATGATCGCGCCCAGGTGGCACATGCTCGCCAGTGAGACGGCCGCGGTCGCCAGCAGGACGCCCGACTCCTCGCCGAGTCCCAGCAGCGCGCCGATGAACACGCCCTGGCCGAGCAGCGACAGGGCCAGCGTCCGGCGGGCGCCGATACGGCCGATGAGCTTGGGGGCGTACATCCCGGCCAGTACCGAGAACACTCCCTGCACCCCGAAGACCAGCCCCGTCCCGAGGGCGGACAGGTCCAGGACCTCCTGGAGGTACAGGGTCAGGACGAACACGACGGTGCTCATCATCGAGAAGGTGATCAGACCGCCCAGATTCCCGAAGGCCACCGTCCGCCGCCGCAGCATCGGCAGCGAGACCAGGGGTGCCGCCGAGCGGGACTCCACGACCACGAAGGCGATCAGCAGGGCCACGCCCAGGACCAGCGTGACCAGGACGTCCGCGCCGTCGAACCCGCGCTCGGCCGCCGTCGACAGGGCGTAGATCAGGGCCAGCAGACCACCGGTCACACTCACCGCGCCCGGCACGTCGAGCTTCGGCCGGTCCGTCGTACGCGACTCGCCGAGCACCTTCGGGGCCAGCACCAGCACCACGGCGGCGGCGATGCTCAGCAGCCCCATCGTGGAACGCCAGCCCAGTGTGTCGGTCAGTACGCCGCCCGCCACCATGCCCACCGTGAAGCCCAGCGAGAGCAGGGTTCCGCTGATTCCCAGCGCCCGGTCCCGCAGCGGGCCCTCCGGGAACGTGGTGGTCAGCAGCGACATCCCGGTCGGCACGATCACGGCCGCACCGAGCCCTTGCAACGCCCGCCCGGCCAGGAACGAGGCCGGGTCCCAGGCCAGTGTCGCCAGCAGCGAGGAAGCCCCGAAGACGACGAGCCCGGCGAGAAACAGCCTGCGCCTGCCGTACAGATCGGCGATCCGGCCGAACAGCAGCAGGAATCCGCCGGACGGCAGGGCGAACGCGGTGACCGCCCATTGCAGCCCGGACGTGCTCAGGCCCAGGTCCTCGCCGAGTACCGGCAGTGCCACATTCAGTACGGAGAAGTCGAGCGCCACCATGAACTGGGCGGCGCACAGCACGAAGAGGACCAGCCGGGCCCGGCCGGAGAGCCGTTCCGGGGCGTCGGCGGGTGCCGGGGTGCGGGAGGCCGGGGAGGCAGGGGAAGGGGGAGTGTCGATCGCCATGGCCCCACCCTGCGGCGACCGGAATATCCGTGGGGAGCGGGAACTTATCCTGTTGCTCGCACCACCAGGCAGGAGCGCGCACGGACAGCAGGGGGAGTACGTGGCCACACCGGCCCAGCACGCGACGGACGGCATCAAGGCGCACCGGCTCGCCGAACTGCGCGAATTCCTGATGAGCCGACGGGCCCGGGTCACCCCGGCCGAGGCGGGTCTGCCGGACGGCGGTGCCCGTCGCCGCACCCCCGGACTGCGCCGCGAGGAGGTCGCCGTCCTCGCCGGAGTGGGCGTCTCCTGGTACCAGTGGCTGGAGCAGGGGCGCGACATCACCGTCTCCCCGCACGTGCTGGACGCGGTCGCCCGGGTGCTGCGGCTCAGCAGCGCCGAGCGCCGTCACCTCTACTCCCTGGCCGGGCTGAACCCGCCCCCGGCCGAGGTCGACCCGGCCCACGCGGACATGTGCGAGGGGCTGACCCGGCTGATCGACGCCTGGATGCCGTTCCCGGCCCACATCATGGACCGCTACTGGAACACCGTGCTGTACAACGACGCGGCCTCGATGGTGCTGGGCATGCGCCCCGGCATCGTGCAGAACTGTCTGATCGCCTTCTTCACCGATCCCGTCTACCGCTCCCGGTCCGGGACCGGCTGGTCCGCGCTCGCCCCGCAGGTCGTGGCGCAGTTCCGGGCCGCCTGCTCGGAGTGCCCGGACGACGAGGGCTTCCGGGCCGTCATCGACGAGGCGAAGGGGGCGAGCGCCGAGTTCGCCGAACTGTGGCAGCGGCGCGACGTCGCCCCGGGCGGCCAGGTCCGCAAGGAGCTGCACCACCCGGTGGTGGGCACCCTGTCCGTGGAGTCCACCCACCTCCGGGTGCCGGCCCGGCCCGATCTGGCGATCGTGCTGCACACCCCGCTGCCGGCCACCGGCACGGAGAGCAAGCTCCAGTGGCTGGCCTCACCGGAGGGCCGGCGCGGTTCCATGTACCCGGTGCCGGGGTGAGGCACCCCGTTGCCGCGTCCGGGTCCGCCCGCTTCGTATGCTCGTGCCATGACTGAGAGCACCGACCTCGACCCCGAGGACCGCAAGATCGTCACGCTGGCACGCAGCACCCGCGCCCGCAACGGGGTGCCCGAGGGCGCGGCCGTACGGGACGAGACGGGGCGCACGTATGTCGCGGGCACGGTGGAGCTGGAGTCGCTGAAGCTGAGTGCCCTGCAGACCGCCGTCGCGATGGCGGTGGCCAGCGGTGCCACTTCGCTGGAGGCCGCCGCGGTCGTCTCCGCGGCCGAGACCCCTTCGGACGCGGACCGGGCGGCGGTACGGGACCTGGGCGGGCCGGACACCCCGGTGCTGCTCGCCGGGCCCGACGGCACCGTACGGGTCAGGGTGACGGCGGGCTGATACGGCAGCGGCGTACCGGCCGGTGGCGTGCCGCCCCCGGCCCGTCGGCTCCGCCCGTGCCCCCGGCGCGGCGCGCCCGCACGGCTCTGCTCCGACGCCCCGCACCTCCACGGTGCGGGGCGTCCGGCGTTGTGGCGGGACGGGATCATGACAGCGTCCGATGGGCCATCGGTCGACGCGATTCGTCTCCCTTGACTTCTTTCCGGCCGGGGCCGTCAATGGCCCCCCGCCGGCGCAGAGGAGCCGCTGTGCCGCCATCCCGCAGGAGGGGCACCCGTTCATGCGAGCAGCCATGCGAAGATCCCCCGGCCCGTGGCACCGCCGGGCCGCCGCGCTGGGCGTCACCGCACTCGTCGTCGCCGGCTCGGGAGTGCTCGGCGGCGGTCCGGCCCTGGCCAGGACGGCGGACTCCGCCGCGGTGGACTTCCCCACCCACTGCGTCCCGCCGCCCATCGCCGGAATCCCGCCCATCGACGGTCCCACCACCGCCGAGATCGCCGTCGACAACGCCGCCCCGAAGGTGGGCGACACGGTCACGGTGACGTACACCGTGGTCGAGCCCGCCGCGAGCAACCCCGTCGATCTGGCGCTGCCCGCCGACATCATGACGCCGACCGGGAAGGTCGTCGTGGCCGGTGCGCAGTCCGCCGAGGTCACGGTCGCCGGTCCGAGGAAGAACGAGCCGGTCCCCGGCAAGGGCGCGTTCCCGTCGTTCTCGATGACGGGCACGTTCACGGTCACCGCGCCCGGTGAGATCACCCTGTCGCCCGGCGACTACAACATCCACACCAGCTATCTCATGGAGCTGGACACCCCGTGCACGGTGATGGACCCGCCCGCCCCCGTCTCACGGACGATCGTCGCGACCGACGGCGGCGGCCAGATTCCCGACGGCAGCCAGCGGCTCACCGCGTCCGTGCGGGCGGGCACGCTCTCCATGGTCCAGGACGGCGACGGCGTGGAGATGTCGGCGGTCGACTTCGGCCGGGGCGGCGCCTCCCGCGGCTCCCTGCGGACGGTGACGGTCGAGGACTACCGCGGTGGTCCCGCGGGCTGGTCCCTGACCGGCAGGGTCACCGACTTCCAGGGCCCCGGCGACGCGAGGATCGGCGCCGGCGCGCTGCGCTGGACCCCGGTCTGCGCGACGAAGCCCGGCAGCCCGAGCACCTGCGCGGCCGGTTCCGAGGGCCCGGTCGGCAGCGCGGGCGCCACTCTGGCCTCCACCCCCGACGGCGCGTCCACCGGAGGTGAGTTCCGCGTCGACGCCCGGCTCGCGCTGGACGTACCGGCGTACACCGCCACCGGCGCGTACTCCGGAGTGCTGACGCTCACCCTCACCTGACGGCACGCGGCCCTGATCCACCGGGCGGGCCGGGCGCGCACCCGGCCCGCCCGCTCCGTCCGGACAAGCTCCGCAAGCTCCCTGGGGGTCCCGCACCGTGCGCAAGCTCTCCGTACTCCTCCTCACCGGCGTCCTGCTGCTGATCGCGCCGCCCGCCGCCCACGCCGCCGACAACGGCAGCTGGTCCGTCTACCCGGCCGCCGCCCGGTCCGCCGCGCGGCCGTACTTCTATCTCTCCGCCGACCCCGGCGCCACGCTCACCGACCGGGTCACCGTCACCAACAAGACCGCCCGGCCGCTCACCTTCCGGCTGTACGCGGCCGACGCGTACAACACCGCACGCGACGGCGGGTTCGCGGTCCGCGCGCAGGACGAGAAGCAGCGCTCCATCGGCGCCTGGGCGCGAACCGGCCGCGACCGGGTCACCGTGAAGGCGCGCGGTTCGGTCACCGTCCCGGTCACCATCACCGTCCCCGAGGACGCCGAACCCGGCGACCACCCGGGTGCCCTCGTCGCCCTCGACGAGCGGGTCGAGGACGCGGAGCAGGGCGCCGTAGCCCTCGGCGTCCGCAAGGCCGTCGGCGCCCGGATCTATCTGCGGGTGAACGGGCCCACCATGCCCGCGCTCTCCGTCGACGACATCCGCGTCGAGCACAGCCGGCCCCTGGTCCCCGGCACCGGAAAGAGCCGGGCCGTCATCTCGTACACCCTGCGCAACCGCGGCAACGTCACACTCAACCCCGAGGTCGCCCTCCGGGCCGAGGGACTCTTCGGCCGCACCCTGCTCGCCCGTGACCTCAAGAAGATCCCCTCCGAGCTGCTGCCCCGCCAGCAGGTGCGGCTGACGGAGACCTGGGCCGGGGCGCCCCAGTTCGAATGGGGCGAGATCCGTCTCACCGCCACCGCCCGGGACACCCGCGAGTCCGCGACCGCCCCGTACATCGCGTTGCCCTGGCTGGTCGCGGCGGCCCTCGGGGTGATCGTCGCGGCGGGTACGGGGCTGTGGATACGGGCCCGCCGGGGCCGTGCGCGCACCTCCTGAGGCGTCCGCGACAAGCCCCGGTGCGGACCGCTGTGCGGCGCAGCCGCCGGGATCGGGGAGAATGGTCGCCATGAGCGCTCGACCGAACCCAGAAGCTGCTGCGCAGCAGGCGGAGAACAACGCCCCCCACCGGGCCGGCTTCGCCTGCTTCGTGGGCCGCCCCAACGCGGGCAAGTCCACCCTCACGAACGCTCTGGTCGGTCAGAAGGTGGCGATCACCTCCAACCGCCCCCAGACCACCCGGCACACGGTGCGCGGCATCGTGCACCGCGACGACGCCCAGCTGATCCTGGTCGACACCCCCGGCCTCCACAAGCCGCGCACGCTGCTCGGCGAGCGGCTGAACGATGTCGTGCGGACCACCTGGGCGGAGGTCGACGTCATCGGCTTCTGCCTGCCCGCCGACCAGAAGCTCGGCCCCGGCGACAAGTTCATCATCAAGGAACTCGCGGGCATCAAGAAGACCCCGAAGATCGCGATCATCACCAAGACCGACCTGGTCGACTCCAAGGCGCTCGCCGAGCAACTGCTCGCCGTCTCCCGCCTCGGTGAGGAGCTCGGCTTCGAGTGGGCCGAGATCGTCCCGGTCTCCGCGGTCAAGGACCAGCAGGTCAGCCTGCTCGCCGACCTGATCGCCCCGCTCCTGCCGGAGAGCCCGCCGCTCTACCCCGAGGGCGACCTCACCGACGAGCCCGAGATGGTCATGGTCGCGGAGCTGATCCGTGAGGCCGCGCTGGAAGGCGTGCGCGACGAGCTGCCGCACTCCATCGCGGTCGTCGTCGAGGAGATGCTGCCGCGCGAGGACCGCCCGGCGGACAAGCCGCTGCTGGACATCCACGCGAACGTCTACATCGAGCGCCCCAGCCAGAAGGGCATCATCATCGGCCCGAAGGGCAAGCGGCTGAAGGAGGTCGGCACCAAGTCGCGCAAGCACATCGAGGCGCTGCTCGGTACGCCGGTCTTCCTGGACCTGCATGTGAAGGTGGCCAAGGACTGGCAGCGCGATCCGAAGCAGCTGCGGAAGCTCGGCTTCTGACCGCTGCGGGAACGGCGCGCCTCCGGCCGTTCCCGCATGTCCTCACCGGGCCCGTCCCACACGACGACAGGCCCGGTCTCCCGCGACGGGCGCCGATCTCACGCACCCTCCTTGAGGATGCGTGAGATCAGCGTGCGCTGCGCCCCGGTCAGATCGGGGTCAGCGCAGTACACGGTCCGGTCGCCGATCGTGAGGCGGTACCGGAACCCGTCCGGCACCCCGGTCGGCGGGCTGTCCCGGCCGGCCGCGAGTGCCTCCTTGGCCAGGGTCTCCCACTCGGCCGTGTCCGGCCGCCCCGAGGTGTCCACCTCGCGGTGGCGTGCGATGCCCGCGAAACCGCCGGTCCGACTCACCTGAATACGCATGGGTCCTGTCTAGCCGGGGCGGGGGAGGGACTCAAGCGATCGAGTCCGCACGGGGGCGGGACATCGGCCGGGGAGTCCCCGTGTGCGGGACTCAAGCGGTCGGTACGCCCACCTCCGACCATGCCTTCAGGACCGCCTCGCGCTCGTCACCCTCCCCGAAGCGTTCGCGTGCGGCGGCCACGGTCAGCCGGGCGAACTCGGCGAAGTCCGCGTTCGCCGTCAGCTCACCGCCGGTCAGCACGTCGAACCAGATCTGGCCCGCCCGCTCCCAGGCGCTGCCGCCGAGCGCGGTGGCCAGCAGGTAGAAGGCGCGGTTGGGGATGCCGGAGTTGAGGTGCACCCCGCCGTTGTCCTCGTCCGTCTCGATGTAGTCGTCCATCGACGCGGGCTGCGGGTCCTTGCCGAGCACATCGTCGTCGTACGCCGTGCCCGGAGCCTTCATCGAGCGCAGCGCCACCCCGCTGACCCGGGGCGCGAGGAGACCCTCGCCGATCAGCCAGTCGGCCTGCTCGGCGGTCTGGCCCAGGGAGTACTGCTTGACCAGCGAGCCGAAGACGTCGGAGACCGACTCGTTGAGCGCGCCGGCCTGGCCCTCGTACGTCAGATTGGCCGTGTACTGGGTCAGCCCGTGGGCCAGCTCGTGGGCGATGACGTCCACGGCGACGGTGAAGTCCAGGAAGATCTCCCCGTCACCGTCCCCGAAGACCATCTGCTCGCCGTCGAAGAACGCGTTGTTGTACTTCTCGTCGTAGTGCACGGAGCCGATCAGCGGCAGGCCCTTGCCGTCGATCGAGCTGCGCCCGTAGGCCGTGAGCAGCAGTTCGAACGTGGCGCCGAGGCCCGCGTACGCGCGGTTGACGCTGGCGTCCGCGGTGGGCTCCTCGCCCTCGGCGCGGACCCGGTGGCCCGGCAGGTCCGTGCGGTGGCGGCAGTCGTACAGGGTGCGGTGCGGCTTGGTGGGCACGGCGCCCGCGGTGGGCGGGGCGGCGGGGGAGCCGGCCAGGGCGGTCATCCGGCGCCTGGTGCGCCGGTTGCCGTCGGCGGCCAGGGTGCGGCGCGCCGGTTCGGCGAGGAGCGGGTCGTCGGACTGCGACAGCTTGTCGAGGAGATGGGGCGGCACGATGGTGCAGAAGACGGGGCGGAACCCGTCGTCGGTTCGGGGCTGCATACATCGACTGTGGCACTCCGTCATCGCCCTGTCACTGGTTGCGACGGTGATTGACGAAATGGAGTGATGAGTCACTGTTTACCCGTCATGGATGCCCGGTCCCGCATACTGATACGGGCCGACGCCCCGGGTGTCTCTCGGTTACTCTCGTCGCATCATGCGTTTCGGGCTGCTTCTCCTTAGCTGCCGCGGCGAGGGCCTGTAGTCGTAGGCCGACCCCCTCCCCGCGGAGTCTGGTGCTGCAGCGACACAGTCGGCCGTTCCCCTTGCCGGACCCCCGAGGAGCCCTACGCCATGACCGCCACGAACATTTCCGGTCCGTCCGATTCCGGTGATTCCGTCGGCCGCCCCACACCGGTCACCAACGCGACGCAGCTGCAGAAGCCGTCCGGGATGCCGGTCCACAAGTACCGCGGCTACGACGCCGTGGACATCCCCGACCGCACCTGGCCCGACAGCCGGATCACCGTGGCGCCGCGCTGGCTGTCCACCGATCTGCGCGACGGCAACCAGGCGCTGATCGACCCGATGTCCCCGGCCCGCAAGCGCGAGATGTTCGATCTGCTCGTGAGCATGGGCTACAAGGAGATCGAGGTCGGCTTCCCGTCCTCCGGCGAGACCGACTTCGCGTTCGTGCGCTCCATCATCGAAGAGGGCGCGATCCCCGAGGACGTGACGATCTCCGTCCTGACGCAGGCCCGCGAAGAGCTGATCGAGCGGACCGTCGAGTCACTGGTCGGTGCCCGTCGCGCCACCGTCCACCTGTACAACGCCACCGCCCCCACCTTCCGCCGCGTGGTCTTCCGCGGCACGAAGGAGCAGGTCAAGCAGATCGCGGTGGACGGCACCCGGCTGGTCATGGAGTACGCCGAGAAGATCCTGGGCCCGGAGACGATCTTCGGCTACCAGTACAGCCCGGAGATCTTCACCGACACCGAGCTGGACTTCGCCCTGGAGGTCTGCGAGGCCGTCTGCGACGTCTGGCAGCCCGAGGAGGGCCGCGAGATCATCCTGAACCTGCCCGCCACCGTGGAGCGTTCGACGCCGTCCACGCACGCGGACCGGTTCGAGTGGATGTCGCGCAACCTGTCGCGCCGCGAGTTCGTCTGTCTGTCGGTCCACCCGCACAACGACCGCGGCACCGCCGTCGCCGCCGCCGAGCTGGCCATCATGGCCGGCGCGGACCGGATCGAGGGCTGTCTGTTCGGCCAGGGCGAGCGCACCGGCAACGTCGACCTGGTCACGCTGGGCATGAACCTCTTCTCGCAGGGCGTCGACCCGCAGATCGACTTCTCGCAGATCGACGAGATCCGCCGCACCAGCGAGTACTGCAACCAGATGGAGGTCCACCCGCGCCACCCCTACGCGGGCGACCTGGTCTACACCGCCTTCTCCGGCTCCCACCAGGACGCCATCAAGAAGGGCTTCGACGCCATGGAGGCCGACGCGGCCGCCCGGGGCAGGACCGTCGACGACATCGAGTGGGCGGTGCCGTACCTGCCGATCGACCCGAAGGACGTCGGCCGCTCGTACGAGGCCGTCATCCGGGTCAACTCGCAGTCCGGCAAGGGCGGAATCGCCTACGTCCTGAAGAACGACCACAAGCTGGACCTGCCGCGCCGGATGCAGATCGAGTTCTCCCGGATCATTCAGGCCAAGACCGATGCCGAGGGCGGCGAGGTCACCCCGGCCCAGATCTGGTCCACCTTCCAGGACGAGTACCTGCCGAACCCGCGGAACGCCTGGGGGCGCGTACAGATCCGCTCCGGTCAGACCACGACCGACACCGACGGCAAGGACACCCTGACCGTCGAGGCCACCGTCGACGGCACGGACACCGTACTGACCGGTACCGGCAACGGCCCGATCTCCGCGTTCTTCGAAGCGCTGCAGGCCATCGGCATCGACGCCCGCCTGCTGGACTACACCGAGCACACGATGAGCGAGGGTGCCAGCGCCCAGGCCGCCTCGTACATCGAGTGCGCGATCGACGGCAAGGTGCTGTGGGGCATCGGCATCGACGCCAACACCACGCGCGCCTCGCTCAAGGCGGTCGTCTCCGCGGTCAACCGCGCGACCCGCTGACACGCGACCGGACCCCTTCGTACGGGAGTCCGGTTGACCCCGGAACGACACGGTCCGAGAACCCCGTCCACCCGCTCGCGGTGGGCGGGGTTCGGCCATATCCGGGGGTTGTGACCTCCGGGATACTGACGTCGCCTCACGCATGTGGCTAACATCACGTCCAACACACGGCAATGTTGCCGGAGCGTTACGGAGGTGCACGACGTGCGGTCAGCCAGGGGACAACGCGCTCTGAAGCCGGTCATCTACGGCATCCGCACCGTCTGGGACGCCGTCGGTGACGGCGAGTTCTTCTGCCCCGGCTGCGGGGGCGACCGCAACTACCGCCGCCTCACCGGGCGTCGGCGCTTCACCGTGCTCGGTGTGCCACTGCTGCGGCGCGGCAGCGCGGGGCCCGTCGTCGAATGCGCCGTCTGCCGGGCGCACTTCGCCACCGACGCCCTCGACCACCCCACCACCACCCGGTTCTCCGCGATGCTCCGGGAGGCCGTGCACACGGTCACACTCGGCGTCCTCGCGGCCGGCGGCACCACCTCCCGCACGGTCCTGGACACCGCGGTCGCCACCGTGCGCGACGCCGGGCTCGACGACTGCACCCGGGAACAGCTCTTCACCATCGTCGAGGTGCTCGCCGCCGACACCGGTCACGGCCCCGGCGCCGACCCCGCGGCCGAGGCGTGCGGGCCGACCCTCGCCATCGAGCTGCACGAGGTCCTGGGCCCCCTCGCGCCCCACCTGGCCACCGCGGGACGCGAGTCGGTGCTGCTCCAGGGCGCCAGGATCGCACTGGCCGACGGCCCGTACAGCCCGGCGGAACGCGAGGTGCTGACCACGGTCGGCAGCGCGCTCCAGCTCTGCGCCGACGACACCGCCCGCCTCCTCGCGGCGGCCGCCCGCACCCCCTCGTAACCGTCACCGACGGCCCGGCCGCCCGGTGGGCGACAATGGGTGCATGAGCTTGTTCCGGGACGATGGCGTCGTGCTGCGTACGCAGAAACTGGGCGAGGCCGACCGGATCATCACGATCCTGACCCGCGGCCACGGCCGGGTGCGCGCCGTCGCCCGCGGGGTGCGCCGCACCAAGTCCAAATTCGGCGCCCGCCTCGAACCGTTCTCCCATGTGGACGTGCAGTTCTTCGCCCGCGGCAGCGAGCTGATCGGCCGCGGCCTTCCGCTGTGCACCCAGAGCGAGACGATCGCTCCGTACGGTGGCGGCATCGTCGCCGACTACGCCCGCTACACCGCGGGCACCGCGATGCTGGAGACCGCCGAGCGGTTCACCGACCACGAGGGCGAGCCCGCGGTCCAGCAGTACCTGCTGCTCGTCGGCGGGCTGCGCACCCTCGCCCGGGGGGAGCACGCGCCGCATCTCATCCTCGACGCGTTCCTGCTGCGTTCCCTCGCGGTCAACGGCTACGCCCCCAGTTTCGAGGACTGCGCGAAGTGCGGAATGCCCGGACCGAACCGGTTCTTCTCCGTCGCGTCGGGCGGGGTCGTATGCGGCGACTGCCGGGTGCCCGGGAGCGTCGTACCCTCGGCGGAGGCCCTCGTACTGCTGAGTGCGCTGCTCACCGGTGACTGGGAGACGGCGGACGGGTGCGAGGCGCGTCATGTCAGGGAGGGGAGCGGACTGGTGTCCGCCTATCTGCACTGGCATCTGGAGCGCGGACTGCGCTCGCTGCGGTACGTAGAGAAGTGACACAGGGAGACTGAGAAGCTCATGGCAGTACGCGGGATCCTCGGCGGCCGTAACCGGCGCACGTACAAGACCCCCGAGCCGCACCCCTCCGGCGCGACGCCTCCGAAGATCCCCGGCGAGCTCGTGCCCCAGCACGTCGCCGTCGTGATGGACGGTAACGGCCGCTGGGCCAAGGAGCGGGGTCTCCCGCGCACGGAGGGCCACAAGGTCGGTGAGGGCGTCGTCATGGACGTTCTCAAGGGCTGTATCGAGATGGGCGTCAAGAACCTCTCGCTGTACGCCTTTTCCACCGAGAACTGGAAGCGCTCGCCGGACGAGGTGAAGTTCCTGATGAACTTCAACCGGGACGTCATCCGCCGCCGCCGCGACGAGATGGACGAGCTGGGCATCCGCATCCGCTGGGTGGGCCGGATGCCGAAGCTGTGGAAGTCCGTCGTCCAGGAACTCCAGGTCGCCCAGGAGCAGACCAAGGACAACGACCGGATGACGCTGTACTTCTGCGTCAACTACGGTGGCCGCGCCGAGATCGCCGACGCCACGCAGCGCATCGCGCGGGATGTGGCGGCCGGGAAGCTCGACCCGTCGAAGGTCAACGAGAAGACGTTCGCGAAGTACCTCTACTACCCGGACATGCCGGACGTGGACCTCTTCGTGCGCCCGAGCGGCGAGCAGCGCACCTCTAACTACCTGATCTGGCAGAGCGCTTACGCCGAGATGGTCTTCCAGGACGTCCTGTGGCCGGACTTCGACCGCCGCGACCTGTGGCGCGCCTGTCTGGAGTACGCACAGCGGGACCGCCGCTTCGGCGGGGCCGAGGAGGCGGCGGTCCAGCAGGGCTGAGCGGGTCGGGGGCCGGTTCTCCGGCCCCCGTTCGCGAGCCCCGGGGCGTTCGCGGGCCCGGGTGTCAGCTCTCGGTCCGCGCGCACTCCGCGCAGGTCCCGAAGATCTCCACGGTGTGCGCGACGTTCACATAGCCGTGCTGTTCGGCGATCGTCTCGGCCCACTGCTCCACCGCGGGTCCTTCGACCTCGACGGCCTTGCCGCAGATCCGGCACACCAGATGGTGGTGGTGGTCGCCGGTGGAGCACCGCCGGTATACCGACTCGCCCTCGGTCGTGCGCAGCACATCGACCTCGCCCGCGTCGGCGAGGGACTGAAGGGTGCGGTAGACCGTGGTCAGTCCCACCGAGTCGCCGCGGTGTTTGAGCACATCGTGCAGCTCCTGTGCGCTGCGGAACTCGTCCACCCCGTCGAGCGCCGCCGCGACCGCCGCGCGCTGCCGGGTGGACCGGCCGCGTACCGGGGCTGCGTTCGTGCCACTGATCGGCGCCGTGGCCACTGGTGCCTCCTCGTGTCGCCCGTTCATCTGTCGGGCCATTGTGCCAGCCCGCCCCGGTGACCCGGTCAGGCCCGCACGTCCTCCGTGACCTGGCGGGCGGCCGGTACCTCAAGGGTGCACCCGTCCCGGTCCGCCGTGTTCGCACGGGCGCGCCGTTTCGCGAGCGGCGTGGCGAGCGCGGTCAGCAGGACGAACGCGGCGATGGCCATCAGCACGATCGTGGCGCCGGGGGGCACGTCCTGGTAGTACGTCGTCACCGTTCCCGCGAGGGTGACGACGGTGCCGATGACGACGGCCAGGACGAACGTCACCTTGAAGGACTTCGAGATCTGCTGCGCCGCCGCGACGGGCACCACCATCAGCGCGCTGACCAGCAGCAGTCCGACGACGCGCATCGCGACGGTGACGGTGACCGCGGCCGTGACCGCGACCAGCAGGTTCAGCGCGCGCACCGGCAGTCCGGTGACACGGGCGAACTCCTCGTCCTGGCTGACCGCGAACAGCTGCCTGCGCAGTCCCACGGTCACCAGCACGACGAAGGCGGCCAGGACGCAGATCGCGGTGACGTCGGACTCGGAGACCGTGGACAGCGAGCCGAAGAGGTACGACATCAGGTTCGCGTTGGAGCCGGTGTCGGACATGTTGATCAGCATGACGCCGCCCGCCATGCCGCCGTAGAAGAGCATGGCCAGGGCGATGTCGCCGCGGGTGTGTCCGTACCAGCGGATCAGCTCCATGACGACCGCACCGGCCACGGCGACGGCCGTGGCCATCCAGACGGGGCTGGTGGAGAGCAGGAAGCCGAGGCCGACCCCGGTCATCGCGATGTGGCCGATGCCGTCGCCCATCAGGGCCTGGCGGCGCTGGACCAGGTAGATACCGATGGCGGGGGCGGTGATGCCGACCAGGACGGCCGCGATCAGGGCCCGCTGCATGAAGGGGGGGTTCAGGAATTCCAGCATGATCAGGTCAGCAGTCCCGTCCGGACGGGCTCGGAAGCCGCGTGGGGGTGTACGTGGTCGTGGCCGGGGAGGGCGTGCTGGCCCAGGGCCTCGGGGGGCGGGCCGTCGTGCGTCACACAGCCGTCGCGCAGCACGATCGCCCGGTCGATCAGGGGCTCCAGCGGGCCGAGTTCGTGCAGGACGAGCAGGACGGAGACGCCGGCGGCCACCTGCTCGCGCAGGGTCGAGGCGAGGATCTCCTGGCTGGCCAGGTCGACCCCGGCCATCGGCTCGTCCATGATCAGCAGTTCCGGTTCGGCGGCGAGGGCGCGGGCGATCAGGACCCGCTGGTGCTGGCCGCCGGACAGGGCGCTCACGGAGTCCTTGGCGCGGTCGGTGAGGCCGACGAGCTCGATGGCCCGGTCGACGGCCGCCCGGTCCGCCCTGCCGGGCAGCCGCAGCTTCGTACGGGACAGCCGCCCGGAGGCCACGACCTCGCGGATCGTGGCGGGGACGCCGCCCGCCGCCGTGGTGCGCTGCGGTACGTAGCCGACGCGCCCCCACTGGCGGAAGCGGCGCAGCTCGGTGCCGAACAGTTCGACGGTGCCGCCGGTGAGCGGGACCTGGCCGATGACGGAGCGGACGGCGGTGGACTTGCCGGAGCCGTTGGCGCCGAGCAGGGCCACGACCTCACCGCGGTGGACGGTCAGGTCGACACCGCGCAGCACGGGGCGTGCGCCGAGGGTGGCCGTGGCGCCGCGCAGGCTGATCACGGCTTCTGGTGCGGTACTCCCGGGCTCAGGCATGAGCGCCTCCGATGCTGCTGCGGGTGGGGCGGGTGTTACGTCGGTCACTTCGCGCCGAGTGCCTTCTGCAGCGCGGCCAGGTTGGACTCCATGACCTCGATGTAGTCAGCGCCCTTGGACGCGCCGGTGATTCCCTCCAGCGGGTCCAGGACATCGGTTTTGAGGCCGGTGTCCTTCGCGAGGGTCCTGGCGGTCCTGTCGCTGGCCAGCGTCTCGAAGAAGACGGTGGTGGCCCTGCTCTTCTCCGCGACGGTGTGGATCTCCTGGATCCGGGCCGGGCTGGGCTCGGCCTCGGGGTCGATCCCGGCGATGCCCTCCTGGGTGAGCCCGTAGCGCTCGGCCAGGTATCCGAAGGCGGAGTGGGTGGTGATGAAGGTCTTGGTGGCGGTGTCCCGCAGACCGGTCTCGAACGACGTGTTCAGCGCGCCCAGCCTGTCGACCAGGGCGGTCGTGTTCTTCGCGTAGTCCGCGGCGTGGTCGGGGTCCGCCTTCTGGAGGGACTTCCCGACGCCCTTGGCGACCTCGGCGTACTTCACCGGGTCCAGCCAGATGTGCGGGTCGGCGCCCGCTTCCCCGCCCTCGTGCTCGTGGCCGTGCTCCTCGCCCTCGTGACCTCCGACCTCGGCGCCGTGGTCCTCCAGCGTGGTGAGCTTCGCCGCGTCGACGCTGTCCTTGACCCCGGACTGGGCGATCGCGTCGTCGACGGCGGGCTGGATGCCCTTGAGGTAGAGGACGTAGTCGGCGTCGCTCAGGCCGCCTATCTGCCGCGGGGTGAGCTCCAGGTCGTGCGGCTCGACACCCGGCTTGGTCAGGGTGGTGACGTCGACGTGCTTCCCGCCGATCTCCTCGGCCAGGAACTGCATGGGGTAGAAGGACGCCACCACCTTCAGCTTGTCACCGCTCCCGCGGTCGGTGGCGTCGGAGCCGGCGCAGCCGGAGAGCGCGGTGAGGCCGAGCGCTACTGATCCGGCGACGACGGCGGTGGGTATGAGGCGGCGTACGTTCATGACAGTCATTTTCAACAAAAGTGGAAACGATTGTCAACAAGGCTGATGAGATGCCCGGAAGGGCGCCCGAAGATCGCTCGACCCCCCACCGATTTGATCCGAGGGGTGCGCCCGCCGGTAATCTGAAGCATTCGCCCGCTCGTCACCCGATCACCACCCCCCATCGAGGCGCTCCGCGCCGCCCCTGTCCCATTTCACCGTCGTAATGAAGAGAGCACCGTGGCCGCCGACAAGATCGACACCATCGTCAGCCTGAGCAAGCGCCGTGGCTTCGTCTACCCCTGCAGTGAGATCTACGGTGGCCAGAAGGCCGCCTGGGACTACGGGCCGCTGGGCGTGGAGATGAAGGAGAACCTCAAGCGTCAGTGGTGGCGTTACATGGTCACCTCGCGCGAGGACGTGGTCGGTCTCGACTCGTCGGTCATCCTGGCCCCCGAGGTCTGGGTCGCCTCCGGCCATGTCGCCACCTTCTCCGACCCGCTCACCGAGTGCACCTCGTGTCACAAGCGCTACCGCGCCGACCACCTGGAAGAGGCGTACGAGGAGAAGCACGGCAAGCCCCCGGTCAACGGGCTCGCCGACCTCAACTGCCCCAACTGCGGCAACAAGGGCACGTTCACCGAGCCCAAGCAGTTCTCGGGCCTCCTCTCCACGCACCTCGGCCCGACCCAGGACTCCGGCTCGGTCGCCTACCTGCGCCCCGAGACCGCGCAGGGCATCTTCACCAACTTCGGCCAGGTCCAGCAGACTTCGCGCAAGAAGCCGCCGTTCGGCATCGCCCAGATGGGCAAGTCCTTCCGGAACGAGATCACGCCGGGCAACTTCATCTTCCGCACCCGCGAGTTCGAGCAGATGGAGATGGAGTTCTTCGTCAAGCCGGGCGAGGACGAGCAGTGGCAGGAATACTGGATGGAGCAGCGCTGGAACTGGTACACCGGCCTGGGCATGCGCGAGGAGAACATGCGCTGGTTCGAGCACCCGGCGGAGAAGCTCTCGCACTACTCCAAGCGCACCGCTGACATCGAGTACCGCTTCCGCTTCGGCGGCAGTGAGTGGGGCGAGCTGGAAGGCGTCGCCAACCGCACGGACTACGACCTCAAGGCGCACTCCAAGGCCTCGGGCACCGACCTGTCGTACTTCGACCAGGAGGCCGGCGAGCGCTGGACTCCGTACGTCATCGAGCCCGCCGCCGGTGTCGGCCGCTCGCTGCTGGCCTTCCTGCTGGACGCGTACATCGAGGACGAGGCGCCCAACGCCAAGGGCGTCATGGAGAAGCGCACCGTGATGCGCCTCGACCCGCGCCTGGCGCCGGTCAAGGTCGCGGTCCTGCCGCTGTCCCGCAACCCGCAGCTCTCGCCGAAGGCCAAGGGCCTGGCCACCGACCTGCGCAAGAACTGGAACATCGAGTTCGACGACGCGGGCGCCATCGGCCGCCGCTACCGTCGCCA
The DNA here is from genome assembly GCF_035917275.1 of Streptomyces sp. NBC_01237. NCBI lineage: Bacteria > Bacillati > Actinomycetota > Actinomycetes > Kitasatosporales > Streptomycetaceae > Streptomyces > Streptomyces sp. NBC_01237. The sequence continues at coordinate 2,689,344 of NZ_CP108508.1, read as the reverse complement.
GGACGAGATCGGTACGCCGTTCTGCGTCACCGTCGACTTCGACACCCTCGACGACAACGCGGTGACCGTGCGCGAGCGCGACACCATGCAGCAGGAGCGCGTCTCCCTGGACCAGATCCAGGCCTACCTGGGCGCCCGTCTGCTCGGCTGCTGACGCCCCGCACCCGCACAGCGGCGAAGCCCCCGGTTCCGTGTACGGAGCCGGGGGCTTCGTTGCACACTGGGGCCCACGCTCCCCCACAGGAGGCACGCATGCCGTCCACGACCACGAGCAAGGTCACCAGATGGGATCAGCACGGCGGTGAACATACCGTCCAGGTAAGGAAGTCGGGGACGCGGCGGCAACTGACCTGCGACACCTGCGGGTGGCACATCGTGGCGCAGTTCCTGCCCTGGCTGAAGGCCGGGGAACACCTGGCCGAGGCCCATCTGGCGACGGTCGACCCGACGGCCTGAGCGGCCCGGAAATCGGGTACGTGGCTCCACCCCGGTCGCGGTACGGTTCCCCTCATGTATTCGTTCTTCCAGATCTACGAGTGAGAGCGCGGCGGGCTCGACCACCCGCCGCCCACCGGATCGATCCAGATCAGTTCATTCCTCACTTCTCACCACGAATGGGAGAACGCCGTGGCAAAGAGCCGCAACAACCTCCTCGGTGTGGGCGGACAGCGCAAGAAGCTGTCCCGCGCCGAACAGCAGGGCGCGGGTCCCGCGCGCAACGCCGACCGCAAGACGGCCGAGGAGAAGAAGCAGGAGCTGCTGCGCAAGATGCGCGAGCGCGCCGAGGGTGCCCAGGCCGCACCGTCGGACGACGCCGCGGCAGCCGGCCCGGCGGCACAGCAGGACGCCCCCGCCGGCAGCTGACGCCTTCTCGGCTTCCCGTACGACCGTGGGCCCGGATCACCTCAGGTGAACCGGGCCCACTCCCGTCTTCGCCCTCAGCCCACCGTGCGCGGCAGCCGCAGGCTCAGCAGGGTCGTCAACGCCACCGCCGCCAGCTGCACCAGCAGTGTCACGATCAGCGCGTCCCGCATCCCCGAGCCCGGCACCAGCGCGAGGAACAGCGTCCCGAGCGTCGCCACGCCCAGCGCCAGCGCCGCCTGCTGCGCCGTCGTCATCACACCGCCGCCCACGCCCGCCCGTTCGGCCGGTACGTCGGAGAGCACGATGCGCAGCAGGACGGGGAGTTGAAGCCCCTGCCCCAGACCGGCGACCGCGACGCCCGGCAGCAGCCCCGGCAGTCCGAGTGCGGGCCACCGGAGCCACACGGTGAGCGCCAGCACCACCACGCCCAGCCCCTGGATCAGCCCGCCCGCCGTCACGACCCGGCTGCCGAACCTGCGTACCAGCCGCGGACCGGCCAGTGAGGCGGCGAAGAAGGCCACCGCCATCGGCGCCAGGGAGAGCCCCGCGGCCGCCGGGCCCAGCTTCAGGCCCTGCTGGAGCGCCACCGCGATCACGAACATGAAGCCGCCGAAACCGATCGAGAACGGCACCACCAGCGCGAGCCCCCGCCGCAGCGATTCGAGCCGCAGCAGGCTCGGCGGCACCAACGGCGTCCGCCCGAGCCGGTCGGCCCGCCGCTCCACCCGGTAGAAGGCGTACGCGGCGAACGGGAACAGTCCCAGCGACACCCACGTCCACACCGGCCACCCCGCGGCACGCCCCTCCGTCAGCGGCGCCAGCAGCGTCACCAGCGACAGGGCCAGCAGCAGCGTCCCCGGTACGTCGATCGGCGCGGGCCGCTTGGAACGGGTCTCCGGCACGGCACGCGCGGCCAGGACGAGCCCCACCGCGGCCACCGGAACGTTCACCAGGAACACCGACCGCCAGCCCGCGCTCTCGCCGAACACCGAGGACATCGGGGCGGCGGCGACCAGCACCCCGCCCAGGATCTGGCCCGCGACCATGGAGAGCCCGGCAGTCGCCCCGTACAGGCTCATCGCCCGCGCCCGCCGGTGACCGGCCGTCGACGCCTGGATGGTGGCGAGCACCTGCGGCAGCATCAGTGCCGCGGAGGCGCCCTGTGCCACCCGCGCCCCGACGAGAGTCCAGGCGTCCGGGGCCAGCCCGCAGGCGAGCGAGGTCAGCCCGAACGCGGCCATGCCCAGCAGGAAGAGCCTGCGGCGGCCCGCCATGTCGCCGAGCCGTCCGCCGAGCACGAGCAGGACCGCGTAACTGAGTCCGTAGCCCGCGACGACGAGTTCGAGCAGGGCCGGTCCCGCGTCCAGGCTGTGGTCGATCGTGGGCAGCGCGACATTGACGATGAAGAAGTCGATCAGCGGCAGGGCCGCCCCGAGCAGCACGGTGAACAGCCCGAGCGATCCGAGCACCGGGGTGGGGTGATCGTGCCGGGCCACCGGGGTCCCGGCGGCGGCAGGCTTCGCACGGGCCGCCCGGAGGGCCCGTGCGCGGGTGTGCGTTCGTACGGAGGATTCACTCACAGCATCGACTCTCGCCCCGTTCCCAGCCTGGTACCAGAGTCTCCTTATCCTGGTACAACGAGTACCTGGCATCCTGCCGATCGCTTCGGCAGGCTGGAAGGATGACGACCATGGCGCCCGAGTCCGACATCCGGCGGCAGGAACTCGCGGGCTTCCTGCGCAGCCGCCGCGAACGGATCACCCCCGAGCAGGTCGGCCTGGTCCGGGGCCGGCGCAGACGCACCCCCGGGCTGCGCCGGGAGGAGGTCGCCCAGCTCTCCGCGGTCGGCGTCACCTGGTACACGTGGCTGGAGCAGGCACGCGACATCCAGGTCTCGCCCCAGGTCCTCGACGCCCTCGCCCGTGCCCTGCTGCTCGACCGGAGCGAGCGCTCCCACCTGTTCGCGCTCTCCGGCGCCACCGACCCGGCACCGGGCACCGAGTGCCCCAGCGTCACCCCGGCGCTGCGCACCCTGCTGGAGCAGCTGGAACCCATCCCGGCCTGCGTCCAGAACAGCCGGTACGACATCCTCGCGTACAACCGCACCTACGGGCGGCTGCTCTGCGACCTCGACGCCCTGCCGCCCGAGGACCGCAACTGCATGATCCTGGCCTTCACCGACGCCGACTGGCGGGCCTCGGTCGTCGACCTTCCCGAGGTCAACCGCACCATGGCGGCCAAGTTCCGTGCCTCTATGGCCGGTCATCTCGCCGAGCCCGCGTGGAAGGCGCTGCTCAAGCGGCTCGAAACGGAGTCGGCCGAATTCCGCGAGGTCTGGGAGCGGCACGAGGTCGTGAACCAGGGCGGCCGGACCAAGTACATCCGCAACGCGGAGGTGGGGCTGCTCCACGTCGAGCACACCAACCTCTGGCTCGGCCCCGGCAGCGGCCCGCGGCTGGTGAGCTACCCGCCCGCCGACGCCGTCACCCGGGAGCGTCTGGAGCGCCTGTGGTCCCTGGCAGCGGCCGAGCCCCCGTCGTACGGGACAATGGGGGAATGACCACGCTCGCCCCCGCGCTCCCGCAGCTCCGCATCGGCCCGCACACCGTGCAGCCGCCGGTGGTGCTCGCCCCCATGGCCGGTATCACCAACGCCCCGTTCCGGACCCTGTGCCGGGAGTTCTCCGGCGGCAAGGGGCTGTTCGTCAGCGAGATGATCACGACGCGGGCGCTGGTCGAGCGCAACGAGAAGACCATGCAGCTCATCCACTTCGACGCGAGCGAGACCCCGCGCTCCATCCAGCTGTACGGAGTGGACCCGGTCACCGTCGGCAAGGCGGTCCGGATGATCGTCGACGAGGACCTCGCCGATCACATCGACCTGAACTTCGGCTGCCCGGTCCCCAAGGTCACCCGCAAGGGCGGCGGCTCCGCGCTCCCGTACAAGCGGCCCCTGCTGCGGGCCATCCTGCACCAGGCCGTCTCCAACGCGGGCGCGCTTCCGGTCACCATCAAGATGCGCAAGGGCATCGACGACGACCACATCACCTACCTCGACGCGGGTCGCATCGCCGTCGAGGAGGGCGTCACGGCCGTCGCCCTGCACGGCAGGACCGCGGCCCAGCACTACGGCGGCACCGCCGACTGGGACGCCATCGCGCGCCTCAAGGAGCACGTCCCGGAGATCCCGGTCCTCGGCAACGGCGACATCTGGTGCGCGGACGACGCGCGCCGGATGATGCGCGAGACGGGCTGCGACGGGGTGGTCGTCGGCCGGGGCTGCCTGGGGCGTCCCTGGCTCTTCGGCGACCTGGTGAGCTCCTTCGAGGGGACGCCGACGCGGCGGGCGCCGGGGCTGCGCGAGGTCGCGGACGTCATGCTGCGTCACGCGACGCTGCTGGGGGAGTGGATCGGCGACGAGACCCGTGGCGTGATCGACTTCCGCAAGCACGTGGCCTGGTACCTCAAGGGCTTCTCCGTCGGCTCCGAGATGCGCAAGAAGCTGGCGGTCACCTCCTCGCTGGAGGAACTGGGCGGTCAGCTGCGCGAACTGGACCTGGACCAGCCCTGGCCGGACGGCGCCGACGGGCCGCGCGGGCGCACTTCGGGCAACAACCGGGTCGTCCTGCCGGACGGCTGGCTGAAGGACCCCTACGACTGCGCGGGCGTGAGCGCCGACGCGGAGCTGGACACCTCGGGCGGCTGAGCCCGTCACACGCTGTGCCCGGAGGGCAGGCGGCAGGCACCGGGTGCCTGCTTCCTGCCCTTGCTCGTTTGAGCGCCAGATGCGGCGAGGTTCGGCAAGGTTCGGCGGGAAATCGCCGGTGCCCGACCGCCCTGGGGCGCCGCTCGGCCCCGATGTCGCCCCGCAGGTCGCTCTTGGTGCTTCCGGCGTGACCCAGTGACGTCATCGGGGCGTCCGGATGGTGACATCTGAGCATCACCGGTAGCGTGATTCGCGCCACTCCTGAGGGGGTGGTGGCTCAGATGAGCATCGTATGGGGAGGTGTACTTCTCAAATGATGGCACTCGGTGCCAGGTGGCTTTGGTTTGATCGGCTGAAGTCTTCGCCACGCACCGTGGATGAGCCGAGTGGTATCTGTTGCTGTGCGTGCCTGTTCATTCAAGAAGTGAAGGCAGTGGTCCGGTCGGCGGATCGGCGTCGTCACTTTCGATCTGCTGGCGGACGGGTGGTTGAGACCGCATGACGCGCAAGTGGACGTACCCAGACACCTTCGATCTGGGTATGTTCCTCGCCGTCAGGGCAGCCACCGCGTCCTCGAGGAGTCGAGACCCGTGTCGGAAAACAAAGATCCCCAGAAGTTCGTCTACGACTTCACCGAGGGCAACAAGGATCTGAAGGACCTCCTGGGCGGCAAGGGCGCCAACCTCGCCGAGATGACCAACCTCGGGCTGCCCGTCCCTCCGGGCTTCACCATCACCACCGAGGCGTGCAAGGTCTACCTCGACAGCGGCGAGGCGCCCGCGGCGCTGCGCGAAGAGGTGAGCGCGCACCTCGCGGCGCTCGAAGCGCGGATGGGCAAGAGGCTCGGCCAGGCCGACGACCCGCTGCTGGTCTCCGTCCGCTCCGGCGCCAAGTTCTCGATGCCCGGCATGATGGACACCGTCCTCAACATCGGCCTCTCCGACGCCTCCGTCGTCGGTCTCGCCGCCCAGGCGGGCGACGAGCGCTTCGCGTGGGACTCCTACCGCCGCCTCATCCAGATGTTCGGCAAGACCGTCCTCGGGGTCGACGGCGACCTCTTCGAGGAGGCGCTGGAGGCCGCGAAGACCGCCAAGAAGGTCAGCGTCGACACGGACCTCGCCGCCGCCGACCTGAAGAAGCTCGTCGCGAAGTTCAAGAAGATCGTCGGGGCGGAGGCCGGACGCGACTTCCCGCAGGACCCGCGGGAGCAGATGGACCTCGCCATAAACGCGGTCTTCGACTCGTGGAACACCGACCGGGCCAAGCTCTACCGCCGCCAGGAGCGCATCCCCGGCGACCTCGGCACGGCCGTCAACGTGTGCTCGATGGTCTTCGGCAACCTCGGTCCCGACTCCGGTACGGGGGTGGCCTTCACCCGTGACCCGGCCAGCGGCCACCAGGGCGTCTACGGCGACTACCTGCAGAACGCGCAGGGCGAGGACGTCGTCGCCGGTATCCGCAACACCGTGGCGCTCGCCGAGCTGGAGTCGATCGACAAGAAGTCGTACGACCAGCTGATGCAGATCATGGAGAAGCTGGAGACCCACTACAAGGATCTCTGCGACATCGAGTTCACCATCGAGCGCGGTCAGTTGTGGATGCTCCAGACCCGGGTCGGCAAGCGCACCGCGGGTGCCGCCTTCCGGATCGCCACCCAGCTCGTCGACCAGGGCCTGATCGACGAGGCGGAGGCGCTCCAGCGCGTCAACGGGGCGCAGCTCGCGCAGCTGATGTTCCCCCGCTTCGACCACGAGGCCACGACCGAGCTGCTCGGCCGCGGGATCGCCGCGTCCCCGGGCGCCGCCGTCGGCAAGGCGGTCTTCGACTCGTACACGGCCGTCAAGTGGTCCCGCTCCGGCGAGAAGGTCATCCTCATCCGCCGCGAGACCAACCCGGACGACCTCGACGGCATGATCGCCGCCGAGGGCATCCTGACCTCCCGCGGCGGCAAGACCTCGCACGCCGCGGTCGTCGCCCGGGGCATGGGCAAGACCTGTGTCTGCGGCGCCGAGGACCTGGAGGTCGACACCAAGCGGCGCCGGATGACGGTGGGCGGCCGGGTGATCGAGGAGGGCGACGTCGTCTCCATCGACGGCTCCAACGGCAAGGTGTACCTCGGTGAGGTACCCGTCGTGCCGTCCCCGGTCGTCGAGTACTTCGAGGGCCGGATGCACGCGGGCGCCGACGACGCCGACGAACTGGTCGCCGCCGTGCACCGGATCATGGCGTACGCGGACCGGGTGCGCCGGCTGCGCGTACGGGCCAACGCGGACAACGCCGAGGACGCCCTGCGGGCCCGGCGCTTCGGGGCCCAGGGCATCGGCCTGTGCCGCACCGAGCACATGTTCCTCGGCGAGCGCCGCGAGATGGTCGAGAAGCTGATCCTCGCGGACACCGACGCCGAGCGCGAGGCCGCCCTGGCCACGCTGCTGCCGTTGCAGAAGGCCGACTTCATCGAGCTGTTCGAGTCGATGGACGGGCTGCCCGTCACCGTACGGCTGCTCGATCCGCCGCTGCACGAGTTCCTGCCCGACATCACCGAGCTCTCGGTACGGGTCGCGCTCGCCGAGTCCCGCAACGACGCCAACGAGAACGATCTGCGCCTGCTCCAGGCGGTCCACAAGCTGCACGAGCAGAACCCGATGCTGGGCCTGCGCGGGGTACGTCTGGGCCTGGTCATCCCAGGTCTGTTCGCGATGCAGGTGCGCGCCATCGCCGAGGCGGCCGCCCAGCGCAAGAACGCCAAGGGCGACCCGCGCCCCGAGATCATGATTCCGCTCGTCGGCACGGTCCAGGAGCTGGAGATCGTCCGCGAGGAGGCCGACCGGGTCATCGCCGAGGTCCAGGCGGCCACCGGCACCAACCTGAAGCTGACCATCGGCACGATGATCGAGCTGCCGCGCGCCGCGCTGACCGCGGGCCAGATCGCCGAGGCGGCCCAGTTCTTCTCGTTCGGCACGAACGACCTGACCCAGACGGTGTGGGGCTTCTCCCGTGACGACGTGGAGGCATCGTTCTTCACCGCGTACCTGGAGAAGGGCATCTTCGGGGTGTCGCCGTTCGAGACGATCGACAAGGACGGCGTGGGCGCGCTGGTGCGCAGCGCCGTCGAGGCGGGCCGGGCGACCCGCCCCGACCTCAAGCTCGGCGTCTGCGGCGAGCACGGCGGGGACCCGGAGTCGGTGCACTTCTTCCACGAGGTGGGCCTGGACTACGTCTCCTGCTCGCCGTTCCGTATCCCGGTGGCACGCCTGGAGGCGGGCAGGGCCGCCGCGGATCCGCGGGGCAGCGACAGCCGCTGACGCGGGGGCCGCCCGAGCGGCGGGGGCCGCTGACACGGCGCCGAGGACCACCACCGAGAGACGGCGGCACCCTGTGCGGGGGTGCCGCCGTTTCGCTCGTGCGGCGTGCGGCGTGCGGTGTGCGGTGTGGCGGCGGTGTCTGCGGGGTGGTGCCGTGCGGTGTCTGCGGCGGGGTGCCGCGCGGGGTGGCGGCGGTGTCTGCGGGGTGGTGAGGCGTGGGTTCCGCGGTCCCCGTCCGCCGGGGTACGGCTGCGTCCGGACGAAGGGGGGCTCGCGCCGTTTCGCGCCGCAGACCTCCTATGTCTATTCGCTCCGGCGCTTCGGGGCGCCCGGCCGAATCCGCCCCCGGCCCTCTCCGCCCCGTTCCGCTTCCCCTGCTCCGTTTAGTGCGCAAAGAAAGAAGACGTAAGGACCGGGGTGCGGCCCATGGATCCCCACCCATGGACCGCACCCGGCTTACCCCCGCCGGGCACGGAGCCGCACCGTCGCCGACCGCCGCCGAACACACAAAGCCCCCCACGGCCTTCACGCGTTCTTCCGGTGGCGCCGGATTCGTACCCGACGCCGTACAGCCTTTCGGGTGAAGCGGAACGGGGCGAGACGTTTCAACTGTGGCCGAAACCCCGTGGTGACCTCCTGTGACTGCCCGCATACCCTTTGGTGGGGGCGATTGCGGTGCAACAGGTGGGGGAACGGTGCTGCGTATCCATGTGTCCGGGTCGGACCTTTCCAAGGTGCGGATGGCCACCAGGCCCGACGCATTGTGGGAAACCATTCTCAGTTTCCATCGATTGAGAGACCGACGCGCTTCCACGGTGTTCGGGAAATGGCGAACGGAATCCCGGGCCCGGTTGAATGGTGAAGCACACCTGCTGGCCGCGGTAGTTCCACCGCGCGGTTATTTCCCGGATTTCCTGACGCCTTCCCGGGAAGGCAGCGAGCCCTTCGGCCTCGATGTCGGAATAGAAGCCCTCCGTGACACCCCCGCCGACCGGCTCCACCAGGAACTGGCCCTGCTGGCCGCCGGGCGGCAACGAGGTGGACGGCCGCCGGGCGAGCGGGCCCACGGTGCGCCCGGCCGCTCGCCCGAAGCCCTGCTGGAGGCGCTCTCGGGCCGCACCGAACCGCTCGGCCGTCTCATAGGCGCCCTGCGCAGCTACCACCGCGCCGCCGTCGAACCGTACTGGCCGCACATCCGGGCGAGCATCGAGGCCGACCGGGCCATCCGGGGCCGCGCCCTGCTGGACGGGGGCGCGGACGGGCTGCTGGCCACCCTGCCGCCCATGATCCGGTGGCGCTCACCCGTGCTGGAGGCGGACTATCCCGTCGACCGCGAACTGCACCTGAACGGGCGGGGGTTGCTGCTCCAGCCGTCGTTCTTCTGCCGGGGCACCCCGGTCGTCTACCGCGACCCCAGCCTCCCGCCCGTCCTCGTCTACCCGGTGACCCATCACGGCGCCCCGTTCTTCGCCGAACCCGGTCCGTGGCTCGGCCGGCTCGTCGGGCACACCCGCTCCGCCGTCCTCCAGGCCATCGGCAACGGCTGTACGACGAGCGAGCTCGCCCGCAGGGCCGGGGTGTCCCTGGCATCGGCCAGCCAGCACGCCTCCGTGCTGCGCGAGGCGGGCCTGGTCCTCACCCTGCGCCACGGCAGCTCGGTCCTGCACACGCTCACCCCGCTGGGCGGCTCGCTGCTCAGGGGCGGCGCTCCGCTCGCCCTCTCCTGACCCGCCGGGCGGCAGGCGCCCTCGGGCGCGCGGCCCCGCAGGCCGAGGCCCTCCATGAAGCGCCGGCGAAGCCCGATGAAGCCCTACTGGGTAACGTGGAACGGGACAAAAGGTCATATAGCGCATGGTTCGGGGGCCATGGCGCCACCGAAACGAGAAGCGAGACAGTCATGCCTCAGATGATCTTCGTGAACCTGCCGGTGAAGGACCTGGAGACGTCGAAGAACTTCTTCGGAAAGCTCGGGTACGACGTCAACCCGCAGTTCACCGACGAAACAGCGGCCTGCCTGGTCATCAGCGACACGATCTTCTTCATGCTCATCACCGAGTCGCGCTTCAAGGAGTTCACCAAGAAGGACATCGCCGACTCCGCGAAGTCGACGGAGGTCATCCTCTGTCTGAGCGCCGAAAGCCGCGCCAAGGTCGACGAAGTCGCCGACGCCGCGCTCGCCGCCGGAGGGTTCCCGGCCAACGACCCCATGGACGAGGGCTATATGTACGGCCGTTCCTTCCAGGACCCCGACCACCACCTCTGGGAAGTCATGTGGATGGACCCGGAGGCCGTCGTGGGCGAGGGCTGATCCTCCGGCGCTCCCGCCGCGGTGCTCCGGGCGTCTCACCCCGGAACACCGCGGCAGCCGTGTCGGGCGCGTCTCCGGCCGTACCGGGCGCCTCGGCCGACCCCGCGCGCCCCAGCCGTATCAGGTGCGGAACGGGCCCTTCACCTCGTACGTGATGCCGCCCGACGAACTCCCGCTGGTGCCGCGCTGCGAGGAGAAGTAGAGCCGGGTGCCGTCCGGGGAGAACGCGGGTCCGGTGATCTCCGAGCCGGACTGGCCGGTGATCCGCAGGAACGGGGCGACGGTGTCGTCCGGGGTGATCAGGCAGATCTCCATGTTGCCGCCGTCCTCCGCGACATAGAGGTCGCCCGAGGCGGACCGCGTCACGTTGTCCACGCCGGTCAGCGGAGCGCCGCCGCTGACCAGGGAGTCGTCGTAGGCGAGCGACAGGGATGAGGCGCCGGCGTCGTACGCCCACACCCGGTTGTCGCCCTTGGTGGTGAACCAGCAGGTGCCCGCGGCGTAGAAGCAGCCCTCGCCGCCGTTGAAGACTTTGGCGCCGGAGACCTGGTAGCGGGTCTGGGTGGGGGAGCCGTCCGGGTCGGGGACGGTCGCCCAGGTCACCGGGCCCGAGGTGCCGGTGCCGGCCACCAGCACCTGGAGCGTGCCGCTCGCGAGGTTGCCCCACGTCGTGGGCCGGAACCGGTAGAAGCGCCCGTCGGACTCGTCCTCGGTGAGGTAGACGTACCCGTGGTCCGGGTCGGACGCCGCGGCCTCGTGCTTGAAACGGCCCAGCGCGGGCCGCTGTACCGCCGCTTTCACGCCCCACGGGTCGGTCTCGTGGACGTACCCCCGGGTCACCTCCTCGCAGGACAGCCAGGTGTTCCACGGGGTCTTCCCGCCCGCGCAGTTGTTGTTGGTGCCGGACAGGATCCGGTACGCGGAGGTGACGGTGCCCGAGGAGTCGAAGCGCACGGCGCTCGCCCCGCCGCCGCTGCCCGAGGACACCTCGGCGTTGGACACATAGATCCAGCCGGTGCCGTCGGCGTACGTCGCCCCGCCGTCGGGAGCGCTGTGCCAGCTGTACGAGGTCCCGGTCACGGTCTGCCCCGAACGGGCGACGATCCGGCTGCTGAAGCCGCTCGGCAGCTGGATGCCGTTGCCGTTGGCCGCCTGCAGCGCGCCGTACGGGCCGGTGCCCGGCTGGGCCGGGTCGGCGAAGGCGGCACCCCGCCACAGGGTGCCGCCGAAGGCCGCCGCCGAGCTGCCGATCACGGCTGTGCGCAAGAAGGTCCGACGTTCCACGATCACTCCACGAATGACGGGAGGGCCCGCCGGTCCGGTCGGTCCGGCGAGTCGCGCGTCAGGACAGTAGAGCGAGGGGGTTGACGGTGCGTCAACAACCGGTGAAGGGCGCGTGGATACGGTTCGTCCGTTCGGGCTCCAGGCGTACGGCGCGGAGCGCTCGGGCTCCCCGCGCACACGGAGAACCGTACGCGGACCTCGTCGTCGGACCGGTCCGGGGCGAGCGGGTCCGCGTGCGGGCGACCGGGCCGTGTGAGGGCGGCGCGGAGGTGTCGCCTAGTGTCGAGTACATGCCCGAGATCACCCTGACCACCCTGATACTGCTCTGCCTCGCCGCCGCCGTGGCGGGCTGGATCGACGCGGTGGTCGGCGGCGGTGGGCTGCTGCTCCTGCCCGCGTTGCTGCTCGGCCTGCCGCAGGTCCCGGCCGCCCAGATCCTCGGCACCAACAAGGCGGTCGCGATCGTCGGCACCTCGGGCGCCGCCGTGACGTATGTGCGCAAGGCGCCGGTCCAGGTGGGGACGGCCGTCCGGATCGGGCTGATGGCCCTGGCCGGGTCGATGACCGGGGCGTTCTTCGCCGCCGGGATCAGCAGCGACGTGCTGCGCCCGGTGATCATGGTGGTGCTGCTGGGGGTCGCGGCCTTCGTGATGCTGCGGCCGGCGTTCGGTACGGCGGCGGCGGGCGACGGTACGGACAGGAAGGTCACCCGGGCCCGTACGGTCACCGCGATCGTGCTGGTCGGCGGAGGCATCGGCTTCTACGACGGACTGTTCGGGCCGGGTACGGGCACCTTCCTGGTGCTGGCGCTGACCGCGGTGCTCCATCTGGATCTGGTGACCGCCTCCGCCACCGCCAAGATCGTCAATGTGTGCACGAACGGCGGGGCGCTGGCGATGTTCGCCTACCAGGGCACCGTGCTGTGGCAACTGGCCGCCGTGATGGCTGTGTTCAATCTGGCGGGCGGCATGATCGGCGCGCGCATGGCCCTGCGCAAGGGCAGCGACTTCGTCCGCGGGGTGCTGCTGGTGGTGGTGTTCGGGCTGGTCGCCAAGCTCGGCTTCGACCAGTGGACGGCCTAGCTCCGTTCCGTGGCGCACCCCGGTACTCCGGCGCCCCGGTACGCGGGTGTCCCGGTACTCCGGCGCCCCGGTACGCGGGTGTCCCGGTACTCCGGTGTCCCGGTACTCAGGTCCCTCGGTTCAGCGCACCTCGGTGAGGTGTGCGTACGCCACCACGTTGCCCCGGTAGCCGGTCTCCTTGTTGAAGCCGCCGCCGCAGGTGATCAGCCGCAGCGAGGCGTGCGGCGAGTCGCCGTAGACCCGCTGGTCCGGGAAGTCCTCGCTCTCGTACACCTCGATCGCGTCGATCGAGAAGACCGCCGTGCGGCCGTCCTCGCGGACGACCTCGACCGCGGTGCCCTTCTTCAGGGCCCCCAGCGCGTAGAAGACGGAGGGGCCCCGCTCGTTGTCCACATGCCCGGCGACGATCGCGGTGCCCTTGGCGCCGGGCGGGACGCCGTCCTTGTACCAGCCGGCGATGTTGCGGTTCCCGGCCGGCGGCACGTCGAGGCTCCCGTCGGCACCCAGGCCCAGCCGCATCATCGGCGCGTCCACGTCGATGCCCGGGATGCGGATGCGGACCGGCGCGGAGGGCCGCAGCGGTTCGGCGACCGGGGAGCCGGGCTGGAGCTGCGGCCCGGCGGCGAAGGCCTGGGCGGTGGACGGCTGGGGCGGGATCAGCTGGGTGGCGGAGCCGTTCTGGATGAGCCAGATTCCGCTCAGTACGGCGATGCCCACCAGCCAGCCCTTGGCCTTCTGCGCCTTCTGGGACACGTCGTCGTCCTTGGTCGTGTCATGCCGTTGTCGTGTCGTGTCGTGCCGTTGAGGAGGGGCGGGCCCGGCCCTCGGGCCGTTTCGGCGCGGCCCGGGGGCCGGGCCCGCTCCCCGGATCAGCCGCCCTGGGTGCCGTCGGAGCGGCGGCGCATCAGCCACACCCCGCCGACGGTCGCCGCGCCGAGGACGCCGATGCCCGCCGTGATCTGCGTGGTGTCGGGCCCCACGCTGCCGCCGACCCCGGTCTTCACGTGCCCGGAGGGCCGGTCGTGCTCGGAGGACTGGTCGTGCTCGGAGGGCTGCTCGGGCTTGGATTCCGGCGGGGTGTGCTTGCCCCCGGCGATCACTTCGAGGTCGCCCGCGGCCTCCTTGCCGTTGTCGCAGGAGACGCCGATCTCGTACGTTCCGGGCTCCGTGCCGTGCGGGACCGTGAACTGGCCGACCGCGGACTCCTTGTGGGTGCCGGGGCGCACCTCGAAGTCCCCGGCGTCCAGGGAGTTCGCGTCGCCGATGCCCGATCCCTTGGGGCCGCAGGCGGTGGTGTTCACGGTGACCGTGGCGCCCGGCGCGGCGGACGCCGGGGTGATCTCCAGCCGGCCGAGGTCTCCCGCGTACGCGGGAGCGGCGGCGGCGGTGAGACCGAGCGCCATGACGGTGAGCGCGGCGGAAGCGGTGCCGGTCACGAGGCGGGCAGGACTGCGCATGGGGATCCTCCGTGCAGACGGCGCGAGCGGGTGTGTCCTGCTTCCGAGATAACGGGCGCCCCGCCGTCCCTGCCTTCTGACGTCCGATCAGCTTTCACCCGTACGGCCTGGTGCGGCACCCGTGCCGGAGGGTGTCCGCGCAGGTCGTGGCGGTGCGGCCGGTCCGTACGGTCCGCCCGCCGCTGTGTGGTGCCGATCGAGTGAGACGTACATCTGGAATGTGACGTACGTCACAGGAATGGCTCCAGTGGTGCCGGGCACATGTGTGACACCCCCCCACGGGACGGATTACCACCGCCGCCCCCACGGCAACCGCCCCCACCGGCCCACCCCCCCTGGGCCCGGTGGGGGCGGTTTCTTGCCGTCCGGGAGTCGCACGGCCCCTCCGCCGGGCCCGGTGGCTGCGGCGTTCCGGCGTCACAGGCCGTTCGTGGCGGTCCAGGTGATGAGCGGCGGGCGCACCCGGGCGCACAGCGGCTGTCCCTTGGCGTCGGTGAGCGGCAGTCGCGCGGTGAGGTGACCGGTCCGGGCGGCGGCTTCGAGGACGGCCGGATCGATGTCGCTGAACATCAGTTTGGCGCGCCGGAACATGCTGAACAGGCCGGTGTCGTCCACCGTCCCCCATGACAGATAGACGAAGCGCCCGCCCAGCCGGTTCTGGACGTACGGCCCGGTGACCTCGATGCCGTCCGCCGTGGCCGTCGCCGCGCAGTCCAGCGTCCAGGTGGCGGACGGGGCGTCGCCCGGGTGCGGGTCGAGCAGCTCGTCGGGCCTGTCCTTGCGCTGCACGCCGACGTGGATGTTGTCGAAACCGGGGAAGTCGGTGTCGGGGCCGCAGGTGCGGCCCGGGAGATCGGAGGCTTCGATATGGATCTGCATGCCCCCATGCTCCTGCACCGGCCCGGCGGCCGGACGGCCCCGGTGGCCCCGTCCCTCATGTCCCGTCGCCCCGGCGTGCACCCCGGCGTCCTCGGGTCCGGCCGCCCCGGCGCCGTGCGCCTCGGCTCAGACGGTGTCCCAGGGCGCGTCCTCGTACACCTTCGTCAGCTGCCCCATCAGCTCCTCGTCGACCGCGAACTCCGTGTCGTCGATCCGCCGGACCGGAGCGATGCCCTGCGAGTTGGTGACGAAGGCCGCCCGGTACGCACCGAGGCCGTCCAGGGTCACCGGGCGCCGTACCGACGGCCGGTCCGTTCGGGCCAGCCCGCTCTCCAGGAGCGCCATGGTGATGCCGGTCAGCGCGGGTGCCTGCGGCCACACCACCGAAGTGCCGTCCCAGAAACCGATGTTGGTGATCGCGCCCTCGGTCACCACACCGCCGGGCGCGGTCAGCAGTGCCTCGTCGAAACCCGCCCGCTCGGCCTGCCGGCCGTAATAGGTCTGCCCGAATTCGCCGGGGCGCTTGATGTGCGGAACCACCCGTGCGTACGGCACCGACATCAGGCTCTTCGCGGTGGTGGCCATTCGCGCGGGCGCGCGCACCGTGACCATGAGCGTCGTCTCCGTGTCGCCCGGCGGCAGGAAGCCGTGGACCCGGGTGGAGGCGTCCCGGACCCCGGCCCCGTCCAGGGCGTGCCGGATCAGCTCCCGTACCCGCTCCCCGTCCAGCGCGAGCGCGAACAGTTCGCGGCTCGCACGGTCCAGGCGGTCGAGGTGGAGGGCGAGGCCGCGCACCCTTCCGTCCCTGATCTGCATGGCCGTGAAGTGGCCGTAGTCGAAGAAGGCCGGGATCCGCAGATCCTCCTCGGTGGCCGGGTGCCCATTGACCTCGACGTACGGCGCCGGTGCGGGAGTTGTCATGCGGTCCACCGTATGCCGCGGCACTTCCCGGCGGCGAGGCTTGACCTCAACCCTGGTTGAGGCGCGAGTCTCTCCGGCATGGACCTCAACACGCCTGTGTCACCCGTCACGACCGCCGCCCCGCTGAAGGTGGCCGTCATCCTCGCCAGCACCCGCGACGGGCGCTTCGGCCCGGTCGTCGCCGACTGGTTCCTCGCCCACACGGCGGACCACCCGGACATCGAGACCGACCTGATCGATGTCGCCGAAGTCGACCTGCCGTACACCCTCTCCTACAGCCCGGACGCCGCGACGCTCGCCCGACTCGCCGAGGTCACACCCCGGTTGGCGCAGGCCGATGCCTTCGTCGTCCTCACCCCCGAGTACAACCACTCCTTCCCCGCCTCGCTGAAGAACCTCATCGACTGGCACTACACCGAATGGCAGGCCAAACCCGTCGCCTTCGTCTCGTACGGCGGGGTCTCCGGAGGGCTGCGGGCCGTCGAACACCTCCGTCAGGTCTTCGCCGAACTGCACGCGGTCTCCGTACGCGACACCATCTCGTTCCACAACGCGGGCGCCCTCTTCGACGACGAGGGACGGCACAAGGACCCCGCGGTCCCCGACGCGGCGGCGAAGACGCTGCTCGACCAGCTGGTCTGGTGGGGACACGCCCTGCGCGAGGCCAAGGTGAGGCGCCCGTACGGCGCCTGAGCCGGTTCGGGCCGACAATCGGGGGGAGGCCGAGAGGGGGCAGGAGCCCCCGTACCCCGAGGAGACCGACGATGACAGCGCCGGCATGGCTGACCGTACTGACCACGACGGACAGCGAGGACAAGGCCCACGCCCTGGCGCGGGGCGCGGTGGAGGCGCGGCTCGCCGCCTGCGCCCAGATCTCCGCGCCCGTCTCCTCGGTCTACCGGTGGCAGAACGCCATCGAGACCAATGAGGAGTGGCAGGTCCTCCTGAAGACGACGGCCGAGCGCTACGACGAACTGGAGGACCACATCCGGGCGGCGCACGACTACGACATCCCGGAGATCATCGCGATTCCGGTGGTCCGCGGCAGCGCCCGTTACCTCGGTTGGGTGACGGCGGAGACGGCGCCCGAAACCGCTCTGTGACGGCGGGCGTGAGCGCCGCCCCGCCGGAGTCCGGATCCGCCGCCGAGCTGCCGTTCTTCGTGTACGGCACGCTGCTCCCCGGTGAACCCAACCACGACCTCTTCCTGCGGGGGCGTACGGCCGGGGAGCGGCCGGCCGTGCTGCCGGGCGCCCTGCTCTACGACGGCCCCGGATACCCGTACGCCATCGAGGGCGACGGCACGGTCCACGGCACCCTCATCAGGGCGGTGCCGGGGGTGTACGGGGAGCTGCTGGGGCTGCTCGACCATCTGGAGGAGTACCTGGGGCCGGGGCACCCGCGCAACCTGTACGAGCGGGTGATCCGGGAGGTCGAGGTCCCGGCGCCCGAAGAGCCGGTGCACGGTCCGGAGCCCGAGGCACTGGAGTCGGTCGGCCGGGCGCCCGACGGGCCGGTGCACGCCTGGGTCTATCTGGCGGCGGCGGCCGTCACCCGCTCGCTGCACACCGGCGGCACTCTCATCCCCGACGGGCGGTGGACCACCGGGCGGCCGCCACCCGGAGCGCCCACACCCTGAACTCCGCCACCCGTGACAACCGGGCCGAGGGCCGGGGCGGCCGGAGGGCCGGCCCGGCCCGGCCCACGGGTGCGGTCCGGCCCTTGCGGCCGACGCCCCCGCACACCGCTGTCCGTTTCACGCCGGTCCGCGCTCACCGCGCCCGTGCTCACCGCGCCCGTGCTCACCGCGCCCGTGCTCACCGCGCCCGTGCTCACCGCGCCCGTGCTCACCGTGCCCGCGCTCACCGTGCCCGCGCTCACCGTGCCCGCGCTCACCGTGCCCGCGCTCACCGTGCCCGCGCTCACCGCGCCCGCGCTCACCGCGCCCGTGCTCACTCCGGTCCGCGCTCACCCCCGCCGCCCCCCCGGCTCACCGCTTTCCGGCGGCGAGGGCCTCCGTCACTCCCGGTTCCTCGGGCCCCAGGAAGCGCGGATCGGGTGTGAACACCGCGTCCACGGCCGCCTTCCCCGCCGCGAAGATCTCCCGCGCCCCGCCGTAGTACCAGGTCGCATCGCGCTTCGCGTCGACCCCGACCCCGTACGCGTCGATACCGGCGGACCGGCACAGGGCGATCGCCCGCCGGATGTGGAAGCCCTGGCTCACCAGGACGGCCCGGTCGACCCCGAAGATCTTCTTGGCCCGTACACACGAGTCCCAGGTGTCGAACCCGGCGAAGTCGCTCACGATCCGCGCGTCCGGCACCCCGCGCCCGGCGAGATACGTGCGCATCGCGTCCGGCTCGTCGTACTCCTCCCGGCTGTTGTCCCCGGTGACCAGCACGACCTTCACCTTGCCGGTCCGGTACAGCTCGGCGGCGGCGTCCAGCCGGTGCGCGAGATAGGGCGAGGGTCTCCCCTTCCACAGCCCGGCCCCGAACACCACGGCGACGTCCCGGGCCGGAGCGTCGGCCGTGGTCCGGACCCGGGCGTCGGCGGTGGTGTGCATCCAGGTCGCGGGCGCGATCCCCACCACGCAGGCGAGCATCAGACCCTGCGCCACTCGCCGCTGCGCGCGCCGGGTGCGGGGCAGTGGCAGCCGGGGCGCCGTCCCGGACCGCCCGAGCGCTTCCGGCCGCCGTGATCCTCGCAGCCGTCGCAGCGGCCTCGGCCACGTCGGCCACGCCGGTCGAGTGAGTCGCATGGGAGCCCCCCCTGTCGATCTGCTGTGCGGTCCCACCTGATCGGACGAGCAAAACGGCCAAAAGGTTCGCCGACCCGGGAAACCGGCACTCCACCGCCCTGGAACCGATCCCCGTCATCGCCGCAGCCCGGCCGCGGCCATCACCTCGGGCACGACCTGACCCGGCGGCGCCCCGGCGGGCGCACGGACGCGGGCCTCCGTCCGGCTCCGGGGACCCGTGCCCGGCGCGTTGTCCGCCCCGGTCGCTACTGTCGGGACCATGGACGGGACACAGGGCGCACGCGGGGCATACGGCGCACACGCCGCACAGGACACCGGAACCGGCCCTTACGGGCCGGGCGACACCGAGCGCTGGGACACCGAGCAGGACAAACGGCCCGGCCGTACCGCCTTCCAGCGCGACCGGGCCCGGGTGCTGCACTCCGCCGCTCTGCGCAGGCTCGCCGGGAAGACCCAGGTGGTGACGCCCGGTACCCGCTCCAGCGCCTGGGACGCCAGCCCCCGGACCCGGCTCACGCACTCCCTGGAGTGCGCCCAGGTCGGCCGGGAGCTCGGCGCCGTGCTCGGCTGTGATCCCGATCTCGTGGAAACCGCCTGCCTCGCCCACGACATGGGCCACCCCCCGTTCGGCCACAACGGCGAACAGGCGCTCAACGACTTCGCGTCCGACTGCGGCGGTTTCGAGGGCAACGCCCAGTCGCTGCGCCTGCTGACCCGCCTCGAACCGAAGCGTTTCGTCCGCGACACCCGGACCGGGGAACTGGCCAGCGTCGGGCTCAATCTGACCCGCGCCGCCCTGGACGCCGCCACCAAGTACCCCTGGCCGCGCGGCGCCCACCCCACCGACCCCGGCTCACCGAAGTTCGGGGTCTACGAGGACGACCTGCCGGTCTTCGAGTGGGCCCGCAAGGGCGCCCCGCAGGACCGCAAGTGCTTCGAGGCCCAGGTCATGGACTGGTCCGACGACGTCGCGTACTCCGTGCACGACTTCGAGGACGGGCTGCACGCCGGGCACATCGATCCCAACTGCCTGCACGCGGAGCCGGAGCGGCGCGAGATCCGGGCCGTCGCCATCGGGCGCTACGTACCTGCGGACACCGACCCGCAGGAACTCTCCGACGCCCTGGACCGGCTGCTCGAACAGGACTGGTGGCCGCACGGCTACGACGGCTCCGCCGTGGCCCAGGCCCGGCTGAAGGACGCCACGAGCCAGCTCATCGGCCGCTTCTGCCAGGCGGCCGAGACCGCGACGCGCGAGGTGTACGGGCCGGGGCGGCTCGGCCGGTACGGGGCGGAACTGGTGCTCCCGCGCGAGGTCCGCAACGAGTGCGCGGTGCTCAAGGCGGTCGCCGACCGCTATGTGATGCAGCGCGCCGAGCAGGAGGTCATCCGCGCCGGCCAGCGGGTCGTCATCGCGGAGCTGGCCGCCGCTCTCACCGCCCGCGCCCCGGAGGGCCTGGAGCCGCAGTTCCGGTCCCTGTACGACGAGGCGCCCGACGACCGGGCCCGCAAGCGGGTCCTGGTCGACCAGATCGCCGCCCTCACCGACGCATCGGCCCGCTCCCTGCACGCCGCCCTCACGGTCCGCCACCACTGAACGTGGTGTGCTGGGAACACGTACCGCGCCGGGCGCGGGACTCCGGCTCCCCGCGGGGACCGGGGCCCCACGCCCGTACGGAGCCGGCACGGGTCGGCAGACCGGCCCATGACCACTGGGTGTGACCTGATCGGGGTACACCCTCTTTCGTCATCACGCTGCGTGCGGGACGCTCGCAGGTGGTGGCGCCGCGCAGCACTGCACTGAGGAGGCATCAAGTGGTCGACGCACATCGGACGTTCGTCATCATCGGCGGAGGACTCGCGGGAGCGAAGGCGGCCGAAACACTCCGGGCGGAGGGTTTCAGCGGCCGGGTGATCCTCATCGGCGATGAGCGCGACCATCCGTACGAACGGCCTCCCCTGTCCAAGGGGTACCTGGCGGGCAAGGAGGAGCGCGACAGCGTCTTCGTCCAGGACGCGGCCTGGTACGCGGGCGCCGACGTCGAGCTGCACCTCGGCCAGCCCGTCACCGCCGTCGACCGCTACGCCCGCTCCGTACAGCTCGGTGACAACACCGTCATCCACTACGACAAGCTGCTGCTCGCCACCGGTGCCGAACCGCGCCGCCTCGACATCCCGGGCACGGACCTGGCCGGCGTCCACCATCTGCGCCGCCTCGCCCACGCCGACCGGCTGCGCAACGTCCTGTCCGCGCTCGGCCGCGACAACGGCCATCTGGTGATCGCCGGAGCCGGCTGGATCGGCCTGGAGGTCGCGGCGGCGGCCCGGAGCTACGGCGCCGAGGTCACCGTCGTCGAGCCGGAGGCGACCCCGCTGTACCAGGTCATCGGCCCCGAACTGGGCCAGATCTTCACCGAGCTGCACAGTGAGCACGGGGTCCGCTTCCACTTCGGCGCCCGCCTCACCGAGATCACCGGCCAGGACGGCCTGGTCTTCGCCGCCCGCACCGACGACGGGGAGGAGCACCCGGCCCACGACGTGCTGGCCGCGATCGGCGCCGCCCCGCGCACCGCGCTCGCCGAGGCCGCCGGACTCGAACTCGCCGACCGCTCGCGCGGCGGCGGTATCGCCGTCGACGCCTCCCTGCGCACCTCCGACCCGCACATCTACGCCGCCGGGGACGTCGCCGCGGTGGACCATCCGCTGCTCGGTACCCGGCTGCGGGTCGAGCACTGGGCGAACGCGCTCAACGGCGGACCGGCCGCGGCGCGGGCCATGCTCGGCCAGGAAGTCAGCTACGACCGGGTGCCGTACTTCTTCTCCGACCAGTACGACCTCGGTCTCGAATACTCGGGCTGGGCGCCGCCGGGCAGCTACGACCAGGTCGTCATCCGGGGGGACGCGGGCAAGCGGGAGTTCATCGCCTTCTGGCTGAAGGACCGCCGGGTGCTGGCCGGGATGAACGTCAACGTGTGGGATGTCACCGACACCGTCCAGGAGCTGATCCGGGCCGGACAGCAGATCGACCCGGAGGTGCTGGGCGACCCCTCGGTCCCGCTGGGATCCCTCCTCTGAGCGCCGCGCGTCCGCCCGGAGCCCCGCTCCGGGCGGACGCGATCCGGGGTGCCGGACCCACCACGGACGTCCGGCACCCCGGTACCTGCCCGTGGGACATCCCCCCGGGACGTCCCCCGGACCGGTCCGCCGGGTCCGGCCCGCGTCCGGTTGTCCGAGCCCACCCGTAGACTTCACCCGTGGCTGGCAGGATCAATGACGACGACGTGAAGGCGGTACGGGACGCGGTCCCGATCGACTCCGTCGTGTCCGAATACCTCCAGCTCCGTAACGCGGGCGGCGGAAACCTCAAGGGGCTCTGCCCCTTCCACGACGAGAAGTCACCCTCCTTCCAGGTCAGCCCCAGCAAGGGGCTCTTCCACTGCTTCGGCTGCCAGGAGGGCGGCGACACCCTCGCCTTCGTGATGAAGATCGACCACCTCACGTTCTCGGAGACGGTCGAGCGCCTCGCCGCCAAGGCGGGCATCACCCTGCGGTACGAGGAGGGCGGCTACAACCCCTCCCACCAGCGCGGCGAACGCATCAGGCTGATCGAGGCGCACAAGGCCGCCGCCCAGTTCTACGTGGAGCAGCTGGACGGCCCCGAAGCCGAGATCGGCCGCAAGTTCCTCGCCGGGCGCGGCTTCGACCAGGCGGCCGCCGCCCACTTCGGCGTCGGCTACAGCCCCGCGGGCTGGGACCACCTCACCCGCTATCTGCGCGGCAAGGGCTTCAGCGACAAGGAGCTGATCACCTCCGGTCTGTCCCAGGACGGCCGCCGCGGCCCCATCGACCGCTTCCGCGGCCGCCTGATGTGGCCGATCAGCGACACCTCGGGCGAGATCGTCGGCTTCGGTGCCCGCAAGCTGCGCGACGACGACAACGGGCCGAAGTACCTCAACACCCCCGAGACCTCGATCTACAAGAAGTCGCAGGTGCTGTACGGCATCGACCTGGCAAAGAAGGACATCGCCAAGGCCAGCCGCGCCGTCGTCGTCGAGGGCTACACCGACGTCATGGCCTGCCATCTGGCCGGGGTCACCACCGCCATCGCCACCTGTGGCACCGCCTTCGGCAACGACCACATCAAGATCCTGCGCCGCCTCCTGATGGACAACGGCAGCGCCCGGGTGATCTTCACCTTCGACGGCGACGCGGCCGGTCAGAAGGCCGCCCTGCGGGCCTTCGAGGACGACCAGAAGTTCGCCGCGGAGACCTACATCGCGATCGCCCCGGACAACATGGACCCCTGCGACCTGCGCCTGGCCAAGGGCGACGAGTCCGTCCGCGACCTGGTCGAACCCCGCACCCCGCTCTTCGAGTTCGCCCTGCGCCAGATCGTCCGGCGCTACGACCTGGAGACACCCGCGGGCCGGGCCGCGGCGCTCGACGAGGCCGCTGCCGTCGTCGCCAAGATCAAGACGAGCAGTGTGCAGCGCGAGGTGGCCGTCCAGCTCGCCGGTTTCGTGGGCATCCTCGACCAGGAATTCGTCGTGCACCGGGTCGCGCAGCTCGCCCGCTGGGCCCGCAACGACCGGGGCGAGCGGGGCGACCGGGGCTCCGCGCCGGGCGGTCCCTCACGGGGCTCCGCCGCGCAGCAGTCCGTCCAGGCGCCCACCGCGCCCGCGGGCCCCGCGCTCAACCTCCGCAGCCCCGCCCACCGCACCGAGCGCGAGCTGCTCAAGCTCGCCCTCCAGAAGCCCGCCCTGGTGTCCCCGGCGTTCGACGCCTACGGCATCGACGAGTTCACGGCCCCGCCGTACGCCGCCGTACGTCAGTGCATCGCGGACGCGGGCGGCGCCGAACAGGGCCTGGCCGAGACCCGCGAGTATCTGGTCGCCGTCCTGGACGCCGCGCCCAACGACACCGTGCGCAACCTCGTCACCGAGCTCGCCGTCGAGGTCTTCCACGGCAAGTCCATCGACGAGACCTACGCGGGCATGCAGCTCGTCCACGTCCGGCTGCGCGCCGTGGACCGCCGGATCAACGACGTCCAGGGCAGCCTCGCCCGCCTCGGGAGCAATGTGGCGCCGGAGGACCTGGCGGCCGCGCAGAACGAGGTCTGGGTGCTCCAGCAGTACGCCCAGTCCCTCCGCGCCAACGGCGCCGACGCGCTCTGACCCGCGCCCCCACGCGCCGACGGCCCACGCACCGGAGCCCCCCCCGGCCCACGCACCCGAGCCCCCGACGACCCTCACCCCCGCGTGCGCCCCGCACCCCCGCGCGCGCGCCCCCGGCCCCACGCGCCCGCTCCGGCCCCGGGACCGCAGCGGCGTCCCGGAACGGGCCGCCCCCAGCATCCCGTAATCGCCCGGTCACGCACCGGACCCAGAAAGTGGTCGCACGCCCCTCGTGGGAGCCATGTGTCGTGCCCCACACTGGGTGGCGGTGCCTGAGTCATCGGAGCGCGAACGGTCCACGAAGGCGGACCCCCACCCCCGCGATCCGCGCAGCGATCACCTGGAGGTCGCCCCCGTGCAGACCCGGACCGTGACGACGACGACCGAGCATGTGCCGGCCATTCCGGCGCAGAACCGGGCCGTGCACCACCCGGAGACCGCGGTGGACCCGCCGTCGGAACCCGACGCGGTCATGGAGGAGTCGTCGGAGGTGCCCGACCTCCCGGAGCCGCGGAGCAGACCGGACGCCGGTGGTCCGTCCTCCGACCTCTTCCGGCAGTATCTGCGGGAGATCGGCCGGATACCGCTGCTCACCGCGGCCGACGAGGTGGACCTCGCCCGCCGCGTCGAGGCCGGGCTCTTCGCCGAGGAACGGCTCGCGAGCACCCCCGACCCCGACTCCCGGCTCGCCGTCGACCTGGACCGTCTCGTCGTCATGGGGCGGATGGCGAAGCGCCGACTGATCGAGGCCAACCTGCGCCTCGTCGTCTCCGTCGCCAAGCGGTACGTGGGCCGCGGCCTGACGATGCTCGACCTCGTCCAGGAGGGGAACCTCGGACTGATCAGGGCGGTCGAGAAGTTCGACTACGCCCGGGGCTACAAGTTCTCCACGTACGCGACCTGGTGGATACGCCAGGCCATGTCCCGCGCGCTCGCGGACCAGGCGCGGACCATCCGGGTCCCGGTCCATGTCGTCGAGCTGATCAACCGCGTCGTACGGGTCCAGCGCCGCATGCTCCAGGAACGCGGCTACGAGCCGACCGCCGAAGAGGTGGCCGCCCAGCTCGACCTGACCCCGGAACGGGTCGTCGAGGTCCGGCGCCTGGCCCAGGAACCCGTCTCGCTCCACGCACCCGTCGGCGAGGAGGACGACGTGTCCTTCGGTGACCTCATCGAGGACGGCGACGCGGCCTCACCGGTCGAGTCCGCCGCGTTCCTGCTGCTGCGCGAACACCTGGAGGCGGTGCTCTCCACGCTGGGCGAGCGCGAACGCAAGGTGGTCCAGCTGCGCTACGGGCTGGCCGACGGGCGGCCCCGCACCCTTGAGGAGATCGGCCGCATCTTCGGCGTGACCCGCGAACGCATCCGCCAGATCGAGTCCAAGACCCTCAGCAAGCTGCGGGACCACGCCTTCGCCGACCAGCTCCGCGGCTACCTCGACTGAGGAAGCCACCCGGACGGGCCCGAGACCCCGGCCCGTCCGGCAACCTGTCCGGCCACGGCGCCGGCCGGTCGCGGACCGACCGGCACCCGGGGGCGGCGTCGCGCCCCCGAGCGCCGGTCCGGTCTCAGTCCACCTCGGCGAGCGCCTCGGCGAACTGCGCCGCGTACAGCCGGGCGTAGGCGCCCTTGGCCGCCAGCAGCCCGTCGTGCGAGCCCTGCTCGACGATCGACCCGTTCTCCATCACGAGGATGACATCGGCGTCCCGGATCGTGGAGAGCCGGTGCGCGATCACGAAGCTGGTCCGGCCGTGCGCGAGGCGCGCCATCGCCTTCTGGATCAGGACCTCGGTACGGGTGTCCACCGAGCTGGTCGCCTCGTCGAGCACCAGGATCACCGGGTCGGACAGGAACGCCCGCGCGATGGTGATCAGCTGCTTCTCGCCCGCGCTGACCCCGGAACCCTCGTCGTCGATCACCGTGTCGTAGCCGTCCGGCAGGGTACGGATGAAGCGGTCGGCGTGGGCCGCCCTCGCCGCCTCCTCGATCTCCTCCCGGCCGACCTCGCGCGAGGCGCCGTACGCGATGTTGTCCGCTATCGATCCGCCGAACAGCCAGGTGTCCTGGAGGACCATGCCGATCCCGGACCGCAGGTCGTCGCGCGACATCTTCGCCACATCGACGCCGTCCAGGGCGATCCGGCCGCCCGTCACCTCGTAGAACCGCATCAGTAGATTGACCAGCGTCGTCTTGCCGGCCCCCGTCGGGCCGACGATCGCGACCGTCTGGCCCGGCTCGACGCTCAGCGACAGATCCTCGATGAGCGGCTTCTCCGGGTCGTAGCGGAACGACACCTTCTCCAGCGAGACCCTGCCGAGCAGCTCCTCGGGACGCTCCCCGTTCTCCGGGTCCGCGCCCTGCTCCTCCGCGTCCAGCAGCTCGAAGATCCGCTCGGCCGACGCGACGCCCGACTGCACCAGGTTCGCCATCGAGGCGACCTGGGTCAGCGGCATCGAGAACTGCCGCGAGTACTGGATGAACGCCTGCACATCACCGATCGACAGCGCACCGGAGGCGACCCGCAGCCCGCCGACGACGGCGACGAGCACATAGTTCAGGTTCGACACGAACATCATCAGCGGCTGCATGATCCCGCTGTTGAACTGGGCCTTGAAGCCCGCCTCGTACAGCGCCTCGTTCTGCTCGGCGAAGTCCCGCGCGGACTCCTCCTGACGCCCGAAGACCTTCACCAGGGTGTGCCCGGTGTACATCTCCTCGATGTGGGCGTTGAGCTTGCCCGTCACCTTCCACTGCTGCACGAACTGCGGCTGCGAGCGCTTGCCCACCCGGGCCGCCACCACCACCGACAGCGGGATCGTCACCAGCGCGACCAGCGCCAGCAGCGGCGAGATCCAGAACATCATGATCATGACGCCGACGATGGTCAGCAGGGAGTTGATGAGCTGGCCCATCGTCTGCTGCATCGTCTGCGAGATGTTGTCGATGTCGTTCGTCGCCCGGCTGAGCACCTCACCGCGCTTGGCCCGGTCGAAGTACGACAGCGGCAGCCGCGCCATCTTCGTCTGGATGTCCTCGCGCAGCTGGAACACGATCCGGTTGATCACCCGGATCGAGATCCGGGTCGACACGAACATCAGCAGCCCGGCGCCGATGTAGACCACCAGCGCCATCAGCAGGACGTTCCCCACGGCACCGAAGTCGATGCCGTCGCCCGGAGTGAAGTCCACCCCCGACAGCATGTCGGCCAGTCCGCCGCTGCCCTTCGCGCGCAGCCCCTCGATGGCCTGCGCCTTGGTGGTGCCCTCCGGCATCCCCCGGCCGATCACACCCGCGAAGATCAGGTCGGTCGCCCGGCCGAGGATCTTCGGGCCGACCACCGAGAAGGCCACACTCAGCACCCCGGCGGCCAGCATCAGATACAGCGAGGACTTCTCCCGGCTGAACCTCTTCAGCAGCCGCTTCCCGGACCCCTTGAAGTCCATGGACCGCTCGGTGGGCCCTCCGGCCATCATCCGTCCGCCCGGCCCGGCCATTACGCGGCCTCCGCTTCCGTCAGCTGGGAGAGCACGATCTCCCGGTACGTTTCATTGCCGTCCATCAGTTCGCGATGGGTGCCGCTCCCGACGACCCGCCCCTCGTCCAGCACCAGAATCCGGTCGGCGTCACGGATGGTGGACACCCGCTGCGCCACGATCACCACGGTCGCCTCGGCCGTCTCCCGGGACAGCGCCGCGCGCAGTGCCGCGTCCGTCGCGTAGTCCAGCGCCGAGAACGAGTCGTCGAAGAGATAGATCTCCGGCTGCTGCACGAGCGTCCTGGCGATCGCCAGACGCTGCCGCTGCCCACCGGAGACATTGGTGCCGCCCTGCGCGATCGGCGCGTTCAGCCCGTGCTCCAGCCGCTCCACGAACTCCTTGGCCTGGGCGACCTCCAGCGCGTGCCACAGCTCCTCGTCGCTCGCGTCCGGATTCCCGTACCGCAGATTCGTCGCGACCGTCCCCGAGAACAGATACGGCTTCTGCGGCACCAGGCTCACGGTCTTCGCCAGCAGGACCGGGTCCAGCGTCCGTACGTCCGTACCGTCGACCAGCACCTCGCCGTCCGTCACGTCGAACAGCCGCGGTACGAGGCCGAGCAGCGTCGACTTCCCGCTGCCCGTCGACCCGATGATCGCGGTCGTCTCACCGGGGCGCGCCACCAGATCCACGGTCCGCAGCACCGGCTCCTCGGCACCCGGGTACCGGAACTCCGCGCCCCGCACCTCCAGATGCCCGTGCCTGGTCAGCTCCGTGACCGGGGCGAGCGGCGGCACGACGCTCGAATCGGTCTCCAGGACCTCCTGGACGCGTTCGGCACAGACCTCGGCGCGCGGCACCATCATGAACATGAAGGTGGCCATCATCACCGACATCACGATCTGCATCAGATAGGCGAGGAACGCGGTCAGCGCGCCGATCTGCATCCCGCCGCTGTCGATGCGGTGCGCACCGAACCAGACCACCGCGATGGACGACAGGTTCACCACCGTCATCACGGTCGGGAACATGAACGCCATGAGCCGGCCGGTCGAAAGCGACACATCGGTCAGGTCGTTGTTCGCCCCCCGGAACCGCTCCTCCTCGTACCCGTCGCGCACGAAGGCGCGGATGACGCGGTTGCCGGTGATCTGCTCGCGCAGCACCCGGTTCACCGTGTCGAGCCGCTCCTGCATCGTGCGGAACAGCGGCCGCATCTTCTTCACGATGAGGCTCACCGCGATACCGAGGATCGGCACCACCGCCAGCAGGACCGCGGACAGCGGCACGTCCTGGCCGAGCGCCATGATGATGCCGCCGACACACATGATCGGCGCCGACACCATCAGCGTGAACGCCATCAGCACCAGCATCTGGATCTGCTGGACGTCATTGGTCGTCCGGGTGATCAGCGAGGGCGCGCCGAAGCGCCCCAACTCACGTGCCGAGAAAGCCTGCACCCGGTCGAAGACCGAGGCCCGGACGTCGCGCCCGAGAGCGGACGCGGTGCGCGCGCCGTAGTAGACGGCGCCGATGTTGCAGAGCACCTGCAGGACGCTGACGGCGATCATGACGCCGCCGAACTCCAGGATGTAGCCCGTGTCCCCCTTCACGACACCGTTGTCGATGATGTCGGCGTTGAGGCTGGGCAGATAGAGGGTGGCGCAGGTCTGCAACAGCTGGAGGAACACCAGCAGCGCGATGGGTTTTCTGTACGGGCCGAGATAGGCCCGCAGGAGTTTTATGAGCACGCGTATCTCTCGGAGTCGGCGAACGGCAGGGGTCGACCCATTTTCCGGTACGCCGTACGCAGACCGCGAACGCTTTTCCTCAAGGCCGGGTCAAAATCCTGCCGCGCCCGACGGGGCCCGGTTCGCCGCGGAACCGGGCGGAACCAGGCGGCTGGGACGCGGCCCGACCCCGTACGCAGGGGCTCTGCCCGCGCCCTGCCTCAGGCCCCCGCGCCCACATCGACTCCGGACGCTCCGGCTCCGGATGCTCCGGCCCCGAAGGCCCCGGTCCCGGAAGCTCCGGTTCCGAACGCTCCGGGATGAATCTGGTCGCGCGTCGCCGCGTACTGCTGACGTACCGCCCGGCCCTCCGCCAGCTCCTCGCCCGGCTCCAGCACCTGCGCCGCCGCACCCTGCCAGGCCGGGGGAGTGCGCGGATCGAGGGTCCCCTGGGAGACCCCGAGCGCCCAGGCCGCCTGCCGTGCCGCACCGAGTGCCGCGTACTCGGCGGGCTGCGGGACGACCACCTGGGTACCGAACACCGCGGGTGCCAGTGCCCGCACGGCGGGCAGCTCGGCGGCGGCTCCCAGCAGGAACACCCGCCGCACCTCCACACCGCGCCCGCGCAGTACGTCCAGCGCGTCGGCCAGCGAGCACAGCATCCCCTCGAACGCCGCCCGCGCCAGATGCTCCGGCTTCATCGCCTCGCGCCGCAGCCCGGACAGCGTCCCCGCGGTGTGCGGCAGCCGCGGGGTGCGCTCGCCCTCCAGATACGGCAGCAGCACCAGCCCCGAGGCTCCCGGAGTCGACTTCAGCGCCAGCGCCGACAACTCCTCCAGTCCCTCCACGCCCAGCATCTCCGCGGTCCCGCGCAGCGCGCGTACCGCGTTCGAGGTGTGGACCACCGGCAGATGCATCCCGGTGGCGTCGGCGAACGAGGTGATCATCCCGGTCGGGTCGGCCAGCGCCTCGTGGTGCACCGCCATCACGGACCCGGAGGCCCCCAGCGACACCACCGCATCGCCCACCGCGACCCCGAGCCCGAAGGCCGCGGCCATCGTCTCGCCGGTCCCCGCCGAGATCAGCAGCCCCTCCGGCGTCGTCCCGGCGCAGTCGGCGGGGCCGAGCACCTCGGGCAGCGCCGCCTGATGTCCCAGCGCCAGCTCGACCAGATCGGGCCGGTACGAACCGGTCCCCGCCGACCAGTAGCCGGTCCCGGACGCGGCGCCCCGGTCGGTGGTCCGCCGGGCCGGCCGGCCCAACAGCTGCCACACCAGCCAGTCGTGCGGCTGTGCGACGGCGGCGACGCGCTGGGCGTTCTCCGGCTCGGCCCGCGCCAGCCAGCGCAGCTTCGCCACCGGCTGGGCGGCCTGCGGTACGGACCCGACCGCCTCGGCCCAGGCCTGCCGCCCGCCGAGCCCGTCGATCAGGTCGGCCGCGGCCACCTGCGCCCGCCGGTCGTTGCCGAGCAGCGCCGGACGGACGAGATTGCCCTGGTGGTCCAGGGGGACGAGCCCGTGCTGCTGCGCGGACACACCGATGGCCTGCACTCCTTCGAGCAGACCGCCGGAGGCCGCCTCACCGAGTGAGAGCAGCCATGCCTGCGGGTCGACCTCGGAGGCTTTCGCCTCGACCGGATGCGCGGCATACCCCTGCCGCAGCACGGCGCCCGTGTCCGTGTCGCAGACGACGATGTGAGTGAAGGCGGAAGAACTGTCCAAGCCGGCGACTATGCCCATACACAGATTCTGCCGCACCCCGGGACCTTTCCCGCAACCGGCGCCGACCGGCACCGGTCCCGGACCCGGATCCTCAGGTGTTGGTGGTGCCCCAGTCGTCCTCCGCGCCGTTCAGGCTGCTGCGCTCCCGCAGCGACCTGACCCGCTCGGCCACCGACGCGGGCACCTTGTCCCCGACCTTCTCGCTCACCGAGTGGTACGCCTTGCCCGCGAAGTCCCGGCCGCTGCTCGCCGCGGACTCGGCGGCGTTGCGTACCGCGGGGTTCTCGGCGAACTGACGTGCTGACTTCTTCAACTGCTCATAACGCTCGCGCCCGGCTCGCGTGCCGAGCACGTAACCGAGGGCCAGTCCGGCGATGAACGTGAGCCGGTACCGCATGGCTGCCACCCTTCCTTCGCTCCGTGCGACGTGTGCAGGCCGCCTACCCGCGCGCACCCGAGATCACCCGGGGCGATACCGATTGGCGGAGCACCCCCCTGCTTGCGCTAATGTATGTGTCGCAGCGAACGCGCGCCGCCCGGCAGCCGCCAGGTAGGTACGATTCGAGGCAACGCAGCAATCCCCTGTAGCTCAATTGGCAGAGCAGCCGGCTGTTAACCGGCAGGTTACTGGTTCGAGTCCAGTCGGGGGAGCGCGATCCCCTGTAGCTCAATTGGCAGAGCATTCGGCTGTTAACCGGAGGGTTACTGGTTCGAGTCCAGTCGGGGGAGCGGAACGGAAGAGGACCCCTCGGGGTCCTTTTTCGTGTGCCCGCACCTGGTGCCGCGGGGTCCGGAAGTGACACTTTCGGGTCTCCTTCGCGTCACCTGGAACCGGGCAGCACAAAGCGCGGTCCTCATGATCAGGCGAAGTCGACCATCCGAAGCGAGAGATCGTATGACCGGCTATGCTGCGGCAGACGGTGCGCACACATGTACGCGCCACGCCGAAACGGGGCGGTAGCTCAGCCGGTTAGAGCAGCGGACTCATAATCCGTCGGCCGTGGGTTCGAGTCCCACCCGCCCCACCGAGCGTCCCCAGGCAGAATCGTTCTGACCTGGGGAAACGCGACTGGAGAGGCGTTTCGCGTGGGGTGCGCGCCTCTCCTTTGCGAGGCGGGGCGGGCGCCCCTGGCCCGCACCACCCGGCCCTCGCCTTCTTGACCTGCGATTTCAGGTGGGACCCGGGTGTGGGGCCACGACGATGATCCCGCGGCCCCTGTGTGTGACGCGTCCCACGTCGGGCCGGATATCGGCGCCCTTGTCGGCACCCCCTCGTCAGTACGTCAACGACCGGGACGGCATGGGCGACATCGCGGGCGCGCCCCGCAGCACCTCGGCCGGCACTCCTGGAAGCCCGTCGCGTGACCCGCGACGCCCGGGTCGCCCGTCTGCCCGCACGGGGGCGGCGCACGGTCCAACTGATTCCGGTGGAACGACGGGACGGCGCCGGGATCGCCGTAAGGCGCACCGGTGGGACGACCGCGTACCCCGACGCGTCATGCCGCGCCGAGGGCAACCGCGAGGCCGCACCGGTCGGAATGGGCTGCGACAGGCAGGGGCGGACCCTCATCGATCCCGATACGGGTACCCGCGTCGAGGTCCTGGCGGGCGGCGGGGGCGGGGATACGGTGCGGATCGGCTGGGGGTGACCGGTGGCGGCTTCGTCGAAGTCCGGTCGGGGCGAAGGGGATTGAGGGTGTCCCGGCTTCCCGAAAGCCGTTGACGGTCCGCCTGAGTCATACATAGCCTGTGACATGTGAAATTGCACTACTGAGGGGGCGTGTCGTGGCTATTGATGAACAGCTTGACGAGCGGGTGACCGCGGTGGTGCAAGCGGCGGGGCTGGTAAGGCCGGTGAACCGGTTCTTCGCGGCAGCGGGGGCTGTTGACGCGGTCGCGGTCGAGGACGCGCTGGCCGTGGCTCGGCAGTGGGAGGTGATGACCAGGACCTTCATGTTCACGACGATCTCGGGGCTCGGCGCGGCGGCGCGGCACTTCGCGTCGCAGGAGGCTCCGGGGCGGGAGGCGCTGGCGGCCTTCCAGACGGCCTACCGCGTCATCGGCGACGACCTGGACAACCTGGCCGACGACTTCAGTGCGGTGGCGCCCGCCGGAGCGGCAGGGGTCCACTACCTGTGGTGGGCGGACTCGATCGTCGGGCCGCTGGCGGAAGCGGCCGGCGAGGGAGTGACGCGGGAACTTCCCGCGGGCGTCGCCAAGCTGCTGCGGGCGATGGAGTCGCTGGCCGATCACCGACTGGGCGCGGCGGTACAGCTACGGGTCGTGGAGGCCACGGCGTTGGACATCGCCGTCGCGTTCCGGCGCATGTACGGCAAGGTGCGGGTCGACGGGCAGAAGCTCTTCGCGGCATCCGACGCCCTGGTGTGGATCGACGCGCACATCAAGGCCGAGACGAGTCATGCCAAGTCCGTCAGCGACGAGGAGACGGGCATGACCGCCCTGGTCGAGAGCGAAGAGGACGCCGAAGAGTTGATGCTGCTCGCCACGGACTACGCGGCCCACTGGGCCCATGCGCTCGACGACTTCGCCGATCAGATATGCGCGGGCTGATCCGGGGGAAGGAGGCACAGAGCCAGTGAACGACGTCATTGACGCGGTCAACGTACTGCGCGGCTCGGTCCGGCGCGACGAACGGCGGGACGAAGCGTCCCTCAAGCGACTGGCCCGGGGACTGCTCGCATCGCCCGTGCTCCGGAAGGTGCCCATCGTCCAGGTGTTCGCGGAGGACGTCCTGACGTTCGCCGAGGATCCCCGGCTGCTGCGGACCAAGGCACACATCAACACCCGGGTGGACAACCACATCTTCTCGCTGTTCGACGCGTCCTACTTCCCGACGCTGTCCCTGGACTTCCTGTCCTACCGGACGTCGCCCACCGACACGCATCTGGACACCGGATACCCAAGCCCGACCATGCCGGTGACGATCGAGCGGATGTCGAAAGGCTTCGAGGCCAGGCCCGTCGTGGCGCTCTTCCCCGAGAACCACATCGACGGCCGCCAGGAGAGCGGGGACCTGGTCTTCTATTTCATCGACAAGTTCGTCGAACGGCATCTGCGCCTGACCCGGCTCCTGGTGCACAACGTCATGGCGGAGGGATCGTTCCCGCTGGTCGAAGCCGCAGGGCCGGAAGACATCGCGCAGGCGTCGTCCTGGTGGGTACGGCTGCACGAGTACCACCACCGGCAGGGCGACATGCCGATTCCCGACTTCCTCCCGGTGAAGAAGCTGAAGCCACTGGCCGGACTGGAGGAGCTGCGGGTCGACGTGTCCGCGATGCTCGCCTGCCTCCATGACTCCGCGCTGCCCGAGCGTGGCGCGCGGCTCACGTATGAGTACGTCCTCTCCGAACGGCTGCTCCGCTACGCGGTCGAGGGGATACCCAGGCCCAACTACGACGCGGTCGCGTCCCAATTGCTCTTCAACTACCTGATCGCCGCGGACGGCATCCGGCTGCACAACGGGCTGATCCACCTCCGCCCGGGTCTGCCGGCCGTGCTCGCCGAATTCCTGGGCGAGATCCAGGCGATCGAAGGACGCATCCACAGCGAACCCGCGGAACAGGTCCAGGAGCGGCTGCTGCGATTCACCAACCAGTACACCGACTACGACGAGAAGGCGAAGGACTACCAGCACATCCTCTTCTTCGCCGAGGCCAAGCGGAAGTTGGGCGTGTGAACCCGATCAGTATTCCGATCTTCCAGGTCGACGCCTTCACCGACCGTGTTCTGTGGGGAAACCCGGCGGCCGTCTGCCCGCTCGAAGCGTGGCTTCCCGAGCCCGTCATGCAGGCCATCGCCCTGGAGAACAACCTTCCGGAAACGGCCTTCATCGTCAGGAACGGGGACGCCTACGACCTGCGCTGGTTCACCCCGGCCACCGAGGTGGACCTGTGCGGACACGCCACCTTGGGCGCGGCGTACGTCGTACTGACGCATCTGGAGCCGGGCTGGGACGAGGTGACGTTCCACTCGGCCAGTGGACCGCTCGTGGTCGCCCGGCACGGGGACGTGTTCGGCCTGACGTTCCCCGCCCTCGAACTCTCGCCGGTGGAACCGCCGGTGGACCTGCTGCGGGGGCTGGGCGCGGTCGCGCCCTCGGCGGTCTACCGGTCCATGGACTATGTCGCGGTCTACGACAGCGAGGCACAGGTCCGCTCGGTGGTCCCGGACCTCGTCGCACTCGCCGCGCTGGACCTGCGTGGCGTGGTCATCACCGCGCCGGGCGCCGAGGCGGACTTCTGCTCGCGGTTCTTCGGGCCGAAGCTGTCCATCCCGGAAGACCCGATCACCGGGTCGGCGCACTGCGCGCTCGTCCCGTACTGGGCACAGCGGCTGGGGAAGCCCCGGATGCGCGCCCACCAGTTCTCGCCGCGGCTGGGCCGGACGCTCACGATCAGCCTCGACTGCGGCCTCGACGGCGACCGGGTCGCCCTGTCCGGCGCCGCCAGACCGTACATGAACGGGACGATCCACCTGTCCGACGACGACCTTGACCAGAGCCGAGAGGGATGACGTGCGTACCAATCGAATCTTCCATGCGGTGGACTCCCACACCGAAGGCATGCCCACCCGTGTGATCACTGGGGGGATCGGGGTGATCCCCGGAGCGACGATGGCGGAACGCCGGATCCACTTCCGTGAGAACCTCGACCACATCAGGACCCTGCTGGTGACCGAGCCCAGGGGCCACGCGTCGATGAGCGGAGCGATTCTCCAGCCGCCGACCCGGCCCGACGCGGACTGGGGTGTGCTGTTCATCGAGGTGTCCGGCTATCTCCCGATGTGCGGGCACGGCACGATCGGGGTCGCGACCGTTCTGGTGGAGACGGGCATGGTCACCGTGACCGAGCCGGTCACGACCGTGCGCCTGGAGACCCCGGCCGGTCTGGTCGTCGTCGATGTGGCGGTATCGGACGGGGTCGCACGGCACGTCACCTTCAGGAACGTGCCGGCGTTCTCCGAGAGACTGGACGCCGAGCTTGAGGTCCCCGGGTTCGGTACCGTCCGCTACGACCTGGCCTACGGCGGCAACTTCTACGCGATTGTGCAACTCGACGACTACGGGCTGCCGTTCGACCGGAAGGCCAAGGAGCAGATCACGGCCGCGGGGCTGGCCACGATGCAGGCGATCAACGACGCCGATGAGCCGGTGCACCCCGAGGACTCCCGGATCCGGGGCGTTCGGCACGTGTACTTCGCCGCGCCGGGGTCCGATGCGGAGCACTCACGCCACGCCATGTCCATCTACCCCGGATGGTTCGACCGCTCACCGTGCGGCACCGGCACCAGCGCGAGGATGGCGCAGCTGCACGCCCGCGGCGAGCTGGAGATCGGGGCGGATTTCGTCAACGAGTCCTTCATCGGATCGAAGTTCACCGGCCGTCTCGTCGAGGAGGCGACCGTCGCGGGCCGCAGTGCCGTCGTGCCGACGGTCACCGGACGGGCCTGGATCACCGGCACCGCACAGTACTTCCTGTCTCCCGACGACCCCTTCCCCGCGGGTTTCGAGCTCTGAACCCCCGCCCGGCATTCGGACGACATTCGCCAGGAAGGACACGTCCCACCCATGGCCTCAGTGATACTCGGCCGCATCCCGTTCGACGACGAGCGCCTCGCCAAGGACATCGCCCGGCTCTCGGCCATGTCGGCTCTGCAGGAGCCGTACCAGGCCTTCACCACGGGCACCTGGCTGAACCTCAACCTGTGGAACGCCTCCGGGGACCAGCACGACGGTTTCTGGTACGGGCACGAGCAGCGCCCCGGGCAGGCCACCGCGCTCCTCGACGAGGTTCCGTATCTGCGTGAGGTGCTGACCAGCCGGTTCAATCCGGAGCGCATGACGATGGTGCGAGGGCGCAACGTCGTCGAGTTCTCGATCATTCCGCACCGGGACTTCATCGAGGCCGGTGACGTGCAGGAGTTCTTCCGGGTGATCCTCTTCCTGGAGGACAACGAGCACGCGGTCAACTCCGACGAGGACATGGTCTTCCACATGCGCAAGGGCGAGGTGTGGTTCCTGGACGCCGCCCAGATCCATGCGGGCATGAACATGTCCTCGCGCAGCCGTTGGTCGCTCTGTCTCGACTTCGCGGCGGGGCCCGGCTTCAAGCCGTCCGACATCTTCGCCCGCCCCGAGTCGTACGAGCCCGGCCTGCGGGCCACGCCGGTGGAGCGCAAGCCGTCCTCCCCGGAGTTGCCGGAGCGGCTGCGCGCCCTGAGCACCGTGGTCTCCCGGCACAACATCAAGGACATCGCCTTCCTGCTGGGCCGGATCCACTTCACCGAGGAAGTGCCGATCGGGGCTTCCTGGGACTGGCTCATCGACATCACCCGGGAGTCCGGCGATCCGGAACTGCTCGACATCGCCGAGCGTGCCAAGAAGTTCTTCGTCCTCTCCCGTGAAGTCGGCGAGGACTTCACCTTCCTGCCGGGGTGAGCGTCATCGAGAAGGACCGGTTCTCGCGTCCGGAGTTGATCGAGCACATCACGGGGGTCTGGGAGGACGTTCTGGGGCTTGATCGGGTCGAGTCCGATCAGGACTTCTTCGAACTCGGCGGCCATTCGCTGGGGGCGGTGCGCGCCGCGTCGAGGATCGGGGACGAGGCCGGGTGCGACCTGCCCCTCCGGGCGATCTTCGAGCACCGTACGGTCGACGCCCTTGCCGCCGCGATGCTGAAGATCGGGGCGGCGGGGTGACGGGCGTGCGCGGTGTGTTCCGTGCGGTGGTCGGCGCCGCGGACTTCGAGGTCTCGGTCACCGAGTTCCAGGCGGCCCGGGGGCGGGGCGAGCGGGGGACCGCCGTGCCGGTGTGGATCGGCGAGCGCGTCGACCTCAAGGCTTCGCTCGCCCTCGCGGAGGGGCTCTACGCCGCTCTGCGGGAGCCGCCCGTGTGTGCGGCGGGCGTGGTCCTGGGGGACCTTCCGGAGGCGGTCCGGGCGTTCGCCCGCCCGCTGGCCGGGGAGTGGACGGACGGGGAACCGCCCCTGGGCGATGGCTCGTTGATCGTCCTCGGCCGCTACGAGGACCTGCGTATGGAGGTCATCGGACCGGTCCTGGTGGACGCCTACCGGCGGGGCAGGGATGTCTTCCTGTTGACCGGCCGCGACCTCCACTCGATCACCTGGATGATCGCCAAGCAGTACGGGGACGTGGCCGGCGAGGGCGGGACGGGTCTTTTCACCGATCTCGACATCGAGCCGGTGGCCACTTCGGCGACGTACTACGACTCGCGGTCGCTGGGCGGCGTGCAGCTCGGCCGCATCGCGGAGGAGCGGGTCTGGCAGCGCGTGATGGTCAGCGGTCACGGCACCGAGGACAGCATCAACCTCGGCGCCCACACCGTGTGCGGGCTCAGCCCGGCCGCCGGCCCCGAACGGCCCGGCCCCACCTGCTCGTACGGGCGGGGCTGCTACAAGC
Source organism: Streptomyces sp. NBC_01237 (assembly GCF_035917275.1). Classification (NCBI taxonomy): domain Bacteria; kingdom Bacillati; phylum Actinomycetota; class Actinomycetes; order Kitasatosporales; family Streptomycetaceae; genus Streptomyces; species Streptomyces sp. NBC_01237. The sequence goes on along the minus strand of NZ_CP108508.1, from coordinate 2,651,243 downwards.
CCGAGGACAAGCTGATCCCCGCCCACCGGGTCCGCACCGCGGAGCTCGTACTCAGCGGCTGTGACAGCGGCGCCCTGGCGGATCTCGCCTCCTACGCCCCCCGCTACCAACTGCTCCTGAACGGCGTCGACGGCCCGGCCCAGGCGGTGGTCGCCGGGCTGTCCATGCACCAGTCGGCCCGGGTGGAGAACCTCGTCTGGCTGGACTCGGCGGGGAGCGGGGGGAGCACCGCCCGGGTGCTGAACGCGAGCCTGGGGAGCATGCACCCCTACCCCTCGTTCATCCAGGTGGGGTTGGGGAGTTCGGCCTATCGCGATGCGCGACGGCCGGCGCCGGACCGGGACATATCGGCGGGGCTCGTGCGTGATCTCGGCTCGCGGGCCCGCGGCTTCCTCATGACCGGCATGCTGCCCGCAGCGCACCCCTTGCGGGCACCGCTGGAGCGGCTGGCGGAACGGATCGAGACGACGGCCGTCCGGCCGGTCATGGGGCTGGGGGAGGAGCGGGCGAAGTTCCTCGACTCGCTCATCGACGAGGCTCGTTCACTGGATCGGGCGATGGCCGTACGGATAGCCGAGCGCCCCGACGACGGGCTCGCGGAGTTCCCCCGCTTCTTCGGTGACCGGAGCACGGTCTCGCCGTCGGACGCGACGGCCACCCCCTGCGTGCTGTGCGGGCGGACCGCTTGGGAATACCCGCGCCGGGGGTTCACCGCCCGGGTCCCCCTCACGACCGCGCACGTGTGTCTGAGCTGCGGACCGGTCGGCTACGCGATGGAGGGCGGGGCACGGCTCGGCGCGCACGCGGAGGCGACGGTGTGCGCCGGAGCGGTGCTCCGGATCGAGGTCACGGTCGCGTCGTCGCGGCCGGAGCCCGTGCAGGTGGGCGTGTTCGTCCCCTGGGGGCTCGCCGCCACCGTGTCCCCACCGGTGCACCGGGTCGAGCCCGGCCGGAGCGTCGTCTTCGAGGTGCGGCTCGATGGGACGGCCGCACCGCAGGAACACCACTTCACCGTCTTCGGCGTCCAGGACCTCGCGCTGTCCCTGCTGCGTTGTCCATTCGCCGTCCTGCCGCCCGAGGGGGCCTGAGTGGACAGCACCCTGCATGCGGCGGTGACCCGTCGCGCACGGGAGAGGCCCGACCATCCGGCGCTCGTCGAGGACGGCGTGGCCATCAGCTACCGCACCCTCGACCGGGCGGCCGACCACTTCGCCTCGGTCCTCTCCGGCCACGGCATCGGCCCCGGGAGCCTGGTTCCCGTCGTCCTCCCCCGGTCGGCGCGCCTGGCCGTCACCCAGCTCGCACTGCTCAAGTGCGGGGCGGCGTACTCCGTACTCGATCCGGACTGGCCCGACCAGCGGCTGGAATCGCTGGTCGGGCGGCTGCGGGCGCCGCTGGCCGTCGCGGATTCGCCGGCGTACGGATTCCCCGTCCTGACCCCGCCCGATGAGCCGCTGCGGGAGTCCGCCGACCGGGCGGCCGCGCCCGTGGAGCGGGGCGCCGACGGCGCCTCGCCCGCGATGGTCATCTTCACCTCGGGAACCACCGGTGTGCCCAAGGCGGTGGTCCTGCCGCACCGGGCGGCGCTCCGTCTGTTCCGCGGGGAGGGGCCGGTGTCCTTCGGTGCCGACCACGTCATGCCGCAGGTGTCGAACGCGGCCTGGGACATGTACGCCCTGGAGGTGTGGGGAACCCTGGTGGCGGGCGGGACCTGCCTCCTCCAGGGCGACCGGATGTTCCTCCCGGAGTCCCTGCGCAGGGCCGTCGACGAGGACGGCGCGAACGCGGTGCATCTGCCCACCGCCCTGTTCAACCTGTTCGTCGATGTGGATCCGGGCTGCTTCGCCGGCCTGCGGTCGGTCTTCGTCAGCGGCGAGGCGATGTCCCGGGCCCACGCGGCCAGGTTCGTCCTGGCCCATCCGCAGACCCCACTGGTGAACTGCTACGGACCCGTCGAGTGCTGCATGTTCGTCTCCGCCCACCGGGTCCGCCCGCAGGACTGCGACGAGCCCGAGGGCGTTCCGCTCGGCACGGCCGCGCCGGGAACACGGATCCACGTGATGGCCGACGACAAGGTGTGCCTCCCCGGCCAGGAGGGCGAGATCTGCGTGGCGGGCGAGGCGCTGGCCGCAGGCTACCTGGGGCAGGACGAGCTGACCGGGGAGAGGTTCCGTACCGTCACGATCGACGGCGTCCCCTCCCGGGTGTACGGGACCGGGGACCAGGGGCGCGTGGACGGCGAAGGGCTGCTGCGCTACCTCGGCCGCAGGGACCGGCAGTTGAAGGTCCGGGGGTACCGCGTCGAACCCGCCGAGGTGGAGCACGCGGGCCGCTCGGTGCCGGGTGTCCTCAACTGCGCCGCGGTCCCGGTCCGCGAGGCGGACGGCGGCTGCCAGTCGATGGTGCTCGCCTACACGACGCGGCCGGACAGTGCGGCCGCGGTCGCGTCCGGGGATCCGCTCGCCGTGCGCCAGGCGCTGGCCGCGGCGCTCCCCGAGTACCTGGTGCCCGCCCGCGCGGTGGTGGTCGACGCCCTGCCGCTGACGCCGAACGGAAAGTTGGACCGTGCCGCCCTGGAGGACTGGGGACGCACGCACGACAGGAGGAACAACCATGGCTGAGACCCGACCGCGCCTGCTGATCGTGGGTCTGGACCGGTACACCCTGGACGCGTGCGTCCGGCTGGGCGTGGACGCCGTGGTCGTCTGTGGCGCGAGCGGTTGGGACGACGGGCTCATGAACGTCCCGCCCGAGCTCACCGTTCTCAGGGTCGACGACCAGTCCAGTGCCGAGGCCGTGCTGATGGGGCTGCGCCGGGCCGGTCTCGGCGCCGGCGACTTCGACGCCGTACACACCTCCGACGAGTACTCCGTGGTCACCGCGGGCATGGTGGCCCGTCAGCTGGGTGTGCCGGGGCTCGATCCGGAGACGGCGGTACGTTTCCGGGACAAGTCCCTTCAGAAGGCCGCGGTGCACGGGGCCGGGCTGCCGGCCGCCCGGTGCGTGGTGATCGAGGACGTCTACTCGGTCTCCGGCCTTCCGGAACTGCCCTTCGCGCCCGCCGTGCTGAAGCCGGTGGCCGGTGCCGCCACGGCCCTCACCACGTCGGTCAGGAGCATCGGGGAGCTCCGGGCGAGGAGCGAGGAGTACCGCAGGAACAGGACAGGACAGCGCACCTTCGTCCTGGAGGAACACGTCGTGGGGGACGAGTGGTTCGTCGACGGCCTGGTCTTCGAGGGTGAGTTGCTCTTCCTCGCCGTGGGCGCCTACGGCGATCCCTGCCTCACCGCCATCGAGAGCGGGCGGCCCCTGTGGCTGCGGCACTTCGACCCGAGCGAGGAGAGCCGGGTCTACGAGAAGGCGCGGGGCCTGGTGGGGCCCGCGCTCGACGCGCTCGGCCTGCGGGACGGGGCGTTCCACATGGAGCTCTTCCACGACGGCCCCTCGGGCACGCTGACGTTCGGCGAGTGCGCCGCCCGTCGCGGGGGCGCCCTGGTCCATGAGCAGGTCCAGGCGAAGTTCGGGGTGAACATCGCCGAGTGCGCCGTCCAGATCGCGCTCGGGCGCCGCCCCGAGATCGATGCCAAGGTCAGCCCGGACGTCTTCGGGGGCTGCTACCTGCCGGGGCGTGCGGGGACGCTGCTCGGCTGCCCGACGCCGGAGGAACTGGTGGCACTGGAGCAGGTGCGGTTCGCCCGGATCGAGCACCCCGTCGGCACGCACTTCGCGGCCGGTGCGGTCCACACCAGCCAGCGGATCGGACAGGTCATGGTCGTGGCGGCGTCGGTCGAGCAGCTCACCGGGCGCTTCGAGGAGGTCAGGCGGTGGTTCGACGAGCGCCTGTGGGTGCTCCCCGACGGCCTGACCACCCGGGGAAGGCGTGAATTCCAGCGGGACTGGCGTCCCGACGCCGATTTCGGAGACACCTTGTGGCGGTGATGACCGCCCTGCTGCCGGTCGGCAGGGGCCAGCGCGTGGTCGCCCTGACGTCCTTCGTGCACAGCTTCGGTACGGGGCTGTCCTTGGCGGCAGGTGCGCTCTTCTTCACGCGGATCGTCGGTCTGCCCGCCTCCCAGGTCGCCGCCGGTCTGTTCGCCGGGGCCCTGGCGGGTCTCGGCGCGGGGGTGTACGTCGGCCGCTCGGCGGACCGCTGGGGGGCGAAGCGGGTCCAGATGGCGGTCGCGGCCTGCGGGACCGTGGTGAACACCGGGCTGTTGCTGGTGCACACCTTCTGGGCCTACTTCCTGGTCTCCCTGCTGTCCGGCGCGGTGATCGCGGCGAGCTGGGCCACCCTGGCCCCGCTCGTCCGCGGCTTCGGCGGGCCCACGCCCGCCGTCTTCCGCGGCTATCTGCGGTCGGTGGGCAACCTCGCGATCGCACTCGGCGCCGTGGCAGCGGGCTTCGCCATCCAACTGGACACCAGGGAGGCCTTCCTCACCGTCATGATCGGCCGGTCCCTGACGTACCTGGTCTCCGGTCTGATCCTCTTCTGGCTGCCGCCCTTCACCGTCGACGACGGCGGCAGCCCGAGCCGTGGCTGGGCCGCTCTGCGCGATCGCACCTACCTGACCGCGACGGCGATCAACGCGGTGATGTCCCTGCACTTCACGGTGCCCACCTTCCTGCTTCCACTGTGGATCGCGGACCACACCTCGGCCCCCCGGTGGACGATCTCCGCGATGCTCGTCCTCAACACGATCCTGGTGGTCGTCCTCCAGGTCCGTTTCAGCCGGAGCGTCGGCGACGTACGGTCCGCGGGAACCGCGATGCGCTGGGCGGGCATGGCGCTCGCCGCGGGCCTCGTCCTGATGGCGCTGGCCGAGAAGCCCCCGAGCGGGCCGGCCGTCCTCCTCCTCGCGGCAGGAACGATCGCCTACACCCTCGGTGAGATCTGGCACAGCGCCGCCTCGGCCGAGTACTCCTTCGGCCTCGCCCCCGCCGCCGCGCAAGGCCAGTACGCCGGAGTCTTCGGCCTGGGCCACGGACTGGCCGAGGGAGCGTCACCAGCCGTCATGAGCGCGCTCCCGCTGGCCCTGGGCCTCCCCGGCTGGCTGCTCCTCGCCGCCCTCCTCCTTGCCACCGGCCTGACCTGCCGGCCCTTCATGGCGCGCAGCTCGATCGTCCAAGAGCTGCCCCGCCAGGGATGACGGGACAGCCCCCAGGACCGCTGGGACCGCCCTGCTGACAGAGGGTCACCGGAGGCGGACCACGCACGAGGACGTGCCGCGGCGGACGCCGTCCCCGGTGGCGCGGGCGGAGCCGGTCAGTGGGGCAGTCCGACGGCCCGGGCGCCGCTGCGGCGCTGTTGGATGACGACGGCCACCACGAGCAGGGCGCCCTGGGCGACGTTCTGCCAGAACGTGTTGATGCCCTCGACGGTGAGGCCGTTCTCCAGGGCGCCGAGCAGGGCCACCGCCAGCAGGGTGCCGCCGATGCCGCCCTTGCCGCCCTTCAGGGCGCAGCCGCCCAGTGCTGCGGCGGTGATGGCCTTGAGTTCCAGGCCCTCGCTGCCGGAGGTGGGCTGACCGGAGCCGGTGCGGGCGGTGAGCAGGATGCCGGCGACGGCGGCGACCACGCCGATGAGGACGTAGACGGAGACGAGGTACTTGTTGATGTTGATGCCCGCGAGGCGGGCCGCGGTGTCGTTGCCGCCGATGGCGTAGATGTTGCGGCCGATGTCCGTGTACGTGAGGAGCACGTGCACGGTGAGGGCGACGACGATCAGGATCCAGACCATGACCGGCAGGCCGGCGATCTTGCCGCGGCCCAGGAAGACGAACACCTCGTTGTTGAGGACGTAGCCCTGGGCCCGGCCGTTGGACAGCAGTTGGGCGAGGCCCTTGTAGGCGGCGAGTCCCGCCAGGGTGGCGATGGTGGGGTTGACCCGGCCGTAGACGATGATCAGACCGTTGAGCAGCCCGACCAGGACGCCGACGCCCACCGCGGCGGCCATGCCGAGGTACGCGTTGGACCCGAGACCGGTGAAGGCCATCGCGCTCACCACGGAGGCGACACCGACCTGCGAGCCCACGGATATGTCCAGTCCGCCGCAGATGATGACCACGGTCTGGACGATCGCGAGCAGCCCGGTGATGGTCGCCGCCTCGGCGATCACCTGCATGTTGGACAGGCTCAGATAGTTCTCGTTCAGGGCACCGAACAGGGCCAGCACGGCGACGAGGGCGCCGATGAGGCTGATGTTCTGGCCACCGAGGCCCGCGAGGAGCCGTGGCCCGGCGGACTTGCGGCCGTCCCCGGCGGGTTCCTGTACGGCGGGGGACGGAGTGCTGGTGACGGTCATGACGTGGCTCCCGGGGCGGCGCCGACGATGTCGTCGGCCATGGCGAGGGTGAGGACGGACTCTTCGTCGGCGTCGTCGTGGCTGAGTTCGCCGGTGATCCGGCCGCCCTGCATGACGACGACTCGGTCCGCGAGGCCGAGCAGTTCGGGGAGTTCGGAGGAGATCACCAGCAGGGCGACGCCGTCCTCGGCCAGTTCGGCGATGATCCGGTAGATCTCCGACTTGGCACCGACATCGACACCGCGCGTCGGTTCGTCCAGGATCAGCACCTTCGGTCGACGGGCCAGCCACCGTGCCAGTACGACCTTCTGCTGGTTGCCGCCCGACAGCGTGCCCACGGCGTGGCCGGTCGACGGCGTGCGCACCCGGAGCCGGTCCGTGTACCGCTGGGCCAGCTCACGCTCGGCGGACCGCCGAACGAAACGGAAGCGACGCAACCGGTTCAGCACCACGAGGGAGATGTTGTCCCTGACGGACCGCTGGAGGAAGAGCGCCTGGGCCTTGCGCTCCTCGGGCGCGAGTCCGAGACCGGCCCGGATCACCTCGCCGGGACGTCCACCGCGCAGGAGCGTGCCGTCCAGTGTGATGCTGCCGCTGCGGACCGGACGGTCACCGGCGAGGGCGAGGGCGAGTTCGGAGCGCCCGGCCCCGATGAGCCCTGCGAGCCCGACGATCTCCCCGGCGTGGACCTTCAGCGAGATGTCCCGCACGTCGTCGGTCGTGACGTCCCTGATGTCCAGCACCAGCCGGTCGGTGGCCACCCGTTCGCGGACGAACATGCTGGACAGGTCCCGGCCGACCATGAGACGGACGAGTTCGCCCTCGCTCGTCGCGTGCGCCGCCTGGACCCCGACCAGTACACCGTCGCGCAACACGGCGATCCGGTCGGCCAGTTGGAAGATCTCCCGCATGCGGTGGGAGACGTAGACGATGGCGATGCCCTCGGCGCGAAGGCGCCGGATGAGGGCGAAGAGCGCTTCCGTCTCGTGCTCGGCGAGGGACGAGGTGGGTTCGTCGAACGCGATCACCTTCGCCCGTACCTCACCGGTCAGGGCCCGCATGATCTCCACCAGTTGGCGCTGCGCGGGGGTGAGCTGGGAGCCGAGGAGGCGGGGGTCGAGGATGTCGGCGAAGCCGAGCCGCTCCAGGTCCGCCTCGATCCGGCGCTCCAGCTCCGCCCGGTCCAGCACCCGGCCGCGCTTGCGCGGGAGGGCTCCCGCGTAGACGTTCTCGGCGACGGAGACATGCGGAATGACCTCCGGCTCCTGCGGGATGATCCGGATGCCCGCCGAGCGCGCGGCGGCGGGTGAACCGAACCCGGTGCGTTCGCCGTCGATGGATATGTACCCCTCGGTCGGCGGATGGTCGCCGGTGAGGATCTTCAGCAGCGTGGACTTTCCCGCGCCGTTCTCGCCCATCAGGGCGGTTACCCGGCCCGCGGGGAAGTCGAGGGTGACTCCACCGAGAGCCCGTACCGCGCCGAATCGCTTGGTGATTCCGTGTACGCCGACGGAGCCGGTCGGGGCCGTGGGTTCGTGGTGCTCGCCCGAGGGTGCTGGCTCGGCGGCGGGGCTGGGCACGTGGGGCATGGGTCGCTTCACCTCGAAGGCGTGGGGTAGGGGGCCGGCGGTTCGCGAGGCGGGTGGGCGCCGACTGCGCGGCGCCCACCGGCCGGAGCGCGTCAGCCGCAGGTGACGCCGGACGACTTCCAGGTGGCGCGGTCGACCATGGTGGTCGGGGCGAATCCCTCGGCGGGGAAGTCCTTGCCCTTCCTGAGCTTGTCGTACATGGTCTGCACGGCCAGTGCGCCGACGTCCTTGCCGTTGATGAACAGGGCGGCCCGCATGCCGGTGGGCTCGTCCGTGCTCCACTCCTTGCACGCCAGATAGGCGCCGAGTCCGACACCGATGACGTTCCGCGGCTTCACTCCGGCGTTCTCCAGCGCGGTCACGCCGCCCATGACGTTCTCGTCGTTGCAGCCCCACACCACCCAGTTCTTCACCTTCGGGTGGGCGGTGATCGTCGCGGCCACCTTGTCCTGGGCGCCCGTCGGTGTGTTGTCGGTGGGCACGTCGATCAGCTCGACGCCGGGGGCTTCGGCGGCGAAGGACTTCCCGGCGGCCTCGACCCGGTCGCCGCAGACGGTGACGTCCTGCTTCCAGGCGGAGATGATCCGGGTGTCCGCCGCCTTCCAGCCCGCCGTCACGAACTCCTCGGCCGCGCGCTTGCCGACCTCCGTGCCCATCTGCTCCCCGCTGAAGCCGATCCGGGGCACGAGGTCGCCCTTGGCGCAGTCGTCCACGTCAGGACCGGTGGTGCAGATCTGGTCGTCGGACGTGAGCAGTGCGACCTTGCCGTCCTTGGCGGTCCGGACGACCTGGGGGCCGACGGCCGGGTCGGGGACGACGATGATGATGCCGTTGGTCTTCTGGGCGATGGCGGACTGCACTTCGCCGACCGTCTTGTTGGCGTCGTTGCCCAGGTTGACCACCTTGAGATCGATGCCGAGCTCGTCGGCCCTGGCCTTGGCACCGGCGGCCTCGCCCACGAAGTACTCCTGATCCCCCTGCTTCTGCAGGTAGGTGAGGGAGATCTTGCCGTCCACCTCGGTGACCGGGTCGTCCCCGGCCGCCTCCTGGCCCGAGGAACACGCGGTGCCCAGGCCGAGCGTGAGCAGCAGACCGGTGGCGGCGGCTGTGCGCCGACGGGACGTGCGGGACATCTGGATCTCCTTTGTACGGAGGGCGACCGCCGATGGAGGGGAGCGCCCGGTCAGTGTGGGGACCATCAGGGGCGTTACGTATCAGAGCGGGTGCTGTCTGATGAGATCGGGAATATTGCGCATAGCGAAGTGAAGTCCGCATATTTCGTCGCCGGGAAGGCATGGCGGTGCCGTCCCGTTCACGTGGCCGCTTCCGCCACCCGCGGCGGCGGAAGCGTGCCCTGCGTGCGGGTCCGAGGACCGGGAACTACTTGTTGACGCCGAAGCCCTGGTCGGTGCCGTACTTGATGCTCGACTTCTGCCAGGCGTCCAGGCCCTGGGACAGGGTGGTCGAGGAGACGTACGCCTTGCCGACGGTGTCGTTGAAGACGGAGTTCGCGTACACCTGGTAGGGCAGGTACGACCAGTCGGTGCCGACGTCACGGGCCGAGCCGGCGAAGATCTTGTTGGCCTGCTGACCGCCGAAGTACGGGAACGGGGTGTCCAGGAACGCCTTCGACTCCAGGTCGGCGCGGGTCGCGGGGAAGGCGCCCTCGGCGATCCGGGACGTGGCGCCCGCGCCCGTGGTCGCGTACTCCGTGAAGGCGTAGGCCAGTTCCTTGTTCCTGGCAGCCTTCGGTACGGCGAGGGAGCTGCCGCCGTTCTCGGCACTCGCCGTCTTGCCCTTGGTCCACTGCGGCAGCGGGGCCGCCCGCCAGTCACCGGACGCGGAGGCCACCCCCGAGGTGAAGTTGGCGGGCATCCACGCGCCGATGGCCAGGGTGGCGATGGAGCCGTCCGCCAGACCCTTGTACCACTCGTCGCTCCAGGAGCTGACCGGTGAGAGGAGGTCCTCGTCGAGCAGCTTCTGCCAGGTGTCGGTGTAGGTCTTGGTACCGGCGTCCGAGAAGTCGATCGTGACGTCGGTGCCCTCGGTCCTGTACGGGCGGCCTCCGGCTTGCCAGATGAGGCTGGTGGTGGCTCCCGCGTCGCCGGTGTCGTTGCCGATGAAGATCTTGGGATCGGCCTTGTGCAGGGTGCGCGCCGCCTCGACGTACTCGTCCCACGTGGTGGGGACCGCGACGCCGTGCTTGTCGAAGACCTTCTTGTTGTAGAACAGCGCCATGGGGCCGGAGTCCATGGGGAGGGCGTAGACGGCCTTGTCGTACTTCACCGCGCTCCAGGGGCCGGTGGTGAAGCTCTTGTCGTGGGCGGCGGCGCCGTAGGGGGCCAGGTCCTCGATGGACTCGCCGATGGCGAACTGGCCGACGGCGTAGTACTCGATCTGGGCCACGTCGGGGGCCCCGGAGCCGGCGGCGATGGCGTTCTGGAGAGCGGTGTACTGCTTGTCGCCGGTGCCGGCGTTGACGATCTCGATGTCGACCTGGGGGTACTTCTTCTCGAAGTCGGCGGCCACCTTCTTCAGCGTGGGCTCCCAGGCCCACACCGTCACTTTGCCGCCCTTCTCCAGCGCGGACTTGACGTCCTTCTTCCCTCCGCCGCCGTCGGCGGCCGGGTCGGAAGAGCCGCAGGCGGTCGCGCCGACCGTGATGGCACAGGCCATGGCCGCGGCGGCGAGAAGCCGCAGGGTGCTGTTCGTCCTCATGCGTGGTGCTCCTGGTTCGGTGTTCGAGGAAGAGGAGGGCAGGAGTGGGGGTGAGGGGGAGGGGGAGGGGAGAGATGTGGGGAGGCGCGGGGTCATTCCTTGACGCTGCCCGCGGCCAGGCCGGACTGCCAGTACCGCTGGAGCAGGAGGAAGATCACCACGATCGGCACGATCGTGAGCAGGGAGCCGGTGATGATGAGGTCGAAGACCGCGTCGCCGCCGGCGGTCTGCGCCTGGGAGTTCCACGCGTTCAGCCCGAGGGTGAGCGGGTACCAGTCCGGGTCCTTGATCATGATCAGGGGCAGGAAGTAGTTGTTCCAGGTCGCGACCATGGAGAAGATCAGTACGGTGACGATTCCCGGCATGAGGAGTGGCAGCGCGATGCGGAAGAAGGTGCGCAGTTCGCCGGAGCCGTCGATGCGGGCCGCTTCGAGGAGTTCGGCGGGCACCGCCTCGGAGGCGAACACCCACATCAGATAGAGCCCGAACGGTGAGATGAGGGACGGGATGATCACGGCCCACGGGGTGTTGGTCAGTCCCAGGTTGCTGAACATGAGGAACGTCGGCACCGCGAGGGCCGTACCGGGCACGGCCGCGGCCCCGATGACGACCGCGAACACGGCGCGGCGGCCGGGGAAGCTGAACTTGGCGAGCGCGTATCCGCCCAGGACGGCGAGGAGTGTGGCGCCGCCCGCGCCCGCGGCGACGTACAGCAGGGTGTTGAGCAGCCAGCGGACGAAGACGCCGTCGTCGTAGGTCAGGGTGCGGGTGATGTTGCCCCAGAGGGTGAAGTCCTCGCCGAACCACAGGCCGAAGGAGTCGAGCAGGCCCTTCTCGTCCTTGGTCGCGTTGATGACGAGCCAGATCAGCGGAAGCAGTGCGTAGACGAGGGCCAGCCCGGTCAGAAGCGTCAGCGGGACGCTGCGGCGGGGGCTGAGCGGGGTGTGGGGGCGGCGGCGGGGCGTTCGCAGACCGGTGGTGCGGGTGGTGCGGGAGGCGCGCGCGGAGGGGGTCCGGTGAGCGGGGTCAGCGGCGTTCGAGGGGATGTCGGCGAGGTTCGTGGTCATGGCTCAGGCCTTCCGCATGCCGCGCAGTTGGACGGTGTAGGCGATGACCGCGGTGATGACGCCCATCACGATCGCCACGGTCGCCGCGTAGTTGTGCTGCTGGCCGGCGAAGGACAGCGAGTAGGTGTACAGGTTGGGGGTGAAGTCGCTCGTGATCGCGTTCGGGGCGAGCTTCTGGAGGATGCTCGGCTCGTTGAAGAGCTGGAAGCTGCCGATGATCGAGAAGATCGTCGCGATGACCAGGGCGCCCCGGATGGCGGGCAGTTTGACCGCGGTGATGATCCGCCACTCCCCGGCGCCGTCGATCGAGGCCGCTTCGTAGAGCGAGCGGGGTACGACCTTCAGCGCCGAGTAGAAGATCAGCATGTTGTACCCGACGAATTCCCAGGTGACGATGTTGCCGATGGAGGCCAGCACGAGGGACGGCGAGAGCGGGTCGGGAAGGGTGAGGCCCAGGGCGTCGTTGATGTTGCCGACCAGGCCGAACCGGGTGCCGTAGATGAAGCCCCACATCAGGCTGGCGACCACGGCGGGGACGGCGTACGGCAGGAAGATCGCGACCCGGAAGAAGGACGTGCCGTAGAGCCGGCCGCTGTCGATGGCGAGTGCCACGAGGAGGGCGATGCCCAGCATGACCGGCACCTGGACGGCCAGGAAGAGACCGACCCGGGCCAGCCCCTCCCAGAACTGCGGATCGGTCAGCGCCTGGCGGTAGTTGGCCAGACCGACGAAGGAGTTCCCGCCGATGAGCCGGTCGCGGAAGAGGCTGAGGTAGAGCGCGTACCCGATCGGCGCGAGGAAGACGAGCCCGAAGACCGCGACGAACGGACCGGCGAATCCCCACCCCATGAGCGCCTCCCTGCGAAGGCGGAGGGAGGCGCGTGGTCGGGGTGGTGCAACTGCCTTCGCCGGCGTCTGCAGGAGCGTCATGATGGGGGTTCCTTGGGTCGGTGACCGGCCGGTCTGTGTGACGAGGAGAGGGCGCCCGAAGGCCGGAGGCGGCTGGGTCGGGGCGGGGCCGACAAGAAATGTTTACGTAATCATCGGTAGCGTGATGGTGACACTCTCGCTGGGGGTCGTCAAGCACGGAGAGGCAGTCAATGGAAGGGAATCCGGTGACGGAGAAGGACACCGCAGGTCGCGCGCGGACGGCCGGCAGCAAGGGTCGGCAGGCCGCCGGAGGCAGGCGGGCCCGCGTATCGATGGCCGACGTCGCGAGCGCCGCGGGCGTCTCGTCGCAGACGGTCTCCCGGGTGTCCAACGGGGACCCGGCCGTCATCGAGAAGACCCGGCAGAAGGTGCTGGACGCCATGCGGGAACTGGGCTACCGGCCCAACAGCGCTGCCCGTGCGCTCAAGCGCGGAGACTTCCGGACCATCGGTGTCATCACCATGAGCCTCTCCAGTACGGGCAACGTGCGGACCCTGGAGGCCATCGCGAAGTACGCCTCGGGCGCGGGGTACGCGGTCACGCTGATCCCGCTCGACGCCCCGACGCAGGACAACGTCAGGGGAGCCTTCACACGGCTCGACGAGCTCGCGGTCGACGCGGTCGTCCTGATCATGGAGGTGCACCTGCTGGACGCGGCATCACTGACACTGCCGCCCCATGTGAAGGTCGTCGTCGTGGACTCGGACGCCGGTGACCGATTCCATGTGGTGGATACGGATCAGCACCAGGGCGCCCGTACGGCCGTGCGGCACCTCCTGGAACTCGGCCACCGCACGGTGTGGCATGTGGCGGGCCCCGAGGAGTCGTTCGCCGCGGGCCGCCGCGCGGTCGCGTGGGAGGCGGCGCTGCGCGAGGAGGGGCGGGAGGTGCCACCCCCGCTACGGGGCGACTGGGCCCCCGAATCGGGATATCGGGCGGGTCTCCGGCTGGCGGACGAGCCCGGTTGCACCGCGGTCTTCGTGGCGAACGATCAGATGGCTCTCGGCGTGCTGCGGGCGCTCCACGAGCGCGGACGCCGGGTGCCCGAGGACGTGAGCGTGGTCGGCTTCGACGACATCGCCGAGAGCGCCGCGTTCATCCCGCCTCTGACCACGGTGCATCAGGACTTCGCCAGGGTGGGGGAGCTGTGCGTCGACGCCATCCTGAGGGAGCTGCGCGGCGAGAGTGTCGAGGGCGGTGCGCAGCTCGTGCCGACCCGACTCGTCGTCCGCGCGAGCACCGGGCCGGTCCCGTCGGTTCCGTCGGAAGCGGCCCGGCAGGGGTGAGGGGCCGGAGGCGTTGAGGGACCGGAGGCGTTGGGGATCGGCAGGGGTGAGGGGGACCGGAGGCGTTGGGGATCGGCAGGGGTGAGGGGGACCGGAGGCGTTGGGGATCGGCAGGGGTGAGAGGGCCCGGAGGCGTTGAGGGCTGGAAGCGTCCAGGGGCGGGGGAGGCGCGGCCGTTGCACCGGCTCTCCCGGGCGGGCCTCCGAGCCGGACGCCGTCGCCGGGCGCGCCCGGTCCCGCGCCCGGCATCGGGTCCGGTCACCGCGAGTGGCATCGGGTCCGGTCGCCGGGGGCCGTGGGGCGTCCCCGCTCAGGCCGGGCGACCCGATCCGGGTGGCGCCGTACTGGAGCGCACGGTGAGAGCGGGTTCCACGGCGAGCTTGCGCGGACCCTCGGACCTGCCGTCGATCTGGTCCAGCAGCAGGGTGACGCAGTGCCGGCCCACCAGGTCGAAGTCCTGGCGCACCGTGGTCAGGGGCGGCTCGAAGAACGCCGACTCGGCGATGTCGTCGAAACCGACCACGCTGACCTCCCCCGGCACGTCACGGCCGGCCTCGTGCAGTGCGCGCATGAGCCCGAGCGCCATCTGGTCGTTGGCCGCGAAGACCGCGGTCACGTCCGGGCGTCCGGCCAGCTCGCGGCCGGTCCGGTACCCCGACTCCGCGGTCCAGTCCCCGTGCCGCACCGGCGGTACCGGTGCGCCGGCGGCCCGGAGCGTGGACCGCCAGGACTCGGCCCGGCGGCGCGCGGCGAAGGAGTCGCCGGGCCCGGCCAGGTGCCAGACCGTGCGGTGACCGAGTTCCAGCAGGTGGGTGACCGCGCTGCGGGCGCCGAGCGCCTGGTCGAAGTCGACGTTCGGGTAACGGTGTCCGGCGTCGCCGTCGGCGACGACGACCGGCATCGTGGGCGGCAGATGCAGCGAGGGGGTGTCGAGCATCTGCGACTCGACCAGCACGATGCCGTCGACGGACTGAAGCATCAGATGCTGGAACGCCTGCTGCACCGCGGCCTCGGTCTGGGCCCGTACGCCCATGAAGTTGACGGAGAAGTCGGCCTCGCGCGCGGCGTCGGCGATGGCACCGAGCGTCCGGGCGTTGCCGTGCGCGCCCATGTCGAAACTGACGACACCCAGGGCACCGAATCTGCCCGTCACCAGTGCGCGGGCCGCGGTGTTGGGGCGGTACCCGAGGGTCCGCATCGCGGCCAGCACCTTCTCGCGGGTGGTCGCGTCGACGTTCTCCCGGTGGTTGGCCACGCGCGAGACGGTCTGCGAGGACACTCCGGCCAGGGCTGCGACATCCGCCATGGAAGGCCATTGCCTGGGCGGTCGCGACCGTGGCGACCGGGTCTTCTTCTCCGTCGTCATGCAGCCGTCCTCGAACCCCGGAAGCCCTGGAAGGGCGCGCGCAGCGGCGTATGGCCGCATGTGCATGTTGGCGCAAACACGACGGGCGGTCAAACCGGTGGGAGTTCCTGTCCGAATCCTTGACAGGCCCTCGGGGTGCTTCCACACTCTCACCGAAGCACACGTGTTAACGCAAACATAACGGGGGTGATCCGCTGCCTTGACACGCCGTGCATCCCCGACGTGTACCGGTCCCGCCCCACCCGGGCCGCTCCCGGCGCGGGCCACGGCGCGACTGTGCGCCTCACCACCGATTGGCCATGTCCGCGCCCCGTGCGCGAACTCCCCCCTGTCCGCAGACAGTCAAGAGGTAGTCACCATGCGACGCCAATTCCCTGGTACGGCGAGAATTCTCACCGTCCTGTCCGCCCTCCTGCTGGCCCTCCTCAGCGGGATCGGTACCGCGCAAGCGGCCCCGGTCGCCGTCACCAACGCCACCCAGTTCAGCGATCCGAACGGCAACCCCGTGCACGCCCACGGCGGCGGGGTCGTCAAGGTGGGCCAGTACTACTACTGGTTCGGTGAGGACCGGAACGCCGACAACACCTTCCGGTACGTCTCCGCCTACCGCTCCACCGACCTCAGGACCTGGGAGTTCCGCAACCACGTCCTGACCCAGGCCACCGACCCGGAGCTCCGGACCGCCAACATCGAGCGCCCCAAGGTCATGTACAACAGCGCCACCGGCCAGTTCGTGATGTGGATGCACAAGGAAAGCGCCACCGACTACTCCGAGGCCCGTGCCGCGGTCGCCGTCTCCTCCACGGTGGACGGCGACTACACGTGGCGCGGCAGTTTCCGCCCGCTCGGCCACATGTCCCGCGACATCACCACCTTCGTGGACACCGACGGCTCGGGATACATGATCTCGGCGGCGAACGAGAACGCGGACCTGCACGTGTACAGGCTGACGTCGGACTACACGGCCGTGGAGTCCCAGGTCCAGAAGCTGTGGGCGGGCCAGTGGCGCGAGGCACCGGCCATGTTCAAGCGCGACGGCGTCTACTTCCTGCTGACGTCCGGCGCCACGGGATGGTCGCCGAACCAGCAGAAGTACGGGACCGCCACCAGCGTCACGGGTACGTGGAGCGGTCTGACGGACATCGGGGACTCCTCCACCTACCGCACCCAGACCGCCTTCGTACTCCCGGTCCAGGGAACCAAGGGCACGAGCTACCTCTACATGGGTGACCGCTGGGGCAACTCCATGGGCGGTACGGTCAACGATTCCCAGTACGTCTGGCTGCCGCTGAAGTTCCCCACCAGCACCACCATGACCATGGACTACTCCCCGACCATCACCGTGGACACCGCGGCCGGGACCGTCGACGGCATGAACGTGGCCTGGGAGACGCTGACGGCCCGCAACAGCGGCAAGTGCGCCGATGTGGCCGACTTCGGCATGGGTGACGCGGCCCAGCTGGTCCAGTGGGGCTGCGGCTGGGGCGTCAACCAGAACTTCTGGTTCAAGAAGCTCGGCACCGGCCATGTCCAGATCATGGCCAGGCACAGCGGCAAGTGCCTGGACATCAAGGACGCTTCGGCCGCGGACGGCGCGCTCGCCGTACAGAACCCCTGTGACGGCCGGACGTCCCAGCAGTGGACGGTCCAGTCGACGGACACCACGGGCCACGTCCGGATCGTCGCCCGCCACAGCGGCAAGTGCCTGGACGTGGTGAACCAGTCGACCGCCGACGGCACCGCCCTGGAGCAGTGGACCTGCAACAACGGCGACAACCAGAAGTGGAGCCGCTCGGCCGTCTGACCCGGAGCCGGACCCCCGCGTGGCACGTCATCGGCGTGCCACGCAGCCCGGCCGTGCGCGGGGCCGCCGTCGTCCATCCCGGCAGCACGGCGTCCCGTACCCCGCGATCGGTCGGACCACCGCACTTCACGCCCCCCATCACCAGGGAGCACCACGTGAGTTCCACTCGTACGCCCTTTGCGCCCCGTCCTCGCCACCGCTCCGGCTCCCGCCGCCCCGCCGTGCTCCTCGCCGGTACCGGTGCCGTGGCCGTCCTCGCCGCGGCCGGCCTCACCGCACCGCAGGCGGCGGCGGCCGACGCCCCGGCCGCGTCGCTGACGATCCGCCTCGACCCCAGTTACCAGCAGCCCGCCTTCGAGGGATGGGGCACCGCCCTCGCCTGGTTCGCCAACGTCACCGGCGGCTGGCCCGAAGCCCGGCGGAACCGGCTGGCGGACGACCTCTACGGTGCGAACGGGCTCGGCTTCACCGTCGCCCGCTACAACATCGGCGGCGGCGACAGTCCCGGGACCACTCCCTACATGCGCGCCGGAGCGGCGATACCCGGGTACTGGAACCGGCCGGGACCGGAGACCCCCGACTGGTGGGATCCGGCCGACGCCGGTCACTGGAACCCGAAGGCCGACGCCAACCAGCGCTGGTGGCTCACCGCGGCCAAGGCGCGCGGCGCCCGGACCTTCGAGGCGTTCTCCAACTCCGCGCCGTACTTCATGACCAACAGCGGGCTCGTCTCCGGCGCCGCGGACGGCTCGCAGGACAATCTCCGCTCGGACCAGTACGACAGGTTCGCCGCCTATCTGTCGGGCGCACTCCAGCGCGCCCAGGACGCCACGGGCGTGAAGTTCGACTCCCTCTCACCGGTCAACGAGCCGAACACCGGCTACTGGCACGCCGGTGGTGGTCAGGAGGGCTCGCACTGGAGCCCGGACTCGCAGGCCCGCATGATCTCCGCACTCCGTACGGCCCTCGACGCGAAGGGGGCGACCACCCGGATCGCGGCCATGGACGAGACGAACCCGGATCTCTTCCGTACGAACTGGGAGGCGTACGCCCCCGAAGTCCGGGACTCCGTCGGCCGGCTCAACACGCACACGTACGGGACGAACGGCCGCACCGGGGTGCGGGACATCGCCAAGGGCGAGGCCACCCCGCTGTGGATGTCCGAGGTGGACCTCGGCGGCAGCGTCCCGCAGAGCTTCACCGACATGAGCCCCGCCCTGGACCTGGCCGGCCGCATCAGCGACGACATCAGGGAGCTGGAGCCCCGGGCCTGGGTGCTCTGGCAGGCCGTCGAGGACTACGAGAACATGACTCCGGCCCATGAGAACTCCAACTGGGGCCTGATCCAGACCGACTTCACTCCGGCCGACGCGGCGACCGAGCCGCTGCGCAAGAACAAGAAGTACTGGGCGATGGCCAACTACAGCCGCTTCGTCCGTCCGGGTGCCCGCGTCATCAACACCGACGACACCCGCACCCTGGCCGCACTGCGCCCGTCGGGACAAGGCACCGTCGTCGTCCACACCAACACCACCGGCGCCGACCAGGAACTCACCCTGGACCTGAGCGGATTCCGGACCGTCGGCGGGGCCCCCGTCGAGCGCTACACCACCGACGCCACCAGGAACCTCCAGCGCGGGAGCGACCTCACCACCACGGGCACGACCTTGAGGGCGACCGTAGGGGCCGGTTCCGTCACGACGTTCGTCCTGCCGGGAGCCACCGGCGTGAACACCGCCGCAGCCACGGCCCCCACCGGCGCACCGCGCCAACTGGTCAACGACAACAGCGGGATGGCGCTCACGGCCGCCACGGTCGACGGGACGAGCAGGCCGGTGCAGAAGACCTCCGACCCCGCCGACGCCACGCAGCGGTGGACCTTCACCAAGTCCGTACCGGGCGACTGGGGCAACACCGCCGCGTACCGTGTCACCAACGTCGGGACCGGCAAGGCGCTCTCGGTGGCGGGGGGCGCGCTCACCTTCGCGGCACCCGGATCCTCACCCCAGCAGCAGTGGATCCGCTCCACCACGGGTGACGGCCACGCCACCCTGATCAACAGGGCCACCGGCGAACTCCTCGATGTCACCGGAGCCGCCACGCATGACGGAGCCCCCGTCGGCGTGTACCGGCCCACGACGGCCGGCAACCAGTCCTGGACCTTCCGCGGCGCCGCCGACACCTGGAAGCCGCCTGCCCTCCGGCACAGCGCGAAGTGCGGGGACGTGGACGGCACCTCGACCGCCGATGGTGCGGCCGTGCTCCAGTACGGCTGCGACGGCGGTACGAACCAGCAGCTCAAGCGGGGATGACACCGAACGGCCGGGCATCGCATCGAGGTCGGCGCCCGGCCGTGTTCCGTGCCCGGCCGTTGCGCGTGCTCCACCGTTTCCGGTCTCCGGCCGTGTTCCGTGCTTCGCCGTCCTGCCCGTGCCCGGCCGTGTTCCGTGCTTCGCCGTCCTGCCCGTGCCCGGCCGTGTTCCGTGCTCCGCCGCTCTCCGGAGCCCGGCCGTCCGCCGCTCGGGTGTCTTCCGTGCGGCCGTTCTCCGGTCCTCGTGCCGGAGAACGGTGCTCCACCTACTCCTCGGTGGGGCCGAGGTCGTGCGTCTCCCGGAAGTCGACGGTACGGGCTCGGTGCGAGGCGTGGAGTTCGAGTACGACGATGTCGTTGGTGCCCCGGCGCAGCACGGGGGCCGGGACGTACAAGGACCGCTGGGGACCGCGCGACCAGTACCGGCCCAGCGCGAATCCGTTGATCCACACGTTGCCCTTGGTCCAGCCGTCGAGGTGGAGGAAGGTGTCCGCGGTCTCCGTCAGTTCGAAGGTGCCGCGGTGGAAGGCCGGACCTGTCGGCGCGGTCGTGGTGGGAGCGAACCGCAGCGCGTCGAGCGAGGTCAGCGGCAGCGGCCGGTTGGTCCAGCCGGTGAGTTCCTCGCCGTCCAGGGTGACCCCGCCGGGCAGGCCCTTGCGGTCGTGGATGCCGGTGCCGTAGTTGACGCGGCCCTGATTCTCGACGAGCAGGCTGAGGACGGAGCCCGCGCGGGGCACCGTGAAGGCGAGGGCGTGTTCGTGGTTCTCCCGCTCCAGGACGCCGACCGGCCCGCCGTCGAGGCAGACCTGGGCACGGTCGCGGACCTGCTCCACTTCGAGCAGCACCGGTCCGGCGGCGGGCAGGACCGTTTCGTACAGGACGAACCCGAAGTCCTGGCCGAGCTGCTCCATGGTCAGCGGAGTCCGGGACCCGACTGCATCGCCGAGTACCGCGGCGCACGCGAACAGACCGGCGCTCTCGTGCAGGGCCACGGTGGCCGGCGGGAGTTTGTCCGCGCGGGCGGGGACGGGCTCCGCGGGGACCGTCGCGTACTTGGCGATGACCTCGCGGAAGGCGGTGAACTTCGCGGTGGGGTCGCCCGCTTCGTCGAGCGGCGCGTCGTAGTCGTAGGAGGTGACGGTGGGCCGGTAGGTGCCCTTGTCGTTGGCGCCGTTGGTGAAACCGAAGTTCGTACCACCGTGGAACATGTAGAAGTTGACCGAGGCGCCCGAGGCCAGTACCTCGTCCAGCTCCTGCGCCGCCCGGTCCGGGTCACGGACCACGTGGTGACCGCCCCAGCGGTCGAACCAGCCGATCCAGAACTCCGTGGACAACAGCGGACCGGTCTTCCGGTGCGCGCGCAGGGAAGCGAGGTTCTGGGCGGAGCGACTGCCGAAGTTGGCCGTCGCGAGGACCCCGGGCAGCGCGCCGCGCTCCAGGTCGGAGGGCTGGTCGCAGGTGAACAGCGGTACGTCGACGCCGCACCGGCGGAGCGAGCCGGCGAGGTGCTCCAGATAGGCGGTGTCGTCGCCGTACGCCCCGTACTCGTTCTCCACCTGCACCGCGAGCACCGGTCCGCCCCGCGTGGAGAGATAGGGCCCGAGCGGGGTGAGCAGCCGGGTGAAGTAGTCGTCGGCCGCGGAGAGGAAGCGGGGGTCGCGGGTGCGCAGCCGGATGTCGGGGTCGGCCAGCAGCCAGGAGGGAAGGCCGCCGCCCTCCCACTCGGCGCAGATGTAGGGACCGGGGCGGAGCAGGACGTGGAGGCCCTCGGCCGCCGCGAGGTCGAGGAAGGCGGGCAGATCGAGTTCGCCGTCCATGCGGAAGTGGTCCGGCCGTGGCTGGTGGAGGTTCCAGGGGACGTATGTCTCGACGGTGTTGAGGCCCATCAGACGGGCCTTGTGCAGCCGGTCGGCCCACTGCGCGGGGTGGACCCGGAAGTAGTGCACTCCGCCGGACAGCAGCCGGAAGGGTTCGCCGTCGAGTCGGAATCCGCCGTCGTCGATCTGAAGAACGGACATCTGCTGGTGCTCCTGTGCTGAAGAGGACGCGCGGGTGGTGCGGCGCGCTTCGGCGGAAAAGGCTGCCACCGTATGTTTGCGTAAACACGCTCATGGTGGCAAGCCCTTGCCGAGAGGGGCCGCCGGAACACCGACCGCCGCTCGGCTCGGCGGACCGCTGCCCCGGCCTTCGCCGAGGGGTCTTCGTGGAACGGCCCGTCGCGGTACGGCCCTTCGCGGTACGGCCCTTCGCCGTGGGGGCCTGCGAAGGGATGGCTTTGGGGCGGGGTGGTCCCCGGTGGGGTGGTCGCTACCATCGCCTGTGACCGAATCGACCGAAGAACCTGTACACCGCACGCGCATATTCGCCGACCTGACGCCGCTGCGTACGTCGCCCGACTACCGGCGGCTGTGGTTCGGGAACACGGTGTCCTGGATCGGGCAGGGCATGACGGCGCTCGCCGTGTCGCTCCAGGTCTACGACATCACCGGGTCCGCCTTCTCGGTCGGACTCATCGGGTTCTGTTCACTCGTGCCGCTCGTCGTGTTCGGGCTGTACGGCGGGGCCGTCGCCGACACCGTCGACCGGCGCAGGCTCGGGCTCTTCAGCGCCTCCGGGTCGTTCCTGCTGTCCGTGGGGCTGATGGCCGTGACGGTCGCCGGGGTGGAGCGGGTGGGACTGCTGTACGCGGTCGTCGCCCTCCAGGCCGTCTGCTTCGCGCTCAACTCACCGGCCCGCACTTCGATGATCGCCCGGCTGCTCCCGGCCGAGCAGCTTCCCGCCGCCAACGCGCTCAGCTCCATGACCAGCACGACCGGGGCGCTCGTCGGCCCGATGCTGGGCGGGCTGATCGTCGGCTGGTGGGGCTACCGGGCCGCGTACACCGTCGACGCCATCACCTTCACCGCCTCCCTGTACGCGATGTGGCGGCTGCCCTCGATGCTCCCGGACCGGGGCGAGGAGGGCGAAGGGGCGGTGAAGAAGCGGGCTTCCGTGCTGGACGGGCTGCGCTTCCTCGGGACCCGGCCCAATCTGCGGATGACGTTCTTCACCGACCTGTGCGCCATGGTGCTCGCCCACCCGCGGGCGCTGTTCCCGGTGGTCGCCGTGGTCTGGTACGGCGGTGACGCGAAGACCACCGGGCTGCTGGTCGCCGCTCCGGCGCTCGGGGCGCTGCTGGGCGGCGTGTTCTCCGGCTGGCTCGGGCGGATCAGGCGGCACGGGCTCGCGGTCGTGGCGGCCGTCGCCTGCTGGGGCTCCGCCATCGCAGTCTTCGGGCTGACCCGGCAGCTCTGGCTCGGGCTGGTCCTCCTCGCGCTCGCCGGGTGCGCCGACACGATCTCCATGGTCTTCCGCAGCACCATGCTCCAGGCGGCGGTGCCGGACGAGATGCGCGGACGCCTCCAGGGCGTCTTCATCGTCGTCGTGGCGGGCGGGCCGCGGCTCGGGGACTTCCTGGCCGGATCGGTCGCGGATCTGACCTCCCCGGCCGTGGCCGTCACCGGCGGCGGTGCCGCCTGCGTGGTCGCGGTCTCCCTGCTGGCGCTGCGGTGGCGCGGCTTCCTCCGCTACGACGCGCGGGACCCGCGGCCCTAGACCCGGAAGCCGCCGTCCGCCGGGCCGCCGCGGAGATCTCGGTGTGGGTGGACGGCACGGGAACGCACCGGGGCCGGGCAGTGGCCGGGCCTCCCTGCATCGTCTCCGACGGCATCCGGCGGGCCCGGTGACGCCCCCGGGCCATGCCGTCGGCAGGAGGCGGGGGAGGGGCCGGGTGGGCGGTGAGGCGCGAAGGGCGCGGCCATCACGCCGTGGTCACGCCGTCTCCTCCGTGCCCACGATCGAGCGTGCGATGCGGAGGGTGCGGCCGTCACGCCGTGGTCACGCCGTCTCCTCCGTGCCCACGATCGAGCGTGCGATGCCCAGTTCGACCAGGTCCTGCGGGCGCAGCCGCAGCTGGTCGGCCGTCGCGCCGGTCTCGGCCGCCGGGCGCTTCAGGATGGCCGCCGCCAGTTCGGGGGCGATGACGGAGAAGTAACTGTCCGGTGTGACATGGGTGTTGTCCGGAGCCGCGAGGGCCAGCGCGCCGCCCGAGCCGCCCTCGCCGATCACCAGGGTGGTCACCGGTACCCGGGCCGCCGCGATCGCCGCGAAGGTGTCGGCGATGGCCGCGCCCGCGCCCGCCCGTTCCGCCTCGGCATCGTTCGCCGCTCCCGGGGTGTCGATCAGGGTGAGGACGGGGACGCCGAGCCGGTCCGCGAGCCGGATCACCCGGGCCGCCGTGCGGTACCCGGCCGGGCGGGTCGGGGTGCCGCACTGGGCGACGTACGCGACCGGCCGGTCCGCGCGCAGCCCGAAGCCGCACAGCAGCCCCGCGTCCGTGCCGCCGCACCGGTCGCCGACGAGCGGCAGCAGATGGTCGAAGTAGTCCTCCAGATACGCCCCGGCGTGCGGCCGCCCCGCCGCGCGGGCCTGCTCCACGGCGTCCCGCCCGGTCTCCGGGAGACCGGTGGCCGCGAGCGCGCGCGGCACCGGCGCTGCGGGCAGGGCGTCGTGCGGCCCGAGCGCGAGCAGCCAGCGGGCCACCGTCCCGGCCAGCTCGCCCGGCGCGACGACCGCGTCGATCTGACCCGCGGCCAGCTGACCCTCGGCGGTGTACGCGTACGGGTCCGCGTCGGCGGGCCGCACCCGGGACCCGGCGAATCCGACCTGCGCGCCCGGCAGCGCCAGCACCACATCGGCGCCCGCGCCCACCGTGGCCCAGCCGCCGCCGGTCGTGGGATCGCGCACCACCGCGATCTGCGGCAGTCCGGCGGCGCGCAGCCGGGCCGAGGCGCGGGCCACCCGCTGGAGCTGGGTCAGCGCGACCATGCCCTCCTGCATCCGGCTGCCGCCCGTCGCGACGAGGGCGACCAGCGGAACGCGCCGCTCCAGCGCCAGCGCGTACGCGGCCTCCAGCCGGTCCCCGGTGGACTGCCCCAACGAGCCGCCCAGGAAGCCGAACTCGAAGGAGACCAGCGCGCACGGCCGTCCGCCGACCGTGCCGGTGCCGTGGACGACGGACTCCTCCTCGCCGGTGCGCGCGGCGGCGCGGGCCCGTGCCTGCCCGTACCCGGACCAGGCGAGCGGTCCGTCGGCCGGGGCGGGGCGCTCGGGCGGGCGGTGCTCGTCGAAGTCGGCGGTGACGGCGGCGAGGGCCTCGCGGGCCGTCATGCGGCTAGACATGGAGCGACCTCTTCATGATCTTGCCCAGGTCGTTGCGGGGCAGGGCGTCCAGGTAGCGCACCGTGCGCGGGCGCTTGTGCGGGGCCAGCTGGGCGGCCACATGGTCCGCCAACTCCCTTTCCGACGGGGGTGATCCGGGGTCGGACGGCACCACCCAGGCGACGATCCGCTCGCCGAGGTCCGGGTCCGGTTCGCCGGTGACGGCGGCCTCTCGGACGCCCGGGTGCTCCAGCAGGGCGTTCTCGATCTCCCCCGCGCCGATCTTGTAGCCGCCGCTCTTGATCAGGTCGGTGCCCTTGCGTCCGACGATCCGGACATAGCCGTCCGGGTCCAGGGTGGCCATGTCGCCCGTACGGAACCAGCCGTCCTCCGTGTGCGCCGCGGCCGTGGCGTCGGGGCGGTTGAGGTAGCCGGTGAAGAGGTTCGGGCCGCGGACCTGGATCTCGCCGATGGCCGCGGGGTCGTCGAGCACGGTGCCGTCCTCCTCGGTCAGCCGGAGTTCGACGCCTGGCAGCGGCGGGCCGACCGTGCCGGGGCGCGGTTCGCCGTCCGCCCGGACGCCCGTGTTCATCAGGGTCTCCGTCATGCCGTACCGCTCGATCACCCGGCGGCCGGTCGCGGCCGCGATCCGCTCGTGGTCATGGACCGGCAGCGCGGCCGAACCGGACACCAGCAGCCGGGCGCCGGCGAGCGCCTGCGCGAGGCCGCCGGACGCGGACGGGTCGGCAAGCGCTTCCGCCAGCCGGTGGTACATCGTCGGCACACCGAACAACATCGTGCCTCCCGCCGCCAGCTCCCGGGCCACGCCCTCGGTGGAGAACCTGCCGAGATGGCGTACCGAACCGCCCCGGCGCAGCGGGCCGAGGACGCCCAGGATCAGACCGTGCACATGGAACAGGGGCAGGGCGTGTACGAGAACGTCGTCGGCGGTCCACTGCCAGGCGTCCTCCAGCGCGTCCAGCGAGGCGGCGATCGCCCGCCGGGGGAGGACCGCGCCCTTGGGCGGACCCGTGGTGCCGGAGGTGTAGACGATCAGCGCGGGGGACTCGGGGGAGGGCTCGGGGAACGCGGAGCCGGCCGGGCCCGCCTCCGTGCTCACATCCAGCCGCTCCAGTGCGGCCAGCGCGGGCGGCAGTACGTCGGCGGCCGAGGCCAGCACCATCGAGGGCGCGCTGTCGGCGACGATGTGCGCCAGCTCCCGTTCGCCCGTCTTCGGGTTCAGCGGTACCGCGGGCACCCCCGCCCGCAGTGCGGCCACCACCGCGACCACGGTCCGCGCGGTGGGCGTGGCCCATACCGCGACCCGGCCCGCGCCGGTGATCCGGCCCGCGAGCGCGTCGGCGGCGGCACTCAACTGTGCGTAGGACAGGGAGTCTTCGTCGAACCGGACGGCTTCGCGTGCGGCGTGCGGGCCGGACACGTCCTGGAGTGCGGGAAGAAGTGACATCACCCTGCGAACCCTAAGGGCTGTCCCGTCGTCCCCGGCGGGCGCGCGTGGACAACCACGGTGCCGCGCCGCGTGGCCGAAGCGCCCGACTGCGTTCGGCGGGCGGGCCGAGGGCGGCGGGAGGGCCCCGGATCGTCGAAGCGCTTGCGTCCGCCGGGCCGCCCCTCGGCCGCCGGTCCCGGACCGCCCCCGAACCGATCATGGACCGCCCCCGAACCGGTCCCGGGCCGTCCCCGAAGGGCTCCGAAGCAGGGCGCGAATGGCTGCACGGGGCATCCGGCGGAGATTTGGATACAGCATTGACAAATTAATTCCGCGTTGCCAGCATGCAAAAAGTTCACTCCGGTCGAGCATCTCGTTGCGGACAGGCGGAAAAAACCTGGCTGTTGCTCCCCCGCCGCCCGGCCGCACCCGCACGTCGCAAAGCGCGACAGCGCCTTGCCTGACAACCCCACGCACCGTCAGGAAGGAAAGCGTTCATGCCTTTGTCCCCCTCGCTGTGGTCCAGAGCGGTCATCGCCCTCACCCTGGTGGCCACCGGCGGCCTCGCCGCCGGTACCGCGATGGCCGAGCCCGCCGCCCCCGCCGCGATCCAGGCCCCGGCCGACATCCCCGCCGCCGACTACCAGCAGGTCCAACTCGCCCTGGGACCGGACGAACTGGGTGAGGCCATGTCCCTCGCCGTCCTCCCGGACAAGTCCGTCGTGCACACCGCCCGGGACGGCACGGTCCGGCTGACCGACGCCTCCGGAGCCACGAGGACCGCCGCCAAGCTCGATGTCTACACGCACGACGAGGAAGGGCTGCAAGGAGTCGCGGCCGACCCGGACTTCGCGAACAACCGCTATCTGTACCTGTACTACTCACCCAAACTGAGCACACCGGCGGGCGACGCCCCCGTCACCGGGACCGCCGCCGACTTCGAACCGTGGAAGGGTCACCTCAACCTCTCCCGGTTCACGCTGAAGACCGACGGCACGCTGGACAAGGCCAGCGAGAAGGTCGTCCTCGAAGTCCCCAACGACCGCGGCCAGTGCTGCCACGTCGGCGGCGACATCGACTTCGACGCCACCGGGAACCTCTATCTGACCACCGGCGACGACACCAACCCGTTCGAGTCCGCCGGATACGCGCCGATCGACGAACGCACCCAGCGCAACCCGCAGTTCGACGCCCAGCGCTCCTCCGGCAACACCAACGACCTGCGCGGGAAGCTCCTGCGGATCAAGCCCACCGCGGCCGGCGGCTACACCGTCCCGGCGGGCAACCTCTTCGCCCCCGGCACCGCGCGGACCCGGCCGGAGATCTACGCCATGGGCTTCCGCAACCCCTTCCGGATGTCCGTCGACAAGCCGACCGGCACCGTGTACATCGGGGACTACGGACCTGACGCGGGCACCACCGACGCCGCCCGCGGCCCCAGCGGCCAGGTGGAGTTCGACCGTGTCACCGGTCCCGGAAACTTCGGCTGGCCCTACTGCACGGGTTCGAACACGGCCTCGGAGACGTACGGCGAGTACACATTCCCCAGCGGCCCGGCCGGTGCGAAGTACGACTGCGCGGGCGGCCCGGCGAACAACTCCTTCCGCAACACCGGACTGCCGAAGCTCCCCGCGGTGAAGCCCGCCTGGATCAAGTACGGCGGTGACGCGGGCTCCCCGCCGGAGTTCGGCGGCGGCTCCGAATCGCCGATGGCGGGTCCCGTCTACCGCTACGACGCGAACCTCGACTCGTCCGTGAAGTTCCCCTCCTCGCTCGACGGCCGCTTCTTCGCCGCCGAGTACGGCCGCAAATGGATCAAGCCGATCGAGGTGAAGTCCGACGGATCGCCCGGGGTGATCGAGACCTTCCCCTGGACCGGGACCCAGGTCATCGACTCCGCGTTCGGCCCGGACGGTGCGCTGTACGTCCTGGACTACGGCACCGGATCCGGCAACCAGGCGCTGTACCGCGTCGAGTACCTGGCCGGCAGCAACCGCTCACCGGTCGCCCGAGCCGCCGCGGACCGCACCTCCGGCCCCCTCCCGCTCGCCGTCGCCTTCTCGTCGGCCGGGAGCACGGACCCCGAGGGCGGAGCACTGCGCCACGCCTGGGACTTCGGTGACGGAGCCACCTCGACCGAGGCCGCACCGCACCACACGTACACCACCGCCGGAACCTACCGCCCGACCCTGACCGTCACCGACCCGGAAGGGCTCACCGCGACGGCCAGCCTCGTCGTGACGGCGGGCAACACCGCCCCCACCGTCACCCTGAAGATCCCCGCGGACGGCGCGCTCTTCTCCTTCGGCGACTCCGTGCCCTTCACCGTCACGGCCACCGACCCGGAGGACGGCACCGTCGACTGCGCGAAGGTCAAGGTCACCTATCTCCTCGGCCACGACAGCCACCGCCACCAGATCACCTCGAAGAACGGCTGCTCCGGCACCATCGACGTGCCCGTCGACGGTGAGCACGACAGCGCCGCCAACATCTACGGGGTCTTCGACGCCGAGTACACCGACGCGGGCGGACTGACCACCCACAGCGACAGCATCCTCCAGCCCCGCCACCGGCAGGCCGAGCACTTCGCGGCCCGGTCCGGCATCGAGGTCGCCCAGCACGGACCCGCCGAGGGCGGCGCCACCGTCGGCTTCACCGACAACGGTGACTGGGTCTCCTTCGAGCCGTACGCCCTGGGCAACGCGAGCCGCGTCTCGGCCAGGGTCTCGTCGGCGGGACCCGGCGGCACGATCGAACTGCGCGCGGGCTCGGCCACCGGCACGCTGCTGGCCACCCTCGCCGTCACACCCACCGGCGGCTGGGAGACGTTCAGGGACGTCTCGGCGGGCGTGAACAACGCGCCCGCCGGATCCACGAAACTCTTCCTCGTCTTCAAGGGCGTGACGGGCCAGGGGAATCTGTTCGATGTCGATGCCTTCACCTTCGAGACGGAAGGATGACCGGCTCATGAGACGCCAACTGGCCCGCCACGCACGCCGGATCGCCTGCGCCGCCACCCTGACCCTCGGCGCCGCCCTGCTGGCCCCCGCGCCGACGGCTGCCGCCGGGGCCGCCTCCGCCCCGGCGGGAGCCGCCGGGGCCGCCGACCCGTACGACGTGCTGGTCTTCTCCAGGACCGCCGGATTCCGGCACGACTCGATCCCGGCGGGCATCACCGCGATCCAGCAGCTCGGCGCGTCGGACGGCTTCACCGTCCGGGCCACCGAGGACGCCGGCGCCTTCACCCCGCAGAATCTCGCCGGGTACGAGGCGGTGGTCTTCCTCAGCACCACCGGCGACGTCCTGAACACCGCGCAGCAGGACGCGCTCTCCGCCTACGTCGACAGCGGCGGCGGATTCGTCGGCGTGCACGCGGCGGCCGACACGGAGTACGACTGGCCGGCGTACGAGAACCTCGTCGGCGCCCGCTTCAAGAGCCACCCGGCGATCCAGCAGGCGAGAGTCGTCACCGAGGACCACGCCCACCCGGCGACCTCGCACCTCCAGGACGTCTGGACCCGGACCGACGAGTGGTACAACTACCGCACCAATCCCCGCCAGGACGTCCATGTGCTGCAGAGCCTGGACGAAAGCAGCTACACCGGCGGCGAGATGGGCGGGGACCACCCCATCACCTGGTGCCACCCGCAGCAGCGGGGCCGGTCCTTCTACACCGGCCTCGGCCACACCGTCGAGTCCTACAGCGACCCGGCCTTCCGGAAACTGCTCCTCGGCGGAATCCAGTACGCCGCCGGGGCGGTGCCGGCCGACTGCGGCCCCGGCACCCCGGGCCCCGGTGGCCGGAGCGTGGAGGCGGAGGCGTACACCTCCGCGTCCGGCGTGCAGAGCGCCGGGCACGCCGGGGCGGGCGGCGGTGCCACGCTCGGGTACATCGACCACGGCGACTGGGCGGGCTACGCCTCGGTCGACACGGCCGGGGCCGCCTCCTTCACCGCGAGGGTCTCCTCGGCCGGGGCGGGCGGCACCGTCGAGGTGCGCTCCGGTTCGGCCACCGGGCAGCTGCTCGGATCGGTGGCCGTCGCCCCGACCGGCGGCTGGGAGACCTTCACGGAGGTGACCGCCTCCCTCACCGCCACCGGCTCGGGCCCCCTGTTCCTCAGGTTCACCGGGGGAACGGGCGCCCTCTTCGACATCGACAGCTTCACCCTGGGCACCGAGGCGCCGAAGGTGAAGGGCTCGTCCGATGTGCACCTCTTCTACTACCCCTGGTACGGCAACCCCGGCACGTACGGCAGCTGGCGCCACTGGCAGCAGGGCGGGCAGACCCCGCCGGAGGGCATCGGCGCCGACCTCTACCCGAAGCTCGGCCCGTACGACTCCGGTGATGTCGCAGGCGCCGTCGAGCAGCACATGAAGTGGATCGAGCGGTCGGGCGCCGGTGTCCTCGTCTACAGCTGGTGGGGACAGGGGGGTTACGAGGACTCGCTCGCAGGGCGGGTACTGGACGCCGCGGCCCGCCACGGGATCGAGGTCGCCTGGCACATCGAGCCGTACAGCGGCCGGACGGCGGCCTCCGTGGTCGACGACATCGCCTATCTGAACGGGAAGTACGGCAGTCATCCCGCCTACTACCGGGACGCCGCGCACGGGAACCGCCCGGCGTTCTACATCTTCGAGAGCCTGAAGATCCAGGACTGGTCGGCCCTGGACGCCGTCCGCGACAGCGCCGTCGTCCTCGCCCAGACCACCGACACCACCAAGGTCGCCCACTTCGGGGGGATCTACACCTACGACGGCATCGCCGGAGCCACCGCCCCCGGCTGGAAGCAGGCGGGGGACTACGCCAAGGCCAACGGCCTGGTCTGGGCGCCCTCGGTGGCACCCGGATACATCGACGACCGTGCCGTGCCCGGCAACACCACACCCACCCTGGGCCGGAAGAACGGTGCCTCCTACGACCTGGAGTGGAGCAACGCGCTCGACCCGGCCATCGGCGGATCGCCCACCTGGGTCTCCGTCACCTCCTTCAACGAATGGCACGAGGGCAGCTCGATCGAACCGGCGTCGAGCACCCCGCCCGCCGGACACGGCTACCAGACCTTCGACGGCGCGTACGGGAAGACCGGGGCAGCCGCCGAGACGGCCTACCTGGACCGGACGGCCTACTGGGTGAAGCAGTTCACCCAGCGGCGCGCGGCGGCTCCCGCCGCACGCTGACCGCCCCCACGACGAACGGCAGCGTCCCGGCGGGGACGCTGCCGTTCTCCGCCCGCGGGGGCCGCGGACTCAGCCGTCGCGCTCGATGTTCCGCATCCGGCCGTACGCGTACACACTGCCCGCCAGCGCCAGATCGGACAGCAGCATGAATCCGATCGAGTACGAGTCCTTGGCGGTGAAGATCGCGCCCATGACCAGCGGCGGCACGAAGCCGCCGAGTCCGCCCATCGCGCCGACGATGCCGGTCACGCTGCCCACCTTCGGCTGGGGCGTCACCTGCGAGACCAGGGCGAAGATACTGCCGCTCGACGTGCCGAGCCCGGCCGCCATGACGAGCAGCGCGATCGTGCCGACCGGCATCAGATCCGGGTCGAACGCCTGGACGATCGCCATCAGTGCGGCGACCAGCAGCGCCACCGAGGTGACCAGTGCCGGGTGGATCCGGTCCGAGAGCCAGCCGCCGATCGGCCGGAAGACGACCGTGACGAGAGCGAACCCGGCCGCTTTGGTGCCGGCCTCGGTCGGCGACATGTCGTACCAGGTCTTCAGATACGTCGGCAGATACACCCCGAAGGCCACGATGCCGCCGAAGCCGATCGCGTACAGCGCCGACAGCTCCCAGGTGACCCGCAGCCGCCCGGCCTCGCCGAGCCGGTGGGCCAGTGTGTCGGTCGGGATCTGCCGGTCGGGCCGGTCGCTGACCAGGACGGCGGCGAGAACCGCGTACACCGCCAGCGCCGCCGCGACGACCAGGAACGGCAGGTTGTCCCCGTGGTCGGCGATGCGCGGGGTGAAGTAGCCCGACAGCGCCACGCCGCCCATTCCCATCCCGAACACACCGAGCGCCAGGCCCCGGTCGGCGGGTGGGAACCACGAGTTGACCAGCGGAATGCCGATCGCGAACGTGGTGCCGCCGAGTCCCAGCAGAAAGCCGACGGCGAGCATCGCCCCGTACGAGTTCTTCGCCGGGATCAGCAGCAGCACGGGCACGATCGTGAGCGCCGAGACGACCGGGAACATCAGCTTGGCGCCGTACTTGTCGGTGAGCGCACCCACCGGGATACGCCCGAGCGAACCGACGATCACGGGCACGGCCACCAGGAACGACTGCTGGAACGAGCTGAGCCCGAGCCGTTCCTTGTAGTCGCCGGACATCGGGGCGATCAGGTTCCACGCCCAGAAGGTCAGCGCGAAACCGATCGTGGCCACGGCCAGATTGCGGTACGCGGCCGAGGACTGCCGGCCGGCCGGTGCGGGGGACTGCTTGACGGCTGTATCCACGGGTCAAGTCAAGGACGTGGGGGAGCGTCGGGCCCGCTGGGTTGCTCCATGCGGGGCGCACCCCGCACCGGACACCCCAATGGCCCCACGACCGCCGCCGCTCCGGACCCGTGCCCGCCCCCGCTCCCACCGGCACCGAGGGCCCCGCGGGCTCCACGAGCCCCGTCGCCGATCGGCGCGGGCTGCGAGAATCGCGGCATGGACCGGCTGGACAGGGAAATCCTCGGCATTCTCCAGGAAGACGCGCGGATCTCGTACCGGGATCTGGGCGTACGCGTCGGGCTCAGCGCCAACGCCGCGGGCGACCGGGTGCGCCGTATGCGCCGCGACGGAGTCATCCGCGGCTTCACCGTCATCGTCGACCCGGCCGCCGACACCCGCTCCGGCCTGGTCGTCTTCATCGACGTGAGCCTGCGCCTCGACACGACGAACGAGGAGTTCGAGCGCTCCGTGCTGATGCTGCCCGGCATCACCGAGGTGGTGCATGTGACGGGCGGGCACGACTACCTCGTACGCGCCACGGCCGCCGACCCCGGCTCCCTGGACACACTGCTGCGACGGCTCAAACGGGACGCGGGTGTGGCGCACTCCAACACCAGGATCGCGCTGAGAGCGGCACCGTCCCACTAGCCGGCCCCGCTGTCCGTGTCCGTCGTCCCGGCCCCCGGTCGTCCGGGAGGTGCGGGAGCGGCCCCGGCTCGGCAGCGGTCCCGGCACCCGGCCCGCACAGCCGCACCAGCGCCCGCCCCCGCACCGCCGGGTCTCAGAGCGGCGCCTGCCAGGTCACCGTCGTCGACCGGTTGCCGTCCTCGTCGCGCCCGTCGTCCGCGACGACCAGCCGTACCGCGCTCCGCCCGTCGGGCAGCCGGGCCGTCGCGTCCACCTCCACCTCGATGGCCGACACCCCGGCCCTGCGGTGCGCGGCGGCCAGCGCACCGCGCAGGGCGGTCAGCAGTTCCTGGTCCGCCGGTTCGCGCACGAGCGCGTCCACCGCCCCCGTGAAGTGCACCGAGGGCTGGAAGCCGAGCACGGCCGCCGCCCCACCGGTCTCCCGCAGCACCCGGCCGCGGAAGGTGGCGGGGACCTCCGCGGGCGGCTGCTGGAGGGCGAAGATCGTCGTCCGGACCTCCTGGATGGTGGAGTCCAGCTCGTCCACCGCCTTGCCGAGGAGCTCGTCGGTCTCCCCGGTGGCGGCCCGGCGGCGGGTCGACTCCAGCATCATCTCGGTCGCGAAGAGCCGCTGGACGACCAGATCGTGCAGATCCCGGGCGATCCGGTCGCGGTCCTCGTACACCGCGAGCTGCTCCCGGTTGTGCTGGGCGTCCGCCATCACCAGCGCCAGCGCCGCCTGCGAGGCGAACTGCGAGGCCAGCAGCCGGTCCACGGCCGTGTACGGGTGCTCGCCGCGCCGCCGGGGCAGCGCCAGTGTGCCGATGAGCCGGCCGCCGCTCTGCAACGGCAGCATCATGCTGGGCCCGAACCGGGACCGTACCTCGGTGGTCATCCGGGGGTCGGTCGCCGAGTCGGCGATGAAGACCGGCTCGCCGCCCAGCAGCTGCACCAGGACGGGGGAGCCGGGCTCGATGGTCGTCCCCACGATGCCCGCCGGGTCGTCCAGCGTGGAGGCGGCCACGATCTCCATCCCGCCCTCGTCGGTCGGCTGGAGGACCACCCCGGCCGACGCGCCGGCGAGCACCCTGGCCCGTTCGGCGACGGTCATCAGGGCGTCGGAGGCGTTCGTGCCGGTCAGCAGGGCCGTGGTGACGGCGGCGGCCCCCTCGATCCAGCGCTCCCGCTGCCGGGCGGTCTCGTAGAGCCGGGCGTTGCCGATCGCGATCCCGGCCTGGGAGGCGAGGACCCGCAGCAGCGCCATGTCCGTGTCGGTGAAGTGCCCGGAGCGCTTCTCGGCGAGATAGAGGTTGCCGAACACCTGGGTGTGCACCCGGATCGGCGCGCCGAGGAAGGAGCGCATCGGGGGGTGTCCCGGCGGCAGTCCCGCCGCCCGCGGGTCCGTGGTCAGGTCGTCGGAACGCAGGGGCTGCGGGTCCTCGATCAGAACGCCGAGGATGCCCGACCGGCCGTCGGGGAAGCCCTCGATGTGCTCCCGCTCCTCGTCGCTCATACCGGCCGTGTACAGCTCGGTGATCCGGCCCTCTTCGGGGTCCAGGATGCCGAGTGCCCCGTAGCGCGCCTCGGTCAGCGCGGTGGCGGTCTCGGCGATCTGCTGGAGCGTGGTGCGCAGTTCGAGATCGCTGCCGACGCTCAGGACCGCCTCCAGCAGCATCGGGAGCCGGGGCTTCGCCGACCGCCGGGTGGCTGTTCCGCCGCCCGCCCCGCCCTCCCCGTGCTCCTCGGCCGTGTCCGCCGCTCCGGCCGGTCCGTGCTCTTCGGTCATGCGCATCGCCCCCTGGGCCGTTCAGCCCGCCAGCGGGTTGAGGACCAGCGGCTGGATCTTTCCGTCCAGCATGGCTCCCAGACCGAGCACGGAGCAGACGTCCGGCCGTTCGGCGATGTGCACCGGCATTCCGGTCGCGTCGCGCAGCATCTGGTCCAGGCCGGGCAGCAGTGCGCTGCCGCCCACCATCATGATCCCCCGGTCCGCGAGGTCGGCCACCAGGTCGGGCGGGCAGTCGCGGAGCACCTTGCCCAGGCCGTCGAGCACCGCGGTGAGCGGGGTGTGGATGGCCTGCCGCACGGCGGCGGTGTCCACCTGCACGGAGCGGGCCAGGCCGGTGGCCACGTCACGGCCGTGGATCTCGGTCAGGGCGGGGCCCCCGGGGGTGAGGCCGTTGCCGCTGAGCGCCAGCTGCAAGGGGCGCACGGACTGGCTCGGCAGCATCAACTCGTGGTGCTGGCGCAGATGCTGGATCACCGCGTGGTCGATGGCGTCGCCGCCGATCGGAATCCGGACGGCGGTCACGATCGAGCCGAGCGAGAGCACCGCGATCTGCGTGGTGGCGGCCCCGCACACCATGATCATGGTGGCGGTCGGCTGCTCGACCGGCAGTCCGCAGCCGACGGCCGCCGCGATCAGGGTGTCGACCAGTTCCACCCGCCGGGCGCCGAGCCCGACCAGGGTCTCCACGGCGGCGCGCTGGGCCAGCGGATCGCTGTCGTGCGGGGTGCAGGCGGCGGCGCGCAGCCGGGGCTTGCGGCGCAGCTGGCGGCGGAGCTTCTCGCCGAGCAGATGGCGCAGCATGCGCTGGGCCATCTCGATGTCGACGACGGTGCCGCCGGAGACGGGGCGGACCACCCGGATGTATGCGGGTGTGCGGCCGGTCATCTGCTCGGCGAGCGCGCCGACGGCGATCAGCGATCCGGTACGGGTGTTCACGGCGGCGACGCTCGGCTCGTCCACGACGAGGCCGAGCCCTTTGACGTACACACGGGTCCTCGCGGCCCCGAGATCGACGGCGACATGGCAACGGCGCAACTGCTCAAGACTGACGGTCACGGCAGGTTCTCCCGAGAGCGCTGATGTGGGGCACCGGCGGCAGCCGGTTCTCTTCGCATCGTGACGCGCCGGGAGTCCCGGCGCGCGCTGGGATGAGCCGTAAGAGGGAACGGAGCTGACGGATCGCCAGGTGGGCGCCGGGTGCGCGCCGGGCGGGCTCCGGGCCGGAGCGGCGGTTCGGCCGGGTCAGCCGGGCCGGCCGGGGAGCAGCCGCTGGAACAGCCCCCAGGTGAACTCGGCGACGAAGGGCCGTCCGCTCTCCGGGTCGGTGATCGCGAGCGCCCACCGGGTCGGCGCGCTGCCCTCCATCGGCCGGGCCGGGGCGAACGCCCGCGCGACCTCCTCCACGGTGCACGACCACGGGAGCAGGTCCGCGGTGGTACGCGGTTCGGGGCCCGCCGTCCCGGGGGCGCGCACCAGCCACTCGTTCCATACGGCTCCGCCCGGCGCGGCCGTCACCTCGAACCGCAGACCGGGCCAGAGCGGCACCGGCCACAGCAGCGCCTCGCACTCCAGGTCGCCGATCCTCCGGGGCAGGGTCAGCTCGGGCTCGCCGAGCACGGAGCGGTAGCGGCGCAGGGACCCCCTGGACGCGCCGCCCCGGGGAGCGCGCACCATGGCCTGCCAGTGGCGGTTCGCCTCGCGCATATCGGCGAGGGAGGCGCTCAGTTCCTGTCGGGCCTCCTCGACCAGACCGGGCTGGTGGTCGGCCATCCGGCGCAGCAGGACGAGCTGGAACTGGAGGGGCCCGAACGGGGCGGGAGCGGTCATGCCACCCATCCTCCCGTGCGCCGGACGAGGGCTGCCCCGTGAACCCCGGAGGGCCGTGCGCTCCGGGCCGTACCGCCGGGCGATGGCCGTACCGCCGGGCGATGGCCGGATCGCGGGATCGTCCTACAGGTCCTCGCCCAGCATCCGGCGCAGGAGGTCCCGCAGCACCGTGCGCTCCGCGTCCGAGAGGCCGGCCAGCGGCTCCCGGGCGAAGTGCAGCGAATCACGCAGTTCCCGGGCCGTGCGGGCGCCCTTCTCCGTCGGAGCCGCCAGCTTCACCCGACGGTCGGCCGGGTCGGGCCTGCGCTCCACCAGCTCACGGGACTCCAGCCGGTCGACGATCCCCGTCACGTTCGACGGCTCGCACTTCAGCTTCTGGGCGATCTTCCGCATGGGCATCGGCTCCAGGGAGAGCAGCCCGAGCACCCGTGCCTGCGCCCCGGTGAGCGAGTGCGCTGCCGCGGCGCGGTCGTACTCCTCGTAGTAGCGCGCCACGACGGTGCCGATGAGCTCGACGACCTCAAGGGTCAAGGGGTCTGTACGGGTGGCCATGATGTCCAGCGTACCCATTTACTTGACAATATGAAATATTCAGGAGCATGGTTGTTTCACGTCATGAAGCTTTTTTGCCCGGCGGGAGCTTCCCGTCCGTGAGGCACTTCCGTACGACATAGAGGAGACCCCGAGCCCATGTCTGCAGCTCTTCCCACGTCCAGCCGTGAATGGCACCTGGTCGCGCGCCCGCACGGCTGGCCCAAGGCCGAGGACTTCGCGCTGCGTGAGGTCTCGGTCGTCGCCCCGGCCGAGGGCCGCGTACTCGTCCGCAACAAGTACTTCTCGGTCGACCCGTACATGCGCGGCCGGATGAACGACGTGAAGTCGTACACCCCGCCCTTCAAGCTCGACCACCCCATGGACGGCGGCGCGGTCGGCGAGGTCATCGCCTCGAACGCCGAGGGCATCGCCGTCGGCGACCACGTCCTGCACGGCCTCGGCTGGCGCGAGTACGCCGACGTGCCCGCCGAGCACGCCGTGAAGGTCGACCCGGACCTGGCCCCGCTCTCCGCCTACCTCGGCGTGCTCGGCATGACCGGTATGACCGCCTACGCCGGCCTGTTCGAGGTCGCCTCCTTCAAGGAGGGCGACGCCGTCTTCGTCTCCGGCGCCGCGGGTGCGGTGGGCAGCCAGGTCGGCCAGCTGGCACGGCTCAAGGGCGCCTCGCGCGTCATCGGCTCGGCGGGCTCCGACGAGAAGGTCAGGCTCCTGGTCGAGGAGTACGGCTTCGACGCCGCGTTCAACTACAAGAGCGGCCCGGTCCGGGACCAGCTCCAGGCCGCCGCCCCCGACGGCATCGACGTCTACTTCGACAACGTCGGCGGCGAGCACCTGGAAGCCGCGCTCGCCTCGTTCAACGTGCACGGCCGCGCCACCATCTGCGGAATGATCGCCCAGTACAACGAGACCGAGCCGGTCCCCGGCCCGCGCAACATGGCGCTGATCATCGGCAAGCGGCTGCGCCTCCAGGGCATGCTCGTCAACGATCACGCCGCGCTCCAGCCCCAGTTCGTCAAGGAGGTCGCCGGCTGGCTGGCCTCGGGCGAGCTGAAGTACGACGAGACCGTCGTCGCGGGCATCGAGCACGGCTTCGACGCCTTCCTCGGCCTGCTGCGCGGCGAGAACACCGGCAAGATGATCGTTTCCCTCGCCTGACCGGCATCCGGTCCGCTCGGCGCACCCGTTAGTCTCATCCCAGGCCGTCGCGATCGTGGGCGCGAGTCGCGGCGCATCAGCAGGAGGAATCCTCAGCATGACCATCCAGAACATCGCCGTCGTCTACACCGCCGTCGCCACCGCGGAGAACGGCCGTGACGGCCGCGTCTCCTCCGACGACGGCAACCTCGACGTCGTCGTCAACCCGCCGAAGGCCATGGGCGGCAGCGGCAGCGGCACCAACCCGGAGCAGCTGTTCGCGGCCGGATACAGCGCCTGCTTCCAGGGCGCGCTGGGCGTCGTCGCCCGCCAGGAGAAGGCCGACATCTCCGGCTCGACCGTGACCGCGTCGGTCGGCATCGGCAAGAACGAGGCCGGTGGCTTCGGCCTGGAGGTCGCGATCAGCGCCTCCATCCCGAACGTCGACCAGGCCACCGCCCAGTCGCTCATCGAGAAGGCCCACCAGGTCTGCCCGTACTCGAACGCGACCCGCGGCAACATCAAGGTCGAGCTGTCGGTCGCCTGACCCGGCCCGATCGCCCGCACGAGGGCCGCATCCCCGTCACCGGGGGTGCGGCCCTCGTCGTCACCGGGGGTGCGGCCCTCGTCCGTGCCGGGGCGCAAGTACCCTGACGCCCATGAGTGATCTCGGGGCGGGTTTCGGCTACTTGATGAAGGGGCAGCGCTGGGCTGTCCGGCACGGACGATGGTTCGGGTTCGGGCTGCTGCCCGGACTCGTCACCCTGATCGTGTACGCGGGCGCGCTGATCGGACTCGGTTACGGAGCCGACGACTTCGCCGCCTGGGCCACCCCGTTCGCCGACGACTGGTCCTCACCCTGGCTGGGCCTGCTGCGCAACACCCTCGTCGTCCTCGTCTTCGTCTTCGGCCTGTTCCTGGCGGTCATCACCTTCACCGCCGTGACCCTGCTGGTCGGCCAGCCGTTCTACGAGTCGCTCTCCGAGGAGGTCGACCGCAGCGAGGGCGGCGAGGTCCCCGAGTCGGGTCTGCCGCTCTGGCGCGAACTGTGGATCTCCGCCCGCGACTCCCTCCGCATCCTGCTGCGCGTCGCCCTGTACGGAATCATCCTCTTCGCCCTCGGGTTCATCCCGGTCCTCGGACAGACCGTCGTCCCCGCCATCGGCTTCTGCGTCTCCGGCTACTTCCTGTCCGAGGAACTCACCGCTGTGGCACTCCAGCGCCGCGGCATGGTGCTGAAGGACCGGCTGACCCTGCTGCGCGGACGCCGGATGCTGGTGCTCGGCTTCGGCGTTCCGCTGACGCTCGCGTTCCTGGTCCCGTTCGTCGCCGTGTTCCTGATGCCGGGTGCCGTCGCCGGAGCCACCCTGATGGCCCGTGACCTGGTCGCGCCCGAAGGGGTCGGCGGGGCTGCCGGGAGCGACGGGGCCGCCGGGAGCCGTGCGGCGAACGCTGCCCCGGCGACGGCCCCGGCGCCCCACCCGTACCCGGTCGACGGCGCCTGAGCGCGGATCGCGCCCGGTCCGGGAGCCGGTCAGGCGCTGTGGACCTCCAGCGCCGTGCGGACCGCCGACTCCAGCGCCCCCTCGATCCAGGCGGGC
Source organism: Streptomyces sp. NBC_01237 (assembly GCF_035917275.1). Classification (NCBI taxonomy): domain Bacteria; kingdom Bacillati; phylum Actinomycetota; class Actinomycetes; order Kitasatosporales; family Streptomycetaceae; genus Streptomyces; species Streptomyces sp. NBC_01237. Next base: position 2,611,248 of record NZ_CP108508.1, on the reverse strand, counting down.
TTGATCGACGTGTGGCAGCCCGCGAAGTGCAACGGACCCTCGGGCGTGCGGACGTCGGGGAACAGCTCGGTGTGCTGGCCGGGCAGCAGGACGGACGCCTCGCCGTACGCGTACGGGTCACGCATCCATGACTGGGTGCGGCCGACGCCCGTGTAGAAGACCTCGATGCGCTGCCCGTAGACCTCCTGCATCCCGGCCAGGGCGCGCGGGTAGCGCTCGTCGTCCTCCAGCGAGTCCCACTTCAGGGCGTCGTCGGCCCAGCTGTAGGAGGCGAGGACGACGCCGCCGGGGCTGCCGCCCACCGGGTAGGAGGGCTGGAACATGAAGCGGTTGGCGTTGTCCGTCACCGAGCCGCCGCCGAAGACATGGGCCGCCTCGGGCTGGTTGCGGGCGGTGGCCCGGCAGGCGGCGTAGTGCACCCGCTGGCCGTCCGGGACATGGCCCGGCGGTACGGCGGGGTGGGCACCGAGCAGCGAACCGTCGGCGGGCGCCCGGCCGAGCCGGTAGGCGTCGTACAGTCCCGGGCGGACCCGGTCGAGCTGTTCCTTCCAGTCCTTCTCCTCGAACTCCCACCAGCGCAGGTTGAATTCGAGGAGGACCTTGGTCGCCGCGTCGTAGTGGATCTCGGTGACCGCGCGGCGCTTTCCGTACGACATCGCGGGCTGGACCGGGATGTGGCGCAGCCCGGAGAACGGCACGGTGACGATCGCCCGGTCACCGGTGAACGTCTCCCGCTCGACCGTCCCGCCGCGCCCCTCGGAGACCGTCTCGACACTGACCCCGTCAGCCCCGTGGCTGATCCGGGTGACCCGGCGGTCCAGCCGCACCAGGTCCTTGACCCGTCCGTACATGGCGTCGACCAACGTGGCCGTACCGGCGGGGAGTTCGAAGAACGCGGTGCCCGGGCTGATCAGCGAGGCCCCGATGAAGCTGTGCACGAAGGCGAGATGGAGCCGCGAGGTCATGTTCTCGACCGTGCCGATGAGGTCGACGGTACGCACGTCGAGCTTGGCGGCCTCGGTCAGGAAGCGGTACATCGACCAGTGCCCGTACTCGTGGATCACCTCCGCCCAGCCCTTGACGAGGTCCGCCCCCTCCTTGCCGTCGATCTTCTTCCGTACGGGGGCGAAGGCGTCCCGCACGATCTGGGACGCGGGCGTGTTCTCGAACTTCGCGGGCACGCCGAAGGAGCGGTTGACCGCCCGGGGCTTCTTCGCGTAGTCGGCGCGCCGGACCCGGACGCCGTTGACATGGATCCAGGTGCGGTTGGCCACCCGGCCGCCGCCGTCCACATCGACGAGGTGGAAGCGGCGGCGCTTCAGGTCGAAACTGTCGATCAGCCCGGTGACCAGCGGGTGGCTGTCCGGGATGCGCATCGCGCCGGCCTCGGCGTACTGCTTCGGGTCCGCGAAGGGCGCCTCGGACTTCTCGTGGCCGCCGGACCGGAAGGTCTTGATCCGGCCGCCGACCCGGTTGCCGTTGGCCTCGATGACGGTGACGGTGTGCCCGGCGGAGCGCAGCAGATGGGCCGCGGTCAGCCCGGCCGGACCGGCACCGATGATCAGCACCTTCTTGGGGGTGCCGCCGGACCGGGGCAGGCCCGCACCCAGCAGCACCTCCCGGTAGCGGGGCACCAGCGGCTTGTCGTTCTCGTCCCGCACCAGGATGGCGCGGGCCACGGTGAGGCAGGTGCTCCAGTCGGACCCGGACACCGCGGCGGTGACGGCACCGGCCGGGGCCGCACCGGCGGGCGGGGCGCCCGCGGCGGTCGCGGCCAGCGCGGCGGTACCGGCGGCCGCTCCGGCGACCACCTGACGCCGAGAGGGCTGCTGCGGCGAGGAGTTGGCGGAAGAAGAGCCGGAAGTGGAGTAATCCGTAGAGGAGTTAGGCATAACGATCACCCTGAGGCCCGTGCGGAGCGCCCATGGACAAAATGCGCCTCAGCCGCCGTAAATCACCCGCAGGGGACCGTTGTCGATCTTTCTTGCTATGGCGTCATTCCTGGTCAACCCGCGTGTCGGGGGCCGGTGAAGGGTCCTGTCGCAGCAGGCGCAGGAAATCCTGGAACGCACCCGGCATGTCCACCGACTCCGGGTCCAGCAGCCACTGGTACTGCAAGCCGTCCAGTACCGCCACCAGTAGCACCGCCGCCTGCTCCGGGCTCTGTCCGCCCGGCAGCCGGTCGCCGTACTCGGTCCGGAGCATCGCCGCCATCCGGGCGCGCACCTGTGTGTAGCGCCGGGTGAAGAACTCCCGCGCCGGGTGGTCCTCCGTGACGCTCTCGCCGAGCAGCGCCGAGAAGGTCTGGACGATGCCGGGGCGCATCGCGTTGTACTCCACCAGCGAGCCGAGCAGCTCCGGCCGCCAGGAGCCGTCGCCCGGTGCGCCGCCGGTGTCCCAGCGGTCCCGGTCCTCCAGCACCGCGAGGAGCAGCGCCTCCTTCGTCGGGAAGTAGTGCAGAAGCCCCTGCTGGGTCAGACCCACCCGTTCGGCCACCGCGCTCAGCGAGGCGCCCCGGTAGCCGCGCTCGGCGATCACTTCGAGGGCGGCGCCCAGGATCTCGGCCCGTCGCTCCTCGCTCCTGGCCCGTGCCATCGTCGGCCCCTCTCCGTGCTGCCCGGCGCTGTCAGCAGGACCGTACGTCATGAAGGAATCCATCCGACCCGATCATAACAAAAGAATAACGAACCCTACCGATCTACTGGTTCCGAGTCACCATGGAGACCTTCGCAGGAACTCGACGAGGAGGTACGGCCGTGGCAGCCGCGTCCACACCCAGCAACCCCGAGGCGGTCCGCAGGGCCGCGGTCGAAGCGGCGCTCGCCGTGCTCGGCCTCGACGACAAGGCGCGTCTGCTGGCCGGCCAGGACATGTGGTCCCTGCCCGCCATGCCCGCCGCCGGGCTCCGTCCGCTCGTCATGTCGGACGGCCCCGTCGGCGTCCGGGGCGTCCGCTGGACCGCCGCCGACCCGTCCGTCGCGCTGCCCTCGCCCACCGCGCTCGCCGCGACCTGGGACCCCGCCCTCGCCCGCCGGGCCGGCCGGCTGCTCGCCCAGGAGGCCCGCCGCAAGGGCGTGCACGTCCTGCTGGCCCCGACCGTCAATCTGCACCGCTCCCCGCTGGGCGGCCGCCACTTCGAGGCGTACAGCGAGGACCCGTACCTCACCGGCGAGATCGGCACCGGCTATGTGCGCGGGGTGCAGGACGGCGGAGTCGGCACCACCGTCAAGCACTTCGTCGCCAACGACGCCGAGACCGACCGCTTCACCGTCGACAACATCGTCGCCCCGCGGCCACTGCGCGAGCTCTACCTCGCCCCGTTCGAGCGGATCGTCAAGAACGCCCACCCGTGGGGCATCATGTCCGCGTACAACCAGGTCAACGGCTCCACGATGACCGAGCACCGCTACCTCCAGAACGAGGTGCTGCGCGGCGAATGGGGCTTCGACGGCTTCATCGTCTCCGACTGGCTGGCCGCCCGCTCCACCACCGGCGCGCTCGCCGGGGGACTCGACGCCGCGATGCCCGGTCCCCGGACCGTGTACGGCGAAGCGCTCGCCGCCGCCGTCCGGGCCGGTGAGGTCGAGGAGGCGGCCGTCGACACCGCCGTACGCAACATCCTGCTGCTCGCCGCCCGGACCGGTGCCCTCGAAGGCGCCCCGCCCGCCGTCGCCCCCGCCGACGTCCCCGCCGGGATCGACGGCGCGGCGCTGGCCCGCGAGGTGGCCCGGCGCTCCTTCGTCCTCGTCCGCAACGAGCGCGACACCCTGCCGCTCTCCCCGGCCCCGGACCGCACCGTCGCCCTCATCGGCGCCCTGGCCCGGGACGCCCGGGTGCTGGGCGGCGGCTCGGCGCAGGTCTTCCCCGACCACATCGTCCCGCCGCTCGACGGCCTCACCGCCGCGCTCCCCGAAGGCACCCTCCGTTACGTCGTCGGCGCCGACCCCAGCGACGAACTCGCCACCGCCGAAGGGGGATTCGACCTCTCGGCCGAGTGCCGCGACGCGTCCGGCGCGACGCTGGGCACCGCCGCTCTGCACAACGGACAGATCCAGTGGATCGGCGCCGACCTTCCCGAGGGCGTCACCCACGACACGCTGCACAGCATCGAGATCACCGGGACGTTCACCCCGCGCGAGAGCGGCGAGCACACCTTCGGCACCCGCGGCACGGGCGCCTTCACCCTCACGGTCGCGGGCCGCACCCTGTACCACGGCACCCACCACCCGGCCCCGGGCGCCGACCCGATCGAGTCGTTCTTCGGCGCACCGGTCGAGCGCGGACGGGTCCCCCTCACCGCGGGCGAACCCGTCGAGGTCTCGCTGCACCACGTCGTCGAGCCGGTCACGGCCGCCCCGATCCAGGCGGTGTCCTTCTCACTCGCCCACCTCGGCCCGCAGCGCGACGCGGACGACATGATCGCCGAGGCCGTCGGGGCGGCCCGCGCGGCGGACACCGCGATCGTGGTCGTCGGCACCACCGAACGCGTCGAGTCCGAGGGCTTCGACCGCACGGACCTGCGGCTCCCCGGCCGCCAGGACGACCTGGTCCGGGCGGTCGCCGCCGCCAACCCGCGCACCGTCGTCGTCGTCAACTCCGGCTCCCCGGTGGAGCTTCCGTGGCGCGACGAGGTGGCCGCCGTCCTGCTCAGCTGGTTCCCCGGACAGGAGGCGGGCCACGCGCTGGCCGACGTCCTGCTCGGCGCCGCCGAACCGGGCGGCCGGCTCCCCACCACGTGGCCGGCGACCCTGGCCGACGTCCCGGTCTCCAGCACCACCCCCACCGACGGGAAACTCCACTACGACGAGGGCGTCTTCATCGGCTACCGCGCCTGGGAGCGGACCGGCACGACGCCCGCGTACCCCTTCGGCCACGGGCTCGGCTACACCACCTGGGCGTACGACAGCGCCGAGGCCACCGCCGAATCGGTCACGGTCCGCCTCCGCAACACCGGCCCGCGCCCCGGCGGCGAGACCGTCCAGATCTACCTGGCCCCGCGGACGCCGGGCGCCGGGGCCCCGCGTCCGGTCCGCTGGCTGGCCGGCTTCGCCCGGGTGGAGGCGGCACCCGGCGAGAGCGTCGAGGTCACCGTCCCGCTGGAGCGGCGCTCGTACGAGATCTGGGACGAGAGCGCGGACGGCTGGAAGGCGGTTCCCGGCACCTACGAGGTGCAGGCCGCCCACGCGCTGGGCGACGTCCGGGCGACCGCCACGGTGGAGATCAAGGAGTAGCCGCCCGCGCCGGGAAACCGAAGGCGCACCCGGAAGCCGTCAACGTACCGAGAATCCGTACACGGTGCTCGACAGGAACTCCTCGCCCGGCCGGAGCACCGTGCTCGGGAACTCCGGCCGGTTCGGGGAGTCCGGGAAGTGCTGGGTCTCCAGCGCGATCCCGGCACACGGCCCGTACGGCGACCCGTCGAAGTGGTCCGCGGTGTACAGCTGAAGTCCCGGCTCCGTCGTGCGCACCGTCAGCACCCGTCCCGACCAGGCGTCGTACAGCTCCGCGGCGACGGTGTCCCCGGCGGGAGCGTCCAGCACGAAGTTGTGGTCGTACCCCGCACCCACCACCCTCGTCCCGCGGAAGTCGAACCGGGTCCCCGCCACCGGCACCGGCCCACCCGTCGGCACCGCCTCGCCGTCCACCGGGGTGATCCGCCCGGCCGCGATCCGCAACTGCTGCCCGAGCGCGCTGCCGCTGTCGGCGCCCGCCAGGTTCCAGTACGTGTGGTTCGTCGGATTCAGCACCGTCGGCGCGTCCGTCGTCGCCCGGTACACGATCCGCAGCGCCCCGCCCGCGTCCAGGCTGTACGTCACCGAGAACGCGAGCCGCCCGGGAAAGCCCTCCTCGCCGTCCTGCGCGACCAGCGAGAGGCGGACCCCGTCCGGGACCTCCCGCGCCTCCCACACCCGCTTGTCGAAGCCGCGTGTCCCGCCGTGCACATGGTTGCGGCCCTCGTTGCGCGTCACCCGGTGCGCGGTGCCGTCCAGGACGAACCCGGCGCCCGCGATCCGGTTCGCGTACCGCCCGACCACCGCCCCGAAATACGGACCCGGGTACTTCTCGTAGCCCGCGACGTCCGGCAGCCCCAGCGCCACCCCGGTCCGCGTGCCGTCCCGTGCCGGCACCTCGACCGACTGCACGATCGCGCCGTAGGTCAGCACCCGCACCAGCGTCCCGTCCCGCTCCAGGGTCCAGCGCCGGACACCGGTGCCGTCCGCGAGAGTGCCGAAGTCTTCCGTACGTATGGCCGTGGGCCCGCCCGTCGTCATGATTCCGGACCCTACGCCGGGGGCCGCTCCGCCGTGACGTTGCGGTACGCGATCTCCGCCAGCCTGGCCTGTCCGTCGCGCCCCGGATGGAACCAGTCCCACCGGCTGAGCTGCGTTCCGGTGAACCGGTAGTCGAAGACCGCCCCGCCGTCGTACCGGCAGCGCCGGTCCTTCGCGCACACCTCGCGCAGCACCTCGTTGTACGCGACCACCCGGTCCTGCACCGCGTCCCGCCGGGCCACGGCCGCCGGGCCCATGTCGTCCGCGTCGCCCAGCATCGACTTGCAGATCCCGAGCTTCCAGATCTGCTTGCCCAGCTCGTTCTCGCGCCCCGTGGACCAGAGCCGCTTCAGATCCGGCACGCTCGACACATAGACCTGCGCCTTCGGGGCCGTCCCGCGCAGCTGACGCATCGACGCCTCGAACGAGGCCCGGAAGTCCGCCACCGGCGTCATGATCGCGACCGAGTCCCGGCAGGCGTCATTGGCGCCGATCATCACCGTCACCAGCTCCGGCTTCTCCTTCGCCGCCAGCGCCATCTGTTCCGGCAACTGGGCTATCCGGGCCCCCGACACGGCGTGGTTCCAGCTGCGCGCGGCCACGGCCGTCGTGCCGAGCAGCCGCACCGCGAGGCTGCGCACCTCGCCGTCCGTACCGGTCGCCCAGGACACCTCGGGGCAGTCGGTCAGCACCGAACAGGCGTCGAACCCCCGGGTGATGGAATCCCCCACGGCCGCGACCGAGGACGGACTGCGGTCCCAGTCGGGGGTGGGGGAGGGGGACGGCGAGGCGCCGTGCGACGAACCCGACGCGCTGCGGGAGGTCTCATTCGGCCCATTGGTGCAACCCGCCAGCGCGACGGCGGCGCCGAGAAACGAAACCGCTGTCAGCACGGCGACAGCGGTACGCGAACGAGGGCGTCCCGCACGCTCCGACATCCCTGATCCTTCCGGTCATTCACTGGTTTATGCCTCTGGTAATGCCCCCGGCAAGCCCCGCCGCCCCAGGTCACGGGCGTGCGCGCCCCGCAGGGTGAAAGCTGGACGAATCATGGACCCGGGACCGACGGTACGTCACACGCCCGACCCCGGGGCACGGTAGTTTCTCCTCGTCCAACCAGTTGCGCCTCGCCCACCCGCGTATGCGTGGGGGGCTCCGGCGCATTACTTCACGTCACATACTGTCCCTTTTCAGGAGATTAACTCCCGATGCTGTTTACTGATGACAACCTCGGGAACTGGCCGAAAAGAGACGGTACGGGCGCGAGGCCGCTGGGGAAGGCGTACCTCGTCCCACACTGGAGGTCCCGGTGACGACACGTGGAGTCCTGTACGTTCACTCCGCACCGCGCGCGCTGTGCCCACATGTCGAATGGGCGGTAGCGGGTGTCCTCGGTGTGCGGGTTCAGCTGGACTGGATCAGACAGCCGGCCGCTCCCGGCACCTGGCGGTCCGAGTTTTCCTGGAAGGGCAGGCCCGGCACCGCCTCACAGCTCGCCTCGGCGCTCCGGGGCTGGGACCTGCTGCGCTTCGAGGTCACCGCCGAGCCCTGCCCCACCGCCGAGGGCGAGCGCTACAGCTCCACCCCCGAGCTGGGGATCTTCCACGCCGTCACCGGAATGCACGGCGACATCCTGATCCCCGAGGACCGGCTGCGGGCCGCGCTGGCCCGCTCCGTGCGCGGCGAGAGCGACCTGGAGGCGGAGATCGCCAAGCTGCTCGGCAAGCCGTGGGACGACGAACTGGAGTCCTTCCGGCACGCGGGCGAGGGAGCGCCGGTCCGCTGGCTGCACCAGGTGGTGTGAGAAGGCCCCTATGGGGTGAAAACGGCTCCTGGTACGGCTGTGGCCCGCCTCCCCCGAACCGGGGGAGGCGGGCCACAGCCGTACCAGGACCTGCGTCAGACCGAGCGGAACGCCAGCACCACGTTGTGGCCGCCGAAACCGAACGAGTTGTTGATCGCGGCGATCGGCCCCTCGGGCAGCGGGCGCGGCTTGTCACGGACGACGTCCGCCTCCACCGCGTCGTCGAGGTGATCGATGTTGATGGTCGGCGGCGCCATCCGGTTGTACAGCGCCAGGACCGTCGCGACGGTCTCGATGCCGCCCGCGCCACCGAGCAGGTGACCGGTCATCGACTTGGTCGCGGAGATCGCGACGTGGTCGAGATCGTCGCCCAGGACCTTGCGCAGGGCCTTGATCTCGGCGATGTCACCCTGCGGGGTCGACGTGGCGTGCGCGTTGAGGTGAACCACCTCGGACGGCTTGAGATCCGTCGAGTCGAGCAGGTTCTGCATCGCGGCGGCGATGCCGCGCCCGGTGGGCTCGGGCTGCGCGATGTGGTGGGCGTCAGCGGAGAGCCCCTGGCCCAGCACCTCGCAGTAGACCCTGGCGCCACGTGCGGCGGCGTGCTCGGCGGACTCCAGGACGACGACACCGGCGCCCTCGCCGAGGACGAAACCGTCCCGGCCCGTGTCATAGGGACGAGACGCCTTCTCGGGCTCGTCGTTGCTCTTGGACATCGCCATCATGTTGGCGAACGCGGCGATCGGCAGCGGGTGGATCGCCGCCTCCGTGCCACCGGCGACGACCACGTCGGCGCGGCCGGTGCGGATCATCTCGACGGCGTACCCGATGGCCTCGGCGCCGGAGGCGCAGGCGGAGACCGGGGTGTGGACACCGGCCTGGGCGTTGACCTCCAGGCCGACGTTGGCGGCCGGACCGTTGGGCATGAGCATCGGAACGGTGTGCGGGGAGACGCGGCGTACGCCCTTCTCCTTCAGCACGTCGTACTGGTCGAGCAGGGTGATCACGCCGCCGATGCCGGAGGCGATGACCGTGCCCAGACGCTCGGGGCGGATCTTCTCGTCCTCACCGGCCTTGCCGGTGAAGCCCGCGTCCGTCCACGCCTCACGGGCCGCGATCAGCGCGAACTGCGCCGAGCGGTCCAGCTTGCGGGCGAGCGGGCGCGGCAGAACCTCGCCCGGGTCGACGGCCGCGAGGGCGGCGATCCGGACGGGCAGTTCGGCGAAGCGCTCACCTTCGAGGGGCTTGACGCCGGAGCGACCGGCCATCAGCCCTTCCCAGGTCGATGCGGAGTCGCCACCCAGCGGAGTGGTTGCGCCGATACCGGTGACGACCACGGTGCGATTGGTCGGGATCACTGGAAAATCTTCTCCACGTGTAGAGGGTCGTGAATCAGCGGCGCCACCGCCGGGTGGCGACACACGAGCCGGGGCTGGATCAGCCCTGGTGCTTCAGGATGTAGTCGGCGGCGTCGCCGACCGTCTTGAGGTTCTTGACGTCCTCGTCGGGGATCTTGACGTCGAAGCGCTCTTCGGCGGCGACGACGACCTCGACCATGGACAGCGAGTCGACGTCCAGGTCGTCGGTGAAGGACTTGTCCAGCTGGACGTCCTCGACCGGGATTCCGGCGATCTCGTTGACGATCTCGGCGAGACCGGTGACGATCTCTTCCTGGGTGGCGGCCATGTTGGCGCTCCTTCGATGGTTTTCTTCAGGGTTCGGGTGTGCCGGACCAAAAGGTCCGGTGTGCCTAGGGGAGGGTAACGACCGTCGCGGCGTAGACGAGACCCGCCCCGAAGCCGATGACGAGCGCGGTGTCGCCGCTCTTCGCCTGACCGGTCGCCAGGAGCCGCTCCATTGCGAGCGGAATCGAGGCGGCGGACGTGTTGCCGGTGGTTTCCACGTCGCGGGCGACCGTGACGTGCTCCGGCAGCTTCAGGGTCTTCACCATCGAGTCGATGATCCGCATGTTGGCCTGGTGCGGAATGAAGACGTCCAGGTCTTCCGGGGCGATCCCGGCCGCGTCCAGCGCCTGCTGGGCGACCTTCGCCATCTCGAAGACGGCCCAGCGGAAGACCGCCTGGCCCTCCTGCGTGATGGCCGGGAACTTCTCCGGACGGTCGGTGTGGAACACGTCCCAGGCCACGGTCTGCTTGATGGTCTCGGACTTGTCGCCCTCGGAACCCCAGACGGTGGGGCCGATGGCCGGCTCCTTCGAGGGACCGACGACGACCGCGCCCGCGCCGTCGCCGAACAGGAAGGCCGTCGCACGGTCCTCCAGGTCGGTGAGGTCGCTGAGCCGCTCCACGCCGATCACCAGGACGTACTCCGCCGAGCCCTCGACGATCATGCCCTTGGCGAGGGTCAGGCCGTAGCCGAAGCCCGCGCAGCCGGCGGAGATGTCGAAGGCGGCGGGCCTGCCCGCGCCGATCTTGTGGGCGATCTCGGTCGCGATGGCCGGGGTCTGCTTGAAGTGCGAGACGGTGGAGACGATGACCGCGCCGATCTGCTCGGGCGTGATCCCGGCATCGGCGATCGCCTTGCCCGACGCCTCGACGGACATCGCGGACACGGTCTCCTCGTCGGAGGCCCAGTGGCGGGTGGCGATGCCGGAACGCGAGCGGATCCACTCGTCGGAGGAGTCGATCGTTTCGAGGATCACCTCGTTCGGCACGACACGGGTGGGGCGGTAGCCGCCGACACCCATGATGCGCGCGTACGCGGCGCCCTGGCTGGGCCTGATCTTCGACATGCTCTCGGGCTCCTTAGGCACCCGCGTGCTCGGAGATGAGCGCGCGGGCCGCGTCGAGGTCGTCGGGTGTCTTGAGCGCGAGGGTCTTCACTCCGGGCAGCGCCCGCTTGGCCAGCCCGGTGAGGGTGCCGCCGGGGCAGGCTTCGACGAGTGCGGTCACCCCGAGTGCCTGGAAGGTCTCCATGCACAGGTCCCAGCGGACCGGATTGGCGACCTGTCCGACGAGCCGGGAGATGATCTCGGCGCCGGTGGCGACCGTGGCGCCGTCGGCGTTGGAGACGTACGTCACGGTCGGCTCGGAGACCTTGAGGTCCGCGGCGGCCACGCGCAGCTTCTCCACGGCCGGGGCCATGTGGTGCGTGTGGAACGCGCCGGCCACCTTGAGCGGCACCACGCGGCGTACGCCCTCGGGCATGTCGGCGACCAGTGCGGCGATCTGCGCGGCCGTGCCCGCCGCGACGATCTGGCCGCCACCGTTGATGTTGGCCGGGGTCAGGCCCAGCTTCTCCAGATGGGCGACCGAGACGTCGGGGTCGCCGCCGAGCAGCGCCGCCATGCCGGTCTCGGTGACCGCGGCGGCCTCGGCCATGCCGAGCCCCCGGGTGCGTACGAGACGGAGCGCGGCATCGTCGTCGATGACACCGGCGAGTGCGGCGGCGGTGATCTCACCGACGCTGTGGCCCGCGACGACACCGGGGGAGGCGTCGAGGGCGGCGGCCGACAGCAGACCCGCGGCGACGAGCAGTGGCTGGGCCACCGCCGTGTCGCGGATCTCGTCCGCGTCGGCCTTCGTGCCGTAGTGGGCAAGGTCGAGCCCGATGGCGTCGGACCAGGCCGCGATGCGGTCGGTGGCACCGGGGAGGTCGAGCCAGGGAGTCAGGAAGCCGGGCGTCTGAGCGCCTTGGCCGGGAGCGACGAGTACGAGCACCCTCACACTCTCTCTTGTGGACGGCCCGGTACGCCCGTGGGGACAGGGACGAAGAACCGTCGGGGGAATTGTTGAAGTCCGACAAAAGTCTAGGACTGAGGATCCGCCGCGGCCAAGCGCCCCAGGATGAGGGCGATTCGCAGGGTGAACGCCGAGCGCACATCGGACGGTGACCAGCCGGTGACGTCGGTCACACGTCGTAGCCGGTAGCGCACGGTGTTGGGGTGGACGAAGAGCATCCTGGCGGCACCTTCGAGGCTGCTCGCCTGCTCCAGATAGACACTCAGAGTCTCCAGGAGTGCCGAACCCGCCTCCTCCAGCGGTCTGTAGATCTCCTCCACCAACTGGTCCCGCGCGGCGGGGTCGCCCGCCATCGCGCGCTCCGGAAGGAGATCGTCCGCCAGTACCGGGCGCGGCGCGTCCTGCCACGCCGAGCAGGCCTTCAGCCCGGCCGCCGCGGCCTGCGCGGACCGGGTGGCGGCGAGCAGGTCGGGCACCACGGGGCCGGCGACCACGGGCCCCGCCGCATACGGCCCGATCAGGCCCTTCGCGACCTGGAGCGGATTGTCGCTGCCACCGGCGATGACGACGAGACGGGTGCCCAGTACGCCGGTCAGGACCTGGAGCTTGGCATGCCGGGCGGCCCGCCGGATCGCCTCCACGGTCAGCTCGCTGTCCCCGTCGGGCGCGGTGCCCAGGATCACGCAGACATGCTCGGGGGAGTTCCAGCCGAGCGCGGCGGCCCGGGACACGGCACCCTCGTCCGCCTCCCCGGAGAGCACCGCGTTCACCACGAGGGATTCCAGCCGGGCGTCCCACGCGCCCCGGGCCTCGGCGGCCTGGGCGTACACCTGGGCGGTCGCGAAGGCGATCTCCCGGGCGTAGACGAGCAGCGCCTCGCGCAGCACCGACTCGTCGCCGGGCGCGGCGACCTCCTCGATCGCGGTCTCCATGACCTCGATCGTCGTCCGCACCATCTCCACGGTCTGCCGCAGGGTGATCGCCCGGGTCAGCTCGCGCGGAGCCGTACCGAACACATCGGTGGAGATGGCCTGCGGGGTCTCCGGATGCCGGAACCACTCGGTGAAGGCGGCGATGCCGGCCTGGGCGACCAGGCCGATCCAGGACCGGTTCTCCGGGGGCATCGCCCGGTACCACGGCAGCGTCTCGTCCATGCGGGCGATGGCGTTCGCGGCCAGCCGGCCGGAGGACTGCTCCAGGCGCTTCAGGGTCGCGGCATGCAGGTGGGCGTCGTTCGCAGCGGGCTGCTCAGGATCGGGTCGGGGCACGTACCCAAGACTGCCTTATCGGGGCAGGTGGTCGGGGGGCCGGGCTACCGTGGTCCGGTGATTTCCGTACACAGGTCGGACAGCCGCTACGCGGGCGGGGACGCGGCGGCCGGGATCGAGTCCCTGCACGCCTTCTCGTTCGGACGTTTCTACGACCCCGACAACCTCCGCTTCGGCGCGTTCCTGGCCTGCAACGAGGAGCGGCTCGCCCCCGGCGCGGGCTTCGACGAGCATCCGCACAGCCACACCGAGATCGTCACCTGGGTGATCGAGGGCGAACTGACCCACCGCGATTCGACGGGCCGCTCCACGGTCGTCCGCGCCGGGGACCTCCAGCACCTGAGCGCCGCCGCGGGCGTGCGCCACGTCGAACGCAACGACGCGGACGCCCCGCTGACCTTCCTTCAGGTGTGGCTGGCCCCGCTGGAGCCGGGCGGCGAACCCGCGTACACCGTCGTCCCCGGCCTCGCCGACTCCACCCCGTACGAGGTGTCCGGTGCCGGGGCGACGCTCCGGGTGCACAGACTCGGTGACGGCGAACGGGCCGCGGTGCCGGACGCGGTACGTCTGTACGTGCACGTGGTACGGGGCCGGGTCGCCCTGGGCGGGCAGGAGTTGGGGCCCGGTGACGCGGCGCGGATCACGGAGGCCGAAGGGCTGGAAGCGGTCGCGACGGGCGCGGCGGAGCTGCTGATCTGGGAGCTCGCGGGCTGAGAGCGGGCGGGTGACTCCTGACCGGGGCCCCGCACCTCCGAGACCAGGACCCGGCGCCCGTGTGCCTCGCATCGGGGGCGGTAGGCGTGGGGCGGCCGGGTCAACCGGGCCGGCCGATCAGCGCAGCCCGTCCACGAACGCCCGCCAGGCGTCGGCCCCGAGGACGATGACGGGCCCGTCCGGGTTCTTGCTGTCGCGGACGGGGACGGAGCCGCAGGAGGCGTCCGCCATCTCGACGCACTCTCCGCCGGTGCTTCCGCTGTAGGACGACTTCTGCCAGGCCGCGCCGCCGGTGACGGTGCACTCGACGCACTCTCCGCCGGTGTTCCCGCTGTAGCTGGACTTACGCCACTGCGCGCACTTCAGATCGGGGCCGGTCTCCATAACGCTCCTCCATCACGCGGGCGATCAGCGCCACCGAATCCTCCACGGAGAGTGCGGTGGCCTGGAGATGAGCGTATCGGAGCGAGGCCTCCCTGACCGTGTCGGGACTGGCGGTCATATGGCCGGAGATGAGGTCCTCGGTATAGATGATGTCCGGGTCGTCATCGAAGCGCATGGTGGTGAACGCCCCATCCAGGCTTGCATGTTCACCAGCCGCGAAGGGCAGCACCTGAATCCGCATCCAGCGGTGCGCGGAGAACTCCAACAGCTTGCCGAGTTGTGCGCGCATGACCTCGTGGCCGCCGATCGGGCGGTGCAGTACGGCCTCGTCGAGGATCGCCCACGCCATCGGCGGCTTCTCCCGATCCAGGATGCGCTGGCGCTCCATACGGCCCGCCAGCAGACCTTCCAGATCGTCCGGCATGCCGGTGGCGAGCACCGCCCGCGCGTACTCCTCCGTCTGCAACAGTCCGTACACCACCTGAGCCTGGTACGTCGAGATGTACGCGGCCTTCGCCTCCATGTCCGCGTACGGCTGGAACCAGGTCGGCAGCTGGCTGCGCAGGACCAGGCCGATCAGCCGCGAGAACACCCCGTCCGTACCGAGCGCGGCGTCCAGGCGCTCGGAGAAGTCACGGGTGGGGACCTTCTTCGTCGTCTCGATCTGGCCGATCAGCGAGCCCGTGCAGAAGATGAGCGCGCCCAACTGGCCCTGTCTCAGGCCGGCCGCCTCGCGTTGGCGGCGCAATTCCCAGCCGTAGTAGTCCAGGGGGGAGGCGCTGGGATCGAGGGACTGGATGTTGGCCACTGCGGGGGACCTCCGGCGTTCAACGCCTGGCGGCGTTCGTTTCCGTACGTAGCCGAGCGTAGCCAGTCGGTCGCACGATGGTGACATGAATCACGTAACTGCTCCCCGGCCCGACCCCGGAGAGCCCGCGTACCGCGCCGAATTCGCGATGGGTGAGCACTCGGCCCGGCATCTGCGCCGCATCCTGCGCACGTACCTCACCGGCTGGGCGCTGCTCGATGTCGCCGACGCGGCGGAACTCGCGCTCACCGAGCTGATCGCCAATGTCGTCCGGCACGTACCGGGGCGTCGTTGTCAGACCTTCGTCTTCCGGCTGCCGGACGGTGACGGTGTGCGCGTGGAGGTGGCGGACGCCGACCCGCAGGAACCCGCCGTCGCTGTGGGTGAAGTGCTCGACGAGGGCGGCCGCGGGCTGCTCCTGGTCGACGCCGTCACCGACAAGTGGGGTGTGGAGACACGGCGGGACGGCCGCGGCAAGACGGTGTGGTTCGAGTGCGTGTCCGCCGCGCCGGGGGCCGCCCGCCCCCCGGTTACGCCGCGAGCTCCCTCAGCACCGCGTCCGTGAACGGCGTCCACGCCTCGGCCGCCCACGGTCCGAAGGGCCGGTCGGTCAGCGCGACGCAGGCCGCGCCCGCCACCGGGTCGATCCACAGGAACGTACCGGACTGGCCGAAGTGTCCGAAGGTGGCCGGGGACGAGGAAGCGCCCGTCCAGTGCGGGGACTTGGCGTCCCGGATCTCGAAACCGAGACCCCAGTCGTTCGGGTTCTGGTGGCCGTAGCCGGGCAGTACGCCCTTGAGTCCCGGGTGCACCACGGTCTGGGCTTCGAGGACCGTACGGGGGTCGAGGAGGCGGGGGGCCTGGACCTCGGCGGCGAACCGGACCAGGTCGTCCACGGTCGAGACACCGTCGCGGGCGGGCGAGCCGTCCAGCGTGGTCGACGTCATGCCCAGCGGCTCCAGGACCGCCTGGCGCAGATACTCCGGAAACGGGATGCCGGACGCCTTGGCGATGTGGTCCCCGAGCACCTCGAAGCCCGCGTTGGAGTACAGCCGACGGGTGCCGGGAGGCGCCGTCACCCGGTGCTCGTCGAAGGCGAGGCCGCTGGTGTGCGCGAGGAGGTGGCGCACCGTGGACCCTTCGGGACCGGCCGGTTCGTCCAGCTCGACCGCCCCCTCCTCGTACGCCACGAGCGCCGCGTAGGCCGCGAGCGGCTTGGTGACCGAGGCGAGGGGGAAACGGTGCGCGGTGGGGCCGTGCGTCCCGAGGACGGTGCCGTCCGCCCGTACGACGGCCGCCGCCGCCGTGGGGACCGGCCAGGTGTCGATGCTCCGCAGGCTCTCCATGGCCCCGAGCCTAACCGCCGTGGCTCCTGGCCCGACCGCTGCCCGGTACCGGCCGTCCGTCAGGCCGCCAGGGGAGCGAGCCGGGCGGCCAGCGCGAGCCGGGTGCCCAGCGCCATGATCCGCAGTGAGCGCTCCGCGGCGTCGGCGAGGAATTCGCTGCTCCCGTGGATCGCTTCGGGCAACGTCATGGGGGCGGGCAGGATCGCGTTGTACGCGTCCACCCCGACCGCCCGCACCTCGTGCGCGCCCGGTCCGATCGTGCCGGCCAGCACCAGCACCGGCACTCCCGCGGCGTGCGCCCGGCGGGCGACCTCCGCCGGGATCTTTCCCCGTACGGTCTGGTGGTCGAGCGAGCCCTCAGCGGTGATCACGAGATCGGCCCGTGCCAGCCGGGCGTCGAGGTCGAGCCGGTCGAGGAGGACGTCGAAGCGGGGGAGCAGGCGTGCCCCCAGGGCGGCCAGCCCGGCCCCCAGACCTCCCGAGGCGCCGGTGCCGGGGTCCGTACCCAGGTCCCCGACGGGGGCGAGGTCCCGGGTGAGGACCGCCGCCCAGCGCTCCAGGGCGGCGGACAGCACATCCACCTCCGCGGGGCTCGCGCCCTTCTGCGGCCCGAACACGCGGGCCACCCCCTGGGGGCCGCACAGCACATTGAACGGGTTGCAGGCCACGAGGAGTTCGGTGGTGGCGAGCCGGGGGTCGAGCCCGGACGGGTCGACGCGGTGGAGAGAACGGAGTGCCGCACCGCCGCGCGGGAGTTCGCGGCCGCGGCGGTCGGTCAGCCGGGCGCCGAGCGCCTGGAGGGCCCCGGCGCCCCCGTCCGACGTACCGGAGTCGCCGCAGCCGACGAGTATCCGCCGGGCGCCCCGGTCCAGTGCGGCCAGGATCAGTTCGCCCACGCCACGGGTCGTGGTGGTGCCCGGGTCGCGCCGGTCGGGCGGTACCAGGGCGAGACCGGCCACGGCCGCCATCTCCACGACGGCGGTCAGGGGGCCCGGCGCGTCCCGCCCCAGCAGGGCGAAGTGCGAGTCGACCGGCTCACCGACCGGGCCGGTCGCGGCGTACGGGATCAGCCGGCCGCCCGTGGCGAGGGCCAGCGCCTCGGCGGTGCCCTCGCCGCCGTCCACGAGCGGGACGAGATCGAGGTCGGCGCCGGGGAACACCCGTCGCACGCCCACGGCGATGGACTCGGCCACCCGTGCGGCGGAGAGGGACTCCTTGAACCCGCTGGGGGCGATGGTGATGCGGTGGCTCATGGCTGGGTCTCCAAGTGGACGGGCACGCCGAGCAGGGGCCAGACGGCGAGGGCGAAGAACAGCACGAGGGCTGCGGTGAGCGGCGCGAGCACGGCGGAGAGCCGCAGGAGATCGCGCGGGGTGTACGTCGGTGTGCCGGACAGGCCGGCGAAGAGCGCGACCGGCTTCGCCGAGGCGGGCAGGGTGTGGCAGAAACCGGCGGCGGCGGTCGAGGCGAGCGCGGCGGCGACCGGGTTGACCCCGGCGCCGATGGCCGCGGCGACGACCAGCGGCACCAGCACGGAGGAGCGGGCGGAGCGGGACTGGAGCACCAGATGGGCCGCCGTACTGATCACGACCACGCCGGTGAGGAACACCCAGGGCGGCGTCGAGGCCGCCCCCGGTATCCAGCCGACCAGCCAGGCCGCCGCCCCCGAGTCGGAGAGGGCCACCCCCATGGCCATGGTGGTGGCCATGAACAGGAGCATCGGCCACGGCACCGCGCTCAGACCGTCCTTCAACCGGACGGTTCCCAGCGCCGGTGAGGTGGCCACGATGGCGCCGATGAGGGCGACCACGGCCGGCGACACCCCGTGCAACGGCTCGCTGCACCACAGCAGCACCACCGTCGCCAGCAGCAGGAGGCACCGGGACTCCGGCGCGGTGAGCGGCCCCTGGACAGCGGTGGCGGAGTGTTCCTGGAGGTGTGCCGCGGTGATCCTGACCGGACCCGTGCGGTCGGCCCGCCGCGTCGTCATCAGGAGCACCAGCTCCGCCGCGAGATGGGAGGAGACCACGGCGAGCGGCAGCCCGAGCAGCAGCCAGGTGACGAAACCCAGCTGCTCCCCGGTCTGTTCCCGGAGCACCCCGACGGTGATCAGGTGCGCACCCGCGCCGATCAGGGTGGCGACGGCGGAGAGCAGGATGACCGTCGGGAAGAGGAGGGCCAGCATCACCACCAGACGGACGCGGTCGGCGAGCGCCGCGGCCAGTGCCAGGAAGACCGGAAGGGCCAGGGCGGCGCGCCCCGAGGTCGCCGGGACGGCGAAGGCGGTCACGACGAGTCCGGCCGTGGTCAGATGCACCAGCTGCCGTACGGTGCCGGCCCCGCCGACCAGGAAGACGGCGGCCCGCCCGGCGAGCCCGGTCCTGGCGACGGCGGCGGCCAGCACGAAGGCGCAGATCAACAGCCACACCGTCTCGTGGCCGAGTGTGGCGAACAGCGTCTCGCTGCTGATCACCCCGGTCACGGTCAGGGCCAGTCCGGCGCCGAGCGCGATGTAGGTGTCGTCCACCGGCGTGGCGATCCAGGCGCAGGTGGCGAGCGCGAAGACGGCGAGGGTGAGCTTCCCGTCGGTGCCGAGGCCGGGGAGGGCGAGGAGTGCGCAGAGCCCGAGGACGGCGCAGAGGCAGGCGGTCTGCCGGAGTGAAAGAGGCACGTCACCCATCCTTGGGACGGGCGGTGAGCGCTCCATGAGCGCT
This sequence comes from Streptomyces sp. NBC_01237, assembly GCF_035917275.1. Taxonomy (NCBI): domain Bacteria; kingdom Bacillati; phylum Actinomycetota; class Actinomycetes; order Kitasatosporales; family Streptomycetaceae; genus Streptomyces; species Streptomyces sp. NBC_01237. The sequence goes on along the minus strand of NZ_CP108508.1, from coordinate 2,592,237 downwards.
CGGTGAAAGCCTCTTCATCCGGCTCGGAGTCCGGGACCGGGTTTCGGGTCCAGGGCCGGGCTTCGGGTCCGGGACCGGGTTTCGGGTCCAGGGCCGGTTTCGGGTACGGGCCGGGCCCCGGGACCTCACGGCATGCGGTAGCCCATGCCCCGGATCGTCTCCAGCCGCTCCGCACCCAGCTTCCGGCGCAGGGCGCGGACGTAGACGTCCACGATGTTGGAGCCGGGGTCGAAGTCGTAGCCCCACACATGGGAGAGGATCTGCTCGCGCGAGAGGACCCGGCCGGGGTGGCGCAGGAAGAATTCGAGCAGGACGAACTCACGGGCCGTCAGATCGACGGTGCGGTCGTCCGCGCGGGCGCGGCGTGTGCGCAGGTCCAGACTGAGGCTGCCGCTGCGCAGCATGGTGACCTCGGGGGCGCGCGCAGCGGTGCGCTGCCGGAGCCGTACCCGTGCCAGCAGCTCCTCGAAGCGGAACGGCTTCGTCATCCAGTCGTCGGCGCCGCCTTCGAGCCCGGCCACCGTGTCCCGTACGGAGTCCCGCGCCGTGAGCACGATGACGGGCAGCGTGACGCGCGCCTCGCGCAGCTCCCGCAGGACGGTGAAGCCGTCCCGCCCCGGCAGGCCGATGTCGAGGAGCATCAGGTCGAAGCCGCCGACCATCGCCTGGTGCAGCGCGGAGTCGCCGTCCTCGGCGACGACGGTGGTGAAGCCGTTGGCGCGGAGTCCCTTCTGCACGAAGGAAGCGATGCGCTCCTCGTCCTCGGCGATCAGAATGCGGTTCATGGGTCCGTCTCCAGCATGAGTACGAAGGTGGCGCCGCCACCGTCGGTGGGGCGTAGTTCGACCCGGCCGTGATGGCCCTCCGCGATGGCCTTCACTATCGCGAGTCCGAGTCCGGCACCGCTGGTACGGGCACCGCGCCGGGCGGTGCCCCGCCGGAACCTCTCGAAGATCACCGCGGCGTCCTGCGGCGGAATCCCGGGTCCGCTGTCGGCGACGTACAGCTCGATCCGCTCGCCGAGCGCCCGCGACCCGATCCGGATGCGCCGGCCCGGCACGGTGTGCTGGACGGCGTTCTGCGCGAGCTGGACCATCGCCTGGGTGATCCGCTGCTCGTCCAGCCGCACCTCCCGGTCCGCGACGCCGTCGAGCTGCCAGTCACGCTCGCCCAGCGTCCGCACCTTCACGAAGACATCGGCGGTCAGCTCCGCGAGCTGGACCGGTTCCGGGCGCACGAAGTCGGGTCTCTCGGCCCCGGCGAGCAGGAGCAGATCCTCGACGATGCGGCTCATCCGGTCGAGTTCGTCCGTGACCAGGCGGACGGTCTCCTCCCGGTCGGCCGGGTCGTCGCCCATCAGCTCCAGATGGCCCCGCACGATGGTGATGGGGGTGCGCAGCTCGTGTCCGGCGTCGTCGACGAAGACCCGTTGCGCGGCGAACGCCCGCTCCAGCCGGTCCAGCATCGCGTTGAACGTCTCGGCGAGTGCCGCGATGTCGTCCCGGCCCTCCACGGGTATGCGCCGGGTGAGGTCCTGCTCCGTCAGCTCCGCCGCCGTCATCCGTACGACACGGACGGGCGCGAGGATACGGCCGGCGACGGCCCAGCCGATCCCGGTCGTCATCAGCAGCGCCACGCCCGACAGGCCCAGCAGGGTCCAGAAGGTCTGATCGGCGACGGCGCGTTCGCGGTCGGCGTGGAAGGCCACGACGAAGGCGCCGGGCGGTCCGTCACGGACGGGCCGGAGGGCGACCTTGGCCCAGCGCAGCTCCCCCTGGGAACGGTGCAGGGTGCCGAAGGCGCGTTCGGAGGCGAAGATCCCGGTGAGTGCCGCACCGTCCTTCCACAGGGCGATGTCCGCGGGGATGTCACGGCGCTGGCGGATGACGTCGGGTTCGCCGGTGCCGGGCCGGGTCAGTCCCAGCAGTTCCTCGTCGGGGTCCGCGTACTGCCGTTGCAGATAGACACGGAGCAGCCGGTCCGGGTCCCCGAAGCGGCTGCCGGTCTCCGGGTCCACGCCCTGGGCGACGAAGTTCGCGAACTCACCGGTCTCCTGGGTGAGCAGCTGGCTGATGCGCTCGTCCACGTCACGCTGGAGGATCGCCCGTACCGTGACGGCCACGCCACCCAGCGCGACCGCCATCACCACCAGCAGCCACAGCAGGATGCGTACGCGGGCGGAGACCCTGGGAACGTCAACCGTCATCACCGAGGTCGTCGTCGTCATCGTCACCGTCGGCGGCCGAGGGGCCGGGCACGACGGCATCCCCCGGCTTCCCGCCCGGGGAGCGGCTGGCCGACGGGTCGGGGGCGGGGGTGCTGGGCAGGGTGTCCGGGGTGCTGCCCGGCGAGCCCCCGGGCGCGCCGCTCGGTGTGGTGTCGTCCAGCTGCACGACCGGGGGCACCTTCGGTGCCTCGGGGGTGTCCGTCATGGCGTAGCTGGTGGCCGCGATGCCGAGCGGTACGGCGACAACGGCTGCCAGGGCCGCCAGACGAGGGGAGAAAGCCATGCGTCCATCCTGCCTACCGGGCACATCGCGGACATGAAGTCAGGATGAAGATTCCTTCATGTCCGGCGCCGGAATTCCGGTGCGCGGACGACGGTACGCGGCTTCTTCGCGGATTCCGCTTGCTTGGAGTGCACTCCAAGGTTCTAGCGTGGAGGTCATGACGGTGATGGAGAGCACTTCGGTACGGACGGACGCCTGCGCGGCCGCTCCTCGGGCGCATCCGCGTCCCGAGGGGCAGGACCGCTACACCATCAGCGAGGTCGTCGCGTTCACCGGGCTCACCGCGCACACCCTGCGCTGGTACGAGCGGATCGGGCTGATGTCGCACGTCGACCGTTCGCACACGGGGCAGCGCCGGTTCAGCAACCGCGATCTGGACTGGCTGTCCTTCGTCGGCAAGCTGCGGCTGACGGGGATGCCGGTCGCCGACATGGTCAGGTACGCCGAGCTGCTGCGCGAGGGCGAGCACACCTTCGAGGAACGGCAGGAACTGCTGGAGGCGACCCGCCGCGACGTGACGACGCGGATCGCGGAACTCCAGGACACGCTCGCCGTCCTCGATCACAAGATCGACTTCTATGCGGGCGCCCGCCGGGCGCCGGAAAGGCCCTGTGCCTGATGACTGACAACAAGATCGCCACCACGGAGCTGGGCAAGGGCGGACCGCGGGTCGGTGTGCAGGGACTCGGCTGCATGGGCATCAGCGAGTTCTACGGGGACACCGACGAGACCGCCGCACGGGACACCCTGGAAGCGGCGCTGGAGGTGGGCGTCACCCTCTTCGACACCGCCGATGTGTACGGGCGCGGGGCCAACGAGGAATTCCTCGCACCGTTCGTCGGCGCGCACCGCGACGAGATCACCCTGGCCACCAAGTTCGCCATAGAGCGTACCGACGACCCGCACTACCGCGGGGTGCGCAATGACCCCGCGTACATCCGGCAGGCCGTCGAGGACAGCCTCCGCAGGCTGAACACCGACGTCATCGACCTCTACTACATGCACCGCCGCGACCCGCTCGTGCCGCTGGCCGAATCGGTCGGGGCGATGGCCGAGCTGGTCCGCGAGGGCAAGGTCAAGCAGCTGGGACTGAGCGAGGTGACCGGTCCGGAGCTGCGCGAGGCGCACGCCGTGCACCCGATCGCCGCCCTCCAGTCCGAGTGGTCGATCTTCAGCCGGGACGTGGAGAACAGCGCGGCCGGAGCGGCGGTCGAGCTCGGGGTGACCTTCGTGCCGTACTCACCGCTCGGCCGCGGCTTTTTGACCGGGGCGTTCAGCGACGCGGGCAAGGACCTGTCGGAGAGCGACTTCCGCAAGCACCAGCCGCGCTTCACCGGCGAGAACGCCCGGAAGAACGCCGCGCTGCTGGAGCCCGTGCACAAGATCGCCGCGGCGCACGGGGCGACGCCCGCGCAGGTGGCCCTCGCCTGGGTGCAGCAGCGCGCCGGGGTGTACGGCCTGGCCGTGGTCCCGATCCCGGGGACCCGCAAGCGCAGCCGCCTGCTGGAGAACGTCGCGGCGACCCGGCTCACCCTGACTCCCGAGGAGCTGGCCGTGCTGGAGCCGATCGCCGGGCAGGTGGCGGGGGACCGCTACCCCGACATGAGCAGCACGTCGGCGGCCCGCGAGTAGTACGGGAACGGGGCGCGCGGGGATCGCCGGGGCCGCCCCGCCCCGGCGCGAACACCGAGCGCCCTTCCCCGCCCTCACACCCGCCCCGGCGCGAACACCGAGCACGCTCTGCCCCGCCCTCACGCGAGCCCCAGCGCGAACACCGCGAACCCCGCCGCGAGCAGTCCCGCCGTAGCGCGGCGGGCGTTCGCGGCGCGGGTGCCCGCCTTCCAGGGCTCCTCGAAGCGGCGCGCGTACCGGGCGATCAGCACCAGCAGCCCGGCGAACAGCGGCATCCAGGCCAGCCGGGCCAGAATCCAGCCGAGTGAGTCGGGACCGGTCGTCAGCCCCGGCACGGCACCGGCGAACGACGCCGGGACGGCCGCGGCGAGCATCGCCGTCTGGTGCCAGCACAGGATCGTCATCGCCGACAGGTTGATCACGACGACCGGCGCCCACACCAGCGGCTTGCGCAGCAGCCGGCCGATCCGGTCCCGCAGCAGGATCGCCGCACCGCTCTGCGCGGCGGCCAGTGCCAGGACCAGCAGCGACGGCGGATGCGAGTTGGTGCGCGCCTCACCCGGTACGCCGACCATCGACGCCGGGTAGTGGAAGACGAGCAGCAGCACGGCGAACAGCACACCGCCGCCGACGAGCAGGACACGCGCGCCCCGCTTCCCGATCCGACCCTCGCCCCACGAGACACCGAGCTGATACGCGAAGAGCCAGCCCGGCAGGATGTTCAGCACGCTCAGCCAGGACGGGACGGCCTCCGCGAACGGCCCGTAGCGCAGGAAGTCCACGACGGCGACCGACGCCAGCAGCGGCAGGGCGGCCCAGCCGCCCAGCTTCTTCGCGACCCTTATGCACAGCGGGGTGAGGGCCGTGACCACGGTGTACACCCCGACGAACCAGAGCGGCTGGATCACCAGCGTCGACCCCGTACGCAGTGTGTCGCCGGGCACGCCCAGCGCGTACAGCACCGGGATCAGGACCGCCCAGACGGCGGTCACCCCCAGCACCGGCCTGCCCAGCCGGGCCAGCCGGCCGCGCAGCCAGGCACCGGTCGTGGACTTCCGGCGGCGGTAGGAGAGCACCGAGGCGTACCCGCCGACCAGGAAGAAGATGCCGAGCATCTGGAGCACCCAGCTGACCGGGGCGAAGAACCCGAAGGCGGAGAGCGGGCTCGCGTTGTGCAGGGCGCCGCCGCCGTCGAGCGTGAACCCGCCGAGCAGCCAGTGGCCGGTCGGGACGGCGAGCAGGGCCAGGGCCCGCAGCCCGTCGACGGCCCGGTCGCGATGGGCGGGGGTGCGGGCGTCGATCCGTGCCGCGAGCTGCTTGACGCTCATCGTCCGGCCCCTTCCGCGATGGCGGCGAAGGCGCGGAGCGAGTCCGTCCCGGGCACGAAGTAGCCGGTGTGTCCCTCGGCCTCCCGCGCGGGGACGCGGCGGGCCCCGAAGTGCGGATCGGCCGGGTCGTTGCCGTGTCCCAGACCGGCGAACCGTACGTTCGGCACCTCGTCGATCCAGTCGGTGGCGTCCTTCGCCGCCCAGACCCGGGCCCGGGTGTGCAGATCGCCGACGTTGTCGGCGCGCATGCCGGGGGAGCCGAGCACCACCAGGTCGGTGGCGCGCAGCCGGGGCGCGGCGAGGCCGCAGACGACGGAGCCGTAGCTGTGGCAGAACACCGCGGGCTCGGGCAGCGCGTCGGCCGTCAGCCCGGCGGTGAACCGGGCCAGCCGGACCGCCCCGGCCTCGGCCAGATCACCGGTCGCGGCGTCGAGACCGACGCCCACGGGGGTGGTGTATCCGGCCCAGGCGATGACCGCGCTGCCCGGACCGCTCTGCGCGTACAGCGACTTCGCCATGCCGGCCGGAGTGCCGTACACATCGTCTCTCCGGTCGAAGGTCCCGGCGTCGATGTCCGAACCGGGGACCACGACGGACACCCGGCGCGCGGACCTCAGCTCCCCGAACACCTCGGCGACCTGACCCCGGCCGCGCGGGTCGAACGCGAGGATCTGCCGCCCCGGCGCGGCGAGACTCCGGTACCGGAGTTCGTGACCGGCCTTCAGGGACAGGGCGTTGGCGCGGTAGCGCAGCTCGACCGGAGCGCCGTCGAGATTGCCGACGACCAGCGGGTGGCGTACCACCAGCATCTGCTGCTGCTCGGCGCTCAACCCCCGGAAGAACTCCGCCACTTCGGCCGGAGTGGCCCGCCCCGGATCGGGCAGCGTCCGCCCCAGCGCATGGTCCGCCCGCCAGGAGGCGCTGCCCGGCGGTGGCCCGGTCAGCGCCTGTTGCGCGTCCCCCGACACCCACCCGGCGGTCCCGGCCACCACCGTGGTCGCCAGTGCGACCGCGACCAGGGTCCTCGCGTATCGACGCATCTCGCCCTCCCTCTCCGGCTGTCGTACGCCGATCGGCGCGACGGAGAGGAAGGTAGGAAGAGGACGGGGGGAAGAGCGTCACACCGGGGAGCCAAGTGCGAGGTGATACCGGGGTAGGGGGTGTATGACCCGGGGCGCTACGCCCCCGTGTCCCCCGGCGCCACCAGCCCCGACTCGTACGCGAAGATCACCGCCTGCGCCCGGTCCCGCAGATCCAGCTTGGCCAGCACCCGGCCGATGTGCGTCTTCACCGTCTGCTCGGCCAGCACCAGCCGCCCCGCGATCTCCTGGTTGGACAGCCCCCGCGCGATCAGCTCCAGCACCTCGCTCTCGCGCGGCGTGAGCCCGTTCAGCCGCAGCGCGGGCCCGCTGCGGGCCGCCCCGGACGGCCGCTGAGCCGCGAAGTCCGCGATCAGGCGACGGGTCACGGACGGCGCCAGCAACGCGTCCCCCGCCGCCACCACCCGTACCGCCGAGATCAGGTCCGCCGGCGGGGCGTCCTTCAGCAGGAACCCGGACGCGCCGGCGCGCAGCGCCTCGTACACGTAGTCGTCCACGTCGAAGGTGGTGAGCATCAGCACCTTCGGCCGGTGCACCACGCCCACCGGCGGGTTCAACAGCTCACGTGCCGCCGCCAGTCCGTCCATCTCGGGCATCCGGACATCCATCAGCACCACATCGGGATGCTGGTTCCGGCTCACCTCGACGCCCCGGCGCCCGTCCGGCGCCTCGCCCACCACGTCGATGTCGCTCTGCGCCGACAGCAGCGCCGCGAACCCTGCCCGCACCATGGCCTGGTCGTCGACGATGATCACGCGGATGGTCAAGAGTCCTCCGAAGTCGGGTGGGCGGACGGAGCCGGCCGGGCCGACGTGGTTTCGGCCGGTGGCAGCGGCATCCGGGCGGCCACCCGGAAACCCCCGTCGGGCAGCGGGCCCGTGTCCAGGGATCCGCCGGTCAACCGTACGCGCTCGCGCATCCCGACCAGCCCGTGCCCGGTCCCCGTCGTCTCCAGCGGCGAACGGGTCAGTTCGGCCGGGCTGTTGACGACCAGCACCGTCAGATGGCCCGCGCCCGCCGTGATGGACACCTGGGTCCGCGCCCCCGGCGCGTGCCGGATCACATTGGCCAGCGCCTCCTGCACGATGCGGTACGCCGACAGATCCACCGCCGACGGCACCTCGCCGAGATCCGCCGCCAGCGACAGCTCGGCCGGCACCCCCGCCCGCACCGTCGCCTCCACCAGCTGCTGCACACGGTCGATGCCGGGCTGCGGCGCCCGGTCGCCCTCCGTGCCGTCACTGCGCAGCACCGACAGCAGCCGCCGCATCTCGCCCAGCGACTCCCGCGCACCGGCCGCGATGGCCGTGAACTCCTCGCGCGCCTCGTCCGACAGACCGCTGATCCGGTACGGGGCTGAGTCGGCCTGCACCGTGATCACCGACATGTGGTGCGCCACCACGTCGTGCAGCTCGCGGGCGATCCGGGTCCGCTCCTCCAGCAGCGTGCGCTGCGCCCGCTCGGTCTCGTTGATGGTCTCCTGCTCGGCGAGCCGGCGCTGTGCCTCGGCCCGTTCCCGTACCGCGGTCCCGATCACCAGCACCACCGCGCCGAGGATGAACAGCAGCAGCGCGCTGCCGTTGCTGCGCTCGGGCGCGACCAGATGCAGCACCAGACCGGCGGTGCCCGTCAGCAGCCAGACACCGATCACGGTCCGCCGGGTCTCGCGCAGACCGATCGCCAGCAGCAGGAACAGATAGCCGACGATCACCGGCGGGGTCCACGGCCAGATGTCGTACTTCTCGACCGGCTTCGACAGGAGGACGAGCGCGCCGAGGATGTCGGCGGGAAAGACGATCCACCAGGCATGGAGGGGCCGGTGCGCCAGCATCAGCAGCGGGGCGGCCTGGGCGACGGCCAGGGCCCCGGCCATACCTCCCGTCAGACCGTACTGCGCGGTCAGGACGTTGATGGTGACCGGGACGAAGGTGGCGACGAGCGCGATCACCACCGCGTACGGAAGCAGCCGCTGCCACCGTTTCGGGGCACCGGCCAGGAGCGGAGTGGGCGGATGGGACGCGTGGGACAGCCCGTGGGCGAGCTCGCGCAGATTGCGGCGGGCGGCGCTCAGCGGACCATCGGCGGGCGGCGGCGGCCCGGCGGGGGAAGTGGACATGGCCCGATCAGCCTAGGCAGGACGGCTGCCCACGGCGTCATACCCGGGTGTCGAACCGCCCGCCGCCCGTCATACCCGGGTACGGGGTGCGGGGACGGGGGTGCGGGGCCGCGGGTGGGACCGCGCTCCCCGCGCTCCCTACAGCTCCGCCAGCAGTTGCGCCTTCTTCGCGCTGTACTCGTGGTCGGTCACCAGACCGGCCTGATGCAGCTCCCCGAGGTGCCGTATCCGCTCGGCGATGTCCGCCGGATCGCGCCGCCCGGCGCCCACCAGGACCGGGGCGGGCCCGTCCGGCGCGGGCTGGGTCCTGCGCACGGACTCCAGTACGGCTGCGGCGAAGGGCAGTGACTCGTGCACCGGCCCGTAGCCGAGGCCGAAGAGCACCGCCGCCGGGTCCTGGTCCGCCCGTGCCGGGTGTCCGGTGTCGGGGCGGGCGGCCCCGGGGACCGAGGACGCCGGGGCGACGGGACCGGCCGGTCCGTGCGGGTCGCCGGGACGGCCGCCCGCGCCGCCGGTCACCGCCACCGCCGTACGGGGCACGAGGCGCAGATAGCCTTCGAGCGCCTCGGGCGAACGCCATTCGACCCCGCACAGTTCGGCCACCGGGAACGTCTGGTCGCCCGCCTTCCACTTGGCGCTGGAGGCACCGGTCCACGACCACCGGAAGGAGATCCGCTCCCCGTCGAAGCTGGCTCTGCCGTCGTACGCCTTGAAGTGCATCGGCGCCTCGGGAGCGGTGACCAGGAACCGGTCGGCGGGTATGCCGTCATCGGGTCCCAGCAGGGCGCGCAGCTCGTCCGCGTAGTACTCGGCGAGCACCTCCCGTTCCGCCGGAAGCACCAGGCGGTACGGGTCGCACCCGTCCTTCAGCTGTCCCGCGGCAGCCTCGACAAGCGGATCGGCACCCGGTCTCGGCACCGCGTGAAGAACCACCGTGCCCCGCTTGCCGGGGGTAAGCGTCACCGACGCCAACGCCGCATACGGGATGCGGCGTTCACGCAGGCTCTGGAAGAGCTTCGGCGTGCGGATACCCCGTTCGAAGCGGATGAGCACGGAGTCGGTGTCGAACTCCCAGGTGGCATGAATTCCGGCCAGCACATCACCCATGTGCCTCATCGTATGTGGCACAGGCCCGTACGTCCCCCCTCGGCGTAAGTCGCAATTCATCGGACAGCCACCGCGCTCTACGCGCGTCAGGTGTCCTGCTCGCCGGAAATACCGCTGTGGCAGGCGCTGTCGGCCCCCGCACAGCTGACCGAACCGTACGCGCCCACACCGATCGCGGCGAAGTTGCTCAGGCTTTCGGTGCCCGGCTCGAAATAGCCGCTGTGGCCGATCGCGTCGCCCGCCGACACGATCCGCGCCCCGAAGTCCGGGTCGACCGGGTCGGCCCCGTGACCGATCCCGCCGACCGCCAGGTACGGCACGTCCTGGATCCAGTCGTCGCGGTCCCGCATCGCCCACACCCTGGCGTCGGTGTCCAGCTGCTCGGCGCTGTCGGCCCGCATGCCGGGGCTGCCCGCGACAGCGATGTCGGACACCCTCGCCGGCACCTTGTGGGCGGCGACCCCGCACAGCACGGAGCCGTAGCTGTGGCAGAAGAGCGAGACGGCCGAGGTGCCCGGCAGCGCGCTCACCATGGCGTTCAGCCGGACCGCCCCGACCGCCGCGAGCCGGCCGAGGGCGGCGTCCATGCCGATGCCCGCGGGGGCGGTGTAGTCGGCCCAGGCGATGACGGCGGTAGGGGTGCCGGGGCGGGCGGCGCGCTCGGCCCCGTACAGCGACCGAGCCATGCCGACCGGCGCCGAGTACGTGCGTCCGGCGGACCGCTCCAGCGTCAGCAGATTGGTGTCGACGCCCGGCACCACGACGGAGACCCGGGAGGCCCGGTCGAGATCGCCGAAGACCTCGGCGGCACGGCCCTTCCCGGACGGATCGAAGGCCAGGATCTGCCGGTTCTTCGCGAGCATCGACCGGAAGCGCTCCAGCCGGTGCACCGCCTCGCCCCGGCCGTCCGGGGAGAGCGTGCTGTCGTGGGTCCGGGCGGACTCCACGGACTGCGCCTGCTTCAGGGCCAGCCGGTTGGCGTGGTAGCGCAGGGTGACCGGGGCGCCGTTCAGATTTCCCACGACCAGGGGGTACTTGTCCGCGAGCGCCACCTGCTGTCCGGTGGTCAGCGTGGCGAAGAAGTGGGCCAGCCGGTAGGGCGGCGCGGTGACGTCCGGCAGCGCGTGACCCGCTATGCGGTCCCGCGCCCACGAGGCGAGGGCGATCTCGCGCGGCTCGTCGGAGCGTTGCTGGCGGACGGCGGTCCAGCCCGTGGTCGCCAGCATCACGAACACGACCGCGACGGCGAGCAGCGCGCGCCAGGCGGTCAACGTGGGGGAGGAGTCGAAGGAAGTCACTGCCCCACACATTAGGAGACGTGCGACGACCGCCGTTACGAGGGTGACGCACATCACTGGGCTACGAGGAATCGACGCCGGATTCCTGACGCTCCGTAGGCGACTCGCGTACGCTCCGGCGCGCTCCGGGGCCCGTCGACCCGTGCTCATGTCCGATGCGCGCACCGGCGTGTGAGTGGGTGTGAGGTCGGCCACGGCGGAGGCCGAGAGCTGCGGCACGGACGGACCGGCCGGGCGTGCGCGGGTGGACGGCGCCGCGGCTCAGGGGCCTCAGGACGGGAGGGCGTCCCGCGCGTCGAGGGGTGCTTTGCGGCGCCAGTCGTCCGCGAGGGCCGGGCCGAGCTGGTCCAGGTACACCTCGGTCAGTGAGCGCAGGGAATTCAGGCTCGGGTCCCGGCCCTGACCCCACAGCTGCCCGGCCACCCGCATCACCCCGCAGAACGCCGCCACGGCGACCCGAGGCCGCGGGTCGGTCGCCAGGTCGAGCCCTTCCCGGTCCGCGATCAGGCGGGCGATCTGCTCCTCCAGGTCGATGCCCCGCCGCATATGGGCGGCAAGCAGGGACGGGGTCGACTCGATCAGCTGGTAGATCCGCACATGGAGGTCGACCGTGACGACTTCCTCCATGCACTCGCCGATACTGTTCCAGGCGCACAGCACGGCACGGCGCATTGCCTCGAAAGGGGCCTCCGCGGCCGGGCGTTGACGCAGCTCCGACAGGAAGCGGGACTCCACCATCTCCTGGACGGCGAAGGCGGTGTCCTCCTTGCTCGCGAAGTAGCGGAAGAAGGTGCGCTGGGAGACCTCGACCGCGTCGACGATCTCGTCGACGGTGGTCCGCTCGTATCCCTGGGTGATGAAAAGATCGAAGGCGGCGTGCAGCAGGGCGTCGCGGGTGCGCTGTTTCTTGCGTTCGCGCAGCCCTGCCGGGTGCTCGCCGCGCTGCCCGTCGGTCACTTACCGGTCCTCTTTTCGACGCTTTGTCCAGCTCAGCTTACCTGTGAGCTACGTGACAGTTACTGTCTTGTGAAATGGTTTGTCAACTGTCAGTGACTGTCACTAGTCTCCCCGTATGACTAGTCAGACCACCGTCGAGAAGGCTTCGCGGGAGCCGGAAGACACGCTCGTTCCCGCACCGGCCAAGGGGCTGCGCGGCCATCCCTGGCTGACGCTCTTCGCCGTGGCCATCGGCGTGATGATGGTCGCGCTCGACGGCACGATCGTCGCGATCGCCAACCCCGCCATCCAGAAGGACCTCGGCGCCTCGCTCGCCGACGTCCAGTGGATCACCAACGGATACATGCTCGCCCTCGCGGTCTCCCTGATCACCGCGGGCAAACTCGGTGACCGGTTCGGCCACCGCCAGACCTTCCTCATAGGTGTCGTGGGCTTCGCCGCGGCATCCGGGGCCATCGGCCTCTCCGACAGCGTGGCCCTGGTGATCGTGTTCCGGGTGCTCCAGGGTCTCTTCGGCGCCCTGCTGATGCCGGCCGCGCTCGGCCTGCTGCGCGCCACCTTCCCGGCCGAGAAGCTGAACATGGCGATCGGCATCTGGGGCATGGTGATCGGCGCCTCGACCGCGGGCGGTCCGATCCTCGGCGGCGTGCTCGTGGAGCACGTCAGCTGGCAGTCCGTCTTCTTCATCAACGTGCCGGTCGGTGTGATCGCCGTCGTCCTCGGCATCGTGATCCTCAGGGACCACCGCGCCGAGAACGCCCCGCGCTCGTTCGACATCGGCGGCATCGTCCTGCTGTCCCAGGCGATGTTCTGTCTGATCTGGGCCCTGATCAAGGGCGCGGAATGGGGCTGGGGCGACTACAAGACGCTCGGCTTCCTCGGCGCCGCCGTGGTCCTGTTCTTCGTCTTCGCGCTCTCCCAGAAGAACGTGCGCGAGCCGCTGATCCCGCTGGCGATGTTCAAGTCCCTCCCGCTGTCCGCGGGTGTGGTCCTCATGGTGCTGATGGCCTTCTCCTTCATGGGCGGGCTGTTCTTCGTCACCTTCTACCTCCAGAACGTGCACGGCATGAGCCCGGTCGACAGCGGGCTCCACCTGCTGCCGCTGACCGCGATGATGATCGTCGCGTCGCCCGTCGCGGGTGCTCTGATCACCAAGTTCGGCCCACGCGTCCCGCTCGTCGGCGGCATGGTCTGCACCGCGATCGCCTGCTTCGGGATGTCCCAGCTGACCATCGGCACCGGCACCCTGACCATGTCGATCTGGTTCGCCCTGCTCGGCCTCGGCCTCGCGCCGGTCATGGTCGGCGCCACCGAGGTCATCGTGGGCAACGCCCCGATGGAGCTCTCCGGTGTCGCGGGCGGTCTCCAGCAGGCCGGCATGCAGGTCGGCGGCAGCCTCGGTACGGCGGTGCTGGGTGCCGTCATGGCCTCCCAGGTCGACTCCAAGCTCGCCGACAACTGGGCGGCGGCGGAACTTCCGCCGGTCTCCGGCGAGAAGCTGGAGCAGGCGTCCTCGGCCGTCGAGGTCGGCATGCCGCCGATCGCGCCGGGCACCCCGCCGGAGATCGCGGCGAAGATCGCGGGCGTCGCCCATGACACGTTCGTGTCGGGCATGAGCACCGCGTTCATGGTCTCGGGCATCGTCGCGGTGATCGCGGCGCTGGTCGCCATGCTCACCAAGCGCGGTGCGAACGCCGAGGCGGGCGCCGGAGTCGGCCACATCTGACCCCGCCCCCCGACGGCGCGCGAGCGTCAACACAGCGCGAACGACAGCCCCGCCGGACCCTCCGGCGGGGCTGTCGCCTATCAGGGTGATCCGGCCCCGGCCCCCTTCCCCGGGCCTTGCTCCGCAGGTCAGGGTGCGATCAGAAGATCCGCACGACAACGGGGGTTGATCCATCATGCGTACGACCGTTCTCGCCGCCGCGGCCCTGGCCGTCACCGCACTCGTTCCACAGGCCGCCGCCCTGATCCCGGCCGGAGCCGGAGCGGCACCCGGGGCCGGCACCGCACCGAAGGCCGCCGGAGTCCGGCTCGGCACCTGCGGGGCGGGTCAGCTCTGCCTCTGGAAGAAGCCCGACTTCACCGGCGCCCGGCAGACCCATGAACTGTCCGCCGTCGACATCGAGAGCTGCGTCCCGCTGCCCCCGGGCAGCGAAGCCCAGGCGCTCGCCAACCGCACCGGGCGCCCCGTCACGACCTACCAGTCGGCGGAGTGCGCGGAGACGGGCGAGTTCGAGACGTACCCCGGCGGCGGCACCTGGGTGCCCCGCTCCCCGTACCAGGTCAGGGCCTTCAAGATCTGGGAGAACTGACGCGAGGGCGGCCGGACACGCCGAAGGGCGGCGGGGCCACCGGCCCCGCCGCCCTTCAGGTCCCCGTGCCTACGCGTCGCCGCCCGCCGCACCCGGATCGGCCGAGGCCACATCCAGGAGCTCGTAGCGGTCGACCGCCGTCTTCAGCGCCGAACGGTCCACCTTCCCGTCCTTCGCCAGCTCGGTGAGCACCGCGAGAACGATCGACTGCGCGTCGATGTGGAAGAACCTGCGCGCCGCCCCACGGGTGTCGGCGAAGCCGAAACCGTCCGCACCCAGCGACTGGTACGCACCGGGCACCCAGCGCGCGATCTGGTCCGGCACCGAACGCATCCAGTCCGACACCGCCACGAACGGCCCCTCGGAGCCGGAGAGCTTCCGCGTCACGTACGGGACGCGCTGCTCCTCCTCCGGGTGCAGCAGGTTGTACCGCTCCACGTCCACGGCCTCGCGGCGCAGCTCGTTCCAGGAGGTCGCCGACCAGACGTCCGCCCTGACGTTCCACTCGTCGGCGAGGATCCGCTGCGCCTCGACCGCCCACGGGACCGCCACACCGGACGCCATGATCTGGGCCGGGATCTGGCCCTTCTCGCCGCTCCGGTAGCGGTACACGCCCTTGAGGATGCCGTCGACATCCACGTTCTCGGGCTCGGCCGGGTGCTGGATCGGCTCGTTGTACACGGTCAGGTAGTAGAAGACGTCCTCGTTCTCCTCGGGCGTCCCGCCGTACATCCGCCGCAGACCGTCCTGGACGATGTGCGCGATCTCGTACCCGAAGGCCGGGTCGTAGGCGACACAGCCCGGGTTCGTCGAGGCGAGCAGCTGCGAGTGGCCGTCCGCGTGCTGGAGACCCTCACCGGTCAGCGTGGTGCGGCCGGCCGTGGCGCCCAGCACGAAGCCGCGCGCGAGCTGGTCGGCCATCTGCCAGAACTGGTCACCGGTGCGCTGGAAACCGAACATCGAGTAGAAGACGTACACCGGGATCAGCGGTTCGCCGTGCGTGGCGTACGCCGAACCCGCGGCGATCAGCGACGCCGTACAGCCCGCCTCGGAGATGCCGTCGTGCAGCATCTGCCCGGTCGGCGACTCCTTGTACGCGAGCAGCAGATCGCGGTCCACCGCCTCGTACTGCTGACCGAGCGGGTTGTAGATCTTCGCGCTCGGGAAGAACGCGTCCATGCCGAAGGTGCGGTACTCGTCGGGCGCGATCAGCACGAAACGCTTGCCGATCTCCTTGTCCCGCATGAGTTCCTTCAGGATGCGGACGAACGCCATGGTCGTGGCGATCGACTGCTGACCCGAACCCTTCTTCGCGGGTGCGTACGTCTTGTCCTCGGGCAGGACCAGCGGCTTCGCCCGCACGACACGGGTCGGGACATAGCCGCCCAGACCCTGCCGGCGGTCGTGCATGTACTGGATCTCTTCCGAGTCGCGGCCCGGGTGGTAGTACGGCGGGTAGCCCTCGTCCAGCTGCTTGTCCGTGATCGGGATGTGCAGCCGGTCACGGAAGCGCTTGAGGTCCTCGACCGTGAGCTTCTTCATCTGGTGGGTCGCGTTGCGGCCCTCGAAGTTCGGCCCCAGCGTCCAGCCCTTGACCGTCTGCGCGAGGATCACGGTCGGCTGGCCCTTGTGGGCCTTGGCCGCCGCGTACGCCGCGTAGACCTTCCGGTGGTCGTGGCCGCCGCGCCCCAGGTGCAGGATCTGCTGGTCCGACATGTCCTTGACCATGTCGCGCAGCCGCGGGTCGTCACCGAAGAAGTGGTCGCGGATGTACGCGCCGGTCTCGGTGGCGTACGTCTGGAACTGCCCGTCCGGCGTGGTGTTCAGCTTGTTGACCAGGATGCCCGTGCGGTCCTGCGCGAGCAGCGGGTCCCAGGAGCGGTCCCAGACGAGCTTGATGACGTTCCAGCCGGCCCCGCGGAACTGCGACTCCAGCTCCTGGATGATCTTGCCGTTGCCGCGCACCGGCCCGTCGAGCCGCTGAAGGTTGCAGTTCACGACGAAGGTCAGGTTGTCCAGGCCCTCACGGGCGGCGATGGAGAGCTGGCCGAGCGACTCGGGCTCGTCCATCTCGCCGTCACCCAGATAGGCCCAGACGTGCGAATCGGAGGTGTCGGCGATGCCGCGCGCCTCCATGTAGCGGTTCATCCGCGCCTGGTAGATCGCACCGAGCGGGCCCAGGCCCATGGAGACGGTCGGGAACTCCCAGAAGTCCGGCATCAGCCGCGGGTGCGGGTAGCTGGACAGGCCGTTCGGCGCCTTCGACTTCTCCTGGCGGAACGCGTCGAGCTGGGTCTCGCTCAGCCGGTCGAGCAGGAACGCGCGGGCGTAGATACCGGGGGACGCGTGCCCCTGGAAGAAGATCTGGTCGCCGCCGTCGCCCCCGTCCTTGCCGCGGAAGAAGTGGTTGAAGCCCACGTCGTACAGCGAGGCGGAGGAGGCGAAGGTGGCGATGTGACCGCCGACCCCGATCCCGGGACGCTGGGCGCGCGACACCATCACGGCCGCGTTCCAGCGGGTCGCGTTCAGGACCTTGCGCTCGATCTCCTCGTCGCCGGGGAAGAACGGCTCGTCCTTCGTGGCGATCGTGTTCACGTAGTCCGTACTGCGCATCTCCGGCACGGCGACACGCTTCTCGCGCGCGCGCTCGATGAGGCGGAGCATCAGATAGCGGGCCCGCTCACGGCCTCGCTCGTCGACGGCGGCGTCGAGAGAGTCGAGCCATTCCTGGGTTTCCTCGGGATCGAAGTCCGGGACCTGGCTCGGAAGGCCGCCAATGATGATCGGGTTGCGATCGGATCCGGAAGCCACGCTGTTCCTTCGCTGTTCGGTGCTGCTCTACGGGGCCTGGTTACGGGGAACGGACCCCCGGACGGCTGCTGTGCGCCGCCTCCATCGTGTACCGCGAGGGCGTAAACGTCATCTCTACCGCGGGGTAACCGTCAGGTGGTGAAATCTCACGTCCGGGGCACGAGTAGGGGCAGCACACGGATGGGTCGGGCCAAACCGCAACCATACGCCCAAGCCGTCCAAGCGTTCCCAAAGGCTGTTCGACTCCTAATGGCGGATCGAAACGGCATAAGCTGAGGAAGGACGTATACGGACTGGGCGGCATCGAAGGCCCTGCGGGAGACCCGCCGGACGTAGCGGCGACGTGGCAGGGAACGTCACCGTTTAGGCGGTCTCGCACGCTGGGTACTTGCGCGATTCGCCGAGCCCGTGTGGACTACGGCCAATGCCCCGCGCACGCGCGTGGCTGAAGCATTTTCCGAAACATGATCAGGAGGCATCCCGTGAGCGCGACCGCGGACCACGCGGAGGAACGGACCAACCCGGCAGCACGCCTGGGGTTCGAACCCGGACAGGTGGTCCAGGAGATCGGCTACGACGACGACGTCGAGCTGGAGCTCCGTGAGGGCATTGAGGCCACTACCGGCCAGGATCTCGTCGACGAGGACTACGAGGACGTCGCCGACGTCGTCCTGCTCTGGTTCCGTGACGAGGACGGCGACCTTACGGACGCGCTGGTGGATGCCATCGGTCTGCTCGAGGACGGCGGTACGGTCTGGCTGATGACGCCGAAGACCGGCCGTGACGGATACGTCGAACCGAGTGACATCAATGAGGCTGCCCAGACAGCCGGTCTCGCCCAGACCAAGAGCATCAGCGCGGGCAAGGACTGGACGGGCAGCCGTCTCGTCACCCCCAAGGGGGCCAAGGCCAAGCGCTGAACCTCTCTCTCACCACCCGGGGCCCCCGACGGCATCACGCCGCCGGGGGCCTTCGTACGTGTCGGCGTACCGCCCATGCGTAGGCTGGTGACCACCCGGACGGGCCAGTCCGGGCGAAGCGGTGAAGTAGCGAAGGGACGCGTTTCCATGGCGATCGAGGTCGGCACCCAGGCCCCGGATTTCGAGCTCAAGGACAACCACGGCCGCACCGTGAGGCTCTCGGACTTCCGGGGCGAGAAGAACGTGGTGCTGCTGTTCTACCCGTTCGCCTTCACCGGCGTCTGCACGGGCGAGCTGTGCGCGCTCCGTGACGAGCTGCCGCAGTTCGAGAACGACGACACACAGCTGCTCGCCGTCTCCAACGACTCCATCCACACCCTGCGGGTCTTCGCCGAGCAGGAGGGCCTGGAGTACCCGCTGGTCTCCGACTTCTGGCCGCACGGGGCGACCTCGCGGGCGTACGGCGTCTTCGACGAGGACAAGGGCTGCGCGGTGCGCGGCACCTTCATCATCGACAAGGAGGGCGTCGTCCGCTGGACCGTCGTCAACGGTCTGCCCGACGCGCGGGACCTGAAGGACTACATCGCGGCGCTCGCGGCGATCTGATCCCGGATTCGCACCGCCCGGCCAAAAGCCTGTTTTGGCCGGGAACCGGTCACTAGGATCCATTCGTTGATCCGATGCCAACGCACTACGGGGACGCTGGTGTCTGCCGGCCCCTGAAAACCTATGGGAGGACTCGTGGGAGTCAGCCTCAGCAAGGGCGGCAACGTCTCGCTGACCAAGGCCGCGCCCAACCTGACCGCGGTCATCGTCGGTCTGGGCTGGGATGCCCGTACCACCACCGGTGGTGATTTCGACCTCGACGCCAGCGCGCTGCTGACGAACGCCGAGGGCAAGGTCGGAAACGACGGGAATTTCGTTTTCTTCAACAACCTCAAGAGCCCCGACGGTTCCGTCGAGCACACCGGTGACAACACCACCGGTGAGGGCGAGGGTGACGACGAGGTCGTCAAGGTGAACCTGGCGGGCGTTCCCGCCGATGTGGAGAAGATCGTCTTCCCGGTCTCGATCTACGAGGCCGAGAGCCGCCAGCAGAGCTTCGGCCAGGTGCGCAACGCGTACATCCGCGTGGTCAACCAGGCGGACAACAGCGAGCTGGCGCGCTACGACCTGAGCGAGGACGCCTCGACGGAGACCGCCATGGTCTTCGGCGAGCTGTACCGCAACGGTGCGGAGTGGAAGTTCCGCGCCATCGGTCAGGGGTACGCCTCGGGGCTGCGCGGCATCGCGCAGGACTTCGGCGTCAACGTCTGACCGGCACCCGGTGACGGCTCCGCCGAGGCGCTGAGCCGCACCCGCACGTCCCCGTCCGGCGCCGCACCCCGCGTGCGGCGCCGGACGCGCTCACCAGGGCGCTCACGCGCTCGTGTCCGGGCGTCCGAGCGTCCGGCGACACCGTCCAACGACTCGGGGAGGACACACATGGGCGTCACGCTCGCCAAGGGAGGCAATGTCTCCCTCTCCAAGGCCGCTCCCAACCTCACCCAGGTGCTGATCGGGCTCGGCTGGGACGCACGATCCACCACCGGAGCCGACTTCGACCTCGACGCCAGCGCCCTGCTGTGCCAGTCGGGGCGGGTGCTCGGTGACGAGTGGTTCGTGTTCTACAACAACCTCACCAGCCCGGACGGCTCCGTGGAGCACACCGGTGACAACCTCACGGGTGAGGGTGAAGGCGACGACGAGTCGGTCATCGTGCACCTCGACCAGGTGCCGGACCACTGCGACAAGATTCTCTTCCCCGTCTCGATCCATGAAGCGGACAATCGCGGCCAGACGTTCGGCCAGGTCAGCAATGCCTTCATCCGTGTGGTGAATCAGGCCGACGGCCAGGAACTGGCGCGCTACGACCTCAGCGAGGACGCCTCGACGGAGACCGCGATGATCTTCGGTGAGCTCTACCGGTACAACGGCGAGTGGAAATTCCGTGCAGTGGGGCAGGGGTACGCGTCGGGGCTGCGAGGTATCGCTCTAGACTTCGGGGTCAACGTTTCGTAAAGCCGCGCACGGCGCGGGGGAGCCCCGTACTCACCGGGGGAGACCCTTACATAACACGATGGGGTAGCCAGTGGTTCTGAAAACCTTCGGCTGGTCGTTCGCGGTCACCGCGGTCGGCCTGGTCGCAGCGGCGTTCTACGGGGGGTGGCAGGCATTCGGCATTGTGGCGATCCTGTCGGTCCTGGAGATCTCGCTGTCCTTCGACAACGCGGTGATCAACGCCGGAATCCTGAAGAAGATGAATGCCTTCTGGCAGAAGATCTTCCTCACGGTGGGTGTACTCATCGCGGTCTTCGGTATGCGACTGGTCTTCCCCGTCGTGATCGTGGCCATCAGTGCACAGCTCGGTCCGATCGAGGCGATCGATCTTTCCTTCAACGACCCTGACAGGTACAAGGAACTGGTCACGGACGCGCATCCGTCGATCGCCGCCTTCGGCGGAATGTTCCTGCTCATGATCTTCCTCGACTTCATCTTCGAGGACCGTGACATCCAGTGGCTGCGCTGGATCGAGCGCCCGCTCGCCAAGCTCGGCAAGGTCGACATGCTGTCGGTCTGCATCGCGCTGATCGTGCTGCTGATCACGGCGCTGACGTTCGCGACCCACGCCCACCAGCACGGCGGCGGGCACGCGGACAAGGCGTCGACCGTCATGCTCTCCGGTATCGCCGGTCTGATCACGTACCTCGTGGTCGGCGGGCTCTCCAGCTTCTTCGAGAACAAGCTCGAAGAGGAGGAGGAGCGCGAGCACGAGGCCGAGGAAGAGGCCAAGAAGTCGGGCAAGCCCGTCTCCGCGATCGGCCTCGCGGGCAAGGCCGCGTTCTTCATGTTCCTCTACCTGGAGGTTCTGGACGCGTCCTTCTCCTTCGACGGTGTCATCGGCGCCTTCGCCATCACCAACGAGATCGTGCTGATGGCCCTCGGCCTCGGTATCGGTGCCATGTACGTCCGTTCGCTCACCGTCTACCTGGTCCGCGAGGGCACGCTGGACGACTACGTCTACCTGGAGCACGGCGCCCACTACGCCATCGGCGCGCTGGCCGCCATCCTGCTCGTCACCATCCAGTACGAGATCAACGAGTTCATCACCGGCTCCGTCGGCGTCGTACTGATCGGCTGGTCCTTCTGGTCCTCGGTCCGCCGCAACAAGGCGATCGCCGCGGCCGGCGGCGACGGGGGCGGCAGCCCGGGATCCAAGGCGGAAGTCTCCTCCGGGGTGTGACCCGGTAGGTATTGAGGAACGCTCTCTGCGGGGCGGCCCACACGGCGACGGCTCTCCGGTAGGACCCGGACCCGGCCCGGTGGCCGCCCCGCAGTGATGTGTCCCGCGCCGATGCGCGGGACAGCGCGGTACATGCGGGTGGGGTCGGGATACCGGTCGCGAAAACAGGTGGGGGTTGGAATGGGCTTCTTCGACGGCCTGTGGCCGGGGCGAGCGGCACAGTTCGAGGCGGGCAGTTCCGCGACGAGTTCGATCGTGCTCTCCAAACGGAACGCCACGGTCTCGCTGAACAAACAGGGCGCGCTCTCCGGCAATCTCCGGGTCAATCTGTCCTGGCGGATGCGGAGCTCGGACATCTCGGGCGGGTCGCGCGGCAGCGGCTCGCTGCTGCGCCCGTTCAAGCTCTTCAAGCCCGAGGTGGTCCAGGCGCACACCCAGGGCATGGTCAACGTCGACCTGGACCTCGGCTGCATGTACGAACTCCAGGACGGCACCAAGGGAGTCGTGCAGCCGCTGGGCAACCTGATCGGTGATCTGAACGGCCCGCCGTACATCCGGCTCAGCGGCGACGACCGCTTCGGCGCGCCGTCGGGGGAGACGGTCTACGTCAATCTCGACCAGCGCGACCAGATCAAGCGGCTGCTGTTCTTCTGCTACATCTACGACCAGACGCCGGCGTTCGACCGTACGCACGCCAAGGTGACGCTCTACCCGGGCAACGGCCCGCGCATCGAGATCGAGCTGGACGAGCGCGCCCCGCAGGCCCGCTCCTGCGCTGTGTTCACCGTGGAGAACATCAAGGACGAGCTCATCGTGCGGCGCGAGGTGAAATTCGTCTACGGCTTCCAGTCGGAGCTGGACCGGATGTACGGCTACGGGATGCAGTGGGGGCGCGGCTACAAGACCCGGGCCTGAGAGCGGGCGGCCCACCGGCCGGACCGGGCCCCGGGGCCCGGCGGCCCAAGGGCTGTCCCGTCATCCCTGGCGGGCGCACGACGACAGCTACGGCACCTCGCGGCGTTGTCGGAACGCCCGAGTACATCCCGTGTGCGGACGTCCCTCCGCCGTGCGACGCACCGCATCCGACGCCGTGCGCTGATCCACCAGGGATGACGGGACAGCCCTCAGGAACGGACGAACTGCGGGCCCTGCGGGGGCAGCACGAAGTGCGGGTCCGGCGCGAAGGCGGCGGCCGCCGCGGGCTGCGGATAGCCGTATGTGGGCGGCGCGGAGACGGGTTGCGGGTAGCCGTAGGCGGGCGGCGCCGACGTCGGCTGCGGGTAGCCGTAGCCGGGGGGCGCCGCCGTGGGCTGCGGATAGCCGTACGCGGGCTGCTGGTGCTGGACCGTGGCCTGCGAGTCCGCGGCGAGCGGGTGGGCCGGGAGCGGCCCCTGTGCGGCCTCCTCCTGCGCCTGCGCCGCGGCCCGCGCTTCCGCCTGAGCCTCTGCCTCCGACTCGTCGACCGAGATCCCGAAGGCGGTGGCGAGCCCGATCAGACCCGTCGGATAGCCCTGTCCGACCGCCCGGAACTTCCAGCCGTCCCCGCGCCGGTAGAGCTCGCCGCAGATGATCGCGGTCTCCTCACCCGTCTCCGCCCGGATGTCGAAGACGGCCATCGGCTCACCGTCCGCGAGCGCGGCGTCGAACAGCAGTATCCGCAGGTCCCGGACCTGCTGGAAGGGCGCGCCGTCGGAGGAAGCGGCGATGACCACCTGGTCCACCGAGGGATCGAGCGCGGCCAGATCCGCCTCGATCGTGTCGGTCAGCCCTTCGGCGACGCTGCGCTTCGGCAGCCGTCGCACCAGACCGGAGGGGTGGCGGGGCTGGTTGTAGAAGACGAAGTCCTCATCGGAGCGCACACGGCCGGAGGCGCCCAGCAGCAGGGCGGAGGCATCCACATCCGGAACGTCGGCCCCCGGGGTCCAGCGCAGCACGGCCCGTACGGCCATGGCGTCGAGGGGGACGTTCGAGCCCTTCAGCATCGCGTGCGTCATGCCCGTCATCCTGCCTGCTGGCCGCCCGTGCGGACAACGCGGGGGGCGCGACGGACAGGTCCGGCGAAGCCCGGGGGAGGCGTGACCATACCGCGCGGAGGGAGTGGGCAATGGGCGGGTAACCGGAAATTCATGCACATGGGGAACTGTTGACACCCGTCCGTACGTACTATTACCGGCCATACGTTTGTCCAGCCGGTCAGGCAGTTCGGGGGAAACTCATGCGTCATTTCGGGCATATCTCGCCCGCTGCCCGAGAGGGCCTGTTCTTCCAGGAGCCGTGCGAATTCCACGCGAGCTCGTCCGCCCGGCTGCTGTCGGTCGCCCTGGGGGCCACCCTCTATTCTCCGGCCACCCGGCCGAACCTCGCCGAGGACGTGATCAAACAGGCGGGGCTCGGAGTCGTCTCCATGGTGCTCTGCCTGGAGGACTCGATCAACGACGCCGAGGTGGTCGAGGCCGAGGCGAACCTGGTCAGACAGTTCACGGAGCTCGCCGAGCGGCCCGACCAGGTCCCGCTGCTCTTCATTCGGGTCCGCGAGCCCGGCCAGATCAACGACCTGGTCGACCGGCTCGGCCCCGCGGTCCGGATGTTGTCCGGATTCGTACTACCGAAATTCACGGAGGAGCGGGGCACGCTCTTCCTGGAAGCACTCGCCGACGCGGAAACGGCCTGCGGGCAAAGGCTCTTCGCCATGCCGGTTCTCGAATCGCCGGAGCTCCTCCATCTGGAGACCCGGAGCGAAACCCTGCACGGAATCGCCCGCTCCGTGGACAAGTACCGCGACCGTGTCCTCGCGCTGCGGCTCGGCGTCACCGACTTCTGCTCGGCCTACGGTCTGCGCCGGGCACCCGACATGACGGCGTACGACGTCCAGATCGTCGGTGCCGTCATCGGCGATGTCGTCAACGTCCTGGGCAGGGCGGACGGGACGGGCTTCACGATCACCGGACCGGTGTGGGAGTACTTCCGTCTCCAGGAACGCATGTTCAAACCGCAGCTGCGCCGCAGCCCCTTCCTGGAGGGCCGGGCGGAGGAACTGCGTACCGCGCTCATCGAGCACGACCTGGACGGCCTGCTGCGGGAGATCGGGCTCGACCGGGCCAACGGGCTGCTCGGCAAGACCTGCATCCACCCGTCGCACGTGGCCCCCGTGCACGCACTGTCGGTGGTCAGTCACGAGGAGTTCAGTGACGCCGAGGACATCCTGCGACCGGAACGCGACGGCGGCGGTGTACTGCGCTCCGCGTACACGAACAAGATGAACGAAGTGAAGCCGCACCGGGCCTGGGCCGAGCGCACGCTCCTGCGGGCCGAGGTCTTCGGTGTGGCGAGGGAAGACGTCGGCTTCGTGGAACTGCTGGCCGCCGGCCTGGCGAACTGAGCGCGTATCGATGAGCGAGCGCGCGACGAGAGAAGAGACCGTGGACGTGGTGTGGTCGGGCAGCTGGGTTGCCGAGCGACTGGGAGTGGAGCTGACCGGCGACGGGGAGCTCCGGGACATGCTGGGCCTCGCCCTGCGCCGCAACCCCAAGCGGGCGCATCTGCTCGTGTCGAACGTGCTCGGCAAGCATGTGCCGCAGCGGCCCTCGGTGGTGTACGGCGCCGGGTTCGAGCTGGGCGAGCGGGTACGGGCGCTCCTGGGTGACAGCGAGGCCGCACGCGCGGTCGTCCTCGGCTACGCCGAAACGGCCACCGGCCTCGGCCACGCCGTCGCGGACGGGCTCGGATCGGCCCCGTATCTGCACTCGACGCGACGCCCGGTGGCGGGCGTCGCCAGGGCGGGCGGCTTCGAGGAGTCCCACTCGCACGCCACGTCGCACCTGCTGCTGCCGGAGGACGGGGCGCTGCTGGCGGGCCCCGGCAGTGACGGCGCCCCCGCGCCGCTGGTCCTGGTCGACGACGAGTTCTCCACCGGCAACACTGTGCTCAACACCATGCGCATGCTCCATGAGCTGTATCCCCGCGAGCGGTACGTCGTGGTGGCCCTGGTGGACATGCGCTCGGAGCGGGACCGCGGCCGGCTGGACGAGTTCGCCGCCGAGACCGGTGCCCGCGTCGACCTGGTGGCGCGTGGCGCGGGGACGGTCGGCCTGCCGGACGGCGTACTGGAGCGGGGCCGGGCACTGGTCGCCGCGCAGGAGGCGGAACAGGAGGCGCGGGAGTCGGGTCGGGCGGCCCCGGAGTCCGGCCGCCCGCCGGTGGAACCGGCGACCGTCTGCACCCGTATACCACTGGGCTGGCCGGCCGGCGTCCCCGACGGCGGCCGGCACGGCTTCACCCCCGCCCACCGGGCGCTCCTGGAACCGGCACTGCCGGGCATGGCCGCCCGGATCGCCGACGCGCTGGGCGACGCCCGCCGCGTACTGGTCCTCGGCTTCGAGGAGCTGATGTACGCGCCGCTGCGCCTCGGCACCGCGCTGGAGGCCCTCACCGACGCCGACGTGCGGTACTCGACCACCACCCGCTCACCCGTCCTGGCCGTCGACGACCCCGGCTACGCGATACGCAGCCGACTGGTCTTCCCGGCCCACGACAACCCGGCCGACGGCCCCGGCGACCGGTACGCCTACAACGTGGCGGGCGCCGGTTTCGACGCGGTCGTGGCCGTCGTCGACTCCACCGCGGACACCCCCGAACTGCACGCCCCGGACGGTCTGCTGGCCCGGCTCGGCGCGCACACCGGCAGGGTCCTGCTCGCGGTCGTCCCCTCGTACACCCCGGCGCCCGCCCCGGACGCCGAACCCGCGTCCGCCCCCGCCGCCGAACCCGTCCCCTCGCACGGCTCCTCGCACGCCTCCGACCGGCAGGAACCCCGCATGCTGCCCGAGCCCCTCCGCGGCCCCGACTTCTCCTCCTACGCGGCCGACGATGTCGGCTGGCTGCTCCAGGACCTCTCGGACACGGAGCTGGAAGCACCGACCGAGGAGCGCGAGGAGGCGATACAGAGCGGTGGCGCGCACTACGCCGAGTCGCTGCCCGTGGAGTACCAGCCCAGCGCCGAGTACCAGGCCCTGTTCCAGGCGGCCCTGGACACCTCGGCCGCACGCATCGCCCGAGCCGTCGGGACCGTCACCGAAACCGTCCTCGCCGAGCGCGGCCCGCGCCCGGTGCTGGTCTCCCTGGCCCGTGCCGGCACCCCCGTCGGCGTACTGATGCGCCGCTGGGCCCAGCACCGGCACGGCCTCGACCTGCCGCACTACGCCGTCTCCATCGTGCGCGGGCGGGGCATCGACGCCAACGCCCTGCGCTGGCTGGCCGCCCACCACGACCCGGCCGACATCGTGTTCGTCGACGGCTGGACCGGAAAGGGTGCCATCACGCGCGAACTGGCCGTGGCACTGGCCGGGTTCGAGGGGTTCAACCCCGAGATCGCGGTGCTGGCCGACCCGGGCGGCTGTGTGCGTACGTACGGCACGCGCGAGGACTTCCTCATTCCGTCCGCGTGCCTCAACTCCACGGTCTCCGGTCTGATCTCCCGTACCGTCCTGCGCGCCGACCTGGTCGGCCCCGAGGACTTCCACGGGGCGAAGTTCTACCGGGAGCTGGCCGGCGCGGATGTGTCCGGCCACTTCCTGGACACGGTCGCCGCCCGCTTCGACGAGGTCGTGGACGGCGTCGACGCCGAGGTCAAGGAGCTGCTGACCGCCGACCGGGCACCCACCTGGGAGGGCTGGGCCGCCGTCGAGCGGATCAGCGAGGAGTACGGCATCCATGACGTCAACCTGGTCAAGCCGGGTGTCGGCGAGACCACGCGCGTCCTGCTGCGCCGGGTCCCGTGGAAGATCCTCGCCCAGCGGGGCGCGGGCGCGGACCTCGAACACATCCGGCTGCTGGCCGCTCAGCGCGGCGTCCCGGTCGAAGAGGTCGACGAACTCCCGTACACCTGCGTGGGTCTGATCCACCCGCAGTTCACCAGGGGCGCGACGGGCGCGGACGGCAAGGCGGTGACGGAGAAGTGATCTCCACCGGGACGCCGACCGGGGCCTCCGCCGCGACCTCCACCGGGGACGGCGCGGTGACCATGGTCGCCAGCGACCTCGACCGCACCCTCATCTACTCCTCCGGGGCGCTCCACCTCACCGTGCCGGACGCAGAGGCCCCCCGGCTGCTGTGCGTGGAGGTGTACGACCACAAGCCGCTCTCCTACCTGACGGAGACGGCGGCCGGACTCCTGCGGGACGTGGCCCGTTCGACGGTCTTCGTGCCGGCCACCACCCGTACCCGCGAGCAGTACCACCGCATCCACCTTCCCGGCCCGGCCCCCCGCTACGCCATCTGCGCCAACGGCGGGCACCTCCTGGTCGACGGGGTCTCCGACCCGGACTGGCAGGCGCAGGTGGCGACCCGGCTCGCCGACGAATGCGCCTCGCTCGCCGAGGTCCGGGCCCACCTCGTCGCCGCCGCCGACCCGACGTGGCTGCTCAAGGAACGGGTCGCCGAGGACCTCTTCGCCTACCTCGTCGTCGAGCGCGCGCTGCTGCCCGAGGACTGGGTGAAGGAGCTGGCGGAGTGGGCGGACGGCCGTGGCTGGACCGTCTCGCTCCAGGGCCGGAAGATCTACGCCGTGCCCCGGCCCCTCACCAAGAGCGCCGCGATGCGGGAGGTCGCCCGCCGCTGCGGCGCCACGCTCACCCTCGCCGCCGGTGACTCGCTCCTCGACGCCGACCTGCTGCTGGCCGCCGACCGCGGCTGGCGCCCCGGCCACGGAGAACTCGCGGACAGCGGCTGGAGCGCCCCCCACGTCGAGGCACTCGGCGAGAGCGGGGTGGCGGCGGGCGAGGAGATCCTGCGCCGGTTCCTGGGCACGGACACGGCGTAGGGCCGGGCTTCCGGGCGTGGCGGCCCCGGGCTGGTCAAGCTGCGTACGAGAGACCGACCGCACGAAGGAGCGACGCGCGATGACCAAGGGCAACGACACCAGGATCACGGACGAGCTGTACGCGTACATGCTGGCGCACAACCCGCCGCTTGACGCGGTCCAGCGCGAGCTGGTGGAGACCACCTACGCGCGCTTTCCCGACCACGCCGGGATGCAGTCGGCCGCGGAACAGGGACCGCTGCTCGCGTTCCTCGTCCGGCTGACCGGCGCCAGGCACATCGTGGAGGTCGGCACGTTCACCGGCTTCAGCGCCCTGGCGATGGCGCAGGCGCTTCCGGCGGGCGGGAGCCTGATCGCCTGCGACATCTCGGATGAGTGGACGGCGTACGGCCGGGAGGCATGGGCGAAGGCGGGCGTCGCCGACCGCGTCGACCTGCGCATCGCGCCCGCCCTCGACACCCTGCGGGCGATGCCGTCCGAGCCGCACATCGACTTCGCCTACCTGGACGCGGACAAGGGCAACTACATCCCGTACTGGGAGGAGTTGGTGCCCCGGATGCGCCCCGGCGGAGTCATCGCCACGGACAACGTGCTGTTCCACGGCGGGGTCACGGACCCGGAGGCGACCGGGGGAGCGGCGGCGATCAAGGAGTTCAACGACCACGTCGGCGCCGACGTCCGGATGGACAGCGTGCTGCTGACGGTCGCGGACGGGCTGACGCTCTCCCGTAAGAAGTAGCGCGCCGGCCCGCCCCCGCCGGTATCGAGGCGTTCGTCGCCCGGGTCTCAGCCGCAGCAACCGCCGCCGCAGCAGCCACCACCTCCGCCTCCGCCGCCGGACGGGGCGGGCGCGGACGTGGCCGATCCGCCCACGGCCACGGTGGAGAGCAGCTTCACGGTGTCGTCGTGCCCGGCGGGGCAGGCGGCGGGGTCGGAGGATTCCGCCATCGGGCGGCTGAGTTCGAATGTGTCTCCGCAGGTGCGGCAGCGGAATTCATAGCGAGGCATGGCCCCAGGCTAAGGGCTGTCCCGTAATTCCTGGCGGGCGCACGACGACGGCTACGGCACCTCGCGGCGTTGTCGGAGCACCCGAATACATCCCGTATGCGGACGTTCCTCCGCCTTGCGATGCACCGCATCCGACGCCGTGCGCTGATCCACCAGGGATGACGGGACGGCCCTTCGGGCCAACGCCGGTACGGGGCTACGCCCGAAGGTGTGGGCCCGGTCCGGGCGGCCTACCTGTGGGCATCCGGCACGGTGAGGGGCGGCCGCCCGCGGCGGGCCTCGTGGGCGGCCTGTTCCGGGTGTCGGGCGCGCCAGTACGGGTTGTCGTGCGGCAAGCCGCCACTCACCCTCCCGTACATCCCGAAGAACATCAGCATCACGCCCACCACAAAGCTGAACAGCACGTTCTGGATCTGGAAGGCGAGGAAGTTCATCCCGGTGTCCAGGAGCGCGAGATTCACGAATCCGCTGAGGATGAAGGCGATGCCCAGGACCATGTTGAGCGTGGAGGCGAAGTTGCCGCCGATGACCATTCCGACGAAGAGCAGCAGCCCGACACAGATGGACAGCACGCTGAGCGCACCGTTGGTGTTGAGGCCCGCGACCGTGTCGCCGCCGGTGTCGAAGAAGCCGATCCTGTCGATCAGCCCGAGGATGCCGAAGGCGAGCAGCACCAGCCCGGTCAGCCCGGCTCCGATCCGGTAGACCTGGCTGAGCCGGTGGTCGACCGGGAGGTGCTCGTCGAGCTGGATGCCGGTGCGCCGCCGAACGGAGTGCGGCAGCCCGGGGCGGGATACGAGGGGTGCGCGAGGTTCATGACGTGCGTGGATGGCCATGTCGGTCTCCTTCGGCCTCCTGTGAAGCCGCGTACTTCCAGGATCGGCCACCCACGACCATGGGACAAATCGGACGCCGACGTGTGCGGGGCGGCGCGATGCCGGGCCATGCGCGGCCCCGCTTCGGCTCCCCTTCCCCGTCCGCTTCAGGCCCGGGCTTCGCCCTGTCCGCCTCAGGCTCGGGCCTCGCGCTCTCCGTCTCAGGCTCGGGCCTCGCGCTCTCCGTCTCAGGCTCGGGCTTCGCCCTCTCCGCCTCCGCCCCGCCTCCGCCTCAGGCTCCGGCCCCGCGCTCCTCACGGATCTCGGAGACCACCCGCGCCGCGGTCTGCCGCACGGCTTCGGTCTCGGTCAGGAAGTGCCAGTAGTCGGGGTGCCGTCCCTCAAGGCCGCTGATGGCACGGTCCAGCCGGGCCACGGCGTCGTCCAGTGGCCGGGCGTGGCGCGGATCGGGCGTGTTGCGTCCGGCCATGGCCAGCCGCTGGGCGTCCCGGATGGCGAACCGGGTCCGCTGGATCTCCTGCTCCGGGTCCTTCGCCACGGCGTCCAGCCGCTGCAACCGGTCACCCGCGGCGGACACCGCCTCATCGGTCGCGTTCAGCAGGGCCCGGACCGTGCTCAGCAGGGAGATGGCGTCGGGCCAGCGCTGCTCGTCCCGGGCCTTGGCGGCCTCGGCGAGCTTCTCCTCGGCCTGCCGGATGTTCACCGACGCCTGCTCGGGGACGGGCTGGAGGTCCTGCCAGCACGCGGCCGAGAACCGTCGCCGCAACTCGCTGAGCACCGGCTCGACCGATCCCGCGCGCGTCGTCAGCGCCTGGGCGCGGGTACGCAGCGACACCAGCCGCCGGTCGATCTCGGCGGCGCGCTCCGGCAGCCGCTCGGCCTCGGCCCGTACCGCCTCGGCGTCACGCAGCACCGTGTCGGCCCGCTGGAGCGTCTCCGCCACCCCGTGCCGGCCGGCGCCCTGATTGAGCTTGGTCAGCTCCGGGGCGAGGGCCGCCAGCCGTGCCGCGAGATCGTCCGCCCGCAGCCCGGACGCCCGCACCGCGTCGAGAGCGTTGCTCGCGCCGAGCAGCGCCTGCCGGGCCCGCTCCACGGCGGGCACGAGCCGGGCGAGCTGGGTCTCCGCACTGCCGAGCAGCGGACCGAGCCCCTGCGCGAACCGGTCCAGCTCGCCCTTGACCCGTACGAGATCGTCCTTGGCCCGGGTCAGCTCGGTCCGGGCGTGGGTGGCGACGGACGGTTCCAGATCGTCCCGGTCGAGGTCGTGCGCGTCGACGGCCGTGATGTAGGCATGGCTGACCTCGTCGATGCGCCGCCCGAGCGCGGCGAAGTCGTCCGCAGCCTTGCGGCCGCGCGGGGAACTGTCGACGGCGGTGATCGTCTCGATCGAGATCCGGAGGTCGCGCTGAGCGGTGTCCAGCTCGTAGAAGGCTTCGGCGGCCGCGTCCTTCGCCGCCTGCGCGTCGGCGCGCTGGCTCTCCCCGCGCCCGCCGAACCAGCGGCGCGTACCGCCGCCGGCGAAGGAGGCGGGCAGCGCGGCGACGAGGAGGGGCACCGGCAGCAGCATCAGCGCCACCACGTCCCGGACCCCCTGGACGGCGGAACTCCCACCCGCTCTTGCCTGCGGCCGCGCGTGTGTCGCCGTCACATCCCTCTCCCGTGCTGTTTCGCCCTGCCCGGTACATTCTCCCACCAGGTAAGGACGAACACACGGGCCGGTTAGTTCGCGCTTCGCACGGTGACTTGTCCGTTGTCGCTGCGGGCCTTCACCACGTGCGGGCTGCTGTCGCTGCGGGCCACCTGCACGGAGACGTCGCCGTTGTCGGCCGAGGCGTTCACGGCGTACGCCCGTTTCCCCGGCGGCAGGTCGATGGTGATGCCCCCGTTGTCGCTGACGGTGTCCACGAGATCCGGCACGGTGCTGAACCCCAGCCGGACCGAGCCGCTGTCCGACCGGGCGATCACGGACGTGCCGGAGATCCTCTCCGCGACGACGGAACCGTTGTCGCTCACCAGCTTCAGGGGCCCGCGCGAGTCCCGTACGACGACTCCGCCGTTGTCGGAGGAGAGGTCGAGCGGGGTATCGAACCCGGCGGCGCTGACCCGCCCGTTGTCCGAGCCCGCCTTCACGCTCACCCCGCGCGGCACCTTCACCCGGTGCAGGGAGTCGCAGTTGCTGGTCAGGGCGTCGCACGTCACCTTGAGCGTCAGGGTGTCGTCCACCATCCGCCAGGAGGCGTTGGGCCCGCTGCCCAGCACCACCCACCCGTCGACCTGCCGCTCCACCTCGACCTGTTCCACGTCGGCGGGTACGAGTTCGATGGTGGAGTTCTCGGACACGACGGTCAGCGTCCGGCCCTCGATGCCGAACGCCTTGCGCTCGACCGGGGCACTGTCGACGTCGGTCCCACAGCCACTGAGCGCCACGGCGATCAGGACGGCCCCACCACCGACGAGAACCGCCCGCCCCTTCCGGGCCCCACGCCCCCGGAAGGGCACACCGCCCCCACGGGTGCCGCTGATGCCACGGGTAGCGCGGTGAGCACGTGTACGGAATTCCACGGTGATCGGTCCCCCAGGTGATGCGGTCGGATTGGTCCTGCCCGATGCGCCGCCGCGACCGGCGCGGCTTCCCGGCACGTCCCGCGTGACCGGTGCGGCTTCACCGTATGCACCGCCGCCCCCGACGAGAATCCGGACGGCTACCGTCTCCGGGGTGGGGATATCCCCCCTGCCGCCCCCATGCGCCCTCCCACAGAACCGCCAGCACCGGGCCCACGGAACCGGTTTGTGAGCGGGGGCCCTGAGCCATGTACGCTGTTGCCTCATCCACGGGTGCGTAGCTCAGGGGTAGAGCGCTGCTCTTACAAAGCAGATGTCGGCGGTTCGAAACCGTCCGCGCCCACCAGTACGAAGGCCCCCAACCGATCATGGTTGGGGGCCTTCGGCGTCTACTTCTGGCATCAACGGGTGCGGTCAGCCACGGTCGGGACGCTGCCGCCTCAGTATGCGGTCGAGGTGGCTCACGGCCTCACGCTGCGTGTCCCGCACGACGTGGGCGTAGAGGTTCACGTGACCGCGACCCGACTGTGCCCGAGGATCTCCATCACGACGCGGGGAGCGACGCCGGCGGCGGTCAGCCGGGGCGCGCAGCAGCGCACCATGCCCGCGCGGAGCTGCCAAGACGTCACCTCCGGCCATCGGGAGCTGTTGCAGGTTTCTCTACCTGATCAAGGCACCCGGCTGCGCTCCGCCGGGCGCGCTTCCCGGCTCTGGCTGCGCCCGCGCTCCTGCCTTCGGCCCGCTGTACCGTCTTCGCAGACGATCGCAGGAGGGGAGAAGCGATGGGTCAATTCCAGTTCAGTTGAGAACTGACCGGCTCTGGCTGGGCAACGTGTTCCATTTCTGACGTTTCTTCGAAGCACGAGCACGGAACGCCCGAATACATCCCGTATGCGGACGTCCCTCCGCCTTGCGATGCACCGCGTCCGACACCGTGCGCTGATCCACCAAGGATTACGGGACAGCCCTTAGTCAGACCTGATGCCGAGCGGTACCGCAGTGGCGTCGCCGGGCCGCTCTGCGGCACCGGCCGCGTAGCAGGCTTCCGGGTCGCCGCCTCCGGTCGGAGCCGTGGCGGCGATGACGGCGTCCAGCGTGTCCCGCGCGGCCAACAGGCCGGCCACTGCCTCGTCGATGCGTTCACGTTCCCGGTTCAGGTCGGGCAGCATGCCGGAACAGGCCGGCGCCAGGGTCTGCCCGTCATCGACCATGCAGGGCATCAGTTCGGCGATCGTGGCGGTGTTGAGACCGGCGCCAAGCAGCATGCGGATGCCCCGCACTGTGGCTATGTCCTCTTCCGTGAACTCGCGATATCCGCTTGGCCGCCGCGATGGTTCGAGCAGCCCCTGCTCCTCGTAATAACGCAGCAGGCGTTGGCTGACCCCCGTCCGCCGGGAGAGCTCCCCCATGCGCAAGTGACGACCCCCACATTCAGTTGACTCTCACACCGATGTGAGACAGCAGTCTATTCCGCATGACGAACCAGCAATCAGCAAGCCCGCAGCACGCACCCGTTACCGTCATCGGCCTCGGTCCTATGGGCCTCGCCCTCGCCGAGACGCTTCTGGAACACGGCCACCCCACGACCGTCTGGAACCGCACCCCGGAGAAGGCCAACAGCCTCGTCACCAAGGGCGTCCACCGCGCCGGGACCGTCGCCGAGGCGGTGTCCGCGAGCCCTGTCACGATCATGTGCCTGAAGGACTACGAGACGATGTACGCGGTCCTCGGCTCCGCTGGTAGCGCCTTGAAGGGCCGCGTAATGGTGAACCTCAACTCCGGTACGCCGAATGAGGCGCACGCTGCGGTCAGCTGGGCAACCGAGCGAGGCATGGGCTATCTGGACGGCGCGATCATGGTGCCGCCGCCGCTCGTCGGGCACCCTGAGTCCGTCTTCCTCTACAGCGGTTCACAGGATGTCTTCGACGAGCACCGGGCGACGCTGGCGAGGATGGGCGACCCCCGGTACCTGGGCTCCGACCCCAGCCTGGCGGTGCTGTACAACGCGGCACTGCTCGGCATGATGTACGCAACCATGAACGGCTTTCTGCACGCCACGGCGCTGGTCGGGTCAGCCAACGTATCGGCGGTCACCTTCGCCGATCTCGCCCTCAATTGGTTCATGCCCTCGGTGGTGGACTCAACCCTCACCGAGCAGGCTCCCGACCTGGACAAAAGCAACTACCCCGGCGACGTGGGAACCATGGAGATGAACCTCAACGCGCTTGAACACATCACCCGCACCTGTGTGGAGCAGGGCATTCACTCCGACCAGCCCCGGCTGATGAAGACGATCGCCGAGCAGGCGATCTCCGAGGGTTACAGCGGCAAGAACTACCTGGCCGTGTTCGAAGTCTTCAAGAAGGCGACACAGGCTTCGTGACCTCATTCCAGGCAGCCCACGCGCATGGGGTTGCTTCGACTGGCTCTGAGGCAAAGGCCAGAACCGCCCGTGTGCTTCGGGAAGTCCGCTGTGATGCCACCGACATCAACGACATCGGCCGGGAGCGTACGTCAGCCACTCGGTCCGTCCGCCGCACCAGCCGACGACACCAGCGGAAGCGGGCTGGGGGCGAACTCACAAAGCAGATGCCGGCGGTTCGAAACCGTCCGCGCCGACCAAGGTAAAGGTGAATCCCCAGGTCAGGGCGTACGTGACCTGGGGATTTGTCATTCCTACGTTTCGCCACCGCTCTGACTACACACTGGCTACTTCCCCACTACAGGGCTGCATCTCCCGAATCTCTCCCATGAGATGGCGACAACAGCGCAGATCAGCAGCTGAATTCGGCGCCACAACGACGCGGCCATCCCTTCACCCGTCATCGGGCCATCGGAGACCACATCCGCGCTGCCCGCCTCACTACTGGTCTGACGCAGGAGGAGGCAGCCCTGCGCATCGCGATGAACCGGGTTACGTACAACCGGATCGACGCGAGTGGCCCGGCCGGTCACCGGAGTCCGTGCCGGTTCGGGTCGTGGCAGCCACCTTTCGTGGTGCCGCATCCGGAGCAGCCCTGCCCGCCTTCGTCGTTCGCGGTCGGGGTGGGAAGCGTCGCGCTGTGCATGGTGGTTCCGTTCAGGTGGTGTGGCAGGGGCAGGCGCAGTCGGGGCGCCGGCAGTGGTCGTGGCCGTCGGCGAGGTGGGGTTGCTGTGCTGCGCGGCAGGGGGCGCTGTGCGTGTCGCCGCGAAGCTGCTCGGCCAGTGCCAGCACGTCATCGAGCCGGGCCCCGGCGGCTGCCGCTTGGGCCAGTTCGGTGTTCGTGATCGGTTGGCCGTGCCACAGGAGGGTGATCCCGTGTTCGGGGCAGCAGGCCATGTCCTCGGTCTCGACGGGGAAGTCGTGGACGCCGCCGCTGTGGTGACACTTCACTCGGACCCCCTCCCCACGCCGTCCGGGGTGTTCGGCCATTCCCTGTGCTCGCTGGGGGCGCCAGTCGTAGTGGGGGCCGGTGTGGCCGGGGGGCTGGGTGCATCGGGCGTAGGTGCCGGGGTTCTCGGCCCAGCAGTACCCGTACCCGATGGGCGTGTTCATCGGCGTGCTTCCCGCCAGGCGCGGCCGAGCCGTATGAACGTCCCGCAGAACGCTCCCGTACGGCAGGTGGCACACGCGAGGGTGTGCCCGAGATAGGCCAGATACGCGCGCTCCGGCGGCGGGAACCCGGTCCGCCGCCGCGTCGGCGCCATCACCGGGCCGCCCTCCGCACCGAGCACGCCAGCACATCCACACACTCACGGGGAAACCACGCGTACGCGGCACCGGTAGCGGGAGTGACCCGCTGCTCGCCGAGGTCGACACCCAGGTCAGTGCCGAGCGGCGCCGCGCACCACACGCACGCGGCGCCGCGCTGCTGAGCATCAGAGAGAGGCTCGGGGCTGGGCAGCGGCATCTCTACGGGTGCAGACACGAAAGCTCCCTGTGTTGATAGAGGGGGGCTTCCAGCCGTTTCGCTGCACAGCCCGCTGTCACCCCTCGATGATGGGTGCGCACGCCAAGTAGGTAATAGGTCGTCGGATGGCCACGCGTGGCCACGTGGCGGCCATGGCTGGGAGCGCGAACGATGACACCCCACACTGGACTCATGGGCCGCAACGACGCGCTGCGCGGCGCCCGCCTCCGCCGCGGCTGGAGGACTGTCGAGGCCGCCGCAACCACGGTCACCGAGCACGGGCAGCAACTCCTGGACGACCGCCAGTTCACCGTGTCCGCGCGGACGTGGCGCCGGTGGGAAGGCGACCGTCCCGGGTGGCCGGCGGAGGAGACAGCGATCGTGCTGCATGACGCCCTTGGCCGCTGGCCCGAGGACCTGGGCTTCACCACCCCGCCGGGCTGGATCCGGCCCGAGCACCACGAAGAGGAACAGGTGAGTCGCCGCACCTTTGCCTCCGTGACCGCCGCCGCACTCGTTGCCGGACCGGTCGCGCCGCAGCATGTCGACCCTGCTCTGGTCGACTACTTCCAGCAGCAGCTGGAAGGGCACTACCGGGCCGACATGTTCCTCGGCCCCCATGACCTGATCGGTACGGTGTCCGCCCAGTACCAGTTGATCGACAAGCTGGTGCGGTCCGCGAAGGGCGAGACGCGCCAAAGCCTGCTGCGCGCGGGTGCCGCCTATGCGGCGCTCGTCGGTTGGCTGTACCAAGACGCCGGCGATATGGATGGTGCGAGCTTCTGGCGCGGGATCACGCAGGAGATCGCCATACGGTCCAGGGACCCGCATCTCATCGGGTATTCGCTGGTGAACCAGGCGCAGGTCCGTACCGACCTTGGCGACGGACAAGCGGTCGTCGACCTGTGCGAGGCCGCCCTTGACGACTCGGACCGGCTGATGCCGAAGGTGCGGATCATGGCGATGCAGCAGCAGGCCCACGGGGCAAGCCTCGTCGGGGAGCGGCGGGCCGTCGACCAGCTGCTCGACCAGGCCGACCGGCTACTGCCCCGCGTCGATGACGACCTGCCGTGGGGTAACGCCTGCCGGCGGACTCCCGGATACCTGGAGGTGCAACGGGCCACCTGCTACGGACGCCTCGGGCTCGGCGTGGAGGCCGGTTCACTGTGGGCGCAGGTCCTGGACGGGGTGCCGGAAACGGCCCGCCGGGACCGCGGGGTGTACTTGGCCCGGCAGGCGACCGCAGCGGCTGCCGCGCAGGAGCCGGATCAGGCGGTGGAGATCGCCCGGACGGTGGCGACGATCGCCGTAGAGACGCGATCGGCGCGGATGCGCGGGGAGTTGGTCACCCTGGAGCGGACGATGCGCCCGTGGCAGGATGCACCGGTCGGCCGGGACCTGACGGAGGTTTTGGCACCCGTGACTGATAGGAGCTGATCGTGGCCATGGACCCGCTCACGGATGAGGAAATCGCCGCGCGGCTGGCCGGACTACCGGGGTGGGTGCGCGACGGGAACGAGATCACGCGCCGGTTCGGAATCCGTTACCACGGCGGCATCGCGATGATTGTGCACGTCGCCGACATCGAGCGCCTGATCGGCCACCACGCGGACATCGATCTGCGGTGGGATCACGTCCGTTTCGGTATCACGACGCATGACGCCGGGCACCGGCTCACCGAGGCCGACTTCGACCTGGCGGCCCGGATCGATCAGATCGCCGCCGCACACGAGGCGCAGCCATTCAACCCCTGATCAGCGGCGTACGATCCGGCCCGTGGCGAATATCGAACTCACCGCCGAACTGATCGCACTGGAGCACGCGGCCTGGGCCGAGCAGCAGGAAGGCCGCCTCACCGTGGCCACGGTCGACGCCTGACGCGCGAAAGGCCCCCTCCGCCCGAAGGGGCCAACCCCGCAGAAGCGGGGACCATCCGAACGGGCCGATCTTCTCCACGTCGCCGGAAGGGGCCATCCCCGCGCACGCGGGGGATCGTGTTCTTGAACTGGCCCTGCGCGACCCGGCCATGAGAATCGCAGCATCATCCCCGGCGCGGCGGCACACTTGCCCCATGGATCAAGGGGTCGCCGCTCTCGTCGCGGGAATTGTGGGCATGGCCGGTGCGCTCGGCGGTGCGGCGGCGGGCGGGTACGCCGCCGTTCGAGGGGCTCGGATCGCGGCCGAGAGCACGGCTGCCGCTACACGGCGTCAGGTCCAGGAACAGGCTGCGGCCGAGCATGCCCATTGGCTCACGGATCTGCGCAGGGAGAAGTACTCCACTCTGGTCCGCACCAGCGGCAACTTCGTCGTGCACATCGTCCCTCTCATCACGTTCGGGCAGCGCCGGGACGATCCCGACTCGCCGCTGAACGACGCATGCGGTGCCTACCGCGACCAGCTTCACGAGGCGCGATTCCTCGCCGACCGGGCGCTACAGGCGGCGATCGACGATGCCATGGAGTTGGTGGGGAACGTGGAGCACGAGCCGTACGACAGCGAGACGGAAAGAGTGGCATACCGTCATCGGCTGGTTGCTCAAGCGATTGAGTGCGGGCGTGCGATTGAAGACGCGGCGAGGGCGGAGCTGGGTCTGCCTGCCCGGGAGCGGCCATCGGCGTAGGAGCAGGGGGCGGGTCGCCTCGATTCGAGAGCGTTCAGCGCCGCCACAGCAACCACCCCTGGAT
The DNA here is from genome assembly GCF_035917275.1 of Streptomyces sp. NBC_01237. Taxonomy (NCBI): domain Bacteria; kingdom Bacillati; phylum Actinomycetota; class Actinomycetes; order Kitasatosporales; family Streptomycetaceae; genus Streptomyces; species Streptomyces sp. NBC_01237. The sequence continues at coordinate 2,553,063 of NZ_CP108508.1, read as the reverse complement.
TACGTCTCGTTGTGGGCCGTTCGCCGCCCCTGTACCTTCCGCGTACGGATCTGTAGGGCTCGGAGGGGGCAGGATGCCTGCATATGGTCGCGCGGACAGTGAGTGGGATCTACTCGTCGGTGCCGGACGGGAGTTCCTCGTCGAGCGGGCGAAACTTCGCAAGACGACCTCGTACACCGAGCTCAACGTCACTTTGAGCAGGCGAACCGGTTGCAGGACCTTCGACTTCGAGCGTGCCGACGAACGGGCCGCCATGGGGTACCTGTTGGGGCTGATCGTGGAGCGGGACCAGGAGCTCTCGCCCTCCAAGCCGCCGCTCATGATCTCCGCTCTCGTGAACTATCTGAGCGCCAACGACGCCGGTCCCGGTTTCTACCAGTTGGCCAAGCAACTCCGGCTGCTGCCCCTCAGTGCGTCGAGGGACGAGAAGGACGAGTTCTGGATCGATCAGATGAGGCGGGTCTACGCGCGGCATGGGGCCGGTCCGGCCGCGGTCTGAGATCTGCCGTGGTGCGAGGCGCCCGTCCCTGGTGCCCCGCAGCACCCCGTGAACACCCCCGTCCGTGATCGCGTCGTCCCCGTCGGGATGCGGTCCGGCTGTGGGCGGGGCACCGTGGAGGCATGGCCGGACATCCGCCTGTGATCGTTCATCCGCCCTCGCCGACCGGTGGGCGGCGGGTCACCGTGCGTGGTCAGATCGTCGGGCTGGCGCACGGGCGGGGTGATGTGGCCGCGCTTCTGCGGGAGGCGGGGCTGGCGTCGGGTGCGGATCGGGTCGTGGAGCTGGACCAGCCGCACTTGATCGAATGGCGAGGCGGCGACCTCGACACCTGGAGGTGAGCCCCGTGAAGCCTCGACGTGCGTCGCGGGGGTGGGTCTCGATCGAGCCGCCTCCTGGTTATTACGTCGGTGAGCCGCCCGACGACGTGCAGCGCGGTCTCATCCTCGACTGGGTGGTCAGTGAGCGGATCGCGAGCGGGTGGCGGGTGGAGTCGCGGTCCGGGACACAGGTCGTGCTCGTGCGCGGGCAGCCGGTGAACCATGTGCTGCATGCCTTCCTGACCGTCTTCTCCTGCCTCGTGTGGGGTGTCGTGTGGCTGGGGCTGGCCGTCACGAATCGCGTCGAGCGCGTTGCCCTCACGGTCGATGTCCAGGGCCACATCGTCACCGTCAACGCTCCGTGACCGTGTTGTGCGCAGGCGGTGACGCGGGCCGGGGTGTTGTCAGTGACGCGGTACACAATGGAGATATGTGCCGCAGTATCAAGACCCTTCGTCCGCCAGCCATCCCCGAAGAGGCCACCGAGGAGGACATGCGCGCCGCTGCCCTTCAGTACGTGCGCAAGGTGTCCGGGTTCCGTGCGCCCGCCGCGCACAACCGGGAGGTCTTCGACCGGGCCGTCGACGAGATCACGGCAGCCACGATGAAGCTGCTCGACGGCCTGGAGGTCAGGGGCGCCGCCAGAGGGTGATCGCTCGGGGAGATACGGGGCGGGTGCTCGTCAGGGACCGGCGGGCGCCGATACCGGTGGGGACACGGTGGCCGGTGCCTGGGCGGGTACGGCCGCGACTGCGGCTGCCGCCGCCGCTGCCGGGCGCCGCATGAGGAGCGCCGCCAGCGCGCCCGCCACGAACAGGGCCAGCACCGAGACAGCCGTCCCGAACCAGGTCGCCCCCAGCCACTGGCCGCCGAAGTAGCCGAGCCCCACGCTGTAGCCGGCCCAGGCCACGCCCGCCAGCGCCGACCACGGCAGGAATTCCTTCGCCTTGCGGTGGGCGGCGCCCGCGCCCAGGGAGACGACGGAACGGCCCGCCGGGGCGAAACGGGCGATGACGACGAGCGCGCCGCCGCCGCGGTTGAGTGCCGCGCCGAGACGTTCCTGAGCCGTGGTGAGGCGGCGTGAGCGGGCGATGGCCCGGTCCAGCCGGTCGCCGCCGCGCCAGGCGAGGCGGTACGCGACGAGGTCGCCGAGCACCGATGCGGTGGCCGCGCTCAGGGTCAGCACGAGCAGCGACGGCACCTGCTGGGTCGCTTCACCGGCGGCGCCGTTGACCGTGGTGGAGCCCGCGGCGGCGGCCGTCGCGGCCGTGATCACCAGGACACCACTGGGCAGGAGGGGCACGAAGACGTCCAGGAGCACCGAGAGGGCGACCACCGCGTAGATCCATGGGCTGCTGGTCAGCGCGCCCACACTCTCAAGCACCTACTACTCCCCGATTCGTGTCGACGCCGCGACGTCGCAGGGGAGCGGCAGGGGCGGCAGGGTCAGCTGTACAGCGTACGCCCGCTGTTTACCCGGAGATCACCAAGTGCGGGTGATGTTGTGCAGCTCACGTACACCTCGGGGAGTGCGCCGTCGTTAGGGCCGGGAGGAAACGGTCCGGCGAGAGCGAGGAGCAGCGGATGACGGTACGAGCGGCGGTACGGGTGGGACGGGCGGGATCGGGGGCGCTGGCGGCAGCCGCGGCCCTGGTGATGCTGACCGGTGGTGTCAGCGGGGCCGAAGGGAGCGGGGGAGCGCAGCGGGCCGGGGCCGGAGGGACGCTGGGCGCCGGTCCGGGCGGTGGCGTCGGAGGGCGGGGGTTCGACATGCGGGTCGAGGGACGTTTCTCCCCGCCGAACGCGTTCGTTCCCTCCAGTGCCGTCACCTATGACATGGAGCTCGTCCCGGCGGCCGCCCGTATCGCCGTCGAGCAGCGGTCGGACTACTTCGGGACCCGGGTCGCGGCGCGGCTGCGCGGGCTCGTCCCGAACCGTGTCTACGGGATGCATGTGCACACCGCGCCCTGTGGCGCCGATCCGAAGGCGGCGGGGCCGCACTACCAGCACCGCGCCTCGGCGACCGCGGACCCGGACAACGAGGTCTGGCTCGACTTCCGGACGGACCGGCACGGGAACGGTTCGGCGTGGGCCCGGCACGGCTGGGGCTTCCGGGAGGGCGGGGCGAGGTCGGTGATCATTCACGACGCGGCCGGCGGCGCGGGGGAGCGGGCCGCCTGCTTCACGGTGCCGTTCGGATCGTACGGGCGGGTGTGAGGCGCACTCGGGCTCAAGGCTGATCCGCGGCTGACCGCCCGGCCGGGAGCGGGGGTGGGCGGGTGCCCGTAGGCGCGCCCGGCTCCTCCCCGCCGTCGCGGAGGAGCCGGGCGCCGCATGCGGGGATGGGGTCAGGCCGTGACGGCCGGTGCGTGCTCGCGTGGGCGCTCGTCGCTGCGTACGCGAGCGGCCCGTGCGGAGAACAGCCGGTCCAGCGCCAGGGCGCCTGGGCCCGTGAAGACCAGCAGGAGGAACGCCCAGCAGAAGAAGACCACCGCTTCGCCGCCGTTCTGCAGGGGGAACAGCGCGTTCGGCTGGTGCACCGTGAAGTACGCGTACGCCATGGAGCCGGAGGCGAGGAACGAGGCCGCACGGGTGCCGAGGCCGAGTGCGACCAAGGTGCCGCAGACCAGTTGGATCAGGGCCGCGTACCAGCTCGGCCAGGTGCCGGCCGGCAGGGTCCCGCCGCCCATGGCGCCGCCGAGCACTCCGAAGAGTGAGGCGGCGCCGTGGCAGGCGAAGAGGAAGCCGACGACGAGGCGGAACAGGCTGATCGAGTAGGGCTGGGCCCGGTTGAGCGATTCGAGCATGGGGGGAGGGCTCCTTCGGTCTGGTGGGGACGTGAACCGATTGAGCGCACCAGGTTAGGGAGACCTCACCAGTGCTTGCAAGTTCAACATTCTGTCGACTGTCTGAAAATCGACTACTCCTCGGTGGTGAGCGATCGCTCCAGAACCGTCTCCAGCTGGGAACCTGCGGTGTTCTCTCTGGCCTGAACCAATGTCAGCGCAGCTTTCCGGCCATGGAGCGTGAGCGTCATCAACTGGTTGCCGAACCAGGGGCCGCCCGACTTCCGCCAGCGCACCGGCGGCGTGCCCGTGCGACCGTGCCGTGCCAGCACCCGGCCGAGCCGCCGGCCCGCGCGGCTCCAGCCGAAACGGAACCCCGTCCTGATCGTGGCGGGAATCGAGTTGTGGACAGGAGAGCAGGTCAGCTGGAGGATGCGGGCGTCCGGGGGGCCGCCCGGGGTGGACGCGGGCCACTCGGGCTCGGTGATGTACGCATGGTGCACATCACCTGAAAGCACGCAGATCGTCGCAGGGGCGTCCGGGCCGCTCCCCGCCTCCCGCAGAAGCTCCGTCAACTGGCGGAAGGATTCCGGGAATGCCGCCCAGTGTTCCAGGTCGGACGCCCGGCGCAGCTTCTCGCCGAGGCGCGCCCAGCGCTCGCCCCGCTCGCCGCGGCACAGTGCGGCGTTCCAGCTCTCGGCGTCATGGATGAGCGGTGGCAGCAGCCACGGCAGCGAGCTGCCGATCAGGAGATGGTCGTACGAACCGGGGTCGGCGAGGGCCTCCTCCCGCAGCCAGCGGGCCTCGTCGGCGTCGAGCATCGCCCGCTGCCGCTCGTCGAGAACACGGGCCGCCCGGGTGTCCACCATCAGCAGCCGTACTCGGCCGAAAACACGTCGGTAGCTCCAGCGTGTGAGGGCGGGGTCGGCGTCCGTCCGGGCGGCGAAGAGCCGCAGCGGTTCGGTGCCGTCCGGTGTGGCCCGGACCGCCGCGTACAACGGGTCCCGGGCCAGCTCGGCGGGGGAGAGGTTGCCCAGGTGCTGATAGACCCAGTACGACATCAGCCCGCTGACGATCCGCTCGTGCCACCAGGGGGTGGACCGGATGTCCGTCTGCCAGGCGGCGCTCGTGTTCCAGTCGTCGATGACATCGTGATCGTCGAAGATCATGCAGCTGGGGACCGTGGAGAGCAGCCAGCGCACCTCGGGGTCGCGCCAGGACTCGTCGTACAGGTGCGTGTATTCCTCGTAGTCGGCCACCTCCGCGCCCGGTGGCTCGTTCGGATCGCGGCGCGCCGCGATCCGGCGCCGGGTCGCCGGGGACGTCTCGTCGGCGTACACCTGATCGCCGAGGAGCAGCAGGACGTCGGGGCGTACGGCGTCGGGGTCGGCGGCGAGGTGTCCGGCCAGGGTGTCGAGGGCGTCCGGGCCCACGGGGTCACGCCCGCCCGCGGGGGCGGCCGCCCAGCGGCAGGAGCCGAAGGAGACCCGGACGTCCCGCTGCCCGGCCCCCGTCCCGTCCGCACCCCCGCCCTCGACGGAGGGGGTGGTGATCGTGCTCGCGGGGAAACGGGACTCCTCGGGCGGCCACACCCGCCGGGTGCCGAGCAGTACTTCGTACGCCGTCGTCGAGCCGGGCGTCAGCCCCGTCACGACCACCAGCGCGTAGTGGTGTCCGGCGACCGCGAACGTCGGGGACGAGCCCGACGCCCCGTCCGCGCACCGGACTTCGACGGTGCAGGGGCGGTCGGTCTCGACCCAGACGGTCGCGCTGGAGCCTGTCTCCCAGTCGACGTACCGCAGCAGTGGTCCCAGGCGCAGCCCGGCCATGTGGTGCCCTCCTCGTACCGCCGTGACGGGTGATCCGGTCACGGGCGGGCCCCGTGGCGGATGGCCCGTACGGTACGGAACGCCGAGGGGAGGCGTAACGGTTCCGCACGGTGATCCGCCGCCGTGCGGGGCGGTTCACCGTGCGGGGCGGCGATGCGGGCGGCGGTGCGGACTACCGGGCCCGTGGCGCCGGTGCCGCCCGCTCTGCCCGGTGGGTCAGCAGTTGTTCAGGGCCGACTGGAGCGCACTCTTCTCCGTCGCGTCGACGCTCAGGTCGTAGTAGTGCTTCACGTGCACCCAGGCGCGCGCGTACGTGCACAGGTACGCGCTGCGCGACGGCAGCCACTCGCCCGGGTCCTTGTCGCTCTTGGCCTGGTTGACGTTGTCCGTGACCGCGATGAGCTGCGGGCGCGTCAGGTCGTTGGCGAAGGACTGGCGCTGGGCCGTGGTCCAGCCGCTCGCGCCGGAACGCCAGGCCTCGGCGAGCGGGACCATGTGGTCGATGTCCAGGTCGGAGGCGGCGGTCCAGGTGGCACCGTCGTACTCCGAGTACCAACTGCCGCTGACCGCCGCGCAGCTGGAGTCCTGCTGGACGTTCGATCCGTCGCGCTTCAGGACGACTTCGCGGGTGTTGCAGGCGCCCGACTGGGTGATCCAGTGGGGGAACTTGTCACGGCTGTAGCCGCTGGAGGAACCTTCCGCCCCGACGGTGAGTTCGCCGAGGTAGGTGCGGGCGGTGGCGGCGCTGACCGGGGTGGGCATGGCGGCCTGCGCGGTCGGCGCGGTGAGCAGTGCGGAGGTGGCGGCGAGTGCGGCGGATGCAGCGGCGACGGCGATACGACGCGCGTAGACACCAGACATGCGAACTCCCTTGATGTGGGGGGACCTTGGACGGGCGGCCTGTGAAGCCCGGCCATCGTGGCGGCGCCAGGTTTCTGTGAGGGGGGCGCCAGGTAACAGGGTGGCGACATGCGCACGTCACATCAAGGGGTCATGCGGTTCGGTCTGACGTTCACTCCGAAGTTTGTGCTGATCGGCGTGGGGTCTTGGTGGGTATGGGAGTTGATGATCCGTTGACCGACGGTCCGGCGGTTCACGTCGCCTTGATGGTGGTTGGGCCGTCCTGACGGTCCGGTGCTCCGGGGGTCAGTGTTTCCGGCGTACGGGCGGTCCGGTGGTCCTGCCGTCCTCCGGTTCCGCGGTCTTCCGGTTCCGCGGGACGGCCATAGGGTGGCCGCGTGCTGCTACCGGTCACCATCACGCTCGGGGTCGTCCTCGCCCTGCTTCTGGCGTTCGCGGCCGTCGTCGCCGCGTGGGCCTCGCTGGGCCGTTCGCGCGAGATCGTCGTCGCCGGGCTGCGGGCCGCGGCTCAACTCGGCGTGGTCTCCCTGGTCATCGGCTGGGTCGTCCACTCCCTGGCGCCCCTGCTCGGCTTCGTGGCGCTGATGTTCGTGGTGGCGGTGTGGACCGCGGGGCGCCGGATCACGGGCAATCCAAGCTGGCGTTGGGCGGCCCTGCCGATCGGTGCCGGGGTGCTGCCGGTGGTGGGCGTCCTGCTGCTCACCGGGCTGGTCCAGGTCCGGGGCATCGCCCTGATCCCCATCACCGGCATCCTCATCGGGGGCGCGCTCACCGCCACGGTGCTCGGTGGCCGGCGCGCGCTGGACGAGCTCGGGACCCGGCACGGGGAGGTGGAGGCGGGGATGGCGCTCGGGCTGCTGGACCGGGACGCCCGGCTGGAGATCGCCAGGCCCGCGGCGGCGGACGCGTTGCTGCCGGGGCTCGATCAGACCCGGACCGTGGGGCTCGTCACCCTGCCCGGGGCGTTCGTGGGCATGCTGCTGGGCGGCGCCTCACCTGTGGAGGCGGGCGCCGTGCAGCTGTTCGTGCTCGTGGCGTTGATGGCGGTGCAGGTGGTGGCCGTCGCGCTGGTGCTGGAGCTGGTGGCGCGAGGACGGCTGCACCGGGACTGAGTCCGGGAGGGCCCGCGACTGAGCCCGGGAGAGCCCGCGAAGGCCCGGGAGGGGGAGCGGGGAGGAGCGCGGGTGGCCGTCAGGCGGCGCTGATGTGCAGGCGTATCGAACCGTCGTCCGCGGCTTCCACCCGGATCTGCGTCAGGTCCTCGACATGGGCGTCCGGGGAGAGCGCTGCGGCGCGCGGGCCGACGCCCACGACGCGCATGCCGGCTGCCCGGCCGGCCGCGACACCCGCCTCCGAGTCCTCGAACACGATGCAGTCGGCCGCGTCGAAGCCCAGCTCGGCCGCGCCCTTCAGGAAGCCCTCGGGGTCCGGCTTGCTGGCGCCGACCTGCTCGGCCGTGACGCGGGCGGCGGGCATCGGCAGGGCCGCCGCCGTCATCCGGGCGCGGGCGAGCGCCTCGTCGGCCGAGGTCACGAGCGCGTGCGGGAGGGTGGAGAGTGCTGCCATGAAGGCGGGCGCGCCCCCGATCGGGACGACACCGTCGACGTCGGCGGTCTCCTCGGCGAGCATGACCCGGTTCTCCGCGTAGTTCTGCTCCATGGGGCGGTCCGGGAGCAGGACGGCCATCGTGGCGTACCCCTGCCGGCCGTGGACCACCTTGAGTACGGACACCGGGTCGAGGCCCTGCTTCAGCGCCCAGCGATGCCAGCAGCGTTCCACCACGGCGTCGGAGTTCACGAGGGTGCCGTCCATGTCCAGAAGGAGGGCGCGTGCGGTGAGGACGGTGGCCGACATCGGCTGGCTCCTGAGCGCGGGGGGATTCGCGTGCACCCCGGTGAGAGGCGACGCGGGTGGCGTACAAGAGCGGCCCCGCCCGCCGGTCAGGGAGTGCGAGCGGAGGCCACTTTGTTCCATCACGATACAAAAAGCTGCCCCGGAATGCGAATCCCGCCCCGCCGCCGCCCTCTCCTCGTGCCTCAGTGCCCCGCCGCCGCCCTCTCCTCGTGCCTCAGTGCCCCGCCGCCCCTCTCCCCGTGCGTCAGTGCCCGCCGCGCCCGCTCGTCTCCGCCTCCAGCGCCCGCCGCGTGTTCGGCCCGTACACCCCCGCCGGGTCGCCCCGGATGGCCTTGTACGACTGGTAGACCTGTACGGCCTCCTCGACCCGGTCCGTGTAGTCGGCATTCGAAGGCCCCTGGTAGAGCCAGACCTCCTTCAGGCGGTTCTGGAGCTCGGCCACCTCGGGGCCGTGGTCGCCGGGCCGCAGCGTGGGGCCGGTCAGCTGCGCGGGCGGTGCGGCCGACGGTGCGCCCGGTGTCTTCGTGGCTGCCGAGAGGGACGGGGCGGGCGTGGCCGGCGAGGCCGACGCCGAGGCGGAACGGGTCGGCTCCGCGCTCCCCGACGGTGACGCGGACCCGGTGGCCGACGCCGAGGGCGACACCCGGGCCGAGCGGGACGGCGAGGGTGAGGCGGCTGCGGACTCCGAAACGGAAGCCGCCGGGCCGCCGCCCGCGTACGGGGCGCTCGCCGCCGTCTCCGGCAGGGCCTCGTCCTGGTTGTCGTCCCCCCTGAACAGCCCCCCGGCGAACGCCGCGATGCCGACCACGGCGGCCACGGCCACCCCCACGGCAAGGACGGTGAACGGTCCTCGGCGGCGGGGCTGGACCGGGTCGGCGTCCGGGTCGATGCCCGGCCCCGTGACGGCGCCGAAGGTGGCGGTGCGCCGGTTGGCCCCGTCCGGCCCCCCGGCGTACCGCGGTTGCGCCGCCGTCGCGTCCATGTCCCCGTACGCCGCTCCGCGTCCCGCCTCGTACGCCGCGCCCTCCATCGGCGCGCCGGCCGGGAATCGCGGCATCCCGGTGTCCGGGAACAGCGGCATCGTGGTGTCCGCGGTGCCGGGTGCCGCACGGCCCTGGACCGGGCCGGGCCCCGCGCCGTAGCGGCGGGCGTCATCGGGGCCGGGGCCGGTGGCCGCCTCATGGCCCTCGCCGTGCCCCCGGTCCCGGCCGCCGTCGCGGGCGGCACCGGAGCCCCGGCGGCCGGGAGCCGTGCCGTCGCCGCCCAGTTGCACGTAGGGCCTGATCCGCAGCGGATCGAAGTCCTCGGCCGCGGCGGTCTCCGCGGCGCGTGCGGCCCGCCGCTCCTCCCCGGTGAGCCGTGCGGCCCCCGCCCCGCACACACATCCGTCGGGTCCGCCGCGCGGGCCCGGCGGCGCCTGCCCCGTGACCGGCTGCTGTCCGGCGAGTCCTCTGCCGCACTCCGGGCACGCATGTCCGGTCATAGTGGGTCCCCTCCCTAGAGCTGCTGCGATTATGCAGGCCGCCGCCGCGCAGCCCAACGCTTTGGGGCCGCTCGGCAGGCCGTAAACGGACAGAACGGCAAGGATAGGGGTGTATCGGATCCGAGGAGATGCTCATGGCCCAGCAGCTGAGCCCGCCGCCCCTTGCTCCCGGCGAAGGACGGTCCACGCGAACCGTTCTGGTCGCCATCGGCGCACTGCTGCTCGGCATGCTGCTCGCGGCACTCGATCAGACCATCGTCTCCACGGCACTGCCGACGATCGTCAGCGACCTCGGCGGCCTGGACCACCTGTCGTGGGTCGTCACCGCCTACCTGCTGGCGGCGACCGCGGCGACCCCGCTCTGGGGCAAGCTCGGCGACCAGTACGGGCGCAAGAAGCTGTTCCAGACGGCCATCGTCATCTTCCTCATCGGCTCCGCCCTCTGCGGCGTTGCCCAGAACATGCCCCAGCTGATCGGCTTCCGGGCCCTCCAGGGGCTCGGCGGCGGCGGCCTGATGGTGCTGTCCATGGCGATCGTCGGCGACATCGTCCCGCCGCGCGAACGCGGCAAGTACCAGGGCCTGTTCGGTGCGGTCTTCGGTGTGACGAGTGTCCTCGGACCGCTGCTGGGCGGCTTCTTCACCCAACAGCTCAGCTGGCGCTGGGTCTTCTACATCAATCTGCCGATCGGTGCCGTCGCGCTGATCACCATCGCGGCCGTCCTGCACATCCCGGTCCGTCAGACCAAGCACACCATCGACTACGCCGGAACCTTCCTCATCGCTTCGGTCGCCACCTGCCTGGTCCTCGTCGCCTCCCTCGGAGGGAACACCTGGGCCTGGGGATCGGTGCAGATCATCGCCCTCTCCGTACTGGCCGTGCTGCTGCTCATCGCCTTCATCGTGGTGGAGCGGCGCGCCGCGGAGCCCGTACTGCCGCTGAAGCTCTTCCGGATCAGGACCTTCAGCCTCGTCGCCGTCATCAGCTTCGTCGTCGGCTTCGCGATGTTCGGCGCGATGACCTATCTGCCGACGTTCCTCCAAGTGGTGCACGGCATTACGCCGACCATGTCGGGTGTGCACATGCTGCCCATGGTGTTCGGCCTGCTGATCACCTCGACCGGCTCCGGCCAGCTCGTCAGCCGCACCGGCCGCTGGAAGATCTTCCCCGTCGCCGGCACCGCCCTCACCGCGGCCGGTCTGCTGCTGCTCCACCGCCTCGACGCGTCCAGCTCCACCTTGGAGATGAGCGTCTACTTCTTCGTCTTCGGAGCCGGGCTCGGGCTGGTGATGCAGGTCCTCGTGCTGGTCGTGCAGAACGCCGTGACCTACGAGGACCTGGGCGTCGCCACCTCGGGCGCGACCTTCTTCCGCTCCATCGGCGCCTCGTTCGGCGTGGCCATCTTCGGCGCCATCTTCACCAGCCGGCTGGGCGGCAACCTCGCCGACGCCCTCCAGGGCCGTTCGCTGCCGTCAGGGGTCAGCGCGGACCGGCTGGCCGCCGACCCGCGGGCCATCGGCCGGCTTCCCGCCGATCTGCGCCCCGCGATCCTCGACGCGTATTCGAGTTCGATCACGGATGTCTTCCTGTACGCGGCCCCCGTCGTCCTGGTCGCCTTCGCCTTCACCTGGTTCCTCAAGGAGGACAAGCTGCGGGGCTCGGTGACCGCCCCCGACACCACCCAGACCCTGGCGTCGAACCCGGTGGAGCGTTCCTCGTACGACGAATGCGCCCGCGCCCTGTCGGTGCTCGCCACCCGCGAGGGGCGCCGCGAGATCTACGTGAAGATCACCGAGCGGGCGGGCTACGACCTGTTGCCCGCGGCCAGCTGGCTGCTGCTCCGGATCAAGCGGCACGGCACCGTCGAACCCGCCCGGCTCGCCGATGTCGCCCCCGTACCCCTCAGGGTGATCAGCGAAGCGGCACGCCAGGTGGAGGAGCGCGGTCTGGCCCGGCGCGAGGGGGTGCAGATGGTCCTCACCGACGAGGGGGCGGAGGCCGTGGTCCAGCTCGCCCAGGCCCGCGAGGACTCGCTCGCCGAACTGCTGGGCGACTGGTGGGGGCCGGAGCGGCCCACCGACCTCGTCCGGCTGGTCACCGAGCTGACCGCCGAGGTGAGCGGATCGAGCAAGGAACGGCCGCACATGCCGGAACCACGCCGCGACCATGCGGCCTGACGGGCGCGCGGGCGGGGCACAGGTGAGGGGCGACGGGACCGTCCCCGCTCTCCGGTGGGCCTGCCTGTTTCCCGGTGGGCACGCTCGCTCTCAGGAACCCGTCCCGTGAACCCCGTCCCGTGAACCCCGTCCCGTGTCACAGCGCCTTGGCGAACCAGTGCTCCGCGTACTTGCGGTGGTGGAACGCCGGAACCTCCTGATAGCCGTGCTTCGCGTACAGACCGCGCGCCTCGACCAGGTCGTTGCGGGTGTCGAGCCGGAGCTGCCGCAGCCCGAACGCGCGCGCCGCGTTCTCTATCGCCGCCAGCAGCTGCCCGCCGCCCCCGGTGCCCCGGAACTCGGGGCGTACGAACACCCGGGTCAGCTCCCCCGTCCCCGCGTCCGGTTCCGTCACCACGAACCCGGCGCAGCTCGCGGGCCTGCCCTCGTAGCGGCCGACGACGAACTGCCCGGTCGGCGGTACGAGCAGGTCGACGCCGTCGTCGGTGAGCCCCTCGTCGATCTCCGCGGCGGTGGCGGGCCGCTGCCAGTAGCGGCTGGCCACCTCGTCGTAGTAGTCCCGGCGCAGCACGGCCGCGTCGGGGGAGTCGAAGTGTTCAGGGGTCACGATCCACGTCATGTGGCTCATTCTGACAAGCGCGTGAGCGGATGACGAAAGGATTTCGTCCTGCGGGAGCCAGGGGCCGGGAGCTGGGGCCGGGAGCCGCTCGGGGTCCCTCGCCTCACCCTGCGTACGACTGTTCACGTCACCGAACAGCTCCTCGCGCTCGGCGTGCGCCGGGCGGGGGTTCCGCTGCCCCCTACGCGGCAGGCGGGGGCACACCGGTCCATGAGGACCGACCCCGGCACGTCACGCGATCCGGGTGTCGGCCTGCCGCCCGCCCGCTCCGCTGTCGCCGGTCCCACGCCTGTCCGTTCCGCGTGGATCATGTCGTTCGAGCATTCTTTCGGACAAAAGTGCGGTGACAGTCAGGCGAAGAGGGGGTTGATTGTGTCTACCTCATAGGGCAATGCGAGGCTTCATCCGCACGTCCCCGAGTCGAAGGGGCAGTGCATGGAACGGCGGGAGGGTCGGCGCAGCGTGGCGAATGCGGATCACAGTGTGCGCGGTAACGCGGCCACGGACGCGGAGACGAGGACCGGGATGACCCGGATCGTGCTCTGGCTGGTCGTGGCTGTGCTGGCGGTACGGCAGATGACGGTGGTGCTCCGGCAACCACCGGGCGAACGACTCACCGACCTGGAGACATGGATCGGTGAGAACGGAGTCCTGCATGTGCCGGGGTCCCTGTACGACTCCGACCGGTTCACCGGGACGCCCTTCGCGGGGCTGGTCCTGAAACCACTCACCGCCTCGGCCGAGCAGGCGCTGGGGGTCGCGTGGACGTTCGGTTCCCTGCTGCTCGTCGCCGCCCTCGGTATCGTCGCGGCCCGCGCCCTGCCCGCACCCGTCAGCCGCCGTACGACGCTCCTCGCCGCTCCCGTGGCGATCAGTCTGCTCATGCTGTCGCTGCCGGTCCGCAACGCGCTGTATCTCGGCCAGACCAGCATCCTGCCCGTCCTGCTCGTCCTGCTCGGCTGCTTCGTGGCCCGGGGCGAACGGGCGTCCGGCATCCTGATCGGCATCGCGGCCGCCCTCCAGCCGACCGTCCTGCTGTTCGCGGCCCTGCTCTGGCTGACCGGCCGCCGCAGGGCGGCCGCGACGAGCGGGGCGACCTTCGCCGTCGGCACCGCCGTGGCCTGGGCCGCCCTGCCGCACGACTCCTGGACCTACTGGGTGCACCATGTCGCGGGCGCCGGTCTCGGTGAGCGGCCGGACAGCCTCGCCAACCAGTCGCTGCACGGGGCGCTGCTCCGGTTCGGACTGGAGGGCCCGGTGGAGATCGTCCTCTTCCTCGTCCTGGCCGCCGCCGTCGTGCTTCTCGGACTGCGGCGTGCCGTGCGCTACGCGCAGGACGGCCAACTGCTCCTCGCCGTCGCCGTGACGGGGTGTGTCGTCGTCGCCGTCTCGCCGACCGCGTGGCAGCACCAGTTGCTGTGGGTGCTCCTCGCGGTGGTCGGCCGGGTCGGAAAGCGGGCCGCCGACCGGCTGGTCTGGCCGGCCGTCGTGGTGCTGGTGATCACGCTGCCCGGGAAGATGCTGCTGCCGAACATCGGGGCCCTGCTCCCCGTACGTGACAACGTGCTGCTTCTCGCGGCGCTCGGGGCGGCCTGCGCGGCGCCGTTCCTGTCGCGCACCTCGACGTACTGGCAGCAGCCGATCCCCACCGTGTACGCGAAGCCCGTAGCGTCACGCTGGAGACGCGTGCCGCTCCTGCCGTTCTGGCGCCGGGTCCTCAGCCGCCCGAACCTGCTGCTGGAACTTCTGCTCATCCGGGTCGTCTACTCCGCGTACGCGCAGGTCAGGCTGGCGGCGACCGCGGGCCGGGCCACCGCCGAGGAGCACGGCCGTCAGATCCACTCCATCGAACAGTGGCTCCACATCGACATCGAGCACTGGGCCAACCACGCGGTCGTGAAGATCAACTGGCTGCGTGAGTTCTTCGACTACTACTACTCCACGTTCCACTTCATCGTGCCGCTGACCATCCTGGGCGTGCTGTACGCGCGTCGCCCCGCCGACTACCGCTGGGCCCGCAGCTCCATCGGATTCGCCACGCTCCTCGCGCTCGTCGGCTTCTGGCTCTACCCGCTGGCCCCGCCGCGTCTGATGCCGGGACTCGGCTTCATCGACACGGTCCACGGGGTGCAGGACTTCGCGAAGCCGGACTACGGGACGCTGACGACGCTGACCAACCAGTACGCGGCGATGCCGTCGCTGCACTTCGGCTGGTCGCTGTGGTGCGGCGTGGTGATCGTCGTGCTGGCGCCGAAGATGTGGATGAAGGCGCTGGGCCTGCTGCATCCGCTCTTCACGGTCTCCGCGATCGTGGCGACCGGCAACCACTGGGTGCTGGACGCGGTCGGCGGTGCGCTGGTCGTGTCGATGGGCTTCGGGCTGACGTATCTGCTGTCGGGGCGCAGGGCGCTGCAACCCGTGACGGCGGGGAACGCGAAACCGCATGCGGAGGCCGGTGCGGGCAAGGAGGACGCGGAGGCCGATACGGGCGCGCGAGCCGCCGAAGCCGGTACGGGCGCGCGAGCCGCGGCGGACAGCGGGACGGAAGGCGCGGAGAAGGGCGCCGATGAAAAGGCGGTCGGCGAGATGGCGGGTGGCAAGCAGTAGCCCTTCGGCGGTCGATCGCCGCGTCCCACCGGCATCCGCCGGAACCAGGCCCTCCGCCGCTCGAACGGCTCACCCCCGCGAAGGTCCGAGGGCCCATGTCGCGAAGGACAGCGTGGCCATCGACACCACCGTGGAGGCCACCACGGCGTTACGGGCGAGCCTGGTGTCCAGGCCGTACTGACGGGCGTAGATGAAGGCGTTCTGGGCGGTCGGCAGCGCGGAGCAGAGGACCACGGCGAGGAGTTGGTGCTCCGGCAGGTCCAGCAGCAGCGGTCCGCCCACGGCGAAGGCGATCAGCGGTTGCAGCAGGGTCTTGAGGGCGACCACCGTCGCGACCTCCGGCCGGTTCCCCGGCCCTGCCGCCCCCTCCTCGGCCGCCTCCGTGTCCGGTGCCGCCGCCGTGTCCGGGCGGCCGTGCAGCGACAGCCCGAGGGTGATCAACGCGGTGGGTACGGCGGCGGCGCCGAGCAGGTCGAGCGAGTGGGCCACGGCGAGGGGCGGCCGCACCCCGGTGGCCGAGACGAGCAGACCGAGCAGTGAGGCCATGATGATCGGGTTGCGCACCGGCATGGTCAGCACGCGGCGGAACCCGGCCCTCCAGTGCGTGCTCGACCGGTCCGTGCCGCGGTCCAGGAGCGTGAGGATCACCGGGGAGACGAGCAGCACCTGGAACAGGATGATCTGCGCGACGAACGACGCGTCCCCCAGTACCTGGACCGCCACCGGGATGCCGAGGTTGGCGGAGTTCACATAGCCGGACGCCATGCCGCTGATCGCCCCTTCCGCCGTCCCGCGTCCGAAGAAGCGCCGGGCCACGGCGAAGCCGGCCGCGGAGGCGAGGACCGTGCCCGCGGCGAAGGCGAGCATCGACGGGTTCACGAAAGAGCCGAGACGGGCGCGGGAGACCATCATGAACAGGGCGGCGGGCATGGCCACATGGAAGACGAACCGCCCGAGCACGGCCTCCGCCGCCGGCCCGAGCAGCCCGCCGCGGGCGACGGCGTAACCGATCGCGGTGAGCGTCCAGATGGGGGCGAAGCCGGAGAGCAGGGCATGCATGGACGTCATGATCCCCGCAGCCCCGACGCCTCCCGCGGCTGGCCCCGGAGGCCCCGCGAGGCCCGTGCGGATGAGCCAGCGCCGGACATCGCAAGCGGTCAGCAGTCAGCGGTCAGCCGTCAGCCGTCGGCGGGCGGTTCGCGGTCGGCCGTCAGTCGCTGGTCGGTGGTCGGCGGCCGGTGGTCGGCGGCCGGTGGCCGGTGGCCGGTCCCCGGCCGGTCGGCCGCCGTCAGCCGTTGGCCGACGTGCCGACCTGTAGCTGCTTGATGCCGTTGAGCCAGGCGGAGCGCAGCCGCCGCGGATCCTCCAGCAGCCGCAGATCGGGCAGTACGTCGGCGATGGCGTTGAAGATCAGGTTGATCTCCATGACGGCCAGGGACTTGCCGAGGCAGAAGTGCGGGCCGCCGCCGCCGAAGCCGAGGTGCGGGTTGGGGTCGCGGGAGATGTCGAAGCTCTCCGGGGAGTCGAACACCTCCGGGTCGTTGTTGGCGGAGGAGTAGAACAGCCCGACCCGGTCCCCCTTCTTGATCCGCTGACCGCCCAACTCCAGGTCCTGGGTGGCGGTCCGCTGGAAGGAGACCACGGGCGTGGCCCAGCGGACGATCTCCTCGGCCGTCGTCTCCGGGCGCTCGCGCTTGTAGAGCTCCCACTGGTCGGGGTGGGTCAGGAACGCGTGCATGCCGTGGCTGATGGCGTTACGGGTGGTCTCGTTGCCGGCCACCGCCAGCAGGATCACGAAGAAGCCGAACTCGTCGGAGGAGAGGTTGCCCGTACCCTCCGCCGCCACCAGCTGGGAGACGATGTCCTTGGCCGGACACTCCTTGCGGGCGGCCGCCAGATTCATCGCGTACGAGACGATCTCCATGGCCGCCTCCGTGCCGACCTCTTCGGTGATCGCGTACTCCGGATCGTCGTACGCCGCCATCTTGTTGGACCAGTCGAAGATCTTGGACCGGTCCTCCTGGGGTACGCCGATGAGTTCGGCGATGGCCTGGAGCGGGAGTTCCACGGCGATGTTGGTGACGAAGTCGAAGGAGCCGTCGTCGTCCGCGGCGGCGAGGGCCGTCTCGACGATGGAGCGGGCCCGGCTGCGCAGGGCCTGTTCCAGCGACCGGATGGCGCGGGGGGTGAAACCTCGCTGGACGATCTGGCGGACCCGGGTGTGTTCCGGCGGGTCCATGTTCAGCATGATCAGCTTCTGGACCTCGATCTGGTCACGGCTGATCGTCTCGTTGAAGCGGATGACCGCGGTGTTGGTGCTGGAGGAGAAGAGCTCCGGGTGGGTGGAGACGTACTTGACGTCCTCGTGGCGGGTGACGGCCCAGTAGCCCTCGTCGTCGAAGCCGGAGATCCCGGCGGGCTGGGTGCACCACCACACGGGCGCGGTCTGCCGCATCAGGGCGAACTCCGGGTGGGGAACCCGGGCTTGGAGCAGGTCCGGATCGGTGAAGTCGAAACCGTCGGGCAGATGGGGGCAGCGCATGGGCACCTCTCCACTCCAGGTCTGGCGGCGAACTCTCTGACGGCCACTCCCTGACGGCCCATCAGATGTTGCCCGAAAGGTAGTAACGAGTTCTACAAGTGGCAAGAGGCGTGGCTGGATCCGTTGCCCGTCACGGTTCCACCCGGCCCGATGCCCGTTCGTCAAGGGTCCATCGGGGGCTCGTGCGGCGCGCGGGACCCGTACGAGGTACGCGAAAGGTGCGTGCACGCCCCTTGCGTACCGGGGGTAAGCCTCATGAGACTGCTTGCAGAACTAGAACGCGTACTAGTTCCTTCCGTGGGTGCCGGGACGCCCCAGCGGAAGTGCGAGGAGAGGACGAGCTCATGGCCGCGGAACCCGTCATCGTCGAAGCCGTTCGCACCCCCATCGGCAAGCGCCAGGGTGCGCTCGCCAATCTGCACCCCGCCTACCTGCTGGGCGAGACCTACAGAGAACTTCTCGGCCGCACCGGCATCCAGGCCGACTGCGTCGAACAGATCGTCGGCGGCACGGTCACCCATGCCGGTGAGCAGTCCATGAACCCCGCCCGCAACGCCTGGCTGGCCGTGGGGCTCCCGTACGAGACCGCCGCCACCACCGTGGACTGCCAGTGCGGTTCCTCGCAACAGGCTTCCCACATGGTCGCCAACATGGTCGCGGCCGGGGTCATCGACGTCGGCATCAGCTGCGGCGTGGAGGCGATGTCACGCGTACCGCTGGGCAGCGGCTCCAAGCACGGTCCGGGAAAGCCCTGGCCGGACGAGTGGAACATCGATCTGCCCAACCAGTTCGAGGCCGCCGAGCGCATCGCCCGCAGGCGCGGCCTGACCCGGGAGGACGTCGACGCGCTCGGCCTGCTCTCGCAGGAACGGGCGGCGGCGGCCTGGGCCGAGGAGCGCTTCAAACGGGAGACGTACGCCGTCCAGGTGCCGACCACCGAGGAGGAGCAGGCGGCCGGGCAGGGCATGTGGCGGCTCGTCGACCGGGACGAAGGGCTGCGGGACACCACGTTGGAGGGGCTCGGCGGTCTCAAGCCGGTCATGCCCACCGCCGTCCACACCGCGGGCAACTCCTCGCAGATCTCGGACGGCGCCTGCGCCATCATGTGGGCGTCCAAGCGGATGGCGCGGGCCCTCAAGCTCAAGCCGCGGGCCCGGATCGTCGCGCAGGCCCTGGTCGGTTCCGACCCGCACTTCCACCTCGACGGGCCCATCGACGCGACCCGCGCGGTGCTCGGCAAGGCGGGCATGTCGCTCAAGGACATCGACATCGTCGAGATCAACGAGGCCTTCGCGTCGGTGGTGCTGAGCTGGGCGCGGGAGTTCGACGGGGACCTCGACGGGCTGGCGAAGGTCAACGTGAATGGGGGAGCGATCGCTCTCGGCCACCCGGTCGGCGCCACCGGGGCCCGGCTGATCACCACGGCCCTGCACGAACTGGAGCGCCGGGACAAGGAGTTCGCCCTCATCACGATGTGCGCGGGCGGGGCGCTGGCGACCGGCACGATCATCCAGAGGCTGTAGGCGCGCGGCCCGCGGCGCTGCTCGTGACGCGGGTCCGAGGGAACGCCGAAGCCCCCGGCCGGACACACATCCGGTCGGGGGCTTCCTGCGTCGCACGGCTTCGTACGTCGCACGGCTTCGTACGGTCAGGCGCCTTCGTACGGTCACGCAGCTTCGTACGTCACACGGCTTCGTATGTCATGCGGTGGTGCGTTGGTGTGGCCGGTGGCTCAGTACCAGCCGTTGGACTGCCAGAAGTCCCAGGCGCCGCACGGGCTGCCGTAACGGTCCTTCATGTAGTCCACGCCCCACTTGATCTGGGTCTTGGGGTTGGTCTGCCAGTCGGCTCCCGCCGAGGCCATCTTGGAGCCGGGGAGGGCCTGGACCAGGCCGTAGGCGCCGGAGGAGGCGTTGGAGGCGTTCACGTCCCAGCCGCTCTCGTGCTCCACGATCTTGTGGAAGCACTGGTACTGGGAGCTGTCGTCGATCATCTTCTTCGCCGTGGCCTGTGCGCCCGCGGCGGACGTCGGCGCGGCGGCCGGGGCGGCGGCCATCGCCGGGGTGACACCCAGGGCCAGACCGGAGGCGCCGAGCAGTACGGCGGCGCCGGTGACGACACCCCTGCGGCGGGCGGTGCGGGGCTGGGCGAGGATGCGGCGGGCGAACGACACGGGAGACGGACCTCACGTCGGGGGCGGGGGAGTCGCGGCCGGTCGGGACCGCACGGCGATCGATGACCGCACTGAGGTGACCGGCGCTCCGCACCCGTGGAACTCGGCCCGTTGGTGCGGGCCCTGTGGTGCTCGGCGACGTGATCCATGGTTAGCGGCGCCGTCCGGCCGACGCAACGACCCCCGGTACGACCTCGCCTCGCACTCAGGGACCAAGGTCCTTCATGGGAGGAAGCGCATCGGGCCAGGTCGATACGGGTTTGTCGGGGTGAATGGTGCGGTTTCGGACCTACTGCCCCCGGTAGTGGAGGACCAAGGTCCTGTGGGGTCCTTCACCCCTTCGGGACCTCGAATGTGACCTGGGCCTCGAAGGCGGCGCGGCGGGTGGCCCGGCGCAGGGCCCTCAGCAGGGCGGGTCCGACCGTGAGTGTCAGGGCCACCGTGAGCACGGCCCGGCCCAGGTCCCAGCCGAGCGAGGTCGCCGTGCAGTACGCCAGGAAACGGGTCAGGTTCTCGGACAGCGGGCCGCCCTCCACGAACGAGATGCCCGAGCCGAGCCCCGTCACCAGCGTCCAGCCGTACAGATTCATCACGGTGCCGTACGCGAACGCCGCCACAGCGCCGTAGGCAGCCAGCATCAGCAGCTCCGCCCGGCCGCGCAGCCGGTCCGGGCCCGGCAGCAGCCCCGCGCCCATCGTGAACCAGCCCATCGACAGCATCTGGAACGGCATCCACGGGCCCACCCCGCCCGTGAGCAGCGCGGACGCGAACATGGTCACCGCGCCGAGCACGAAGCCGAAGCCCGGCCCCAGCACCCGGCCGCTCAGCACCATCAGGAAGAACATCGGTTCCAGGCCCGCCGTACCCGCCCCCAGCGGGCGCAGCGCGGCACCGACCGCCGCCAGCACCCCCAGCATCGCGACCGCCTTCGCGTCCAGGCCGGAGTCGGCGATCATCGCCACGACCACCCCGACGAGCAGCGGCAGCAGCGCCCCGAAGAGCCATGGCGCGTCCTGCGCGTGCGCGAGGCCGAACTCCTTGCCGGCGAGCAGCGGCCAGCCGAAGGCGGCCACGCCGATCGCGCTGATCAGGACGAGCGCGGCGATCGCCCGCGGGCCGAGCCGCACCGGCCGCGCCCGCCGGCCGGCCGGCGCGTCCGCGCCCCTCGCCCCGGTCCCGTGCGGCGGCCCCGTCACGCGGGCCCCGTCCGTACCGGATCGGTCCGCCGTGCCCGTCATGCGGTGCCCTCCAGAGCGGTTCGTACCTGCGTCACGGTCAGCCACTCCTGCGGGGCCAGCACCTTCGCGGTCTGCGGGGCGAACGCGGGCGAGGAGACCACCACCTGCCCGGTCGGGCCGTCCGCGACGACCTCCCCGTCGGCGAGGATCACCACCCGGTGGGCCACCTCGGCCGCGAGTTCCACGTCGTGCGTCGCCAGGACGATGGCGTGCCCTTCTTCGGCCAGCCCGCGGAGCACACCCACCAGCCGGGCCTTGGCCGCGTAGTCGAGGCCGCGGGTCGGCTCGTCCAGGAGCAGGAGCGGGGGACGCGCGGTGAGGACGACGGCCAGGGCCAGCGCGAGCCGCTGGCCCTCGGAGAGGTCGCGGGGGTGGATGTCGTCCGGTACGCCCGGCAGCAGCTCCGAGACCAGGGCCCGGCAGCTGCCCGCCCCGGCACCCGCGTCGGAGTCGGCCGCGGCGCACTCGGCGGCCACCGTGTCCGCGTACAGCAGGTCGCGCGGTTCCTGCGGGACCAGCCCGACCCGGCGCACCATCTCGCGAGGATGTGTACGGGACGGGGCCAGACCGCCGACGAGGACGGTGCCCGAGGTGGGCTCGATCATGCCGACGAGGGCGGCGAGCAGCGTGGACTTGCCCGCTCCGTTGCGGCCCATCAGCGCCACCGTTTCACCGGGGGCGAGGGTGAGCGACACCCGGCGCAGGGCCTCGACCCTGCCCCGCCGGACCCCGAGGCCGTCGACCCGGGTGACGGGGTCGGCGACGGCGTCCCGCGCGGGGGCGGCGCTCCCGCGCCCCAGCAGCCGGGCGAGCGGCCCGCGGTGTACCGCCCCGCGGGCCGGTGCCGGGGCGGCACCCACCGGAGCCCCCGCCGGACCGCCTGCCGCAGCCGCCGTGCCCACCCGGCCGGCCCCCGTACCCGCCGAGGCCGGCACGGCGGGGGGACGGACCGACGCCAGCCGGTCCCGGAGTCCCGATGCCCGGCGCCGGGCATCGCGCACCGACAGCGGCAGCGGGTCCCAGCCCGCGAGCAGCCCCAGCTCCGCCACCGGCGGACGTACGGGCGACACCGCCATGATGTCCGCGGGCGCGCCCATCACCGGCGCGGCGCCGGGGGACGGCAGGAGGACGACCTGGTCCGCGTACTGGACCACCCGCTCCAGCCGGTGCTCGGCCATCAGGACCGTCGTGCCCAGGTCGTGCACCAGCCGCTGGAGCACGGCCAGGACCTCCTCGGCCGCCGCCGGGTCCAGCGCGGACGTCGGCTCGTCCAGCACCAGCACCTCGGGGTGCGGTGTGAGCACCGAACCGATCGCGACCCGCTGCTGCTGGCCGCCCGACAGTGTGGCGATCGGCCGGTCGCGCAGCTCGGCCAGGCCCAGCAGATCCAGCGTCTCCTCGACCCGGCGGCGCATCACCTCGGGGGCCAGGCCCAGCGACTCCATGCCGTACGCCAGCTCGTCCTCGACGGTGTCGGTGACGAAGTGGGCCAGTGGGTCCTGGCCCACCGTGCCGACCAGATCGGCCAGTTCACGGGGCTTGTGGGTACGGGTGTCCCGGCCGCCGACCGTGACCCGGCCGGTCAGCACCCCGCCGGTGAAGTGCGGAACGAGACCGGACACGGCGCCGAGCAGCGTCGACTTGCCGACCCCGGACGGGCCGACAAGCAGCACCAACTCGCCCTCGGGCACGGTGAGATCGACCCCCGACAGGGTCGGCGAGTCCGTTCCCTCGTACCGTACGGAAACCTGCTCGAACCTGATCACGCCTGCTCCTTGGAGCCGTTGGGGGACGGCGGTACCGGTGCGACCAGCGCGGGCAGCAGCCCGATCAGCGTCGCGGCGGCGGGCCACAGCGGCAGCACCGGGGCGACCGGAGGGACGACGCCGGGGTGCAGCGCCTCCGCGTCGACGCCGCCCGCCCAGATCATCGCGGCCGCGACCACCGCACCCGAGCCCGCCACCAGCCAGGCCCGCGCCCCCCACCGGTCCGGGCGGTAGCGGGTCCGTACCGAACGGCGCCCGCCGAGCCGCAGCCCGGCCATCGCCGCCACGAGCCCGGCGAGCAGCAACGGCAGCCCGTACACCGCCCCCTGCGAGGCCAGCAGCCCGTATGTGCCCGCGCACACCCCGAGCAGACCGCCCAGGGTGAGGACATTCGTGGTGTGCCGTACGGCGGGCGGCACCTGGGCGCTGCGCCCGTAGCCGCGCGCGTCCATCGACGCCGCCACCGCGACCGAACGCTCCAGCGCGCCCTCCAGCACCGGCAGGCCGATCTGCGCGACGGCCCGGATGCCCCCGGCGGGCCGGCCCCGCAGCCGCCGTGCGGTGCGCAGCCGCACCACGTCGGCCACCATGTGGGGCGCGAACGTCATCGCGACGACGACGGCGACCCCCACCTCGTACAGCGCGCCCGGCAGCGACTTCAGCAGCCGGGCAGGGTTGGCCAGTGAGTTCGCCGCGCCGACACAGATCAGCAGGGTCGCCAGCTTGGCCCCGTCGTACAGCGCGAAGAGCAGCTGCTCGGCGGTGACCCGGCCACCGATCCTGACTCCCCGCGCCCAGTCGGGCAGGGGGACTTCGGGCAGGGTGAACACGGTGTGCGTCCCCGGGATCGGCGAACCGAGGAACATCGAGAACAGCAGCCGCACCCCGACGACGAAGAGCCCGAGCTTGAGGAACGCCCCGTACGAGCGGGCCCACGGCGCGTCCGTACGGCGCGCCGCCACCACATAGCCCGCCACGCCGACCAGCAGCCCGAGCAGCAGCGGGTTGGTGGTCCGCGAAGCCGCCGTGGCCAGTCCCAGGGCCCACAGCCACCACGCCCCGGCGGGCAGCGCGTTGCCGCGGTCGGCCTCGGGCGCACGCAGCGAACGGTGGAGCCGGGCCGTGCCGGTGGAGCGGGTCATCGGCGGCGGCGGGCCTGGAGGACGGCGGCGATCCCGAGCAGCAGCACGGCGCCGACACCGACCAGCACACCGGCCGACGGCAGGCTTCCGCCGTTCCCGTCACCGTTCCCCCGGGCGGCGGTGGACGCCGAGTTTGGGGTCGCGTCCCCGGGCGCGGCCGACTTCCTGCCGCCGTCACCGCCGCTGTCGCCGGAGACCTGGTCCCCGCAGCCCGATGCCGGATAGCCGGAGATCGCGCAGAGCAGTGCGTCACCGCTGTACCGCAGTGGCTTCGCCACCGAGGCGAGCGCCTCCGCGGTGCTCGCGTCCGGTCCGACCCGCGCACACGCGGTACGCGGCGCGGGCGGCGTCTCCCCGTCCGGGGCGTCCGCCGCCGTACCGGAGTCGATGACCAGCGCTACCCGCTTGGTGCCGTCCTCGGCCGGGGTACCCGCACAGATCGCCCCGAAGCCGGGGGCCCGGCGCGGCTGGGCCGCGTCCTGGGAGTCCTGGCTCACGGAGAACCGGAAGCCCTGCACCGTGCCGTCGTCCGGGCGGACCAGGGACGGCCCCTGGGTGGCGTACTCCCAGGACTTCCCGTTGCCCTCCCAGAACGACCAGTAGCGGTATCCGGCCGCGTGCGCCGTCCCGGCACCCAGCAGCATCGACACGGCCGCGGCGACGGCGAGCAGCAGCGCGGCGGTCAGCGCGCCGGTGCGCGTGACAGACGCCGCGCCGGTGCGGGCGACGGCCGGTGGGGTGCTTGGTGTCCGGTGCGGTGATCCGCCCCGCGCGCGCCTCACAGCCGCGGGTTCTTCCCACGCCGGCTGATCAGGAATCCGATGCCGACGCCGACGACGAGGCCGATGCCGACCAGCCACCAGACGCCGAGCGCGCCGTCGTCGCTGCTGGTGTCGCCCTTCGGCCGCTGGGCGCTCGCGGTCGGCGAGGGGACGGCGGTGGCGGCGGGAGCCGGGCCGGTCGCGTTGAGCTGCTTGACGAGGTCGACACCGCCGAAGTCACGGGCGTCCGTGCCGGTCGCGTGCGCGGCGAGGACCAGCTGCGCGGTCGCGGCGGGTCCGCCCTGCCGCGCCCAGCCCTTCGCGTTCTTCTCCAGCCACCGGACCGAGGCCGCCGCCTTGTCCTTGTGACCGGAGGCGGCCAGGGCGACGACCGCGTCCGCGGTGTTGCCGAAGTCGGGCTTCGGCGTGGTGTCGTCGGCGCCCGGCATCGGCGGCAGGTTCAGGTGGGGCGAGGCGCCGAGGGCGCCCGCGAGGTAGTGGGCCCCGTTCTGCGCGGTCTGCTCCGGGGTGAGGCCGGTGCCCTTCGTGCAGACGGGGTCCTTCACCGCGTTGGAGTTCCCGACGGCGAGGCCCTTGCCCATCGAACCGAGCACCCCGGCGGCCGTGGCGTCCGCGTTGGCGGTGAGCTTGCCGTCCTTGCCGGGCTGGTAGGCGAACGCGCCGCCGTCCTTGCCGCCGCACGGGAGGGCGAAGCTCTGGAGCGCGGCGTAGGGGGTGCGGCCGCCGTCGGTGGTGACGTCGCCGAGCAGGAGGCCCGCCCTGGCGAGGGCGCCGATCACGACGGCGGTGGAGTTGGCGTCGCTCGGGCTGCCCGCGTTGTAGCCCCACCCGCCGTCCTCGTTCTGGACCGACTTCAGCCAGCTGACGCCGTTGTCGACGGCCTCGCGGTGCACGGCGAGCTCGACGAGCGCCTGGACGGCGGCGGCGGTGGCGTTGGTGTCCATGACGGTCGACGCGTCGCACGGCCTGCCGGCGTCCCGGTACGCGGGGAAGGCGCCGCTGTCGCACTGCTGGCCCACCAGCCACTCCACCGACTGCGTGGCCGGCGTGACGTACTCGACCTTCTGCGCGAGGAAGGCCAGCGACTGCCGCCAGACCCCGTCGTACGTCGGGTCCCCGGTGCCGTACAGGCCCGGCGGGAGGTCGGCCTTCGCGGACGGCGAAGGGCTCGGTGCGGCGACCGCGGCGGGGGCGGCGGCGGCCAGGAGTACGGCGGTGGTCACGAGCGCGCTGACGCTGCGTCGTACGGTCATGGCTGGCTGGGCCTCTCCTGCGAGGGCCGGGCACGGGCACACCGAGGCACCGGGCTCCGGCCCCGTATACCTCGACGGTGCCGGCCACCGGGGTCCCGGTGGCACGAGCCGGTCACGCGCCGGCAGGGTGGTCCGGCTCACCACCGGTGCGGCGGTTCACGGTTGCGCGGTCAGCGCCGGATTCGCACCGGCTTCCCCCTGTACGGGCATGATGACGACCCGCTCACTCTACCGGGGCGCGCGGGACCTCCCCCGCGGCCGGGCCGGAGGACTCGGTCACACCGCGACGTACGTCACCGGGTCGCCGCCCACCACCGCCTCCGCGCGCCCCAGCTTCACCAGACGCCGCAGATGGGACTCGGCCTCGGAGACGGCGATGGACCGCGAGGTGTGCGGGATCTGCGCCCAGGGCCGGTTCCACTCCATCCGCTCGGCCAGCTGCCACGGGGTGAGCGGCACGGCGAGCAGCGCCAGCAGTCCGGTCAGCCGGTCCTCGTGGTGCTCCAGCAGCTCCCGTACGCGCCCGGCGGCGTCCGTGAACGCGTACTGGTGCGCGGGCAGCACCTCGGCGACCCCGAGCCGGCCGATCCGTTCCAGCGAGTCGAGGTAGTCGCCGAGCGGGTCGGTGACCGTGGTGTCGTCCGGGTCCTCGTACAGCCCGATGTGCGGGCTGATCCCGGGCAGCAGATGATCACCGGAGAACAGCCGCCCCCGGCCGGGCAGACCCGCCGGGTGGTCCTCCTCCAGATGCAGGCAGACATGGCCGGGGGTGTGCCCCGGGGTCCAGATCGCCCGTACCCGGCGCCCCGCGAGGTCCAGGAGCTCACCCGGCACGATCTCCCGGTCCGGCAGTGCGGCGCCCAGGCCGGGCAGTGTGCGCATCCGCCCCCGGTCGCGGGCGGCGCGCAGCGGGGCGAGGTGCTCCTCGGGGGCGCCGACCGCGGCGAGCTTCTCCGTGAGGTACGCCAGCCAGGTGGCGGGCTCCGTCGCACGGGTGCGGCGGACGATCTCGGTGTCCGCCGCGTGCATCGCGATCCAGGCCCCGGACGCCTCGCGGACCTGGCCGGACAGCCCGTGGTGGTCCGGGTGGTGGTGGGTGATGACGACGCCGTGGATGTCCGCGACGGCGACACCGAGCGCGGTGAGCCCCCCGACCAGGGTGTCCCAGGCCTCCGGGTCGTCCCAGCCGGTGTCGACCAGGACCGGGCCCCGGTCGGTGTCGACGAGGTGTACGAGGGTGTGGCCGAGGGGATTGTCCGGGATCGGGACCTTGATGCTGTGGACGCCTCCGCCGTGGTCGGTCACCTGCGTCATGGGCTCCGCCTCTCTGTCCCCGCCGTCCGTCCGGACGTCCGGGATGTCTCCGGACGACGGGGTGATCCCCCGGTGTGCGCCGGACTCACTGTAACGAGAACTTGTTGCAGCCGTGGACTCCTGGAACGGTAACTGGTATCAGTTCTGACACCTAGTCAGATGCGCTGGTCGGATGCGCAGTCAGGTACGTGCCGGTCGCGGGAGGCAGCAGCCATGACGGAGTTCGTGGAACACGGAAAACTGTTCATCGGCGGGGAGTTGACCGATCCGCTCGGCAGCGACGTCATCGAGGTGATCTCGCCGCACACGGAACAGGTCATCGGCCGCGTCCCGCACGCGTGCGAGGCCGATGTGGACCGCGCCGTCGCCGCCGCCCGCCGGGCCTTCGACGAGGGGCCCTGGCCGCGGATGACCGTCGACGGGCGGATCGAGGTGATCGCGCGGATCAAGGACGCCTTCGCCCTGCGCTACGAGGAGTTCGCCCGCGTCATCAGCTCGCAGAACGGCACCCCCTACAGCTCCAGCGTCATGGTGCAGGCGCTCGCCGCGATGATGGTCTGGGACTCGGCGCTCACGGTCGCCCGCTCCTTCCCGTACGAGGAACGGCGCGACGGGGCCCTCGGCCCGCTGCTCGTGCGCCGCGAACCCGTCGGGGTGGTCGCGGCCGTCGTGCCGTGGAACGTCCCCCAGTTCACCGCCGCCGCCAAACTCGCGCCCGCCCTGCTCGCGGGCTGCTCCGCCGTGCTCAAGGTCTCGCCCGAAACGCCGCTGGACGCCTACATCCTGGCCGAGATCGCCGCCGAGGCGGGGCTGCCGGAGGGCGTCCTGTCGATCCTGCCCGCCGACCGCGAGGTCAGCGAGTACCTGGTCGGGCACCCGGGCGTCGACAAGGTCTCCTTCACCGGCTCGGTCGCCGCCGGACGCCGGGTCATGGAGGTCGCCTCCCGCAACCTGACCCGCGTCACCCTGGAACTGGGCGGCAAGTCGGCCGCCGTGATCCTCCCGGACGCGGATCTGGACGCCGCCGTCGCGGGCATCGTCCCCTTCGCCTGGATGATCAACGGCCAGGCGTGCGTGGCCCAGACCCGCATCCTCGCCCCGCGCTCCCGCTACGAGGAGATCGCCGAGGCGTTCGCGGCGGCGGCCGGAGCGCTCAAGGTCGGCGATCCGCTCGACCCGGCGACCGAACTCGGCCCGCTGGTCGCGCGACGCCAGCAGCGGCGCTCCCTCGACTACATCCGCATCGGCCAGGAGGAGGGCGCCAAGATCCTGACCGGCGGCAGCCGCCCGGCCGCCCAGGAACGCGGCTGGTACGTCGAACCGACCCTGTTCGGCGACGTCGACAACTCCATGCGCATCGCCCGCGAGGAGATCTTCGGCCCGGTCATCTGCCTGCTCCCGTACGGGGACGAGGAGGAGGCGGTACGGATCGCCGACGACTCCGAGTACGGGCTGAGCGGCAGCGTATGGACCGCCGACACCGAGCGCGGCATCGACATCGCCCGCCGGATCAGGACCGGCACGTACAGCGTGAACACCTTCAGCCTGGACATGCTCGGCCCGTTCGGCGGCTACAAGAACTCCGGTCTGGGGCGGGAGTTCGGGCCCGAGGGGTACGGCGAGTACTTCGAGCACAAGATGATCCACCTGCCGGCCGGATACCAGGGGGCGTGATGGGAGACCGCTGGCACGTCGAGGTCGACCGGAGCGTCTGCATCGGCTCCGGCATGTGCGTCAACCACGCCCCGGACGGCTTCCGGCTGGACTCCGCCCGGCAGTCCCACCCCGCCGACGCGTCGAGCGACGCCAACGAGAAGGTCCTGGCGGCGGCGGAGGGCTGTCCCGTCGAGGCCATCACGCTGACGCTGCTCGGCTCGGGCGAGGTGGTGTTCCCGCCGGAGGACTGAGGGCGCTCCCGCCGTCCCCGGCGGGCGCCGCGGGGCGGCCCTTTGCCGTGCCGGCCCGGCGGGGACGGCAAGGTACGGGCGGGTAAGGGCTTCCCGCCAGGTCAGGCCGCGTGCGAAACTCCGGAAAAGATCGCACGGGCGCCCGCCCGGGAGCGAACGACCGGGCGGGGAAGCACCTGTGCGTAGGACAAGAGCGGCGGCACCTGCTGCCGTGATGAGCGCGATACTGATCGGCGTCGCGGGCTGCGGCCTCGGGGACCAGGACGCCCGGAGCGCGCCGGAGCCGCCCCCGTCGCCCACCGCGCCGTTCACCAAGGAAGCGGTGGCCAACGAGGTCGGCGCCGCGGCGGACGCCTCGGGGCTGCCGCCCGGCGACGACTCCACGGCCGGAATGCCCGAGGGGGACTGGCAGAAGTGCGTGGCGCCGTGGATGGCCGACGCCCCGGCGGCCGATGCGGCCGACGGCTTCGCCGCGACGGTCAGGACCCTGCGGAAGCAGGGCTGGAAGCTCACCACGAGCCACGCCGAGCGGGACGTCACCTTCCGTACCCTCACCAAGCGGGGGTGGAAGGTGTACGCGCGGCACTACGCGATGGACGGCTTCGGCACCGAACAGCCCGTGTCCCTCACCGCGGTGAAGGACGGCTGCGAGCTGCCCGAGGAGATCAAGGGCGACTTCCAGGACACCCTCTGACGCGCTCGGACGGCCCGGGTGCACCGGCCCGTGCGGTACGTCGGAGAGGCGGCGCTCAGGAGGTACGCGGCCGGCGCCCAGGTGTGTGAGCCCCAGCCCTTGTGCGCCCCCGGGCGTTCGCGCCGTCGCTTCCGCGGCCCGCCCCGCACCATGTGCGCCGCCACCATGTCCATGTACGGGGGTGTGGGTACCGGCCCCGTGTGATGCGCGCTGCGGCGTCCCTACCGTGACGGCCATGCAGACTTCCCCGAGTTCCGACCGGGCCCCCGCCCCGTCCCCCGCCGACCGGTTCCTGGCCGGGCGGACCGCCCTGGTGACCGGCGGGGCGAGCGGCATCGGACGGGCGTGCGCCGAGGCGCTGGCCGCCGCGGGCGCCCGGGTGCACGTGGTGGACAAGGACGCCGAGCCCGCGAGGGCCCTGGCCGAACGGATCGGGGGCACGGCCTGGGTGGTCGACCTCGCGGTGCCCGGGGTGGTGGACACCCTGCCCGCCGACCCGGACATCGTGGTCAACAACGCGGGCCTCCAGCATGTGGCACCGGTGCACGAGTTCCCGCCGGAGCGTTTCGCGCTGATCCACCGCGTGATGGTGGAAGCACCGTTCCGCATCTTGCGCCGCACCCTGCCCGGCATGTACGAACGCGGCTGGGGGCGCGTCGTGAACATCTCCTCCGTCCACGGGCTGCGCGCCAGCCCCTTCAAGTCGGCCTATGTGTCGGCCAAGCACGCACTGGAAGGACTCAGCAAGGTGGTCGCGCTCGAAGCGGCGGAGCACGGGGTGACGAGCAACTGCGTGAGCCCCGGCTACGTACGCACGCCCCTGGTCGAGAACCAGATCGCGTCGCAGGCCCGCACCCACGGCATCACCGAGGAGGAAGTGGTGGGCCGGGTGATGCTGGAGCGCAGCGCGATCAAGCGCCTGATCGAGCCCACCGAGGTCGCCGAGGCCGTGCTGTGGCTGTGCGGACCGCGTACCGGTCACATCACCGGCACCTCGCTCTCGATGGACGGTGGCTGGACCGCCAACTGACGCTCCCGGTATGGCTCGTGAGCCCGATCGCTGTGCCCGTCCCCTCCGCCCGTCCCCTCCGCCCGTCCCCTCCGCCCGTCCCCTCCGCCCGTCCCCTCCGCCCGTCCCCCTCCTGGCCGTCGGCTCCCGTCCGCCGGCCGTCCGCCCCCCACCCTCGCCCCGCCTCCCGAGAACGCTGGCGCCCATGTCTGCACCCTCCCCTTCCTCCTCCGCCGCGCCCTTCCTGCGCCGCCTGCTCGACCTGCTGGCCGACGACGCGCCCGCCGAGGCACTGGGCGCCGTCTCCTCGGAGGCGAGGGCGGCCGGGGTATCGGCGGGCGAACTGGCCGAGGTGGAGAAGGCGGCCTCCACCGCCCTGCGGATCAGGGGCGCCCTGCGTCAGCACCGGCGCCGGGAACTCCAGCTCACCGCCCTCTTCGACACCGCGGGCGACCTGGCCGCCTCCCGGGACCTGGACGAGGTGCTCAAGGCGATCGTGCGACGGGCCAGGATGCTGCTCGGCACCGACACCGCCTACCTCACGCTCCCCGACGAGGAGGCCGGGGACACCTACATGCGGGTGACCGACGGGTCCGTGTCCGTGGTCTTCCAGCGTCTGCGCCTCGAACTCGGCGAAGGGCTGGGTGGCCTGGTGGCCCAGACGGCGAGCCCGTACGCGACCCCCGACTACGGCACCGACGACCGCTTCCGCCACACCCGCGACATCAACGCCGGAGTGCTCGCGGAAGGGCTCGTCGCCATCCTGGGCGTGCCCCTGCTGCTCGGCTCCAGCCGGGGCGGTACGGGAAAGGTCATCGGCGTCCTCTTCGCCGCCGACCGCGCCCCCCGCGTCTTCAGCCCGGACGAGGTCGCCCTGCTGTGCTCGCTGGCCGCGCATGCCGCGATCGCCATCGACACCGCCCGCGCACTCGCCGACACCCGCTCCGCGCTCGACGAACTCGCCGGGGCCAACGCGGAGCTGGCCGCGGCGAACGCGGCGGTACGGGAGCACTCGGCGGCCATGCGGCGGGCCGAGGAGTCCCACGACAGGCTCACGGACCTGGTGCTGCGCGGCCGTGACGTCAAGGAGGTCGCGGCGGCCGTCGCCGGGCTGCTGGACAGCCCGCTGACCATCCACGACCCGGGCGGGCGGCCACTGGCCGCGGTCCGTCCCGACGGTGCGGATTTCGCCGTCGGCAGCATGGACGCCGGCTGGCTGGCCGAGACGGCCGAGGAGTCCCGTGCCGGGGCGCGCGCCGTCCACCGCGACGGGCGGGTGATCTGCGCGGTACTGGCCGGGCAGGAGCTGCTGGCCGGGCTCGTGCTGCACCGGCGGGACCGGCTCGACGACTCCGACCGGCGGCTCTTCGAACGGGCTTCGGTGGTCACGGGTCTGCTTCTGCTGATCAGACGCACCGTGGCCGAGACCGAGAACCGGATCAGGGGCGAGCTGATCGGCGATCTGCTGAGCGGCGCGGAGCGTGACCCGGCCGGTCTGGCCGAACGAGGCCGACGGCTCGGCATCGACCTGGACCGGCCCCATCTGGTGCTGGTCGCCGAGGCCGGGGCCCGCGAGCGGCTCGCCTCCGCCGCCATGCGGTACCTGTTCGGCGGCGACATCCACGGGGTGAGCGCCGAACACGCCGGAACGGTCGTCCTGCTGGTCGCGTACGAGGAGGACGGCACGGGCGCCCGGGAGGCGGCGCGGGCCGCGGCGGCGCAGCTCGGCCGGCTGGTCCAGGCCCCCGTCACCGTCGCCGCCACCGGGCCCGCCCGGGGTCCGCGCGAGCTGGCCGCCGCCTGTCTGGAGGCGGCGCGCTGTCTGCGGGCCATGCGGGCGCTGGGACGTACGGGCGAAGGGGCGTGTGTCGACGAACTCGGCTTCCTGGGCGTGGTGCTGGGTGACGCGCGGGACGTCGACGGCTTCGTCGCCGCCACGCTGGGGCCGCTGCTGCGCTACGACGAGCGGCGCGGGACCCATCTGGTGCGCACGCTCGCCGCGTACTTCGGCGCGGGCGGCAGTCTGATCCGGGCGAAGGACGAACTGCACGTGCACGTCAACACGGTGGTGCAGCGGCTCGACCGCATCCAGATCCTGCTGGGCCGTGACTGGAACGACCCGGACCGGGCGCTGGAGCTGCAACTCGCCCTGCGGCTCCATGCGTTGTCGGGCGGCTGACGGTACGGCGGGGACGCCCCGCGCCGTACGGTCACCGGCCGCCCGGCGCCGTACCGGGGCTGCCGCGCCCCCTACGGCGTAACGGGTTCCGCCGTCAGGTCGATGAGGCGGCAGACCGTCTCGATGTCTATCTTCACCTGGGCGATCGAGGCCCGGCCCGACAGCCAGGTGATCAGCGCCGAGTGCCAGGTGTGCTCGATGACCCGTACCGCGGAGAGCTGTTCCGGCGTCGGGTGCTCCAGCCCCATCGAGTCCAGGATGATCGCCGTCGTGAGCCGCGAGACGGTGTCCACCTCGGGGCTCACGCTGCGGTCCGCGAAGGTCAGCGCCCGTACCATCGCGTCCGCCAGATGGGGTTCGCGCTGGAGGGCGCGGAAGGCGCGCATCAGTGTCTCGGCGACCCGCTGGGCGGCGTCGTTCCCGGCGGGCGGGCGCTTGCGGAGCGTGGTGTGCATGTGCTGGAGCTGATCCTGCATGGTGGCGACCAGCAGATGGACCTTGGAGGGGAAGTAGCGGTAGAGCGTGCCCAGGGCGACCCCGGCGGCCTCGGCCACCTCACGCATCTGCACGGCCTCGAACCCGCCCCGGCTGGCGAGCTGGGCGCTGGCGTGCAGGATGCGGCGGCGGCGGGCCTCCTGGCGTTCGGTCAGCGGAGGCGCTGCCGGTCTGGCTTCCGCGGTCATGACTCCCCATCCATGGCTTTCGTCCGCATCCGAGAGCGGTCGAGCGAGCTTCCGGGCGCGCACAGCATGCCAGGGTGCCTGCCGTGGCGCGAATCACCTGATCCGGCCGTCACGCCATCGCTACCTGCCGGTAGATTCGGTCCTCATTGAACGATCCAGTCTGAAACTTGTTCTAGATTAGCGCGAGCGGTTACGCTCCGGCGAACACGCAGTGAGAAGGGGGCCGAGTGTGACCGCTGAGGCCATAGAGACGGGCCCCCGCACGGGCGTCGGCACGTCCGGCAGTACCGGCGACCGGCCGTTGCGCATCGCACTCCTCACCTACAAGGGCAACCCCTTCTGCGGCGGCCAGGGCGTCTATGTGCGCCACCTCGGCCGTGAGCTGGCACGCCTGGGTCACAGCGTCGAAGTCATAGGCGCCCAGCCCTACCCGGTGCTGGACGAGGGCGTCACGCTCACCGAGCTGCCGAGCCTGGACCTCTACCGGCAGCCCGACCCGTTCCGCACCCCGGCCCGCGGCGAGTACCGCGACTGGATCGACCTCGCCGAGGTCGCCACCATGTGGACCGGCGGCTTCCCCGAACCCCTCACCTTCAGCCTGCGGGCCCGGCGCCATCTCGCCGCCCGCCGGGGCGAGTTCGACGTCATCCACGACAACCAGACCCTCGGCTACGGTCTGCTCGCCGACCTCGGCGCCCCCCTGGTGACCACGATCCACCACCCCATCACCGTGGACCGGCAGCTCGATCTGGACGCCGCCGAGAACCGCCGCCGCCGCGCCTCCGTGCGCCGCTGGTACGGATTCACCCGCATGCAGAAGCGGGTCGCCCGACGGCTGCCCTCCGTGCTCACCGTCTCCGGTTCCTCCCAGCAGGAGATCGTCGACCAGCTGGGCGTACGCGAGGACCGCATCCGGGTGGTGCACATCGGCGCCGACACCGACCTCTGGTCGCCCGACCCCTCGGTCGCCGAGGTGCCCGGCCGGATCGTCACCACCTCCAGCGCCGACGTCCCGCTCAAGGGCCTGGTCCACCTCGTCGAGGCGCTCGCCAAGCTCCGCACCGGGAACCCGCACGCGCACCTCGTGGTCGTCGGCAAGCGGGCCGAGGACGGGCCGGTCGCACAGGCCATCGAGCGGCACGGGCTCCAGGACGCCGTCGAGTTCGTCAAGGGCATCAGCGACGCCGAGCTGGTCGACCTCGTGCGCAGCGCCGAGATCTCCTGTGTGCCCTCGCTGTACGAGGGTTTCTCGCTGCCCGCCGCCGAGGCCATGGCCACCGCCACGCCGCTGGTCGCCACCACGGGGGGCGCCATCCCCGAGGTCACCGGCCGGGACGGGGAGACCTGCCTCGCCGTGCCGCCCGGCGACGCGGACGCGCTGGCCGCGGCGCTGGCCCGGCTGCTGGGCGACCCGGAGCTGCGGGCCCGCCTCGGAGCGGCCGGCCGTGACCGGGTTCTGGCCAACTTCACCTGGGCCAGGGCGGCCGTCGGCACCGCCGAGCTGTACCGTCAGGCGATCGCGGCCAGCGGAGCCCGCAGGTGACCGCCCCCGGCGCCCCCTGACCCTGCGGCGCTCCCCGACCCACCCCCCCCGGAACCCGTACCTCCGACCTCGAAGGCAGGCCCTTGTGCTGACCGTCGACTTCACCCGCTTCCCGCTCGCCGCAGGCGACCGAGTGCTCGATCTGGGCTGCGGTGCCGGCCGGCACGCCTTCGAGTGTTACCGGCGCGGCGCCCAGGTGGTGGCCCTCGACCGCAACGGCGAGGAGATCCGCGAGGTCGCGAAGTGGTTCGCCGCGATGAAGGAGGCGGGGGAGGCCCCCCGGGGCGCCACCGCCACCGCGATGGAGGGCGACGCGCTCAATCTGCCGTTCCCCGACAACTCCTTCGACGTCGTGATCATCTCCGAGGTCATGGAGCACATCCCCGACGACAAGGGCGTGCTCGCCGAGATGGTCCGGGTCCTCAGGCCCGGCGGCCGGATCGCGATCACCGTGCCGCGCTACGGCCCCGAGAAGGTCTGCTGGACCCTCTCCGACGCGTACCACGAGGTCGAGGGCGGCCACATCCGCATCTACAAGGCCGACGAACTGCTCGGCCGCATCCGTGAGGCCGGGCTCAAGCCGTACGGCACCCACTACGCCCATGCGCTGCACAGCCCCTACTGGTGGCTGAAGTGCGCGTTCGGAGTGGGCCGCGACGGCAAGGACGCCGCCCTGCCGGTGCGCGCGTACCACAAGCTGCTGGTCTGGGACATCATGAAGAAGCCCCGGGCCACCCGGGTCGCCGAGCAGCTGCTCAACCCGGTCGTCGGCAAGAGCTTCGTCGCGTACGCCACCAAGCCGCACCTCACCAAGGCCGAGGCGTGAGCACCCCCGAGCAGACCGAACACCTCGTCCTGCCCGGCGTCCTCACCGCCGAGCAGGCCGCCGAGACGGTCGCCGCGCTGGTGGCGGCGCAGTGCGAGGACGGGGCGCTGCCCTGGTTCCGCGGCCACCACCTCGACCCGTGGGACCACACCGAGGCCGCCATGGCGCTGGACGCGTCCGGCGAGCACGCGGCGGCGGAGCGCGCCTACGACTGGCTCGCCCGCAACCAGAACGCCGACGGCTCCTGGTACGCGGCCTACCACGACGGTGATCCCCGGCAGCCGACCGACCGGAGCCGGGAGAGCAACTTCTGCGCCTACGCCGCCGTCGGGGTCTGGCACCACTACCTCGCCACGGGTGACGACGCGTTCGTCGACCGGATGTGGCCGACCGTCTACGCCGCGGTCGAATTCGTCCTGGGGCTCCAGCAGCCGGGCGGTCAGATCGGCTGGAAGCGCGAGGCCGACGGCACCCCGGTCACCGACGCCCTGCTGACCGGCTCCTCCTCCGTGCACCAGGCGCTGCGCTGTGCGCTGGCCCTCGCGGAACGGCGTGAAGAGCCGCAGCCCGACTGGGAGTTGGCGACCGGTGCGCTCGCCCACGCGATCCGCAGCCACCCGGAACGCTTCCTGGACAAGAGCCGTTACTCGATGGACTGGTACTACCCGGTCCTCGGCGGCGCGCTCACCGGAGCCGACGCCACCCGTCGTATCCAGGACGGCTGGGACCGTTTCGTGGTCCCCGGACTCGGGGTCCGCTGTGTGCTGCCCAACCCCTGGGTGACGGGCGGCGAGAGCTGCGAACTCGCCCTGGCGCTCTGGGTGACGGGGGAGTCCGACCGGGCCCTGGAGGTCCTCCAGTCCATCCAGCACCTGCGCGCCGAGGGCGGCCTGTACTGGACCGGATACGTCTTCGAGGGCAACCGGGCCTTCTGGCCCGAGGAGCTCACCACCTGGACCGCCGGGTCCCTGCTGCTCGCGGTGGCCGCGCTCGGTGGAGACGAGGCGACCACCGCGGTCTTCAGCGGTGAACGGCTGCCCTCCGGCCTGGAGCCGGACTGCTGCCGCTGAACGGCCGGGGCGGTCAGGAGCGGCCGACCCGGCCCGCGACGGCGTGGCCCACGGCGAGGTAGACGACGGCCGCCAGACCGTAGCCGGCGACGACCCGCGCCCACGCCTCGTCGAAGGTGAACAGGTCGTACGACCAGCCGGCCAGCCACCTGGCCGAGTCCTGGACGAACTGCACCAGATCGTTGCTCCGGTTGGCGTCGAGCAGATACATCAGGATCCACAGGCCGATGATGAAGGCCATGATGTCGGCCACGACGGCGATGACTCGTGCTGCGGTGACGCTTCCTTTACCGGTTCTGTGAGACATGGACTCCGGGTTGCCGCTCCGCGCCGGGTGAAACCCGGACGGGTGGCACAAGTGGCGGCCCGGGGCCCTGCGGGCCAGCCTGACCAGGAGTGCCGATCTCCGGCACTCGGTGCGAAAGTGCCCGGTCAGGGAGGCCGCCGTGCCCCGTTCCATGCCGCTTCGCCGTCTCCTGGTGGCGCTGCTGATGTCCTGTGCCGTGCTGGTGGGCGGCACCGCGTGCGGTGACAGCGACAGCGGCGACACCACGAGCAGCGCGGCGACGCCCAGCGGCTCGGCCTCCGCGGAGCGGCAGAAGCTCGCCAAGACCCGGTTCGTGGCCAACGCGGGCCTGGCGGCCGGAGCGACGTACCAGTGGATCGTGAAGCCCTATCGCGCGGGCACGTTCAAGAAGGGTGCCGACGGCCGGACCTTCGCCGTCGTCAAGGCGGGGCTGGCGGGCGCCTTCGCGTACAACCGGCTCAAGGCGGCGGCGGACAACGCCAAGGGCGACCCGCTGCTGGCGAAGGCCGTCGCCCCGCTGACGGCCGGTATCGAATCGCTCAGGGGGATGGCCACCAGGCTCCGCAAGGGCGAGGCGGGCGACGGTGACATCGGCGCCTTCGAGAACGTCATCAACGGCATCAAGGACGCCGGGAGGAGCGCGGGCGCCGAGGTGAAGGACAAGGTCCCCTCCACCGCACAGCTGAGCGGATAATGGAGTGGGGCGGTGCGGTGACAGCGCTTAGGGTGCGGCCATGACGCTTCTCCCGTACGACCGTTACTGCGACGAGATCCTCCACCAGACCGACGAACTGAGGGCGGTCCTCAAGGGCGCCGACCTGACGGCGACCGTTCCCAGCTGCCCGGACTGGAACCTTCGGGAACTCGCCGTCCATGTCGGCGGCGCACACCGCCGGGTCGGTGAGATCGTGCGGAGCCGGGCCGGTGAGGACATACCCGACGAAGGGATTCCGGGGTTCGCCGGGCCCGAGGGGGACGATCCGTCCGCCCTCGACACCTGGCTCGCCGTGGGCGCCGCGTCGGCGGTCGCGGCCCTGCGCGAGGCCGGGCCGGGTACGGAGGTCTGGACGTGGGCCTGGGAGCGCCGGACGGACTTCTGGGTGCGGCGCATGACGCACGAGACGGTCGTCCACCGCGCCGACGCCACCCTGGCGGCCGGGACCGGTTTCGAGGTGGCGCCCGAGGTGGCCGCCGACACCATCGACGAATGGCTCCGGATCGTCTCCTTCGTCCAGGACGGCGGTGAGGACCCGGAGGCGGCCGAACTGCGGGGCGCCGGGCGCTCGTTGCATCTGCACGCCACGGACGTGCCGGGCGCCGAGTGGCTGATCGAGTTCGGCGAGGACGGCTTCACCTGGCGGCGGGCCCACGAAAAGGCCACCGTCGCCCTGCGCGGACCGCTCACCGATCTGATGCTCGTCTTCAACCGCAGGCTGGACCCCGGCAGTGACCGGGTCGAGGTGCTCGGCGACGCGGAACTGCTGGACTTCTGGCTGGAGCGCTCGTCCTTCGGATGAGCCGTGCGGGGGCGCTCAGCTGTTGAGTTCGGCCAGCACCCGCAGGGTGGCCGGGTCCGGCGCCGTGACCAGGAGATCGGTGACCGGCCCCTGGCGCCACAACTCCAGCCGCTCCTTGATGCGTTGGCGTGGCCCGACGAGCGAGATCTCATCGGCGAAGGCGTCCGGCACCGCGGCGACCGCCTCCTGCCTGCGGCCCTGGAGGAACAGGCGCTGGATGTGCCGGGCCTCCTCCTCGAAGCCCATCCGGGCCATCAGATCGGCATGGAAGTTGCGCGCCGCGTGCCCCATCCCGCCGATGTAGAAACCGAGCATCGCCTTCACCGGCAGCAGCCCCTCCGCGACGTCGTCGCAGAGCCGCGCCCGCGCCATCGGC
Organism: Streptomyces sp. NBC_01237; assembly: GCF_035917275.1. Taxonomy (NCBI): domain Bacteria; kingdom Bacillati; phylum Actinomycetota; class Actinomycetes; order Kitasatosporales; family Streptomycetaceae; genus Streptomyces; species Streptomyces sp. NBC_01237. The sequence continues at coordinate 2,513,707 of NZ_CP108508.1, read as the reverse complement.
GCGATCATGAAGCCGTCGCGGAGCCCGGTCAGCGCGTCCGCGTACACCTCGGTGCGCAGCGGTGACCAGTACAGCGGCAGCCAGCCGTCCGCGATCCGGGTGCTCTGGGCGATGTTCTTCGGCCCCTCCGCGCCGAGCAGTACGGGCAGGGCGGCGCGCAGCGGATGGGTGATCGGCTTCAGCGGTCTGCCGAGTCCGGTGCCGTCCGGGCCGGTGTACGGGTGGGAGTGGAAGCGCCCGTCGAGCTCGACGGGCGCCTCCCGCGCCAGGACCTGGCGGATCACATCGACGTACTCGCGGGTGGCGGTCAGCGGGCTCTTCGGGAACGGGCGGCCGTACCACCCCTCCACCACCTGCGGCCCCGAGAGCCCGAGCCCGAGCATCATCCGGCCGCCCGAGAGATGGTCCAGGGTCAGCGCGTGCATGGCGGTCGCGGTGGGCGTGCGGGCCGCCATCTGCGCGATGGCCGTGCCCAGCCGGATGCGGGAGGTGTGGGCGGCGATCCAGGTCAGCGGGGTGAAGGCGTCCGAACCCCAGGCCTCCGCCGTCCACACCGAGTCGTAGCCGAGATCCTCCGCCTCCCGGGCCAGCGCGAGATGGCCGGGGTCCGGGCCGCGGCCCCAGTATCCGAGAGCGAGTCCGAGCCGCATTCCGGTCCCTCCGACGGTATATGACGATGCGTCAGGTCACTGCCGCGTGAGGGACTGTACGACAACGGCCCCCCGCCCGGAAGGGCGAGGGGCCGCGGGGCCGTGCGTGGACGTCAGCCGCGCTGGATGCCCGTGGTGTCCTGGAGGACGCCACGACGGCCGTCCTGCGTCTGGGCGATCAGGCCCGGACCGCGCTGCTCCACCGCGAGGTACCAGGTGCCCGGAGCCAGTTCGGCGATCGGGTTCGGCGAACCGTCCTCGCCGTACAGCGGACGGGCCACCGGAACGGCGAACCAGAACGGGGTGAAGTCGGCGGCCGGAGCGCCGCCGCCCTGCGGGGCCTGCTGCGCCTGCTGCGCCTGCGCGGCCTGCGGCTGGGCCGCGTCGGGCTGACCGGGCTGCGGCTGCGCACCGTACGGCGACTGCTGGGCGCCGGGGTAGCCGTAGCCCTGGCCGGGCTGGGCGCCGTAGGGCGACTGGACGGCCTGCGCGGGGCGGGGCGCACCGGCGAGCGGCGCCTTGAGCGCGGGGATGAGCGGACCGGCGACCGCACCGGCCGCCAGCACGATCGCCGCCAGCAGGCCGAGGATCATGCCCGCGCCCGCGTCATTGGCGTCGATGGTCGTCCAGAAGGCGGTCCACAGCGCGAAGACGCAGAACGCGGCACCGAACGGGGCCAGATCGAACCCCGCGACCTTGCGGCCGGGAGTGGCGCGACCGACGATCAGCAGCGCCGCACCGATGACACCGGCCAGGAAGATGCTCATCAGGAGCGAGAGCGAGTCCCAGGCGTTCGCGCTGAACTGGGAGCAGTCGACGCCCTGCGGGCAGTCGTAGCCGGAGAGGTCGAGGAAAGAGGCGATGAACAGCACGACCGCTGCTCCGATCACCACGCCGTCGCCTCGAGTGAGGGAGCGGATATTCACGTGAAGGTCCTTAGTCGGTCGTCTCGTCGGGGCGGTCGTCGCTGCCGCCTTTGCGGCGGGTACGGCACGAAGCTCGGGGGCGGCTCCCCATCGTACGGATGAATCTATCGTCTGCCCGGTCGGGTTGTGCCCCGGACCGGAGCCTGGTCGGCTATCCCCCCAAATTCCCCCCAGAACTACCCCTTGAGGTAGCCGGTGATGCCGTCGGCCAATCCCTGGGCGGCCTTCTGGCGCCAACTGCCGCTGGTGAGCAGGGCGGAGTCCTTCGGATCACGCATATTGCCGCATTCGATGAAGACTTTGGGCACGGTCGACAGATTCAGTCCGCCGAGATCCTTACGCGTGTCCAGACCGGTATTGCCGCCGATGTAATTGGAGGGCGCAGTTCCGGTCGCCCGGAGGAAGTTGCCCGCGATCCGGGCACCGAGATCGGCCGACTGTTCGACGATCTTCGAGGTGTCCGCCGCGCCGCTCCGGACAAGGGCCGGAAGAATCACATGGAAGCCGCGATTGCCCACCGCCGACCCGTCGGCGTGCACCGAGACCACCGCGTCGGCCGCGGCCTCGTTGCCGATCCGGGCCCGTTCGTCCACGCACGGGCCGAAGGGGCGGTCGTTGTCGTACGTGAGTTTCACCTTCGCCCCCTGCGCTTCGAGCAGGTCGCGCAGCCGGTGCGACACATCGAGGGTGAACAGGGCTTCCGCGTAACCCCCGTTGGTGGAGGTCCCGGTGGTGTCGCACTCCTTGGTGCCGGTGCCGATGTTCACCTGGCGGCCGATCTCCCGGGTGTGTTCGCGGTTGCGCGGATTGTGCCCCGGGTCGATCACCACGGTCCGGCCGGTGAGCGGCCCCTTCGGCAGGGGTTTCGTGGACGCGGAGGAGGTGGCCGGCTTCGGCTCGGGGCTCTTCGACGCGGACGGTGACACCGGGGCGGACGGGGAGGGCGGTGCGGACGTGCCGGCGCCGGAGCCCGGACGCGGCTGCACGGGGGCCGCCCCGCCGTCACCCCCGCCACCGCCTCCGCATCCGGTGACGGTCAGGCAGAGCGAGGCCAGCGCGGCGGCGAGCAGCGGCCGGGCGCGGCGAGTGGGGGGAACGCTGTTGTCGTGACGCACGCGGGCGATGCTATCGGGGCGGCTCAGATCCCCGTTCCGGTGCGCCGCAGGACACGGAGCGAGTCCGTCACCGACACCTCCGCGAACGCCCCGGAGGCCAGTGCCCGCTGATGGATCCGGTACGGGGCCTGTCCGCCGTCGGCCGGGTCGGGGAACACGTCGTGGATGACGAGCAGCCCACCCGGCGCCACGTGCGGGGCCCAGCCCTCGTAGTCGCCGCTCGCGTGCTCGTCGGTGTGCCCGCCGTCGATGAAGACGAGGCCGAGCTCTCCGCCCCAGACCGCCGCGACCTGCGGGGAGCGCCCCACGAGCGCCACCACGTGCTCCTCCAGACCGGCCCGGTGCAGGGTGCGCCGGAAGGCCGGCAGGGTGTCCATCCGCCCGACCTCCGGGTCCACCACGGTCGGGTCGTGGTACTCCCAGCCGGGCTGCTGCTCCTCGCTGCCGCGGTGGTGGTCGACGGTGAGCGCCGTCACGCCGGCCGCACGGGCGGCGTCGGCGAGCAGGATCGTGGAACGCCCGCAGTACGTCCCCACCTCCAGCAGCGGCAGCCCGAGCGCGGCGGCCTCGGCGGCGGCCGCGTACAGGGCGAGCCCCTCGTGTACCGGCATGAAGCCCTTGGCGGCCTCGAACGCGGCGAGAATCTCCGGCTTGGGCCCGGCTGCGGACTCGGCGGCCACGGGTTCCTCCTGGTGGGGCGGGGGCGGGTGCGGAACGGCGCCCCATCGTGCCGTACGCCCCCGCCGAAGGGATCGGCGGGGGCGTACGTGGGGTGAGCCCGGGTCCGGGCGGCCCCCGGCGGAGCTGTGCGCTCGGGTCAGCAGCTCTGCCAGAGTCGGGTCATGACGCGGACGCCGAAGCGCAGGCCCTCCAGCGGGACGCGCTCGTCCACGCCGTGGAAGAGGCGGCCGTAGTCCAGGTCGTGCGGGAGCTTCAGGCCCTTGAAGCCGAAGCAGCGGATGCCCAGGTGGGTGAACGCCTTGGCGTCGGTGCCACCCGGGTTGCAGTACGGGACGGGGTGGCCGTCCGGGTCCTCGGCGCGGACGGCGTCGCACATCGCGTCGACCAGCGGGCCGTCGAACGTCGTCTCCATCGCGATGTCGTGGTTGACCCACTCACGGCTGACGGAGGGGAGCAGGAGCCTGTCGATCGTGTCGATCAGTTCCTGCTCGTGACCGGGGAGGAAGCGGCCGTCGACGCGAGCGGTGGCCTTCCCGGGGATGACGTTGGTCTGGTAGCCCGCGTTGAACATGGTGGGGTTCGCCGAGTTGCGGAGCACCACCTGTATGAAGTCCGCGACCGGGCCCAGCCCGGCCAGGCTGGACTCGATGTCGTTCTCGTCGAACTCGACGCCGTAGAGCCTGGCGGCCTCCTCCAGCAGGGCGCGGACCGGTTCGATCAGCCGGATCGGGAAGGTCTCGCGGCCGATCCGGGTGAGGGACTCGGCGAGGTCGGTGACCGCGTTCTCGTCGTTGGGCGACGAGCCGTGGCCGGCCCGGCCGTTCGCGGTGAGCTCCATCCAGGCCATGCCGCGCTGGGCGTTCTCGATCGGGTACAGCCGGCGCGTGTCGTCGATGGCGAAGGAGAAGCCGCCGCCCTCGCCGATCGCCTCGGTGACCCCGGAGAAGAGGTCCGGGCGGTGCTCGACCAGCCAGTGGGCGCCGAACTTGCCGCCCGCCTCCTCGTCGGCGAGGAAGGCGAGCACCACGTCGCGGGCCGGCTTCGTGCCGGTGCGGGCGAAGTGCCGGGCGGTGGCGAGCATGACCGCCACCGTGTCCTTCATGTCGATCGCGCCCCGGCCCCAGAGGTAGCCGTCGCGGATCTCGCCCGAGAACGGCGGGACCTGCCACTCGGAGGCATCGGCGGGTACGACGTCCAGGTGGCCGTGGACCAGCAGGGCGCCGCGGGTGGGGTCGTCCCCGGCGATCCGGGCGATGACGCTGGCCCGGCCCGGGGCGGACTCGACCAGTTCGGACGCGATGCCCACCTCGGCGAGGCGGCCCACCACCCAGTCGGCGGCGGCGCGCTCGTCGCTGGTCGGGTTGGAGGTGTCGAACCGGATCAGTTCGGCGCAGAGGTCCACGACCTCGGTCTGGGCCTGCTCGGAGGCGGTGATGAGGGTCATGCTGCTCCTGCCGCGGTGGTCTCACGGGCGGCGGGGGCCGGGCTGCTGCCGTCCTCGTCGTCCAGGGTGGAGGTGCCGTACGGCTTGACCCAGCCCAGCAGGCCGAGGACGCAGTAGAGCAGGAAGGCGGTGGCCAGCGAGTTGAGGGCCGGGATGCCGCCGTCGTAGAACTTGCCGACACAGAAGGCCACGATCCAGATGACCAGGGACATCGGCACCCAGGTGGGCGAGGTGCGGGGCAGGGTCTCGGCCTCGCGGGTGTCGTCCAGCGGCTTGCGCATCCGCTTCACGACCCAGTACTCGGCGACGATGATGCCGCCGATCGGCGGGATCATCACGCCCAGCAGGGAGAGGAACTCCGTGAAGTGGGTCATGATGCCGACCGCGGACAGGAGCGTGCCGGCGACGCCGAGGACGATGGTGACGGCACCGCGGTGCAGCCGCTTGCGGAAGACGACCTGGAAGAAGTTGACGACGCCGAGCGAGGAGCCGTACAGGTTCCAGTCGTTGATCTTCGCGGTGGACATCAGGACCACGATCACACCGAAGGCGCCCGAGGTGGAGAGCACGATGTGCGACACGTCGCTGGACTTCACCAGATGGCCGAGCAGCACACCGACCATGCCCACGATGTACTCGGAGAGGATCATCGAGGAGGCGCTCTGCACGAAGACGTGCGAGCCCTTGCGGTTGTAGCGGGTCATCTCCGGGGAGACGATGGCGCCGGTCATGTAGCCGCCCGCGATGGCGGTGGCGGCGACGGCGAGAGGAATCGTTTCGCCGGGCGGCGGCGAGTTGATCAGGTCGCTGATCGAGTGGTCGTTGAGCGTCGTGATGATCGACCAGGCGACCATCCCGAAGAACAGCGGGGTGACGATCTTGGCGAACAGGGCCATGTACTTGAAGCCGAAGATCACCAGGGCCGTGATGGCGACGCCCGCGATCACGCACCACATCCAGGACGGTCCGCCGACCAGCGCCGAGACGCTGTTGCCGAAGATCGTGTTCTGGACGCCGAACCAGCCGACCAGGCTGACCGCGATGACGAAGCTGACCAGTGCCGAACCGTTGCGGCCGAAGCCCGCCCAACGGGTGAGCATCGGGGTCGCCAGACCCTCGCGCATGCCGGCCAGACCGATCGCGAAGATCACGATCTCCAGGATCACCGCGCCGAGCGTGAAGGCGAGGAAGGCGTCCCCGAAGGTCATGCCGACGCCGATGGTGGCGCCCAGCGTGAACTGGGAGATCGAGCCGGACTGGGCCAGCCACTGCAGAAGCATGGACCAGAAGCCGAAGCGCTTGTCGCGCGGGACCCGCGAGAGCGAGTAGTCGTCGCTGCCGATGCTCTTGGCCTCGGGGGCCGTGGCGCCGGCCAGGGGGGCGGATGCCATCAGGACTCCTGGGGGGTGCGGCCGAGGGTCTGCAGGTGAGCCAGCGACCCGTAGCGGTTGACGAGATTGTCGAACTCCACCGCGTCGTGGAAGTCCAGGTTCCCGGCGCCGAAGCCCTTGGCGACTTCCACGGCGTAGCGGGCGGCGGACGCGATGTCGCTCTCGTGACTCGCGCCCGTCTGGCAGCCCGGTACCGCGGCGGCCGAGGTGACCGCGAGACCGACGACCGGAGCGGCGGTCGCGGTGGCGGGCTGGAGAATCGAATTGATGTGGTGTGCACCGTTACCGTACGGCGTGATGTCCTGCGTGGTCACCGGGTATGTGACCAACGGCTCACCGGTCACCACGGCCAGCAGCTCGCCGAGCTGCTCGCTGACCCGGAGTACCCAGCCCTCCTTGACGGTGGGCGACAGGGCCAGGCCCTTGTGGTTGATGATCCGGTTGCCCTTGGTGGTGTCGATGGAGAGCACGGCCTCCATGTCGGCGGTCACCTCGTGCCGGTTCATCGTGGCGATGTCCACGGGCGAGCCCATGAACGGCACCGGGTCGTGCGGTTCGGTCGGCGCGTTCGGGCAGATGTGGGTGGCGACGATCACGTCACCGGGCAGCACATCGCCGCGACGGCGCATGTCGAGCAGCTTGGCCGCCGTGGCGATGGCGGCGGCCGCGCCGTCGGCGTCGGAGACCAGACCGGTCACCTCGGGCCGGGCGCCGATGCCGCCGAGCCGGCCCACCACACCGAGGGTGCGGGCGCTGCCGCCCGATGTCCGGCCGCGGGAGCCGGGGATGCGGACGAGCACGAAGTCCGTCGAGCCCTGGTCACCCGTGACGGTGGTGACCTGTGCGGACGAGCCCTCGGCCCCCGCTGCGGCGTCGAGGTATTCGACGACCGTCTTGCCATTGACCTGGGGATCGTCCAGAAGCTCGACGATGTCCAGTACGTACTTCAACATGGGGGGCCTTTCTCCTGATCCTGACACCCGCCCGGCGCTCGACGGGGGAGAGCGCGGGGCGGGGTGCTGAGGCAACATTCGGGATCGGATAGCGTTGAACGCAACTGTTTCCCGTTATTTGCAATTCCGGTCTGAATGGTGAGATGCGATGACCGACTACGATCTGGACCGGCGCAAACCCGCCGGGGCGCTGCAAACCGTCGACCGGGCACTCCTGGTGCTGCTCGCCTTCGAGCGCACCAGACCCGACTGGGGCGTCACCGAGGTCGCCGAGGAGTTCGGCTGGGACACCTCGGTCGCCCAGCGGCTGCTCGCCACCCTGGCGGGCCGGGGCTTCCTGGTCTCGGACCCGGTCACCCGCCGCTACCGCATCGGCCCCGCCGTACTGCGGCTCGGCAGACTCTGGGAGCGCTCGGGCTCACTGGAGCTGCTGGCCGGTCCCGTCCTGGAGGAGCTGCGCCGGACCACCGGTGACACCGTCCTGTTCTGCCTTCCGGACAGCTTCCACATGCGCTGCGTGGCCGCCGAGGAGGGCGAGACCGGACCGCTGCGCTACTACCCGCTGGTCGGCGAGCTCTACCCGGCGCACGCGGGGGCGACCAGTAAGTCGTACTACGCCTATCTGCCCGACGAGCAGCGCCACCGGCTCTTCCGGGGCCGTCCCATGGCACGCTTCACGGACCGCACCGTCACCGAACCGGACCTGCTGGAGCGGGAGTTCATGAAGGTCCGGGCCCAGGGCTACGCCTGGACGGTCGGCGAGTACGACACCGGGATCGCCACCGTCGCCGTACCGGTGTTCCTGGGGCGCGAGCCGTACGGGAGTCTCAGTCTCGGTGGCGGGGAGGACCGGTTCCAGGGGGCGCCCGAGGACCGGCTCGACGCGCTGCGCCACGCGGCCCAGCTGCTGGAGCAGCGCCTCACCCACCCGCCGCAGCGGCCGAAGTCCCGCGCCCGGCGGCCCCGCACCACCTGACCGACCCGATGTGCCCGACGTACCCGAGGAACCCCGTGAATCTGCTTCTGCTCTCCAACTCCACCCAGTACGGCTGCGGTTACCTGGAACACGCCCTGGACACCGTCACCGCGTTCCTCCCCGCGAACGCGCGTCTCGCCTTCGTCCCGTACGCGCTCGCCGACTACACCGCGTACACCGCGCGGGTCCGCGAGGCCCTGGAGCCGTCCGGCATCACCGTGCGCGGCGTCCACGAGAACGCCGACCCGGTCGCCGAACTGGCCGCGTCCGACGCCGTGTTCATCGGCGGCGGCAACTCCTTCCGGCTGCTCAGCGCCCTCTACCGCACCGGTCTGCGCGAGGCCGTGCGCGACGCGGTACGGGGCGGGCTGCCGTACATGGGGGCGAGCGCGGGCACCAACATGGCCGCCCCGACCCTGCGCACGTCCAACGACATGCCCATCGTGCAGCCGCCGTCCTTCGAGACGCTGGACCTGGTCCCGTTCCAGATCAACCCGCACTACCTGGACCCGGACCCGGCCAGCACCCACAAGGGCGAGACCCGCGAGGAGCGGCTCACCGAGTTCCTGGAGGAGAACGACGTACCCGTGCTCGGGCTGCGCGAGGGCTCCTGGCTCCGTGTCGACGGGCGTCGGGCCCACGTCCAGGGCGCCCGTCCCGCCCGGCTGTTCACCCGCGCGGCCGAGCCTCAGGAGCTCCTGCCGGGGTCCGACGTGTCCCGGCTGCTCACGACAGCGCCGCGGTTCGACGCTCCGGTGCGCTGACCGCGCTCAGCACGAGATCGGTCTCCGCGGGGCGGCCGGTCGCCGGGGACGCCGCCGGGCAGGCGCGCGGCGCGTACCCGGTGGCCGTGGCCGCCAGCACGTAGCGGCCACCGGGCTCGGCCGCCAGGGCGTACCTGCCCGCGTCGTCCGCGACGGTGAGCCCGGCCTGCCGGCCCCGGGTGTCGATCAGCGTCACATTGGCGCGCGCCACCGGCGCCCCGTCCGTGCTCAGCACCCGCCCGTGGAAGCCTCCCGAACCGGCGACGAGCACCGAGGCCGGGCCGGGGCCCGGAGCAGGTCCGGGGCCCGCGGCCGGTCCGGCTCCGGCCCGGGCGGCCCGCGCGTCGTCCGCACTGCTCGCCAGCAGCACCGGACGCGTCGCCGCCCGCTGCGAGGGCAGGAACGCGGCCAGCACCAGACCGATCAGCACAGCGCCCGTGGCGATCAGGAACGAGATCCGGAAGCCCTCCATGGAGGGGACCTCCGCCGGGCCCATCCGTACCGAGGTGTTCGCCAGCACCATGCCGATCACGGCACTCGACACCGAGGTGCCGATCGAGCGCATCAGGGTGTTCAGACCGTTGGCCGCGCCCGTCTCGGACGGGTCGACGGCCCCGATGATCAGCGCGGGCAGCGAGGAGTAGGCGAGCCCGATCCCGGCCCCGAGCATCACCGAGATCACCACGGTCTGCCAGGCGGCACTCATCAGGCCGAGCCCGGCACCGTAGCCGATCGCGATGATCAGCATGCCGAGCATCAGGGACACCTTGGGGCCGCGGCGGGCGGACAGCCGCGCGTACAGCGGGGCGACGAACATCATCGTCAGACCCAGTGGTGCCACGCACAGCCCGGCGACGACCATCGACTGCCCCAGGCCGTAGCCGGTCGACGCGGGCAGCTGGAGCAGCTGCGGCAGGACGAGCGAGACCGCGTAGAAGGCGACGCCGACCATGATCGAGGCCAGGTTGGTGAGCAGCACCTCGCGCCGTGCGGTGGTCCGCAGATCGACCAGCGGCGCGGGGCTGCGCAGCTCGAACAGGCCCCACAGCACCAGGATCACCAGGGACGCGGCGATCAGTCCGAGCGTGGTGCCCGAGGTCCAGCCCCAGTCGCTGCCCTTGGTGATGGGCAGCAGGAGGCAGACGAGTCCGAGCGAGAGTCCGAGCGCGCCGATGTGGTCGAAGCGCCCGGGGGCGCGCAGCGGGGGCTCGGGCACGAAGCGGACGGTGAGCGCCATGGCGAGCACCCCGAGTCCGGCCGCGCCGAGGAACAGGGCGTGCCAGTCGGCGTGCTGGGCGACGAGCGCGGAGGCCGGCAGCGCGAGTCCGCCGCCCACCCCGACCGAGGAGCTCATCAGCGCCATCGCCGAGCCGAGCCGTTCACGCGGCAGCTCGTCGCGCATGATGCCGATGCCGAGCGGGATGGCGCCCATCGCGAAGCCCTGGAGGGCGCGTCCGGCGATCATCACGACGAGGTCGTCGGTGGAGGCGCATATGAGGGAGCCGATCACCATGGCGGCGAGGCTGACCAGCAGCATCCGGCGCTTGCCGTAGAGGTCGCCGAGCCGGCCCATGATCGGGGTGGAGACGGCGCCCGCGAGGAGCGTCGCCGTCATCACCCAGGTGGCGTTGGACGGGTCGGTGTCCAGCAGGACGGGCAGGTCCTTGATGACCGGGACGAGCAGGGTCTGCATCACCGCGACGGTGATGCCCGCGAACGCGAGTACGGGGACGATGCCGCCCGCACGCTCCTTGACCGGATCGGGGAGTTCCCCGGCGTGCTGTTCGTTCGTCGTCCGTCGCATACGTGTGGCCTCCGGGCAGCATCGACCACCCGGGCTCCCCCCAAGTGTGTGCATGGTGAACGCTTTCGTATGCGCGCGGTATTCCGGTGAACGGGGCACGAACGGGACACGTCTCGAAACGGCCGGTGTTCTGACCTTCCGTCATATTGGAACGTGTTCTACTCTTGCGCCGTTCCAGTGGCTGCGACCGGCGAGGATCCGCAATGGGCATCGGAATCACCGAAGAACATCACGCCTTGGCTCAGGCCGTACGCGGGTGGCTGGCCCGTGCCGTGCCGCCCGGGGAGATCCGTAAGATCCTCGACACGCAAGCCCCTCCGGTCCCCGGCGCACGCCCCGCACACTGGGCGCGTCTCGTCGAACAGGGCCTCCCCGGCGTCCATCTGCCCGAGGAGTACGGGGGCGGGGGAGGCGGGCTCCTCGACCTCGCCGTCGTCCTCGAAGAGGCCGCCCACGGCTCCCTGCCGGGGCCGTACCTGGCGAGCGCGCTGACCTCCGCGGTGCTGTTCGCGGCCGTGCGCGAGCCGGTGCCCGGGTCCAAGGAGCGGACGGGGGAGCGGGTGATGCCCGCAGCGGTGCCCGAGGCGCGGGACGGGGCGGAAGAACGGGCGGGCGAGGAGACCAGCGGTCCGGCGGGGCCGGGACCGGTGCGGGAACTCGTGCGCGCCCTCGCCGCCGGCGACCGCGTCGGCGCGCTCGCCCTCGCCCCCGGCACCCTCACCGCCGTCGCGGACGGGGACGGCCACCTCCTCGACGGCACGGCACCGCCGGTACTCTCCGGCGCCGAGGCCGATCTGCTGCTGCTCCCCGCCACCACCGCCGACGGCATCCGCTGGTTCGCCGTCGACGCCGCCACGGAGGGGCTGACCGTACGCCCGCACCGGGGCGTCGACCCGACCCGCACCACCGCCGGGATCAGGGCCGAGGCCGTACGCGTCCCGGCGCACCGCTCCGTGTCCGCCGACTCCGCGCTCGTCCGCGACCTCGCCGCCGTCCTGTTCGCCGCCGACGCCTGCGGAAGCGCCGCCCGGTCCGTGGCGACGGCCGCCGAACACGCCAAGGTCCGCGAGCAGTTCGGCCGCCCCATCGGGCAGTTCCAGGGGGTCAAGCACCTCTGCGCCGACATGCTCGTCCGCCTCGAACAGGCCCGCGCCCTGACCTGGGACGCCGCCCGCGCCACCGAGGAGAGCCCCGGCGTACGGGGACTGGCCGCCGCCCTCGCCGCGGCCACCGCGCTCGACGCCGCGTACGGCTGCGCCAAGGACTGCATCCAGATCCTCGGCGGCATCGGCTTCACCTGGGAGCACGACGCCCACCTCCAGCTGCGCCGCGCGGTGGTCGCCCGGCAGCTGCTCGGGGCCGGGGACACCCACCGGCTGCGGGCCGTCCGGCTCGCCGAAGGCGGTGCCCGCCGCGAACTCGCCCTGGAACTGCCCCCCGTGGCCGCCCGCCACCGAGCCGAGGCGCGCCCGCACCTCGCAGCCGCCCGGGGCCTCGGCCCCCGTGACGCCCGCCGCGCCCTCGCCCCCACCGGATACGCCGCCCCGCATCTGCCCGCCCCGTACGGCCTGGCCGCCGGCCCCGTACAACAACTCGCCCTGCAACAGGAGCTGAAGGAGCAGGGCATCACGCTCAGCGGCCTCGGCATCGCCACCTGGGTGGTGCCCTCCCTCATCGCGTACGGCACACCGGAGCAGCAGGAGCGCTATCTGCCGCCCACACTGAGCGGCGAACTCCTGTGGTGCCAGCTCTTCTCCGAACCGGACGCCGGGTCCGACCTCGCCGCGCTGCGCACCAGGGCCGTACGGACCGACGAGGGCTGGCGCATCACCGGACAGAAGGTCTGGACGAGCGCCGCCCAGTGGGCCGACCACGGCATCCTGCTGGCCCGGACCGACCCGGACGCCCCCAAGCACCGGGGCCTCACCTACTTCCTGGTGGACATGAAGAACGCCCGGGGCATCGACATCCGGCCGCTGAAGGAGATCACCGGGGACGCCCTGTTCAACGAGGTGTACTTCGACGATGTGCTGCTCCCCGCCGACGCGGTCGTCGGGGAGATCGACGACGGCTGGCGCGTCGCCCGCAACACCCTGGGCAACGAACGCGTCCACATGGCCGACCAGATGACCTTCGACACCGGACTCGAAGCACTGATCGCCCGCTCGGCCGAGCTCGACGGAGCGGGCCGGACCCGCATCGGCGCGCTCGCCGCGGAGGCCCACGCGCTGGCCTGCATCGGTCTGCGCACCACGCTCCAGCAGGTCGCGGGACAGGAACCGGACGCCGGAGCCTCCGTACGCAAACTCGTCCAGACCACCCACCAGCAGAAGGTCGCCGAACTCACCCTCGAACTGCTCGGCCCGGCGGGCGCCACCGCCGAGGACGGCGCGGAACGGGCCGTGCACGGATTCCTCATGTCGCGCTGTCTGACCATCGCGGGCGGCACCACACAGGTCCAGCTCAATGTCGTCGCCGAGCGCATCCTCGGCCTCCCCAAGGACTGAAGGGCACACATGATGAAGGCGTACATCGTCGGCGTCGGGATGACGAAGTTCGAGAAGCCCGAGACCCGCGACTGGCAGTACTGGGACATGGCGAAGGAGGCGGGCACCAAGGCGCTCGACGACGCCGGAATCCGGTACGACCAGGTCGAACAGGTGCCCGTCGGCTACTGCTTCCAGCCCTCCACGGCCGGACAGCGGGCCGTCTACGAACTCGGACTGACCGGCGTCCCCGTCTACAACGTCAACAACAACTGCGCCACGGGCTCGACCGCGCTCATGATGGCCCGGCAGTTCGTCGAGGGCGGGATCAGCGACTGCGTACTCGCCCTCGGCTTCGAGAAGATGGCGCGCGGCTCCCTCGGGGGCGGCGGCGCGGACGGCGGCGCGGCGGACTTCAAGACCTCGCCGGTCGCCCGGCACTACGGGATCATGGCCGCCGGGCACGGCTTCGAGATGTCCCCGCCCACCGCCCAGATCTTCGGCAACGCGGCCCGCGAGCACATGGAGCGGTACGGGACGACGGCGGCGCAGCTCGCGGCGGTCGGCGCCAAGAACCACCGGCACTCGGTGAACAACCCGTACGCCCAGTTCCAGGACCCGTACACGGTCGAGGAGATCCTCGCCGCCCGGACCGTCCACCGGCCGCTGACCAAGCTCCAGTGCTCACCCACCTCCGACGGCTCGGCCGCCGCCGTCGTCGTATCGGAACGCTTCGTCGACCGGCACGGACTCGGCGACCGGGCGGTGGAGATCGCCGCCCAGGCCATGACGACCGACACCGGCGCGTCCTTCGCCTCCGGCACCTGCGTCGACGCCGTCGGAGCGCCCATGACCCGGGCGGCCGCGCAGCAGGTCTACGCGGCCTCGGGGCTCTCGGCCGACGACCTCGACGTGATCGAGCTGCACGACTGCTTCTCCATCAACGAACTCCTCACCTACGAGGCCCTCGGACTGTGCGAGGAGGGCGAGTCCGGAAAGCTCGTGGAGTCAGGTGCCACCACCTACGGCGGCCGCTGGGTCGTCAACCCGTCCGGCGGGCTGATCTCCAAGGGCCACCCCCTGGGCGCCACCGGAATCGCCCAGGCCGCCGAGCTGACCTGGCAGTTGCGGGGCGAGGCCGGGGCCCGCCAGGTACCGGGCGCGCGCACCGGCCTCGCGCACAACATCGGGCTCGGCGGAGCGGCGGTCGTGACCCTGCTGCGCCGCTGACCCCGAGGCGCGTGGAGCTCCGGCGCGCCGGCTCCGGGGCGCCCGGAGCCCGGTGCGCTCCGGTGAGCTGTGGCGCGCCCCGGTGCCCGGACCTGCGGCAACCCGATGTACGGAGCGCCGGGTGCCTGGGACCATGACCTCCATGCCTGACGTCTCCACACCCGTACCCACCCGCACCCCCACCCGAATAAGAACCCGCACCTGGGCCGTCGTGCTCGCGGCCTGCACCGGTCAGTTCCTGGTCATCCTCGACGTGGCGGTCGTCAATGTGGCCCTGCCGTCCATGCGGACCGACCTGGGACTGAGCGCCCCCGCACTCCAGTGGGTCGTCAACGCCTACTCGATCGCGTTCGCCGGATTCATGCTGCTCGGCGGCCGGGCCGCGGACATCTACGGCCGCAAGCGGATGTTCCTGATCGGGCTCGGCCTGTTCACCGCGGCCTCGCTCGCGGGCGGCCTCGCCCAGGAGGGCTGGCAGCTGCTCGCCGCCCGCGCCGCCCAGGGGCTCGGCGCCGCCGTGCTGGCGCCCGCCACCCTCACCATCCTCACCGCGGCCGTCCCCGAAGGACCCGCCCGCACCAAGGCGATCGGGACCTGGATGGCGGTCGGGGCGGGCGGCGGCGCGGCCGGCGGTCTGATCGGCGGGGTGCTGACCGACGCCCTCTCCTGGCGCTGGGTCCTGCTCATCAATGTGCCGATCGGCGCCCTCGTCCTGGTCGGGGCCGCCCTCTGGCTGGCCGAGGGCCGGGCGGGCGACCGGCGCCGCGTCGACCTGCTGGGCGCCGTCCTCGTCACGGCGGGCCTGGCCTCCGTCGCGTACGGGATCGTGCAGACCGAGGAGGAGGGGTGGACGTCCCCGGCCACCCTGGTCCCCCTGCTCGGCGGGCTGTCGCTGCTCGCCGCCTTCGTCCTGGCGGAGGCCCGGGCGGCGGCCCCGCTGATGCCGCTGCGGGTGTTCGGCGTACGGGCGGTGTCCTCGGCGAACGTGGCGATGTTCCTGATCGGGTCCGCCACCTTCGCCATGTGGTACTTCATGACCGTGTACGCGCAGAACGTGCTGGGGTACACGCCCTGGCTGGCCGGGATCGCGCTGCTGCCCACCTCGGTGGCCGTCGTCATCGGTTCGAAGGCCGCCCCCCGCCTCATGGCGCGCATCGGCGCGAAGCGGCTGGCGGTGATCGGTGTGCTGGTCACCGCGGCGGGCTTCGGCTGGCAGTCGACCATGACCGCCGACGGCCCGTACGTCACCGGCATCCTCATCCCCGGCATCCTGATGATGGCCGGATCGGGACTCGCCTCCACGCCGCTGGCCGCCCTCGCCACCTCGGGCGCGGCACCCGGCGACGCGGGACTCGTCTCCGGGCTGGTCAACACCTCCCGCACCATGGGCGGTGCGCTCGGTCTCGCGGTGCTCTCCACGGTCGCCGCCGCCCGCACCGGTGGTGCCACGGGCGCGGCCGAGGTCACGGCCGGATACGCCCTGGCCTTCCGTACGGCCGCGGCGGTGCTGGTCGGCGGGGTCCTGCTGATGCTGCTGTGGCTTCCGGGGCAGCGGACCCGGTCCCGGTCCGCGAAGAGCTGATCCCGGGGCGGCCCCGTACGGACGCCGCGGGCGGCCGGTGGTCCCGGGGCGTCCGTACGGGGCCGGCGCGTCCCGTTCACCGGCCCGGGGCCGGCTCCCGGTCCTCGTCCCCGGCACCCTCTGCCCCCGCGCCCTCGTCGGGCGCCGCCACCGGCAGCTCCGCCCGCACCACGAAGCCGCCCCGCGGCCCCGGACCCGCCTCCAGCCGGCCGCCCGCGACGGCGAGGCGTTCGGTGAGCCCCTTCAGCCCGGTACCGCCGACCGGGCGGACGGCGCCGGCGGCGCGGGCGGCGCCGTCCGGGTCCGGGCCGCGGCCGTCGTCCGTGACGGTCAGCCGGACCCGCTCGGGCGTGGAGTCGACGACGAACTCGCAGCGCGTCGCGCCACTGTGGCGTACGGCATTGGTGACCGCCTCCCGTGCCACCCAGCCCAGCAGCGCCTCCGTTTGCGGCGTGAGCGGCGGCCCGGTGCGGCGTACCACCGGTTCGATCCCGGCGGCCGTCAGCGCGGACCCGGCCCGGTCGAGCTCGGTGGCGAGGCTTCCCTCGCGGTAGCCGGTCACCGCCTCCCGGATCTCGGTCAGCGCCTGCCTGCCCACCGACTCGATGTCGGCGACCTGCGAGAGCGCGGCGTCCAGATCGTGCGGTGCGAGCCGACGGGCCGCCTCCGACTTGACCACGATCACCGACATCGTGTGCCCCAGCAGATCGTGCAGATCGCGGGAGAAGCGCAGCCGTTCCCGCTCCACCGCCCCGCGGGCCAGCTCCTGCCGGGTCGCACGCAGCTCCATCACCGTCTCCGACAGGGTGAGGAGCGCGGCCGTCACCGCGCCGGAGAGGAACGTCCCGTACCCGATGGTCCACGGCTCCGAGGCATGGTCGCCCCGCCACACGGACACCACGACCGCGGCGACGGAGAGGGTGATCAGGCCGATCGCGAGCCGGCGGCCGCGCAGGATCGTGCCGCAGGCCAGCGACAGCAGCGGGAAGAACAGCAGCCAGCTGCCGCCGTAGCCGATCGCCAGCGCGAAGGTGATCGCGGCCATCGCGGCGAGCAGCCGGTAGGAGGTCGCGCTCTCCCGCGTCCGTTCGTCGAAGCCTCTGAACACCACGGAGACGTAAAGGGAGTTGAAGGTCAGCAGGCCCAGGCCGCCGATCCACGGGTTGGGTGTCTCGCCCTGCCAGAGGTTGGAGAACGCGCCGAGCCCCAGCAGCAGCCAGGGCAGCAGCGTGTACGGTCCCGGAGGCCCGGGGCGCCGGCACGCGCGCCGCCTCGCGCGGGCCTCGCGCCATCGCCCGGCTCGGGCCTTCACCGACTCGGTACCGGCCTTGGACATATTCGCTCCCGTCACACGGTTCTCGCGGACCGACGGTACGAGAGAACCGCGTATCCGCCGAAGAGCAGCAGCCATCCGGTGAGCAGCGCGACGGACCCGGCGCCCGGCGCGTGCCCGGCGATCGCCGCCCGGCCGAGCCCGGCGAAGCCGTGGGCCGGGCTGTACTCGCCGATGGAGCGCAGCCACGCCGGGAACTCCGCGAGCGGGAACCACAGTCCGCCGACGACCGCGAAGCCCATCAGACAGGCCACATTGACCACACCGGTGCCCTGCGGGGTCAGCCGGTAGCCGTTTCCGATGCCGAGCAGGGTGAACGGCAGCGCCCCGATCCACAGCAGCAGCACCAGCGCGGTCCACTGCCAGATGGCCAGCCGCACCCCGTTGACCAGGGCGCCGGCCAGCAGGACCGCCACGATCGTCGGCAGTACGGTCACCGAACCGCTGATCGCCCGGCCCGCGACGGCCCGCGAGGGCGGAAGCGGGGTGATCCGCAGCTGCCGGAGCCAGCCCAGGGACTTGTCGGAGGCGATCCCGGTACCGATGGCCATGGCGGAACCGAGTGCTCCGTACGCGGCCATGCCGACCATGGAGGCGGCCTTCCAGTCGCCGTAGTCGGCGCCGCCGCCCAGATTGGTGAAGAGCAGGTACATCATCACCGGCATCCCTGTTCCGAAGATCAGGAAGACGCTGTCGCGCAGGGTCCGCCGGATTTCCAGCACGATGTAGGGCAGCATCACACGGTCTCCTCTGAGCGGGCGGCGGGGTGGGAAGCGGAGTCGGAACCGGCGGTACGGGAAGGGGCGTCGGCGGGCGCGGTCAGCGCCAGGAAGGCGTCCTCCAGAGTGGCCCGTGACACGCTCAGCCCACGGACGGCGCCGATCCGCGCCAGCTCGACGACGGTCGCGTCCGAGTCGTCCGTCCGCAGCAGCGCCCGGTCCCCGCGCACCTCGACACCGATGACACCGGGCAGCAGCTCAAGGCCGTCCGACGGCGCTCCGGCCAGATCGAGGGAGACGAGGCTCCCGCCCGCCGCGCGCCTGATCCGGTCGCCGCTGCCGTCCGCGACGATCCGGCCCCGGTCGATCACGACGATCCGGTCGGCGTTCTCGTCGGCCTCCTCCAGATAGTGGGTGGAGAACAGGACGGTGTTGCCGCGCCCGGCGAAGGACCGCAACGACCGCCAGAACGCGCGCCGCGCCTCCACGTCCAGGGCGGCGGTCGGCTCGTCCAGCACGACCAGTTCCGGATCGCCCGCCAGCGCGACGGCGAAGCGGACGCGCTGGGTCTGGCCGCCGGAGAGCTTGTCGACGCGCCGGTCCGCGTACTCGGTGACACCCGCGAGAGCGAGCGCGTCCCCGACCGGCATCGGGTGCGGATAGGTGGAGGCGACGAAGCGGACCAGTTCGCGGACCGTCACCCGGGGGATGGGCCGCCCGTCCTGGAGCATCGCGCCCACCAGCCCGGCGCGCACCGCCTCTTCGGGCGAGCGGCCCAGCAGCCGTACCGTCCCGGAGTCCGGGTCGTCCAGGCCGAGCAGCAGGCTGATGGTGGTCGACTTGCCCGCCCCGTTGCGGCCCAGCAGCGCCACCGTCTCGCCGCGCCCGATCTCCAGATCGATGCCGTCGACGGCGCGTACCGCCGCCTCCGCCCGGCCGAACGTCCTGACCGCCCCGGTGAAGACCACCGCGGGCCCTCGCTCCGCTGTCCCCGTCGTCTGCTTCATGACCATGACGCTACGGAGCGCAGGGGGGTGTCCGGCAGAGCCCCGTGTACGGACTCCGCGATGACAAATGTCATGGCCCGCACGTGCACCCGGAGCCTTTGCGGCCAAGGTATCTGACATGGCGTCAGCGGTCTTCACAACTCCCGGAGGCTGCGTTATACATGGGCCATCGGCTAGAACGCGTTCTAGAACGGGCGCGCCTGCCGGTCCCGCACGACCTCGGTGCGGCCGACGGTGCGGACGGTCGCGCCGAGGTCTTCCCACCATCAAGGAGCAGCTTCCCCATGCCCATTGATGCCGTAGCGGCCGTCGCCGCCGAACCCCGCCGAGCCGAGATCGGCTGGGACCACAAGGACATCCAGCTCTACCATCTCGGCCTCGGCGCGGGCAGCCCCGCCACCGACCCCGAGGAGCTGCGCTACACCCTGGAGTCCCGGCTCCAGGTACTGCCCAGCTTCGCCACCGTCGCGGGAGCCGGCACCGCCATGACCGGCGGCCTCTCCTCGCCCGGCGTCGATGTGGACCTGGCCGCCGTCCTGCACGGCGGCCAGACCGTACGGGTGCACCGGCCCATCCCGGTGCGCGGACGCGCCGTACAGACCTCGAAGGTCGCCGCCGTGTACGACAAGGGCAAGGCGGCCGTCCTCGTGCTGCGCACCGAGGCATCCGACGACGACGGCCCGCTGTGGACCAACGACTCCCAGATCTTCGTCCGCGGCGAGGGCGGCTTCGGAGGTGAACGCGGGCCCTCCGCCCGGCCGATTCCGCCGGACCGGGCCCCCGACCGCACGGTGGAGCGGGCGGTCCGGGAGGACCAGGCGCTGCTCTACCGGCTCTCCGGGGACTGGAACCCGCTGCACGCCGATCCCGCGTTCGCCAAGCTGGCCGGCTTCGACCGGCCCATCCTGCACGGGCTGTGCACCTACGGCATGACGCTCAAAGCCGTCACCGACACGCTGCTCGACGGCGATGTGACCCGCATCGGCGCGTACAGCACCCGCTTCGCCGGAGTGGTCTTCCCCGGCGAGACCCTCCGCATCCGGATGTGGGCCGGGGACGGCCGCATCCAGGTCGCGGTGAGCGCCGTCGAACGGGACGACGCACCGGTGCTCGTGGACACGGTCATCGAACACTCCTGAAAACGCCATGATTTGAGGGGAGCCGCACCATGCGCGCAGCCGTACTGCACGAGATCGGCCAGGACAAACTGGAAGTCCTCGACGACGTCGAGGCGGTGGGCTTCGGCCCCGGCAAGGTCAAGCTCCGTATCCGGGCCACCGGACTGTGTCACTCCGACGTCTCCGCGATGAGCGGCGTCCTTCCGCAGCCCGCCCCCTTCATCCCCGGCCACGAGGGCGCGGGCGAGGTCATCGACGTGGGCGACGGAGTCACCGGGCTGAGCCAGGGGGACCGGGTCCTGGTCTGCTGGCTGCCCGCCTGCGGCGCCTGCCCGTCGTGCAGGCGCGGTCAGACCCAGCTCTGTCTGGCCGGCTTCATGAACGCGGGCACCCCCAACTTCAGGCGCCCCGGCGGCGATGTCTTCGGCTTCGCCGGCACCGGCACCTTCACCGAGGAGGTCGTCGTCGGCGCGGGCTGTGCGGTGCCGATCCCCGACGACGTGCCCTACGAGATCGCCGCGCTGATCGGCTGCGGGGTCACCACCGGACTCGGCGCCGCCATCAACACCGCCCAGGTGGAGGCCGGTTCCTCGGTCGCCGTCATCGGCTGCGGCGGCGTCGGCATCTCCACGATCCAGGGCGCGCGGGTCCAGGGCGCCGCCCAGATCGTCGCCGTCGACCCGGTCGCCTCCCGGCGCGAGGCCGCGCTGAACTTCGGCGCCACCGAGGCGGTCTCCCCGGACGAACTCGCCGACGCCAAGCAGCGGATCACCGGCGGCGAGGGCTTCGACTACGTCTTCGAGGTCGTGGGCAAGTCCGCCACCGCCCGCACGGCGTACGAGACCACCCGGCGCGGCGGCACCCTCTGCGTCGTCGGCGCCGGAGCGATGGACGACAACTTCCAGGTCAACATGTTCGAGCTGTTCTTCGACGAGAAGCGGATCCTGCCCTCCATGTACGGGGGCGGGGACGTGCTGCGCTCCTACGAGCGGGCCATCGCGCTCTGGCGGGCGGGCCGGATCGACCTCGCCTCGATGATCACTCACCGGGTGCGGCTGGACGGGATCAACGACGCCCTGGACCAGATGAGGACCGGAGAGTCGCTGCGTACCTGCGTCGAACTCTGACGTCCGCCCCCGCACCCACCGATCGAGCCACCCCACGACGTTGAGGGGCCCGCTCCCACGGATCGAGCCACCCCACGACATTGAGGACTGCGATGTCACTACCCCTGGACGGCCTCTCCGCCGTCGTCACCGGCGCGGGCCGGGGCCTCGGACGCGCCGAAGCCCTGGAGCTGGCACGGCTCGGCGCGGCCGTCGTCGTCAACGACTACGGACAGCCGGGCCGCGACGGCTCCGGCGAGGCGTCGGCGGCCCCCGCCGAGGAGGTCGCCGCCGAGATCCGGGCGGCGGGCGGCCGCGCGGTCGCCCACCTCGGCGACGTCTCCGACCACGAACAGGCCCGTGCCCTGGTGGAGCTGGCCGTCTCCACCTACGGGAAGCTCGACGTCCTGGTCAACAACGCGGGCATCCTGCGCGACCGGATGATCTTCTCGATGACCGAGGACGAATGGGACTCCGTCGTCCGGGTCCACCTCAAGGGCCACTTCAACACCACGCACTTCGCCGCCGCCCACTGGCGCACCCGCTCCAAGGAGTCCGGCGGCCCCGTCTACGGGCGGATCGTCAACACCTCGTCGGAGGCGTTCCTCGCGGGCTCGGCCGGGCAGCCGAACTACGCGGCGGCCAAGGGCGGCATCGTCGGCCTGACCACCTCCACGGCACTGGCCCTGGCGAAGTACGGCGTCACCGCCAACGCCATCTGCCCGCGCGCCCGTACGCGGATGACCGAGGACGTCTTCGCGGGCTTCCAGGAACCGGCCGACGGCACGCTCGACGCCCTGGCGCCCGAGCATGTCTCGCCGCTCGTCGGCTATCTGGCCTCCCCGGCGGCCGCCAAGGTCAACGGGCAGCTGCTCGTGGTCCACGGCGGCATGGTCGCGATCGTCGAACGCCCGAAGGTGGCGGCGAAGTTCGACGCGGCGAAGGAGACGTTCACCTTCGACGAACTGGACGGGCTCATCACCCCGTACTACGAGGACCGCCCCCCGAACGAGATGTTCGCGGCGGCCGAAGTCCTGGGCCTCAAGCGGGGATAGGCGCGCCGGGACGACGAACGGGGCCCGCACCGGCCGAACGGCCGGTGCGGGCCCCGCACGTCTCTCGTCGCCGGCGGCTCCCGGCGCAGTGCGGCCTCAGGCCGCTCTGCTCCCCTCCTCGGAGGGACGGCGGTGGCGGCCGTGCGGCTGCGCGGCCGTGTTCTCCATCGACGTACCCCCTCGGTGCTTTCCGGAGCCGCCGGTTTCGTCCCGGTCCGTGTCCGCCCCCGGCGGACGCGTCTGGGTCGTGTCTGTTCGGGCTTCAGACATGTGGGAAGTCACCCCGTTGTGATCGCTTACTTGTTGTCACAAGCCCCGCCCCCGCCACCGACGCGGTCACCGTCGGCACCCGCCCGGTGCGGCTGCGTAGCCCAGGCCGCAAGTTTAGACCGATGCGGTACGCCCCTGGAGAGGCGCCTGCCCCAGGGGAACGGGCCTGCACACCACAGGACCGGCAGTCGGCGCGGATGGTTGCGTTCCGGTCGTGTTCCCGGTTCCTGGCCCCGCCCCGTCGCCGGCCGCCGGGCCCGTCCGCGCACGGCACGGTTCCTCGTCCGCCGGAGCCTCCAGCAGCGCCACGGCGCACCGTGTCCCGGGCTCGGTGCAGGGCAGGTGCAGCACGCCGTCCCGGCTCCAGAACCCAGCCCCGGCCAGCCAGCCCCGCGGTGCGGCGAACTGGTGCAGCCGACGGCCCGCCGGGCGCCAGACCCCCACCCAGCTGCCCGCGGCCCCGTCGATCCGCAGCCCCACTGCGCAGCTCTCCGGCATCAGCATCTGTCCCGGCTGGACGGCGAACGGGGTCACCGCGACATCCGCCGGACGCAGGCACTCCGGGAACCGGACGGGCAGGCAGCTGCCGAGGACGCCCCAGCCGAGCCGGTCGTGCCCCGGCGCGTCGGACCGGAGCAGCAGCAGTCCGCTGTCCGTGTCGGCGAGCAGCAGCCGGTCGTTGCTGTCCGGCGTGATCTGGAGCAGCGGCGTCACCTCACCGCCCCGTCCCAGGTCCAGGGCGACCGCCTTCACCGGCCCGCCGTCCGGCGGCCGGCGGTCCAGGGCGAGCATCCGGCCCGCCCGGTCCAGCCAGACCCCGCCGGAGCAGTGGCCCGGTACATCCGTGATCCTCTCCGGCCCGAAGGCGCCGCCCGCCACCAGCCAGAGGGCGGTGGAGCGCTCACCGGCGGCCAGGGCGTACACGCTCCGGCCGTCCGGCGAGGGCGGCAGCAGGGTGAGATCCGCGCAGGCGACGGCTCCCAGCGGGAGTTCGCCGGTTCTGGGCCCGGTCGGATAGAGCAGCGAGAACGCCTGGAGGTCCGCCACCCGCCGCCGGATCAGCACCCGCCCGTCGGCGAGCGGCACCACCTGGGAGTCCGGCTCCTCGGGCTGGTCGAGCGGCAGGGGCACCGCGTAGGGCTCGGGCCCGTCGAGCGTCCAGCGCTCGGGGTACCAGGCGCGCTCGGCGGGCTGCCCCGGTGCGGCGGTGAGCCGGGCGGCGTACGACGCGTCGGCGGTGAGGACGAGGGCCCCGGACGTACCGAAGGGATCGGGTACGCCGAGAGCCCCGTACGTCCTGTACGCGTCGAGAGCCCCGTACGCGTCGAGTGCGTCCGGCCCGCCCGGCTCGTCGAGCACGGCCGCATCAGCCGTGTCAGCCGCATCAGCCGTGTCATGGGCTTGGTGCGCGGCGTACGCGTCGCGCGTCTCCGGTTCGCCGGGCGCCGCCGGCGCACCGGGTTCTTCCGGATCTCCGGACTCCTCGGGTACGGGTTCCACCGTCGCGGCGGCCCCGGCGGTCCCGCCTTCGATGGCACAGACAGTCATGGGCTGGTCACCTCCGGCAACCGAAGCTAGTTTTCGCACTTCCTGCCGAACAACACCAGACCTCGCACTTCACACATAAGGGTGGTGATGCCCGGATTCGCCTGAGAAGGAGGGGGTGGTTGTGCTTCGAGAGGTGGCCGTGGCTAAGGTTAGGCACCCCTAAGCAGTGCCTGTGTGACCCACAACTGGAGCAAGTGATGTCCCTTCGACGCCGCGGCACCGCCGCAGTCGGCCTGGCGGTGGCCGCCGCCCTCTCCCTCTCCGCCTGCGGGAGCGACGACGCCGGTTCGGGCGACTCGGCCAGGACCGATGCGGGTGGCGACAAGAAGGCGGCCGTCGCCACGGGCGGCAAGGACTTCGGCGACGCGGCGAAGAAGACGGCGGAGTACGGGACGGACGCCAAGGCCGGCGAGTTCCCCCGCACCCTCACCCACGCCATGGGCAGGACCGAGCTCAAGTCCGCCCCGAAGCGCGTCGTCGTCCTGGACGTCGGCGAGTTCGACAACGTGGTCTCGCTCGGTGTGAAGCCGGTCGGCTTCGCCCCCTCCGAGGGCGACGCGGCCATCCCGTCGTACCTGAAGAAGGACGCGGGCAGCCCCAAGAACGTCGGCACGATCAACAACCTCAACCTGGAGGCCATCGCGGGCCTCAAGCCGGACCTGATCCTCGGCAGCCAGCTGCGCGCCGCGGACAAGTACGACGAACTCTCCAAGATCGCGCCGACCGTGTTCTCCATCCGTCCGGGCTTCACCTGGAAGGAGAACTACCTCCTCAACGCCGAGGCACTGGACCGGACCGACCGGGCGAAGACCGAGCTGGCCGCCTACGAGGCGAAGGCCGAGAAGCTCGGTACGGACATCGGCCCGGACAAGCCCACCATCTCCATGGTCCGCTACCTGCCGGACAAGATCCGGCTGTACGCCAAGGCGTCCTTCATCGGCACGATCCTTGAGGACACCGGCCTGCCGCGCCCCGAGAACCAGCAGATCGACGACCTCGCCGCGGAGATCAGCCCGGAGAAGATCGACGAGGCGGACGCGGACTGGATCTTCACCGGCGTGTACGGGGACGTGAAGGCCACCAAGCGCGACACCGCCCAGGCCAACCCGCTGTGGAAGAACCTGAAGGCGGTCAAGGCCGGGCAGGCCAAGGACGTCTCCGACGAGACCTGGTACCTCGGCCTCGGCGTCACCTCGGCGAACCTGGTCCTCGACGACCTGCGCGCCGACCTCGTCAAGTAACCGGCCGCGGGGCCGGGCGACGTAACGATTCGTGTCCGGCCGCCGGTCCCGGTGCACAGGTCCGGCGGCCATGGACGCCGGGGCACGGGGGACAGGTAGCCTTTCCCCCGTGCCCCGTCTGTCTGAAGTCATCGCCGCACTCGACGCCCTCTGGCCTCCCGAGCGGGCCGAGGGATGGGACGCGGTCGGCACGGTCTGCGGCGAGCCCGGGGCGGAGGTCGACCGGGTGCTGTTCGCCGTCGACCCGGTCCAGGAGATCGCCGACGAGGCCCTCGCCCTCGGCGCCCAGCTGATCGTCACCCACCACCCGCTCTATCTGCGGGGTACGACGACGGTCGCCGCCGACACCTTCAAGGGCCGCGTCGTGCACACGCTCATCAAGCACGACATCGCCCTGCACGTCGCGCACACCAACGCCGACACCGCCGACCCCGGGGTCTCCGACGCCCTGGCCGGCGCCCTCGACCTGCGCGTCACGGGCCCCCTCGTACCGGACCCGGCCGATCCCCAGGGCCGTCGCGGCCTCGGCCGGATCTGTGAACTCGACCACCCCGAGACCCTCGGCGCCTTCGCCGCCCGCGCCGCCGCCCGGCTGCCCGCCACCGCGCAGGGCATCCGGCTGGCCGGCGACCCGGAGGCGCTCGTGCGCACCGTCGCGGTCAGCGGAGGCTCCGGCGACAGCCTCTTCGACGCGGTCCGCGCCGCGGGCGTCGACGCCTACCTGACCGCCGACCTGCGCCACCACCCGGCCTCCGAGGCCGTCCAGCACTCGCCGCTCGGCCTGGTCGACGCCGCGCACTGGGCCACCGAGTGGCCCTGGTGCGAGCAGGCCGCCGCGCAGCTCGACGCGATTTCCGACCGCCACGGATGGGACCTGCGGGTCCATGTCTCGAAGCAGGTCACCGACCCCTGGACCACCCACCATTCCTCTGGAGCCCCCAACTGAACGCCGCGCCCGCCGACCAGATCCGACTTCTCGACGTCCAGGCCCTCGACGTACGTCTCTCCCAGCTCGCCCACAAGCGCAGGTCGCTGCCGGAGCACGCCGAGATCGAGTCGCTCAGCAGCGACCTCGCCCAGCTGCGTGACCTGCTCGTCGCCTCCCAGACCGAGGAGAGCGACACCACCCGCGAGCAGACCAAGGCGGAGCAGGACGTGGACCAGGTGCGCCAGCGCGCCGTCCGCGACCAGCAGCGGCTGGACTCCGGCGCGGTGTCCTCGCCCAAGGACCTGGAGAGCCTCCAGCGGGAGCTCACCTCGCTGGCCAAGCGCCAGGGCGACCTGGAGGACGTCGTCCTCGAAATCATGGAGCGCCGCGAGTCCGCCCAGGAGCGGGTCACCGAGCTGACGGCGCGGGTCTCGGCCGTCCAGGCCAAGGTCGACGACGCGACCGCCCGCCGTGACGCCGCGACGAAGGAGCTGGACGACGAGGCGGCCGGTATCGCCAAGGACCGCGAGGTCGTCGCCGAGATCATCCCCGCCGACCTGCTGAAGCTGTACGACAAGCTCCGCGCCCAGCAGGGCGGGGTCGGCGCCGCCCGGCTCTACCAGCGCCGCTGCGAGGGCTGCCGTCTGGAGCTGAACATCACCGAGGTCAACGACGTGAAGGCCGCGTCGCCCGACACGGTGCTGCGCTGCGAGAACTGCCACCGCATCCTGGTGCGCACCTCGGAGTCGGGCCTGTAATGACCGCTGTCCGCCGGCTTGTCATGGAGGCCGACGGCGGATCCCGGGGCAACCCGGGGCCCGCCGGTTACGGTGCCGTCGTCATCGACCCGGTGACCGGCGAGACGCTCGCCGAGGCCGCCGAGTACATCGGCGTCGCGACGAACAACGTCGCCGAGTACCGGGGGCTGATCGCCGGTCTGGAGGCCGCGAAGGCGCTGTTCCCGGACGCGCCGGACGGCTCCGTCCAGGTGGCGGTCCGGATGGACTCCAAGCTGGTGGTCGAGCAGATGTCGGGGCGCTGGAAGATCAAGCACCCCGACATGAAGCCGCTCGCGGCGCGGGCCGCCAAGATCCTTCCGGCCGCCTCCGTCACCTACGAGTGGATCCCGCGCGCGCAGAACAAGCACGCGGACCGGCTCGCCAACGAGGCGATGGACGCGGGCGGACGGGGTGAGCGGTGGGAGCCGTCGTCCTCGACGGCGGACCTGGACACCCCCCGTACCCGTGGCCCGGTCGACCCGCCCGAGGCGTCGGGCCCGCCCGGCGACGCGGCGGCCGGTGCGGCGAAGGCCCGAGCGGCCCTGGCCGGGGCCCGCGCACAGGCCCCGGCCGGCACCGCCCGCACCCCGGCCGGCTCCGCCCGCACCCCGGCAGCGCAACCCCCGGCAGCAACCGCCCGGACCGCCGCACGGCCCACCCGGGCCACGCCGCAGGTCGGCTGGGGGGTGGCTCCCGACCTGGGCGAGCCCGCCACGTTCGTCCTGCTGCGGCACGGCGAGACCGCCCTCACCCCCGAGAAGCGGTTCTCCGGCAGCGGCGGGACCGACCCCGAGCTCTCCGCCACCGGCCGGGACCAGGCCGCCCGTGCCGCGGAGCACTTCGCCGCACGGAGCACCGTCCAGGAGATCGTCAGCTCACCCCTGCGCCGCTGCCGCGAGACCGCCGCGGCGGTCGCCGCCCGCCTCGGCCTGGAGGTCCGCGTCGAGGACGGTCTGCGCGAGACGGACTTCGGTGCCTGGGAGGGGCTGACGTTCGCCGAGGTGCGGGAGCGCCACGGCGAGGACCTCACCACCTGGCTGTCCTCCCCGGAAGCGGCCCCGACCGGCGGCGGCGAGAGCTTCATCGAGGTCGCCGACCGGGTCGCGGCCGCGCGTGACGGCCTGATCGCCCGCCACGCGGGCCGTACCGTGCTCGTCGTCACCCATGTCACCCCGATCAAGACGCTGATCAGGCTGGCCCTGGAGGCCCCGCCGCAGTCCATGTTCCGCATGGAGCTCTCGGCGGCGTCGATCTCGACCGTCGCCTACTACGGGGACGGCAACGCGTCCGTACGCCTGCTCAACGACACCTCGCACCTGGGCTGAGAGCGGCCTGCGGCGCTCAGTCGCGCAGCGCCGCCGCCTCGGCGGCCAGCCGCTCCACCCGGGCCCAGTCCTTCGCTGCCACCGCGTCGCCGGGAACCATCCAACTGCCTCCCACGCAGCCGACGTTGGGCAGGGCCAGATAGGTGGGGGCGGAGGCGAGGGAGATGCCGCCGGTGGGGCAGAAACGGGCCTGGGGGAGCGGCGCGGACAGGGCCTTCAGATAGGCCGTGCCGCCCGCCGCCTCGGCCGGGAAGAACTTCATCTCCGTGACCCCGCGCTCCAACAGCGCGACGACTTCGGAGGTCGTGGAGACGCCCGGCAGGAACGGCAGCCCCGATGCCTTCATCGCGTCCAGCAGCGCGTCCGTCCACCCCGGGCTGACCAGGAAGCGGGCCCCGGCGGCGACCGTGTCGGTCACGTTGCGCGCGGAGATCACCGTGCCCGCGCCCACGACGGCACCCGGGACCTCCGCGGCGATGGCCCGGATCGCGTCGAGCGCGGCGGCCGTCCGCAGCGTCACCTCGATGGCCGGGAGCCCGCCCGCGACCAGGGCCCGCGCCAGCGGCACCGCGTCGGCGGCGTCATCGAGGACGACGACGGGGACGACGGGTGCGAGGTCCAGCACGGAGGCGGACGGGGCGGCGGGGGCGGCGGAGGGCGCGGAGGAGGTCATGGGGTCATCCTGCGCGCACCCAGCGTTCTATGCAACGAGCGTTGCGCATGATGCAATGACATGGCCCCGGAGGCGGTCAGTGGATCTCCGTCACCACCACGTCGAGCGCCCACGCCTGCCCCGCCCGGGAGGGGGCCGCCGCCTCGACGACGTACCCGAGGTCCCGCAACACCTCCACCAGCTGCGCCGGGTCCTTCGGCCGCGCGCCCGCCACGAGCAGGTCGCGGACGATGCGGCCCTTGGTCGCCTTGTTGAAGTGGCTCACCACGGACCGCTTCTCGACCCCGTTCACCATCTGGGAGTGCAGCACCCGCACGCTCGCCGTGCGCGCGGCGACCTCGCCCTGCGGCTTCCACGCCGCGGTGTACGCGGACGACCGCAGATCCAGGACGAGCCCGTCCCCGGCCGCCTCCGGCATGACCGCGTCCATCGGGGCGCGCCAGAACCCGCCGAGAGCGCCGAGACCCGGCAGCTTCACCCCCATCGAGCAGCGGTACGAGGGAATCCGGTCGCCCACCCGCACCGCGCCCCACAGTCCGGAGAAGACCAGCAGTGACTTTCCGGCGCGACGCCGGGCCGCCGCGTCCAGCGATGCCAGATCCAGCGCGTCGTACAGCACGCCCGTGTAGACCTGCCCGGCCGGACGGGTCCCGGCCGTGCGCAGCTCCACGTTCTTCGCGATCTCACCCCGCAGGCCCTCGCTCAGCCCGAGGACCTCGCGGGCCTTCTCCTCGTCCGCCAGGCACAGCTCCACCAGCTCGTCCAGGACCGCAGCCCGTGCGCCGGCCAGGCCCGGCAGCGACAGGGACTCCGGCTTCAGGGGTGCTCCGCGCCCCGAGGCGGCCTTTCCTTCGGAGGGCGGCAACAGCACGAGCACGGCGGTTCTCCTTCGTACGCAAGCAGGGGACCCCGGCCTGCGCGCAGGGCCCTCGGCAAGGGTACGGGGCGCGGCCGCGCCCACGGGGACACGGGACGACGGCCGCCGCCGCAGGGGCCTCCGCGCCGTACGGCCCTGCGGACACGGGAGCGGCCGGGTCCCCGGACTCCGGGATGCCGGTTGCCCCGCCCCGCCATACGCTCGGTCCATGCCCCGCCGCCATCTCCATATGACCGGAGCGGCCGACACCACGCTGGGGACCGCGCTGCGTGCCCTGCGCACCGGGCTCGGCATCCCCGGCGAGTTCCCCGCCGATGTGCTGGCCGAGGCCGGGCGGGCGGCGAAGGACCCGGATGTGTCGGCGCACGAGGACGCGACGGACCTGCCGTTCCTCACGATCGACCCGCCCACGTCCACCGATCTCGACCAGGCGATGTACCTGGAACGCCGCAAGCACGGCTTCCGGGTGCACTACGCCATCGCGGACGTCGCCGCGTTCGTCCGGCCCGGTGGCGCGCTGGATGCCGAGGCCCACCGCCGGGTGACGACGCTCTACTTCCCCGACGGCAAGGTGCCGTTGCACCCCACCCTGCTCTCGGAGGGCGCCGCGAGCCTCCTGCCGGGGGAGACGCGCCCCGCCGTGCTCTGGCGGATCGACCTCGACCCGGAGGGCCGCACCGTCACCACGGAGGTGCGCCGGGCCCTCGTACGCAGCCGGGTCAAGCTCGACTACGAGGAGGCCCAGCGGCAGATCGACCGGGGCACGGCCGAGGGACCCCTCGCCCTGCTCCGGGACATCGGGCGGCTGCGGGAGGAGCGGGAGATCGCACGCGGCGGCATCTCGCTCAATGTGCCCGAGCAGGAGATCGTCGAGCACGCGGGCAGCTACGGCCTCGCATACCGAGTTCCGCTGCCGGCCGACGGCTGGAACGCCCAGATCTCCCTGCTCACCGGCATGGCCGCCGCCCGGCTGATGACCGAGGCGGGCACCGGCATCCTCCGCACCCTGCCGGTCGCCCCGGACGGTGCCGTCGCCCGGCTGCGGCTGTCCGCCCGCGCCCTGCGCATCGACTGGCCGCACCACGTCCCGTACGCAGAGGTCGTCCGCTCCCTCGACCCGAGGAAGGGCAGCCACGCCGCGTTCCTCCAGGAGTGCACCACGCTGCTGCGGGGCGCCGGATACACGGTCTTCGACCACGGTGAACTGCCCACACCCGCCGTCCACGCCGCCGTCGCCGAGCTCTACACCCACTGCACCGCACCCCTGCGCCGGCTCGTCGACCGGTACGCGGCCGAACTCTGCCTGGCGGCCGTCGCGGGGGACGAACCGCCGGACTGGGTACGGGAGGCACTCCCCGCCCTCCCGAAGGAGATGGCCGACGGCACCCGCCGCGCCAACACCGTGGAACGCGGCTGTGTCGACCTGGTCGAGGCGGCACTGCTCAAGGACCGCGTCGGCCAGGTCTTCGAGTCGTACGTCATCGACGTGAAGGACCACGAACCGGCCGTCGGCACCGTCCACATCGACGACCCGGCGATCGTGGCCCGCGTCGAGGGCGGCACCGTCCGCCTCCCGCTGGGGGAACGCCTGCGCGTCCGGCTCACCCAGGCGGACCCGGGCTCGGCGAAGGTCCTGTTCGCCCCCGCGTGAGGGCGGCGACCGCGGCGGGACCGCGGGGCTCTCCGGCCGCACCGGCCCCGGTCGCGCCCGCGCCGCTGGTTCCCCGGCCCCGGTCGCGCCCGCGCCGCTGGTGACGTACGCCTTCGCGCCGCTGATCCGGGCGCCGATTCCGGCGGCCCCGTGCGGCCGGCCCGCTCACATCTCGTACGATCGCGCCTTCGGCTACGGACCGCGTACCAAGGAAGGCCCCCGCGTGACTGACCCCGCCACCGGACCCGCGATCGGCCGGCCCCGGCAGATCATCGCCGCCGCCCGCGCCCTCCTGGAGGAGGAGGGCCCCGAAGCCCTCACGATGCGGCGGCTGGCCGACCGGGTGGGCATCAAGGCGCCGTCCCTGTACAAGCACTTCCCCGACAAGTCCTGTGTGGTGACCGCCCTGGCGGGCGAGATGCTCCAGGAGACCGCCGATGTCCTGGAGGCCGCGGAGAAGGCGACGCCCGGCTCCTTCCCGGCGCTCGCCGACGCGTACCGGACCTACGCCCTGGCCCATCCCCACCTCTATCTCCTCGCCACCGGCGGCCGACCGGACCGCGCCGCCCTCGCCACGGGGGCGGAGGACACCGCGGCGGCCCCGCTCCTGCGGGCCGTCGGCGGTGACGAGAGCCGGGCGAGGGCGGCCTGGGCCTTCGCGCACGGCATGGTCGTCCTGGAACTCCACGGCCGTTTCCCGCCGGGCGCCGACCTCACGGCCGCCTGGGACACCGGCGTCGCGGCCTTCGCCTGAGCGGCGGCCCCCGTGCCCGCCGCCTCCACGCCGCCGTCCGACCCGCCCGTCCGGCCCGGTAGCATGGTCACCACGGCAGACGAGCCGGGCGGACGGCCGCGTGGGGATCTTCGGATTCTCCCGAGGAACGTCCGGGCTCCACAGGGCAGGGTGGTGGCTAACGGCCACCCGGGGTGACCCGCGGGACAGTGCCACAGAAAACAGACCGCCCGGGACCTCGGTCCCGGGTAAGGGTGAAACGGTGGTGTAAGAGACCACCAGCGCCTGAGGTGACTCAGGCGGCTAGGTAAACCCCACCCGGAGCAAGGTCAAGAGGGGCCGTCGCAGGACGGCCTGCGCGAACGTTCGAGGGCTGCTCGCCCGAGTTCGCGGGTAGACCGCACGAGACCGGCAGCAATGCCGGTCCTAGATGGATGGCCGTCTCCCCGGCCGCCGCGAGGCGACCGGGTGACAGAACCCGGCGTACAGCCCGACTCGTCTGCCCGCCCCCTCTTCTGGGGGAGCGAACCCCCTATGACCTGCATTTTTCGCGGGTCGGAGGGGGCTCTCGATTCGGGGTCGGGCCGCTCGAAGGCCGTGACGAGCAATGCCGTTACCGCAGGTCGTTCCGCTCCGGGCATCAGCGGGATGCCCGGAGCGGAACGCCTGTGCAGTGAGGGCGACCGTTCAGACGAGCTCGATGTCGCCCTGGGAAAGGCCGACGAACTCCCAGACATTGCCGTTGTACACGGTGAAGTTCACGTCGTACTTGACGTTCGGGGGGAGCTCGCGGGAGACGGTATCGCGGACGGTCTCCGTTGCACCCCCGCCCAGCGGTTCCTCGTGCGTGGTCCCGGTCGGCACCTCCACCGAGGTCGTAGCCGTGGTCCAGACGTTCTTGATCACACCTTCGTAGCCCTTGTCGATGGTGTGGTTGTTCTGGGTGATTTCACGGGTCGTCTTGATCTTTGATCCCTCAAGGCTCATGTTGCCGCATGGTCCTCTCGTCGACGATCGTGCAACCGGTCGAGGCCGGGAGCGGAATCGCTCCCGGCACGGCCGGAACGGATTCAATGGCGATACTCACCGGTGGCAATTGTCATGGTCAGCACCGGAGCCCACCGGCCGCTCGACCCCGCTCACTCGTTCGGGTGAACGGAGTGGC
Source organism: Streptomyces sp. NBC_01237 (assembly GCF_035917275.1). Taxonomy (NCBI): domain Bacteria; kingdom Bacillati; phylum Actinomycetota; class Actinomycetes; order Kitasatosporales; family Streptomycetaceae; genus Streptomyces; species Streptomyces sp. NBC_01237. The sequence continues at coordinate 2,480,177 of NZ_CP108508.1, read as the reverse complement.
GTGATTGGGTCGGCAGCTCGGCCGAAACGGTCGGGCGGGTGCTGAAATGATCGGCCGGGCCGCCGGTGGCCCGGACGTTCCTCCGCCCCGTACGTCACCGCCGCGATGCTCGCGGGAACCGTCCGCACCGCCCCCACGGCCCGCTCTTCGCCGCGCCGCGCCCCCGATTGCGCTTCCGCAGGGCCCGTCCGCTCTCTACCGTGGCCGGAGAAGCAACTTCACACCCGCGCGGGCAGCGCGACGGGGATACAAGGGGGGACCGTGGAAGCCGAGTTGGCGACGCTGGCGGCGACGGGTGCGACGACCTTGGTGGGGCTCATGGTCTCGGACGTCTGGACGACGACGCGGGAGCGCGTGGCACGATTCCTCGCCCGGGGCGAGGACACCGGTGCCGTGGACGACGAACTCGAAACGTCCCGGGAGGAACTCATCGCGGCCCGCGACGGCGCTGATCCGGACGTCGCCGCGGATGTCGAGGAGGAGTGGCGGCTCAGGCTGCGCCGGGCGCTGCGGGCGGACCCGGCGGCCGCGCAGGAGCTGCGGGCACTGATCGATGACCTCGTTCCCCCTACCGCGGGTGTGCCGACCGTCATCCTCAACAACAACGTCAGCGGGGGCACCCAGCACGCCCCGTTCGTCCAGGGCCAGCACTTCTCCGGCGGCATGACCCTCTACGGTTCGGGCACGACTCCGCCCGCGCAGGGACCGGGGACGGCGTGACGAGCGACGAGCCCGGTTCCCGCGCGGAATCCACGTACATCAGGAACGACCTGTCCGGGCAGGTGTACGGGCCGAGCGTCCAGGCCCAGCGGATCCATGGCGGAATCACCTTCAACGTCCAGGCGCAGCCCCCGGTGGGGACGGATGTGAGGCCGGACGAGCTTCCCCCGCTGACCTTCGGGTTCGTCAACCGTACGAAGAGCCTCGCGGTGCTCGACGGCTGGCTGGGAGCGGGCCGCTCGGGGGCGGTGAAGGTCGGGTTCGGAGCCCTGTACGGGATGTCCGGTGTCGGCAAGACCGCGCTGGTGTCGCACTGGGCGGAGCGGGAGCGGGAACTGTTCCCCGACGGTCAGATCTACGTCGACTTCGCCGCGCTGCGGGAGGAGGAGGGCGGGGACGTCTCGGAGGCCGTCCGACGGTGCCTCAGATCGCTGGGAGTCGACGAGTCGTGCATCCCCGCCTCGCTCGCCGACCGTACCCGGCTGTTCCGGTCACGCTCGTCCGACCGGCGGCTCCTGGTGGTCCTGGACAATGTGAGCCAGCCCGCCCAGGCGGCCTCGCTGATCCCCAAGGGGGAAGGCAGCGCCCTGCTGGTCACCAGCGGCGGGCTGCTCGGTGAACTGGCGCTGGACGGCGCGCGGATGATGCCGGTGGAACCCCTGGACCCGGGCAGCGGGCTGGAGTTGCTGGCCGAACGGTGCGGTACGGAAGCCGTCGCCGCGGATCAGGGGGCGGCCGAACGGCTGGTGGAGCTGTGCGGCGGCCTGCCGGTGGCGTTGCACATCGTGGCGGCCCGGCTCCTGACCGACCCGCGGCTCACGATGGCCCGGCTGGTGGGAGAACTGGCCGAAGAGTCCGGCCGGCTGGCCGGGATGTCCCTCGGAGGGGAGCGGTCGGTGTCCGCTGTGCTCGATCTCGGCTACCGGGAGCTCGACCCGGAGACGGCCCGGCTGTACCGGTTCCTTGGCCTGGTGCCGGGCAGCACGTTCGACGCGGGCGTCGCCGCGGTGGCCGCCGCCCGCGACACCTCGCGTACCGAGGCCATGCTGCGGACGCTGGAATCGGCGAGCCTTCTCGATGCGGCCGGGGACGACCGCTACCGCTTCCACGCTCTGGTGCGCCTGCATGCCGGGGAACGCGCGGCCGAGGAGGAACCGGAGGGTGAGCGGCTCGCGGTGCTGCGGCGGGTGACGACGCACTATCTCGCGCTCACCGCGCTCGCGGACCGTTCGATCAGGCAGGACCGGCTGCGCATCGCCGATCTCACGGCCCTGCTGGGCGAGGCGCCCGACCCCTTCGCGGCCGAGGGCGGTCCGGCGGCCCTGGACTGGCTGGAGGCGGAACACCGCAACATCCTCGCCGTGCTGCGGGCCGCCGCTCGCGAGGAGGCACTCTCCACCGAGGTGTGGCAGCTGTCCGAGGCGTTCACCGTGTTGTTCTTCCACCACCGGCATCTCGGCGACTGGCGGGAGTCGCTCGAACTGGGAGCGGCTGCCGCGGCCGCCGCCCTGGAACCGGCCGCCGAAGCCCGGCTGCGCAGCCTCCTGTCCCGCCCCCTGATGGACCTGGGCGAGTACGACGCGGCGCGACGGGAACTGGATACCGCCGTCGCCTGTGCCGAGGTGTCGGGACACCTCGTGGTGCGCGCCTCCGTGCAGGAGTTCGCGGGCCGCTACTGGGAACGTGTCGATCTCTCCCGCGCCATGGACGCCTACCGGAGCGCCCTCGAACTCAGCACCGAGGCGAACGAGGGACGCGGCGCGGCCATCGCCGCCTACTTCCTCGGCTGCGCGCAGGACGCCGACGGCGACCACCGAGGGGCTCTGGCCACCCTGCGCGGGGCGCACGACGATCTGACCGCGCGGAACGATCCGCGGATGGCCGCACGGGTCCTGGCCGCCATGGGCCTCGCCCATGAGCACCTCGGGGAGAGCGACGCGGCGATCCGCACGCTGAGCGAGGCCGCGCGGGCCCTGCGCGAGCAGCGGGCGACGCACTACGAGGCCCAGGCCCTGGAAGCCCTGGCCGGACTCAAGGAGCGCTCGGCCGCCGGCCCCGCAGAGGTACGGGCCCATCTGACACGCGCCCTGGAGATCCATGAGGCCGGCGGCAGTCCGCGGGCCGACGTACTCCGGCGGCGGATCGCAGCGCTGGACGACAGCGACAGCGATGGTGACGGGTGACGCGGCGGGCGGGCCGGGAACGTCCTCAGCAGGCCGGACCGGTTGACGGGCGGCGCGGGCGCAGCCGGAGGGAGACGTCCTCGTCGCGTACGCCTGCGATGCGCAACGTCACCATGACATCGTCCAGCGGTGCTCCCGTACGCAGGAGGGTGTAGACGGTCGCGGCCACCAGGCCGGGATCGGCCGTCGGGCCCGTGACGGACGCCTCGACCACGCGCCCGTCGCGCAGCCCCACCAGGAAGCCGCCCCCGGCCGGAGCGACCGCCGCGAGACGGCAGCCGGGAAACCGGTCGAGGGTCTCCTCCACCCAGCGGAGCGCCGCGGTGGTCGTCGGGAGGGCACCGCGGCGGACCAGCACCGACGCGCTCTCGACCAGGCGCCGGTCCCGTTCCGCCTCGTCACAGGCCAGGTGGGTGAACGTCTCCGCGGTCTCCCGGTCCGCCCCGGACACGGCCGCGGGGCGGCGCCGTACGGTGACGGCCGGCTGTCCGTGGTGACGGGAGGCGGCGGTGGCCACGGTCCAGGCGGAGACGGGCGTCACCGCCTCCGTCGGCGCGGGCAGCGTCAGACCGGGCGGGGGGTCGGGAGCCGGCTCGGGCAGACCCATCAGGCGGTACAGGGCGGTACGCAGGTGGGGGAGCGCCTGCCCCGGCTCGGCGAACGCCTGCTCCGCGATCGCGCGGTAGCGCTCCGGCGTGTGCTCGCCGACAGCCGCCGTGATCTGTCCGAAAACGTCGCCCAGCGGATCGAGCCGGGGCGCGGCCCGTCCGAGACTGTCCGCGGCCGTACCCGGCACGGCATCGCTCCCGAACGCGGCGAGGAGCACCGGTTTGCCCAGCGCCGCGCCGTACAGCGTCACCGAACCGTGGTCGCCGACGACCACGTCCGCCGCGACCAGTGCCGGCCTCCAGGCGTGAACGGGGGGAACCAGGATCAGCCCCGCGTCCAGCGCGGCTGCCAGAGTGGTGCGGATCTGCCAGGAGCCGTGCCCCGACCAGACATTGGGATGGATGATCGCGGCGACCCGGAACCCGTCGTACGGCAGCGCCGCCAGCACGCGGGCCGGAAGGCCGGGATCCTGCCCGAGCAGGGACGTGGGGCCCCAGGTGGAACTGAGCACCACGAGGCGCTGCCCCTCGGGGACGCCCAACGCGGCCCGGTACGCCCCGGCCCGATCCGCGCTGAGGAGCATCTCGTCGAAGCACGGGTCGCCGATGAGCAGAGTGCGCCCGGCCACTTTCGGGTGGGTGGTGAGCAGTTGCTCTTCCTGGTCCGGGTGGGAAAGGGCGAGCCAGGCCCGGCCGGACTCCAGGAGGCGGTCCGGCACGACGCCGGACAGGCGGCTGCGCGGCGCCCGCGAATCCGGCACGTGCTTCTGGAAGCCGATGCCGTGGGGCAGCACCAGGACGGGACAGTCCCCTTCCGGTACGTCGATGTTCTCACTGGCGGAGACGATGAGATCGGGAGCGGCGGCGGCCACATCCCCCCACGGGATCACCCGGCAACCCTCGTCATGCAGCAGATCGAGCACACCGTCGCTGAACGCGGACGTGGGGTCATGGGCGAAGACGACGGCCACCCGGCCGTCGCCGCGCAGCAGTGCGGGCAGGCATTCGAGGACCCGTGCGGTCGACGTGACGGTGCGGGCCGCTACGACCAGTGTCTTCTCACCGCGAAAGGTGCTCCAGCGCAGGGCTTCCCGCCCGAGGGGAACGCGAAGGGGCTGCCTAGCGTGCATGGCCACCCCAGGAAGCTACGCCGAGTCTGACGGCACGCGGCACGCGGCACGCGGCACGCGGCACGCGGCACATGTTCGAACTATCGCATCTCAAGCGGTGGAACAACCCTTCTGGAGGGCCATATGACAGGAACGGACATCCCTACCGTATCCAACGGGGAGGAGGGCCGGGCCGGTCCCGCCGACCGGCCGGCACATACACTCGGCCCCGCCGGATGGGCAGGAACTCCGGCACTCCGGTGGGGACTCCGGTACGAACCGCGGTGACATCAGCGGCATCCGACGAGCCGCGGGTCACCGAAGAATGCGACGAGCGACGGCACGGGGCGCGGAGCCCCGGCCGGGAACGTGGGGCGATGGACATGGCCGAGAACGAATCAGGCGCCGACCGCCGGGGCGCGATACGGCTGCGCAGGGCCGCCGTCGAGGACGCGGAGGCCGTCACCCGGGTGTTCCTGGCCTCGCGGGCCGCGGCCATGCCCTATCTGCCCCGCGTCCACAGCGACGAGGACACCCTCGCGTGGATCACCCACGTCGTGCTGCCCGACAGCACCGTCTGGGTCGCGGAGAGCGGGGACGACGGCACCGGCGCGGTGGAGCTGCTGGGCTTCGCCTCCCTGGACGGGGCCGAGCTCGACCACCTCTACCTGCGCCCCGACGCGCTGCGCCGCGGGATCGGCACGAGGCTGCTGGAGCAGGTCAAGGAGGCGTCTCCCGAGCAGTTGACCCTCTACACGTTCCAGCGCAACACCGGCGCACGGGCCTTCTACGAGCGGCACGGCTTCACCGCGGTCGCGTTCGACGACGGCAGCCGCAACGAGGAGAAGGAGCCGGACGTGCTGTACCGCTGGGCGCCCGTCAGATGACCGGCGGCCGGCCCAGCCGCGTCATCCGCCACACCGTGGACCAGCGCATCGGGCGCCGGTCGCCGCACGGGGTGCGTACCCCTTCGGCGAAGCCGCCCGCCCAGGCGCGCAGGCCCTTCGCCGAGCGGGTACGGGCCACGGTCAGCAGGGTCCAGGTGCCCAGGTAGGCCGGGATCAGGGGGAGCGGAAGGTTGCGGCGGGCGAGCCAGACCCGGTTGCGGGCCGTCATCCGGTAGTAGACCGCGTGCCGGGCCGGGGAGGTCTTGGGGTGCTGGAGCAGCAGATCGGGTTCGTACAGGATCTTCCAGCCCGCGTCGAGCGCCCGCCAGGACAGGTCCGTCTCCTCGTGGGTGAAGAAGAACTCCGCGGGCCAGTGGCCGGTTTTGGCCAGCATCTCCATGGAGAGGGCGTGGCCGCCGCCGAGGAACGCGGTGACCGGTCCGCGCCGCATCGGGTCGCCCGCCCGCAGCCGCGGGATGTGACGGCGCTGGGTCTCGCCGAGCTCGTCGGCGATCCGGAAGCCGACGATGCCCAGGCGCGGGTCCGCGGCGAACAGCTCCTGGACCTTGCGGAACACTCCCTTGTCGACCAGCAGCCCGTCGTCGTCCAGCTCGATGACGACATCCACGTCACCGAGTTCGGCGAGCCGGTGCAGGCCGACATTGCGGCCGCCGGGGCAGCCGAGGTTCTCGTCCAGCTCGATGGCGGTCACCCCGCCCGCCAGGCCGGTCAGGCCCGGGAAGGAGCTGTAGTCCGGGAGCGCCGTGCCGTTGCCGATGATCACGAGCCGGGTGGGGCGGACGTCCTGCATGGCCACCGACGCCAGCAGCGCCTCGACCGCCTGCGGACGGTCTCCCATGGTCACGATGGATACGCCGATGCGTGGTGCGGACAAGATCGGTACTCCTGGGCTCGACTGCGGCTCGGCTGCGGCACGACTGCGGCGCGGGCAGCGCCTCGGCCGCGGTGCCCGTGATCGTAACCTCTCGTTGTTCAGCCCATGGACGGTGACCGGTCACCTGTGCGCCGTGCCGTGTCCTGTCGTGCTTCACCCCGCCACGCCGGCCGGCTCATCCGGCGGCCGGGCGCGCACCGCGCCGTGCGAGGAAGGCGCCGGCCAGCAGGGCACCGGCCAGGACGAGCGCGGAGTTGACCAGGATCGCGACCGTGACCCCGGACAGGACGGCGTCCGGCCCCGTGGCCGCTCCCATCCGGGCGGTGACGACGGCGCTCATGACCGGGATGCCCAGGGCGATGCCGACCTGCTGGGTCATCGTCGCCAGACCGGTGGCCAGGCCCTGCTCCTCGTCCGGCAGGCCCGAGGTGGCGGTGACCATGAAGCCCACGATCATCAGCATGTTGCCGACACCGCCGATGAACGTGGCGGCCAGCAGCAGCCAGATCCAGGCCCCGGACGTGCCCAGTGCCACCAGGGAGAGCGTGGCCGCCGCCTGCACGATGCCGCCGGACACGATGGTGCGCCGGCTGCCGAACCGGCCCACCGCACGGCCCCCGAGGGTGCCGCCGAGGACGGTGCCGATGCCCAGGACCCCGAAGGCGAGACCGGTGGCGAGCGGGGAGTGGCCGAGGACCTCCTGGAGATAGAGGGTGAGCAGGAAGACCAGTGAGGTCTCGGTGACGAAGGCGATCAGCCCGGCGGTGTTGCCCCAGATGACACTGCGCCGCTTCAGGATGTGTACGGGGACCAGCGGCGCGGCGGCCCGCTGTTCGACGAGGACGAACGCGACGAGCAGAACGGCTCCGGCGAGCAGGGCGGCCAGCGTGGTGGGCGTGGTCCAGCCGGATTCACCGGCCTGGGTGAGGCCGAACACCAGGAGCAGCAGCCCACCGGTGACGGTCATCGCGCCGGGCAGGTCGAGCTTCGGGCGTCCGGCGGGCCGGGAGTCGGCGATCACGGACGGGGCGAGGACGACGACGAGCGCGGCGACGGGGACGTTGATGAAGAAGGCCCAGCGCCAGGAGAGCAGGTCGGTCAGCAGGCCGCCGAGGATGGCCCCGGCGGTGAACCCGGCGGACATCAGCGCGCCGTTGAGGCCGAGGGCGCGTTCGCGCAGCGGGCCCTCCTTGAACGCGGTGGTGAGCAGGGCGAGACCGGCCGGGGTGACGGCGGCGGTGGCCAGACCCTGTAGCACCCGTGCGGTGAGCAGGACTTCGGGCGAGTGGGCGAGTCCGCCGAGTGCGGAGGAGAGGCCGAGGAGGACCATGCCGCCGATGAACAGGCGCTTGCGGCCGAGGAGATCGGCGATGCGGCCGAACAGGAGGGTGAACCCGGCCGCGGTGAGCGCGAAGGAGGTGGCGATCCACTGGAGGTGGGAGAGCGGGAAGCCGAGCCCCTCGCCGACGACCGGCAGGGCGACGTTCAGGATCGAGAAGTCCACGGCGATCATGAACTGTGCGCCGAGAAGGAGGGTGAGCACGAGCTTCTGGCGGCCCGTCATGCGCGGACGGGACGGCGGCGCCCCGGTGGGAGTCGCGTGCGGGGCGGGGGCGAGGGGTGTCGTACGGGACGCGGACATGGCGTGCCCTTCCTGAGGCCGACCGCTTTAATGGTTCTGCGGTTCCGTTAAGGTGGGGTCACCGTAACAGGGGAAGGGCTACTAATGGAACTGGAGACCCGTTATGAATGTTGAGGATGGGGAGCCGGGCACCGTCCGGCCCGGCGGCCGTACCGCCCGGGTGCGGGAATCGGTCCTGCGGGCCGCGGGGGACGCGCTGGCGGAGCACGGCTTCGACCGGCTCGACCTGGCCGAGGTCGCCCGCCGCGCGGAGGTCGGCAAGACGACCGTCTACCGGCGCTGGTCCACCCCCGCCGGACTGGTCGCCGACCTCCTCACGGACATGGCGGAGCAGTCCGTGCCGCGTGCGGACACCGGCTCGCTGACCGAGGACCTCAGGGCGAACGCCCGGCTGGTGGCCCGCACGCTGGCCGATCCGCGTCAGGGGGCGCTCTTCGCGGCGGTGATCGCCGCGGCCACCTGCGACCCGCGCACGGCCGAGGCACTGCACCGCTTCTACGCGGTACGGATCAAGGAGTGGGCCGGCTGTGTGGAAGCCGCGGTCGAACGCGGGGAACTGCCCGCCGGAACGGACGCGGGCGAGGTGATCCTGGCCGTCTCGGGGCCGCTCTACTACCGGCTGCTGGCCAGCGGCGGCACCCTCGACGAGGCCGCCGCCGACCGGGCGGCCGAAGCCGCCGCCGTCGCCGCGCGGGCGGGAGTGTTCGTACGGACGTGAGCGGTGAGCCGTGCGGGGTGCGACGTGTGCGGGGTTCGCACGGGCGGGAGGGGTGTTCGGGGCGGGCACGGGGTGTTCGTACCGGCGCGGGGGGATCGTGCGTCAGGCGTCCGCCGGGCGGCGGCGCCGTACCGGAATGCGCCCTCGATCCGGAGGGGACGGCGCGACGGGTGCGCGCACGTCTCCCCGGCCGGGGCCGTCACCGGCCGACGTTCAGCCGATCCGGGCGCCCGTCCCGCCGACCCTGATCCGGGCGTCGCCGGCCCGCAGTTCGACGGTGAGTGTGCCGGGGCGGCCCATGTCCGCGCCCTGGTGCAGGGTGAGTACGGCGGTGTCCGGGACGAGGCCGCGGTCGCGTGCGTACGCGCCGAAGGCGGCGGCCGCCGCTCCGGTCGCCGGGTCCTCGACCACTCCGCCGACGGGGAAGGGGTCGCGGACGTGGAAGACGTTCCCGGACTCGCGCCACACCAGCTGGAGCGTCGTCAGGTCGAGCCGGTGCATCAGCGCTTCGAGCCGCGCGAAGTCGTAGTCGAGGTCCGCCAGCCGTTCGCGGGTCGCGGCGGCCAGTACCAGGTGCCGGGCGCCCGCGTAGGCGATCCGGGGCGGCAGCTCGGGGTCGAGGTCGGCGGCCGGCCAGTCCAGCGCGGCCAGAGCCTCCGCCAGGTCGGCCTGGCCGATGTCCGTGACCTGTGGCTCGACGCTGGTCAGGACGGCACGCAGCTCGTCGCCGTGACGGGTGACGGTGACCGGGACGGTGCCCGCACGGGTGGCGAACACCAGGTCGCCGGGGCCGTCGCGTTCCGCGAGCGCGATGGCGGTCGCGACCGTCGCGTGGCCGCAGAAGGGGACCTCGGCCTTCGGGCTGAAATAGCGGATCGTGTGGGCCGTGTCGCCGGTCCGCCCCGTCAGGAACGCCGACTCGCTGTAGCCGAGCTCCGCGGCGGTGGCCAGCATCTCCGCATCGTCGAGACCGGACGCGTCCAGGACGACTCCGGCGGGATTTCCGCCGTCCGGGTCGGCGGAGAAGGCGGTATAGCGCAGGACGTCGATCCCGGAGGCCGGGGGGCCGTCCTGGCGTCGGTCCTGGTCCTGGCTCTGGTTCCGGCTCTGGCTGTCGCTCATGTGGCAGCTCAACCGTTCCGCCCGACGGGGCATTCCCGCGGGGCGGCACTGGGAGCACCGGAAGCGCCGGGAGCCGCCGGGAGTACCGGGGGCGGCCGACGGCCGTCACGGTCCCGGTCGGGACCGCGACGGCCGGGTCAAGGCTGCCCGACGACGGGTCAGTGGCAGTTCTTGACGCCCTTGCTCGACTTCTTGAAGGAGCAGGAGTCCTGGAGCTTGCCGTTCGGCTTGATCAGCCGGGCCTTGTCACCGGTGTTGTTCCAGACGTACGAGCCGCGGTTCCAGTACACGCTGCCCGAGGCGTTCTTGCCCTTGCCGGTGCGGACCTTGACGGTCTTGCCCGCGCCGACGGTGTAGCTGCCGAAGGTGTAGGTGTAGCCGGTGTTGTCCTTCAGCTTGTAGCCCTTGAGCTGGAGCTTCTTCTTGCCGTTGTTGTGGATGTCCACCCACTCGGCGTTGAGGGACTTGTTCGAGCGGTTGTCCTTGCCGGGGCTGTCGTACTGGATCTTGCCGAGGTGCAGCCCGCCCTGATGGGCGGCCGCCGAGGCCGGTGCCGTGGCGAGGAGCGAGCCGGCCAGAGCGGTGGCGGCGGCCAGGGCGAGAGGCGCAGCGGTGCGTATGCGCATGCTGTGTGGTCCTTACGTGTAGGAACGGTGAAGGCGTAAGGGTTGCGAGCATACGGGTTGCCGACGTTCGCGTGGTGGCCAGATGGAGATATCCGTAAAACCTGCCATTTCGCGGCGAGTTCAGGCCACCTGTCCGGCCCCCGAAGGGCCTGGCCCCCGCCGAAGGCCGGCACCGGCCGAGCGCCGCCCCGCGGGGGCGCGGAGTCAGCCCCGTCCGACGTACGGCATCGTCGTCGCCAGCACCGTGGCGAACTGCACGTTGGCCTCCAGCGGCAGTTCGGCCATGTGCAGCACCGTCCGGGCCACGTCCGCCGCCGCCATGACCGGCTCCACCGCCAGTTCCCCGTTGGCCTGGAGGATGCCGGTCCGCATCCGCTCGGTCATCTCCGTCGCCGCGTTGCCGATGTCGATCTGCCCGCAGGCGATCCGGTACGGGCGCCCGTCCAGCGACAGCGCCTTCGTCAGGCCCGTCATCGCGTGCTTCGTCGCGGTGTACGCGATCGAGTGCGGGCGCGGCGCGTGGGCGGAGATCGAGCCGTTGTTGATGATCCGGCCGCCCTGCGGGTCCTGCTCCTTCATCTGCCGGTACGCCGCCTGCGCGCACAGGAACGCCCCGGTCAGATTGACCTCCACCACCGCACGCCAGTCCTCGTACGCGAGGTCCTCGACCGGCACCGACGCCGGTCCGAAGGTGCCCGCGTTGTTGAAGAGCAGGTCCAGACGGCCGAATCGCTCCCGAACCGAGGTGAAGAGCGCGTCGACCTCGTCCGGGTCGGTCACATCGGTGCGTACGCTCAGCACGTCCTGTGAAGCCATGGCCCCGGCCGTCCGCTCCAGCGGCTCCTCCCGCCTCCCCGCCAGGGCGACCGACCAGCCCGCCTCCGCCAGGGCGAGCGCGACGGCCCGTCCGATACCCGAACCCGCACCCGTGACGACGGCGACTCTCCGCTCAGTGTTCATGGCCCGGCAGCGTACGGGAGGTGTAGTCGCAGGTGGCACGCGGTGCTCATCGAGCCGCCATGAGGATGTTGTGTACCCGACAACGACAGGTCGTCGCCCCGCACTCCAATGCCTTTGACAACAGTCGTCAGGGGAGGGGCACATGACACCCGCACCGTTCAGTACCGCGCCCGGTCAGCAGAGCCATTCCGCGGAACTCCGCGCCGCCGCCCGCCACCTCGGTGAGGGCGTCGGCCGCCGCCGCTTCCTCACCGCCACCGGCGCCGCCGCCGCGCTCGCCTTCGCGGTGAACCTGCCCTCCGCGGGCGTCGCGAGTGCCGCCGAACTCGACGCGCGGCGCGTCACCGAGGACCCCTTCACCCTCGGCGTCGGCTCCGGCGACCCGCTGCCCGACTCCGTCCTGCTCTGGACGAGACTCGCGCCGCGCCCCTACGAGCCCGGCGGCGGACTGCCCGGTGTCCGGGTCCAGGTCGGCTGGGAAGTGGCCCGCGACGAGCGCTTCCGCCGCATCGTCCGGCGCGGCTCGGTCACCGCCCACCCGGAGTTCGCCCACAGCGTCCGCGCGGACATCAAGGGCCTCGACTCCGACCGCACCCTCTACTACCGCTTCCGGGCCGGCGGCTGGATCAGCCCGGTCGGCCGCACCCGCACCGCACCCGCCCGCACCGCCCGCAACAGCTCGCTGACCCTGGCCGCGGTCTCCTGCCAGGCGTACCACGACGGCTACTTCACCGCGTACAAGCACCTCGCCCAGGAGGACGTCGACGTGGTCTTCCACCTCGGCGACTACCTCTACGAGTACGCGGTCACCGCGACCGGCGGCGCCCGCAACTACACCGACCGCAGGCTCCCGGCGCACTACAACCGCGAGACGGTCACCCTGGAGGACTACCGGCTGCGGTACGCCCTCTACAAGTCCGACCCCGACCTGCGGGCCGCCCACGCCGCGCACCCCTTCGTCGTCACCTGGGACGACCACGAGACCGAGAACAACTACGCGGGCGGGACCCCGGAGAACGACGTCCCGCCGGAGGAGTTCCTGCTGCGCAGGGCCGCCGCCTACCGCGCGTACTGGGAGAACCAGCCGCTGCGCACCCCGCAGCGGCCCACCGGTCCCGACATGCGGCTCTACCGCCGCCTGCAGTTCGGCCGGCTCGCCCAGTTCGACATCCTCGACACCCGCCAGTACCGCAGCGACCAGGCGTACGGGGACGGCTGGAAGGTCCCCGGACCGGAGTCCGAGGACCCCACCCGCACCATGACGGGCGCCGCCCAGGAGCGTTGGCTGATCGACGGCTGGCACGCCTCGCGGGCCACCTGGAACGTCGTACCGCAGCAGGTCACCTTCGCGCAGCGACGTGACGTCCCGACCGACGCCTTCAAGCTGTCCATGGACTCGTGGGACGGCTATCCGGCCTCCCGGCAGCGGCTCCTGAACGGCGCGGCGGCCGCCGGGGTCGACAACCTGATGGTGCTGACCGGCGATGTGCACGTCGGCTACGGCTTCGATCTCAAGCAGGACTTCGACGACCCGTCCTCCCGCACCGTCGGCACGGAGATCGTCGCCACGTCCATCGCCAGCGGCAAGGACGGCTCGGACAAGCCGGCCAACTGGAACAACCAGACACGGGCCAACCCGCACATGAAGTTCTACAACGGGCGCCGCGGCTACGCGCGCATCGCCCTCGGCACGAAGGAGGCACGCGCCGACTTCCGTACGGTGTCGGCCGTCACCACCCCCGGAGCGCCCCTCACCACCGCGGGCTCCTTCGTCACCGAGGCCGGGAACCCGGGGCTCACCCCCGCGTAGCGCGTACGGCCTCCCGCCGACGCCGGACACCGGCCGCTCACCGGCCTCCCGGCGGACCGGGCGGTGCGGAGCGGCCCCGTGAGCGGTACGGGGTCAGTTCCGCGCGTCCGCCGGATAGCGGACGCCGATGCGGTCACGTACCGCGTCGAGCGTCCGCATCACCGCGAGCGAACCGTCCAGCGGCACCAGCGGGGACTCGGTCTCGCCCGCCCGCACGGCGCGCATCACCTCGGCCGCCTCGTACTGCAGACCGGTCAGGCCCTGCGGCCCCGGCCCCGTGGTGATCTCCTCGGGTTCCGCGCCCGCCCGGTGCAGCACGAAGCGGCTCGGGTAGAAGAAGCTGTCCGGGAAGTCGATCCGTCCGGCCGTGCCGATGACGGTGGCCGCTGTCGGGTGGTGCCCGACGATCGAGCAGGCGAGCAGGGCGGTGGCCCCCGAGTCCCAGCCCAGCAGCATCCCGGTGTTCAGGTCGACGCCCTCCGGGGACAGCAGCGCGTCGGCCCGCACCCGGTCCGGCTCACCCAGCAGCAGCTGCGCGAACGACACCGGATAGACCCCCAGGTCCAGCAGCGCGCCCCCGCCCAGCGCCGGATCCCGCAGCCGGTGCCCGGGACCGAAGTCGCCCGCGAACCCGAAGTCGGCCTGCACCGTGCGGATCTCACCGATGGCGCCGTCCCGCACCAGCTCGGTCATCCGCCGGATCACCGGGTTGCAGTACGTCCACATGGCTTCCATCAGGAACAGCCCGCGCTCCCGGGCCAGCGCGACGAGCTCCTCGGCCTGCGGGGTGTTGAGCGTGAACGCCTTCTCGCACAGCACGTGCTTCCCGGCCTCCAGGGCGAGCCCGGCCGCCTCCCGGTGCGCGGAGTGCGGGGTGGCCACGTACACGATGTCGACGCCGTCGTCGGCGACCAGCTCCGCCCAGCTGCCGTAGGCCCGCTCGATCCCGAACCGTTCGGCGAACGCCTTCGCCGAGGCGTCCGTACGGGAGGCCACCGCGACCACCTCCGCGTCCGGCATCGCCCGCACATCCGCCGTGAAGCTCGCGGCGATGCCACCCGTCGCCAGCACGCCCCACCGCACAGTCCCGCTCATGCCCGCCCCCACAGAAAAAGGTATCGACCACTCCGGCCGAGCTGAGAGCATAGATGCGGATTCAACGATGTGGAGACGAGAATGCCGGACAGCGGCGGAAGCCGGGCCCAGCAAGAGCACATACCCATGACCCGGACCGGAGCCGAAACCGGTCCAGGTCCCCTGCCCACCGCCCCGGTCCCCGGGGCCACAGCGACCCGGCGCACCGGGCTGCTGGTCACCATGGTCCTCGGCGGACTCACCGCGCTGCCGCCCCTTTCCATGGACATGTACCTCCCGGCCCTGCCCGAGGTCACCGACGCCCTGCACGCCCCCGCCTCGACCGTCCAGCTCACGCTGACCGCGTGCCTGGCCGGCATGGCGCTCGGCCAGCTCGTCGTCGGACCGATGAGCGACCGCTGGGGACGGCGCAGGCCACTGCTCCTCGGCATGGTCATCTACGTCCTCGCCACCGCGATCTGCGCGCTGGCACCCACCGCGGAACTCCTCATCGGCTTCCGCCTCCTCCAGGGCCTGGCGGGTGCGGCCGGCATCGTGATCGCCAGGGCGGTGGTGCGGGACCTCTACGACGGCGTGGAGATGGCCCGGTTCTTCTCCACCCTGATGCTGATCTCCGGGGTCGCCCCGATCATCGCCCCGCTGATCGGCGGACAGGTCCTGCGGATCACCGACTGGCGCGGCATCTTCGTCGTGCTCACCGTCGTCGGTGTCCTGCTCACCCTCGTCGTCTGGAAGTGGCTCCACGAGACGCTGCCGGTCGCCGAGCGCCACACCGGCGGGGTCGCCGACGCGCTGCGCACCATGCGCGGGCTGCTCGCCGACCGGGTCTTCACCGGCTACATGGTCACGGGAGGTCTCGCCTTCGCGGTCCTCTTCGCCTACATCTCGGCGTCCCCGTTCGTCGTGCAGGAGATCTACGGGGCCTCCCCGCAGACCTTCAGTCTGCTCTTCGGGGTCAACTCGATCGGCCTGATCATCGTCGGCCAGATCAACGGCAAGGTGCTGGTGGGCCGGATCAGCCTGGACAAGGTGCTCGGCTTCGGCCTCGCCGTCATCGTGCTGTCCGCCGTGGCCCTGCTGCTCATGACGACCGGTGTCTTCGGCGAGGTGGGCCTCGTGCCGGTCGCGGCCGGGCTCTTCGTGCTGATGTCGGCGATGGGCCTCGCGATGCCGAACACCAACGCCCAGGCCCTGATGCGGACCAAGCACGCGGCGGGCTCCGCCTCCGCGCTGCTCGGTACGTCCTCGTTCCTGATCGGTGCCGTCGCCTCGCCCCTGGTCGGTATCGCCGGCGAACGGACGGCCGTTCCGATGGCGGTCGTGCAGGTGGTGTGCGCGGTGGCGGCCGTGGCCTGCTTCCTCGGCCTGTGCAGGCCGTGGCAGCGGCAGGGCCGCGAGGCGGGCGGTCTCTGAGACGGCCCGCGAGGACGGCGGTCTCCGGAACAGCGGAACCCCGGGCCGACGAAAGCCGACCGGCCTGTAGAACGCCGACCGGCCCGGAGAAGGCCGACCCCGGCCCGGGGAACGCGGAAACCGGCCGGGGGAAAGCCGGCCGGGGGAAAGCCGACCGGCCCGGGGAACGCGGAAACCCGGCCCAAGAGCTTCCCGGGCCGGGTTTCGTGCGTCGGTGGCCCTACGTCCGTCAGTCGCCGCGCGGGTAGCCGATCAGATGGATCCGCTCCTGCCGGTCCGTCCAGCGGAACACCCCGACCCCGGTCGTCTCGACCACCGGCAGCCGCGCGTTGCGCGACAGCGAGTCGGTCGTCCAGGACGCGAAGTCCATCGAGACCGGCAGCCCGCCCCCGGCCAGCGCGTCCGACGCGTCACGCGCGTTGGCCGCCCCGTAGGCGATCCCGTCGTCCGTCACCGTGGCGAGGGTCAGATGGCTCGAACCGTCGTCGTCCTCGAAGCAGAACCCCTTCTTCGCCTCCAGGTCGAACGCGAGGTTCCCGGCGATCAGATAGCCGCCCGAGGGGGACAGGACGGCCTGCGGATAGCGTCCGGGCTTTATGGCGGGCTTGTGGCACTCCACCGAGACCAGTGGCTTCCCGGTCAGCGAGTCGTGCACCGTCCACAGTTCGTGGGTGGCCGCCCGCTTCGACTTCTTGTCGAGCGTCCACTTCGCCAGCACCTGGCCCGGGGTCACGGACGTCGGAACACCGCTGAGCTTGTCGACGCCCTTGGGCGCGACGTTCCGGCTGAACCAGCCGTCGCGCGTCCAGAACTCCCGTACGCCGCTGACCAGCAGGCCCTGCGAGGTCTGGCCCCGCACCTCGGTGAGCTGCTTGCAGGTCTTGCAGCCCTTGGGGTACTTCAGCTCCGCTGCCGGGACCTTCGTCACCGTGCCCGTGATCGGGTCGACGAGCGCGCTGTTCGCCTTGCCGTCACTGATCACGATGTCCGGGCCGGTGGCGGTGATGTCCGGAGAACCGGACCACGGCACCTCGATCCGCTGCCGGGTGCCGTCCGCCACCGCGTACACGTCCATGGAGACAAAGGTGTCGGAGGGCGAGAGCCCGTCGCCGACCTTCCCGTAGGACCAGGTCACGAAGTACTGCCGGTCGTTCTTGGTGACGGTCAGCAGATTCGGGTAGTGCAGGGGGTCCGGCGGCCGCCAGGCCTGGCCCGCCCAGCCCAGTTCACCGGTCGCCGTGTCGACGGTGCGCAACCGGTAGCGGTTCTCGGCGGACTTCTCCAGGTAGGCGATCCGGCCCGTCGCGTAGGAGACCGCGACATCGGGCGAGGAACCGATGATCTCCCAGCCGCGGTCGGTCGTGTACTCGGGCGGGGCGGTGAGCCGGGTCACCGGGCCCGCGCTCGGCAGGACGGATCTCTTCGGCTTGGCGCCGCTCTTGGCTCCGTCCCCGTCGCCCTTGCCGCCGCCGCAGGTCGCCAGCAGGAGCAGCAGGGCGAAAAAGAACACCCCACCGACCAGGGCCAGCCGCACAATCCGTTGTCTCATGGCTCTCCCGATGGACAATCCTGATCTCGCGCGGGTCAGCGTAGCAACAGCCTCGGAAGGATGAGGAGTTCGGCCGGGTCGCTGTTGTGTACCGGTTACGTGGAGGCGAAGCGGAATACGGCCGGGGCGACACATCCGCCTACAATTCGCCGGTGAACGTCACCCTCCCCACCGCGGAATCCCTGCGTTCGGCCCTGGCCGGACTGCTCGACGGGCTGCCGCCCAAGCAGGCCGCGCAGGCCGTCGACCGGCTGATCGCGAGCTACCGCGGCACCACGCCCACCGACGCCCCGATCCTGCGTGACCGCTCGGACGTCGCCGCGTACGCCGCGTACCGGATGCCCGCCACCTTCGAAGCGGTACGGTCCGCCCTCGCCGCGCTGTGCGACGCGGCACCGCAGTGGGCGCCCGCCACGCACACCGACATCGGGGGCGGCACGGGCGCGGCGAGCTGGGCGGTCGCCGGGGCCTGGGAGGGGGCGGCGACCACCGTCCTGGACTGGTCCGAGCCCGCCCTGGAGCTGGGCCGGGAGCTGGCGGGGCTGTCGGGCGTCCCGGCGCTGCTCGACGCCCGTTGGGAGAAGGCGAGGATCGGCGCGGAGCCGGCGCAGGCCCCCACGGATCTGGTGACCGTCTCCTATGTACTCAAGGAGCTCACCGAGCGGGCCAGGACCGAGCTCGTCGACGCGGCGGCGGCCGCCGCACAGGCCGTGGTGATCGTGGAGCCGGGCACGCCCGACGGCTACGCCAGGATCATCGAGGCCCGCGACCGGCTGATCGCGGCCGGGCTGACCGTGGCGGCACCCTGCCCGCACAGCGCCGCCTGCCCCATCGAGCCGGGCACGGACTGGTGCCACTTCTCGGCGCGGGTCAGCCGGTCCTCGCTGCACCGGCGGGTGAAGGGCGGTTCGCTGAGCCACGAGGACGAGAAGTTCAGCTACGTCGTCGCGACGCGTTTCCCCGTCCTGCCGGTCGCCGCACGCGTCACCCGCAGGCCGCAGATCCGCAAGGGCCAGGTGCTGCTGGAGCTGTGCACGCGGGACGAGGGCCTGGCCCGCTCCACCGTCACCAAGCGGCACGGGGAGCTGTACCGGGCGGCCAGGGACATCGCCTGGGGCGACGCCTGGCCGCCGGCCGACACGGAGTAGCGGCTCAGCCCCGCAGCTCCTGTGTGCAGCACTTCACGCTGCCGCCGCCCTTGAGCAGTTCGCCCAGGTCCATCGGGACCGGTTCGAAGCCCCGGTCCCGCAGCGGGTCCAGCAGCCCCGTCGCGGCCTGCGGCAGCAGCACATGGCGCCCGTCGCTGACCGAGTTCAGCCCGAACGCCGCCGCGTCCGCCTCCCGGGCGATCAGTGCGTCGGGGAAGAGCCGGGCCAGCACGGACCGGCTGCCCGGAGAGAAGGCGTCCGGGTAGTACATGATCTCGTCGCCCGCCTCGTCGAGCACGCACAGGGCCGTATCCAGGTGGTAGTAGCGCGGATCCACCAGATCGAGGCCGATGACGGGCCGCCCGAAGAACTCCTGCGCCTCGTCGTGCGAGAGCGGGCTGGAGCGGAAACCGCGCCCGGCCAGGACGTAGGTGGAGGTGACCGCGAAGTCCCCCTCGCCCTCGTTGACATGATCCGGTTCCCGGATCTCGGTGAAGCCGTGCTCCCGGAACCAGTCGCGGTGGGCCTCGGCCTCCGCGAACCGCTCCCGGTAGGCGAACAGGGCACCGAGCACCCGCCCGTCGATCACGGTGGCGCCGTTGGCGGCGAAGACCATGTCGGGCAGGTCGGGGCGAGGGGTGAGCAGCTCGACGGTGTGGCCGAGCGCGCGGTAGCGGTCGCGCAGGTCCTCCCACTGGGTCTGTGCCAGCGGCAGGTCGACGGGCTTGGAGGGGTCCATCCACGGGTTGATGGAGTACGTGACCCTGAAGTGGGAAGGGGCGCACATCAGATAGCGACGAGGGGTGGCGTCACGGTTCAACTGGGGCTCCTCACGAACGGCGGCCGGTGCCGCGGAACGGTGGGATACGCACGGTCTGCGCGTGAGCCCATGGTGCGCCGTGCGGGGCCGATCCCGCAGCTGACCGATCGGGTGGTTCACTCCGGGGATCGCGGGGCATCCCCTCGGGCGGCCCGGACCGCGGGGCGGCCTGCGGGCGCACAAGACGATACGTATCGACTTGTGGGGCGATAGATTGGCCGGATGGCATCCCACAAGGCTCCCGACTCCAGCCGCCGCAGCGACCGCTCCCGCCGGGCGATCCACGACGCCGCTCTCGCGCTCGTCGGGGAGATCGGCTACGGGAGGACGACGATCGAGGGTATCGCCGCCCGCGCCGGGGTGGGCAAGCAGACGATCTACCGCTGGTGGCCCTCGAAGGCGGCCGTCCTGCTGGAGGCCTACCTCGACCTCCAGAACCGGTCGGCGGAGCAGGCTCCGGAAGGGACCGACGAGGCGGAGTACGCGATCGCGGACACCGGTGACCTGGCGGCCGACCTCAAGGCCGTACTGCGGGCCACCGTCGACGAGCTGAACGACCCGGTGACCGAGGCACCCACCCGGGCACTCGCCGCCGAGGGCATCATCGATCCGGAGCTGGGCGCCGAATTCGCCGAGAAACTGCTCGAACCGCAGATCGGGCTCTATGTCACACGGCTGCGGGCCGCGCAGCGGGCGGGCCAGGTGCGCGACGACATCGATCCCAGGGTCGCCGTGGAGCTGCTGATCGCCCCACTCACCCACCGCTGGCTGATCAGCGGCCTTCCGCTCACCCACGACTACGCGGACGCGATCGTCGACCTCGCCCTGCGGGGACTGTCCACGGACGCCTGATCGATATCCGGTATGTGGTGACATCGGGCGTGATGGTGCTCACTCGGTGCAGTGGTCCCCGGCCCCGCTGGTGAACTCTGGCCACCCGAGGCGCAGGATGGTGGGACCATGGATGCGTAACGCAGAGGTGAGGGGATAGATGGGCGCCGATTCCGGCCGCTATCGCGGCACAGAGAGCAGGATCTCCCAGTGGCTGCGGCGACGACCCAAACCGCAGCGGGCCGAGGCCGACGACACGGCCCGGGTGGCGCTGCTCCTCGCCGTCGCCGAGGCGGGCATGCCGATCTCACCCGCCGCCCATCCCCAGGGATACCGATGTTCGTGCGAACGCGTCGGCTGTCCCACCCCCGCCCGGCACCCCGTCTCCTTCGCCTGGCAGACGCAGTCGACCACCGACCGCGCGCAGATCGAGCGCTGGGCCCACAGCCAGCCGCTGGCCAACTTCATCACCGCGACCGGCATGATCCACGACGTCCTGGACGTCCCGCTGACCGCCGGCCGGGAAGCCCTGGAACGCCTTCTCGCCGCGGGCATCGACGTCGGCCCCGTCGCCCAGTCCGGTGAGGACCGGATGCTCTTCTTCACCGCCACCCGGGGTACCCCGGCGGACGAGGACGAGTGGTGGCCCTGCGAGCTGGACTGCCACCCCGAGACGATGGACGAGCACCCCGGACTGCGCTGGCACTGCCGGGGCAGCTATGTGCTCCTGCCGCCCGCCCGGCTCCCCGGTGAGCTGGACGTGCACTGGGTACGGGGCCCGGAGCACGAACTCCCCGACCCGCTGACCCTCCTGGAGACGCTGACGGACGCCTGCGCGAGCTATGCGCACAGCGCCGAGCAGAGCGACCTCGACCACGATTCGGTGGCCTGGCCGCTGAGCCGCTGAGCGCCGTGGCACGGCCGCCCGCCGGACCGGCGGGCGGATCGGCGCCCGCGCCCGTCACGAACCCTGCGCCGACGTCAGACCCGGCAGCCGGTTCAGCACGCGCACCTTGCCGCCGGAATCGCCGCCGCCGCGCCGGGGGACGTACACCAGCTGGCTGGAGACCCGCTCCTTGGTGAGGCTGCTCCTCACCTCACCGGTCAGCAGCGCCTCCACGTCCGCATTGACCTCCGGGCGCAGCCCCTTCGCCGCGGTCTGCCGCTCGAAGTGCTTGCTGCTGAAGAAGACCAGCGCTCCGCCGTCCTCGGTGGCCAGACCGAGCGGCGCGTACGTCCCGCTGTCCAGCGCCCGGTCGGCGTACTGGTACGAGAAGCCCGCCCGGCGCGTGGTCCTGCGCGTCTCCCGCCACCCCGAGGTCGTCGACCCGGGGGCGAAGACATCCGGCTCGCCGTCCTTCAGATAGTCCGTGTACGTCGTGCTCAAGTCCTCGGGCGCGACGGCCAGTTCACCGTCGCCCGACTGTGCGGGCGACGCGAAGCCATCCGCGTCCAGGCGGAACTCCGGGACCTGGGACGGAGCGACGACCGCCAGATAGGACGCCTTCCACAGCGCGTCGGGGCCCGTCTTCACGAACACCACGAGCCAGCGGGTGTCCAGCTTCCCATTGTCCCGGTCACGGTTGGAGTCGGTGTCCGCGAGGAACCAGCGCGGCCAGCCGGCCTTCTTCGGGATCGTGTACGCGGCATCCGTCAGCTCCAGCGGCGAGTGGTTCGCGTTGCCGTCCGGATTGTTCTTCTGCCGCGCCTTCAGACCCGCCTGATTGATCGCGCCGAGCGAGCCGGTCACCCGGTCCGCGTCCAGCGCCGGATCGTATGCCTTGTCCGCCTTGTTGTAGGCGTCCGTGAAGTCCTTGAGGGCCTGCGCGGCCTCAGACTTCGTCGCTCCCGGCAGCACTTCCAGCTCGCCGTGCACCGTCACGCAGCCGCTCGCGCCCACGCTCAGCACCGTCGCTGTCGCGAACCCCGTCGCCAGTCGACCCAGCCTTCTCATCCGTTGCCTTCTGCGCCTTCTGATCCGTCGCCCGCACTGACCGTCCGAACCCTACCGGGGCGAGGAACAGCGCGAGGGTGGGGATCAGATACAGCGCCCACACCGTGACCTGAAGCACGGTCGGATCGGGCTGGAAGTTGAACACGCCCTTCAGCAGCGTGCCGTACCAGCTGTCCGGCGGAACCGTGGCGCTGATGTCGAACGCCTTGTTCCGCAGCCCGCCCAGGAACTCGGCCTCCTGGAGGTCATGGACGCCGTACGCGAGCACGCCCGCCGCCACCACGACCAGCATCCCGCCGGTCCAGGTGAAGAACTTCGCCAGGTTGATCCGCAGCGCACCCCGGTAGAACAGCCAGCCCAGCACGATGGCGGTGGCGATCCCCAGCAGCACCCCGATCAGCGGCTCGGCGGACCCCTCCCCGCTGGCCCGCACCGACGCCCACACGAACAGGGCGGTCTCCAGGCCCTCGCGGCCCACCGCCAGGAACGCGGTGGCGACCAGCGCGCCGGTGCCCATCGCGAGCGCCGCGTCGAGCTTGCCGTGCAGCTCCTTCTTCAGATGCCGCGCGGTACGCCGCATCCAGAACACCATCCAGGTCACCAGACCGACGGCGACGATCGACAGGGAGCCGCCGAGCAGCTCCTGCGCCTCGAACGTCATCTCCTGCGAGCCGAACTCCAGCGCGGCGCCGAAGGCCAGCGAGATCGCCACGGCGATCCCGATGCCCGTCCACACCGGGCGCAGCGCGTCCCTGCGTTCCGTCTTGACGAGGTAGGCGACCAGGATGCAGACGACGAGGCTGGCTTCGAGTCCCTCGCGCAGGCCGATCAGATAGTTGCCGAACATGCCGGTCCTTCCGCTGTGTCAGTCACGTGCGCCGGTCAGGAGAGAAGCGCCCGGCCCCACCAGTCGTCCTTGTCGCGGACGCCCGGCGGGACGGCGAAGTGCGCCGAACCCACGTGCTGGATGTACTCGTTGAGCGCGTCGTGCGCCGCGAGGCCGCGCTGCACCGGAAGGAACCCCGTGCGGACGTCGCGCTGGTAGGCGAGGAAGAACAGACCGGCGTCCAGCCTGCCCAGACCGTCCGTACCGTCGGTGAAGGAGTAGCCGCGGCGCAGGATCGTCGCCCCGCCGTTCGTGTCCGGGTGGGCCAGGCGCACATGCGCGCTCGGCAGCATCGCCTTCAGGAACGGCTCGTCGCGCTCCTTCGACCTGCCGACCGGGGCACCCTCGCCCTTGTCCCGGCCGAAGATGTCCTCCTGCTCCTGGAGCGGGGCGCGGTCCCAGGTCTCGATGTGCATCCGGATGCGCCGGGCGACGAGATACGAACCGCCCGTCATCCACCCGGCGTTGTCCTTCGGGCCGACCCACACATGCTTGTCCAGCGCGGCGGAGTCGGTGCCCGAGATGTTCCGGGTGCCGTCCTTGAACCCCATCATGTTGCGCGGGGTCTGCGCGTCCGGCGTCGTCGAGGACGTCTTGCCGAAGCCCAGCTGGGACCAGCGGATCGCGGTGCGGCCCATGCCGATCCTGGCCAGGTTGCGGATGGCGTGCACCGCGACCTGCGGGTCGTCCGCGCACGCCTGGACGCACAGGTCGCCGCCGCTGCGGGCGGCGTCCAGGTTGTCCCCGGGGAACGCGGGCAGATCCACGAGCGCCTCGGGCCGCTTGTCCTCCAGGCCGAACCGGCCCGCGGCGAACAGCGAGGGCCCGAAACCGATGGTGAGCGTCAGCCGGGACGGCTTGAGCCCCAGCGCCTCGCCCGTGTCGTCCGGCGGGGCCTCGGCGAGCCCGCCGTACGCCCCGTCACCGACCGGCCGCCCGGCCGTCATCCGCTCCGCGGCCCGCGTCCACTCCTTGAGCAGCGCGGCCAGCTCGGCCGGGTCCTTCGTCGTCACGTCGAACGCGGCGAAATGCAGCCTGTCCTGTACGGCGGTGGCGATCCCGGCCTGGTGCGCCCCGTGGAACGGCACCGCGGCCCCGCTCTCCGCGGCGGGCTCGCTGCCCCCGTCGGACCGCACCGCGGCGACCGCGCCGCCCGCCGCGACGGCGCCGAGCGCCAGCCCGGCACCGCCCCAGCCCAGCAGGGCGCGCCGGGAAGGGCTGACGCTCTCCGGCACAGGGGCGCTCGGGGTGTTCTCGGACATGGCGGGAGCCTCCTCGAACCCTCGTTACTTCGTGACCGCGGCGGCCAGCTTGGACAGCGGCTCGGCGAGCGCGTTGACCGCGTCCGAGAGCTCCTTGCGGTCCGCCTTGCCGACCTTGTCGTACGAGGTGAACTCGTACGAGGCCTTGTCCGCGCGGTACTTGTCCAGCAGCGTGTTCAGCGCCGCGAACTGCTTGTCCAGCGAGGCGGTCAGCGCCGCGTCGTTCCTGACGGCGATCGGCTTCAGCAGCTCGTACGACTTCTCCGCGCCCTCGACGTTCGCCTTGAAGTCGACGAGGTCGGTGTGGCTGTAGCGCTCCTCCTCACCGGTGACCTTGCCGGTGGCGACCTCGTCGAGGAGTTCCTTGGCGCCGTTGGCCATCGAGGTCGGGGTGATCTCGGCCTTGCCGACCCGGTTCTGCCAGTCGACCAGGTCCTTGTGGAGGACCGGGGCCAGTGCCTTCTCCTCGGCACCCAGCTTCTTGTCCTGCCACAGCGCCTTCTCCAGGCGGTGCCAGCCGGTCCACTTCTGGCCGTCCTCCAGGCCGTCCTCGCGGACGTCGACCTTCGGGTCGATGTCACCGAACGACTCGGCGACCGGCTCGGTGCGCTCCCAGCCGATGCGGGAGTCGGCGTACGCCTTCTTCGCGGCCTCGATGTCGCCCGCGGCCACCGCGTCCGTGAAGACCTTGACCTTCGGCAGCGTCTCGTCGGCCTGCGCCTGCACATAGGTGCGGTATCCGGCGACGGCCCTGTCCATCTCCGGGCTGCGCTTGGCCGCGGTGCCGCCGGTGACCTCGATCTTCTGCCGGATGCCGTCGCCCTTCATACCGGGCTTGCAGGCGATCTCGTACGAACCGGCCTTCACCTCGGCGGTGATCTTCGCCTTGGTGCCGGGGCCGATGTTCTCCCGCTCGGTCACGATGCGGTCGTCCGGGAAGAGCACATAGACCTCGGTGACCTTGGACCCCTTGTTCTCCACGGCCAGTTCGACATGGCCGGCGGGGAGCTTCGTCTTCGAGACCTCGCAGGAGTCGTCCTTGGCGACGACCCGGACGGCGCCCTCGGCCTTGCCGTCGCTCTTCTCGGCGCAGCCCGTGACGGCGGTCAGAGCGGCCACGGTCGCGGCAGCGGTGACGACGGAGAAACGAACGGCTCGCATGCGGGCTCCACGGGGAGGAAGGAGAAGGGGGAAGGGCCGGACAAAGTCGGGTGAGGCGGACCTAACTTAACCGAGCCTTACCTGACCGATACCCCTCTGTGCAGTGATTCAGCTCTCACCCTCCACCGGGGAGAACGGGCCGGTCACAGGGGTCCCATGAACGACCCTCGCAGAGGTCAAGCGAGGGTCAAGAGGCCCGTTCCGGTACGACGAGGGGCACCCCGGTCCGCGGGTGCGGGAACACCTCCACCGGCTGCCGGTAGACCTCACCGAGCAGCTCGCCCGTGAAGATCCCGGCCGGTGGACCGGTCACCGCGATCCGCCCCTCGTGCAGCACCGCGGCCCGGTCCGCGTACGCCGCGGCGAGCCCCAGATCGTGCAGCACGACGACGACCGCGTCCCCCGCGGCGGCCCGCTCGCGGCAGATCCGCAGCACCAGTTCCTGGTGGCGCAGATCGAGCGCGGCGGTCGGCTCGTCGAGCAGCAGCAGCGGTGCCCGCTGGGCCAGCACCCGGGCCAGCGCGACCCGGGCCCGCTCACCGCCCGACAGCGCGGAGAACGGGCGGCCGGCGAACCCGGTGACCTCGGTGGCCGCCATCGCCGCCGCGACCGCCGCGTCGTCCTCGTCCTCCCGGTCCGTACCCGCCCAGGGGGCCCGCCCCATCCGTACGACGTCCTCGACCGGGAAGGGGAAGGACAGCACGGCGGACTGCGGCAGCACCGAGCGGCGCAGGGCCAGTTCGGGCGCCGACCACTCGGAGACCGGGCGGCCGCCGACGCGGACCTCGCCGGTCCCGGCGGGCAGATCGGCGGCCAGGGCCGCCAGCAGCGTCGACTTCCCGGCGCCGTTCGGCCCGACGAGCGCCACCACCTCGCCCGCGCGGGCGGTCAGATCGATGGAGTCGAGCACCGGCCGCTGCCCCAGCCGGACGGAGAGACCGACGGCTTCGGCGACCGGCGAACCGGGTGCGACGGGAACGGGCAGCCGACGGCCGCGTACCGCGAACGGATTTCTCGGCATCCTCATGCCCAACCACCTTGCTTACGACGGGTCCTGCGCAGCAGCCAGAAGAAGAACGGGCTGCCGAAGAGCGCGGTCAGCACACCGAGCGGCAGCTCGGCGGGGGCGGCCACGGTCCGGGCCGCGAGATCGCCCACCACCAGCACCAGCGCACCGCCCAGCGCACTGCCCGGGACGAGGAAGCGGTGCCCGGGGCCGTTCGCCATCCGCAGCAGATGCGGCACCAGCAGACCGACGAAGGAGATGATCCCGGCGACGGCGACCGCGGCGGCGGTCAGCAGCGCCACGACGAGGACCAGGACGACCCGCAGCCGCTCGACATCCACCCCCAGGTGCCGGGCGGGCCGTTCGCCGAGCGCGAGCAGATCCAGTTTGCGGGCGTAGAACGGCGCGACGATCAGGCCGAGCGCCGCACACGGCAGTACGGCGAGCACCTTGGGCCAGGTGGCCTGGGCCAGTGAGCCGAGCTGCCAGAAGGTGATCTGGCTGACCTGCGCGTTGTCCGCGAAGAAGATGAACAGGCCGATCAGCGCGCCCGCGAAGGCGTTGACGGCGATCCCGGTGAGGATCAGCGTGACGACCTCGGTCCGGCCGCCGGAGCGCGACAGCGCGTACACGAGCAGGACGGTCACGAGCCCGGCGGCGAACGCGCAGACGGTGATGGTCCAGTTGCCGAAGAAGCTGAGGCCCAGCGAGATCGAGGCGACCGCCCCGACCGCCGCGCCCGCGGAGATCCCGATCACTCCGGGCTCGGCGAGCGGGTTGCCGAACACGCCCTGCATCAGCGCGCCCGCGCAGCCGAGGGACGCGCCGACGAGCAGGGCGAGGACGACCCGGGGCAGCCGCACGTTCCACAGGACGCTCTCGCCGACCCGGTCCAGCGGCTGGCCGCCGAGCCCGATCCGGTGCTGGACGGAGGCGAGGACATCGTCGAGGGGAATGCTGTACGCGCCGAGTCCGGCGGAGAGCAGAGCACCGGCGAGCAGGGCGAGCGACAGCCCGACGGTGAGGGTGAACGCGTTGCCGCGCGTGGCCCTGGCGCCGCCCTTCGGGGCCGGGGGAGCGGTCGGTGCCTCAGGTGCGTCAGGCGCCTCAGGCACCTCGGATGCGGCCGGGGCACGGCGTGCCGCCGTGGACGCGGCCGGGGTGTCGTCCGACGCGGTGGTTTCGGCGCGTTCTCCGTACGAGGTGGTCACTTGCCCTTCCCGCCCTTCGGGTAGAGCTGCTCCACGAGTTCGGCGAGCACCCGGTCCGTGCGGGGCCCGTAGTTCAGCAGGACGCCGTCGTCGATGGAGACGATCCGGCGGTCCATTCCGGCGGGGGTCTCGGCGACTCCGGGGATCTTCACCAGTCCGTCCACCCCGCCGACCGACGTGAGTCCCTTGCTCATCACCAGGATCGCGTCGGGCGCGGCCTTGGCGAGCGCCTCGCTGGTGATCGCGGTGAAGTCCTTCCCCAGCCCGGACGCCTTCCCGGCGTCGACGGCGCCCGCCGCCTCCAGCAGCGAACTCGCTCCCGACTCCCGGCCGCCCAGCAGATAGACGGAGGCCGATCCCCGCAGATAGAGGAACGCGACCCGGGGCTTCTTTCCGTCCTCGTGGGCGGGGACGGACTTCTGTACGGCGTCGATACGGGACTGGGTGCGTGTCCTCAGTTCGGTACCCGAGGAGGGCACACCCAGCGCGGCGGCCACGGTGTCGATCCGGCGGCCGACATCGGCGAGTTCCTTGGCCGCGTCGACGACCACCAGCGGGACACCGGCGTCACGGATCTGCCCGATCGCCTCGCTCGGGCCCGTCGTGGTGTCCGCGAGGACCACGGTGGGCTTCAGCGAGAGCACGCTCTCCGCCGAGACGTCATGGGCGCGGGTCACCACGGGCAGCTTCTCGGCCTGTTCGAACGTGGCGGTGATGTCGCGGGCCACCACCTGCTCGCCGAACCCGAGCGTGAAGACGATCTCGCTCAGGGAGCCGGTCAGCGGAACGATCCGGTCGGTGGAGGTGATGGTGACATCGGCACCGTCCGCCGACCGCACCGTCACCGGCATCCGCGGTGCGGGCGCGGTCCCGAGGGGCTCGACCCGGTCGGCCGTCGTGGCAGGGGTGCCGGACCCGGCGGCCCCGGCGGCGGGGCCCGCCGTACCGCCGCAACCGGTCAGGACCAGCGCGAGGGCCACGACGGCGGTCAGGGCGGCGCCCACCCTGCCGGTCGCGTGTCCGCGAAGTCCCCTCGGGGCGTAGTCCTGCGAGAAGCGCACGGGGCACCGTCCTGTCGTTCCGCGGTGTGCGGTTGATGGTTCTTCATGAGGTTTTGTGAACTATGCGGTGGAAAGGGTTCCGGCATCGGCCGAACATAGCTTAGGTTAGCCTTACCTCACTCGCTAGACCTCGGAGGGGTCCTCATGCTGTCGTCCCGATCTGCCCGCGCGCTCGCCGTCGCGCTTCTCGCGGTACTGCTGGGGGCTCTGCTCCCGGTCTCCGCCGCGCAAGCGGCGAGCCGCACGGTGCAGGGCGGCCGACTGGACTGGGGCATCAAGTCCTCCTTCCAGAGCTATGTCACCGGGCCCATCGCGGGCGGCAGTTGGAGCCTGACCGGCGGTGCCGCCACGGTCGGCGGGAGTCAGTTCCGCTTCCACTCCGCCACCGGTTCCTACGACCCGTCGAGCGGTGCCCTCAGCTCCGGTTTCTCGGGCGGGGTGCACTTCACCGGCCACAAGAAGGCCGACGGCGGCAACGAGCTCGACCTCACCATCAGCCGGCCCACCGTCAGGATCAGCGGGGGCGGCGGCACGGTCTACGCCGACATGGTCAGCAAGGAGCGGGGGAGCGGACGGGTCACCTCCGCCGCCCAGGTCCCGCTCGCCACGCTCGGGCTCTCCGGGATCGACATGAAGGGCGGCTCCACCCCCATCGCCCTCAACAACGTCCCGGCGACGCTGACTTCGCAGGGTGCCAAGGCGTTCGCCGGTTACTACACGGCCGGTACGCCCCTCGACCCGATCAGTCTCTCCGTCGACACGACCGGTCCCGCCGCGAAGCAGGACGACCCGAAGTCCTCCACGTCGCCGTCCCCGAAGAAGCCGGCCGGCAAGAAGGAGAAGGCGGGCCGCTTCGAGGACGCCGCCGTCGACTGGGGCGTACGCCGTACCTTCCGCGAGTACGTCACCGGGGACATCGGCCAGGGGAAGTGGTCCCTGGCCGACGGTGCCCGGGACGGCGGGGCGTTGTTCCGCTTCCCGGCGGGCAAGGGCACGTACGACGCGAAGAAGCAGACCCTGGACGCCGGGTTCACGGGCAGCGTCCGCTTCACCGGCGCCCATGAACTCGACCTGAAGCTGGCCGGGATCGCCGTCGAGGTGGCCTCGGGCAAGGGCACGCTCTCGGCGGATGTCACGAGCGCGGGCACCACCCGCGAGGACGTCCCCCTGATCACCTTCACCGCCGAGGACTTCGCGCCGAAGAACGGACTGGCCGCCCTCACCGAGGCGCCCGCGACCCTCACCGCGGACGGTGCCAAGGCGTTCGGCGGCATGTACAAGGCGGGTACCGCGATGGACCCGGTGTCGCTCGCCGTCGCCGTCGACGACAAGGCGCAGCTGCCCGCCCTGCCCGACCTGGGCAGCGGGGCGGAGCCCTCCGCCGGGCCCGCGAAGAAGGCCGCGGCCTCCACCGCGCCGGTGGCAGCCGCATCGGACCCGGGCACGGGCACCGGAACGTATCTCGCCATCGGCGGCGGTGTGGTGCTCGTCGCGGCGGCCGGTGTGCTGTACGCGGTCGGCCGCCGTCGGTCCCGCCGGACCGCCTAGCCCCGTATCTCCCCCGGCCCCCGCCCCTCCTCCTCGGCCCCGCGGCTTTCAGTCCCGCCGCCCCCCCTCGGCCCGCCCAGCCCCCTCGGCCCGCCCAGCCCCCATAGCTCTCACCGTCCCGTAGCTCCGAAGTCCGTAGCTCCGTAGGGCCTCCATGGCCTCTTGGGCCCACGGGCCACCCCCGTCCCCCCTTTTCCTCCCCTCTCTCCCCTTTCTTCCTCCCCTCTCCCCGTTCTCTCCCGCACCCCCTTCCTGACCAAGGAGACCCACCGCCATGGCAGCCACCCGCCGCCCCATAGCCCTCGCCGCCGCCGTCGCCACGGCAGCCGCCCTGGGCGCGACCTTCGCCCTCCCCGCGCTCGCCGCCGACAGCCCCGCGGCCAAGGACGGGGCCGCCGCAGCCGCGGCCCCGACCATGGAACTGAAGGACGGCACGCTGGACTGGGGCTTCAAGGAGTCCTTCCGCAAGTACCTCGCCTCCCCGTTCTCGGGCGGCAAAATCACGGTCACGGGCGGCGCCAAGCAGGCCGCGGGCAATGGTGTGTTCACCTTTGTCAACGGCAAGGGCACCTACGACATGACCACCCACGGCACGGACACGGCCTTCGAGGGCGGGGTCAACTTCTACGCGCACAAGGGCGTCCTGGACATCACGCTCTCGGACGTGAAGCTCTCCACGGCCGGCAAGGGCGGCGCGATCACCGCCGATGTGAAGACCCCCGAGGGCACCGAGAACGACGTCGCGGTCGCCGCCCTGGACCTGTCGGCCGTACGGCCGGGGCAGGGCGCGGGCGGGGCGATGGTCTTCAAGGACATCCCGGCCACCCTGACGAAGGCGGGCTCCGAGGCGTTCAACGGCCAGTACAAGGAGGGCGACGCCCTCGACCCGGCGACGCTCACGGTGAAGGCGGTCACCGCGCCGCCGACCGAGAAGCCCACCGAGAAGCCCACGGAGAAGCCGACCGAGAAGCCGACCGACAAGCCCACGGAGAAGCCGACCGAGAAGCCCACCACGTCCCCGACCGGGAAGCCGACGGCGAATCCGTCCCCCTCGGCCACCCGGCCGGCCGCCGACCCGGGCGCGGTCCTCGACGGAACCCTGAACTGGGGCGTCAAGAAGTCCTTCCGTACGTACGTGACCGGCCCGATCGCGCACGGCAAGGTCGAGACGAGCGGCGGCGCCACCGCCTCCGGCGACGGTTACCGCTTCGGCGGCGCCACCGGACGCTTCGACGCCGGCAAGAAGACGCTCAACGCCGAGTTCGACGGCAAGGTCCGCTTCCTGGGCCACAAGGAGGGCGACGCCTACACGCTCGACCTCTCGCTCGCCAACCTGGAGATCCGGGCGAACGGGACCTCCGGCAAGCTGATCGCCGATGTCTCGACCAAGGACCGGGAGACCAAGAAGGTCACCCGGTACACCGATCTGTCCGTCGCCGACCTGAAGCTGCCCGCCGGTGCCCTCACCGCCAAGGACGGCGTCGTGAACCTCTCGGGCGTCCCGGCGACCCTCACCGCCGACGGCACCAAGGCATTCGGCGGCATGTACTCCAAGGGCGAGCAGCTCGACGCCCTGACCGTCGCGGTCGCCCTCGACAAGAACGCCCAGCTGCCGGGCGGCTCGGGCGCCGCCGGTGGCACGGGCTCCTCCACCGCCGGTGGTTCCACCACCGGCGGCACGGTCGGTGGCGGCGGCACGGTGGGCGGCGGCGGCACGGTGGGCGGCGCCGGAGCGCTGGCCTCCACCGGCTCCGACCTCCCGGCCGGCGCCCTGTTCGCCGCCGCGGGCGTCGTCGTGGCGGCCGGTGCCGGAGTCGTGGTCGCGTCGCGCCGCCGCCGTACCGTCTGATCCGTCACGCACACGTCCGAGCCCTGTCGGGGGCCGTACCGGCAGCACGTCGCCGGTACGGCCCCCGCGGCGTCGCGGGGGCCCGCACGGTGCTTGAATGCGCACGTGAGCGACATCGACGTACCCGCGGGCATCGACGTACTACGGGTGTTCTGCGGCCCGGACGGCCGGCACGGCAACGCCCTCGGCGTCGTACGGGACGGGAGCGGTCATCCCGACGAGGCGTCCCGGCAGGAACTGGCCCGGCGGCTCGGCTTCAGCGAGACCGTGTTCGTCGACGATCCGGAGCGCGGGCGCGTCGACATCTACACGCCGGGGCTGCGGCTGCCGTTCGCCGGGCACCCGCTGGTCGGCGCCGCCTGGCTGCTGGACCTGGAGGTCCTGGAGCCGGCGGTGGGGGAGGTGTTCGCCCGGCAGGACGGTGAGTTCACCTGGATCACCGCCCGCCCGGAATGGGCGCCGCCGCGCATCCTGGAGCGGTACGGATCCGCCGCCGAGGTCGAGGCGCTGACCGGACCGCCGCCGGGCGAGGGCCTGCTCTACGTATGGGCCTGGGAGGACGAGGCGGCGGGCCGGGTCCGGGCGAGGGCGTTCCCGCGCCGCGGCGACGGGATCGTGGAGGACGAGGCGACCGGGGCGGCGGCCCTGCTGCTCAGCGCGCGGCTCGGCCGGGCGCTGAACATCAGACAAGGACGCGGCTCCCAGATCCTCACAGCACCCGCGCCGGACGGCACGGTGGAGATCGGGGGCCGCGTCCTGCTGGCCGTCCGCGGCTGAGCCACGGGTCCCGCGCCGCGTTCCGGGCGCCGTTTCTCCCGGCGCCGGGTTCTCGGAGCGCCGGGTGCTACGCGCTGAGCGGGAAGACCTCGCCCAGCTCCTGGAACACCGCGGTGTTCAGCGCGAAGGCGCGCTTGCACTCGTCGATGATGCGCTGCTTCTCCAGGTCGTCCGCGTTCACCGCGTCCAGCAGCTCCCGGTAACCCCGCTTGAACGCCGCCGGGTTGGAGATCTCCTCGAAGACGTAGAACCGCACGCCGTCGCCCTTGCGCGCGAAGCCCCAGGTCTTCTCCGCCGTGTCACGGATGATCTGGCCGCCCGAGAGGTCGCCCAGGTACCGGGTGTAGTGGTGTGCGATGTAGCCCGCGGGCCAGGTGCGGGCGCACTCGGCGACCCGGTCGGCGTAGGCGGCGGTGGCCGGCAGCGGCTCCAGGCCCTCGCGCCAGCCGGGCCCCGCCAGATGTGCAAGATCCCGCTCCA
The DNA here is from genome assembly GCF_035917275.1 of Streptomyces sp. NBC_01237. Taxonomy (NCBI): domain Bacteria; kingdom Bacillati; phylum Actinomycetota; class Actinomycetes; order Kitasatosporales; family Streptomycetaceae; genus Streptomyces; species Streptomyces sp. NBC_01237. The sequence continues at coordinate 2,446,846 of NZ_CP108508.1, read as the reverse complement.
GCTCCGCACCGCGCATCAGCTCGGTCTGTATGAACGGGCCGGCGACCGGTTCGGTGCGGAGCGCCTCCGCGCCCTCCTCCAGTGCGCGGTACACGAACCACAGCTGCTCGGTGTAGCGCGTGTACGCGTCCACCCCGAGCCGTCCGCCGAGCATGTCGCTCATGAAGGTCGAGGTCTCCGCCTCGACGTGCTGCTCGTGCGACGCGGTGCGGATGAGCGTCGAGAAGGGGGTGGCGGTGGCGGTTGCGTCCAAGGCGGGCCTCCGGGGACCGAGGGGACGGGAAGTCCGGTGAGAGACGGAAATACCGGCGGTCGCCGCCGCAACGGGTGCGGGCAGCGCCTGCCGATACGCCGATCTTCCTACTTAGGCTTACCTAAGTCAACTGGTTCCCGACTGCCTGTCGGTAAAAACCGTACCCCCGGAACGAACCGGACATGACGTTACGGAAGGGTGAGAATCTCCGCCCCGGTCTCCGTCACGACCAGCGTGTGCTCGAACTGCGCGGTCCGCTTGCGGTCCTTGGTCACCACGGTCCAGCCGTCGTCCCACATGTCGTAGTCGTGGGATCCCAGCGTCAGCATCGGCTCGATCGTGAACGTCATGCCGGGCTGCATGACCGTGGTCGCGTGCGGGCTGTCGTAGTGCGGCACGATCAGACCGGAGTGGAACGAGGAATTGATCCCGTGCCCGGTGAAGTCCCGCACCACCCCGTACCCGAACCGCTTCGCGTACGACTCGATGACCCGCCCGATCACATTGATCTGGCGCCCCGGGCGGACCGCCTTGATCGCACGGTTCAGCGACTCCCGGGTGCGCTCCACGAGCAGCCGGGACTCCTCGTCGACGTCACCGCAGAGATAGGTGGCGTTGTTGTCGCCGTGCACTCCGTTGATGTACGCGGTGACGTCCAGGTTCACGATGTCGCCGTCGCGCAGCACCGTGGAGTCCGGGATGCCGTGACAGATGACCTCGTTGAGCGAGGAGCAGAGCGACTTCGGGAAGCCGCGGTAACCGAGCGTCGACGGGTACGCGCCGTGGTCGACCATGAACTCATGGGCGACGCGGTCGAGTTCGTCCGTGGTCACGCCGGGGGCGATATGCTTGGCGGCCTCCTCCATCGCCTGCGCGGCGATGCGTCCCGCGATCCGCATCCGCTCCACGGTGTCGGCGTCCTGGATCTCCGGGCCGGTGTACGGCGCGGGAGCCGGCTTGCCCACGTATTCGGGGCGCCGGATGTTTCCGGGTACGGAACGGACGGGAGTGAGCTCCCCTGGTACAAGCAGCGACTGGCCAGACATGCCAGCGAGTCTAACCAGCGTCCTTGGGGCAGCATGGCATCGAGGAAAGGAGCCGCTGATGGCCCTGTTCAAGAAGCGCACCGTCGGCAAACCGGGCGAGTGGTACTACTGCCTGGTGCACAAGAAGGTCGAGGAAGGCCCCGAATGCCCGGCGAAGGACCGGTTCGGCCCGTACACCTCCCGTGAGGAGGCGCAGCGCGCGATGGACACGGCGCAGGAGCGGAACCTGGAGTGGGAGACCGACCCCAAGTGGCACGACCGCACGGACGGCCCCTCGAACCCGCCGAACTGATCCGCTCCGGCCCCGGGAAAGCCCCCGGGGCGGGCGGCCCGCCCCGGGTCACGACGCCACGCCCGCCGCCCGCCTCCGAATCGCGTCCTCGTCCGTCTCGGAGTCGTACTTGATCAGCTTCGGCAGCGCCGCCGCCAGCAGCGCGACCGAGGCGACGCAGGCCACCCCGCCCGTCCAGATGGCCGAGCGCGTCCCGGTCCAGCCGGCCATCGCCCCGGCCCTGACCTGGCCGAGCTGCGGGCCGACGCTGTACGAGAGCACCTCGATGCCCGCGAGCCGTCCGCGCAGCTCCTCCGGGACGGTCTGGTTCCAGATCGTGGCGCGGCCCAGTCCGCTGAGCATGTCGCCCGCGCCCGCCACCCCCAGGCAGACCAGCACCAGCCAGATGTTGCTGAACCAGCCCGCCGCCGCGATGGCGAGCCCCCACGCCGCGGCACCGAACACCACGAACAGCCCGTGCCTGCGCACCCGTGAGGTCCAGCCGCTGGTCAGCCCCAGTACCAGCGAGCCGACCGACCCCGCCGCGTACATCAGGCCCAGCGACCACTCCGCGTCCAGCTCGTCCGCCAGGAACGGGAAGATCGTGTTGGGGAAGGCGAAGAGCATCGCCGCGAGGTCGATCGCGTACGTCCCCAGCAGCACCGGCCGGCTCCAGGCGTACCGCGCCCCCTCCGCGATCCCGCGCAGCGACGGCTTTCGCGCGTCGTGGGCGGGCGGCGCGGGTGCCAGGCGCAGACAGAGCACGACGGAGACGGTGAACGTGACGACCGTGACGACGTACGCCGTGGCGTGCCCGGCGTAGGCCACCACCAGGCCCGCCAGCGCGGGACCGGCGATGGCGCCGACCTGCCAGCGCAGCGAGTTCAGCGCGGCGGCGGCGGTCTGCTGGTGGTGCGGCACGATCCGGGCCATCAGGGAGTCCAGCGCGGGCCGCTGGAGCCCGGCCAGCGCGGAGACCCCGCCGGCCACCACGTACAGCGGCCAGAGCAGCGGGTCCGGCAGCAGGGCGTTCACCAGGAGGATGCCGGCGAGCACCCCGAGCCCCGCCTCGGTGAGCAGGATGACCTTGCGCCGGTCCACGGCGTCGGCGAGCGCTCCGCCGTACAGGCCGAAGACGACCAGGGGGACGAGTTCCACCGCGCCCATCGCCCCGACCGCCAGCGGCGACCCGGTCATCTCCTTGATCTGGAGCGGCAGCGCGATCAGGGCCATGAAGCTGCCGAAGAACGTGATCAGACCCTGGACCCACAGCAGCCGGAAGTCGGCCGACGAACGCCAGGGCGAGAGGTCGGGCAGCAGCGCCAGGAGCCTGGCCCGGAGCGAGGAGGCGGTGGCGGCGGAGGTCTTCGAAGCGTCCGGGGCGTGCGGGCCGCCGGGGGCATCCACGGCGGCGGGGGCACCCGAAGGGGCCGGGGCGTCCGAAGCGTCCGAAGCGTCCGAGGAGTCCGAGGAGTCCGAGGAGTCCGAGGAGTCCGGGGCCTTCGGGGCGGGAGGATCATGCGGGTCGGCCGGGGCGTCCGCGTCGGCCGGGGGAGTAGCGGGAGTCACAGAGGGTCATGCTCGGCCCTTTGGATGCTCTGCGCAAACCGGTTTACCAGCGGGGCGGTGGCGGCTGCGTCAGCTGGTCGGCCAGCCGGGAGAGCCGGTCCCGGAAGGTCCGGCGGCCGTGCGGCGCGGGCCGGCCGTTCTCCCCGGCGGCCGCGCTCACCAGGTGCTGCACCGTGTCGAGGTCGACATCGTCACCGCCCCGGACCACGAGCGCCTCATGGGCCAGGCCCCCCACCTCCGGGTCCCCGCCGTCCAGGGTGAGCACCGTCGCCCCCGCCCGCCGCGCGTCGTGGACCCGCTCCAGCAGCCCGCCGTCCGGCCGCCGCGGCGCCACCATCAGCAGGGTCTCGCCCCGCCCGGCCGCCTCGATCCGGCCGAGGCCGACCGCCAGATGCGCGGGATCGCCCGGCTCCACCCGGTGGCGTACGAGCGTGGGCCGCAGCTCCGGCAGCCCCGACCAGGCGGACTCGTCGACCAGATGCGCCGCCAGATGCCACGGCTCGTACGCCTCGGTCCCCACCAGCAGCAGTCCGCCGCCCTGCGGTACGACGGACGAGCGCAGCGCCCCCGCGAACCGCCGGGTCGCCCCGGGCCACTCGGTCCCGGCGAGTACGTCACGGAGCAGGGCGACACGTACGGCATCCATGGCCCGGCATCATGCCCCAAGTCCGGCCGAACCGAAGCCGGTTGGCGCCGCCTCACCCGAACGGGGCCGGGGCGGCGCGGGGGGTCCGTCCGTCCGCCGCCGAGGGGTTCCCCGTACTACCTGGCAGTAGGGTCGCCCTCATGACTACCCATGACAGCGGCAGTGCCCCCAAGCCCCCCGCCAAGGACCCCTGGGACCTGCCCGACGTATCCGCACTCACGGTCGGTGTGCTCGGCGGGACCGGTCCGCAGGGCCGCGGCCTCGCCTACCGCCTCGCCCGCGCCGGGCAGCGGGTGACCATCGGCTCGCGCGACGCCGGACGGGCCGCCGCGGCCGCCGCCGAGCTGGGATTCGGCGTCGAGGGCGCGGACAACGCCGACTGCGCGCGGCGCAGCGACATCGTGATCGTCGCGGTTCCGTGGGACGGCCACGCCAAGACGCTGGAATCGCTGCGCGAGGAGCTCACGGGCAAGCTCGTGATCGACTGCGTCAATCCGCTCGGCTTCGACAAGAAGGGCGCCTACGCCCTGAAGCCGGAGGAGGGCAGTGCCGCCGAGCAGGCCGCGGCCCTGCTGCCGGACTCCCGGGTCACGGCCGCCTTCCACCACCTCTCCGCCGTCCTGCTCCAGGACGAGGCGATCGAGGAGATCGACACCGATGTGCTGGTGCTGGGCGAGGCACGTGCCGACACCGACATCGTGCAGGCGCTCGCGGGCCGCATCCCCGGAATGCGCGGCATCTTCGCGGGCCGGCTGCGCAACGCCCACCAGGTCGAGTCGCTGGTGGCCAACCTGATCTCGGTCAACCGCCGCTACAAGGCGCACGCGGGACTGCGCGCCACCGACGTCTGAGCCGGACCGCGCCGAGGGCGGAACGGGGCATGAGGGACACTGGACGGGACCGCGCACCATCCCGGACACAGGAGCCACTCCCCATGCCCCGCCTCGCCATCTACGCCCTCGTCGTCTGCGTCCTCGCCGTCGTCGCAGCCGTGGTCTCCTTCGCCCAGGGCAACCTGCTCGGCATCCTCTGGGTACTGGTGGCCGGGCTCTCGTCGAACATGACGTGGTTCTACGTGCGCAAGCACCGGATGCGGGCGGCGGACGCCGCCTGAGAGCCGGGGCCGGCGGCCCCTATCCCGCGACCGCGCAGCGCGGGTCCTGCTCGTTCCAGAACTCCTGCCAGAAGCGGTACGTGTCGAGCCCGCAGCGCGTCGAGACCTCGCTGACGCCCAGGCTCCGCAGCAGCGCGTCGATCGCGTCGAAGAACGCGATGTTCACCTCGGGGATCCACAGGATGCCGAACACGGCGATCAGCCCGAACGGTGCGATCGGCTCGACCTGGCGGCGGATCCGGTACGAGAGCCAGGGCTCGATCACGCCGTAGCCGTCCAGCCCCGGAATCGGGACCGAGTTCAGGATCGCCGCGGTGAGCTGGAGCATCGCGAGGAACGCCAGCGCGTACTGGAAGGCGGGCGGAACACCGTCCAGGGCGTCCAGCCAGAACGGCGCCGTGCAGACGACGGCGAACAGCAGGTTCGTCAGGGGGCCCGCCGCGGAGATCAGGCTGTGCTTCCAGCGGCCGCTGATACGGCCCCGCTCGATGTAGACCGCACCACCGGGCAGCCCGATCCCGCCCATGATCACGAAGAGCACCGGCAGCACGATGCTCAGCAGGGCATGGGTGTACGTGAGCGGGTTCAGGGTCAGATACCCCTTGTCCGCGACCGAGAGGTCCCCGCTGTGCAGCGCGGTGCGGGCGTGCGCGTACTCGTGCAGACAGAGCGAGACGATCCAGGCCCCGGTGACGAAGAGGAAGACCGCGAAACCGGTCTGCTCGGCGAAGTCCGTCCACACCGCCCAGCCCGAGACCGCGGTGACGGCGACGATCCCGAGGAAGACCGGGCTGATCCTCCGGTCGCTGCGCTTGGCTGCGGTGGTCATCGGCACACAACTCCTGGTGACGGGGCGAGGGCCTTCGACAGTACGGGGCTGCGGGGAGCAGGGGCGGTACGACGGGAACGTCGTGAGCCGGGGCGGTAGTTCCACGCACGGGGACGGGCGGTGGGAGCCGGGTGAGCGGGCGCGGTGCGGCGCTTTGCGGTGCGGTGCCGTGCCGTGCGGGGATACCGGGCGCTTTGCGGGGGCACGGGGCCGCGGTGCCGGACGCCGGACCGGCCGGGTTCAGGGCCCTGCCCCGGACCGGACGCGGCGCGGATGCCGGACCCGGCCGGGGGACCGGGCGTGGACCCGCTCCGGGGCGCCCGGCGACGCGCGGTGCCGGGCGGCGTGCTCTTCGAGGGGCCCGTCGCGGACAATGGGCCCGTGCGCTACTGCATCCTCGGCACCACCCGGGCACTCCGCGACGACGGCACGGCCGTCGCCCTCGGCGGGGCGCGGCTGCGCGCCCTGCTCACCGTTCTCGCGCTGCGTCCCGGCCGTCCGGTGCCGGCCGGGGTGCTCGTCGACGAGGTGTGGGACGGCGACCCGCCCGTCGACGCGGCAGGCGCCCTCCAGGCGCTCGTGGGCCGGCTGCGGCGCGCGCTCGGCCGGGCTGCCGTCGCGTCGGCGGACGGCGGATACCGGCTCACCGCCGAGCCCGACGCCGTGGACCTGCACCGATTCGAGCGGCTCGCGGGGGAGGGGACCCGGGCCCTGGAGCGGGGGGACGCCGCCGGGGCCGCCGCGCTGCTGGACGAGGCCCTCGCCCTGTGGCGCGGACCGGCCCTCGCCGATCTGCCGGACCGGGCCGCCGCCGCGTCCCGCTGGGAGGCCCGCAGGCTCGATGCCCGGCGGACCGCGTTCGCCGCGGCCCTCGCCCTGGGCCGGGCGGACGAGGCCCTGCCCGAACTGGCCGCGCTCTGCGACGCCCACCCGCTCGACGAACCGCTCCAGGCCCTGCGGATCAGGGCCCTGCGCGACGCGGGCCGCACGGCGCAGGCGCTGGCGGCGTACGAGGAGACGCGGTCCATACTCGCGGACCGGCTCGGCACCGACCCGGGGCCCGCACTGCGCGCCCTGCACGACGAACTGCTGCACCAGACAGCGCCGGCCGCACCACCTGCACACCCGGCCGCATCACCGGCCCACCCGGAGATCCCGGCCCACCCGGCTCCACGGAAGCACTCCGTACCCCCCTCCCCGCCCACGCCGCCCCCGGCCGGGAATCTGCGGGCCAGGCTCACCAGCTTCGTCGGCCGGGAGACGGACATCGCCGCCCTGCGCGAGGACCTCACCCGCAGCCGGCTGATCACGCTGCTCGGCCCCGGCGGCGCGGGCAAGACCCGGCTCTCCCAGGAGGCGGCGGAGACGGTCGCCGCCGCGTGGCCGGACGGGGTCTGGATGGCGGAACTGGCCCCCGTCGACGACCCGGACGCCGTGCCCGAGGCCGTACTGACCGCGCTCGGTGCCCGCGAGACCGTGCTGCGCGGCGCCGGTGCGGAGGAGTTGCGGGCCGCCGAGCGCGGTGCCGGGGACCCGCTCGTACGCCTCACCGAGCACTGTTCCCGGCGGCGCATGCTGCTGCTCCTCGACAACTGCGAACACGTCATCGAGGCCGCCGCCGCCCTCACCGACCACCTCCTCTCCCACTGCCCGGGGCTCACCGTCCTGGCGACCAGCCGCGAACCCCTCGGCGTACCGGGCGAGTTCGTCCGCCCCGTCGACCCGCTGCCGGACCCGATGGCGCTGCGGCTGCTCGCCGACCGGGGGAACGCCGCCAGCCCCGGCTTCCGGACCGACGCGGACGAGGAGACCGCGGCGGCCGCCGCGGAGATCTGCCACCGGCTCGACGGGCTGCCCCTCGCCATCGAACTGGCCGCGGCCCGGCTGCGGATGCTCAGCCCGCGCCAGATCGCCGACCGGCTGGACGACCGCTTCCGGCTGCTGACCAACGGGAGCCGTACCGTGCTGCCGCGCCAGCAGACCCTGCGCGCCGTCGTCGACTGGTCGTGGGACCTGCTGGACCGTGCCGAGCGTGCCGTGCTGCGCCGGCTGTCGGTGTTCGCGGGCGGCTGTGCGCTCGCCGCGGCCGAGGAGGTCTGCGCGCTGCCCGCCGGACCCGGAGCCGGAGCGGACCTCGCGGGGGAGGCCGGGGCCTTCGACCTGGTCGACTCGCGGGACGTCGCCGCGCTCCTGGGCTCCCTCGTCGACAAGTCCCTCGTCGTCGCCGCTCCCGGTGGCGACGGTGAGATGCGCTACCGGCTCCTGGAGACCGTCGGCGAGTACGCCTCCGAGCGCCTCGACGAGGCGGCCGAGCGCACCGCTGTCGAGGGACGCCACCTGGTGCACTTCCGGGAGCTCGCCCGGACCACCGCACCGGAACTCCGCGGTGGCGGACAGCGGGCCGCCATCGAACGCCTGCAGCGCGAGTACGAGAACCTGCGCGTCGCGCTGCGCCGTGCGGTGGCCGCCCGGGACGAGCACGAGGCGCTCTGCCTCGTGCTCTCGCTGGCCTGGTACTGGCTGATGCGCGATCTGCGCACCGAGGCCCGCCACTGGGCCGACGCGGTCGCCGCCCTGGGCCCCGACCCGTTCGCCCCGCCGGGCACCCCGGCCCCCTCGCTCCGGCAGCAGGCCATCGACGCGCCGCCGCCGATGGAGCCCGAGCTGCTCCAGGAGGCGCGGCGGGGGGTCGCCCTCGTCCAACTGGCCACCATGGACCACGCGATGGACCTGTGGATGACGGGGGACAACCAGGAGCGGCTGCGGGTGATCACGCAGACCTACCGGCCGGGCCAGCCGCAGACCTGCCGTACCCCGGGCTACCTCTGGATGTACGCCGTCATGCTGATCGGCGAGGCCGATCAGCTGCACGAGGTGCTGGACGAGACCGTCCGGGCCTGCCGGGAGTTCGGCTTCGCCTGGGAGCTGGCCGCCGCGCTCCAGAACCGCGCCAACTTTCTGGCCAACCACGCCGAATCGGCCGGCCGGGCGCGGGCGGACGCCGAGGAGAGCCTGGAGATCTTCGTCCGGCTCGGCGACGCGTGGGGCGCCGCCGAGGCGCTCTCCTCCCGGGGCGAGGCCCATGAGCGGGCCGGGCACTTCGCCGCCGCCGCCGAGGACTTCCTGGCCGCTGTCGGCTACGCGGAACAACTGGGCGCCCAGGCCCAGGTCGGGCTGTTGCGGGCCCGGTACGCGGGCATCCTCACCGAGACCGGCCGGGGCGAGGAGGCGGAGGCCATCCTGCGCGAAGTGATCGACGGGGGACGGCATCCGGGGAGCGACGCGACCCCGGCCGCCCGGATGCATCTGGGCCTGTGGCTGGGGCAGAGCGGCCGTATCGACGAGGCCAGGCAGCAGCTGGCCCGGCTGGACGACGAGTTCGATTCGGAGACGGTGGCGATCTTCGGCGGGTTCGTGCTCGGGGTGCTGGCCTGGCTGGACAACCTCGAAGGCGACCACGTCACGGCGTTGCGGCGGGCCCTGACGGCTCTGGAGCGGGCACAGGACCGGCTGTCGCTGATGGTGGCGCCGCAGATGGCCTCCGTCCATCTGATCGCGGTGGCCTGGGCGCTCGGCGGGATCGGTGGCGAGCGGGGCGGCAGGGACGCGGCGCGGGTGCTCGGCCTGCAGGCGGCGAGGCGGCCCGAGGGGCATGTGCCGACGATGACGGAGCGGCGGAATCTGGCCCGCGCCGAGGAGATCGCCCGCGCCGAGCTCGGTGACGCCGCCTATGCGCGGGCGTACGCCGAGGGCGGCGGCCTCACGCTGGACGAGGTCACCGCCCTGGCGGGCATGCACCTGTAGCGGCTGCCCGGTGGCGCGGCTGCCCGGTTACGCGGCGCCCCAGGTGCGCGGCGCCACCGGGTGCGTCCCGCCCGGTGGCGCGGATGACGGAGCGGGCGCGGGGCCGGGTCGCTGCCGGGGATGCCGCGGATCAGGTCTTCTTGCGGAACTTGGACACCGCGAGGGGGGCCACCACCAGCGTGATCACGGTCGCCCAGCCCAGCGTCACCCACACCGAGTGGGCGACGGGCCCGCCCATCATCAGACCGCGTGCGGCGTCCGCCAGGTTGGACAGCGGGTTGTACTCGGTGAACGTCTGGAGCCAGCCGGGCATGGTCTGTGTCGGGGCGAAGATCGAGGAGCCGAACTGGAGGGGCATCAGCACGAGCATCCCCGTTCCCTGAACCGCCTGGGCCGTCTTCATGGACAGTCCGAGCAGGATGAAGATCCACATGATGGCGGCGCCGAACACCGCCGACAGGGCGATCGCCTCGACCAGCCCGAGCACCGAGGTCTTGAGCTCCATGCCGAGCGCGAAGCCCATGGCCAGCAGGATGAACGTGGCGACCATCATCCGGCCGAGTTCGACCACGATCTTCGCGATGAGGACCGAGGAGCGGGCGATCGGCATCGTCCGGAACCGGTCCATGACGCCCTTGCGGAAGTCGTCGTTGACACCGGAGCCGACCGCGGAGGCGATGTTCATGCCCATCATCGCCATCAGGCCGGGGATCAGGTAGTTCAGGTAGTCCTGCCGGTCGCCGCCCAGACTGCCGCCGACCGAGCCGCCGAAGACGTACACGAAGAGCAGGGTGAAGATGATGGGCATCAGGACCGCGTCGAACATCGACTCGGGGTCCTTCTTGATCTGGAGCAGATTGCGCCGCACCAGGGCCCCGATGTGCCGCAGATTGGCCCGCAGTCCGATCCGGCCCTCGCCGGGAAGCGCCTTCGGCGGTACGGATCCGGTGGGCGTGGGCGTCAGAGTCGCCGTGCTCATGCCGCGACCTCCTCGGGGATCGTGTCGGTCACGGACGGGGATTTCTCACCGGTGATGGCGAGGAACACCTCGTCCAGGCTGGGCAGTGCGGTGGCGACATGGGCGAGGGAGAACCCCCGGGTGCCCAGCAGCCCTATGACGGCGGTGAGCTGTTCGTCGCTGAGGATCGGCACGAGCAGCAGCCCCTCGTCCGGTACGGCCTGCGCGCCCGCGATCCCGTCGAGTCCGGCCTCCCTGAGCGCCCGGGCCATCGCGGCCAGCTGCGCCGGGTCCGAGGGCCGGATCTGGAGGGTGCGGCCGCCGACCTTCGCCTTCAGCTCGTCCACCCCGCCGCTCGCGATGATCTTCCCCTGGTCGATGACCGTCAGCTCGTCGGCGAGCTGTTCGGCCTCCTCCATGTACTGGGTGGTGAGCAGCACGGTCGCCCCCTCCGCGACCATCCGCTGCACCTCGTCCCAGACCTCGTTACGGGTACGGGGGTCGAGCCCCGTCGTCGGCTCGTCCAGATACAGGACGGCCGGGCTGCCGATCATGGACGCGGCCAGGTCGAGCCGGCGCCGCATGCCGCCGGAGTACTCCATCGCCGGGCGCCGGGCGGCGGCGGTGAGCGAGAACCGCTCCAGGAGTTCGTCGGCGCGGGAGCGGGCCCGCTTGCGGGACAGGTCGAGCAGGCGCCCGACCATGTAGAGGTTCTCCCAGCCGGAGAGCTTCTCGTCGACCGAGGCGTACTGGCCGGTCAGGCCGATGGTCCGGCGCAGTTGCCGGGGCTGCTTCACCACGTCGTATCCCGCGACGACGGCGTGTCCGGCGTCGGGGAGGATCAGGGTGGACAGGCAGCGTACGAGCGTGGTCTTGCCGGCGCCGTTGGGGCCGAGCACACCGAGCACGGTGCCCTGGCTCACATCGAGGTCCACGCCGTCCAGCGCTTTGGTCGAGCCGTAGTGCTTGACCAGTCCCCGCACCTCGACGGCGTTCGTGCCGCGCCCGGGGTTCTTGTCGGTTCGTGTCATGTCCTCATGGGACCAACCGCCACCGACAGCCCGCCGACATTCCACCGACAGACGGGCGACAGCCCGCCGATGGGGGATGTCGGCGGGCTGTCGGTGATGCGGGAAATGGTCCGCGGTGGGTCAGTGGAACGCGTGCTCGGGAGCCGGGAACGAGCCGCCCACGACCTCCTCGGCGAATTCCTTCGCCGCGTCGCCGAGCACCTGGCGCAGGTTGGCGTACTGCTTGGTGAAGCGCGGCACCTTGCCGCCGGTCAGGCCGACCATGTCGGTGTAGACCAGGACCTGGGCGTCCGTGTCGGGTCCGGCGCCGATGCCGACGGTCGGGATGTGCAGGGTGCGGGTGACCTCGGCGGCCAGCTCGGCCGGCACCAGTTCCAGCACGACGGCGAACGCGCCCGCGTCCTGCACCGCCTTCGCGTCGCGCAGCAGTTGCTGGGCGGCCTCCTCGCCGCGGCCCTGTACCCGGTAGCCCATCGAGTTGACGGACTGCGGGGTGAGCCCGATGTGGGCCATCACCGGGATGCCGGCCTCGACCAGCAGCCGGATCTGCTCGTGGGAGCGTTCGCCGCCCTCCAGTTTCACCGCGCCGACCCCGGACTCCTTGATCAGCCGGGTGGCGTTGCGCAGGGCCTGGACGGGCCCTTCCTGGTACGACCCGAAGGGCAGGTCGGCGACGATGAGGGCGCGCGTGGTGCCCCGGACGACGGCGGCGGACAGCATGGCGATCTCGTCCATCGTGACGGGCACGGTGGTCTCGTAGCCGAGGTGACAGTTGCCCATGGAGTCCCCGACGAGCATGACCGGGATACCGGCCTCGTCGAAGACGGACGCGGTCATCGCGTCGTAGGCGGTGAGCATGGGCCACTTCTCGCCGCGCTCGGTGGCGGCGGCGATGTTGTGGACGGTGATGCGGCGGGTGCCCTTGCCTCCGTACAGCGCCTTGCTGCTGTCGGCGGGGGGACCGGCGGGGGATGGGGCGGACTGATTCTGCGCAGCCTGAAGCGACATGGCCAACGGCTCCTTCGTCATCTCGAGGCGCCCTGACGGCGTCCCCGGATCCCCTCCATGGTGGCATCCCCGCGCGGCCGACGGGAAGTGGGCCCGCACCGGTCGTCGAGGAGGGTAAAGACTTATCAATACGAGACGGTCTCGTATCGCAAGTGGGTTAGGGTCGTGGCCATGTCCATACCGTCCGGCGCTCCCGTCGCCGTGCCCCGTGTCCCGGAAGCGATCCACCGCCGCCGCTGGGCGATCCTCACCGTGCTCATGTTCAGCCTGCTCATCGTGGTGCTGGACAACTCGATCCTCAACGTCGCGGTCAAGACGATCGCCAGCCCCTCTCCGACCGGCATCGGTGCCACCCAGAGCGAGCTGGAGTGGGCGATCAACTCCTACACGCTCGTCTTCGCGGGGCTGCTCTTCACCGCGGGCCTGCTCGGCGACCGCATCGGCCGCAAGAAGGTCCTCCTCTTCGGCATCCTGGTCTTCGGCATCGGCTCCGGTCTGGCCGCGCTCTCCACCTCGCCCGCCGAACTCATCACCTGGCGCGCGCTGATGGGCTTCGGCGCGGCGTTCGTGATGCCCGCCACCCTCGCCGTCCTGATGAACGTCTTCGAGCGGGACGAGCAGCCCAAGGCCATCGGCATCTGGGCGGGCAGCGTCGGCCTCGGCATCGCCATCGGGCCCATCACCGGCGGGCTGCTCCTGGAGCACTTCTGGTGGGGCTCGATCTTCCTGGTCAACGTTCCCGTGGTGATCGTCGCCCTGGTCGCGATGGTCCTCCTGGTGCCGGACTCCCGGGACCCGAAGCCCGGCAAGGTCGACCCGCTGGGTGTCGTGCTCTCCATCGTCGGTCTCGTCCTGCTCGTGTACGGCATCATCCGCGGCGGCGAGCTCGCCGACTTCACCGACACCACCGTGCTCGCCTCGACCATCGGCGGCCTCGTCGTGCTCGCCGGGTTCGTCTGGCACGAGAAGCGCAGCAGCCACCCGGCCATCGACATCTCGTACTTCAAGAAGCCCGCCTTCTCCGCCGCCGTGGCCGCCATCGCGCTGGTCTTCTTCGCGCTGATGGGCGTGACCTTCTTCTCCGCCTTCTATCTCCAGAGCGTGCGCGGCTACAGCGCGCTGGAGTCCGGGCTGCTGATCGTGCCGCTGGCCGCCGCCCAGATGATCTTCGCGCCGCGCGCCCGGCTGGTCGTCGACCGGTTCGGCGCCCGCGCCGTGTGCACCGTGGGCATGCTGCTGGTCGCGGGCGGGCTCGCGGCGTTCGGCCTGTTCGACGCCGGTACGCCGGTCTGGCTGATGTGCCTGGTCTTCTTCGTCCAGGGCACCGGCATGGCGCACATCATGCCGCCGGTCACCGTCGCCGTGATGCAGGCCCTGCCGCGGGAGAAGGCGGGCTCCGGCTCGGCCATCAACAACACCTTCCGCCAGGTCGGCGGAGCGCTCGGCGTCGCCGTGCTCGGCTCGGTGCTGTCCACCGTCTACCGGGGCGACATCGAGGGACACCTGTCCGGGGTCCCGGCCGGGGCCAGGGACGTCGCGGGGGAGTCGATCGAGGCCACCCTGGGGGTCGCCGCCAAGCTGGGCCCGGCGGGCAAACCGCTGGTCGCGGCGGCGAACGACGCGTTCATCAGCGCCATGCACGTCACCGCCCTCGGCTCGGCGGCCGTCGCCCTGATCGGCGCCGTGGTCGTCGGCCTGTTCCTTCCGGGACGCCTCCCGGCCCACGTGGACGGGGCGAAGACCCGTGGCGCGGCGGGCGACGAGCCCGTACTGGAAGGAAAGGCGGCCGGCCGGTAGCCCCGCCACCACCGGCCGGGGTCCCCCGACGGGGTGGCCCCCGGCCGAACGTCGTCCGGCACGCTCCGGGTCGGCGAGAATCGTGGCGACGGCAGCGAAGCGGCCCGACCGGACGGCGCGGCGAGAGGCGGATGCAGGTGCGGGAACAGGATCACGCGGACGACGCGCGGCTCCGTGACGGCGCGGGCCGGGCACGGCTCCGTGACGACGCGGACGGCCCGGACGGCCCGCACGGCCCGGATCCCGACCCCGCACCGGAGCCGGAGCCCCGGCGTGGCCGCCCCCGCAGTGCCGCGGCCGAACGGGCCATCCTGGACGCCGTCATCGGACTCCTGGAGGCCGGGGAGCCCCTGGCCGGCCTGTCCATCGAGCGCATCGCCCGCACCGCGGGCGTCGGCAAGGCCACCATCTACCGGCGCTGGAGCGGCAAGGAGGAGCTCTTCGTCGACGTCCTGCGCGACATGGAGCCCGTCGACCCCGCCGTCTCCGGCACCGCGGGACTCGCCGATCTGCGGCTGCTCCTGGAGTCCTTGCGCACCCGGGGCCTCGCCCAGCGCTCCTCCGTCCTCCTGCACAACGTCTTCGCGCAGATGAAGAGCCACCCCAAGCTGTGGTCCGAGTACCAGTGCACGGTGATCGCCCCGCGCCGGGTCGCGATGCTGGCGGCGGTGCGGCGGGCGGTGGAGGCGGGCGAGCTCCGGGACGACATCGACGTGGAACTGATCGACGACCTGTTTCTCGGCCCCATGCTCGTACGCACCGTCCACCGCCCCGACGCCGCGCTGCCCGAGGACCTCGCCGACAGCGTCATCCGGGTGCTGCTCCAGGGACTCGCCCCCGAAGCCGCAGGTCACGGGTGACGCGCCGGGGGCCGGTGCCCGTGTGAGTGTTCTGTCACAAGCCCGCACGGCCGGGCCCGCACCGGAACCCGCGGCCCCGCTCCGTTCGTCCTGACCTCCGTACGGCCGCCGTCGGCGGCGGGAAAGACGCCGCACATCGCCTAGGGTCAAGAGCGCGGCAATGGGCACGGCAAGGCAGTGAGGACAGCGCGATGGTGCAGGCGTACGGAGCGGACACCGGTAACGACAGCGCGGAACCGCAGCGCACCGGGTCCCGTTTCCGGGACCTGCGTGAGCGCTGGTCGGCGGATCGCGGGATGTGGCGGCGCGGGATCGTGCTGGCGGTCTGCTCGGTCCTCCTCACGCTGCTGATGATCTTCCACGCGCAGATGCCGAACGCCGTCGGCAACCTCGGCAGCCTCATCGAGACCTTCCTGCCCTGGATCGCGGTCTTCGTCCCGGTCCTGCTGGTCCTGGGCCTGGTGCGGCGCTCGGCCACCGCGCTGATCGCCCTGCTCCTGCCGGTCGTGGTGTGGCTCAACCTGTTCGGCGGCCTGCTCACCGACAAGGCGGGCGGCGGCGGCGATCTCACGGTCGCCACCCACAACGTCAACGCGGACAACCCCGACCCCGCGGGCACCGCGCAGCAGGTCGCGGGTTCCGGGGCGGACGTCGTGGCCCTCCAGGAACTGCCCGGCCGGCAGGTGGCGACGTACGAGAAGTCGCTCGCCGACCGCTATCCGTACCACTCGGTCCAGGGCACCGTCGGCCTGTGGAGCAAGTACCCGCTGAGCGACACCCGCCCCGTCGACATCAAGATGGGCTGGACCCGGGCGATGCGCTCCACCGTCACCGCGCCGAGCGGCAAGGTCGCGGTGTACGTGGCCCACCTGCCGTCCGTGCGGGTGAAGCTGCACGCCGGATTCACCGCCAACCAGCGCGACGACAGCGCCGACGCCCTCGGCGAGGCGATCGCCCACGAGCCGCTCGACCGGGTGGTGCTGCTCGGCGACCTCAACGGCACGATGAACGACCGCTCGCTGAACGCCGTCACCGCGCAGATGCGCTCCACCCAGGGCGCCGCGGGCAACGGCTTCGGGTTCAGCTGGCCCGCCTCGTTCCCGATGGCGCGGATCGACCAGATCATGGTCAAGGGCGTCGAGCCGATGTCCTCGTGGACGCTCTCGGCGACCGACAGCGACCATCTCCCGATCGCCGCCCGCGTCGAACTCTGACGCAACGGTCCGTTCACCTCGCGGCATAAAACGTCTGCGAGAATTTGTTCCGGATACTTACATAAGGTCCGAGGGCCGCTCCGCCAGGGATGACGGGACAGCCCCGGTCCCAGGATCTCGCCCGCAACGCCGCCGGTGAGGTCGTCGGCGAGGCCCGAGCCGCCGCCCGGCACCGTGCGTGCCCGGGGCAGCGGCTCCCCGCTCGTGTCCCCGTACCGCGGTGAACTCCGCCCCGTACCGCTGCGAAAGGTTCCTCCCCCATGCCCGTGGCCCTGCTCGCCCTGGCCGTGAGCGCCTTCGGCATAGGCACGACCGAGTTCGTCATGATGGGCCTCCTGCCCAATGTGGCCGATGACCTGGGAACGTCCGTGCCCACCGCCGGATACCTCGTGTCGGCGTACGCGATCGGCGTCGTCCTGGGCGCCCCGCTGCTCACCGGCCTCGGCTCCCGGATCCCGCGCAAGCGGATGCTCCTGCTGCTGATGGCCCTGTTCACCGTCGGCAACCTGGCCTCGGCGCTGGCCCCGGACTTCGGCTGGCTGCTCGCCGGACGCTTCCTCGCCGGGCTGCCGCACGGCGCGTTCTTCGGCGTCGGCGCGGTCGTCGCCGCCCGGCTGGTCTCCGAAGGGCGTCAGGCGCGGGCCGTCGCGACGATGTTCCTCGGCCTCACCGTCGCCAACATCGTCGGCGTCCCCGCCGCCACCCTGCTCGGCCAGCACCTCGGCTGGCGGGCGACCTTCCTGGTCGTCGCGGTGATCGGGCTGTGCGCGATGGCCGCGCTGGCCCGGCTCGTCCCGCGGATCCCGGTCGAGGCACACCAGAACGTCCGCCACGAACTGCGCGCCCTCGGCAACCGCCAGGTGCTCCTCGGGCTGCTCACCGCGGTCTTCGGCTTCGCGGGAGTCTTCGCCGTCTACTCCTACCTCTCGGCCATGACGACGAAGGCGATGGGCTTCGGCGAGTCCTCGGTGACCCTGGTGCTCGCCCTCTTCGGCATCGGCATGACGCTGGGCGCGCTGGCCGCCGGACCGCTGACCGACCGGGCGCTGCGCCCCACGCTCTACGGATCGCTGGGCGCGCTCGCCGTGGTCCTGACCGTCTTCCCCTTCGTCGTCCATGTGCAGTGGGCGGCGCTGGTGCTGGTGGTGCTGCTGGGCGGGGTCGGGTTCATGACGACCACTCCGCTCCAGATGCTGGTGATGAACAAGGCCAAGGACGCCCCGACCCTCGCCTCCGCCTCCAACCACTCCGCCTTCAATCTCGCCAACGCGGGTGGCGCGTGGCTCGGCGGTGTGGCGATCGCGGCGGGCTGGGGCTGGACGTCCCCCGCCCTGGTCGGCGCGGTCCTGGCCGTGATCGGGCTGGCGGTGGCGGTCACGGCGGGCGTGCTGGACCGCGACCGTACGGCGGGGGCCTCCCGGATCGTGGCGGGCGCGTTGCCGCGCTCCCGGCGCGACACGGAGCCCGGGGCCCGCGTCGCGAGCCCGTCCGGCGACTGAGAACGGAACGACCGCCGCACGGGTCCGGCCCGCGCGGCGGTCGCTGTGTCCGTCAGTCCCGGATCACCGGGACTCGCGCCACCGGTTGGTGATCGGCAGCCGCCGGTCCTTGCCGAAGCCCTTGGGGGAGATCTTCGTGCCCGGCGGGTACTGCCGCCGCTTGTACTCGGCGGTGTCCACCATCCGCAGCGTCTTCGCCACCAGCTCCGGATCGAACCCGGCCGCCACGATCGCGTCCAGGCCCTGGTCCCGGTCGACGTACAGCTCCAGGATCCGGTCCAGCACGTCGTAGTCGGGCAGCGAGTCCGAGTCGACCTGGCCCGGCCGCAGCTCGGCGCTGGGCGGCTTGGTGATCGACGCCTCCGGGATCGGCGGGGTCTGC
This sequence comes from Streptomyces sp. NBC_01237, assembly GCF_035917275.1. Taxonomy (NCBI): domain Bacteria; kingdom Bacillati; phylum Actinomycetota; class Actinomycetes; order Kitasatosporales; family Streptomycetaceae; genus Streptomyces; species Streptomyces sp. NBC_01237. The sequence goes on along the minus strand of NZ_CP108508.1, from coordinate 2,428,565 downwards.
CCACGCTCCTCGGCGGCCCGGTTGCGCCACTTCGCGAGCCGGAAGACGGACGACTTGTACACGTCCTTGATCGGCCCGTACGCGCCCACGGCGTCGCCGTAGAGCGTCGAGTACCCCACCGCCAGCTCGGACTTGTTGCCCGGCGCGAGCACGATCTGGCCCTCCTGGTTGGAGAGCGCCATCAGCATCGTGCCGCGCAGCCGTGCCTGGAGGTTCTCCTCGGCCAGACCGGTCAGCTCCAGCGACGCCATATACGCGTCGAACATCGGCTCGATCGGTACGGTGCGGAAGTTCAGACCGGTACGGCGGGCCAGCTCGGCCGCGTCGCCCTTGGAGTGGTCCGAGGAGTACTTCGACGGCATCGAGACGCCGTACACGTTCGGCGCGCCCAGCGCGTCGCAGGCGATGGCCGCGACCAGCGCCGAGTCGATCCCGCCGGAGAGCCCGATCAGCACACTGCTGAACCCGTTCTTCGCGGCGTACGCGCGCAGCCCCACGACCAGCGCCGAGTAGATCTCCTCGTCGGCGTCGAGCCGCTCGGCATAGCCGCCGGCCAGCTCCGGCTCGTACGGGGCGAGGGGCTCCTCGGACAGCACGACATGGTCGATCCGCAGCCCGTCGTCCACGACCCCGGACGGCGCATCGGCCGCGGCGGCCGGCAGGTCCAGATCGAGGATCACACTGCCCTCGGCGAACTGCGGGGCACGGGCGATCACTTCGCCCTGCTTGTCGACGACGATCGAGTCACCGTCGAAGACCAGCTCGTCCTGCCCGCCGATCATCGCCAGATAGGCGGTGGTGCAGCCGGCCTCCTGGGCCCGCTTGCGGACCAGGTCGAGGCGGGTGTCGTCCTTGTCCCGCTCGTACGGCGAGGCGTTGATCGACAGCAGCAGTCCGGCCCCGGCGGACCGGGCGGCCGGGACGCGGCCGCCGTCCTGCCAGAGGTCCTCGCAGATCGCGAGGGCCACATCGACACCGTGGACCCGTACGACGGGCATCGAGTCGCCCCGTACGAAGTACCGGAACTCGTCGAAGACGCCGTAATTGGGCAGATGGTGCTTGGCGAAGTTCAGCGCGATCCCCCCGCGGTGCAGCACCGCGGCGGCGTTGCGCGGGGAACCGGAGGGCTGGCCGAAGCGCGGCGCGGCCGCCTCCGAACGGTCGAGGTAGCCGACGACGACCGGCAGCTCGCCGAAGCCCTCCGCGTCGAGGCGGACGGCGAGCGCACGCAGCGCGTCCCGTGACGCCTCGACGAAGGACGACCGCAGGGCCAGGTCCTCGACGGGGTATCCGGTCAGCACCATCTCGGGGAACGCCACCAGGTGGGCGCCCTGCTCGGCGGCGTGCCGGGTCCAGTGGACGATCGCCTCGGCGTTGCCGGCGAGGTCGCCGACGGTCGAGTCGATCTGATTCAGTGCGAGGCGTAGTTGAGGCACGCGGCCCAGTGTAATCGTCTTTCTGACGCGATGTCCTGGCGGGCCCTCGACGAGTCGTCGGGGCCCGCCGGGAACGTCGCTCAGCGGCGGTAGCCGAGGACCGTCATCATGCCCGCCTCCGCGTGGTAGACGTTGTGGCAGTGCAGCATCCACAGACCCGGGTTGTCCGCGTCGAAGTCCACGGTCAGCGAGCGGTGCGGCAGGATGACCGCGGTGTCCTTGCGGGCCCCGGCCGCGTTGCCGGCCATCGCGAAGGTGTGGCCGTGCAGATGCAGCGGGTGCCACATCGCCGTCGCGTTGTCGAACACCAGCCGGACCCGTTCCCCGGCCTCGACCGGACGCCGGTGGCCGGCGCTGTACGGCTTGCCGTCGAAGGCCCAGTCGTACGCGGCCATGCCGCCGGTGAGCCGGTACCTGAGGGTCCGGTCGGGTGCGCGGGACGGCAGGGCCACGGACTCGTCCGGCACCAGCCGGCCCGCCTCCACCGGCTTCCCGTCCAGTTCCCGGGGCCGTACGGAGGCGGCGGGCGCGGCGCCCGTACCGGTCCGCAGCAACGCCAGCGCCGACGCCTTCTTGCCCTCGGCGAGCGCGGTCAGCGGGAACACCCCGTCCCCGGCGGTGACCAGCACGTCGTAACGCTCGCCCATCCCGAGCAGCAGTACGTCGCCCGTGGTGTGCCGGACCGGGAAGCCGTCGGTGTGCGTCACGGTCATCCGGTGTCCGCCGAGCGCGACGCGGAACGCGGTGTCGCCGCCCGCGTTGATGATCCGCAGCCGGATCCGGTCGCCCGGCCGGGCGGTGAAGGAGGACGGATCCCGCGCGGTGCGCCCGTTGATCAGGTAGTGCGGGTAGGCGACATCGCCCGCGTCGCCGCCGAGCAGCGTGCTGGTGGCGCCCATCATCATCCGCGAGGGGCCGCCGCCCCTGCCGCCGGGCGGGGTGGAGGGCATGTCCTGCCCGCCGCCGTGATCCATGCCGCCGTGGCCCGCGCCGCTGTCACCGTCACCGCCGCTGTCGCCCCCGTCGGCACCGGTGCCGTGGCCGCCCATGCCCTCGCGCAGCTCGGCGAGGACCGCGTCGGGGGTGGAGCCGTCCACCCCGTCGACCCAGTCGTCCAGGACGAGCACCCATTCCCTGTCGTACGCGAGCGGCTCCTTGGGGTCCTCCACGATCAGCGGGGCGTACAGCCCGCGGTCCTGCTGGACGCCCGAATGCGGGTGGAACCAGTACGTCCCCGGGTGCGGCACCGCGAACCGGTAGGTGAATTCGGCCCCCGGCGCGATGTCCCGCTGGGTGAGCCCGGGGACCCCGTCCATGTCGTTGCGCAGGGCCAGACCGTGCCAGTGGAGCGAGGTCGGCCGCGGCAGATGATTGGCGAGGGTGAGCGCGAGGGTGTCGCCCGCGGTGACCCGGACCTCACGGCCGGGCAGCCGGTCCCCGTACGCCCATGAGCTGACGGTGCGCCCGCCGCCGAGGTCGAGGCGGGCGGGGGCGGCGGTGAGCGAGACCTTCCGTACGGGACCGGAGCCCCGCTCGGCCTCGGCCGCCGCGACCTCCTTGCCGTCGGGCGAGACGTAGAGGTCACCGGCTCCGGCGCCGGAGGACGTACCGGCCGACGTGTCGCGGGAACAGGCGGTCAGGGATCCGCCGGCGGCGACGGCGAGGGTGGCGCCGAGCACGGCGCGTCGGGTGGGCTGCGTGGACATGACTGAGTGCACCTCTGGACGAAGTCGTGTGCTGGGGGAGAAGGGCGGAGGTGAACGCCCACTCCTAGATACGCAGCACCGACAGCCGGGCGAGCACGGCCTTGCGGGGCGGGGGGTTCGGCCACAGGGCCCGCAACGGCCGCGCACCGGCGGCCACGCCGAGCGGGCGGTCCGCCGACCGCAGCCCGAGCAGCCAGGAGCCGATCAGGGCCAGGCCCCAGGCGCCGAGCACGGCGAGACAGACCGACAGCGGATCCATGCCGCTCATCGGCGCACTGCCGGGGGAGCGCACTTCGGGAGCCGGACCGCCGGGGGCGGCATCGGCACGGGAGGCGCCGTCCGGTGCGGCACCGGCGGACGGGTGCACCAAGGCATCCGCACGCGCCGGGACTTCGGCGGCCACGGGGACTTCGGCGGCCACCACCGCATCCGCACGCGCCGGGACTTCGGCGGCCACGGGGACTTCGGCGGCCACCACCGCATCCGCACGCGCCGGGACTTCGGCGGCCACGGGGACATCGGCAGTCACCAAGGCATCCGCACGCGCCGGGGCATCCGCGGGCACCGTGTGCGGCGCATGTGCGGACGGCTGCCCGTTCGGGGCGCCGTGCTCGGCGGAATGCCCGACCGTGTGCATGGTCACGATCCCGAGGAGCAGCGCGGCGAACAGCATCAGCTGCCCGTACGTCGCACACCTCTTCCCCTGACCGGCCATGCCTCGCACCCTACCCCTACCGGGTATACGGGCAGGCGGAGACCCCGGCCCGCCCTTCACCCGAAGGAGGGACCGGGCCACCGCACGCTCGGGGAACGGCGGCTCAGCCGCGCGAGTAGACCTTCTCCGCCCAGCCCGCGATCTGCTCGTCGGAGAGGTGCTGCGCCAGGTCGGCCTCGCTGATCATGCCGATCAGCATCTTGTTCTCGACCACCGGGAGCCGGCGGATCCGATGGTTCTGCATCTCCTCCAGCACCGCGTCCACACCCGCGCCCGCGTCGATCCAGCGCGGTGTGCCCTGTGCGAGGTCGCCCGCGGTCACCTTCGAGGGATCGTGGCCCTTCGCCACACAGCCGACCACGATGTCCCGGTCCGTGAGGATGCCGACCATCCGGTCCCGCTCGCCGTTGGCGGAGATGGGCAGCGCGCCCACGTCGTGCTCGCGCATCAGCTGCGCGGCACGGTCCAGCGTCTCGTGGGCCGGGATCCACTGGGCCCCGGTATGCATGATGTCCTTGGCGGTCGTCATGGGGTTCCTCCTGCGTGCCGATGGGCACTGCCGTACGGCCCCGAGCGAACCCATCGTCATGGGCCCGCCCGGAGCGCGCGACCGCTGTCACCCGTTCGGGTGTACGGGGAGTGCCGCGGCGGCTCAGGGGCGCGGCTTCGCCCCCCGCGCCGCCAGCAGGTCGGCCATCAGGTCCAGCTCGGACCGCTGCGCCTCGACCATGCCCCGCGCGAGCCGCCGCTCCGCCGGTACGGTGCACAGCTCGGCGCACCCCTCGGCCATGGCGACGCCGCCCCGGTGGTGGTCGGTCATCAGCTGGAGGTAGAAGACCTCCGCCCGCCGTCCGTCGAGCGTGCCCAGCCGCTCCAGCTCGGCCCGGGTGGCCATGCCGGGCATGAGGGCCCCGGACCCGGCGGCGGATCCGGGCATCCCCGCCATGTCGTGCCCCGCGTGCCCGCCGCCGTCCGAGGACATCCACCCCATGGGGCGCTGCCCTTCCGGGGCCACCTTCGGCAGCTCCCACAGGTCCAGCCAGCCGAGCAGCATGCCCCGCTGGTTGGCCTGCGTCTGGGCGATGTCGTAGGCGAGCCGGCGCACCTCCTCGTCCTTCGTGCGGTCGCGCACGATGAAGGACATCTCCACGGCCTGCTGGTGGTGGACGGCCATGTCCCGTGCGAAGCCCGCGTCGGCGGACTCGGCCGACGGCACGGTGATCCGCGCGGCCCCCGTCGGGTCCGGCCCGTCGTCGCGTGCGGAGGCGACCGTCGCCGCCCCCGCGAAGAGCAGCGCGAGCGCCACGGCGGAGCCCGCCACCCACTGCGTACGCCGGGTACGCCGGGCGCCGCCGTCGGGCTCCGGGATCACTGGGGCGCCGCCAGCCCGCCGGTGCAGGGCGCGCCCGGCTCCGGCGTCTGCGGACCCTGGACGTACTTCGCGAAGAACTGTGCCACCCGCCGGTCCTCCGCGCTGTCCACGGTGACCTGCTTGCCCCAGGCGCTGAGCATGATCGCCCCGGACTGGCCCTCGTACGGGCTCATCAGCGAGTACGGCGTGGAGCCGACCCGTGCCGCGAGCTTCTCCACATCCGCGTCGGACGCCTTGTCGTTGTACGTGACCCAGACCGAGCCGTGCTCCAGGGAGTGGACGGCGTTCACGTCGGGGAGCGCCTTTTCGTATACGTCGCCGTCGCAGTTCATCCACGCCTGGTTGTGGTCGCCGCCCACCGGAGGCTTCATCGGGTAGTCCACCGCACCGGCCACATGGTTACGGGTCAGCTTCTTGGCGTCCCAGGTCTTCTCGTCCTTGACCGGCTCGGCCGCCAGCGTCTTGTCGTCCTTCTCGGTCTGCTTGGCGTCCTGCGCCAGGCCGTCCTCCTTCTTCTCCTTCGCCTCGGACTTCTCCAGCAGCATGTAGGAGCCGAAACCCACCAGACCGGCCACGACGACGGCACTCAGGACTATCGCGACGGTCCGGGTACGGCGGTCGCGCGTGCGGTCGTCGTTGCGCATCTGCTCTATGCGGGACCTGCGGTCGAAGCTCATGTCGTCGAGTCCTTCTGCGAAGGGGCTGGAAGAGACGGAACCGGTCCGAGGACCGGTGCGCACAGGCCGGTCACGAGGCCGCTGCGACCCGCGCACACCATGGGCGCCGATCGTAGTGGGTGGCCGAGTGCTCTCTCTCACACCGAGTGCGTAATCTGGGTGAAATCCCGGGTCGTGATACTGGAGTTTCTCCCCTACCCCGGGCGGTGGTGCACGGACCGTCTGAACTGCAAGGATGTGGCTATGGACAAGCAGCAGGAATTCGTCCTCAGGACCCTTGAGGAGCGCGACATCCGCTTCGTGCGGCTGTGGTTCACCGACGTCCTCGGGTTCCTGAAGTCCGTGGCCGTGGCGCCCGCCGAGCTGGAGCAGGCGTTCGACGAGGGCATCGGCTTCGACGGCTCGGCCATCGAAGGCTTCGCCCGGGTGTACGAATCGGACATGATCGCCAAGCCGGACCCCGGTACGTTCCAGATCCTGCCGTGGCGCGCGGAGGCCCCGGGCACGGCCCGGATGTTCTGCGACATCCTGATGCCCGACGGTTCGCCGTCCTTCGCGGACCCGCGCTACGTGCTCAAGCGCATCCTCGCCAAGACCTCCGACCTGGGCTTCACCTTCTACACCCACCCGGAGATCGAGTTCTTCCTGCTGAAGGACAAGCCGGTCAACGGCACCCGCCCGACCCCGGCCGACAGCTCCGGCTACTTCGACCACACCCCGCAGAACGTCGGCATGGACTTCCGCCGCCAGGCGATCACCATGCTCGAATCCATGGGCATCTCGGTCGAGTTCAGCCACCACGAGGGCGCCCCCGGCCAGCAGGAGATCGACCTGCGGTACGCGGACGCGCTCTCCACCGCCGACAACATCATGACCTTCCGCCTCGTCATGAAGCAGGTCGCGCTGGAGCAGGGCGTGCAGGCCACCTTCATGCCGAAGCCGTTCTCGGAGTACCCGGGCTCGGGCATGCACACCCACCTGTCCCTCTTCGAGGGCGACCGCAACGCCTTCTACGAGTCGGGCGCCGAGTACCAGCTCTCCAAGGTCGGCCGCTCCTTCATCGCGGGCCTGCTCAAGCACGCCGCGGAGATCTCCGCCGTGACGAACCAGTGGGTCAACTCCTACAAGCGCATCTGGGGCGGCTCGGCCCGCAGCGCGGGCGCGGGCGGCGAGGCCCCCTCGTACATCTGCTGGGGCCACAACAACCGCTCCGCGCTCATCCGGGTCCCGATGTACAAGCCCGGCAAGACCGGCTCGGCCCGCGTCGAGGTCCGCTCCATCGACTCCGGCGCCAACCCCTACCTGACGTACGCGGTGCTCCTCGCCGCGGGCCTCAAGGGCATCGAGGAGGGCTACGAACTCCCGGCGGGCGCCGACGACGACGTGTGGGCGCTGTCCGACGCGGAGCGCCGCGCGATGGGCATCGAGCCGCTCCCGCAGAACCTCGGCGAGGCGATCTCGCTGATGGAGAAGAGCGAACTGGTCGCCGAGACCCTCGGCGAGCACGTCTTCGACTTCTTCCTCCGCAACAAGAAGCAGGAGTGGGAGGAGTACCGCAGCGAGGTCACCGCCTTCGAGCTGAAGAACCTGCTGCCGGTGCTGTAGGGGCGCCCCGTCACACATCCGGCCGCGGGCCGACGGTTTCGTACCGTCGGCCCGTCGTCGTTTCCTCCCCCGCGTCCCCCGCGTCCTGGCTACGATGACGACGACCGGGCCCCGCCACTGTGGATCACGCATCCGGCCCGGCGACCGCCACGCATCGGTGAGGACGTGCCTGCCGCGTGAACGTGAACCCCCGAGTCATCGACACCGCCGGGGCCGCCGGGCCCGTACGGCGGGTCTGGTACACGGCGTACGGCTCCAACACGCACAGGGACCGGCTCGCCCGTTACCTCGCGGGAGGGAGGTTTCCGGGAACGGACCGTACGTACCCGGGATGCCGTGACCCCCGGCCGCCGGCCGCATCGGCTCCGGTCGAACTCGTGGGGCAGGTCTACTTCGCCACCGAATCGCCCGTGTGGACCGGGGGCAGGGCCTTCTACGATCCGCGGGCCGAGGGGCGGGCGTTGGCGCGGGCCCACCTGGTGACGGTGGGGCAGTTCTCCGACATCGTCGCGCAGGAGATGAACCGGGAGCCGGGTGCGGACCTGGATCTGTCGGAGGTCACGGAGCACGGCAGGGCCGTTCTGGGACCGGGCAGATACGAGACGCTCGTCTGTCCGGGCACGCTGGACGGCTGTCCGGTGCTCACCTTCACGGCCCCCTGGGGCGTGCGCGGCATCGCGTGGAACAAGCCTTCCGCCCCGTACGTGAGAGTCCTGGCCTCCGGTCTCCTCGACGCGGGCGCGTGGGACGTCCGGACCATCGCGGAGTACGTGGTTTCGTGTCCGGGGGCGGCCGGTGCGTGGAAGACCGGGGAAGTCGCCGAACTCATCGGAGAACAGGGCGACATGGGGCTTCCGGCGCCGCCCGACTCCGGTCCTCGCTGACTCGTCCCCAGAGCCGTGACGCCGGTCTCCGCAATGCGGCACACTCGTCGCGAGGGGGTTTCACATGACGGAGACGCAAGGCCGTGAGAGCGATGGCTTCGAAGACGAATTCGACTACGATGCCTGGGACGACGATTCCTGGAAGTTCGAAGAGCCGGTAACCACTTACGCCGAGGCGGTTGCCGCCCTCGGGGTCAAAGCCCGGACGCGTGCGGACGTTACGGTGCAGTGGAATGGCGGACGCGGGCAGCGTGATGATGCGCGCATCATCTTCTCGGGGCCGAAGCGAGGTCCGGAACACAGAGTCCGATTCCGCTCCGCTTCCCAACTGGGCGCTTTCTCAGGAATTCTTGAATCCGCCTTCCCGCTACCGGGCCGGCAGGCGCTGTGGTACGAGCGGGACGGCATCATCTCCGCCCGCCTCGTGGGCGACTACGAAAGTCTTCCCTGGGCCGTCGCGCGCTCCGAGAAGTGGAACGTCCGGCGGAAGGACATGAAGACCGAGGGTCCGCTGCGCGACGACTTCCTGGGGACTCTCGCTCACCGGGGTGCCTTCCTCTGCGAGGAGCCTCCGGTGCCGCCGGCCACCGACGCGAGGAAGATCCGCGTCACCCGATCCGACGGGGCATTGGAGGTGCTCTACCGGAGGCGGCTCCCGCAGTCGCTCTCCGTGGCGCTGGAGCTCAGCGGGTTCTCCTTCTCCGACCCCACGGAGGCCGAAGAGGCACTGGTCGAGTACGGCACGAGTTACTGCCACGAAATCGCCAGGAACGCCGGAGTCTCGCTGCGTCTGTGGAACCCCGATTACGCGTTGAACGGTCGCTCGCACCGTGACAGGGCGGGGAGGGTGAAATTCCCCGTACGCACATACGATGCCATTCCGGCGGAAATGTACGCGGCTGCGACTTCCACGGGACGCGATTCCCTCGAAAGGTACCTGAAGTACTATCAGGTGCTGGAGTTCTATATGGGAAGGGCGGCCGACACCTGCGCCTTGGCCCAGGGGAAGAAAGTGAACGAGGCGTCTTCCCCCTACGGGACAAATCCGCTTCGCACGGAGCGGGGAAAGCTTGACGCGGTCATCGATGCCGCCCTCACCACCACACAGGTGACGGGGCATCTGGTGGGTGACCGGCTGCTTCCGGATCTGAGCAACCCACAACTCATCACAGGGCTGCACTGTCTGCCGGTCGGCGCGGCCTTCCAGCCGGTCGCCGGAACGGATTACCGGCCCCATGTATCGGAGCGTGTCTACGATCTGCGATGCAGAATCGTGCATGCGAAGGAGGGCGGCGGCGGGAAGCGTCCGGACGTCATTCTTCCCGCCGGCCGTGAAGCCCGGGATCTGGGACCCGATATTCAGCTGGTCGCGTTCCTTGCCGAGCGCGCCCTCCAGCACTGGGCCACTCCGTTCACCTGAGGGCGCCCACCGGGGATCGGACCGTGGCTACTGGCCCACTCGTCCGTCGACGCACTCGCGCAACAGGTCGGCGTGCCCGCAGTGGCGGGCGTACTCGTCGATCCTGTGCACCATCAGCTCCCGAACCGCGATCCCGTCCCTGCCCAGACGCTCGCCCAGATCCGGGTGCTCGGCCAACGAGGCGTCGAGCGCGGCCTGTTCGCGTGCCAGATCGGCGTACGCGGCGTCGACCTCGGACTGCTCGGCGACAGCCAGGTCGAAGTCCGCGTCCTTCCTGCCGTACAGCTTCGGCAGCGGGTCACCGTCGCTGATCCAGTTGCGCCAGTCCCGTTCCACCTCGGCGAGGTGCCGAACCAGGCCGAGCAGCGACATCGTCGACGGGGGAACCGACCGGCGGGCCAACTGCTCCGGGTCCAGGCCCTCGCACTTCATCCGCAGGGTCATGCGGTAGCCCGACAGGAAGTCGAGCAGCGTCGCGAGCTCGCCGTCCGGGCCGGCGCCCTGGTTGTCGCGGGGGTCGTCGTCCGGGTCCGCCCACATGTCGGGGTAGACGGTGGCCCGGGTCCAGCGTGCGGGTCGGTCGCTCATGCGTCGCATGCTCGCTCGTGGGGGCCCGGGTGCGCCAGCTCTTTTCCGTTCCCGAGGACGCTTGTGCGCCGGTCATCCCGCTCGGTCCAAAAGCGCGGGACGGCCGCCGTGCCGGTCGCCGCGGCCCGCCCGGTGTCGCAACAGCTGACGGTGAACGCTCGGAATCACTCCCGGCCGTTGACGGTCGCGGCGTAGCGCAGGCTGATCCCGATGTTCTTCGCCACTTCGGCCAGTTCCGCCGCGTTCTTCTCGATCTCCACCTTCTCGTAGGCACTCTCGACGGCGAACCAGACGCCCACCACATTGGTGGACCGCATGCAGTCGACGTCGGCGAGGGCGGTGGTGATCTCGCCGGGAGTGGGTGCCGCTGACCGGGTCCACCGGGGGTCCGCCTCGGCGTCCATGGGGGTGGCGTAGTCGTAGCCCTGCTTCTTCATGCAGGCCGACCATTTCCGGAACGCGGACTGGACCCTCCTGTCGCGCAGCGAGCGCTGCATATTGCCGATGTTGATGCGGATCACCAGGTCGGATTCCTGGATGATCACGTTCTTGGAGATCAGCTCGCGGTCGACCTCACCGAAGCATCCCCCCTCCGGAACCGGCATGCCGCGGTGGACGGCGGGCGGTGCGGAACTCTTGGCCGGAAAGGGGCTGCCGGTCTTTCCCGGCTCTCCTTCTCCCACGAGCACCGCGTTCTCGGCGGCGGACAGCGTGGGTTCTGCCGGAGCCTTCTGCTGGGGGCGGGGGTTGTGGTAGCCGAATCGTTCGGCCACTTCCGGGTCGCTGATGTAGCGCTGCTCGGACTGGGTGTTCGGCGTCCGGTCATCACGGACCGGCACGGGGAATGCGAAGTCGAACCCGAATCTCTTCATGCAGCGCGACACCAGCACCTGCCGGGCGTGCTGGATCTTGTTGTTCTGGTCGGTGTCGAGCAGATACGGCTCGATGGGAAGCTGCTTTCCCTGCATCCCCGTCATCTGCGGAGTGGCGCCGACACGGGGCGCTTTCGCCGGGGGCGGTCCGGCTTCGGGAGCGGAACAGGCCGCTGCGAGGATTCCGGCGGCGGCCAGCGTGGTGGCCGCCCGTAGGGGCAGTCGGGAGCGGTCATGCATGGGAGATGAGGTCCTTGTGCTGAGCGGGGTCCACCGGTCGGCCGCGGCCGGCCCCGTCGATCCGGACCGGCCGCAGCGGGCGCGTGCCGCGGCACGCGCGGGCCCGAGATGATCCAGAAGGAGGAACTCGGGACAGCCCTTAGATTCCCCAGCCCTGCGAAGCGTTGTTGTCGCGCAGGATCTCCGGGAAGTCCGCACGTGTCCTGGAATTGATGGTGAAGCACGCTATCTTGCAATTCCCGTCGGAATTGTAATAGATATTCAGAGGCCACCCGGCCATGTTCTCCGCCGCCGCGGCGTGGTTCTTGACCTGGACACCGCTGCCGCTCCCGTTTCCACCGCCGAACTTCATGTCGCTGGTGTAGTTGCCGTTGTACGGGGCGCCGTAGAACGATCCGTATCCGTACTGGCTGGAGTTGTAGAAGAGACAGGCGTCGCCCGAGACGCAATTGCCGGACCCGCTGGCCATTGCGGGCGTTGCGCCGAACGACACGAGACCGAATGCGGCCGTGGCGACCGCAACGGAAAGCGCCTTCTTGATGACTCGCACGGAAAATCCCTTGATCGGTGATGATTCGGGTGATTTATTTTCGGTGGGTGAGTGCATCGGTGATTATTTATTCTGCCTGATCCCGCGTCAAGCGATCTCTTCTTCCTGAAATTTGTCAGAAAGTGAGTGCGACGGATTTCGGCCGGGCGCGCCCAAAGGCTGTTCTCGGCGGTTCACGCGAAGCCGCGGGCCATCTCGTCCAGGATCTCCTCGATCACCTCGGCCGGCTGCCGGGCCCGGTCCTCCTCGATCCACATGCGCATCGCGATCCGCATCGAGGACAGGAAGGCCGCGGCGAGGACCATCGGCCGCACCGCTCCGCCGGGGGGACCCGGGCGGGCGGCCACCGCGTCCGCCAGGTCCCGTTCCATCGCGGCGTGGTTGGCCAGCTGGCGGGCGAGGAGGGACGGGTGGCGCATGGCCAGCCGGGTGCGTACCGCCCACTCGCGCTCCGGCGGGGCCACCCGCTCCGTGAACCGGGCCATCGCCGCCCGCAGCGCGGTCCAGGCGGGCTCATCGGCGGGGCGCTCGCGCACGGCCTGGACCAGACCTCTTATCTGCTGCTCCTCCCCGTACAGGAGGGCGTCCTCCTTGTTCGTGAAGTAGTTGGAGAACGTTCTGCGGGAGATCCCGGCCGCGTCGGCGACCGCCTCCACCGTCACATGGTCGAAGCCGTGCTCGACGGTCAGGCGCAGTGTCGCCTCGTGCACGGCCTGCCGGGTGGCTTCCTTCTTGCGTTCCCGCAGTCCCACAGAACTCTCCATGCGGCCAGTATCTACCTGCCGGGCATTATTGCGCAGTGAGCAAAATTGCCCACTGTGCATGTATGGTGAAGCCTTCCTTTTCCTGCCCAGACCCTCCGGAGGTTGCGCGTGAGCGCACAAACGGCCGCGCCGACCGACGTCGCGCCGATGGATCACCGCCACGTACTGCGGGCCCTGAGCGGGCTGCTCATCGTGCTGTTCGTGGCGATGATCAGCAGCACGGTGGTCTCGGTCGCGCTCCCGCAGATCATCGGCTCGCTCAACGGCACGCAGTCGCAGTACACCTGGGTCGTCACCGCGACCCTGCTCGCCTCGACGGCCTCCACCCCGATCTGGGGCAAGCTCGCCGATCTGTTCAGCAAGAAGATGCTGCTCCAGATATCCATCGGCATCTTCGTCGTCTCGTCGATCGCCTGCGGTTTCGCTCAGTCCACCGAGCAGCTCATCGCCTTCCGTGCCCTCCAGGGCCTCGGCATGGGCGCCCTCCAGGTGCTCGTCCAGGTGATCATCGCCGCGATGATCAGCCCCAAGGAGCGAGGCCGCTACAACGGCTACCTCGGCGGCGTCATGGCCGTCGCCACCGTCGGCGGGCCGCTGCTGGGCGGCTTCATCACCGACGCGTCCTGGCTGGGCTGGCGCTGGTGCTTCTTCGTCGCGGTGCCGTTCACGCTTCTCGCGTCCGTGATGCTCGGCCGCACCCTGCACCTCGCCGAGGTGCGCCGCCCCGAGACCAAGGTCGACTACCTCGGCGCCACCCTCATCGCCGCCGGGGTCAGCCTCCTGCTGCTCTGGGTCACCTTCGTCGGCAACGACTTCGACTGGCTCTCCTGGCAGACCGCCGCCATGGTCGGCGCGAGCGTCGTGATCCTGGGCGCGGCCGTCCTGGTCGAGGCCCGGGTCAAGGAGCCGGTCGTGCCGCTCCATGTCGTACGCCGCCGGGACCCCGCCCTCGCCATCGTCGCGAGCCTCGCGGTCGGTATGGCGATGTTCGGCGGCGCGGTCTTCCTCGGCCAGTACTTCCAGATCGGCCGCGGCTACTCGCCGACCGAGGCCGGACTGCTCACCATCCCGCTGATGGCCGGAGTGCTCGTCTCCTCGACCGTCGCCGGCCGCATGGTCTCCAAGACCGGCAAGGTCAAGCCGTACATCATCACCGGTGTCGTCGTGCTCACCCTCGGCTTCCTGGGGCTGTCCACGATCGACCACGAGACCAACCTCGTCCTCGTGTCGTTCGGGATGCTCGCCGTCGGCATCGGGGTCGGCATGTCGATGCAGAACCTGGTCCTGGTCCTCCAGAACACCGTCCCGCTCAGCGAACTCGGCGCGGCCAGCGGGGCGATCACCTTCTTCCGCTCGCTGGGCGGCACCATGGGCGTCTCGGTGCTGGGCGCGGTGCTCGCCAACCAGGTCGCCACGAAGATCACCCACGGTCTGAAGGAGCTGGGCATCGACCCGGCGGCCTCCGGGTCGGGCGGTTCGACCCTGAACGTGGCGGCCATGCCGCCGCAGATACAGGAAGTCGTGCGCGCCGCGTACGGCGACGCGACCGGCCATATCTTCCTGATCTCGGCGGCCATCGCGGTGATCGGTGTCATCGCGTCCCTGTTCCTGACCTCCACGAAGCTGCGCGACAGCGTGGATCTGTAGTTCCGAAGCCCCGTGACGTGGGGTCTCCATGGCTGTGCCCCGTGCCGTCGAGGCGCGGGGCACAGCCATGTCCGCGAGCGGCCGCCGGCGGAGGGGTGACCTTGCCGGGCGTCGGGGCGCGGGCGACAATGTCCCCACGTGGGGAACGGGGGAATCACGCATGACGGAACTGCTGGTGCTTTTCGGCGGGTTGACGACGGTGGTCGTCGTGCTGATCGTGAAGCTGCTCATCAGGTCCCGGCGCCGTACGGAGAATTTCGACGGCCTGGAGATCGAGCGTCGGCACCGGGAGGAAATCCGGCACATCAAGGCGGCCAATCGCTCGTCGTCGGTCCACAACCGGCTCTTCGACGGTGGCCGCGGGACACATCGGTGACGCAGACATTCCGCGACAAGTGCAGATGACGGACGCCCCCGGCAGGGCCCGTGACCTGCGCCGGAGAGCCGGCGCACGGCTCCGGCGGGGCCGCGGGAACACGCGCTCGACTGAGGTAGTGTGACCCATCCCCGCACGGGGACCGCCCCGACAAGGGGGCCGACCGAGGAGGTGAGACCCATTACCGCTGGATCAGGCTGGGTGCTCACCTCTCACGATCGCGTCGTCCCACCGGCATAGGCGATCGCGGAGCGCCCATCGGCTTCCCGAAAGGCTCCGCTTCATGTCGGTCTTCTCTTCGCAGTCCTCGCTCTCCTCGATCGCCACCACGCTCCGTACCGCCGGCTGTGTCTTCGCCGAGGACGAGGCCGAACTCCTCGTCTCCACCGCCGAATCCCCGGCCGCCCTCGCCGCGATGGTCGAACGCCGGGTCGCCGGGCTCCCCCTCGAACACGTCCTGGGCTGGGCCGAGTTCTGCGGTCGGCGCATCGCCGTGGACCTCGGTGTCTTCGTGCCCCGCCGCCGTACCGAATTCCTCGTCCGGCAGGCCGCGGCCCTCGCGCCCGCACAGGCGGTCGTCGTCGACCTCTGCTGCGGAACGGGCGCGCTCGGCACCGCGCTGGCCGCGACCCTGGACCGGGTCGAACTGCACGCCGCCGATGTCGAACCCGCGGCCGTACGGTGCGCCCGGCGCAATGTGGGCGGACTCGGGCAGGTCTACGAGGGGGACCTCTTCGCCCCGCTGCCCGGCTCGCTGCGGGGCCGGGTCGACATCCTGCTCGCCAATGTCCCCTACGTACCGACGGACGACGTCGAACTGCTGCCCGCCGAGGCGCGCATCCATGAGCCGAGGGTCGCGCTCGACGGCGGCGGGGACGGACTCGACGTCATGCGCCGGGTGGCGGCCGAGGCGCCGCGGTGGCTGGCACCCGGCGGCAGCCTGCTGGTCGAGACGAGCGAGCGCCAGGCGGCGCGGGCGGCGGAGACCGTGGGCGGCAGCGGACTGATCCCGCGCCTGGTGACCTCCGAGGAGCTGTACGCCACCGTCGTCATCGGGACCCTTCCCGGGTGAATCGGGACCCTTCCCGGGTGAATCGGGACCCTGCGCGGGTGAACCGGGACCCTGCCCGGGTGGGGCCGCCTCCGCTCGGGGAAGGGGCCGCACCCGGGCCCGGCGGTGCGGGCCAGGAGAGCGCGCGGGTGTCAGCCGAACTGCCACCGCGTCTGGCTGAACGGCTCGCCCTTGCCGAAGCCGAAGGCCGTGCGCGGGGCCACCGCGAACACGTCGGCGCGGCCGGCCTGCCCGTTGACGAACGCGCCGTCGCTCACCTCGAAGTGCCAGTCACCGCCGTACTTCGCCTCCCACGCCTCGGCCAGCAGGCCCAGCCTGCTCTCGTCCGTCACCTGCTCCGCCCGGCCCTCGACGACCACGTCGAAGCCGGTGTCCAGCGTGTTGGCGCCGGTCGTCAGGACGACCTCCGGACTGGCGAGCAGATTGCGCGCCTTGCGCTCGGTGGGACCCGTACAGAAATGCAGCGCACCCTCCCACCAGACCCCGATCAGCGGTGTGACGTGCGGGCGGCCGTCCGGGCGGACCGTGGAGAGCCAGTACAGCTGTGCCGCGTCCAGCAGGGCCACCCCCTCCTGCCAGGGACGGGCCGTGGCATCTTTGCTGCTGAACCGGGCGTCCAGCTCGGTCACCGGGGTGTTCGACGGCATGGTTCCTCCCATATTTCTTCCTCGGTGTGCGGACTCCTCCCAGGCTCCGGATTCATCCGTGCGGGACAAGCCTTAGGCTCGAACCGGTGTGATTCTCAGGGGCGGCGGGCAGGAGAGCGCGGATGACAACGGTGCCGGGGCGCAGAAGCAGTACGTTCACCCGACTGCTGCGGCACGGATTCACCGACCCGTCCGCCGCCGAACAGCTGCTGGACCTGGACGCCCTCTCCTCCGTACGGTCCGATCCGGTCCTGCTGGAAGCGCTCGGGGCGACCGCCGACCCCGATCTCGCGCTGCGCGGCCTCGTCCGGCTGGCCGAGGCGGAGGAGGCCGACGAACGGCAGGTCCTGCTCGACACCCTGGTCACCGCCAAGCCCCTGCGGGACCGGCTGCTCGGCGTTCTCGGCGCCTCGGAGGCGCTGGGGGACCATCTGGCGCGGCACCCGCGGGACTGGCAGGCACTCGTCACGTACGAGGCCGTGGATCTGCACCCCGGGGTCGCCGAGTTCGAGCACGGGCTCGCCGACGCCGTCGACCCGGACTCGCTGCGCGTCGCCTACCGCCGGTGCCTGCTGGCGATAGCGGCACGCGACGTGTGCGGGACGACCGACCTGGCCGAGACCGCCGCCGAGCTGGCCGACCTGGCGACCGCGACGCTGCGGGCGGCGCTCGCCATGGCCCGTACGTCCGCGCCCGCCGACGCCGCGCAGTGCCGGCTCGCCGTCATCGCGATGGGCAAGTGCGGCGGACACGAACTGAACTACGTCTCCGACGTCGACGTGATCTTCGTCGCCGAGCCGGTCGGCGGGGCCGACGAGAACGGGGCCATGCAGGCCGCGGTCCGGCTCGCCGCCCACCTGATGCGGATCTGCTCCGACACCACCGTCGAGGGCACCATCTGGCCCGTCGACGCCAACCTCCGCCCCGAGGGCCGCAACGGGCCGCTGGTGCGGACCCTGTCCTCGCACCTCGCGTACTACCAGCGCTGGGCCAAGACCTGGGAGTTCCAGGCGCTGCTGAAGGCCCGGCCCGTCGCCGGTGACCCGGAGCTCGGCGCGGAGTACGTCGAGGCCGTCTCCCCGCTCGTGTGGCAGGCCGCGGACCGGGAGAACTTCGTCCCCGACGTACAGAAGATGCGGCGCCGCGTCGTGGACAACATCCCCCCCGACCGGGTGGAGCGGGAGCTCAAGCTCGGTCCCGGTGGACTGCGGGACGTGGAGTTCGCCGTGCAGCTGCTCCAGCTGGTGCACGGACGCAGCGACGCCGGCCTGCACAGCGGTACGACGCTGGAGGCGCTGCGGGCGCTCGCCGAGGGCGGGTACGTGGGCCGCGCGGACGCCGCGCAGCTCGACGAGGCGTACCGCTTCCTGCGCTCCATGGAACACCGCATCCAGCTCTACCGGCTGCGCCGTACCCACCTGGTGCCCGAGGACCCGGCGGACCTGCGGCGGCTCGGCCGCTCCCTGGGCATGCGCACGGATCCGGTGGCCGAGCTGAACAAGGCGTGGAAGCGGCACGCCTCCGTCGTACGGCGGCTGCACGAGAAACTGTTCTACCGGCCGCTGCTGGACGCCGTCGCCCAGCTGGCGCCCGGCGAGTCCCGGCTCAGCGCGAAGGCGGCCGGAACCCGGCTCGAAGCACTCGGGTACGCGGACCCGGCCGCCGCGCTGCGGCACCTGGAGGCGCTGTCGTCCGGGGTGTCGCGCAAGGCGGCCATCCAGCGCACGCTGCTGCCGGTGCTGCTCAGCTGGTTCGCGGACTCCGCCGACCCGGACGCCGGACTCCTCGGCTTCCGCAAGGTGTCCGACGCGCTCGGCAAGACCCCCTGGTACCTGCGGCTCCTGCGTGACGAGGGGGCCGCGGCGGAGAACCTCGCCCGGGTCCTGTCGGCCGGCCGCCTCGCCCCCGACCTGCTGCTGCGGGCCCCGGAGGCCGTCGCGATCCTCGGCGACCCGGAGGGGCTGAAGCCGCGCACCCGGAACAACCTGGAGCAGGAGGTGCTGGCCGCGGTCGGGCGGGCCGCGGGCGCCGAGTCCGCGGTGGCCGTGGTCCGTGGCGTACGGCGGCGGGAGCTGTTCCGCACGACGGCGGCGGACATCATCGGCTCCTACGGCACCGAGGAGAGCCCCGCCGAGCCCGATCACGGCGCTCTCGTCGACCGGGTCGGCTCCGCGGTCACCGATCTGAACGCCGCCACGCTCTCCGGCGCCCTGCGCGCCGCCGTACGCGAACAGTGGGGCGACACCCTGCCGACCAGGTTCGCCGTCATCGGGATGGGCCGCTTCGGCGGTCACGAGCTGAGTTACGGCTCCGACGCCGACGTCCTGTTCGTCCACGCGCCGCGCGAGGGCGTCGGCGACGAGGAGGCGAGCCGGGCGGCCAACACGGTGATCACCGAGATGCGCAGACTGCTCCAGCTGCCCACGGCGGACCCGCCGCTCCTGATCGACGCGGATCTGCGGCCCGAGGGCAAGAGCGGTCCGCTGGTGCGCACCCTGAAGTCGTACGAGGCGTACTACCGGCGCTGGGGGCTGGTGTGGGAGAGCCAGGCCCTGCTGCGGGCCGAACCGATGGCGGGCGACGCTGAGCTGGGGCGCAGCTTCGTCGAACTGATCGATCCGCTGCGGTATCCCAGGGAGGGCCTGGGGGAGGACGAGGTCCGTGAGATCCGCCGTCTCAAGGCCCGGATGGAGTCCGAGCGCATGCCGCGCGGCGCCGACCCGACGCTCCACACCAAACTGGGGCGCGGTGGGCTGAGCGATGTCGAGTGGACGGTGCAGCTGCTGCAGATGCAGCACGGCTGGTCGGTGCCCGGACTGCGCACGACCCGTACCCGTGAGGCACTGTCCGCGGCGTGCGCGGCGGAGCTGATCCCGGCCGACGAGGCCCGGACCCTGGACGACGCGTGGGTGCTGGCGACCCGGGTGCGCAACGCGGTGATGCTGGTACGGGGGCGGCCCGGCGACACGTTTCCGTCCGACGGGCGGGAGATGACGGCGGTGGGGCGCTACCTGGGCTACGAGCCCGGACACGTCGGCGACATGCTGGACGACTACCGGCGGATCACACGCCGGGCGCGGGCGGTGGTGGAGGAGCGGTTCTACGGGGCCGCGTGACGGGTTCCGTGGGGCGGGCTTCCGCGGGGCTGTGCGACCGGGGGAGCGGTCAGCAGGCGCGTGACGGGGGAGCCGTCAGCGGTGGCCCGAGGGTTCCGGCACCGGCCGGCGGTCCCGTGCGGGCGCACGCGCCGTCAATCCCGTCAGGTGCCCCCCGCCGGACGGCACCAGCTTCGGCAGCCGGTTCGGCAGCGCCCCGTACCAGGCGTAGGAGACCGCGAAGCCGAAGGCCAGGCAGGCCATGCCGCCCACCGCGTCCAGCCAGAAGTGGTTGGCGGTCGCCACGATCACGACCAGGGTGGCCGCCGGGTAGAGCAGGCCCAGGATGCGCGCCCAGGGCGCCGAGGCCAGCGCGAAGATCGTCAGACCGCACCAGAGCGACCAGCCGATGTGCATGGACGGCATCGCCGCGTACTGGTTCGACATGTTCTTGAGGTTGCCCGAGGCCATCGAGCCCCAGGTCTGGTGCAGCATCACCGTGTCGATGAAGTTCCCGCCGTTCATCAGGCGGGGCGGCGCCAGCGGATACAGGTAGTAGCCGAGCAGGGCGAAGGCCGTGGTCGCGAAGAGCACCAGCCGGGCCGCCGCGTAGCGGCCGGGGTGACGGCGGAACAGCCAGATGAGCACACCGATGGTGATGACGAAGTGCAGTGTCGCGTAGTAGTAGTTCATCGACACGATCAGCCATGTCACCGAATTGACGGCATGGTTGACGCTCTCCTCGAAGGCGAGGCCCAGGGACTTCTCCACCGACCAGATCCAGTCCGCGTTGCTCAGCGCGGCGGCCTTCTGCTCGGGCACGGCGTTGCGCACCAGTGAATACAGCCAGTAGCTGACCGCGATCAGCAGGATTTCGAACCAGAGACGTGGACGGCGCGGAGACCGCAGTGCGCGGAGCTTCGCGAGCGTGCTCTTGCGCTCGGCCGCGGGGGACGCCTCGTCCACCTGGGGTGACGGGGTGTCCGCCGACCGGCCTTCCTGTGTTTTCACGTGCGATTCACCCATAGGGACAGAGTCTGCCAGATACGTCCCCCTCCGCCCGATCATCCTCCGGTCGGGTTCCGGTCGCACATCCTGCGCCTCAAGGACGAGGGTGGGACCCTGAGAGGGCTCCGGGTCCCGATGCCGTCGAACCGCGAACCACCAGCTCAGGCATGAAGACGAACTCGCTGTGGGGAGCCGGGGTTCCGCCGATCTCCTCCAGGAGCGTGCGCACGGCCGCCTGGCCCATCGCCGTCACCGGCTGCCGGATGGTGGTCAGCGGCGGATCGGTGAACGCTATGAGCGGCGAATCGTCGTACCCCACCACCGACAGATCGCGCGGCACCTGGCGCGACAGCCGGCGGGCTGCCCGGATCGCGCCCAGGGCCATCATGTCGCTCGCGCACACCACCGCCGTGCACCCGCGCTCCAGCAGCGCCGACGCGGCGGCCTGACCGCCCTCCAGTGTGTACAGAGAGTGCTCGATCAACTCCTCCACCTCGTCCGGGGCGAGGCCGAGCTGCTCCTGCATCGTGGCGTGGAAACCCTCGATCTTGCGGAGCACCGGGACGAAGCGCTTCGGGCCGACCGCGAGGCCGATCCGCTGGTGTCCGAGCGCGACCAGGTGCGTCACCGCGAGCCGCATCGCCGCCCGGTCGTCGGGGGAGATGAACGGTGCCCGCACCTTGGTCGAGAAGCCGTTGACCAGGACGAAGGGGACGCCCTTGGCGCGCAGTTGCTCATAGCGCTGCATATCGGCGGAGGTGTCCGCGTGCAGTCCGGAGACGAAGATGATCCCGGCGACGCCGCGGTCGACGAGCATCTCCGTCAGCTCGTCCTCGGTGGAGCCGCCCGGACTCTGGGTCGCCAGTACCGGTGTGTACCCCTGCCGGGTCAGCGCCTGGCCGATGACCTGGGCCAGTGCCGGGAAGATGGGGTTGTCCAGCTCGGGTGTGATCAGGCCGACCAGTCCCGCGCTGCGCCTGCGCAGCCGTACGGGACGTTCGTAGCCGAGGACGTCGAGCGCCGCGAGGACGGATTCACGGGTGGTCGCCGCTACACCGGGCTTGCCGTTCAGGACTCGGCTGACCGTAGCTTCGCTGACCCCCGCCTGAGTTGCGATATCGGCAAGCCGTGCGGTCATGGAAGGCGACTGTACCGGGCCGGTGTCGGATTGCCCACTGTGCGCGGGATTCGGGCGCGAGGCCCCTTCCTGCCCGGTGGTGACGGTGCTCGCACGGGCATCCGTAGCAACTTCTTGCAAGCTCTTGCGGGTGACGGATGCGGACTGCGATCGGATCGTCGCACTACGGGGGCACCGGGTGTGGCCTGGTCTGCCAGCGGGTAGGGGCTGCCGTCAAGAGGGATGACGGCAACCTTGAGGACACGCGAATGTAACGATCGCCGGACCTTGCAGAAATCTTCCGCAAGGTCTTTCGGTCGTCTTTCATCCTTGTTACGTTCACGTCGACCCGGCGCCGCGACGGAGCGGTACGGCAGTTGAAGGAGTTCAGATGCGACGTGGCATAACGGCCACCGCCCTGGTCGCGGCCCTGGCGCTCGCGGCGACCGCCTGCGGCAGCGACGACGAGTCCGGCGGGAGCAAGGGCTCGGGCGAGCTCTCCGGCACGGTGACCTGGTGGGACACCTCGACCGTCGGCAGCGAGGACAAGGTCTTCAAGAAGCTCGCCGAGGGCTTCGAGGAGAAGCACCCGAAGGTCGACGTCAAGTACGTCAACGTCCCCTTCGGTGAGGCGCAGAACAAGTTCAAGAACGCCGCCCAGGCCGGCGCCGGCGCCCCCGACGTGATCCGCTCCGAGGTCGCCTGGACCCCCGAGTTCGCGGACCTCGGCTACCTGGCCCCGCTGGACGGCACCTCCGCCCTGAAGAACCAGGACGACTTCCTCAAGCAGGCCGCCGCGTCCACCAAGTACAAGGACAAGACGTACGCCGTCCCGCAGGTCATCGACTCCATGGGCGTCTTCTACAACAAGAAGATCTTCAAGGAGGCCGGTGTCGATGTCCCCACGACCATCGACGACCTGAAGACCGTCTCCAAGAAGATCAAGGACAAGACCGGCAAGACCGGCCTCTACCTCCGCGGCGACGACGCGTACTGGTTCCTGTCCTTCCTCTACGGCGAGGGCGGCGACCTGGTCGACGCGAGCAGCAAGTCCGTCACCGTCGACCAGCCCGAGGGCGTCAAGGCGTTCAAGGTCGTCGAGGACCTCGTCGAGTCCGGTGCGGCCAAGACCGACGCCACGGACGGCTGGGAGAACATGCAGTCGGCGTTCAAGGACGGCAAGGTCGCGATGATGATCAACGGCCCGTGGGCCGTCGCCGACACCCTCGCGGGCAATGAGTTCAAGGACAAGGACAACCTGGGCATCGCCCCGGTCCCGGCCGGTTCCGCCGCTCAGGGCGCCCCGCAGGGCGGCCACAACCTCGCCGTGTACGCGGGCTCCAAGAACCTCGACGCCTCCTACGCCTTCGTCGAGTACATGACGTCGGTGCAGAGCCAGGCCACGACGGCCGGTGAGCTGAACCTGCTGCCGACCCGTACCTCCGCGTACGCCAAGCAGGAGGCCGTGGACAGCGAGATCGTCGGCTTCTTCAAGCCGGTCGTCGAGACCGCCGTCGAGCGCCCCTGGATCCCGGAGACCGGCAGCCTCTTCGCCCCGCTCGTCACCGAGTACACCAAGGTCCTCACCGGCCAGACCACGCCGGAGAAGGCGGCCTCCGCGACCGGCGACTCGTACCGCAAGCTCCTCAAGGGCTGGAAGTAACAGGAAGGTTGGCCGACTGATGGCTGTCCACACCAGCCAGTCGGTGGCGAAGGCCGCGGACGACGACGTCGTCCGCGGCCCCAGCCGCGGTACTGGTAACCCCCCGCCGCCGGGTCCGCTCCGGCGGGCCATGTCGACCCACTGGTACGCCTGGGTCATGGTCGCCCCGGTCGTCCTCGTGATCGGCGTGATCATCGGCTACCCGCTGGTCCGCGGCATCTACCTCTCGCTGACCGACGCCAACGAGCGCAACGTCGCGCGGTCCATCGGGGTCAACGAACTGCCCGCCACCTACAAGTTCGTGGGTGCGGACAACTACGTCGACGCCCTGACGGGTACCCAGTTCCTCGGCACGCTCGGCTGGACGCTGGTGTGGACGGTCTCCTGCGTGGGCATCACGTTCTGCCTCGGCATGGCGCTGGCCAACATCCTCAACCGCCGTATCGCCGGACGCTCCGCCTACCGGATGGCCCTCATCCTGCCCTGGGCCATCCCCGGCTTCGTCTCGGTCTTCGCCTGGCGCTTCCTCTACAACGAGGACCGCGGGCTGCTCAACAAGATCCTCGGCGGCGCGGGCATCGACGGGGTGCCGTGGCTGAACGACCCCACCTGGGCCAAGTTCTCCGTCATCGCGGTCAACGTCTGGCTCGGCATCCCGTTCATGATGGTCGCCCTGCTCGGCGGACTTCAGTCCATACCCTCGGAGCAGTACGAGGCGGCCGAGATGGACGGCGCCACCGCCTGGCAGCGCTTCCGGCACATCACGCTGCCCGGACTGCGCCCGGTCTCCACCACGGTGGTCCTGCTCTCCACCATCTGGACCTTCAACATGTTCCCGGTGATCTTCCTGCTGACCCGCGGCGGACCCGGCGAGGCCACCCAGATCCTCGTCACCCAGGCGTACAAGTTCTCCTTCGAGATCAGCCCGCGCGACTTCGCGCAGTCCTCCACGTGGGGCGTGCTGATCCTCGTACTCCTGATGCTCTTCGCCGTGGTCTACCGGCGAGTCCTGCGCACCCAGGGAGACAACTGGTGACCACCGTTACCGAGCACCCCGGCCGGCACGCCGTACGCAAGCCGCGCCTGCGCGGCGACCGTTCGCCGCTCGCCTCCGTGGCCCTGCACCTCACCCTGATCATCGCGTCCGTCATCGCGGTCTTCCCGGTGCTGTGGGTCCTGCTGACCTCGCTCAAGCCCGCCAAGTACGCCACGACGACGGACTTCTTCCGCGAGACCACGTTCGTCAACTACACGAACCTGATCAGGGACACCGAGTTCCTGAGCTGGTTCGGCAACTCCGTGATCATCGCGGGGCTCTCCACCGTCATCGGTGTGTTCGTCTCCGCCACCACCGGCTACGCCGTCAGCCGCTTCCGCTTCCCCGGCAAGCGCGGGCTGATGTGGACGCTGCTGATCACACAGATGTTCCCGGTCGCGGTCCTCATCGTGCCGATCTACAACATCATGTCGAGCATCGGCCTGCTCAATCAGCCCGCCGGCCTCGTCATCACCTACCTCACCATCTCGGTGCCGTTCTGCGCCTGGATGATGAAGGGGTTCTTCGACACCATCCCGCGGGAGATCGACGAATCCGGGCAGGTCGACGGACTCACCCCGTTCGGCACGTTCTGGCGGCTCATCCTGCCGCTGGCCAAGCCCGGCCTCGCGGTCACCGCGTTCTACTCCTTCATCACCGCCTGGGGCGAAGTGGCGTACGCCTCCGCCTTCATGGTCGGTGACGAGAACCTCACGCTCGCCGGCGGACTGCAGAAGTTCGTCAACCAGTACGGGGCCCAGTGGGGCCCGATGACCGCGGCCTCCGTGCTCATCGCGATCCCGGCGGCCCTGGTCTTCCTCTTCGCGCAGAAGCACCTGGTCACCGGTATGTCCGCCGGAGCCGTCAAGGGCTGACCAGGAAGGGGGCCGATGGTCTTCGGCCCCCTTCCCGCCACCCGCACGACCCGCATCACCGCATCCGTCACGGCGGCGCCGGATCCCCGACCCGGTCCCGGCGCCGCTCCCCACCCAGACACCCCAGGGACGACATGACCCAGCACCTCGCTGCCCCCTCCACCGGCACGTCCGACGACGCCCCGGGCCACCGCACCGGCTGGTGGAAGGACGCGGTGATCTACCAGGTCTACCCACGGAGCTTCGCCGACGGCAACGGCGACGGCATGGGCGATCTCGCGGGCGTCACCGCCCGGCTCCCGTACCTCAAGGACCTCGGTGTCGACGCCGTCTGGCTCAGCCCCTTCTACGCCTCGCCGCAGGCCGACGCGGGCTACGACGTCTCCGACTACCGGGCCATCGACCCGATGTTCGGCAGCCTGCTGGACGCCGACGCCCTGATCCGCGACGCCCATGACCTGGGCCTGCGCATCATCGTGGACCTGGTGCCCAACCACTCCTCCGACCAGCACGAGTGGTTCAAGCGCGCCCTGGCCGAGGGGCCCGGCTCCGCCCTGCGCGACCGCTACCACTTCCGCCCCGGCAAGGGCGCGGACGGCGAACTCCCGCCCAACGACTGGGAGTCCATCTTCGGCGGCCCGGCCTGGACCCGGACCACCGGCCCCGACGGCACCCCCGGCGACTGGTACCTCCACCTGTTCGCCCCGGAGCAGCCCGACTTCAACTGGGAGCACCCGGCCGTCGCCGACGAGTTCCGCTCGATCCTGCGCTTCTGGCTCGACATGGGCGTCGACGGCTTCCGGGTGGACGTCGCCCACGGTCTCGTCAAGGCCGAGGGCCTGCCCGACCTCGGCGGCCACGACCAGCTCAAGCTGCTCGGCAACGACGTCATGCCGTTCTTCGACCAGGACGGCGTGCACGAGATCTACCGCAGCTGGCGCACCATCCTCGACGAGTACCCGGGCGAGCGGATCGCCGTCGCCGAGGCATGGACCCCCACCGTCGAGCGCACCGCGAACTACGTGCGCCCCGACGAGATGCACCAGGCGTTCAACTTCCAGTACCTGTCCACCGCCTGGGACGCCGCAGAACTGCGCACGGTCATCGACACCTCGCTCGCGGCGATGCTGCCGGTCGGCGCCCCCGCCACCTGGGTGCTCTCCAACCACGATGTCACCCGGCACTCCACCCGGTTCGCCAACCCGCCCGGCCTCGGCACCCAGATCCGTACCCCCGGAGACCGCGAGCTCGGCCTGCGCCGGGCCCGTGCGGCGACCCTGCTGATGCTGGCCCTGCCCGGCTCCGCCTACGTCTACCAGGGCGAGGAGCTCGGTCTGCCCGACGTCACCGACCTGCCCGACGAGGCCCGTCAGGACCCGTCGTTCTTCCGTGCCGAGGGCCAGGACGGCTTCCGCGACGGCTGCCGGGTGCCGATCCCGTGGACCCGCGAGGGCAGCTCGTACGGCTTCGGCACCGGCGGCAGCTGGCTCCCGCAGCCGGCCGGCTGGGGCGACCTCTCCATCGAGGCGCAGACCGGGGCCGAGGGCTCCACGCTGGAGCTCTACCGGGCCGCCATCGCCGCCCGGCGCGAGCACCCCGGGCTCGGCGCGGGCACCGCGGTCGAGTGGCTGGACGCCCCCGACGGGGTCCTGGTCTTCGGCCGGCCCGGCTTCGTCTGCACCGTCAACACCACCGGCGCCCCGGTGCGGATGCCCGCCCGCGGCAATGTGCTGCTGGCCAGCGCCCCGGTGACCGTCGACGGCGCCGAGGCCGTGCTGCCCGCCGACAGCACCGTGTGGTGGACGGTGTGACCCTGCCCGCACCCAGGACCGGTCCGGCGCCGCGGCTCTCCGACATCGCCGGACAGGCCGAGGTCAGCGAGGCGACCGTCAGCCGGGTGCTCAACGGGAAGCCGGGCGTCGCGGACACCACGCGTCAGCGGGTGCTCGCGGCGCTCGACATCCTCGGCTACGAACGGCCCGTGCGGCTGCGGCAGCGCAGCGCCGGACTGATCGGGCTGGTGACACCCGAACTCACCAACCCGATCTTCCCGGCCTTCGCGCAGTCCGTCGAACAGGTCCTGGCCGGGCACGGCTACACCCCGGTGCTCTGCACCCAGCTGCCGGGCGGCGCCACCGAGGACGAGCTCGTGGAGCAGCTCGTCGAACGGGGCGTCGGCGGCATCGTGTTCCTGTCCGGGCTGCACGCCGACCTGTCGGCCGACCCGGCGCGGTACGCCGCGCTCACCGAGCGCGGCGTACCGTTCGTCCTGATCAACGGCTACAACGAACGGATCAGCGCGCCGTTCGTCTCGCCCGACGACACCGCCGCCGTGCGGATGGCCGTGGGGCACCTGGCGGACCTGGGCCACCGCAGGATCGGTCTGGCGATCGGGCCGCAGCGCTACGTCCCCTCCCGCCGTAAGCGCGACGGTTTCCTCGACGCGTCGGTCTCGGTGCTCGGCCTGTCCCGGGCCGAGGCCGAACTCCTGGTCTGCTCCACGCTGTTCAGCGTGGAGGGCGGCCAGGTCGCGGCGGGCGCCCTGCTCGACCTGGGCTGCACCGGCATCGTCTGCGGGAGCGACCTGATGGCGCTCGGTGTGGTGCGGGCGGCCAGGGGGCGGGGGCTCGACGTCCCCCGCGACGTCTCGGTCGTCGGCTTCGACGACTCGCAGCTGATCGCGTTCACCGACCCGCCGCTGACCACGGTGCGCCAGCCCGTGCAGGCGATGGCCGCGGCGGCGGTGGGCGCCCTGCTGGAGGAGATCGGCGGCAGCCCGGTGCAGCGCACGGAGTACGTGTTCCAGCCGGAGCTGGTGGTACGGGGGTCGACGGCTGCGGTGGTGCGCGCCGTCTGACCGGGGACGGGAACCGCCCGCCGTACGGGAGGGACACCGGACGTCCGGGAGGCACCCGCCGTACGGGAGAGGCGTCGGTGTCCGGGAGGCACCCGCCGTCCGGGAGAGGCGTCGGTCGTACGGGAACGGGGGAGGCCCCTGACGTACAGGAGAGGCACCGGGAGTCGGCCCGGGACGGGCCTGCGGGGAGTTGCGACTCCGGGTGCCTCTCCTGCCGTGACCGGCCCGGCCGGCCGGGCGCGTGGGGCCCGGCGCCGAGGCGGCCGGGACCCCCGGCCGACCGGGCCGGAGTCCGGATGAACTTTACCTTCCCGCAATAACTTGCGAAAGACTTTGCAGGCAGGAAACTGCCTGATTTCGTGGATGTGAGCGGGAGATGTCCAAAGGGTTGACCGAGGCGGGGCGGGCTCGTACGGTCTGCTCCGCGGCAAGGTTTGCATTCTTGCAGCAAGAACCTTCAGGAGCCTTGAGGGCACGGCGCGTTGCCACGTGAGGCTGCACCGTCACCCGCGTTTCCCCCACAGCAGGAGGAAAGACATGGCACGCAGACCCCTCTCCGCCGCGCTCGCACTCGTGGCGGGCGCCGCTGTCCTCGCCGTCCCCGCCCAACTCGGCGCGGCGGACACCGCACAGGCCGCCGGTCCGGGCGACAAGGACGTCACCGCCGTGATGTTCGAGTGGAAGTTCGACTCCATAGCCAAGGCGTGCACGGACACCCTCGGTCCGGCCGGCTACGGCTTCGTCCAGGTCTCGCCGCCCCAGGAGCACATCCAGGGCGGCCAGTGGTGGACCTCCTACCAGCCCGTCAGCTACCGGATAGCCGGCCGGCTCGGCGACCGGAACGCCTTCGCCGCCATGGTGAACACGTGTCACGGGGCGGGGGTCAAGGTCGTCGCCGACGCCGTCATCAACCACATGTCGGCCGGCTCGGGCACCGGCACCGGGGGCTCCGCCTACGGCAAGTACGACTACCCGGGCATCTACTCGGTCAACGACATGAACGACTGCCAGGCGCCGATCACCAACTACGGCGACCGCGGCAACGTACAGAACTGCGAACTCGTCGGCCTGGCCGACCTGGACACCGGCGAGGACTACGTACGCGGCAGGATCGCCGGGTACCTCAACGACCTGCTCTCCCTCGGCGTCGACGGCTTCCGGATCGACGCGGCCAAGCACATGCCCGCCGGTGACCTCGCCGCCATCAAGTCCCGGCTGAGCAACCCCGGTGTCTACTGGAAGCAGGAGGCCATCCACGGCGGCGGCGAGGCCGTCTCGCCCTCCGAGTACCTCGGCACCGGCGACGTCCAGGAATTCCGCTACGCCCGCGGCCTCAAGCAGACCTTCCTCAACGAGAACCTCGCCAACCTGAAGAACTACGGCGAGGGCTGGGGCTTCATGGAGTCGGGCAAATCGGCGGTCTTCGTCGACAACCACGACACCGAGCGCAACGGCGAGACGCTGACCTACAAGAACGGCGCGGACTACACCCTCGCCAATGTCTTCATGCTGGCCTGGCCCTACGGCTCCCCGGACGTCCACTCCGGATACGAGTGGTCCGACAAGGACGCCGGACCTCCCAACGGCGGCCAGGTCGGCGCCTGTTACAGCGACGGCTGGAAGTGCCAGCACGCCTGGCGCGAGATCTCCACCATGGTCGGCTTCCGCAACGCCGCCCGCGGTCAGGCGGTCACCGACTGGTGGGACAACGGCGCCGACCGGATCGCGTTCGGACGGGGCGCGAAGGCGTACGTCGCCATCAACCACGAGGGCTCCGCCCTGACCCGTACGTTCCAGACGTCGCTGCCCGCCGGTGACTACTGCGACATCCAGTCCGGCAACGGCGTCACCGTCGACGGATCGGGCCGGTTCACCGCCACCCTCGGCGCCGACACCGCCGTCGCGCTGCACGCGGGCGCCCGCACCTGCGCCGGCGGCGGTACCGGTCCGACCGACCCCGGTACGGGCCAGTCCGGCGCCTCCTTCGGCGTCAACGCCACCACCCAGCCCGGCCAGAACATCTACGTCACCGGCGACCAGCAGGCCCTCGGCTCCTGGGACCCCGCCAAGGCACTGAAGCTCGACCCGGCCACGTACCCCGTCTGGAAGCTCGATGTGAGTCTGCCCGCCGGTACGTCCTTCGCGTACAAGTACCTCCGCAAGGACGCGGCCGGCAACGTCACCTGGGAGAGCGGCGCCAACCGCACCGCCACCGTCCCGGCCTCCGGCAGGTCCCCGCTGACCGGCGACGTCTGGCGCGGCTGACCCCACCCCGGCCGTGTCCGGGCGGGCTCGGGGGTGCACCGCGATGCACCCCCGGGCCCGCCCCTCGGTACCCGTCCCGCCCCGTTCCCACCCCGTGCGAATTCGAGGAGTACCCGCCCCGTGTCCCGAACAACCCTCCGGCGGGGGGCCGTCGCCGCACTCTGCGCGGCGCTGCTGCCCGTCGTCCCGGCGGCCTCCGCGGCCGCGTCGCCCCGGCCACCGGCCCCGCCCTCGGACGCCGCACTGGCCCGTGAGCCGGCCCGGCACGACCTGACCCGCGAGCAGTTCTACTTCGTGCTGCCCGACCGCTTCGCCAACGGAGACACCTCCAACGACCGCGGCGGGCTGACCGGTTCACGCCTGGACACCGGGTACGACCCCACCGACAAGGGGTTCTACCAGGGTGGCGACCTCAAGGGCCTGACCGGCAGGCTCGACTACATCAAGGGCCTCGGCACCACCGCCATCTGGCTCGCCCCGATCTTCAGGAACCGGCCCGTCCAGGGCACCGGCAAGGACGCCTCGGCCGGCTACCACGGTTACTGGATCACCGACTTCACCCAGGTCGACCCGCACTTCGGGACCAACGCCGACCTGGAGAAGCTGATCGACAAGGCCCATGCCAAGGGCATGAAGGTCTTCTTCGACGTCATCACCAACCACACGGCCGACACCGTCGACTACGCCGAGAAGGAGTACGGCTACAAGCCCAAGGGCGCCTACCCCTACCTCGACAGGAACGGCCGCCCGTTCGACGACAGCCGGAAGATGGCGAAGGTCGACGGGGACGCGTTCCCGTACACCCCGAAGACCACGGTGAACGCCGTGACCAAGAAGCCGTCCTGGCTCAACGACCCCACGATGTACCACAACCGGGGCGACTCGACCTTCGCCGGCGAGTCGGCCGAGTACGGCGACTTCTCCGGGCTCGACGACCTGTGGACCGAGCGGCCCGAGGTCGTCACCGGCATGGCGGAGATCTACGAGAAGTGGGTCCGCGACTTCGACATCGACGGCTTCCGCATCGACACCGTCAAACACGTCGACCTGGACTTCTGGACCCAGTGGGCCACCGCGCTGGACACCTACGCCGCCGAGCGGGGCCGGGACGACTTCTTCATGTTCGGCGAGGTGTACTCCTCCGACACCGCGATCACCTCGCCCTACGTCACCCGGGGACGGCTCGACGCGACGCTCGACTTCCCGTTTCAGGAGGCCGCCAGGCAGTACGCCTCCCAGGGCGCCCCGGCCTCGAAGCTCGCCGCCGTGTACCGCGACGACTACCGCTACACCACCGACAAGGCCAATGCCTACGAGCAGGTGACCTTCCTCGGCAACCACGACATGGGCCGCATCGGCACCTTCCTCCAGCAGGACAACCCGAAGGCCGACGACGCCGAACTGCTCCGGCGGGCCCGCCTCGCCAACGAGCTGATGTTCCTCGCGCGCGGCAACCCCGTCATCTACTCCGGCGACGAGCAGGGCTTCACCGGCGCGGGCGGCGACAAGGACGCCCGCCAGCCCCTCTTCGCCTCGAAGGCCGCCGACTACCTCGACGACGATCGGATCGGCACCGACCGCACGCACGCCACGGACGCGTACGACACCGGCCACCCGATCTACCGCTCCATCGCCCGGCTCTCCCGGCTGACCGAGGAGCACCCGGCGCTGCGCGACGGCGTCCAGACCGAGCGCTACGCGGAAGGCTCCGTCCACGCCTTCTCGCGCACCGGCACCGAGCGGTCCAACGAGTACGTCGTCGCCACCAACAACGGCACCGGACCGCGGACCGTCGAGCTGGCCACCGAGTCCGCGCACATGAACTTCCGTACGCTGTACGGCGGTTCCGGCACGGTCCGCAGCGGCGGCGACAAGAGGATCACCGTCACCGTGCCCGCGCTCTCCAGCATCGTGCTGCGCGCCGACAAGCCCCTCGGCTCCCCGGACGCCCGGCCCGCCGTCACCCTGAAGGCGCCCGCCGCCGGAGCCACCGGAACCGTCGAGCTGGCCGCGGACACCGACGGCGGACAGCTCAACCGGGTCGTCTTCGCAGCTCAGGCCAGCAACGGCAAGTGGCGCACCCTCGGCTCAGCCGACCACGCCCCGTACAAGGTCACCCAGCACCTGGACGCCTCCGTGAAGGCCGGGACGCCACTGCGGTACAAGGCCGTCGTCGTGGACCGCGCCGGGCGCACGGCCAGTGCGCTCGCCTCGACCACCGCGGGCCAGGCGCCGCCCGCCGAGAAGCCCGTCGCCGTCGAACGCGACTACGCCGTCGTCCACTACCAGCGCGCGGACGGCGACTACGAGGGCTGGCAGCTGAAGTCCGGCGACACCTCCGGCGACTTCATCGGACGCGACGCCTACGGCGCGTTCGCCTGGATCAAGCTCGCCGAGGGCACCTCCTCCCTCCCGTACACCGTCGAGAAGGCCGGAACCGCGGACGGCCCGCAGCGCACCGTCGACCTCGCGAGGACCGGACAGGTCTGGATCGAACAGGGCAAGGACGGCCAGAGCACCGAGGCACCCGAAGCACCCGGTCAGGACACCACCAAGGCCGTCCTCAACTACCACCGGGCCGACGGCGACTACGACGGCTGGGGGCTGCACACCTGGACCGGGGCCAAGAACCCCACCGACTGGTCCAAGCCGCTCCAGCCGGTGAAGAAGAACTCCTACGGCGTCACCTTCGAGGTACCGCTCACCGAAGGCGCCACCTCGCTCAGCTACATCCTGCACAAGGGCGACGAGAAGGACCTCCCCAGCGACCAGTCACTCGACCTCGCCACCCACGGGCACGAGGTCTGGATGCTCGGCGGGCAGCCCGGCTATCTCCTGCCGCAGGCCGGCGGCGTCCCCACCCCCGACCTCACCAGGGCCGAGGCCCAGTGGATCGACTCCGGCACCGTCGTCTGGAAGGTGAAGGCCACCGACGCCACCAGCCAGCAGCTCGTGTACGCCACGGACACCCCGATCTCCGTCGTCGACGGCGCCCTCTCCGACGAGGGCCGGTGGCTGCGCCTGCGTACCGCCGCCCTCACCGACGCCCAGAAGGCGAAGTACCCGCACCTCAAGGACTACCCGGCGTTCACCGTCGACGCCCGCGACCGTGACCGGGTCCGCGCATCCCTGCGCGGCCAGCTCATCGCCACCCAGCGGGCCGCGAACGGCGCCCTGCTCGCCGCCACCGGTGTGCAGACCGCCGGTGTCCTGGACGACCTGTACGGGAAGAACGCGAGCGGCGCCGCCCTCGGACCGGTCTTCCGGCACGGCACGCCCACCCTGTCGCTGTGGGCACCCACCGCCCGTACCGTCTCGCTCGAACTCGACGGCCGCACAGTCCCGATGCGGCGCGACGACCGCACCGGCGTCTGGTCGGTCACCGGCAGCAGGAGCTGGAACGGCAAGCCCTACCGGTACGCCGTGCGGGTCTGGGCACCCACCGTGCAGAAGACCGTCACCAACAAGGTCACCGACCCCTACTCCACCGCCCTCACCACCGACTCCGCCCGCAGTCTCGTCATCGACCTCGCCGACCCGAAGCTGGCCCCCAGCGGCTGGTCCGGCCTGCGGAAGCCCGCCGCCGTACCGCTGCGCGACGCCCAGATCCAGGAGCTGCACATCCGCGACTTCTCGATCGCGGACCGCACCTCCCAGCACCCCGGCCAATACCTCGCCTTCACCGACACCCGGTCCAACGGCATGAAGCACCTGCGGCGGCTCGCCGACGCGGGCACCAGCTATGTGCACCTGCTGCCCGCCTTCGACATCGGGACGATCCCGGAGAAGAAGTCGGACCAGCAGACGCCCGCCTGCGACCTGTCCGTGTACGCCCCCGACTCTGAGGAACAGCAGGAGTGCGTCGCGAGGAGCGCCGGTAAGGACGCCTTCAACTGGGGCTACGACCCGCTGCACTACACCGTCCCCGAGGGCTCCTACGCCTCCGACCCCGACGGCACGAGGCGCACCGTCGAATTCCGCCGGATGGTGCAGGGCCTCAACGGCTCCGGCCTGCGCACCGTCATGGACGTGGTCTACAACCACACCGTCGCCTCCGGCCAGGACGACAGGTCCGTCCTCGACCGCATCGTGCCCGGCTACTACCAGCGGCTCCTGGAGGACGGCACCGTCGCCACCTCGACCTGCTGCGCCAACACCGCGCCCGAGAACACCATGATGGGCAAGCTCGTCGTCGACTCGGTCGTCACCTGGGCCAAGGAGTACAAGGTCGACGGCTTCCGCTTCGACCTGATGGGACACCACCCCAAGGCCAACATCCTGGCCGTGCGCAAGGCACTGGACGGGCTGACCCCCGCCAGGGACGGCGTCGACGGCAAGAAGATCATCCTGTACGGCGAGGGCTGGAACTTCGGCGAGATCGCGGACGACGCCCGCTTCGTCCAGGCCACCCAGAAGAACATGGCCGCGACCGGCATCGCCACCTTCTCCGACCGGGCCCGCGACGCCGTCCGCGGCGGCAGCCCCTTCGACGAGGACCCCGGCGTCCAGGGCTTCGCCAGCGGTCTCTACACCGACCCCAACACCTCCCCGGCCAACGGCACCACCGCCGAGCAGAAGGCACGCCTGCTGCACTACCAGGACCTGATCAAGGTCGGCCTCACCGGCAGCCTCGCCGACTACACCTTCACCGACAGCACCGGCCGTACGGTCAAGGGCTCGGCCGTCGACTACAACGGGGCGCCCGCCGGGTACGCCGCCGAACCGGGTGACGCCCTCGCCTACTCCGACGCCCACGACAACGAGACGCTCTACGACACGCTCGCCTTCAAGCTCCCGGCCGGCACCTCGGCGGCCGACCGGGCCAGGATGCAGGTCCTGGCGATGGCGGCGTCCACCCTCTCGCAGGGACCCTCCCTCTCCCAGGCGGGCACCGACCTGCTGCGCTCCAAGTCCCTGGACCGCAACTCCTACGACAGCGGCGACTGGTTCAACGCCCTCCACTGGGACTGCCGGGACGGCAACGGCTTCGGCCGGGGCCTGCCGCCCGCCGCCGACAACAAGGACAAGTGGTCCTACGCGAAGCCCCTGCTGACCTCTGCCGCCCTCACCCCGGGCTGCGCGCAGATCGACGGCGCCTCCGCCGCGTACCGGGACCTGGCCACCATCCGGGCCACCGAGAAGGAGTTCGGCCTCACCAGCACCGAGCAGGTCCAGGCGGCCCTGTCCTTCCCGCTCTCCGGCAAGGACGAGACACCCGGCGTGATCACGATGCGCCTCGGCCCACTCGTGGTCGTCCTCAACGCCACCCCCGCCGCCGCGGGCCAGCGCCTCCCGGCCCTCGCCGGCACCGCCTACGCCCTGCATCCCGTCCAGGCGGCGGGCGCGGACTCTACCGTCAAGAAGGCCTCGTACGACGAGAAATCGGGCAGCTTCACCGTCCCAGGAAGGACGGTCGCCGTCTTTTCGGCGCGCTGACCCCGACAGGTCTACGGTGACGGCATACGTCGGCGAAGGAGCCGCGAAACAGCTGGACACCGTGCGCATCCGGCCCTGCCGCTCCGGCCGGTCCCGGTTCCGCCCCCGCTCGGGGAACGGGGCCGGGACCGGCCGGTCCCGGCAGCGGGGGGCGCTGCCGGGCACCCGCTGCCTCACCGGCGGACCCCTGCCCCAGCGCGCCGGACGGTGATGAGGACCATGGTGGGAAACCTTCCCGAGGAGACGAGCAGCTTCGTCGGAAGGAAGGCCGAACTGGCCCGGCTGGAACGGGCCCTGGCCACCCACCGGCTGACCACCCTCACCGGCCCCGGCGGCGTCGGCAAGACCCGGCTCGCCGTCCGGGGCGCCCGGCTCGCGGCGGACCACTACCCCGACGGCGCCTGGTGGGCCGACCTCTCCCCGCTCTACGACGACAGGCTGCTGCTCCCCACCGTCTCGGACGCGGTCGGGATCGCCGACCACACGCTGAGGATGCCCGTCGACGCACTGTGCGAATGGCTCGTCGACAAGCGGCTGCTGCTCGTCCTCGACTCCTGCGAACACCTGCGCACCGCGTGCGGCCATCTGCTGGGCGAGATCCTCACCACCTCACCCGGCCTGACCGTCCTGATCACCAGCAGGCAGCCGCTGGGCACCCGGGGCGAATTCCTGCTGGACGTACCGCCGCTGCCGGTCGACGGGGCCCCCGACGCCCTGCGCCTCTTCGAGGACCGGGTACGGGCCGCCGACCCCGGGGCCACCCTCGACGCACCGGGCGAGGCCGCGGCCGTCGCCGAGATCTGCCGCCGCCTCGAAGGCATCCCGCTCGCCATCGAGCTGGCCGCCGCTGCCACCGCGGCGCAGAGCGTCGAGCAGATCGCCGCCCGTATCGGCTCCCGCCTGGACACCCTCAACGACGACTCGCTGTGGCCGCGGCGCCACCGCGCCCTGCGCACCACCATCGGCTGGAGCCATGAACTCTGCACCCCGCTGGAACGCCTCCTGTGGGCGCGTCTGACCCCCCTGCGCACCGACTTCGACGAGGAGGTCGCCCGGGAGGTCTGCGCGGCGGGACCGCTCACCGCGGACGGCGTCGGCGAGGCACTGCGGGGTCTGGTCGCCAAGTCCGTCGTGAAACAGGACGGGGAGCACCACCGGATGCTCGACACCCTGCGCGAGTACGGGCGGATGTGGCTCGCCGAACTCGGTGAGGAGCGGGCCGCCGCCGACCGGCACGCCGCCTTCTTCCTCGGGCTCGCCCGCCGCGCCCACGCCGGCTGGACCGGTCCCGAACAGGTCTCCTGGTACCACCGGATCGCCGCCGCGCACCTCGACCTGTGCGCGGCCCTCGACCATCTGCTCGCCCACGACATCCGTGCGGCCCAGGAGATGACCGGCCGGGTCGGCTTCTTCTGGAGCTGCTGCGGGCACCTGTCCGAGGCCCGCGTGTACGCCGGGAAGGCCCTGGCGGCGGGCCCGGCCGGCGGCCCCGACCGGACCAGGCTGCAATGGGTGCACGGGGTCGCGGCCCTGCTCCAGGGCGACTTCGCGACCGCCGAGCGGCTCGGCGCGCGCTGTGTCGCCGAGGCCAGGCGCGACCGGGACGACGAGGGCCTGCTCAGTGCCACCTATCTGTCCGGGCTGACCCATCTCATGACCGGACGGCCCCGGGCGGCTCTCGACGAGGTCGGGCGGGTGCTTCCGTACACCGGGGCGGTCCCCGCCGAATCCGCCTACCGGCTGCGCTGCCGCCTCATCACCGTCTTCGCCATGACGGCACTGGACAGGCTCGCCGAGGCCGCGGAAGCCGCCGTCCGGCTGCGGGCCGTCTGCCGGGCGCAGGACGAGTACTGGATCCGGTCCTACGTCGACTACCAGCTCGCCCTGATCTCCCTGCTCCAGGGCCGCCCGGGGGAATCCGCCACGCACGCCCGGTCGATGCTCGCGGGCAAGCACCGGCTCGGGGACAGCTTCGGCGTCGCCCTCGGTCTGGACATCCTCGCCGCCGCCGTCGCCGCCCAGGGCGCGGGCGCCCAGGCGGCCAGGATCTACGGCACCGGGCAGGCGTACTGGCGGATGGTCGGCCACCCGCAGCGCGGCACACCGGAGCTCGGCCCGGTCCGGGAGACCTGCGAGCGGCAGGCACGGGCGGCCGTCGGCGACGCCGCCTACCAGCGCGCGTTCGACCGGGGGCAGACGGACAACGCGGAGGTCGGACTCGCCGCCGCCCTCCAGAGCGAGCTGCTGACCTGACGCGAGCGGGCCGCTTGCCCGAGAGGAGCGGGTTGCCTGCCCGGGGGAGCGGGCTGCCGGCCCACGCGAGCGTGCCGCTGCCACGAGGGGCGGGCCCGCCGCTGACGCGAGGGGCGGGGCTCCCCTTGTGCGGGCCCGACGATCAACGTAAGGGTGGGTTCCGACAACCGGCAGGACCGGCCCCCGCCAACCCCCGTACCTCAGGAGCGCTTGATGCCGCAGATCACCGTCGACTACTCCGCAGAGCTCGACGACACCTTCGACCGCCGCGGCTTCGCGCTCGCCCTGCACCCGCTGGTCGCCGAGACGGTCAGCACGAAGATCCCCAACTGCAAGACCAGATTCCGCCGGGTCGAGGACTCCGTGGTGGGCGACGCCGCGGCCGGTGATGTCATCGTCCATGTCTCCATCGGCATGCTGGCGGGCCGCACCCCGGAGATCAGGAGCAGGCTCACCGCGTCCGTGCTGGATCTGCTGAGCGGCTATGTGAAACCCGCCGAAGGGCTCGCCCTGCACACCTCCGCCGAGACCCGCGACCTGGACCCGTCCTACCGCAAGAGCTGACCGCGTGTCGCGCTACGGCAGCCGCTGCGGGGGCACGGCGGGCACGGCGGGCGCCAGGGCGGAGAGCCGCGCCAGCAGATCTCCGAACGGGCCGTCCGCCGGCTCCTGGGCGAGGACCCGCAGCACGATGCCCGCCATCTCCTGGTCGTAGGCGGCACTGACGGCGGCCAGTGCCGCGAAGTCGTGCACCAGCTGCATCTCCAGCTCGGCCCGCGGAATCCGTCGGCCGTCCAGCCAGATCAACGCCGTCGCCTCGGCCAGTGACACCCAGGACCGTACGACCAACTCCAGTCGGGCGGGCGGCACTTCGACACCCAGGTGGGCGATGATCTGCTCGTAGGCGGCCTGCCGGACCCCGTCGATCATGGCGTTCGCCGTCGAGGAGCCCACCGCGGGCCCGCCGCGCATCAGCGCCCAGAACCCCGGCCCGTGCTCGTCCACGAAGTCGAAGAACCGGCCCATCACCCGCAGCAGACGTGCGCCCAGGGGGCCTTCCAGCGGCTCCAGGAATCGGGCCGCCAGCTCGTCGGCGGCCCGCCGCAGCGCCGCCTCGTACAGGCTCTGCTTCCCGGGGAAGTAGTGGTACACCAGTGGCCGCGAGATGCCCGCGGCGGCGGCGATCTCGTCGATCGACACGTCGTCGGGGGAGCGGTGGCTGAACAACTCCAGCGCGACGCCGATCAACTGCTGCCTGCGCTCATCGACGCCCATCCTGCGCCGCACCCCGGTCGTCATGCCAACAGCCTAGCCGGGGCGGGCCGCAGAGATCGCCGGGCCCTGTCCATGGACCGGGGCCCTACAGGTCCAGCACCAGGCGCTCGCCGCGGCAGCGCGAGACGCAGATCAGCATCGAGTCGTCGCGCTCGGCGTCCGTCAGGAGCTCGTCGCGATGCTCGATCTCGCCCTCCAGGACGCGCTGTTGGCACGTCCCGCAGAAGCCCTGCTCGCAGGAGTACGAGACGGACGGCAGCTCCTCGCGCACGGCGGCCAGCACCGACTGGCCGGCGGCGACCCGCACCGTGCGGCCCGAGCGGTGCAGCTCCACCTCGAAGGAGCCGCTGCCCGCCGCGCCGGACACCGCTGGGGCGAAGCGCTCCAGGTGCAGGGTGCAACCGTCCGGGAGCGCGGCGCCGACCGCGTCCATCAGGGGCTCGGGCCCGCAGCAGTGGACCGCGGTGCCGGGCGCCGTCCCCGCCAGGAACGCGGCGGCGTCCGGGTGGCCCGCCTCGTCCTGTGCGACGACGCTCACCCGGTCCCCGTCCGCGCCGAGCTTCTCGATCTCGTCCAGGAACGGCATCGAGGCGCGGGACCGGCCGCCGTACAGCAGCCGCCACGGGGCACCGGAGGCGGCGACGGCGCGCAGCATCGGCAGGACGGGGGTGATCCCGATGCCGCCCGCGACGAACACGTACGCGGGCGCGTCCGCCAGCGGGAAGCGGTTGCGCGGGCCGCGGACCTCGACCTCCTCGCCCTCGTGGAGCTGGGCGTGCACCTCCTGCGAGCCGCCCCGGCCGCCTTCGACCAGCCGGGTCGCGACCGTGTACGTACCGGGGTCGGCCGGGTCGCCGCAGAGGGAGTACTGCCGCACCAGACCGGACGGCAGCACCAGGTCCAGATGGGCGCCGGGTTCCCAGCGGGGCAGGTCGGGTCCCTCCAGCCGGAGCTGGACGACACCGTCGGCGGCCATGGTCCGCTCGGTGACCAGCAGCCGCCGGGTGACGGTGGAACGGCGCCCGGAGCGGCCCGATACCGGTTCCGCCAGGGCGGGCATGGGCCAGAGCGGGGACTTCGCGATGCGGTGCCGCAGGGCCCGCCTGGCGAGCAGGGCGGCGCCGGTGGCCAGGACGACGGTGCGCAGGCGGGGCAGTGCCATGGGTCAGGGGGTTCCCGTCGTACGGGCCTCGGCGGCCAGCGCCGCGGGCGATTGGGCGAGATAGTCGACGGCCTGGGCCGTGCTGCCCTCCTGCGAGGGGTGGTAGGAGCGGCTCAGATAGCTGGGGACGGACCGCAGGATGGCCCCCGTGCTGGGCAGCGTGCCCTGCTTGCCGCTGTCGTGGAACGCCTTGAAGGAGGCTTTGCCGTCGAGCAGGCTCGGGTCGTTCTCCATGAAGAAGCGGACGCCGCGCTGCCACAGGAAGATCAGCGCGGAGAACGCCGTCGCCCAGGTCCGCAGCCGCCGCCGGTAGCCGCCGTCGACATGCATGAACACATCGAAGGCCACGGACCGGTGCTCGACCTCCTCGGCACCGTGCCAGCGCAGCAGGTCCAGCATCGTCGGATCGGCGCCCCGCCGGTCCAGGGCCTCGGCGTTGAGGATCCAGTCGCCGAGGAACGCGGTGTAGTGCTCGATCGCGGCGATCGTCGCCACCCGTTCCATCAGCCACCACTTCGAGGCCCGGCCGGGCGGCAGCGTCCGGTCACCGAGCAGCTTCTCGAAGAACCAGTCGACCTGGGCGGTGTACGGGGTGGGGTCCAGGCCCTGCCGCTTCAGATGGGGCAGCACATCGTCGTGGGCCTGCGAGTGCACGGCCTCCTGGCCGATGAACCCGATGACGTCCTGGCGCAGTTGCTCGTCCTGGATGTACGGGAGGATCTGCCGGTACACCCGGATGAACCAGCGCTCCCCGGCGGGGAGCAGCAGATGGAGCACATTGATGGTGTGTGTGGTGAACGGGTCGCCCGGCACCCAGTGGAGGGGAGTCCGGTCCCAGGCGAACGAGACCTGGCGGGCCTTGAGCGGCGTCCGCTCCGACGCGACCGCCGCTGGCTGCGTGTTAGACATGCTGTCAATGTACTGACGGGTATGCGGGGGGAACAGGGGCGTGCGGGGAATTTTCGCGTACGGGGATCCCCGGGCGGTCCCGGCGCCTCAGCCGTGGGCGGGCGTCGGGCGATGATGACCGTATGACGAATACCTCACGTGCGCGTTCCTTCGATGCGGCGGCTGCCGCCTATGGCGCGAGCAGGCCCTCGTACCCACCCGTACTCCTGGACGCGGTCGAGGAGTTGGCCGGGTTCGCGCTGGCCGGTGCGCGGGTCGCGGACATCGGTGCGGGCACCGGGCTGGGCACCGCGCTCCTGCACGCGCGCGGGAGCCGGACGGTGGCCGTGGAGCCCGGTGACGGGATGGCCGAGGAGTTCCGCCGCAGGCTCCCCGAGGTGCCGGTCGTCCGGGGCGACGGCAATCACCTGCCGCTGCGGTCGGGCTCCGTCGACCTGCTGACCTATGCCCAGTCCTGGCACTGGACCGATCCGGACCGCTCGGTCCCGGAGGTCCGCCGGGTCCTGCGGCCCGGCGGGGCGCTCGCCCTGTGGTGGAACGACTCCGACCCGGCCGTGCCGTGGATCGGTGAACAGGACGCCAGGCTGCGGAAGTTCTTCGGCG
The DNA here is from genome assembly GCF_035917275.1 of Streptomyces sp. NBC_01237. Lineage (NCBI taxonomy): Bacteria > Bacillati > Actinomycetota > Actinomycetes > Kitasatosporales > Streptomycetaceae > Streptomyces > Streptomyces sp. NBC_01237. The sequence continues at coordinate 2,386,440 of NZ_CP108508.1, read as the reverse complement.
CGGCCGAGACCCGGTACGACGAGCGGGCCCGGTTCCGCGGCCTGCCGGACGGCATCGCCTTCGGCACTCTCCGGCTGCCCTGGAGCCGTCGGGTGCCGCTCGATGTGCACCTGGCCAACCTCGGCAGTTACTCCGACTTCCTGGTCGCCGACCAGGAGGAGGTCCGGGACTTCCTCGCCCGGGAGGGCGAGCTGCTGGCGGGGGTCTTCCCGGACGGCATGGTGGAGGAGACGTACGTGGTCAGTCTGGCCGTGGCGCGGCACTGAGCCGTCAGGGGGGAGTTCTCGGGCGTCACCGAGTCGACCGGGGGTCGCGGAGTCGATAGATGGGATCTCTGTGGTGGACGCCCTTCCCGTGTGCCCCTCCATGCGGCAGCATGCGCATGTCGGTACCCGAGAGATCCGACCAATCCTGGTCGGGAATGGGAGGGAACCATGGCACGACGCACCCGTGTGCTCAGCGCGCTCGCACTGGCGGCGGCGACCGCGCTCATCCCCGTACAGGCAACCGCGCAGGCGACGGCGCAGTCGGCCGGACCGGCGGCCGGACCGGCGTCGGCTCAGCGCTCCGCACCGCCGGGCGGCCCCTGCACCGCGCCCGTCAGACCCGCCTCGCAGCTGACCGTCGAGGCGTGCGACAGCCCGGAACGGATCATCGAGAAGGCCGCGAACATCGTCCCCACCCGCGGTCAGCTCGCCTGGCAGCAGCGGGAGATCACCGCCTTCACCCACTTCGGGATGAACACCTTCACCGGGCGCGAGTGGGGCTCCGGCACCGAGGACGAGAAGCTCTTCGCCCCCGGCGACATCGATGTCGACCAGTGGATGCGCGCCTACCGGGCGGCCGGTGCCGAGCAGGTCATGCTCACCGCCAAGCACCACGACGGCTTCGTCCTCTACCCCAGCCGCTACACCGACCACTCGGTGGCACTGAGCCCCGGCAGCCCCGACGTCGTCGGCGCCTACGTCAGGGCCGCCCGCCGGGCGGGGCTCAAGGTCGGCCTGTACCTCTCGCCCTCCGACGGTGCCGAACTCCCGCACGCCTGGCACGCCCGATGGGTCGAGACGATCCGTGAGAAGCAGGCCGAGGGCAAGCCGCTGAGCCTGCCCGAACGCGTCGCCCTGGAGGACGGCGACCGCGCCCCGGCAGGCGAGGGCCGCTTCGGCAACGGCAGCGCCGTCACCGAGCGCACCATCCCCACCCTCGTCCCGGGCGACGACCGCGCCGCCGACGTCAGGCGCGGCAGGCTGCCCACCTTCACGGTGCGGGCCGACGACTACGACGCGTACTACCTCAACCAGGTCTATGAGCTCTTCACCGAGTACGGGCCGATCGAGGAGCTGTGGCTGGACGGCGCCAACCCCTGGTCGGGCTCCGGCATCACCCAGAAGTACGACGTCAAGCAGTGGTTCGACACCATCAAGGCCCTCTCGCCGGACACCGTCGTCTTCCAGGGCCCGCAGGGCGTGCGCTGGGTCGGCAACGAGAACGGCATCGCCCGTGGGACCGAGTGGAGCGTCACCCCGCACACCACCGACCCCTGGACCGGACTGGGCGGCCTGCCCAACGACTCCACCGATCCGGACATCGGCTCCCGGGACCGGATTCTGGCCCCCACCACCAAGTACCTCCAGTGGTACCCGGCCGAGGCCGATGTCTCCAACCGCCCCGGCTGGTTCTACCACCCCGAGCAGCAGCCCAAGACACCAGCGCAGTTGATGGACCTCTACGAGAAGAGCGTCGGCCGCAACGCCTCGCTCCTGCTGAACGTGCCGCCCGCCCCGGACGGCCGGATGGCCGACGCGGACGTCGCCTCGCTCACGGCCTTCGGCAAGGCGGTGCGCACCACGTACGGCACCGACGTACGCAAGCGGGGGCCGGGTCCGTACACCTTCGACCGCGTCGCCGTCCGCGAGGACATCCGGCGCGGACAGCGGGTGGAACGGTTCGCCGTCGAGGCCCGGATCGGCGGGGCCTGGCAGCGGATCGCCGAGGGCACCACGATCGGCCACCGGCGCATCCTGCCCCTGCCCGCGCCGGTCACCGCGACGGCGGTACGGGTGAAGGTCCTCGCGTCCCGGGCCGCACCGCACCTCGGTGCGACCACGCTCCACCTCGGCGCGACGGCCCCTCAGGAGCCGCCCCGGTCGAGGTAGGCGAGCACCGCGAGAACGCGGCGGTTGTCGTCGTCCGACGGCGGCAGCCCGAGCTTCCCGAAGATGTTCGAGGTGTGCTTGGCCACCGCCCGCTCCGTGATCACCATGTGCGAGGCGATCGCCGCGTTCGAACGGCCCTGGGCCATCTGCTCCATGACCTCGCGCTCGCGCGGGGTGAGACCGCCCATCGGCTTGTCCTGCGAACGGCGTGACAGCAGCTGCGAGATGACCTGCGGATCCATCGCCGTACCGCCCGCCGCGACCCGGCGGACCCCGTCGATGAACTGGTCCGCGTCGAAGACCCGGTCCTTGAGCAGATAGCCGATGCCGCCGTTGCCGTCCGCCAGCAGCTCACGCGCGTACAACTGCTCCACATGCTGCGACAGCACCAGCACCGGCAGTCCGGGCCGCGCCCGGCGGGCGGCCAGCGCGCACTGGAGGCCCTCGTCCGTGTGGGACGGCGGAAGCCGGACGTCGACAACGGCGACGTCCGGCTTCAACTCGGCCAGAGCACGGGTCAGTTCGGGCCCGGTCTCCACAGCCGCGGCGATCTCGAAATCGTAGGCCTCCAGCATGCGCACCAGGCCGTCGCGCAACAGGAAGAGATCTTCGGCTAGGACAACTCGCAAGGGATCTCCATGGTCACCATGGTGGGACCGCCCGCTGGGCTGCTGACGGCCAGTACGCCGTCGAATGTACCGAGTCGGCGTTCGACTCCGCTCAGCCCCGAGCCGGAACCGATCGCCGCACCGCCCCTGCCGTTGTCCGTCACGGAGACGCGCAGCATCCCGTCGGCGTGATGCAGGTCCACCCAGAGCCGGTCGGCACCCGAGTGCTTCACCGCGTTCGTCAGGATCTCGCTGACCGCGAAGTACGCCGCCGACTCCACCGGCGCCCCGGCCCGCCCGGCCAGTTCCACATGCACCTCGGACTCGGTCGGCAGCCGCAGGGCCAGCGCCTTCACCGCGTCGCCGAGCCCCCGCTCGGCCAGTACCGGCGGATGGATGCCCCGCACCAGATCGCGCAGCTCGGTGAGGGCCTCGGCGGAGGACGCGCGGGCCATCGCCAGCAGCTTCTTCGCCTGGGCCGGGTCCTTCTCGATGAGCGCTTCGATGGTGCCCAGGTTCATGCCCATGGCGACCAGCCGGGCCTGGGCGCCGTCGTGCAGATCCCGTTCGATGCGCCGCAGTTCGGACGCCGCCGTGTCCACCGCCTCGTGGCGGGTCTCGGTGAGCCGGTCGATGCGCCGCGCCAGCTCCTGTTCATGGGTGGGAGCGAGGAGCGAGCGGGCGAGCACGAAGTGCAGTCGCAGCAGCGGTTCGCTGACCTTCAGCCCGACGGCGAACAGCACGATGCCCAGGGCGACGGCGGCCAGCGCCGACGCCTGGCTGTCCACCGGCACGAATCCGTACCAGTACGCGTCGTCCCGGAACACCCGCCACAGCCCCGCCGCCAGGACCAGCGACTCCAGCGGGTAGATCATCAGCGCGGCGGCCAGGACCGACAGGACGTATCCGGCCGTCATGTCGACCAGCAGCCACTGGAGGTCGCGCCAGGTCGCCGGGTCCTTCAGCATCAGCGTCGTGCGCTCCACCTGCCCGGTGAAACCCGTGCGCACATCCGGCGGAAAGGGCCGGTACGGCACCGGAATGCGGACGTCCGACCAGGTGACCGCCCACAGCCGGCGCTGATTGGCGTGCTTGCGCACCGCTTCGAGCACCGGGGGAGTGGTGACGAGCCCGATGCCCAGCAGGATGAAGGCGATGGAGAGCACCGCCAGCACGAACAGGGTGATCGACCCCACCAGACCGACGAGCGAGAGGGCGAAACCGCGTCCGGCCGCCCGCATCGGCGGCCGTATCCGCTCCAGCATCGCATTCATGGTGGTATCTCCCCTCGCGGGACCCGAGCAGATCCCGGTCCGAGGACAGTCTCACCCGGGCGGGGCCACGGGCGTGAGCCGGTTCGCCACCCGCGCGGGGGTGTACCTGGCACCACCCCCCGACCTCGCCCTACGGCTCGGGCAGTGGGTGCTTCGACGGCTGGGGAGGGCGGCCCGCCGTCCCTAGATTCGTCAGCGTCCTGTCCGACGTTTACTTTCTGGGGGCGAAAACCGCATGAGGCGCAACCTCGCGGCACGCATCGGTGTGTGGAGCGCGCACCACCGCAAAACGGCCATTCTCGGCTGGTTGCTCTTCGTCGTGCTCGCCACGGGCATCGGCGGAGCGTCCGGCATGGTCGAGATGACCGACGCGGAGAACGGCGCCGGTGACTCGGTCCGCGCGGAGCGGATCCTCTCCGACGCCGGGCTCGACAAACCCGCGGGCGAGCTGGTCATGGTGTCCGCGTCCGCCGCCGGGGAGTGGAAGGCGGCCGCCCGGGACGTCTCCGCCGCCGTGCGGAAGACCGGCGAGGTACGCAACCTCGCGGAGCCCGTCCCCTCCGAGGACGGCAGGGACGCCCTGATCACCTTCGAGATGAAGGGCGACGCGGCGACCGCCGCCGACCGGGTGCAGCCGGTGCTGGACGCGGTCGCGTCGGCCGGGAAGGAACACGGGGACGTCGAGATCCACCAGTTCGGCGAGGCCAGCGCGGGCAAGTGGCTCGGCGACCTGCTCGCCGAGGACTTCAAGAAGGCCGAGTTCACCGCCGTACCGCTGGCGCTGGGCATTCTGCTCGTGGCCTTCGGCGCCGTGGTGGCCGCCCTGCTCCCGGTGGGGCTCGCGCTGACCGCGTGCATGGCCGCCTTCGGTCTGCTCTCGCTCGCCAGCCACCAGCTGCACCTGTTCCAGACCACGTACTCCGTGATGTTCCTGATGGGCTTCGCCGTCGGCGTCGACTACTGCCTGTTCTATCTGCGCCGCGAACGTGACGAGCGGGCCGCGGGCCGGGACGCCGAGACGGCGCTGCGGATCGCGGCGGCGACCAGCGGCCGGGCCGTGCTCGTCTCCGGCGTGACCGTGATGGTGGCCATGGGCGGCATGTTCCTGTCCGGACTGCTGCTGTTCAAGGGGTTCGCGCTCGCCACGATCATCGTCGTGTTCATCGCGATGCTGGGCTCCGTGACAGTGCTGCCGGCCCTGCTGTCCTGGCTCGGCGACCGGATCGACGCGGGACGCGTACCGCTGCTGAACCGGCGTGGCAAGCGGGGCGTGCGGCCCGCAGGAGGCATCGCCGGCACCGTGCTGGGCCCGGTCCTGGCCCGGCCCAAGGTCTTCGCCGTCGGCGCCGTCCTGGTCCTGCTCGCCCTGGCGGCACCCGCCCTCGGCATGAAGACCGAGGCACTCGGACTGGAGAAGCAGTTCGGCTCGGACTCGGCGCTCGCGGTCGCCCACCGGCACATCACCGACAGCTTCCCCGGCGGCCCCGCCCCGGCCCTCGTCGTGGTCTCGGCGGACGACATCGGCACGCCGGAACTCCGCAGGGCGCTCGGCTCCTTCGACAAGGTGACCGTCCACGCCGCGCGGAACGTCGCGGAGATCGAGGTACCGCTGCCGGGCGGCAAGGCGGATCTGGCCGAGCTGCGCGAGGAACGGGTACCGGACGCCTTCGACGGCACGGGGGCCCAGGCGTATGTGGCCGGGGAACTCGCGAATTCCGTCGACTTCAACGATCAGCTGAAGCGCGGCATGGTCCCGGTCTTCGCGTTCATCACGGTGGTGACCTTCCTGCTGATGCTGTTCTGCTTCCGCTCGTACGTCATCGCGGTGACCTCGATCCTGCTCAACCTGCTCTCCGTGGGCGCCGCCTACGGTGTGATGGTCGCCGTCTTCCAGCACGGCTGGGGTGCCTCGCTGATCGGCTCCGAAGGCGTCGGCGCCATCGAGTCCTGGATGCCGTTGTTCGTCCTGGTGGTCCTGTTCGGACTGTCCATGGACTACCACGTGTTCGTGGTCTCCCGGATCCGTGAGGCCCGCCTCGGCGGCGCGGACAACCGGACCGCGATCGACACCGGCATCCGGCACACGGCCGGTGCGGTGACCGGTGCGGCGGCGATCATGGTGGCGGTGTTCGCGGTCTTCGGGACCCTGTCCATGCAGGACATGCAGCAGATGGGCGTCGGCCTGGCGGTGGCGGTGCTGCTGGACGCCACGGTCGTACGGATGGTCCTGCTGCCCTCCGTCATGCTGCTGCTCGGCGAGCGGAACTGGCGCACCCCGCGCGGACTTTCCCGGCTGCCGAGCCTGGAGCACGACGCCCCGGCACCGGACGGGACCGCGGTCACGGCGGGGGCCGGAACGCGCGGCTGACCCGCACACGGCAACGTGGCCCGGCCCCCGGTTCGTGCCGGGGGCCGGGCCACATAAGCCCGACTCGGGCCCGTCAGGGGGCGTACTTGTAGCCCACCCGCCGGACCGTCTGGATGGAGCGGCGGTACTCGGCGCCCAGCTTGCGGCGCAGCCGGGCCACATGGACATCGACGGTGCGCCCGTCGCCCACGTGCCCGTAGCCCCAGACCGTGGTCACCAGCTGATCGCGGGTGTGCACCCGGTGCGGATGCGCCACCAGGTGGGCCAGCAGCTCGAACTCCAGGTACGTCAGATCCAGCGTCCTGCCGTCCACCGCGGCGGTGCGCCGGGTCGCGTCGATCCGGACGGGCCCGGCCGGCTGGGCCGCGTCGACCGCCTCCGGTACGAAGTGCTGGGCGACCGGCAGCCGGTCCGCCCGGTCGAACTGCCGCTCACCGGTCCGGTCGGCCTGCCGGTGCTGGGAGGCGGCGACCGCTCCGGCGATGGCCGGCTGCTGATCGGCCGGTACGAGCACCAGGTAACCGATCATCGGCGGGTGGCCGGGCAGCGCGGGAAGGGTGTGCTGAGGCGCGGGCAGCCAGGTGGCACCCGGCGGCAGGAAGTCGGCCACGTCGGAGATCCGGACGACCTCGTCACGGTCGACGGCGCGCAGCCGGTGCCGGTTGGGGGAGAGGGGGCGGGCGGTGGTGGCCGCGGCGGGCGCCGCGGTGGCAGCGGAAGCGGTGGAGAAGGTACGAGTGTTCGCCATGAAGGGTCAGCTCTTTCGCGCGAGGAGTCGTCAAGGACGGACTTGCGTCGTGCGCGCGGACCGAAGGCCGGGTGAGCGGCTTTAGAGGGCCTGCGCGTTCCACGCGCGGCAACACACCCGGTCGAAGTCATGATGCTGACGGGAAGGCCAGAACGGCTCTAGGTCGCTGGGACCCGACGCGATGTGCTGGAAGCTGGCCATGTCCCCATTGAAGCAGAGATTGCGGCAGGGCAGGAGGGTCCTCTCACCCGTCGATACGGACCCTTGGTGTTACCTGCCTCACCGCTCGCGTACGCCCCCTGCTCACCGCCCGTACGCTCCGTGCTCACGGGGCGGTACTTTCCGTGCCACCGGGCGGTGTTCCCCGCCCCGCACCGTCCCTCTCCCCGTCCCGCGCCGTCCCTCTCCCCGTCCCGTCCTCGTCTTCCCGCGTCGATCCCCTCCTTGTCCCCCCCACGTCGATCCGCTCAGCCGATCAGCCGCTTGCGCCAGTCCAGAGCGTCCACCTCGATCGCGTTGTCCGGCGAACCGGCCCACTTCACCGTCAGCCCCTCCTCGCGCAGGGCCGCCACGACCTCCTGACCCACGTCCGTGGTGGTCCCCTCGGTCCCGTCGAACCCGCCGTAGTACAGCGAGAGGCCGTGCCCCGAGGCGGCGCCGTCGGTGTTCTGTGTGTGGAAGAAGACGAAGCCGCGCGCCTGCTCGTTCTCCGCGCGGATCTCGCTCAGCCCGCAGGAGCGGCAGCAGGTGAAGTGCTCACGGGCCGTTATCCCGCGCCCCTCCAGTGCGGCGAACGCCCGCTCCAGCCGGTCCGCGTCGGTGACGTCCGTCCAACGGGTCTGCTCGTCCACCCGCTCCAGCCACAGCCGTTCCACCAGCTCGCGGGCCTGCGCCCTGGTGACGGGGTGGACCCCGTCCTTGACGAGATAGTCCTCGGCCGTCCCGGTGAGCGAGTCCACCGTGCCGTAACCGCCGCGCAGCGACAGCCGGATCCGGTCCTCCAACTGCTCCCGGATCTCCGGGGCGAGCTCCGGCACCGGATCGGCTGCGGGCAACTCGGCGTCCGCCCACTCGATGCCCGCGTCCCACGCGGAGTCCTGGCGCGCCCACCGCACCATCGCCCCGGCCACCCGGTCCGGGGAGCCGACCGCTGCGCGGAAGTGGTCCCGGGGGCCGCCGGCGCGGTACTCCAGCTGGTATTCCGCGCCCTCCTCGTGCCAGACCTGCACGAAGAATCCCGGCCGGTCCGGAACGCGCTGCACCACCAGGAAACGGTCCTTGCGACCGCCGATGCGGTGCACCAGGTCGCTCAGGGCGTCCGGCGAAATACGGGTGTGCGTCTCGGAGTTCTCGGTCTCCACCTTGATATCGAGCATGGTTCAACCCTGACACGCGCCACTGACAACCGGCGGTGGCGGCGACAGCCGGCCGGAGAACGACCACGGCAGGGGGCCGCCCACCGGAACACCGGTGGGCGGCCCCCTGCCGTACGCGGGACAGCGCGGGATCAGACCTGGTCGGCCTTCTCCAGCGCGGTGCAGCAGGTGTCGACGATCAGCCGCGTCACGACGTACGGGTCGACGTTGGCGTTCGGACGGCGGTCCTCGATGTAGCCCTTGCGGTCCTGCTCGACCTGCCACGGGATGCGGACCGAGGCGCCGCGGTCGGAGACGCCGTAGCTGTACTCGTTCCACGGGGCGGTCTCGTGCAGACCGGTCAGCCGGTCGTCGATGCCCGCGCCGTAGTTCTTGACGTGGTCCATCGGCTTGGAGCCCTCGCCCAGCGACTCGCACGCGGTGATGATCGCGTCGTAACCCTCGCGCATCGCCTTGGTGGAGAAGTTGGTGTGCGCGCCCGCGCCGTTCCAGTCGCCCTTGACCGGCTTCGGGTCCAGGGTCGCGGAGACGTTGAAGTCCTCGGCGGTGCGGTACAGCAGCCAGCGGGCGATCCACAGCTGGTCGGAGACCTCCAGCGGGGACAGCGGGCCCACCTGGAACTCCCACTGGCCCGGCATGACCTCGGCGTTGATGCCGGAGATGCCCAGCCCCGCCCGCAGACAGTTGTCCAGGTGCTTCTCGACGATGTCACGGCCGAAGATCTCGTCGGCGCCGACACCGCAGTAATAGCCGCCCTGCGCGGCCGGGAAGCCGCTCTCGGGGAAGCCGAGCGGCCGGTGGCCGTCGAAGAAGGTGTACTCCTGCTCGATGCCGAAGATCGGCTCCTGGCCCGCGAACCGCTCGGCGAACGGACGCAGCACGGCACGGGTGTTGGACTCGTGCGGCGTCATGTCGATGTGGAAGACCTCGCACAGGACGAGGATGTCGTCGCCGCCGCGGATCGGGTCCGGACAGCTGAAGACCGGCTTCAGCACCCGGTCGGAGGCGTGGCCCTCCGCCTGGTTGGTGCTCGAACCGTCGAAGCCCCAGATGGGCAGCTCCGCCACGTCCTGCGAGGGGGATCCGGCCATGATCTTCGTCTTCGAACGAAGCTTGGCGGTCGGCTCGGTGCCGTCGATCCAGATGTACTCAGCCTTGAACGTCACGGACGCCATCCTTTGCGGGTGCTGCGGTCTCTACCGCGCAGCTTCGCAAGACGCGATTTCCCGTCCGTTGCCCGGATGTGAACCCCGTGTTACCTGGGTTTCCCCCGTGACGCCCGGTCCCCGGGCGTCGGACCGGCCGCCCCCGGGCGCCGGACAGCCCTACACATGGCCCTTGAGCAGCGCGGCGAATCCCGCCGCCCGGAGCCGCCGCGCCAGCTCCTCCCCGGTCGTCCCCAGCGTCACGGCGGCCCGGGACAGCGACCAGTCCGCGTCGAACAGCGTGCGCAGCAGATACCCCCGCCTGACCTGGGCGTCGGAGAGCCGGAACGTCTTCAGATAGGCGACCTGCCCGCGGTGGTCGGTGATCGTCTCCCCGATGTGCTGACCGCTCCCGTCCCGTACGAACGGAGGCAGGAACCGCCACAGGGTGAACGAACCCATCCGGTACACCCGGTCGAACCCGTACGACGAATCCAGCAGCTCCCGTGCGAACAGGGTGTCGTGCGCCTCCGTCCACGCCCGCTCCTGCGCCCGCGCGGCAGCCCGCAGATCATCCAGCGTCCGCAGACCGGCGCCGTCCCGGATCCGCGCCCCGAACTCCGCCACCGGCGCCCCGTACATCGCGTACTGGTGCACCAGCTCCCCGAACAGGTCCTCCACCAGCGTGGCGTGCAGCAGCCGGTAGTCCTCCGGGTGCGGCAGCACGAAGGCGGCGGCGAGCGCGTCGGAGACGTACACCATGACGCCGCACTGGCCGGGATGGATCTCGAAGATCCGCAGCGCGTCACCGAGGCCGCGCACCGACCAGCCGAGGTAGGCGTCCTCGGCGCGCGGCGAGAGCCCCTCGCGCAGCGCCTGGCGCGACCACTCCTCCCAGGCGACCGAGGGGCCGCCGAAGTGCAGGGCGAGATAGCCCTCCAGGGCCAGGTGCAGCGGCAGGAAGCGCAGCCGGTCGCCGGGCCGCCGCTTGGCCATCCGGTGATGCCGGTACTTCGGCAGCCGGACCGTGCGCGCCGGGGTGCCGTCGTCGAGCTGCGTACCGTACGCCGCCGACTGCGCCCCCTCGCCCGACCAGTCGGCGACGAGACCGTGCGGGATGTACGAGGCGTAGTGCGTGCGCGGGCCGGCCTCCACCAGGCCCGCGCCGAAGCCCCCGTAGACCTCCCGGTGCAGCCGCAGGCCCGCCACCGGCTCCTCGCGTACCAGCGGGACCAGCCGGACGCCGCCCCACACCTGCGCGGGCCGGACCGCGAGGCCGCCCAGATCCAGCCTGTTCACCGTGCCGTCCCCTCCATCCGTACCTCGTCGCCCGCCCCGCCGTCCAGGAAGCGCGCCACCTGCCGGTCCAGGTACGCGTACAGCTCACCGAGCCCCGTACGCCCCTCCGCGAACTGCGCGATCTCCACCAGCGACGGCAGATCCTCCGCGTCCCGGACCCCTGCCGTCGGCACACTCGGTGCCAGCCGGCGGACATCGAAACCGTCCGCGTCGTATACGGGGTTCAGGTGCACGGCCGCCGTCCGCCGCCCGGGATCCAGCCGCGTCCGCCACACCCGCAGCACCTCGCCCGCGAGTCCGGGCGGCGCGTTGTCCCAGCCGTCCGACACGATGATCAGCCGGTCGGGCGCGCCTCCGGAACCGGGCTCCAGCGCGTCCAGGACGCGCATCCCCAGCGGGGTCGGCCCCCAGGGGCGTACGAGCAGCGGATCGGTGGAGCCCGAAGTCCACAGCGGGCGGTACGCGCCGGGTGCGGCCAGCGCCTCCAGCAGGAAATGGCAGGCCAGCGCCACGGCGAGCGGACGACGGCGCTTCTGGCCCGACCCGGACGAGGAGTAACTGTCGTCGAGCACGGCGGCCACCCGCCCCCAGCTCCCGGCGTACGGACCCGCCGCCCGGCGGGCCGCGGCACGCAGCGCACCGGTCAGCTCCGCACGGTCGGCCGCCCGCACGTCGAAGCCGAGCGACAGTACGTACAGGGCGAGCCGGGTCAGCGGCATCACGGTCAGATCGATGTCCGAGGGCCGCCGCGGCTCGGCGCCGGTGGACCGCTGCCCCAAGGTGCGCAGCCGCTCCAGCCGCGTCATCCCGGGCGCCGCCCGCTCCAGGAACACCTCACGCTTCATCCCGTGCCGGGCGGCGAAGCCCTCGGCGACGGTGAACGGCAGCTCGTGGACGGCACCCTGCTCGTAGTGGGCCCGGCGCCAGGCGTCCAGCAGCCCGTGCCGGTAGCGCGGCTGCTTCCCTGACCGGAACAGGAACGCACCCACCTCGCCCAGCGGCCCGTCACCCTCCGGGCACCGCAGATGGACGTGGCGGGCGGCCGTCTTCAGCCCGCCGCGGTACTTCACCGCGTCGTGGGCCAGGTCCGGCCGGGCGGCCAGCCAGTCGCGCATGATCGCCCGCGTGCGCCGGTTGTTGACCTTGGCCCGGCGCAGCGCACCGAACAGCCGGTAGACGCGCTGCGGCGGCAGCACCGCCAGCCGCGCCGCGATCAGCCGCCCCTCGGTGCGCCGCTCCTCGGCACTCGCGTCGGCGGCGGTCTCCAGCAGGCTCCGTACGATGAGCGCGGCATTGTGGTCGTTGATGTCCAGGGCGAGCGAAGAGGCGTACACCCGGCGGTAGTTGACCCGTACGTACTCATGCAGGAAGTCCAGCGACAACTGCTGCTGGTACGCCCCCGAGTGGAATTCACGCTGCCCGGTCGCGGTGATCGCCGCATTGACGAAGAGCAGCACGTCCTCGGCGGCGACGAGGTCGGCCAAGGTCTCGGAAACGGCGCCAGAGGCATCGGAAACGGCGCCCGGGGCAACGGCGTCTGCGGTCCCGGGAACGGCGTCTGTCGTGGTCATGGATTCCCCCGTGCTGCTTCACCGGCCCGTACGGGTACCGGGGAGCCGGCCGGGGAATGGAGGCGCGAACAGCGAAATCACTGCTTCATAGGCAAGTCCCGGAAGTCGCAGCCGAAGTCCCGCGGCCGGCCGGAGAAACGTATCCGCCCACCTTCGCGCACCGCCACCCCATAAGCGGACCGGGCACACTGGCCCGTATGACGACACCCACCGCCCCCCTGCGCATCGGCCTGCTCGGCACGGGCCCCTGGGCCCGCAACACCCAGGCCCCCGCCCTCGCCGCCCACCCGGACGTGGAACTGAGCGGGATCTGGGGCCGCCGCCCCGAAGCGGCGGAAGAACTCGCCGCCGCCCATGGAACACGGGCGTACACGGACGACGCGGGCATCGACGCGCTGTTCGCCGCGAGCGACGCCGTCGCCTTCGCGCTGCCGCCGGACGTACAGGCCCCGCTGGCCGCGCGGGCGGCGGCAGCCGGATGCCATCTCCTGATGGACAAGCCGGTCGCGACCACCGTGGCGGGGGCCCGTGAGGTGGCGGACGCCGCGGCGGAGTCGGGAGTCGCCTCCATCGTCTTCTGCACCCTGCGTTTCGCCACCGCGACCTCCGACTGGATCACCGAACAGGCCGCGGTGGACGGCTGGTTCACCGCCCGCGCCCAGTGGCTCGGCGCGCTGTACGGGCCGGACTCCACCAGCGAGTACGCCGCCTCCCCGTGGCGCCGCGACAAGGGCGGACTCTGGGACGTCGGCCCGCATGTGCTCTCGGTCCTGATCCCGGTACTGGGCGACGTGACGGAGGTGACCTCGGCCCGCGGACCCGCCGACACCGCACACCTGGTGCTCCGCCACACCTCCGGCGCCTCCAGCACCGTGACGCTCGGGCTGAGCGCGCCCCTGGGCGCGGCAGGCACCGAGATCGAGCTGAGGGGCGAACACGGGACGGTCACCCTGCCGGGGTGGGACGGCGCGGTGGACCCGTTCCGGGCGGCGGTGGACGCACTGGCCGCATCGGTACGTACCGGAGTGCCGCACCCCTGCGACGTACGGTTCGGGCTGCGGCTCACCGAACTGCTCGCGCGGGCCGAGGCCGGCCTGGGGGCTCCCGACGGGGTCTAGCGGGCGCGGCGGTGCGGCCGAGGCCGACGTCCCCGGTGCGTGGCGCAACAGCCCGAACCGGATCACCGGCAGGCAGCGCGGCACGAAGAACAAAGCCACCGGGGAATTCCGTGCCTGCGATCTGCCCGGAGAGGTGAGGGACCACCTGGCGAAGGCGGCGATGAACCGCATTCCGGTCAATGACTGGCACGCGGCTCCGGCGAACGGATTCTTCCGGCGTCTGTATGTCCTTCACCCGGCATCACCCGGCCGACAGCGCCGGAGTTCGCGTGGCACGCCTCAGCCGAGAACGGGCGGCAGGGCGCGGCACAGGGCCTCCAGCGCCTCCGGATACGCGTGCTCGGGTGGTGTCGCGTACCCCACGACCAGCCCGTCCCGGCCGCCGCCCCGAGGAGCGAGGGCACTCGGATGCAGATAGTCGGCGAGGCCCTCGACGGCCAGCCCCTGCCAGGCGGCCGCCCGGACCACCGAGCGCTCGGTGCCGGGCGGGAGTTCCAGCACCGCGTGAAGGCCCGCCGAGATCCCGGTGACCCGGACGTGCGGCGCCCGCCGCTCCAGCGCCGCCACGAGCTGGTCGCGGCGGCGCCGGTGACGCTGGCGCATCCGGCGGACCTGCCGGTCGTACGCCCCCGACTCCACGAAGTCCGCGAGCGTCAGCTGCTCCGTGGCGCTCGACCACTGCTCGCGCTCACCCTTGGCCGCGACCACCGCCTCCACCAGCCGCTCGGGCAGCACCAGCCAGCCGATCCGCAGAGTGGTGGAGAGGCTCTTGCTCACCGACCCCAGCAGCACCACATGCTCGGGATCGAGCCCTTGAACCGCGCCCACCGGCTGCCTGTCGTAGCGGAACTCACCGTCGTAGTCGTCCTCCACGACCAGCGCTCCCGCGGCCCGCGCCCAGTCGACCGCGGCGGCCCGGCGGTCGGGACGCAGCGGCCCGCCGGTGGGGAACTGGTGGGCCGGGGTGAGCAGCACGGCCCGGTCCGTCCTGCCCAGCTCCGCCACCCGGGCGCCGTGTTCGTCGACGGTCAGCGGCCGGGTGCCGACCCCCTGCCCGGCGAGCAGTTCGCGATGGAACGGCAGCCCGTACTCCTCCGCCGCCCATGGCCCGCCCAGCACCTCCGCCAGCAGGCGCAGCCCGTGGGCGGCCCCCGAGCAGAGGACGATCCGCTCGGGGGAGGCCCGCACCCCGCGCACCCGGGCCAGATAGCCGGCCAGGGCGCGCCGCAGCTCGGGCCGCCCGCGCGGATCGCCCGGCCCGAAGGCGTCGTGCGGTGCCCGGGTGAGCGCGCGGCGGGCCGAGGCCAGCCACGCGGTCCGGGGGAAGACCGACGGGTCCGGTCTGCCCTGGACCAGATCGTGGGCCGGCAGGGCGGACCGCTCCGGGGTGCGCGGCCTGCCGACCGGGGTGCGGGGCGCGGTGCGCTCGGCGACCCGGGTGCCCGAGCCCTGCCGGGCGGCGAGCCACCCCTCGGCGACGAGCTCCGCGTACGCGTCGGCGACCGTGTTGCGGGCCAGCCCCAGATCGGCGGCGAGCGAACGGTACGGCGGCAGCCGGGTGCCGGGGGCGAGCCGGCCGGAGCGGATCGCCTCGCGCAGGGCCCGCATCAGGACGGCCCGCCGGTTGCCCGTACCGGACAGCTCCAGCGGCAGATCACTGCCGAGGACCTCAGCCGAATTGACCCACGAAACTGCCATGCGAATGCACCCCATGTCCGGTCGCCCGTGCTCATAGATTCGTACCCATGACGACGACAGAGATCAAGACGAACGACCGCACCGCCACCGCCGCCACCACCGTCCGGCTCAATTTCGCCAAGGCCGTCCCGAAGGTCTTCCGGGCCGTGATCGGCCTCGACGCGGCGGCCCGCGAGGGGCTGGACCCCGCCCTGGTGGAGCTGGTGCAGATCCGTTCCTCGCACCTCAACCACTGCGCGTACTGCCTCCACATGCACACCACCGACGCCCGTAGGGCGGGCGAGAGCGAGGAGCGGCTGCACATGGTCGCCGTGTGGCAGGAGGCGGCCCACTTCTTCACGGAGAAGGAGCAGGCGGCCCTCGCCCTCACCGACGCGGTCACCCGGGTCGCGGACGGCGGGGTGAGCGACGCGGTGTACGAGCGGGCCGCGACGCACTTCGACGAGCCGGAACTGGCCCAGCTGCTCGCGCTGATCCTCACCATCAACACCTGGAACCGGATCGCGCTTGCCACCGCCAAGCGTGCGGGCACGGACGAGCGCTGAGCCGCTCCGGCCGCCGTTCACCTCAGCCGGGCCCGCGGCTCCGGCCGGCTCTCCCGCTCGGCCCGCGGCTCCGCGATCCGGACGGCGGGCAGATGCTGACGGGCGCGCGTGCTCGTGGGGGCTCTCTCCGTACAGGCGGGCCGGCCGGATCTCAACGCCCGAGTGCTTCCCGGACCGCCTCGTCCGTACGCGCCACGACGGCGCTGCCGTCGTCCGCGGTGATGATCGGCCGCTGGATCAGCTTCGGGTGCCCGGCGAGCGCCGCGATCCACCGCTCCCGCGAACCGTCCTCCCGCGGCCACTCCTTGATCCCCAGCTCCTTGGCGACCGCCTCCTGGGTGCGTGTGATGTCCCACGGCTCCAGCCCCAGCCGGTCCAGCACGGCCCGGATCTCGTCGGGCGAGGGGATGTCCTCCAGGTAGCGCCGGACGGTGTAGTCGGCCCCCTCCGCGTCGAGCAGGTCCACCGCGCTGCGGCACTTGGAACAGGCGGGATTGATCCAGATCTCCATGGGGCCCAGGTTACGGGAGGGGTTGCCGAAATACCCTCTGGCCAGGGGCGATTGTCAGTGGGGGGCAGTAAAATGGGGGTAGTTCGTGAGGGATCCACGACCGTGCCAGGAGGTTGCCGATGGCCGTTGCCGCAGTCACGACCAAGCCGCTCGACACTCAGCTCGCCATGCCCTTCCACCCGCCGCTGCCGAAGCCACTGCAGAAGAAGAGGCTTCCCGCGGGACGCCCCCGCGAGTGGTACGTCTCCCACAACCGTCGGCTCAAGGCGATGCGCCTGGCGATCGCCCTGCTCGACACGGGCGTGTATCAGCCGGCCAGCGCCAGCAACCACAAGATACGTACCACCGCCGAACACCTCGGCATCCACCCGCCGTCCGACACCACGTGCCGCATGGTCCGCACCCTGATCCGCTACGGCCGCTGACCCACCTGGACCTGTGCCCCCGGGAGACCGGGGGCACAGCCATGCCCCGGTCGGCGTACCCGGCATGCGGCCCCGCCCCCGGCGGCCTTGACTGGGACCATCGCGAGTGCTGGGAGGCGCATATGACCGGGCGAGGCGTACGAGGCGTACGGGCCGTGCTGCTGGCCGCGGCCGTGGCATCGGCCGCCGCGGGCTGTTCGGACGACGGGAACAGCCCCTCCGGCGCGGTCTCCAAGGCCGCGTCGGCAGCCTCCTCGGTGGCATCCAGGGGCTCCGACGTGGTCGCCTCCGCCACGGCCGCCGCACAGGACAAACTGAACGAATTCAAGGATGGCGTCGACGCCAAGGGCGACATCGAGCTCGGCACGGTGGGCAAGGACGGCGACGGCCGCTCCACGGCGGAGTTCACCGTGACCAACGGCACCGACTCGGCCAAGTCCTACGCCGTGCAGATCAACTTCCATGACAAGGGCGGCAACCTGCTCGACACCACGGTCGTCACGGTCGACGACGCCCGGCCCGCCACACCCAAGGACGCCACGGCCCGCAGCAACCGCAAGCTCGACGGAGACGTCACGGCAGAGGTGGCAACGGCCCTGCGCCACTGACGGCGCCGGCCGGCCACCGACGCCCGAGGGCCGCCACCCCGGAACAAACGGGGTGACGGCCCTCGGTCAACGCGTGTGCAATTCCTCAGCACCCAGGAGGCCGGCGTTCTTACGGCGCCGTCGGCTCACCTGGCGGCTGCTCGTCCCGAGCTTCCGCTCTCCCGACCCCATGCAGGGAAGCGGCGAGGATCCGGCAGACCTCAACTCGTTGGCCTTGGTCGCAGCCATCAAGAAGGCGCTCCAAGTGGCGCAACACTGCCACGTCCCGCCCACAGCGCACGATGACACCCAGGACTGCGCACGCCGACACTCCGAGCATCACCACGGACAGGGTCACGAGCCGTATCCCTTCCTGATGTACTCCGCGACCTCCTGCGCCTCGCCGCCGTACAGACACGAACCGTGGCGATTCAAGATCACTGTGCGTTCGCCGAGATGAGCTGAGTGACGAGAGAGCAACCTGATCGCCTTCTCCCGAGGGAGACCGTGAGCGAAGCCGTGAGCCAAGAGGTTTGCGCAGAGGGTTTCCACGGTGTCACCGCAGCACCACTCGATCACAAGATCGCCGGAGTGATGCGTGTAGCAGTTGGCGAACCCGTGTGGCTCCGCCGTCCTGTTGACCACGCCGGCGAAGCGCAGAATTCGACTCAACAGCACGTCGCGTACCTGTAGGTCACGAATCGCTCGCGAGCCCACCCAATCCTCGGCTTCCTGCCCTTCGTCGTGAGAGAGGCTTTCGGGGCCTCCTGTCCACAGAAGCACCTCCCCATCACGGGCGGACGGCAGACGCATGGGGCCGCGATCGGGTCGCACCAGGGTGACTCGCGCAGAGCTGAGAGCGTCGTGGAGCACCAATTGCCTGTTGCTCCCGCGGACACGCAGTCCGGGGATTCCGCGGATACCTCCGTAGTAGTGATCAAACCGCGGGAGCAGCTCACGCAGCACATCGTCGGCCATATCGGAGTCAAGAGTCAGCTTCAGACCCTGGTCTTCCGGCTGGGCCTCTCGAACTCCGAGGAGGGCGCCGTTGAGCTGGCGATCCTGGAAGCGGCTTGCCAGCACGTGCGCAACGTGTGCTTCCAGGCGGCGCTGATACGGGGCGGGGGCATCCGCGACCGAGGACCCGCAGTAGACATTGGCCTGCTGTGCCAGCCTGGAAGCGGTCGAGAGCGTCAGCGACGTGTGATCACGGATCTTCTTGGCCAGCCGGTTGGTGTTGCGTGACCTGGACATACGTAGCCCCTTCCATGTGCCGCCCGGCGACGACAGGAGAGACGGATCGGATGTCCGGATGCGTGCTGACTGCCAACTGCGGATGACTCTCAAGAGCCCACTGCTCGCTCCGGCGCCGGGACCGGATGTGGCGAGACACGCTGCCGCAGCAGCGCCGCACCCAAGGTAACCCAACATCTCGCGCTCCCGTCTCGTGGACGAACCGCAGGTGCGGCCGACAGCCGAGAAGAACGGCTCCCGCACGCGCGGGCGCACGCTTCGGGGACCGGGTGGCCAAGATCCACACACAGTCCGCAGGACGCCGGGCCAAGACCGGCGCACCCCATCGCCAGCCGGCAAAGGAAGGCCGAATCAGCGCTCCGCCGCAACAATCGCCGCAGGTCACTGATCACGAGCACTGTTCGGAGACCAAGAGGCCCGCTGCCGCACACGGAGCCCGGAAACAAAGCAGCGAGGGCCGCCACCCCGGAACTAACGGGGTGACGGCCCTCGATCCGTGCCCTCGCGGGCCCGCTCTCTAGAGGTCGAAGTACAGCTCGAACTCGTGCGGGTGCGGGCGCAGCTGGATCGGGGCGATCTCGTTCGTGCGCTTGTAGTCGATCCACGTCTCGATCAGGTCGGGCGTGAAGACGCCGCCGGCCTGGAGGTACTCGTTGTCCGCCTCCAGTGCTTCGAGGACGGCCGGGAGCGAGGTCGGGACCTGCTGGACGTTGGCGTGCTCCTCGGGAGCCAGCTCGTAGAGGTCCTTGTCGATCGGCTCGGCCGGCTCGATCTTGTTCTTCACGCCGTCGAGGCCCGCCATCAGCAGCGCCGAGAAGGCGAGGTACGGGTTCGAGGACGGGTCCGGGGCGCGGAACTCGACGCGCTTGGCCTTCGGGTTCGAGCCCGTGATCGGGATACGCATCGCGGCGGAGCGGTTGCGCTGCGAGTAGACCATGTTGACCGGGGCCTCGAAGCCGGGGACCAGGCGGTGGTACGAGTTCACCGTCGGGTTGGTGAAGGCCAGCAGCGACGGGGCGTGCTTGAGGATGCCGCCGATGTAGTAGCGCGCCATGTCCGACAGGCCCGCGTAACCCTGCTCGTCGTAGAACAGCGGGTCGCCGCCGGCCCACAGGGACTGGTGGACGTGCATGCCCGAGCCGTTGTCGCCGAAGATCGGCTTCGGCATGAAGGTCGCGGTCTTGCCGTTGCGCCAGGCGACGTTCTTCACGATGTACTTGAAGAGCATCAGGTCGTCGGCCGCGGCCAGCAGCGTGTTGAACTTGTAGTTGATCTCGGCCTGGCCGGCGGTGCCCACCTCGTGGTGCTGGCGCTCGACCTGGAGGCCGTTCTTGTCCAGCTCCAGGGAGATCTCGGCACGCAGGTCGGCGAAGTGGTCGACCGGCGGGGTCGGGAAGTAGCCGCCCTTGTAGCGGACCTTGTAGCCGCGGTTGTTCTCCGTCGCACCGGTGTTCCAGGCGCCTGCCTCGGAATCGATGTGGTAGAAGCTCTCGTTCGCCGACGTCTGGAAGCGGACGTTGTCGAAGACGTAGAACTCGGCCTCGGGACCGAAGTACGCCGTGTCGGCGATGCCGGTGGAGGTGAGGTACGCCTCGGCCTTCTTGGCCACGTTGCGCGGGTCACGGCTGTACTGCTCGCCGGTGATCGGGTCGTGGATGAAGAAGTTGATGTTGACCGTCTTGTCGCGGCGGAACGGGTCCACCCGAGCCGTCGACAGGTCCGCGCGGAGGGCCATGTCGGACTCGTGGATGGCCTGGAAGCCGCGGATCGACGAACCGTCGAAGGCGAGTTCCTCGGCCGGGTCGAAGGACGCTGCCGGGATCGTGAAGTGCTGCATCACCCCGGGCAGGTCGCAGAAGCGGACGTCGATGAACTTGACGTCGTTGTCCGCGACGTACTTCTGCACTTCGTCGGCGTTCTGGAACATCCAACTCCTCCTACTCCCGGCCCGGGCGGGACGGGGTTGCAGCTTCTTGTGCGCCAGTGCGGTGGCACACGCTGGACCCGACCATAGGCAGGCGGGATTTCTCAAGCATGACCCATTTGTTTCGCCCAAGTTAACCGGGGCGGGTGTGAGCAGCACCTCGGCGACGTGTATCGGTGCCCCGCCCGGCCGGTCGCGGAAGGGGGCGCAGTACCGTGGTCGGGTGGACAACAGGCAAGCAATCGGATCGTGGCTCTCCGGGCCGCGTGCGGCCGCCGAGGAGATGGGTGCCGACTTCGGCTACCGGGGCAAGAGGCTCGGTCTGCCCGAGGAGGGACCGGGGGCCGTGGCCCCGCTCGGCCGCCGTTTCGGCGCCCTCTTCATCGACTGGTCGCTCTGCATGCTGATCGCATACGGGCTGCTCGCTCGCGGTGACCAGCAGGCGGCGGGCAACTGGGCGCTCGGCGTCTTCCTCGTGCTGAGCGTGCTGACCGTCGGAACCATCGGTTCCACACCCGGCAAGCGCATCCTCGGGCTGCGGGTCGTCGCCGAGGGCGGTGGCCGGCTCGGCTTCGGGCGGGTGATCCTGCGGAGCGTCCTGCTCCTCCTGGTGATCCCCGCCCTGGTCTGGGACCGCGACGGGCGCGGACTGCACGACCGGCTCGCCCGCGCCGTTCAGGTCCGCGGCTGAGCCACCACGCACGCCGGCGGTTCCCCAGCTGAGCCGACGCGCACGCCGGCGGTACGGAGACGAGAAGGCGGCCCCGGAATCCGATCGAGCCGATCGGATTCCGGGGCCGCCTTCTCGCGTCCGGCGCGGTCAGCGCATCTTTCCGCCGCGCGGCATCCGCATGCCCTTGGGCATCGGCCCCTTCGGCAGCGGCATGTTGCTCATCAGGTCGCCCATCGCCCGCAGCCGGTCGTTGGCCGCGGTCACCTGCGGGCCGGACAGGACGCGGGGCAGCTTCAGCATCTTGGTGCGGACCTTCTTCAGCGGCACCTGGCCCTCGCCGTCACCGACGATGATGTCGTGCACCGGTACGTCGATCACGATGCGGGCCATCTTCTTCTTCTCGGCCGCCAGGAGTGACTTCACCCGGTTCGGGTTGCCCTCGGCCACCAGCACGATGCCGGCCTTGCCGACGGCGCGGTGCACCACGTCCTGGCTGCGGTTCATCGCGACCGCGGGCGTCGTGGTCCAGCCACGGCCCACCCGGTCCAGTACGGCCGCCGCCGCGCCGGGCTGCCCCTCCATCTGCCCGAAGGCCGCCCGCTCGGCACGCCGCCCGAAGACGATCGCCATTGCGAGGAGGGCCAGTACGAAGCCCAGGATGCCCAGATAGACCGGATGCCCGACCACGAAGCCGATGGCGAGGAGGACACCGAAGGTGACGATTCCCACACCCGCGACGACAAGACCGATCTTGGAGTCGGTCCGCCTGGTCATCTTGTAGGTCAGGGCGATCTGCTTGAGCCGCCCCGCGTTCTCGGCGCTGTCCGCGCCTTCAGTGTTTGCCTTCCTCGCCATGCACAGAAGTTTACGTGGCCTAGGAACGCTGGTCGGCCACGGCCTCCAGTACGTGCAGGGCCTCGACCCGGTCCTTGGCCCGGCGGCGGTCCTCCAGGACCGCTGTCCAGGCGTTGCGGCGGGCCGTGCGCTGGCCGCTGCTCAGCAGCAGCGACTCGACGGCGCGGAGGGCATCGGTGACGGACGGGATGGCGTGGGCACGGACCGGCGCGGCCTGCATCGTGGTGTTCCCCTCGGAGCGGATGCGCGGAATGGGGGCGGAGCGACGTGCGGCGAACAGTGACGGCGG
This sequence comes from Streptomyces sp. NBC_01237, assembly GCF_035917275.1. NCBI lineage: Bacteria > Bacillati > Actinomycetota > Actinomycetes > Kitasatosporales > Streptomycetaceae > Streptomyces > Streptomyces sp. NBC_01237. Next base: position 2,364,016 of record NZ_CP108508.1, on the reverse strand, counting down.
CCGCTGCGGGAGCTGCTGCCGGTTCCACCTAGGGTCACTGCTCGGTGTTACCAGTGCGTGACCGGTCGGTCAAACACCAATGAAACCTTGATTCCGGCGGCGCGCACGTTGGCGCGGCCCATACGCGTCCCCGACCTGCGGGGAGCGTACGGGCCGCGTCGGACGAACCATTACCGCTCAGTAGTGACTTGTGCGCGGATTCACACGGCGGGTGCGGCCGCGGGGGCCGCGGTGGCGGCGCCGCGCGCCTCCATCGCCTGCTGGAAAAGACGCCCGGCGCGGTACGAGGAACGCACCAGCGGCCCCGACATCACTCCGGAGTAGCCGATCGCGTCGGCCTCGTCCTTCAGCTCCACGAACTCGTGCGGCTTCACCCAGCGCTCGACCGGGTGGTGCCGTACGGACGGCCGCAGGTACTGCGTGATCGTGATGAGCTCGCAACCCGCGTCGTACAGGTCCTGGAGCGCCTCGCTGACTTCCTCACGGGTCTCGCCCATGCCGAGGATCAGGTTGGACTTGGTCACCAGACCGGCCTCACGGGCCCGCGTGATGACTTCCAGGGAACGCTCGTAACGGAAACCGGGGCGGATCCGCTTGAAGATCCGCGGCACCGTCTCCACGTTGTGCGCGAGCACCTCGGGGCGCGAGGAGAAGACCTCTGCGAGCTGCTCGGGCTCCGCGTTGAAGTCGGGGATCAGCAGCTCGACCTTGGTCGCGCCCGCCTCCCGCTCCGCCGTCAGCGCGTGGATCTGGCGCACGGTCTCGGCGTACAGCCAGGCACCGCCGTCCTCCAGGTCGTCGCGGGCGACGCCGGTGATGGTGGCGTAGTTCAGGTCCATCGTGACGACCGACTCGCCGACGCGGCGGGGCTCGTCGCGGTCCAGCGCCTGCGGCTTGCCCGTGTCGATCTGGCAGAAGTCACAGCGCCGGGTGCACTGGTCGCCACCGATGAGGAAGGTGGCTTCGCGGTCCTCCCAGCATTCGAAGATGTTGGGACAGCCCGCCTCCTGGCAGACCGTGTGCAGCCCCTCGCTCTTCACGAGCTTCTGCAACTGGTTGTACTCGGGGCCCATCTTCGCCCGGGTTTTGATCCACTCGGGCTTGCGCTCGATGGGGGTCTGGCTGTTCCGGACCTCCAGGCGCAGCATCTTGCGCCCGTCGGGTGCGACAGCGGACACTCCGGCACTCCCCTTTGCTCTCACTGCATTCGATTCTTCGGCGAACACCAGGGTACGCCCGTAGTTCAAACGGTCTTACGCCTGGCCAACCTGTGGCCGGCGGGGCCTATTCCCCCGAACGGCCTACGCCCGGGCTTCGGCCCTCGCAGACTCGACCACCCGGGGGGCGAGGTCCGCGTTCTCCAGGACGTCCCTGAGGTGCTTCTCGGCGACCGGAAGCACCTGCGCGATGGTGATCTCGCGGCCCAGCTCGTCGCTGAGCGAGGTGACGCCCGCGTCCCGGATGCCACAGGGCACGATCCGGTCGAACCAGGTGTTGTCCGGGTTCACGTTCAGGGCGAAACCGTGCATAGTCACACCCTTGGCGACCCGGATCCCGATCGCGGCGAGCTTGCGGTCCTCGCGGCGCTGGCCCGCGTTGGAGGGCGCGTACTCGGGGCCGTTCAGCCGGGGGTCGAACTCCTCGTCCTGGAGCCTCGGGTCGAAGTCGAGCGAGAGCCCACCGGCCGCCCGGCGCTCCTCGACCGGGTCGCCCAGCACCCAGACGCCGCTGCGGCCCTCGATCCGGGAGGTCTCCAGGCCGAAGTCGGCGGCCGTGCGGATCAGCGCGTCCTCCAGACGGCGGACATGCGCGACGACGTCGACCGGGCGCGGCAGTTTCTGGATGGGGTAGCCCACGAGCTGCCCCGGGCCGTGCCAGGTGATCTTGCCGCCGCGGTCCACGTCGACCACCGGAGTGCCGTCCAGCGGGCGCTCGCTGTCGGCGGTGCGCCGCCCCGCCGTGTAGACGGGCGGGTGCTCAAGGAGCAGGCAGGTGTCGGGGACCGTGTCCTCGAACCGGGCCGCGTGCACCTCGCGCTGCTTCTGCCAGGCCGCCTGGTACTCGACCGCTTCCTCGCCGAACCCCAGACGGACGAACCGCAGCTCACTCACGGGGATGCCTTCCTAGTCGTGGTGCCGGGAGCCGGGGGGTGTCCCCGGAGTCACGTTCACCCTGCACTGATCGCGCCCCGAGCCACTGTACGGCCGCTCCGGAACGGGCGATCCGGCAGGTTGTTCCCGTCAGCTCTGCCCGCAATCCTCACACGATCGGATGAATGTGGAGCAAATGCGGCTGTCATTGCCCAGGAGGCCGCTAAATTCGCGCCGTTCCATAAGGGCTGCCCGCCGGGCCCCGAAGGCAGGAGACCGTACAGCTGATGTCGGAACGACCCCCGCAGCGCACCCCCAACCGCCGACTCGCCTCACTCATCGCGGAAGCCGGTTTCTCCCACGCCGGCCTGGCCCGCCGGGTCGATCAACTCGGCCTCGAACACGGCCTCGACCTGCGGTACGACAAGACCTCGGTGACCCGTTGGCTGCGGGGCCAGCAGCCGCGGGGAACCACGCCCGCGCTGATCGCCGAGGTCTTCACCCGGCGGCTGGGGCGCCGGCTCTCCGCGCAGGATCTGGGCCTCGACGCGTGTGCGCCCGTCTACGCGGGACTGGAGTTCGCGGCCACCCCGGCCGAGGCGGTCGACATCGTCAGCGGTCTCTGGCGCAAGGATTCGGGCAGCCACGCGGAGCTGCGCAAGATCGCCTTCACCCCGGCCGGCCTGGTCGTGCCCAGCCGGGACTGGCTGATCGGGCGGGCCGACGAGTGGGTGGGGAACGACGAGTCGCCGGATCAGGGCGCGCCCGTGCCCGGTGCGGCGGCTCCGGCCCCGGCGCCGCCTGGAGCACCCCGCAGGACGGCCGGGGCCGGGGGAGCCGGCGGATCCTCCGGCCCGATGGGCGCGGCCGCGCCGGGCGCATCGCTCCACCGCTCCACCGTCGTGGGCGGGCAGCGCAGCCGCGGCGGCGCTACGACGGGCCCCGGCTATGTGCGCCCTCCCGCACCTCCGATGCCGCCCGTTCCGATGCCGCCCGTCGTGCCCCGGCAGCGCTCCACCGACCGCGAACCGGGACAGCGGGTCGGCAACGGGGACGTCGCCGCCCTCCGCTCGGTCGGCGAGCTCTTCCGCACCCTCGACAACGCCTACGGCGGCGGTCATGCCCGGCAGGCACTCGTGCGGTACCTGGAGCACGAGGCCGAGCCGATGCTCCGGGGGAGCTACGACGAGACCACCGGCCGCAGGCTGTTCTCGGCCGCCGCCGACCTGACCCGGCTGGCGGGCTGGACCTCGTACGACATCACCGCGCACGGCCTCGCCCAGCGCTACTTCGTCCAGGCCCTGCGGCTCGCGCAGGCGGCCGGTGACCGGGGCTACGGCGCCTATGTGCTGATCACCATGAGCCGGCAGGCGGTCTACCTCGGGCACGGGCGGGAGGCCGTCCAGCTCGCGCGCGTCGCCCAGCAGGGCATCGGCTCCTCGGCCCCGCCCGTCGCCCAGGCACTGCTCCACTCGGTGGAGGCGCGCGGCCACGGGGTGCTCGGTGAGGCGCGGGCGTGCGTCGCCGCGCTGGCCCGCGCCGAGCGCGCCCTGGAGTCCTCGCGCCCCGGTGACGAGCTGCCGCACTGGGCCCGGTTCTTCGACGAGGCCCAGCTCGCCGACGAGTTCGGGCACTGCCACCGGGATCTCCAGCAGTACCGGGCCGCGGCCCAGCACGCGGAGCGCTCGCTCCAGCTGCGCGCCCCCGCGTACGCCCGCAGCAGGCTGTTCTGCCGCGTGGTGCTCGCCACCGCGCGCCTCGGGCTCGGTGAACTGGACCAGGCATGCCTGCTGGGTGCCGAGGCGGCCCAGCAGGCGTCCGAGATGCGCTCGGCCCGCGCGACGGAGTACGTCCGGGAGTTCGAGCGCCGTCTGGAGCCGTACCGGGACGCGGCCGCGGTACGGGGATACCGCGACCGGGTCGCCACCCTCGGCTGACCCGGCCGGGAGCGGCGTGCCACCGGGCGGCGAGGAGCCGGTGGCAGTCGCGGGCGCCCGGAGCCGCGAGGGCGGGCACGGTGAGCTGAACCCCGGCCGACCTGTGCGCGGGGCCGGGCCGCTCGGTGAGCGGGGCTCGCAGAGCACTGTCGGAAGCCGGCCTGTGCGCGTGGCCGGGCCTACGCCGCCTCGGGCAGCGTGGCCCCGGCCCCGTACTCCCTCCGTATGCCCAGGTCGGCGAGGATCGCCGAAGCCGCGCGGCGCCCCGAGTACAGCGCGCCCTGGACCGTGCTCGTGTCGCGGTGGTCGCCGCACACGTACAGCCCGGCGAGCAGCCGTACCGGGCGGCGCATGTCGTGCGGGGGCGCCATGGCCGGGACCGCCTCCGGGTCGTGATGGGTGGCCAGCAGCTCCCAGTCGTCCGTCGGGGTGCCGTACAGCGCCGCGAGATGGGTGCGCACCGAGCGGTCGAGGTCCGGCGGCGGGGTGCCGAGCACCGTCGAGCTGATCAGCGTCCGGCCCCGGGGAGCTCGCGAGGGGTCGACCTCGCTCATCACGGCGGTGTACGCGACCGGCCCCGAACGGTCGGCGTCCAGCAGCAGCGAGCGGCCCGTCGGCGGGGGAGCGGGCGCCGTGTGGTGAAGGACCGTCACCGGATGGAAGGACGGCGTCCGCAGTCCCGGCAGCAGTTCGACGGCGGCACCCGCCCCGGTGGCCAGCAGCAGGGAGCGGCAGCCCAGTTCACCGTGTTCCTCGGTGCGCACCGAGGTGATGTCGGCGGCGGTGACATGGACTCCCGTCCGTACGGTGCCCGGCGGCAGGGCGGCCGCCAGCAGTTCCGGGAGCGCCGCCGAGCCGCCCTCGGGTACGCAGAGCCCGCCCTGCGCGTAACTGCGCAGGGCGAGGTCGGCGCACCGGCTCGACGTGGTGAGCGACGGATCGCTGAGCAGTGCCGAGAGCAGGGGGCGCAGAAACCCGTCGACCGTACGGGCGGGGAGACCGTACGCTGGCAGGGCGGCCAGCGCGGTCCTCTCCGGCCGGGTCAGGAGCCGGCCCGCCGGGACGGTGGCGAGCCGGGACAGCGCTCCGCCCAGCCTGGCCCGGTCGATCGCCCCCGCCATCGCGCCGCCCCGGGGGCCGCCCCGTGAGTCACCGCGGTGCACGCCGTGCGGTGCACGGGAGGCGCTCGACCGGATGCGCACGGCCCGGAGTGCGCCCCTCGTGCTCCTGATGTCGCCGGTGCGGTAGCGGCGGCCCTCGCTGTGGACGAGGACTCCGGGCGAGAACTCCCGCAGCACCAGTGCGTCGAGTCCGGGGGTGAGCCGCAACTCCGGAAGTGCGGTGCTGAGCAGGGGACCGATGTGGTCGAGCCGGAACCCGTCCACTTCGTGGGTGACCATCCGGCCGCCGACATGGGGGGCGGCTTCCAGGACGGTGACGCTGACCCCCGCGCTGGTCAGTTGATGGGCAGCTGACAGGCCGGCTATCCCGGCCCCGATGATGACCACGTCCGCGTGATGTGCCGTGCTGAGCACAGGACCCTCCCCGAGTCGGCGCGACTGGTGGGGGGCTCTTGCCCCCAACAGGCCCCCGGAATGCCGGAGTTCGGGTCGAGGGTAGGAGGATGGCCGATACAGGTACAGTCGCGCGCGGCCGGCAACGGGTGCACGGGGTCGCACACGTCGTCGCGGCCTTCCCGCCGGTGGGAGACCGTCAGCGCAGAGCCGCGCGGATGGCGGCGTCGATTCCGGGGAAGGCGAAGGTGAATCCCGAGTCCAGGAGCCGCCCCGGCAGGACGCGCTGGCTGCCCAGCACGTCCTGTGCGAAGTCCCCCAGCGCGAGGCGCAGCGCGGGCGCGGGGGCGGTGAAGAGGGTCGGACGGCGCAGTACCCGGCCCATCGCGGCGGTCACCTCGGCGTTGGTGACGGGGTCGGGCCCGGTCAGGTTCAGCGGTCCGGACAGTGTGCGGGTATCGAGGATGTGGCGCAGGGCCGCGACATGGTCGTGCAGCGCGATGAAGCTCCAGTACTGGCGGCCGTTGCCCATCCGCCCGCCCAGCCCGGCCTTGAACAGCGGGAAGAGCCTGCCCCAGGCCCCGCCCCGGCGGGCGACCACCAGTCCGGTGCGCGCGTGCACCGTCCGTACGCCCGCCTCCTCGGCGGCGGCGGTGGCCGCCTCCCACTCCTCGCACACGGACGGCAGGAAACCGTCGCCGGGCGGCGCGCTCTCGTCCACCGCGCGGTCCCCGGTGTCGCCGTAGAAGCCGATGGCGGACCCGGACAGCAGGATCTCGGGCGGAGTGTCGAGCGAGGCCACGGCCTCGGCGATCGCGGCCGTTCCCAGCACCCGGCTGTCGCGGATCTCGCGCTTGTACGCCTCGGTCCAGCGGTGGTCGCCGACCCCGGCACCGGCGAGGTGGACCACGGCGTCGCAGCCGACCAGGCCCGCCACATCGACGTAGCCCCGGTGGGGATCCCACTCCACCTCGTCGCCGGCGGCGGCCCGCCGCCGCACCAGGCGGGCCACCTCGTGCCCGTCGGCCCGCAGCGAGCGCACCAGCGCCGCTCCGATGAGTCCGGTCGATCCGCTGACGGCGATACGGGAGCGCAGCATGGCCCCATCCTGCCCCATGAGTCCCACGAAATCGCTGCGTGGCACAGTGATGGCATGGCCTCGCTCTCCCTCCTCCCCGTCCGTCACGCCCTGCTCGCCGACAACGACGAGCTGGGGGAGCTCGACCGGGCCACCTGGTCGACGCTGCACGCCGTGCAGCCGCGGGCGCAGCCGCCGTACGACTCCTTCTACGACGAGCGGCACCGGCCCGAGGACTTTCTCGTGGCGGAGGCGAAGGCGGGGGCGGAGCCGGGGGCGGCGGACGATTCCGAGGGGCTTCGTATCGCCGGGTACATCCGGCTCGTTCCGCCGACCCCGCTGGTCTGCAACGCGCACGTACGGCAGATACAGGGCCTCGCCGTCGCCGACTGGGCACGCGGCAACGGCGTCGCACGGGCCCTGCTGCGGGCCGCGTTCGCCGAGGCGCGGCGCCAGGGCGCCAACCGGATCACGCTGCGCGTGCTCGGGCACAACGCCCCCGCCCGCGCCCTGTACGCGTCGGAGGGCTTCGTCGTGGAGGGCGTGCTGAGCGGGGAGTTCTTCCTGAACGGTCGCTACGTCGACGACATCCTGATGGGGCGCTCGCTCACCCCTTGAACAGCCGTGTTCCGCCCATGAGTTCATGCAGGCAGCGCACCGCGAGCGCGGCGGGCGAGCCGGGGCCGGTCGCCGGTGCGTCGGTCCGGGCCCACGCTTCGAGCGCCACCCGTACCGCGGCCGTGGCGGCCGCGGCGGCGAGCCGTACCTCCAGCGGGTCCGCGCCCCGGCCCGCCAGCCGGGCCAGCACCGGAAGCAGCCGCTCCTCGGAATCCTGATTGACCCGGTACCAGACGGCTCGCAGCGCCGGATCGCCGTCGGCCGCCCGGAGCAGGCCGCGTGTCCAGGTGAGCTGCTCGACGGCCGACGCGTCCGGCGCGGCCAGCGCGTCGGTGACGGCGCGCTCCAGGACCTCGGCGAACGGGGAACCGGGCTCCGCCGCTTCGAGCAGAGCCCGCCAGCGCTCTCCGCCACCGGACAGCAGCGGCCCCACCGCGTCCTGCTTGGAGCGGAAGTACCGGTAGAAGGTGCGCAGCGCCACGCCCGCCCGGTGGGCGATGTCCTCGGCCGTGGTGCCGTCGGGCCCGCGCTCGGTGAAGAGCGCCGCGGCCGCCCGTGCGATGTCCAGCTGGGTCGCGGCCTTGCGGCGTTCGGTGAGGGACGGCTGCTGAGGACTCATTCCCAGCAGATTACCCCGGCGGCAACCGTGCGGACGGAACAAAGATGCGCGAAATGCCGTTGTGGCAAAACGTGCCACCTAGACGTACGGTGGACACGCATCGGGATATCCACCCGGATATCCACCGGGACGTTCATCGGAGCATCCGGCGGGGACCCACCGACGGATCGATCCGGAATCGGGAGACATCACATGAACCGCTACGAAGGCCGTCGCGCCCTCATCACCGGCGGCGGCTCGGGCATCGGCCGGGCCACCGTCCACCGCATCCTGGCCGAGGGCGGCCGCGTCGCCGCCGCCGACGTCAGCGAGACGGGACTCCAGGGCACGTACGACACGGCCGTGGCAGACGGCACCGCGGACCGCCTCACCACCATGACCCTGGACATCTCCGACGAGGCGGCGGTACGCGCCGGTGTGGCCTCGGCGGTCGACACGCTCGGCGGTCTCGACGTCCTGGTGAACGCGGCCGGCATCCTGCGCTCCGAGCACACGCACAAGACCACGCTGGAGTTCTTCAACAGGATCATCGCGGTCAACCTCACCGGCACGTTCCTGATGGTCCGCGAGGCGATACCGGCCCTGCTGGCGGGCGACGGGCCGGTCGTCGTGAACTTCTCGTCCACCTCGGCGAGCTTCGCGCACCCGTACATGGCGGCCTACGCCGCGAGCAAGGGCGGCATCCAGTCGATGACCCACGCCCTGGCGAGCGAGTACAGCAAGCAGGGGGTGCGGTTCGTCGCCGTCGCGCCGGGCTCGATCTCCTCCGACATGACGAGCGGCAACGGCCCGGGGCTGCCCGCCGACGCGGACATGTCGCTCTTCATGAAGCTCTCCCCGGCCCTCGGAGAGGGATTCGCCAGCCCGGACACCGTGGCGGGCGTCGTCGCGATGCTCGGTTCCGAGGACGGGGCGTTCATCACCGGTACGGAGATCCGTATCGACGGCGGAACCCACTTCTGAGAAGAAACTCCCTTCAGAGGCCAGAGGCCAGAGGCCAGAGGCCAGAGGTTAAGAAGTCCCGGCCGGATGCGGCAGGCGGCTCAGGCGGCGCCGAAGCGGTCCCACAGCATCGGGAAGCGTGCCGCCAGGGCCGCCTCGTCCTCGAAGTCCACCGGGGTGCCCTCGGGATCCGTGGCCTGGGGCGGAAGTCCCAGGTCCGGGGCGACCACTCCGGTGAGCTGTTCGTACGCCTCGTCCGCGGCGTAGCCCAGGTCCTCGGCGTCCCCGTCGAGATCCTCGTCGAAGTCGTCGAGGAGTTCGGCGAGGCTGTCCGGATCGTGCACGGCCCCCTCGAAGACCTCCCGGCCCTGGCCGATCAGCCAGCAGCGGAAGTAGTCGAACGCGTCGTCGCTCGCCCCGCCGAGGAGCACCGAGGCGGCGCCCCACAGATCCCAGCGGTACGCGCGGTTGTAGCGGGCCTCGAAGTGCCTGGCGAAGTCCAGCACGGAATCGGGATCGAGCTGCACCAGCCGTTCGACGAGCAGGTCGGCGTGGTCCTCGGGGTCGCCCTCGGCGGCCTCGCGGGTGCTGTCGATGATCTCCCAGAATTCCGTCTCGTCCATCACGGGTCCAGCATCGTGCCTGGCGGCGGGCGATGCACGCGGAGACACCGAAATGCAGCCTTTCAGCGATAGAGGTCGCGCAGGCGTTCGGTGGCCTCCGCGAAGCGGTCGCGCAGGCCGGGCGGCTCCAGGACCTCCAACTCGGGTCCCAGCGCCAGCAGCTGGCCGTACGCCACGTCGAGCGACTCGACCGGCAGGGTCACCGTGCGCCACCCGTCCGTGTCAGGGGGCCCGGCGGCGGCCAGCGCCTCTTCCGCGGCGGCCCGGTCGCCCGTGTGCGCCAGTTGCCCGGCACCGGCCCGCGACACCCGTACGGTCACCTCCGTGCGCAGCAGGGACCGGGCGAACTGGGCCGACCGCTCGTCCCAGAAGCCGGGGAGGTCGAACCCCTCGTCCCGCTCGAAGTGCCCGTCCGTCAGGTCCACCCCGGTGAAACGGTCGATCCGGTACACCCGGAGGTCGTCCCCCGCCCGGGCGCACAGATACCAGACCCCCGCCTTGAGGACGAGGCCGTACGGAGCCAGTTCCCGCTCCACCTCCGTCCCGTCCCGGCCGCCCCTGCGATAGCGGGCCCGGACGAGGCGGTCGTCCCAGACGGCCTCGGCCACGGCGGGCAGCAGCTCGGGGGAGGCGGGTTCGTGGTACCAGCGCGGGGCGTCCAGATGGAAGCGCTGGGCGGCCGAGTCGGAGGCGTCCCGCAGCGAGGGCAGCAGGGCCGCCGACACCTTCAGCCGGGCGGCGGACGCGGCGTCGTCCAGGCCCATCTCGCGCAGCGCGGAGGGGAGCCCGGAGAGGAAGAGGGCCTCGGCCTCGTTACGGGCGAGGCCGGTGAGACGGGTGCGGTAGCCGCCGATGAGCCGGTAGCCGCCGGCCCGGCCCCGGTCCGCGTACACCGGGACACCCGCCTCGGAGAGCGCCTGGGCGTCACGGGTGACGGTCCGCTCCGAGACCTCCAGCTCCCTGGCCAGTTCGGCGGCGGTCATGGTGGGACGGGACTGGAGGAGCAGCACCATTCTGATCAGGCGGGCAGCACGCATGGGCCCATTGTCGCCGCACGGCCACGGCGCGGGCGCGGACGACGAAGCCCCCGGACCGCCGGGCGGGCGTGACCAGCACACCCGCCCGGCGGTCCGGGGGCCATCGGGGGATCAGAGCGCGTACCGCTCCCGGGCCTCCTTGACCACGGACGCGGGGACCTCGCCACGCCGGGCCAGCTGGGCCAGGGCCGCGACCGTGATCGACTCGGCGTCGACGCCGAAGTGGCGGCGGGCCGCGTCACGGGTGTCGGAGAGGCCGAAGCCGTCCGTGCCGAGCGAGGACCAGTCCTGGTCCACCCACTGGCTGATCTGGTCCGGGACCTGACGCATCCAGTCGCTGACCGCGAGCACCGGGCCCGGCGCACCGGACAGCGCCTGGGTCACGTACGGCACCCGTTGCTCGCCGCGGAGCAGCGCCTCGTCGGCATCCAGCGCGTCGCGGCGCAGCTCGCCCCACGAGGTGGCGGACCAGACATCGGCCGTGACGCCCCAGTCGGCGGCCAGCAGCTCCTGGGCCCGCAGGGCCCAGTGGATCGCCGTACCGGAGGCCAGCAGCTGCAGGCGCGGCGCGTCCGCCTTCGCGGGCGTGCCCTCCTTGAAGCGGTACAGGCCCTTGACGATGCCCTCCTCGACGCCTTCCGGCATCGCGGGCTGGGGCTTCGGCTCGTTGTAGACCGTCAGGTAGTAGAAGACGTTCTCGGCCTCGGGGCCGTACATCCGGCGCAGACCGTCCTTGACGATCACCGCGATCTCGTACGCGAACGCCGGGTCGTAGTTGAGCGAGGCCGGGTTCGTGGCCGCTATCAGGTGCGAGTGGCCGTCCGCGTGCTGGAGACCCTCACCCGTGAGCGTCGTACGGCCCGCCGTGGCGCCGACGATGAAGCCCTTGCCGAGCTGGTCGGCGAGCTGCCACATCTGGTCGCCGGTCCGCTGCCAGCCGAACATCGAGTAGAAGATGTAGAAGGGGATCATCGTCTCGCCGTGCGTCGCGTACGACGTGGAGGCGGCGATGAAGTCGGCCATGGACCCGGCCTCGGTGATCCCCTCGTTGAGGATCTGGCCGTCCTTGGCTTCCTTGTAGTACATCAGCTGGTCGCGGTCGACCGGGTCGTACGTCTGGCCCAGCGGGGAGTAGATACCGGCCGACGGGAACAGCGACTCCATACCGAAGGTACGGGCCTCGTCCGGGACGATCGGCACCCAGCGCCTGCCGGTCTCCTTGTCCCGCATCAGCTCCTTGACCAGGCGCACGAACGCCATGGTGGTGGCCATCTCCTGCTTGCCGGAACCCTTGTACAGCGCCTTGAACGCGCGCTCCTCCGGCTGCGGCAGGGCCGCGGCGTGCACCCGGCGGGCCGGGGCGGGGCCGCCGAGGGCGGCACGGCGCTCCTGGAGGTAACGCACCTCGGGAGAGTCGACGCCCGGGTGGCCGTACGGCACCAGCCCGTCCTCGAAGGCGCTGTCCGGGATCGGGAGTCCGAGCAGCTCGCGCATGCTCTTGAACTCGTCGATCGACAGCTTCTTCATCTGGTGGTTGGCGTTCTTGGACTCGAAGCCCTTGCCGAGCGTGTGGCCCTTCACCGTCTGGGCGAGGATCACGGTCGGCGCGCCCTTGTGCTCGACGGCCGCGCGGTACGCCGCGTACACCTTGCGGGCCTCGTGGCCACCGCGGGAGGTGTAGAAACACTCGGCGATCTTCGCGTCGGGGAGCAGTTTCGCCAGCTCGACGAGCGCGGGCTCGGCGCCGAAGAAGTGCTCACGGATGTACGCGATGTCGCGGGTGGCGTACGTCTGGAACTGCGCGTCCGGGACCGCCCGGAGCCGGCGGACCAGCGCCCCGGTGGTGTCCAGCTGGAACAGCTCGTCCCAGGCACTGCCCCAGAGCGTCTTGATGACGTTCCAGCCGGCCCCGCGGAAGGCGCCCTCCAGCTCCTGGACCACGCGGAAGTTGGCGCGGACCGGGCCGTCGAGGCGCTGCAGGTTGCAGTTGATGACGAAGGTCAGGTTGTCGAGCTGCTCACGGGCCGCGAGGGCGAGGGCGGCGGTCGACTCGGGCTCGTCCATCTCGCCGTCGCCGAGGAAGGCCCAGACGTGCGAGTTCGACGTGTCCTTGATGCTGCGGTTGGTCAGATAGCGGTTGAAGCGCGCCTGGTAGATGGCCGAGAGCGGGCCGAGGCCCATCGACACGGTGGGGAACTCCCACAGCCAGGGCAGCCGCCGCGGGTGCGGGTAGGACGGCAGACCCTCGCCGCCCGCCTCCTGGCGGAAGTTGTCCAGCTGCTGCTCGCTGAGCCGGCCGTCGAGGAAGGCGCGGGCGTAGATGCCGGGGGAGGCGTGGCCCTGGATGTAGAGCTGGTCGCCGGAGCCGTCCCCCTCCTTGCCGCGGAAGAAGTGGTTGAAGCCCGTCTCGTACAGCCAGGCTGCCGAGGCGAAGGTGGCGATGTGGCCGCCGACGCCGAGCCGGGAGCCACGGGTGACCATCGCGGCCGCGTTCCAGCGGTTCCAGGCGGTGATCCTGGACTCCAGCTCCAGGTCGCCGTCGAACGCGGGCTCGGCGGCGGTCGGGATGGAGTTGACGTAATCGGTCTCCAGCAGCTTGGGCAGCGCGAGACCGGCGCCCTCGGCATGCTGGAGCGAACGCCGCATCAGGTACGCGGCGCGGTGCGGGCCCGCGGCCTTGGTGACGGCATCCAGGGAGGCCGCCCATTCGGCGGTCTCCTCGGGGTCGCGGTCCGGGAGCTGGTCGAGCTCGCTCGGAAGCTTTCCTACGGGGTCGGTCATGATCGCCGCCTTCCGGAGAGGAGGGGGGTGGAGAAGGCCCTGGCTGGCAGGACAGGGCGATGGGGCCGGTGGGCCCGCGGAGTGAACTGTAAGTCGCTGATCGATGATCGATCAAAGGATTGAAGGCAAAACTTCTCGATCTGAAGAAAAGTGGCATGCGGTGCCGCGAATCGGGGCACGGAGTGACGGATCAAAGCGCACATAAGGGACGGTCGGCCGCACAGTCGAGCGCTCCCCGCCGCAGATGATCGAAGGCTCAGGCGCGCGGCGCGCAGCCCAGGACATGTGCCTTGACCAGCACGCCGATCTGCGGGTCCTGCCGGAGGAAGGCGTCGATGAGCGCCTCGTGCTCCTCCGCGTACGACTTCTGCACCGTGCCCAGCCAGCGGATCGACAGGGCCGTGAACACCTCGATGCCCAGCCCCTCCCAGGTGTGCAGCAGGACGGCGTTCCCGGCGGCCCGCACCATCTCCCGGTGGAACGCCACGGTGTGCCGCACCTGGGCCTCTCCGTCGGCCAGCCGGTCGGCCTCGTACAGGGCCGCCACATGCGGCGTCAGCGCCGAGCAGTCATCGGCCAGCACCCCGGCCGCCAGCTCCGCCGCGATCTGCTCCAGACCGGCCCGTACGGGGTAGCTCTCCTCCAGGTCGGCCGCGGTGAGATTGCGGACCCGGACGCCCTTGTTGGGCGCCGACTCGATCAGCCGCAGCGTCTCCAGCTCGCGCAGTGCCTCGCGTACGGGCGTCTGGCTGACCTCCAGCTCGGTGGCGATGCGCCGCTCCACGATCCGCTCGCCCGGCTTCCAGCGCCCGCTGACGATCCCGTCCACGATGTGCTCGCGGATCTGCTCGCGCAGCGAGTGGACGACGGGCGGGGTCATGAGGTGCTCCTTCTGGCAAACCGGTGCTGCCTCCACCATCACGGCGGCAGGGTGACCGGTGGTGTCTAGACAATACGGCGGCGCCCCCGTCCGGAAGTGTCCCGGACGGGGGCGCCGCTGGTGAGGCTGGTTACAAGCGCGTGGTTCAGAGGCCGAGCTCGACCTCGAACTCACCGGCTTCCAGGATCGCCTTGACCGTGGTCAGGTAACGGGCGGCATCCGCGCCGTCCACCAGACGGTGGTCGTAGGAGAGGGCCAGGTACGTCATGTCGCGCACCGCGATCGTCTCGCCGAGGTCCGGGTGGTCGATGACCACCGGACGGCGGACCGTGGCACCGATGCCCAGGATGGCTGCCTGGTTCGGGGGCACGATGACGGTGTCGAACAGCGCACCGCGCGAACCGGTGTTGCTGATCGTGAAGGTGGCACCGGACATGTCGTCCGGGGTCAGGCCGCCACCGCGGGCCTTGCCGGCCAGCTCGGCGGTCTTCTTCGAGATACCGGCGATGTTCAGGTCGCCCGCACCCTTGATGACCGGGGTCATCAGACCCTTCTCGGCGTCCACGGCGATGCCGATGTTCTCCGAGTCGAAGTACGTGATGGTGCCCTCGTCCTCGTTGATCCGGGCGTTGACGACCGGGTGGGCCTTCAGCGCCTGGGCCGCCGCCTTCACGAAGAACGGCATCGGGGACAGCTTGACGCCCTCACGGGCGGCGAAGGACGCCTTCGCCTGGTTGCGCAGCTTCATCAGCTTGGTGATGTCGACCTCGACGACCGAGGTCAGCTGGGCCTGCGAGTGCAGCGCCTTCATCATGTTGTCGCCGATGACCTTGCGCATGCGGGTCATCTTGACCGTCTGACCGCGCAGCGGGGACACCTCGAGCTTGGGCGCCTTCGCGGCGGCCGGGGCCTGAGCCGCGGCCGGAGCCGGGGCGGCAGCGGCGGCCTTGGCGGCCTCCGCGGCGGCGACGACGTCCTGCTTGCGGATACGGCCACCGACGCCGGTGCCCTTGACGGCACCGAGGTCGACACCGTTCTCGGCGGCGAGCTTGCGGACCAGCGGCGTGACGTACGCGCCGTCGTCACCGGAGGGCGCGGCCGGAGCCGGGGTGACGGCGGCCGGGGCGGCGGCAGGGGCCGGAGCGGCGGCAGGGGCGGCGGGAGCCACCGGGGCGGCGGGAGCCACCGGGGCCGGAGCCGGTGCCGGGGCAGCCGGAGCGGGTGCCGGGGCAGCGGGCGCCGGGGCAGCCGGAGCGGGTGCCTGTGCAGCCGGAGCCGGAGCGGCAGCCGGGGCCGGGGCCTCGGCGGGTGCCGGGGCGGCCGGTGCCGGGGCTGCGGCCGGAGCCGCACCGGCGGCACCGATGACGGCGAGCTTGGCGCCGACCTCGGCGGTCTCGTCCTCGGCGACCACGATCTCCAGCAGCACACCGGAAACCGGGGCGGGGATCTCGGTGTCGACCTTGTCCGTGGAGACCTCCAGGAGGGGCTCGTCCTCCGTGACCTCCTCGCCGACCTCCTTCAGCCAGCGGGTGACGGTGCCCTCGGTGACGCTCTCGCCGAGCGCGGGGAGGGTGACATCGGTACCGGCGGCGCCACCGGCCGGGGCGGCGGCCGGAGCCTCGGCCGCGGGGGCCGGAGCGGCGGGCGCCTCGGCGACCGGGGCCGGAGCCTCGGCGGCGGGTGCGGGGGCCGCGGGTGCCTCGGCGGCCGGAGCGGCGGCCGGGGCCGGGGCTCCGGTGCCGTCGTCGATGACGGCCAGCTCGGCGCCGACCTCGACGGTCTCGTCCTCGGCGACCTTGATGGAGGCCAGGATGCCGGACGCGGGGGCCGGGATCTCGGTGTCGACCTTGTCGGTCGAGACCTCGAGCAGCGGCTCGTCGGCCTCGACGCGCTCGCCCTCGGCCTTCAGCCAGCGGGTGACAGTGCCCTCGGTGACGCTCTCGCCGAGCGCCGGAAGGGTTACGGAAACCGACATGGTTTCAGTTGCTCCTTACGAAAATGCGGAAGTGGTCGGTCGTCGCGCCCGGGACTGAGGATCAGTCGTGGGAGTGGAGAGGCTTGCCGGCCAGAGCCAGGTGGGCCTCGCCCATGGCCTCGTTCTGGGTCGGGTGGGCGTGGATGAGCTGCGCGACCTCGGCGGGCAGCGCCTCCCAGTTGTAGATCAGCTGAGCTTCGCCGACCTGCTCGCCCATACGGTCACCGACCATGTGGACGCCGACCACGGCACCGTCCTTGACCTGGACGAGCTTGATCTCGCCCGCGGTCTTCAGGATCTTGCTCTTGCCGTTGCCCGCGAGGTTGTACTTGAGGGCGACGACCTTGTCCGCGCCGTAGATCTCCTTGGCCTTGGCCTCGGTGATCCCGACGGAGGCGACCTCGGGGTGGCAGTACGTCACCTTCGGCACACCGTCGTAGTCGATCGGGACGGTCTTGAGACCGGCCAGCCGCTCCGCCACCAGGATGCCCTCGGCGAAGCCGACGTGGGCGAGCTGGAGGGTCGGGGCCAGGTCGCCCACGGCCGAGACGGTGGGGACGTTGGTCTGCATGTACTCGTCGACGAGGACGTAGCCGCGGTCCATCGCGACACCGGCCTCCTCGTAGCCCAGGCCCTGCGAGACCGGGCCGCGGCCGATGGCGACCAGGAGCAGCTCCGCCTCGAAGGTCTTGCCGTCGGCGAGGGTCACGCGGACGCCGTCCTGCGTGTACTCGGCCTTGTCGAAGAACGTACCGAGGTTGAACTTGATGCCGCGCTTGCGGAACGCGCGCTCAAGAAGCTTCGAGCTGTTCTCGTCCTCGACCGGGACGAGGTGCTTGAGGCCCTCGACGATGGTGATGTCGGTGCCGAAGGACTTCCACGCCGAGGCGAACTCGACGCCGATCACGCCGCCGCCCAGCACGATCGCGGACTTCGGTACGCGGTCCAGCTTCAGCGCGTGGTCCGAGGAGATGATCCGGTTGCCGTCGATCTCCAGGCCCGGCAGCGACTTCGGCACGGAGCCGGTCGCGAGCAGCACGTGGCGGCCCTCGACGCGCTGGCCGTTCACGTCGACCGAGGTGGCGGACGAGAGCCGGCCCTCACCCTCGATGTAGTGGACCTTCCGCGAGGCGATGAGACCCTGCAGACCCTTGTACAGGCCCGTGATCACTTCGTCCTTGTACTTGTGGACGGCCTCGATGTCGATGCCCTCGAAGGTCGCCTTGACGCCGAACTGGCCGGCTTCGCGAGCCTGGTCGGCGATCTCGCCGGCGTGCAGCAGCGCCTTCGTGGGAATGCAGCCGTTGTGCAGGCAGGTACCGCCGACCTTGCCCTTCTCGATCAGGGCGACGTCCAGGCCCAGCTGAGCTCCGCGCAGGGCCGCGGCATAACCGCCGCTGCCACCGCCGAGGATCACTAGGTCGAAAACGGTGCTGGCGTCGTTCGCCACGTCACGTCCTCCATGCATGTGCGCCGTACGCCGGGCCCCGTCGCTGGGGTGTGACCGGCCGGTCGGCTGGTGTTCGGCCGCTTTTGTTATTCGGCCCTGTGGTGGGGGCCCTGTCCTGCCGAGAACCCATCTTCGCACTTGTTGACGGTGGGCGGGACGCGGGGCCCGTGTCTGAGACGGATGATCGTCCGTCCCGGACGGTTACCGCTGCGTAGAGACGTACGGATTTCGTTGAGAGCGAAACCCGCCGCAACCGCGCGACGATGTCGACAAAGGAACACATACGGCCCCGGACATATGCCCGGGGCCGTACATCGTCAGCGATCTCAGCCGAGGTCTCCGGCGGCGGTGCGCTCCGCCAGCTTCACCAGGGTGCGGACCGAGGAGCCGGTGCCGCCCTTGGGCGTGTAGCCGTACGGCGCGCCCTCGTGGAAGGCCGGGCCCGCGATGTCCAGGTGCGCCCAGGCGATGCCCTCGCCCACGAACTCCTGGAGGAACAGACCGGCCACCAGGCCGCCGCCCATCCGCTCGCCCATGTTGGCGATGTCGGCGGTCGGGGAGTCCATGCCCTTGCGCAGGTCGGCGGGGAGCGGCATCGGCCAGGAAGCCTCGCCGACCTCCTCGGCGATCTCGTGGATGGAGGTGCGGAAGGCGTCGTCGTTCGCCATGATGCCGAACGTGCGGTTGCCGAGCGCCAGCACCATCGCACCGGTCAGGGTCGCCACGTCGACGATCGCGTCCGGCTTCTCCTCCGAGGCGCGGGTCAGCGCGTCGGCGAGGACGAGACGGCCCTCGGCGTCGGTGTTCAGGACCTCGACGGTCTTGCCGCTGTACATGCGCAGCACGTCACCCGGGCGGGTGGCGTTGCCGGAGGGCATGTTCTCGGCGAGCGCCAGCCAGCCGGTGACGTTGACCTGGAGGCCGAGGCGGGAGGCCGCGACGACGGCGGCGAACACGGCGGCGGCGCCGCTCATGTCGCACTTCATCGTCTCGTTGTGGCCGGCCGGCTTCAGCGAGATGCCGCCCGAGTCGTAGGTGATGCCCTTGCCCACGAGGGCCAGGGTCTTCTCCGCCTTCGGGTGCGTGTAGGCGAGCTTCACCAGGCGCGGGGCGTGGGTCGAGCCCTGGCCGACACCCAGCAGACCGCCGAAGCCGCCCTTGACGAGCGCCTTCTCGTCGAGGACCTGCACCTTGATGCCGTGCTCCTTGCCGGCGGCGGTGGCCACGGCGGCGAAGGACTCGGGGTACAGGTCGTTCGGCGGGGTGTTGATCAGGTCGCGGGCGCGGTTGATCTCCTCGGCGACGGCGACGGCGCGCTCGGCCGCGGCCTTGAACGCCTTGTCGCGCGGCTTGGCACCGAGCAGGGCGACCTCGGCGAGCGGCTGCTTGGGGCCGTTGCCCTTCTTGCCCTTGGGAGCGATCTTGTCCTCGCCGCCCTGGTAGGCGGTGAAGGCGTACGCGCCGAGCAGCGCGCCCTCGGCGACGGCCTCGGTGTCCTCGACGGACCCGGCGGGCAGAGCGAAGCCGGCCTTCTTCGCACCGGCCAGCGCGCGGGCGGCGTTGCCCGCGGCCCGGCGCAGCGCCTCGCTGTCGTACGCGTCGTCCTTGTCCGGGACCGGACCGAGCCCGACCGCGATGACGACCGGGGCCTTGAGGCCGGACGGCGCGGGGAGCTTGGTCACTTCGCCCTCGGCACCTGCGGCACCCAGGGTCTCCAGGACGGTGGCGAGCTTTCCGTCGAACGCCTTGTCCACGGCCTCGGCGCCCGGTGCGAGGACCGGGCCCTTGGCGCCCTTCGCGACGCCGACGACGAGTGCGTCGGCGCGCAGCGTCGCCGCGCCGGCAGTGCTGAGAGTGAGAGCAGTCACGGTGGTGAAATCTCGCTTCCGTTGAGTTCTGAGTCGGTCGAGGGGTGGGCCGACCGTGCCCGGCGCATCGTAGACGCCGCCGCAATGTGCCGGGAATGAGCCTACGCGCGCCTTTCCTGTTGGATCACGGCGGCGGGCCGTTCCCGGCGCGGGGGCGGTCCTGCTGCCGGTCACGGGCGGTCCGTTCCCGGTGCCGCCCGGTCGTGCGGGGCCCCTTCGGACGGGCTGGGTCCCGGGGAGATCCGGTCCGGCAGTAGGGTCGTTGCTCCCGGTGGAACGCCGGACGGGCAAGGAGCGGGGAGCGGGGGAGCGGTGCGAGGCGGCGGTGCGACGGTCGGTACGGGGCGATGGTCGCCGGTCCCCGTCACCGTACTGATTCTGTTGGTCCTGTTGTCCGGCTGCGCCTCGGGGCGGCCGGAATCCGACCCCGGACAGCCGCACGCCGATTCCTCCGGGCCGCACGCCGGCTCCCGCTGGCGCCCCGAACCGGGCCTGGACTGGCAGTGGCAGCTCTCCGGCCGGCTCGACCCCACGGTCGACGTCCCGGTGTACGACATCGACGGCTTCGACCACGATGCCGCCGCGGTGGCCGATCTGCACGACAGGGGCCGCAAGGTCATCTGCTACCTCTCCACCGGCGCCTGGGAGGACTTCCGCCCGGACGCCGGGAAGTTCCCGGCGTCCGTGCTCGGCCGTGGCAACGGCTGGGAGGGCGAGCGCTGGCTCGACATCCGCGCCGTCGACGTCCTGGAGCCGCTGATGGAGGCCCGGATCGCCATGTGCGCGAAGAAGGGCTACGACGCCGTCGAGCCGGACAACATGGACGGCTACCGCAACCGCACCGGTTTCCCGCTCACCGCCGACGACCAGCTGCGCTACAACCGGCTGATCGCCCGCGTCGCCCACCGCCACGGGCTCGCCGTGGGCCTGAAGAACGACCTGGACCAGATCCCGCAGCTGGTGGCGGACTTCGACTTCGCGGTCAACGAACAGTGCGCCCAGTACGGCGAATGCGCCGAACTCAGCCCGTTCATCGAGGCGGACAAGGCCGTCTTCCATGTCGAGTACGAGCTGCCGGTGGCACGCTTCTGCGCCGACTCCCGGCGGCTGGGGCTGAGCTCGCTGCTCAAGAAGTACGAACTGGGGGTCTGGCGGAAGGCGTGCTGAGGCGGGAGCGCGAGCAGGACCCGGCTCAGGGCCCCAGCGCCAGGACCACCAGCGCCGCCGTCGCCGCCGTCTCCGTCAGCGCGCCGAACACATCCCCGGTCACCCCGCCGAAGCGCCTTACGCAGTGCCGCAGCAGCAACTCGGCGGCGACGAGGGCGCCCAGCACGGCGAGCGCGTGGTGCAGGGCCCCGTACGGGCCCAGGAGCGCCCCCGCCGCCGCGCAGCCCGCCACCGTGACGGCCCCGGCCGCCAGCGCGCCCCGGGCCGGAACGGTGGAGGCGACCACCGCGCCCAGGCCCTCCGGGCGGGCCGCCGGGACCCCCTGACGGGACGCCAGCGTGAGCGCGAGGCGGGCGGCGACGGCGGCGACGGCCGCGCCCAGCGCCCCGTGCGCCCAGCCCTGCCCGTAGAGCTGGAAGAGGACCGCGACCTGGGCCAGCAGGACCAGGAGCAGCGCGATGACACCGAACGGACCAATGTCCGACTGCTTCATGATCCGCAGCGCGGCTTCCGCCGGTTTCGCGCTGCCGAGTCCGTCGGCGGTGTCCGCCAGGCCGTCCAGATGCAGGCCCCGGGTGAGGGCGGCGGGCACCGCGACGGAGGCGACCGCCGCGAGCAGCGGCCCCGACCCGAACAGCAGCAACAGGGACCCGAGCGCGGCGGCGAACAGGCCCACGACGAGGCCGGCGAGCGGGGCGCAGAGCATTCCGGCACGCGCGCTCTCGCGGTCCCAGCGGGTGACGCGGACGGGGAGCGCGGTCAGGGTGCCGAAAGCGAAACGTATGCCGTGGCTGTTCAGGGAGGTCACCGCGGGCAGGCTAGCCGGTTCATCCCGCCGATAGATTGGGCAAAACACATCAAAGCCTGCGCAACGTGACTTATCGGGAGTAGGTGGCATGGGTCACTGGTGGCACACGAACATCACCGAGCCGGGCAAGCTCCCGCTGCTCCTGGCGCTGAGCGCCTTTGTGCTGACCTTCGCCGTCACCCGCACCATCACCCGGCTGATCCGGGCCGGGAAGGGCCCGTTCCGCAACATCGCCCCGGGCGGGGTACACGTCCACCACGTGGTGCCCGGCGTCGTGCTGACCGTGGTCGGCGGCTTCGGCGCGGTCGCGAGCGGGCGGCACGGGGCCGCCGCGGGGACCTGTGCGGTGATCTTCGGGATCGGGGCGGGGCTCGTGCTGGACGAGTTCGCGCTGATCCTCCACCTGAACGACGTGTACTGGACCGAGCAGGGGCGCCAGAGCGTGGAGGTCGTCGTCCTCACCGCCTCGCTCGTCCTGCTGGTCCTGGCGGGCTTCTCGCCGCTGGGGGTGAACGACGTGAGCGGCTCGGAACAGCAGAGCAGGCTGAGCGTCATCACGTCCTTCGCGATCAACTTCTGCTTCGTGCTCATCGCCCTGTTCAAGGGCAAGGCGCGGATGGCGGTGGTCGGCACCCTCGTCCCGTTCGTCGCGCTGACCGGCGCGATCCGGCTGGCCCGGCCGACCTCGCCGTGGGCGAAGCGGTTCTACCGGCACAGGCACCGCGCCCGTGCCCGGTCGGTGCTGCGCGCGTACCACCACGATGTGCGATGGGCGGGTCCCCGCCGCAGATTTCAGGACCTCATCGGCGGGGCGCCGGACCGGGTGCCGCTGCCGCCCGGCCGCGAGCCCTGACCGCGCCGCCGTGCGCGTACCTCCACCACCGCGCACAGCGCCAGCACGACGACGATCGCGGCCAGATGCTCCTTGCCCGCCAGGTTGTCCTTGAAGACGATCTCCACCACCATCGCCACGATCACCAGCGCTCCGGTGAACCAGGCCCGGCAGGCATGGCAGACGTACACCGCGAGCCCCACCACCGCCGCCGACGGCCCCGTGTCCACGACCTGTGCGTCGGAGGCCGGCAGCCCGAGGAAACCGGCCGGGCCGACCGCGATGCCGACCCGTGCGTACAGCGTCCCGGCCAGCGTCGCCAGATAGGCGATGCCGAGCGTGCGCCGGCGTCCCAGACAGATCTCGGCGACGCCGAACACCAGCAGCAACTGCGCCAGCGCACCCCACACCGGCAGATCGAGGGCGGGGACGAACAGCGAGAGCGGGGTACGCAGCAGAGCGAGCCACAACGGGTCCTCGGCCTGCACCGCGCCGAGGTTCTGCACGGTCCGAAAGCCCCAGGACTGGTTCTGCACCACCTGTATCAGCGCCGTCAGGAGCACCGCCGCCAGCGTCATCGGCACGGCCCGCGCACCACGCGCGGCGAGCGCCCGCCGTACGGTCCCCAGCAGCGGCCCCCACTCCCGTCGGGCCGCGGCGCGCAGGGCGCCCCCGCGGATCATCTACGGGTGGCCAGCTGCGAGCGATGCAGCCACTTGGGCAGCCCGGGAGCCTCCAGGAACCCTTCGGCGCGGCCCGCCGCGACGCCGATGCGCAGCAGATCGGCGCTCTTCTCGAAGAGCATGAAACGGGGCTCCCAGATCGGTCGGTACTTGGCGTTGGCACGGTAGAGCGACTCGATCTGCCACCAGCGCGAGAAGAAGCTCAGCAGGGAGCGCCACAGCCTCAGCACCGGTCCGGCACCCAGGCGCGATCCCCTCTCGAAGACGGAGCGGAACATCGCGAAGTTGAGAGAGACCTGCGTGATCCCGATCTCCTCGGAGCGCTGGAGCAGCTCGATGACCATGAACTCCATCAGGCCGTTCTCCGCGTCCCGGTCGCGGCGCATCAGGTCCAGCGAGAGACCGTGCGGGCCCCACGGCACGAAGCTCAGCACGGCGCGCAGCTCGCCCGGCCGCCCGTCCCGGGAGTCCCGGCCGTCCTGGTCCCGAGGGGCGGCGTCCCGGCACTCCAGCATCACGCACTGTCCGTCCGCCGGGTCGCCCAGGCGCCCCAGCGCCATCGAGAAGCCGCGCTCGGTGGCCCCGTCGCGCCAGTCGTCCGCGCGCCGCAGCAACTGGGCCATCTCGTCCTCGGGGATGTCCTCGTGCCGCCGGACGGTCACCTCGTACCCGGCCCGCCTGACGCGGTTGTACGCCTGGCGCACGGTGCGCATCGCCCGCCCGTCGAGGGTGAACTCGGCGGTCTCCACGATCGCCTCGTCGCCCAGTTCCAGCGCGTCGAGGCCGTGCCGGGCGTAGACGGTGCCCGCCTCCTCGCTCGCGCCCATCACCGCCGGGATCCAGCCGTGCTCCCGTGCCTCGGTGAGCCACGGCACGATCGCGCCCGGCCAGGCCTCCGGGTCGCCGATCGGGTCACCGGAGGCGAGCGACACCCCGCCGACCACGCGGTAGACCACGGCCGCCTTCCCGGTCGGCGACCAGACGACGCTCTTCTCGCGGCGCAGCGCGAAGTAGCCGAGCGAGTCCCGGTCCCCGTACGCGTCCAGGAGGGCGCGGAGCTTCGCCTCGTCCTCGGGAGTCAGCGCGTCGACGGCCCGGCGGGCGCGGAACGCCGCGTACACGACGGCGATGAGCAGCAGCGTGGACAGGATGTTGATGACGACGTTGACCCAGCCCGGTGAGGTGATGCCGGGGAAGCGCGAGTCGTCGGCGGCGACGGAGATCAGCCGCAGCGCCCCGTAGCGCCAGCGGTCCAGGAACGTCGAGCGGTACTCGTCGTGCGCGGTGTTGGTGAGCGTCACCAGCCCCGCGGCGAGCAGCGAGGTGATCAGCAGCCCGCCGACCGCCACCGCGGCGGCCAGCTTCGGGTTGGAGCGGTCGCCCTTCGCGTAGAACTCCCGCCGGCCCAGCAGCAGGGCCAGGACGAACGCCGCGGTGAGGGCCAGCGAGACCCAGTTCTGCGCGTGCTGCCGGATCTCCGGGAAGAGGAACGCGAGCGCCAGGAGGAGCAGCAGGAGCCCGCCCGCCACCATGTTGACGATCCAGGCGGCCCGCTTGCGACGCCGCATCGTGACGGCCAGGAACAGCGCGACCACCCCGGAGGAGAAGCCCGCGGTGAGCAGATAGGGGGTGAAGAAGTTCTCGGTGTTGTGGCGCCGCAGATCCTGGCCGAGGCTGACCCAGACGGCGCTCAGGAAGTTGATGAACGAGACGATGCGCAGATACCAGATGGCGAACGCCGCGCTGCGCCGGGACCGGGCGGTACTGCGCCCGGCTTCCTCACTGGCCGATCGGACCTCTCCCATGAAACGCGATCATATGGGGCGTCGCGGTTCATGGTGGCGCGGGGGCTGCGGCCGGTGTCCGGCCGGCCGCGGCCCGGGAGGGCCGGTCCGGTCAGACGCCGCTCTTCACGTCGTCGCCCTCGGTGCCGGAGCCGGTGTCCGCCGCCCCCTCCGCTGCGTCGTCCGTGTCCGTCTCCTCGTCCGGCGCGCGCTCGGGCAGTTCGGCGGCCAGCGCCGCCGCGGCCCGGACGAGCGGCAGGGAGAGCAGCGCTCCGGTTCCCTCGCCCACGGTGATCCCGTGGTCGAGCAGCGGAGTCAGCGCCATCCGGTCCAGTGCCTTCGTCTGCGCGGGCTCACCGCTGACCTGTCCCGCCAGCCACCAGTCCGGGGCCCGGAACGCCGCGCGCTGGGCCACCAGCGCACAGGCCGCCGAGACGACGCCGTCCAGGATCACCGGCATCCGGCGCACCGCGCTCTGGAGCAGGAAACCCGTCATCGCCGCCAGATCCGCGCCGCCGACCGTGGCCAGCAGCTCCAACTGGTCGCCGAGGACCGGCCGCGCCCGGCGCAGCGCGTCCCGGACCGCCGCGCACTTGCGCATCCAGGCCAGATCGTCGATGCCCGCGCCGCCGCGCCCCGTCACCACCGAGGCGTCCGTGCCGCACAGGGCGGCGATGAGGGTGGCCGCGGCCGTGGTGCCGCCGACACTGAGATCGCCGAGCACCACCAGATCGGTCCCGGAGTCGGCCTCCTCGTCGGCGATCGCCATACCGAGACGTACCGCCCGCTCGGCCTCCTCCGCCGTCAGCGCGTCCTCGATGTCGATGCGCCCGCTGCCACGCCGCACCCGGTGCCGCACGACGGACTCGGGCAGCAGCTCCGGGTCGCAGTCCACACCGGCGTCGACGATCCGCAGCGGCACGGAGAAGCGGCGGGCCAGCACCGATACGGGACTAGCGCCGTCCAGCGCGGCCCGGACGAGGTCGTACGTACTCCCCGCCGGGCGGCCGGAGACACCCAGCTCCGCCACCCCGTGGTCACCGGCGAAGAGCACCACGCGTGGCTGTTCGACCGGCTTGACCGGCACGGACTGCTGGGCGGCGGAGAGCCACTCGCCCAGTTCGTCGAGGCGGCCGAGGGCGCCCGGCGGAACGGTCAGCCGCTCCCGGCGTTCCTCGGCGTCGCGCCGTACGCCGCCGTCGGGGCGTTCGATCAGATCGGAGAAGTCGTCCAGATTCACGGAGGTCTGCCTCGCGGGTCGTAACGTCGGGGGCCGGGAACCCGGCGGCGGGCTCCTGCCGGGAACAGTACCGGTGCCCCCTCCCGAGAAGTGCCGCCGGAGGCGGGCTCACCCCCGCAGCACCAGCACCTGCCCCGCCACCGCCAGCAGAACCTCCTCGCACTCCGCCGCGACCGCCGCGTTCAACCGCCCCAGCTCGTCCCGGAACCGCCGCCCGGCCGCCGTCGCCGGTACGACCCCCGAGCCCACCTCGTTGGTCACCGCCACCACCTTCCGCGGTGTCCCGCGCACCGCGTGGACCAGCTCAGCGACCCGTTCCCGCAACGCCTCCTCGCCCCCGTCCGCCCACCGCGCGTCGTCCCAGGCGTCCACCCGGTCCATGGCGTCCGTCAGCCACAGCGAGAGGCAGTCGATCAGCAGCGGCGGCCCGTCCAGGGTCAGCAGCCCCGCCAGCTCACAGGTCTCCTCGGTGCGCCAGGTGGAGGGCCGGCGCTCCCGGTGCAGGCCCACCCGCGCCGCCCACTCGGCGTCGCCCTCCCGGCGGCCGCCGGTCGCCACGTACACCACCTCGGGGAAGGTCTCCAGACGCTGCTCGGCCTCCAGCGACTTCCCGGACCGTGCCCCGCCGGTCACCAGCGTGCGCCGGGGCACGTCCGGCACCGCGTGGTACTCGCCCACCACCAGCGTCGTCCCGTCCGGCACGGCGCGTGCTCCGGCGGCCGCGAGCTGCCGGTCCAGCGCGGCGCCGGGCGGTGCGTCATGGCCGAGATGGACGGCGATCACCTCGGTGGTCGGGCCGACCGCGTCGACGGCCCGCAGCCGGGCCACCGCGTCGGGCCGTGCGATCACATCGCCGACCACCATGTCGTACGGCGCCGCCACCCGCCCGGTGAGCCCTGCGGGCGCGGCGCCGGGCGGCAGGTACAGCAGCCGCTCGCCCTCCGGCGCCGTCACCTCGTAACCGGTCCCCGGCGCGTCCATCGGCACCGCCCGCACCCGGTGCCCGCTGATCAGCGTCAGTACCTGGCCGTCCGGCACCCGCCCGGCAGGCGGCAGCACGGCGGGCAGCTCGACGGCGGGCCCGTCATGGGGATGGGTCAGCAGCACCTGGCGCACCGCGCCCAGCGAATGTCCCGCGCGGGCGGCCGCGAGCACGGCCCCGGGGGTGAGGTCGAGCAGCAGCGCGTCGTCGATCAACAGGGAGGTCGCGGCCCGCGCCCGCGGACCGCGGGCGCTCGCGCAGGCGGCGCAGGGGCAGTCGGGCTTGGGCAGCCCGTCGGGGGCTCCGGTGCCGAGCAGAGTCAGTTCCACGCCCTGATCCTCCCGCGTCCCCGCGCCGGGTGCGCGCCCGGCTAGGCTTCGGGCAGCAACGTGACCCAGGAGGCGGACATGGCGTGGACGTGGCGGTTCGAGAAGTCCGACGGTACGGAGACGGAGCCGGCTCTTCAGCCGGACGAGTTCACGACCCAGGGCGATGCGGAGTCCTGGATCGGTGAGTTCTGGAAGGAGCTCGTGGAGGGCGGAGCGGAGCAGGTGACGCTCTTCGAGGACACGACCAAGATCTACGGCCCGATGAGTCTCCGCGCGGATCAGCCCGATCAGGCCGAACAGGCCGAACAGGCCGACCAGGCCGGTCAGGCCGAGGCCGACCGGGCCGGTGCGGCCGACACGGCCTGACCGGGTACGGCCCCGCGGCTCCGTACGACGGGAAGGGGCGGGCGGCGCAGGAGAACCTGCTGCCGCCCGCCCCTTCCGCGTACCGTGCCGGCCCTGATGGTGCTCCGCGTACCGTGCCGGCCCTGATCGTGCTCCGGGCCCCCGGTCCGCTTCCTCAGATCTCGCCCAGCGTGACCTCGGCCGTCTTCTCCGCGTCGCTGCGCAGGTACGTGACCGTGACCTTCTGGCCCGGCTTCTCGCTGGCCAGGACCTCGGAGAGCGACGTGATCGTCGTGACCCGGTCGCCGCCGACCTCGGTGATGATGTCGCCGGGCCGCAGCCCCGCCTTCTCCGCGGCGCCGCCCTTGGTCACGCTGACCAGCGCCACTCCGGCGGGCCGGTAGCTGCTGTCGACGACCGTGCGCCCGGTGATGTTCAGCGCGGCCCGTCCCGAGTCGGTGACCTTGCCGCTCCTGATGATCTGGTCGGCGACCGTCTTCACCATCGACACCGGGATCGCGAACCCGATCCCGGGGGCCGCGCTGTCACCCATCTGCGGGTCCGTCGCCGCGAGCGTCGGAATACCGATCACCTCGCTGTCGAGGTTCACCAGCGCACCGCCGCTGTTGCCGGGGTTGATCGCCGCGGACGTCTGCACCATGTCGGCGATCGTCGCCCCCGTGCCCCCGCCCGTACGGCCCTCGCTCACGGTCCTGCCCAGGGCCGAGACGATGCCCTGGGTGACGCTGCTGGAGAGACCGAGCGGCGAGCCCATCGCCATCACGATCTGCCCCACCTCGACCTTCTCCGAGTCGCCGAACTTCGCGGCCTTCAGCCCGTCGGGGACCTGGTCGAGCTTGATGACGGCCAGGTCCTGTTCCGGGTACGAGGAGACGAGCGAGGCGCTGAGCACCTTCTCACCGGTGGCGACGCTGACTTTGAAGGTCTTCTCCGAGCCGACCACATGGGCGTTCGTGACGATATGGCCCTTGTCGTCATAGACGATGCCCGAGCCCAGGCTGTCGGAGGCATCGATCTGCACGACCGACGGCAGGACGTCCTTGATGACGGCCTGGTAATCGGCCTGCAGGTCATTGGTGGCACGGGAGGCCGAGCCCTGAACCGTGCCCGACGGGCTGGACTCGCCCGCGGAGCGGGAAGTGGAGTCGGCGTCGGAGCAGCCGCCCACCAGGGCGATCGCGCAGACACCTGCGGTCAACGGCAGCAACAGCCGGCGCACTCGGCTGCGGGAGTGAGATGCATCCATGTCCGGAGTCTCACGTCTGACCCCCGCCCGCGGCCTGCGCTGATGGGCCGAACGGGGCCGTACGGGCCGCTCCGGCCCGGGGACCGGAGCGCGGGGCGCACCGGAACGGTCCCCGCGTCCCGCCGGAGTCCTGCCCTCAGCCGCGCACGCCGCACAGATGCAGCAGTGCCGCCACCCGGCGGTACGGGTCCGTGCGGCCGGCCCGGTCCTCAGCCGCCAGCAACTGCTCCAGCTCCGTGGCGGCGGGCAGCTCCACGTCGTTGCCCACGTGGTCCGTGAAGACCCGCACCCCGTACCAGGCGTGCAGCGGCGCCGCGATCCCGGCGAGCGTGGCCGTCAGGGCGTCGAGCCGGTCGGCGCGCACGGTGGCGCCGAGCCGGTTGGTGTACGTGGCCGTGTCGAACGCCGACAGCGCGCCGTCGAAGTCCCCGGCGTGCCCGGGGCGCATCGCGAGGGCGTCCGCGTTCCGTACGAGCAGGGAGAGCAGTCCGCCGGGAGCCAGCATCCGGGCCAGGCCCGCCAGTATCGGGTCCGGCTCCTGGACATACATCAGCACACCGTGGCAGAGCACCAGGTCGAAGCTGCCGGGCAGGAAGTGCACGCCGGTGTCCCGGCCGTCACCCTCGATCAGCCTGACCCGTTCCCGGATGCCCTCGGGCTCCGCCGACAACGCCTCGCGGGCGGCCCGCAGCATCTCCGCGTCGGCCTCCAGACCGGTCACGGAATGACCGGCCCTGGCCAGCCGCAGCGCCTGGGTGCCCTGGCCCATGCCGACATCGAGCACCCGCAGCCGCTGTCCCACCGGGAAGCGCGCGGCTATCTGCTCGTCCAGCTGTCGGGCGACGAGTTCCTGGCGGACGGTGTTGCGCAGTCCGCCGAGACCCTTCAGCCACACCGAAGAGACCCCGGTGAAACCGGAGGTCTCCGTACTCAGGGCCGCTCTCCCCGCTTGACCTGGGGCTTCGGGAGCCGCAGGCGGCGCATCTGGAGCGTGCGCATCAGGCCGTACGCGACGGCGCCGCGCTTCGGGGTGTCCGGGAAGCGTTCCCGCAGCTGCTTCTTGAGCCGGAACGTGAGGCCGACGGAGTCGACCACGATCAGCACGATCACGCCGAGCCAGAGCAGCAGCGAGATGTTCTGGATGTTCTGGATCTGGATCACGCTGAGAATCAGGATGATCACGGCGAGCGGCAGGAAGTACTCGGCGATGCAGAAGCGCGAGTCCACGAAGTCACGGACAAAGCGCCTGACCGGCCCCTTGTCGCGCGCCGGGAGGTAGCGCTCGTCACCGGTGGCGAGCGCCTCACGCTGCTTGGCCAGGTCGACGCGGCGCGCTTCGCGCTGGCGCTTCATGGCCTCCTTGCGATCGGTCGGCGTGCTGGAAGCACGTCGGCGCTGCGTCTGGGCCTCGCTGCGCTTGGGGGTGGGGCGACCCTTGGGAGCCTGCGGGTCGCGGGACGTCTTGGAGAGGTCCGGCGTGGGGACCTTCTCTTCCTTGGCACGGCTACGGAACACAAAACCCAAGGGTACGGGGTCGTCCGCGACGAGTCCGGACCGGGCGGGAACGATCCGGCAACGGCCTGCGTCCTGAGAAGCACCCCGACAGGGGCAGAACGGACGTTTGCCGCCGGTTTCCCTGACCGCCACCTACTCCCTGGGCTGGAGCGGTCACCGGGGGCAGTCGTCCTTTGGGAGGAGCACATCCGCTCCCTGACAGTGCGGTAATAGAGACAGGGCCCGTACTGTGGGTTCTGTTGGAGTGCTGGAGCTCAGTCCGTCAGAAGGGGGCGCGCGAAGCCCATGAGCGGTGTCATGAAGCGTATGGGGATGATCTTCCGCGCGAAGGCAAACAAGGCCCTTGACCGGGCCGAGGATCCGCGCGAGACCCTCGATTACTCGTACCAGAAGCAGCTGGAGCTGCTTCAGAAGGTACGCCGCGGCGTCGCCGATGTGGCGACCTCGCGCAAGAGGCTGGAGCTGCAGCTGAATCAGCTGCAGGGACAGTCGTCCAAGCTGGAGGACCAGGGCCGCAAGGCGCTGGCGCTCGGTCGTGAGGACCTGGCGCGCGAGGCGCTGTCCCGGCGTGCCGCCCTCCAGCAGCAGGTCACGGACCTGGAGACGCAGCACACCACGCTGCAGGGTGAGGAGGAGAAGCTCACTCTGGCGGCCCAGCGGCTGCAGGCCAAGGTCGACGCCTTCCGTACGAAGAAGGAAACGATCAAGGCGACCTACACGGCGGCCCAGGCGCAGACCCGGATCGGCGAGGCGTTCTCCGGGATCTCCGAGGAGATGGGCGACGTCGGCCTGGCGATCCAGCGGGCCGAGGACAAGACGCAGCAGCTCCAGGCGCGGGCCGGCGCCATCGACGAGCTGCTCGCCTCGGGCGCCCTGGACGACCCGACCGGGACGGCGAAGGACGACATCGCCGCCGAGCTGGACCGGCTCTCCGGTGGTACGGATGTGGAGCTGGAGCTGCAGCGCATGAAGGCCGAACTGGCCGGCGGCTCCTCCTCGTCGCAGCAGGCCATCGAGGGCGGTGCCCAGGACGCCGCACCGCAGTCGCAGCAGTCTCCGCACAAGTTCGACAAGCAGTAAGGGCAACGTCATGATCGTACGGATCATGGGGGAGGGCCAGGTCAAGCTGGCCGACAGTCATGTCACCGAGCTCAACGAGCTCGACGACGTACTGCTCGCAGAGATGGAGAGCGGCGACGGCCCCGGCTTCCGCACCACGCTCCACGCGCTCCTGGACAAGGTGCGCGAGCTGGGCACGCCCGTGCCGGACGACTCCCTGGAGCCGTCCGGGCTGATCCTGCCGTCGCCGGACGCGACCCTCGAAGAGGTGCGCGCCATGCTCCGTGACGACGGGCTGATCCCCGGCTGACTCCCGCCGCCGTACGCGCAGGCCGGTCCCGCGCTCCACGCTTCCGCAGTACCCGCACAGCTGTGCCCCGCCCGGTCCGCCGGCCGCGGGGCACAGTGCTGTCCGCCCCGGCCCGTCCGCGCTGTGGCCGTATGCGCACACCGCGGGGACGGATCCGTGTACGACACGCCGTACCGTTGCTCGATGTGACCACCCTCTCGACCGGGCTCATGCGCGCCCGCCGCTGGCTGCGGGACCATGCCCTCGCGTTCGACGGGGCCCTCGCTCTCCTCGTGCTCCTGAGCATGATCTGCGGGTCGTTCGCCGACCCGGACTCGGCGAACGGGAGACCGAGCTTCGGCACCCGTACCCCCGAAGCCTTCAGCGTGCTCATGATGGTGCTCAGCGCGTGCGCGCTCGTGCTGCGCCGGCGGCGCCCCGTGGCGGTGCTCGCTTTCACCGGGGCCCTGTCGGTCGTGGAGTTCGTGACGATGGACCCGCCGGCCCCGGTGGTGATGGGAGCGGTCATCGCGCTCTACACCGTCGCGTCCCGCACCGACCGGCCCACCACCTGGCGGGTCGGGCTGCTGAGCGTGGCCGTGCTGACGGTGACCGCGATGTCCTTCGGCTCGGCCCCCTGGTACAGCCAGGAGAACCTCGGCGTCTTCGCCTGGCTGGGGCTGGCCGGTGCCGCCGGGGACGCCGTCCGCAGCAGGCGCGCGTTCATCGACGCGATCAGGGAGCGTGCCGAACGGGCCGAGCGGACCCGCGAGGAGGAGGCCCGCCGCCGGGTCGCCGAGGAGCGGCTGCGGATCGCCCGGGACCTGCACGATGTCGTCGCCCATCACATCGCCCTGGTCAACGTGCAGGCCGGGGTGGCCGCACACGTCATGGACAAGCGCCCGGACCAGGCCAAGGAGGCGCTCGCCCACGTCCGGGACGCCAGCCGCTCCGCGCTCAACGAACTCCGGGCCACGGTCGGGCTGCTGCGGCAGTCGGGCGATCCCGAGGCGCCCACGGAGCCGGCCCCCGGGCTGGCCGTCCTCGGCGGACTGGTGGAGACCTTCCGCAACGCCGGGCTCCCCGTCGAGGTGGCCTGCGTCGACCACGAGCCGCCGCTGCCCGCCGCCGTCGACCTGGCCGCCTACCGGGTCATCCAGGAGGCGCTGACCAACGTCCGCAAACACGCGGGATCCGGCGCCAGAGCGGAAGTGAGCGTCATACGGGTCGGGGCCACCGCCGAGGTCACGGTGCTCGACAACGGCCGGGGCGGTGACGCGTACCCGGACGCGAAGGACGAGGACCGCGACGGTGGCGGCCACGGTCTCATCGGCATGCGCGAACGCGTCACCGCCCTCGGCGGCAGCCTCACCGCGGGCCCTCGGTACGGAGGCGGATTCCGGGTGCATGCGATCCTGCCGGTCAAGGCCCGCGCGGGTGAACCGGAACGGCCGGGCACGGCGGGCAGGACGGGGGGACGCGCGTGACACCGATCAAGGTGCTGCTCGTCGACGACCAGGCACTCCTGCGCAGCGCGTTCCGTGTGCTGGTGGACTCGGAGCCCGACATGGAGGTCGTGGGCGAGGCGGCGGACGGTGCGCAGGCCGTGGAACTGGCCCGCTCGACGCGCGCCGACGTGGTGCTGATGGATATCCGGATGCCGGGCACCGACGGGCTCGCCGCCACCCGCATGATCAGCGCCGATCCGGATCTGGCGGAGGTGCGGGTCGTCATGCTCACCACGTTCGAGGTGGACGAGTACGTCGTGCAGTCGCTGCGTGCCGGAGCCTCGGGCTTCCTCGGAAAAGGTGCGGAGCCGGACGAACTCCTCAATGCCATCCGTATCGCCGCGGGCGGTGAGGCGCTGCTCTCCCCGGCGGCGACCAAGGGCCTCATCGCCACGTTCCTCGCGCAGGGCGGAAGTTCGGGGGAGGGCCCGGACGCCGCCGAGTACTCCCAGCGGCTCGCCGCGCTCACCGTCCGCGAACGCGAGGTCCTGGTGCTGGTCGCGGGCGGACACTCCAACGACGAGATCGCCGAACGGCTCGCCGTCAGCCCACTCACCGTCAAGACGCATGTGAACAGGGCGATGGCGAAGCTCGGCGCCCGGGACCGCGCCCAGTTGGTGGTCATCGCGTATGAATCGGGCCTGG
The DNA here is from genome assembly GCF_035917275.1 of Streptomyces sp. NBC_01237. NCBI lineage: Bacteria > Bacillati > Actinomycetota > Actinomycetes > Kitasatosporales > Streptomycetaceae > Streptomyces > Streptomyces sp. NBC_01237. The sequence continues at coordinate 2,330,151 of NZ_CP108508.1, read as the reverse complement.
TCCGCGCACGGCTGGAGTGACGGCCGAGCGACGGGCGCGGCCCGGCGGGCGGCGGACGGAGCGTCGGGCAGGTCGACAAGTGCGGCTACGGGTGGAGATCCGGCGTACTCCACCTGCGGTATGCGCGACATAAGAAAGCAACCCGGGGGCCGACGTTCCGGCAACCGGGATCGGCGATCGTAGAGGTGGCGGGATGTCCCCGGTTTCTCCCGCCCATCTGCCGCGTAAGCCACAGAAGAGAGACCCACCCATGTCCTGGCTGTCCAGATTCAGCCTCGCGCAACGGGCCCTGATAGGGCTGATCTCGATCGTCGCGCTCGTGTTCGGCGCCATCGCGATCCCGCAGCTCAAGCAGCAACTGCTGCCCACCATCGAACTTCCGATGGTGTCGGTGCTGGCCCCCTACCCGGGTGCGTCCCCCGATGTGGTCGAGAAGCAGGTCGTCGAACCGCTCGAAAACTCGATCAAGGCCGTCGACGGCGTCGAGGGCATCACCTCGACCGCCAGCGAGGGCAACGCCGTCCTCATGGCGACGTTCGACTTCGGTGACGAAGGCACCAAGCAACTCGTCGCCGACATCCAGCAGGCCGTGAACCGGGCCCGCATCCAGCTCCCCGACGATGTCGACCCCCAGGTCATCGCCGGTTCCACCGACGACATCCCGACCGTGGTCCTCGCCGTCACCTCCGACAAGGACCAGCAGGCGCTCGCCGACCAGCTGGACCGCACGGTCGTCCCCGCCCTGGAGGACATCGAGGGTGTCGGACAGGTCGCCGTCGACGGTGTCCAGGAGCTCCAGATCTCCGTCGTCCCCGACGACAAGAAGCTCGCCGCGGCCGGTCTGAACGCCGGATCGCTGGCCCAGGCGCTCCAGGCGGGCGGCGCCACCGTCCCGGCCGGTTCGTTCTCCGAGGCCGGCAAGAGCCGCACCATCCAGGTCGGCGGCGGCTTCACCTCGCTGAAGCAGATCGAGGACCTCCAGGTCACCGCGAAGGACCCGGCGACCGGCCGGCCCGGAGAGCCGGTCCGCGTCGGTGACGTCGCCGCGGTGAAGCAGGAGCCGTCCACCGCGGTCTCCATCACCCGTACGAACGGCAAGCCGAGCCTCGCCGTCATGGCGACCATGGACAAGGACGGCAGTGCCGTCGCCATCTCGGACGCCGTCAAGGACAAGCTCCCGGACCTGCGCAAGGACCTCGGCGCCGGTGCCGAGCTGACCGTCGTCTCCGACCAGGGCCCCGCCGTCTCCAAGGCGATCTCCGGCCTGACCACCGAGGGCGCGCTCGGCCTCGTCTTCGCGGTCATCGTGATCCTGGTCTTCCTCGCCTCGCTGCGCTCGACCCTGGTCACCGCGGTCTCCATCCCGCTCTCCGTGGTCCTCGCCCTGATCGTGCTCTGGACCCGCGACCTCTCGCTGAACATGCTCACGCTCGGCGCCCTGACCATCGCGATCGGCCGCGTCGTCGACGACTCGATCGTGGTCCTGGAGAACATCAAGCGTCACCTCGGCTACGGCGAGGAGCGCCAGCCGGCGATCATCGCGGCCGTCAAGGAGGTGGCCGGAGCGGTCACCGCGTCGACGCTCACCACGGTCGCCGTCTTCCTGCCGATCGGTCTGGTCGGCGGCATGGTCGGTCAGCTCTTCGGCTCGTTCTCCCTCACCGTCACCGCGGCCCTGCTGGCCTCCCTGGTCGTCTCGCTGACCGTGGTCCCGGTCCTGTCGTTCTGGTTCCTGCGCGCCCCCAAGGGCACCGCCGAGAACCCGGCCGAGGCACGCCGCAAGGCCGAGGAGAAGGAAGCCGCCAGCAAGCTGCAGCGGCTCTACGTGCCGGTGCTGCGCTTCGCGACCCGGCGCCGTATCACCAGCCTCGTCATCGCCGTCGCGGTGCTCTTCGGTACCTTCGGCATGGTGCCGCTGCTGAAGACGAACTTCTTCGACCAGGGTGAGCAGGAAGTCCTCTCCGTCAAGCAGGAGCTGACCCCCGGCACCAGCCTGGCGGCCGCCGACGAGGCGGCCCGGAAGGTCGAGAAGGTCCTCAACGACGACAAGGGCGTCAAGGACTACCAGGTCACCGTCGGTTCGTCGGGCTTCATGGCGGCCTTCGGCGGCGGTACGGGCGCCAACCAGGCGTCGTACCAGATCACCCTGAAGGACTCGGGCGACTTCGAGGCCGCCCAGGACCGTATCGACGAGGCCCTCGGCAAGCTCGACGGCATCGGCGACACCACCATCGCCGCGGGCGACGGCTTCGGCAGCCAGGACCTCAGCGTGGTGGTCAAGGCCGCCGACGGGGACACCCTGAAGAAGGCGTCCGAAGCGGTACGCACCGAGGTCGCCAAGCTCAAGGACGTCACCGACGTCCAGAGCGACCTCGCGCAGAGCGTCCCGCGCATCTCGGTCAAGGCCAACGACAAGGCGGCCGCCGCCGGATTCGACGAGGCCACGCTCGGCGCGGCCGTCGGCGGTGCGGTGCGCGGTACCCCGTCCGGCAAGGCGATCCTGGACGACACCGAGCGGGACATCATCGTCAAGTCGGCCCACCCGGCCACCACCATGGCCGAGCTGAAGGACCTGCCGCTCGGCCCGGTCAAGCTCGGTGCGATCGCCGATGTGAAGCTGGTCCCCGGCCCGGTCTCGATGACCCGGATCGACGGACAGCGCTCCGCGACGATCACCGCCAAGCCCACCGGTGACAACACCGGTGCGGTCAGCACCTCGCTCCAGTCGAAGATCGACTCCCTGGACCTGCCGGAGGGTGCCACCGCCACGATCGGCGGTGTCTCCGAGGACCAGAACGACGCCTTCATGAAGCTGGGCCTGGCCATGCTGGCGGCCATCGCGATCGTCTTCATGCTGCTGGTGGCGACCTTCCGGTCCCTGGTCCAGCCGCTGATCCTGCTGGTCTCCATCCCGTTCGCGGCGACCGGCGCCCTGGGGCTGCTCATCATCACCGGCACCCCGATGGGCGTCCCGGCGATGATCGGCATGCTGATGCTGATCGGCATCGTGGTGACCAACGCGATCGTGCTGATCGACCTGATCAACCAGTACAGGTCGCAGGGCATGGGCGTCGTCGAAGCGGTCGTCGAGGGCGGCCGTCACCGGCTCCGCCCGATCCTGATGACCGCTCTGGCGACGATCTTCGCCCTGCTCCCGATGGCGCTCGGCGTCACCGGCGAGGGCGGCTTCATCTCGCAGCCGCTGGCGGTCGTGGTGATCGGTGGTCTGATCACCTCCACGCTGCTGACCCTGCTGCTCGTCCCGACGCTGTACGCGATGGTCGAGCTGCGCAAGGACCGCAGGGCCGGCAAGAAGGCGGCCAAGCGGGCGAAGAAGGCCGGCGTCCCGGCGCCGACGGCCACCGACGAGAGCCGCGAGAGCGAGCCTTCGAGCGTGTGATCCGTCCATCCGTCCAGCAGCCCCGGGCTGCTGGACGGATCATGACCGGCCGACGCCCATGACGAAGGGGCCTGTCCCACGCACTCCGCGTGGGACAGGCCCCTTTCGCTGTCCACCGCCCCCGAGCGGGGGAGGGCGAGCGTCAGCCGGCCTCCACGGGGGCTCGGACGAGACGGAGCCAGAGATCGGGGCTCCGGTCCGCGTGGCGGACGCTCAGCGCCGAGATCTCGCGGACCAGACGGCCACGGACCTCCTCCGGTGCCGCGGCGGCCAGGTCCACGGGCTCCTCCGGAGTGATGCCGTCGGTGGCGCCCGCCAGGATCATGCCGACCTGGGCATGCGCGAAGGAGGAGAGCCGGTCGCCGAAGACCTCGCCCTCGATGCCCGCGGCATGGAGCAGCGAGTTGGCGTCTCCCGCGTCCAGGGCGCGCCGCAGATAGCTCTGGAGCGCCTCGCGGTCGCGGAGCAGCCGGTGGGCGGCGGTGATCCCGTGGGAGCGGGAGACATGGAGGAGGGCGTCGTGGGTGAGGGGCGCGGAGGGCGGGGCGGTGGTGCGCAGCAGGTCGGGGTGGTCCCGCAGATACTGCTGGGACTCCTTCCAGCCGCTGCTCCGGAGCCATTCCGCGAGCTGGTCGTCCAGCATCGGACGGGGAAGGACGACGTCCGCGCCCTCGGCCAGGATGCGTTCCCTGAGCGCCTGGTGCTGCCGTGCGGAGTCCGGGGAGACGAGCGCGTATTCGGCGAGTGCGACGGGCGCGTCCGGTGAGCTCAGAGTGCCGGAGTGATCCGTCCAGTACGCGTACGAATCGGCCCATGTGGCGCTGAGGAGCCAGGCGGCGACGGTCTTGAGCGTCGCCTCGGGGAGCGGCAGCCACGCGGGCACCGGCCCGCCGGACTGCTCCTGCCACACCGTGTCCAGAGCCTCGTGGTTGGCCGGCGCGGCATGCCCGTAGGCGCGAAGAGCCCGTCTGGCGCGGAAGCGCGCGCTGTCCGCCCCTTCGGCGGGCGGGCGGTTCGGCCGGGTCGGCCGGACGGTCCGCCTGTGCCACCAGGTTCCGCAGCGCGGATTCGGTCCGCGGGCCCGGCTGTTCGAGCAGAAGGATGTCGCGTTCGAGGGCGCTGCCGGTGGCGGGATCGATCGTCATCGGAACTTCCACTGACGTATCGGGGCCCGTGCGAGGTCCCGCCGCAGCGTAGTCACGGCACGAGCGCCCATGTGCCGGACAGGGGAAAACTCAGCCTGTCCGGTCACATGGGGATACGACGGATACAGCGGATACGACGGGATGCGGCGCACAACGAGGGCGTACGCCGATGCCGATGCGATGCCGTGGCCGCGGGGACGCGGCCGCGGCCGCCGCGGCTACGCCAGCGCCAGCATCCGCTCCAGCGCGAGCTTCGCGTACTTCTCCGTCTCCGGGTCGACCTCGATCCGGTTGACCAGGTTGCCCTCGGCCAGCGACTCCAGCGTCCAGACGAGGTGCGGGAGGTCGATCCGGTTCATCGTCGAGCAGAAGCAGACCGTCTTGTCGAGGAAGACGATCTCCTTGTCCTCGGGCGCGAAGCGCTCGGCGAGGCGGCGGACCAGGTTCAGTTCCGTGCCGATCGCCCACTTCGAGCCGGCCGGGGCCGCTTCCAGGGCCTTGATGATGTACTCGGTCGAGCCGACGTAGTCCGCGGCCGTCACGACCTCGTGCTTGCACTCCGGGTGCACCAGGACGTTGACGCCGGGTATGCGGGCGCGCACGTCGTTGACGGAATCGACCGAGAAGCGTCCGTGCACCGAGCAGTGCCCGCGCCACAGGATCATCTTGGCGTTCCGCAGCTCCTCGGTGGTCAGACCGCCGCCCGGCTTGTGCGGGTTGTAGAGGACACAGTCCTCCAGCGTCATCCCCATGTCCCGTACGGCGGTGTTCCGGCCGAGGTGCTGGTCGGGGAGGAAGAGCACCTTCTCACCCTGCTCGAAGGCCCACTCCAGGGCCGTCCTCGCGTTGGAGGAGGTGCAGATCGTGCCGCCGTGCCTGCCGGTGAACGCCTTGATGTCGGCGGAGGAGTTCATGTACGAGACGGGCACCACCTGCTCGGCGACACCCGCGTCGGTCAGGACGTCCCAGCACTCGGCGACCTGTTCGGCGGTGGCCATGTCGGCCATCGAGCAGCCCGCCGCCAGGTCGGGCAGGACGACCTTCTGGTCGTCGGTCGTCAGGATGTCCGCGGACTCGGCCATGAAGTGCACGCCGCAGAAGACGATGTACTCGGCCTCCGGCCGCGCGGCCGCGTCCCGGGCGAGCTTGAACGAGTCGCCGGTGACGTCCGCGAACTGGATGACCTCGTCGCGCTGGTAGTGGTGGCCGAGGACGAAGACCTTGTCCCCGAGCTTCTCCTTCGCGGCACGCGCACGCTCCACCAGGTCCGGGTCGGACGGGGAGGGGAGGTCGCCGGGACACTCGACGCCGCGCTCGCTCTTCGGGTCGGCCTCGCGGCCGAGCAGCAGCAGCGCGAGGGGTGTCGGCTGTACATCCAGGGGCTGGGCCGTGGTCACGTCACGCACCCTTTCTTCTCTGCAGACTCGCCTTTTCGTCTATTTGACGTTATCTATCATAACCGCTTCGTGTCACTTTGACGATGCCGATAGCGTCGATGTGACGCATCCCGCCACCGGTGCGGTGTGCGAGCATGAAAAGGAACAGACACGCGCCTGGCCCGGAATGAATCCGCGGCCCCGACGGTTGAAACGTCGGCAAGCAGTCCGTACAACCCGGGAGAGAAGCAGATGTCCGTATCGGACGAGACCACCACCGTGAACGACGGCATCCTCCTTTCGGACGCCGCCGCAGCCAAGGTCAAGGGCCTGCTGGAGCAGGAGGGCCGTGAGGACCTCGCGCTGCGTGTCGCCGTTCAGCCCGGCGGTTGCTCGGGCCTGCGCTACCAGCTCTTCTTCGACGAGCGTTCGCTCGACGGCGATGTCGTGAAGGACTTCGACGGCGTCAAGGTCGTCACCGACCGGATGAGCGCCCCGTACCTGGGCGGCGCCTCCATCGACTTCGTCGACACCATCGAGAAGCAGGGCTTCACGATCGACAACCCGAACGCCACGGGTTCCTGCGCCTGCGGTGACTCCTTCAACTAGGCGTCGCGAGGCAACGACCGACGGCGGCGGCCCCCGGGGATCACTCCCCGGGGGCCGCCGCCGTCGGTCGTCACCGCCCCGGCCGTGTGCTCCGAAGCGCGTTCAGCCGCGCGGCACCCCGCTGCCGGAGGCCGCGTCGATCACCTTCCGGTCGCCCAGCGGCGCGTCCAGCGTCACCGTCCGCTTCATTTCCTTGGCGATCATGATGCAGGCCTTGCCGCCGTCCTGCTTGGTCTCGGCCACCGACACCCGCACCTGGCCCGCGCTCTCCTCGGCGCTCGCCGTGTACGTGCTGCACGCACCGCCCCAGAACGTCACCTCCAGCGTCCGGCCGTCCGCGCTGTACGAGCTGACCTTCCGGTCGCCCGCCTCCTGCGGCGGGTCCGACTTCGCGAGGAAGTCGGGGGCCACGGCCACCTGGGTGACGGTGCTCTGCGGGCCGCCCGGCGCCGACCGCACCGAGAAGAGCCAGGACGGTACGAGGGTCTGGCGTCCGTCCACGTAGTTCAGGGCCAGCCCGAACACCGCCTTGCCGACCGTCATCGTGACCGGTGCCTTCTTGCCGTTCGACGGCACGCACTGCGGCTGAGACGACTTCGGCTGCGAGGGCTTCGGCCGTGAGGGCTGCTGCTCGCCCTCCAGCGGTACGGGAGTGGCGCAGCCACCGACGTCAGGCCTGGCACTGTGCCGGTTCGACGCGTTCAGCCGCTTCAGCGCCTCGTCAGCGCCGATCGCCGGGTAGGTGTCGCCCTTCTCCAGGGCCTTGAGGTGTCCGCTCCCGCCGATCACGTCGCCCCCGGGGCCCACCTGGATCCCGGTCTGCCAGCCGTACGTGGGCAGCCCGTCCACCACCGGGTCGGCGTTCACCACCCGTACGGGGCCCATCAGCTGGCCCGCGTCGAGCGCCGCGTCGCCCTGGCCGACCGCCTTGAGCACGGGGGTGGCGGCAGCCCTGGCAGCCTTGTCGCTCACCGGGTCCGTCCGGCCCGGTACCGCGTTCCCGTTCTCGCACTCCGTGGCGGACTCGCAGGGAACCGTGCCGCCGGAGCCGTACCGGGCGAACGTCCAGCTGCCCGGAGCCTGCTTGGTGACGCTCAGGACCGGGCCGGAGCCGCCCTTGCCGGCGCCCACCTTCCAGGCCGTGCCCTCGGTGCGCGGGGTGCCCGGCACGCCGAGCGCCTTCGCCAGCCGGGTCACCTCGGCCGCCGTGACCGTACCCGTCGCCCGGTGGACGGCCGCGGAGTCCGGGCCGTCCGGCAGCTCGCCGGAGGCGCGGTAGGTGATGCCCGCACCGCTGGGGTCCGGTTCGCCCGGCGCGATTCCCTCGGGCGGTGCCGTGGGACCGGTCACGGACTCGGCGGGGCCGGTCCCGGACCCGTCCAGGGCCAGCAGGGGGGCGGCGCTGTCGCCGCGGGCCGCGGAGCCGCTGTCCGTACCGGCGTCGCCGCCCGAAGCGGTCGAGGCCCAGTACGCGCCGCCGCCCCCGGCCAGCAGCACCGCTGCCGCCACCGAGGCCACCGCGAGCGGCGGACGCCGCCGCCGCCGGGGGCCGGTCACGTCGTTGTCGGGTCGCTCGGTGCTCACCGGATCGCTCCTTCGACTGCATCGCCGTCACGTGACCTACCGTGAGCCTCCCGGACGGGAGACAGGGGTGGGACGGAGCGGAGGAGCGCACGGTTCCACCGGCGGGTGCGGGGAAACCGTGCCCGTCGCGCTCGGCCCGGCCCGAACCGGCGGGAAAAGGCCGGAAAGAGCCGCTGCCGCAACCGGCAGCCGGCCTCAGTCGCCGTATTCGGACATCGCGTCGATCAGCCGGGCGGACGCGGGAGGCACCGATACCCCGTGAATCAGGGACGGTGTCACCGGTGCCGTGGCAGTCTTCGCAGGTACCACCCAGTGCGGCGCCATACGCGCGCAGTCCCCGCGCAGCTCGGCCAGGCTCATTTCGGACTCACGAGGTGCGGTGTGCTTCGACATATCCGCACCGTACGCACGGTCGTACTCAGGTAGAAAGCCCTACTATCGGGTAGTTTTCCCCTTTCGGGCCGGGCGAGGTGACCCGGTAGCGTGAACTGTCACGCCGTCCCGGAGGGCGCGCTCCCGCGTTCCCTTCGCCTGTCGAGGAGAATCCTCCCCGTGCGTATTGCAGTCACCGGCTCCATTGCCACCGATCACCTCATGACCTTCCCCGGCCGTTTCGCCGACCAGCTGGTCGCGGATCAGCTGCATACGGTCTCCCTCTCCTTCCTGGTCGACAACCTCGATGTGCGCCGGGGCGGTGTCGCCGCCAACATCTGCTTCGGCATGGGGTTGCTCGGCACCCGCCCGATCCTGGTCGGCGCGGCAGGTGCCGACTTCGACGAGTACCGCGCCTGGCTCGACCGGCACGGTGTCGAAACCGGTTCGGTACGGATCTCCGAGGTACTGCACACCGCCCGCTTCGTCTGCACGACGGACGCCGACCACAATCAGATCGGCTCCTTCTACACGGGCGCGATGAGCGAGGCCCGGCTGATCGAACTGAAGAACGTCGCCGACCGGGTCGGCGGCCTCGACCTGGTCTCGATCGGCGCCGACGACCCGGAGGCGATGCTCCGGCACACCGAGGAGTGCCGCTCCCGGAACATCCCGTTCGCCGCGGACTTCTCGCAGCAGATCGCCCGCATGGACGGCGACGAGATCCGCATCCTGCTGGACGGCGCCACGTACCTCTTCTCCAATGAGTACGAGAAGGGGCTCATCGAGTCGAAGACCGGCTGGAACGACGCGGAGATCCTGTCCAAGGTCGGCCACCGGGTCACCACGCTCGGCGCCCGGGGCGTGCGCATCGAGCGCGTCGGCGAGGCGACGATCGAGGTCGGCTGCCCGGACGAGGAGACCAAGGCCGACCCGACCGGCGTCGGCGACGCCTTCCGGGCCGGATTCCTCTCCGGTCTGGCCTGGGGTGTCGGCCTGGAGCGCGCCGCCCAGGTCGGCTGCATGCTCGCCACCCTGGTCATCGAGACGGTCGGCACCCAGGAGTACACCCTGCGCCGCACCGACTTCATGGACCGCTTCACCAAGGCGTACGGCGACGAGGCCGCCGCCGAGGTGCGTCTCCACCTGGTGTAGTCAGCCGAGCCGGCGGACCAGATAGGCCGAGCCCTGCTCCGCCGGCTCCTCACCCACGTACTCCTGCCCGCGCATCTCGCACCACGCCGGGATGTCCAGGCGCGCCGCCTCGTCGTCGGACAGGACCCTCACCGTGCCGCCCACGGGTACCTCTTCGATCACCTTTGCGAGCTCGATCACCGGGATCGGGCAGCGCCTGCCCAGCGCGTCGACGACGAGGGGCGCGGCGGGAGAGGGGGAGGGGGCTGTGGAGGAGGGGGGCGCGGACACCGGGGCGCCCAGCTTCTCGCGCACCCCGGCCACCACTCCCGGCAGCACCTCCAGGAAGCGGTCGACATCGGCCCGGGTGGTGCCCGCCGGGAGCGACAACCGGACGTTTCCCTCGGACAGCACCCCCATCGCCTTGAGCACATGGCTCGGCGTCAGCGTGCTGCTGGTGCAGGACGAACCGGACGATACGGAGAATTCAGCCCGGTCCAGTTCGTGCAGCAGCGTCTCTCCGTCGACATAGAGACAGGAGAAGGTGACCAGATGCGGCAGCCGCCGCTCCGGATCGCCCACCACCTCCACATCGGGCACCCGCCCGGCCACCGTCGTCCGGATCAGGTCGACCAGGGCGCGCAGCCGTACCGACTCGGCCGCCGCCTCGGCGCGTACCGCCCGCAGCGAGGCCGCGGCGGCCACGATCGCCGGGATGTTCTCGAACCCGGCCGCCCGCCCGGACTCCCGTTCCCCGGCCGGTCCCTGGGGGGAGAAGCGGACCCCCTTGCGTACCGCCAGCAGCCCGACCCCCGCGGGTCCGCCCCATTTGTGGGCGCTCGCGGTCAGCAGCGACCAGCCGCCGGGCACCGGACCCCACCCCAGCGACTGCGCCGCGTCCACCAGCAGCGGCACCCCGGCGGCGGCGCAGATTCCGGCCACCTCGGCCACCGGCTGCTCGGTGCCCACCTCATGGTTGGCCGATTGCAGGCAGGCCAGCGCGGTGTCCGCCCGCAGGGCCCCGGCGTACGCCGCCGGGCTCACCGCGCCCGACCGGTCGACCGGCACCTCGGTGAACGCGCCCCCGCCCGCCTCGTGGGCGGCGGCCGAATGGAGTACCGACGAATGTTCGACCGCGGAGTGGACCAGATGGCGCCCGACACGCCGACGCCCGGAAAGGGCCCCGGCAATTCCCGAGTGCACCGCCGTCGTCCCCGAAGAGGTGAAGACCAGCTCGTCCGGACGGCAGCCGACGGACTCCGCCGCGGCCTCCCGGGCCGCGTCCAGCAGCAGCCGGGCGCGCCGCCCCTCCCGGTAGAGCCTGGCGGGATCGGCCCAGCCCTCGTCCAGCGAGGCAAGCAGCGCCTGGCGGGCGACGGGGTGCAGGGGGGCGGCGGAGGCGGCATCGAAGTAGGGCACGGCGTCACGCTAGCCCGCACCCGGCTCCACCTCGGTGGCGGCTGCCCGCCGAGACCAGGAGAGGGGGCGTCAGATGGCGCCCGGAGGCCCGGATTCCACCCCTTCGGGGAGTCGGGCGGCGCGTTGGGCACCCTCCCCGCGCGACCCCAAATAGCGTCCAGTAGGGTTTGGTCCGCATAAACATCCAAACCCCTGCCCGCGTCAGGGCCGGCGACCGACCAGCGAGACGGGCGCGCCGACCGTGCGGGCGAGACTCTCGGGAAGGCGCTACGTGAGTCCCAACGGCTCCGACCGCTCGTCGCGGCGCCCGATGCGGCGGAAGCTGCCGCAGGTGCTGACTGCGGGCCTGGTCCTGGCGACGGCCTCCGGTTGTTCATACAACTGGGAGGATTTCCCCCGCCTTGGTATGCCCACCCCGGTAACGGAAGAGGCCCCTCGGATCCTCTCCCTCTGGCAAGGCTCGTGGGCGGCAGCGCTCGTCACGGGTGTCCTTGTCTGGGGGCTGATCATCTGGAGCGTCATCTTCCACCGGCGTAGCCGGACCAAGGTGGAGGTACCTCCGCAGACCAGGTACAACATGCCCATTGAGGCGTTGTACACAGTGGTTCCCCTCATCATCGTCTCGGTGCTCTTCTACTTCACCGCGCGTGATGAATCGAAGCTCCTGGAGCTCTCCGACAAGCCGGCCCACACGATCAATGTGGTCGGCTACCAGTGGAGCTGGGGCTTCAACTACATCGAGAAGGTGGAAGGCCAGCCCTCCGCCGGCAGCGAGATCCCCAAGGAACTCGACGCCATCCCCGACCGGTACCGCGAGGAATTCCCCAAGGACGCCGGCGGCGTCTACGACGTGGGCATCCCCGGCACCCGTAACCCGCAGAACGGCAACCCGGGTCCGACCCTGTGGCTGCCGAAGGGTGAGAAGGTCCGCTTCGTCCTCACTTCGCGTGACGTCATCCACTCCTTCTGGGTGGTGCCGTTCCTCATGAAGCAGGACGTCATCCCGGGCCACACCAACGCGTTCGAGGTCACTCCCAACCGGGAGGGCACCTTCATGGGCAAGTGCGCCGAGCTCTGCGGCGCCGACCACTCCCGGATGCTCTTCAACGTCAAGGTCGTCTCCCCGGAGCGTTACCAGCAGCACCTCAAGGAGCTGGCGGAGAAGGGTCAGACGGGCTACGTGCCGGCAGGCATCGAGCAGACGGACCCGGCCAGGAATGCGGAGACGAACAAACTGTGAGCATCCTCAACGAACCTCAGGGTGCCGCGGCAGCAGACGACTCGTATGAGGACGAGCTGCCGGTACGGCGCAAGCAGCCGGGAAACGTCGTCATCAAGTGGCTGACCACCACTGACCACAAGACGATCGGCACGCTCTACCTGGTCACGTCGTTCGTGTTCTTCTGCATCGGCGGACTGATGGCGCTCTTCATGCGCGCCGAGCTGGCCCGTCCCGGCACGCAGATCATGTCGAACGAGCAGTTCAACCAGGCGTTCACGATGCACGGCACGATCATGCTGCTGATGTTCGCGACGCCGCTGTTCGCCGGATTCGCGAACTGGATCATGCCGCTCCAGATCGGTGCGCCGGATGTGGCGTTCCCGCGGCTGAACATGTTCGCGTACTGGCTGTACCTCTTCGGCTCGATCATCGCGGTGGCCGGCTTCCTCACCCCGCAGGGTGCCGCCGACTTCGGCTGGTTCGCCTACTCCCCGCTGTCGGACGCGGTCCGCTCGCCGGGCATCGGCGCCGATATGTGGATCATGGGTCTGGCGTTCTCCGGATTCGGCACGATCCTCGGTTCGGTCAACTTCATCACCACGATCATCTGCATGCGCGCACCCGGCATGACGATGTTCCGCATGCCGATCTTCGTCTGGAACGTCCTGCTGACCGGTGTTCTGGTCCTGCTGGCCTTCCCGGTCCTCGCCGCCGCGCTCTTCGCGCTGGAGGCGGACCGTAAATTCGGTGCGCATATCTTCGACGCGGCCAATGGCGGCGCCTTGCTCTGGCAACACCTCTTCTGGTTCTTCGGCCATCCAGAGGTGTACATCATCGCCCTGCCATTCTTCGGAATCATTTCCGAAGTGATCCCGGTGTTCAGTCGCAAGCCGATGTTCGGTTACATCGGCCTGATCTCCGCGACGATCGCCATCGCGGGTCTCTCGGTGACCGTGTGGGCCCACCACATGTACGTCACCGGCGGTGTGCTGCTGCCGTTCTTCTCCTTCATGACCTTCCTGATCGCGGTACCGACCGGTGTGAAGTTCTTCAACTGGATCGGCACGATGTGGAAGGGGTCGTTGTCCTTCGAGACACCGATGCTCTGGGCCGTCGGCTTCCTGATCACCTTCACCTTCGGTGGTCTGACCGGCGTCATCCTGGCCTCGCCCCCGATGGACTTCCACGTCTCCGACTCGTACTTCGTCGTCGCGCACTTCCACTACGTCATCTTCGGCACCGTGGTCTTCGCGATGTTCTCCGGATTCCACTTCTGGTGGCCGAAGTTCACGGGCAAGATGCTGGACGAGCGGCTCGGCAAGATCACGTTCTGGACGCTGTTCGTGGGCTTCCACGGCACGTTCCTGGTGCAGCACTGGCTCGGTGCCGAGGGAATGCCGCGTCGATACGCGGACTATCTCGCCGCTGACGGCTTCACCGCGCTGAACACGATCTCGACGATCTCCTCGTTCCTGCTCGGCCTGTCGATGCTGCCGTTCTTCTACAACGTCTGGAAGACGGCCAAGTACGGCAAGAAGGTCGAGGTCGACGACCCGTGGGGTTACGGCCGTTCGCTGGAGTGGGCCACGTCCTGCCCGCCGCCGCGGCACAACTTCCTCACGCTGCCGCGGATCCGTTCCGAATCCCCGGCGTTCGACCTGCACCACCCGGAGATCGCGGCGCTCGAACAGCTGGAGCACCACTCCGAGGCCGACAAGGCCCTCGCCGGTGGCAAGGAGGCAGGCAAGTGAAGATCCAAGGCAAGATGTTCATCTGGCTGAGCGTCTTCATCCTCGCCATGGCCGTCACGTACGGCGTGTGGTCGAAGGAGCCGGTCGGCACCACCGCGCTCGTCCTGGCCTTCGGCCTGAGCATCATGATCGGCTTCTACCTGGCCTTCACGGCCAACCGGGTCGACCAGATGGCCCAGGACAACAAGGAAGCCGATGTCGCGGACGAGGCCGGCGAGGTGGGGTTCTTCTCCCCGCACAGCTGGCAGCCGCTCTCCCTGGCGGTCGGCGGCGCCTTCGCCTTCATGGGCGTCATCTTCGGCTGGTGGCTGCTGTACTTCTCGGCCCCGATGCTGCTGATCGGCCTCTTCGGCTGGGTCTTCGAGTACTACCGCGGTGAGAACCGCACCCAGTGACACCGCACCACCCGTAACACCGCAGCACCCACGAAGGGCCCGGACCGCTCAGCGCGAGCAGTCCGGGCCCTTCGCTCGTTTGCAGTCATTGAACGCGCTGGAACGAATGAATCTTCTTAGCGTGGGGTTCATGAACCACACGCCGCGCATCCGCACCGTAGTGAGCTGCACTCTGCTGGTCGTGACCTTCGTCGCAGGTGCGGCTGCCTGTGGCGAGCCCGACGGCCACCCGCTCTCCGAGAAGCCGTACGACGCCGGGGACCAGGTCACCTTCAACGGTCCCTCCGAAGGCGAGAGGACCGACCCCGACAAGCCCCTCGAAGTGACCGTCAAGGACGACGACGTCCGCATCACGGACGTGTCGGCGGTGGACACCGGCGGCCGCCATCTCGCGGGCGAGCTCGCCGCCGACGGCAAACGGTGGCACTCCACCGCCCCGCTCGCGGCCGGCACCGGATACACCGTCAGGGTCTCCACCGAGGACGACGACGGCGCTCCGGGGAGCCGTACGCTCGCCTTCGAGACCACCTCGCCCAAGAAGCTGCTGAAGGTCTCCTTCGGCCCGCAGGCGGGCACCTACGGCGTCGGACAGCCCATCACGGCGGAACTGAGCGCTCCGGTCACCGACAAGGCCTCCAGGGCCACCGTGGAGCGCGCCCTGAAGGTCCGCTCCACCCCCGCGGTGACCGGCTCCTGGTACTGGGTGGACGACAAGACCCTGCACTACCGTCCGCAGGACTACTGGCCCGCCAAGGCCACCATCGAGGTACGCAGCAACCTCACCGGCATCAAGGTGACCAACGCCCTCTACGGGGCCGCCGCCAAGCCGCTGAAGCTCACCACCGGGGACCGTATCGAGGCCGTCACCGACGCCTCGGACCACTCGATGACGGTGCTGCGCAACGGAGAAGTGATCAACACCATTCCGGTCACCACCGGCAAGCCCGGCTTCTCCACCCGCAACGGCGTCAAGGTGGTGCTCGGGAAGGAGTACTACGTACGCATGCGCGGGGAGAGCATCGGTATCTCGGCCGGTTCCTCGGACTCGTACGACCTGCCGGTCTACTACGCCACGCGGGTGACCTGGAGCGGCGAGTACGTCCACGCGGCCCCCTGGTCGACCGGCTCGCAGGGCAGCGCGAACGTCAGCCACGGCTGCACGGGCATGAGTACGGGCGACGCCGAGTGGTTCTTCGACACCGTGCGCGAGGGCGACATCGTCAAGGTCGTCGGCAGCGAGGGCGAGACGATGACACCGTTCGACAACGGGTTCGGCGACTGGAACCTGTCCTGGGAGAAATGGCAGAAGGGCAGCGCCCTGCAGAACGGCACGCCGGACAGCGGAAACACCGTCCAGGCCGCGCGCCTGCGCCCCCAGGTCTGAACCGGCCAGGAAGTGCGCCGCCCCTCGGCAGGACCGTCACGGGCCCTGTGGGGGCCCTCAGGCCCCCACGGAGAGCCTGGTGCGCAGCAGGGCGGCCAGCGCGTCCGCGAACTCGACCGGATCGACCGGAAGGGTCACCGCGGCGTCCGCACGGCTCCAGGTGGCCAGCCAGGCGTCCTGCGGGCGGCCGATCAGCACCAGCGCCGGCGGGCACCGGAAGATCTCGTCCTTGATCTGCCGGCAGACGCCCATGCCGCCCGCGGGGGCCGTCTCGCCGTCCAGGACACAGACGTCGATGCCGCCGTGGTCCAGCGCGGCCAGGACGGCGGGCAGGGTGGCGCACTCCAGGAACTCCACCGGTGGCACGTCCGCCGCAGGCCTGCGACCGGCTGCCAGCCTCACCTGCTCGCGGATGTTGGCGTCGTCGCTGTAGACCAGGACCGTGGCGGTCGGCTGCATTGTTCCTCCGTGACATCTGTGTCTTCGGGGCTCTCGGGGCATGAACCGATGCGCGGATCGTACTCCGACCGACAGCGTGTCAGCACCGGTAATGACACCGATTCACTGGGCCGTTCGGGGAGGACACACGCCGCTGACACACCGAACGGCACCCCCCGGAGTGAGGGCGGGATAAGCGACCGACATAATGTCGGTCGTGGCGACAGCAACGACAGTAGAAACCGGGCACGCGCACCCGTCGGTCAATCGACCGAACCTCACCAGCGTCGGAACCATCATCTGGTTGAGTTCCGAGCTGATGTTCTTCGCGGCCCTCTTCGCGATGTACTTCACCCTGCGATCGGTGATGGGACCGGATCACTGGAAGGAGATGGCTCATCATCTGAACTTCCCGTTCTCCGCGACGAACACCACGATCCTGGTGCTTTCCTCTCTCACCTGCCAGCTCGGCGTTTTCGCCGCGGAGCGGGGCGATGTGAAGAAGCTCCGCACCTGGTTCATCATCACCTTCGTGATGGGTGCGATCTTCATCGGCGGCCAGGTCCTGGAGTACACCGAGCTGGTCAAGGACGCGGGGCTCTCCCTGTCGTCCGACCCGTACGGCTCGGTGTTCTACCTGACCACCGGCTTCCACGGTCTGCATGTGACAGGCGGTCTCATCGCCTTCCTGCTGGTTCTCGGCAGAACATACGCGGCCAAGAGGTTCACCCACGAACAGGCAACCGCCGCCATCGTCGTGTCCTACTACTGGCACTTCGTCGATGTCGTGTGGATCGGCCTCTTCGCCACGATCTACATGATCAAGTAACCGGGCTCGCACCCACCCACCATCGACGCAGAAGATCCTGACACCGGGGTAATCCGTGAAAAAGCTCTCCGCACGACGACGCCATCCACTGGCGGCGATCGTCGTACTACTCCTCGCGCTGGCGGCTACCGGGGGGCTGTACGCCGCGTTTGCGCCTGCGGGCAAGGCGCAGGCCGACGAAACCGCCCAGTCCCTCGCCATCGAGGAGGGCAAGAAGCTCTACTCCGTCGGCTGCGCCAGCTGCCACGGAGCCGGCGGTCAGGGCACCACCGACGGGCCGCAGCTTGTCGGCGTGGGCTCCGCCGCCGTTGACTTCCAGGTCGCTACGGGCCGTATGCCGGCACAGCAGCCGGGTGCCCAGGTACCGAAGAAGAAGGTCATCTACACCCAGGCCGAGATCGACCAGCTGGCGGCGTACGTAGCGTCGCTCGGCGCCGGTCCGATCACGCCGACCGAGAACCAGGTCAACCCGGCCGGCGCAGATGTCGCCAAGGGCGGCGACCTGTTCCGTACCAACTGCGCCCAGTGCCACAACTTCACCGGTGAGGGCGGCGCGCTGACACACGGCAAGTACGCCCCGACCCTTGACGGCGTGAGCCCGAAGCACATCTACGAGGCCATGCAGACCGGCCCGCAGAGCATGCCCTCCTTCCCCGACACGACGATGCCGGAGCAGGAGAAGAAGGACATCATCGCGTACATCAAGACCGTGAACGGTGACAAGGCCGAGAACCCCGGAGGGCTTTCCCTCGGTGGCCTCGGACCGGTCAGCGAAGGTCTGTTCGCGTGGATCTTCGGGCTGGGCGCACTGATCGCAGTTGCCGTTTGGGTCGCGGCCCACACCGCTAAGGCCAAGAAGTCATGAGTAGCCAAGAGATTCCAGAAGAGACCCTGCCCGCAGAGCAGGAGACCGCGCACGGCGCGGTAGAGGGTACGGACGACCCGTTCGCCGACCCGGGGCTGCCGGCCCACAAGCCGCGCATCCAGGACATCGACGAACGTGCCGCGAAGCGCTCCGAGCGGGCCGTCGCGTTCATGTTCACGCTGTCGATGCTGGCGACGGTGGCGTTCATCGCCTCCTACGTCATCTTCCCGGTGGACCGGATCGTCTACATCTGGCCCTTCGGCCATGTGAGCGCGCTCAACTTCTCCCTGGGTGTGACCCTGGGCGTGGCGCTCTTCTTCATCGGCGCGGGCGCCGTCCACTGGGCGCGCACCCTGATGTCCGACGTGGAGGTGGCCGACGACCGGCACGCCATCGAGGCGACCCCCGAGGTCAAGGCGAAGGTGCTCGCCGACTTCAAGGCCGGTGCCGAGGAGTCCGCCTTCGGGCGGCGCAAGCTGATCCGTAACACCATGTTCGGCGCGCTGGCCCTGGTGCCGCTCTCCGGCGTGGTGCTGCTGCGCGACCTCGGTCCGCTGCCGGAGAAGAAGCTCCGCCACACCCTGTGGGCCAAGGGCAAGCAGCTCATCAACATGAACACGATGGAGCCGCTGCGTCCCGAGGACATCGTCGTCGGTTCGCTGACCTTCGCCATGCCCGAGGGCCTGAAGGAGGACGCGCACGACTTCCAGACGCAGATGGGCAAGGCGGCCCTGATGATCATCCGCATCGAGCCGGACGACATCAAGGACAAGCGCGAGCGCGACTGGGCCCACGAGGGCATCGTGGCCTTCTCGAAGATCTGTACCCACGTCGGCTGCCCGATCAGCCTGTACGAGCAGCAGACGCACCACGTGCTCTGCCCGTGCCACCAGTCCACTTTCGACCTCTCCGACGGCGCTCGCGTCATCTTCGGTCCGGCCGGTCACCCCCTTCCGCAGCTGCGGATCGGTGTGAACAGTGAGGGCAACCTCGAGGCGCTCGGCGACTTCGATGAGCCCGTCGGTGCTGCCTTCTGGGAGCGCGGATGAGTACTTCGACAGACACACGGCGCAAGGCGCCCGCCGGCGAGCGGGTGGCCGACTGGGCGGACGGCCGGCTGGGCATCTACGGCCTGGCCAAGGCCAACATGCGCAAGATCTTCCCGGACCACTGGTCCTTCATGCTGGGTGAGGTCGCGCTCTACAGCTTCATCATCATCATCCTCACGGGTGTGTATCTGACGCTGTTCTTCCACCCGAGCATGAACGAGGTCGTGTACCACGGCTCGTACGAGCCGATGCAGGGCATCCGGATGTCCGAGGCGTACGCTTCGACACTGGACATCAGCTTCGACGTCCGCGGTGGTCTGCTCATGCGGCAGATCCACCACTGGGCCGCGCTGATCTTCCTCGCCGCCATGTTCGTGCACATGATGCGCGTGTTCTTCACGGGCGCGTTCCGCAAGCCGCGTGAGATCAACTGGCTGTTCGGCTTCCTGCTGTTCGTGCTGGGCATGTTCACCGGCTTCACCGGCTACTCCCTCCCGGACGACCTGCTCTCCGGTACGGGTGTCCGCTTCACCCAGGGCGCGATCCTGTCCGTGCCGATCGTGGGCACGTACATCTCGATGTTCCTGTTCGGCGGAGAGTTCCCCGGCGGCGACTTCGTCTCCCGGTTCTACTCGATCCACATCCTGCTGCTGCCGGGCATCATGCTCGGTCTGCTGGTCGGCCACCTGATCCTGGTCTTCTACCACAAGCACACGCAGTTCGCGGGTCCCGGCCGGACCAACAAGAACGTCGTCGGCATGCCCCTGCTGCCGGTGTACATGGCGAAGGCCGGAGGGTTCTTCTTCCTGGTCTTCGGCATCATCGCCCTCATCGCGGGCATCGCCTCGATCAACCCGATCTGGGCCATCGGCCCGTACCGGATCGATCAGGTCTCCACCGGCGCACAGCCCGACTGGTACATGGGCTTCGCCGAGGGTCTGGTCCGAGTGATGCCTGGCTGGGAGATCAACCTCTGGGGTCACACACTGGTCCTGGGCGTGTTCATCCCGCTGGTGCTCTTCGGTGTCGTCCTCACCGCGATCGCGGTCTGGCCGTTCATCGAGTCCTGGGTCACCGGCGACAAGCGCGAGCACCACATCCTGGACCGCCCGCGCAACGCCCCGACCCGCACGGCCTTCGGTGTCGCCTGGATCACGGCGTACTTCATCGGTCTGGTCGGTGGTGGAAACGACCTGTGGGCCACGCACTTCCACCTGTCGCTGAACGCCATCTCGTGGTTCGTCCGGATCTTCTTCTTCGCCGGACCGGTCATCGCGTTCATCATCACCAAGCGGATCTGCCTGGGCCTCCAGCGCCGGGACCGGGAGAAGGTGCTGCACGGGCGCGAGTCCGGCATCATCAAGCGCCTGCCGCACGGTGAGTTCGTCGAGATCCACGAGCCGCTCAGCCAGGGCCAGCTGCACACGCTCACCGCGCACGAGCAGTACAAGCCGGCCGAGATCGGCCCGCTGGTCGACGAGAACGGTGTCAAGCGCAAGGTCTCCGTCGTCGAGAAGCTGCGCGTCAAGCTCAGCAAGGGCTTCTACGGCGAGGAAAGCCAGATCGCCAAGCCCACCGCCGAGGAGTACAAGGAGATCACCAGCGGCCACGGTCACCACTGATCGCCTGAACTGATCGCCACAGCAGGAGCCCCGTCCATTCGATGGACGGGGCTCTTCGCGGTCTCCGGCGCTGGATAGGGTGGAGCCATTCCCTTACCGGCTGTGGACCCCAGGAGCGGACCATGAACGTGGCGACCCCGAGCGGCGGCGGCAGCGTGGCGGACCGTTCCTGGCCCGGCGTGCTGAACCCCCTGCTGCGTGGTGAGGACCTCACCTCGGACGACACCGCGTGGGCCATGGACCGCATCATGAGCGGTGAGGCGACCGACGCGCAGATCGCCGGCTTCGCGGTCGCGCTGCGGGCCAAGGGCGAGACCGTGGACGAGGTCACCGGGCTCGTCCGGGCGATGTACGAGCACGCCAGGACCATTCACGTACCGGGCCGCACGGTCGACATCGTCGGCACCGGCGGCGACCTCGCCAAGACGGTCAACATCTCCACGATGTCCGCGATCGTCATCGCGGGGACCGGCGCCAAGGTCGTCAAGCACGGCAACCGCGCCGCCTCGTCGGCGAGCGGCTCCTCCGACGTACTGGAGAAGCTGGGCGTCAACCTCGACCTCACCCCGCAGCGGGTCGTCGAGGTGGCCGAGGAGGCGGGCATCACCTTCTGCTTCGCCGTGAAGTTCCACCCCGCCCTGCGGTACGCGGCCAAGGCCCGCAAGGAACTGGGCGCGCAGACCACCTTCAACATCCTGGGCCCGCTCACCAACCCCGCCCGGGTGCGCGCCCAGGCCGTCGGGGTCGCCGACGCCCGTATGGCACCCATCGTCGCGGGCGTGCTCGCCGACCGGGGCAATTCCGCGCTGGTCTTCCGCGGCGACGACGGTCTCGACGAGCTGACCACCACCGCCACCTCGCGTGTCTGGGTGGTCCGCGACGGCCAGGTGCGCGAGGAGCCGTTCGACCCGCGTCACGTCGGCCTGGAGCTGGTGCCCGTCGAGGCGCTGCGCGGCGCCGACGCCTCGTACAACGCCGATGTCGCCCGTCGGCTGCTGGACGGCGAGCGGGGGCCCGTGCGGGAGGCCGTGCTGCTCAACTCGGCCGCGGCCCTGGTCGCGCTGGACCCGGGCGCGGGCACGCTGAACGAGCAGATCGCGGCGAAGATCACCGAGGCCGCCGCTTCCATCGACTCGGGCGCGGCCAAGCGGGCGCTGGAGCGCTGGGTCGCGGCCAGCAACGCCTGAGGGCCGGCCCTCGGCGCGGGACGCGCGTCCCGAGGGGTGTGCGCTGTGAGCAAGGGCGCAGTCCGAATGACGGACTGCGCCCTTGCGCATGCGTGTACGTATGGCAAGATGCTGCGCAGGTCATGAGTGACAGCGACTACGGCCCCGGCCCGCTGTCCGGCAACCCTCCGTCCGTGGCGGGGTGCCCCGGGTGAAGACCAGGCCGTAGGCAGCGAGGTCTGCGGCAAGCGCGGGCCCCTCGGCATTGTCGAATGCCAACCCCCGGGGTCCTGGTCCCTAGGGAGCCTCTTGTGAGCAAGCGAATGCGTTAGGGCCTTCGGCCCTCTTCCGCACACCCTTCCTTCTTTTTCCCGCGCTGCCGCGTATCCGCCGGCGCGGGGAATTCGCCTGCCTTGTTACGGGAGTTCGCCATGTCTGTCTCCACCGCTGCCACTGACCAGTCCATTTGTGCACCGCTGCCGGTTCTGGGTAAGGACGTCACTGTTCCGCTGGTTACGGGCGGAGAAGTCACCTATGCCGCCCTCGACTACGCGGCGAGCGCCCCGGCGCTCCAGCGGGTGTGGGACGACGTCGCGGCGTACGCCCCGTACTACGGCAGTGTCCACCGGGGAGCCGGGTACCTTTCGCAGCTCTCCACCGACCTGTTCGAGAACAGCCGCACGGTCGTCGCGGACTTCCTCGGCTGCCGTGCCGAGGACCAGGTGGTCTTCACCCGCTCGACCACGGACTCGCTCAACCTGCTGGCCGCCGTACTCCCCGCCGACTGCCAGGTGTTCGTGTACGAGACCGAGCACCACGCCTCCCTGCTGCCCTGGCGCGACGCCCGGGTCACCTACCTCAACGCGCCGCGCACCCCGGCCCAGGCCGTCGAGACCCTGGAGCGGGCGCTCGCCGACCGTGACCCCTACGGCCCGGCCCTGGTCTGTGTCACCGGCGCCTCCAACGTCACCGGTGAACTGTGGCCGGTGAAGGAACTGGCCGCCGCCGCCCACGCGCACGGCGCCCGGATCGTCCTGGACGCCGCCCAGCTCGCCCCGCACCACCCCGTCGACATCGCCGAGCTGGACGTCGACTGGATCGCCTTCTCCGGGCACAAGCTCTACGCGCCGTTCGGCTCGGGCGTCCTCGCGGGCCGCGCGGACTGGCTCCAGGCCGCGGAGCCGTACCTGGCCGGCGGTGGCGCCTCCCGCAAGGTCGCGCGGCGCACCGACGGCGGTGTGGACGTGGACTGGCACACCACCGCCGCCCGCCACGAGGCCGGTTCGCCCAACGTCATCGGCGTCTACTCCATCGCCTCCGCCTGCAAGGCGCTGACCGAGGCGGGCTTCGACAACCTGGTCGCCCGTGAGCAGCGGCTCGTCGCCGGGGTCCGCGCGGGTCTCGCCGAGGTCCCCGAGGTCAGGGTGCTCTCGCTGTTCGGCGACGATGCCCCGCGCGTCGGCGTGATCTCCTTCGTGGTGGAGGGCTGGAACAGCTCGCACTTCGCCGCCGCGCTCTCCGCGGAGTACGGCATCGGGGTCCGCGACGGCCTCTTCTGCGCGCACCCGCTGATCCGCACCCTGCTGGGCAGCGACCCGCAGGACCCGGGGGAGTGCGGCGCGCCGGAGGCGGAGCCGGGCGAGCGCTCGCTCAACGCGATCCGGGTCAGCTTCGGCGCCGGTACGCCGGACGAGCACGTCGAGCGTTTCGTCCGGGCGGTCAAGGAGCTGGTCCGCGAGGGCGCCCAGTGGAAGTACCGCACCGAGGGCGGCCGCTGCGTCCCGGACCGGGGTGCGGCGCAGGTCTGAGGGCCGGGTACGGCTTCGGCCGGGCACGGGCGGCCGCCCGTGCCCGGCCGAAGCCGTACCCGGTTACGCGTCGAGGCCGATGGCGAAGGCCGCTTCCAGGTCGTGCTGGGAGTACGTACGGAACGCCACATGCGTGTCGGTGCCCTCGACGCCCGGGATCTTGCTGATCCGGCCGGGGATGACATCGGCGAGATCGTCGTGCTTGGCCACCCGGACCATGGCGATCAGGTCGTACGTACCGGTGACCGAGAAGACCTCGCTGACACTGTCCAGCGCGGCGATGGCCTCGGCGATCTCCGGAATCCGGTCCACGCTGGTCTTGATGAGCACGATCGCGGTGATCACGGCTGGCTGTCTCCCTCGGTGGCCGTGGCTGGAGTCCTCACTCTAGCGTCACGCCGATAGCGCCCCCAGGCGTAGAGGAACCCGGCGGCGAACCCCGTCACATGCGCGAGATACGCCACTCCGGGGCCACTGCCCGCACTCCGGGCGGCCAGCCATTGCAGGACGAACCAGAAGATCAGCACGATCCAGGCGGGGAAGCGCAGCGGCAGGAAGAAGAGGAACGGGAAGAGGCTGGTGACCCGGGCCCTGGGGAAGAGGTAGAGGAACGCGCCGAGCACCGCGGAGATCGCTCCCGACGCGCCCACCAGGGTCTGTTCTGAATCGGCGTGCGCCGCGGCGTAGCAGAGCAGGGCCAGATATCCGCAGCCGAGATAGAAGAAGGTGAACTCGGTGTGGCCCATCCGTTCCTCGGTCATGGCGCCGAACACGTAGAGAAAGAGCATGTTGCCCAGCAGGTGCAGCCAGCTGCCGTGCAGGAACAGGGCGGTGAGCGGGGTGAGCATCGCGTGCGCGGAGCCGTCCCACAGCTCGGCGGGGATCACCCCCCACCGTTCGAAGTACGCGGCCTGCGCGGCGAGCAGGGTGTCGGCGGTGCCGTAGGCCGGGTTGAAGCCGGACAGCGGGCTGACCAGGAAGACGGCGCAGCACAGTGCGATCAGCCCGTACGTGACCGGTGCCCCGCCCGCCGCGGCCGCGGCCCGGAACCTCCCGGCCCGGCCCCGCCAGTCGGCTTCCCGCCAATCGATCATGCACAGAGCATGACGCACCGGTGGAGAAGCGGACAGAGCGCCTCGCCGTGCCGATGGGTATACGCGAGGCCGTAGGGTTACGCCAGGACTTCCGCAGTTCGACGGCGCACCGCGAGATCCTTGACGCAGGACAGCACGGGACTCGCCGGAATCCGGTGCGGGTCCCGGTGGACGACGAACGACGAAAGAGGACGCAACGATGACGACGGTTCCCCAGCCGACCGACACGACGCGCTGGCGCTGCACGCTCTGCGGCAATCTCACGCGCTTCGATGTCACGCGGTCCTCCAAGGTCGTCGAGTACGTCCATCTCGACCTGGCCGGGGAGTCGAGTGTCGAGGAGCGGGAGGTGGTCAGTGAGACCATCGAGTCGGTCCGTTGTCGTTGGTGCAATGCGGTGGACCAGATCGAACTGGTGGACAGGCCTGGTGCCGACTCCTGAGGGGGCCGCCCGGACAGACAATTTGGGGTGACGGATGGTGGAGCAGCCGACTAACGGCGCCGAACCGGCCGATGCGGCCGACGGCTCCGACGAGGTGCTCGACCGCCCGCTGCCCGAGGGCGTACGGCGGCGGGTCGTCGCGCTGGTCTCGGACGCCTTCGGTGGCCTGACGGTCGGCGAACTGCCTGCCCAGCTGCGGCAGTATGCCCGTTTCACCCCGACCCGGCGCGCCAAGTTCGCCGGGAACGCGATGGCGGCCGCCCTGGAGAGCGACCCGCTCTTCCGCCGACGTATCAGTGAGCGGATCGGCCAGGCCCAGCCCGAGCTGGCCGGTGCGCTGGAGGCGGGCTCGCCGCCCGCCGCCGCCGACCCCGTCGATGTGGCCGCGGCCGCCTATGTGCTGCGCCCGGCCGGCTGGGTCAAGCTGGTCGAGGCCGCGGGCGAGGAGGTCCAGCGCGCCGACGCCGAACGCGCCGACGAGGAGACCCGGCGCGAACTGGAACGGCTGCGCGAGGAGCTGGCCCAGGCCCGGGGGCAGACGAAGAGTGAGACGGAGCGGCTGCGTGCCGAACTAGACACCGTCCGCAAGGAATCCGAAGCCCTTCACCGCAAACTGCGCAGTGCCCTGAGCGAGGTGAAGCGTGGCGAGGCCGCGGTGCGCCGGAGTGCGGCCGAGACCGATGCGGTACGGGCCGAGGCGGCCGCCCAGGTCTCCGCGGCCGAGAGCGAGTCGCGGCGGCTCAAGGCGCGGCTCGGCGAGGCGGAGGCATCCGTCGAGGCGAGTCGCAGGGCTGCCAGGGAAGGGCGCTCCGTCGAGGACATGCGGCTGCGGCTGCTGCTGGACACGGTGCTGGACGCGGCCCGCGGGCTGCGCCGTGAGCTGGCGCTGCCGCCGTCGACGATCCGTCCCGCCGACAGTGTCGAAGCGGTGGAGCCGGGCCGGATGTCGCCCAAGGACATTGCCGCCAGGGCCCTTTCGGAGACCGACCCGGCGCTGTTGGACCAGTTGCTCGCGCTGCCGCAGGCGCATCTCATCGTGGACGGCTACAACGTCACCAAGACCGGTTATCCGCAGATGCCGCTGGAGAAGCAGCGGTTGCGGCTGCTGGGCGGTCTCTCGGTGCTCGCGGCGCAGACCGGCGCCGAGATGACCTGTGTCTTCGACGGGGCCGAACTGGCCGCCCCGGTGCTGCTCGCCCCGCCGCGCGGGGTCCGGGTCCTGTTCAGCAAGGCCGGCGTGACGGCCGACGAGCTGATCCGTCAACTGGCCCGCGCGGAACCGCCCGGCAGGCCCGTCGTGGTGGTCTCCACCGACCGTGAAGTGGCGGACGGGGTGGCCAAGGCGGGTGCCCGGCCGGTCGCTTCCGCCCTGCTGCTGAAGCGCCTTTCCCGGGTCTGAGGGCGCATGGCCGGACATGACCGGCTAGTTCGACATGCGCGACATGTGTGGCATGCCGGATTTTCGGGAACGTACCGTCAAGTCGCCGCTACACGCGGTGTGATGTGGGCAAAGAAGTGCCTGAAGTGGTGAGATTTTTCTTGTGAGGATTTGAACTGATCACAAGATGGTCACTAAGGTCAGCCTCGAACCTTCGCACGGTTGATCACCCATTCGGGGTGACGGCGAAGGCACCGCCGAGTCCGTGACATGCACGGAGCCGGGGATTCACCTCCCCCACAGCCCGGTAGGCGGCTCGAGGAAGAAGGAGCTCGCCTTCGTGGCGTCCCACCGTCGTCCCAAGCAGCCGAGCCGCACCCGTGTGAACGTGGTCACCGCGGCCGCCGCTGCGGCCGTGGCCCTGACTTCCCAGGCCGCCCACGCCGATCCCAAGCCGAGCAAGAGCGAAGTCAAGGCGAAGGTCGACAAGCTCTACCACGAGGCGGAAGAGGCCACCGAGAAGTTCAACGGGGCCAAGGAGCAGCAGGACAAGCTCAAGAAGCAGGCCAACGCGCTCCAGGACAAGGTCGCCCGCGGCCAGGAGGAGCTCAACGCCCTGCGCGGCGAGCTGGGTTCGATCGCCACCGCGCAGTACCGCTCCGGCGGTATCGACCCCTCCGTCCAGCTCTTCCTCGCCTCGGACCCGGACGACTTCCTCGACCAGGCCTCCGCGCTCGACCAGCTGACGGCCAAGCAGACCGAGTCGCTCCAGAAGATCCAGTCCAAGCAGCGCACCCTCGCGCAGCAGCGCAAGGAAGCACAGGCGAAGCTGGGCGACCTCGCCGAGGTCCGCAAGACGCTCGGCGAGAACAAGAAGAAGTCCTCGGCCAAGCTGGCCGACGCCCAGCGGCTGCTCAACACCCTGACCGCCGCCGAGCGCGCCAAGATGGCCGACGACGAGCAGCGCGCCAGCCGCGCCGCGGGCGAGCGGGTCGAGCTGGGCAACGAGGCCCCCGCCTCCGCACGTGGTGCCGCCGCCCTCCAGGCCGCCGCGACCCAGATCGGCAAGCCGTACTACCGCGGTGGCACGGGCCCCAGCTCCTACGACTGCTCCGGGCTGACGCAGTGGGCCTACGCCCAGGCCAACGTCCAGATCTCCCGTGTCACGTACACCCAGGTCAACGACGGCCAGCGGATCGGGCGCAGCGCGCTGAAGCCGGGCGACCTGGTCTTCTTCAACAACACCTCGCACGTGGGCCTGTACGCGGGCAACAACCAGATCCTGCACGCTCCGAAGCCGGGCGCCAATGTCCGCTACGAGTCGATGGACTACATGGGCACCTTCCAGTTCGGCGTCCGCGTCGCCTGACGCCCGAACGGGCGAATTACGCCACGTGTTGCTGACGCCCCGCCCCGCCGGAGACCCGAGGTCACCGGCGGGGCGGAGGTGTTTGACACCCCGCCCGCCTCCGGCGCGGTCTTTGGCCGCCGCGTAGCCGTCCGATTACTGTCTGCCTGCTGTGGCAGCACCCGGTCGTCGGTCCGCCCGCTCCGGGCGGCAGGGGCTGCCCACCGTCTGCGTCAGCGGAAGGGAGTGCGGCTTCCTGTGGTGTCCCATCGCCGTCCCACACAGTCCGGCCTCAACCGGAGCGTCCGGGCCACCGTCCTCACGGCGGCGGCGGCCACCGCGGCCGCGACACTCACGGGAGCCCCCGCGAGCGCAGACCCGCAGCAGGGCGCCGAGGCGAGCCGGGCCGAGGTCGACCGGCTGTACCGCGAGGCGGAGCAGGCGACCGAACAGTTCAACGAGGCCGGGGAGCGGGTCGAGGAGCTGCGCGGCGAGGTGGACCGGGCCCAGGACAGGGCGGCGCGCGGTCAGGAGGGCATCAACCGGATGCGTACAGCGCTCGGTTCGCTGGCCCAGGCGCAGTACCGTTCCGGCTCCATCGACCCTTCGCTCGCCCTGCTGTTCTCCTCGGACCCCGACACCTACCTCGACCGGGCCGCCACCCTGGAGCGGATGAACATCCGTCAGTCGCTGGCCCTGGAGAAACTCCGCCGGGCCCAGCGCGGCGTCGCCCAGACCCGTGCGGAGGCCGCCAGATCGCTGGAAGGGCTGGAAGAGAGCCGGAGCGCCGTCACCCGCCACAAACGCACCGTCGAGGCCAAGCTCGCCCGCGCCCAGCGGCTGCTGGCCGCGCTGCCCGCCGGGGAGCGCGCGTCCTTCGACCGTGCCTCCCGTTCCGGCCGCGACGACGTGGCACCGGATCTCGCCGGGGTCGTCCCGGGGTCGGCGAGGGCGATGGCCGCGGTGGCCGCGGCCCGGCAGGCACTCGGCCGCCCGTATGTGTGGGGCGCCGAGGGGCCTTCCGGATTCGACTGCTCCGGGCTGATGCGGTGGGCCTACGCGCAGGCCGGGGTCGGCCTGCCGCGGACCTCGCAGGCCCAGCGGTACGCGGGCCGTATGGTGCCGCTCTCCCAGGCGCGGCCCGGAGACCTGGTCGTCTACCGGGCGGACGCCGGCCACATCGGGATGTACGTGGGAAACGGCCAGGTCATCCACGCCCCGTACCCCGGGGCGCGGGTGCGCTACGACCCCGTCGGCATGATGCCCGTCTCCTCGGTCACCCGTATCTGACCGTACGATCGGCAGGGTGGCAGTTCTCACGGGTGACACGCGGCGGGGCAGAGCCCGTGGGCGGCGTACGGCGGGTGCCGTGCTCGCCGGGCTGCTGCTGACGTCCGCCTGCGCGGCCCCCGACGCCCCCGCCACGGGCCCCACGGCCCGGGAGGTCGGCGCCGTCCTGGACCGCCGCGCCGACGCCGTCCTGGACCACGACCCGGACGCCTACCTGGGCGCGCTCGCCCCCGGTGCCACGAAGCTGCGGGCCACCCAGCGCACCGAACTGGCCAACCTCGCGGACATACCCCTGAAGTCCTGGACGTACGAGGTGAAGGCCGTCACGGAGCACGGCGCCGACAAGGTCACCGCCGATGTCGAGCTGCGCTACCGGATCGCCGGGTACGACACCGCCCCGATCGCCACCCGCCGCACCCTGGAGCTGACCCGGACCGGAGCGGGTGACCGCTGGTACATCACCGCCGACCGGCCCGGCGAGGGAGCCGCGGACCAGCTCTGGCAGCAGGGCGACGTCCAGGTCGTGCGCGGTACGCACAGCCTGGTCCTGGGCGTCGGCCGGGACCCGGGGGAGCTGCGCAGGGTCGCGGAGACCGAGGACCTCGCCGTGCCGGCCGTCTCGGCCGCCTGGCCGCAGCCCTGGGCGGGACGGGTCGTGGTGCTCGTACCGGACTCCGTCGAGGACATGGCGAAGCTGCTGGGCTCACCGGAGGCGAGCTACCGGGGGATAGCGGCCGTCACCACGGGCGAGGTCGGCGGCAGCGGCAGGCGCCCGGCCCTGGCCGACCGGGTGATCATCAATCCGCAGGCGTACGCGATGCTCGGCACCTTCGGACAGCGGGTCGTCCTGACCCACGAGACCACCCATGTCGCGACCCGGCCCCGGACCTCGACGGCCACCCCGATGTGGCTCTCCGAAGGCTTCGCCGACTGGACGGCGTACCGCGAGGAGGGCCGCCCGGTCCCGGAGATCGCGCCCGAGCTCGCCGCGGCCGTGCGGCGCGGCGAGCTGCCCGCCGCACTGCCGGCGGACGACGACTTCGCCTTCGGCGGGGACCCCGGGAAGCTCGCGCGGGCGTACGAGGGCGGCTGGCTGGCCTGCGCGCTGATCGCCGACCGCTGGGGCGAGGAGAAGCTGATCGCGTTCTACGAGGCCGTGGGGGACCATCCCGGACGGGACGGGGCCGTGGAGCAGGCGATGGGCGAGGTACTGGAGACCACGCCCCAGGACTTCACGGCGTACTGGCGGGACTACCTGAGCGCCGAGCTCGGCTGAGCGTCCGCCCCGGGTGCGGTGCCCGCCGCGTTCCGTACCGCCCGGCCGTCCACCGGCCGCGCGCCGGACGGCACCGTCTCCCGCCACAGCCGCCGCGCGGCGACGACCGAGGCGGCCACCAGCAGACCGTTGCGTACCAGCAGCAGGCTCACGCCCGTCGCGTCACTGGCCACCACATGCCCGAACCCGAGCGGGAACTCCAGCAGGGTGACACCGGCCGCCACCAGCACCAGACCGGCGGGCAGCACCATCCGGCCGGCCCGGAACACCAGGCAGACCGCCGCGAGCCCGACCAGCCACACGAGGTACTGCGGGCTGATCACCCGGCTGGTCGTGGTGAACAGCAGCACCGCCGTGAACGCCGCGTCCGCCGGGGTGTGTGCCGAGAACTCACGCGCCCGCACCCGCCACAGCAGCAGCCAGCCGAACGCCATGACGCTCAGCCCGAGGGCCAGCGTGGACACCACCGGCACATACGGACCGAGGAACTCCAGCGAGCCGTAGTGCAGCTCCACCCGGCCCTCCCAGCCGAACTGCCGTGCCCCATGGAAGACCAGCGCCCCCAGCGACTCGATCTCGGTGCCCCGCTCCCGCTGGAAGGCCAGGAACGCGAACGCGCCCGGCGCGGCCACGGCGCACGCCCCGGCCACCACCGCACCCGTCACCGCCGCGGAGGCCCAGGCGCGGCGCGTCGCCCGCCCGCGCCCGGTCCCCACCAGCAGCAGCACCGGCCACACCTTCAGCAGCGCCCCGAATCCGGCCAGCGCCCCCAGCACCCGGGGGTGGCGCACCCCGGTCAGCAGCGCCGCCACCGCGACCGCCGCCACCATCAGGTCGTACCGGGCGTACGCGGTGGGACCGAGCAGCGGCACCCCCGCCACCCACACCCACGCCCCCGCGTCCCGCATACCGGGCCGCCGCCCCGCGTACAGGAGCAGCCCGAGGACCAGCGCGTCGCACAGCAGCACCAGGACGAAGAACGCCGCCGTGTACTCCAGGAACGGCAGCAGCGCCGGGGACAGCACGGCCAGTGCGGCGGCGGGCGGGTACTGCCAGGTGACGTCGTCCCTCGGGTACGTGCCGGTCCGCAGGACGTCGTACCAGCCCTGGTAGATCACCGAGACGTCCACCGTGACGTCCGGACCCGGCACCGTGAACACCTTGAACACGCACAGCAGCAGCACCGCCCTGGTCAGCGCCCACACCGCGAGCGGCAGCAGCCGTGCGCCGACGGCCCCCGTCATGGCTGCCCTCATCCGTTGCACCGCCCGTCCCGCTGATGGCTGTCCCGCCCGGGGGTGCGTGCTGCCCGGGTGGGTCCCGCTCGTGGTCCGTGGGGAGCCATGATGCCGGGCGGGATGGTGCGGGAGCGATGAAGCGCGGCCGTTCGGTACTGTCGGCGGCGATGGACAAGACCTTGATCGTGACGAACGACTTTCCACCCCGCCCCGGCGGCATCCAGGCGTTTCTGCACAACATGGCGCTGCGCCTGGACCCCGGACAGCTCGTCGTCTACGCCTCCACCTGGAAGCGGAGCGCCGAGGGTGTCGCGGCCACCGCCGCCTTCGACGCGGAGCAGCCCTTCACCGTCGTGCGCGACCGCACGACGATGCTGCTGCCGACCCCGCGGGTCACCAGGCAGGCGGTGCGGCTGCTGCGCGAACACGACTGCGCCTCCGTCTGGTTCGGGGCCGCCGCCCCGCTCGGCCTGATGGCCCCGGCCCTGCGCAGGGCCGGGGCCCGCCGCATCGTCGCCACCACCCACGGCCACGAGGCCGGCTGGGCCCAGCTGCCCGCGTCCCGGCAACTGCTGCGCCGGATCGGCGAGGGCACGGACACCCTCACCTACCTCGGTGAGTACACCCGCTCCCGGATCGCCGCCGCCCTCGGCCCCGAGGCGGCCGGACGCATGGTCCAGCTGCCGCCGGGCGTCGACGAGAAGACCTTCCACCCGGCCTCCGGCGGGGACAGGGTCAGGGCCCGCCTCGGCCTCTCCGACCGGCCCGTCGTCGTCTGTGTGTCGCGGCTCGTGCCGCGCAAGGGCCAGGACACGCTGATCCTCGCCATGCCCGCGATCCTGGCGCGGGAGCCGGACGCCGTGCTCCTGATCGTCGGCGGCGGCCCGTACGCCAAGGAGCTGAAGCGGCTGGCCGCCGAGACGGGTGTGCTGGACTCGGTGCGCTTCACCGGCCCGGTGCCGTGGGCGGAACTGCCCGCGCACTACGGCGCGGGGGACGTCTTCGCCATGCCGTGCCGCACCCGGCGCGGCGGCCTGGACGTGGAGGGGCTCGGCATCGTCTACCTGGAGGCGTCCGCGACCGGGCTGCCGGTGGTGGCGGGCGACTCGGGCGGCGCTCCGGACGCGGTGCTCGACGGCGAGACCGGGTGGGTGGTGCGCGGCGGCAGTGCCGAGGAGTCGGCGGACCGGATCGTCGCGCTGCTCGGCGACCCGGAACTGCGGCGGCGCATGGGGGAGCGGGGCCGGGCCTGGGTCGAGGAGAAGTGGCGCTGGGACCTGCTCGCCGAGAAGCTGAAGACGCTGCTCTGAGCGGGGTGGGGGCGATCGGACCACACCCGGCACCGGGTAGGGGCGATCGGTCCGCACCTGGTACCAAGTACGGGCGATCGGTCCGCACCTGGCACCGGGTACGGGCGATCGGTCCGCGCCCGGCACCGGGTACGGACCGATCGGGCCACCTGGACGCCTCGTACCGGGATCGGATCACCCGTACGAACGGAAAACGCGATCGGTTCCGCCCGTACCCACGCGAAAAGGGGCCCGCGCGGTGTGTGCGGGCCCCTTTCACCGGTGTACGTCAGGTGCGGTAGATCGACTCGACCTCGTCCGCGAAGTCCTTCGCCACCACATTGCGCTTCAGCTTCAGCGACGGCGTGATGTGGCCCGCCTCCTCGGTGAACTGCGTGGGCAGGATGCGGAACTTGCGTACGGACTCCGCCTTGGACACCGCGGCGTTGCCGTCGTCCACCGCCCGCTGCACCTCGGCCAGCAGCTCGGTGTCCTCGCGCAGCGACACGGCCGTCGAACCGACGGGCTTGCCGTGCTCCTCGGCCCAGCGCACCAGGAACTCCTCGTCGATGGTGATCAGCGCGCCGACGAACGGCCGTCCGTCGCCGACCACCATGCACTCGGCGACCAGGGCGTGTGCGCGGATCCGGTCCTCGATCACGGCGGGGGCGACGTTCTTGCCGCCGGCGGTGACGATGATCTCCTTCTTGCGGCCGGTGATCGCGAGATAGCCGTCCTCGTCGAGCGTGCCGATGTCACCCGTGTGGAACCAGCCGTCGGCCAGCGCCTCGGCCGTCGCCGTGTCGTTCTTCCAGTACCCGGTGAACAGGTGCTCGCCGTGCAGCAGGACCTCGCCGTCGTCGGCGATCCGGACGACCGAACCGGGCAGCGGCTGGCCGACCGTACCGATCTTCTGGCGGTCCCACGGGTTGAACGCGGTCGCCGCACAGCTCTCCGTGAGGCCGTAGCCCTCCAGCACCGTGAAGCCGATGCCCCGGAAGAAGTGCCCGAGCCGCTCGCCCAGCGGAGCGCCGCCGGAGATCGCGAACTCGCCGCGCCCCCCGAGCACCGCGCGGAGCTTGCCGTAGACCAGCTTGTCGAAGACCTTGTGCTTGAGACGCAGCCCGAGCGACGCACCCTGCGGGGTGCCCAGCGCCCGGCTGTAGGCGATCGCGGTGTCGGCGGCCCGGTCGAAGATCCGGCCCTTGCCGTCGGCCTGCGCCTTGGCCCGCGCCGAGTTGTAGACCTTCTCGAAGACCCGGGGCACGCCGAGGATCAGCGTCGGCCGGAACGAGGCCAGCTCATCGGTGAGGTTCTTGATGTCCGGCACACAGCCGAGCCTGATCGGGGCCATCACCGAGGCCACCTCGACCAGCCGGCCGAAGACATGGGCCGCGGGCAGGAAGAGCAGCACCGAGCACTCACCCGTACGGAAGAGGGGCTTCAGCCGCTCCACCACGTTGCCGCACTCCGCGAAGAAGCTGCGGTGCGTCAGCACACAGCCCTTGGGGCGGCCCGTGGTGCCGGAGGTGTAGACGATGGTGGCCGGGTCGTCGGCCTTGGCGCTCACCATGCGCAGATCCATGGTCTCGTCCGAGACCCCGCCGCCGAGGGCGGTCAGCTCGTCGACCGCGCCCCGGTCGATCTGCCAGACGTGCGACAGCTCCGGCAGCCGGTCCCGTACGGACGCGACGGCCCCGGCGTGCGCGTCACTCTCCACGAGCACCCCGACCGCGCCGGAGTCACCGAGGATCCACTGGACCTGCTCGGCGGAGCTGGTCTCGTACACCGGCACGGTCACCGCGCCCGCACTCCAGATCGCGAAGTCCAGCAGCACCCACTCGAAGCGGGTGCGCGACATCAGGGCGACCCGGTCGCCCGGCTGCACGCCCGAGGCGATCAGCCCTTTGGCGGCGGCTCTCACCTCGGCCAGGAACCGGGTGGCGGTGACATCCGTCCAGACGCCGGCCACCTTGCGGCTCATCACCGCGACATCCGGATGCTGAGCGGCATTGCGGCGGATGAGATCCGTCAGGTTGCCGTCCGTAGGGACCTCGTACAGGGCCGGAAGGCTGAACTCGCGCAAGACTGCTGCTCCTCATCGGGCTCCGGTGCCACGGCTCCGTGCGACGCACCGGTTGCGGTCCAAGACTGGCGGTGCTCCGTGGGGTGAGCACGACTGGACTGCCCGGACGTTACCCATCGGTACGTGGTTCCCGATAGGGGGTTCCGGCCAGATGTCTTATGCATCACACACATGGGTGGTCCTTTCGCGCAGAGTAGTCCACCCGTGTCACGACTCGGAAGTAACCGCAGGTCCGGCAGCCCCTACCCAGGGCTCCGGGGGCGGCCTAGGGTGGCTCGCATGCGAGGCAGCGAACCGGACGGTCGGGGCACCAGCGCGCGGCGCACCACGCGCGTGCACGTGGTGAGTGATGTGCACGGCAACACCGAAGCGCTGGCCCGCGCCGGAGACGGCGCCGACGCCCTGGTCTGCCTGGGTGACCTGGTCCTCTTCCTCGACTACGCCGACCATTCGCGCGGCATCTTCCCCGACCTCTTCGGGAAGGAGAACGCGGACCGCATCGTCGAGCTGCGCACCGCACGGCGCTTCGAGGAGGCCCGCGAGTTCGGCCGCGAGCTCTGGGCCGGCCGGGACCGCAACACCGCGATCCTCGGTGCTGTGCGCAAGCAGTACGCCGCCCTGTTCGCGGCCTTCCCCACCCCGACGTACGCCACCTACGGCAACGTCGACATCCCCTCCCTCTGGCCCGAGTACGCGGGCCCGGGCACCACCGTCCTGGACGGCGAGCGCGTCGAGATCGGCGGCCGGGTCTTCGGCTTCGTCGGCGGTGGGCTGAAGACCCCGATGAACACCCCGTACGAGATCAGTGACGAGGAGTACGCCGCCAAGGTCGAGGCGCTCGGCCCGGTCGACGTGCTCTGCTCGCACATCCCGCCCGAGGTGCCGGAGCTGACGTACGACACCGTCGCGCGCCGCTTCGAACGCGGCAGCCCGGCCCTCCTGGACGCCATCCGCAGGACCCGCCCCCGGTACGCGCTCTTCGGCCATGTTCACCAGCCCCTGGTGCGCCGGATGCGGATCGGCGTCACCGAATGCGTCAACGTCGGGCACTTCGCCTCGACCGGGAAGCCCTGGGCCCTCACCTGGTGAACCCGGCGGCCCGGGGCGTGGACGGGGCGGGGGCGGGCACGCGATAGCCTGCAACCGGCAGGCTCCTGCCGAACGCGACCGGTACACCGCACTGGAGGGCCACGGCGATGGCTGAACACACCAGCTCGAGCATCACGATCGAGGCGGCACCGGCCGACGTCATGGGTGTGATCGCCGACTTCGCCCGCTACCCGGAGTGGACCGGCGAGGTGAAGGAGGCCGAGGTGCTGGCCACCGACGACCGCGGCCGCGCCGAGCGGGTCCGGCTGGTCCTGGACGCCGGAGCGATCAAGGACGACCATGTCCTCGCCTACACCTGGACCGGCGAGAACGAGGTCAGCTGGAGCCTGGTGAAGTCCCAGATGCTGCGGGCCCTGGACGGTACGTACGCCCTGGCGCCCATCGGCGGCGGCGACCGCACCGAAGTCACCTACCGGCTCGCGGTCGACGTCAAGATCCCGCTCCTGGGCATGATCAAGCGCAAGGCGGAGAAGGTCATCATCGACCGCGCCCTGGCCGGTCTGAAGAAGCGCGTCGAGTCCGTCCCGCAGGGCTGACCCGGTGCGTACGGTCCTGGTCACCGGCTCCGGCGGCGCAGGCCGTACCACCGTCGCGGCGGCGACCGCGCTGGCAGCCGCCCGCAGCGGCCGCCGCACCCTCCTGATCTCCGCCGACGCCATCCCCTCCTTCCCCACCGGTACGGAACCCACCGAGGTCACCGACCACCTGCACAGCGCCCGCATCGACTCCGGCGCCCACTTCCGCGGCGAACTCCTCGAACTCCAGGACCGGGCCTCGGGCGTCCTCGACCTCCTCGGCGCCAACCGGCTGGACGGCGAGGAACTCACCGAGCTGCCCGGCAGCGCACCGCTCGCCCTCCTGCACACCCTGCGCCGCGCGGCCGAGGGCGACTGGGCGTCACCCGAGGGCGGCTACGACGTCCTCGTCGTCGACCTGCCACCCCTGCGCGAGGCGCTCGCCCTCCTCGCCCTGCCGGAGCAGCTGCGCCGCTATCTGCGCCGCCTGCTGCCCCAGGAGCGGCAGGCCGCCCGCGCGCTGCGCCCGATGCTCGCCCAGCTCGCCGGGGTCCCGATGCCCGCCCAGTGGCTGTACGAGGCGGCCGCCCGCAAGGACGCCGAGCTGGCCGCGGTCCAGGCACTGATCGAGGACCGCGCGACGACGGTCCGGCTGGTCGCCGAACCGGGCCCGGCCGCCGAGGACGCCCTGCGCGCCGCCCGTACCGGCCTGGCCCTGCACGGACTGCGCGCCGACGCCCTGGTGGCCGCCCGGGTGCTGCCCCGGCACTCCTGCGACCCCTGGTTCGCCGACCTCGCGGCCCAGCAGGACAAGTGCCTGGACCACTGGCGCGCCGACTGGGCCCCCGGCACCCCCGTGTGCGAGGCACCCCACCTCGGCCGCGACCCGCGGGGCCTCGACGACCTCGACGCCCTCGGCCTCACCGGGCCGGACGACCGGACACCGGGCCGGGCGGAGCACCCCTGGTGGATCGAGGAAGCCCCCGCCGGGAGCGACGGCGACCGGGAGCTCGTCTGGTGCCTGCCGCTGCCCGGAGCCGCCAAGACCGATCTCCGGCTCGTCCGCCGCGGCGACGAACTGCTGCTCACCGTCGGCCCGTTCCACCGGATCCTGCGCCTCGACTCCGGACTCCGGCGCTGCACCGTCGCGGGAGCGGCACTCAGCGACGGCGTACTGCGTGTCCGGTTCACCCCCGACCCGGCCCTCTGGCCGCGCACCTCCTGAACGGCGTACCACCGTTCGGGTAACGTCGGTAGTACGTGTTCCGTACGGCCCGTCGCCGACAATCCGCGTCGCAGGAGTCCGCCATGAGTGAAGCCACCGATCGTCCCGTCGACGGCGACGCGTGGGCCGATGCCTGCGCCGAGGACCTGGCAGCCGAGAAGGCCCGCCGCCGCGCCGAGTACGGCCCGCCGCCCGGCTCCGCCGCCGAGGAACTGCGCAGACTGGTCGACGCCGTGGCCGACAAGGTCGCCTCGCTCCAGTCGCCGCTGCTCGGCGTGGCGGCCCAGGGTGCCGTGCAGCAGGTCATCCGGCAGGCGAAGACGGCCGTCGAGCCCGTCATCGAGCGCAACCCGGACCTCTTCGACCACCTCGCGGCGGCGGGCAACGAGCTGCTGGCCGCCTACCGCTCGGCCGTCGAGGGCCAGGAGAGCCGCTGGACCCGGTCCACGGAGGGCGCCGGGGGCGCCGACAGTGCCGCCGGCACGTCGAAGAAGGCGGCCGAGGACCCGTCCGACCCGAGGGACGAGGGCCCCTCCGGGAGCGAACACATCGACCTGGACTGACCCGGGCCGAAGGGAGTGGCCGGACGCGTCGACCGGGGCGTACCGGCCGGTGGACCGGCCGGACGGACCGGCCCCCGCCTCGGGTACGGTTGGCCGTAGCGGGGCTCGACCGAAACTGAGGGATTCATGGGACTCACCATCGGCGTCGATATCGGCGGCACGAAGATCGCGGCTGGAGTGGTCGACGAAGAGGGCCGGATCCTCTCGACGTTCAAGGTGGCGACCCCGCCGACGGCCGAAGGCATCGTCGACGCGATCTGCTCGGCCGTGGCCGGCGCGAGCGAGGGGCACGACGTCGAGGCGGTCGGCATCGGTGCGGCCGGATACGTCGACGACAAGCGCGCCACCGTGCTGTTCGCGCCCAACATCAACTGGCGCCACGAGCCGCTCAAGGACAAGGTCGAGCAGCGCGTCGGCCTGCCGGTCGTCGTCGAGAACGACGCCAACGCCGCGGCCTGGGGCGAATACCGCTTCGGCGCCGGGCAGGGCCACGACGACGTCATCTGCATCACGCTGGGCACCGGCCTCGGCGGCGGCATCATCATCGGCAACAAGCTGCGCCGCGGCCGCTTCGGCGTGGCCGCCGAGTTCGGCCACATCCGGGTCGTCCCGGACGGCCTGCTCTGCGGCTGCGGCAGCCAGGGCTGCTGGGAGCAGTACGCCTCCGGCCGCGCGCTCGTCCGGTACGCCAGGCAGCGCGCCAACGCCACCCCGGAGAACGCCGCCGTCCTGCTCGCGCTCGGCGACGGCACCGTGGAGGGCATCGAGGGCAAGCACATCAGCGAGGCCGCCCGGCAGGGCGACCCGGTGGCCGTCGACTCGTTCCGCGAGCTGGCCCGCTGGGCCGGCGCCGGACTCGCCGACCTCGCCTCGCTCTTCGACCCGTCCGCGTTCATCGTCGGCGGCGGCGTCTCGGACGAGGGCGAACTCGTCCTGGACCCGATCCGCAAGTCGTTCCGGCGCTGGCTGATCGGCGGCGAGTGGCGCCCGCACGCCCAGGTCCTCGCGGCCCAACTGGGCGGCAAGGCCGGTCTGGTGGGCGCGGCCGACCTGGCCCGCCAGGGCTGAGCGGCCGACCGCGCGGGAGCCGGTCCACCGGCTCCGCAGGACTGACCGGACGCCCGTCGCGCCCTTCGGGGCCGCGGCGGGCGTCCGTCGTATCGTGGCCCGCATGGTCCTGACGCCGTTGCCCGACTCCCGCACCGAGCCGGACGGTTCGGCCGTGGTCCGCGTGCTCAGCTACAACATCCGCTCGATGCGCGACGACACCGCGGCACTGGCCCGGGTCATCCGCGCCTGCGAACCCGACCTGGTGTTCGTCCAGGAGGCCCCGCGCTTCTTCCGCTGGCGCAAGGCGGCCGCCCGGCTCGCCAAACGCAGCGGTCTCGTGGTCCTCGGCGGCGGCGCCCCCGCGGCCGGGCCGCTGCTGCTGTGCTCGCTGCGGGTCACGGTGGAGCGCACCGAGGACGTCCTGCTGCCGCGCACCCCCGGGCTGCACCGCAGGGGCTTCGCCACGGCGGTCGTACGGATCGCCGGGACCAGGATCGGCGTGCTGAGCTGTCATCTGAGCCTCCAGCGCGAGGAGCGTCTGGCCCAGAGCGAGCTGCTCCTCCAGCGGCTGGAGACGATGGACGTGCCGCACGCCGTGGCGGCGGGCGACCTCAACGACGTACCGACGGGGAAGGCGTTCACGCGCCTCGCCGGGCGGCTGCAGGACTGCTGGGCCACGGCGCCGTGGGGCGGCGAGCTCACCTTCACCCCGGACGACCCGCGCCGACGCATCGACGCGGTCTTCGCGACGCGGGGCATCGAGGTCCTCGGGTGCGGCGTCCCGGCGGGACTGCCGGGCATCAGCGAGGCGGACCTGCGGGCGGCCACGGACCATCTGCCACTGCTGGCGGCGCTCCGGGTGCCCGCGTCCGACGACGGCCGGGCGGTGCCGTGACACGGCACCGCCCGGCGGCTCACACCACCGCGCCGCGCCCCGGATCGCCGTGCCCGTCGGCATCGTCGTCGTCATGGGGCATCCGGGCCACCAGCGTCGCGAAGCCGCCCAGGAAACCGCCGATGCAGAGCGTGGTGAGCCACCACGTCATCTCCCACTGCAGCAGCACCGCGAGGAGCATCAGGACCGGGCCGCCGACGACCGCGAGCCACGCGAACTTCGCCGTGACGTCGGCCTCCGGCAGCGGCGGCGGCTCCGGGGGCACGAAGTGGCCCTCCTCGCCGTCGTCCGGATCGTCGATGTCACCGTCCTTGGGCTCCGCCATCTCGTAGTCACGGGGACCGCCGACGCCGGGGGCGAAGACGACCGAGCTGCCGAGCGACTTCTTCTCCGGCGGCTTCGGGGGCCTCTTCCCCGACCCCTTGTCCGCCGCGTCCGAGGGACCCGCGTCCGGTCCCAGGACATTGAGCTGGTCGTCCTCCAGCAGGGCCAGGTCCTCGATGGACTTGAACGGCTTGGCGCCCGGCGGATCCGGCGGCTCCTCGCCGTACCCCGCGACGATCGCCTCCCACGCCGCGTCCTCGTCGACCGGCCCGCCGCTCCGTGCCCCCTCGGGCGCCTCGGCGCCCCCGGGGACGGCCGCGCTCTCCGTGGGGCGCGGCTCACGCTCCTCTTCGCTGCCTGTGCGTTCCGCGTCCTGCTCAGCCACCGGACGTGCTCCCCTTCTTCCCGACGCTGGGTGCGAGACGGCCGATGAACCGGTAGCTCTCATCGAAGATCCGCTCCGCATCGTGGTCCAACGTCGCGACGTGGTAGCTCTGTTCCAGCAGGATCTCCTCGACATCCGTGGAGGAGACCCGGCTGAGGATCCGGGCCGAGTCGGCGGGCGGCACCACATGGTCCTGCGGACTGTGCAGCAGCACGATCGGCTGGGTCACCTGGGGCAGCTCGGCATCGACCAGCCGGAAGAACTTCCGCACCGAATGGGCCGCGTGCAGCGGCACCCGGTCGTAGCCGACCTCCGTGCTGCCCTCCAGCGCGATGTCGCTGGCCAGGCCCTTCGTCGTACGCACCAGATGACGGGCGACCGGCAGGGCGTACGCGGACAGGCCGTGCACCTTGTTCGCCGGGTTGACGAGCACCAGACCACTGATCGCGTCCCCGTGCTTCGCCGCGAGCCGCAGGGTCAGCGCGCCGCCCATGGAGAGGCCGAAGACGAAGACCTGGCCGCACCGCTCACGCAGGGCCCGCAGCTCCCGGTCCACCTCCGCGTACCAGTCCTGCCAGCCGGTGACCGCCATGTCCTCCCAGCGGGTGCCGTGGCCGGGCAGCAGCGGCAGCGAGACGGTCAGTCCGCGCCCGGCCAGATAGTCGGCCCAGGGGCGCAGTGACTGCGGCGATCCGGTGAATCCATGACAGAGGAGGACGCCGACCTCTCCGCCCTCGTGGCGGAACGGCTCGGCTCCAGGGAGGACCGGCACCAAGGTCTCCTGTTCGTGAGGCTGGGCGGGCGTGCAAGGGGGAGTGCGAGAAGGATTACTTCACCGTACGCGACCGGGCTGACACCGACCAGGGTCGTCACCGCCCGCACCACCGCCACCGGCCGGAACCACCGCCCCGTGCCGGGCGGGAGGGCGGGCGACCCCACAGGCTAAGGTCTGACCGACCGCATACAGGAGGCACCCGAGTTGATCTACGGCGCAATGAAGTTCTCCATCGGCGGGTCTCTGAAGCTCGCTTTCAGGCCGTGGGTGGAGGGCCTGGAGAACATCCCCGAGCAGGGGCCGGCGATTCTCGCGAGCAACCATCTGTCGTTCTCCGACTCGTTCTTCCTGCCGGCCGTCCTGGACCGCAAGGTCACCTTCATCGCGAAGGCCGAGTACTTCACCGCGCCCGGCGTGAAGGGCAAGCTCACCGCCGCCTTCTTCAAGGGCGTCGGGCAGCTCCCGGTCGACCGCTCCGGTGCCAGGGGCGCCGGCGAGGCGGCCATCAGGGCAGGCATCCAGGTCATCGAGAGCGGCGGCCTCTTCGGTATCTACCCGGAGGGCACCCGGTCGCCCGACGGCCGGCTCTACCGGGGCAAGCCCGGCGGTCTCGCGCGGGTGGCCCTGGCCACCGGAGCGCCCGTCATCCCGGTCGCGATGATCGACACGGAGAAGATCCAGCCCCCCGGCCAGGTGATGCCCAAGCTGATGCGCCCCGGCATCCGGATCGGCAAGCCGCTCGACTTCAGCCGCTACCAGGGCATGGACGGAGACCGCTTCATCCTGCGTTCGGTGACCGACGAGGTCATGTACGAGATCATGAAGCTCTCCGGCCAGGAGTACGTGGACATCTACGCCACCGCGGCCAAGCGCCGGATCGCCGACGAGGCCAAACGACGGGCCGAGGCCGTCAAGCGCGCGCAGAAGCAGGGACACGGGGCGGACGACGAGGGAACGGAACGGTCCGGCGCGTAGTGGCGTCGTTGTCCGTCCGGGGGGTGGGTTGATGGCCAAGCGCGAGCGGGTCGTACGGATGTCGGTCGAGCAGCCGCTGTGGCGGGCGCTGACGGCGTACCGCGTACTGACGATGATCTACGCCGTGCTGCTCGCGGTCTTCGGCCGGGACAAGTACGAACGGCCCTGGGTCGC
This sequence comes from Streptomyces sp. NBC_01237, assembly GCF_035917275.1. Taxonomy (NCBI): domain Bacteria; kingdom Bacillati; phylum Actinomycetota; class Actinomycetes; order Kitasatosporales; family Streptomycetaceae; genus Streptomyces; species Streptomyces sp. NBC_01237. The sequence goes on along the minus strand of NZ_CP108508.1, from coordinate 2,287,151 downwards.
CGTCGTCTTCCTGGTGGTCATGGTCCTGTGGACACTCCTCACGCTTCCCAAGGTCGCGGGCGCGGTGAGCTGCACGAAGCGTTTCCTGGGCGCGGATCTCGTCGTCGCCCTCGCCGGGATCCTGCTCACCCCGCTCGCCGACTTCGACGCCCAGCACATCGACGGCCCGACCCTGCCGTCGATCTGGACGGCCGGTTCCGTGCTGGCCTTCGCGATCAAGGGCGGCTGGCGGTGGGCGGCCTTCGCCTCCACCTTCGTCGCCGTCGCCAACATCATCGAGCGCGGCGAGCCCAGCCGGGACACCTTCCACAACGTCCTGCTGGTCTGGGTCGCCTCGATCGCCATCGGGTACGTCGTCGAGGTCGCCCGCGCCAGTGAACGCACCCTGGCCCGCGCCCTGGAGATCGAGGCCGCCACCCGTGAGCGCGAGCGGCTGGCCCGCGACATCCACGACAGCGTGCTCCAGGTCCTCGCGATGGTGCAGCGCCGGGGCTCGGCGATCGGCGGCGAGGCGGCCGAGCTCGGCCGGATGGCGGGGGAGCAGGAGATCGCCCTGCGCACCCTCGTCTCCAGCGGCCTGGTGCCCACGTCCCGGGTCTCCGAGGACGCGGCCGAGGGCGCCGTCGTCCGTACCGTCGAGGTCGACGACGAGTGGTCGGGCCCGGCGGCCGTGTGCGACCTGCGCGCGCTGCTCGCCCCGCACGCGGGTTCCCGGACCAGTTTCGCGGAGCCGGGGGCTCCGGTGCTGCTGCCGCCCGAGGCCGCTCGGGAGCTGGCCGCCGCCGTCAGTGCCGCCCTGGACAATGTCCGGGTGCACGCGGGTCAGGACGCGCAGGCGTGGATCCTGGTCGAGGACGAGCCGGACGAGGTGATCGTCACGGTCCGGGACGACGGCCCGGGTATCCCGGCGGGGCGCCTGGCCCAGGCGGAGGGCGAGGGGCGGCTCGGGGTCGCCCTGTCCATCCGCGGCCGGCTGCGCGATCTGGGCGGCACGGCAGAGCTGATCTCGGTGCCGGGACAGGGCACCGAGGTCGAGTTGAAGGTTCCGAAGGTTTCCCGGGGGAAGGCAGAATCAGCCGGATGAGTACACAGAACGAGCCGGGTGGAGCCGAGCGGCCCATCAAGGTGATGGTGGTCGACGACCACCCGATGTGGCGCGACGCGGTCGCCCGCGACCTCGCCGAGTCCGGATTCGACGTCGTGGCGACCGCCGGGGACGGCCCGCAGGCCGTGCGCCGCGCGAGGGCCGCGGACCCCGACGTCCTCGTCCTGGACCTGAATCTGCCCGGGATGCCCGGTGTCCAGGTCTGCAAGGAGCTGGTCGGCTCCCACCCCGGGCTGCGCGTCCTGGTGCTCTCCGCGAGCGGCGAGCACGCCGATGTCCTGGAGGCGGTGAAGTCCGGCGCCACCGGCTATCTGCTGAAGTCCGCCAGCACCCAGGAGCTGACCGACGCCGTCCGCTCCACCGCCGTCGGCGACCCGGTCTTCACCCCCGGTCTCGCCGGGCTCGTGCTCGGCGAGTACCGCAGACTGGCGTCCGACCCGGCCCCGGCCGCGTCCGACGAACCGAAGGCGCCGCAGCTCACCGAGCGCGAGACCGAGGTGCTGCGGCTGGTGGCCAAGGGACTCTCGTACAAGCAGATCGCCGAGCGGCTGGTCATCTCGCACCGCACCGTGCAGAACCACGTCCAGAACACCCTCGGCAAGCTCCAGCTGCACAACCGGGTGGAGCTCGTGCGGTACGCCATCGAGCGCGGCCTCGACGACGTGTGACCCGGCGGCCGGACCGGCTCCCGCGGGGGGCGGGCGGCAGGGCGGGGTGAGGGGCCGTATATTCGCGATATCCGGCCCATCACCCTGGAACGCGTACAGAGCGGGAGCAACTGTGGAAATCCTGGCATTCGGCGTGCAGTCCGACGAGAAGCCCCTGATCGAGAAGGCCTTCGCCGGACAGCACGAGGTCCGTTGCCTGGACGTCTTCCTGAACCGGGACACCGCCCCCATCGCGGCGGGCTACGAGGTCATCTCCACCAGCGTCAACGCCGACCTCGGCAGCAAGGTCCTCCAGACCCTCGCCGCGGGCGGCACCCAGATGATCGCCCAGCGCTCCACCGGCTTCAACAACATCGACCTGGACGTCGCCGAGCGCCTCGCCCTGCGCGTCGCCCGGGTCTCGTACTACTCCCCGTACTCCGTGGCCGAATTCGCCTGGACCCTCGCCATGGCGGTCAACCGGCGCATCATCCGCGCCGCGAGCCGCACCCGGGACTTCGACTTCCGCCTCGACGGCCTCCTCGGACGGGACATGCGCGGGCGCACCGTCGGCGTGGTCGGCACCGGCAAGATCGGTGAGGCGTTCACCCGCATCGCCCACGGCTTCGGCATGAAGCTGCTGGGCTGGGACGTCGCCGAGAACCCGGCCTGCACCGAACTGGGCATGCGGTACGTCGAGAAGGAGCAGCTGTTCGCCGAGGCCGACCTGATCAGCCTCCACGTACCGCTGCTCCCCTCCACCCACCACCTCATCGACAAGGCCGCCCTGACCGCGATGAAGGACGACGCGATCCTGGTCAACTCCAGCCGGGGCGGCCTTATCGACACCACCGCCCTGGTCAGCGAGCTGCGCGCGGGCCGCTTCCTGGGCGTCGGACTGGACGTGTACGAGGCGGAGGCCGGGCTCTTCTTCCTGGACAAGTCCCTGGAGGGCGTCGACGACGACACCCTGGCCCGGCTGGTCACCTTCCCGAACGTCATCGTGACCTCGCACCAGGCGTACTACACCGAGGACGCCGTGGGCCAGATCGTCGACGCCACCGTGCAGAACGTCGCCGACTACCTGGCCCGCCGCACCAGCGACAACGTCCTGGTCCCGGCGCCCCCGAAGAGCTGACGGTCCCGGACCGCCGGCTCCTCGGGGGGCCGTGCGGGCCGTCCGGTCCTCAGCTGAGGACCGGCAGCCCCGCCAGCAGTTCGGTCACGATCGCGGCCCCCCGGATCGTCAGTACCGACTCCGGGTGGAACTGCACCGACGCGAAACCCTCACCGCGCAGCGCGTGCAGCTCACCGGTGGCCTCGTCCCGGCTCACCTCGATGCCGTGCGCGGCCAGTTCGGCGGCGCTCGCCCCGTCGCAGCGCGCGGTGAAGCTGTTGTAGAAGCCGACCGTCTCCGGCCGGCCGAACAGCTCGATCCGGGTCTGCGCCCCCTGGTACGGCACGGTCTTGCGCACGACCTCCATCCCCAGCTCGGCCGCGATCAGCTCATGTCCCAGACAGACCCCCAGCAGCCCGTGCCGGTGGTCGCGCACCAGCTCGGCCGCGAACTCGCGCAGCAGCCGCATCTTCGGGTCCGTGAGGTCGCCAGGATTGCCGGGGCCGGGACCCAGCACGACGGGGCCGCGGTGCGCCCGTACGACCTCCCGCAGCCCCGGCTCGTCGTAGCGGCGCACCGATACCTCCAGTCCCGAGGCGCGCAGCAGATGGGCCAGCATCGCGGTGAACGTGTCCTCGCCGTCCACCACCAGCGCATGGCCGCTCAGCTCCCGCGTACGCTCCTGCATCCGCAGCCAGAACGGTGCGAGCCCACCGCGCCGGTCGTCCAGCGCCGCCTGCACCCGCGGATCGGAAGCCAGCTGCGGACGGGCCGCCTCCGCGTCCGGCCGCCCCGGCCGCACACCCAGCGCCGTCAGCACCCCGGCCGCCTTCGCATGGGTCTCGGCGACCTCGCTCGCCGGATCCGAGTGGCGTACGAGCGTCGCGCCGACCGGCACCTTCAGCTGCCCGTCGGCCGAGATGTCGGCGGTCCTGATCAGGATCGGCGAGTCCAGGGTCTGCGACCCGTTCGCATCCCGCCGCAGCAGGGCCAGCGCGCCCGCGTAGTAGCCGCGGCCGCCGGGCTCGTACCGCTCGATGACCCGGCAGGCGTTCTGCACCGGGGAACCGGTGACGGTCGCCGCGAACATGGTCTCCCGCAGCACCTCGCGCACATCGAGGGAGGACTTGCCGCGCAGCTCGTACTCGGTGTGCGCGAGGTGGGCCATCTCCTTGAGCCGGGGGCCGATGACCACGCCGCCCATGTCGCCGACGGTGCACATCATCTTCAGTTCCTCGTCGACCACCATGGAGAGCTCCTCGGTCTCCTTGCGGTCCCCGAGGAAGGCCAGCAGGCTCTCGGCGGTGGGGCCTTCGGCCGGGTAGCGGTAGGTGCCGCTGATCGGGTTCATCACGACCGTCCCGCCGGACATCCGCACATGCACCTCGGGGCTGGCACCGACCAGTGTCCTGTCCCCGGTGTGCACGACGAACGTCCAGTACGCGCCCCGCTCCCCGGCCAGCAGCCGCCGGAACAGCGCCAGCGCGTCCGCCCGCCCGAATCCGGGGATCTCGCCGCGGAAGGTCCGCCGGATCACGAAGTTCGCGCCCTCGCCCTGCCCGATCTCGTCCTCGATGACCCGCCGGACGATCCCCGCGTACTCCTCGTCCGGGACGTCGAAGGCGCCGTTGTCGACCCGCACCTCATGGGCGGGCAGCCGCGACAGGACCTCGTCCAGCGGCAGCTCGTACGTCTCGTCCGCGACCAGCACGGACAGCGGGGTCCCGTCGTCGCGGACGTCGAAGCCGCGCTCGGCGATCTGCCGGAACGGCACCAGGGCCAGCGAGGGGGACCCGCCGACCGGCAGATCGGCCAGCCGGTCCGCCTCCCGCACCTCGCCGATCAGCAGCTCGACGAGATCGTGGTCATGGCCGGGGGTGCGCCGGCGCAGCAGTGCGAACGGCGGGCAGTCGTCCTGGAGCAGCCGTCGGACGAGTTCGGTGACGCGGTCGGACATGGGGTGTTCCTTCCGGATGGAGGAGGGAGGAACGGCCCCGGGACACAGAGAAGGCCGCCCTCGGGCGGCCTTCGCGAAGTCTGTACGCGCGTCGAGTCAGCGGGCCGCCGGATGAGCGGTCCACCACCAGTTCTGAATCGAGATCCGGGTCTGCTGCGCGAACATGCTCCGAACCCTAGCGGACGTCGGCGGCCCCGGAGCGTGTGTCTCAACTATTGAGCGGGCGAATGGGCACCCTCCGCGACCCCGTAATGTTGTCCGCGTGACCGTGAACGCCAATACCTCCGTCGCCGGTGGCCACACCTGGCGAGACCTTCCCGCGGCGCAGCAGCCCGAGTATCCCGACTCCGAGGCCCTGCGCGATGCACTCGCGGACCTCGCGTCGTATCCGCCACTCGTCTTCGCGGGCGAGTGCGACCAGCTGCGCGCCCGACTGGGAGCCGTCGCCAAGGGCGAGGCGTTCCTGCTGCAGGGCGGCGACTGTGCCGAGGCCTTCGACGCCGTGTCCGCCGACCACATCCGGGCCAAGCTGAAGACGCTGCTCCAGATGAGCGCCGTCCTCACGTACGCGGCCTCCGTGCCCGTGGTGAAGGTGGGCCGGATCGCCGGCCAGTACTCCAAGCCGCGCTCCAAGCCGACCGAGACCCGCGACGGTGTGACGCTGCCGACCTACCGCGGCGACTCCGTCAACGGCTTCGCCTTCACCGAGGAAGCCCGGATCCCGAACCCGGACCGGCTGAAGCAGATGTACCATGCATCCGCTTCCACGCTGAACCTGGTGCGCGCCTTCACCACGGGCGGCTACGCGGACCTGCGCCAGGTGCACGCCTGGAACCAGGACTTCGTGAAGTCCTCGCCCTCCGGCCAGCGCTACGAGGCCCTGGCCCGGGAGATCGACAACGCGCTGAACTTCATGAAGGCGTGCGGCACGGACCCGGCCGAGTTCAAGGCGGTCGAGTTCTACTCCTCGCACGAGGGGCTGCTGCTGGACTACGAGTCGGCGCTGACCCGCACCGACTCGCGTACCGGGGAGCTGTACGACACCTCCGGCCACATGATCTGGGTCGGTGAGCGCACCCGCCAGATGGACGGCGCGCACATCGAGTTCGCCTCGAAGATCCGCAACCCCATCGGTGTGAAGCTCGGCCCGACGACCACCGTCGACGAGGCGCTCGGCTACATCGAGCGGCTGGACCCCGAGCGCGAGCCCGGCCGGCTGACCTTCATCGTCCGCATGGGCGCCGACAAGGTCCGCGACAAGCTCCCCGATCTGGTCGAGAAGGTCACCGCCTCCGGCGCCACCGTGGTGTGGGTGACCGACCCGATGCACGGCAACACCTTCGAGGCGGCCTCCGGCCACAAGACGCGACGCTTCGACGACGTCCTGGACGAGGTCAAGGGCTTCTTCGAGGTGCACAAGGGCCTCGGTACGCACCCGGGCGGCATCCACGTCGAGCTGACCGGTGACGATGTCACCGAGTGCGTCGGCGGCGGCCACGAGATCTTCGTGGACGACCTGCACCAGCGGTACGAGACGGCCTGCGACCCGCGTCTGAACCGCAGCCAGTCCCTCGACCTGGCCTTCCTCGTCGCCGAGATGTACCGCGACCAGTAAGGACCACCGGGCAGTCGCCTCTGTGGGGCACGGATCGATGTGATCCGTGCCCCACAGTGCGTTCCGGGGCTTTTACCCGCCTTGAGGGACGGGTAAGGTTAGGTTAGCCTCACCGAATAGATCGGGACGGCGCCAGCGACCGATCCCGTCGGGAGGTGAACCGCATGTACGTCTGCTCGTGTTTCGGCGTTACGGAACAGCAGGTCAAGCAGCATGCGGACGCCGGAGCGTGCACGCCCCGCCAGATAGCCTCCGCCTGCAAGGCCGGTACGGACTGCGGCGGCTGCGTCCGCAGGATCCAGGCACTCCTCGGGCGTGGCGAGTGCCCGCGCCGTGAGCTGCTCGATCAGCGTCAGGAACCGGCCACCGGCTCGGTCGCCGCGCCGGTGGCCATGACCGCGCTGCCGGACATCCGGCTGTCCGACGCCGCCTGACCCGGCTGTTCCGGCCGCTCCGTACCTCATGCGGACGTACGGGAGAACCGTTCCCGCAGGTCAGCTCTCCGGCTGCTCGATGAGCTGGGCGATGTAGAGCGGCTCGCCGAGCTTCTCGACCAGTTCCAGCTGGGTGTCGAGGTAGTCGATGTGATGCTCTTCGTCCTCCAGGATGGACTCGAAGATGTTTGCGGACGTGATGTCGCCCTTGCCGCGCATCACCTCGATGCCCCGCTTGAGCCGGTCGATCGCCTCCACCTCGACCTGGCGGTCGGCCTGGAACATCTCGGTGACCGTCTGCCCCACCCGGACATGGAAGAGCCGCTGGTAGTTGGGCAGTCCGTCGAGGAACAGGATCCGGTCGGTCAGGATCTCGGCGTGCTTCATCTCGTCGAAGGACTCGGCCCGGGTGTACTTGGCGAGCTTGGTCCAGCCGAAGTTGTCCTGCATCTTTGCATGCAGGAAGTACTGGTTGATGGCGGTCAATTCGGCGGTCAGCTGTTCGTTCAGGAACTCGAGGACCTCGGGGTCGCCCTGCATGGCAGAGGCTCCTTCCAACCGGTGAACGGGGCAAGTTGCGCGCATCCTCGCATCGCACTTCCCGGCCGTCCAGTAAGTACATGCTTAGTACGAGTTGCCCGAATCACCTTCGCCCTGGTCATGACCACCCTCGGCCGTCTGTCACCATGGAGCCATGGGTCAGCCGGAAAGCCGGGAATACCGCGAATCAGAGCAGTCCGAGCTTCCGCCGGGACAGCGACTGCAGCGCGGTTGGCCGGTTACCCACTACGGGCCCGTTCCGAAATTCAAGCCCGACCGCTGGGAGTTCCGGGTCTTCGGGGCCACCGCGGACGGTGACAAGCACTGCTGGAACCACCAGGACTTCTCCGCCCTGCCGTTCTCCTCGGTCGTCTCCGATCTGCACTGCGTGACGAAATTCAGCATGCTCGGCGCCGAATGGGGCGGAGTGCTCGCCAGGAACGTCCTCGAACTCGCGCCGCCCGCGTCCGATGTCACCCATGTGATGGTCTGGGCGGAGTACGGCTTCTCCTCGAACATGCGGCTCTCCGACTTCGCCTCGGACCGTACGCTCTTCGCCACCCACAAGGACGGCGAACTCCTCACCGCCGAGCACGGCTTCCCGCTGCGCCTGGTCGTTCCGCACCTGTACGCCTGGAAGGGGCCGAAGTGGGTCCGGGGCGTCGAGTACATGACGGCCGACCGGCGCGGATTCTGGGAGGAGCGCGGCTACCACAACATCGGCGACCCCTGGAGCGAACAGCGCTACTCCTACCAGGAGGAGCCCGGGGACGGCCCCGAGCTCTGACCCGGCGGTCCCGGTGCGCGGCCCCGGTGGTCCGGTAGGTGACCCGGTCCGTGGAGTGGTCCGAGGGGTGGTCCTCAGGCGGTGGCGGAGGCGCGCAGCTCCTTCAGCCGTGCCACGTCCGCGGCGTGTCCCGCCGTCCCGCCCGGGGTCTCGATGATCAGCGGGACCCCGTCGGTCGCCGGGTGCGAGAACAGCTCCCGGAAGGGCTCGGCACCGATGTGACCTGCGCCGATGTTCTCGTGACGGTCCTTGTGGGCGCCCACGACGTCCTTGGAGTCATTGGCGTGGATCAGCTTCAGCCGGCCCTCGCCGACCGTGTCCACCAGAAGATCGAGGGTCTGCCGCATACCCGCAGGACCGGCCAGATCGTGTCCCGCCGCGTAGATGTGGCAGGTGTCGAGGCAGACGCCCAGCTTGGGGTGGGAGTCCAGCGCCTCGAAGTACGGTCCGAAGTCCCAGGTCCGCGAGCAGAGCGAGGAGCCCTGGCCGGCGGTCGACTCCAGCAGCAGATCCGGATCGTCGTCATGGGTCAGCTCGTCCAGCAGCGGCCTCATATGCGTACGCACCTGGGCGAGGGCCTCGGCGCGGGGACGTCCGCCGGTCGCCGAGCCGGTGTGCACCACGACTCCGAGCGCGCCGATCGCCCTGGCCCGGCGCAGCGAGTGGCGCAGTGACTCCACCGACTTCTCGACGGTGGCCTCGGTGTGCGAGCCGAAGTTGATCAGATACGGGGCGTGGACGTACGCCGGGATCGACGCGGCCGCGCACGCGGAGCGGAACAGCTCGTCCTGAGCCGGATTCCCGTCGGGCGTCGCCCATCCGCGCGGATTGGCGACGAAGACCTGAACGGTCTCCGCGGCCAGCTCGCGCGCGTATTCGAGACCGACCTTGGCGAGGCCACCGGCCACCGGAACGTGACCGCCTACTGGGTTGCGCATGTGGATCTAGAGTCCCTTGGTCCTGATGGTGATCGTGGAGCCCTCGGCGGCCTTCTCGCCGCCGTCGACCGACTGGCTGTCGATGGTGTCGCTGAAGGAGAGGAACGGACGGTCGACCTCGACCTCGAAGCCCGCCTCCTCCAGTGTGCTCCTGGCCTCGTCGACGTCCTTGCCGGTGACGTCGGGGACGTCCAGCATCCGGGGGCCCTTGGAGACCGTGAGCTGGACCGTGTCACCCTCCGCCGCCTGCGCGCCCTCGCCCGGCGTCTGGTGGGCGATGTCGCCCGCGACCTCGGGGGAGTTGACCCGGTCGGGCAGCACCTCGGCCTTCAGCCCCTCCCCGTCCAGCTCGGCGGTGGCGTCCTCGACCGAGAGCCCCCGGACATCGGGCACGTCCACCGGGCTGCCCTTGCTGACGACCAGCGCGACGGCCGAGTCGGGGTGGCGCTCGGTACCGGCCTCGGGGTCCGTACGGATCACCTCGCCCCGCGCGACATCCTCGTTGAACTCCTTGGTCACCATCCCGGGGACCAGACCCGCCTTCGTCAGGGCGCGCCGGGCGTCACCGAGGCCGAGCCCCTCGGCGTCGGGCACCTTCACGATCTCCGGGCCGCGCGAGACGACCAGCTTCACCGAGCCGTTGCCCCGTATCCGCTCGCCGGAAGCGGGGTCGCTGTCGATCACCGCGCCGCGGTCCACCGTGTCGCTGTACGCCTTCTCGACGCCCTTCAGATCCAGGCCGGCGTCCGAGAGCCGCTGTTCGGCGGTCTTCTGGGTCTGGCCCAGGAGGGAGGGGACCCGGGTGAACTGTCCGGAGTTGATGTACCAGACGCCCGCGCCGACCCCCAGGACCAGCACCAGCGCGGTGAGCGCCGCGAACAGCACGCGGTGCGGGCCGCCGAACGGTCCCCGCCGCCGCGGCCGCTCCGGCCCCGGCGGCACGGGCGGCGGCATCTCCAGCCGGCTCGTGTGGTGGGCGGTGCCCTGGTCCACGGGCAGGGCCCGCGGGATCACGCTCGTACGGTCCTCGCCGGCGTCGTGGGCCGTTGTCAGCGCCTGCGGCGGTACGGCGTCCAGCTGTTCGTCGGTGAGCCCGGCGCGAGCCTCCCGGACCTCGGCGAGCAGCACGACCGCGTCGTGCGGGCGGACCTCGGCGTTACGGACGGTCGCGCTCGCCACCAGGCCGTCCAGCGCGACGGGGAGCCCGGGGACGACGGCCGAGGGGGCCGGGACGTCCTCGTGGAGATGCTGGTAGATGACCTGGGCCGCGGTGTCGCCGGTGTGCGGCTTGGCGCCGGTGAGCATCTCGTAGAGCACGACACCGCAGGCGTACACATCGGCGCGGGTGTCGGCGGTGCCGTGCTCGATCTGCTCCGGGGCGAGGTACGACACGGTGCCCAGGAGCGACCCGGTGGTGTCGGTGACGGTGCCCACGGCCCGTACGAGACCGAAGTCGGCGACCTTCACCCGGCCGTCGTCCCCGATCAGGACGTTCTCCGGCTTCATGTCGCGGTGCACGAAGCCCGCCCGGTGCGCGGCGCCGAGCGCGGCCAGGACCGGCTCCAGGATGTCCAGCGCGGCCCGTGGCTGCAGGGCTCCGCGCTCGCGCAGCACATCGCGCAGCGTGCACCCCGCGACGTACTCCATCGCGAGATAGACGTACGCGCCCTGGGCGCCCTGGTCGAAGACCGCGACGACATTGGGGTGCGCGAGCCGGGCCACCGACTTGGCCTCGCGGATGAAGCGCTCGACGAACGAGGCGTCGGTCGCGAGCGCCGGGTGCATCACCTTGAGGGCGAGCACCCGGTCGAGACGGGTGTCCACGGCCCGGTAGACCGTGGCCATGCCGCCGACGGCGATGCGTGCCTCGACGCGATACCGGCCGTCGAGCAGCTGCCCGACGAGAGGGTCCTGGAGGGTCGTATCCACCCGATGAGTCTACGAGCCGCCACGGACAGGACGGACGGGCCGGGGCGGTCCCGGAGCGGTACTGCAGCCGATCCGTGACAGGGACACGCTCGTGGCAGGGGTGCGGTGGGGCACGTCAGAACGCCGGGCGTTCCGGGTCCAGCACCGCCCGGCCCGCCACCGGGGACGATGCCTCGGCGAAGTGGCGGCGCGGGATCCGGCCCGCCCGGTACGCCAGCCGTCCGCCGTCCACCGCGTGCCGCATCGCCGCCGCCATCAGCTCCGGCTCCTGCGCCCGGGTCACCGCGGAGGCCAGCATCACCGCGGCGCACCCCAGCTCCATCGCCAGCGCCGCGTCCGACGCCGTCCCCGCCCCGGCGTCCAGGATCACCGGCACCCCGGCCCGCTCGACGATCAGCTGGAAGTTGTGCGGATTGCGGATGCCCAGCCCGGAGCCGATGGGGGAGCCCAGCGGCATGATCGCCGCGCACCCCACGTCCTCCAGTTTCCGGGCCAGTACGGGGTCGTCGTTGGTGTAGGGCAGGACCGTGAACCCGTCGTCGACCAGGATCTCGGCCGCGTCCAGCAGTTCGACCGGGTCGGGCAGCAGCGTCCGCTCGTCGGCCACCACCTCCAGCTTGATCCAGTCGGTGCCCAGTGCCTCCCGGGCCAGCCGGGCGGTCAGGACGGCCTCGCCCGCGGTGAAGCAGCCCGCGGTGTTCGGCAGCACCCGGATGGCGAGCTTCTCCAGGACGGAGAGGACGGAGCCCCGCACGGTCGGGTCGAGCCGGCGCATCGCGACGGTGGTCATCTCGGTGCCGGAGGCGACCAGGGAGCGTTCCAGGACATTGAGGCTCGGCGCGCCCCCGGTGCCCATGATCAGCCGGGAGGTGAAGGAGGCGGAGCCGAGGGCGAAGAGGTCGTCGGACATGGTCAGCCCCCCTGTACGGCGGTCAGGACCTCGACCCGGTCACCGTCGCCGAGCGCGGTGACGGACCACTGGCCGCGCGGGACGACGCTCTCGTTGACGGCGGCGGCGACCCCGGAGTGCGCGGAGGTCAGGGTCGCGACGAGGGCGTCCAGTGCGGTACCGGCGGGGAGGGCGCGGCGTTCCCCGTTCACGGAAACCGAGACGGAGGCCGGTCCGGAAGCAGGGCCGGACGCCGGGCCGGGGACAGGTCCGGAGGCCGGATCGCCGGCCGGCACGGGTGCGGCGACCGGATCGGGCGCGGAAGGGGGCACGGGGGCGGAATCGGGCCGGGTCATGCGGGCTGCTCCTGGGGTACGGGGGCGGCGGATGCGAAACGGCCCGGCGCGAAGGGGCGGGCCACCTCGGGCAGTTCGCCGGAGGTCAGCACGTCCGCCATCGCGTCGCCGGTGACGGGGGTCAGCAGCACCCCGTTGCGGTGGTGGCCGGTGGCGAGCAGGAGGCCGGGCAGTGCGGTGGGGCCCAGCAGCGGGGCGTTGTCGGGGGAGGCGGGGCGCAGGCCCGCCCGGGTCTCGGTGAGGGGCAGTTCGGTGATGCCGGGCACCAGTTCGTGCGCGTCGCGCAGCAGCTCGTACACCCCGCCGGCCGTGACCGTGGTGTCCCAGCCCAGCTCCTCGCTGGTGGCGCCGACGACCAGTTCGCCGTTCTCGCGCGGGACGAGATAGAGATGGCTGCCGCGGACCACGGCGCGCACGGTCCGGCTGAGGAAGGGGGCGTACGCGGGTGGCACGGTCAGCCGCAGTACCTGGCCCTTGACCGGGCGGACCGGCGGCACGGCCTCTTCGGGCACGCCCGCGAGCCGGCCGCTGAGACTGCCCGCGGCGAGCACGACCTGGTCGGCGGCGAGCTCCGTACCGTCGGCCAGCACGGCTCCGACGGCCCGGCCGCCCCTGACCGACAGCCGCTCGGCCCAGCCCCGGCGCAGGACCACCCCGGCCCGCTCGCAGGCGGTCAGGAGCGCCGAGGCGAGCCGCCGGGGGTCCACCTGGTGATCGCCGTCGACGCGCAGCCCGCCGCGGACCCCGGGCGCCAGCATCGGTTCCAGGCGGCGGCACTCGCGTCCGCTGAGCCACTCGGACTCCAGCCCCGAACGCTGTTGCAGGGCGTGCAGTTCGCGCAGATGGGCGCGGTCGTCGGAGTCCAGCGCGACGGCGAGCGTGCCGCAGGCGCGGAAGCCGATGTCCTGTCCGCTCGCGGCGGACAGCTCGGCGGCGAACTCCGGATAGCGTGCGGCGGAGGCGACGTTGAGACCGAGCAGCAGTTGTTCGCCGTAGTGGAGTTCGGTGACGGCGGCCAGCATTCCGGCCGCGACCCGGGCGGCCCCGCCCCCCGGGTCGGGGTCGGCCACCGTCGTCCGCAGCCCGCGCTGGGCGGCCCGCCAGGCGGTCACCAGACCGATGATTCCGCCCCCGATGACGAGGACGTCGGATCCGTCGCCGTTCGTGGAAGAACGCATGGGCGTCCAGCCCCTCCCTTCGCCGGCATGACCCGGATCAGGTTCGTACGGTCGGAGGCCGTCCAGCCTCCCTCTCAGCCCGGTACGCCCGGGCTCCCGCGAGTGTTTTACGTCTGCCACCCTAAACCCAGTCGCCCACGGTCAGTAAGGGAGCAACCACCATGGCCCGTTCGCTCGACGGCCTCGTCCTCTCGCCGGTCGCCGACCAGGCCCCCGGCCAGGTCGGCACCCGTACCCGCTTCACGTACCACGAGCGGGACGGCCGGATCTGGGCCGAGTACGAGGGTGGTGACGTGGTGCGCGGCCATCTCGTCGGCACCCGGACCGCGGACACGCTCGATTTCCGGTACGTCCAGCTCAAGCAGGACGGAACGACCTCCTCCGGACACTGTGTGTCCACGGTCGGCGCATGCCCCGACGGCCGGGTGCGGCTGGACGAGCGGTGGGAGTGGGAGTCCCAGGAGGGCAGCGGGACGAGCGTGGTGGAAGAGCTCATTCCCTGACGGTCCGTCAGGTGTTTATGGTGTACGGGTGAGCGAGCAGACGGAACAACAGTCAGCGCGGCAGTCGGCGCGCCGTGTCGTGATCGTCGGAGCGGGCATGGCGGGCGTGCAGACCGCCGTCGCCCTGCGCGAACGCGGCTTCACCGGACCGGTGGTCCTGATCGGCGCCGAACCGCACCAGCCCTACGACCGGCCACCGCTGTCCAAGGCCGTCCTGCTCGGCAAGGCCGAGGACTCCGCCTTCGACATCGACTTCGAGGCGCTGGACATCACCCTGCGCCTGGGAGTGGACGTGAGCGGCCTGCGCCCCGGCGCCCATGAACTGGACACACCGGACGGCCCCGTTCCGTACGACGCCCTGGTCATCGCCACCGGGGCCGAACCCGTTCGGCTGCCCGGCTCCGAGGGCGTGCCCGGCGTGCATCTGCTGCGCACCCTCGACGACGCCGCCCGGCTGCGGCCCGTCCTGGAACGGCAGCACGACGTGGTGGTCGTCGGGGCGGGATGGATCGGCGCCGAGTTCGCCACCGCGGCCCGCACCGCGGGCTGCGCGGTCACCGTCGTCGAGGCCGCCGAACGCCCCCTCGCCGGCGCCCTGCCCGCCGAGGTCGCCGCCCCCATGGCCGACTGGTACGCCGAGAGCGGCGCCGAACTCCTCACCGGCGCCCGGGTCTCCCGCGTCGAACCGGGCGCCGTGACCCTGGCGGACGGCCGGGTGCTCCCGGCCGGTGCGGTGGTCGTCGGGATCGGCGCCCGGCCCTCCACCGGCTGGCTGGCCGGCTCCGGCATCGCGCTCGGCCCGGACGGCTCGGTCACCGCCGACAGCGCGCTGCGCACCTCGCTGCCCGATGTGTACGCGGTCGGCGACTGCGCCTCCTTCCCGTCCGCCCGCTACGGCGCACGCCTGCTGGTCCACCACTGGGACAACGCCCTCCAGGGCCCCCGGACCGTCGCCGCGGACATCGCCGCACTCGACGGGGACGGCCGCCCCGGCGTGTACGACCCCGTGCCGTACTTCTGGTCCGAGCAGTTCGGCCGCTTCGTGCAGTACGCGGGCCACCACGCCCATGCCGACGACCTCCTGTGGCGCGGTGACCCGGCCGATCCCGCCTGGTCGGTGTGCTGGCTGCGGGACAACGCGCTCGTGGCGGTCCTCGCCGTGGGCCGTCCCCGGGATCTGGCGCAGGGGCGCAAGCTCATCGAATCGGGGGCGGCACTCGACCCGGCGCGGGTGGCGGACCCCTCCGTACCGCTGAAGTCGACGGCTCTGTGAGACGCGGCCCGACCCCCGTACGGTCGGGCCCGGCTTCCGGCTGTCGGTCCCAGATGGCACGCTTGTCCTCGTGACCGAGATTGACGCAAAGATCGATGCTCTAGTACCTGCCTGGCTCCACCTTCCCGACATCGCGGAACTGCTCGACATCCAGGTGACGCGGGTGCGGCAGCTGGTCAAGGAAGGCCAGCTCATCGCCGTACGACGCGGTGAGAACCGGACCCTCCAGGTGCCTGCCGCCTTCATCGACGGCGACAAGGTCGTCAAGGGCCTCGCGGGGACCCTGACGCTCCTGAGGGACGACGGCTTCTCCGACCAGGAGATGCTGGACTGGCTCTTCACTCCCGACCCGACCCTGCCGGGCACCCCCGCGCAGGCTCTGAGTGAGAATCGCGGTACGGAGGTGAAGCGCCGCGCCCAGGCGCTCGCCGTCTGACCGAGACAACCACATGCGGGGTACGGGCCGTCCCGCACGGCCCGTACGCCCGCCGTACCGACGGGGGAAATTCGCCATGCCCACGCCTCGCGAGCTGCTGTCCGACGCCCGGCTCTATCTGTGCACGGACGCCCGCAGGCGACAGGGCGACCTCCCCGCGTTCCTCGACGCCGTGCTCCGGGCCGGTGTGGACATCGTCCAGCTGCGGGACAAGGGCATGGAGGCGGCGGAGGAGCTGGAACACCTCGCCGTGTTCGCCGACGCCTGCAAGCGCCACGGCAGGCTCCTCGCCGTGAACGACCGCGCCGATGTCGCCCATGCCATCGGTGCGGACGTGCTGCACCTGGGCCAGGGCGACCTGCCGGTGCCCGCCGCTCGCGCGATCATCGGCGCGGACGTGCTGACCGGCCGCTCCACGCATGCCGAGGCCGAGGTCGACGCGGCCGTCGCCGAGGCGGGCGTGGACTACTTCTGCACCGGCCCCTGCTGGCCCACCCCCACCAAGCCCGGCCGGCACGCCCCCGGGCTCGGGCTCGTGCGCTACGCCGCCTCGCTCGACCAGCCGCGCCCCTGGTTCGCCATCGGCGGGATCGACGAGGGCAATCTGGACGAGGTGCTGGACGCGGGAGCCCGCAGGGTCGTCGTCGTCCGCGCGATCACCGAGGCCGCCGACCCGGCCGCGGCCGCCGCCGCACTCGCCCGACGGGTGCGGGCACGCTCCGTCCGAGGGGCATGACCGAGGGATGCCCGAGGGGGCCTGCCCGCGTGATGTTCGCGGAGGCACGGCCGAGTGATGTTCGAAGGCCACGCACGCGTGATGTCCGAGGGGTGGACAACAATCAGGCCATTCCAGACAAAAAACGCCGGCCCGGTTGGGCGACCGCCGAGCCCTGGTTAACCTCACGGTATGGCCCTTGGCACACCTTCCACCAGGACAGACCGTGCACGCACCGTGCGTGACCTGCTCGCGACCGGCACGACCTCGTATTCCTTCGAATTCTGGGCGCCCAAGACCGAGAAGGGTGAGCGGAACCTCTGGAACGCGCTGCGCCGGGTCGAGGCGGTGCGCCCGAGCTTCGTCTCGGTGACGTACGGCGCCGGCGGCTCCACGCGCTCCGGGACGGTCAGGGCGACGCAGCAGATCGCCGCCGACTCCACGCTCACCCCGGTCGCCCACCTCACCGCGGTCAACCACTCCGTCGCGGAACTGCGCAACATGGTCGGGCAGTACGCCGACGCCGGAATCAGGAACATCCTCGCGGTGCGGGGCGACCCGCCCGGCGACCCGATGGGCGAGTGGGTCGAGCACACGCAGGGCGTGCGGTACGCCGCCGACCTCGTCCGGCTCATCAAGGAATCCGGCGACTTCTGTGTCGGCGTCGCCGCCTTTCCCGAAATGCACCCGCGGTCGTCCGACTGGGAGACCGACATCGGGCATTTCGTGGACAAGTGCCGCGCCGGAGCCGATTATGCGATCACTCAGATGTTCTTCAATCCGGATGACTATCTCCGGATGCGTGACCGCGTGGTCGCGGCGGGTTGCGACACCCCGATCATTCCCGAGGTCATGCCCCTCACCAGCGTGAAACAGTTGGAAAGATTTGCGCAGCTCAGCAACGCGACCCTCCCCGCTTCGTTGAAAGAACGCATCCTCGCCGTCAAGGACGATCCAGCCGCTGTACGCTCCATTGGCATCGAGTTCGCAACGAAGTTCTGCGCGAAGCTGCTGTCCGAAGGTGTGCCCGGACTTCACTTCATCACGCTCAACAACTCGACGGCAACGCTCGAAATCTACGAGAATCTCGGACTGCACAAGCAGTCGTGACCGGCCGTACCCGCCACCAACCGGGGCGGTGGCCGTAGGAGGGGGCGGGCGTGGGCTGGACGGTCCTCTACATCGCATTCGGCTTTGTGGCGCTGTGGCTGCTGGGCGAGGTGCTGCTGCAGTACAAGGCACGGCTGCGCTGGCGGCTGCTCGCCTTCGGCGGGTTCCTCACCGTGGTCATGGGCGTGCTGATCGCGTCCGTGCCGGTCATCGTGGTCGGGGCGATCGCCTTCGCCACCGGCCAGACGTATGTGACGCTCTCCTTCCGGCGGGGCTTCTCGACCGGCTGGGCCATCGGGGGCAGCCCCGGTGAGAGCCGCCGTCGCCGTGGCGGCGGCGAGCGGGCGGCCACCAAGGAGCCCACGCTGCAGGTCTCGGACCTGGAGTACGAGCAGCCCCTCGGGGAGACCGCGGCCGTGCCCGCCGCCTCCGTCTACGAGCCGCAGCCGCTGCCCGACGACACCGGGCAGTACGGCGTCTACAACGACAACGCGTACCCCGGGAACGGCCGGCAGGACGACGGCAACGACCCCGGCCCCGGCTCCGGACACCCCGAGCAGCACGGGGCCGAACCGCAGCCGCAGTACGGCGCGTACCCCCCCTACGGCGACTACGACCGGCCCGCCGCCGCACAGGACACCTACGCCGGGCAGTACGACTACGGCACGGGCCAGCAGCAGAGCTACGCGGCCTACTCCGATCCGTACATCGGCACCGGCCCCGCGGGCGGGGCCGCGCCCTACGCCTCGTACGACGGCTACGGCAACGGCTACGACAGCTTCGGGGGGCAGCAGCAGTACGCCGACCCCTACCCGCAGCAGTACGACAACCCGGACACCCCGCCCGGGGGCGTCTGGGTCCCGCAGCAGCGCGATGCCGAGCAGTTCCCGCCGATGCCGCCGGAACAGCCCGTGCGGCCCGCCCCGTACGGCAACGGCAACGACACCGGCCAGAACGAGCCCTACCGCTACTGAGCACGGCTGTCCGTACGGCGGCCGGGGCGCGCAGACGCCTCCGGCCGCCGATCCTTTCGTTCAGCCCTTCAGCCCTTCAGCTGCTCAGTCCTTCAGCTCTTCAGCTCTTGAGCCGCTCACCGCTCAGCGGGAGCCGCGGAAGTCGTCGCCCTCCACGATGAGTCCGGCGACGAGCGTCCCCGACATCCCGGCGTGCGCCAGTCCGCCGCCCGGATGCGACCAGCCGCCCGCCAGATACAGTCCCGGCAGCCGGGTGCGGTTCGCCGGATGCAGATACGCGCCCCCGGCCCCGGCCAGCGCGGGCGCGGGCACCGAACCCCCCTCGGCTCCCGTCTCGGCGGCGGTCTCGACGGGCGTACGCACCTCCCGGTGCAGGATCCGCTCCCGCAGACCGGGAACGGCCTCCGCGGCCGACGAGATCAGTGTGTCGGCATACCGCTCGCGCAGCGCCGCGTCCGTCCAGTCGACCGGGCCCTGCGGAGCCACCGTCGCCATCAGCGTCACGGCCTCGTGCGCCTCGTCCGGGCGCGTCGAGGGATCGTCGGGACGCAGCACCGTGACCGTGGGCCGTTCGGCGACCCGGCCCCGGAACACCGCGTCGAGCTCCGCCGCCCCGTCCGCCGCGTGCACCACGGTCCGGTGCACGGCACCGGCCTCCCGGGCGCCGCGCAGCGACAGCAGAACCACGAACCGGCCCGGCACGTCACCGCCCCCGGGACGTGACCGCACCGCCACGTCCCCCCACGGCTCCTGACCCGGCACCAGACCGGGGCGCGGCTGGGCGCCGAGCACCACCCGGTCGGCCTCCGCCACCTCGCCGCCCGCCAGCTCCACGCCCGCCGCACGGCCGTCCTTCTCGACCACCCGGACCACCTCGGCGCCGAAGACGAACTCCACCCGGCGTGCCAGGCACCGCTCGTACACCGCGCGGGCCAGCTCCCGCATCCCTCCGGTGATGTACCAGCTGCCGAAGGTCTCCTCCATGTACGGCAACAGGGCGGCCGCCGCCGGGGCGTGGCGCGGATCGAGGCCGTACGACAGGGCGTACCCGTCGAGCAGGGCGGCCAGCCGGGGATCCGCCAGCTCCCAGGCGCCGACCTCCGTCACGGTGCCCGCCTGCCGGGCACCGCGCAGCAGCCGGCGCTGCCGGACCGAGGGGTAGGGGTCGCGGGCGAGCGCCTGCCGGTCGGGGCCCAGCGGCTCCTCCAGCAACGGCCGCCGCGACCGGTCCCAGGCATCGCGGGCCCGGTCCAGGAAGCCGCTCCAACGGGCTCCCGAGCCGGGTCCGAGCGCTCCGTCCAGGGCTGCGGCCACCTTGGAGCGCGAGGCGTTGGGCAGGGACACCGCGGTGCCGTCCGCGAAGAGATGGCGGCTCGCCGGATCGACCTGGGACAGCGTGACGCTCTGCTCCAGGGACTCCTTGCCGGTCTTCACGAACAAGTCGCGCTGGACCGCGGGGAGATGAAGCAGCGTCGGCCCGGTGTCGAAGGCGAAGCCCTCATGGGCATACCGGCCGACCGAGCCGCCGTACGTCGCCGAGCGCTCGTACACCGTCACCCGGTGGCCTGCCACGGCGAGCCGGGCGGCCGCCGCCATCGCGCCCGTCCCGGCGCCGATCACCGCAATTCGTGCCATGCCGGTGACCTTATCGACCGCCACCGACAACTCATCCAGGAGGCTGGTGCCCACCCGCCCCGGCAAGGCGTTTCTCCTCGCGGCGCTGGGCCCTGCGGCGCAGGAACCGGCGGATCCGCGCGGCCAGGAAGACCAGTATCAGCAGTCCGAGCAGCAGCAGGACAGCGGCGATGACGGCGGCCGCCAGCGGATGGAATATGGCGAACGTGATGATCGCGGCGACACCGAGGTCCTCGGCCGTGCTCACCCCGATGTTGCTGAACGGTTCGGGGGAGGTGTTGACCGCCATCCTGGTGCCCGCCTTCACCAGGTGGCTCAGCAGCGCCGTGGAACCGCCGACCGCCCCGGCCGCGAGCTCCGGAAGTGATCCGCTCTCACCGGCCAGCAGCGCCGCCACGACCGCTCCGGAGAGCGGCCGGATCACGGTGTGCGCCGTGTCCCAGACCGAGTCGACGTACGGGATCTTGTCGGCCACCGCCTCGCACAGGAACAGGACGGCGGCGACGACGAGGACATCGGTGCGCTGCAACGACGCCGGCACCTCGTCGCTCACGCCGGTCGCGCCGAAGATGCCGAGGAGCAGGACCACCGCGTAGGCGTTGATCCCGCTCGCCCAGCCACTCGTGAACACCAGGGGGAGTACGGACACGGACGCGATCGTAGCCAGAGCCGGCCCGGCCGGGGTGGGCCCGGGTGCGCAGCTCTGAGTATCCGTACCTAGTGAGCGAGATGAGTAGCTGCGCGGATAGGCCCCCACCTGCGCGGACGGCAGAGTGGTGGCCACGGAAGGGGCGCGGCGCCAGGACCGCCGACACGGGGCGGCGGAACGGCGCGGCACCCCTGACGGAGCGGGGGTGCGCGACGGAGAGCCCGGGGGACCACGGGGGAGATCGGGGTCACGGGGAAAAGGTTCTCCGGCAGCACGGAAAACGCCGGTCCGGCGGAGTTCGAGACGATCGAACTCCGCCGGACCGGCGTCTTCGTGTGCGCCGGGGCTGCCGGGAACGCACGGCTCCGCTCAGCGCCCGTCATATGGCCGTCGGATGCGTACGGTCCCGGTCAGCGCCTGCCACATGGCCGCGGGAGGCGTACGGCCCGCTCAGCGCCCGCTGACCCGCCCGTGCAGCAGCAGGGACAGCGCCGAGTGCACCTCGTCGATCGACCGCTCCGGCTGGAACGCCTGCCAGTCGAGAGCCGCCACCAGCACCATCCCGACGAGCGCGGCGGCCGTCAGCGGAATGTCGATCTCCTCGCTCAGTTCACCGTTCTTCACGGCGCCCCGCAGCACGTCCTCGACCACGGCCACCGCCTCCTGCCGCACCACCAGCAAAGTGGCCTGCCAGGCACGGTTGGTGCGCCAGAGCTCGGCGACGTACAGCTGGGTGAAGGCCGGGTAGCGGTCGATGAAGGCCAGACCGGCCCTGATCATCGCGTCCAGCGCCTCCACCTTGCTGCCGCCGCGTTCCTCGGTCTCCTCGGCGGCGGACCGCAGCGAGGCCGTGAGCAGCCCGACGCCGTGGCGCAGCAGCTCCTCGAAGAGTTCGGTCTTGCTCTTGAAGTTGTAGTAGACCGTGCCCTTGGCGACCCCGGCGCGCTCGGCGATCTCGTCCACGGTGGTCGCGGAGAAGCCCTTCTCCGCGATGAGGGTCACCGCCGCCTCGTAGAGCTTCTGCCGGGTGGCCTGGCGGCGCGTGGTGCTACTGCTTTCCATACGGTCGATTCTCACAGGTCCCGGCGCGCTCACAGGCTCAGCTCCGGATGCAGCCGGTCCAGGGTCCACACCTGCTTGCGGCGCGCGGAGAGGGCGGTCAGGGCCAGCGCGCCCGCGGTGAAGGCCAGCAGGACCGCGCAGCCCTGCCACACCGGGCCGAGCCCGCCGCCGGTGATCAGCCTGCGCAGTGCGTCGACGACGTAGCTCATCGGCAGGTACGGGTGGATCGCGCCGAAGAAACCGGGGCTGGTCTCGACGGGGTACGTCCCGCCCGCCGAGGTGAGCTGGAGCATCAGCACCGCCAGGACGAGGATCCGCCCCGCCGCGCCGAAGCGGGCGTTCAGCCACTGCACGATCGCGGCGAAGCAGCAGGTCACCAGGGCCAGGAAGCCGATCGTCCCGGCCGCGTGGGCCATCTGGAGGCCGAGGCCCCAGTGCAGGACGGACATCAGCGCGGCGACCTGGAGCACGCCGATCGCGGCGACCGGAAGCCAGCCGGCGAAGGCGATCCGCCAGGCGGAGGCTCCGGCGGCGAGCGCCCGTCGGTTGAGCGGCTGGATCAGCATGTACGCCACCATCGCGCCGACCCAGAGGGAGAGCGGGATGAAGTACGGGGCGAACCCGGTGCCGTAGTTCGGGGCCGCGTGCAGCGACTTGGAGGCCAGCTGCACGGGGTCGGCCATGACCCCCGTACGCGCGTCGCGGTCCTTCTTGTCGTAGTCCGGGATCTTGCCGACGCCGTCGTTCAGCCCCTGGGCCAGCGTCGCCGATCCGTCGCCGAGGCGGAACAGCCCGCCGTCCAGGTTGTCCGCACCCGTCTTGAGCTTGCCGACGCCGGTGTCCAGATCGGCGGATCCGGTCTTGGCCGTGCCCAGTCCGGTGTGCAGCGCGTCGGCGCCCTTGGCGACCTTGTGGGCACCGGTGTTGAGCGCGTTGATCTTCGTGACGGCGGACTCCAGGTCCGTGTCCAGGGTCGGTGAGCGCTTCGCGAGCGCGTCGGCCTGCTCCTGAAGGGTGGCCAGCTGTCCGCGCAGCTTCTTGAGGTCCCCGTTCTGATGGGTGACCAGTGCGTTCACGTCGTCGGCGACCTTCGCCACATCGGCCGCCGCGGTCCTGGCCCGCTTCAGCGGCGGGCAGACCGTGGGGTCGTCGGGGAGCGGCTGTTCCTCGCACCGGGCGCGGTAGACCTCGGCGAGGTCGTCGGAGGCCGTGTGGGCGGCGCCGGCCGCGGTGGGGGCGGCCTCCACGAGCAGGTCGAGGTTGTCCCGTACGGTCTGCGAGGAGTCGGCGACCAGCCGGGCCGTGTCGCCGATCGCCTTTCCGTTGTCCTTCAGGAACGGGCGGACGTCGCCGGCGATGCCGTTGACCTTGTCGGCGAGTGCCTGGGTGCCGTCGGCGACCTGCCGGGAGCCCGCTTCGAGGTCGCTCGCGCCCTGGTTGAGCGTGACGATCCCGTCGGACAGCCGCTTGCTGCCCGCCTTGGAGTCCTTGAGGCCGTCCGCGAGGTCCTTGGAGCCCTTCTTGGCCTTGGAGATACCGCCCTTGAGGTCGTCGGCGCCCTTGGCGGCCTTCTCGGTCTGACCGTGGAGGTCGGAGAAGTTGATGAAGATCCGGTCCAGGAAGCCCCGCGAGGCGTTCGTGGAGGCGGCGGTGCGCACCTCGGAGAACACCGAGCGGGAGATCTGCCCGACGATGTAGTTGTTGGCGTCGTTCGTCCGAACCTGAAGGGCGCCCGTCTCGGGGGAGTCCCCGCCGCTGGACGCGATCCTGCTGCTGAAGTCGGACGGCATGGTCAGCGAGAGGTAGTACGTCCCGTCCTCGACGCCCTTGTGGGCCTCGGCGGAGCTGACCTCGTGCCACTGGAAGATCTCGGAGTCCCGCAGCTTGCCGGTGATCTCGTCACCCGCCGCGATGCGCTTGCCCCCGGCACTCGCCCCCTTGTCGTTGTTGACCAGGGCGACGGGCAGCTTGTCGAGGCGCCCGTACGGATCCCAGAACGAGCAGAGGTACAGGGCTCCGTACAGCAGAGGCAGCAGCAGAAGGGCCACCAGCGCGGCCGCCGGCAGCTTCCCCCTGCCGAACCGCTTGAGTTCAAGCGCGGCCAGTTTCGGCGAACGCATCGGCCGTCCTCTCCTCGGTGGTGGTGCCGGTACGCACGACGAGCGCGTCCTCGGGGGCCTCGCTGCACACGGCGAGCACCGTCGTCCCGCCGGCGGCGATCGAACGCAGCAGGTCCCATGCCTCGGCGCGTTCGGCGTCGGACAGCTTGAGATCGGTGTCGTCGACGGCGAGCAGCCGGGGTCGGCCGATCAGTGCCAGGGCGATGGACAGCCGCAGTGATTCGAGCCGCTCCAGATCCCGTACGGAGGTCCGCTCGGCCTTGGGCAGGGCGGCGGGGTCGAGTCCGGCGGCGTCCAGCGCCTCGTCGATCCGGGCCCGTGCCGCGGCGGCGCGCTCGGCGCGCGGGCGGAGCAGGGCGCGCAGGGAACCGCCGTAGCGCCGCTGGAGCAGGGCCCGCTCCCGCAGGTGTTCGGCGACGGTGAAGGCGGGGTCGAGCTCGCTGACCCCGGGGACCGGCCCCAGAGCGCTGATCCTGCGGACGGCGGCAGCCTTGGAAGGCAGGCTCAGGCCACCGGTCTCCGCGTGGCCCTCGGAAGGGCGCATCCGGCCGGTGAGCGCGAGCAGCAGGCAGGTGCGGCCCGATCCGGACGGTCCCTCGATCGCGACGAGCGCTCCGGGGGCGGCGGTGATGTCCACCCCCCGGAAGGCCCAGCCGCGCGGTCCCTTGAGTCCGAAGTCCTCGGCGCCGACAGCTGCGCCGTGCGGGCTGTCCACAGGCCCTCCCCTGATCCTCTGATGTTCGGACGATTCTCTTTGAACTGACCGGTCAGTGCAAAAAGTTAGCCCGAACCTGCGCTCGAACGCAAAAGCGCGCGGTCCGGCGGGCTGCGCGCGGTGCGCCCCACGCCCGTGCCCATGGGCCGGCAACTCCCTTCCCAGGGAGGGCTTCGGTAAGAACGCCCAGGTCGGAGGTGGGTTCGACGGAATTGTCAGTGGGGACCGTCACGATAGATACATACGGCCACGGAGCCGTCACACGACGACAGCAGGAGGTTCGTCATGGCCAGCTCGTCCGCAGCCGCCGCCCCGCGGCGCCGCGCAGTCAGCCCTGCCCCCTCACTGACCGGTCCGGCAAGCGATGTCCACCCTGTACTGCGCCGCACCACGGCGCCGCCGGCCGCTCTCGATCTGCTCGCCAAGGCCCGTGCCGGCCTCGACGAGGCCGCCGTTCTCGACGTGCCGAACGAGCGGTATGCCACCGCCCACCTCGCCGCGCTGCGCACGGCTGCCGCCGTGCTCGCCGCCCGAGGCCGCCCCGAAACGAACAAGCGCCGCCGGGAGCGCATTCGCAGCGCATGGGAAGTCCTCCCGGAGATAGCCCCCGAACTCACGGAGTGGAGCGCGCTGTTCGCCTCCGGAGCACTCCGCCGGGCACGGGCGGAGGCCGGCATGCCGGGCGCGGCCAGCAACCGTGACGCCGATGATCTGCTCCGTGACGCGGCGATGTTCCTGCGCCTGGTCGAACGCCTGCTGGTGCTCCAGCCGGTGCTCCCGCAGCCCAGGAAGGAGCGGCCCGACGCGAGGTGACCGGGACGGCGGTGCGAGGCAATAGGGTGGAGAGCACCTGTAGTCACCTGCACTGTTCACGCACCGCCGTCAGCGGCGGCACCGTGCCGAGGAGTCATCTGTCGTGTCGGACCAGCTGCGCCCCCGCGCCTCCCTCCGTACCGCCGTGGTCTGGGAGGTCCTCAAGGACGCTCTCGACCGTCAGGTCAAGGCGACCGGCAGGGACGCCCTGGACGTCCTGGACACCGGCGGCGGCACCGGGAACTTCGCGGTGCCCGTCGCCCGGCTCGGCCACCGGGTCACGGTCGTCGACCCCAGCCCCAACGCGCTCTTCGCGCTGGAGCGCCGCGCCGCCGAGGCCGGGGTCGCCGATCGGGTCCGGGGGGTCCAGGGCGACATCCTCGGGCTGTTCGACGTGGTGGAGCGCGGCGGCTTCGACGCGGTGCTCTGCCACGGTGTCCTGGAGTACGTGGACGAGCCCGCCGAGGGCGTACGGAACGCGGTCGACGCGCTCCGTCCGTCGGGCGCGCTCAGCCTGCTGGCCGCCGGGCTCGGCGGGGCCGTCCTGGCCAGGGCGCTCGCCGGGCACTTCACCGAGGCGCGGCAGGCGCTCGGCGACCCGGCCGGCCGCTGGGGCGAGGGCGACCCGGTGCCCCGCAGGTTCACCGCCGAGCAGCTCTCCGACCTGGTCTCCGGGGCGGGCCTGGAGGTCGGGGCCGTCCACGGCGTACGGGTCTTCGCCGACCTCGTGCCGGGCGTCCTGGTGGACACCGAACCGGGCGCCATGGACGCGCTCCTCAAGCTGGAGGCGGCGGTGGCCGAGCTGCCGGCCTTCCACTCGGTCGCGACCCAGCTGCACGTTCTGGGCGAGAAGCGCGCCTGAGGGGTGGCGCGGTCGCGGCCGAGGCATGGCCGCGGAGCGACCGGAGCGTGGCTGATCAGCAACGCAGCCGCAGACGGAGTACCGCCCAGGACCCCCGTACGGCGCTCCGGCCCCGTATGATCGGGTGACACCATCCGGCATGACGGATCGGCTGTCGGGGAATCTACGCCTCAGCAGCCGAGCCGACATGGCGGTCCGGAGTGGCTAAACGCTAGAGGGCGGGTTTCACGGGGACGAATCCCTGCCTATCCTGGAAGGGCCGCATACCGGTCGCCCCCGCGGCCGACGACGAGGAGGACTCCGTGCCGCTCTCGGAGCACGAGCAGCGAATGCTCGAGCAGATGGAGCGAGCGCTGTACGCCGAAGATCCCAAGTTCGCTACAGCGCTTGAGGGAAGCGGGCTGCGCAGGTACACCCGACGACGGGTCTACCAGGCGGTCGCTGGCTTTCTGGTGGGTATCGCGCTCCTCATGGCCGGAATGGTCGCACAGCAGATCTGGGTCAGCGTGGTGGGGTTCCTCGTCATGCTGGGCTGTGCCGTGCTCGCGGTCACCGGGTGGCGCAAAGCGCCCAAACCCGGCGAACAACAGCAGGAGGCCGCAGGGAGCGGGGGCAGCGGCACCCGCCGACAGCCCCGGCAGCGCCGGTCGATGATGAACCGCATCGAGCAACGGTGGCAGCGCCGCCGCGACGAACAGGGCCAATAGACACTCCCGATTCCCGGAAGTCGTTCCGGAATCGGGCTGAGAACTTAACGCTGGACACTGATGGGTGAGGGGCGGCCGCATTTCTGCGGCCGCCCCTCACCCATCCCCGCTGTCCGGCACCCGGCGACGCTCGGTGATCAGCGCTCGCCGGAGGGCGGGTGGCCGCGTGTACGGCGGGCGCGGCGGGGGCTCTGGGCGAGGCATGTGTGGCGGGCGTGGCGATGGGCCGGGTCCGCCCGCGAGGGGTGGGCCCGGCCCATGGCCACCGACCCCGGATCAGCCGTGCTGGCGCGACGGCCTGCGCGGTCGGCGGGACCAGTGGCGGGCGAACTCCGCACGGCGCTCCGTGAGAGCCCACACCACCCGGACGGCCGAGCGGGGCGCGAGCGTGGCGCGGAGCCGTGCGGCGCGGTCCACGGAGGCCCGCAGAGCCGCCCGTACCGCGAGGGCGTCCTCGGCGAGGCCGGAGGCCGGCCGGGGCTGCGGCGCGTAGAGCACCTGCTCCACGGCCCCCGCGATCCGGTGCACCGCGGCAGCCGCGGTGGAGTCGAGCCGCCCCAGCCGCACGACGCGCGCCGCGGCCTTGCGCGGGGTCAGCGACTCGTCCGGCACGATGCCGTGGTCCCATGCCGAGTCGGTGATCTCCCGCCAGGCCGCCAGGACGCGGGCCCTGGCGTCCGCAGGCGTGCGTCCCTCGGACGAGCTCAGCCGCCGGGTCCGGGCACGGACCCGCCAGAGCAGCGGCAGCAGAGGCAGCAGCAGCACCAGCAACGCGCCGAGAACGATCAGGGTCACCGTGCCGGCGGGGGTCCCCGGATCGGTGGGGCCCACCGCGCCCGGCGCCGCAGAGGCACCGCACTCACCCTGGCGGCGCATCTGCGCCGGGCAGCTCTCCGAGGCGGACGGCGCGGCGCTCGGCGCGGCGGAGGCGCTCGTGGACGGCTGCACCGGGTTGGCCGCGTCGCCCGAGGGGGCGTCGGGCCGGGTGTACGCCGGGGTGGTGCCCCGCGTAGGTGTCGGCTCGAACCGGGTCCAGCCCACACCCTCGAAATACAGCTCGGGCCAGGCGTGCGCGTCCCGCAGCCCGACCGAGGACGCCCCGTTCGCCTGGACGGTGCCCGGCGTGAAGCCCACCGCGACCCGGGCCGGGATGCCCAGCGTCCGGGCCATCGCGGCCATCGTGAACGAGAAGTGGACGCAGAAGCCCTGCTTGTCCTTGAGGAACCGGCCGATCGCCGCCGATCCGGTCCCCGAGGTGACCGTCGTGTCGTAGATGAAGCCGCCCGAGGAGGAGAACCAGTCCTGCAGCTTCACGGCCCGTTCGTAGTCGCTGGCCGAGCCCTGCGTGATCTTCCCCGCCGTCTCGGCCACCACGTCCGGCAGCGAGCCGGGCAGCCGGGTGTACTCCCGTGCCAGTGCCTCCGGCGGCGGACCCGCCGCCGCGAGCTGGGCCGCGGTCGGTTCGACCACCAGACTGCCGACCTCGTACCGGGCGCCACGCGTCGTCTGGCCGTCGTCGCCGACGAGGGTGCGGCCCTCGGGCTCGTACCGCCAGCGCCCGCCGACCTTGACCTCGGTCACGGGGTAGGGGAGCGGCAGATAGGTCTGCTGGTACGAACGCGACGCCGCGATGTTCGTCCTGATCTCGGTCACGGCGACGTCCGGGCTCAGCCCGGTGGGATCGGGGAGGCGCTCGGGCACATCCTTGAGCCGACGGGTCGAGGACCGCCACTCGCTACCGTTGAACTGGTCCAGGGCCAGGATCCGCAGATAGAGGTCCTGGGGGTTCCCGGAGTTGGTGCGATACGTCATCACCTCCCGGTTCTCCGGCTGATTGAGGTTGTTCTGCAGCGAGACCAGCGGATTCACCGCGGAGATGGTGCCGCCTCCGCTGCCCTTGCCGTTCCCGGTGCCCGTACCGCCCAGCAGACCGCCGTCGAGAGCGGGCAGAGCCGCGGGGACGACCAGGGCGATGCCCAGGGCCATGGCGCCGATGCGCCGCCCGGTGCGGACCGGGGCCGTCGCCCCGCTGCCGGAACCGACGAGCCCGGCCAGACCGTCCGAGGACCGGGCGACGCCGCCGAAGACCCGCCCCCACTGGGACAGCCGGTCGCGGCCCTCGGCCAGCAGGAGCAGGAGATAGCCGCAGGCGGCGAGCAGGAACCACAGCCAGCTCGCTCCGCCGTCGGCCAGCCCGGCGGCGACCGAGTACAGCGCGAGCAGCGGCAGCCCGGCCGGGGCCGCGCTGCGGAAGGTCACCGCGAGGGCGTCCACCGCGAGCCCGATCAGCAGCACACCGCCGATCAGCAGCAGCCGGATGCCGTCCGTCGTCGGTGCCGGAATGGAGTACGTGCCGACATCGTCGGCGCCCGCCGTGAGCAGTGCCCCGAGCCGCTCGACCGCCTCCGGTCCGGGCAGGACACCGAAGAGCGCGTGGTCCCTGGCGAACACCACGGTCAGCACCAACAGGGTGACCAGCGCCTGAGCGGCCACGGTCAGCGACCTGGCCGGCGTCATCCGGCGGGCGAACGCGCCCGCCCCGCCCTGGATCGCGAGCAGGACCACTGCCTGCGGCAGCCACCCCGCCGACTCCACCAGTGGCAGCAGAGCGCCCGCCGCCATCAGCGTCGCCGCGAAGGCACACAGCGCCAGCCGGGTCCGCCCGCTCATGACCATCCCCCCGAGAAACCTGTCGAACCGCCGCTCCCGGCGCTCTGGGTGCCGTCGGGCAGCTGACCCGCCTGCTGCCACAGCCGGGTGAGTTCCGCCCCGGCGGGCACCGGCACCGCGATCCAGCCCGCCTCGCGCAGCAGCCGCAGCCGCTCGTCGGCGCCCGCGCCCCGCTCGCCCCCGCCGTGCACCCAGGCCCCGCTGTCCAGGACGAAGGCGACGGCCGCGCCGCTGCGCTGCCGCATCCGGGCCGCCACCGCCGTCTGCTCCTCGTCGAGATCGCCGAAGAAGGCGATCAGCAGTCCCTCGGCACCGCCGCGCAGCACGTCGTGGGCGCGCGACAGGCCACCGCCGTCGGACTGCTCGACGACCGCGAGGGTGTCCAGCATCAGCCCGGCCGAGTCCGCGGACTCCTGGGTCGAACCGGCGAACCCGTCGGAGCCCTCACCCGGCACCGAATCCCCGTTGTCCGTCAGCAGCCGTACCGCGAAGCCGCGCTCCAGCATGTGCACCAGCGCGGACGCCGCGCCCGACACCGCCCACTCGAAGGCCGAGTCGGGCCCGGCCCCCTGATAGCCGATCTGCCGGGTGTCCAGCAGCACCGTGCACCGGGCCCGCTGCGGCTGTTCCTCGCGCCGCACCATCAGCTCGCCGTAGCGCGCCGTGGAACGCCAGTGGACCCGGCGCAGATCGTCGCCGTGCCGGTAGCCGCGCGGGATGACATCGTCCTCACCGGCCAGGGCCAGCGAGCGCTGCCGCCCGTCGCCGTATCCCGACGCCTCTCCCGCGAGCCGCAGCGTGGGCAGGGGTTCGGTACGCGGGATCACGATCAGGGTGTCGTACGCGCTGAACGAGCGGGTCAGCTCGCACATACCGAAGGGGTCACTGAGCCGCAGTTGCAGCGGGCCCAGCGGGTAGCGCCCGCGCAGGTCGGACCTGACCTTGTAGGACACCTCGCGCCGGCCGCCCGCCTCCACCCGGTCCAGTACGAAACGGGGGCGCGGCCCCAGCACGTACGGCACCCGGTCCTGGAGCATCAGGAGCCCGGTGGGCAGCCCGGACACATTGTCCATCCGCAGATGCACCCGCGCCTCGGAACCGGCGGGCACCCGCGACGGCGACAGCCGCCGGCTGCCCGCGACCCGGTAGCGGGTGCGGTAGAGGACCGTCACACACAGCAGCGGCAGTACGGCGAGCAGCAGCCCGACCCGCAGCAGGTCGCCCTGGCCCAGCACATAGGCGCAGACCGCGGCGGCGACACCGGCGGCGAGGAAGGACCGTCCCCGGGTGGTCAGCCCGCCCAGGGCCGCCCGCAGACCGCCCTTGTCGTCGCCGCTCTCCACGGCACCGGGCTCCCCGGCCGCCATCACAGGCGCCGTGCGCCGGGCTGCTGCTGGCCGTACGCCGGGCGGCCCGGCAGGTGCGGGGACCGCACGTCGGCCGCGGTGCCACCGGCCGAGGTCGGCACGGGTGTGCGCTGAAGGATCTCCAGCACCACCTGTTCGGCCGTGCGGCGGTTCAGCTGGGCCTGCGCGGTGGGCAGCAGGCGGTGCGCGAGGACCGCTGTCGCGAGCGCCTGTACATCGTCCGGCAGCGCGTAGTCGCGCCCGCTGAGGGCGGCGGAGGCCTTCGAGGCGCGCAGCAGGTGCAGGGTCGCGCGCGGCGAGGCGCCGAGTCTGAGATCCGGGTGGTTACGGGTGGCCCCGACCAGCTCCACCGCGTACCTGCGGACGGAATCGGCGACATGGACGGTGCGCACCGCGTCGATCAGCTTCACGATGTCGTGGGCGTGCGCCACCGGCTGGAGGTCGTCCAGCGGCGAGACGCCGCCGTGCACGTCGAGCATCTGGAGCTCGGCCTCCGGGCTGGGGTAGCCGATCGAGACCCGGGCCATGAAGCGGTCGCGCTGGGCCTCGGGCAGCGGGTAGGTGCCCTCCATCTCCACGGGGTTCTGGGTGGCCACCACCATGAACGGGTCGGGCAGCTCGTACGTCTGTCCGTCGATGGTGACCTGGCGCTCCTCCATCGACTCCAGCAGCGCGGACTGGGTCTTCGGCGAGGCGCGGTTGATCTCGTCGCCGATCACGATCTGGGCGAAGATGGCGCCCGGTTTGAACTCGAAGTCCCGCCGCTGCTGATCGAAGATGGACACACCGGTGATGTCCGAAGGCAGGAGATCCGGTGTGAACTGAATGCGCCGCACCGAGCAGTCGATGGACCGCGCCAGCGCCTTGGCCAGCATGGTCTTGCCGACCCCGGGGACATCCTCGATGAGGAGATGCCCTTCCGCGAGCAGCACGGTCAGCGAAAGCCGTACGACCTCAGGCTTGCCTTCGATCACACCTTCCACCGACCGGCGCACCCGCTCCGCTGTGGTGGTCAGATCTGTGAGGCTCGCTCGATCGTCATAGGTCGTCACCCGGCCCTCCTCGGCCCTTTGCGCATGGGCCGGCGTGCGCTTCCGCCCCGGCCCACCCCGAAATTCGGACACCGCGCCGGAGGACCCGGGGCGATGTCACCCCCGCATTCTTGTTGCCGTTACCGCTTCGTGTCACTCGCCTGTGGATAAGTGGGTGCGATATGTCGGCTGTTGCCGGGGTTTCGGTGTCCTGATGCCGCCGGAGGAGGGGTGGGGCGGGTCCGTCAGGAAGCGGGAAGGATCTCGCGCAGCAGGCCGGTGGTGACATCGAAGACGAAGCCGCGGATGTCGTCGGTGTGCAGGAGGAACGGCGACGTGCGTACGCGCTGCATCGACTGGCGGACGTCCTGGTCGGCGTCCGAGTAGGCCTCCACCGCCCAGACCGGCCGCTGGCCGACCTCGTGCTCCAGCTCCTGCCGGAAGTCCTCGGTGAGCGATTCCAGGCCGCAGTTGGTGTGGTGGATGAGTATGACGCTGCGGGTGCCGAGTGCCCGCTGGCTGATCGTGAGCGAGCGGATCACGTCGTCGGTGACCACGCCGCCCGCGTTGCGGATGGTGTGGCAGTCGCCGAGTTCGAGGCCGAGCGCGTCGTGCAGGTCGAGGCGGGCGTCCATGCAGGCGACCACGGCGACGTGCAGCACCGGCCGTGCGTCCATGCCCGGGTCGCTGAACTCGTCCGCGTACCGGGCGTTCGCCTCGACCAGGCGGTCGGTGACCGTGCTGCCGGGACTGGCCGTGCCCGGGGCGGTCGTCACGGGTTCGGCGGGGGAGTGCGCGGAAGTCGACATGAAGATGACGTTAGCTCTCCCAGCTGGACGAAGCCTGCTGTGAGAGTGGACAAAGAACGTCAACGAGGCTTGTTGTGAGGTAACCCACAAGCCTCATGGAGATGCGCCCGGTCGGGTGAGCTCCGGGGTGTGCCGGCGGCGGGCCGACGCGCTGCCCGGTTCGTTGATCGGGAATCGATCGAATGGCAGGGTGGACTAAAGTGACGCGAAGTTACCGACACACCCCGCACATATCGCGCATTCCATAGATACAGATGTCGTACGTTCCGTTTTTCCCCGTGCTGTGCGGTGTTACGTGCGGCCCGGCCCTCTCCCGCTCTCGGTCGGCCGACGCCCCTTCCCCGGCGCCGGCGGACCTCCCCTTCAGGGCGGGCGGGGACCAGGACGCACGCGCTGCCGCACGGGACTGAGCCTGAGAGGGCGCTTTGAGCCAGACCCGACATGTCCCGGTGATGCTCCAGCGGTGTCTGGACCTGTTGGCCCCGGCTCTGGAAACCCCGAGCACCGGGGCGCCGGTGGTCGTCGACTGCACCCTCGGCCTCGGTGGCCACAGCGAGGCCCTGCTCTCCGCCTTCCCCACCGCCCGGCTGATCGCCCTGGACCGGGACAAGGAAGCGCTGCGGCTCTCGGGTGAACGGCTCGCCCCGTACGGCGACCGGGCCACTCTGGTGCACGCCGTCTACGACGAGCTCCCCGAGGTGCTCGCCCGGCTGGGCGTCCCCAAGGTCCAGGGCATCCTGTTCGACCTCGGCGTCTCCTCCATGCAGTTGGACGAGGCCGACCGCGGGTTCGCGTACGCCCAGGACGCCCCGCTCGACATGCGCATGGACCAGACGACCGGCATCGGCGCCGCCGAGGTGCTCAACACCTACCCGCCGGGCGAACTCGTCCGGATCCTGCGCGCGTACGGCGAGGAGAAGCAGGCCAAGCGGATCGTCTCCGCCGTAGTGCGCGAGCGCGAGAAGGAGCCGTTCAGCAACAGCGCCAGGCTCGTCGAGCTGATCCGCGACTCCCTGCCGCAGGCCGCCAAGCGCACCGGGGGAAACCCGGCCAAGCGCACCTTCCAGGCCCTGCGCATCGAGGTCAACGGCGAACTCACCGTCCTGGAGCGGGCCATCCCGGCCGCCGTACGGAGCCTCGCGGTCGGTGGCCGCATCGCGGTCCTGTCCTACCACTCGCTGGAGGACCGGCTGGTCAAGCAGGTCTTCGCGGCCGGCGCCGCCAACACGGCGCCCCCCGGGCTGCCCGTCGTCCCCGAGCGCTACCAGCCCCGGCTGAAGCTGCTCACCCGGGGCGCGGAGCTGCCCACCGAGGAGGAGGTCGCCGAGAACCGGCGCGCCGCCCCCGCCCGGCTGCGCGGTGCCCAGCGCATCCGCGAGGAGGAGCGATGAGCGCTCCCGGAGCGTCGGAGGCGGCGACCGGTGCCGTGACGGGCCGGAGGTCCGATGCGGTGACCGGCCGGACGTCCGAGACGGTGACGGGTGCGGCGAGCGGGGCGGTGACCGGCGTGACGGCCGAGGCGGCAGGGGCGATGCGGTGAGCAAGTCGGCCGCGCAGTTGAAAGGGCGGGCCGGACGGCTCGCCCGGCTGATGCCGTCGGGGCCCACCAACGCGGCCCGCACCCCCTTCGTCCTGCTGGTCGTCCTGCTCCTGGGCGGCGGGCTCATCGGCCTTCTCCTGCTGAACTCCGCACTGAACGAAGGATCGTTCAGGCTGAGCGAGCTCAAGAAGGAGACCACCGAGCTCACGGACGAGCAGCAGGCCCTCCAGCGGGACGTCGACGGATACTCCCAGCCCGACGCGCTGGAGCGCCGCGCCCGGGAACTCGGCATGGTGCCCGGCGGCAGCCCCGCCTTCCTCGACCCGGACGGTACGGTCCGCGGGGTGCCCGCGGAGGTCACCACCGAGCCGTCCCCCACCCCGGAGCCGGAGCCCGAGACCAGCGAGCCCACCGTCCCGGCCGCGCCCTCGGACGGCACGTCACCGGGCGCCACGCCCACCCCCGACGCCTCCGAGGCCGCCGGCCCCACGCCCGCCGCCCCCGAAGCCCCCGGGGGCCTGGCGAGCGGCGCCACCGGAACAACCCGCGAGGCGCCCGCCGGGCCCGCCGACCCCGCAGCAGAGACCGTGCCGCCGCGCACCGCGGCGACCCCGCCCACGACGAGCCCCGGCAGGTGACGCAGTGCCGCCCAAGGAACCGCCGCGCCGCCGCGTACCCGGCCCCACGCGCCCGCGCATGAACGGAGCGGGCGGCTCCGGCCGCCCCCGGTCCACCGTGCGTCCCGAGGGCGGACGCCCGCGCCCCGCTCCCCGGCGGCCGGGCACCAAGGCCGATCGCAACCGTGCCCGGCGCACGCTGCGTCTGGGCAGTCCCCGCCCCCGGCTGCGCCTGGTCGGCCTCGGCCTGACGGTCGTCATGCTGGTCTTCGTGGCCCGGCTGCTCCAGGTCCAGGCCGTCGACGCCAGTGCGTACGCGGCCAAGGCCGACGAGAACCGCTACCTGGAGTACACGGTGGCCGCCGAGCGCGGCGAGATCACCGACCGCAGGGGCATCGCCCTGGCCACCAGCGTGGACGCGCACGACATCACCGCCGACCCCAAGATGTTCACGCCCGAGGACAGCAAGGCCGCCGACGCGCCGCAGCAGGCGGCGGCCCTCCTCGCGCCCATCCTCGGCAAGGACGTCGAGGAGCTGACCAAGAAGCTGTCGACGCCCAAGAGCCGCTACACCGTCCTGGCCCGCCGGCAGACCCCGCAGGTCTGGAAGCAGATCAAGGACCTCAAGTCCGTCTTCGCGGAGAAGGCCGCCAAGGACAAGGCCGGCGGCGGCCCGGGGGCCAACGTGCTCGCCGGTGTCCTCCAGGAGCCCACCACCAAGCGGGTCTACCCCAACGGCGACCTCGCCGCCGGGATACTGGGCTTCGTCAGCGCCGACGGCAAGGGCGGCGGCGGACTCGAATCGCAGCTGAACAAACAGCTCGCGGGCGAGGACGGCAAGATCAGGTACGCCCAGTCCGGCGGCCGCAGGGTGCCCACCGCGGGTGCCCGGGAGATCCCGGCCGTGTCCGGCTCCGACATCGAGCTGACCATCGACCGGGACATCCAGTGGGCCGCCCAGCGGGCCATCGCCGACCAGGTCAAGAAGTCCAAGGCCGACCGCGGCTATGTGATCGTGCAGAACACGAAGACCGGCGAACTGCTGGCCATGGCCAACGCCCCCGGCTACGACCCGAACGACCTCTCGCAGGTCAACGGGGCGGCCCTGGGCAACGCGGCCCTCCAGGACGTGTACGAACCCGGCTCCACCAGCAAGGTCATGTCCATGGCCGCCGTGCTGGAGGAGGGTGCCGCCACGCCCGGCACACACGTCACCGTGCCCAACCGGCTGCACCGCGGCGACCGGCTCTTCAAGGACGACATCGACCACCCCACCTGGTACCTGACGCTCAACGGCGTACTGGCCAAGTCCAGCAACATCGGCACCATCCTGGCCACCGGACAGCTCGGCAAGACCCAGGCCGAGTCCAACAAGGTCCTGCACTCCTACCTGCGCAAGTTCGGGCTCGGCAGCAAGACCGGGCTCGACTACCCGGGCGAGTCACCCGGCATCCTCGCCGAGCCGCAGGACTGGTCGACCTCGCAGCAGTACACGATCCCGTTCGGCCAGGGCCTCTCGCTCAACGCCGTACAGGCCGCGTCGGTCTACTCCACGATCGCCAACGACGGGGTCCGGGTCGCCCCCAGCCTCGTACGCGGCACCAAGGGCTCCGACGGCCGCTACACCGCGGCCCCGGACCCCGAGCGGAGCCGGGTGGTCAGCACGAAGACCGCCAAGACACTGGCGTCCATGCTGGAGTCCGTCGTCGGCAACGAGGAAGGTACCGGGACCAAGGCCAAGATCCCCGGCTACCGGGTCGCGGGCAAGACCGGTACGGCCAACCGCGTCGACCCGGTACGTGGTGTCTACAAGGGCTACACGGCCTCCTTCGCGGGATTCGCGCCCGCCGACAATCCACAGATCACCGTCTACTGCGCGATCCAGAACCCGACCAGTGGCAGCTACTTCGGCGGCCAGATCTGCGGACCGATCTACAAGCAGGTCATGGAGTTCGCGCTGAAGACGCTCCAGACCCCACCGTCCGGCAGCGAGCCCGCCCGGCTGCCGGTGTCCTTCAAGCCCGGCGAGTGACAAGGGGGTGCGCGAGCACGCCCCGAGGGAAGCCCCAGTGACAACCATCACCCCCGATCCCGGGAACCGGAACGAGAACTACCGCAACCCGGGTCCCTCGCTTCGCGAGAGGCCGGGTCAGCCCGGTACGCTCACCGCCGTGCCCCACGCTGATCAGTCCCAAACCACCCAGAAGGACGCGCCTGTGACCTATCCGGGAGCGCCCCGACCGGACCGGCTCCGGCCCACTTCCCTCGGCGAGCTGGCAGCCCGGCTCCAGGTCGAAGCACCGCGAACCGGCGAGGTCACGGGCATCACCCACGACTCGCGCGCGGTACGGCCGGGCGATGTGTACGCGGCCCTGCCCGGCGCCCGCTTCCACGGCGCCGACTTCGCCGCCCAGGCCGCCGGGCTCGGTGCCACCGCGGTCCTCACCGACCCGGCGGGCGCCGAGCGCGCCGCCGCCACCGGACTTCCGGTGCTGGTCACCGAGGACCCGCGCGGCCGGATGGGCGAGCTAGCCGCCGAGATCTACGGGCGGCCGGGCGTCGGCCTGCTCCAGATCGGCATCACCGGTACGTCCGGCAAGACCACCACCGCGTATCTGGTCGAAGGCGGACTGCGCGGCGCCGGACGCAGCACCGGGCTGATCGGCACCGTCGAGATGCGGATCGGCGACGAGCGCATCAAGTCCGAGCGCACCACGCCCGAAGCCACCGACCTCCAGGCCCTGTTCGCCGTCATGCGCGAACGCGGCGTCGAGGCGGTCGCCATGGAGGTCTCCAGCCACGCCCTGGTGCTCGGGCGGGTCGACGGCTGCGTCTTCGACGTCGCCGTCTTCAACAACCTCAGCCCGGAACACATGGAGTTCCACACCGGCATGGAGGACTACTTCCAGGCCAAGGCGCAGCTGTTCACTCCGCAGCGCAGCCGGCGGGGAGTCGTGAACTTCGACGACGAGTACGGCCGCAGGCTGATCGAGGAGGCGACCGTACCCGTCGTCACCTTCTCCGCCGAGGGCCACCCGGACGCCGACTGGCACGCCGAGGACGTCGAAGTCGGCCCGCAGGACAGCACCTTCACGGCCGTGGGCCCGCAGGGTGAGCGGATCGCCGCCCAGGCCCCGCTGCCCGGCCCGTTCAACGTCGCCAACACCCTCGCCGCCATCGTCACCCTGGCCGTCGCGGGGGTCGACCCGCAGACCGCCGCCGACGGCATCGCGGCCGTCCCCGGTGTCCCGGGCCGGCTGGAGCGGGTGGACGCGGGACAGCCCTACCTCGCGGTCGTCGACTACGCGCACAAGACCGACGCCGTCGAATCGGTCCTGCGCTCGCTGCAGAAGGTCACCGAGGGCCGGGTGCACATCGTGCTCGGCTGCGGCGGCGACCGCGACACGACCAAGCGCGGCCCGATGGGCGCCGCGGCGGCCCGTCTCGCCGACACGGCCGTACTGACCTCGGACAACCCCCGTTCCGAGGACCCCCTCGCGATCCTCGCCGCGATGCTCTCGGGCGCCGCCGAGGTGCCCGTCCACGAACGCGGTGACGTCCTGGTCGACGCCGACCGCGCCGCGGCCATCGCCGCCGCGGTCGCCCGCGCCGAGCCCGGCGACACCGTCCTCGTCGCGGGCAAGGGACACGAACAGGGCCAGGACATCCACGGGGTGGTACGCCCCTTCGACGACCGCCTCGTCCTGCACGCAGCCATCGAACGGTCCCTGGGGCGTGCACGCGCCGACGACGCACCCCCGAGCGTCACGGACCGCGCCCCTCACCACGAGAACAACAGTCAGGGATGACCCAGTGATCACCCTTTCCCTCGCCGAGATCGCCGAAATCGTCGGCGGGCAGCCGCACGACATACCGGATCAGGCAGTAGTCGTCAGCGGCCCCGTCGTCATCGACTCCCGAGAGGTGGAGCAAGGCAGCCTGTTCGCCGCGTTCGCCGGGGAGCAGGTCGACGGCCACGACTACGCGCAGCGCGCCGTCGAGGCGGGCGCGGCAGCGGTGCTCGCCGCCCGCCCCGTCGGTGTTCCGGCGATCGTCGTGGACGATGTCGAAGCCGCGCTCGGCACCCTCGCACGTGCCGTCGTGGAACGCCTCGGCACCGCCGTCGTCGCCCTCACCGGCTCCGCGGGCAAGACCTCCACCAAGGACCTGATCGCCCAGATCCTGGCGAGCAAGGCCCCCACCGTCTGGACGCCGGGCTCCTTCAACAACGAGATCGGCCTGCCGCTCACCGCGCTGCGCGCCACCGCGGAGACCCGGCACCTGGTCCTCGAAATGGGTGCCCGCGGCGTCGGCCACATCCGCTACCTCACTGGCCTGACCCCGCCGAGGATCGGTCTGGTCCTCAACGTCGGCACCGCCCACATCGGCGAGTTCGGCAGCCGGGAGGCCATCGCGCAGGCCAAGGGCGAACTGGTCGAGGTTCTCCCCGAGGAGGGCGTCGCCGTGCTCAACGCGGACGACCCCCTCGTGCGCGCCATGGCCTCCCGTACAAAAGCCCGGGTCCTTCTCTTCGGAGAAGCCCCGGATGCGGACGTACGGGGCGAGAAGGTCAGGCTGACCGAGGACGGCCGCCCCGCTTTCGAGCTCCACACACCCTCCGGGTGCAGCGACGTGACCTTGCGCCTGTACGGTGAGCACCACGTGTCGAACGCGCTCGCCGCGGCCGCCGTCGCCCATGAGTTGGGCATGTCCGTGACTGAGATCGCCGAGGCGCTCTCCGGAGCGGGCACCCTCTCCCGCTGGCGCATGGAGGTCACCGAGCGTCCGGACGGTGTGACGATCGTCAATGACGCCTACAACGCGAACCCCGAATCCATGAGAGCCGCACTGCGTGCGCTGGCTGCCATGGGCAAGGCCCGACAGGCCGGAGGGGGGCGCACCTGGGCGGTGCTCGGTCCGATGGCCGAGCTCGGCGAGGCGTCACTCGCCGAGCACGACGCGGTCGGACGGCTCGCCGTTCGGCTCAACGTCAGCAAGCTCGTCGCTGTCGGAGGAAGAGAAGCCTCCTGGCTGCAACTGGGCGCATATAACGAGGGTTCGTGGGGTGAGGAGTCGGTGCACGTGTCCGACGCACAGGCGGCCGTCGACCTGTTGCGCAGTGAACTGCGCCCGGGAGACGTCGTGCTGGTGAAGGCGTCCCGGTCGGTCGGCCTGGAGAAGGTCGCCCTGGCACTGCTGGAGAACTCGACCGAGGGCGAGGTCGCCGGCCGATGAGGCAGATCCTCTTCGCGGGGGCCATAGGGCTCTTTCTGACCCTGGTCGGTACCCCGCTGCTGATCAAGCTCCTGGCCCGCAAGGGATACGGGCAGTTCATCCGGGACGACGGCCCGCGCACGCATGGCAGCAAGAAGGGCACGCCCACCATGGGCGGCATCGCCTTCATCCTGGCGACGATCATCGCGTACGTCCTGGCGAAGGTGATCACGGGCGAGGACATGCGCTTCTCCGGCGTCCTCGTGCTGTTCCTGATGGCCGGGATGGGGCTCGTCGGCTTCCTCGACGACTACATCAAGATCGTCAAGCAGCGTTCGCTGGGCCTGCGGGCCAAGGCGAAGCTGGCGGGCCAGCTGATCGTCGGTGTCGCCTTCGCGGTGCTCTCGCTCCAGTTCGCCGACTCCAGCGGCAACACCCCCGCCTCCACCCGGCTCTCGTTCGTCGAGGACTTCGGCTGGTCGATCGGCCCGGTGATGTTCTGCGTCTGGGCGCTGTTCATGATCCTCGCGATGTCCAACGGCGTGAACCTGACGGACGGTCTGGACGGCCTGGCCACCGGTGCCTCGGTGATGGTCTTCGGTGCCTACACCTTCATCGGCCTCTGGCAGTTCCAGGAGTCCTGCGCCAACGCGGACACCCTGACCAACCCCAGCGCCTGCTTCCAGGTACGAGATCCGCTCGACCTCGCCGTGGTGGCCTCCGCCCTCATGGGCTCCTGTTTCGGCTTCCTGTGGTGGAACACCTCGCCCGCCAAGATCTTCATGGGTGACACCGGTTCGCTCGCCCTCGGCGGCGCGCTGGCCGGGCTCGCGATCTGCTCCCGTACGGAGTTCCTGATGGCCATCCTCGGTGGCCTCTTCGTGATGATCACCATGTCCGTGGTCATCCAGGTCGGTTCGTTCAAGATGACCGGCAAGCGGGTCTTCCGGATGGCACCGCTCCAACATCACTTCGAACTCAAGGGGTGGTCCGAAGTCCTTGTCGTGGTCCGCTTCTGGATCATCCAGGGCATGTGCGTGATCGTCGGCCTCGGCCTCTTCTACGCGGGATGGGCAGCCAAGAAGTGAGCAACGTGGACTGGCGGGGCAAGCGCGTCACGGTCGCCGGACTCGGCGTCAGCGGTATCCCCGCGGCCCGTGCCCTGCACCGCCTCGGGGCGCTCGTCACCGTCGTCAACGACGGCGACGACGAGCGCAGCCGTACCCAGGCGGCCGAACTGGAGGCGCACGGCATCACCGTGCGCCTCGGCGACGGCGCGACCCTGCCCGAGTCCACCGAGCTCATCGTGACCGCCCCCGGCTGGAAGCCGGACAAGCCGCTCTTCCTGGCAGCCGCCGAGGCGGGCGTCCCCATCTGGGGCGACGTCGAACTCGCCTGGCGGCTGCGCGGGCTGAACGGCGGGGAGCCGGCTCCCTGGCTCGCGGTCACCGGGACCAACGGCAAGACCACCACCGTACGGATGCTCGCCTCGATCCTCGAAGCGGCCGGGCTGCGCACCGCGGCCGTCGGCAACATCGGCGTCTCGCTGCTGGACGCGGTGCTCGGCGAGGAGACGTACGACGTACTCGCCGTCGAGCTCTCCAGCTACCAGCTGCACTGGGCGCCCTCGGTACGCGCCCACTCCGCGGCCGTGCTCAACCTGGCCCCGGACCACCTCGACTGGCACGGCTCGATGGAGGCGTACACCGCCGACAAGGGCCGGATCTACGAGGGCAACACCGTGGCCTGCGTCTACAACGTCGCCGACCCGGCCACCGAGCACCTGGTGCGCGAGGCCGATGTCGAGGAGGGCTGCCGTGCCATCGGCTTCACCCTCGGCGCCCCCGGCCCCTCGCAGCTCGGCGTGGTCGACGGCATCCTCGTCGACCGGGCCTTCGTGGCGAACCGGCAGAAGCAGGCCCAGGAACTCGCGGAGACCGGCGACGTCAACCCGCCCGCCCCGCACAACATCGCCAACGCCCTCGCGGCCGCCGCGCTGGCCCGCGCCTTCGGTGTGGAGCCCGCGGCGGTCCGCGACGGGCTGCGGGCCTTCCGCCCGGACGCCCACCGCATCGAGCACGTGGCGGACGTCGGGGACGTCGTGTACGTCGACGATTCCAAGGCCACCAACACCCACGCCGCCGAAGCCTCCCTGGCGGCCTACGACCCGGTCGTCTGGATCGCCGGGGGCCTCGCCAAGGGCGCCACGTTCGACGAGCTGGTGACCGGTGCCGCCAAGCACCTGCGCGGGGTCGTGCTGATGGGCGCCGACCGGGCGCTGATCCGCGAAGCCCTGACGCGACACGCCCCCGAGGTACCGGTGGTCGACCTCGACCGGACCGACACTGGGGCGATGTCCGAGGCGGTCCGGGAAGCGGCACGGCTCGCCCGGCCGGGCGACACCGTACTGCTGGCACCGGCCTGCGCCTCGATGGACATGTTCGCCAACTACAACAAGCGGGGCGAGGCGTTCGCGGACGCGGTCCGCGCACTCGCGGACGAGCGCGACTGACGGGCCCGGCCGCCGCGCCACGGGTGTCCCGGTGCCACCGGGCCGCCCGCGGCACCGCCGCAGGCTCCCGGGCCCGGCACCAGC
Source organism: Streptomyces sp. NBC_01237 (assembly GCF_035917275.1). Lineage (NCBI taxonomy): Bacteria > Bacillati > Actinomycetota > Actinomycetes > Kitasatosporales > Streptomycetaceae > Streptomyces > Streptomyces sp. NBC_01237. The sequence goes on along the minus strand of NZ_CP108508.1, from coordinate 2,244,241 downwards.
CCCGGGCACGAGCAGTGGAGGGGACAGCGACAATGCCGGCCGACGAGAGTTCCGCCGTGCGCGGACCGGACCGCTCCCGTGCGGGCGGGGCGCTCAGCCGGGCGCTCACCCCGCGCCTCCTTGCCCCGCCCGCCCCCGCGGGCGCCCCGCTGCCCGGGGGCCTCGCCCTGCGCGGGCGGCTGGCCACCGGCTCCCGGCGGCCCCCGGCGCCCCGTGGCGGCGGCCGTGGCCCCGGCGGCACCCGGACACCGCGCGGCGGCGGTCCGCGCCGGCTGTACGAGCAGGCACGCCGGGCCTGGGACCGGCCCCTGACGGCGTACTACCTGATCCTGGGCTCCAGCCTCCTGATCACCGTGCTCGGGCTCGTGATGGTCTACTCCGCCTCGATGATCAAGGCGCTGGACATCGACCGGCCCGCCACCTACTTCTTCCGCAAGCAGTTCCTCGCCGCGGTCATCGGTGCCGGACTGATGCTGATCGCCGCGAAGATGCCGGTGAAGCTCCACCGGGCGCTCGCCTACCCCCTGCTCATGGGCACGGTCTTCCTCATGGTGCTGGTCCAGGTGCCGGGGATAGGGATGTCGGTCAACGGCAACCAGAACTGGATCTATCTGGGCGGCCCCTTCCAGCTCCAGCCCAGCGAGTTCGGCAAGCTCGCACTCATCCTGTGGGGCGCCGATCTGCTGGCCCGCAAACAGGACAAGCGGCTGCTGACGCAGTGGAAGCACATGCTCGTCCCGGTCGTCCCGGTCGCCTTCATGCTGCTCGGGCTGATCATGCTCGGCGGCGACATGGGAACTGCGATCATTCTCACCGCGATCCTGTTCGGCCTGCTCTGGCTGGCCGGTGCGCCGACCCGGCTGTTCGCGGGGGTACTCGCCTTCGCCGGGGTCATCGGATTCCTGCTGATCAAGACCAGCCCGAACCGGATGGCCCGGCTCGAATGCACGGCGTTCAGCGATCCCGGCCCGGACGCCTCCTGCTGGCAGGCCGTCCACGGAATCTACGCGCTGGCATCCGGCGGATGGTTCGGTTCCGGGCTGGGGGCGAGTGTGGAAAAATGGGGTCAACTGCCCGAACCACACACCGACTTCATCTTCGCGATCACCGGTGAGGAACTGGGGTTGGCGGGGACGCTGTCGGTGCTCGCCCTGTTCGCGGCTCTAGGCTATGCGGGTATCCGCGTGGCCGGACGCACGGAGGACCCCTTCGTGAGGTACGCCGCGGGAGGTGTGACCACCTGGATCACGGCGCAGGCTGTGATCAACATCGGTGCGGTGCTCGGTCTGCTGCCGATCGCCGGGGTCCCGCTCCCGCTGTTCTCCTACGGAGGGTCGGCTCTGCTGCCGACCATGTTCGCTGTCGGGCTGATGATCGCCTTCGCGCGAGATGATCCCGCCACGAAGGCGGCCCTGGCCATGCGGAGGCCCGGGGTGAGATGGAAGACGATGAGACGGCGCGTCAAGAAGCGTCCGTCCGGAGAGCGGTGAATTTCGGTGCATGTCGTACTCGCCGGCGGGGGGACCGCTGGCCACATCGAGCCCGCGCTTGCCCTCGCAGACGCCCTGCGCAGGCAGGACCCGACCGTGGGAATCACTGCCCTCGGCACGGAACGCGGACTTGAGACCAGGCTCGTACCCGAGCGGGGGTACGAACTGGCGCTCATCCCGGCCGTACCGCTGCCGCGCAAACCCACCCCCGAACTGATCACCGTCCCGGGACGGCTGCGCGGCACGATCAAGGCCGCCGAGCAGATCCTGGAGCGCACCAAGGCGGACTGCGTGGTCGGCTTCGGCGGCTACGTCGCCCTGCCCGGCTACCTCGCGGCCAAACGCGCCGGAGTGCCGATCGTCGTCCACGAGGCCAACGCCCGTCCTGGCCTGGCCAACAAGATCGGTTCGCGGTACGCGCACGGCGTCGCCGTCTCCACCCCGGACAGCAAGCTGCGGGGCGCCCGCTACATCGGCATCCCGCTGCGCCGCACCATCGCCACCCTGGACCGTGCCCGGGTCCGCCCCGAGGCGCGTGCCGCCTTCGGCCTGGACCCCAACCTGCCGACGCTGCTGGTCTCCGGCGGCTCGCAGGGCGCCCGGCACCTCAACGAGGTGGTCCAGCGCGTCGCGCCGCTGCTCCAGCGCTCCGGAATCCAGATCCTTCATGTGGTCGGCCCGAAGAATGAATTGCCGCGTATCGACAACATGCCCGGAATGCCGCCCTATATCCCGGTACCGTATGTGAGCCGGATGGACCTCGCGTACGCGGCGGCCGACATGATGCTCTGCCGCGCGGGCGCGATGACCGTCGCCGAACTCTCCGCCGTCGGGCTTCCCGCCGCCTACGTCCCGCTGCCCATCGGCAACGGCGAACAGCGGCTCAACGCCCAGCCGGTGGTCAACGCGGGCGGCGGCCTGCTGGTGGACGACGCGGCGCTCACCCCCGAGTGGGTGCAGGGCAACGTCCTTCCGGTGCTGTCCGATCCGCACCGGCTGTACGAGATGTCGCGCGCCGCCGCCGAGTTCGGCCGGCGCGATGCCGACGACCTGCTCGTCGGCATGGTGTACGAAGCGATTGCCGCACGCCGCCAGGCGTGAGGCGGTGCGGACCCGGGGCGCGCGCCCCGGGTCCGGTGAAGGAGCGAGCGTGGCCGGAGGGACGACCGCCCAGCGCGGTGCGGGCAAGCGGGCGGACACCCCGGCCCGCCCGCCGCACATTGGCACCGAGAGGCGCCGGCCGAGCCGCCGTACACTGCTGATCCTGATCGCCGTCGCGGCGGCGCTGCTCACCGCGGGCGTCGTCTGGGTGCTCTACGGATCGTCCTGGCTGCGGGTGGAGCGCGTGAGCACCACCGGCGTCGGCGTGCTGACCCGTGCCGAGGTGGAGCGGGCGGCGGCGGTGCCGATCGGGGCTCCGCTGATTTCCGTGGACACGGGCGCCATGGAGAACAGGTTGCGCCAGAAGTTGTCTCGTATCGACAGAGTGGATGTCGTACGGTCATGGCCGCACGGCATCGGCCTTAAAGTGACCGAACGAAAGCCGGTCCTGTTGGTGAAAAAGGGCGCAAAGTTCATTGAAGTGGACGCGAAAGGCGTGCGCTTCGCGACGGTGGACAAAGCGCCCCGGGGCGTACCTCTGCTGAAATTGACACCTGATCAGTCAGCGAGTCTGCGCCGCTTCGGCAGTGACCGTCTGTTGCGGGAAGCGGTCCGGGTCGCGGGCGATCTTCCGGAGAACGTTTCCAAGGACACCAGGGTCGTACGGGTCACCTCGTACGACTCGATCTCCTTGGAGCTGACCCGGGGGCGCGTGGTGGCCTGGGGCAGTGGTGAAGAGGGCGCGGTGAAGGCGAGAGTCCTCGCCGCTCTCATGAAAGCCTCTCCCAAAGCGGGGCACTTCGACGTCAGTGCGCCCACCGCCCCTGCGGTTTCGGTGAGTTGACGCACATTTGGCCTGGCCAGCACCCTGGTTGGTCATCGACACGGGTGATCACATAGGGTGAAAAGAAAAACGGGAGGTTCGGCGTGTTCGTTGAACGTGCGCCACTTGTCGACTTAGTGTCCTGTTCGGAAGAGTCCAAGAAGCGGACACACTGGTAACCCTAAACTTGAACGTTAGGGTTTGGGTCGGCGTTCGGACCGTCCCCATCGGCATCCGTCGTCGCCACGGGAATCCCGTGAAGCGGCGACACGTAACTCGAGGCGAGAGGCCTTCGACGTGGCAGCACCGCAGAACTACCTCGCAGTCATCAAGGTCATCGGTGTCGGCGGCGGTGGTGTCAATGCCATCAACCGAATGATCGAGGTCGGTCTCAAGGGCGTCGAGTTCATCGCGATCAACACTGATGCGCAAGCCCTGTTGATGAGCGACGCCGACGTCAAGCTCGACGTCGGCCGTGAACTCACCCGTGGCCTCGGCGCCGGGGCAAACCCGGCCGTCGGTCGCAAGGCGGCAGAGGACCACCGTGAGGAGATCGAGGAGGTCCTCAAGGGGGCCGACATGGTCTTCGTCACCGCCGGAGAAGGCGGCGGCACCGGCACCGGCGGCGCACCCGTCGTCGCCAACATCGCGCGCTCGCTCGGCGCCCTGACGATCGGTGTGGTCACCCGCCCGTTCACTTTCGAGGGCCGGCGACGCGCGAACCAGGCGGAGGACGGCATCGCCGAACTCCGCGAAGAGGTCGACACCCTCATCGTCATTCCCAATGACCGACTGCTGTCCATCTCGGACCGCCAGGTCAGTGTGCTCGACGCGTTCAAGTCGGCCGACCAGGTACTGCTCTCGGGTGTCCAGGGCATCACCGACCTCATCACCACCCCCGGTCTGATCAACCTCGACTTCGCCGACGTCAAGTCGGTCATGTCCGAGGCGGGATCGGCGCTCATGGGGATCGGTTCGGCCCGCGGGGACGACCGCGCGGTGGCCGCCGCGGAGATGGCGATCTCCTCGCCGCTCCTGGAGGCGTCCATCGACGGCGCCCGTGGTGTCCTGCTCTCCATCTCCGGCGGCAGCGACCTCGGTCTCTTCGAGATCAACGAGGCCGCCCAGCTGGTGAGCGAGGCGGCGCACCCCGAGGCGAACATCATCTTCGGCGCCGTCATCGACGACGCGTTGGGCGACGAGGTACGGGTCACCGTGATCGCCGCGGGCTTCGACGGCGGGCAGCCGCCCGCCCGTCGCGAGAACGTCCTGGGGGCCAACTCCAGCAAGCGCGAGGAGCCGGCCGCGCCGGTACGGGCCGCCGAGCCCGTGCGCCAGACCAGCGGACTGGGATCCCTGCCGCTGCGCGAGGAGGCCCCGGCCCAGGCCGAGCCCACCCCGGCATCGAGCGAGAGCCAGCTTCCGCCGGTCTCCGCTCCGCACGTCCCGCCGGCCCGTCCCTACCAGGACACCCAGGCCGAAGAGCTGGATGTACCGGATTTCTTGAAGTGATAGGCCGGCGTCACGCAGTACCCGCGGTTCACGCGGTGGCCTCCGCGGATCGCGCGCACTTCGCCTTCACCGACAGGTGGGGCGGAGTGAGCGCCGCTCCGTACGAGGAGCTCAACCTCGGCGGCGCGGTCGGAGACGACCCCGCCGCCGTACGCGCGAACCGCGAGCGCGCCGCCCGTCACCTCGGTCTCGACCCGGCGCAGGTCGTCTGGATGAACCAGGTGCACGGGCGGGACGTGGCCGTGGTCGACGGACCCTGGGGCGAGACCCCGGAAATCCCGGCCGTGGACGCGGTGGTGACCGCCCGTCGCGGGGTCCCGCTCGCGGTTCTCACCGCCGACTGCACGCCCGTTCTGCTCGCCGACCCGGTCGCCGGAGTCGTCGCGGCGGCGCACGCGGGGCGGCCCGGTCTGGTCGCCGGAGTCGTACCGGCCGCGATCGAGGCCATGATCGGTCTCGGCGCCGAACCTTCCCGTATCACCGCGCACACCGGCCCGGCCGTGTGCGGGCGGTGCTACGAAGTCCCCGAGGGTATGCGGGCGGAGGTCGCGGAGACCGTTCCCGCCTCCTGGTCCGAGACCAGTTGGGGAACACCGGCCGTGGATGTCACCGCCGGAGTGCATGCCCAGCTCGACGCCCTCGGCGTGAGCGACCGGCACAGCTCCCCGTTCTGCACCCTGGAATCGGGCGACCATTTCTCGTACCGCCGCGACCGCACCACGGGGCGGCTCGCCGGATATGTCTGGTTGGACTGATAGGGCATGACGGAACGTAGGGCGCAACTAGCCGAAAATCTGGCACAGGTGGAGGAACGTATTGCTTCCGCTTGTGCAACAGCCGGTCGTAAAAGGGAAGAAGTGACCCTCATTGTGGTCACGAAGACCTATCCCGCGAGCGATGTGCGGATCTTGCACGAACTCGGTGTGCGTCACGTCGCGGAGAATCGCGATCAGGACGCGGCACCCAAAGCCGCCGCTTGTGCGGATCTGTCGCTGACGTGGCACTTTGTCGGACAATTGCAGACGAACAAGGTTCGTTCTGTGGCGAGTTATGCCGATGTCGTGCAGTCGGTGGACCGTGCCAAGTTGGTCACATCCCTGTCCGCGGCCGCGGTGCGCGGCGAACGCGAACTCGACTGCCTCATCCAGGTCGCCCTGGACGCGGACAGCGGCGAACGCGGTGAGCGCGGCGGTGTCGCGCCGGACGCGATCGAGGAGTTGGCCGCCGCGGTGGACGCCGCGCCGGGGCTCCGGCTCGGCGGTCTGATGACGGTCGCGCCGCTCGCCGGTCCGTACGCGGGGCGGCAACGGGCCGCTTTCGACCGGCTGATGGAATTCGCATCCCGCCTGCGCTCCGACCGTCCGGCTGCCACCATGGTCTCCGCGGGGATGAGTGCGGACCTCGAGGACGCGGTAGCGGCCGGAGCGACACATGTACGCGTCGGTACGGCGGTACTCGGAGTCCGACCCAGGCTCGGGTAACGTCGCGAAGCAAGTCGGACCACAGCAGAAAATATGGTCATTCCCGCTCCGAACGGGCAGACCACAGTGGATCGCGGGCACTTGGTGACGAATGCCGATCCACCACAGAGCGGAGGACTCAGAGCATGGCCGGCGCGATGCGCAAGATGGCGGTCTACCTCGGCCTCGTGGAGGACGATGGGTACGACGGTCCGGGGTTCGACCCCGACGATGAATTCGAACCCGAGCCGGAGCCCGAGCGGGACCGGCGGCGGCATCAACCCGCGCACCAGGTGGAGCGGGAGCGCGAGCGCGAACGGGACGAACCGGTGCGAGTGGTGCAACCACCCGCGCAGCGCGAGCCGGTTCAGCTCCCCGCCGAAAGCGGACGACCCGCCCGAATCGCCCCCGTGGCGTCCATCACACCTGAACGCCCGAACATGGAGAAGAACGCACCGGTGATCATGCCCAAGGTTGTGTCCGAGCGGGAGCCTTACCGCATCACCACGCTTCACCCCAGGACCTACAACGAGGCCCGTACCATCGGGGAACACTTCCGTGAGGGCACTCCGGTGATCATGAATCTCACGGAGATGGACGACACGGATGCGAAGCGACTTGTCGACTTTGCCGCAGGACTCGTCTTCGGTCTCCATGGCAGCATTGAGCGCGTGACGCAGAAGGTGTTCCTGTTGTCGCCTGCTAACGTCGATGTCACGGCGGAGGACAAGGCCCGTATCGCAGAGGGCGGATTCTTCAACCAGAGCTGAGAACACGACACCGGGAACAACCCGGCCGCGAGGCCGGTGCCGGCCGAGAGGCCGGAGCTACGAGAGCCAGGGGAGAGGGAAGCGCGGGAATGGGCGTCGCACGGGATGTGGTCTATATCGCGCTGATGTGTTTCCTCATCGTGCTGATCTTCCGGCTGGTCATGGACTATGTCTTCCAGTTCGCACGTTCATGGCAACCCGGCAAGGCGATGGTGGTCGTTCTTGAGGCCACCTACACTGTCACCGATCCACCGCTCAAGCTTCTGCGGCGGTTCATTCCGCCGCTGCGTCTCGGGGGCGTGGCACTCGACCTGTCCTTCTTCGTTCTGATGATCATCGTCTACATCCTGATCCGAGTTGTGGTCAGGTTGTGAGCGATACGGTCTTGCCGACTGCCGACGACTACGTAGAGGTGAAGAAGAGATGCCGCTGACCCCCGAGGACGTGCGGAACAAGCAGTTCACGACCGTCCGCCTCCGAGAAGGCTATGACGAGGACGAGGTCGATGCCTTCCTCGACGAGGTCGAATCGGAGCTGACCCGTCTGCTCCGTGAGAACGAGGACCTGCGCGCCAAGCTGGCCGCCGCGACGCGTGCCGCCGCGCAGAACCAGCAGCAGCAGGGCATGCGCAAGCCGGAGCCGCAGGACCGGCCCGGTGCGCCCGTTCCCGCCGCCATATCCGGTCCGCCGGTGCAGCAGCAGCCCCCGCAGATGGGTCCGCCCCAACTGCCCGGTGGCGCGCCGCAGCTGCCCGCCGGTCCCAGTGGCCATGGCCCCCAGGGTGGCCACGGTCCCGGTCCGCAGGGCCCGCACGGCCCCGGACCGATGCAGGGCGGTCCCATGGGTGGCCCGATGGGCGGCCCCATGGGCGGTCACGCCCAGCAGCAGCAGATGCAGCAGATGCAACAGCAGCAGCAGCCGCAGATGCAGCAGCCCGGTCAGGGCCCCGGTGGCGACAGTGCCGCCCGTGTCCTCTCGCTCGCACAGCAGACCGCCGACCAGGCGATCGCGGAGGCCCGTTCCGAGGCCAACAAGATCGTCGGCGAGGCGCGCAGCCGTGCCGAGGGCCTGGAGCGCGACGCGCGTGCCAAGGCCGACGCGCTGGAGCGGGACGCGCAGGAGAAGCACCGCGTGGCGATGGGCTCGCTGGAGTCGGCCCGCGCGACGCTGGAGCGCAAGGTCGAGGACCTGCGGGGCTTCGAGCGCGAGTACCGGACCCGTCTGAAGTCCTACCTGGAGAGCCAGCTGCGTCAGCTGGAGACCCAGGCCGACGACTCGCTGGCTCCGCCGCGGACCCCGGCGACGGCCTCGCTGCCGCCGTCGCCCTCGCTGGCTCCGGCCGGTGCGGGAGCCATGGGTCACCCCATGGGTGGTGGCAACCACGGCGGGCACAACAGCCAGCAGATGGGCGCCAACGCGTCCATGGGCGGTGCGCCTTCGTACGGTGGCCAGCAGCAGATGTCGCCCGCGATGACGCAGCCGATGGCACCGGTGCGGCCGCAGGCGCCGCAGCCGATGCAGCAGGCGCCTTCGCCGATGCGTGGGTTCCTGATCGACGAGGACGACAACTGAGCGGTTTGCGCTCGCTGAGCGCGTAGCCGTCGGCAGGCTGAGGGTCGGGTCCTGGGGTTTCCCCGGGGCCCGGCCCTTTGTCGTGGGTGGGTGTGGGGTGTGTGGGGTGTGCGTGGGGTGGGGCGGGGGTGCGGGTGGGGTGGGGCGCCTGCGGCGGGCCTGTCCCCTACCCGCCCCTTCCCGAAACTGGGGCGCTGCCCCAGGCCCCGGTCCTCAATCGCCGGACGGGCTGAAAAGCGCCCTCAATCGCCGGGCGGGCTGGGGGTGTGGGGCGGGGTGGGGGAGCCAATCGGGCTGAAATGGGCGCCCTCAAGTGCCGGGCGGGGCTGGGGTGCGGGATGGGCTTGGAGGTGGGGCCAGGTGCGGGGCGGGCTTGGGGTGCGGGGCGGGGTGAAATGCGCGCTCAGGCGAGGGGCAGGGTGGGGGAGCCAATCCGGCTGAAATGCGCGCTCAAGTGCCGGGCGGGGCGAGGGCGCGGGACGGGCTGGGATGTGTCCTCAAGCGCCGGGCGCGTTGGGGTGCGGGACGGGCTGGGATGCGTCCGCAAGTGCCGGGCGGGTTGGGGTGCGGGGCGGGGTGGGCGTGTCCTCAAGTGCCGGGTGGGGGTGTCCCTAAGTGCCGGGTGGGTGAGGTGTGCCCTTGATTGTCGGGCGGGGTGGGGATGGGGAAGGGCCCGGCCGGGGGTGGTCCGGGCGGGCCCTTCGGGGTGGGGCTCTGGGGTTACTGCTCCGTCTTGCGGAGGCGGAAGGTGAGGGACAGGCCCTCGTCCTCGAACGGGGTGCCGTACGTGTCGTCCGCCTCGGCCTGCGCGTAGTCCAGGGCCAGGACCTCGTCCTGGATCAGCGGCGCGTGCTCGGTCAGGGCCTCCACCGTGGCGGGGGACGTGGACGTCCAGCGCACCGCGATCCGGTCCGCCACGTCCAGGCCGCTGTTCTTGCGGGCCTCCTGGATCAGGCGGATCGCGTCACGGGCCAGGCCCGCGCGCCGCAGTTCCGGGGTGATCTCCAGGTCCAGGGCGACCGTGGCGCCCGAGTCGGAGGCCACCGACCAGCCCTCACGCGGTGTCTCGGTGATGATCACCTCGTCGGGGGAGAGGGTGACCTTCTCGCCGTCCACCTCGACCGACGCCGTACCCTCGCGCAGGGCCAGGGAGAGCGCGGCCGCGTCCGTGTCGGCGACGGCCTTGGCCACTGCCTGGACGCCCTTGCCGAACCGCTTGCCCAGGGCACGGAAGTTGGCCTTCGCCGTCGTGTCGACGAGCGAGCCGCCGACGTCCGAGAGGGAGGCCAGCGAGGTGACGTTCAGCTCCTCGGTGATCTGGGCGCGGAGTTCGGGGGAGAGGGTCTCGAAGCCGGTGGCGCCCACCAGGGCACGGGACAGCGGCTGGCGGGTCTTGACGCCCGACTCGGCGCGGGTGGCCCGGCCCAGCTCCACCAGGCGGCGCACCAGCGCCATCTGCGTGGACAGCGCGGGGTCGATCGCCGCCAGGTCCGGCTTCGGCCAGGTGGAGAGGTGCACCGACTCCGGGGCGTCCGGGCCGACCGGCACGATCAGGTCCTGCCAGACCCGCTCCGTGATGAACGGGGTCAGCGGTGCCATCAGCCGGGTCACCGTCTCGATGACCTCGTGCAGCGTGCGCAGCGCCGCCTTGTCGCCCTGCCAGAAGCGGCGGCGCGAGCGGCGGACGTACCAGTTGGACAGGTCGTCCACGAAAGAGGAGAGCAGCTTGCCGGCGCGCTGGGTGTCGTAACCGTCCAGCGCCTGGGTGACCTGGTCCACCAGTGCGTGGAGTTCGCTGAGCAGCCAGCGGTCCAGGACCGTGCGGTCCGCCGGTGCCGGGTCGGCGGAGGAGGGGGCCCAGTTCGACGTACGGGCGTACAGGGCCTGGAAGGCGACCGTGTTCCAGTACGTGAGGAGGGTCTTGCGGACGACCTCCTGGATGGTGTCGTGCCCCACGCGCCGCGCCGCCCACGGGGAGCCGCCCGCCGCCATGAACCAGCGCACCGCGTCGGCACCGTGCTGGTCCATCAGCGGGATGGGCTGGAGGATGTTGCCCAGGTGCTTGGACATCTTGCGGCCGTCCTCGGCGAGGATGTGGCCGAGGCACACCACGTTCTCGTACGACGACTTGTCGAAGACCAGCGTGCCCACGGCCATGAGCGTGTAGAACCAGCCGCGGGTCTGGTCGATGGCCTCCGAGATGAACTGCGCCGGGTAGCGGCTCTCGAAGATCTCCTTGTTCTTGTACGGGTAGCCCCACTGCGCGAACGGCATCGAACCGGCGTCGTACCAGGCGTCGATGACCTCGGGGACGCGGTACGCCTCCAGCTGGCAGTTCTCGTGCGAGCAGGTGAACGTGATCTCGTCGATGAACGGACGGTGCGGGTCCAGGTCCGTCCGGTCCGTGCCGGTCAGCTCACCGAGCTCGGCGCGCGAGCCGACACAAGTGAGGTGGTTGTCCTCGCAGCGCCAGATGGGCAGCGGCGTGCCCCAGTAGCGGTTGCGGGACAGCGCCCAGTCGACGTTGTTGTTCAGCCAGTCGCCGAAGCGGCCGTTCTTGACCGACTCGGGGAACCAGTTGGTGTTCTCGTTCTCTTCGAGGAGCCGGTCCTTGATCGCGGTCGTACGGATGTACCAGGACGGCTGCGCGTAGTAGAGCAGCGCGGTGTGGCAGCGCCAGCAGTGCGGGTAGCTGTGCTCGTACGGGACGTGGCGGAACAGCTTGCCGCGGGCGGCCAGGTCCTCGGTGAGCGCTTCGTCGGCCTTCTTGAAGAAGACGCCGCCGATCAGCGGCAGGTCTTCCTCGAAGGTCCCGTCGGGGCGGACCGGGTTCACGACCGGGAGCCCGTAGGAGCGGCAGACGACGAGGTCGTCGGCGCCGAAGGCGGGGGACTGGTGGACCAGACCCGTACCGTCCTCGGTGGTCACGTAGTCGGCGTTGACGACGTAGTGGGCCTCGGCCGGGAAGTCGAGCAGGGTGAACGGGCGCTCGTAGGTCCAGCGCTCCATCTCGGCGCCGGTGAAGGACTCGCCGGTGGTCTCCCAGCCCTCGCCGAGGGCCTTCTCCAGCAGGGGCCGCGCGACGACGAGCTTCTCCTCGCCGTTCGTCGCGACGACGTAGGTGACCTCGGGGTGCACGGCGACGGCGGTGTTGGAGACCAGGGTCCAGGGCGTGGTCGTCCAGACCAGGAGCGCGGCCTCGCCGGCCAGCGGGCCGCTCGTCAGCGGGAAGCGTACGAAGACCGACGGGTCGACGACCGTCTCGTAGCCCTGGGCCAGCTCGTGGTCGGAGAGCCCGGTGCCGCACCGCGGGCACCAGGGGGCGACCCGGTGGTCCTGGACCAGCAGGTCCTTGTTGAAGATCTCCTTCAGCGACCACCACACGGAGTCGATGTACTCGGGGTCCATCGTGCGGTACGCGTCGTCCAGGTCGACCCAGTACCCCATCCGGGTCGTCAGCTCGGCGAAGGCGTCGGTGTGCCGGGTCACGGACTCGCGGCACTTGGCGTTGAACTCGGCGATGCCGTACGCCTCGATGTCGTTCTTGCCGTTGAAGCCCAGTTCCTTCTCGACCGCGAGCTCGACCGGCAGGCCGTGGCAGTCCCAGCCGGCCTTGCGGCCGACGTGGTAGCCCTGCATGGTGCGGAAGCGGGGGAAGACGTCCTTGAAGACGCGGGCCTCGATGTGGTGCGCGCCGGGCATGCCGTTGGCGGTGGGCGGGCCCTCGTAGAAGACCCACTCGGGGCGGCCCTCGGACTGTTCGAGGCTCTTGGCGAAGACCTTGCTCTCGCGCCAGAAGTCGAGCACGGCGTGCTCCAGCGCGGGCAGGTCGATCTGGGCGGGTACCTGGCGGTACTGCGGCGATGTCATGTGCGGGCTTCCTCCGGCGGACGTTTTCCACTTCCGTCGGAGGGACGAGAGCATGTCGCTCCCGCGGTACCACCCTCCTTGGCCCCGGGCGTGTGCCCTTGGCCCCCTCATTGGGGTCGCGATGCCGGGTCTACTGGCCTTGCGGCGTTCTTCCGACGGCTCCGGGTGATCTTCACGACGCGCTCGCCCCCGGGCTCCCACCGTCCCCGGGTCGCTGCTGGCTGCGTACGACGCTACTCGTCCCATCCATGCCTCTCGCTGAGGCCAGTGTACGGGCCCGTACGGGCGACGGCCGACCGGTTCAACCGCCGCCCCCGGGCATGACCCGAATGGCCAGAGGGGGGCGGACGGACTTTCCGGTCCGGGGCGGGAACGGATTACCGGGCGGGGAGCTGGGCACAACGGAGGCAAGCGCGCCTCGACCTGGGCACAGGGAGGGGCGAACGGCGGCGTGCCCCGTTGCCGCGGAGCTGGGGTCGATTTATCGTCCCAGCACGATTCGCGTGCAAGATCACAATATGTGAAGGGGCCGCGGCCATGGTGGCGAAGAAGACGGCGAAAGAGACCGTGGAGACCGTGGCCGAGAAGGAGGCCGCCAGGACGCCACCGGCCGAGAAGGCGGCGAAGAAGGCGGCCGCGAAGAAGGCCCCGGCGAAGAAGGCGGCGGCGAAGAAGACCGCGGCCGGGGCTGCGGCGGGCAGGAAGACGGCGGCAAAGAAGGCGCCGGCGAAGAAGAGCGCGGTCAAGAAGGCTTCGAAGAAGGCCGCAGCGGCGGCCATGGGGGCGGCCCAGGCCGCCGAGCAGACGGGAGCCACCACGGTGGTAGCCAAGAAGAGCGCGGGTCGGACCACAGCTGCCGGAAAGGGGGCGGCGGCGGTGCCGCAGGCCCGCGCCGCCGCTGCGACAGCCCCCGGCGAGCTGGCGGTACGGCCCGGGGAGGACCCGTGGACGCCCGAGGAGGTCACCGAGGCGCGCACGGAGCTGACCAGCGAGGTCATGCGGCTGCGGAGCGAGCTGGAGGCATCGGGGGCCGCGCTGGCCGGACTGATGCGGGACTCCGGCGACGGCGCGGGTGACGACGAGGCGGACACCGGAACGAAGAACATCACCCGCGAGCACGAGCTGTCGCTCGCCGCCAACGCCCAGGAGATGCTGGAGCAGACCGAGCGGGCCCTGGCCCGGCTGGAGGCGGGGACGTACGGGCTCTGCGAGATCTGCGGCAAACCGATCGGGAAGGCACGGATGCAGGCATTTCCCCGGGCCACCCTGTGTGTGGAGGACAAACAGAAGCAGGAGCGACGCGGCTGATCCGCCGGGGTGTGTCGTACCCTCGTCCTCAGTCAGGCACCTAGGTTGAGGGACTCACGTGGCAGAGGCGGAGCGCATCATCGGTACGCCGGATATCCCTGATGCAGCGGGGGCCGACGGGGCCGAGCCCCCGAAGGCCGCCGACGGCACGGTCGTGGGCTCGACGGGAAGCGCGGTCGAAGGCCCGGCCGGGAGCACGGTCGAGGGCGACGGCCCCGGCGGCAGCACGGCCACGGACAGGGGCAGGCGGAAGATCCTGGCCCTCTTCGCCGTGGCGGTCGTCGCCTATCTGCTGGACCTGACCACCAAGATGATCGTGGTCGCGAAGCTGGAGCACCAGGAGCCCATCGAGATCTTCGGCGACTGGCTGAAGCTCAGCGCCATCCGGAACGCGGGTGCCGCGTTCGGGATCGGCGAGGCGTTCACGGTGATCTTCACCGTGATCGCAGCCGGTGTGATCGTGGTCATCGCCCGGCTCGCCCGCAAGCTCTACAGCCTGCCGTGGGCCATCGCGCTGGGACTGCTGCTCGGCGGTGCGCTGGGTAATCTCACCGACCGCATCTTCCGTGCGCCCGGCGTGTTCAAGGGCGCGGTGGTCGACTTCATCGCTCCCGCGCACTTCGCGGTCTTCAACCTCGCCGACTCCGCGATCGTCTGCGGCGGCATCCTGATCGTGATCCTTTCCTTCAAGGGGCTTGACCCCGACGGCACCGTGCACAAGGACTAGCAGGCGCAAGGCATACTCGACAGGTGAGTACGCATCCCGAGATCCGCACCCTGCCCGTACCCGATGGCCTGGAAGGCGAGCGTGTCGACGCCGCCATCTCCCGGATGTTCGGTTTCTCCCGCACCAAGGCCGCAGAGCTGGCCGCCGCCGGGAAGGTCCAGGTGGACGGTGCGGTGGCCGGGAAGTCCGAGCGGGTGCACGGTGGCGCCTGGCTGGAAGTGGAGATGCCGCAGGCACCCGCTCCGGTCCAGATCGTCGCCGAGCCCGTCGAGGGCATGGAGATCGTGCACGACGACGACGACATCGTCGTGATCGTGAAGCCGGTCGGCGTCGCCGCCCACCCGAGCCCCGGCTGGACCGGGACCACGGTCATCGGCGGTCTTGCGGCGGCCGGATACCGGATCTCGACCTCCGGTGCCGCCGAGCGCCAGGGCATCGTGCACCGCCTGGACGTCGGCACCTCGGGGCTGATGGTCGTCGCCAAGTCGGAGCGCGCCTACACCCTGCTCAAGGCCCAGTTCCGCGACCGGGTCGTCGAGAAGAAGTACCACGCGCTCGTGCAGGGCCACCCGGACCCGATGAGCGGCACCATCGACGCCCCCATCGGCCGCCACCCCAACCACGACTACAAGTGGGCGGTCACGGCCGAGGGCAAGCCGTCCATCACGCACTACGACCTGATCGAGGCGTACCGGGCCGCGAGCCTCCTCGACATCAAGCTGGAGACGGGTCGCACCCACCAGATCCGGGTGCACATGTCGGCCCACCGCCACCCCTGCGTCGGGGACCTCACCTACGGTGCCGACCCGACCCTGGCCAAGCGCCTCGGCCTGACCCGGCAGTGGCTGCACGCCGTGCGCCTCGGTTTCGAGCACCCCTCCGACGGCAGCTGGGTGGAGTTCTCCAGCGGCTACCCGGACGACCTCCAGCAGGCCCTCGACACGATCGTGGCGGAGAGCGAGTGACCACCGCTCCCGCCCCGTACACCACCCGCAGGGCTCTCGACGACGGCGAACTGGCTGCCTGCTTCCAGGTCCGCAAGGACGTCTTCGTCGGTGAGCAGCAGGTGCCCGAGGAGATCGAGTACGACGCCCACGACGCGGACGCGGTGCATGTCCTGGCCCTCGCGGCGGACGGCTCGGCGCTCGGTACGGGACGGCTGCTGCACGGCGCCGCCGCGGCGGACCGGACCGGCGGTGACCTCACGGTCGGCGCGCTCGGCAGGCTCGCCGTGACCCGGACGGCACGCGGGCTCGGCGTCGGCGCCGCACTGGTGCGCGCCATCGAGGACCAGGCGCGCACGCTGGGCCTGGGCGCCGTCGATCTGCACGCCCAGACCCATGCCCTCGGTTTCTACGAGCGGCTCGGGTATGTGGCCTACGGCCCCGAGTTCCCGGACGCGGGCATCGCCCACCGGGCGATGCGCCGCACGCTCTGAGCGGAGCTCCGCACCTCAGTCCGGCAGACCCCAGCGCGTCCACGCGCCGTTCGACGGCACCTCGCGCGGACCGGTCTCCGGGCGGCGCGAGGTGCGCGGGGTGATCAGCACGGTGCCCCCGCGCGGCACGTCCAGGGTGATCCGGCCGGGGCCGGTCTCCCGCCGGCGCACCGGGTGCCCGCGCCCGTCCCGTACGTCGATCTCGCCCTCCACCGAGTGCTCCAGCGTCAGCGGCGCGCCCGCCTCGCTGCGTACCCGTACCCAGCGGGTGAGACCGCCCGAGCGGTCCGCGTCCACCAGGAACGCGCCCTGGGTGCGCAGTGAGGCGATCGACGCGTCCGCCCACCGCCGCGAGAGGGACGGAAAGACCTTCACCACCCCGTCGTGTCCCTGCACCACCATGTCGAGCATCGACTGGGCGGCGGACAGCGGGCTCTCCAGGGCGAGGTTGCGGCCCTCCCGGTACATCGTGTTCACCGTCATCGCGCAGTCGGCGACCACGTTCAGGTCGGTGAAGAAGGTCAGGAAGTCGAGCGCCTTCTCCGGCTCGTCCATCACGGAGTACATGGACGACGCCGTGGCGTAGCTGTACCCGTGCCACAGCTCCCGCATGGACACCCAGTGGTCCATGCTGCGCCGCATGACGGCCCGGTCCGGCGCCCGGTCCCAGTTCCGCTCGCGCAGGGGGTGGAGCCAGAGCAGATGGGAGTGGTGGCGGTGCGACGCGGCGAGCGGCACATCCTTGCCGATCATGACTCCGGCCGCCGGGTCCTCGGCGTACGGGGCGAGACGCCGGCCGATGTCCCGCCAGCGCCCCAGCCGGGGGTCGTCGTGGCGCAGCAGCTCCGCCGACCCGATGAGCGTGCGCACGCCCCAGCGGATGAGCGAGAGGTCGTACGTGCAGTCCGCGGCGTCGGCGTACTCGGGGGAGCGGGTGGTGAGCAGATGCAGCCGGCCGTCGGAGCCCTCGCGCAGGAAGTGGGCGTAGAACGTGATCGCCTTCGCGAGGATCGGATACACCACGTCGCGCAGGACGGCCGGGTCCATCGAGTGCCGGTAGGCCAGCCAGACGTGGTGCAGGGCCCAGGTGAGGTTCCCGAAGTTGTCGGAGATCCGGTCCGAGCCCGGTATTCCGACGTCGTAGGTGTCGCCCGCGCGCAGCTGCCAGTCGGAGGGGTGGCCGAGGGCGTAGCTCTCCCCGTCGCGGTACGCGGCCGGGACGGAGGCGGGCAGGTGGTGCTCGAAGCGGCGCAAGGCGTGGGTCACCGAGTCGAGTTCGGGGTGGTTGGAGCCGTGGACCGGCGCCATGCCGATCTGGACGTTGAGGTTCCACCAGACCGCGGTCCAGTTGTTCCCGACCTCCGGGAACCAGGGGCCCCACTCGGAGATGACCGGGCCCCGGGCGCGGGTCGCCGAGGCGAGCTTGTAGAGCTGGGTGACGTAGAAACTCTGCAGCCGCTTGTCCGGTACGGACAGGAAGCTGCGCCGGTAGTAGGCGTGCCACCAGCCGCGGTGGCGGTCCACCAGCCGGTCCGGGTCGGTGGCGAGGGTGCGGTCCACGGCCCGCAGCGCGGCCGAGGTCGCCTCGGCCGGCTCGCCGGGGAAGCGGTACACGAGGTGCGCGGCGAGCAGCCGTCCGGTGCCCTCGCGGCGCTCGCGCCAGGCGGTGGTCCAGCCGCCGCCCGCGAGCAGCGGCTGCTCGACGAAGCCGTCGCCCACCCGCGGGGCCGGGTTGGGGGTGTAGTCCGCGGGCCTGCCGCTGGTACGGGTGGTGGCGGCGGGCAGCCACTGGAAGGTCCAGGCGGCGGCCTCCTCGCCCGCCGTCGGCCGGGTGGAGAGCAGCAGCGCACCGGTGTCGTTGTGGATGAGGGCGCAGAACGCGAGGCTGCCGCGGGTGGTGGTGACGGTGCCGCGCAGCTCCGCGTCGTACAGGTCGAGTGTCCAGTCGACGGCCGTGATCTCCCCGGCGAGCGTGAGCGTGAAGTACCCGACGGGAAGCCGGGAGAAGCCGATGCCGCCGCGCCACTGTCCGCGCTGGTCCTGTACCTGACTGTGGCTCAGCATCAGCTTCAGGGTGTTCGGAGTCGCGCCCGCGTACAGCAGGGCGCCCAGGTGGCCGTTGGCCAGGAACGGGGCCTCCTGCCAGCCCGTGGGGAGCCGCCGCCAGGTCATGGCCGCCGCACGGACGCTGTTCTCGTACGGGTCCGAGGAGGCCGGGCCGACCGCGCCGGCGGGCGGTGACGCCCAGGCGGTACGGGAGCCGGCGAGCCAGAGCGCGGTGGTTCCGGCGGCCGTGGTGGAGACGAAGCGCCTTCGGGAGAACTCGGTCATGGGTCTCTCCTGCCGGTCATGTACGTGGCGGTGGTTCGTGTTCCTGAACCGTGCCCGCCGCATAATGCCCCCCTCGCCAGGTCGGCGGAAGAGGCGCGACGGCAAAGACATCGGAGGAATGTGGCGCCAAGAGGACGGCCGGAGGGGGGTGTTGCCTGATTTGCAGGCATTGCATGGCAGGGTGGAAGCCCCGATCGACCGATCACCGCTCGACTGCGCACGCCCGGAAGGCACATCGTGGATCAAATGGCACTGCTGCTCCTGCTCCTGCTCGGAGCCGTGGTCACGGTGCCGTTGGGGGAGCGGCTGGGCCTCCCGGCGCCGGTGCTGATGACGCTCGCCGGGATCGCGATGGCGTTCACCAGCTTCGTGCCGAATGTCGACATCCCGCCGGAGATCATCCTTCCCGCGCTGTTGCCGCCGCTGCTCTACGCCTCCGTGCAGCGCACCTCCTGGCGGCAGTTCGCCGCCAACAGACGACCGATCTTTCTGCTGGCCGTGGCGCTGGTGTTCGTCACCACGGCCGCGGTCGCCGCGGTCGCCAACTCGATCGTCCCCGGACTGCCCATCGCCGCCGCGGTCGCCCTCGGCGCGCTCGTCGCCCCGCCCGACCCGGTCGCCGCGACGGCCGTCGCGGGTTCGGTCGGGCTGCCGCGCAGGCTGGTCTCGATCCTGGAGGGCGAGGGGCTGTTCAACGACGTGACCGCGATCGTGCTCTACCACGTGGCGATCGCCGCCGCGGTGAGCGGGACCTTCTCGCTGCCCGAGGCCTTCGGGCTGCTGATCCTGTCCGCCGTCGTCGCGGTGGCCGTCGGACTCGCGCTCGGCTGGCTCACCATCAAACTGATGGGCATCCTGGGGGACGCCACCCTTCAGGTCGGCCTCTCCCTGCTCGTGCCCTTCGTGAGTTACGTCCTCGCCGAGGAGCTGATGGGGTCGGGCGTGCTGGCCGTCCTGACCACGGCGCTCTTCCTCGCCGAGCACACCGCGGACGCCGACGACGTCCTCGGACGTCTCACCGGACGTACCTTCTGGGAGATTGTCGACACCCTTGTCACCGGTGTCGCCTTCGGACTGATCGGCCTCGAACTCCACAGCGTCTTCGGCACGGCCGACGGGCGCGAACTGGAGATGGTGGGCTGGGGCCTCGCGATCGTCGTGGTGGTCGTCGGCGTACGGCTGCTGTGGCTGCTGCCCGCGACCTGGCTCGCCAAGCGGCTGCACAAACGGCGGGACGTCAGCGAGGAGATCCCCACCAGTTGGCGGGAGACCGTCGTCATGTGGTGGGCCGGGATGCGCGGGGTGGCCTCGGTCGCGCTGGCGCTGGCGATCCCGCTGGAGACGGACGACGGGAAGCCGTTCCCCGGCCGCGACGAGATCATCTTCATCGCGTTCGCCGTCATCATGGCGACCCTCGTCTTCCAGGGGCTCACACTGCCCTGGCTGGTGCGCAAGCTCGGCGTGCGCGCCGACACGGACGCCGAGCGGGCCCTGGAGCGGGACCTCGCGATCCGCGCCGCCAAAGCCGCCAAGTACCGGCTCAAGGAGATCCAGGAGGTCGAGGACTTCCCGGAGGACGTCATCGAGCGGCTGCAGCGCGCGGCGTACGACATCGGGGCGCGGATCAGCCCGGACATGGTCGACGAGGAGCGGCGCGAGGCGTACGCGAAGCGCGCGGACCGGTTCAGGGCGGTCAGCCGCGTCCAGCGCGAGATGATGTCGGCCGCCCGCCACGCGGTGCTCTCCGCGCGCAGTGAACCGGGCGCCGACCCCGAGGTGGTCGACCGGGTGCTGCGCTACCTGGACGTACGCAGCCTGCGCTGAGGCGCGCCGGAGCGCGGCGGAGGCGCGGGGCGCGCGGCACCTGACGGAGATGTCCCGGGAGCGCGGGGGTGCAGCGCACGACGGGTAGGTCCGGGGCGAGCGGGGGCGCACCGCGCTACGGGGAGGTCCGGGGCGAGCGGGGGTGCGCCGCACGACGGGGACGTCCGGCGGGAGCGCGGGGGTGAGGGGGCGTGCTCCGCGGGTGTCAGCCGCGTCCTGTCCGCGGGGCCCTGCTGTCGCCGCTCCCCGCACCGGGACCGCTGCCGTTGCCGCCGGTCCCCCCTGCGGCCCCGGTCAGCTCCGCCCACTGCTCGCCCGGCGGAAGCACCGCGGGGGAGGTGGCGATCCGCGGCAGCGCGTACGGATGGTGGTCCCGCAGCCAGCCGACCAGCTGCTCCCGCACCGCGCAGCGGACCGTCCAGATGTCGTCCGCGTCCTTCGCCGTGACCACGGCCCGCACCTGGATCGTCGACGGGGTGGTGTCGGTGACCGCGAGCGACCAGTCACGGCCGTCCCACGCGGCGCACTCACCGAGGATGTCGCGCAGCTGTTCGCGCATCGCGGCCACCGGCGCCGAGTGGTCGAGGTGGAGGAAGACCGTCCCGGTCATCTGGACCCCGCCGCGCGACCAGTTCTCGAACGGCTTGCTGGTGAAGTACGAGACGGGCATCGTGATCCGCCGCTCGTCCCAGGTCCGTACCGCGAGGAAGGTCAGCGTGATCTCCTCGACGGTGCCCCACTCGCCGTCCACCACCACCGTGTCGCCGATCCGCACCATGTCCCCGAACGCGATCTGCAGCCCGGCGAAGAGGTTGCCGAGCGTGGACTGGGCGGCGACACCCGCGACGATGCCCAGCACACCCGCGGAAGCGAGCATCGAGGTGCCGACCGTCCGCATCGCGGGGAACGTCAGCAGCATCGCCGCGACGGCGACGGTCGCCACGACGGCGGTCACCACGCGCTGGATCAGCGTCACCTGCGTACGCACCCGGCGCACCCGGGCCGGATCACGGGTGGCCGCGGCGTAGCGCGCGTACGACGCCTCGATGACCGTCGCCGCGACCCGTACCACCAGCCACGCCGACGCGGCGATCAGCACCAGCGTGAGGACCTGGCCGATACCGGCCCGGTGATCGTTCACCGGGCCGAGCCGGGTGTGTACGAAGGTGGCTCTCAGCAGCGCGGTGCAGAGCACCAGCTGTACGGGGAGCCGGCACCGGCGCAGCAGACCCCACAGGGGGGTGTCGTGGTGGCGGCTGTCGGCCCGCCGCAGCAGCAGATCGACCAGCCAGCCGACCAGCAGGGTGATCACCACGGAACCGCCGACGATGATCAGCGGGCGCAGGACGTACTCCATTGCCTCGTCCTCCAAGCTCTGGGACATAGCTGGCACCATGGCCTCATGAACATCATGCTTTTCCACTCGACCTACGGGCTGCGGCCCGCTGTGCACGCCGCGGCCGACCGGCTCCGGACCGCCGGCCATGAGGTGCGGGTGCCCGATCTGTTCGAGGGGCACACCTTTGACACGGTGGAGGAAGGCATGGCTTTCAAGGAGCAGGTGGGCAAGGACGAGCTGCTCAGGCGCGCCGTGCTGGCCGCGGCGCCCTACTCCGACCAGGGGCTCGTGTACGCGGGCTTCTCCCTGGGGGCGGCCACCGCGCAGACCCTGGCGCTCGGCGACGAGAAGGCCCGCGGACTGCTCCTGCTGCACGGCACGTCGGACATCGCGGAGAACGCTTCCGTGAACGAGCTGCCCGTACAGCTGCATGTCGCCGACCCCGATCCCTTCGAGTCGCACGACTGGCTGAACAGCTGGTACCTCCAGATGCAGCGGACCGGTGCCGATGTGGAGGTCTACCGCTACCCGGGCGCCGGGCATCTGTTCACCGACCCGGATCTGCACGACTACGACGAGGCGGCGGCGGAGCAGACCTGGAAGGTCGCGCTCGGTTTCCTCGCCACGCTGTAGACGCGTCGCTCGCGCGCCGCAGGCGCGCCGGACGCTCCGGACACACGACAGGGCCCCGCACCTCGGGTGCGGGGCCCTGCTGTCATCGGTGACGCGGTGACTTGGTGACTTGGTGACGCGGTTACGCCTTGAGCGCCTTGTCGACCGCGGCGGTGAAGTCGGCCACGGTCATCGGGGCGTTCTCGCTGCCCTCCGCCGTGACGGGCTTGCCGTCCATCTTCAGCGTGGGCGTGCCCTTCACCCCGCTCTTGTCGAACGCCTTGGACATCTTCATCGCCCAGGCGTCGTACGTGCCGTCCTCGACGTTCTTCTGGAACGCCTTGTTGCCCTTCAGCGCGTCCACCGAGTCCGCCACCTCGATCAGGAAGCTGTCCTTGGCGAACTTGTCGTCACGCTCCTCCGGGTGGAACTTGGCGGAGTAGAGCGCGGCCTTGTAGTCCAGGAACGCCTCGGGGCTCACGTCGAGCGCGGCGCCCAGGGCACTGAGGGCGTTCTTGGAGCCCTCGCCGTTGTCGGAGTTGTCGATGAAGGTCGCACCGACGTACTTGATCTTGTACTTGCCGGCGTCGACGTCCTTGGCGACGGTCTCGCCGATCTCCTGCTCGAACGTGGCGCAGATCGGGCAGCGCGAGTCCTCGTACAGCTCAAGGGTCTTCTTGGCGGTCGACTTGCCGATGACCACGGTCGTGCCGTCGTCGCCCGAGGTGTTCTTCGGGGCGGTCACGTTCTTCGCGTCCGCGGCGGCCTTCCAGCCGTCGGGCTTGTTCAGCTGCATCACGCCGTAGCTGATGCCGCCGATGACGGCCAGGGCGGCGACCACCGACACACCGACGACGATCTGCTTGCGGGCTTTGTCCTTCTTCGCCTGGCGTTCCCGCTCGGCGCGCAGCCGGTCGCGGGCCGCTGCCTTGTTGGCCTGGGTGTTGCGCTTGCTCATGATCGTTCTCCGTGGATACGTGGTGATGTGCGGGGGGCTGTGCGGGTACGTGTCACACGCTCAGGCGGTGACACGGGCCGGCAGCGGCGGTCCCCTCCGTCCCACGGAGTGCACGAGGAGACGGGCCGGGAAGAGCGGATGCGGGCGTCCGGCGGGGCGCGGGCCCCGGGGCGCGGGCCGGCCCGAGTGGCCCACCGCGGCGACGGCGGTCAGCAGCGGCCGGAAGGCCAGGGCGGCCACCGCGCGCAGCAGCCCCGCGAGCGCCGACTCCCCGTGCCGCAGCCAGGCGGCGGCGAGCAGCCCGACGGTCACATGGGCGGCGAGCAGCAGCCACGGCACCGCGGGCCCCGGCTGCGCCAGCAGGGCGGCCGCCCGGTCCCCGGCACCGGTCACCCCGGCCAGCGGGGTGCCCACCGCGCCGACGCCCGCCAGCTGCGAGCCGCCCGCGCCGCTCTCGCCGCCGCACAGCACATCGACGCCCACGGAACGCAGCGGACCCGCGATGGGCCCGCCGGCCGCCCCGTAACAGAGGTGCTGACCGGTGGTGAAGACGGTGTCGGCGGCCAGCTCCAGCGGCACGAGCAGCCCCGCGATCGCCCCGAAGCCACGCTCCCGGCCCGCCAGCGCGTACGCGGTGGCGAAGACGAGGCAGGCCAGCATCGCGACCACGCTCAGGGGCAGCGGGACCCGGGAGAGCAGTACATGGGACGCCGAGGACAGGGTGACGACGAGCGCTGTGAAAAGCGCCGCGCGCACCACCCTGAATTGCGTCCCTGAGATGTCCATCGCCCGAGAGTGTGTCATGTGTACCTGTAAACGACCCCTAAACGGGCTGGACCTGCTGGCCCGGCCCGGTGAACGGGCCGGATCGGCCCGCCCCGGCCCCGGCCGGCGAACCGCCCTACAGACCGGGGATACGGCCGTTGCGGAAGAGGTCCACGAAGATCTGGTGGTCGGTGCGGGCGCGGGCCCCGTAACTGTGGGCGAAGTCGACCAGCAGCTCCGCGAAGCCCTCCTCGTCGGCCGCGATGGCCGCGTCGATCGCCCGCTCCGTGGAGAACGGCACCAGCGAGTGTCCGCTCTCGTCGTCCGCCGCCGAGTGCATCGTCGCCGTCGCCCGGCCGAGATCCGCGACGACCGCCGCGATCTCCTCCGGCTCGTCGATGTCGGACCAGTCCAGATCGACCGCGTACGGCGACACCTCGGCGACCAGCTGGCCCGCGCCGTCCAGCTCGGTCCAGCCGAGCCACGGGTCGGCGTGCGCCTGGAGCGCGCGCTGCGAGATGACGGTGCGGTGCCCCTCGTGCTGGAAGTAGTCCCGCACGGCCACGTCGGTGATGTGCCGGGAGACCGCCGGGGTCTGCGCCTGCTTGAGGTAGATCACCACATCGTTCTCCAGGGCGTCGCTGTTGCCCTCCAGGAGGATGTTGTACGAGGGCAGCCCGGCCGAGCCGATCCCGATGCCCCGCCGGCCCACGACGTCCTTCACCCGGTAGGAGTCGGGGCGGGTCAGGCTCGACTCCGGCAGCGTCTCCAGATAGCCGTCGAACGCGGACAGCACCTTGTAGCGGGTCGCCGCGTCCAGGTCGATCGCCCCGCCACCGGCGGCGAACCGCCGCTCGAAGTCCCGGATCTCCGTCATCGAGTCCAGCAGCGAGAACCGGGTCAGCGAGCGGGCGTCACGCAGCGCGTCCAGCAGCGGACCCTCGGCGGTGTCCAGCGTGAACGGCGGCAGCTCGTCGTTCTTCGCGCCCGTCGCCAGCGCGTGGATCCGCTCGCGGTAGGCGGCGGCGTACACCCGTACCAGCTCGCTGATCTGGTCGTCGCCCAGCGCCTTCGCGTAACCGATCAGGGCGACGGAGGCGGCGAAGCGCTTGAGGTCCCAGGTGAAGGGGCCCACATACGCCTCGTCGAAGTCGTTCACGTTGAAGATCAGCCGGCCGTTGGCGTCCATGTACGTGCCGAAATTCTCCGCGTGCAGATCGCCGTGGATCCAGACCCGGCCGGTGCGCTCGTCCAGGTACTGGCCGCTGTGCTGCTCGCGCTCCAGGTCGCCGTAGAACAGGCATGCCGTGCCCCGGTAGAAGGCGAAGGCCGAGCCCGCCATCTTGCGGAACTTGACCCGGAAGGCCGCGGGGTCGGCGGCCAGCAGCTCACCGAAAGCGGTGTCGAAAACGGCGAGAATCTGCTCCCCGCGCTGCGCTGCGCCGGTCTGCGTTTCCGACATTTCTTGGTGCCTCCTGGTACCGGACGTACATGACTGAAAGCGTGACTGAGGACATGACAAAAAGGACAGGCGTCCCAGCCTCTACAACGCGCGACCGTACCCGGGAGTGCCCCTCGTCCGTCACCACCAGGACGTAGACTTCCACGCTGTCCCCCCAGTCCGTCATCCCCAGTTTTCCCGGAGGCCCGACGCCGTGACCAAGCCGCCCTTCACGCACCTTCACGTCCACACCCAGTACTCGCTGCTGGACGGTGCCGCGCGGCTCAAGGACATGTTCGAGGCGTGCAACGAGATGGGCATGTCGCACATCGCGATGACGGACCACGGCAACCTGCACGGGGCGTACGACTTCTTCCACTCCGCGACCAAGGCGGGTGTGACGCCGATCATCGGCATCGAGGCGTATGTCGCCCCGGAGTCGCGCAAGCACAAGCGCAAGGTGCAGTGGGGACAGCCGCACCAGAAGCGCGACGACGTGTCCGGATCCGGTGGGTACACCCACAAGACGATCTGGGCGTCGAACAGGACCGGGCTGCACAACCTCTTCCGGCTCTCCTCGGACGCGTACGCCGAGGGCTGGCTGCAGAAGTGGCCGCGTATGGACAAGGAGACCATCGCGCAGTGGTCCGACGGTCTCATCGCGTCCACCGGGTGCCCCTCCGGAGAGGTGCAGACCCGGCTGCGGCTCGGGCAGTTCGACGAGGCGGTCCAGGCGGCCTCCGACTACAAGGACATCTTCGGCGAGGGCAAGTACTTCCTGGAGCTGATGGACCACGGCATCGAGATCGAGCGCCGGGTCCGTGACGGGCTCCTCGCGGTCGGCAAGAAGCTGAACATCCCGCCGCTCGTGACGAACGACTCGCACTACACCTACGCGAGCGAGGCCACGGCGCACGACGCCCTGCTGTGCATCCAGACCGGCAAGAACCTCTCGGACCCGGACCGCTTCCGCTTCGACGGCACCGGCTACTACCTCAAGACGACCGACGAGATGTACGCCGTCGACTCCTCCGACGCCTGGCAGGAGGGCTGCGCCAACACCCTCCTGGTCGCGGAGCAGATCGACACCACCGGCATGTTCGAGGCGAAGAACCTCATGCCGAAGTTCGAGATCCCGGACGGTTTCACCGAGGTCACCTGGTTCCAGGAGGAGGTCCGGGTCGGCATGGGGCGCCGCTTCCCGGGCGGTGTCCCCGAAGACCGGCAGAAGCAGGTCGAGTACGAGCTGGACGTCATCATCCAGATGGGGTTCCCGGGGTACTTCCTGGTCGTCGCCGACTTCATCATGTGGGCCAAGAACAACGGCATCGCGGTCGGCCCCGGGCGAGGCAGCGCCGCCGGTTCGATCGTGGCGTACGCGATGGGCATCACCGACCTCGACCCGATCGAGCACGGGCTGATCTTCGAGCGGTTCCTGAACCCCGAGCGTGTCTCCATGCCCGACGTCGACATCGACTTCGACGAGCGCAGGCGCGTCGAAGTGATCAGGTACGTGACCGAGAAGTACGGCGCCGACAAGGTCGCCATGATCGGCACGTACGGCAAGATCAAGGCGAAGAACGCCATCAAGGACTCCGCCCGTGTCCTCGGCTACCCGTACGCGATGGGCGACCGGCTCACCAAGGCCATGCCCGCCGACGTCCTCGGCAAGGGCATCGACCTCAACGGCATCACCGACCCCAAGCACCCGCGCTACAGCGAGGCGGGCGAGATCCGGGGGATGTACGAGAACGAGCCGGACGTACGGAAGGTCATCGACACCGCGAAGGGCGTCGAGGGCCTGGTCCGGCAGATGGGCGTGCACGCCGCGGGCGTGATCATGTCCAGCGAGCCGATCGTCGACCACGCCCCGGTCTGGGTCCGGCACACCGACGGCGTCACCATCACGCAGTGGGACTACCCGCAGTGCGAGTCGCTCGGCCTGCTGAAGATGGACTTCCTGGGCCTGCGCAACCTGACGATCATGGACGACGCCATCAAGATGGTGAAGTCCAACAAGGGCATCGAGCTGGAGATGCTCGCCCTGTCGCTGGACGACCCCAAGACGTACGAGCTGCTGTGCCGGGGTGACACGCTGGGCGTCTTCCAGTTCGACGGCGGCCCGATGCGCTCCCTGCTGCGCCAGATGCAGCCCGACAACTTCGAGGACATTTCCGCCGTCTCGGCCCTCTACCGGCCGGGTCCGATGGGAATGAACTCCCACACGAACTACGCGGAGCGCAAGAACGCCCGCCAGGAGATCACCCCGATCCACCCGGAGCTGGAGGAGCCCCTCAAGGAGGTCCTCGGCCTCACCTACGGCCTGATCGTCTACCAGGAGCAGGTGCAGAAGGCCGCCCAGATCGTCGCCGGTTACTCGCTCGGCGAGGCCGACATCCTGCGCCGCGTGATGGGCAAGAAGAAGCCCGACGAGCTGGCGAAGAACTTCGTCCTCTTCGAGGCCGGCGCCAAGAAGAACGGCTTCTCCGACGCGGCGATCAAGGCGCTGTGGGACGTCCTGGTGCCGTTCGCCGGATACGCGTTCAACAAGGCGCACTCCTCCGCGTACGGCCTGGTCACCTACTGGACCGCGTACCTCAAGGCGAACTATCCCGCCGAGTACATGGCGGCCCTGCTGACCTCGGTCAAGGACGACAAGGACAAGTCCGCGGTCTATCTGAACGAGTGCCGCCGCATGGGCATCAAGGTGCTCCCGCCCAACGTCAACGAGTCGCTGTCCAACTTCGCCGCCCAGGGTGACGACGTGATCCTCTTCGGGCTGACCGCGGTGCGCAACGTCGGCCAGAACGTCGTCGACTCGATCATCCGCAGCCGCAAGGCGAAGGGGAAGTACAGCACCTTCCCCGACTTCCTCGACAAGGTCGAAGCGGTCGTCTGCAACAAGCGCACCGTGGAATCACTCATCAAGGCCGGGGCCTTCGACGAGATGGGCCACACCCGCAAGGGACTCGTCGCCCACCACGAGCCGATGATCGACAACGTGGTGCAGGTCAAGCGCAAGGAGGCCGAGGGGCAGTTCGACCTCTTCGGCGGCATGGGCGAGGAGGAGAGCGACGAGCCCGGCTTCGGGCTGGACGTGGAGTTCTCCGACATCGAGTGGGAGAAGTCCTACCTGCTCGCGCAGGAACGCGAAATGCTCGGACTGTACGTCTCCGACCACCCGCTCTTCGGCCTGGAACACGTCCTGTCCGACAAGGCCGACGCCTCGATCTCCCAGCTGACCGGCGGGGAGCACGGGGACGGCGCCATCGTGACCGTCGGCGGCATCATCTCCGGACTCCAGCGCAAGATGACCAAGCAGGGCAACGCCTGGGCCATCGCCACCGTGGAGGACCTGGCGGGCTCCATCGAGTGCATGTTCTTCCCGGCCACCTACCAGCTGGTCTCCACCCAGCTCGTCGAGGACACCGTCGTCTTCGTCAAGGGCCGCCTGGACAAGCGCGAGGACGTGCCGCGCCTGGTCGCCATGGAGATGCAGGTCCCCGACATCTCCAACGCCGGGACCAACGCCCCGGTCGTCCTCACCATCCCCACGGTGAAGATCACCCCGCCCATGGTCAGCCGGCTCGGGGAGGTCCTGAGCAGCCACCGGGGCGACACCGAGGTACGGATCAGGCTCCAGGGACCCCGCAAGACCACGGTGCTCCGGCTCGACCGGCACCGGGTCAAGCCCGACCCGGCGCTCTTCGGCGACCTGAAGGTGCTGCTCGGCCCGTCCTGCCTGGCGGGCTGACGGGACCACCACCGCCGACCAGCCGCGGACCGACGGCCGCCACCGGCGAACGACGAGAGGGGCGCCCCGCGGCCGCGGGGCGCCCCTCTCGGTCTGCGGCCCTGCGGCCGGACCGGAAGCGACCGGTCAGTTGTGGCCGAAGCGCCGCTGGTGCTTGCGCGCGACATCGGCGGGGCTGCCCTGGGCCTGCGACTGAGGCTGGTTCTCGTTCTGGGACTCGAAAGCCGTCGACTTGGCCTGCTCCTCGCCGCGCTCCGAGGCGGACGCGCGATCGTGCTGGCTGCCCTGCTTGCGGTTCTTGTGCTTGGCCATGGTGAATGCCTCCTGTGGGGAATCCTGTGGGCCAGGACCGCTGTCAGACTCACATAGCACCGCAAAGGCCGCATGTTGGATCATTACCGTGCGTAGCAGTATCCGCGGTCGACCGATTTCCGGATCCGCCACGCCGATGATCGAGTTCCGGACGTTAACCCCCGCACGGTCGGGCAGACTCGAAGGAAACCCTGAGCAAACCCGTTCCCGAATTCCTGGAAGAGGGTGGAACGCGTGGACCGTTGCGTCGTCCTGGTGGACGCCGGCTACTTGCTGGGCGCAGCCGCGAGTCTGCTGGCCGGAGAGCCCGCCCGTTCCCGCATCACCGTCGACCACACGGCCCTGATCCAGGGGCTGCGGGAACGCGCAGAAATCGATACGGAACAGCCCCTGCTCCGGATCTACTGGTTCGACGGCGCCCCCGACCGGGTACCGCAGCCGGAGCACCGCAGACTCCGGGTGATGTCCCGGGTGACCGTACGGCTGGGGGCCCTCACCCGCAGTGACGGACGGTGGGCGCAGAAGGGCGTCGACGCCGCCATGCACGCCGAGCTCACCGAACTGGCCAGAAACCGGGCCTGCTCCGATGTGGTCCTGGTGACCGGTGACGGCGACCTGCTGCCCGGCCTGATGTCCGCCAAGGAACACGGAGTCGCCGTCCACCTGTGGGCCGTCCAGGCCGCCGACGGCGACTACAACCAGTCCGAGGACCTGGTCGCCGAGGCCGACGAACGCCGTGTGCTCGACCGGGCCTGGATCACCAAGGCCGTACGGGCCAAGGAGACCGGCGGCATCTGCGCCCCGCCGCCCGTCCCGCGCCCCGAGATCCAGGCGATCCTGTCCGCTCCGCTGCCGGAGGCGGCCCTCGCCGCCTCCGCCGAGCGTGCCTCGGAGGCCCAGGCCGCCGCCTCCCGCAACGGCACCCTGGCCCCGGCCGTCGAGGCCACCGCCGACGCGCCGCCCGCCCCCGGTCACAAGAGCGTCCCCACCCCCAAGGACCTGGCCGCCCTCCGCGCCCCCGGCGCGCACACCGACCGGCATCCCGCGCCCCCGCCCGCCAACGCGACCCTGCGCTGGTCCTCGGACAAGGGGTGGGTGGAGCGCGGCGGACCGCTCGGCGAACCGCCGGAGACCGCCTCCCTGCCGACCCTGGCCCAGCTCACCAGCGCCGAACAGCGCTGGGCGGACCGGGAGGAGGACATCACCACCGTCGGCGGCGACCCCTTCGAAGTGGGCCAGGTCTTCGCCCGGCGCTGGATGGAACGGCTGCCGGAAACCGTGCACCTGCAGAAGCTGTCCACCATGTACCCGCGCATCCCGCACCGTATCGACGGTGAACTGCTGCGGTACGCGGCACGCTTCGGACTCCTCGCCCACAAGGACGACCAGATCGACGAGCACGACCGCTATGCCATCCGGGCCGGGTTCTGGCGCGAGATCGACGTACGGGCCGCGGCGGAGCACGTACCCGCGGTGGAGTAGCCGTTCGGCGGCCGGAATCGGCCACACCGTCGCGGGGCCGCCCGGTTGCGGCCCCGGACGCGGTCCGGGGCATCCGACCCCGTACCCTCATACCTCGTGAGTACGGGCACAGCACAGGCGCAGAGGGCCGGCGGAACCGTGTGCGCGGTGCGTGATCTGGTCAAGACCCATCCCGCGGTCCGGGGCCGACGCGGCGCGCCCGCCACCCCCGAGGTGCGCGCCACCGACGGCATCAGCCTCGATGTGGGGCGCGGGGAGATCTTCGGTCTGCTCGGTCCCAACGGCGCGGGCAAGTCCACCCTGGTCCGGCAGCTCACCGGACTGATGCGCCCCGACTCCGGCAGCGTCGAAGTGCTGGGACACGATCTCGTACGCCACCCGGAGCGGGCCTCCCGGCTCATCGGCTACCTCGGGCAGGAATCCACCGCCCTCGACGAACTGACCGTCTCCCTCGCCGCGGAGACCACCGGTCGGCTGCGCGGCCTCCCCGTACGCGAGGCCCGCGCCGAGCGCGACGCCGTACTGGAGGAACTGGGGCTCACCGAACTCGCCGGGCGCCCCCTGAAGAAGCTCTCCGGCGGACAGCGCAGGCTCGCCTGCTTCGCCGCCACCCTGGTCGGGGACCGCCCCGTCCTGGTCCTGGACGAGCCGACGACCGGCATGGACCCGGTCGCCCGGCGGGCCGTCTGGGCCGCCGTCGACCGGCGCAGGGCCGATCGCGGCGCCACGGTGCTGCTGGTCACCCACAACGTGATCGAGGCCGAGACCGTCCTGGACCGGGTCGCCGTCCTCGAACGCGGCAGGGTCATCGCCTGCGACACCCCCGCCGGGCTCAAGGAACGGGTGGCCGGGGAGGTCCGCGTCGAGCTGGTGTGGCGCGAGCGGGCACCGCTGGACGTCCCGGAGGTCGCCGCGCTGCGGGCCTCGGCGCAGGAGTCCGGACGGCGCTGGGTGCTGCGGCTGGGACCGGACGAGGCACGGGCCGCGGTCGCCGCGGTGACCGGTGGCGCGGCCTTCGCCGCGCTCGACGATTTCACCCTGGCCACGCCCAGCCTGGAGGATGTCTATCTGGCCCTCGGCGGGGATGCGGCCAGGGCGAACGAGGGACTGGTGAAGGCGTGAACATCCACGGACGGGTGCGCGGAGACGCGTGGGCAGGGGTACGGGGGCGGGTGTGCGTGAGGGCGCGCGTGGTGAAGGGGAGCGGCCCCAGGTGACGAGCATCGTTCCCGCCGAGGCGGTGCCCGCGCACGTCCGGGAGCGGACGGCGCACGGCTCCTCCGGCCCGCCCCGCACCCTTCCGGCGCCGCTCGCGCCGCGCGCCCGGCTGCTGCCCTCGCTGGCAGCCGTCTACCGCGCCCAGCTCTCCCGGGCGCGGGTCGCCCGGATGCCGCTGCTGTTCGTGGCGACCTTCCAGTCCGTCGGGATCATGATCCTCATGCGCGGAGTCGTCGACGGCGGCTCCGAGGCCCGTGCCGTCGTCGCCGGATCCAGCGTGCTGGTCGTGGCGTTCGTCGCGCTGAACCTGCTGGCCCAGTACTTCGGGCAGCTCCGGGCCGGCGGCGGCCTGGACCACTACGCCACGCTGCCGGTGCCACCCGCCGCGGTGGTGCTGGGCGCCGCCGGGGCGTACGCCTCCTTCACCGTGCCCGGCACGCTCTTCACGGCCGTCACCGGCAGCATGCTCTTCCAGCTGCCGATGACGCATCTGTGGGTCCTCGTCGCCGTGATCCCGCTCGCCGGGGCGGCGCTGGCGGGTCTGGGGGCCGCGTTCGGCCTCCTGGCGCCGCGCCAGGAACTGGCCACACTGCTCGGGCAGCTGGGCATGTCCGCCGCGCTGCTGCTGGGGGTGCTGCCGGCCGACCGGATGCCGGAGCCGGTGGGGTGGGCGCGTGATCTGCTGCCGTCGACGTACGGGGTCGAGGCGCTGGCCCGGACCTTCGACGCCCGGCCGGACTGGGCGGTCGTCGCACTCGATCTCGCGGTCTGCGCGGTCGTGGGCGTGCTGTCGCTGGCCGTCGCGACGTGGGCGTACCGCCGTGCGGCGGTGCGGTAGCCGTCCGGCCGGGGTGCGGGTGCGGTGCGGTGGCCGTTCGGCCGCGGTGCGGTTGTTGTGCGCCGACGGTCCGGTGAGGCGCCGCACGGGGGCGCCTGGCACGATGGCTGAGTGAACGCACCTTTGACGCCGCCTCACCAGCCTCCGTCCCACGATCCCTGGCAGACTCCGCCGACGGGTTCCCATCCCGCGCCCGGCCACGAGTCGCCGGACGACGCCACGCATCTGGCGGCGGAGCTCCGTCCCGCAGCCGTGATCATGGTGCTGGTGGCCCTCACCGGCCTCGTGCTCGGGCTGCTGTGGCTGTGGCTGGCGCCGAGGGTGCCGCTGATCTCCGACGACACGGCCGTCTTCCTCAAGGACAGCGAGGGCGAGGAGGCGATCGGGGCCGACGGAACGTTTGTGCTGCTCGCGCTCGTGTTCGGGGCGGTGACAGCCGCGGCCGTGGTCTTCTTCCGCCGCCGCGGGGGCATCTGGCCGGTCGTCGGGCTGGCGCTCGGCGGACTGCTCGGCTCCCTGCTGGCGTGGCGCGTCGGCGTCTGGTTCGGGCCCACGTCGGATGTGGTCGCCCATGCGCGGGAGGTCGGCAAGGGCGTGGTCTTCGACGCGCCGCTGGAGCTGCACGCGGTGGGCGCGGTGCTGGCGTGGCCGATCGCGGCGATGGTCGTGCACCTGGGGCTGACGGCGGTGTTCGGGCCGCGGGATCCTGAGCCGGAGTGGGGTGTTCCTTACGGGGGAGTGGGGCCGGGGGACGGGGCCGGGCCGGGGGCGGTGTCGTCCTAGCGGGGTGGGGTGGGGGTGGGGGTGGGGCGCCTGCGGCGGGCTTGTCCCCTACCCGCCCCTTCCCGAAACCGGGGCGCTGCCCCGGGCCCCGGTGTCCTCAAGCGCCGGACGGGCTTAAGAATCGGGGCGCTGCCCCGGACCCTGGTGTCCTCAAGCGCCGGACGGGCTGAAGAATCGGGGCGCTGCCCCGGACCCCGCTCCTCAATCGCCGGAGGGGCTTGGAATGCGCGCTGGAACGGGCTTGAAGAGGGCCGGAGGGGCCTGAAAGAGCGCTGGACGGGCTTGCGGGTGCCGGAGAGGCTTGAAAAGCGCGCTGGACGGGCTTTGAGGGGGGCGGAGGGGCTTGGAATGCGCGCTGGAACGGGCCTGAAGAGTGCTGGCGGGGCCTGAAAGAGCGCTGGACGGGCTTGCGGGTGCCGGAGAGGCTTGAAAAGCGCGCTGGACGGGCTTTGAGGGGGGCGGAGGGGCTTGGAATGCGCGCTGGAACGGGCCTGAAGAGTGCCGGCGGGGCTTGAAAAGAGCGCTGGAGCGGCTTGCGGGTGCCGGCGGGGCTTGAAAAGAGCGTCGGGTGGGCCCGAGAGCGCCGGAGGGGCTTTGGGGGTGGAGGGTTTACTTTGCCCGGGCGATGTCGGCGAATGTCGCGTTCGTCAGGGTTGCCAGGTCCGTCGCGGAGAGTTCGACCTCCAGGCCCCGGCGGCCCGCCGAGACGCAGACGGTGGGGTGGGACCGTGCCGATGCGTCCAGTACCGTGCGGAGCCGCTTGCGCTGGCCCAGGGGGGAGATGCCGCCCCGGACGTAGCCGGTCGTGCGTTCGGCAGATGCGGGGTCGGCCATCGCCGCGCGCTTTCCGCCCACTGCCGAGGCCAGGGCCTTCAGGTCCAGGGAGCCGGCGACCGGGACGACCGCGACGGTCAGTTCGCCGTCCACGTCGGCCACCAGGGTCTTGAACACCCTGTCGGGGGAGACACCGAGGGCCTCGGCGGCCTCCTCCCCGTAGGAGGGGGAGGCCGGGTCGTGGTCGTAGGCGTGCACCGTGAAGGCGGTGCCCGCCGCGGTCAGGGCGACCGTGGCGGGGGTGCCGCCGGACTGTTGCTTCTTCGACTTCTTCGCCACCGGGCGGGGTCCTTGTTCGGTGAGGGGTTCAGTTCGGGTGCGTGGGGGCGCGGGTCAGTTCCACCGCGGGCAGCGACGGCAGGTGCCGGATGACCGCGGTCTCCTTCCGCAGGAGCGTCAGCTCCTCGCGCAGCCGGGTCGCCGTGTCCGGTGCCTGGAGCAGCCGCTGCTTCGTCGGGACGTCGAGGACGGCCGCCGCCGCGACCAGGTACGAGACCACGGACGGGTCGTCCGGCAGGTCCGCGCCCGTGGTCAGGGAGCGTTCGCTCGCTCCGGCCAGCCGCTTCTGGTAGGCACGGAAGGCCCGCAGGACGCCCTCGGCCAGCGCCCCGGCCTCGTCGTCCTTCGCCTCCTCGTCCAGCTCCTCCACCTCGGCCGTCAGATAGGGGCCGTCGGCGTCGACGGAGAGGAGCTTGACCCGGGTGGTGCCGGTGGCCAGGACCTCGAAGCTGCCGTCGGAGCGCTCGCGGATCGTCGCCGCGTCGGCGACGCAGCCGACCCGGTGGAAGGTCTGGATCGGGTCGGGGCCGAAGCCCTCGGCCGGGGCGCGCTGCATGACGGGGGCCGTAGCGACCGTGTCCGGCATACCGGTGGCCGTCGGGGCGATCTCGCGGCCGTCGCGGATCGCGACCACGACGAAGCGCCGCGGTTCGTCCTCGTCGGTCTTCAGCAGCTCGCGCATCATGGCGCGATAGCGCTCCTCGAAGACGTTGAGCGGCAGCACGAGGCCGGGGAACAGCACCGCGTTGAGCGGAAAGAGAGGCAGGCGGGCGGTGGTCACAACGGTCAAGCGTAATGGCCGCGCGGCCGGGCGCGGCCTGCCCGGTTGCGCAAAGGGGTCGCGGAGGCCACCCGGAGCCGTGCGCGGTCCCTCGCGTCGAGGAAATGACCCAGGGCGTCGTCGGACACCGAGGACCACGGGAACGACGTCGAGTGGGGCCCGATCAGCTCGAACTGTTCCAGCGCCTCCGCCCAGCGGCCCCTGGCCACCAGGACGTACGCGAGGAGGTTGCGGACCTCCGCGGGCCACGGGTCGCCCGCCCGGTAGGAGGCGGAGAGCCTGATCGCCAGATCGGCCGCCGTGTCGATCCGCTCCTCCAGTACGGAGGTGGTCCGCCCGGCGAGCTGGGTGTCGAGCAGCAGCGCGAAGGCGGCCCGCACGGGCAGCGCCTGCACCAGTGAGCCGGGCAGGGCGTCCTCGGCGGCCTGTTCGGCGAAGTCGAAGCACTCGCGGTGCGAGCCGTACCAGGCGGCGGAGAGGTACCGCAGGGCCGCGACGTGGCAGCCGTAGTGGTGCGCGGAGCGGCGTACGGCCTGCTCCCACAGGGCCTCGAACGCGGTGTGCGTGGCGTGTGTGCCGCGGGCGTGGTCGAGGGCGAGCCGCCAGGGCACCGGATCGCGCGGGTCGGCGTCGGCCGCCGCGGTGATCAGGGGACCGACCTCGCGCAGCCGCTCGGCCCTGGCGGGCGACTCCCACGCCCGGTGGACGGCCAGCTGGGCCTTGACGAGCAGGGCGTCCGGGTCGCGCGGGGCGGCGGCCAGCCAGTCGATGAGCCAGCCCTCCCGGCTGTGGGCGAACATGACGAGGCGGCCGAGATACCGGTCGCGGTCCTCCCACTCGGCGCCGTCGCGGGTGGTGGCCAGGAGTTTGGCGGCGGGTTCGTACTCCCCCAGGGCAGCGGCCACCAGCGCGGGGGAGAGCCGCTCGTCGGGGGCGTCGAGCAGCACCGCGTCGTCCGCGGGCAGTCCGGCGGACAGCCGGGGGCTGTGCCGGAACCTGCGCGCGGTACTGAGCAGAGCGC
The DNA here is from genome assembly GCF_035917275.1 of Streptomyces sp. NBC_01237. Classification (NCBI taxonomy): domain Bacteria; kingdom Bacillati; phylum Actinomycetota; class Actinomycetes; order Kitasatosporales; family Streptomycetaceae; genus Streptomyces; species Streptomyces sp. NBC_01237. The sequence goes on along the minus strand of NZ_CP108508.1, from coordinate 2,207,598 downwards.
GAAGCAATGGCATGGTGCAGACCATTGAAAAGCGCTGGTGAGGGCGGCGCCAGGGGTGCGCTGTGAAGCTTCTGTGCCGAGTGAATGGGTTGTACCGGGGCCGGTCAAGAAAGAGCAAAGGAAAAGGGTGTGACTGGCTTGATTCCGCCTTTTCCCGCCGACCCCGTTCGTCACTTCGGCCGCACTTCGGCAACCCGTTCGACCGTGCTGTCCGTAGGGATTCCGCCCGGTCCGCGCCGCCCCGGTATCAGCCGCGGCGCAGCAGCCGGGAGGCGCCCGCCGCCACCGTGGTGGCCAATATCCACCCAAGCAGTACGAGAGCGGCCGCCGACCACTGCCAGCCGCCCTCCATCCGCCAGTAACCGTCCTGGCCGAGGTTGATCACCGGCACCAGCAGATCGAGGGCGTACAGCGCGGCGTTCCACTGCGGATGCTCGTCACCCTTGATCGCCGCCGGTTCGTACTGCGCGAAGGCCACCGCACCCGCCGCCCACAGCACCGCCATCCACACCGCAGCCCGGCCCGGCCGGTAGCCGTACGCCACCGTCCAGTCCTGGAGGTAACCCCACAGCTTGGCGGCGAGCGGCAGCGTCTCCCGGCGGCGGCGCTGCTTGGCGAGCAGCACCTCACGGGCGTCCGCGTCCTCACCGCAGCTGCGCAGGACCGCGGCGAGCCGTTCGTACGGCTCCGGGACGTACTCCGGGGTCGCCGCCAGCACCCACTCCAGCCGCCGGGAGAGCGGGAAGTGCCCGTAGGGGACGAGGTTCTCGTAGACGAAACCGCCCATCGCCAGACCGCCGGGGCCCGGCCAGCTGGACGACACATCGATCAGCGTGACCACCTTCGCGCCGTTCAGTACGACCCGGCCCTCCTCCGGGCGCTCCGCGTTGAAGCGCAGTTCGGGCGTGACGATCCTGCGCAGCGACAGCTCCTCGTGCCGGGACAGCACGAACCGCGCCTTGTGCAGGTCCACCGCGTCCCCGAAGCGCCCGTCGTCCAGCCGTACCGCCCCCCGGCACTCGAAGATCTGCGCCCGGGTCCCCCGCGCCGGGGTGGGCCCGAACACGATGCCGTACGGGGGAGTGGTGCCCTGGTTCCCGGTGTCGACGCTCACCCACGCCTCGGTCATGTAGAGCGTGCGCTCCACGGTCAACTGCGGGGCGTTCAGGGCCCGCCGCCCGTCCTTGGCGCGCAGCCGGCTGCCCCGCAGGCTCAGCGAACCGCCCACCTTCGCCCCGCGCAGGCTCAGCTCGCCGTGGGTCTCGACCATCTCCGCCTGGAGGTCCTGCGCGACGCTCATCCCGTCCCCGACCAGTGCGCGGCCGCGCCGGTCGGCGCCGACGCTGATCTGGTTGATCAGCAGATCGGTACCGATCTGGGCGTCGGTGAGCCGGATGCCGCGCTCGACGCGGCAGCGCGGCAGATGCAGATCGCCCTCCGTGTGCAGCCGGGCCGCCTCCAGCCTCGGCAGCGCGCAGCCGACCATCCGCAAGGTCGTGAAGTGGCACTCGGGCAGCACCACTTCCTGCTCGAACCGGCAGCCCGTCAGCTCCACGTACGGAGCCACCCGGCCGCCCGCCAGGTCCAGCTTTCCGGTGATCCTGACGCCCCGGAGCTTCAGCGCGGCCACCCGGCCCGGCCGCGCGGGCGGCCCGCTCAGCAGCAGCCGTGCCACCGTGCGCGCGCCGACGGACCGCTCGGGTCCCCAGATGTGCGGTGCGAAAGGATCGTCGCGCGCCGGGTCATGGGTGCGCAGATCGTAGGTGGTTCCGTTACGGAAGGATTGCCACATGCCCAGCTCCGCTGCGCTGAGGCCGTCCGGGATTTCGCCATCCTGCGGCTCGGTCACTGCCGTCCCCTCTGTGCACATGCCGTACAACTGTTCTTCCCGTTGTGTGACGGCGTGAACGCTAATGGTCAGCAGTGACAGACGTGGCTGGTATCAGCCAGTGATACGGGCGACCGGGCGTCCGGAGCGGTCTGAGAGAATTGCGGTGTGATCTCTCGAATCGATCTGCGCGGCGAGTCCCTTCCCGAGGGTGCCGCCCTGCGCGACCTGCTGCCCCGTGCCGAGTTCGACGTGGAAGCCGCCCTGGAGACAGTGCGGCCCATCTGCGAGGACGTACGCCATCGTGGCTCCGCGGCAGTGATCGAATGGGGAGAAAAGTTCGACGGTGTACGGATCGACTCGATCCGGGTACCGGCCGCCGCCATCACCGCCGCGCTGGAGGGGCTCGATCCGGCCGTTCGCGCCGCGCTGGAGGAGTCGATCCGCCGCGCCCGCCTGGTCCACCGCGAGCAGCGCCGCACCACGCACACCACCCAGGTCGTCCCCGGCGGCACGGTCACCGAGAAGTGGGTCCCGGTCGAGCGGGTCGGGCTTTACGTCCCCGGCGGCCGCTCGGTCTACCCCTCGTCCGTCGTCATGAACGTCGTGCCCGCCCAGGAAGCGGGCGTCGAGGGCATCGCCGTCGCCTCCCCGCCGCAGAAGGACTTCGGCGGACTGCCGCACCCCACCATCCTCGCCGCCTGCGCCCTGCTCGGCGTCGACGAGGTGTACGCGGCGGGCGGCGCCCAGGCCATCGCGATGTTCGCGTACGGGACCCCGGAAGCGGGCGGCTGCGCTCCCGTCAACCTGGTCACCGGCCCCGGCAACATCTACGTCGCCGCCGCCAAGCGCCTGCTCAAGGGCCGTATCGGCATCGACGCCGAGGCGGGCCCCACCGAGATCGCGATCCTCGCCGACGCCACCGCCGACCCGGCGCACGTGGCCGCCGACCTGATCAGCCAGGCCGAGCACGACCCGATGGCCGCCGCCGTCCTCGTCACCGACTCCGCGGAGCTGGCCGCCGCCACCGAGGCCGAACTGGCCGCGCAGGTCGCCGTGTCCAAGCACGTCACGGACCGGATCGGGCCCGCCCTGGCCGGCCGTCAGTCCGCGGTCGTCCTGGTCTCCGGCCTCGACGACGGACTCAAGGTCGTCGACGCCTACGGCGCCGAGCACCTGGAGATCCAGACCGCGGACGCCGCGGCCGTCGCCGACCGGGTACGCAACGCCGGAGCGATCTTCGTCGGCCCGTGGTCCCCGGTCTCCCTCGGCGACTACTGCGCGGGCTCCAACCACGTCCTGCCCACCGGCGGCTGCGCCTGCCACTCCTCGGGCCTGTCCGTGCAGTCCTTCCTGCGCGGCATCCACATCGTCGACTACACGCGCGACGCGCTCGCCGAGGTCACCCACCATGTCGTGACCCTCGCCGAGGCGGAGGACCTCCCCGCCCACGGCGCCGCACTCAAGGCACGGTTCGGCTGGAAGGTCCCGCAGCAGTGACGAACGACAGCTCCAACACCACCGGCACCACCGGCAACGCCTGGGACGCGCTCCCGATCCGCGACGAGCTGCGGGGCCAGTCGCCGTACGGGGCGCCCCAGCTCGACGTACCGGTCCGGCTGAACACCAACGAGAATCCCTACCCGCTGCCCGAGGCCCTCGTCGACCGGATCGCCGAGCGCGTGCGCGAGGCCGCCCGCGATCTCAACCGCTACCCGGACCGCGACGCCGTCGAGCTCCGTACCGAGCTGGCCCGCTACCTCACCCGCACCGCCGGGCACGAGGTCGGCTTCGCCAACGTCTGGGCGGCCAATGGCTCCAACGAGGTCCTCCAGCAGCTGCTGCAGACCTTCGGCGGACCGGGGCGTACGGCCATCGGCTTCGAGCCCTCGTACTCGATGCACGCCCTCATCTCGCGCGGCACCGGCACCGGCTGGATCTCCGGCCCCCGCAACGAGGACTTCACCATCGACGTCGCGGCGGCCCGCCAGGCCATCGCCGAGCGCCGCCCCGACGTCGTCTTCATCACCTCGCCCAACAACCCCACCGGCACCGCCGTCGACGCCGGCACCGTCCTCGCGCTGTACGAGGCGGCCCAGGCGGCCGGCCCCTCGATGGTCGTCGTCGACGAGGCGTACGGCGAGTTCAGCCACCACCCCTCGCTGCTCCCGCTGATCGAGGGCCGCCGCAACCTGGTCCTCTCGCGCACGATGTCCAAGGCGTTCGGCGCCGCCGGACTGCGCCTGGGCTACCTCGCGGCCGACCCGGCGGTGGTCGACGCCGTCCAACTGGTGCGGCTGCCGTACCACCTGTCCTCCATCACCCAGGCCACCGCGCTCGCCGCCCTGGAGCACACCGATACGCTGCTGGGGTACGTCGGCCGGCTCAAGAGCGAGCGCGACCGGATCGTGGACGAACTGCGCGCGCTCGGTTACGACGTGACCGACTCGGACGCCAACTTCGTCCAGTTCGGGCGCTTCGCCGACAGCCACACCGCCTGGCAGCAGATCCTCGACCGGGGCGTCCTGGTCCGGGACAACGGCGTACCGGGATGGCTGCGGGTCTCCGCGGGCACCCCGGCAGAGAACGACGCGTTCCTCGATGCGGTGCGCGAAATGAAGAAGGAGCACGACGCATGAGCCCCCGCGTAGGCCGCGTGGAACGCACCACGAAGGAAACATCCGTGCTCGTCGAGATCAACCTCGACGGCACCGGCAAGGTCGATGTCGCCACCGGAGTCGGCTTCTACGACCACATGCTCGACCAGCTCGGCCGCCACGGCCTGTTCGACCTCACGGTCAAGACCGACGGCGACCTGCACATCGACAGCCACCACACCATCGAGGACACCGCCCTCGCCCTCGGCGCCGCCTTCAAGCAGGCGCTCGGCGACAAGGTCGGCATCTACCGCTTCGGCAACTGCACCGTCCCGCTGGACGAGTCGCTCGCCCAGGTCACCGTCGACCTCTCCGGCCGCCCCTACCTGGTGCACACCGAGCCCGAGAAGATGGCGCCGATGATCGGCGAGTACGACACGACGATGACCCGGCACATCCTGGAGTCCTTCGTCGCCCAGGCGCAGATCGCCCTGCACGTCCACGTACCGTACGGGCGCAACGCCCACCACATCGTCGAGTGCCAGTTCAAGGCACTCGCCCGCGCCCTGCGCTATGCCAGCGAGCATGATCCGCGCGCCGCCGGAATCCTCCCCTCCACGAAGGGCGCGCTGTGACCGGCCTCAACACCATCCTGATCGTCGTCGGCCTCTTCCTGGCCGGTGGCGTCTACTCCTTCGCGAAGCAGGGCATGCCCAAGGGCGTCATCGTCCTGCTCTCGATCGGCTCCGTGATGTGCCTGCTGGCAGGCATTCTGCGGATCCAGGGACTCTGGGACTGAGGAACGAGCTGTGAGCGACAACAAGAAGGTCGTCGTCTTCGACTACGGCTTCGGCAACGTCCGTTCCGCCGAGCGGGCCCTGGCCCACGTCGGCGCGGACGTCGAGATCACCCGCGACTACGACCGGGCGATGAACGCCGACGGGCTGCTGGTGCCCGGCGTCGGTGCCTTCTCCGCCTGCATGGACGGGCTGAAGCGGGCCCGCGGCGACTGGATCATCGGCCGCCGGCTCTCCGGCGGACGTCCCGTCATGGGCATCTGCGTCGGCATGCAGATCCTCTTCGAGCGCGGCATCGAGCACGGTGTGGAGACGGACGGCCTGGACGAGTGGCCCGGCACCGTCGGCCCGCTCAAGGCCGACGTCGTACCGCACATGGGCTGGAACACCGTCGAGGCCCCCGAGGGCTCCCGGCTCTTCGCCGGTCTCGACGCGGAGGCCCGGTACTACTTCGTGCACTCCTACGCCGCGCACGACTGGTCCCTCGAAGTCACCAACGCCAAGATCCGCGCCCCCAGGGTCACCTGGGCCACGCACGGCGAACGGTTCGTGGCCGCCGTCGAGAACGGCGCGCTGTGGGCCACCCAGTTCCACCCCGAGAAGTCCGGCGATGCCGGCGCCCAGCTGCTGACCAACTGGATCGAGACGCTGTAATGCCGAAGCTTGAACTGCTCCCCGCCGTCGACGTCCGCGACGGCCAGGCCGTCCGCCTCGTCCACGGCGAGTCCGGCTCCGAGACCTCCTACGGCTCCCCGCTGGAGGCCGCCCTCGCCTGGCAGCGCGCCGGTGCCGAGTGGCTGCACCTCGTCGACCTGGACGCCGCCTTCGGCACCGGCGACAACCGGAAGCTGATCGCCGAAGTGGCCGGCGCCATGGACATCAAGGTCGAGCTGTCCGGCGGCATCCGCGACGACGCCTCGCTCGCCGCGGCCCTCGCCACCGGCTGCCGCCGGGTCAACCTCGGCACCGCCGCCCTGGAGACCCCCGAGTGGGTCGCCAAGGTCATCGCCGAGCACGGCGACAAGATCGCGGTCGGCCTGGACGTACGCGGCACGACGCTGCGCGGCCGTGGCTGGACCCGCGACGGCGGCGACCTCTACGAGACCCTCGCCCGCCTCGACTCCGAGGGCTGCGCCCGCTACGTCGTCACCGACATCGCCAAGGACGGCACCCTCCAGGGCCCCAACCTGGAACTCCTGAAGAACGTCTGCGCCGCCACCGACAAGCCCGTCGTCGCCTCCGGCGGCGTCTCCTCGCTGGACGATCTGCGGGCCATCTCCTCGCTCGTCCCGGACGGTGTCGAGGGCGCGATCGTCGGCAAGGCGCTGTACGCCGAGGCGTTCACCCTGGAAGAGGCACTGAAGGCGGTCTCGGAATGAGCGACTCCGTACGCCGCTTCGCCTCGGGCGCCCCGTGGGAGGAGAAGTTCGGCTACTCCCGCGCCGTGGAACTCCCGGGCGGCCTGGTCCTGGTGTCCGGCTGCACCTCCGTGGTCAACGGCCAGATCTCGGCGGGCAGCCCGTACGAGCAGACCATCACCTCCTTCGAGGTCGCGTTCGAGGCGCTGAAGGCGGCGGGCCTCGGCCGCGAGGACGTCGTCCGTACCCGGATGTACCTCACCCACGCCCGCGACGTGGACGACGTCGGCCGCGCCCACAAGGAGCTGTTCGACGCCGTACGCCCCGCCGCGTCCATGATCATCGTGTCCGGCCTCGTCGATCCCGGCCTCGTCGTCGAGGTCGAGGTCGAGGCCCACCGGGCAGGTGCGCGGTGACCCTCGCGGTACGCGTCATCCCCTGCCTGGACGTCGACAACGGCCGGGTCGTCAAGGGCGTCAACTTCCAGAACCTGCGGGACGCCGGTGACCCCGTCGAGATGGCCAAGCTGTACGACGCCGAGGGCGCCGACGAGCTGACCTTCCTCGACATCACCGCCTCCAGCGGCGACCGCGAGACGACCTACGACGTGGTGCGCCGCACCGCCGAGCAGGTCTTCATCCCGCTCACCGTCGGCGGCGGCGTCCGCACCCCGGACGACGTCGACAAGCTGCTGCGAGCCGGGGCCGACAAGGTCGGCGTCAACACCGCCGCCATCGCCCGCCCCGACCTGATCCGCGAGATCGCCGAACGCTTCGGGCGCCAGGTGCTCGTGCTCTCCGTCGATGCCCGGCGCACCGCGCGGGGGACCTTCGAGGTCACCACGCACGGCGGCCGCAGGGGCACCGGCATCGACGCCGTGGAATGGGCCCACCGGGCCGCCGAGCTGGGCGCCGGAGAGATCCTGCTCAACTCGATGGACGCCGACGGCACCAAGGACGGCTACGACACCGAGATGATCACGGCGGTACGCGCACACGTCACCGTCCCCGTCATCGCCTCCGGTGGCGCCGGCCGGCTCGCGGACTTCGCGCCGGCCGTCGAGGCGGGCGCCGACGCGGTGCTCGCCGCGTCCGTCTTCCACTTCGGTGACCTGCGCATCTCCGAGGTCAAGGGCGCTCTGCGGGAAGCCGGACACCCGGTCCGCTGACAGAAGCGGCGAGGGGGCCGGTCCTCAGGACCGGCGATCTCGCCGATGCGCACCCCAGGGGTGCACCGCGAAAGTGACGACCGCCAACGAACAACGGCGGTACCCACGCGGTGCACCCCGACAGCCCCGGACGACGGGTTCTCGGTCCCCGTGCGGTGTGGTTCCGCCACAACCGAGAGGACCCCCCTCGTGCAGCAGCACCTCCCCTCCGGCGACACCTCCCCGCGCCCCCGGACCGCCAAGAGCCGCTCCCGTACCCTCAAGGGCCTGCTGGCCGCCGCAGCCGCGACCGCGGGTCTGATGACCGCGCTGGTCCCCGGCGCCCAGGCCGCCGACAACCCCTACGAGCGCGGACCGGCACCGACCGTCTCCAGCATCGAGGCGAGCCGCGGCTCCTACGCCACCTCGCAGACCTCGGTCTCCTCGCTGAGCGTCAGCGGCTTCGGCGGCGGCACCATCTACTACCCGACGTCCACCGCCGACGGCACCTTCGGCGCGGTCGTCATCTCGCCCGGCTTCACCGCCTACCAGTCCTCCATAGCCTGGCTGGGCCCGCGCCTGGCCTCGCAGGGCTTCGTCGTCTTCACCATCGACACCAACACCACGCTGGACCAGCCCGACAGCCGTGGCCGTCAACTCCTCGCGGCCCTCGACTACCTGACCAAGAACAGCTCGGTGCGCGGCCGGGTCGACGCCACCCGGCTCGGAGTGATGGGCCACTCCATGGGCGGCGGCGGCACGCTGGAGGCCGCGAAGAGCCGCACCTCGCTCAAGGCGGCGATCCCGCTGACCGGCTGGAACCTCGACACCACCTGGCCCGAACTGCGCACCCCCACCCTGGTGGTGGGAGCCGACGGCGACACGATCGCCCCCGTCGCCACGCACTCCGATCCGTTCTACAGGTCGCTGCCCGGCTCGCTGGACAAGGCGTACCTGGAGCTGCGGGGCGCCACGCACTTCACCCCGAACAGCTCCAACACCACGATCGCCAAGTACAGCATCTCGTGGCTGAAGCGCTTCATCGACAATGACACCCGCTACGAGCAGTTCCTCTGCCCGATCCCGCAGGCGAGCCTGACCATCGCCGAGTACCGGGGCAACTGCCCGCACACCTCGTAGTCGGGGGGAGGGGGGCCGGACCGGCGCGGACGGTCCGGCCCTTCCACGCGTGTGCTCCCAACCCCTCCGCGTAGGTGCTCCCGGCCGTGCGTGCGCTTCCGCCCCCTCCCCGTGTGTGCCCGTGCACAGCGCCCCCGCCTCCGCCCTGTGAGTCCGCACCGCACCGGGCCGCCCCGGACGGGCCGGCGGACGCGGACCTTCCGGGACTCGTTACGCGGAAGTAACGTGCGGGTGTGACCCCATCGACCGTGCACAGTCCGCCCCGGCTGTACGGCCGCAGCGGTGAACTCGCCATCCTGGAAACCTTGTTGGCCCGACTGCACCGGGGCGACGGCGGTGCGCTCGCACTGACCGCACCCCCGGGCCTCGGCCGCACCGCCCTCCTGCTCCAGGCCGCCGCCGCCCACCGGGACCGCGGTGCGGGGCACCTGCTCCAGGCCGCCGCGGCCCCCGCCGAACGCCACCTGCCGCACAGCGGGCTGCACGCCCTGCTCTGTTCCGCGCCGGGCCCCCTGCCCGTACCGCCCGACCTCGTACTGCGCAACGGCATCACCCCTGGCGCCCTGCTCGCCCTGCTGCGGGAACTCGGCGCCGAACGGCCGTTGCTGGTCTGCGTGGACGACGCCCACGCCTGGGACCCCGCCTCGCGGGCCGCCCTCGCCTTCGCGGCCCGCCGGCTCGGTGCGGGCAGCCGGGTCGCCGTGCTGATCACCGCTGTCGAGGGGATCGGTGCCGTCGACAGGAGCGGTGCCGCCGCGGAGACCTGCTTCGCCGGACTGCCCGCCGTCCGGCTCGGGCCCCTGGACGAGGACGCGGCCTCGGCGTTCCTGGACCGGCTCACCGACGACGCCGGTGAGCCCGACCCGGTCGTACGGAGCGAGCTGCTGCGGGAGGCGGCCGGAAACCCGCGCCTGCTCGCCGGACTCGCGGGCCGCCTCACCCCCGACCAGCTGACCGGACGCACCCCGCTGCCCTACCCGCTGCCCGGCGGCGAAAGCGTGCTGGCCGACCACGCCGCCCACCTCGACGGACTCCCGGCCGACACCCGCACCCTGCTCCTGCTCGCCGCGGCGGCCCAGGAACACGAACCCGAGGGCACCGGGTCGGAGACCGCCCTGCTGCTGCGGGCGGGCAACCGGGCGGGCCTGGCCCCCGCGGTGGTGGACCGTGCGCTGTTCGGGCCCGCCGGAACCGTGAGCGCACTCCAACGCGTGGGCAGCCGCGTCCACTTCCGCCACCCGCTGCTGGGCCGCGCCGTCCTGCGCCACGCGCCGCCGGAGCGCCGCCGCGCCGCCCACGGCCTGCTCGCCACCCTGCTGGCGGCTGCCTCGCCGCAGCGGCCGCCGCTGCCCGCGCTCGTCCAGCGGGCCTGCGCCGTCCCGGGCCCCGACGCCGCGCTCGCCGGACTGCTGGCGGCCGCCGCCGTGGCCCCGCGCCCGCCCGCCGAACGGTCCGCCGCGCTGGTCCGCGCGGCCGTGCTCTCCACCGACGCCACCCTGCGCGCCGCGCGGTTCGCCGAAGCCGCCGACCACGCCAGGCTCGCGGGCGACCCGGCCCGGACCCGCGCGCTGCTGGCCCGTCGCGGTCCGGCCGGTGCCCCGGAAGGCGGCCTCGCCCCCTATGTGCACGGCATGCTCGCCCTGCGCGCCGGACCCGCGGCCGACGCCAGGGAAGCGCTCCTCGCCGCGGCCGCGCTGCTCGCCCCGCACGACCCCCGCCGCACCCTCGACGCCCTGCTCGGCGCGGCCGAGGCCGCCTGGGCGACGGGCGACGCCCGCGCCTACCTGGACGCGATGCGCCGCATCCCCCTCGCGTCGCCCGACCGTGCCCTGGACCGGTACCGGGCCGGAATGTGCGCCGTACTGGGTTCACGTACCGCCGAAGGGCATGCCCTGCTGCGCCGGTGCCTCGACTTCGCCGACCGCACCGAGGACCCGCCCGCCCTGCTGCGGGCCGGAGTCTCGGCCCTGGTGCTCGGCGAGGTCGACGCCGCCTGCCGGGCCGGGGCGCGGGCACTCGCCGCCGTACGCACGAAGGGGCCCGACGAACTGCTGCCGCGGGCCCTGGAACACCTCGCCTACGCCGAACTGCGGGCCGGACGGCACGCCGGGGCCCGCGCCCACGCGCTGGAGGGACTGCACGCCGCGCGCCGTACCGGACAGCCCAACGCCTCCGCCCACCTGCACGCCGTGCTGGCCCTCGCCGCGTCGGTGGAGGGCCCCGCGGAGGTCTGCGCCGCCCACCACGACGCCGCCCTGGCCGCGGCGGGGCCGCACGGGCTCGCCCAGGCGGTGACCCTCGCCACCTGGGCGGTCGCCCGCGCGGACCTGGCCTGCGGGCGCCCCGGTGAGGCGGCGGCCCGGCTCGCGCCCTTGGTGCGGCCGGGACCGCACCAGGGCCACTTCGCCGCCCGGATGCTCGCCGTGCCCTGCTACATCGAGGCGGCCGTGCTCTCCGGGCGGGCCGCCGACGACGGCGACGGCGCGACGGCGGCCGGACTCGCCACGGCCGTCGCCGAGTTCGCTCGGTGGAGCGCGAACACCGCCGACCCGCAGGCCCCCGCCCAGCTCGCCCGCTGCCGGGCCCTGCTGGCACCCCCGGAGGAGGCCGCCGCCCGGTACGCGGAAGCCCTGGCCCATCACGACCGGGCCGACGGCGGCTTCGAACGGGCCCGCACCCAGCTGCTGTACGGGCAGTGGCTGCGCCGCCGGCGCCGTACCAGGGAGGCCCGCGGCCCGCTGCGCGACGCCCTCGTCGCCTTCGAACGCTGCTCCGCACGCGCCTGGGCGGTCCGGGCGGGCGGGGAACTGCGGGCGGCGGGGGAGGCGGTGGACGTACCGGAGACCGGAGGGACCGGGCCGTCGGCCGGGCTCACCCCGCAGCAGCGGCGCATCGCCCGCTGTGTGGCCGAGGGCGCCACCAACCGCGAAGTGGCGGAGCGGCTCTCCCTGAGCCCCCGGACCGTCGACCACCATCTGCGCAATGTCTTCGCCGCGCTGGGCATCCGCTCCCGGACCGAACTGGCCCGGCTGTTCGCCGGTGGCCGGCCGGAAGTCCCTCATGTGTCCGGGAGGTTGCCGGACCGTGATGAGAAGTATTCCGCAGACCTCTAGGTACCGACCGGGCGGTATGTCATTCTGCGACCGTCAGGATCATTCGGTCGTGCTCGCGCCCACTGCCGGGCCGGGTGCCCGAGCCGGCCCGACCCGGAGCCGGCCGATTCCCGGTGGAGGCCGCCATGCCACAGGTCGTACGTTCACGGATCCGGGCACCGCACGGTCCGCCCTCCGCGGTGCCGTCGCCGCGACGCTTCCGTTCGCTGGCCGACCGCGAGGCCGTCGAGGTGCTGCACCGGGCCGCGCGGGTCCTCGTCGCGGCGCTGCCGGAGCTCACGGAGCGGCTCGTCGACGCCCTGTACGAACAGGAACCCGGCTACCGCCCGGCGATCGAGGCCGACCGGTCCGAGGTCTGGCAGGAGGTCCACCATTCGCTGCGGCACAACGTCGGCTCGCTGATCCAGCCACGGGAGTTCCGGGAGGCCGCCCACCGCACCTCGCGGTGGATCGGCGAGATCCGGGCCGGGCAGGGCGTGCCGCTCGACGCCGTCCTGCACGCCTTCCGGATGGGCGGGGCGATGGTCTGGCAGGACCTCGTCGACGAGACCGCCCGTCGGAACCCCGACGACGTACGGCTGCTCGTCCATGTCGCCGCCGACGTCTGGAACTTCGTGGACGAGCACTGCGGGGTGGTGGCCGACGCCTACCGCCAGGCCGAACGACGGCTGACCTGGCGCCGTGAGAACCAGCAGCGGCTGATCACGGCCGCGCTGCTGGACGGCACGGCCCGGATCGCGGATCTGCCGGACGCGGCGGCGATGCTGGGCATCCCGGAGCACGGCCGGTACGCGGTGCTCGCCGTCCAAGCCGTCCCGGCCGTCCAAGCCGTCCCGCCTGCCTCGGCCGTCCCGGTCATCTCGTCTGTCCAGGCCGTCCCGGCCGTCCGGCCCGCCTCGGTCGCCCACCGCGCCCCGCACGACGCCGCCCTGCCGCCGCTGACCCTGCCCGCGGGCACGCCGGTGCTCTGGCACTCGGCTCCGGAGGGCGAGTTGGCGATCCTGCCGCTGGGCGGGGCGGCGCCGGCGGACACGTCGGTGGAGGGCGGAACGGGCGAGGACGCTGCGGGCCCGGACGGCGGTACCGACACCGCCGCCGCTCCGGGGGAACTCGCCCTGATCGCAGCCGAGTTGTCGGCCCCGGCCGGTACCCGGACCGGGATCAGCTCGGTCGTGGAGGGGCTTGCCGCGCTCGGCGACGCGAGGAGGCTGGCGCAGACCGCGCTGCGGGCCTGCCCGGCGGCCGGGGGAGTGGTCCTGCTCGACGAGCACCTGCCGGCCGCCCTCGTCGTCTCCTCCCCGGACCTCGGCGCCGCGCTCGCGGCCCGGGTGCTGGGGCCGCTCGGCCGACTGGACCCCGCCGACCGGGACGTCCTCATCGCGACCCTCACGGCGTGGCTGGACTCGGACGGGTCGGCGCAGCGTGCCGGAGCGCGGCTGTACTGCCACCGCAACACCGTGCTCAACCGGCTCCGGCGGTTCGAGCAGCTCACGGGGCGGTGCCTGACCCGGCCCTCGGACGCGGTCGAGGTGTCCCTGGCGCTGGCCGCTCGACGGCTGCTGGGCGCCTGAGAGCCCCGGACCCGCCGATCCCGCCGGTCCTGCCGACACCGCCGGACCCGCCGATCCCGCCGATCCCGCCGGAACGCCGAACCCGCCGGTCCTGCCGAAACGCCGAACCCGCCGATCCCGCCGGGCCGTCACGCGTCACCCGGCAGCCGACAGTCGGCGAGAACCCGCAGCATTTATTGCGCAATAAATATTGCGCAAGTTTCCTTTTCTTTCTACGGTGGGGGCATGCCCAGCAACGAACCCCGCCGCGTCTCCGACCTCGACACCCTCAAGGCGTTCGGTCACCCCCTGCGGATGAAGCTCTACCGGGCGCTCTACATCGCCCGCTCGGCCACCGCCTCCCAGCTGGCCGAACAGGTCGACGAGGCCGTCTCCCTGGTCAGCTACCACCTGCGCAGGCTCGCCGACCACGGGCTGATCGAGGAGGCCGAGGGGCAGGGAACGGACGGCCGCGAGCGCTGGTGGCGGCCCGCCTCCAAGGGGCTGACCTTCCACAGCGAGGACTTCGACGACGCACCCGAGAAGGCCGCCACGCACTCCGCCGTGGGCCGCCTCTCGTTCGACCAGCACATCGAACTCCACCGCCGCTTCCTCGACTCGTACCGGACCTGGTCGGCGCAGTGGCGCAGTGCCTCCTTCAGCTCCGAGTACCTGGCCACGCTCACCGCCGACGAGCTCGCCTCCCTCGGCCGGGAGATGCACGACCTGGTCAAGCGGTACGAGGACCGGGGCCGCGACCGCTTCGAGGCGGGCGACACGGAGGGCCGCGAGAACGTCGCCCTGCATGTGTACGGATTCCCGTTCCGCACCTGACGCGGCGCGCCCCGAGAGGACGACCCCCATGACCGGCACCACCCTCACGGCCACCGGCCCGGCCGCTCCCGCCGAGCGCCCCGCCCACCGCGACGGCAACGTGCTGCGCTGGCTCGGCGCGTACACCGCGTCGATGATCGGCGACAGCGTCTACTACATGGCCCTCGCCTGGGCCGCCGCCCGCACCGGCAGCGCCTCCCAGACCGGAATCGTGCTCGCCGTCGGCTCCATACCCAGGGCCCTGCTGATGCTCGGCGGGGGAGTGCTCGCCGACCGGTTCGGCCCGCGCCGCGTCGTCATCGGCAGCGACATCGCGCGCTGCGTCGTCGTCCTGGGCCTGGCGGGCGCCCTGCTGTTCACCTCGCCCGCGCTGTGGATGCTGATCGCCGTCGCGCTGGTCTTCGGCGTGGTCGACGCCCTGTTCCTGCCCGCCGTCGGTGCCCTGCCGCCCCGGATCAGTACCGCCGGACAGCTCACCAGGATCCAGGGGCTGCGCGGACTCTCCTCCCGCGCCGCCAATGTCCTCGGCGCCCCGCTCGGCGGGTTCGCGGTCGCCCTCGGCGGGCCCGTGCTCGCCTTCGCCGCCGCCGGGGTGCTCTTCGCCGTGTCGCTGCCCCTGCTCCTGGCCGTACGGATCCGGCCGCTGCCCGAAAGCGACGCCACCGAGCGATCCGGCACGGCCTGGCAGGAGCTGACCGACGGGCTGCGCCACATCCGCCGCCATCCGCTGCTCGGGCCGCTGCTGCTCGTCATCGCCGTCAGCGAACTGGGCTTCGTCGGACCGCTCAACCTCGGACTGATCCTGCTCGCCCGGCAGCGCGACTGGGGCGCCACCGGCATGGGATGGATCGCCGCCGCGTTCGGTATCGGCGCGGGCGCGGCCGCCCTGCTGCTCGCGGTCCGGGGCCGGGTGCCGCGCGGCGGGCTCGTGATGTGCGTGACCGTGCTGACCGGCGCGGTCGGCGTCGGTGCCCTCGCGTACGCCCCGTCGGTGGCCCTGGCCGCCGCGGTCGCCGCCCTCGTCGGGCTCTTCATGGGCCTCGGCGGCGCCCTGTGCTCGGCGCTCGTGCAGACCGCGACCGAACCCGCCTACCTCGGCCGGGTCACCTCGGTCTCGACGCTCTTCACCCACGCCGTCGCACCGCTCAGCTACCCGGTCACCGGCGCGGCCGTCGCCGCCTGGGGCACCGGCCCGGTCTTCGTCGCCAGCGCGGCGCTGTGCGCGGCGGGCGCCGTCATCGGCCTGTCCTTCACCCGGCTCCGCCACGCCGAGCTGCCGGGCTGAGCCCGGCACGTCACGGGCCCGGCCCCGTACGCCTCGGCCCCCGCACGCACCGGCCCGTACCGGACCCGGCCCGGTACGGGCCCATGAGGTGCGAGGGCTACATCCCCAGCTGGGCCGTGTGCAGCCGGGTCACCGCTTCCTTGTCGCCGTCCAGCTCCACCGTCGCCGCGTCCTGCCGCCCGAACGCGAACAGCAGCAGCTCCCCCGGCTCCCCGGTCACCGTCACCACCGGGGTGCCCTTGTGCGCCACCGCCGTCTGGCCGTCCGGCCGGCGCAGCACCATCCCCACCGGGGACCTGCGGCCCAGCAGCCGTGCCATCTTCTCGGTGCGCGACCACAGCACATCGGCGAAGACCGGGTCCAGCTCCCGCCGCGACCAGTCGGCCTGGGCCCGGCGCACGTCCTCCGTATGGACGTAGAACTCGATGGTGTTGGCCACCTCGTCGAGCTGCTTGAGGGAGTACGGGGAGAATCGCGGCGGGCCCGTACGGATCAGCTGGATCAGCTCCTCGTACGGCTTCGCCGCGAATTCGGCCTGCACCCGCTCCATCCGGCTCCGCAGCGCGCCCACGAGCAGCCCGCCCGCCGCGTCCGGCCGCCGCTCGCGCACCACCACATGGGCGGCCAGGTCGCGGGCGTTCCATCCGTCGCACAGGGTCGGGGCCTCGGGACCTGCCGCCTCCAACAGGTCGGCAAGCAGAAGACGTTCACGCTTCGCATGGGTCGACATGACCGCCAGCGTACGACCGGTCCCCGCGGTCCGCCCAGTGGACGCCCGCCCGGCCGGTTCCCGCCACCACGGCACAATGGACCCCATGACCAGCACGCCCGGCACCCCGCCGCCCGCCAGCAGCCTCGACCCCGCCATCGCCGCCCGCCTCAAGCGCGGCGCCGACGGCCTGGTCCCCGCCATCGCCCAGCAGTACGACACCGGCGAGGTGCTGATGCTCGGCTGGATGGACGACGAGGCGCTGCACCGCACCCTCACCACCGGCCGCTGCACCTACTGGTCGCGCAGCCGCCAGGAGTACTGGGTCAAGGGCGACACCTCCGGACACATCCAGCGGGTCAGGTCCGTCGCCCTGGACTGCGACGCCGACACCGTCCTGGTGAAGGTCGACCAGACGGGTGCCGCCTGCCACACGGGGGACCGCACCTGTTTCGACGCGGACGTCCTCCCCCTCACGACGCAGTAAGGTCACCGGCCATGGATCTCGACACCTTCCGCAAGCTGGCCGTCGACCGGCGCGTCATCCCCGTCAGCCGCCGGCTCCTCGCGGACGGCGACACCCCGGTCGGGCTGTACCGCAAGCTCGCGGCCGAGCGGACCGGCACCTTCCTCCTCGAATCCGCGGAGAACGGCCGCACCTGGTCCCGCTACTCCTTCATCGGCGTACGCAGCGACGCCACCCTCACCGCCCGCGACGGGCAGGCCCACTGGCTCGGCACCCCGCCCGTCGGCGTCCCCGCCGCCGGGGACCCGCTCCAGGCGCTGCGCGCCACCGTCGAGACCCTGCACACCCCGCGCGACCTGGTCGCCGACGAGGGACTGCCGCCCTTCACCGGTGGCATGGTCGGCTACCTCGGGTACGACATCGTGCGCCGCCTGGAGAAGATCGGTGAGCACGGCGGGGACGACCTGGAACTCCCCGAACTGACCATGCTCCTCACCTCGGACCTCGCCGTCCTGGACCACTGGGACGGCACGGTCCTGCTGATCGCCAACGCGATCAACCACAACGACCTGGCGACCGGCGTCGACGAGGCGTACGCGGACGCCGTCGCCCGGCTCGACGCCATGGAGCAGGACCTGCGCCGCCCCGTGGAGAACGCCCCCGCCGTCCTGCCCCCGTCCGAGCTGCCGCCGTACACCGCCCTGTGGGGCGGCGAGGAGTTCCAGGACGCCGTCGAGGACATCAAGGAACGCATCAGGGCCGGTGAGGCCTTCCAGGTCGTCCCCTCCCAGCGCTTCGAAACCCCGTGCACGGCAAGCGCGTTGGACGTCTACCGGGTGCTGCGCGCCACCAACCCGTCGCCGTACATGTACCTCTTCCGCTTCGACGGGTTCGATGTCGTCGGCTCCAGCCCCGAAGCCCTCGTCAAGGTCGAGGACGGGCGCGCCATGGTCCACCCGATCGCCGGGACCCGGCACCGCGGCGCCACCCCGCAGGAGGACCAGGCGCTCGCCGAGGAACTGCTCGCCGACCCGAAGGAACGCGCCGAGCACCTGATGCTCGTCGACCTCGGCCGCAACGACCTCGGGCGCGTCTGCGAACCCGGCAGCGTCGAGGTCGTCGACTTCATGTCGGTCGAGCGGTACTCCCACGTGATGCACATCGTCTCCACCGTCACCGGCCGCGTCACCGAGGACCGCACCGCCTTCGACGTCCTCACCGCCTGCTTCCCGGCGGGCACCCTCTCCGGGGCCCCCAAGCCGCGGGCGATGCAGATCATCGAGGAGCTCGAACCCACCCGCCGCGGGTTGTACGGAGGCTGCGTCGGCTACCTCGACTTCGCCGGGGACTCCGACACCGCCATCGCCATCCGCACCGCGCTGCTGCGCGACGGCACCGCGTACGTACAGGCCGGAGCCGGGATCGTCGCCGATTCCGACCCCGTCGCCGAGGACACCGAATGCCGCAACAAGGCCGCCGCCGTCCTGCGGGCCGTCCATACGGCCAACCGGCTCCGCGAGCACCGGAGCGGTAGGGGATAGTGGAGGGCGTGAGTGCCGTCCCCGTACCCCAGCCCCGTGCCCGAGCCGCCGCGTCCGACTCCGCCCCCGACAGCGCGGGAAGCCGACGCAGTCTGGCCGCCGGTCTGTTCCTCGGCGCGATCGGCGCGACCGTCGTCCTCCTCGCCTCCGGCCAGACATGGGCCGAGGGCAGGGCCACCGTGGGCGGCGGTGCCCTGCCGCTGTCCGCGGACGGCCAGGATGTCACCGGGCTGCCGGCCGCCCTGGCCATAGTCGCCCTGGCCGCGCTCGTCGCCGTCTTCGCCGTGCGGGGCGCCGGACGCCTGGCCGTCGCCGGGCTCCTCGCCCTCAGCGGCCTCGGCGCCGCGCTCAGCGCCTGGTCCGGTGCCTTCGACAGCTCGGCCCTCGACGCGAAGGCCGCCCGGTCCACCGGTGACGCCTCTGCCACGGTCGGCGCCCTCGGCCACACCGCCTGGCCCTACGTCACGGCCGTCGGCGGCGTGCTGATCCTGCTCGCCGGACTGCTCGCCCTGCGCTACGGCAGCCGCTGGCCCACCATGTCGGGACGGTACGAACGCGACGGCACCCCGCGCCCCGGCAGGGCCCCCCGCACCGCTCCGGATCCCGACCGGCCCGAGGACCTGTGGAAGGCCATGGACCGCGGCGAGGACCCGACGCGCGAGGCATGACCCCCCAGCTCACGTCCTACCGGCACGTACGGGACAATGGCCGTGAGCTTTCCCCGCGGCGACAGCCACGGCGATACCCACAGCGCAACACCAACGAGGAGCAACTCATGGCGGGCAGCAGCCACGGACACACCCCGGCCGCCTGGACCGGTGTCATCATCTCGTTCATCGGCTTCTGCGTCGCAGGCGTCTTCATGGTCGCGGCCAACCCGCTCGGCTTCTGGGCCGGTATCGCCGTCATCTTCGTCGGCGGCGTCGTCGGCCTCGCCATGAAGGCCGCCGGTCTCGGCATGCCGAAGGAGTCGTCCGAGATGGCGGCGGCCAGGGCCCGCGCCGGACAGGCACAGATCTCCCACTGATCCGGGACATGTCCGGCCCCGGCCGGAGACACGACGCGAGGCGCAGCCCGGCACGGGCTGCGCCTTTCCGTATGAGCGGGGACAATCGGCGGGTGGACGCCTCGCCTTCTCCCGCCGCAGCCCCGCCCCCCGACCCCGGGGCGGCCCGCCCGGCCCCGCAGCCGGGGTCCGGGCCGCAGCCCGCGCCGCCGGGGTCCGGACCGCAGCCCGCCCGGCCGGGCCCGGTCCCGCAGTCCGCCCCGCACCCCCCGTACGCGACCGAGCCCCCGCCGCATGCCCACGGCGCCCCCGCCCGACCACCCGCCGTGCCCCCCTCGCGCCTGCGGCGCTTCGCCACACCCGTGGGCATCCTGGCCGCCGTCGTCGCCGCCTTCGGTTACGTCGCCACGGTCGACCCCAATGAACCCGGCCACTACCCGGTCTGCCCGCTGCTGGGGCTCACCGGGCTGTACTGTCCGGGCTGCGGCGGGCTCCGCAGCGCCCACGCCTTCGCCCACGGCGACATCGGCGCGGCGTTCGGCGCCAATGCCGTCGCCGTCGTCGGCTACTTCCTCTTCGCCGTCGTCTGGGTGCTCTGGATGGTCAGGGCGGGCCGGGGGCAGCCCCTGCGGATCGGTCTGGCACCGGTCCACTGGTGGGGGATCGGCGCCGTTCTGCTGGTCTTCTCCGTCGTCCGGAATCTGCCTTTCGGATCGGCGCTGGCACCATGAATGCCCAGGTAGTGGGACACAACCCAGCCGGATGCGAGCCCCGCGGCCTCCTGCGGATACCATCGGGATGGCTGATCCTGTTCCCTCATCACCGTTTCGGAAGGGGGCCGCTCGCGTGAGTGTGCTCGACGAGATCATCGACGGCGTACGCGCCGACCTCGCGGAGCGGCAGGCGCGCGTCAGCCTCGACGAGCTGAAGGAGCGCGCGGCCCGCGCCCCCCAGGCCAAGGACGGAGTCGCCGCCCTGCGCGGCGAGGGCGTCACCGTCATCTGCGAGGTCAAGCGCTCGTCCCCCTCCAAGGGGGCCCTTGCCGCGATCGCCGACCCGGCCGCGCTCGCCGCCGACTACGAGGCGGGCGGCGCGTCCGTCATCTCGGTCCTCACCGAGGAGCGCCGCTTCGGCGGTTCGCTCGCCGACCTGGAGGCCGTCCGCGCCAAGGTCGACATCCCGGTCCTGCGCAAGGACTTCATCGTCACCTCCTACCAGCTGTGGGAGGCCCGCGCCTACGGCGCCGACCTCGCCCTGCTGATCGTCGCCGCCCTTGACCAGGAGGCCCTGGTCTCGCTCATCGAGCGGGCCGAGTCGATCGGCCTGACGCCGATCGTCGAGGCGCACGACGAGGAGGAGGCCGAGCGTGCCGTGGACGCCGGAGCCAGGATCATCGGCGTCAACGCGCGCAACCTGAAGGACCTCAAGGTCGACCGCTCCACCTTCGAGCGCGTCGCCCCCGAGATCCCGGACCACATCGTCAAGGTCGCCGAGTCCGGCGTCCGCGGCCCGCACGACCTCATCGCCTATGCCAACGCGGGCGCGGACGCCGTGCTCGTCGGCGAGTCCCTGGTCACCGGCCGTGACCCGCGCGCCGCCGTCGCCGACCTGGTCGCCGCGGGCGCCCACCCGGCACTCCGGCACGGACGGGGCTGACCCGGCCCATGTCCGCCGACCGCCCCGTGCCCCGCATCCGGCCGGGCCTGCGCCCCGCCGCCGCGAGCGCCCGGGACCCGCACGCCCCGCTGGCGCGCGGCTGCCGTCCCCGTGGCTGCCGCGCCCCCGCGCGCCGCGTCCACGGCCGGCGGGTGCGGTATGTGATCGGCGACGAGCCCGGCCAGGTCAACGGCATGCGATGGCGCACGGGGTCCGCGCTGTAGCGAGCCCCGGCCGACGTACCCGCACCACCCCACTCGTACGTACGACCGCACCGCCCCGACCGCCCGCCGGTCGCGGTGGCGCTCCGCTCACGGCGCATACGGTGAATCCACCCGTTGCCATGCCAAGGAGCACGTCGGATGTCCTCTGACTTCTTCATTCCGGACCCCGAGGGTCTGACCCCCAGCGCCGAGGGCTATTTCGGTGACTACGGCGGCAAGTTCATCCCGGAGGCGCTCGTCGCCGCCGTGGACGAGGTCGCCGTCGAGTACGACAAGGCGAAGGCCGACCCGGCCTTCGCCGCCGAGCTCAACGAGCTCATGGTCAACTACACGGGCCGCCCCAGCGCGCTGACCGAGGTCCCGCGCTTCGCCGAGCACGCGGGCGGGGCCCGGGTCTTCCTCAAGCGCGAGGACCTGAACCACACCGGCTCGCACAAGATCAACAACGTGCTGGGCCAGGCGCTGCTCACCAAGCGGATGGGCAAGACCCGCGTCATCGCCGAGACCGGCGCGGGCCAGCACGGTGTCGCCACCGCGACCGCCTGCGCCCTGTTCGGCCTCGAATGCACCATCTACATGGGCGAGATCGACACCGAGCGGCAGGCGTTGAACGTGGCGCGGATGCGGATGCTCGGCGCCGAGGTCATCGCCGTGAAGTCCGGCTCGCGCACCCTCAAGGACGCCATCAACGAGGCGTTCCGCGACTGGGTCGCCAATGTGGACCGCACGCACTACCTCTTCGGCACGGTCGCGGGCCCGCACCCGTTCCCGGCGATGGTCCGCGACTTCCACCGGGTGATCGGTGTCGAGGCCCGCCGCCAGATCCTGGAGCGGGCCGGCCGGCTGCCGGACGCCGCGGTCGCCTGTGTCGGCGGCGGCTCCAACGCCATCGGGCTCTTCCACGCCTTCATCCCGGACGCGGACGTCCGCCTGATCGGCTGCGAACCCGCCGGACACGGCGTGGAGACCGGCGAGCACGCGGCCACCCTGACCGCGGGCGAGCCCGGCATCCTGCACGGTTCCCGCTCCTACGTCCTCCAGGACGACGAGGGCCAGATCACCGAGCCGTACTCCATCTCGGCGGGGCTGGACTACCCGGGCATCGGCCCGGAGCACTCCTACCTCAAGGACATCGGCCGCGGCGAGTACCGCGCGGTCACCGACGACGCCGCCATGCAGGCCCTGCTGCTCCTGTCCCGTACCGAGGGCATCATCCCGGCCATCGAGAGCGCGCACGCGCTGGCCGGCGCCCTGGAGGTCGGACAGGAACTGGGCAAGGACGGGCTGATCCTGATCAACCTCTCCGGCCGCGGCGACAAGGACATGGACACGGCGGCCCGCTACTTCGGCCTGTACGACGGGGGTGCCAAGTGAGCACGCACAGCGGAAACACGGAACTGCTGAGCTCGACGCTGGCGAAGGCCAAGGGGGAGGACCGGGCGGCGCTGATCGCGTATCTCCCGGCCGGCTTCCCGACCGTCGACGGCGGCATCGAGGCCGTGAAGGCGGTCGTCGCGGGCGGCGCGGACATCGTCGAGGTCGGGCTGCCGCACAGCGACCCGGTGCTCGACGGACCGGTCATCCAGACCGCCGACGACATCGCCCTGCGCGGCGGCGTCCGGATCGCCGACGTGATGCGTACGGTCCGCGAGGCGTACGAGGCGACCGGCGCCCCGATCCTGATCATGACGTACTGGAACCCCATCGACCGGTACGGCATCGAGCGCTTCACCGCCGAGCTGGCCGCGGCGGGCGGGGCCGGGTGCATCCTGCCCGACCTGCCGGTCCAGGAGTCCGCCGTCTGGCGTGAGCACGCCGACAAGCACGGCCTCGCGACCGTGTTCGTCGTCGCGCCCAGCAGCCAGGACGCCCGGCTGGCCACCATTACCGCGGCGGGCTCCGGCTTCGTGTACGCCGCCTCGCTCATGGGCGTCACCGGCACCCGCGAGTCGGTCGGCGACGAGGCCCAGAACCTGGTGCGCCGCACCCGTGCCACCACCGACCTCCCCGTCTGCGTCGGCCTCGGTGTCTCCAACGCCGAGCAGGCCGCCGAGGTCGCGGGCTTCGCCGACGGAGTGATCGTCGGCTCGGCCTTCGTCAAGGGCATGCTGGACGCCCCCGACGAGGCGGCCGGTCTGGCCGCCGTCCGCGCCCTGGCGGGCGAACTGGCCGAAGGTGTTCGAAAGCGCTGATATCAGGCGTCACCCAAATGGGTGGAACTGTGACCGGGGAGGCGCGTACGTGCCTCCCCGGTTCGTTGCTGCGGGTGTGAGCGAGAACCGTGAGGGAAACAGAGCCGCGCGTGAGCGCCTTGCCCAGCAGCGCGAGCGGGACAAGGCGCGCGAGCGCCGCCGGCGCACACTGATCGTCTCGGCCGCAGTGGTCGGCGTGCTGGCCCTGGCGGCCGTGGCCGGACTGATCGCCGCCAACGCGGGCGACGACGACAGCGGTGGCAACGGGGCGGGCCCCGCCGTCGCCCCCTCGGGCGCCACCGGCAAGGACGCGCTCACCATCCCGGTCGGAGCGGCCGACGCCCCGTCCACGCTCACGATCTGGGAGGACTTCCGCTGCCCGGTCTGCGCCCAGTTCGAGAACGCCTTCCGGGACACGATCGCGGAGCTGGCGGACAGCGGCCGGATCAAGGTGGAGTACCACCTCGCCACGATCATCGACGGCAATCTCGGCGGTGACGGCTCGCTGCGCGCCGCCAACGCGGCCGCCTGCGCCCAGGACGTCGGCAAGTTCCCCGCGTACCACGACATCCTCTACAGCAATCAGCCCGCCGAGTCCGACGACGCCTTCGGCCGGAACAGCAAGCTGATCGAGCTGGCGGGCAAGGTCGAGGGTCTCGACACGCCCGGATTCCGCAGCTGTGTGGAGAGCGGCAAGCACGACAGCTGGGTCACCAAGTCCGACACGGCGTTCCGTAACGGCGGGTTCCAGGGCACACCGACCGCACTGCTCAACGGGGTGTCCATCTTCCCGAAGAAGGGCGACGAGCAGATCTCCGCCGCGAACCTCAAGAAGTGGGTCGCCGAGGCCAACAAGGGCAAGAAGCCGGGCACGGCCACTCCGGCCCCCTCGGGGTCCTGACGGGGTGCGGGGCGGGCGTCCAAGGGGACGCCTCGTTACCCAGACGTTGCCGGGTGGCTTGCCGTACGTGCCACCCGGCAGGGTAGCGTCGACCCCGTCATGAACCTTGCCTTCATTCCCAGCCCGTCGACCGGCGTGATCGATCTCGGCCCGATCCCGCTCCGCGGCTACGCGTTCTGCATCATCATCGGTGTCTTTGTCGCCGTCTGGCTCGGCAACAAGCGTTGGATCGCCCGGGGCGGCAGAGCCGGCACCGTCGCCGACATCGCCGTGTGGGCCGTGCCCTTCGGTCTCGTCGGCGGCCGGCTCTACCACGTCATCACCGACTATCAGCTGTACTTCAGCGACGGTGAGAACTGGGTGGACGCCTTCAAGATCTGGGAAGGCGGCCTCGGTATCTGGGGCGCGATCGCGCTCGGCGCGGTCGGTGCCTGGATCGGCTGCCGCCGGCGCGGTATCCCGCTGCCCGCCTGGGCCGACGCGCTGGCCCCCGGTATCGCCTTCGCCCAGGCCATCGGCCGCTGGGGCAACTGGTTCAACCAGGAGCTGTACGGCAAGCCGACCGACCTCCCGTGGGCGCTGAAGATCAGCGAGGGCCCGAACCGGGTCGCCGGCACCTACCACCCGACCTTCCTGTACGAGTCGCTGTGGTGCATCGGTGTCGCGCTGCTGGTGATCTGGGCCGACCGCCGCTTCAAGCTCGGCCACGGCCGGGCGTTCGCGCTGTACGTCGCGGCGTACTGCACGGGCCGCGCCTGGATCGAGTACATGCGGGTCGACGAGGCCCACCACGTGCTCGGCCTGCGCCTCAACGTCTGGACCGCGATCATCGTGTTCGTCCTCGCCGTCACGTACATCGTGATCTCGGCGAAGGTACGCCCCGGACGCGAGGCGGTCGTGGAGCCCGCCGCGGTCGACCCGGAGTCGAAGGACGCCGGGCCCGAGACGAAGGACGGCGACGCCGAGTCCACGGACGACTCAGGCGCTGAGGCCACCGGCGTGACCGACGACGCGGACAAGGACGACGCGGACAAGGACAGCGCGGACAAGGACGAGGCCGGGAAGGACAGCGACGCCGGGAAGGACAGCGCGGAGAAGAACCGGCTGGAGAAGAACGGCGCCCCCGAGGCGGCCGAGAAGATCTGACCGTCTTTCCCGGGGGCGCCCCCGGACTCCTCAGTCGCCGGACAGGCTGGTAACTCCAGCCGGTCCGGCGTTCTGCTGTCCGAGCGCCAGCGTTCTGCGCGCCGACGCCACCACCGCGGCGTCCACGAACCGCCCGTCCGGCAGCGCCAGCGCACCCGCGTCCACCGACGAGGCGGCCACGATCTGCTCGGCCGCCTCGATCTCCTGGGCCGTGGGCCTGAAGGCCCGCTCGATCACCGCCAGTTGCCGGGGGTGGATCGCCGCCCGGCCGAGCATTCCCAGCGCCCGCCCCCGCCCGCAGGACGTCCACAGCCCGTCCAGGTCCCGGACGTCCGGGAACACCGACTGGGCGGGCGGCGGCAGACCGGCCGCCCTCGCGGCGACCACGGTCCGGCTGCGCGGCCAGTCCAGCCCGGCGTCCTCCCGTACCCCCAGATCGGCCCGGAGGTCCGCCTCGCCGAGTGCGATGCCCCGCACATCCGGATGGGCCGTCGCGATCGAGTAGGCGTGCTCGATCGCGAGCGCCGATTCGAGCAGGGGGTACAGCGGTACTCCGGGGGCCACCGCCGCCACATGGTGCACGGACACCGCATGGGTGATCTTGGGCAGCCGGAACCCGGAGAGCCCCGGCAGCCCGGCCAGGGCCCGTACGTCGTCCTCGCCGTGCACCCGGACATGGACCGGTACCGCGCCCGGCGCCGTGGTGACCGGGTCGGCCAGGAGCTCGGCGGTGGCCGCCCGCGCGTACTCCTTGCGGTCCGGCGCGACCGCGTCCTCCAGATCGACGATCACCACGTCCGCGCCCGAGCCGAGCGCCTTGCGCACCACCTCAGGCCGGTCCCCGGGAACGTACAGCCAGGTCAGGGGCACGAAAAGGGGGGTCATAGGGCTCCCTGCGCCCGCAGTGCCGTGATCTCGGGAGCCGACAGGCCGAGGCCGGTGAGGATCTCCTCGCTGTCCGCCCCGTGCGGGCGGCCCGCCCAGCGGATCGCCCCCGGCGTCTCGGACAGCCGGAACAGGACGTTCTGCATCCGCAGCGGTCCCAGCTCCGGGTCGTCGACCTCGGTGATGGTGTCCAGTGCCCGGTACTGCGGATCCTCCATCACCTCCCGTACGTCATGGATCGGCGCGATGGCCGCCTCCGCCTTCTCGAACGCGGTCAGTGCCTCCTCGCGGGTGTGCCGGGCGATCCAGGTGCCGACCGCTTCGTCCAGCTCCTCGGTGTGCTCGGCGCGGGTGGTGCCCGCCGTGAACCATGGCTCGTCGATCAGTTCCGGCCGGCCGACCAGCCGCATGACGCGCTCGGCCACCGACTGCGCGGAGGTGGAGACGGCGACCCAGTGGCCGTCGCGGGTACGGTAGGTGTTGCGCGGGGCGTTGTTGCGCGAGCGGTTGCCGGTGCGCGGCTGGACGTAGCCGAGCTGGTCGTACCAGAGGGGCTGCGGGCCCAGCACCGTCAGGATCGGCTCGATGATCGCCATGTCGACCACCTGGCCCCCGCCGGTGGCGTCGCGCCCGGCCAGCGCGGCCATCACCGCGTACGCGGTGGCGAGCGCCGCGATCGAGTCGGCGAGTCCGAACGGCGGCAGCGTCGGCGGCCCGTCCGGCTCCCCGGTGATCGCGGCGAAACCGCTCATCGCCTCGGCGAGGGTGCCGAAGCCGGGGCGGTGCGCGTAGGGGCCGAACTGGCCGAAGCCGGTGACCCGGGCCAGTACGAGACGCGGGTTCACGGCCCGCAGCTCCTCCCAGCCGAGACCCCAGCGCTCCAGCGTCCCCGGCCGGAAGTTCTCGATGATCACATCGGTGCCGGCGGCCAGCCGCAGCAGGACGTCACGGCCGCCGGGGGAGGACAGATCGAGCGTCAGATTGCGCTTGTTGCGGCCGAGCAGCTTCCACCACAGGCCCACGCCGTCCTTGGCGGGGCCGTGCCCGCGCGAGGGGTCGGGTCTGCGTGGGTGCTCGACCTTGATGACGTCGGCGCCGAAGTCACCGAGCATCGTGGCCGCGAGCGGTCCGGCGAAGAGCGTGGCGAGGTCGATGACCTTCAGCCCGGTCAGGGGGCCCTGGGCAGGGTGCTTCATGAGGCATCGATCTCGCTTCGGTACGGCATGGACGTGGAGGCCCCGGGCCGCTGTACGCACAGGGCGGCGGCCGAGGACGCCCATACCAGCGCCTCGGGGACCGGGCGGCCCTCGCCGAGCGCCACCGCGAGCGTGCCGACGAAGGTGTCCCCGGCGCCGGTCGTGTCGACGGCGGTGACCTCGGGGGCGGGGAAGAGGACCGGCCCGCCGCCCCGGGCCGCGTACAGGCTGCCCTTCGCACCGAGCGTGATGACGACCTCCGGGACCTGGCGGAGCAGCAGCTCGGCGGCGGCGTACGGATCGGCGCTGCCGCTCAGCGCGGCCGCCTCGTGCTCGTTGGGGATCAACAGGTCGACACAGTCGAGGAGTTCCTCGGGCAGCGGCTGTACGGGCGAGGGGGTGAGGATCGTCCGTACGCCATGGACATGGGCGGCGCGGGCTCCCTCCAGCACGGCCGGCAGCGGGAGTTCGAGCTGGAGGAGCAGCAGATCGGCGGAGGCGATCGCGGTGATCTCTCCGGGGCCGAGCGCGGTGACGGTCCCGTTGGCGCCGGGGATCACCACGATCGCGTTGGACCCGGCGTCGTCCACGACGATGTGCGCGGTGCCGCTGGGGCCGTCGACGGTGTGCAGGAACTCGGTGTCCACCCCGGAGCCGGACAGGTTGGCGCGGAGCAGGTCGCCGTACACATCGGCGCCGACCGCTCCGATCATCACCACGTCCCCGCCCGCGCGGGCGGCTGCGACGGCCTGGTTCGCGCCCTTGCCGCCGGGGATCGTCCGGAACTCCCGTCCGGTGACGGTCTCGCCCCGCTCGGGTGCCCTGGCGACGTAGGCGACGAGATCCATATTGGTGCTGCCGAGCACCGCGATACCGGTCATGGGCGCATTGCCTCCTGGTAGGTCAGTTCGGCGAGGGTGTCGAAGCCGGTCGCGTCGAAACCGGCGACGGATGTGGCGAGACGGTTCTTCAGCGGGGCGGTCCAGTGGTCGGGCAGCGCGGCGGGCCGGCCGGCCAGCAGACCGGCGAGCGATCCGGCGGTGGCCCCGTTGGAGTCGGTGTCCCAGCCGCCGGACACCGCGCAGCCGATGGACCGGGTGAAGTCACCGTCGGCGTGGGTGAGGGCGGCGGCCAGCAACGCCGCGTTGGGCAGCACATGGACCCAGTGGTACACGCCCGCGTACGCCGCGTGCAGCCGGTCCACCACCGTGTCGAAGTCCCATTCCGCGCGGGCCGTCGCGATACCGAGGCGGACCGCGTGCGTGAACCGGGAACGCGGCGGCACCACACGGAGCCCGGCCGCCAGGCACCCATGGACATCGCTCTCCCCACCGGCCGCCTCGGCGAGTGCGGCGGCGGTGAACATCGCCCCGTACACCCCGTTGGCGGTGTGCGTGAGGATCGCGTCCCGATGGGCCTGGGCGGCAGCGGCGGCCGGGTCGCCCGGATGCGTCCAGCCGTGCGCGTCGGCCCGGATCTGTGCGCCGATCCACTCACGGAACGGGTTGCGGTGGCGGGCCGTGTCCGGCGGCTCGATGCCGTCCAGCAGATTGCGGTACGCGATGCGCTCGGCGGTGAAGACGCGGCCCGCCGGGAGTTCGGCGAGCCAGTGCCGGGCGAGGTCGGCCGTGGTGAAGGCGCGTCCGTGACTGCGGAGCAACAGCACCGTGAGCAAAGGGTGGTTGAGGTCGTCGTCCTCGGGCATGCCGTCGATGTTCTCGGCCAGCGAGGTGGGTGCGGAGCGCCGGTTCCAGGGGTGGCGCTCCAGCAGCGCCACGGGCACGCCCCTGGCGGTGAACCAGGTGGTGAGCGGCCAGTTGCCGGCCGCGCGGGCCAGTTCGCGGATACCGGTCAGCTCCAGCTTCTCGACGGGCTTGCCGAGCAGGCAGCCCGCGGCCCGGCCGAGCCAGGCGGCGTGCAGCCGGTCCCGGTCGACGGAGCACCGGTCGGTGCGAAGCGCCGGCCAGCGCGGGCAGGCCGCCCGGATCGCCTCCAGGTCCGTCGGCTCGTCGCCCGCCAACGGGGATTCCCGCAGGGCGAGTTCATCCAGGAGCCGCTCGGCCAGCGCGCGCAGCCGGGGTGGTGCGGGCGGTTCGGACGCCCCGGCGCGGTCCGGGGCGGGGGTGCCCCCGGCCCCGTACCAGCGCCGCTCGATGTCCCGCGTGTCCCGGCCGTCCTGCGCCGCCTGCCGCAGCTCGTGTCCGACCAGATCCTCGGGCTGCACCCAGGTCAGCCGGACGTTCACCGCTCACCGGCCAGCGCGGCGAAGGCCGACTCGTGCGCCCGGCGGCGGGCCGTGTCCCGTACGAAGATCTCGCGGGCCACCGCCGCCAGCTCCAGCCCCGGGGTGTGCAGATCGAGGCGGCTGGCCCCGGCGACCGTCGCCGCCCAGTCGGCGGGGATCGCCGACGCGCCGTGCAGCGCGCCCGCGACGGCACCGCTCATGGTGGCGATCGAGTCGCAGTCGCGGCCGTAGTTGACGGAGCCGAGGACGGTGCGGCGGTAGTCGCCGTCGCCGACGAGCAGCATGCCGAGCGCGATCGGCAGTTCTTCGATGGAGTGCAGCCGGGAGGGGCGGCGGGCGCCGAGCGAGGGGGCGCGGTAGTCCGGGCCGACCGTGTCGAAGGGGGCGACGGCGGCGCGCAGCGGAGCCAGCGCCGACTCGAAGTCGCTGTGCTCCACGGCCGCTTCGCAGACCGCCTCGATCGCGGACCGGGTCCCGTCCTTGGCCAGTGCCAGAGCGGTCCCGACGACGGACGCGGGGGTGGCGCCCGGCGAGCAGGCGGCGGCGACGGCGGCGGCGAAGACCGCGGCGGCCTCCCGCCCGTACGAGGACTGATGGGCCCCCGCCACCTCCAGCGCCTCGGTGTACGCGGCCTCGGGATGGGCGGCGTTGACCAGGCCGACCGGCGCCATGTACATCGCCGCACCGCAGTTGACGATGTTTCCGCTGCCCGCCTCGCGCGGGTCGACATGGCCGTAGTGCAGCCGCGCGACGATCCACTTCTCGGCCAGGAAGATCCGCTGGACGGGCAGCGCCTCGGCCTCCAGCTCCGGGATCCAGCGAGGGCGGGAGATCAGGTCCGGTACGAGATGGTCGGCGATGTCGTACGCGTCGAGGTGGTCGCGGACCGTGCCGTAGACCCGTACCAGCGCATGTGTCATCAGGGTGTCGTCGGTGACGTGCCCGTCGCCCTTGTGGTACGGGGCGATGGGGCGGGCGGTGCGCCACTGTTCGCCGTGCCAGGGGCCGACGATGCCGCGCACCCGGCCGCCGTGCCGCTCGGTGATCTGTTCGGGGGTCCAGCCTTCGACGGGGCCGCCGAGCGCGTCGCCCACGGCGGCGCCGACGAGCGCGCCGGTGACACGGTCATCGAGTGCGAGCGTGGGCGGTGAGGTCCGGAGAGCGGTCGTTGTGGGCGTCATGCCGGAATTGTCCACCCGTGGGGGCCGGTTCCGTGTCTGCCAGCAGCCCGGCGAGTTCGATGAGATCCGTGCCCGCGAGGCGGGGCAGCGCACACCCGGCCAGGGTGCGGCAGGCATCGCGCCAGCCCGCCGGTACGGTGCCGATGCCGCCGAACGCCCCGGTCAGCGCCCCGGCGAGGGCGGGCGCGGAGTCCGCGACCCGCGACAGACAGGCCGCCGCCGGGACGGCCTGGGCGATCTCGCCGCGGGCCGCCGTGGTCAGCGCGAGGGCGACCGGCACGGTCTCGGCCGCCGCGATTCCATAGCTGTAGACGTGGTCGACGATCTGGTGCTCCAGCACCGGGATCAGGGCGAAGGCCCCGTGCGGGTCGGCCGCGAAGGCGCGGGCGAGCCGCACGGCGTGCTCGGCGTTGCGGGCGATCTCGGTGCCCTCGGGGAGCTGGGCGAGTGCGGCGTTCACCACCGTCTCGACATCCGCTCCGGCCAGCGCCTCGGCGACGGCGGCGGCGATGGCGCGGGCGCCGTGCACCCCGTCGCCGTCCTGTGTGTACCGGGCATCGAATTCGGCGAGTTCGGCGGCGGCGGCCGGGTCACCGGGGTGGACGACGGCGAGCACGGCGGCCCGTACGCAGGCGGCGTCGTCGAAGTAGTGCGGATTGTCGTGACCGGTGGCGGGCGGGCGGAGACCGGCGGCGAGATTGCCGAGCCCGGCCCGTACCGAGATCCGGGCCCGCAGGGGGAGCACGGCGGCCTCGACCTCGGGCGCTCGGGCGCCGGCCGCGGCGACCTTCGCGGCCAGCGCGTTCCAGGACCGGTCCACCGCGTCGCGCATCCGGCGGCCTGGGGAGAGGCGGTCGGCCCGGTCGGCCGCGCCGGCCAGCACCGTACGGGCGGCGAACGCGGCCCACTCGGCATCGTCGGACGGACCGAGCCGGAGTGGCTCGGGCGGCTGGTTGAGGGCGATCGGGACCGGGAGCGTCGTGGTGGCGTTCAGTTCGGCGAAGGTGTCCAGCTCCCGGGTGAGCCGCCGCGTCCACTCGGGCATCCGGGCCGCCCGGTGCCGGGCGGCGGGCCACCCCGCGGCGTCCCCGGCCGCCAGCCCGAGCAGCAGCCCCTCGATCCGGTCCCGGCGGACGGCGGGGGCGGGCGGGCCGGCGGCCGGCCGGCCGGAGTCGCGGGCCGCCAGGTTCCGGTCAAGGTCCGGGGCGGTCCGTACGTCCGCGGCGGGGTGGTCCCGGCCGGGGCGCGGGGCTGTGCCGGTGTGGTGGACGGCCGGGCGTGAGGCGGTCATCGGCCCTCCTCCCGTACCGGCTCGAAGGACGCCGCCACGTACGCCATGTGACGCACCGTCTCCCTGGCGACCCCGGGCCCGCGCCCCCCGCCCCGCTCCTCCGCGCCGTCCCGCTGTTCCGGCTGCTCCGGTTCCTCCGGGGTCAGCAGCTCCGCGATGTCCAGGACGTGATAGCCCCGCATCGACGGCAGACAGCTGCCCCGGACCGGTCCGATCGCCGACGCCCAGTCGGGCGGAATCGCGCACTCCCCCTTCAGCGCCCCCGCCAGCGCACCCGCCACCGCCGCTGTCGTATCCGCGTCGCGGCCCATGTTGACGGCCGTCAGCACCGCTGTACGGAAGTCGCCGCGCGCCGCCGTGAACGCGCCGAACGCCAGGCCCACCGCCTCCGGTGCGAGGTCCGTCCACGGGTATCCGCCGATCACGACGGAGGAACGCACCGCGCGTTCCATGGTGAGACGGTCCGGATAGGGGCGCTGCGCGGCGGCCACCGCGCGCCGCAGCGAACGGGCCGTCCAGGAGTCCATCGGCACGACCGACAGCGCGGCGGCGATCACGGAGGCGAGCCCCGCCCCCACCATCGCCGCGGCCACCCCCGCCGCCACCGCCTGGCCGCCGTAGATGCCCTCGCCGTCATGGCTGACCCGGCCGTCGATCGCGACCAGCCGCGCCGCCTCGGCCGGGCTGCCCGCCGCGAAGACCCCGAACGGGGCCGCCCGCATCGCGAGGCCGTCGCTCCAGGCGTGCCGGTGCTGCGCGGAGATCGGGGCCGCCAGCCCCCGGCGGAGGTTCTCCAGCGTGCCGCGCTCGCTGAACCCGGCGCCGCGGAAGGGGCCCTCGTCGAGGTCGGCGATCCAGTGGTGCCAGGCACGTTCCACATGGGAGACGGTGAGCGCCGCGCCGTGCCGGGCCAGCAGCAGCCCTGAGAAGATCGTGTACTCCGTGTCGTCCGTCCCCGCGGGGTCCTCGCTCACGAAGCCTTCGATCCGCCCCCAGCGGCGGCGGATCTCCGACGGCCGCAGATTCTCCGCGGGTGCGCCGAGCGCGTCCCCGACGGCGAGCCCCAGCAGCGCACCCCGGGCCCGGTCATTGCCTGCGATCGATTCCATCGCGTCGCCCTTCGTTCGTGCCGGGAGTTCCGGTTCCCGTCCCTGTCCGATCTGTCCCACGCGGAGCGAGCGGAAAGGCTGACAATCGCAATAAAAGGGCCAGTCGGATGACGGGCCAGGGGAGGTGAGCCTGGCCTTCCTTCCCTGGTCAGGGGCCTGGTAAGTACGGCCTGCCTTGCTGGCGGGCGGCCTTTTTCGTGCGTACTTTCGATGGTGTTGAGCGGGGGCGGAACGCAGGAAGCCCGCTTCCGGAGAAGGGGAGAACTGTGGCCATCATCGAGAACGAAGCCGTACTGCACGAGGCGCACCGGGACAATCACACCCACCGCGACGTCAACGGCGGCTGGCTGCGCCCCGCCGTCTTCGGTGCCATGGACGGCCTGGTCTCCAACCTCGCGCTGATGACCGGAGTCGCGGGCGGCGCCGTCTCCCACCAGACCCTCGTGATCACCGGTCTGGCGGGTCTGACCGCGGGCGCGTTCTCCATGGCGGCCGGTGAATACACCTCCGTCGCCTCGCAGCGTGAGCTCGTCGAGGCCGAACTCGACGTCGAGCGGCGGGAGTTGCGTAAGCACCCGCTGGACGAGATGGCGGAGCTCGCCGCGCTCTACGAGTCCCGCGGCGTCGATCCCGCGCTGGCCGCCGAGGTCGCCCGCCAGCTGTCCCGCGACCCCGAGCAGGCGCTGGAGATCCATGCCCGCGAGGAGCTCGGCATCGACCCGGGTGACCTGCCCTCGCCGCTCGTGGCCGCCGTCTCCTCGTTCGGCGCCTTCGCGCTGGGCGCCCTGCTGCCCGTCCTGCCGTACCTGCTCGGCGCGAGCGCGATGTGGCCCGCCGTGCTGCTCGCCCTGATCGGTCTCTTCGCCTGCGGCGCGGTGGTGGCCAGGGTGACGGCCCGCAGCTGGTGGTTCAGCGGGCTGCGCCAGCTCGCGCTGGGCGGGGCCGCGGCCGCGGTCACCTACGGTCTCGGCACGCTGTTCGGTGTGGCCGTCGGCGGCTGAGGCCCCACGCCGCCGGAGGCTGAGGCCCACGCCGCCGGAGGTCTCGGCCGTTGCCCCGGCTACCGTCCGCCGGGCCGTCCGGACCGGGCCGGAAACGGGCCCGCGACCCGTGTGACGTACGTCTTGGCGTCCGCCACTGGGCGGATCGGGTCCGGCGGACGTAAAATGAGACTCTATGCACGGCTACACATAAGTAGCCATTACTCGGCGGTTTCGTTTCCGTTGCCGCCGGGCATGAGCCGTAGACACCGCAGGCAACGACGCCTGCTCTCTGCGGATCCCCGGGCGCCGATCCTCCGACTGCGACCCCACCTCACTGTCACCACAGTGTCCGTATGTTGGAACGAATTATCCGCTTCTTGAGAAGCGCCCCATCATGTAACCTGCACGAAATTTCGCAGAGGGCCAACGTCGTCCCTCGGCACTTGCATATGCCACGACGACGACGGGAGAGCCGATGCGTACTCACGCCTGGTCGCCCATGGACGGTCGCCCCGCCCAGCAGGGGATGTACGACCCCCGTAACGAGCACGACGCCTGTGGCGTCGGGTTCGTGGCCACTCTGACCGGTGTGGCCAGCCATGAGCTGGTCGAGCAGGCGCTGACCGTTCTGCGCAACCTCGAACACCGCGGTGCCACCGGATCCGAGCCCGACTCGGGCGACGGCGCCGGCATTCTGCTCCAGGTCCCGGACGCCTTCCTCCGCGAAGAGGCCGCCTTCGGCCTCCCCGATGCCGGCGCCTACGCCGTCGGCATCGCCTTCCTCCCCGCGGACGACTCCACCGAGGCCGTCGACGAGATCGAGAAGATCGCCGGCGAGGAGGGCCTGACGGTCCTCGGCTGGCGTCAGGTCCCGGTCGCCCCCGACCTCCTCGGCAACGGCGCCCGCGCCACCATGCCCGAGTTCCGCCAGATCTTCGTCGCGGACAGCGACGGCACGGCGACCGGCATCGTCCTGGACCGCAAGGCGTTCGCCCTGCGCAAGCGTGCCGAGCGTGAGGCCGGGGTGTACTTCCCCTCGCTCTCCGCCCGCACGATCGTCTACAAGGGCATGCTCACCACCGGGCAGCTGGAGCCGTTCTTCCCGGACCTCTCCGACCGCCGCTTCGCCACCACGGTCGCACTGGTCCACTCCCGCTTCTCCACCAACACCTTCCCCAGCTGGCCGCTCGCCCACCCGTACCGCTTCGTCGCCCACAACGGCGAGATCAACACGGTCAAGGGCAACCGCAACTGGATGAAGGCCCGCGAGTCCCAGCTCGCCTCCAGCCTCTTCGGCCCCGCGCAGCTCGACCGGATCTTCCCCGTCTGCACCCCGGACGCCTCCGACTCGGCCTCCTTCGACGAGGTCCTGGAGCTGCTCCACCTCGGCGGCCGTTCGCTGCCGCACTCGGTGCTGATGATGGTCCCCGAGGCATGGGAGAACCATGACTCCATGGACCCCGCCCGGCGCGCGTTCTACCAGTACCACGCCACGATGATGGAGCCCTGGGACGGCCCGGCCTGCGTCACCTTCACCGACGGCACCCAGGTCGGCGCGGTCCTGGACCGCAACGGTCTGCGCCCCGGCCGCTACTGGGTCACCGACGACGGCCTCGTCGTCCTCTCCTCCGAGGTCGGCGTCCTGGACATCGACCCCGCCAAGGTCGTCCGCAAGGGCCGCCTCCAGCCCGGCAAGATGTTCCTCGTCGACACGGCCGAGGGCCGCATCATCGAGGACGACGAGATCAAGGCGTCCCTCGCCGCCGAGCAGCCCTACCAGGAGTGGCTGGAGACCGGCGAGATCGAGCTCGGCGACCTCCCCGAGCGCGAGCACATCGTCCACACCCACGCCTCGGTCACCCGCCGCCAGCAGACCTTCGGCTACACCGAGGAAGAGCTCCGCGTCATCCTCGCGCCGATGGCCCGCACCGCGGGCGAGCCCCTGGGCTCCATGGGCACGGACTCGCCGATCGCCGCGCTCTCCGAGCGCCCCCGGCTGCTCTTCGACTACTTCACCCAGCTCTTCGCCCAGGTCACCAACCCGCCGCTGGACGCCATCCGCGAGGAGCTCGTCACCTCGCTGCTCTCCTCCCTCGGCCCCCAGGGCAACATCCTGGAGCCGACCGCCGCGACCTGCCGCAGCGTCACGCTGCCCTTCCCGGTGATCGACAACGACGAGCTGGCCAAGCTCGTCCACATCAACGCCGACGGCGACATGCCGGGCATGAAGGCAGCCACGCTCTCCGGCCTCTACCGGGTCGGCGGCGGCGGCGACGCGCTGGCCGCCCGGATCGAGGAGATCTGCACGGAGGTCGACGCCGCCATAGAGGACGGCGCCCGCTTGGTCGTCCTGTCCGACCGGCACTCCGACGCCGAGCACGCGCCGATCCCCTCGCTGCTGCTCACCTCGGCCGTCCACCACCACCTCATCCGTACCAAGCAGCGCACCCAGGTGGGTCTGCTGGTCGAGGCCGGAGACGTCCGCGAGGTCCACCACGTCGCGCTGCTGATCGGCTACGGCGCCGCCGCGGTCAACCCGTACCTGGCGATGGAGTCCGTCGAGGACCTGGTCCGCGCCGGCACGTTCATCGACGGCATCGAGGCCGAACAGGCCATCCGCAACCTGATCTACGCGCTCGGCAAGGGCGTCCTGAAGGTCATGTCCAAGATGGGCATCTCCACCGTCGCCTCCTACCGCGGCGCCCAGGTCTTCGAGGCCGTCGGCCTGGACGAGTCCTTCGTCGCGACGTACTTCAACGGCACCGCCACCAAGATCGGCGGCGCCGGACTCGACGTCATCGCCAAGGAGGTCGCCGCCCGGCACACCAAGGCGTACCCCGCCTCCGGCATCGCGGCCTCGCACCGCGCCCTGGAGATCGGCGGCGAGTACCAGTGGCGCCGCGAGGGCGAACCACACCTGTTCGACCCGGAGACGGTCTTCCGCCTCCAGCACGCCACCCGCAACCGGCGCTACGACATCTTCAAGAAGTACACGGGCCGGGTGAACGAGCAGTCCGAGCGCCTCATGACGCTCCGCGGCCTGTTCGGCTTCACCTCGGACCGCGAGCCCGTCGCCATCGACGAGGTCGAGTCCGTCGCCGACATCGTCAAGCGCTTCTCCACCGGCGCCATGTCCTACGGCTCGATCTCCCGCGAGGCGCACGAGACCCTCGCCATCGCCATGAACCAGCTGGGCGGCAAGTCCAACACCGGTGAGGGCGGCGAGGACGCCGACCGTCTCTACGACCCGGCGCGCCGCTCGTCCATCAAGCAGGTCGCCTCCGGCCGCTTCGGTGTGACCAGCGAATACCTGGTCAACGCGGACGACATCCAGATCAAGATGGCGCAGGGTGCCAAGCCCGGCGAGGGCGGCCAGCTGCCCGGCCACAAGGTCTACCCGTGGGTCGCCAAGACCCGGCACTCCACCCCGGGCGTCGGCCTGATCTCCCCGCCGCCGCACCACGACATCTACTCCATCGAGGACCTGGCCCAGCTGATCCACGACCTCAAGAACGCCAACCCGGCGGCCCGCATCCATGTGAAGCTGGTCTCCGAGGTCGGCGTCGGCACGGTCGCCGCGGGTGTCTCCAAGGCACACGCGGACGTCGTCCTCATCTCCGGCCACGACGGCGGAACCGGCGCCTCCCCGCTGACGAGCCTCAAGCACGCGGGCGGCCCCTGGGAGCTGGGCCTCGCCGAGACCCAGCAGACCCTGCTGCTCAACGGACTGCGCGACCGCATCGTCGTCCAGACCGACGGCCAGCTCAAGACCGGCCGCGACGTCGTCATCGCCGCACTGCTGGGCGCCGAGGAGTTCGGTTTCGCGACCGCGCCGCTCGTCGTCTCCGGCTGCGTCATGATGCGCGTCTGCCACCTCGACACCTGCCCGGTCGGCATCGCCACCCAGAACCCGGTCCTGCGCGACCGCTTCTCCGGCAAGGCCGAGTACATCGTGAACTTCTTCGAGTTCATCGCCGAAGAGGTCCGTGAGATCCTCGCCGAGCTCGGCTTCCGGACCGTCGAGGAGGCCGTCGGCCACGCCGAGCTGCTGGACACCGACCGGGCCGTCACCCACTGGAAGGCCCAGGGCCTGGACCTGGCCCCGCTCTTCCACGTCCCCGAGCTGCCCGACGGCGCCGTCCGCCACCGGGTCATCGAGCAGGACCACGGCCTGGCCAAGGCACTCGACAACGAGCTGATCAAGCTCGCCGCCGACGCGCTCGGCGCGGACACCGCCGAGAGCGCCCAGCCCGTCCGGGCCCAGGTCGCGATCCGCAACATCAACCGGACCGTCGGCACCATGCTCGGCCACGAGGTCACCAAGAAGTTCGGCGGTGCGGGCCTGCCCGAGAACACCATCGACATCACCTTCACCGGCTCCGCGGGCCAGTCCTTCGGCGCCTTCGTGCCGAGCGGTGTGACGCTGCGCCTGGAGGGCGACGCCAACGACTACGTCGGCAAGGGCCTCTCCGGCGGCCGCGTCGTCGTCCGCCCGGACCGCGGCGCCGACCACCTCGCCGAGTACTCCACCATCGCGGGCAACACCATCGCCTACGGTGCGACCGGCGGCGAACTGTTCCTGCGCGGCCGGACCGGTGAGCGCTTCTGCGTCCGCAACTCCGGCGCCACGGTCGTCTCCGAAGGCGTGGGCGACCACGGCTGCGAGTACATGACCGGCGGTCACGCCGTCGTCCTCGGCGAGACCGGGCGCAACTTCGCCGCCGGTATGTCGGGCGGTGTCGCGTACGTCATCGATCTGAACCGGGACAACGTCAACATCGGCAACCTCGGCGCGATCGAGGAGCTGACCGGCACCGACAGGCAGTGGCTGCACGACGTGGTGCGCCGCCACCAGGAGGAGACCGGCTCCACGGTCGCCGAGAAGCTGCTCGCCGAGTGGGACAGCGCCGACGGCGGTGTCTCCCGCTTCAGCAAGATCATCCCGTCCACCTACAAGGCAGTGCTCGCCGCCAAGGACGCCGCTGAGCTCGCCGGTCTCTCCGAGCAGGAGACCACCGAGAAGATGATGGAGGCGGCGACCCATGGCTGACCCCAAGGGCTTCCTGACCACCGGACGCGAGGTCGCCAGGACCCGCCCCGTCCAGGAGCGCGTCAAGGACTGGAACGAGGTCTACGTTCCGGGCTCGCTGCTCCCGATCATCAGCAAGCAGGCCGGCCGCTGCATGGACTGCGGCATCCCGTTCTGCCACAACGGCTGTCCCCTCGGAAACCTCATCCCCGAGTGGAACGACTACGCCTACCGCGAGGACTGGACCGCCGCGTCCGAGCGCCTGCACGCCACGAACAACTTCCCGGAGTTCACCGGGCGGCTGTGCCCGGCGCCCTGCGAGTCGGCGTGTGTCCTCGGCATCAACCAGCCGGCCGTCACCATCAAGAACGTCGAAGTCTCCATCATCGACAAGGCGTGGGACAGCGGCGACGTCACCCCGCAGCCGCCCGAGCGCCTCTCCGGCAAGACCGTCGCCGTCGTCGGCTCCGGACCGGCCGGACTGGCCGCCGCCCAGCAGCTGACCCGCGCGGGTCACACGGTCGTCGTCTATGAGCGCGCGGACCGCATCGGGGGCCTGCTCCGGTACGGCATCCCCGAGTTCAAGATGGAGAAGTCACACATCAACCGCCGCATCGAGCAGATGCGCGCGGAGGGCACCAAGTTCCGCACCGAGGTGGAGATCGGCACGGACATCGACGCCGCGAAACTCCGCCGCCGGTACGACGCGGTCGTCATCGCCGCCGGTGCCACCGTCTCCCGCGACCTGCCCGTTCCGGGCCGCGAGCTGAACGGCGTGCACTTCGCCATGGAGTACCTCCCGCTCGCCAACAAGGTGCAGGAGGGCGACCTGACGGTCTCCCCGATCACCGCCGAGGGCAAGCACGTCGTCGTCATCGGCGGCGGCGACACCGGCGCCGACTGCGTGGGCACCGCCCACCGTCAGGGCGCGGCCTCGGTCACCCAGCTGGAGATCATGCCGAAGCCGGGCGAGGACCGTAACGCCAACCAGCCCTGGCCGACGTTCCCCATGCTCTACAAGGTCACCTCCGCGCACGAGGAGGGCGGTGAGCGGGTCTACTCCGTCTCCACCACCCACTTCGAGGGCTCCGAGCCCCAGGAGGGACAGACGGTCGGCGACGTCCAGGCCCTCCACCTGGTCGAGGTGGAGTTCAAGGACGGTAAGCTGGAGCAGAAGCCCGGCACGGAGCGGCGTATCCCCGCCCAGCTCGTCACTCTCGCCATGGGCTTCACGGGCACCGACCAGGCCAACGGTCTGGTCCAGCAGTTCGGCCTCGAACTCGACGAGCGCGGCAATGTCGCCCGCGACGACGACTACGCGACCAACGTCGAAGGCGTCTATGTCGCCGGTGACGCGGGCCGCGGCCAGTCGCTCATCGTCTGGGCCATCGCCGAGGGCCGCTCCGCGGCACGAGGCGTGGACCGCTTCCTGACCGGGACCAGCGCACTGCCGGCCCCGATCCGCCCGACGGACCGGTCACTGCTGGTCTGACCCACACGGGAGTCCCCTCCGGGGGAATCCCCCCAAAAAACGTCCCGTACAACGGCGTACGGAACTGAACGCGGCGCCTGCGCAGTCCCCGACCGGACCATGCGGGCGCCGTGGCGCGTCCGGGGGCGGACGCCGCCACGGCGGTGCGCGCCGGGA
The DNA here is from genome assembly GCF_035917275.1 of Streptomyces sp. NBC_01237. NCBI lineage: Bacteria > Bacillati > Actinomycetota > Actinomycetes > Kitasatosporales > Streptomycetaceae > Streptomyces > Streptomyces sp. NBC_01237. The sequence continues at coordinate 2,166,541 of NZ_CP108508.1, read as the reverse complement.
CGGTGGCCGCCGTCCCGGGGCTACTGGACGTCGACCCCGTGCGGATGCGAGGCGTCCGCCGGGCAGACGAACACCCGGTAGGCGCCGTACCGCCCCACCGTGATCTGCGTCGGCTCACCGAGCAGCGGCACGGGAGGCAGCTCCGGATCGGTGGGCGACGGGTCCTCGTGCGGCCACCACCCGCCGCCGCCCCACTCGCTGGAGTCGACGGTGAGCATCAGCCGCAGTTCCCGTCCGCATGCGCAGCGGGGCCGCTGAAGGTCGGTCACGCTCCAGCCGTCCCAGCCCCCGGCCTTCCAGCCGGGCGCGAGGGAGAGGTCCTGCTGGTACGAAGGGGCCCCGGGCAGCTCCTGGGCGGGACCCTCCTCCCAGGCCCTGATCCGGGCCACGAGCGCGTCCGGCAGATCCTCGTGCCACGGGAAGTCGGTCACCTGCTCCGGGTGCAGCACACACGGTTCGGGGACGTACCCGTCGTCCTCCACCACCTCCGGCTCCGGCTGCCGCCCGGCGAGGACCTCGGTGACCTGGGCGGCCCGCCGCCAGATCAGCCGGAGCGCCGGGGCGCACCCGGTGCCCGGGTGGTCGTCGAAGGGGCACCACAGCACCTGGAGCAGATCGGAGTCACCGGGCGCGAACTCCGCCAGCGCGGGCACGTCGCGCACGAAGAGCTGGGCGAGCGCCATCAGCGGTACGGGGGCGTCGTCGGCCGGCCCCGGCGGGTGGTGCCCCTCCACCATCGCGTCCAGCTCGGCCTCCTCGCCACCGACGTAGGTGAGACCGCCCGACGCCGGGCGCGGGCGCAGCCAGGCCGCCGCCAGGATCTCCCGGCGCCTTCGCACATCGGCGGGCCGGAGCCCGTGCGAGCGGGGGTGCGGCTCCCGGCAGACCGGCCACGGCTCCGCCGCGGGCCACAGCAGCGGGCCGCCCACCGAACTCGACGCCGCCGTCGGCGTACCGGGACGTGGATGCAGCCGCGTCGCGGTACGGGCGTAGGGGGCGATCTCCGGGAACAGCGCGGTGATGTCGACCGGGCGGGCCGGGGTCGTGCGGCTCACCGGACACCGCCGCTCACCGGTTCCGGGCCCGTCGGCACCGGGCTCGTACGGCCGTCCATCAGGCACCGCCGCCCGTCAGCGCCGCCGTCTTCAGCGCCACGGCCACGGCCAGCAGACACAGCAGGACGAGCCCGCCACCGAGCTGTACCGGGGAGGTCCGCAGCTTCGCCGGGGCGTACGCGAGCCCGTAGGTCACCAGGGCTCCGGTCAGCAGCCCGCCCAAGTGCCCCTGCCACGAGGTGAACAGCGCCGAGACGACCATCCAGATCAGAAACCCGGCCATGAACCGGTTGACCGCCCGCATGTCCCGGCCGAGCCGCCTGTTGATGACGTAGAACGAGGCCGCGAGCCCGAAGATCGCCCCGGACGCGCCCACCGTCATGGTGTCGGGGGAGACCAGATAGACGAGCACCGAACCGCCCAGCGCGGACAGCAGATACAGCGCCAGATAGCGCGCCCGGCCCAGCTGGCCCTCGATGACCCGGCCCAGGTTCCACAGCGCGAGCATGTTGAAGACCAGGTGCATCACACCGAACGAGGAGTCCGGTGGCAGATGCAGGAAGGCACCGGTCAGCAGCCGGTACCACTCGCCGTCCGCGATGCCGATCAGCTCGTACCCGGGGAACGTCTCGCCCTTGTAGTAGTACTGAGCGCCCTGCGGGTCCTCCAGCACGGCACCGAGCACGCCGAACCGGTCCACGAGCGCGGGCCTGGCCACCTCCGCGATGTAGGCGAGGACGTTCAGCGCCATCAGCACACAGGTCACGACGGGCTTCGCCGCCGTGGAGAGGGCACCGCCGAAGACCGTACGGGCCCGCCGGACGGAACGCTGTCCCTCCTTCACACACTCCACGCAGTGATGGCCGACCGAAGCCTCCCGCATGCAGTCCGGGCAGATGTAGCGGTCGCAACGGGTGCAGCGCACATACGTCTCGTACGACGGATGGCGGTAACACGTGGTGGCGGCGGCCTCCATGACCGGCTCCTTCACTGCTGGCTGAGACGAACGAGCCGGTGGGGACGGCGGCGCTCAAGATAGCGAACGCGGCAGGTGGCGCCATGCCCGGGTCACCGCCGGGCCCCGGGCGGTGACCTACCCTCAGGAGTCCGCGCCGCGCGGACCGGAGACACAGGGAGACGACATGGCCGGTTCGCCGCACGTACTGAGGGCCGCCGTGCGCACGGCCGTGCCCTGGAGGAACGGCGGGGGAGTCACCCGCGAGATCGCCGTACACCCCGCGGGGGCGCCGATGGACGCCTTCGACTGGCGGGTCAGCCTGGCGGACGTCGACGCCGACGGGCCGTTCTCCGCGTTCGAGGGCGTCGACCGCACCCTGACGGTGGTCGAGGGCGCCGGGATGGACCTGATCGTGGACGGCGAACACCACATCGTCGACGAGCCGTACTGGCCCTACGACTTCCCCGGCGACCTGACGACGGAGGGCCTTCTGCTGGCCGGCCCCGTCGTGAACCTCAACGTGATGTACCGCAGGAGCCGTACGCGGGCGGAGACGGCGGTCGTCCGTGGCACCGTCCGGCTGCTTCCGCCGCACGGCGGCACGGTACTGGCGCTCGCCCTGGACGGCGGGGCCGTGATCGACGGCACGGATGTCGCACTCGGCCGCTACGACGCGGTCCTGGCGACCGGCGGGTCACCGGGCGTCCTGCGGACGATGGGCGACGCGGTCGTGATCACCCTGTCGCCGGTGTGAACCTGCCGGGTCCGGACGCGGGGGCCGCCGGGTACGGCAGCGTCCGATCCGGTGACCTCCGCCGACCTTCGATCAAACCGGACAGAAGGTGTCGGGTTTCGGGTGTTCGATGGCTGGCATGACCTCGACCCCACCGGCCCCCTGGGCGGACTTCGCAGCGGCACAACCCGACTTCGCCGAGACGGTGCGCACCCGGTTCCAGCAGTACAAGCACCAGGTTCTGGCGACCCTGCGCAAGGACGGCTCGCCCCGGGTCACCGGCCTGGAGGCGGAGTTCCGCCTCGGTGAGCTGTGGCTCGGCATGATGCCGGGCTCCCGCAAGGCGCTGGACCTGCGGCGGGACCCGCGCTTCGCGCTCCAGGCCAACCCGGGACCCGACGCCGAGATGAACGACGGTGACGTCCGCGTGTCCGGGCGCGCCGTGGAGGTGACCGACCCCGGGGTCCGGGCCCGTTTCGCCGAGGAGGTGGAGCCCCCGGAACCCTTCCTCCTCTTCCGTACGGAACTGACCGAGGTGGTCCGTACGACGATCGACGGCGAGACCCTGATCGTCGAGACCTGGCGTCCCGGCCACCTCCTGCGCACCATCCGCCGCGGCAGCGACGCCGCACCGTCCGGAGCCTGAGACCGAGTGCCCCTTCCCGCTGCCAGGAGAGCGGAAGGGGCACTCCGCACCGCTACCCGGAGAGCACCCGCTCCCGGCACACCCCCGGCGTCCCCCACGCATCCCGCAGCGGCCGTGCCTTGCGCAGCCACAACGACAGGTCCAGCTCCTGGGTGTACCCCACCGCACCGTGCAGCTGGAGCGCGGTACGGGCCGCCGCGTACCCCGCCTCGCCCGCCAGCACCTTCGCCGCCGCGACATCCGCCCCGGCCCGCGGCGATCCCCCGGCCAGTGACACCGCCGCCCCGTACAGCGCCGGACGCGCGAACTCCAGCCCCAGCAGCGTGTCCGCCAGCCGGTGCTTGACGGCCTGGAAGGAGCCGATGGGCACCGCGAACTGGGTACGCCGCTTGACGTACTCGACCGTGGAGCCCAGCAACGCCTCCCCGGTCCCCAGCGCCTGGGCCGCCGTCGCGAACGCCGCCCAGTCGCCCGCCGCGCGTGCCGCCGCCACCACCCGGGGCCCGGCGGCGAGCACCGCACCCCCCGCCTCCGGCGTGAACAGCCGCCGCGCCGGATCGGCCGAGGCATGGAGCGTTCCCGGCCCCGGCGCGAGCCGCAGCTCCTGCCCGGTCACCACGAACACCCCGTCCACCACGTCCGCGTCCAGCGCGTACGGCCCGTACCCGTCCATCCGCAGGGTCGCCGAAGCCTCCCCCGCGGCCAGCCGGGGCAGCCACTCCTCAGCCGCCGGGCCGCCCACGGCACTCAGCAGCACCGAGAGCGCCACGGTCTCCACCACCGGACCCGGCACCGCATGCCGCCCCAACTCCACGAAGGCGACAGCGAGTTCGACCGGAAGGGGTCCCACGCCGCCGTGCGCCTCCGGGACCGCGAGGGCGAACACCCCGGCGTGCGCGAGCCGTGCCCACAGGGCCCTGCCCGGCCCATGGTCCCCGGCGCCCCAGGCCCGTACCGCCGACGGCGTGTCCGAGGCCGTCAGCATCGCGTCCAGCGAGCGGGCGAACTCCCGCTGCTCCCCGTCGAGGAGGAAACGCATCAGCGCCGTCCCTTCGGCAGGCCGAGCAGCCGCTCGGCGATGATGTCCCGCTGGATCTCGTTCGTCCCGGCGTAGATCGGACCCGCGAGGGAGAAGACGTACCCCTCGGACCACGCGGACTCCGCCAGCTCCGCGTCCGGTCCCAGCAGATCGAGCGCCGTCTCGTGCAGCGCGATGTCGTACTCCGACCAGAACACCTTGTTCAGGCTCGACTCCGCGCCGATGGCCGTCCCCGCCGCGAACCGCGACGCGCCCGCGTAGGTGAACAGCTGATAGGCCCGCGCCCCGATCACCGCGTCGGCGACCCGGTCCCGCAGCGCCGTGTCCGACGGTTCGCCCCGTGCCCGCCACAGCCCGGACAGCCGGTCCGCCGCGGCGAGGAAACGGCCGGGGGAGCGGAGGGTGAGCCCGCGCTCGTTGCCCGTTGTCGACATGGCGATACGCCAGCCCTGGCCGGGCTCCCCGATGATGTCCGCGTCCGGTACGAAGACCTCGTCCAGGAACAGTTCGGCGAACGCCGGCTTCCCGTCGAGGCGCCCGATCGGCCGGACCGTGACGCCCGGCGCCGACAGGTCGAACATCAGATACGTCAGCCCGTGATGCGGCTTGGCGGCCTCGGGGTCCGTACGGAAGATCCCGAACGCCCGGTCCGCGAACGCCGCACGCGAGGACCAGGTCTTCTGCCCCGACAGCAGCCACCCGCCGTCCGTGCGCACCGCGCGCGAGCGCAGCGACGCCAGGTCGGAACCCGCCTCCGGCTCGGACCAGGCCTGCGCCCAGATCACCTCGCCGCTCGCCATCGACGGCAGCACCCGGGCCCGCTGCTCCTCGGTCGCGTGGTCGAAGAGCGTGGGGGCGAGCAGGCTGATGCCGTTCTGCGAGACCCGGCCGGGGCCACCGGCCGCGTAGTACTCCTCCTCGAAGGCCAGCCAGCCGAAGATGTCCGCGTCCCGGCCGCCGTACCCGGCGGGCCAGGAGACCGCCGACCACCGGTCCGCGTGCAGCCGCGCCTCCCACGCCCGGTGCGCGGCGAACCCCTCCTCGGTCTCCAGCGACGGCAGCGGCCGGGCGGGCACGTTGGCCCGCAGCCAGGCTCGCGCCTCGGCCCGGATGGCGTCCGTGCGCGCCGACTGCGCCAGGTCCATCACGTGCCCGCCTTCTTCATCGCGGCGACATCCATGCCGCCGAGCGGGTCCGCCGCCGTCTCCGCGTTGTGGGCGTGGGCGAGATGGTGCAGCCCGAAGACCGAGTCCAGGCCGCTGTGCAGGCCCTGGAGGTCCTCCGCCTGGTTCACGGCGCGCTTGGTGAGCGCCAGCCCGAGGCGCGGCATCTCGGCGATGCGCAGGGCCAGTTCATGCGTACGTTCGGCGAGTTCGGCCCGCTCGACGACCCGGTTGACCATGCCGACCTCGTACGCCCGCCGGGCGCTCATCCGGTCGCCGGTGAAGAGGAACTCCTTGGCGATCCGGGGCGGCATCACCCAGGGGTGCGCGAAGTACTCGACGCCGGGGATGCCCATCCGCACCACCGGATCGGCGAAGAACGCGTCCTCGCTCGCCACGATCAGATCGCAGATCCACGCCAGCATCAGCCCGCCCGCCACGCACGCCCCCTGGACGGACGCCACCACGGGCTTGGGCAGCTCGCGCCAGCGTCTGCACATCCCGAGATAGACCTCCGACTCCCGGGCGAAACGGCTCTCCGCGCCCGTCTTGTCGCTGTGGTCCCACCAGAGTCCGGCCCGGCGTTCGAAGGGCAGATGCGCGTCGCGCTGCGGGGTGCCGATGTCATGCCCCGCCGAGAAGTGGTCCCCGGCCCCGGCCAGCACGACGGCCCTCACCTCACCGTCCTCGGCGGCCCGGTAGAAGGCGGCGTCCAGCGCGTAGGTCATCGCGGAGTTCTGGGCGTTGCGGTAGCGCGGGCGGTTCAGCGTGACGTACGCGACCGGCCCCCGGCGCTCGTACAGCACGGGCCCGGTCCCGCCGTCGGGTGCCGGACCGGAGGCGGGCGCCGGGCCCTGGGTGGGGCCGGGTGTCGGATCGGGCATCGGCTCATCCTTCCCTAACAAGTGTTTGGTAGGTTAATGTACGCGCACCGGCACCGGCTAGGGCCCGGCGCCGGAGACCCGAGGAGGCAGGGCGTGAGCGCACCGCAGTACCTACCGGGACACGGACTGCTGACCTCCCGCAACGCCGTCGTGACCGCGGCCGCCGGGGCCGGGATCGGCGGAGCCACCGCCCGCCGGCTCCTGGAGGAGGGCGCCCGGGTCGTCATCGGCGACGCCCACGCCCGCCGGCTGAAGGAGACCGAGCAGGCACTCGCCGACGAGTTCGGCGCCGACCGTGTCACCTCCCTGCCCTGCGACGTCACCGACGAAGCCCAGGTCCGGGCCCTCTTCGCGCACGCAGAACAGACCCACGGCGGCCTCGACATCGTCGTCAACAACGCGGGCCTCGGCGGCACCGCCGAACTCACCGAGATGACCGACGACCAGTGGACCAAGGTCCTCGACGTCACCCTGAACGGCACCTTCCGCTGCACCAGGGCCGCCCTGCGCTCCCTCAAGGCCGCGGGCAGCGGAGGCGTCGTCGTCAACAACGCCTCCGTCGTCGGCTGGCGCGCCCAGAGCGGCCAGGCCCACTACGCCGCCGCCAAGGCGGGCGTCATGGCACTCACCCGCTGCGCCGCCGTCGAAGCGGCCGCGTACGGCGTACGGGTCAACGCGGTCGCCCCCAGCCTCGCCATGCACCCGCACCTGGCCAAGGTCACCTCCGCCGGGCTTCTCGCCGAACTCACCGAGAAGGAGGCGTTCGGCCGGTACGCCGAACCCTGGGAGGTCGCCAACGTCATCGTCTTCCTCGCCAGCGGCTACTCCTCCTACATGACCGGCGAGGTCGTCTCCGTGAGCAGTCAGCGTGCATGAGGCGGCCATCGGGGCACGGACGGGCGACGGGCGGGGAACGGCCGGACGGGCGGCGGTCCGGCGGGTGGACGGCCGGACGGCGGGCGGACGGACAATGGACGGGTGCCTACCAAGAAGAAGCCCCAGGTGACCCCCTCGCCCGAGCGGCGCCGCGAACTGCTCGCCACCGCCGCCGAGGTCTTCGCCGCGCAGGGATACAACGCCACCACCGTCCGGAAGATCGCGGACGAGGCGGGCATGCTCGCGGGCAGCCTCTACTACCACTTCGATTCCAAGGAATCGATGGTCGACGAGATCCTCTCCACCTTCCTCGACGAACTCTGGGAGGGGTACGACGCGGTACTGGAGGCCGGCCTCGGCCCCCGGGAATCCATCGAGGCCCTGGTCACCGAGTCCTTCCGGGAGATCGACCGGCACCGCGCCGCCGTCGCCATCTACCAGAAGGAGTCCAAGCACCTCGCCACCCAGCCCCGCTTCCAGTACCTGGCCGACTCGCAGCAGAAGTTCGAGAAGGCATGGCTCGGCACCCTGGAACGCGGTGTCGCCGACCGGACCTTCCGCGCCGACCTCGACATCCGGCTCACCTACCGCTTCGTCCGCGACACCGTCTGGGTCGCGGCCTCCTGGTACCGGCCGGGCGGACAGCACAGCCCCGAGGAGATCGCCCGCCAGTACCTCTCGATGGTGCTCGACGGGATCGCCCTGCGTCACTGACTCACCCAAGGAGCAGCAGCCATGGCCGAGGCCTACATCGTCGAAGCGGTACGCACCCCCGTCGGCAGGCGCAAGGGGGGCCTCGGGGCCGTCCACCCCGCCGACCTCGGCGCCCATGTGCTGAAGGCCCTGGTCGCCCGCGCCGGCATCGACCCGGCGGCGGTCGAGGACGTCGTCTTCGGCTGCCTCGACACCGTCGGACCCCAGGCCGGCGACATCGCCCGCACCTCCTGGCTGGCGGCCGGACTCCCCGAAGAGGTCCCCGGCGTCACCATCGACCGCCAGTGCGGCTCCTCCCAGCAGGCCGTGCACTTCGCCGCCCAGGGGGTGCTCTCCGGCACCCAGGACCTGGTCGTCGCCGGAGGCACCCAGAACATGACGCAGATCCCGATCGCCTTCGCCTCCCGCCGGGCGGCCGAACCCCTCGGCTTCACCGAAGGCCCCTATGCGGGCAGCGAAGGCTGGCGAGCCCGGTACGGCGACGCACCCGTCAACCAGTTCCACGGCGCCCAGCTCATCGCCGAGAAGTGGGGCATCGGCCGGCGCGACATGGAGGAGTTCGCCCTCCTCTCCCACCAACGGGCGATCCGCGCCATCGACGAGGGCCGCTTCGCCCGCGAGACCGTCGCGTACGGAGAGGTCACCGCCGACGAGGGGCCGCGCCGCGACACCACCCTGGAGAAGATGGCCGCGCTCAAGCCCGTCATGGACGGCGGCACGATCACCGCCGCCTGCTCCTCGCAGGTCTCCGACGGCGCCGCCGCCCTGCTCATCGCCTCCGAACGGGCCGTCGCCGAGCACGGCCTCACCCCGCGCGCCCGCGTCCACCACCTCTCCGTACGTGCCGAGGACCCGATCCGGATGCTGTCCGCACCGATCCCCGCCACCGCGTACGCGCTGAAGAAGACCGGCCTCACCCTCGACGACATCGACCTGGTCGAGATCAACGAAGCCTTCGCACCGGTCGTCCTGGCCTGGCTGAAGGAGACCGGCGCGGACCCGGAGCGGGTCAATGTCAACGGCGGCGCGATCGCCCTCGGGCACCCGCTCGGCGCGACCGGTGCCAGGCTGATGACGACGCTCCTGCACGAACTGGAACGCACCGGCGGCCGCTACGGGCTCCAGACGATGTGCGAGGGCGGCGGCCAGGCGAACGTCACCATCATCGAAAGGCTCTGACGCCGGGGCGGCCGGGTGCCGGGATGCCGGAGCGTCGGGGGTGCTGGCGTGCAGGCGCGTCGGGGCGCCCGGGTGTCGGGCCCGGAAACCTTGGGGGAACAGGCGTCCAATCCCCGGGGGACACCGTCCGGACCCCTCCTGGTCAGCGAAGTTCTCCGTCCGGCGGCACGACGGGATCCGCCGCCGGACGACAGAACGTGCTACGGTGGTCCAGTTGCAGTTTTGGTACCCATGAACTTTATGTGCGCCTGACGGGAATGCTTCCTCAGGCGCTTTATTGTTTTCCGGCTTTCTCCGGGTGGGGCTCAATGCGGCGACTTGGAATTCGTAAAGTGCGAATTTCCGGCACTGCACCTCTTTTAGGAGATCGACATGGCTACTGGAACCGTGAAGTGGTTCAACTCGGAAAAGGGCTTCGGCTTCATCGAGCAGGACGGCGGCGGCGCCGACGTCTTCGCCCACTACTCGAACATCGCCACCCAGGGCTTCCGTGAGCTCCAGGAGGGCCAGAAGGTCTCCTTCGACGTCACGCAGGGCCAGAAGGGCCCGCAGGCGGAGAACATCGTCCCGGCCTAATTGCCGGACGCGTACCTCGCAACCGGGGCCCGCACCGTGAAGGTGCGGGCCCCGGTTTGTGCTGTCTGGGGGACACCCCGCTTTGTGCTGCATCCTGGGGCGCACATCAAGCAGTCCACAGACAGTCCCACCAGCAGTCCCGCAGTAACCCCAGGAATCCCCCAGGAGGGCAATTCCGTATGACCCGCTTCGAACGCCAGGACCGACCGACCCGCACCCGACCGGCCAGGGGACGCGGCCCGGCCCCGGCACAGGCGAACGCCAAGGGATCCGGCCGCGGAGCCGGCAAGGCACCCGCCCGCCGCCGCGCCACAGCGCCCCAGGGCGAGTTCGCCCTGCCGGAGACCATGACCCCCGCGCTGCCCGCCGTCGAGGCGTTCGCCGAGCTGGACATGCCCGCGGCACTGCTGAAGACCCTCACCGCGCAGGGCGTCACCGAGCCCTTCCCCATCCAGGGCGCCACCCTGCCGAACTCGCTGGCCGGCCGGGACATCCTGGGCCGTGGCCGCACCGGCTCCGGCAAGACGCTCGCCTTCGGCCTGGCCCTGCTCGCCCGCACCGCCGGGCGCCGCTCCGAGCCCCGCGCCCCGCTGGCCCTCGTCCTCGTCCCGACCCGTGAGCTCGCCCAGCAGGTCACCGACGCCCTCACCCCGTACGCGACCTCCGTGAACCTGCGGCTCGCCACCGTCGTCGGCGGCATGTCGATCAGCAAGCAGTCCGGCACGCTGCGCCGGGGCGCCGAGGTGCTCGTCGCCACGCCAGGCCGGCTCAAGGACCTCATCGAGCGCGGCGACTGCCGCCTCGACCAGGTCGCCATCACCGTCCTCGACGAGGCCGACCAGATGGCCGACATGGGCTTCATGCCGCAGGTCGTCGCGCTGCTCAAGCAGGTCGAGCCGGACGGGCAGCGCATGCTGTTCTCCGCGACCCTCGACAAGAACATCGACCGCCTGGTCAAGATGTTCCTCACCGACCCGGTCGTGCACTCCGTCGACCCGTCCGCCGGTGCGGTCACCACCATGGAGCACCATGTGCTCCACGTCGCGGACGAGACCGACAAGAAGGCCGTCGCCACGAAGATCGCCGCCCGTGACGGCCGGGTGATCATGTTCGTCGACACCAAGCGCGCCGCCGACCGCTTCGCCAAGCGGCTGCTCGCCAGCGGCGTACGGGCCGCGGCCCTGCACGGCGGCCGGTCCCAGCCGCAGCGCAACAGGACCCTGGACCAGTTCAAGAACGGCCAGGTCACCGCACTCGTCGCGACGAACGTGGCGGCCCGTGGCATCCACGTCGACGACCTCGACCTCGTCGTCAACGTGGACCCGCCCACCGACCACAAGGACTACCTCCACCGCGGCGGGCGCACGGCGCGCGCCGGGGAGTCCGGCAGCGTCGTCACGCTGGTGCTGCCCGAGGAGAAGCGGGAGATGACCCGGCTGATGCAGGACGCGGGCATCGACCCCCGCACCACCCGCATCAAGTCCAGCGACGAGGAGCTGACCCGGATCACCGGGGCCCGCGAGCCGTCCGGAATCGCGATCGTCGTCGAGGTCCCCCAGCCCACCCAGCCCAAGCCGCGCACGCGGACGGCCGGGGCGCCGGGCTCGGGCACCGGCGGCGGCTTCCGCTCGGGCAGCCGGGGCCGTGGACGCCGCGGCGCCGGCGGTGGCGCGCAGGGTGCGGGAGGCGGCGGCGAGTCGCGTGGCGGTGCGGCCGGTTCCGTACGCGGGGGCGGTGGCGGCGGAGCCGCGCGTTCGGGCGGCGAGTCCCGTGGTGCGGGGGCGGGGCGTGCCGGTTCGGGGCGGGGCGCGGCGCCTGCGCGTGGGCGTCGGGCGGCGTAGCCGGGAGATGTGGGGGCGGGGTGCGGGTGCGGGCCTTTCGGGGCTCCGCCCCGGACCCCGGTCCTCAATCGCCGGACGGGCTTGAATTGGGGCGCCGGCCCTCGGAGTGGGGCGGGGCTTTGCCCGAGGTCTTGTCCTCAATCGCCGGACGGCTTGATGGTGGGCCCGGTCCTCAATCGCCGGACGGGCTTGGGTTGGGCCCGGTCCTCGGGTGACGGGTGGGCTTGGGTTGGGGTCCCGGTCCTTGGTGTGGGGCGGGGCTTTGCCCGAGGTCTTGTCCTCAATCGCCGGATGGCTTGATGGTGGGCCACGGTCCTTGCTTGACGGCGGGCTTGATGGTGGGCCCGGTCCTCAATCGCCGGACGGGCTCCGCCCCGGACCCCGGTCCTCAATCGCCGGACGGGCTTGGGTTGGGCCCGGTCCTCGGGTGACGGGTGGGCTTGAGTTGGGGTCCCGGTCCTTGGTGTGGGGCGGGGCTTTGCCCGAGGTCTTGTCCTCAATCGCCGGACGGCTTGATGGTGGGCCACGGTCCTTGCTTGGTGGCGGGCACCAAGGGGTTCCGCTGCTGTGCGGGCTCGGTTCTGGGGCTACGGCAGGGTTGCGCGGGCCTGGTGGGCCTCTTTCATTGTTCGGGTCACCAGTTCGGCCACGCTCGGCAGATCCTCGATCAGGCCCGCGACCTGACCCGAGGCCATGATCCCGAGGTCGGTGCGGCCGTCCACCATGGATGCCTTCAGCAGCATCGGCGTATTCGCGGCCAGCAGCACCTGGCTCCAGGTCAGGTCCTTGCCGTGCTTCGTGGCGAGGCCCTCACGCAGCATCCGGGGCCAGCTCAGGCCGGAGATCCGCCGGAAACCCGATGCCCGGCGCACCGCCTGGGCCAGGGCCCGGACGCGGCCCGCCCGCTCCAGGGCGGCCACCATCTCCGTACGCAGCATCCGGTGCGGGAGCCCGTCCACCGCCGTGGTGACCGTGATGTCCTTGACGCCCGCCGCCAGATAGCGGGCCTTCACCGCGTCCGGGACCGTGGAGTCCGACGTCAGCAGGAACCGCGTCCCCATCGCGATGCCCGCCGCCCCGTACGCCAGCGCCGCGACCAGGCCCCGGCCGTCGTGGAAGCCGCCCGCCGCGATCACCGGGATGTCCACCGCGTCGACGACCTGGGGCAGCAGGACCGTGGTCGCCACCTCTCCCGTGTGGCCACCGCCCTCGCCGCCCTGCACGATCACCGCGTCCGCGCCCCACGCCGCGACCTTCTCCGCGTGGCGCCGGGCCCCGATCGACGGGACGACGACCACGCCCGCGTCCTTCAGTTCGGCGATCAGCTCCCGTGACGGGGCCAGCGCGAACGACGCCACCCGCACCCCCTCGTCGATGATGATCCGTACCCGCTCGCGCGCGTCCCCGGCATCCGCCCGCAGATTCACGCCGAACGGTGCGTCGGTACGGGACTTGACCTCCAGGACCGCGGCGCGCAGCTGCTCCACGGTCATCGTCGCGGAGGCCAGGATGCCGAGGGCGCCCGCCTCGGCGGTGGCGGTGACCAGCCGGGGGCCGGCGACCCAGCCCATGCCGGTCTGCACGATCGGGTACCGGACACCGACGAGTTCGGTCAGGGCCGTGCGCATCAGGACCGGACCTCGCGGTCGCGGGTGCCGGTGGGGTCGATGACCTCGCGGATCAGGCGGAGTTCCCCGGCGGTCGGCTCACGGGTGAAGGGCACGTCGTCCTCGATCGTGAGCGCGAAACCCGTGGCTTCGCGGACCTGGTCGACGGTGACGCCCGGATGCAGTGAGGCGAGCCGCATGGAGCGGTCCGGGGTCGCGAAGTCGAAGACACCGAGATCGCTGACGACCCGGGGGACGCGGTGGAAGCGGGTCGCGGAGGGACCGGCCGCCGCGGCCCTGTCGTAACCGACCCCGCAGACCATGTCGACGCGTTCGACGAAGACCCGGCGGGCGTGGCGCGGAACCCAGTAACTGACGGGATTGTTCAGGGTGTTGACCGGTGCGCCGCGGACCCCGAGGAGCTGGCGGACGGGCCGTTCCCAGTCGCCGACGCAGGAGATGTTCTGATTGCCGAAGCGGTCGATCTGGCTCGCGCCCATCATCACGTGCCGCTTGCCGCCGGTGACCATGGTGAGATGCTGACGGTAGGGCAGCCAGCCCTCCGGCGTGCCGTCGAGCCCGACGATCAGCGCCTCGCCGTCGGTGAGCAGCAGGTCGGGCGAGAAGGTGCGCTTGGCGAGGCGGGCGCCGAGCGCCGGGATCAGGCCCATCGGGCTGGCCAGCACCTCGCCGTTGTCGCGCCACGCCTCGGCGCACGCGATCACGCAGTACTCGGCCCGGGTGACGGTCCCCGCAGCGGCTTCGGCGCTCACATCTGCTCCTCGTGCCAGGTCCGGACGGCTGACTGGTAGCTCTTCTCGTCGCCCCCCGCGGGCAGGAAGCGTTCGCTGAACTCGGCCCATGCCGCGGGGTCCGCGGCGGCCGTGGCGTACGCCTTCTGGAACGCCTCGTCGCGGGGGTGGTCGGGGACGCAGGAGGTGAAGTGCGCGCCGTTCGGGGTCTCGACGACACCGGTGACGGAGCTGCGTCTCACGAGGAGGGTCTGCGGGGCGGGCCCGTCCGTGAGCTCGGCGGTCTCGACGAGGCGTTCGCAGGAGAGGTACGCGGTGTCGGCGGCTTCGCAAAACAGGTCGTCGAAGTACGGATCGGGGCCCAGGTACTGGCCGTTGCCGAGCCGGTCCGCGCGGTTGAGGTGGACCAGGGCGGCGTCCATCCGCAGGGCCGGCATCGCGACGAACTCCTCGCCGTCCTCGTACGGCGAAGTCACCGTGCGCAGCGTGGGGTTGACCCGCATCACATCGGAGCCGATACCCGCCCGCACGGGCAGGAACGGCAGCCGGTTCGCGGCGGCGTGCAGCCCCCACATGAACATCGCCTCGTCGATCTCCGTCAGTTCGAACGCACCCTGCTGCCGGGCCGCGCGGAAGTGCGGTTCGAGGGGGATCGAGTCGAGGGTGACGAAGGCGGTGACCAGCCGTCGGATTCTGCCCGCGGCGGCCAGCAGGCCGACATCGGGGCCGCCGTACGAGATCACGGTGAGATCGGTGATCCCGGACCGGAGCAGGGCACGCACCAGCGCCATCGGTTTGCGGCGCGATCCCCAGCCGCCGATGCCGATCGTCATGCCGCTGCGGAGCCGGGAGACGACGTCCTCGGGCGTCATGGTCTTGTCGGTCACGATCGTGCCTCCTTGCCGAAGGTGTCGCGGACGCGGTCGGCGGTACCGCTGAGGCCGGCCTCGTAGGTGAAGCCCTGCTCGAAGCGGTAGCTGCGGCGTACGTCCACCGGGTCGATGCCGTTGATGGCGGCCTTGGCCAGCCGGAGGAGGTGTCCGTCCTTGCGGGCGATCTCCCCGGCCAGCTCCACCGCCGCGGCCGGCAGCGCGGTGCGCGGGACGACCCGCCAGACCGAGCCGTGCGCGTGCAGTTCGGCGGCGGTCACCGTGCGCGAGGTGTAGTACAGCGTCCGCATCAGGTGCTGGGGGACGAGCCGCGCGAGATGGGTGGCGGCGCCGAGCGCGCCGCGGTCCAGCTCGGGCAGCCCGAAGGTGGCGTCGTCGCTCGCCACGATCGCGTCCGCGTTGCCGACGAGCCCGATGCCACCGCCGAGGCAGAAACCGTTCACCGCGGCGACGACCGGTACCTCGCACTCGTACACGGCGGCGAACGCCTCGAAACAGCCGCGGTTGGCACCGATCAGGGCGTCGTGCCCCGGGTCGCGCTGGATCTCCTTGATGTCGACACCCGCGTTGAAGCCGCGCCCGGCCGCGGCCAGCACCACACAGCGGACCGCGGGATCGCGGCCCGCGGCGCGCAGGGCGTCGGCCAGGTCGTACCAGCCGCGCACGGGCAGGGCGTTGACGGGTGGGAAGTCGACGGTGATGACGCGGATGCCGTCGGCGGGACGTGAGGTGGAGACACCCATGAGAGGATCAGCTACCTTTCCACCAAACATTTGTTAGGTGGAAGGTAGCAGCCTGCCACCGCATCGCCAACAAGGGGAGCCGATATGACCACACGCAGCACCGGGCTCTGCGCCGGCCGGGTCGTCGCCGTGACGGGCGCCGGGCGGGGGCTGGGCCGGGCCCATGCCCTGGCCTTCGCCGCCGAGGGGGCCAAGGTCGTCGTCAACGACCTCGGAGTCGGCCTCACCGGGGACGGCGGCGGAAACGGGAGCGGCGGCGGGGTCGGGGGGCAGGGGGGCGCAGGACCGGCCCGTGAGG
Organism: Streptomyces sp. NBC_01237; assembly: GCF_035917275.1. Taxonomy (NCBI): domain Bacteria; kingdom Bacillati; phylum Actinomycetota; class Actinomycetes; order Kitasatosporales; family Streptomycetaceae; genus Streptomyces; species Streptomyces sp. NBC_01237. The sequence continues at coordinate 2,150,587 of NZ_CP108508.1, read as the reverse complement.
TCGTCGACGAGATCGTGGCCGCGGGCGGCGAAGCGGTCGCCCACCGGGGTGACATCGCCACGACCGACGGTGCGTCCTCGTTGGTCGCCACCGCCCTGGAGGCATTCGGGCGGCTCGACACCCTGGTCAACAACGCGGGCTTCCTGCGGGACCGGATGCTGGTCAACCTCGACGAGGACGACTGGGACGCGGTGCTGCGGGTGCATCTGAAGGGCCACTTCCTGCCCCTGAAGCACGCGGCGGCCCACTGGCGGTCCGAGGCCAGGGCGGGCCGCACGCCCGTCGCCCGGGTGATCAACACCAGTTCCGGGGCGGGTCTGCTCGGCAGCGTAGGACAGGGCAACTACGCCGCCGCGAAGGCCGGGATCCTCGGCCTCACCCTGGTCGCGGCCGAGGAGCTGCGGCGGTACGGCGTCCAGGTCAACGCCCTCGCTCCGGCGGCCAGGACCCGGATGACCGAGCAGGCGTTCGCCGAGACGATGGCGGCACCGGGGCCGGGTGCCTTCGACGCGATGGCCCCCGAGAACGTGTCGCCGCTGGTGGTGTGGCTCGGCTCGGCCGCGAGCGACGGGGTGACCGGACGCGTCTTCGAGGCCGAGGCGGGCCGGATCACCGTCATGGAGGGCTGGCGCCCCGGCCCCACCGCCGACCGGGGCGCACGCTGGTCCCCGGCCGCGGCCGGCACCGCCGTCCGTCGCCTGCTGGCAGCGGCGGAACCGGCCCGGCCGGTGTACGGCGCGCGGTGAACGGGGCGGCCGGGTGACGGGGGAGGGCGGCCTCGGGGCGCGCAGGTGTGTGACGAGGGGCGGTGGAGGCAGGAGGGGCAGGTGGGCGACGGCTGGTGGTGGCAGCAGGGCGCGCAGGTGGGTGACGAGGGGTGGTGGAGGCAGGACGGGCAGGTGGGCGACGGGGCAGCGGTGGCCGCAGGGGCGTCCGCGGCGATCGGCAGCGTGAGTCCCGCCCCTCTCGGACCCCCCGCCCCCTCGGACCCCCCCCGGCCCTCGGCCCCCGCCCTCGGAGCTCGCCCCTCGCTCAGGCCCTCACCCCACGCCCTTCAGCAGCTCTGCGATCACCGCGTGCCCCGTCTGTCCGTCCGCCCCCGCGAACGGCTCCCCGTCACGCAGCAGTTCCACGGTCACCGTCTCCTCGCCGTCCACGAGGTCACGGCGGACCATCGCGTCGAACCCGGAACCGTGCGTCTCCTCCAGCCTCCGCAGCAGCTCCTGCTCCACCTCCACTTCGAGCATCCGCCGCGCCTGTGTCAGCGCCCATTCCACCGCGCCCGCCCAGGTCCCCGCCCCGTGCTCCAGCAGCGCCCGCACCGTACGGACCGAGCCGCGCCGGGCCGCGAGCACCAACGGAGGCTCCCCTTCCGGGCCGGGCAGGTGAGGGTCCGCACCGTGGGCGAGCAGCAGCTCGGCGGTCGCTGCGTGGCCGAGCCCCACCGCCCAGCGCAGCGCGGTGAATCCGAACTGTTCGGGCAGGTCCGGCCGCGCCCCGGCGGACAGCAGCGCCCCGACCACCTCGGTGTGTCCGCCGCACGCGGCCCCGCACAGCGGGAGATCGCCCGCCTCGGGGCCGCTCGGCCGGTCCGGGTCGGCTCCGGCCGCGAGCAGGAGCCGTACTGCTCCCGGCCGGTCCTCCACCGACGCCAGATACAGCGCCGTCGTGCCGTCCGCGTCGCACGACTCGGCCGCGGCCCCCGCGCGCAATGCCCGTACGACAGCGTCCTCACTCTCGTACAGGGCCTCGAACAGGCTCCGTTCGTCCCCAATCGGCTCTTCCGTCATGCTTCGACCCTACGGTGGCCGCGCCGGGGTCCGGACCGCGCACCGGCCCCGGGACGGGCTCTCAGGTGTCGCACTCCAGGACCGTGCGGCACAGCCCGCACCTGGCGCGCACCCGGCCGCGGACCGGGACCCGGATGCGCTGGAGGCAGGTGGGGCAGGCGAAGGAGACCCGCAGCCCTCCGCCGCCGTGCTCGAAGGCGTACGGGGCACCGGGGTCCGCGGGCGTGCCCGGGTGGTCGCCGGCGTACCGCCGGTCCTTGGTGTAGCGCCGCCGCCCCAGCAGGCCCGCGGCGGTCAGCGGCGGTTGCCGGAGTTCGCGCAGGGCCTGCGCCCGTCCCTTCGCGTACGCCGAGTACGCCTGCGGGCTGGTGAACCACGGTGAGGGGTCCTCGTCGAACGCGAACGCGCGCTTGGCCAGGACGTACCCGAACTCCTCCGGTGTGAGGTAGCCGAGCTTCTGGCTGGACGTGGCGTCCTCCCGGAAGGCGTCGAGCAGCAGCCAGCCCGCCCCGAGATAGGTCGTCACGGTGTCGGTGAGGATCTCGTTGTCGCGCGTACCGGGGAGCTCCAGCCCGAGCCGGTGCAGCAGTACGTGGGTGATCTCGTGAGCGAGCGCGGCGCCGATGTCCCGGCGATGCGTACGGAACCGGTCATTGAGCTCGATGAAGTACTCCGGTCCGGCGGCGAGTTCGACGGTCGCCGCGTGCTCCATCCGCCGGAAGCCGACGATCATGCGGGCATCGGGCAGACGCAGGTGCTGGACCAGTGCCCGCGCCACCCGCTGGGTGCCCAGATGGAGATCGTCCACGTCCGAGAACGCGGCGTCGGCGGGCAGCAGGCTGGGGCCGTACGCGTGCACACCGTCGTACGAGATCCGCCGGTACAGCGCGGTGATCGCGGACCGGACGGCGTCGAGGTGCGGAAACCCATGGACGACCGGACTGCCGTCTCTCACGTCAGAACCCCCATCCGCGACGCTCGGCGGACCTCCACTGTATGCGGGGCGGCGGGGGAGAGGCCGTTGGGCCCTCTTGATGATCTTGGCCGAAAAGTGCGCCTTGTGGCGGCGGTGATCGCGTCCCGATAATCGGATCGTTCTTGTCGGGGTCATGCCGAGTTTGGTCGGCGGCAGCCCTCCGATGCGGGCACGCACCCCACAGCAATCCGCACAAGGCACCCTCAAGCACCCTCAAGAACCCCCCTCAGCACCCCCCACGAAAGAAGGCAGTCCGTTGAAGCAGCTTCTGCGCGCGCTGAAAAGATGTTCCGTCATAGCCGCCGTGGCCCTCGCGACCGTCAGCCTCCAGCCCTCCGGCGCCTCCGCCGCCCCCAACCCCGTCGTCGGCGGAACCAGGGCCGCCCAGGGTGAATTCCCCTTCATGGTCCGGCTCTCCATGGGCTGTGGCGGCGCGCTCTACGCCAAGGACATCGTCCTGACCGCCGCCCACTGCGTGGACGGATCGGGCAACAACACCTCGATCACCGCCACCGCGGGCGTCGTCGACCTCCAGTCCTCCAGCGCCGTCAAGGTCAAGTCCACCAAGGTCCTCCAGGCCCCCGGCTACAACGGCAAGGGCAAGGACTGGGCGCTGATCAAGCTCGCCAAGCCGATCGAGCAGCCGACCCTGAAGATCGCCACCACCACCGCGTACAACCAGGGCGAATTCACCATCGCCGGGTGGGGCGCCGCCACCGAGGGCGGGGCCCAGCAGCGCTACCTGCTCAAGGCGAAGGTGCCCTACGTCTCCGACGCCGACTGCCAGAGCGCGTACGGCAGCGACCTCGTCCCCGGTGAGGAACTGTGCGCCGGCCTCCTGGACACCGGCGGGATCGACACCTGCCAGGGCGACTCCGGCGGCCCGATGTTCCGCAAGGACAACGCCGGTGCCTGGATCCAGGTCGGCATCGTCAGCTGGGGCCAGGGCTGCGCCCAGGCCGGCTACCCCGGCGTGTACAGCGAGGTCTCGACCTTCGCCTCCGCCATCGCGTCCGCGGCCGCCACACTCTGACCCCGATGCGTGATCACGGCTGAACACCCCCGGGGGTGCCCGTCCGGACGGGCACCCCCGGACCCAGTTCCACGCACGGCCCGCCCGCGCCCTCCAGCTCCAGCACCCACACCTCGTTGGTGCCCTCGCGGAGCACGGGTCCGGGCACGTACAGCGTCTCCTGCGGACCCGCCGACCAGTACCGGCCCAGGCAGAAGCCGTTCACCCACACGAAGCCGCGCGTCCAGCCCGGCAGCTCCAGCCCGGCGTGACCGGTGCCGACGGCGTCCGTCACCTCGAACGCCCCCCGGAACAACCCCGTCCGCCCCGCGCCCGGTGCCTCGGTACCGGCACCCGCACCCGGTACCTCAGTGCCGGCACCCGCGCCCGGTGCCTCGGTACCGGCACCCGCACCCGTACCCGTGAACGGCACTTCCGTACCGGCATCCGTACCGGCATCGGCACCCGCCCCGACAGCCGTGAACGGAACCGCCGCCACCGCCTCCGCCGAGGCGAAGGCGTCCAGGCGCAGGCCCCGTGCCCGTACCCCGTGCAGATACTGCCGTTCGTGCAGCACCCCGCCCGTGATGCCCTTCGGCTCACCCAGCCGCGGCCCGTAATTGACCCGGCCCAGCGACTCCACCCACAGCTCGACCTCCGCAGGACCCGCGACCGGCTCGTCCAGCGTGGCGTGCTCCTCGGTCAGCACCCCGGCCAGGACCCCGTCCACGTACACCGACGCCCGGTCCCGCAGCCCCGAAACCCCCAGCGTGTACGGCATCCGCGGCCCCGGCACCCCGACCCGGTAGCGAACCAGGCCACGATCCACGCCCAGCTCCTCGAACGTCGGCGGCACACCGGACTCCGGCGTCTCCGGATCACCCAGCGCCTCCAGCACCGCCGACAGCGGCGCCCACTCCGTCAACGCGGCCCGCACCCGGCCCCGAAGCCCCACCGGTTCCGGCGGCAACTCCGGAAGCGGACCGTCCGCGTACTCGGCCAGCACCTTCCGGAACAGCCAGAACTTCTCCGTGGCGCGCCCGTACTCATCGACCGGCGCGTCGTAGTCGTACGACGTCACCGTCGGCTGAAGCTCCTGGTCCTGAAGCGGACCGGAACGATTCGCCCCCGCCCAGCCCGCGAAGTTCGTCCCGCCGTGCGCCATGTAGATGTTCACCGACGCCCCGCACTCCAGGATCTCCCGCAACGCGTCCGCCGCCCCCGCCGGATCCCGTACGACAGGCTCGGCACCCCAGTGCTCGAACCAGCCGCACCAGAACTCCATGCACATCAGCGGCCCCTTCGGCTGATGGCGGCGCAGCACCTCGAACCCCGCACGCGCCCCCGACCCGAAGTTCGCCGTCGCCAGCAGACCGCGCACCGAACCACCCGTCAGCATGTGATCCTCGGGCCCGTCCGACGTGAACAGCGGCACCGTCACCCCGCACTGCCGCAGCAGCCCCGCCAACCACTCCAGATACACCGAGTCCGTGCCGTAGCTCCCGTACTCGTTCTCCGCCTGCACCATGATCACCGGACCGCCCCGTGTGACCTGCCGCCCCACCACCTGCGGAAGCAGCTCCCGGAACCAGCGCTCCACCGACGCCAGGTACTCCGCGTCCCGCGTCCGCACCCGCCGCCCGAACCGCCCCGTCACCCAGACCGGCAGGCCGCCGTTCTCCCACTCGGCGCAGATGTACGGACCCGGCCGCACGATCGCCAGCAGCCCCGCCCGCTGCGCCGCGTCCAGGAAACGGCCCAACGCCGCCACATCCCGGAACCGCCCCGGCGAGGGCTCATGGAGATTCCACGGCACATACGTCTCGACACAGTTCAGACCCATGGCCCGCAGCATCGACAGCCGGTGATCCCACTGCTCCTCGTGGACCCGGAAGTAGTGCAGAGCCCCCGACAGCAGCCGTACGGGCTTTCCGTCGAGCCGGAAGTGGTCGTCCCCCACGGTGAAGTCAGCCATCGTGCTCGTAGTCTCCTGTGCGCCTCGGGTCACCCCGGGTGAAATAGTGCGCCCAGCTTCGCCCTCTGGCGTGCGCCCGGTCCATGGACAAAGATCACTGCTGTTTGGACACAACGCGATGAACCACGGAGACAGGGAGGAAGCAAGGCCGATGTACCACACCTGGATGCGCTTCTTCACTCCCAGCCCGCTCCACCACCGCCTCGGCCTCGTCTGCCTCGGCGTCGGCCTCCAGCACGGCGCCCTGCCCACCGTCGGCCCCCGCACCCTCGACCACCACGTCGCCGTGATCATCAACTCCGGCAGCGGCTGGTTCAGCGGACCCGACGGCCGCCGCACCCCCGTCACCGGCCCCAGCCTGATCTGGCTGACCCCCGGCACCCCCCATCACTACGGCGCCGACCCGCACACCGGCTGGGACGAGAGCTTCGTCGACTTCACCGGACCCGCCACCACCACGTACACCGAACTCGGCTACATCGAACCCGACCGCCCCCTCGTCGCCCTCTCCGACACCGCGGGCCCGCGCGCCGCCATCGGGCGCATGGTGCGCGCCGCCCGCCGCGGCAACCCCCTCCTCGAAGTCGAGACCGGCGCCGCCGTCCACGAACTGCTCGTCTCCCTGCGCCGCGCCCGCGCCGACATCGGCCCCGACGGCGACCCCGTACTCCACGCCCTGGCACGCGACGCCTTCCAGCCGCTCTCCGTCGCCGGACACGCCGCCCGCCACGGCATGACCCCCGCGGAACTGCGCACCGCCGTACGCCGCGGTGCCGGCTGCAGTCCCAAGGACTACCTGCTCGGCATCCGCCTGGGCCGCGCCAAGGAACTCCTCGCCAGCACCGATCTGCCGGTCGCCGCCGTCGCCCGCCGCGTCGGCTACGACGACCCGGCCTACTTCTCCCGGCTCTTCGCACGCCGCGTCGGCACCGCCCCCGTCCGCTTCCGCGAACAGCAGGGCCGCAGCGTGCCCGGCGGCTGGAGCGACCAGGTACCCGACCCGGAGCACCCGCCCACGATCAGCAACTGACACACGAGGCCGTACGCATCCCACCCCGCACCTTCTCCACCCCTCCTGTGCCGGTCGGTCTAAGCTCGCTGACCATGACCACGAGCAACATCGACGAGTCCGTACGCACGGAACTGAACCGGCTGCGCGACAGCATCGACAACATCGACGCCGCTGTCATTCACATGCTCGCCGAGCGCTTCAAGTGCACCCAGCAGGTCGGCCACCTCAAGGCCGAGCACAAGCTCCCGCCCGCCGACCCGGCCCGCGAGAGCCGCCAGATCGCCCGCCTGCGGCAACTCGCGGAGAGCGCCCGGCTCGACCCGGCGTTCGCGGAGAAGCTGCTGAACTTCGTCGTCGCGGAGGTCATCCACCACCACGAACGCATCGCGGAGGAATCGGAGAGCGGCGTCGCACGGGCCCCCGGGGGCTGCGGCAACGGGAACGACAGGGCGGGCGGCGCCGACGGGCCGGCCGCGGGGGACGATACGGCCGGACGGAGCTGACGGGCCGGCCGCCGGGGACGACACGGCCGCAGGCGACAACGCGGGTGTAAGGGACAACGCGGGCGCAGGGGGCGACGCAGGCGCCGGGGACGACCGCGCCGGAGCGTGACCCCCGGCGCACCCTCCGTTCCCCGCGAGAGAGAGCCCGCCTGCACAGCCCCGATCCCGTACGGCAGCATGGATCCATGTCCGTACTGACGCGCGACGAAGCGCAGACCCGAGCCCAGATCCTCGACGTACACCGCTATACGGTCGACCTCGATCTCACCGCGGGAGAGCAGACCTTCGGCTCCCGCACCGTCATCCACTTCACCGCCCACGCGGCCGGAGACACCTTCGTCGAGGTCAAGCCCGCCACCCTGCGCTCGCTCAGCCTCGACGGACAACCCCTGGACCCGGCCCTCCTCACCGAGAACCGCTACCCCCTCACCGGCCTCACCGCCGGCCCCCACGAACTCCACGTCGACGCCACCATGCGCTACTCCCGCACCGGCGAAGGCATGCACCGCTTCACCGACCCGACCGACGGCGAGACCTACGTCTACACCCAGCTCTTCATGGAGGACGTCCAGCGCGTCTTCGCCGCGTTCGACCAGCCCGACCTCAAATCCGTCTTCCAGTTCAACGTCACCGCCCCCACCGCCTGGACCGTCCTCGGCAACGGCATCGCCGAACAGACGGAAGAGGGCCGCTGGACGATCGCCGCCACCCCCCTCATCTCCACCTACCTCGTCGCCGTCGCCGCCGGCCCCTGGCACTCCGTCACCACCGAACACGCCGGACTGCCCTTCGGCATCCACTGCCGCCGCTCCCTCGCGCCCCACCTCGACACCGACGCCGACGAGATCTTCGACATCACCCGCGCCTGCTACGACCGCTACCACGAGAAGTTCGACGAGCCCTACCCCTTCGACTCCTACGACCAGGCATTCGTCCCCGAGTTCAACTCGGGCGCCATGGAGAACCCCGGCCTCGTCACCTTCCGCGACGAATTCATCTACCGCTCGGCCGTCACCGACACCGAACGCCAGACCCGCGCCATGGTCATCGCCCACGAAATGGCCCACATGTGGTTCGGTGACCTCGTCACCCTCGCCTGGTGGGACGACATCTGGCTCAACGAGTCCTTCGCCGAATACATGGGCTACCAGACCCTCACCGAGGCCACCGGCTTCACCGACACCTGGACCGACTTCGGCGTCGCCCGCAAGGGATGGGGATACGACGCCGACCAGCGCCCCTCCACCCACCCCGTCGCACCCGACCCCGACGCCGTCCCCGACACCGCCTCCGCCCTCCTCAACTTCGACGGCATCAGCTACGCGAAGGGCGCCTCCGCGCTGCGCCAACTCGTCGCCTGGCTCGGCGAGAAGGACTTCCTCGCCGGAATCAACACCCACTTCGCCCGGCACAAGTTCGCCAACGCCACGCTCGCCGACTTCATCGACAACCTCGCCTCCGCGACCGACCGCGACGTCCACGCCTGGGCCGAACAGTGGCTGCGCACCTCCGGCATCGACACCCTCACCGCCGACGTCACCGAAACCGACGCCGCCTGGTCCCTCACCGTCGACCGCGACGGCAGCCGCCCCCACCGCATCACCGTCGGCACCTACGACCACGCCCTGAACACCGAGGGCGGACCCGGCCACCTCGCCCGGCGCGACCGCTTCGAACTCGACATCCCCACCGGCGCCGCCATCACCCTCCCCGGCCGGCGCCCCGACCTCGTCGTCCTCAACGACGGCGACTTCACCTACGCCAAGGTCCGCCTCGACACCGCCTCCTGGGACACCGTCCTGGCCCACCTCTCCGGCGTCCCCGACGCCCTCACCCGCGCCGTCATCTGGAACACCGCCCGCGACATGGTCCGCGACGGCGAACTGGACCCCACCACCTACCTCACCACCGCCCGCACCCACCTCCCGCACGAAACCGACCTCGCCCTCGTCCAAGGCGTCCTCGGCTTCGCCGCCACCCACATCGCCCCCCGCTACCTCACCCCCGACGAACGGCCGGCCGCCCTCGCCACCCTCACCGCCCTCTGCCGCGACCTCATCCGCCGCACCGAGGACGGAACCAATCCCGGACTGCGTCTGACCGCCGTACGCCACCTCATCGACGCGGCCACCCAGCCCGACACCATCCAGGACTGGCTCACCGGCGGAACCGTCCACGGCGGCCCCGAACTCGACCCCGAACTCCGCTGGCGCATCCTCACCCGACTCGCCGTCCTCGGAGCCACCGACGAGGCCGCCATCGCCGCCGAACTCGCCCAGGACCCCAGCGCCACCGGCCAGGAAGGCGCCGCCCGCTGCCGCGCCGCCCTGCCCACCCCCGAGGCCAAAGCCACCGCCTGGCACGCCCTGTTCAGCGACGACACCCTGTCCAACTACCTCTTCACCGCCACCGCCCAGGGCTTCTGGCAGCCCGAACAGGCCGACCTCGTGAAGGACTACGTACCCCGCTACTACTCCGACGCGACCGCACTCGCCGTACGCCGCGGACCCGCCATCGCCGAAGCCGCCGGACGCTACGCGTTCCCCGCGTACGCCATCGACACCGACAACCTCGACCTCGGCACCCACGCCCTGGACGACGAAGCCCTCACCCCGGCCCTGCGCCGCAAACTGATCGACCAGCTCGACGACCTGCGCCGCGCCCTCGCCGTACGCGAAGCCCACTGACCGAAGCCCACCAACCCCCACTTCACCGCCCGCACCGCCCGCACCGCCCGCACCGCCCGCACCGCCCGTATCGGCAGTGCCAGCAGTGCCACCCGTGCCCGGGGTCCCTCAGCACCGAGGGGCTCCGGGCACACCCATTCCCGGGAGCCGATCCACCACGTGCACGCCCCGCCGCACACCCATTCCCGGAGCCGGCCCACCACGTGTACGCCCCACCGCACACCCGCGCACCGCACACCCGCCCCACCGCACGTACGTCCATCCCACAACCGCACACCCATACCACTTGAACCCCCGGCAAGCGGGCCACACCGAAGACCAGTACCCCTTTCGAGTTCAGATCGTTGGGCTCTTCGGCCGCGCCATCACCAAACCCGAACAAGCTGGCATGTCCACCCCCGCGCACCCGAAGGACCACCCCACCCATGTCCACCCCACCCCTCGCCGGAGGCACCGCAGGCCCCACCGCCCTGCGCCCCCTCCTCGACACCGTCCTCACCGCCCTGCACGACGGAGCCACCCGCCGAAACGGCCCCCTCCCCGCAGGCGGACCCGACACCGTCACCTCCCGCACCCGCACCGCCGCCCACCCCCTCATCCCCGATCACGGCACCGGCCCCCACCAGGCCCTCAGCACCCTGATCACCGCCCTCGCCGAAGGCGCCGCAGACCCCGCCCACCCCCACTGCGCCGCCCACCTCCACACCCCGCCCCTCGCCCTCGCCGCGGCCGCCGACCTCGCCGCCAGCGCCCTCAACCCCTCCATGGACTCCTGGGACCAGGCACCCGCCGCCTCCGCCCTCGAAGCCGACCTCACCACCGCACTCGCCACCGAGATCTACCCCCACGCCACCTCACCCGACGCCGTCATCACCACCGGCGGCACCGAAGCCAACCAACTCGCCCTCCTCCTCGCCCGCGAACGCCACGGCCCCGTCCAGACCATCTGCGCCGCCAACGCCCACCACAGCATCACCCGCGCCACCTGGCTCCTCGGCCTCCCCGAACCCGTCGTCATCCCCGCCCCCACCGGCGTCATGGACCTCGCCGCCCTCGACACCGCCCTCACCCAACTCCACCGCCCCCTCCTCGTCGTCGCCACCGCAGGCACCACCGACACCGGAGAGATCGACCCCCTCGACCACATCGCCGACCTCTGCACCACCCACGGCGCCGAACTCCACATCGACGCCGCATACGGCGGCCCACTCCTCTTCAGCCCCACCCACCGACACACCGTCCACGGTCTCGACCGCGCCCACAGCGTCACCCTCGACCTCCACAAACTCGGCTGGCAACCCGCCTCCGCCGGCATCCTCGCCGTCCCCGACCGCCACCACCTCACCCCCCTCCACCACCACGCCCCCTACCTCAACGCCGACGACGACACCGACGCCGGCCTCCCCGACCTCCTCGGCCGCTCCCTCCGCACCACCCGACGCCCCGACGCCCTCAAGATCGCCGTCACCCTCCAGGCCCTCGGACGCGACGGACTCGCCGACCTCATCGACCGCACCCTCGCCGCAGCCCACCGACTCGCCGACATCGTCACCAAACACCCCGCCCTCGACCTCTACGACCGGCCCACCATCAGCACCGTCCTCTTCCGCCCCACCCACGCACCCGACGCCACCGTCGCCGCCATCCGCCGCACCCTCCTCAACCGCGGCCACGCCGTCCTCGGCCGCGCCCACGCCGACGACCGCCTCTGGCTCAAGGCCACCCTCCTCAACCCCCACACCACCCCCGAAGACCTCCACGCACTCATCGACCTCGTCGACACCACCACCCACGACCTCACCACCACCCCCAAGCCCCACCGCACAGAAGGCGACACCCCTCGATGACCGACCGGCCCGCCCTCGAACCCGACCAGCCACACGACCTCGTCGGCATCGGCATCGGCCCCTTCAACCTCTCCCTCGCCGCCCTCGCCCACGGCGTCCCCACCGCCCCCGGAAACCCCCGGAAACTCGCCGCGACCTTCTACGAACAACGCCCCGCCTTCCACTGGCACCCCGGCCTCCTCCTCGACGGCGCCAGCCTCCAAGTCCCCTTCCTCGCCGACCTCGTCACCCTCGCCGACCCGGCCAGCCCCTGGACCTTCCTCAACTACCTACGCACCCGCGACCGGCTCTTCCCCTTCTACTTCGCCGAGCGCTTCCACATCCAACGCGCCGAGTACGACGCCTACTGCCGCTGGGTCAGCGAGCAACTCCCCGGACTCCACTTCAGCCACCAGGTCGACGCCGTCCGCTGGAACCCCGACCGCGCCCTCTTCGAAGTCGACTTCACCCAGCTCGACACCGACGGCGAAGCCGAAGCACTCGGCCGCGCCTACACCCGCCACATCGCCCTCGGTGTCGGCACCGAACCCTTCGTCCCCGAACCCCTGAAACCCCTCGCCGAAGCCGCGTCGGTCCCCGTCATCCACTCCGCCGAATACCTCCAGCACCGCGAACAACTCCTCAAAGCCGAACACATCACCGTCATCGGCTCAGGACAGTCCGGCGCCGAGATCTTTCTCGACCTCCTCCGCGCCCGCCCCGCAGGAGCCGAAAAGATCCACTGGCTCGCCCGCACCCAGGCATTCGCCCCCATGGAGTACTCGAAACTCGGCCTCGAACACTTCACCCCCGACTACAGCCGCTACTTCCACGCACTCCCCGAATCCGCCCGCGACGAACTCGTCCCCCGCCAATGGCAGCTCCACAAAGGCATCGACGCCGACACCATCGCCGCCATCCACGACGAGCTCTACCGGCGCACCCTCCACGGCGGCTGGCCCGACGCCACCCTCACCCCCGGAGTCTCCGTACGCACCGCAGGCCGCGTCGGCACCTCCCGCGTCGAACTCCACCTCGAACACACCCAGCAAGCCACCCGCACCCGCCTCACCACCGACGCCGTCATCCTCGCCACCGGCTACCGCGAACGCCCCCTCGACGGCCTCCTCAACAGCCTCGACCCCTACCTCCGCCGCGACTCCTCGCACCGCCCCCGCGTCGACGACCAGTACCGCCTCGTCCTCGACCGCACCGTCACCGGACACGTCTACGTACAGAACGCCGAACGTCACACCCACGGAGTCGGCGCCCCCGACCTCGGACTCGCCGCCTGGCGCAGCGCCACCATCCTCAACAGCCTCACCGGCGCCGAGCCCTACCCCCTCCCGCAACGCACCGCCTTCACCACCTTCGGCCTCACCCCCCAGCCCACCCCCAGAATCCCCGCACAGGGCCCTGCCCTCATCCGCCTCACACAAAGCAACTGACCCAACCCCCAGGAGCCCCGGCGAACCCCATACCCCCAGCGCACCCAGCCCATAAAAAAGGGGCGGCCGCCCCCGAAAACCAACCGGAGACGGCCGCCCCACACCACGAACCCACCCGAACTAGAACACCGGCACACCATCCCGCGTCAAACGCCAGCCCACCGAAGCGAACGCCGCCGGATCCACCGACCCCTTCGCCTGAACCCAGCCGATGATCGTGTTCCGGATCTCATCCGAATTCGCCCACAGCTGCTTCGCACCCGGCACATGCGGGAAGTTGCCCCCGCCACTCGCCCGGTAGTTGTTCACCGCAAACACAAACTGCGCCGCCGGATCGATGGCCTTCCCCTCAAAGGAAAGCCCCACGATCCGCGAACCCACCGGCTTCGCGATATCGATGTCGTACGTCACACCCGACACCGCGTCATAATTGTAATCCGGAGTGTTGTCCGCGTTCGTCAGCTTCGACGTATCCACCGGAGCACCGGCCGCCGTCTGCACGTAATACTTCGCCGAATACTCCAGATAATCCTTGAGCTGCGCACCCGTCAACAACCGCGCCTCAAGCGTGTTCTCGAACGGATACAGACCCGCCGCATCCCGGATCGTCACCTCACCCGCCGGGATCGCCGCCGTCCGAGAGAAGCACGACGCCTGCGACAGCACCGGCAACGCCGCGTACTCGCCACCCGCCAGAGCCGCCTTCACCGTCTCCGCCTGAACCTGATTGATCAGATCGATGATCGGCTCGTCCTTCCACGGCGCCGCCGCCGTCGACATCGCCACCACCGACGTACCGATGACCTGATTCACATAGGCCACCACCTTCCGGTGCTCGTCCCGCAGCAGCGACGTCACCTTCCGGTCCTCCGCCACCGCATTCGAGTTCAGCACCTGCGCCCCGGCCCTCTCGACCGTCCAGCGCCCCTTCTTCCACACCAGATCGAAGTCGAACAGCGTCAGCCGCTGCCCCCACTTCGCCGGCTCCGACAGAACAACCTGCTTGCCCGTCGCCTTGTTCGTCACAAAATGCTCAGGAATCTCCAGATGGGCATGCCCGACCAGAATCGCATCGATTCCCGGCACCTGCTCCGCCACCAGACCCGCCGCATTCTCCACATACGGCAGCTGGTCACCGTACGACGACGTACCCGACGAACCCGAATGCGCCGACACGATCACCACATCCGCGCCCATCGACCGCAGCTTCGGCACCCACTTCGCCGCCTGCTCCTCAAGACCCGGGAACACCATCTTCCCGCCCACATTCGCCTTGTCCCAGATCGCGATACCCGGATTCGTCAACCCCAGCACCGCCACCCGCACATCACGACCGTGCGGAGTACGCAGCCGCTTGATCACATACGGGGCGAACGCCGGCCGCAACGTCTTCGCATCCAGCGCATTCGCACCGAGCAGCGGGAAATCACACTGCTCCTCGAACTTCCGCAGCACCGGAATACCGTAATTGAACTCATGGTTCCCCAGCGCGGCCGCGTCGTACCCGATCGCGTTCATCGCCTGCGCCATCGGATGAACCGGACCACGCCTCGCCGTGATCGGATCGATCTTCGCGTAGTAGTACGACAACTGGGTGCCCTGGATCGTGTCACCCGCATCGATCAGCAGCGTATTGCGGCGGCCCTTCTCCTTCCGCACCTGATCCACGAGCGTGGAGATCTTCGCCAGGCCCACATCGTTGTGCGCCGCGTCGTCGAACTCCTTGTCCGTGAAGTAGTCCCAGTTGAAAACATTGCCGTGCAGATCCGTCGTGCCCATCACCGTGAACGAATACCGCTTCGCCGGACGGCCGTGGCCATGACCGTGCCGGCCCTCCGCCCCCGCAGCCCCGGCAGATCCCACGACAGCCCCGCCGGCCATCGCCACACCCGCACCGGCAGCAGCCGAACGGCCCAGAAACGTCCTACGGTTCAACGGCATTCTTACTCCTCGTTCAGTTGGGCAACGCGCGTAGATTCTGGCTCAGCAACCACACCCCGCAACACCCCGCGCAGGTTTCGATCTGATGACCACCGGAGCACACATCCCCCGTGCCAGAGTGAACGCATGACCGACACCACCACCCACCACCCGTACGGCACCCCCCAGACCCCCCACCTCACCGTCCGCGGCGAAGCCCACCTCGAAGTCGACCCCGAAACCGCACACATCACCATCACGCTCAGCGCCCGCGGCACCGACCGACGCACCACCCTCGACGACCTCACCCGCCGCAACACCCACACCATCGACCTCATCAAGAGCTACGGAGACGCCGTCGACACCCTCCAGACCGGCACCCTCACCATCAGCCCCGAACTCACCCGCCACGGCCGCGGCGAACGCATCCGCGCCTACCACGGACGCATCCAACTCACCGCCACCCTTACCGACTTCACCGCCCTCGGCGAACTCACCGCCCGCCTCGCCGACCAGGACCTCACCCGCGTCGACGGCCCCTGGTGGGGCCTGCGCCCCGACTCACCCGTCCACGCCGCCGCCCGCCGTCAAGCCGTCCACGAAGCCCTCCAGCGCGCCCGCGAATACGCCGAAGCCCTCAACACCCGACTCGGCGCCCTCCTCGAACTGGCCGACACCGGCACCGGAAACCCCCGACGCACGGCCCGCGCCGACTTCACCCACCGGGCCATCCCCTTCAGCGCCGCCGGATCCACCGAAATGGCCGACGAGGCCACCCCCATCGACCTCGAACCCGTACGCCAGAACGTCGACGCCCAGGTCGAGGCCTCCTTCACCCTCAACCCGCCCCCACTGCACTGAGCGCTCATCGGAGCACCCCGGCGCACAATTCAACACTTGTCAATAACCCTTCACCCAAAGGTTGTTGAGGTGTCATACGGAGCCAAATACCTACCCGTAGGTAAGGTCTAGGCTCAAACCATGCGCCGAGCAAAAATCGTTTGTACCCTGGGACCCGCCACCGACACATACGACCAGATCAAGGCCCTGGTCGAAGCCGGAATGGACATCGCCCGCTTCAACCTCAGCCACGGCACCTACGCCGAACACGAAGAGCGATACCACCGTGTACGCAAAGCATCCGAAGAGACCGGCCGCAGCGTAGGCATCCTCGCCGACCTTCAAGGCCCGAAGATTCGCCTCGGACGCTTCCGCGAAGGACCTGTACTCCTTGAACGCGGCGACACCTTCACCATCACCGTCGAGCCCCTCGAAGGCGACCGCCACACCTGCGGCACCACCTACGACGGCCTCGCCGCCGACGTCACCACCGGCGAACGCATCCTCGTGGACGACGGCCGCGTCACCCTCGAAGTCACCCGGGTCGAGGGCCCCCGCGTCCACACCACCGTCATCGAAGGCGGCATGGTCTCCGACCACAAGGGACTCAACCTCCCCGGCGTCGCCGTCTCCGTCCCCGCACTCTCCGAAAAAGACATCGAAGACCTGCGCTGGGCCCTGAACATCGGCGCCGACATCATCGCCCTCTCCTTCGTCCGCAGCGGACGCGACATCGACGACGTCCACCGCATCATGGAAGAAGAAGGCCGTCGGCTCCCGGTCATCGCCAAGGTCGAGAAGCCCCAGGCCGTCGAGAACATCGACGACATCGTCGCCGCCTTCGACGGCATCATGGTCGCCCGCGGCGACCTCGGCGTCGAAATGCCCCTGGAACAGGTCCCGATCGTCCAGAAGCGCGCCATCAAACTCGCCAAGCGCAACGCCAAGCCGGTCATCGTCGCCACGCAGATGCTCGACTCGATGATCGACAACTCCCGCCCCACCCGCGCCGAGGCATCGGACGTCGCCAACGCGATCATCGACGGCACCGACGCGGTGATGCTCTCCGGCGAGACCAGCGTCGGCAAGTACCCCGTCGAGACCGTCCGCACCATGTCCCGCATCGTCGAAGCGGCCGAGGAGGACATCCTCGGCAAGGGCCTCCCGCCCCTCACCGACCGCAACAAGCCCCGCACCCAGGGCGGTGCCGTCGCCCGCGCGGCGGCCGAGATGGGTGACTTCCTCGGCGCGAAGTTCCTGGTGGCCTTCACCCAGAGCGGCGACACGGTCAAGCGCCTCTCCCGCTACCGCTCGCCCATCCCGCTCCTGGCCTTCACCCCCGACGAGGCCACCCGCGCCCAGCTGAACCTCACCTGGGGCGTCGAGACCTTCCTCGGCCCGCACGTGGACTCCACGGACGCGATGGTGGCCCAGGTCGACGAGGAACTGCTGCGGATCGGCCGCTGCCGGAAGGGTGACGTCGTGGTGATCACGGCGGGCTCCCCGCCCGGAGTCGCGGGCTCCACCAACCTGGTCCGCGTGCACCACATCGGTGAGGACGACAGCCCGAAGTAGGGCGGCTCAGTATTTCGGCCCGACGTGAGCATCCATGAGGGCGACGGATGCCCGTCGGGCTACGGAGATGTTGTACGCCTTCCCGGCACGCGTGCAGTGCTTCCACTCGACGCCGAGCCTGTCGAGGGTGTCGGTGTAGAGCTGCCGGATGTCGTCGGAGACGTTGGTGAAGTAGTAGCGCGGATACTCATACCGCTTCCGTACGCCGTCGACCACCCGGGTCGTCCAGTTCATGTTCCGGCAGCCGTCGGAATGGATGAGACCCCGGACGAAGTCCCAGCGGTGTGCGTTCACGATCTCTTGCTGCCAGGGTTCGAGGACGATGGGTCGTTCGTGTTTCCGTCCCGGGCCGTGCTGTGGGAACAGGCAGGGAAGGTGCTTGGAGTAGACCTTGATGTTGTGGCAGCCCGTTCTGCGCACCCGGCATGTCGCGTTGTCCGGGAACACCTTGCGCATCGCTGCCTCGGCCTCGTTCTGAATGCCGGGCCAGGAATCATCAAGAGTGATCATGAGATTCGGCACTCGGTGCTGGAAGGGCCGGCTTATGTGGCCATCACCCAGGTAGAGGGCCAGCAGATACGCGTAGGCCGTCGTGTCGAGAGGAATGCCGTCACACCGATGACACGGTGGATTGTGTCTGCCCGGGCACTCGCCCCGCTCGGAGCGATCCATGTGGAGCCAGTACGCGACGGTGCCGCGCGGCACGTTCAGCTCGCGTGCCACGTCCGCGCCCTTGGAGCCGGACCGGAGGAGGGTGAGCGCCTTCTGGCGCACTTCTGTCCCGTGGAGGTTCACACCGCCACTCTGCGTGAGGAAGAGTTGCCGCAGGTAGCGAAAAGCGGATGTTCACGAGAACGTGAACATCCGCTTCCTTGGATCTGTGCCGAGTGCGGGATTCGAACCCGCAAGCTCTTTCGAGCAGATGTGTTTGAGACATCCGTGTATACCCTTCCACCAACCCGGCGAGGGTGCTGCCGAGGAGTGTACCGGGTGACCTGTCGCCCCCGCTGCTAGGTAGGCTGAATCGCAGCAGCACCTGCCCTGAATCAAGGAGCCCCGTGACCACCCCCGAGTCGCCCCAGCCCGTAGACGCCGCCGACGACGACAAGTCGCACGTCCCGCCGCTGACGACCCGTGTCGTCATCGCCGAGGACGAGGCTCTGATCCGTCTGGACCTCAAGGAGATGCTGGAGGAGGAGGGCTACTCCGTCGTCGGTGAGGCCGGGGACGGTCAGCAGGCCGTCGAGCTGGCCCGGGAGCACAAGCCCGACCTGGTCATCCTCGATGTGAAGATGCCGGTCCTCGACGGGATCTCCGCGGCCGAGAAGATCGCCGAGGAGTCCATCGCACCGGTCCTGATGCTCACCGCGTTCTCGCAGCGCGACCTCGTGGAGCGGGCCCGGGACGCCGGGGCGATGGCGTACCTGGTGAAGCCGTTCAGCAAGAGCGACGTGGTGCCGGCCATCGAGATGGCGGTGTCGCGGTTCGCGGAGCTGAAGGCGCTGGAGGGCGAGGTCGCGGACCTGGCGCAGCGCTTGGAGACCCGGAAGCTGGTGGACCGGGCGAAGAGCATTCTCCAGACGGATTACGGGCTCTCCGAGCCGGCCGCGTTCCGGTGGATCCAGAAGACGTCGATGGACCGGCGGCTGTCGATGCAGCAGCTGGCCGAGGCGTTGATCGAGGACGCCGAGGAGAAGAAGAAGTCGGCCGAGTAGCTTTCGCCGTACGGATACGCAGGAAGGAGGCCCGCGCCCCGGATCGATCGGGGTGCGGGCCTCCTTCGTGCGTACCGGTACGGGAGGGTCAGTCCTCGCCGAGGTAGGCCTTGCGGACCGACTCGTCGTGCAGGAGGTCCGGGCCGGTGCCGGAGAGGACGATCTTGCCGACCTCCATGACATGGCCCTGGTCCGCGAGGGAGAGGGCGGCCTGGGCGTTCTGTTCGACGAGCAGGATCGTGGTGCCCGCAGCCTTGAGCTCGACGATGGTCTCCATGATCTTCTGCATCATGATCGGGGAGAGGCCCATGGAGGGCTCGTCCAGCATGAGCAGTTTGGGCTGCGACATGAGGGCGCGTCCCATGGCGAGCATCTGCTGTTCGCCGCCCGAGAGGGTACCCGCGGCCTGCTTTCGGCGTTCCCCGAGGATGGGGAAGAGGCTGTAGGCGCGGTGGATGTCCTTCTCGATGCCCGCCTTGTCGTTGCGGAGGTAGGCGCCGAGGAGGAGGTTCTCGGTGATCGTCAGCCGGGGGAAGATGTGGCGCCCCTCGGGCGAGTGGGCGATGCCGAGGGAGACGATCTTGTGGGCGGGGATGTTGGTGAGGGGTTTGCCCTCGAAGAGGATGCGGCCGCCGAGTGGCTTGAGCAGTCCGGAGAGGGTGCGCAGGGTGGTGGTCTTGCCCGCGCCGTTGGTGCCGATGAGGGTGACGACCTGGCCGGCATCGACGCTGAAGGAGATGCCCTTGACGGCTTCGATCTTGCCGTAGGCGACGCGGAGGTCCTCGACCTCTAGCAGTGCGGTCATCGGGTGTCCTCCTCCTCGGTGCGAGGGGTGTCGGGTGTGGTGTCGGTCGCGGCGGGGGCCGTCCCGGCCGCCTCGGCCTCCGCTTCCGCCTCGGCCGCTTCGACCTCGGCGACTTCTTCGGCGCCGGGGGCGCCTTCGAAGGGGGTGCCGAGGTAGGCGGCGACGACGCGTTCGTCGCGCTGGACGACGTCGGAGGTGCCTTCGACGAGCTTTTCGCCCTGGACGAGCACGGCGACGCGGTCGCAGAGGTTGAAGATGAACCGCATGTCGTGCTCGATGACGAGGATGGCGATGCCCTGGTCCCGGATGGCGAAGATGAGGTCCTCGGTGACGCGGGTTTCCTGGGGGTTCATGCCGGCGGTGGGCTCGTCCAGGAGCAGGAGGCCGGGGTCGCTGGCGAGGGCGCGGGCGATCTCCAGCTTGCGCTGGTCTCCGTAGGGGAGGTTGCGCGCGAGGTGGTCGGCCTTGTCCTGGAGTCCGATGAACTCCAGGAGTTCCATGGCGCGTTCGCGGCTGGCGTTCTCGGCCTTCTTGTAGCCGGGGAGGCGCAGGAGGGCGGACCAGAGGCCCTCCTTGGTCCTGGTGTGGCGTCCGACGAGGACGTTTTCCAGGACGGTCATGTTGGCGAAGAGCCGGATGTTCTGGAAGGTGCGGGCGATGCCTGCCTGGGTGACGAGGTGGGGCTTGGGCGGCAGGACGGTGCCTTTGTAGCTGACCTTGCCCTCGGTGGGGACGTAGAGGCCGGTGAGGCAGTTGAAGAAGGTGGTCTTACCGGCACCGTTGGGGCCGATGAGTCCGACGATCTCGCCGGAGTTGACGGTGAGATCGACGTTGCGTACGGCGGTGAGGCCGCCGAAGCGCATGGTGACGCCGCTGGCGTCGAGCACGGTGGTGGCGGTTTGGGTGGTGGCTGTTGTGGTCATGGTGGTCACGCCCCCGCCTTCGTGGTGCCGGCGGCTGTGTCGGTGAGTGGTGTGTCGGGTGGTACGTCGAGCTGGCCGGTCTCGTGGAATTCGAGCTGCTTCCTGCGGTCGGCGACGAGGCCTTCGGGGCGGAAGCGCATCAGGAGGATGAGCGCGATGCCGAAGAGGAGCAGCTGGTAGTCCTGCATGAACTGCAGCTTGGCCGGGATGAGGTAGAGCAGCGCGGCGCCGACGAGGGGTCCGCTGAGGGTTCCCATGCCGCCGAGGATGACGGCGGCGAGGAGGAAGGCGGAGTTGGGCGGTGCCGAGCCGGCGAACTGGTACTGCTCGGGCGTCACCGTGTAGGAGACGTGTGCCTGGACGGTCCCGGCGAGTCCGGCGAGGGTGGCGCCGAGGGCGAAGGCGAGCAGTTTGAGCCGGAAGGCGTTGATGCCCATGGCGGTGGCTGCGGTTTCGTCCTCGCGGATGGCGACCCAGGCGCGGCCGATGCGGGATTCGCCGGAGCGGCGGAAGACCATGACGACGACAGCGGTGAAGACGAGCATCAGCAGGTAGTAGTTGGCGGACCTGCCGAGGGTGAAGCCGCCGATGTCGTGGCTGATTCCGAAGTCGAACCCGAAGAGGTTGAGGTCGGGGATGCTCGGGATGCCCTGGGAGCCGTTGGTGAGGTCCGGGCCGCTGACGCCGTTGAGGGCGTTGACGGTGAGGCGGAAGATCTCACCGAAGCCGAGGGTGACGATGGCGAGGTAGTCGCCGCGCAGCCGCAGGGTGGGGGCGCCGATGACGACGCCGAAGACGAGTGATGCGGCGGCGCCGGTGAGGACGGCTGCCCAGAAGGGGAACTGGACGCCGATGGGGGAGAGCGGCGAGCCGGATACGAGGGCGGCGGCGTAGGCGCCGACGCCGAGGAAGGCGACGTATCCGAGGTCGAGGAGTCCGGCGAGGCCGACGACGACGTTGAGGCCGAGTGCGACGGTCGCGAAGATGAGGATGTTGGCGCCGATGAGGGCGTATTCCTCGTTCTGCTGGGTGAAGGGGAAGCAGAACGCGGCGACGAGTGCGGCGGTGAGGGTGACGTTGCGGTGCTTGGTGGTGAGTGCGGTGATCCGGGCGATGAGGCCGGCCCGGTTGAGCGCGGTGAAGCCGAAGCCGACGCTGATCAGGAAGCCGATGAAGAGTTCGGCGTATTCGGTGTCGATGCCGTACGTGAAGACGTAGAGGGCGACGCCGAAGGATCCGGCGATGATCAGGATTTCGGCCCAGGAGGGGAGTTCCTTGGCGCGTGCGGGCGCGGGGGCGCGCAGGCTGTTGCGGAAGCGTTCCCAGGGGGTGGGCGTGGCGGTGTCGGCGATGTCCTGGTCGGCGGGGAGGCCGAGGGCGGCGATGACGGCGACGAGTGCGCCGATGCCGCTGACCCAGGCTCCGGGTTCGAGGTTGACGACTCCGCCGAGCTTGGAGGAGATGGCGCCGATGGCGTAGCCGGTGGTGCCGAGGACGCCGAGTGCGGCGAGTCGGACGGGGCTGTTGGTGCCGCCGGGGGTGAGCCAGCCGAGGCCCTTGATGCCGTACCCGGAGAGGGCGAGGAGCAGGGTGAGGGCCGCGCCGATGAGGGTGAGGACCTGGAGGCCGCCGGGGTAGCCGGTGACGGTGAGGTCGCCGGGGAATTCGTCGGTCCAGGTCCAGGCGAGGAAGGTGCCGATGAGGGCGACGGCCGCGCCGAGGGTGGTGAGGGCGCGGGCCGCGTTGGCGGGCAGCGGGAGGAGGGCGCCGGTGTGGGGCGTGGTTTTGGTGGTCATCCGTATCACGCCCGATCCGCGACGCGTTCGCCGAGTAGGCCCTGGGGTCGGACGAGGAGGACGATGATGAGGAGGGCGAAGGCCCATACGTCCTTCCAGGCGCCGCCGCCGAAGAGTTCCATGCCGGGCACCTCGCTCATGTAGCCGGTGGCGAGTGCTTCGGCGACGCCGAGTACGACGCCGCCGAGCATGGCGCCGTAGATGTTGCCGATGCCGCCGAGTACGGCTGCGGTGAAGGCTTTGAGGCCCATGATGAAGCCCATGCGGAAGCCGATCTGGCCGTTCTTGAGCCCGTAGGCGACGGCGGCGACGGCGGCGAACGCGGCACCGATGGCGAAGGCCATGACGATGATGCGGTCGGTGTTGATGCCCATGAGCTTGGCGGTGTCGGGGTCCTGCGAGGTGGCTTGCATGCCGCGGCCGGCTCGGGTCTTGGAGACGAAGAGGCCGAGGGCGAGCATGCAGATGGGGGCTGCGACGAGGACGAAGAGGTCGCCGCGCTGGATGTTGGCGCCGAGGACTTCGAAGGCTTCGCCCTTGAACTGGGGGAAGGACCGGTCCTTGGTGGCGTCGGGGTACCACATCCAGACCGCCTGCTGGAGCGCGAGGGAGAGCCCGATGGCGGTGATGAGGGGGGCGAGGCGTGGCGCGGTGCGCAGTGGCCGGTAGGCGAATCGTTCGGCGGCCATGCTGATGGCGACTGCGGCGATGATGCCGCCGACGATCATGAGGGGTATCGCAGCTATGAGGGAGAATCCGGACGGAAGCCCGAGGTAGACCGTGAGGGCTCCGAAGCCTCCGATCATGAAGATCTCGCCGTGTGCGAAGTTGATGAGCTGGATGATTCCGTAGACCATCGTGTATCCGATCGCGATGAGACCGTACATCGCGCCGAGGATGAGTCCATTGGCCAGCTGTTGCGGCAGTTCGTTCACCGCAGGGCCTCCGTGGAGTGGTTCGGATATGGCACCGCGCGGGAGCGCTCGTAGCGCTCCCGCGCGGTCTGGTTGCTTCCGGGTGACCGGGAGGGGCCTGGTCGGTGCTAGTTGACCGACTCGCTGAGCTTGGAGGCCCACTTGCCGCTGGTGACCTGGTAGGCGGTCATCATGGTGTTGGTGGTGTCGCCGTATTCGTCGAAGGAGACGGGGCCGGTGACGCCTTCGAACTTGACCTTGGCCATGGCGGCGAGGACCTTTTCGCGGGCGTTCTCGGGGAGCTTGCCATCGTTGTCGGCGACGACGATCTTGACGGCTTCGATGATGGACCAGGTGGCGTCGTAGGTGCCGCCGCCGTAGGCCTCGTAGGCGTCCTTGTAGCCGGCCGTCTTGTAGTCCGCGATGAACTTCTTGGCGGAGTCGAGTTCTTCGACGGGCTTGCCGACGGAGGTGGCGATGTCGCCTTCGGCCTTCTTGTTGAGCTTGATGAAGTCGGCGCTGTACATGCCGTCGCCGCCCATGAGCGGGATCTTGACGCTGTCCTTGAGCTGCTGGCTCAGGGGTGCGCCGGCGGGGTACTCGCCGCCGTAGTAGACGGCCTTGGCCTTGGTGCTCTTGACCTTGGTGACGATGGAGTTGAAGTCACGGTCGTCGGGGTTGACGTGGTCGGTGCCGACGATCTTGCCGCCGAGTTCGGTGAACGTCGTCTTGAAGGAGGCGGCGAGGCCGGCGCCGTAGGGCTTCTGGTCGTCGATGAGGTAGACGTCCTTGATCTTCGCGTTGTTGAAGAGGTACTTGGCCGCGAAGGCGCCCTGGATCTGGTCGGTGGTGGCGGTGCGGAAGTACGAGGCGTACGGGCGCTTCTTGTCGCCGGTCTTCCAGTTGTTGCCCTGGGTCAGCTCGGTGCCGGTGTTGGCCGGGGAGACCTGGGTGAGCTTGGCGTCGTTGAGGGGCTTCTGCATCGACTGGGAGACGCCGGAGTTCAGCGGGCCGACGACGCCGAGGAGGTCTTCGTTGCCGATGAACTTCTGGGCGTTCTGCTGGCCGACGGAGGGCTGGGCCTGGTCGTCGAGCGGCTGGAGCTCGAACTTGATGCCGGGGACCGTCTTGTCCTTGTTCGCCGTGTTGACGGCGAGGTCGGCGGAGTTCTTGATGCCGAGGCCGAGGGCGGAGAGGTCGCCCGTCAGGGGGGCGTCGACGCCGATGACGACGGTCTGGGTGTCGCCGTCGCCGCTGCTCTTCTTGTCGTCGTCGCGCGACCCGCAGGCGGTGAGCGTCAGTGCTCCGGTGGTGAGCACTGCAGTGAGTATGAGCAAAGAACGGTGTCGCACGAAAGGTCCTTTCCCTGGCGCGGCCTCCTCTGCTTGAGGTGCCGTCCTCGATCGCCGGGGCGTGCTGTGGGACAGAGTCGTGCAGCGGACGCGCCCGGCGGCGCGGTGACTGGCGGTGACTCTAGGCGCAGGTGTGGGGGTCCGGGATGGGTCGAGTCAGGATGTGACTCTCTTGTTATGCCCTTGAGGAAGGCTTGAGGTGGCTGTGCTGACATGTGCCGTTTTTTCACTGAACGGCGAAGTGGCCGCATCCTGAGAACGCGCAGCTCTGCTAAGGGGCTTGAGCCGATCATGGTGCTGTCGCACGGTGCGGTGGGCGGTGGTGGAGGGGGGCGTGGCGAGATGGCCCCGTGTCTTTCGGGCCGGTGGAACGGCCTGTTTTCGCATTGCCTGAATGTTACGCAGCGTGACATTGGTGGGGGGTGTCGGGGGCGGCGTCGGCAAGCGGGGCTGTTGAGTGGCTCATGGAACGGCCCTTGTGGTCAAGGGTGTTGACCGAGTGTGTTCGTCAACGCCTTTGAACGGGTGGGGATATGGGTCTGCCCGGCCGGAAATGCGCGGGTGCGTTCCGGCCGGGCAGTGGGGTGTGCCGGGGGTGTCCGGCGGTGGCTGGGATCAGTCGGCGGCGGGCTGGGGGTTGTCGCGCAGGAGGCAGGTGAGGCGGGCGGTGCAGACCCGCTTGTCCTTTTCGTCGGTGATGACGATCTCGTACGTGGCCGTGGAGCGGCCGCGGTGCACGGGGGTGGCGACGCCGGTCACGAGGCCGCTGCGGACGCCGCGGTGGTGGGTGCAGTTGAGGTCGACGCCGACGGCGAGCTTGGTGGCGCCGCCGTGGAGCATGGTGCCGACGGAGCCGAGGGTCTCGGCGAGGACGGCGGAGGCGCCGCCGTGGAGGAGCCCGTAGGGCTGGGTGTTGCCCTCGACGGGCATGGTGCCGACGACGCGGTCGGCGGAGGCTTCGGTGATCGTCACGCCCATGCGCTCGCCGAGGTGTCCGGCGGAGAACAGTGCGGGGAGGTCTACGCCGAGTGCCGCGTACTCGTCGATGACTTCCTGGGGGAACTTCGGGGTGGTCTGCTCGCCCATGGGGTCCGGCTCCGATCGTCTGCGCTGGTTCGTTGCTGTGTGCACTGTTCTTATCAGACGGCTGAGCGAACGCTTAGGGGGGTGGGGCGGGTGCTCGTCAGCGGGTGTTCTCGAACCGTACGACGACGGATTTGCTGGCCGGGGTGTTGCTGGTGTCGGCGGTGGAGCCGAGCGGGACGAGCACATTGGTCTCGGGGTAATAGGCGGCGGCGCAGCCGCGGGCCGTGGGGTAGTGCACGACGCGGAAGCCTGCCGCGCGGCGTTCGGCGCCGTCCTTCCATTCGCTGACGAGGTCGGTGTAGGCGCCGTCGGGGAGGCCGAGGGTGTGGGCGTCGTCGGGGTTGACCATGACGATGCGGCGGCCGCCCTTGATGCCGCGGTAGCGGTCGTCGAGGCCGTAGATCGTGGTGTTGTACTGGTCGTGGGAGCGCAGGGTCTGCAACAGCAGCCTGCCTGCGGGGAGTTCGGGGTACTCGACGGGCGCAGCGGTGAAGTTGGCCTTGCCGGTGGCGGTGGGGAAGCGGCGTTCGTCGCGGGGGGCGTGCGGGAGCGTGAAGCCGCCGGGGCGGGCGACGCGGGTGTTGAAGTCGTCGAAGCCGGGGACGACGCGGGAGATGCGGTCGCGGATGGTGGCGTAGTCCTTTTCGAACGCTTCCCAGTCGGTGCGGGAGGCGGGGCCGAGGACGGCGCGGGCGAGGCGGGCGACGATGGCCGGCTCGGAGAGCAGGTGGGGGCTCGCGGGGGTGAGGTTGCCGCGGGAGGAGTGGACCTTGCCCATGGAGTCCTCGACCGTGACGAACTGTTTGCCGGCTGCCTGGATGTCCTTGTCGGTGCGGCCGAGGGTGGGCAGGATCAGGGCGCGGGTGCCGGTGACCGCGTGCGAGCGGTTGAGCTTGGTCGACACCTGGACGGTGAGGCGGGCGCGGCGCATGGCGGCTTCGGTGACGGTGGTGTCGGGCGTCGCGGCGACGAAGTTGCCGCCCATCGCGAAGAAGACCTTCGCCTCTCCGTCGCGCAGGGCCTGGATGGACCTGACGACGTCGTAGCCGTGGTGGCGTGGGGAGGTGATCCCGAATTCCTTGTCGAGGGCGTCGAGGAAGGCGGCCGCGGGCCGTTCGAAGATGCCCATGGTGCGGTCGCCCTGGACGTTGGAGTGGCCGCGGACGGGGCAGACTCCGGCGCCGGGGCGGCCGATGTTCCCGCGGAGCAGGAGGAAGTTGACGACTTCGCGGATGGTGGGCACGGAGTGTTTGTGCTGGGTGAGGCCCATGGCCCAGCAGACGATGGTGCGTTTCGAGGCGAGGACCATGGAGAGGGCCTGCTCGATGGAGCCGCGGTCGAGGCCGGTGGCGGTGAGGGTGTCGTCCCAGTCGGCGGCGCGGGCGGTCTCGGCGAACTCTTCGTATCCGTGGGTGTGTTCGGCGACGAAGGCGGTGTCTACGGCTCCCTCGGTGTCCAGGATCATTTTGTTGAGGAGGCGGAAGAGGGCCTGGTCGCCGCCGATGCGGATCTGGAGGAAGAGGTCGTTGAGGGCGGTGCCCTTGATCATGCCGGTGGGGGTCTGGGGGTTCTTGAACCGCTCCATCCCGGCTTCCGGCAGCGGATTCACCGAGATGATCTTCGCTCCGGCGGATTTGGCCTTCTCCAGGGCGGAGAGCATCCGGGGGTGGTTGGTGCCGGGGTTCTGCCCGGCGACGATGATCAGGTCCGCCTGGTGGAGGTCTTCCAGGGAGACGCTGCCCTTGCCGACGCCGATGGTCTCCGTGAGTGCGGACCCGGAGGACTCGTGGCACATGTTGGAGCAGTCCGGCAGGTTGTTGGTGCCGAATTCGCGGGCGAAGAGCTGGAGGAGGAACGCGGCCTCGTTGCTGGTGCGGCCGGAGGTGTAGAAGAGGGCCTCGTCGGGGGAGGCGAGCGCCCGGAGCTCCTCGGCGATGATCGCGAAG
Source organism: Streptomyces sp. NBC_01237 (assembly GCF_035917275.1). Lineage (NCBI taxonomy): Bacteria > Bacillati > Actinomycetota > Actinomycetes > Kitasatosporales > Streptomycetaceae > Streptomyces > Streptomyces sp. NBC_01237. The sequence goes on along the minus strand of NZ_CP108508.1, from coordinate 2,122,486 downwards.
GCGCGTTCCCAGGTGACGGCCTCGTACCGGTCGGCGCCCTCGGGCAGATACATGGGCCGGGTGATGCGGCCCTGCTGGCCGAGCCAGTATCCGCTGCGGGTGGCCAGGTCGGAGACCGGGTGCGCGGCGAAGAAGTCGGGGGTGACGCGGCGCAGGGTCGCTTCTTCGGCGACGGCCTTCGCCCCGTTCTCGCAGAATTCGGCGGTGTGCCGCTTGTCGCCCTCGGGCCAGGCGCAGCCCGGGCAGTCGAAGCCGTCCTTCTGGTTGACCTTGAGGAGTGTCTGCGCGGTGCGCCGCACTCCCATCTGCTGCTGGGCGACGCGCAGGGTGTGGGCGATGGCGGGCAGCCCGGCGGCGGCGTGCTGGGCCTCCGCTATCTGCGGGGCGTCCTGGACCGGGTCACCGGTCGGGGGCTTGGTGGCCATGGTGCTCCCCTTCGAGCGCTTCTTCCTCCTCCCGATCCTGTCACGTGCCACCGGCAGGGCGCCTGCCCGGACACCGGGGTGAGGTGCGGGGGCGGTGGCGCGGGGCCGTGGCCGGTCCGGAATGTCAGTGGGCCGTGGCAGGATCGGGGGCGTGGCTGAGACGGCATCGAAGAAGACGGCAGACAACCGACCGCGCCTGCTCCTGATGGACGGGCACTCCCTGGCGTACCGGGCGTTCTTTGCGCTGCCTGCGGAGAATTTCACGACGGGGGCGGGGCAGCCGACGAACGCTGTGTACGGCTTCGCGTCGATGCTGGCGAACACGCTGCGTGATGAGGCGCCCACGCACTTCGCGGTGGCTTTCGACGTGTCCCGCAAGACGTGGCGTTCGCAGGAGTTTCCCGAGTACAAGGCGAATCGCTCCAAGACCCCCGACGAGTTCAAGGGGCAGGTCGAGCTCATCGGCGAGCTGCTCGACGCGATGCACGCGGACCGGTTCGCGGTCGACGGTTTCGAGGCGGACGACGTCATCGCGACGCTTGCCACGCAGGCCGAGGCGGCGGGCTTCGAAGTGCTGATCGTCACCGGTGACCGGGACTCGTTCCAGCTGATCACGGACAACGTGACCGTGCTGTATCCGACGAAGGGTGTCTCCGAGCTGACGCGGTTCACCCCGGAGAAGGTCGAGGAGAAGTACGGGCTGACGCCGCAGCAGTATCCGGACTTCGCGGCGCTGCGCGGCGACCCGTCGGACAATCTGCCGGGTATCCCGGGGGTCGGGGAGAAGACGGCCGCGAAGTGGATCAACCAGTTCGGTTCGTTCGCGGAGCTGGTGGAGCGTGCGGACGAGGTGAAGGGCAAGGCCGGGCAGAATTTCCGGGATCACCTGGACGCGGTGCGGCTGAACCGCAGGCTGACCGAGATGGTCCGCGATGTGGAGCTGCCGAAGGTCCCGGCGGATCTGGAGCGTGCGCCGTACGACCGCACGGCGGTCACCGGAGTGCTGGATGTTCTGGAGATCCGTAACCCGAGCCTGCGCGAGCGGCTGCTGGCCGTCGACCCGGGTGCGGCCGAGGACGAGGGACCGGCTCCGGCGGCCGGTATCGAGCTGGACGGTGTGGTGCTGGGCGCGGGTGAGGTCGCCCCGTGGCTGGCGGCCCATGGCGGGCAGCCGCTCGGTGTCGCCACCGCCGACACCTGGGCGCTGGGCAGCGGAGCGGTGACGGAGGTCGCGCTCGCGGCCGCCGACGGCGCCGCCGCCTGGCTGGACCCGGCGCAGCTCGACGAGGCCGATGAGCAGGCGTTCGCGGCGTGGATCGCGGATGCGGCGCAGCCGAAGGTCATGCACAACGCGAAGAGCGTCATGCGGGTCTTTCCCGAGCACGGCTGGCAGGTCGAGGGCGTCACGATGGACACGGCGCTGGCCGCCTATCTGGTGAAGCCGGGCCGCCGGTCCTTCGCCCTGGACGCGCTGGCCGTGGAGTATCTCGGCCGGGAGCTGGCCCCGGCCGCCGCGGCCGACGGGCAGCTGGCGTTCGGTGCCGACGACCGGGCGGAGGCCGACGCGCTGATGGCGCAGGCGCGTGCGGTCCTGGATCTCGGTGACGCGTTCACGACGCGGCTGAAGGAGGTCGGGGCGGCCGGGCTGCTGCATGACATGGAACTGCCCACCTCGATCCTGCTGGCCCGTCTGGAGCGGCACGGTATCGCCGCGGACCGGGCCCATCTGGAGGGAATGGAGCAGCAGTTCGCCGGTGCGGTGCAGCAGGCGGTGAAGGAGGCGCACGCGGCGGTGGGCCGTGAGTTCAACCTCGGTTCTCCCAAGCAGCTCCAGGAGGTTCTCTTCGGCGAGCTGGGCCTGCCGAAGACGAAGAAGACGAAGACGGGTTACACGACGGACGCGGACGCGCTGGTCTGGCTCGCCGGGCAGACGGAGCACGAGCTGCCGGTCATCATGCTGCGCCACCGTGAGCAGGCGAAGCTGCGGGTCACCGTCGAGGGTCTGGTCAAGACGATCGCGGCGGACGGCCGTATCCACACCACGTTCAATCAGACGGTGGCGGCGACCGGCCGGCTCTCGTCGACCGATCCGAACCTGCAGAACATTCCGGTCCGTACGGACGAGGGGCGGGCGATCCGCCGGGGCTTCGTCGTCGGTGAGGGCTTCGAGTCGCTGATGACGGCGGACTACAGTCAGATCGAGCTGCGGGTGATGGCCCATCTCTCGGAGGACGCCGGGCTGATCGAGGCGTTCACGTCGGGGGAGGACCTGCACACGACGGTCGCCTCGCAGGTGTTCGGCGTCGACAAGTCGGCGGTCGACCCGGAGATGCGGCGCAAGATCAAGGCGATGTCGTACGGGCTGGCGTACGGGCTCTCCGCGTTCGGCCTCTCCCAGCAGCTGAACATCGAGGCCGGTGAGGCCCGTGGGCTGATGGACACCTACTTCGAGCGGTTCGGCGGGGTGCGCGACTATCTGCACCGTGTGGTGGAGGAGGCCAGGGCCACGGGTTACACGGAGACGGTCTTCGGCCGCCGCCGTTACCTCCCCGATCTCAACAGCGACAACCGCCAGCGCCGTGAGACGGCCGAGCGGATGGCGTTGAACGCCCCGATCCAGGGGACGGCCGCCGACATCGTGAAGGTCGCGATGCTGAAGGTGGACCGGGCGCTGACCGAGGCGCGGCTGACGTCACGGATGCTGCTCCAGGTCCATGACGAAATCGTCCTGGAGATCGCGAAGGGCGAGCGCAAGCGGGTGGAGGAGATCCTTCGCCATGAGATGTCGACGGCGGTGGAGCTGCGTGCGCCGCTGGATGTCTCGGTCGGCGTGGGCACGGACTGGGAGTCCGCCGCACACTGATCCGCCGCGTACGGATCTGTCCAGCTCTGATCCGTCCAGCTTCGATCCGTCGAGCTTCGGTCCGTCGAGCTTCGGTCCGTCGAGCTTCGGTCCGTCGAGCTCCGATCCGTCGGGGCGGACCCGCGCACGGCGGGCCCGCCCCGACGGACCGCTGTTTCAGCCGCCGGTTCGGTCGCCGGACCGGCGGTTCAAACCGGCCGCCGGTTTCAGCGCGGTCCCGGACGGGAGCGTTCCGCGGATTCTCCGGGCGGGTGTGTGGCCGTGGGGTCCGGTGCGGGCGTGGCCCGGTCCGCCGGGGGCCGGCCGGTGCCGCGCATGCGCAGCCGTATCCCGGCCCCGTACAGCACCAGTCCGACGGCCAGTCCGGCACCGGCGCCGAAGCACGCGGTGGGGATGATGTCGAGCGGGGTCGCGATGTGCCCGAAGTAGGCGTACCAGCGGGCGCACCGGTGGAGGACGCCGAGGAGCACGCAGAGTGCCAGCAGACCTCCCGCGAGCCAGCGCTCCCGCCGGTCGAGCACCGGGACGGCCGGTGGCACCGGGGCAGGCCCGGTCCGGCGCAGCGCGGTGACGGTGAACCAGGCGAGCACCGTGAGGGCCACCGCCGAACTGCCGTACTGCACCACCTGGAACACCGGGTGGCCGCCGATGCTCCGGGTGAGCACCGGCAGCAGTTCCGTACCCCACCGGCTGTGGTGGGTGAACGCGTCCCATACGACATGGCTGCTCGCGCCGATCGCCGCCGAGAGGACGAACCACACCCCGTCCAGCGGCCCGAGGGACGCGCGGTCGCGCCGCCGCCCGCTGACGAAGGCGTGTACGCGCCCCTGCTGGGCGGCGGGCAGCAGCGCCACCAGCGGCTCGCGCAGCAGCAGCCACACGGCCACCAGGATCGCCGTGATCAGTACATCCACGGTGAACACACCCCAGAGGGCGTGTGTCACCTCGCCGAACTCCATCGCTCCTGGGATCACCGAATCCGCGAAGTAGGTGATGTCGGGCGCGAACGAACCGGCGACGAGCGCGGAGGCGAACAGGGGGCCGCGGCCGGTCCCGTCGCGCCGGATTCCCGGGAGTACGGCGGCGGCATGACTGAGCGTGAACGGCATGTCGGCCAGTATGCGTGAGCGCTGCGTGGCCGCCGGGGGGGTCCCGTACGTCTCGCGTTCATGAACGTGAGAAAACAGTAAGAACCGGTCAACGCCCGGTGTTCGGGCGGTACAAGTTGTCGTAGGGTCGCCTGAGTCCTCGCGCTGGGGAGCGCGAGCAGCCGTCGACGGGGAGGGACCAGAACGTATGGCAGCGCAATTCGGCCGCCGACTGCGCAGGGGGGCCACGACCACTGCGGTGGCCGCAGCTGCCGTCGCGGCGCTCTCGGCCTCGCAGGCAGCACCCGCCGCATCACTGGCCGACACCTCCGGTGGCGGTGACCAGCAGGCGGCCGGTGCCGAGTCCGGCGACGGCGCGGCCACCGGCAACTCGCCGTACTACACGGATCTGCCGCCGCTCGTCACGCCCGACAAGCCCGGTGCGTCCAGCAATCTCCCGGTCACCGGCAGTGCGGAATCAGGCATTCCGGCCTCGATCCTGGCCGCGTACAAGCAGGCCGAGCAGACCATCGCGGGCACCGACGCCGCCTGCCGTCTGCCCTGGCAGCTCCTCGCGGCGATCGGCAAGGTCGAGTCCGGTCAGGCGCGTGGCGGCCGGGTCGACGCGAACGGCACCACGTTCTCCCCGATCCTGGGCCCGGCCCTCAACGGCCAGGGCTTCGCGCTGATCAAGGACACCGACGGCGGGGAGTACGACGGCGACGCCACGCACGACCGCGCGGTCGGCCCGATGCAGTTCATCCCGTCCACCTGGGCCACCTGGGGCCAGGACGCCAACGCCGACGGCCGCAAGGACCCCAACAACATCTACGACGCGGCGCTCGCCGCCGGACGCTACCTCTGCGCCGGAACCCGCGATCTGGCCGTCGCGGCCGACCTCGACCGTGCCGTGCTGAGCTACAACCACTCGCAGGAGTACCTGCGGACGGTGCGCTCCTGGTTCGACTACTACAAGCGCGGCACCCACGAGGTCCCCGACGGCACCGGTGCGCTCCCGACCGGCCCCGGCAGCGGCTCCTCGCCGAGCCCGTCGCCCTCCCCGAAGCCGTCCCCGTCCGGCCCCGGCCCCAGCACCGGTCCGGGCCCGTCCAAGCCGGGCGACGGCGGCACCACCCCGAAGCCCAAACCGCCCACGACCCCGACCCCGAAGCCGACGCCGTCCAACACGTTCGGCAGCATGGAGAACGCGGGCACCGGCACACTGAGCGCCACGGCGGGCGGCGTGTTCACCGAGCGGATCAAGGTGCGGGCCAAGAACACCCTCGGCGCCCCGCTCGCCAAGGTCTCCGTCACCTTCACCGTCACCGGCGGGACCGACACGCGCTTCGCGGGCGGGAAGACCACCGTGAAGGTGGCCACCGGAGCCGACGGCACCGCCACCGCACCGGAACTGAAGGCGGGGGAGAAGACCGGCGGGTTCAAGGTGACGGCCGTCGCGGGCACCACCGAACCGCGCACCACCCTCACCTACGCGGCGAGCGTCACCGCACGCCAGGCGGACAAGATCATCCGGACCGGCGACAAGGCGCTCGTCGCCGCGCCCGGAGCCGAGTTCGCGGACGCCGTCGAGGTGAAGGCGACCTACAAGGACGCGGTCGCCGCGGGGGTCGCGGTGACCGCCACGATGATCACCGACGACGAGAAGCCCGTCGAGAACGGCAAGGGCCCGTACTTCAAGGACGCGAAGGGCAAGACGGTCCGCACCCTCGCGGACCTGAAGACCGGCGCCGACGGCCTGCTGAAGCTCCCGAAGATCTACGCCGACGACGCCACCGGCACGTACAAGCTGCGCCTCACCACCGAGGGCGGCGCCACGGTCGTCATCGAGCTCACGATCGAAGCGACTCCGACGGCCCCGGCGACCCCGACAGCCCCGATGCCCCCGGCGACCCCGGCGGCCTGACCTCCGGCACCGGGCAGCCGTATCGTCCGGCTGTACCGGACAGCCCCACCGAACAGCCCCTTCACCGGCACCCGGTGAAGGGGCTGTTCTACGTGTTCTCATCTCGCGCCCCGATTGCTACGGTGCCCCAGCCCTGACTGACGATGCATCAGATCTTCGCTCCCCGGGAGGCCGAGCATGCGTGCCCTCGTCGCCGCCGCCATCGGACTGGCCGCCGCCCTCGCGCTCGTGTTCACCGTCACCGCGATCGGCGCGCCGCCCGGAGAGACCTCGCCCAAACCTCTGCTGACCACGGTCCCGGGCCCCAAGAGGTAGCCGATCACGCCGGAAGCTCACACCGGCAGTTCACGCCGGAAGCTCACACCGGCAGTTCACGCCGGAAGCTCACGCCGGAAAGAACGAAGCAGAGGGAGGACTCCACCATGCGCCGCCGAGCCAGCCTCGTACTCCTGGCCTTCGCCGTCTTCTTCGCCGCCATGTCGCCACTGCTGCGCTGGTACGCGTTTCCCCGGCTGGCGAAGATCCCGCCGAGCCAGTACCAGGAGACGGTCCTGGAGGCGAAGCCGGCCACGCTCCTCGACTACTCCACCCTGAAGGCCAAGAAGGTCGACAAGGTCACCATCGTCCAGACCCTCAAGGGCAACGTGGAGGAGTCCGAGAAGATCGAGCGCAGCTCCGGCCGTGATGTCGTCGTCTGGGACGCGCTCTCCTACATCCAGGGCCCCGACGGCAAGATGGTCTCCCAGATCCCCGAGCGCTACATCTTCGACGCCCACACCCAGGCGCCCGTCCACGCCACCGGCGAAATGGTCGACGGCGACCCGGTCCGGCGCGAGGGCATCGAGTACAAGTGGCCCTTCCTCACCGAGAAACGGGACTACGAGTACTTCGACGCGCAGAGCCGTACGACCGCGCCCATCCACTACAAGGGCACCCGTACGTTCCGCGGCATGGACGTCTACTACTTCGAGCAGACCATCCCCTGGACCAAGGTCCCCATGCCGCAGAAGATGCCGCTCAAGGGCGTCACCGCCGAGCAGGTCACCAGCACGGGCATGACCCGCTGGTACTCCACCAAGCGGATGTTCTGGGTCGATCCGGTCACCGGCGCACCCGTCAACGGCGAGGAGATCCACAAGGAGGAGATGCGCGACGCGAAGAAGATGGGGATGCCCGAGGACACCGTCACCGCGTTCGCCGGACACGTGAAGATGCGCGAGGACTACATCGTCGCCACCGTCGACCAGGTCAAGTCCCAGCGTGTCCTGATCCTGCTGCTCACCTCCTACCTGCCCTGGGGCTTCCTGTTCGCCGCCGCCGGACTCCTCGCCCTCGCCCTGTGGCTGGAGGCGCGTTCCCGCCTGGCCGCTAGTCCCGCCTGAGCCGCGCCGAGGTGAACCGGGTCGCCTCCATCGTCGTCGGGTCCTCGGGCCACGGATGCTTGGGGTAGCGCCCGCGCAGCTCCGCCCGCACGGCCCGGTAACCCTCCCGCCAGAAGGACGCCAGGTCCGCCGTGACCGCCGCCGGGTGTCCGGCGGGGGAGAGCAGATGGACCAGGACCGGCACCCCGGCCACCCGCGGCGTCTCGCGCAGCCCGAACAACTCCTGGAGTTTCACGGCCAGTACGGGCTGTTCGCCGCCGTACTCCACCCGGACCCGCGAGCCGCTCGGCACCGCGATCCGCTCCGGGGCCAGCTCGTCCAGCCGCGCGGCCTCACCGGTCGCCCAGGGCAGCAGCCGCCGCACGGCCTGCCCCGCGTCGATCCGGGCCAGGTCCGAGCGCCGCCGGGCCCGCGACAGCTCCGGCTCCAGCCACTGTTCGGTACGCGACAGCAGGGCCTCGTCCGACACATCCGGCCACGGCGCCCCCAGCACCCGGTGAAGAAACGCGAGCCGCAGCCGCAACTGCTCGCCGTCCCGGGTCCATCGCAGCAACCCGAGCCCCTCCCGGCGCAGCCCCTCCACCAGAGCCCCGCGCACCAGCTCCGGGTCCGGCCGCTGCAACGGCCGCACCGCCAGCTCCACCGCCCCCAGCCGGTCCACGGAACGCGCCACCACGTCGCCGTCCACCCAGCGGACCTCCTCGCCGCGGAACCGCAGATGCCCGGCGGCCAGCCGGGCGGTCTCCTCGTCCACGACGGCCGCCAGCCGCACCTGGGCGGAGGCCGCGTGCGCGGGCCGGTCCGCGACCGCGACGGCCAGCCAGGGCGCGCTGCGCAGCCGCGAACCCTCCCGCAGCTCCGCCCCCGTCCCCGACACCATCAAGAACGCCCCCCGACCCCGAGCCCGCGCCACCCGCTCCGGAAACGCCAGTGCCGCCACCAGCCCGGCGGCGGCATCGTCGGAACCGGCCTCCCCCCTCATTTCCCCGACCGACGAGGACAGCCGCCCGACCTCCTGCCGCCAACGTGCCGCGTAGCCGTCGCCACCCCGGCGTGCGGTACGCAGCGCGGCCGCCAGATCGTCCCCGTAATCCCTGGGCGGCTCCTCGCTCAGCAGCGCCACCACCTCCGCGGCCCGCCGCCCGCCGACCTCCGCCGCCCCGTCCAGCAGGGCCCGCGCCAGCCGGGGGTGCAGACCCATCTGCGACATCCGTACGCCGCGTTCCGTCACCCGCCCCGTCCCGTCCACCGCGCCGACCGCCGTCAGCACCTCCCGGGCCGCGCCCATCGCCCCTGCGGGCGGCGGATCGAGCAGCGCGAGTCCGGTGGCGTCCGGATCGCCCCAGCACGCGGCCTGGAGGGCGAACGCCGCGAGATCGGCGACCTTGATCTCCGGGGACGGGAACCGGGCCAGGCGCCCGTCCTCCGCCTGCTCCCAGCACCGGTACACCGCACCGGGCGCCTCCCGCCCCGCCCGGCCCGCCCGCTGCCGGCCCGCCGCCTGCGAGGCCCGTACGGTCGTCAGCGCGCTCAGCCCCCGTGCGTGGTCGGTGCGCGGCTCCCTGGCCAGCCCCGAGTCGACGACCACCCGCACGCCCGGCACCGTCAGGGACGACTCCGCCACCGAGGTCGCCAGCACCACCCGGCGGCCGGTGGACGACCCGGCCAGCACCGCGTCCTGCACGGCGGCCGGGGCCCGGCCGTGCACCTGGAGCACCTCGGCCGCCACCCCGGCGAGCTGCCCGGCCACCCGGCCGATCTCACCGACACCGGGCAGGAAACACAGCACGTCCCCGTCCCGCTCGGCGAGCGCCCGGCGCACCACCGAGGCCACATGCGTCAGCAGCGCCGGATCGACCCGCATCCCGTGGGGCGGGCGCACCGGTCGCGCGGGAGGCGCCCACACCACTTCGACCGGGTACGACACCCCCTGCGCCGCCACCACCGGGGCGTCGCCCAGCAGCCGCGACCAGCCCTCGGCGTCCGTCGTCGCCGACGCGGCCACCAGCCGCAGATCGGGCCGGATCGCCTCCCGTACGTCGAGCAGGAACGCGGCGACGGTGTCGGCGTCCAGATGCCGCTCGTGGCACTCGTCGATGATCACGACGTCGACCCCGGCCAGTTCCTGGTCGCGCTGGAGGCGCTGGAGCAGTACTCCGGTGGTCACGACCTCCACCACGGTGTCCCGCCCCACCAGGCGCTCGCCCCTGACGGTGAAGCCGACCCGGCCGCCGGCCCGCTCGCCCAGGAGCCAGGCCATCCGCCGTGCCGCCGCCCGTGCGGCGATCCGGCGCGGCTCGGCGACCACGACCCGGCGGACGGGGCCGCCACCGGTCAGCCCGGCCAGGACCAGGGGGACGAGGGTCGTCTTCCCGGTGCCCGGCGGCGCGCAGAGCACCGCCACACCCCGGTCGTCGAGCGCCCGCTCCAGGGCGGGCACGGCCGTGCGTACGGGCAACTGCTCCAGGGCTTCGGTACGGATCACGCCCCCAGTCTGGTCCAGGACCCCGGCGCGGATCACGCCCCCGGTCCCGTACGCGCTCCCGCCGGGGCTGCTCGCGCGCTCCGGCGCGAGTCTCCTGCGCGCTCCCGTCGGGATTCCCCGCGCGCTCCGGCGAGAGCTTCCGCGCGCTGCCCACTCAGCTTCCCTGCGCGCTCGCCGCCGGCCTCCCCGCGCGCTCCCGGCGCACGCTCCCTCGACGGGCGGGGCGAGCCTTCCTGCGCGTTCCGCGCGAGCTTCCGTGCGTCCCCCGGGCTCAGTCCCGCTCGCAGACGAAGATCGCGGTCCCCGGGATCAGGTTCCCGCGCAGCGGCGACCAGCCGCCCCACTCCTGGTTGTTCCAGGCGGGCCATTCCGGTTCGACCAGGTCGACCAGCCGGAATCCGCCCGCCACCACGTCCCGCACCCGGTCACCGAGTGTCCTGTGGTGCTCGACGTAGACGGCGTCGCCCCGCTCGTCCTGCTCGACATAGGGGACGCGGTCGAAGTAGGAGGCGGCGACCGAGAGGCCCTCGGGCCCCGGCTCGTCCGGGAACGCCCAGCGGATCGGGTGGGTCACGGAGAAGACCCAGCGTCCGCCGGGCCGCAGCACCCGGCGCACCTCGCGGAACACGCGCACGGGGTCGGCGACGAACGGCACCGCGCCGTAGGCGGAGCAGGCCAGATCGAAGCTGCCGTCCCGGAACGGCAGCTTCCCCGCGTCCGCCTCGACCAGCGGGACGTCCTCGCCGATCCTGAGGGCGTGCTGGAGCTGGCGGTGGGAGAGGTCCAGCGCCACGGGCCGCGCCCCCTGGCCGGCCAGCCAGCGGGAGCACTGGGCGGCGCCGGCGCCGATCTCCAGGATGTCCTGGCCCCTCAGCGACGCGGCGGGCCCCAGCAGGGCGGCCTCGGCCTCGTCGAGCCCTTCGGGGCCCCAGACGAACCGGTCGTCGCCGAGGAAGGCTCCGTGGTCGTTCTGGTACTCGTCGGCGTTCCGGTCCCACCAGCCGCGACTGGCCCGGCTGCTCTCCGATTCCCCCGCGTCGCGGCGGGTCGCTTCGGGTTCGGACCCGTGGATCTCTTGGCTCATCGTGCCCGTCGTTGTAGTTTGCCTTCACTCGCCGGCGCGCGGTACATATCCGGAGGTACTCGGCGGTACCGGTGGAGTACGGATGCGCGTGGGCGAAACCTTGCCGTGCGTCACCGCGGCCGACGCGGCCCCGGAGAACATGAGTTGTGCCGGGTATGGGCTGTTGCGCCCCGGGTGTGCGCCTTCGCGCATTGACCCTGTCCGGCTGCCCCCGTATGCTACAAGTTGCGCCGCGAGCCTGCGCGCTTCAGACCTAGCAGGCCGCGCTCGCATCTGTTGTGTGACCCTCGGTTGTCGAGGCGCCTCCCGGTCACGGGTCGGGCGCTTTCCAGGCTGTCCGGCTGCTGCAGAGGCGATACGGGCTTACGGCGTAGCAGTACCTACGACTCACTGTCCGTACCGGAGCCCTTTCCCACATGACGAGCAGCACCGAGACCACCGCCACCACTCCGCAGGTTGCGGTCAACGACATCGGCGACGCGGACGCGTTCCTCGCGGCGATCGACGAGACGATCAAGTACTTCAACGACGGCGACATCGTTGACGGTGTCATCGTCAAGGTTGACCGGGACGAGGTTCTCCTCGACATCGGTTACAAGACCGAAGGCGTCATCCCGAGCCGCGAGCTCTCGATCAAGCACGACGTCGACCCGAACGAGGTCGTCAAGGTCGGCGACGAGATCGAGGCCCTGGTTCTCCAGAAGGAGGACAAGGAAGGCCGCCTGATCCTCTCGAAGAAGCGCGCTCAGTACGAGCGTGCCTGGGGCACCATCGAGAAGATCAAGGAAGAAGACGGCATCGTCACCGGTACCGTCATCGAGGTCGTCAAGGGTGGTCTCATCCTCGACATCGGCCTCCGTGGCTTCCTCCCGGCGTCGCTCGTCGAGATGCGTCGTGTCCGCGACCTTCAGCCCTACGTGGGCAAGGAGCTCGAGGCCAAGATCATCGAGCTGGACAAGAACCGCAACAACGTGGTCCTGTCCCGCCGTGCCTGGCTCGAGCAGACCCAGTCCGAGGTTCGCCAGACGTTCCTCACGACCCTGCAGAAGGGTCAGGTCCGCTCCGGCGTCGTCTCCTCGATCGTCAACTTCGGTGCCTTCGTGGACCTGGGTGGCGTCGACGGTCTCGTGCACGTCTCCGAGCTCTCCTGGAAGCACATCGACCACCCCTCCGAGGTTGTCGAGGTCGGCCAGGAAGTCACCGTCGAGGTTCTCGACGTCGACATGGACCGCGAGCGCGTCTCCCTGTCGCTCAAGGCGACGCAGGAAGACCCGTGGCAGCAGTTCGCCCGGACGCACCAGATCGGTCAGGTCGTCCCGGGTAAGGTCACCAAGCTCGTTCCCTTCGGTGCGTTCGTGCGCGTCGACGAGGGCATCGAGGGTCTGGTCCACATCTCCGAGCTGGCCGAGCGCCACGTGGAGATCCCGGAGCAGGTCGTCCAGGTCAACGACGAGATCTTCGTCAAGGTCATCGACATCGACCTCGAGCGTCGTCGCATCAGCCTCTCGCTGAAGCAGGCCAACGAGTCCTTCGGTGGCGACCCGGCCTCGGTCGAGTTCGACCCGACGCTGTACGGCATGGCCGCGTCGTACGACGACCAGGGCAACTACATCTACCCCGAGGGCTTCGACCCCGAGACCAACGACTGGCTCGAGGGCTTCGAGGCTCAGCGCGAGGTGTGGGAGACCCAGTACGCCGAGGCGCAGACGCGCTTCGAGCAGCACCAGGCTCAGGTCATCAAGTCCCGCGAGGCCGACGAGGCCGCTGCGGCCGAGGGCGCTGCTGCCCCGGCCGGCGCGGCTCCGGCAGCCTCCGGTGGCACCGGTGGCGGCGGCGGCGGTTCGTACTCCTCGGAGTCCGCGGACAACTCCGGCGCCCTGGCGTCGGACGAGGCCCTGGCCGCGCTGCGCGAGAAGCTGGCGGGCGGCCAGAGCTGACGCTCTGACCCCCTTCGCTCCTCGGCTGTGACAGCTGTAGAGCAGTAAGTGAGGCCCGCTCCCTTCGGGGGGCGGGCCTCACTCGTGTTCCAGGGGGCAGGTTCCGCGGGGGTGCGGGGCTTGCGATGGTGCGGTGGCTACGGGGTGACGGCGATGTTCGTCAGGCCCTTGCCGCCGGTGACGGTGTTGCTGCCGTACACGGTGGTCCGGCAGCCGGTGCTGCTGTTGGTGACGTTGATGGCGAGCTGCTTGTCCCCGGTGGCGCCGGAGAGGTTGGAGGCGTTGTTGCGGAAGACGGTGCCGCAGCCCCAGCCGCTCTGCTGGGTGTGGGTCTCGTAGCCGTTGTTGGTGGTGCGGGAGCCCTTGTTGTCCTCGACCAGGACGTTGTTGCCCTTCACGTCGACCCAGGAGTCGTCGTAGTTGGCGCCGGTGAGCCCGTTGCCGTCGAAGGTGTTGCCGATGATCTTCGCCCCGGTGGTGCCTTCCTTGATGTCGACGCTCTCGCCGCCGACACCGGGGCCGATCGTGTTGTTCAGGATCTGGGCGTCGTCGCTCCGGTCGCCGAGGTCGCCCGCCGTACCGACGTACACGCCCTCGCCCATGCCCCGGCCGTCGTGCCCCGTGTCGTAGATCCGGGAGTTCTTGAGGACCCCGTTCCTGCTGGACTTCCGGAAGTGGACGCCCTCCATGTCGAGGTCGTGCACGGTCACCGAGTCGATGAGGACGCCGTTCGCGGTGTCGGTCATGATGCCCTTCTGGCCGCCGGTGACCGTGATGCCCCGGACGGTCCAGTAGGAGGCGCCGTTGAGGTGCAGCCCGTAGCCGCCGCCCGCGGTGAGCACCGCTTTCGCGGAACCGGTGAGGGTGATCCGGGCGCCGGAGGTGCCGGGGGTGGTGGCCTTGAAGTTGCCGGTGTACGTGCCGTCGGCGAGCCGGATCGTGTCGCCGGGGGCGACGGCGGTGAGTGCCGACTTGAGCTGGGCCGCGGTGCTGACATCGATGACGGCCGCGGCGTTCGCCGGACCGGCGGCGACGAGGGTGAGGCCACCGGTGGCGAGGGCGGCGGCCAGCAGGGCGGTGAGTGAAGTGCGGGTGCGCATGGGGGTGCCTTCCCGTCGGAGGTGCGGATTCGCAGCTTTCTCGAACGCTGCACACGTTCTTGTACGTGAATGTGGGGCGCGTCTGTGAACGTGTGCTGCCCAGTGACGGTAGGGACCGGGGATGGTCGCGTCAAGGTCTGGACCAATAATCGACCCGTAGGGCCCCCTTCCGGGCGGGCGGCAGGGGCGACTTCGCGCTCGGCGGGGGGCCGGGCCGCTGTCGTGCCGGTGGCCGCAACTCCACTGCGCGTAGAAGGAGTTCGTCGTCGGTGTCTGCGGCCGTGTTCCCCGGTGGGCCGGCGGGCGGCCGCTCAACGGGGCGGGCGGACGGGGACACTTCACCGGTGGACGCACCACGCACCAGGGGCCTCACGCAATCACCCGGGAAAGGGCACGGGCGGGGAATGCCCGTGCTCCCGGGGGTGTTCTTCTCTAGGAACACGAGGAGGAGCGGTAACCGTGCCTGATCCGCAGAGTTTGTACGAATGGGAGCCGAAGGGCCTGGCCGTCGTCGACATGGCGCTGGCGCAGGAGTCGGCCGGCCTGGTCATGCTCTACCACTTCGACGGATACATCGACGCGGGTGAGACCGGGGAGCAGATCGTCGACGGTCTGCTCGAAACGCTGCCCCACCAGGTCGTGGCCCGATTCGACCACGACCGGCTCGTCGACTACCGCGCACGGCGCCCGCTGCTGACCTTCCGGCGCGACCGCTGGACGGCCTTCGAGGCCCCCACGCTGGACGTCCGGGTGGTTCAGGACGCCACCGGTGCCCCCTTCCTGCTGCTGTCGGGCCCCGAGCCGGACGTGGAGTGGGAGCGGTTCGCCGCCGCCGTCGAGCAGATCGTCGAGCGCCTCGGCGTACGGCTCGCGGTCAATTTCCACGGCATTCCGATGGGCGTCCCGCACACCCGCCCCGTCGGTATCACCCCGCACGGCAATCGCACCGACCTCATGCCCGGCCACCGCAGTCCGTTCGACGAGGCGCAGGTTCCCGGTTCCGCCGAGTCCCTGGTCGAATACCGGCTGATGGAGTCCGGTCACGACGTGCTCGGCGTGGCCACGCATGTGCCGCACTATGTCGCGCGCTCCGCGTACCCGGACGCCGCGCTCACCGCGCTGGAGGCGATCACCGCCGCGACGGGCCTGGTCCTGCCCACCCTCGCGCACTCGCTCCGCACGGAGGCGCACCGCACCCAGACCGAGATCGACCGCCAGATCGGCCAGGGCGACGAGGAGCTCGTCTCGCTGGTCGAGGGCCTTGAGCATCAGTACGACGCGGTCGCGGGCTCCGAGACCCGGGGCAACCTGGTGGCCGAGCCGGTGGATCTGCCGTCCGCCGACGAGATCGGCCGCGAATTCGAGCGGTTCCTCGCCGAGCGCGAGGGCGACGTCTGACGGGGCGGACCGGGGCCGTAGGCTGCGGCCCATGCTGAAAGTGGGCCTGACCGGTGGCATCGGCGCCGGCAAGAGCGAAGTGTCACGGTTGCTCGTCGGATACGGGGCCGTGCTGATCGACGCCGACCGGATCGCGCGTGAGGTCGTCGCGCCAGGCACCCCCGGACTCGCGGCCGTCGTGGACGCCTTCGGTACCGGAATCCTTCTTGCCGACGGCACGCTGGACCGCCCCGCGCTCGGTGCGATCGTCTTCGCGGACGCGGACCGCCTCGCGGCACTCAACGCGATCGTCCACCCCCTGGTCGGCGCCCGCTCCGCCGAACTGGAACGGGCCGCGGGCCCGGACTCGGTCGTCATCCATGACGTCCCCCTTCTCACCGAGAACGGCCTCGCCCCGCTCTACGACCTGGTCGTCGTGGTGGACGCCACCCCCGAGACCCAGCTCGACCGGCTCGTACGGCTGCGCGGTATGACGGAGGCCGACGCCCGCGCCCGGATGGCCGCCCAGGCGACCCGCGAGGAGCGCAGGGCCGTCGCGGATCTGATCGTCGACAACGACGGACCGCTGGAGGCACTGGAGCCCCGGGTCCGCGAGGTCTGGGACGAGCTGACCCGGCGGACCGCGGCTCACTGACCCGGCCTCCGTGGGGTCGACGGTCGGAATACCGCGTCCCGGACGGACGTTGGAGACCCGCGAGTGAAGGGAAGGATGCGACCGTGCCCGAGAGTAATCCGGAAACCCATGTCATCGATTTCCGTGCGGCGGAGCAACTGCTCGCTGCCCGGGATCCACGGGGCGCGGTCAAGCTGCTCGACTCGGTGATAGCCGCCCACCCGGAGAACACGGCGGCCCGGCTGCTGCGCGCCCGCGCGTTCTTCGCGGCAGCCCAACTGCGCCCGGCCGAGCTGGAATTCGAGCTGGTGCTGGAGCGGGAGCCGGACAACGCGTTCGCCCACTTCGCGTTGGCCCGGACCTTCCAGCGCGCGGGCCGGCCGGCGCAGGCCACCCGGCACTTCCGGCTTGCCGCCGCCCTCGACCCGAACCCGGAGTATCTGAAGGCGGCGCGCTTCGACGAGCAGGGCTGACGCCGGGGCCCGTGAGTGTCGGGCCCGGTGACTGAGGCTGCTGCGGCGCGTGGTCGTGCGCCATGCCGCCTCGCGCCGCCACGGTGTCCCGCGCCCCGCCGCGCGGCTCGCTGCCGTGCCCCGCGCCCCCGCTGCCGCGCCCGTCGGGTGCTCAAGCCGCCCGGTCGTGCGATCGGCCCGGACGCGGGTGCCCGGTGCGGTCGGGTTCGTACGGTGGGATGTTCCGGCCCGGCTGGTAGTGCGGCCCCTGATGGATGCGGTGGACGACCACGCAGAAGTCCACGACGGTGATCAACAGCAGTGCTCCGCAGGCCGCCGCCCAGCCCGGCCGACCGGCCAGCACGAAGGCCACCAGCCCGAAGAGCGCCCAGATCGTGCCCCATAGACTCAGCCAGAGCCGCATCCGCAGGGGACTGCGGGCGGTCGCGGGTTCACTGCCGGTACGCATAGGGATCGCCTCACCTACCAGCATGGACCCGCCGCGCGGCATTCGGAACAGCGACGAGCGGCAGACGGAACAGCGACAAGGGGGAGCGGCTTGTGAGCGGCGGGATACGGGAGGACGGCGCGGTCCGGCGGGCCCGGGTACGAGGCTGTCTGCTGGGCGGCGCGATCGGGGACGCGCTGGGAAACCCGGTGGAGTTCCTGTCGCTCGACGGCATCCGCCGGGCTTACGGGGAGCACGGTGTGCGCGGACCCGTCGCGGACGGGGACGGGGTCGTCGGGCGCGTCACCGATGACACGCAGATGACGCTCTTCACGGTCGAGGGCCTGATCAGGGCGCGGGTCAGAGCCTCCGCGAAGGGGATCGGCGGCGCACGCACGGCCATCGTGCGCCAGGCCTACCTGCGCTGGCTGGACACCCAGAACCATCCGTCCCCACCGGCCCGGGGCGGCGACGACCTCATACGGACGGGGTGGCTGCGGCAACAGCCCTGGCTGTACGCGCGCCGGGCCCCCGGCCATGCTGCCTGACCGGACTCGCGGCCGGTCACACGCCGGACGGAAACACTCCGCTCTCCGTGCCGGGGCCGGTCAACACCGGCTCCAAGGGCTGCGGGACCGTGATGAGGTCTGCCCCGTTCGGGCTGATGGGGGAGCCCTCGTGGGTGGTGTTCGAGGACGCCGCCCGGTGCGCGAAGATCACCCACGGCCACCTCACCGGTGCGTACGCCGCCGGGGCGTTCGCCGCGATCGTCACCCACCTGCTGGAGGGCGAATCGACGGAGGGCGCCGTGCTGCGGGCGATGGAGCTTCTCGCCCGTCATCCCGGCCACGAGGAGACGACGGCGGCACTGCGGGCAGCGGTCGACCTGGCCGCGAGGGGCAGGCCGACCGCCGAGAAGGTGGAGTCGCTGGGGGCGGGCTGGGTGGCCGAGGAGGCCCTCGCCATCGCCGTGTACTGCGCGCTGGTCCTGCCGGGCGCCCGGGACGTGGAGCGGGCGCTGCTGCTCTCGGTCAACCACTCGGGCGACAGCGACTCCACCGGATCGGTCTGCGGAAATCTGCTCGGTGCCCGGCACGGTGACGGCCAACTCCCCTCTTCCTGGCTCGCGTCGACGCAGGGCCGCGCCGTGATCGCCGAACTGGCCGACGACTTGTCGATGGAATGCGAAGAGCCGGTGGACTGGCCCGCCGGCCGCTACCCGGGCTGCTGAGAGCGCCGGGACCCGTGCGCCACTCGCGGCGAGTGGACCCTCGTACGAGGGGAACGGCCGCCGGTGGCCGGACGTTTGACACGGTATGAGCGGACGACTGGTACGTGAGGGATATACGGGGACAGGGCCCGGCGTCATCACCCCGGACGGCTGCGCGGTCGAGCTGTACGCACGGCTGTCCGTGCGCGAGGAACCGGACGTGATCCAGGCGGCCGTGCCCGCCGGAGCGAGTGTGCTGGAGCTGGGCTGCGGCGCGGGCCGGGTGACGCGGCCGCTGGTCGAGCGCGGCTTCGCCGTGACGGCCGTGGACGAGTCGCCGGAGATGCTGGAGCGCGTCGGCGGCGCCCGCACGGTCTGCGGCCCCATCGAGTCGCTGGACCTCGGTGCGGAGAGGTTCGACGTGGTGATGCTGGCGTCGTTCCTGGTCCACGCTCCCGAGCACCGGGTACGGGACGCAATGCTGCGGGTCTGCCGCAGGCACGTGAAGGACGGCGGGGTCGTGCTCCTCCAGCGCGAAGGCACCGCACACCGCTCCGATCTGCCCTGGGAACGGGAGGACCCGGCGGGCGGCACCATACGGATCGTCTCGGCGGAGCCCGTCGGGGACGGGGTGCGTTCGGTGCACGCGGAGTATGTCTTCGACGACGCGCGGTGGACGCAGACCTTCCTGTCGCGGGAGCTGTCCCGGGAGGAGTTCGAGGGACATCTGGCGGCCGCCGGGCTCACCGTCGACCGGTATCTCACCGACGACGGAACGTGGGTGCGCGCACTGCCCGTGTAGCGGAGGCCCGGCCTCGGCGCCCGCCGGACCCGGGGCAGCCGGTCCTGCGGCGCGGCGGTCGGGCGGCGCCGGGGGCGTGGCCCGGCGGACCGGTGGGCCATGGGCTGCCCGCCGGTCAGTGCACGATGCTGTAGCTGCGCCAGGGGCGGCTGGGGGGTGCCTTGGTGTCGGTGAACGTGGTGGGCACATACGTCGTGTCGCGGCCGGTGCAGTTCCGGGTGCGGTACATCACGACATCGACCAGCGTCCGGTTCTCGACCTCGTGGACACCGGCGGGGGCCAGCCGGTGGCAGCCCTTGACCGAGGGGCTGTTCACCAGGATCACGGCGTCCCGTTCGGTGGAGTAGATGACCGGTCCGACGGCGGTGCGGCCGAGACCGGAACAGCCCGAGACGGCCAGGGTGAGGAGCGCTGCTCCGGCCGCGACCCCGAGGCGGCGGCGTCGGGGGCGGTGATCGGTCACGGTCGCGGGCGTGGTCGCGGGCACAGTCGCGTTCGCGGTCACGGACATGGGCGGGTCCTCGTCTGCTCGTCCGGCTCATCTGTACGTCACATGCTGTGCCTGTACGCCATGGGGGACGTCCCGGCGCTGGTCACGCTGCCCGCTCCGCGACGGCTCGGCATCCGGAGGGCGGCCGACCGGGCGAGCTTCGGCGCAACGGACGTTCGACGGGTGTGCATAGTGGGCATATCGTGTTAATAGAGCTCAATTGCTAAGACTTCGATCTTGTCAGGGGGCCGTCATGGTCCAGGAGCTGGTGATCGCGATCGTGGCGGTACTGTGCGTCGGCGCGCTGTACGCGGCAAGCGCGGCCCGCGTGGTCAAGCAGTACGAGCGCGGTGTGGTGCTGCGGCTCGGCAGGCTCCGCAACGATGTGCGAGGACCTGGATTCACCATGGTTCTGCCCGGCGTGGAGCGGCTCCGCAAGGTGAACATGCAGATCGTGACGATGCCGGTGCCGGCCCAGGACGGAATCACCCGGGACAACGTGACGGTCCGGGTGGACGCCGTCATCTACTTCAAGGTGGTCGACGCGGCGAGCGCGGTCGTCGAGGTCGAGGACTACCGGTTCGCGGTGTCGCAGATGGCCCAGACGTCGCTGCGGTCGATCATCGGTAAGAGTGATCTGGACGACCTCCTGTCCAACCGGGAGAAGCTGAACCAGGGCCTGGAGCTGATGATCGACAGCCCGGCCGTGGGCTGGGGCGTGCAGATCGACCGGGTGGAGATCAAGGACGTATCGCTGCCCGAGACGATGAAGCGCTCCATGGCGCGTCAGGCGGAGGCCGACCGGGAACGGCGCGCCAGGGTGATCAACGCCGACGCGGAACTGCAGGCGTCGAAGAAGCTGGCCGAGGCGGCCAAGGAGATGTCCACCCAGCCGGCGGCCCTGCAACTGCGACTCCTCCAGACCGTGGTCGCGGTCGCGGCCGAGAAGAACTCCACCCTCGTCCTGCCGTTCCCGGTGGAGCTGCTCCGCTTCCTGGAAAGGGCGCAGCAGCCGCAGCAGCACATCGCGCAACAACAGCCGCAGCAGCACATCGCGCCGCAGCCGCCGCAACAACAGCCGCAACAACAGCAGCTGCCGGAGGCCGTGCCGCCCGAGCCGCGGGAAAGCGCCCAGCAGGCGTCGCCCGTGCAGTCGGCGCCATCGCCGTCGATGCGACGGCCGTCGCACCTTCCGCAGCGAAAGGGTCCCTCGGGGTCCACCGCCGCTCCGGCAGCGGCGGACGCGGACACGGACGAGCGGTCCGGTGCCGAACCGTTCGCCCACCACTGACGTTCACCACGGACGTCCACCATCGACGTCCGTTCACCACTGACGTCCGTCCGCCGCTGATGATCGTCCGCCCTTGATCGCACTCCGCTCGCCGACGGTCCTGAGCTGCGGGAACGCGGCCAGGTCGGACGTTGTCAGACCCCCCGCCTAGACTCGCGGAGTCAGAGGGAACAGACACGGATCAGGGCGGGAGGGGGTGGCCGGAGATGACGGCACGGGACCTGCGGGACGCGCAGGACGCGCGTATCGGCCGCCTGCTGCGCTGCCCGGCGGTCTTCCTGCCCGCCGCCCTGCCGAGGGACGGCCGGATCGCCTTCTGGGACCCCGAGGAGCGCGCAGACACCGCGCGGGCCGGGAATCCGTTCGCGTACGCCGCCGATCCCGCACCGGCCGGAAGTCCCGCTCACGCCACCACCGAACCGACCGAACTGACCGTGGTCCGGCGGGACGGCGCGGACAGCACGCACGGCACGCACAGCGTCCGTGCCCGCACCGTGCCCGCGCTGCTGCTGCCCGTGGCGGACGCGCTGCCGCTGCTCGCCCTCGCCCGCCATCAGGCGTCCGCCCATCCCGCCACCCGCTGCTGGGGTGCCGCCGCGCTGCACGCGCTGAATCTGGTGGCACGCGGCAGACTGCTGCCCGGACTGACGGCCGACGACCACGACGCCTGGCGGGCCGGTCCGCGTGACGCCGAGGATGTCGCGCATCTGCGGGCCGTCGCCGCCGCCATGCCTCCCGAGGGGTACGCGGTGCCGGTGGACGACCTCGCGCCGCTCCGGCTCACCGACCCCGAGTTCCTGATCGGGGCCTTCCTCGACGCGGTCGCCGACACCCTGCCGCGTACGCCGGCCGCGGCCTACGCGATGGGCGCCCCGTTCGCCGCCCGGGAGGCCCAGCATCTTCCCGGCGCCGCCGCCTGGGCCGTCGAGGTCGCGTCCGGCCTGGACGCGGGTGTCCGGGTCTCGCTGCGGCTCGACCTCTCCGCGTACGAGCTCTTCGACACCGCGGACACCTACGCCGTCGCCGCGGACGGCCCCGACGGTCCCGGCAGCCCGGACGATCCCGCCGTACGCCATGCCGCAGCGGCCGTCGTCCAGGTGCACAGCCTCGCCGACCCGACGTACGTCATCGACGCCGCCGCCCTGTGGAACGGCGGGGGAGGGGAGCCGTTCGGACCCCGTGCCCAGGTCGACGCGGTGCTCGCGCTGCGCCGTGCCGCGCGCGTCTGGGCGCCGCTGGAGCGGCTGCTCGACCAGCCCGTCCCCGACGTGCTCGCCCTCACCGAGGACGAGCTGTACGAGCTGCTGAGCGATGCCGGGGCCCTCCTGACCGCGGCCGGGGTCAACGTCCACTGGCCGCGGGAGCTCGCCCGTTCGCTCACCGCGGCCGCCGTCGTCCGGCCCGCACCCGGCTCGGCCACCGACGGCACCTCGTTCTTCGACGCCGAGCAGCTCTTCGCCTTCAACTGGCAGCTGTCGCTCGGTGACGAGCAGCTGACCGAGGCAGAGATGGACACCCTGGCCGAGGCCCACCGCCCCGTGGTGCGGCTGCGTGACCAGTGGGTGGTCGTCGACCCCGCGCTCGTACGCAAGGCACGCAAGCGGGAGCTCGGCCTGCTCGACCCGGTGGACGCACTCGCCGTCGCCCTCACCGGCAGCGCCGAGGTCGACGGCGAACAGGTCGACGCGGTGCCGGCCGGCGCGCTGGCCGCGCTCCGGGCCCGGATCCTCGCCGACGACGCGACCGTTCCGCCACCGCCCGGCCTGGACGCGACCCTGCGCGACTACCAACTGCGCGGTCTGGCCTGGCTGGACCGGATGACCTCGCTCGGACTCGGCGGCTGCCTCGCCGACGACATGGGCCTCGGCAAGACGATCACCGTGATCGCCCTGCATCTGCACCGCGCCCACCCCGCGCCGACGCTGGTGATCTGCCCCGCCTCCCTCCTCGGCAACTGGCACCGGGAGATCAACCGCTTCGCGCCGGGCGTTCCGGTGCGCCGGTTCCACGGCACCGACCGGACCCTGACCGACCCGGACGGCGGTTTCGTCCTCACCACGTACGGCACGATGCGTTCCAGCGCGGCCCAACTCGCCGCACAGCCCTGGGGACTGGTCGTCGCCGACGAGGCGCAGCACGTGAAGAACCCGCACTCCTCCACGGCCAAGGCGCTGCGCACCATTCCGGCCCCGGCCCGCGTGGCCCTGACCGGTACCCCAGTGGAGAACAACCTCTCCGAACTCTGGGCGCTGCTCGACTGGACGACCCCCGGGCTGCTCGGCCCGCTCAAGGCCTTCCGGTCCCGGCACGCCCGGATCGTGGAGAACACCGGCACGGCCGCGGGCCTGGGCAACGACGAAGCGGTCGAGCGGCTGGCCCGGCTCGTCCGCCCCTTCCTGCTGCGCCGCAAGAAGTCGGACCCCGGCATCGCCCCCGAGCTGCCGCCGAAGACGGAGACCGACCACCCCGTCTCCCTCACCCGAGAACAGGTCACGCTCTACGAGGCGGCGGTGCGCGAGACGATGGCGCAGATCGAGGCCGCGGAAGGCATCGCCCGACGCGGCCTGGTGATGAAGCTGCTGGCCTCGCTCAAGCAGATCTGCAACCACCCCGCGCAGTATCTGAAGGAGGAGCCGACCCGGCTCACGGGCCGCTCCGGCAAGCTCGCGCTCCTGGACGAACTCCTCGACACGATCCTGTCCGAGGGCGGGTCGGTCCTGATCTTCACCCAGTACGTGACGATGGCCCGGCTCCTCTCCGCCCACCTGGCGTCCCGGGCCATCCCCTCCCAACTGCTGCACGGCGGCACGCCGGTGCCCGAACGCGAACGGATGGTGGACCGCTTCCAGGACGCCGAGATCCCGGTCTTCCTGCTCTCCCTCAAGGCGGCCGGCACCGGGCTGAATCTCACCCGTGCCGCTCATGTCATCCACTACGACCGCTGGTGGAACCCGGCGGTCGAGGAGCAGGCCACCGACCGGGCGTACCGCATCGGCCAGACCCAGCCCGTGCAGGTCCACCGGCTGATCGCGGAGGGGACGGTGGAGGACCGGATCGGTGAGCTGCTGGAGTCCAAGAGGGCCCTGGCCGACGCGGTCCTCGGCACCGGCGAGACCGCCCTGACCGAGCTCAGCGACCGTGATCTCGCCGATCTCGTCTCGCTCCGGAGGCCGGTGTGAGCCCCCGCCCCGCGCCGCGCACGGCGCCCCGGTCCCGGTCGGGCCCCGACGATCTGCGGCGGACCTTCGAAGCGGTGCCGGCCCGCACGTCCGCCGACGGGGAGCCCTTCGCGGACAGCTGGTGGGGACGTGCCTGGGTGGCCGCCCTGGAGTCCCTGTCGATGGACGAGGCGCGGCTCGCCCGCGGCCGTACGTACGCGGACGGTGGCCATGTCGCGGCGATCACCGTCACTCCCGGCCGCGTCGTCGCCTATGTCCACGGCAGCCGCCCCCGCCCGTACCGTGCCGAACTGCGCCTGCGCACCTTCACGGACACCGGATGGGACGCCCTCCTCGACGCGGTCGCCGCTCGCCCCGGGCATCTGTCCGCGCTGCTGGCCAAGGAGATGCCGCACTCCCTGGCCGAGACGGCCCAGGAGGCCGACACCCGGCTGCTGCCGGCCGCCGGTGACCTCGATCCGAGCTGCTCGTGCCCCGACCACGGCCGGCCCTGCAAACATGTCGCGGCGCTCTGCTTCCAGACGGCCAGGCTGCTCGACAGCGACCCGTTCGTCCTGCTGCTGATGCGGGGCAGGGGAGAGCGGGAGCTCCTCGACGAGCTGGGCCGCAGGAACGCGGAACACTCCGCGCGTGAGCGTCCCGCCGCCTCGGCCGCTCCCGCGGTGGCGGCCGGTGCGGCGCTGGCCGACCGGTTCCTGCCGCCGCTCCCCCTGCCCCTTCCGGTTCCCCCGCACCCGGGCCAGCCCCCGTCGTACCCGGATCTGCCGGGTGCGCGCGACCCGTTGGGCCTCGACCACCTCGCGACGGACGCGGCGGCCCGCGCCCATGGCCTGCTGACCACCGGCCGGGACCCGCTCGCGGGTCTCACCGCATGGCAGGACGCGGTCCGGCTGGCGGCTGCCCGTCCCACCGCCGGGCTCACCGCCACCACCCGGGCCCTCTACCGGGAGCTGGCCTACGCCACCGGCCGTACCACCACCGACCTGGCCCGGGCCGTCGCCGCCTGGCGTCAGGGAGATGCCGAAGGACTCACGGTTCTGGAAACCCCCTGGGACCCCCCGGCCGGGCCGTTCGACCGGGCCCGCCCCGCCCTGGCCGCCGCCGACTTCCCCCGCTTCCAGCCCTGGCGCAATCACCTCACCCACCCCGGCGGCGCGCTTCAGCTCCGCTTCGGTCACGACGGCCGCTGGTACGGCTACGAGTCCGATCCAGGCGCCGACGACTGGTGGCCCCGCGCCACCCCGGACACCGACCCGGTGAGCGCCCTCGAAGCCCTGCTGGGCGGCTGATCCCGGCCATGCGTGCCCCCGCTCCGGGGCCCGCCGGACCACTCGTGCCGACGAGGACGGATGCTGCGGCGCGAAGCCGTAAAAACCCTTTGGGCCAGCGAAGTTGACGGTGCTACGTTCCTGCGTGTGGCGAAACTCAATCAGATCATCGCAGTGGAGAAGGGCGTCAAGTCCAAGGCCCATCAGGACCTGACGGCGGCGCATCACGGCCTCCAGAAGGCCGGATTGCTGGCCGGGATCTCCCGGACCTACCAGCCGAAGGACGAGGAGGGCGAGCAGCTTCCGCCCGAGTCGACGCTGGTGCAGGTCAAGGCCGAGGACGTCCTGCGGGAGACCGCGGTGACGCTGACCCGGCTCTTCGACGTGACCGCCACGAAGGACTGGGCGAACTGCTCGGCCCGCGCCGATGTGCTGGTCGACGGACGGGTGCTGGTGAGTGCGGTGCCGGTGTCGTATCTGCTCTTCCTGGAGAAGCAGCTGACCGACATCAACACCTTCGTCCGCAAGCTGCCCGTGCTCGACGCCTCCGAGGCGTGGACGCAGGACCCCTCGACGGACTCCTGGAAGACCGAACCGGTCAGGACGCTCCGTACGAAGAAGGTGCCCCGCAACCATGTGAAGGCGGAGGCCACCGAGAAGCACCCGGCGCAGGTCGAGGTGTACTACGAGGACATCCCGATCGGGTACTGGACGACGGTGAAGTTCTCCGGGGCCCTTCCCGCGCGGCGCGTCAACGAACTGCTGGACCGGGTGGAAAAGCTCCAGCAGGCCGTGAAGTTCGCCCGCGAGGAGGCCAACGGCGGAGATGTCACCGACCAGCGGGTGGGTGATGCGGTATTCGGTTACCTCTTCGGGTGACCGACCATGGATTCCCCGGCCACCACGACACACGGCCGGGGTGCGCGAGGAGCGCAAGCTGACACTGAAGCTTGTCGTGACGACGCGGTTCCAGTGGAGGTTCGATTCCTCCCTCCGGCACTTCCCGCGTACACAGCCCGAAGGTGTACGCGTACGGGCCGGAGTAGCCCAACAGGCAGAGGCAGACCGCGATCAATCTCAGACTCTTGCTCCAGATTCAGCATTCGCCGCCGATCGCCGGATCAAACGGGCCTGGGCCCGAGGGCGTCGAGATGCCGGTTCGACTCCGGCCCGCAGAGCTTCGATCTGCGGTCGTCTAAAGGCAGGACGCGACGACATGACGACTGACCCAGGTCCTTAAACGTGCCGGCGTGCCGTATGGGCGGCAATCACAGGGCCCGGAGGCCGGCTACGCCTCCGGGCCCGCTCCCGTTCCGGGGCCCGTGCCCATGCCCGCTCCCGTTCCGGGGCCCGTGCCCATGCCCGCTCCCGGACCGGGGCCCGTTTCCGCGCTCCGCACCGGGCCGGGGCCCGTTCCCGCGCTCCGCAGCGGACCGGGGCCCAGCGAGATGCCGCGACCGGCGAAGAAGCGCTCGAAGTCCGCCAGCGGCAGCTGCGCAGTCCGCGTCCCGGCGTTCGTCCCGGACGGATTGTGGAAGTGGACCCCGTCCCCGTCGGCCGTGCGGGACGTCACCAGCACCAGATGCCCGCCCCGTCCGGGAGCGGGCCGCTCGGGGTGCCGGATCCCGTAGTGCACGGACGTCATCACCGTCCGGCCCTCGTCCAGCAGCCCGGGGATCTCGTCCGGAGCGAGGTGCCGGTGCACCGTCGCGTCGATGCCGTGCGTCTCCCTTACGTACTGGGCGAACGGGGCGTAGATCAGACCGTGGATCTCCCTGTCGTCGTCCACGGTGTACGCCCCGTACGTCAACGCCCCGTCGCGCAGCGCGAACAAGGAAGGGACGGGAGCGCCGGGAGCTGCGGGGGCGTCGCCGCCGAGGGCCATGCGCAGGCAGGTCATCCCGCACAGATGACCGGCCCAGCGCGCGTACTCGGCGGGCGACCGAGCGCCCGAACCGGCCCAGCCCGGATCGTCGGCCGGATCGAATCCGCCCTCGACGATCGGCCCCACCAGCTCCGCGGTGGCGAACTGGGTATGGACGGGAACCGGGCAGAAGGAGCAGGTCACTGACGGTATCCGTTCAGGAAGCGGCCGATGCGGCTGATCGCCGCGTCAAGATCGTCAGCGTACGGGAGGGTCAGAATCCGGAAATGGTCAGGACGCGGCCAGTTGAAACCGGTGCCCTGGACCACCTGGATCTTCTCGCGCAGCAGCAGATCGAGGACGAACTTCTCGTCGTCGACGATGAGGTGCACCTTCGGGTCGATGCGAGGGAACGCGTACAGCGCTCCCTTCGGCTTCACGCAGGACACGCCGGGGATCTCGTTGAGCTTCTCCCAGGCCCGGTTGCGCTGTTCGTACAGCCTGCCGCCGGGAGCCACCAGCTCCCGGATGGACTGCCGGCCGCCCAGGGCCGCCTGGATGGCGTACTGCGAGGGCGCGTTGGGGCACAGCCGCATGGAGGCGAGCATGGTCAGGCCCTCCAGATAGCTGCGGGCGTGCTGCTTCGGCCCGGACACCACCATCCAGCCCGAGCGGAATCCCGCGACGCGGTAGGTCTTCGACAGCCCGCTGAAGGTGAGGCAGACCAGATCGGGGGCGAGGGCCGCCACACTGTGGTGCACGGCGTCGTCGTAGAGGATCTGGTCGTAGATCTCGTCGGCGAACACCATCAGCCCGTGCCTGCGGGCGAGATCGAGGATTCCTTCGAGGATCTCGCGCGGGTACACGGCGCCGGTCGGGTTGTTCGGGTTGATGATCACGACGGCCCTGGTGCGGTCGGTGATCTTCGACGCCATGTCGGCGAGGTCCGGGTTCCAGTCCGCGGACTCGTCGCAGACGTAGTGCACGGCCCTGCCGCCCGCGAGCGTCACCACCGCGGTCCACAGCGGATAGTCGGGGGACGGGATCAGGACCTCGTCGCCGTCCTCCAGCAGTCCCTGGACGGACATGGAGATGAGCTCGGAGACCCCGTTGCCGAGGAAGACGTCGTCCACGCCGACATCCGGCAGCCCCATGGTCTGGTACCGCTGTGCCACGGCACGCCGCGCGGAGAGGATGCCGCGTGAATCGGTGTAGCCGTGGGCCTGCGGGAGCATCCGGATCATGTCCTGGACGATCTCCTCCGGCGCCTCGAAGCCGAAGAGCGCCGGATTGCCGGTGTTGAGGCGGAGCACGCTGTGGCCCGCCTCCTCAAGGGCGTTGGCGTGCTCGATGACCGGGCCCCGGATCTCGTAACAGACCTCGTTGAGCTTGCTGGACTGCTGGAACTCCATGCGGTGCCTCCCCGAGCCGAATTGCGATACTTGGTTTTACCAAGCTGGAGCTTGGAAAGTCCAACAACATGTCTAGACTGCGTCGCATGCCACGTCAGCAGCAGCAAGCAGCACGCCCCGTCCGCCGCCGGAGCTACGACCAGTTCTGCGCCGCCGCCCGCGCCCTCGACTCCGTCGGCGACCGGTGGACCCTGCTGATCGTCCGTGAACTGCTGGCGGGCCCCCGCCGCTACACCGATCTCCACGCCGACCTGCCCGGCGTCAGCACCGACGTCCTGGCCTCCCGCCTCAAGGACATGGAGCAGAGCGGCCTCGCCGTACGCCGCCGGCTCCCGCCCCCGGCCGCCGCGTCCGTGTACGAGCTCACCGGGCGCGGCCGGGGCCTGCTGCCCGTCCTGGCCGCGCTCGCCGAGTGGGGGGCGCCCGCGCTGGACGAGCGGCGACCCACCGACGCGGTACGGGCGCACTGGTTCGCACTGCCGCTGCTGCGCGCCCTGGAGGGCCTGACGCACGCCGGAGTCGTCGAAGTTCACCTGGACGAGGGCGAGTTCCATGTCCGTACGGGAAGGGGGCCGGGGGCCGGTTCGGAGCGGAGGGCGGCGGACGGGGAAGTGGAGGACGTGTACGGATACGGTCCCGCCGAGCGCCCCGACGTCCGGATCGCCCTCGACGCCGAGTTGTGTCTGGCGCTCGGCCGGGGGGAGGCGACCGTCCTGGAGGCGGTCGCGGACGGCCGGATCGAGGTGGTGGGCGAAGGACCGCTCGCCGCCGAACTGCGCGGTGAATGACGCCGTGGCGAGGTGAGGCGGGTCGCGGCGGTCGCGGCGCGGGAGCCAGTGGCAGCGTGGCCGCGCCCGGGTCCGTGCCCCGGATCGGGGCGGAAGGGAGCGGCCGTCCGGCCGTTCACGGACGACGACGCGCACTGCGGCCACGTACCGCAGGCTGACGCTCCGGACTGCGGCGACGCGCCCCTCGATCCGGCGTGCCGTGCCGCGTTCGCCCAGGACCTGTTGCGTGCGCTGCGCGCCCACAGCCCCGGCTCCCGTGCCGAACTGAGCGGGCCTCCGGCCCGGGGGACGGCGGATGTCCACAGCGACATCGACATCAACTGGACCGTGCCCGACGACCGCTTCGCGGCCTGTACCGAGGCCGCACCGGACGTTCTCCGTGCGCCGCGTCCCCTCGAATCGCTGCGCACCGGCCCCGACCTCCGGCATTCCCCGGGACGACGCCTGCTCCTCGCGTCCTTCGTGGACCTTCCGCTCTTCCGGCGCCTCGATCTGGAGATCGGCGCCGCGCCGGCCGTCGGTCCTCCCGACGAATGCCTGACCCACGGCCCGGCCGACGGCGGCCCCGGTGCGCGTGGCGAGGACTGGTCCAGGCCCGCCGGCGCGCTCGCCAACGCGGTCGCCGCGGTGAAGGCGGTGCTGCGCGAGCAGCCGCGGACCGCCCTGGGCCTGTTGGAGCGCGGCTTCCGGCGCATCGACGCACCGGACACCGTCACCGGCGACTGGCCCGCCGACATCGCCCGCCTCGCCGCCGCCCGCGAACCCGGCCCCGGTCCGCGGGCCGACCGGGTGGCCCGCCTCGTGGAGCGGCACCTCGGACACCGGCGGCCCCCGGCGGCGGAGCGGCCCGGCGGGGGATGATGGACAGGTGCGACTCGAAGCGATCACCTGGGACGGGCTGGCCGATGCCCTGTCCGCGCACATCGACGGCCTGACGCCGGCGGACGGTGGCGCCTGGCTCAAGGCCGGCATCGACGGCGCCCCGGCCGCCCGTACCGGCGAACTGGCCGACCGTGTCGCCCAGCGGCTGCGGGTGCGCGGCCGTGCGGTGCTCACCGTCGCGACCGAGGGGTTCCTGCGTCCGGCGAGCCTTCGGTACGAGTACGGCAAGGAGGACCCCGACTCGTACACCGACGGCTGGTTCGACACGGGCGCGCTGTGGCGCGAGGTGTTCGGGCCACTGGAGGCGGGCGGCAGAGGAAGGGTGCTGCCGGACCTGTGGGACCCGGTGACGGACCGGGCCACCAGGAGCCCGTACCGGACGCTGCCGGAGGGCGGGGTGGTGCTCGTGCACGGGCCGCTGCTGCTGGGGCGCTGGTTCCCGTTCGACCTGAGTGTCCACCTGCGGCTCTCGCCGGGGGCTCTGCTGCGGCGCACCGAGGAGGCGGACCGGTGGACGCTGCCCGCCTTCGCCCGTCACGAGGACGAGGTGGCGCCCACCGGGCATGCCGATGTGGTCGTACGGGCCGATGACCCACGGCATCCTGCCTGGTCGGGGCTGAGGACCGGGGGCTGACGGCCGAGCGGAAGGGTGAGCCGCGCGAGGGCTAAGCGGGGGGTCTGCCGCCGACCGTCGCGACCGCCTCGGCCCCCGCCCGGCAGCCCGCCGCCGCTGCCGACGCGTCGTCCGCCCCGGCGAGGCGGGCCGCGAGGAAGCCGCCGGTGAACGCGTCACCCGCCCCCGTCGAGTCGACCGGATCGCGGACCGGCACGGCGGCGACGTGGCCGGTCACCGCCCCCTCGGCGGCCAGCAGGGCGCCCCGGTCGCCGAGGGTGACGACGACCTGGGGGAACTGCCGGCTCAACTTGGCCGCCGCGTCGGCGGGTTCGGGCAGACCGGTCAGCATCCTGGCCTCGTCCGCGTTGGGCAGCAACAGGTCGGTCCCCTCGGTGAACTCCAGGAACCGGTCGACGCCGAGGCCGGCCAGAAATCCCGCGGAGGCGGGGTCCACGCTCACCGGGATGTTCCGCTGCCGGGCCGCCCCGGCCGCGAGCAGGGCCGTCGCGCGGCTCGTCGCGCCGAACAGGAGATAGCCGGAGATGTGGAGGTGGGCGATGCCGTCGAGCATCGAGGGCGAGAAGTCGTCGGGGCGCAGGCGCAGTACCGCGCCGCTGTCGGTGAGGCACGTGCGCTCGGCGGCCCGGTCCACCAGTGCGATGACCGTCGCGGTGGGTGTCTCGGCGTCCACGGCCAGCAGCGGACGTACGCCCGCCCGCTCCAGGGACTCCCGGTGCCAGCTCACGGAACCGGCGCCCGCGCGGGCCAGCAGGGTGACGTCCCGGCAGCCGGAACGGGCCGCCCAGCACGCCGCGTTGGCGCCCGCGCCGCCCGGCAGTGTGCTGATCCGTGCTGCCGTGTCCGTGCCGTGGACGAGCGCCGACGCGTGCCGGGCCACGATGTCCGTGACCACCTCGCCGACGACGAGGAGCCCGCCGGACGGGGAGCGGTCGCCCGCCTCCGTCACCGTACGGCCGCCGCTGCGATCCGTGCCGCGAGCCGCACGTTTCCGCGTACCGCGGCCAAGTTGGCCTCCAGTGAAGCACCTTGGGTCCGCCGCATCAGCTGGTCCAGCAGGAACGGTGTGACGGCCTGCCCCACGATGCCGCGCTCCCGGCACGCGTCCAGTGCCTCGGCCAGCACCCGGTCGTGCGTCGCGGGATCCAACTGGTCCTCCTCCGGTACGGGGTTGGCGACGATCAACGCGGATTCCGGTCCGCCGAGCGCCTCGCGCGCCCGCATCACCTCCGCCACCTCCTCGGGCGTACGCACCGTCCAGTCGACCGGCTCGCCCGAACTGCTGAGGTAGAAGCCGGGGAAATACCCGGTGCCGTAGCCGAGCACTCCGACTCCCAGGGTCTCCAGGCGCTGGAGGGTGGCCGGGACGTCGAGGATCGACTTCACTCCCGCGCACACCACGGTGATGCCGGTACGCGCGAGCAGCCGCAGGTCCGCCGACTCGTCCTGGCTCCGCGTCCATTCCCGGTGCACTCCGCCGAGGCCGCCGGTGGCGAAGACGCGCAGACCCGCGCGGGCCGCGAGGAAGGCCGTCGCGGACACCGTCGTCGCCCCGCTCGTGCCCGCCGCCAGGGCGGGCGCGAGGTCCCGGTGGCCCAGCTTCCGTATCGCCGGGTCACCGGCGACCCGCTCCAACCCCGTCTTGTCCAGGCCCACATGGGCCCGGCCGTCCAGCACGGCGACGGTGGCGGGGACGGCCCCCGAGGAGCGGACGAGCTCCTCCAGTTCCCTGGCGACCAGAAGATTGCGGGGACGCGGCAGGCCGTGCGCGATGATCGTCGACTCCAGGGCGACGACCGGGCGCCGGGCGGCGATGGCCGCGCCCACTTCGTCGGACAGCACCGGTGCGTAGCGCCGGGTGTCGCCCCGCGTGGGGCCGGGGGTGTGCTCGGGTGTCCGCTCCGATGCGTTCTGTGGCATGCCCCATCCCTGTCGCGGGCACGGCGCCCGCAAACACGGAGCGGCACGTTCCCCGGTGCTTCCCCCGAAGCCCCTCGGTGCCGGTTCGCGGTGCCCGTCCGCGGTGCCCGCAGGCCGGGCCTGGTGGCGGGGTCTCCGGGGGTGCTCGCTAAGGTGACCGGCCATGACAACACTTGATCAAGCTCCTGCCTCCTTCGCCGTGCACATTCCGGACGCCGAACTGGAGCCGGAACCCCTGGATCCGGCACAGATCGTCTCCGGGGACCCCGTGGTGACGGGGAAGGTGCTGTGGGAGTCCGGGGACGGCAAGCAGGTGCGCGGGATCTGGCAGATCACGCCCGGAGTGGTCACCGACACCGAGGCCGACGAACTGTTCGTGGTCGTCAGCGGGCGGGCGACGGTCGTGGTCGACGGCGGCGCGACGCTGGAGATCGGGCCGGGGGACGCCTGCGTGCTGCGGGAGGGCGACCGTACGACGTGGACGGTGCACGAGACGCTGCGCAAGGCGTACCACATCAGCCTCTGAGGTGTCGCGGCTCTCTCAGGTCTCTGGCCGCTGGGGCCACTGAAGCCGGTCGGGAGCCGTTGGGGCGGTCCGGAGCCGGTCGGGCCGCTGGGGGCCGTTGGAGTTGTCCGGGCTTCCGCAGCCTCTGAGGCCGCCGGTATCCGCCCCGCCCTCGGCCCTGCGTCCCGGCCCTGCGTCCTAGCCCTCTCGCAGGCCGCGGCGAAGGGCGAGCGCGGCCATCGGCAGCAGCAGGCAGGCGCCGATCGCGTTCAGCAGGCCGTAGCCCCATTGGGCGACGATCACCCCGGCGGCGGCTCCGCCGATGCCCGCCGCCGTGTTCATGGTCAGGTCCGACAGGCCCTGCACGGCGGCGCGGGCCGCCTGCGGCACGGAGTCGGTGAGCAGGGCCGAACCGGCGATCATGCCCGCCGACCAGCCGAGACCGAGCACGAACAGCCCTGCGGCGGTCTGTCCGTGGCGGGCACCGGCGGTGCCCGCCAGCAGCGCGGCGCAGGCGAGCAGGCCGACCGCCAGACCGATGACGGCGAGCCGGCCGAGCCGGTCGGACAGCCACCCCATCACCGGCGAGAACGCGTACATGCCCGCGATATGGCCGCTGATGACCAGCCCGATCAGCTGGATGTCCGCACCGTGCCGTCCCAGGTCCACCGGGGTCATGACCATGATCGAAACCATGGCGGTGTGCGACACGGCCACGGTCACCAGCGCCAGCCGGGCCATCGGCGCGGCCCGGACGGCGGCGATTCCGGTACGCAGTGAACGCTTCCCGGTGGAGCGGTCGTCGCCCGGAGCCAGCGCCCGCGCGGTGAGCAGGGGATCGGGGCGCAGCAGGACCGCGACCACCAGGCCCGCGAGCAGGAAGATGGCGGCCGCGATGAGGAACGGCCCCGCCGTCTCGGACACGGACGTACCGCGGAAGAGGCGGCCCGCGGGCGCCGCGATGTTGGGGCCGAGCACCGAACCGATCGTGGTGGCCCAGATGACGGTGGAGATGGCCCGGCCCCGCCGTTCCGGCGCCGCGAGATCCGCGGCGGCGAACCGGGCCTGGAGATTGGCCGACGAGCCCGCGCCGAACCCGGCCATGCCGAGCAGCAGCAGCGGAAAGCTCTCCACGACGGTCGCGAGCACCACCAGGCCCGCGCCGAGCGCACCGACCAGATAGGCGAGCACCAGACCGGGGCGGCGGCCCCGCGAGGTCATCAGCGCGGCCAGCGGCAGGGACAGCAGCGCCGTACCGGCCACCGAGGCGGTCGGGGCGAGACCGGACAGCGCTTCGGAGCCACTCACCTCCGTGGCCAGGACCGGGGCCAGGGCGATGCCGATGGGCACACCGAGGCCGCCGAGTATCTGGCTGGCGATGAGCACGGCAGAGGTCCTGCGGCGCAGAACGGGCAGGTCGGCA
Source organism: Streptomyces sp. NBC_01237 (assembly GCF_035917275.1). Lineage (NCBI taxonomy): Bacteria > Bacillati > Actinomycetota > Actinomycetes > Kitasatosporales > Streptomycetaceae > Streptomyces > Streptomyces sp. NBC_01237. The sequence goes on along the minus strand of NZ_CP108508.1, from coordinate 2,087,619 downwards.
GCCGTGACCGGTGGTACCGGGAGGGTCGTCGTCACCGGCGAAGTGTGCCACTCCTCGTACGTGAGTACGAAGGCGGCTGTGGTGTCCCCGGCGCTTTCCCGTCCCAGGTGCGGTCTTTCGCCCACCCCTTCCAGAACCAGATGCGGTCCCTCGCCCGCCCCTTCTAGAACAAGGGCTGCGGGAGGACCCCTTCCAGGGCGAGCAGCTGCCGCTTGGTCTCCAGCCCGCCGCCGAAGCCGCCGAGTCCGCCGTCGCTCTCCACCACCCGGTGGCACGGCACCACGACCGGCAGCGGGTTGGACCCCATGGCCGCCCCCACGGCCTGCGCCGCCCCCGGCTGCCCGACCCGCGCCGCCAGGTCCCCGTACCCGACGACCGTCCCGTACGGCACGCCGGACGCCAGCTCGCGGAGGACCTCCCGGTGGAAACCCGAGGTCAGCGACCAGTCCAGGGGGAGCGTGAATTCCTTCAGCCCACCCGTGAAGTACGCCGCGAGCTGGCGTATCGGCTCGGCGAGCCGCGCGGAGCCGGGGGCCTGTACCGGCTCCGCGCCGAGCCGCGTCCGCAGCTGCCCGAGCGCCTTCTCCCGTACCGGGGGGCGGGCGTGGAAGACCACGCTCACCAGCCCCGTGCCGGTGGCGGCGAGCAACAGCGGCCCGATGCCGCTGGGCACGACGGACCACTCCACGGACTGCTCGTCGCTGTTCATGCCGACCACCGTACGACCGGTCACTGACAACGGCGGATCCACGGCCGTTCGTAGCCGTCGCCCGTCGCCCGGCGCTGCTCCGTCCTTGTGTTCCGGGTCAGCGCGTGGCGTCGCGCACGACGTCGGGGTAGTTGGTGATGATGCCGTCGACCCCGAAACCCTGGACCTTGGCCGCGTTCGTCGCGTCGTTGACGGTCCAGGTGTTCACCCGGAGCCGCTTGCCGTGCGCGCCCTTCAGCGCGTGCACGGCCGCCACGTAGTCCGCGCTGATCGTCGGGTACGAGGGGTTGATCTGGTCGGTGAACGCCGCGTACGACGGCAGATCGGCCACCGCCGGGGTGCCCAGGAAGCCGGTGGTGATGTCGGGGCGGAGCTCGTGCACCTTCTTCACGCTGTCGCCGCCGAAGCTCTGGATGATCAGCTTGTTCCGGACGTGGCCGCGGTCGAGCCAGCCCTCGTGCCGCAGCACCCGCAGGGTCGCCTTCTCGATGCCCGGGTACGTCTCCGGGCTCTTGATCTCCAGCAGCAGCTTCTGGCGGTTCTTCTCGACCCGGTGCAGATACTGCTTGAGCGTCGGCACCCGGGCGCCCGTGAACTGTGTGCCGAACCAGCTGCCCGCGTCCAGTCGGGCGATCTCGGCGGCGGTGAAGTCCTTGACCGCCCAGGGGGCGCGGTCGGGATAGACCTGCTCGGCGTCCGTCGTCCGCTTGAGGTTGGTGTCGTGAATGACGACCAGCTCACCGTCCTTGGTGAGCTGTACATCGTTCTCCACCCAGTCGATGCCCAGGTCGTCCGCGGCGTCGACGGCGGCCAGGGTGTTCTCCGGCGCGTAGGCCGAGGCACCCCGGTGGGCGAAGACGACCGGGCTGTCGTGCCGGTCGGCTGCCTGTGTCTGGGAGGCGGGAAGCAGCAGGGCACCGGCGCCGAGCAGAGTGGCGACAGCGGTGGACGCAGTTGCGGTGCGTACGGACACGTGTACTCCTCGCGTCAGAGATGCGGACAGGCAGAGACTTGCAGCCGATCACCAACGGAGGACAGGGCACCGATGGCCACAACGTGAACGGAATCTTCGGTACCGGATCCGGGGGCCGATTTCCGTGTCGATAAAATGCGGCTCTTATGTTTGTCTGCCGGGCCTCGCCCCTTAGGGTCACCCCAACCCGGGCTTCCGTGAAGGGCGTACCAGCATGCAGGGCACAGTGGACGGATTCACCTACGGCCTCGTGACTCCGGTCGTGGCCTTTGCCATGGCCTGTCTCGGTGCCGCGCTGGGACTGCGCTGCACGACCCGGTCACTGCGCACGGAACGCTCCTTCAAGGCCGGCTGGCTGGGGCTGGGCGCCACCTCCATCGGCTCCGGTATCTGGACCATGCATTTCGTCGCCATGATGGGCTTCACCGTCGAAGGGGCACCGATCGCCTACGACAAGGCCCTCACCTTCGCGAGCCTCGCCGTGGCGATCGTGATGGTCGGCATCGGCATTTTCATTGTCGGCTACCGCGGCGCGACGCGCATGGCGCTGATCACCGGCGGGACGATCACCGGCCTCGGCGTGGCCTCCATGCACTACCTCGGCATGGCCGGGATGCAGCTGCGGGGACAGTTCACGTACGACACGGTCACCGTGTCCCTCTCCGTGGTGATCGCGGTGGTGGCCGCGACGGCCTCGCTCTGGGCCGCCGTCTCCGTCCACGGCTTCGCGGCCAGCCTCGGCGCGAGCCTGGTCATGGGGGTGGCGGTGAGCGGAATGCACTACACCGGCATGGCCGCGCTCGATGTCCACCTGCATGCCGACGCCGGCTCGGGCGCCCCGGCCGGTGAAACCCCCGCCACCCTGATCGTCCCGATGCTGATCGGCCCCGCCTGTTTCCTGCTGCTGGCCGGGGTGGTCGTGATGTTCGACCCGCTGGTGGTCATGGGGGAGCCCGACCGGCACGACCCGCGGGGCGGCCGTGGCGCCCGCGACGGCGCCCGGCCCCGGACCATGCCCGTCCAGCGGCAGCGCGCGACCCATGAGACCCCCGCCCGCCGGGACACCAGGCCCCCGCGCCACCGCTGATCCGACGCCGTTGTCAGTGGGGGGTCGTACGGTGGTTGCATGCGGCCCGTTTCGAAGATCGAACGTTCGGTGGCGCCTTTCGAGGTCGTCAGCTCCTACCAGCCCAGTGGCGACCAGCCGGCGGCCATCGCCGAGCTGGAGCGGCGTATCCGCGCGGACGAGAAGGACGTGGTCCTGCTCGGCGCGACCGGCACCGGCAAGTCGGCGACCACCGCGTGGATGATCGAGAAGCTCCAGCGCCCCACCCTGGTGATGGCACCGAACAAGACCCTCGCCGCCCAGCTGGCCAACGAGTTCCGCGAGCTCCTGCCCAACAACGCCGTCGAGTACTTCGTCTCGTACTACGACTACTACCAGCCCGAGGCGTACGTACCGCAGTCGGACACCTACATCGAGAAGGACTCCTCGATCAACGAGGAGGTCGAGCGGCTGCGCCACTCCGCGACGAATTCGCTGCTCACCCGGCGTGACGTCGTCGTGGTCGCCTCCGTCTCCTGCATCTACGGCCTCGGTACGCCCCAGGAGTACGTGGACCGGATGGTCCAGCTCAAGGTCGGCGAGGAGGTCGACCGCGACCAGCTGCTGCGCCGGTTCGTCGAGATGCAGTACAGCCGTAACGACCTGGCGTTCACCCGCGGCACCTTCCGGGTGCGCGGCGACACCATCGAGATCTTCCCGGTCTACGAGGAGCTCGCCGTCCGCATCGAGATGTTCGGCGACGAGATCGAGGCCCTCTCCACCCTCCACCCGCTCACCGGCGAGGTCATCAGCGAGGACCAGTCGCTCCACGTCTTCCCCGCCAGCCACTACGTCGCGGGACCCGAGCGCATGGAGAAGGCGGTCGGCGGCATCGAGGCGGAGCTGGAACAGCGCCTTGCCGAGCTGGAGAAGCAGGGCAAGATGCTGGAGGCCCAGCGGCTGCGCATGCGCACGACGTACGACATCGAGATGCTCCGCCAGATCGGCACCTGTTCGGGCGTCGAGAACTACTCGATGCACTTCGACGACCGTGCCCCCGGCACCGCCCCCAACACCCTCCTCGACTACTTCCCCGAGGACTTCCTCCTCGTCCTCGACGAGTCGCACGTCACGGTGCCGCAGATCGGCGCGATGTACGAAGGGGACGCCTCCCGCAAACGGACTCTCGTCGACCACGGGTTCCGGCTGCCCTCGGCCATGGACAACCGCCCGCTGAAGTGGGAGGAGTTCCTGAAGCGCATCGACCAGACCGTCTATCTCTCCGCCACCCCCGGGAAGTACGAGCTCTCGCGCGGCGACGGCTTCGTGGAGCAGATCATCCGCCCCACCGGCCTCATCGACCCCGAGGTCGTCGTCAAGCCCACCGAGGGCCAGATCGACGACCTGGTGCACGAGATCCGCAAGCGCACCGAGCGGGACGAGCGGGTCCTGGTGACCACCCTCACCAAGAAGATGTCCGAGGACCTCACGGACTACTTCCTGGAGCTGGGCATCCAGGTCCGCTATCTGCACAGTGACGTCGACACGCTGCGCCGTATCGAGCTCCTGCGTGAACTGCGCTCCGGTGAGTACGACGTCCTGGTGGGGATCAACCTCCTGCGCGAGGGGCTCGACCTGCCCGAGGTCTCCCTGGTGGCCATTCTCGACGCGGACAAGCAGGGGTTCCTGCGCTCCGGCACCTCGCTCATCCAGACCATCGGACGTGCGGCTCGTAACGTGTCCGGCCAGGTCCATATGTACGCGGACAAGATCACCCCGGCGATGGCGCAGGCCATCGACGAGACCAACCGCCGCCGCGAGAAGCAGATCGCGTACAACACCGAGCGCGGCATCGATCCGCAGCCGCTGCGCAAGAAGATCAACGACATCGTCGCGACCATCGCCCGCGAGGAGGTCGACACCGAGCAGCTCCTCGGCAGCGGCTACCGCCAGACGAAGGGCGCCAAGGCCCCGGTTCCGGCGCTCGGCGCGAAGGCGGCCAAGGGCGGCGCCCCGGGCAGGGCCAAGTCGAACGGTGCGGTGGTCAGCGACCGGCCCGCCACCGAACTGGCCGGGATCATCGAGGAGATGACCGACCGGATGCGGGCGGCCGCCGCTGACCTGCAATTCGAGGTCGCCGCCCGGCTGCGCGACGAGGTGGGCGAGTTGAAGAAGGAACTGCGCCAGATGAAGGAGGCGGGCCTCGCCTGAACCGGGCGCACCCGGTGTGTTGCAAGAACGACACAAAGACGGCACGAACCTGCTGCCGTCCGGCGAGAACTGCGTAGTGTGCGAGGAAACCGCACACGGACGGATGCGGGGCAAAATGCGGAGAGGGGACAGCGCGTGACGGTCAACATGACCAAGGGTCAGGCCATCAGCCTGCAGAAGAGCGACGGGGGGACCCTGACCGCGGTACGGATGGGGCTCGGCTGGCAGGCGGCTCCGCGTCGCGGACTGTTCGGCTCGCGTACCCGGGAGATCGACCTGGATGCCTCGGCCGTGCTGTTCGCCGACAAGCAGCCCATTGACGTCGTGTTCTTCCGGCACCTCGTCAGCGACGACGGCTCGGTCAAGCACACCGGCGACAACCTGGTCGGCGGCGCCGGTTCGGGCGGCGACGACGAGGCGATCCTCGTCGACCTCCAGCGCGTCCCGGTCCACATCGACCAGATCGTCTTCACGGTGAACTCCTTCACCGGGCAGACGTTCCAGGAGGTGCAGAACGCCTTCTGCCGCATCGTCGACGAGACCAACGGCCAGGAGCTCGCCCGGTACACACTCGACGGTGGCGGCCAGTACACCGCCCAGATCATGGCGAAGGTGCACCGTGCGGGGAGCGGCTGGCAGATGACGGCCCTGGGCAACCCGGCCAACGGCCGCACCTTCCAGGACCTGATGCCCTCGATCCTGCCGCACCTGTAGGCGCGACAGCACCTGGTCCGCATCGGTACGAGCAGCTCCCGGAGGCACCCGCCGCCGGGAGCTGCACCACATCGCACGACACCACGACAGGCGCCGGACACCGGACGCGCCCGTCCGTCGGACACACACCACGAAGCAGCGGCAGCACCGCCGAACAGCACGGCACCGCCGGGCAGCACCGCCGAACAGCACGGCACCGCACCGCGGGCCATCGTCGAGGGGGACAGGGCAGCAATGACGGCCGAACTGGTCCGGGGGCAGAATCACACCTTGCCCCAGACCCGTCTGGAGATCCGGGTATCGGCGGGCTCACCCGTCGTGGCCGGAGCCACCCTCGGCGACGAACGGGGCACGGTGCACGGCATCGAGTGGATCGCCCACCCCGGATCGCCTCAGCTCCCCGGGCTCGAAGTGTCCAGGCAGGCCGCCTCGGACCACCGGCTCGCCGTCGACCTCGACGCCCTGCCCGACGAGGTCCACCGCGTCACCGTGCTGCTGGCCCTCCCGACGGGCGTCGGCGGCCCGGTCAGGTTCGGCTCGGTCGCCGCGCCCTTCGTCGCCGTCACCGGCCTCGACGGCACCGAGATCGCCACCTTCACGCTCACCGGCCTGGACGCCGAGTCGGCGGTCAGCGCCCTGGAGCTCTACCGCAGACAAGGGGCATGGAAGGTACGCGCCGTCGGCCAGGGTTACGCCGACGGACTCGCCGAGATGCTCGCGGACCAGGGAGTGGCCCGCGCGGCGGAGCTGGCCGGTTCGATCCAGGAAGCGGTCGCCCGTGGCATGGCCCGCTCGGTGGCTCCGCCACCGCCCCGTGCCCCGGACGGCGACCGGGTACGGCCCGGCGCGGGGACCGCGTCCGCCCCGGCCGACCGGGAGCCGCCCGCGCCCCCGGCAGCCAGGACCCCCGAGCCGCTGCCCGACCCCGCCACGACCGACCCCGCCACGACCGCGGCCGGCGCGCCCGGTGCCACGGTGGGCGGCCCCATCAACTACGCCCACCCGCGCCGCCGGAGCGCCGCGCCCCCGCCGCCCCCGCCCGCGGCGCCCCCGGCCCCGCCGGGACAGGCCGCGCCGCCCGTCGCGGGTGACGCGAGCGGATGGTCCATGGACGAGCGCCTCTACAACCAGATCTGGGGCATGTTCGAGGACCTGGCCCGCGCCACCGCCGCCTACCGCAGCGCCGTGGACTTCGCCGAGTCCCGCATGGAGCAGGAGCTCGACCGGACCCTGTCCGACCCGCGCAACCGGATCGGCGGCGCGGGCGACCGGGCCCGCGAGGAGGCCCGCGCCAAACGCGACGAGCTGACCACCCGGGCGCGCGAGGCGCTGGACCGCGACCTCGCCCAGCTCGCCGCCGAGTCCGACGTGGTGGAGCCCGCGCTCCCCGCCGCCTACGCGGGCTGGGACAACCCCGTCTGGCACGCCCATCGCGTCCCGATGGAGATCCCGATGGCCCTGCGCATCGGCGACCTCCATCTGCCCGAACGCCCCGACCTGCGTATCCCGCTGCTCGTACGCCTCCCCCTGGAGCGCGGCATCTGGATCGACAGCGGCCGCGCGGCCTCCGAGGAGGCCGCGCTGATGGACACCGACCAGCTGCGCCGCCTCGCCATGGAGAACGCGGTCGTCCACGCCGCCCGCCTGCTCGCCGTCTACCCCACCGGGGAGTTCTCGGTGCACGTCATCGATCCGGCGGGCTCGGCCGCCGGGGCGCTCGCGCCCCTGGTCGGCGCGGGAGTCCTCACCGGGCCGCCGGCCGCCGGACCCGGGGGAGTGGCCTCGGTCCTCGCCCACCTCACCCGGCGCGTGGACCTGGTGCAGATGGCGGTCAGAGCCGGTGCCGCCGACTCGCTGCCGCCCGACCTGGACACGGGCGAGCAGCTCCTCATCGTCAACGACTTCCCGCACGGTTTCGACGACCGGGCCGTGACCCAGTTGCGCTACCTCGCCGACGAGGGCCCCTCGGTCGGGGTGCATCTGCTGATGGTCGCGGACCGGGAGGACGCCGGGGCGTACGGCCCGGTCCTCGACCCGCTGTGGCGCTCCCTGCTGCGGATCACCCCCGTGGCCGACAGTCATCTCGCCGATCCCTGGGTCGGCCATGCCTGGACGTACGAACCGCCGGTGCTCCCGCCGGGCAGCAGAGTCCTGGAACAGGTGCTCGCCGCTGTGGCCGCGGCCCGCCGCACCGGTGGTCGCTGAGTCCCGCCTCCCGGCCGCCGGGAGTCCCCTGACCGGCCGGTCAGGGGACTCCCGGGCCGACCGCTATCCATGCCCCTCCATGAGAATCGCACGGCTCTGACCTGCTGTTTTGGTGGTTCCTTTACTCTTCCCTTTACCTTTTCTTGGTGTTACCTGTACTGTTCTGAGGACGGAGGGGAGTACTCCCATACGCGACGTTCCCGTCAGTACGGACTGTGACCGGTCCCGGGGCGTCGGCCAGGCGCGCATCCCGTGCGCTCAGGTGGAAGAGACCTCCGGCAGCGACGACGCTGATCAGTAGCCGTAGCGAACTGCCGGAGGCGCAGTGGACGTTTCATGGACCCTTTGGGTGCTGACCATTCTTGGTCTGTGCGCCTTGATCGCCGTCGACTTCTTCATCGGGCGCAAGCCCCATGACGTGTCGACCAAAGAAGCAGGAATCTGGACCATCGTCTGGATCACGCTGGCCGTCCTCTTCGGACTGGGCCTGCTGGTCTTCGGCGAGAGCCAGGCCTCCGGCGAGTTCTTCGCCGGCTTCATCACCGAGAAGTCGCTCAGTGTCGACAACCTCTTCGTCTTCGTCCTGATCATGGCGAAGTTCTCGGTGCCGTCCCACCTCCAGCAGCGCGTGCTGCTCATCGGCGTGCTGATCGCGCTGGTACTGCGAGCGATCTTCATCGCCGCCGGTGCCGCCGTCATCGCCAACTTCTCGTGGGTCTTCTACATCTTCGGCGCGTTCCTGATCTACACCGCCTGGAAGCTCATCCAGGAGGCGCGGGCCGGTGACGAGGAAGAGGACTTCGAGGAGAACCGACTCCTCAAGTCGATCGAGCACCGCTTCGGTGTCGCCGACAGGTACCACGGCACCAAGCTCTTCATCAGGAACAACGGCAAGCGTGTCCTGACCCCCCTGATGGTGGTCATGCTCGCCATCGGCACCACCGATGTGCTGTTCGCGCTGGACTCCATCCCGGCGATCTTCGGCCTGACCCAGGACCCGTACATCGTCTTCACCGCCAACGCCTTCGCCCTGATGGGGCTGCGTCAGCTGTACTTCCTCATCGGCGGTCTGCTGAAGAAGCTGGTTCACCTCAGCTACGGCCTCTCGGTGATCCTCGGCTTCATCGGCGTCAAGCTGGTGCTGCACGCGCTGCACGAGTCCGGGGTACATGTCCCCGAGATCTCCATCCCGTTCTCGCTCTCCGTCATCTGCGGCGTGCTGGTGATCACCACGATCACCAGCCTCATCGCCAACAAGAAGCAGGTGGCGGCGGCCGAGGCCGAGGCGGCGAAGGCGGCCGAGCCGACCGACGAGGAGACCAAGAGCATCTCCGGCTGAGCCACTGAGCCGCTGCGCCGCCGAGGCGGTGCAGCGCGCCGGCCGCAGAGGCTGCGCGGGAAGGTCCGGCACCGGCCGGGGCGAGTGCGGATGTGTCCGCCCGCCCCGGCCGGTGTGCGTAGAGGGCCGGGGCGGCCCGCACGCTCCTGGGGACCCATCGGCGACGACGGTCACGGGGCGTCCGAGGAACGCCACCCACGACGTCCGTGGCTCACCCATGACGTCCGTGGGTCACCCCCGGCGTCCGTGGGTCACGCGTCGCGCGGGCGGGTCACCAGCCGCGGGCGCGCCAGCCGGGGAGCTGCGGACGCTCGTCGCCGAGCGTGGTGTCGTGCCCGTGCCCGGGGTAGACCCAGGTCTCGTCGGGCAGCCGGTCGAACAGCTTGGTCTCCACGTCGTGGAGCAGGCTCGCGAAGGCATCCGGGTCCTTGCGCGTATTGCCGACCCCGCCGGGGAAGAGGCAGTCTCCCGTGAACAGGTGCGGAGCTCCGTGCGGGTCGTCGTAGACCAGCGCGATGGAGCCCGGCGTGTGTCCGGTCAGATGGCGGGCGGTCAGCGAGACCCGGCCGACGCGGATCGTGTCGTTGTCCTCGACGAGTACGTCGGTCGGGACCGGGATGCCCTCGGCGTCGTACCGGCCCGCGTACGTACGTGCTCCGGTGGCCGCCACCACCTCGCCCAGCGCCTGCCAGTGATCGCCGTGCTGATGGGTCGTGACGACGGACGTGATGCCGTCGTCACCGATCAGCCCGAGCAGGGTCCGCGCCTCGGCGGCCGCGTCGATCAGGAGCTGCTCGCCGGTGGCCCGGCAGCGCAGCAGATACGCGTTGTTGTTCATCCGGCCGACGGCGACCTTGGAGATCATCAGATCCGTCAGCTCGTGCACATCCGCAGGTCCGCCGACCTTGACCGCTCCGCTGTACGTCATACGGCCCAGCCTATAGCGGCGGCAGCGCGGGCAGCGGGCCGTTCGGCACGGTCAGGGCCGAGCCGTCGCGCCGCCCGCAGAGCCAGCCGAGCAGCTCGGCCGCCGGACCGCGGACCGCCGTCGGTCCGCCCTCGGCGCCGCCGCCCGTCGACCAGTGGCGGCCGTCCTCGTCGGTCACGGTGGTGGCCACCACGTCGGGGTGCCCGGCGAAGCGGGCGGTGAGGAAGGCGATCTCCCGGGTCACGAACTCCTCCGGCAGGTCCTCCAGCTCGTAGCCGATGCCCAGGTCGACCTGGTGCAGCTCCAGCTCGATCCGGCGGCGGAAGGGGACCCGCGCCGCCGAGTCCGTGACCCCGTTGCGCAGGGTGACCGTACGCGACCAGTCGGCCGGCTCCGCGGCGGCCGCCGCGAGGAAGCGGGCCCCGCTGTCGCGGAGGTCGGCCAGTTGTTCGGCGAGAGGGCGGGGGGCGTCGCGGGCGATGTCCTGGTCCCGGGTTTCGCTGCTCGCGTACATCGGCAGGCCCCGGAGAACATTTGCCAGCGCGTCGGCGTTACGTGACAGGTGGGCCAGTACATGGCCCCGGCTCCAGCCGGGCAACCGTGACGGCTCGCCGACAGTGGCGTTGTCCCATTTGCCCGCTGCGGTGAGCAGTCGTTCGGTCGCTTCGCGTACAGCTTCCAGGTCGCGCGCATGATCAATCATGAGGCCGAGCCTAGCTTCGCCACTCATTCGGGTGAAGGAGTTCAGGGCCGACCGTAAATCGAATGCGCGTGCTATACGCTCGGAGTCGAAAGCCTCATACATCGCTGTGGCACCCCCCATACCCTGGGAGGGGGGCTCAGTTCCCCCGCTTCTCTCAAGAAAGGTGCGGACCGGCGTGGCCGACCGTCTCATCGTCCGTGGCGCGCGCGAGCACAACCTCAAGAACGTCTCGCTCGACCTCCCCCGCGACTCCCTCATCGTCTTCACCGGGCTCTCCGGGTCGGGCAAGTCGTCCCTCGCGTTCGACACGATCTTCGCCGAGGGCCAGCGGCGCTACGTGGAGTCCCTCTCCTCGTACGCCCGGCAGTTCCTCGGCCAGATGGACAAGCCGGACGTCGACTTCATCGAGGGCCTCTCGCCCGCTGTCTCCATCGACCAGAAGTCGACCTCGCGCAACCCGCGCTCGACGGTCGGCACGATCACCGAGGTCTACGACTACCTCCGGCTGCTCTTCGCCCGGATCGGCAAGCCGCACTGTCCGGAGTGCGGGCGGCCCATCTCCCGCCAGTCGCCGCAGGCCATCGTCGACAAGGTGCTCGGCTTGCCCGAGGGCAGCCGCTTCCAGGTGCTCTCGCCGCTGGTGCGCGAGCGCAAGGGCGAGTTCGTCGACCTCTTCGCCGACCTCCAGACCAAGGGCTACAGCCGGGCCAGGGTCGACGGCGCGACCATCCAGCTCTCCGAGCCGCCCACGCTGAAGAAGCAGGAGAAGCACACCATCGAGGTGGTCGTCGACCGCCTCACCGTGAAGGACAGTGCCAAGCGCCGGCTGACCGACTCGGTCGAGACCGCGCTCGGCCTCTCCGGCGGCATGGTCGTGCTCGACTTCGTCGACCTCCCCGAGGACGACCCCGAGCGTGAGCGGATGTACTCCGAGCACCTCTACTGCCCGTACGACGACCTCTCCTTCGAGGAGATGGAGCCCCGCTCCTTCTCCTTCAACTCGCCCTTCGGCGCCTGCCCCGACTGCACGGGCATCGGTACGCGCATGGAGGTCGACCCGGAGCTGATCGTCCCGGACGAGGAGAAGTCCCTCGACGAGGGAGCGATCCACCCCTGGTCGCACGGCCACACCAAGGAGTACTTCGGGCGGCTGATCGGCGCACTCTCCGAAGCCCTCGGATTCCGTACGGACATCCCCTGGGCCGGACTGCCGCAGCGCGCCAAGAAGGCCCTGCTCTTCGGCCACAAGATCCAGACCGAGGTGCGCTACCGCAACCGGTACGGCCGCGAGCGCGCCTACACGACCCCCGCCTTCGAAGGCGCGGTGCAGTTCGTCAAGCGGCGCCACTCCGAGGCCGAGAGCGACTCCAGCCGTGAGCGCTTCGAGGGCTACATGCGCGAGGTGCCCTGCCCGACCTGTGAGGGCACCCGGCTCAAGCCGATCGTGCTCGCGGTGACGGTGATGGAGAAGTCCATCGCCCAGGTCTCCGCGATGTCGATCAGCGAATGCGCCGAGTTCCTCGGCCGGATGAAGCTGAACGCCCGCGACAAGAAGATCGCCGAGCGCGTGCTCAAGGAGGTCAACGAGCGGCTGAGGTTCCTCGTCGACGTCGGCCTCGACTACCTCTCGCTCAACCGGGCCGCGGGGACCCTGTCCGGCGGCGAGGCCCAGCGCATCCGGCTCGCCACGCAGATCGGCTCCGGCCTGGTCGGTGTGCTGTACGTCCTGGACGAGCCGTCCATCGGGCTCCACCAGCGGGACAACCACCGTCTGATCGAGACCCTGGTCCGGCTCCGCGACATGGGCAACACCCTCATCGTCGTCGAGCACGACGAGGACACCATCAAGGTCGCCGACTGGGTCGTCGACATCGGCCCCGGCGCCGGTGAGCACGGCGGCAAGGTGGTCCACTCCGGCTCGCTCAAGGAGCTGCTGGCCAACAAGGAGTCGATCACCGGCCAGTATCTGTCCGGCAAGCGGGCGATCGCGATGCCCGACATCCGGCGCCCGGTCGACCCCGGCCGCCGCCTCACGGTGCACGGTGCCCGGGAGAACAACCTCCAGGACATCGACGTCTCCTTCCCGCTCGGCGTCCTCACGGCCGTCACGGGCGTCTCGGGGTCCGGGAAGTCGACCCTGGTCAACGACATCCTCTACACCCACCTGGCCCGCGAGCTGAACGGTGCCAAGTCGGTCCCCGGCCGGCACACCCGGGTCGACGGCGACGACCTCGTCGACAAGGTGGTGCACGTCGACCAGTCGCCGATCGGCCGTACGCCCCGGTCCAACCCGGCCACGTACACCGGAGTCTTCGACCATGTCCGCCGACTGTTCGCCGAGACGATGGAGGCGAAGGTGCGCGGCTATCTGCCGGGCCGTTTCTCCTTCAACGTCAAGGGCGGCCGCTGCGAGAACTGCTCCGGCGACGGCACCATCAAGATCGAGATGAACTTCCTGCCCGATGTGTACGTCCCGTGCGAGGTCTGCCACGGAGCGCGCTACAACCGGGAGACCCTGGAGGTCCACTACAAGGGCAAGTCCATCGCCGAGGTGCTGGACATGCCGATCGAGGAGGGCCTGGAGTTCTTCGAGGCCGTCCCGACGATCGCCCGCCACCTCCGTACGCTCAACGAGGTGGGTCTCGGATACGTCAGGCTCGGGCAGTCCGCGCCGACGCTCTCCGGCGGCGAGGCCCAGCGCGTGAAGCTGGCGAGCGAGCTCCAGAAGCGCTCCACCGGCCGCACGGTCTACGTCCTGGACGAGCCGACCACCGGTCTGCACTTCGAGGACATCAGCAAGCTGATCAAGGTGCTCTCCGGCCTGGTCGACAAGGGCAACACGGTGATCGTCATCGAGCACAACCTCGATGTCATCAAGACCGCGGACTGGGTCATCGACATGGGCCCCGAAGGGGGCAACGGCGGCGGTCTGGTCGTCGCCGAGGGCACTCCGGAGAAGGTCGCCTCGGTGCCCGCCAGCCACACCGGCAAGTTCCTCCAGGGCATCCTGGACGCGGACCGGATCAGTGAGGCGGCGCTGCCCACGGCCCGTAAGCCTGCCCGCAGGAAGACGGCCGCGGCGAAGGCCGCCCCGGCCGCACGCAAGACGGCCGCCGCCACCGGCACGGCCAAGGCCACGAAGGCCGCCAAGACGGCCAAGAGCACGACGACGGCCAAAAGCTCGACGGCGGCCAAGAGCACAGCGGCGGCCAAGAGCACGGCGGCGAAGAAGACGGCCCGCGCCCGCAAGGCGTGACCTCACTGCCGCGCTGATGTCGTGCTGACGGTGGTGGCCCCCTGATCAGGGGGCCACCACCGTCGCGTTCCGGGCCAGGACCGGCCCGGCCGCAGGCCCGCCGATCTCCGCCGGTATCGTCGTTTCTGTCACCGGGAGCGTCGGCCACTGTGGTCACGGGTACGCACCGGCGACCGCCCGCACCACCTCCGAAGACCGACCCGTGGAGATACGCATGCCCGGCCAGCCCGCCGCCCGCCGTACCGTGCTGAAGGGTGCCGCTCTCGCCGGTGCCGCCGGGCTGGGAGTGGCCGCCTGCTCGACCGATTCCAAGCTCGGCCACGCGCAGACGCCCACGCCGACCGCGCCCGTCGACCTCGGCGCCGCGTCCGAGGTCCCGGTCGGCGGTGCCAAGCTCTACCGCGAGCAGCGTCTCGTCGTGAGCTGCCCGGCGAAGGGCGAGTACAAGGCGTTCAGCGCCCAGTGCACCCACGGTGGCTGCGTCCTGGACAAGGTCGAGGGCACCGAGGGCCACTGCCCCTGCCACGGCAGCCGCTTCGACATGACCACCGGCAAGGCGATCCATGGACCGGCCACCGTGCCGCTGCCCTCCATCCCGGTCACGGCCGAGGGCGGAAAGCTCGTCGCGGGCCCCGAAGCCTGACGCACGGGTAACGGCACAGACGCCGCTACCGGGGCACAGGCACCCCGCACGGAACCGCTCCCGGCCGACTACTCCCAGTCCCAGTCGATGCCGACGAGACCGGGCCGTACCCCCTGCTCCACCAGATGTACGGTCCGGTGCCGGCCGGTGAGGGTCAGGTCGGTCCGGGCACCGCGCGCCGCTCCCGCCGATGCCTGGACGAAGCGCCGGCACCGTACCGGCAGCGCCGCCTCGTCGAAGCGGATCTGGAGCACGTACTGCCCGCCGCCGAAGGTGAAGCCACGCACGTACTCACCGCAGGGCTCACCCGTACCGTCGTCGAAGGCGTAGCCGAAGAGGTACGTCTCACCGGCCCGCAGCCGGGTGTCGAAGAGCAGCTCCGCCACGAGCACCCCCGTACCCCTGTCCCAGCGGACCCGGCCGGTCCGGCAGTTCTCCCGGGCCCGTACGGTGATCCGCGACGGCTCACAGCCCGGATCGCCCCGGTAGACCGCGAGGTAGCGGTCGACGCCGTCGCGATGCGCCCGCACGACGTGCTGCGAGTCGCGGCCCGCCATCTCCCGGCCCGCCCCTATCCGGACCCGCTCCTGATGCCCCACGGTGTGCAGCCCGCCGTCCACCGGTGACTCCATCGCCGCCAGCAGCCGCTCCACCGCACCCGACGCCTCCATCAGCGAGCGGTACGAGCGGGCCGCCGGACGCTCGGAGTCCGCGGGCGCGTCCCCGGTCTCCAGCAGCCGCAGCAGCGAGTTCTCCGGCAGTGCGAGAACGGCCTCCAGCGCCTGCACCGCACGCAGCGACTCGGCGCGCCGCGGGCGGCGCGCGCCCTGCTGCCAGTAACTGAGACTCGTCACCCCGACCTTGATTCCCCGGTGCGCGAGGTGGTGCTGGACCCGCTGGAGCGGCAGCCCGCGCACGGACAGGGCGGTACGCAGGGCCAGATGGAAGGGGCCCGTGTGCAGCACCTGGGCGAGTTCGGTCTCGGTGTGCCGCATGTCGGGCCTCCGGTGAACGTTCACGACGGGGAGCGGGGACATCACCCGGGTGGGAGCGGGGGGCCAGGTGACCGGGGCGGGACTGTTCACACATCCGTCGCGCCGTTCACACCGTGATGTCACCCCGCATTGAAGCGTGTTGACCGGTTCCGGACAACGGTCGATGCTCCTGAACAGCGTCCGGACGCGCTCCTCCGATCCCACCCCCCCCGCCATGGGAGGAACGCCATGCACAACCGAAGAATCAGGCCGGGAAGGTTCCCGTTCACGGCACTCCTGGCCGCCGTGCTCCTCGCCGTGCCGGCGGCGACCGCCACCGCCGCCCAGACCCCGGCCGTCACGCCGGACAGCAGCGCCGTCGCCGCCACCCAGCGGCTGAACATCACCATGCAGGCCCAGCAGAAGACCAACTGGTGCTGGGCGGCCGCGGGCAACACCATCGCCACCTGGTTCGGGCGGAACTACTCCCAGAACCAGTTCTGCAACGCCGCCTTCAACCGGTCCCAGGGCTATGAGTGCCCCAACTCGCAGGCCACGCTGGGCAATGTCCAGGACGGTCTGTCCTGGGCCGGAGTCAACCCCGGTTCGTACGTCACGGGCTACCTGCGCTACGCGACGGTGCAGGGCGAGATATCCGCCGGCCGCCCCGTCGAGACACGTATCCAGTGGTCCTCCGGCGGCGGGCACATGCACGTCCTGTACGGCTACGACGACGCAAGCAGCTGGGTCTACTGGGGCGACCCCTGGCCTTCCAGCAACCGCTACAACTGGGCCTCGCACGCCTGGTACGTGAACAACAACGAGTTCTCCTGGACCCACTCGCTGTACCGGATCGGGGCGTGACGGCATGACATCCACGACCCGGCGCATCGTCACGGCCACCGCGCTCACCGGTGCCGCCCTGTTCGCCGCGGCCTCTCCCCAGGCCGTGGCGGACGGCGGACCGGCGGGCCGCCCCGCCCCCACCGCGCCCGCCTTCGCCGCCCCGGCCCTCACCGCCCCGGCCCTGGCGGCCGCCCACGAGGCGGCCGTCTCGGCCTCCACCCTGGACACCCTGTCCCGGTTCTTCGCCAGGGAGGGCGCGGTCACCCGGGCGGCGGCCGCACCACGGATCGAGGGAGCGGCCGTCCCCGTACGCACGCTCTCCGCGGACTTCGTCGCCGGGAAACCGGGAGCCGCCCTCAGCACGCTCGACTACCTCGCCTCCACCGCGGTCTCCTCGGACGGGCAGAAGGCGTCCCTGTGGACCGTCCCGAAGGCGGGCCGGGGCGCCGACTGGCAGGTGGTGAACATCGCCACCGGCGACGACGAGGCGCGCTACACCGCGGCGGGCGCCCGCAAGCTCCCCGGCGGCACCGTGTTCCGGGAGCCGCAGATCGACGCCTGGTACGTCCACAAGGGGAGCAGGGTGCTCCCGCTGGACGAGGACGCCGCCGGGGCGGTCGGCGCCTCGGGAACCACGCTGAGCGCCTACGGGAACCGGGTGCGGGAGGCGTACGGGGACAAGCTCCCCGGCTCCGGCTACGCCCGTTCCGGCAGGGCGGGCGGCTACGGCCCCGACGCGGCGACGGGCTCCGGACCCGCGCCGGGACCCGCCTCGGGTCCGGGCTCCGGACCCGTCATGGCCGCCACCGCGGCCGGTGCCCCGGACACCGCCGCCGACGGGGCCCTGACCGCCACCTCGGCCGTCGCCGGAGCCGGGGCCCTGCTGGCCCTGGCGCTCTGCGGCATCACCGCGGCCCGCCGCCACCGCCGTACCCGGGAGACCCCCGCGTCCGGCGTCTGACCGGCCCCACCGGCCCGCGCTCCGGGGTGCGCACACCTCACCCGCACCCCGGAGCGCGGCACCACCCTCGGCGAGGGCCCGTTGTCACACTCCGCAAGTAGGGTGTGAGACATGGCAGACCCCTCCAGCTACCGCCCCAAGCCGGGACAGATCCCCGACTCCCCGGGGGTCTACAAGTTCCGCGACGAGCACCGCCGGGTGATCTACGTCGGGAAGGCGAAGAACCTGCGCCAGCGCCTGGCCAACTACTTCCAGGACCTGGCCGGTCTGCACCCGCGTACCCGCACGATGGTCACGACGGCCGCCTCCGTCGAATGGACCGTCGTCTCCACCGAGGTCGAGGCGCTCCAGCTGGAGTACTCCTGGATCAAGGAGTTCGACCCCCGGTTCAACGTCAAGTACCGCGACGACAAGAGCTATCCCTACCTCGCGGTCACGCTCAACGAGGACTTCCCGCGGGTCCAGGTCATGCGCGGCGCCAAGAAGAAGGGCGTGCGCTACTTCGGCCCGTACGGGCACGCGTGGGCGATCCGCGAGACCGTCGACCTGATGCTCCGCGTCTTCCCCGTCCGTACGTGCTCCGCGGGCGTGTTCAAGAACGCCGCCAGGACCGGCCGCCCCTGCCTCCTCGGCTACATCGGCAAGTGCTCGGCCCCCTGCGTCGGCCGGGTCACCCCCGAGGAGCACCGCGAACTGGCCGAGGACTTCTGCGACTTCATGGCCGGCCGGACGGGGACGTACATCCGCCGGCTGGAGAAGGACATGATGGCGGCGGCGGAGGAGATGGAGTACGAGCGGGCCGCCCGGCTCCGCGACGACGCCGAAGCGCTCAAGCGGGCCATGGAGAAGAGCGCCGTCGTCCTCGCCGACGCCACCGACGCCGACCTGATCGCCGTCGCCGAGGACGAGCTGGAAGCGGCCGTCCAGATCTTCCACGTCCGCGGCGGCCGGGTGCGCGGCCAGCGCGGCTGGGTCACGGACAAGGTCGAGGCGGTCGACACCTCGGGCCTGGTCGAGCACGCCCTCCAGCAGCTGTACGGCGAGGAGACGGGCGACTCGGTCCCCAAGGAGGTCCTGGTGCCGGCCCTCCCCGAGGAGACCGAAGCGGTCGCCCAGTGGCTCGCCGACCGCCGGGGCTCCCAGGTCAGCCTGCGCATCCCGCAGCGCGGCGACAAGAAGGACCTGATGGTCACCGTCCAGCGCAACGCCCAGCAGGCGCTCGGACTGCACAAGACCAAGCGCGCCTCCGACCTCACGACCCGCTCCCGCGCCCTGGAGGAGATCACCGAGGCGCTCGGCCTCGACACGGCGCCCCTGCGCATCGAGTGCTACGACATCTCCCACCTCCAGGGCGACGACGTGGTGGCGTCCATGGTGGTCTTCGAGGACGGGCTCGCCCGCAAGAGCGAGTACCGCCGCTTCCAGATCAAGGGCTTCGAGGGCCAGGACGACGTCCGCTCGATGCACGAGGTGATCGGGCGCCGCTTCAAGCGCTATCTCCAGGACAAGGAGCGGACGGGGGAGTGGGAGGAACCCCAGGAATCCGGCCCGGCGCCCACGGGGCCCGTCCCCGCACCGGCGCCCGCCGGTCCCGCACCCAGTGGTCCCGTCCCCGCACCGGGGCCCGCCGGGGAGCCCGGTCCCGCCGAGCACGACCCCGGTGCCGGGGAGAGCGAGCCCCGCGAGGACGACGGCCGTCCCAAGCGGTTCGCGTATCCGCCGCAGCTCGTCGTGGTCGACGGCGGGCAGCCCCAGGTGGCCGCAGCCAAGCGCGCCCTGGACGAACTGGGGATCGACGACATCGCCGTCTGCGGGCTGGCCAAACGCCTCGAAGAGGTCTGGCTGCCCGGTGACGACGACCCCGTCGTCCTGCCCCGCTCCAGCGAGGGCCTCTACCTCCTCCAGCGCGTCCGCGACGAGGCGCACCGGTTCGCCATCACCTACCAGCGGGCCAAGCGGGCCAAGCGCATCCGCAGCAGCCCCCTGGACGACGTCACCGGCCTCGGCGAGACCCGGAAACAGGCGCTGATCAAGCATTTCGGCTCGGTGAAGAAGCTGAGGCAGGCGACAATCGATGAGATCTGCGAGGTCCCGGGGATAGGCCGCAGGACGGCGGAATCGGTGGCCGCCGCCCTCGCCTCGACCGCCCCGGCCGCGCCTGCCGTGAACACGGCCACAGGAGAGATCATTGAAGAGGACGACGGGGGCACGTCATGAATGAGCACACGCACGAGACCGAGAACGACACCGCGCCCGCGCACGGACCCGAGCGCGACCATGAACACGAGCACGAAGACCGAGCAGACGGAGCAGCAGACGTGAGTACGGGCACCGCGAACGAGACGGGCGAGACCGCCACGGCAGCCATTCCCGAACTGGTGATCATCTCCGGGATGTCGGGCGCCGGGCGCAGCACCGCCGCCAAGTGTCTGGAGGACCTCGGCTGGTTCGTCGTCGACAATCTGCCGCCCGCGCTGATCCCCACCATGGTGGAGCTCGGCGCCCGCTCGC
Organism: Streptomyces sp. NBC_01237; assembly: GCF_035917275.1. Lineage (NCBI taxonomy): Bacteria > Bacillati > Actinomycetota > Actinomycetes > Kitasatosporales > Streptomycetaceae > Streptomyces > Streptomyces sp. NBC_01237. Next base: position 2,067,601 of record NZ_CP108508.1, on the reverse strand, counting down.
AGGGCAATGTGGCCCGGATCGCCGTCGTCGTCGACGTGCGGGGCCGCCGTTTCTTCGACAACCTCCGGGAGTCCCTCGCGGACCTGGAGGCCAAGCACGTCACCAGGCGGATCGTTTTCCTGGAGTCCTCCGACGACGCCCTGGTGCGCCGCTTCGAGTCGGTGCGCCGCCCGCACCCGCTCCAGGGCGACGGCCGGATCGTCGACGGCATCGCGGCCGAGCGCGATCTGCTGCGCGAGCTGCGCGGCGACGCCGACCTGGTGATCGACACCTCCAGCCTCAACGTGCACGAACTGCGGGCCAAGATGGACGCCCAGTTCGCGGGCGACGAGGAGCCGGAGCTGCGGGCCACGGTGATGTCGTTCGGTTTCAAGTACGGCCTGCCGGTCGACGCCGACCTGGTCGTGGACTGCCGGTTCCTGCCCAACCCGCACTGGGTCCCGGAGCTGCGCCCGTTCACCGGTCTCAACGAGGAGGTGTCCGCGTACGTCTTCGACCAGCCGGGCGCCAAGGAATTCCTCAACCAGTACACGGAACTGCTCCAGCTGATCGCCTCGGGCTACCGCCGCGAGGGCAAGCGGTACGTGACCATCGCCGTCGGGTGCACGGGCGGCAAGCACCGCTCGGTCGCGATGTCGGAGAAGCTCGCCGCCCGGCTGGCCACGGAGGGGATCGAGACCGTACTCGTCCACCGGGACATGGGGCGCGAGTGACCGGGCGCAATCTGCGTCTGCGGAGACTCAGCAGAGCCACCTCGGCGCTCTCCGGCCGCAAGCGCGGCGCGCAGCCCAAGGTCGTCGCGCTCGGCGGCGGCATGGGACTGTCGGCGTCCCTCGCGGCGCTGCGCCGGATCACCGGCGATCTCACGGCCGTGGTCACCGTCGCCGACGACGGGGGCTCCAGCGGCAGGCTGCGCGAGGAGCTGGGCGTCCTGCCGCCCGGCGACCTGCGCAAGGCGCTCGCCGCGCTCTGCGGTGACGACGACTGGGGCCAGACCTGGTCCCGGGTCATCCAGCACCGCTTCGTGTCCAAGGGCGATCTGCACGAGCACGCGGTCGGCAATCTGCTGATCGTCGCCCTCTGGGAGCAGCTCGGCGACCATGTCCAGGCTCTCGACCTGGTCGGCAAGCTGCTCGGCGCGCACGGCCGGGTGCTGCCGATGTCGGCCGTGCCGCTGGAGCTCCAGGCGCTGGTACGGGGGCACGACCCCGACCGCCCCGAGGACATCGTCACGGTGCGTGGCCAGGCGACGGTGGCGCTCACTCCGGGCGAGGTGCAGTCCGTGCACGTCGTCCCGATCGACCCGCCGGCCGTCCCCGAAGCGGTCGAGGCCGTCCTCGACGCGGACTGGGTGGTGCTCGGCCCCGGCTCCTGGTTCTCCTCCGTGATTCCCCATCTGCTGGTGCCGGATCTGCTCGACGCGCTGGTCTCCACGAAGGCCCGGAAGGTCCTTTCGCTGAACCTCGCGCCACAACCCGGTGAAACAGATGGCTTCTCTCCGCAGCGTCATTTGGAGGTTTTGGGACGACACGCCCCTAAACTCGCCCTGGACGTGGTGCTGGCCGACGAGGCCGCCGTGCCCGATCGCGAGTCCCTCGCCGATGCCGCAAAACGGCTCGGTGCCGCGGTCGAGCTGGCGCCTGTGGCCTCACCCGACGGCGTTCCGATTCATGATCCGGAGCTGTTGGCCGCCGCGTACGACCGTATTTTTCGGATGCATGGAAGGATCGGCCCATGGCGATGACGCCAGCGGTGAAGGACGAAATCTCTCGGCTTCCCGTCACCCGGACCTGCTGCAGGAAGGCAGAAGTCTCGGCGATTCTTCGTTTCGCGGGCGGGCTGCACCTGGTGAGCGGCCGGATTGTGATCGAGGCGGAGCTGGACACCGCGATGGCGGCGCGCCGGCTCAAGCGCGACATTCTCGAAATCTTCGGGCACAGCTCCGAACTGATCGTGATGGCTCCCGGCGGGCTGCGGCGCGGCTCGCGCTATGTCGTCCGCGTGGTGGCGGGCGGTGACCAGCTGGCCCGCCAGACCGGCCTGGTGGACGGCCGCGGCCGTCCCATCCGCGGGCTCCCCCCGCAGGTGGTCTCGGGGGCCACCTGCGACGCGGAGGCGGCCTGGCGCGGGGCGTTCCTGGCGCACGGCTCGCTCACCGAGCCGGGCCGCTCCTCCTCGCTGGAGGTGACCTGCCCGGGTCCGGAGGCGGCGCTCGCACTGGTCGGTGCGGCCCGCAGGCTCTCCATCGCGGCGAAGGCGCGCGAGGTGCGCGGCGTGGACCGTGTCGTCGTCCGGGACGGCGACGCGATCGGCGCGCTGCTGACCCGGCTCGGCGCCCATGAGTCGGTGCTGGCCTGGGAGGAGCGCCGGATGCGGCGCGAGGTCCGGGCCACGGCGAACCGGCTGGCCAACTTCGACGACGCCAACCTCCGCCGCTCGGCACGGGCCGCGGTGGCGGCCGGGGCCCGGGTGGGGCGCGCGCTGGAGATCCTGGGCGAGGAGGTGCCCGAGCACCTCGCGGCAGCCGGACGCCTGCGCATGGAGCACAAGCAGGCGTCCCTGGAGGAACTGGGCGCGCTCGCCGACCCGCCGCTGACCAAGGACGCGGTCGCGGGCCGGATCCGCCGACTGCTGGCCATGGCCGACAAGCGGGCCCAGGACCTGGGTATCCCGGGGACGGAGTCCACCCTGAGCGAGGAGCTGGCCGACGGCCTCGTCGGCTGACCGGGCCCCTGCGCACCGCCCGGCCGGTACCCGGGCGCCCGAGCCGACCCAGGCCGTGACCGCCCGGCCGGTACCCGGGCGCCCGAGCCGACCCAGGCCGTGACCGCCCGGCCGGTACCCGGGCGCCCGAGCCGACCCAGGCCGTGACCGCCCCGCCGGGACCCGGCGCGGGCCGGCAGCACACGACCGCGCCGACCGGTCGCCGGACCCCTTCGCGAAGGCGCCGCGACCTCTTCGGGAAGGCGCCGCGAACCCTCCGGAGCCGATGCTCCGTACCGCCTCCCACAGGCCCGGGACCAAGGTCCCGGGCCGCGTAGGGACCAAAGGACTCCGGGCCCGTACTCCTACTCGGGAGTACGGGCCCGCCTGCTCGTCCGGCCCTCTCGATGTCACTCCCGGGCCCTTGGAGAGGTAGGGTCGGAGGCGGTCGGGGACATCCCATACAACTCGCCGGCGTCGAAAACCGGCGTACCTAACGAGGAGATCGGTTCGTGACGATCCGCGTAGGCATCAACGGCTTTGGCCGCATCGGTCGTAACTACTTCCGCGCGCTGCTGGAGCAGGGTGCGGACATCGAGATCGTGGCTGTCAACGACCTGGGTGACACTGCGACCACGGCCCACCTGCTGAAGTACGACACCATTCTGGGTCGTCTCAAGGCAGAGGTGAGCCACACCGCCGACACCATCACCGTCGACGGTCACACCATCAAGGTGCTCTCCGAGCGCAACCCGGCCGACATCCCCTGGGGTCAGCTGGGTGTCGACATCGTGATCGAGTCGACCGGCATCTTCACCAAGAAGGCCGACGCCGAGAAGCACATCGCCGGTGGCGCCAAGAAGGTCCTCATCTCGGCTCCGGCCAAGGACGAGGACATCACCATCGTGATGGGCGTCAACCAGGACAAGTACGACGCGGCCAACCACCACATCATCTCCAACGCCTCCTGCACCACCAACTGTGTGGCGCCGATGGCCAAGGTTCTCGACGAGAACTTCGGCATCGTCAAGGGCCTGATGACGACGGTCCACGCGTACACCAACGACCAGCGCATCCTGGACTTCCCGCACTCGGACCTGCGTCGCGCCCGCGCCGCGGCCGAGAACATCATTCCGACCACGACGGGTGCCGCCAAGGCCACCGCCCTGGTCCTTCCGCAGCTCAAGGGCAAGCTCGACGGCATCGCGATGCGCGTCCCGGTCCCGACCGGTTCCGCCACCGACCTCGTCGTGGAGCTGCAGCGCGAAGTCACCAAGGACGAGGTCAACGCCGCGTTCAAGAAGGCGTCCGACGACGGCGACCTCAAGGGCTTCCTGGCCTACACCGAGGACCCGATCGTCTCGTCCGACATCGTCGGCGACCCGGCGTCCTGCACCTTCGACTCCTCCCTGACGATGGTTCAGGAAGGCAAGACGGTGAAGATCCTCGGCTGGTACGACAACGAGTGGGGTTACTCCAACCGCCTCGTCGACCTGACCGTCTTCGTCGGCGGCCAGCTCTGATCCTCGGATCGGCAGGCATCTCGATGTGAGAGTGGGGCTCGAACGGCGCAACGCGGCGCCGTTCGAGCCCCCTTGCATGCTCATCCGTCGTTGCAAGGAGTAACGGAACTGATGAAGACGATCGACGAACTTCTCGCCGAAGGGGTCGCGGGCAAGCGGGTATTCGTCCGCGCCGACCTCAATGTGCCGCTCGACGGCACCACCATCACCGACGACGGCCGCATCCGGGCCGTCGTCCCGACGGTCGCCAAGCTCGCCGACGCCGGTGCGCGGGTCATCGTCGCCTCGCACCTGGGCCGCCCCAAGGGTGCCCCGGACCCGGCCTTCTCGCTGGCGCCCGCCGCCGCCCGCCTGGGTGAGCTCCTCGGCAAGGACGTCGCCTTCGCGACCGACACCGTCGGCGAGTCCGCCCGCGCCACGGTCGCCGCGCTCACCGACGGCCAGGTCGCCGTCATCGAGAACCTGCGCTTCAACGCCGGTGAGACGGCGAAGGACGACGCCGAGCGCGGTGCCTTCGCCGACCAGCTGGCCGAGCTCGCCGATGTGTACGTGGGCGACGGCTTCGGCGCCGTCCACCGCAAGCACGCCTCGGTCTTCGACCTCCCGGCCCGGCTGCCGCACTACGCGGGCTTCCTCATCGCCACCGAGGTCGGCGTACTGAAGAAGCTCACCTCCGACGTCAAGCGGCCGTACGCCGTCGTCCTCGGCGGCGCCAAGGTCTCCGACAAGCTCGGGGTCATCGACCACCTGCTGGAGAAGGCCGACCGCATCCTGATCGGCGGCGGCATGGCGTACACCTTCCTCAAGGCCCAGGGCCACGAGGTCGGCAACTCGCTGCTCCAGGAGGACCAGGTCCCGGCCGTCCAGGGCTACCTCAAGCGTGCCCAGGAGCTCGGCGTGGAGTTCGTGCTCCCCGTCGACGTCCTGGTCGCGGGCGAGTTCCCGGACCTGAAGACCAAGGCCCCGGCCCACCCGAGCACGGTCGCCGCCGACGCCATCCCGGCCGGCCGGCAGGGTCTGGACCTCGGTCCCGAGACCCGCAAGCTGTACGCATCGAAGCTCGCCGACGCGGCCACCGTCTTCTGGAACGGCCCCATGGGCGTCTTCGAACACCCCGACTACGCCGAGGGCACGCGCGCGCTCGCCCAGGCACTCGTCGACTCCCCGGCCTTCAGCGTCGTCGGCGGTGGCGACTCCGCCGCCGCCGTCCGCATCCTGGGCTTCGACGAGAACGCATTCGGCCACATCTCGACCGGTGGCGGCGCCAGCCTCGAATACCTCGAGGGCAAGACGCTTCCCGGCCTCGCCGCACTGGAGGACTGACTCTTCATGACCACCCGCACCCCGCTGATGGCGGGCAACTGGAAGATGAACCTCAACCACCTTGAGGCCATCGCTCACGTCCAGAAGCTCGCCTTCGCCCTCGCCGACAAGGACTACGACGCCGTAGAGGTCGCCGTCCTGCCGCCCTTCACCGACCTGCGCTCCGTGCAGACCCTGGTCGACGGCGACAAGCTGAAGATCAAGTACGGCGCCCAGGACATCTCGGCGCACGACTCCGGCGCGTACACCGGTGAGATCTCCGGCGCCATGCTCGCCAAGCTGAAGTGCACGTACGTGGCCGTCGGCCACAGCGAGCGCCGCCAGTACCACGCCGAGACCGACGAGGTCTGCAACGCCAAGGTGAAGGCCGCGTTCAAGCACGGCCTGACCCCGATCCTCTGCGTCGGCGAGGGCCTGGACATCCGCAAGGCCGGTGACCAGGTCTCCTACACGCTCGCGCAGCTCGACGGTGCCCTCAAGGACATCCCGGCCGAGCAGGCCGAGTCCATCGTGATCGCCTACGAGCCGGTCTGGGCCATCGGGACCGGCGAGGTCGCCACCCCCGAGGACGCCCAGGAGGTGTGCGGAGCGATCCGCCGCCGGCTGGCCGAGCTGTACTCGCAGGAGCTGGCCGACGCCGTCCGCATCCAGTACGGCGGCTCGGTGAAGTCCGGCAATGTCGCGGCCATCATGGCTCAGCCGGACGTGGACGGTGCCCTGATCGGCGGCGCCGCGCTGGACACCGACGAGTTCGTCAAGATCGTCCGCTTCCGCGACCAGTGAGTATGCGCTAGCGCGGATCCGTCGTACCCTTGCGGGGGCCGAGGGGGTAACACCCTCCGGCCCCCGTTGTCCGTACATGCAGTCCTAAGAATTCCGGAAAGTAGGGACCAGCCGTGATTTTGGGGTTCGAGATCGCCCTGATCGTCTTCAGCCTGCTGCTGATGCTGCTGGTGCTGATGCACAAGGGAAAGGGCGGCGGCCTCTCCGACATGTTCGGTGGCGGTATGCAGTCCTCCGTCGGTGGTTCCTCGGTCGCCGAGCGCAACCTCGACCGCATCACCGTCGTGGTCGGTCTGGGCTGGTTCGCCTGCATTGTGGTCCTTGGTCTGCTGATCAAGCTGGACAACTGACCCGTCGTCCGCGAATCCCGGTGAGGGTGTAACTCCTTTCACTGGACGCGCGTTGGGCCTTACGTAGACTGGGGCATCTTCGAGCACCATCACGCAGGGAGTTACGACCGTGGCAAGTGGCAACGCGATTCGGGGAAGCCGGGTCGGAGCGGGGCCGATGGGGGAGGCCGAGCGGGGCGAGTCCGCACCGCGCCTCCGCATCTCCTTCTGGTGCTCGAACGGGCACGAGACGCAGCCGAGCTTCGCCCATGACGCGCAGGTACCGGAGACCTGGGACTGCCCGCGCTGCGGCTTCCCGGCCGGCCAGGACCGGGACAGCCCGCCGGACCCGCCCCGCACCGAGCCGTACAAGACGCATCTGGCGTACGTACGGGAACGGCGCAGTGACGCGGACGGCGAAGCCATTCTCGCCGAGGCACTTGCCAAACTCCGCGGCGAAATCTAGAAGACGTTCACCGGCCGGGCACCCCAGGGTGTCCGGCCGGACTGCAATTCCCGCGCAGTCGCCCGTGATTCCCGTGCCGCAGCCCGCCCTCGCGCCCCGATGACCTCGGATCAATTAGGTTGGAGGGGCAGCGGGGATGCGCAAGTACGAGAAGAAGTGGGCTGATATCCGCGATGAACGCACAAAGCCGAACCAGGCTCAATCAGATGCCCGAGTGGACGGCTCTCGGCAAGCACCGTGAAGAGCTCGGCGGGACCCATCTGCGACAGCTGTTCGCGGACAGTCCGGACCGCGGCAGCGCCTACACCCTGCGGGTCGGCGACCTCCACCTCGACTACTCCAAGCACCTGGTCACCGACGAGACGCTCCGCCTGCTGCGCGAGCTCGCCGCCGCCACCCGGGTCGCGGAGCTGCGGGACGCGATGTTCCGCGGCGAGAAGATCAACACCACCGAGGACCGGGCCGTCCTGCACACCGCGCTCCGCGCCCCGCGCGACGCCGTGATCGAGGTCGACGGCGAGAACGTGGTGCCCGGCGTGCACGCCGTCCTCGACAAGATGGCCGCCTTCTCCGAGAAGGTCAGGGCGGGGCAGTGGACCGGTCACACCGGCCGTCCCGTCAAGAACATCGTGAACATCGGCATCGGCGGCTCCGACCTGGGCCCCGCCATGGCGTACGAGGTGCTGCGCTCCTTCACGGACCGCTCGCTCACCGTCCGCTTCGTCTCCAACGTCGACGGCGCCGACCTCCACGAGGCGGTCCGCGACCTCGACGCGGCCGAGACGCTGTTCATCGTCGCGTCCAAGACGTTCACCACGATCGAGACCATCACCAACGCCACCTCCGCGCGCGACTGGCTGCTCACCGAGCTGAAGGCCGGTCAGGACGCCGTCGCCCAGCACTTCGTGGCGCTGTCGACCAATGCCGAGAAGGTCGCGGACTTCGGTATCGACACGGCCAACATGTTCGAGTTCTGGGACTGGGTCGGCGGCCGGTACTCCTACGACTCCGCGATCGGCCTCTCGCTGATGATCGCCATCGGCCCGGAGCGGTTCCGCGAGATGCTCGACGGCTTCCACCTCGTCGACGAGCACTTCCGTACCGCGCCCGCCGAGGAGAACGCCCCGCTGCTGCTCGGCCTGCTGGGTGTCTGGTACGGCGCCTTCTTCGACGCCCAGTCGCACGCGGTGCTGCCCTACAGCCACTACCTGTCCAAGTTCACCGCGTACCTCCAGCAGCTGGACATGGAGTCCAACGGCAAGTCCGTCGACCGGGACGGCAACCCCGTCGACTGGCAGACCGGTCCGGTGGTCTGGGGCACGCCCGGCACCAACGGCCAGCACGCCTACTACCAGCTGATCCACCAGGGCACGAAGATGATCCCGGCGGACTTCATCGGCTTCGCCGCCCCGGTGCACGACCTGCTGCCCGGACTGATCGCCCAGCACGACCTGCTGATGGCCAACTTCTTCGCCCAGACCCAGGCCCTCGCCTTCGGCAAGACGCCCGACGAGGTCCGTGCGGAAGGGGTGCCCGAGGAGCTGGTTCCGCACAAGACGTTCCGGGGCAACCACCCGACGACCACAATCCTCGCCGACAAGCTGACCCCCTCGGTCCTCGGCCAGCTGATCGCGCTCTACGAGCACAAGGTCTTCGTCCAGGGCGCCGTCTGGAACATCGACTCCTTCGACCAGTGGGGCGTCGAGCTCGGCAAGGTCCTCGCCAGGAAGATCGAGCCGGTCCTGACCGAGGGCACCGGCGGCGAGCAGCTGGACAGCTCCACCGCCGCGCTGGTCGCCGCCTACCGCACGCTGCGGGGGCGCTGAGCCGATGCCGCAGGGGGAGGGGACGGTACGGCTCCGGCCGCCGAACAACAGACTGGACGGGCGGGCCGTCGGCTGGTGGCGGGCCCAGTGGGCGCTGCTGACCGCGTTGCCGGTCGTGGTGCTCGGTGTGCTGGGCGCGCTCATCGAGCCCGCCCGCCTCTGGCTGCTGCTGCCCGCCGCGGTGCTGGCGGCGGCCGGATCGGCCTGTGCCGTCCTTCTCCCCCTGTGGTGGTTCCGTACGCACCGGTGGGAGGTCACCGAGGACGCGGTGTACGTCCGCACCGGTGTCCTGTGGCAGGAGTGGCGGATCGCGCCGATGTCCCGCATCCAGACCGTGGACACCGTGCGCGGTCCGCTGGAACAGCTCTTCCGGCTCGCCACGGTCACCGTCACCACCGCGTCGGCCAAGGGCGCGGTGAAGATCGAGGGACTGGACCACGAGGTGGCGGCGGAGCTGGCCGAGCGGCTGACCCGGATCACCCAGGACACCCCCGGCGACGCCACATGAGCGCGGTGGACGACTGGCGCCGCCTGCACCCCCGTACGGTGCTCGTCACCGCGCTCGTCACGGCGGGCGTCGTGGCGGGCGCGGCCGTACCGACCACCGTCGGTCTCTCCGGCCGGCTCGGGACGGGAACGGCCGCGCTGTGGGTGCTGGCCGGAGCCGTCCTGCTGATCGGCTGCGCGACGGCCGGTGACTACGTCCGCTGGCGCCGCACCCGCTACCGCGTCGGCCCCGAACGCGTCGACCTCCACACCGGCCTCCTGCTCGTCAAACGCCGCTCCCTGGCCCGCGAACGCATCCGCAGCGTCGACCTCACCGCCCACCTGATGCTGCGTCTCCTCGGCCTCGTCACGGTCAAGATCGGCACCGGGGAGCACACCGGCGGTGAATCCACCCTGGAACTCGACCCGGTGACCCGCGGCGAGGGCGAACGGCTGCGCAGGCTCCTGCTGGAACGCACCGCCACCGGAGCCGAAGGCACCCACCGAGAGGGTGAGCTGGCCACCCTCGACCCGCGGTGGATCCGCTACGCCCCGGTCTCGTTCGTCGCCCCGATGCTCGGCGGAGCCGCGGCAGGAGCGGTGCTCCAGGTCAGCGAGTGGGTCGGGGCACAGCGCCAGGTCATCGCCTGGGTCGGCGACCGCTTCCGGGACACCCCGGTGCTCTGGACGGTCGTGACCCTGGTCGTCGCGGCCGTCGTCGCGGGGGCCGTCGGAGCGCTCGGACTCTGGGTCGAGATGTGGTGGAACTACCGCCTGGAGCGTGAGCCGGGTGGCACCCTGCGGGTCCGGCGCGGGCTGCTGACCACCCGGTCCATCTCCGTCGAGGAGGCCAGGCTGCACGGGGTGGACCTCGTGGAGCCGCTCGGCGTCCGGTTGCTGGGCGCCGCCCGGCTGGACGCGATCACCACCGGGATGGCCAAGGACGAGGACTCGAAGAACGCCGACCACAACACCCTGCTCCCGCCCGTGCCCCGGCAGTTGGCCGACAGCGTCGCCGCCGAGGTGCTGCGGGAGACACACACCCCGACCGGGGTCCCGCTCACCGGGCACCCCCGTGCCGCCCGCCGCCGGAGACTGCGCTGGGCGCTCTGGTCGACCCTCGCTCCCGCCCTGGTGCTGGCCGTGCTCGGGGCGCTGCTCACGCCCGTCCTGCTCTGGATCGCGCTCGTCTGCGCGGTGGTGTTCCCGCCCGTCGCGGTCCTGCTCGCGCTGGACGCCTACCGGGCGCTCGGACATGCCGTCGGCGGCCGGTACCTGGTGACCCGGTCGGGCACCCTACGGCGCTCCACCGCGGCCCTGGAACGGGCCGGGGTGATCGGCTGGACGGTCAAGCAGTCGTACTTCCAGCGGCGGGCCGGACTGCTGAGCGTCACGGCCACCACGGCCGCCGGAGCGGGCGCCTACACGGCGTACGACACCGACGCGGGCGAGGGCCTCACCTTCGCCGCCGAAGCCGTCCCCGGCCTCCTGGAACCCTTCCTGGAGCGCACCCCGAGGAGCCCGGAGCGCACCCCGGCGACGCTCGGGCCCACCCCGGCGCCCGAGCACGCCCCGAGGACGCCGGAGCACTCCCCGAAGGACGTCTGAGGCGGTCAGCCGCCGTGCTCCGTATCGATCACGCAGAACCTGTTCCCCTCGGGGTCGGCCAGCACGACGAAGTCCGGGTCCGGCGGGTAGAGCTCCCACGCCACCCGGACCGCGCCGAGCGCGACCAGCCGCTCCACCTCGGCGGTCTGAGCGGCGGAGTAGAGGTCCAGATGGACCCGCGGGACCTCCTGCACCGGGGACTCGCTGCGCCCCAGCGACAGCCCGGCCCCCGTGCCCCCGTCCGGGACCAGTACCACCCAGTCGTCCGTCGCGGGCTCGCGCTCCACATAGCCCAGCGCCGCCTTCCAGAAGGCCGCCGCCCGCGCCACGTCCGACGCGCCCATCACCACGCTTCCGATGTGCACCATGGGCCGAGCCTTTCACGGTGCGGGTCATGACGGAGGCCCGGCCGCTCGATGAGCGAACCGGGCCTCCTTACCGTCCTGCTGACGGCCTCTCAGGAAGAGGCCGGCGGATACAGCGCACGCGGCAGCCGCGAGGCCGCCGGGGCGTCCAGCAGCCACAGCGTCCTGGAGCGTCCGTACGCCCCCGCCGCCGGTGCCTGGATCTCCCCGGCACCGGACAGCGCGATGGCCGCGGCCTCCGCCTTGTCCTCGCCCGCCGCCAGCAGCCACACCTCGCGCGCCGCCCGGATCGCGGGCAGCGTGAGGGAGACCCTGGTCGGCGGCGGCTTCGGGGCGCCGTGCACACCGACGACGGTGCGCACGGTCTCCCGTACCGCGGGCAGCTCCGGGAAGAGCGACGCGACATGTGTGTCCGGGCCGACGCCCAGCATCAGCACGTCGAACGTCGGTACGGGGCCGTGGTCCTCCGGCCCCGCCGCGGCGGCGAGTTCGGCGGCGTACCCCTCGGCCGCCTCGTCCGCGTCACCGCCGTACGGGCCGTCGGAGGCCGGCATCGCGTGCACCCGGGCCGGGTCCAGCGGTACCGAGTCCAGCAGGGCCTCGCGGGCCTGCGTGACATTGCGCTCGGGGTCACCCTCGGGCAGGAACCGCTCGTCGCCCCACCACAGGTCGAGCCGCGCCCAGTCGACCGCGTCCCGGGCGGGCGCCGCGGCGAGTGCGGCCAGCAGACCGTTGCCGTTGCGCCCACCGGTCAGCACCACCGAGGCGCTGCCGCGCGCTGCCTGGGCGTCCACGATCTTCGTGATCAGCCGGGCAGCCGCGGCCTGCGCCATCAGCTCCTTGTCGCGGTGCACGACCAGTTGGGGGACCGTCACTTGGACGCCGCCTTCTTGGCCGGGGCCTTCTTCGCGGCGGCCTTCGGCGCGTCGCCGGCCGGCTGCTTCGCCGACCGGTCCGCGGCCGGCTCCGCCGCCCGGACGGTCTTCGCCGCCGGTGCCTGTGGCGGACCGGCGAGGCGCTCCACACCGAACTTCACCGCGGACTCATAGGTGTTGTCCGGGTCGAGCCGTCGCAGCTCCTCCGCGAGCAGCTCGGCGGGCTCCCGTCGCTTGAGCGCCACCGCGCGGTCCGGCTGGCCCTCCATGGAGAGCGTGGCCAGTGAGCCGTCGGCGCGGTCCAGGACGATGACGCCGTCCTTCGTGTCCAGCCGGACCGCGGTCAGACCGGGACCGCCGGAGAGCGTGCGCTCCACCGGGACCCCCAGCCGGTCCGCGAGCCACATGGCGAGCAGTTCGCAGCTGGGGTTGTCGCTCTCGCCCTCGACGGTCGCGGCGGTGACCTCGGCGGGCTGCTGGTCCAGCGCGGCGGCCAGCATCGAACGCCACGGCGTGATGCGGGTCCAGGCCAGATCGGTGTCGCCGGGGTGGTACGTCGCCGCGCGGACCGCCAGCTCGTCGAGCGGGCGCTCGGCGGAGTAGGCGTCCGTGATCCGGCGCTGGGCGAGGGCGCCCAGCGGGTCCTTCGCCGGTTCGGCGGGCGCGCCCTCGGGCCACCACACCACGACCGGGGCGTCCGGCAGCAGCAGTGGCAGGACCACCGACTGGGCGTGGTTGGCCAGTTCGCCGTGCAGACGCAGGACGACGGTCTCGCCGGTGCCCGCGTCGGAACCGACCCGGACCTCGGCATCCAGCCGGGCGTCGCGGCGGCTGCGCGGCGAGCGGCTCAGCCGCTTGATCACCGCGATGATGCGCGAGGGGTGCTCGCGCGAGGCGTCGCCCGCCGACTTGAGCGCGTCGTACGCGTTCTCCTCGTCGGTGACGATGACCAGCGTGAGCACCATGCCGATGGCCGGGGTGCCGATGGCCCGGCGGGCCGACACCAGGGCCTGGTTGATCTTGCTGGACGTGGTTTCCGTGAGATCGATCTTCATGGCCGGCGCCAGCTCCGTCCGTCGCGTGCGAGCATCTCGTCGGCTTCGGCCGGACCCCAGGTGCCGGCCGCGTACTGCGCGGGCTTGCCGTGCGTGTCCCAGTACTCCTCGATCGGGTCGAGGATGGTCCAGGAGAGCTCGACCTCCTGGTGGCGGGGGAAGAGGTTGGCGTCGCCGAGCAGCACATCGAGCAGCAGCCGCTCGTACGCCTCGGGGCTCGACTCCGTGAAGGACTCGCCGTACGCGAAGTCCATCGTGACGTCCCGGACCTCCATCGAGGTGCCGGGCACCTTGGAACCGAACCGCACGGTCACCCCCTCGTCCGGCTGGACCCGGATGACCAGGGCGTTGCCGCCCAGCTCCTCGGTCGCGCCGGACTCGAAGGGCAGATACGGGGCCCGCTTGAAGACGACCGCGATCTCGGTGACCCGGCGGCCGAGCCGCTTTCCGGTCCGGAGATAGAACGGCACGCCCGCCCAGCGGCGGTTGTTGATCGTGAGCTTGATCGCCGCGAAGGTGTCGGTCGTCGACTTGGGGTCGATACCGTCCTCCTCCAGGTAACCGGGGACTTCCTCGCCGCCCTGCCACGCGTGCGCGTACTGGCCGCGCACGGTGTGCTTGCCCAGGTCCTCCGGCAGCTCGACGGCCGTGAGCACCTTGAGCTTCTCGGCCACCAGCGCCTTCGGGTGGAAGGAGCCGGGCTCCTCCATCGCGGTCAGCGCCAGCAGCTGGAGCAGGTGGTTCTGGATGACGTCACGGGCCGCGCCGATGCCGTCGTAGTACCCGGCCCGGCCGCCGATGCCGATGTCCTCGGCCATCGTGATCTGGACGTGGTCGACGTAGGAGCGGTTCCAGATGGGCTCGAACATCGTGTTGGCGAAACGCAGCGCCAGGATGTTCTGGACCGTCTCCTTGCCCAGGTAGTGGTCGATCCGGAAGACCTCGTTGGGCGGGAACACGTCGTGCACGAGCTGGTTGAGCTCCTGCGCGCTGGTGAGGTCGTGGCCGAACGGCTTCTCGATGACGGCACGCCGCCACGAGCCTTCCTTCTGGTCGGCGAGCCCGTGCTTCTTGAGCTGCTGGACGACCTTGGGGAAGAACTTCGGCGGCACGGACAGGTAGAAGGCGAAGTTGCCGCCCGTGCCCTGTGCCTTGTCGAGTTCCTGGATGGTGGCCTTCAGGGTCTCGAAGGCGTCGTCGTCGTCGAAGTTGCCCTGGACGAAGCGCATCCCCTGGATGAGCTGCTGCCAGACCTCTTCGCGGAAGGGGGTACGGGCGTGCTGCTTGACGGCGTCGTGGACCTCTTGGGCGAAGTCCTCGTCCTGCCACTCGCGGCGGGCGAAGCCGATGAGCGAGAAGCCCGGCGGCAGCAGGCCGCGGTTGGCCAGGTCGTAGACAGCGGGCATCAGCTTTTTGCGGGACAAATCGCCCGTGACGCCAAAGATGACCAGGCCCGACGGCCCCGCGATACGCGGGAGCCGTCGGTCCTGGGCGTCACGAAGCGGGTTGGCTCCGGGAACACCAGACAAGGTGGTCAGCCCTCCGAAGGGGCGAGGCGCTTGAGCTCCGCCTCAGTGGACGTGAGCAGGTCGTTCCAGGACACCGCGAACTTCTCGACGCCCTCGTCCTCCAGGACCCCCACGACGTCGTCGTAGGAGATCCCGAGCTTCTCGACGGCGTCGAGCTCGGCGCGTGCCTGCTCGTAGGTGCCGGCGATGGTGTTGCCGATGATCTGTCCGTGGTCCGCCGTGGCGTCCAGCGTGGCCTCGGGCATGGTGTTCACCGTGCCGGGGGCGACCAGGTCGTCGACGTACAGCGTGTCCTTGTACGCGGGGTCCTTGACGCCGGTCGAGGCCCACAGCGGACGCTGCTTGTTGGCCTGGCCCTTGTCGAGCGCGGCCCAGCGGTCCGAGGAGAAGACCTCCTCGTACGCCTGGTAGGCGAGACGGGCGTTGGCGAGCGCCGCCTTGCCCTTCAGCGCCTTGGCCTCGTCCGTGCCCAGCGCGTCGAGCCGCTTGTCGATCTCGCTGTCGACCCGGGACACGAAGAACGACGCCACCGAGTGGATCTTGGAGAGGTCCAGGCCCGCGGCCTTCGCCTGCTCCAGGCCCGCCAGGTAGGCGTCCATGACCTCGCGGTAGCGCTCCAGCGAGAAGATCAGCGTCACATTGACGCTGATGCCCTTGCCGATGACCTCGGTGATCGCCGGCAGACCGGCCTTCGTCGCCGGGATCTTGATAAGCGTGTTCGGCCGGTCCACCAGCCAGGCCAGCTGCTTGGCCTCGGCGACGGTCGGCGCGGTGTGGTGGGCCAGACGCGGGTCCACCTCGATGGAGACCCGGCCGTCCTGGCCGTCCGTCGCGTCGAAGACCGGACGCAGGATGTCGGCGGCGTCACGGACGTCCGCCGTCGTGATCATCCGGATGGCCTCGTCGACGGTCACCTTGCGGGTGGCGAGGTCGGTGAGCTGCTGCTCGTAACCGTCACCCGAGGAGATCGCCTTCTGGAAGATCGACGGGTTGGTCGTGACACCCACGACGTGGCTCTGGTCGATCAGCTCGGCGAGGTTGCCGGAGGTGATCCGCTTGCGCGACAGGTCGTCGAGCCAGATCGCCACGCCCTCGTCGGAGAGGCGCTTGAGTGCGTCTGTCATGAGAAATGCATCTCCTACTAGTCGTATATACCGGCGTCAGCGCGCGGCGGCGGCGAGAGATTCCCGCGCGGCGGCGGCCACGTGCTCGGCGGTGAAGCCGAACTCGCGGAACAGCACCTTCGCGTCGGCCGACGCACCGAAGTGCTCCAGCGACACGATCCGGCCGGCGTCCCCGACGTACCGGTACCAGGTCAGACCGATGCCCGCCTCGACGGCGACCCTGGCCTTCACGGACGGCGGCAGAACGCTGTCCCTGTACGCCTGGTCCTGCTCCTCGAACCACTCGACCGACGGCATCGAGACGACCCGGGTCGGCACACCGGCCGCCTGGAGCTGCTCGCGCGCCTCCACGGCGAGCTGCACCTCGGAGCCGGTACCGATCAGCACGACCTGCGGCTCGCCGCCGTCGGCGTCGAAGAGCACGTAGCCGCCCTTGGCCGCGTCCTCGTTCGCCTCGTACGTCGGCACGCCCTGCCGGGTGAGCGCCAGACCGTGCGGGGCGCCCTTGCCGAACACCTTGGTGTAGCGGCGCAGGATCTCGCGCCAGGCGATCGTGGTCTCGTTGGCGTCGGCCGGGCGCACGATGTTCAGGCCCGGGATGGCGCGCAGCGCGGCCAGGTGCTCCACCGGCTGGTGGGTCGGACCGTCCTCGCCGAGGCCGACCGAGTCGTGCGTCCACACGTAGGTCACCGGCAGGTGCATCAGCGCGGACAGGCGCACGGCGTTGCGCATGTAGTCGGAGAACACCAGGAAGGTGCCGCCGTAGATGCGGGTGTTGCCGTGCAGCGCGATGCCGTTCATGGCCGCGGCCATGGCGTGCTCGCGGATGCCGAAGTGGATCGTGCGGCCGTAGGGGTCCGCGCCCGGCAGCGGGTTGCCCACCGGGAGGAACGAGGAGTTCTTGTCGATCGTGGTGTTGTTCGAGCCCGCGAGGTCGGCGGAGCCGCCCCACAGCTCGGGGATGATCCCGCCGAGCGCCTGGAGCACCTTGCCGGAAGCGGCACGGGTGGCGACGCTCTTGCCCGGCTCGAAGACGGGGAGCTTCTCCTCCCAGCCCTCGGGCAGCTCGCCCGCGGCGATCCGGTCGAACTCGGCGGCGCGCTCCGGCTGGGAGGTGCGCCACGCGGCGAAGGACTTCTCCCAGGTGGCCTTGGCCTCACGGCCGCGGTCCAGTGCCTGACGGGTGTGCCCGATGACCTCGTCGGAGACCTCGAAGGTCTTCTCCGGGTCGAAGCCCAGGACCCGCTTGATGGCCGCGACCTCGTCGTCGCCGAGCGCCGAGCCGTGCGCGGCCTCGGTGTTCTGGGCGTTCGGGGCCGGCCAGGCGATGATCGAACGGGCCGCGATGAACGAGGGGCGCCCGGTCTCCGCCTTGGCCGCCAGCAGCGCGTCGTACAGACCCTTGGGGTCCAGGTCGCCGCTGGGCAGCGGGTCGACACGCTGGACGTGCCAGCCGTACGACTCGTACCGCTTGAGGGTGTCCTCGGAGACCGCGGTCTCCGTGTCGCCCTCGATGGAGATGTGGTTGTCGTCCCACAGCATGGTCAGGTTGCCGAGCTTCTGGTGCCCGGCCAGCGAGGACGCCTCCGACGAGATGCCCTCCTGGAGGCAGCCGTCACCGGCGACGACCCACACGTTGTGGTCGAACGGGGAGGTGCCCGGAGCCGCGTCCGGGTCGAACAGGCCGCGCTCGTACCGCGCCGCCATGGCCATGCCCACGGCGTTGGCGACACCCTGGCCCAGCGGCCCGGTGGTCGTCTCCACACCGGTGGTGTGCCCGTACTCGGGGTGGCCCGGCGTCTTGGAACCCCAGGTGCGGAAGGCCTTCAGATCATCGAGCTCCAGGCCGTAACCGGCCAGGTAGAGCTGGATGTAGAGGGTCAGGCTGGTGTGGCCGGCCGAGAGGACGAACCGGTCGCGGCCGGTCCAGTCGGCGTCCGCGGGGTCGTGCCGCATCACCTTCTGGAAGAGGGTGTACGCGGCGGGAGCCAGGCTCATCGCCGTACCCGGGTGGCCGTTTCCGACCTTCTGTACGGCGTCCGCGGCGAGGACGCGGACAGTGTCCACGGCCCGCTGGTCCAATTCGGTCCACTGGAGGTCTGTGGTGGTCGGCTTGGTGCTCACCCTGAGTCAGGGCTCCTCTCCACTGTTGTAACCGGTGGCTGTTACCGCACCGGGCATTGTCGAGCCTACCCCCGTCACCACGCTCGATTTCCGGGCACTTTCCAGGGTGCGGGCGACCTGCCGACTTCGCCTCCCGGCGGAATGCGTCCGTTCGCCACGGCGCCACCCCAACACGACCCCACCCCCGCGAAGAACGGCGTATCCGCAACGTCTACAGTGGACTGGTTCGCGCAAGTCTTTACCGGGCCTTCACGCCCGGAGCTTGCTGGGATTTCTCTGTCAGGGGTGTGCGTGACGGCCGTCGAGTCCCGACCCGCAGGGGTCGCCTTGACTCCGAGCCCAGGGGGCCATCGCCCGTTCGGGGCCCGCATCAAGGCATTCGTGGCGCTTACCAAGCCGCGGATCATCGAGCTGCTGCTCATCACCACCGTTCCGGTGATGTTCCTCGCCGCTCAGGGTGTGCCAGACCTGTGGCTCGTACTCACTACCACCACCGGCGGATATCTTTCCGCGGGCGGTGCCAATGCGCTGAACATGTACATCGACCGTGATATCGACGCGTTGATGGACCGTACGTCGCAGCGTCCGCTGGTCACCGGCATGGTGAGCCCACGCGAGTGCCTGGCTTTCGGAATCGCCCTCGCGGTGATTTCCACCGTCTGGTTCGGGTTCTTCGTCAACTGGCTCTCGGCGTGGCTCGCGCTCGGCGCGCTCCTCTTCTATGTCGTCGTCTACACGATGCTGTTGAAGCGCCGTACCTCGCAGAACATCGTCTGGGGCGGAATCGCGGGCTGCCTCCCGGTCCTCATCGGCTGGTCCTCGGTGACCAACTCGATGTCGTGGGCCGCCGTCATCCTCTTCGCCGTGATGTTCTTCTGGACGCCGCCGCACTACTGGCCGCTGTCCATGAAGGTCAAGGAGGACTACGCCCGGGTCGGCGTCCCGATGCTCCCGGTCGTCGCCTCCAACCAGGTGGTCGCCCGCCAGATCGTCCTCTACAGCTGGGTGATGGTCGCCGTCTCGCTCCTGCTGACCCCGCTGGGCTACACCGGCTGGTTCTACACGGTGGTGGCGCTACTCGCCGGCGGGTTCTGGCTCTGGGAGGCGCACGGCCTCCAGAGCCGCGCCAAGGCCGGGGTCACCGGTGGCAAGCTCAAGGAGATGCGGCTGTTCCACTGGTCCATCACCTATGTGTCGATCCTCTTCGTCGCGGTCGCGGTGGACCCCTTCCTCCGCTGACGCGGCACCTGCCTCCACGGGCGGGGTACGTGGCCCAGGCCACGTACCCCGCCCGTCGCCGTTTGATCTACCCGTCGGTAGCATCCTGTGCATGGCAGAGACGGCAGCAGACACGGCAGAGACCCAGCGGGCGGACAGCAGGCAGGCGGCCCGTGCGGAGCGCAGGGCGGCGAAGCTCGCCAAGCAGATCGGCGCCTTCGCCGAGGCGCACGGCGGCGCCGAGGGACAGCTCGCCTACATCGGGCAGACCGGCACCCGCATCGTCCTCGTCGGCGAGGACGGCGGCTGGGGCGACCTCGTGGCACCGTCGTACGCCGTCGCGGAGAACGCCGCGCGGAAGTCCGGGATCACGATGCACGAGTCCTTCGACGGCGAGTTCGCGGCCAAGGTCCGCACCGGCCCGTACGAGTGGTCCAGGATGGCCGGCATCCAGGTCGGCGGCCCCTCCAACGACCGCTGATCCGCTCGCTCCGGCAGCGGACGGCACCCGGGCCCGTGCAGCACACGGGCCCGGACCGGACCCGGAGCCGGAGTTCACCCGTCGGGCCGTACGCACCCGTGCGCCGGGTGGGTCAGGGACGCCGAAACGCCGCCTCCGGCAGACCGGGGGCGGCGTTTCGCTGTCCGGGGTGAGGGCGACGGGCGCGGGCCGCCGCCCCGGGTTCAGCTCGTGGGCGTGGGCGCGGTCTCCGGCCGTTCGGCGGACGGGGCCGGCACCGGGGCGGCCACGGCAGCCCGCTCCCGCATGCTCAGCGCCAGCCGCAGTACGGCGATCCACATCAGGGACGAGCCGAACATGTGGATGCCGACCAGGACCTCGGGGACATCGCTGAAGTACTGCACGTAGCCGATCGCGCCCTGCGCCACCAGCACGATCAGCAGGTCACGGGAGCGTGCCCGGGTGTCGGCGGGCGCGTCCACCATCCGCAGGGCCAGCCACATGGCGATGGACAGGGCGCAGACCACCCAGGCGCCGATGGCGTGCACATGCGCCGCCGCGTTCCAGTCCCACGGCATGCGCGGGACGTCGCTGCTGTCACCGGCGTGCTTGCCGGAACCGGTGACCGTCGTGCCGAGGGCGATCAGGAGGACCGTGGTGGCGACGATGGCCCAGGACAGGTTGCGTACCGGGCGCGGGGCGCGCGGGACGGCCGGGCCGTCACCCTCGCCGACCCGCACCCAGGTGATGACGGCGACGGTGAGCAGGCCGTTGGCCAGCAGGAAGTGCCCGGCCACGGACCACGGGTTGAGGCCGGCCCAGACCGTGATCCCGCCGATGACGGCGTTCCCCATCACGAGCCAGAACTGCGACCAGGCGAGCCGCGACAGTCCGCGGCGGCGGGGCTTGACGGAGCGCACCGCGATGATCGCCCAGCCGACCGCGGCCGACAGGACGTAGGTGAGCATCCGGTTGCCGAATTCGATGGCGCCGTGCAGACCCTGCTCGGGCGTGGCGAAGAGGCTGTCGTCGGTGCACTTGGGCCAGGTGTCGCAGCCCAGGCCGGAGCCGGTGAGCCGGACGGCACCGCCCGTGATGATGATGAACACGGTCATCACGACCGCGGAGAGCGCGGCGCGCCGTACCACCTTGGTGGACGGCGTCCAGCGCTTGGCGATGTAGGAGAGGGGGGTTTCCACGCGCACCATCGTAGGCCGGGGCTTGTGCATGTTTTCACGAGGGGTGGGGTCGTTCCCGGACGACTCCGGACATCACCGGAATGTCAGCGGCCGCTCACTCCCAGCGGAAGAAGCGCGCCGCCGCGCCCAGCCCCAGTACCGCCCAGACCGCCAGGATCCCGAGATCGCCCCAGGGCATGGACGCCCCGTGCTGGAGCACGTCCCGCAGCCCGCCCGAGAGCGCCGAGATCGGCAGCAGGTCCAGCACGGACCGCACCGCGTCCGGGAACTTGTCCAGCGGCACGATCACCCCGCCGCCGACCAGCAGCAGCAGGAAGACCAGGTTGGCGGCCGCGAGTGTCGCCTCGGCCTTCAGCGTCCCCGCCATCAGCAGTCCGAGCCCGGAGAAGGCCGCGGTGCCCAGCACCAGGAGCAGCAGGACGGCGAAGGGGTTGCCGTGCGGCGACCAGCCGAGCGCGAAGGCGATCACCGTCAGCAGCACGATCTGGAGCACCTCGGTGACCAGTACCGACAGCGTCTTCGCGGTCATCAGGGCCCAGCGCGGCAGGGGAGAGGCGCCGAGCCGCTTGAGCACCCCGTAGCGCCGCTCGAAGCCGGTGGCGATGGCCTGGCCGGTGAAGGCCGTCGACATCACCGCGAGCGCGAGGATGCCGGGCGTCAGGAAGTCGACCGACTCGCCCGAGCCGGTGTCCACGATGTCGACCGCGCCGAACAGCACCAGCAGCAGCGCCGGGATGATCACCGTCAGCAGCAGCTGCTCGCCGTTGCGCAGCAGCATCCGCGTCTCCAGCGCTGTCTGCGCGGCGATCATGCGGGACAGCGGGGCGGCCCCCGGGCGGGGGGCGTACGTACCGGCGCTCATGCGCGCAGCTCCTTGCCGGTCAGTTCGAGGAAGACGTCCTCCAGGGTGTGCCGCTCCAGGGAGATGCCGTCCGGCATGACGCCGTGCTGGGCGCACCAGGAGGTGACGGTGGCCAGCAGCTGCGGGTCGATCCGTCCGGTGATGCGGTACGTCCCCGGGACCGGCTCGGCCGCCCCGCTGCCGTCCGGCAGCGCCTTGAGCAGCGAGCCGAGGTCCAGGTTCGGGCGGCCGGTGAAGCGCAGGGTGTTCTCGGCGCCGCCCCGGCACAGCTGCTCGGGGCTGCCCGTCGCGATCACCCGGCCCGCGTCGACGATCGCGACGTCGTCGGCCAGCGCCTCGGCCTCGTCCATGAAGTGGGTGGTCAGGACGGTCGACACGCCGTCGGCGCGCAGCTCCCGTACGAGGTCCCAGGTGGAGCGGCGGGCCTGTGGGTCCAGGCCCGCGGTCGGCTCGTCCAGGAACAGCAGCTCGGGGCGGCCGACGACCGCCATGGCGAGCGAGAGGCGCTGCTGCTGGCCGCCGGAGAGCCGGCGGTAGGAGGTCCGCCCGCAGCCGCCGAGGCCCAGGCGCTCGATCAGGGCGTCGACGTCCAGGGGGTGGGCGTGCAGTCGGGCCATGTGCCGGAGCATTTCCTCGGCCCGTGCACCCGAATAGACCCCTCCGGACTGAAGCATGACGCCGATCCGGGGGCGGAGCTTCTCCGCCTCGGTGACGGGGTCGAGGCCGAGGACCCGCACGGAACCCGCGTCGGGGCGGCGGTAGCCCTCGCAGGTCTCGATCGTGGTGGTCTTCCCGGCGCCGTTCGGTCCGAGGACCGCGGTCACCGCGCCGGCCGGGACAACCAGGTCGAGGCCGTCGAGTGCGGTCTTGGTGCCGTACCGCTTCACCAGGCCCTTGACCTGTACGACAGGCTCGCTCTTCATGGCGGGTAAGTCTAGGCAGGGCCGGGAGCGGGGCGGTCTCCGGGGAGGGGCGTGGGCCCGCCGCGGGGAGGCCCGCGGACCGGTGCGGGGAGGCCCGCGGGCCCGTCGGCGGGGCCAGATTAGGTAACCCTAAGTGACGAATCGCACCGTTGATCATTCCGGACCGTGGTTGTCAGGGCCGGATGAATTACGCAACAATGGCGTTGTGAAATACGTTGGCGAGGCTCCGCAGGAGGAACTCGCGACCGGTGAGCGCTCGACGCGCAACCGGGTCGCGCGCTCCATCCTGGACCACGGCCCGTCCACCGCCGCCGATCTGGCCAAGCGCGTCGGCCTCACCCAGGCCGCCGTCCGCCGCCACCTCGACGCCCTCGTCTCCGACGATGTCGTCGAAGCCCGCGAACAGCGGGTGTACGGGGCACGGACCCGCGGCCGTCCCGCCAAGGTGTTCGCCCTGACGGACTGCGGCCGGGACGCTTTCGACCAGTCCTACGACAAGCTCGCCGCGGACGCGCTGCGCTGGATCGCCGAGACCTCGGGCGACGACGCGGTGCTGGCTTTCGCCCGTGCCCGGATGGCCGTCCAGGCCGAGGGGTACCGTGCGGCGGTCGAGGCCGCGGCCCCCGAGGACCGCGCCGAGGCGTTGGCCAAGGCCTTGTCGGCCGACGGGTACGCTGCTATGGCGCGAAGCGCGCCGGGCCCCCAGCAGGGCGAGCAGCTGTGCCAGCACCACTGCCCGGTCGCGCATGTCGCCGAACAGTTCCCGCAGCTGTGCGAGGCGGAGACGGAATTCTTCTCCAGCCTCCTGGGAACCCACGTGCAGCGTCTGGCCACCCTCGCCCACGGCGACGGAGTGTGTACGACGTTCGTGCCGCGCAGCGGTCACGCACCACCACCACAGACCACCCCATCAGCATCCGCAAGTACGGCCGGGAGGAACCCCGCATGACGCTCCCTACGGAGACTGCCCACCCTGAGCTCGAGGGTCTGGGCACGTATGAATTCGGCTGGGCCGACTCCGACGCGGCAGGCGCGGCGGCGAAGCGCGGCCTCTCCGAGGCTGTCGTCCGCGACATCTCGGACAAGAAGAACGAGCCCGAGTGGATGCTGAAGCTCCGGCTCAAGGGCCTGAAGCTCTTCGGCAAGAAGCCCATGCCGAACTGGGGCTCCGACCTGTCGGGCATCGACTTCGACAACATCAAGTACTTCGTGCGGTCCACCGAGAAGCAGGCGGAGTCCTGGGAGGACCTGCCCGAGGACATCAAGAACACGTACGACAAGCTCGGCATCCCCGAGGCGGAGAAGCAGCGCCTCGTCGCCGGTGTCGCAGCCCAGTACGAGTCCGAGGTGGTCTACCACCAGATCAACGAGGAGCTGGAGGCGCAGGGTGTCATCTTCATGGACACCGACACGGCGCTGAAGGAGCACCCGGAGCTCTTCAAGGAGTACTTCGGCACCGTCATCCCCGTCGGTGACAACAAGTTCGCCTCGCTGAACTCGGCCGTGTGGTCCGGTGGCTCGTTCATCTACGTGCCCAAGGGTGTCCACGTCGAGATCCCGCTCCAGGCCTACTTCCGTATCAACACGGAGAACATGGGCCAGTTCGAGCGGACGCTGATCATCGTCGACGAGGACGCCTACGTCCACTACGTCGAGGGCTGCACCGCGCCGATCTACTCCTCGGACTCGCTGCACAGCGCCGTGGTCGAGATCATCGTGAAGAAGGGCGGCCGCTGCCGCTACACGACCATCCAGAACTGGTCGAACAACGTGTACAACCTCGTCACCAAGCGTGCCGTGGCGTACGAGGGCGCGACCATGGAGTGGGTCGACGGCAACATCGGCTCCAAGGTCACCATGAAGTACCCGGCCGTCTACCTGATGGGCGAGCACGCCAAGGGCGAGACCCTCTCCATCGCCTTCGCGGGCGAGGGCCAGCACCAGGACGCCGGCGCCAAGATGGTGCACATGGCTCCGAACACCTCCTCCAACATCGTCTCCAAGTCGGTGGCGCGAGGCGGCGGCCGGACCTCCTACCGCGGTCTGATCGAGATCGGCGAGGGCGCGCCGGGCGCGAAGTCCAACGTGCTCTGTGACGCGCTGCTGGTCGACACGATCTCGCGCTCCGACACCTACCCCTACGTCGACGTCCGCGAGGACGACGTGTCGATGGGCCACGAGGCGACCGTCTCCAAGGTCTCCGAGGACCAGCTCTTCTACCTCATGAGCCGCGGACTCACCGAGTTCGAGGCCATGGCGATGATCGTGCGCGGCTTCGTCGAGCCGATCGCCAAGGAGCTGCCCATGGAGTACGCCCTGGAGCTCAACCGGCTGATCGAGCTGCAGATGGAGGGTTCGGTCGGCTAGTACGGCCGAGCGCCGTACCACCGCACGAATCCCCCGAGTTCTTGACTGAGAAAGCGAGCACTACGACAGCCATGGCTGAGGCTCAGAACATTCCGGCGGGCTCCACGACCGCCGGGTCCATCGCGGTGGCCGCCGAGTCGACCGTCGCCACGCGCATGAGCGCGCCCCCGTCCTTCGACGTCGCGGACTTCCCGGTCCCGCACGGCCGCGAGGAGGAGTGGCGGTTCACGCCGCTGGAGCGGCTGCGCGGGCTGCACGACGGCACCGCCGTCGCCACCGGCGGCGGCGTCAAGGTCGCGATCGAGGCGCCCGAGGGCGTCACCGTCGAGACCGTCGGCCGCGACGACGCACGGCTCGGCAAGGCCGGTACGCCGGTGGACCGGGTCGCCGCCCAGGCGTACTCGGCCTTCGAGCAGGCCTCGGTCGTCACGGTCGCCAAGGAGGCCGTGCTCACCGAGCCGATCCGCATCGCGGTGCACGGCGAGGGCGGCGTGGCGTACGGCCACCAGGTCATCGAGCTGGGTGCCTTCGCCGAAGCGGTCGTCGTCATCGACCACACCGGTGACGCGGTCCTCGCCGCCAACGTCGACTACGTCGTCGGCGACGGTGCGAAGCTGACCGTCGTCTCCGTCCAGGACTGGGACGACACCGCGGTCCACGTCGGCCAGCACAACGCGCTGATCGGCCGGGACGCCTCGTTCAAGTCGATCGTCGTCACCTTCGGCGGAGACCTGGTGCGCCTGCACCCGCGGATCGCCTACGCGGGCACCGGCGGCGAGGCCGAGCTGTTCGGCCTGTACTTCACCGACAAGGGCCAGCACCAGGAGCACCGCCTCCTGGTCGACCACAACACCCCGCACTGCAAGTCCAACGCGGTGTACAAGGGCGCGCTCCAGGGCGACGGCGCACACGCCGTGTGGATCGGTGACGTCCTCATCCAGGCGAAGGCCGAGGGCACCGACACCTACGAGATGAACCGGAACCTCGTCCTCACGGACGGCGCCCGGGTCGACTCCGTACCGAACCTGGAGATCGAGACCGGCGAGATCGTCGGCGCCGGCCACGCCTCGGCGACCGGCCGCTTCGACGACGAGCAGCTCTTCTACCTCCAGTCGCGCGGTATCCCCGCCGAGGAGGCCCGCCGGCTCGTCGTGCGCGGCTTCTTCGCCGAACTGGTCCAGCAGATCGGCCTGCCGGACGTCGAAGCGCGTCTCCTCGACAAGATCGAGACCGAGCTGAAGGCGTCCGTCTGATGGCCTTCGTCAAAGCCTGTGCGCTGAGTGAGCTGGAGGACGACACCCCCAAGCGGGTGGAGCTCGACGGCACACCCGTCTCCGTCGTCCGTACCGAGGGCGAGGTGTTCGCGATCAACGACATCTGCTCGCACGCGAACGTCTCGCTGTCGGAGGGCGAGGTGGAGGACTGCATGATCGAGTGCTGGCTGCACGGATCGAGCTTCGACCTCCGCACCGGTAAGCCGTCCGGCCTTCCCGCGACGCGCCCCGTCCCCGTATACCCCGTAAAGATCGAAGGGGACGATGTGCTCGTCTCCGTCACCCAGGAGTCCTGAGTCACCCATGGCAACGCTTGAAATCCGCGACCTGCACGTCACCGTCGAGGCCGACAACGCCACGAAGGAGATCCTCAAGGGCGTCGACCTGACCGTGAAGCAGGGCGAGACCCACGCCATCATGGGCCCCAACGGGTCCGGCAAGTCCACCCTCGCGTACTCGCTGGCGGGTCACCCCAAGTACACGATCACGCAGGGCACGGTCACCCTCGACGGCGAGGACGTCCTGGAGATGTCCGTCGACGAGCGCGCCCGCGCCGGCCTGTTCCTCGCCATGCAGTACCCGGTCGAGATCCCCGGTGTCTCGGTCTCCAACTTCCTGCGCACCTCCGCCACCGCCGTCCGCGGCGAGGCACCCAAGCTGCGTACGTGGGTCAAGGAGGTCAAGGAGACGATGGCCGGCCTCCAGATGGACCCGGCCTTCGCCGAGCGCAACGTCAACGAGGGCTTCTCCGGCGGCGAGAAGAAGCGCCACGAGATCCTTCAGCTGGAGCTCCTCAAGCCGAAGATCGCGATCCTCGACGAGACCGACTCCGGCCTGGACGTCGACGCGCTGAAGACCGTCTCCGAAGGCGTCAACCGGGTCCGCGAGGGCGGCGAGGTCGGCACCCTGCTGATCACGCACTACACGCGGATCCTCCGCTACATCAAGCCCGACTTCGTGCATGTCTTCGCCAACGGCCGCATCGCCGAGTCCGGCGGCGCCGAACTCGCCGACAAGCTGGAGAACGAGGGCTACGAGGCATACGTGAAGGGTGGCGCTTCCGCGTGACTGACGCCCGACAGGGGCTCACCGGCCTCCTCGACACCGAGGCGATCCGCAAGGACTTCCCCATCCTGGACCGCACGGTCCACGACGGCAAGAAGATCGTGTACCTGGACAGCGCGGCGACCTCGCAGAAGCCGCGCCAGGTGCTCGACGCGCTCAACGAGTACTACGAGCGGCACAACGCCAACGTCCACCGCGGTGTCTACACCATCGCGGAGGAGGCCACCGCGCTGTACGAGGGCGCCCGCGACAAGGTCGCCGCCTTCATCAACGCGCCCAGCCGCAACGAGGTGATCTTCACCAAGAACGCCTCGGAGTCGCTCAACCTCGTGGCCAACATGCTGGGCTGGGCGGATGAGCCCTATCGGGTCGACCGCGACACCGAGATCGTCACCACCGAGATGGAGCACCACTCCAACATCGTGCCGTGGCAGCTGCTCTCGCAGCGCACCGGTGCGAAGCTGAAGTGGTTCGGCATCACGGACGACGGCCGTCTCGACCTGTCCAACATCGACGAGATCATCACGGAGAAGACGAAGATCGTCTCCTTCACGCTGGTCTCGAACATCATGGGCACGATCAACCCGGTCGAGAAGATCATCCGCCGTGCCCAGCAGGTCGGCGCGCTGGTCTGCATCGACGCCTCGCAGGCGGCACCGCACATGGTGCTCGACGTCCAGGCGCTGCAGGCCGACTTCGTGGCCTTCACCGGCCACAAGATGGTCGGCCCGACCGGCATCGGCGTGCTGTGGGGACGGCAGGAACTCCTGGAGGACCTGCCCCCGTTCCTCGGCGGCGGCGAGATGATCGAGACCGTGTCGATGCACTCGTCGACGTACGCCCCCGCGCCGCACAAGTTCGAGGCGGGTACGCCCCCGATCGCCCAGGCCGTCGGCCTCGGCGCGGCCGTGGACTACCTCTCGGCGATCGGCATGGAGAAGATCTACCGCCACGAGCACGCGATCACCGAGTACGCGGTGAAGCGCCTCCTGGAGGTCCCGGACCTCAAGATCATCGGCCCGGCGACGGCCGAGGACCGCGGCGCCACGATCTCCTTCACGCTCGGCGACATCCACCCGCACGACGTGGGCCAGGTCCTCGACGAGCAGGGCATCGCCGTCCGGGTCGGCCACCACTGCGCGCGGCCGGTCTGCCTGCGGTACGGAATTCCTGCGACGACGCGAGCGTCGTTCTATCTGTACTCCACGCCCGCCGAGGTCGACGCCCTGGTGGACGGTCTGGAGCACGTCCGGAACTTCTTCGGCTGAGGGCTGACTGGTGAAGCTGGAATCCATGTACCAGGAAGTGATCCTGGACCACTACAAGCACCCCCACGGGCGTGGCCTGCGGGACGGCGACGCCGAGGTGCATCACGTCAACCCGACGTGCGGTGACGAGATCACACTCCGGGTGAAGTACGACGGCGAGACCATCGTCGACGTGAGCTACGAGGGACAGGGCTGCTCCATCAGCCAGGCCAGCGCCTCGGTTCTCAATGAGCTGCTGGTCGGCAAGGAGCTCGCCCAGGCGCGGAAGATCCAGGACGCGTTCCTGGAGCTGATGCAGTCCAAGGGCCAGCTGGAGCCGGACGACGAGATGGAGGAGGTGCTGGAGGACGCGGTCGCGTTCGCCGGTGTCTCCAAGTATCCGGCCCGGGTCAAGTGCGCGCTGCTGAGCTGGATGGCGTGGAAGGACGCGACGGCGAAGGCGCTGTCCGAAGGGAAGACGGCATGAGCGACAACGAGACTCTCACCACCAAGCCGGCCTCCGAGGAGGAGGTCCGCGAGGCGCTGTACGACGTGGTCGACCCCGAGCTGGGCATCGACGTCGTCAACCTGGGCCTGATCTACGGCATCCACGTCGATGACGCCAACATCGCCACCCTCGACATGACCCTGACGTCCGCGGCCTGTCCGCTGACCGATGTCATCGAGGACCAGGCGAAGTCCGCCACCGACGGCATCGTCAGCGAGTTGCGGATCAACTGGGTCTGGATGCCGCCGTGGGGCCCGGACAAGATCACGGACGACGGGCGCGAGCAGCTGCGCGCGCTGGGCTTCAACGTCTGAGACATACGGCGAACGGCCATGCCCGCCAGGGGATACTGGGGGCATGGCCGTTCGCTTGTACCACCACGTCGTCGATTCCCACGACCTGCCCCTGCTCGCCCGCTTCTGGTGCCAGGTGCTGGACTGGCAGGTGCTCTTCGAGGACGAGGACGAAATCGTCATCGGCGCGGATGCCGAGACGTTGCCGGGCATGTGCTTCGTCCCCGTACCGGAGAAGAAGACCGTCAAGAACCGGCTGCACATCGATCTCACCCCCGACGACCAGGCCGTCGAGGTCGAGCGGATCATCGGGCTCGGCGCACGGCGCACGGACTTCGGGCAGGGGCCGGACGCCACCTGGGTGGCGCTGCTCGACCCCGAGGGCAACGAGTTCTGTGTCCTGCGCCCGAAGAAGACGCTGACCGACTGAGCCCCGCACACCCGGCCGGGCCAGGTGTGCCGGCCGGTCGGGTGTTCCGGCCGGTCGGGTGTGCCGGTTCAAGGGAGCGCTACGACCGTCACACCGCGCAGCTCCCGGTGGAGACGGGTCGCGAGCATGCCGGGGTAGCGGGGCTTGCTGTACGGGGAGAGCTGGTCATGTTCGGAGGTGACCCACCCGTTCGCGGTGAGCCGGTAGAGGCCCCCCGACACCCCGTAGAGGTGGGGTTTGCGCACGCGGAGCACGGCGAACCGACCGCGGCGCAAGTGCGGGCACTGTCCGACCGATACCCGTGCGTGCTCGGCGCACAGCGGTGGCATCGCGGTCACGGACCGTTCGGGCCACGTCGGCGGCGAGTCCTCGCGCAGCCAGTCGATGAAGAGCCAGCCGTCCTTGTTCCGGTCCGCGGGGCCCGCGCAGATCTGGCACAACATGCCTTCCATGCAGAGGCGTTGGCGGAGCGGATGCATGGAGTCGTACAGGACGCGTCCGCCGGGCCGGTCATGGACCCGCACCCACAGGTTGCCGTGTTTGTCCCGGTCCTCCGGGCGCATGTTCCGGTACGCGAGCTGAGGGCCGTTGGCACCGTCACCAATGGTCAGTTCGGAATGCGACACGCCTTGATCGGTACTTCGCGAGGCGACGAACGGGGTCAACACGCATTTCCCCCGACCCCGGTGCGGCGCCCCCGGACCGGCACGCCCCATTCCACGAAGCGCTCACGGAGCCACGGGCGGCTGACGCCGTACTCCACGGCCAGAGCCGCCATCCCCGCCCCCTCCTGGTACGTGGCGGTCAGCGCCGCGCGTGAGGCGTACACCCGGTCCTGCGCGGCTCTCACGTCCGCGTTGGTCCGGCGGGTACGGCTGCGCTGGTCGAACATGGGACCCATCTGCTCCTGCTCTCTTTCGTGTGCGGGGGTCGGCGGAGTCACGTGTGCACCGGGGGTATGCCGGTTCGGGGTGTGCCCGGCAGGGGACAGGGTCGGGCGGCGAGTCCGTACCAGCAGGCGTCGTCGCGGGCGATGAACTCGAACGTGAAGCCCGCGGCGAGTCGCCACAGCGCGTAGTCCTGGTGCCCGATGTCCTCGGCCCACGCGCGAAGGTGGGCGGGTGCGTCCCGCCCGGCGTGTGTCACCGGGTGCAGGGCGGCGGGCGGCACCCACGGTGCGTGGGCGGCCGGGTCCAGCGCTTCGGCGAACCACAACGCCCGGCCGCGGAGCCAGCGCAGCGCCAGCCGCCGGGACGGTGCGACGAACCCGCCGAGCTCGACGCGCCTCACCGCGTCACCGCCGCTGACCTCGGCCGCGTAGTGCGTGGCTGTCCTCCCGGTCACAGCAGCCGCCCCTCACTCCGGGCGTTGCGCCGTGCGGTCTCGGCCCGCAGCCGCTCTATGCGGGTCGCGGGGCGGAGGTGTTCGGGGTCGGCTTCCCATTCGACTCCGCCCCGGACCGGGCGCAGCGCCCAGTACGGGCCGGCGACGCCTCGGAACTCCCCGACACGGTCTTTGCGGCTGGTGTCCACCATGAGTGTGCCGGGGGGCGGTACGCGGCGGGCTTCCTGTGGTTCGACAGGCATGGCCCCGCTCCTCTCCGTAGCCGTTTCACTACCAAGCTGGACCAGCGTGACCTACAGTCGGAATGTCTTCAACTGGACTGATTTGCTTGATGAGTGAGGAAACTCGCATGGTGAACCGGAAGACACTCGACCCGGAGACGTCGCCCATGCAGGCGTTTGGCCAGTGCTTACGGCAGGCCCGGGACGAGCGCGGGTGGACGCAAGACGAGCTAGGCGTGCGCATGGGCATTACCGGGTCGCATGTTTCTGCCGTCGAAACTGGCCGTCGCCCGCCAACTAATCGCTTCGCGCGCAGTGCTGACAGCGCGTTACGCACTGGAGACAAGTTCGAGCGCCAGACCCGTGCGCTGAAGAACACGGCCCTGCTGGAGGGGTTCCCGGAGTACGTGCGGCAAGAGGTGCGCGCCGCAGAGATCAGACTCTATGAAGTCGGCGTCATCCCTGGACTGCTCCAGACGCCGGATTACGCGGCGACGTTGGAGGCGGACGCGGTACGCAGGGAGGCAATCACGGCCGAGCAAGCCAGTGAGCGGGTCACTTTGGTGGCAGAGCGACAGGCCGCACTTGTCCGTTCCCCATCACCCCTGATCTTCGCGGTACTTGACGAAGGGTGCATCCATCGACCGATGGGCGATCCTGCGGTCATGGATGCTCAGTTCGCCCAGTTGTTGGAGTTCGCGGAGCGGCCGAACACCCTCCTTCAAATCGCTCCGTTCCGTATGGGAGCACGTCGGCCGTTCAGCCTGCCCATCACGGTGCTGACACTTCCCGACCGCTCGCTTGTGTCGTACGCCGAATCCTCGCAGCGGGGGCATTTGGAACGCGAAACCAGCTTCGTACTGCCCATGCTGACGGCCTACCATCAGCTTCAGGCCGAAGCCCTGTCCCAAGCGGCATCCGTGGCCATGATCGAGCAGGTACGAAAGGGCACCCCGTGACCGAATCCCCCGGTTGGTTCAAGTCCTCCTACAGCGGCAACGGTGGCCAGTGCGTCGAGGTTGCCGCCAATCTTGTCGCCTCGCGCGGCATCGTTCCCGTACGTGACTCCAAGGATCTGAGCGGCCCTGTCCTGGGCTTTCCCGTCGGCTCGTTCGCCTCCTTCGTGGCGGGTGTCAAGGCCGGAGAGTTCGGCACTGTCTGACCGCTCGGTCCGACCAGCTACGAAAGGGCTTCCCGTGACGAACGAATCCCTCCATTGGATCAAGTCCAGCTACAGCGACAACGGTGGCACATGCGTCGAATGGGCCCCGTCGAATACGTCCTCCACCGGTACAGTCCCTGTCCGCGACTCCAAGCGCCCGGCCGGCCCTGTCCTGGGCTTTCCCGTCGGCTCGTTCGCCTCCTTCGTGGCGGGTGTCAAGGTCGGAGAGTTCGGCACCGTCTGACCGCCCGGTCCGGCCAGCTACGAAAGGACTCCCTGTGACGGCCGAATCCCCCCGCTGGTTCAAGTCCTCCTACAGCAGCAACGGTGGCCAGTGCGTCGAGGTCGCCGCCAACCTCGTCGCCTCGCGCGGCATCGTTCCCGTACGTGACTCCAAGGATCTGAGCGGCCCGGTTCTGGACTTCCCCGTCGGCTCGTTCGCCTCTTTCGTGGCGGGTGTCAAGGTCGGAGAGTTCGGCACCGTCTGATCCGTCCGGTCCAGCCAGCTACGAAAGGGCACCCCGTGACGACCGAATCTCCGCGTTGGTTCACGTCCTCGCACAGCAACAACGGCGGCGCTTGCGTCGAGGTCGCCGCCAACCTCGTTGCCCCGTGCGGCACAGTCCCTGTCCGCGACTCCAAGCGCCCGACCGGCCCCGTCCTGGGCTTCCCCGTCGGCTCGTTCGCTTCCTTCGTGGTGGGCGTCAAGGCCGGAGAGTTCGGCACCGTCTGACCGCCCGGTCCGACCAGCTACGAAAGGGCTCCCTGTGACGACCGAATCCCCCCGTTGGTTCAAGTCCTCCTACAGCAGCAACGGCGGCGCTTGCGTCGAGGTCGCCGCCAACCTCGTTGCCCCGTGCGGCACAGTCCCTGTCCGCGACTCCAAGCGCCCGACCGGCCCCGTCCTGGGCTTCCCCGTCGGCTCGTTCGCTTCCTTCGTGGCGGGTGTCAAGGCCGGAGAGTTCGGCACCGTCTGATCCGTCCGGTCCAGCGTTATCCGGTTCGGCGAGGCCCCATCGTGCGGTGCATGATGGGGCTTCTGGCTGTCCGATGCCGTGGCCAACTCCGCTGCTGGGGTCGCCACTTGAGCGAGGGGAAGGGTGGCGTGTGACGTCGTTTCCTATCGGCGGGGATCTGGACGTGCGGCGGCTCGGGTTCGGGGCCATGCAACTGCCCACGGAGCCGGGTGCGGCCAGGGAGACCTCTTTCGCGGTGGTGCGGCGGGCTGTCCGGCTGGGCGTCACGCTGATCGATACCGCGTATATGTACGGCGGTGGAGCCAACGAGGAACTTCTGGCCGAGGCCCTGTACCCCTACCCGGACGGGCTGCTGATCACCACCAAGGTCGGCGTAGCCCGGTCGAGCCCTTCGGACGAGTGGAAGCTGGACGGACGGCCCGCAGTCCTGCGTGATCAGGTCGAACAGGCGTTGCGGCGACTGCGCGTCGAGCGGATCGAGCTGCTTCAACTGCACCGTATCGATCCGGAGACACCGCTCGCCGACCAGATCGGCACCCTGCGCGACCTGCGTACCGAGGGAAAGATCGGCCGGATCGGGCTGTCCGAGGTCACCGTCGACGAGCTCGGCCGGGCTCGGGGGATCGTCGACATCGCGAGCGTCCAGAACCGCTACAACCTGCTCGACCGCGAGCACGAGCCCGTGCTCGCGGCGTGTGAGGCGGCAGGCATCGCGTTCCTGCCGTGGCGCCCGGTCGCCTGGGGGAAGTCCGGGGCGCGGGCCGAGATCGCCGCCGTGGCCGCCGAGGCCGAGGCCACCCCCACGCAGATCGCTCTCGCCTGGCTGCTGGGTCACTCGCCGGTCATCCTCCCCATCCCGGGCACGGCCCGCGTCGACCACCTTGAGGAGAACCTCGCCGCCGAACGCCTCCGGCTGACCCCGGCCCAGCGCGATCGGCTCGATCGTCTGCCCGCGCCGGAATAGGCCCGGACAGGCAACAGCCCCGGCGGTCGCGGGGGACTGCCGGGGCTGTGTGCGGGCGGAGGCGCGGGGCGCGCGGTGGCGTTACGCGGAGGCCGGGGGCGGACCGTACTGCTCGGGCAGTACGACGGACGCCTCGGCCAGGACCGGGCCCAGGTTCTCCGTACGCATGCGCCGGTCCACGTAGAGCAGGCCGACGATCAGCGGCGGGAAGATGGTCGAGAACAGCTGGCTGATGAGTTGGCTGATCAGCATGACGACGAAGAGGCCGCCCATGGCGGCCAGGACCTCGACGCCGGACGGTTCGGCGCCGAGGTCCGAGGTGTCGGTCATGCCCGGCAGCGAGCCCAGGACCGAGAACGGCATCTGGAGCAGTGAGCCGGCCATCGACGCCATCACGTACCCGAGCAGCGAGATCCCCAGGACGCGCCACCAGTCGCCGCGCACCAGCCCGGCCGAGCGGCGCAGGGCCGCGAACGGGCTCTGGTTCTCGAAGACCACGATCGTCGGAGCCAGCGAGAACTTCACCCAGAGCCAGACCGCCAGCGGCGCGAGGGCCAGGGTGCCGACGACGGCGAACCACATCATCGGCAGGACGCCGTCCGCGTCGCCCAGCGAGATGAAGTAGATCATCACGCCGATGAAGGCGGTCATGGCGAGTACGACCGGCACGAAGGCGATCAACGCCGTGAGGAACACCGTGCCGATCATGGCCCCGACCCGGGACCAGGCGCGGCGCCAGGCCGCGCCGAAGGTGATCGGCCGTCCCAGTACGGCTTCCTGGAGTATCGCCGGGACC
Organism: Streptomyces sp. NBC_01237; assembly: GCF_035917275.1. NCBI lineage: Bacteria > Bacillati > Actinomycetota > Actinomycetes > Kitasatosporales > Streptomycetaceae > Streptomyces > Streptomyces sp. NBC_01237. The sequence goes on along the minus strand of NZ_CP108508.1, from coordinate 2,032,172 downwards.
GCTGCCTGCATCAGCGCGGCGGCCACGATGTACACCGCGATGCCGACGGCCAGCAGCACGCCGAAAGCGGCCACCAGCGGAACCCAGTCCTGCGAGTCCGGCGAGCCCGCGTGGTCGTCGACCATGACGGCGTCCCAGTGGTCCGCGACGGAGGAGTACGCGATGAGGGCCCCCACGGCCATCAGCAGCGTCGCCCCCGCGAAGACGGCCAGCCCCATGCCGAACAGGGGCTTCCAGTAGCGGCCCATGGTGGAGAAGGCGCCGCTGAGTATGTCGGAGACCCTCATCGGGGCGAGGGGTATGACCCCCGGCTTCGGCGGTGCGGCCCATGGGCTGCCCCAGCCCCCACCGTCCCAGCCCCCGCCGCCGTACGGGCCTCCTCCGTGGGGAGCCCCTCCGTAGGGGCCTCCGCCGTGCGGGCCCCCGCCGTAGGGCGCGCCCCCGTTCGGGCCACCGCCCCACCCTGCGTCCTGCGTCACTGCGTCTCCGTTGTGTCGTCGGCCGGTGCCGGCCGTGCTCTGTCATATGCCATGTCGTCGGTCGGGACACCGTAGCGCCCTGGGCGCGGCAGCCATGTGTACAGCCGTACACAACGATGCGTACACTTGTACACATGGGATACGGACTGCTGGCAGCGGCCATCACGGCCGAGGTGGCCGCGACGACGGCCATGAAGTACAGCGAGGGATTCACCAGGCTCTGGCCCTCGCTCATCACCCTCGTGGGGTATGTCCTCGCCTTCGCCCTGCTCGCGCAGACGCTGAAGACGCTGTCGGTGGGCACGGCCTACGCGATCTGGGCCGGAGTGGGCACCGCCGCCGTCGCCGCGATCGGCGTGATCTTCATGGGGGAGTCCGGCAGCCTGTTCAAGGTGGTGGGCATCGCCCTGATCATCGCCGGAGTCGTGGTGCTCAACCTGGGCGGAGCCCACTGATGGCCCGGCGTTACGACCCCGAGCGGCGCGAACGCATCATCGACGCGGCCATCCGCGTGGTGGGCGCCGACGGCATCGCGGGGCTCACCCATCGCTCCGTCGCCGCCGAGGCGGACGTGCCGCTCGGCTCGACGACGTATCACTTCGGCTCGCTCGACGAGCTGCTGATCGCCGCCCTGCGCCGGTGCAACGAGGGCTTCGCCCAGGCGCTGAGGGAGAGCAGCGTCTTTGCCGCACCCGCCGGTCAGCGGGGCGGGGCCGAGCTGGCCGACGAGCTGAGCAGGATGCTGGGGGAGTGGTTCGAGGGCGCGTGCGGGGCGACGGAGCTGGAGTACGAGCTGTATCTCGCCGCCCTGCGCCGTCCCGCGCTGCGTCCCGTCGCCGCCGAGTGGACCGACGGTGTGGTCGAACTGCTGGCCCGGCGCACCGACCCGGCCACCGCGCGGGCGCTCGTCGCGCTGATGGACGGGATCTGCCTCCAGGTGCTGCTCACCGGGGGTTCCTACGACGTGGCGTACGCCCGGGAGATGCTGGGCCGAGTCGCCGGTGCCTGACCGGGTGCGGCCGGTGCCGAGGTGGGCGGCCGGCCGGCCGGGTGGGTCCCTCCGGCGCCGACGGTCTCGTACTGCCGGGCCCCTGTCCGTCCCGGTGCGGGCAGGGGTGCGCCGGGACGGGCGGGGGCCTCAGGCGGGCGCGCTCAGGCGGCGCACCGTGGTCAGCGCCGTGCGTACGCTCGCCTCGATGTCCGTGATCGGGTACAGCGCTTCGTGGATCGTCCGGTCCCGGTCCACCACCAGCGTCAGCCGCTTGAGCCGGCTGACGCCCGCCGCCCGGAACGTCGGCAGTCGCAGGGCCGCCGTCAGGGACAGTCCGGCGTCGGAGAGCAGCGGGAAGCGCAGCCCCTCCGCGTCGGCGAACGCCCGCTGCTCGTCCGGGCGTTGGGTGGACACCCCGTGCACGGTCGCGCCGGCCTCCGTGAACTCCGCCCACCGGTCCCGGTAGGTGCACGATTCAAGGGTGCAGCCGCTCGCCCCGGGGATCTGTCCCCACCCCGGCGGGTAGGCGTCCTGGCGCGCGTAGGCGCCGGGGAAGCAGTACAGGACGGTGTACGGGGTGGCGTCGGCGACCGGGTCGCGCGGTGCGCCGTCGTGGTCCGGCACGAGCAGCTCCGGCAGCCGGGTGCCCACCAGGGCGTGCACCCGTGCCGCCTCCTTCGACGACTCGGCCGTCGTCGCCATCGTCTCCCCCTCCCCCAGCACCCAGGCGTCGCCCCAGTCCTGGAGCGCGATCAGTACGGGCAGCAGGGCGCGGCCGCGCGGGGTGAGGCGGTACTCGTACCGGACGGGGCGGTCCTGGTACGGCTCCCGCGCGAGCACGTCCGCCTCGACCAGCAGGCGCAGCCGTTCGGTGAGCACCTTGCGCGAGACGCCCAGCTCCTGCTGGAGGGCGTCGAAGCGGTGCACCCCGCGTGCGGTGTCGCGCACGATCAGCAGGGTCCACCAGTCGCCGACGACGTCCAGCGCCTGGGCGATCGAGCAGTCGGCGTCCGCCAGGCTGGTGCGCTGTGGCATGGCTCGCCCTCTTCCGTTCGTGGTTTCCCTCGGCTGTCGGTCCCGGTCAGTTGTACGCGGTTGACCTGCCGAAAGCATGCTGCCATAGTCAGTTCCCAAAGGGAACTTTATCGGGGGCGGGTGGAACGGGCATGCTGCGCGGAGTGCCGAGAACGGTACGGATGCTGGCTGTGGGCGCATTTCTCAACGGCGTCGTCAGCTTCACGTTCGTCTATCTCTTCGTCTATCTGACGGGACCGCGCGGTCTGTCCGTCACCCAGGCCGGAGTGATCAGCGGCATCGGCGGTGTCGGGCTGGTCGCCGGGAACTTCACCGGGGGCTGGTTCGGTGACCGGTACGGGCACCGCCGGATGCTCCTGACCGGCGCCTGTACGAGCGGTGCCGCACTCGTCACCCTGCCCGCCCTGCCGATCGCCGCCCTCTACGCGGTGCTGCCGCTCGCCCAGTACGCCTCCGGCGTCGTCCGCGCGGCCAATTCCGCGCTCGTCGCGGTGTCCGTGCCCGAGGGCGGCCGACGCCAGAGCTTCGCCCTCACACGCTTCGCGGCGAACGGGGGCTTCGCCGTGGGACCGCCGCTCGGCGCGCTGATCGCCGCCCGCTTCTCGTACGACTGGCTCTTCCTGGCCGACGGGCTCGGCACCCTGCTCTTCGCCGCGTACGTCGCCAGGATCCTGCCGGCCCGCGGCATCGCGCACACCGGGTCCGCGCGCGACCCGCACGCGCCGGGGCTCTGGCGCGAACTGCGGGCCAGGCCGGCGGTGCTGGTGCTGCTCGCCGCGATCGTCTGCGTCGACCTCGTCTACCGGCAGCAGTACTCCACCCTGCCCGTGTTCCTCGCCGACCACGGCCTCGGCACCCAGTTCTACGGCTGGCTCATCGCCATCAACGGCGGTGTCATCCTCTGCCTCGAACTGCCCGCCGCGCACGCCCTGCGCAAGCGGTCACCGCTCGGCATCGTCGGGGTGGGCCTGCTGCTGGTGGGGCTGGGATACGCCGTACTGATCCCCGGGGCCGGAGCGGTGTTCGCCGTCGCCATGATGCTGTCGCTGACCCTGGGGGAGATCCTCTACAAGACGCCCGCCACGGCGTACGTCGCCGATCAGGCGCCCGGTCACGCGCAGGGACGGTTCCAGAGCCTGTACGCGGGCGCTTCGATCAGCGGTCAGGTTCTGGCGCCACCGCTGGGCGGGGCGCTGTACGCGAGCGCCCCGGCGCTGCTGTGGCCGGTCTGCGCGGTGCTCGCGGGCGGTGCCGGGGTGGCGGTGCTGGCGGCGCGGCGGCTGCGGGAACCCGGACGGCCCTCGCGTGCGGCGGGGTACGGGAAGGGCGGGGCGGCCGGTATCCCGGCGGGGCGCGGCGAAGGCCGGGGGACCGGTGCGGCGACGGGGTACGGCAGCGGGGTGGGGACCGGTGCGGCGACGGGCGGCCCGGACGCTGAGACCGGTTCGCCGGAGCGGGCCCCGGCCGGTTAGGTTTCTGTCCATGACCGACACGACTTCCCAGGGTTCTGCCCGCACCACCGGCGCCGTCGCCGCCGGCCTCGCCACCATCGCCGGTGACGGCACCGTCCTCGACACCTGGTTCCCCGCCCCCGAGCTGTCCGCCGAGCCCGGCCCGGCCGGCACGCAGCGCCTCGGCGCCGAGGAGGCCGTGAACCGGCTCGGCGAGGGTGCGGCCAAGGCCCTCGGCGTGGACGCCCGGCGCGGTGTCGAGGTCGTCGCCGTCTCCACGGTCATCTCCTCGCTCGACGACAAGCCGCTCGACGCGCACGACGCGTACCTGCGTCTGCACCTGCTCTCGCACCGTCTCGTCCAGCCGCACGGCCAGAACCTCGACGGGCTCTTCGGCCTGCTCGCCAACGTCGCCTGGACCTCGCTCGGCCCCGTCGCCGTCGACGACCTGGAGAAGGTGCGGCTGAACGCCCGTGCCGAGGGTCTGCACCTCCAGGTCACCTCGGTCGACAAGTTCCCGCGCATGACGGACTACGTCGCACCGAAGGGCGTACGCATCGCCGACGCCGACCGCGTCCGGCTCGGGGCGCACCTCGCGTCCGGCACGACGGTCATGCACGAGGGCTTCGTGAACTTCAACGCGGGCACGCTCGGCACCTCGATGGTCGAGGGCCGGATCTCCGCGGGCGTCGTCATCGGCGACGGCTCCGACATCGGCGGCGGCGCCTCCACCATGGGCACCCTCTCCGGCGGCGGCAAGGAGCGCATCGTCATCGGCGAGCGCTGCCTGATCGGCGCCGAGGCGGGTGTCGGGATCGCGCTCGGCGACGAGTGCGTCGTGGAGGCCGGGCTGTATGTCACCGCCGGTACGCGCGTCACGCTGCCGGACGGCCAGGTCGTCAAGGCCCGTGAGCTCTCCGGCGCCTCGAACATCCTCTTCCGCCGCAACTCGGTCACCGGCACCGTCGAGGCCCGCCCGAACAACTCGGTGTGGGACGGGCTCAACGACATCCTGCACGCCCACAACTAACGTGTAGCGGCGAGGAGTTCCTCGTACGCCTTCCGCAGCCCGTCGGTCGCCCCGCGCCCGGCGGGCTGTAGCGGTTCACGGACCGGGCCCGCCGCGAGCAGGGCCTTGGCGGTGACGGTGCCGGGCAGGCCGGAGGCCATCATCAGCTCGGTGAGGTGTGCGGTGAGACCGTTCAGACGGGCCGCCTCGGCCGTGCGGCCCGCGTCGAACGCGTCCAGGGGGGCCCGCATCTGCCGCGGCGCCACATTGGCGACCGTGCTGACATAGCCCGCGCCGCCCAGCGCGTACAGCGGAAGGTTCAGCTCCTCGCAGCCCGAGTAGTACGCCAGCGAGGTCCGGGCCATCACCTTCGTCGAACCGAGCAGGTCGTACGCGCAGTCCTTCACCGCCACGACGCGCGGGTGCTCCGCGAGCCGCAGCAGGGTCTCCGGTTCGATACGGGTGCCGGTGCGGCCCGGGATGTCGTACAGCATCAGCGGGATGCCCGAAGCCTCCGCGACCCGCAGGAAGTGCGCCTCGACGGCGGCCTGCGGGGGGCGGCTGTAGTACGGGGTGACCACCAGGAGGCCGTCCGCGCCCGCGTCCTCGGCCTCCCGGGCCAGGGCCACCGTGTGCCGGGTGTCGGCGCTGCCGACACCCGCGACCAGCGTCACCCCGTCGCCGACCGCCCCCCGCACCGCCCGCAGCAGCGCGGTCTTCTCGGCGTCGCCCGTGGTGGGGGACTCACCGGTGGTGCCGCTGAGCACCAGTCCGTCACAGCCGTCCGCGACCAGAGCGGCGGCATGTGCGCGGGCCGCGTCCAGGTCCAGCTCACCGGCGGCGGTGAACGGCGTGATCATGGCGCAGAGGGTGCGGCCGAAGGGGCGTGGTGCGAGGGGGGTCATGTCCGAAGTGTCGGCCCCAGCACTGTGAAGGTCCACTTAGATCTGCTTGGTGTGACAGGGAAGCGATGCTGAACAGTCCCGGTCGGCCGGACGCGCGACGACCGCCGCCCCGGTGGGCCGGGGAGCATCCCGCGGGACGTGGCCCGAGGGCCGGACATCCGCACCGGACCGCTCCGCAGCCGCCCGGCCCCGGCCGTCTGACATGATCCAACGGACAGGCGGGCAAGGGTCGTTGCGAGGGGCGGGCGTATGGGGAAGCGGATACGGAGAGCGGTTGCGGCGGCCTGGCCGGCAGTGGCGGGGATGGTCCTGACCGGCTGTTCCGGATTCCTCGTCCCGGCCGGTGAGGGCGAGCCGGAACCCACGCCGAGCGCCACGCGTACGGTCCCGTCCGGTGTGCACGCGGACGCCCTGCCGCCGACCCCCGCCGCCCCGCCGAGCCCGCCGGTGACCGGCGCACCGGACGGGGGCTCCCGCCCCGGTGACGGTGCCACCGCCTCCGGGGAATGCCCCGCCTCCGGTGTCGTCGTGGACATGGGGCAGGTGGAGACAGCGATGATGCACCGGGCCGTGGTGCTCACACTCACCAACTGCGGCGACAAGCCCTACCGCGTCCACGGCTATCCCTCGGTCCAGGCGCTGGGCGAGGAGGGCGAACGGCTGCCGGTCAAGGTGAATCCGGGCGGCTCGTACTTCGGCCAGGACCCGGGGCCGAAGGAGGTCACGCTGAAGCCCGGCGCCGCCGTGAAGTCGATCCTCGCCTGGGTCTCCACCCAGGAGGGCGGCGACCTCATCGAGGGCGACGCGCTGGAGATCGCCGCCGCCACCGACACGGGCGCCCGCGTCTTCCCGCTGGAGGGCCACGACATCCGCCTGATGGACGAACTGAACATGACCGCCTGGCGTACCCGCCCGAGCACCTGAGGCGGGCACGCCGGGCGGTCAGCGGCCGAGCAGTGGCGCGGCCGTATGGCTCACCGGGACGATATGGGTGACCCAGCCGTCCGCCGCGGTCTCCCCGGTGAGCAGGTGCAGCAGGAAGGACGTCGGCTCGGGCAGGTATCCCGGCAGCCCCCCGCCCCGCACCAGTCCGCTCTGGAGATAGGTGCTCGGGGCGACGGCCACCGTGCTGCCCGCGAACGCCGCCGTGACCGGGCGGTGGACATGGCCCGCCAGCACCCGTACGACACGCGGGTGGGCGGCGACGACCTCGGCCAGAGCCGCGCCGTCGGTCAGCCGCATCCCGTCCAGGAACGGGATGCCGACCGGGACCGGAGGGTGGTGCAGGCAGACGAGGGCGGGAACCCCGGGCCGGTGCGCGAGCGCCGTGTCGAGCCAGGCCAGTTGGTCCGGCCCGAGACGGCCACCGCTCGAACCGGGCACCGTGGAGTCCAGGACGAGAACCGTGAGCGCCGGATGCTCCACCGCGTAGTACGGCAGCCGGCCGCCGCCCAGGAAGGGTGTCCCGCCGAACGCCTCGACCAGCGCACCGGGCGCGTCGTGATTTCCCGCCACCAGGTGCAACGGCAGCGGGAAGTCATCGATCAGCTCGCGCAGCACGGCGTACTCCCCGGGCTCACCGTGCTCGGTCAGATCGCCGGTGACGACCACGCAGTCGGGGCGGGGTTCGAGCGCCAGCACCCGGCGCAGGGCGGTGTCCAGCCCGGCGGCGGGGGCGCCGGCCAGGACACCGGTGGTGAGGTGGGGATCGCTGAGGTGGGCCACGGAGACAGTCATCCCGCAACCCTGCCCCGTCCCGTCCGGCGCGCACCCGGTCGGGTGGGGCCGGCCCGCGGTTCTTGACCTCAAGCGAGCTTGAGGGATCAGTGTGGTGAGCAACGGCGCACCACCGGGTGCGGCCAGAGGGGATCACCGTCATGACCGTGCAGTTCAACTCCCGGCCCGACCTCACGCGTTCCGACGCCGGCATCGTCAAGGTCAGCACCTGGGACGTCGGTACGCCCGAGCGGCAGCGCCGGAGCGTCGAGGCCATCCGTGAGGCATGGGGAGGCCGCGACTGGCCGCATCCGGGGCTGCTCTCGTACAGCGTGTACACGGGGGAGGACGGCAGGACGCTGCTGCACTACTCGCAGTGGACCGGTGAACAGGCGCACCAGGACTTCTTCCGGGAGGGCCGCGACGCGCGCAACGCGGACATCGACGCCGCCGTGCCCGGCATCGAACGCCTCGGGCTGCACACGTACGAGCCGTACCGCTCCACACCCCTGGCCCGCGGCGAGAGCCGGGAGGCCGGGTGTGTCGTGATCGTCGACGTGGAGTTCGCGGGTCCCGACCCGGCCCGGCAACGGGACTGGGTGGACTCGGTGTTCGCGGCGCTGGGCACCGATCCGGCGCCCGCCCCGGGCGGTATCGCCGGGCACTTCCATGTGAGCACGGACGGCACGCGCGTCCTCAACTACGCCGAGTGGGAGAGCGCACAGGCCCACCTCGACGCCCTGTCCGCACCGGGCGACGGCATCGGGTCCCGGACGCCGCAGTGGGAGAAGGTGCAGTCCTATCCGGGGGTGACCGGCGGCGGTGTGCACCGCTACACGCCCGCGCTCTCCCTCGGCGCGGGCGGGTAGCGGGGACCGCTCAGGGGCGGAAGCGCAGCACCTGCGGGTCGTGGTCGCTGTTCTGGTCGGCGAACTCCGCGTTGATGTGCACGCTGTCGTAGTCGAAGCCGCGGATCGACGGGCTGGTCAGGATCTGGTCCAGGACCTGGGTGTTGCCCTGGAAGACGTACGAGTAACGCTCCGACCGCGGAAGGGACTTCACCGCCGGGTACAGCGCGCCGCCGGCCGTCAGCGCCCCCGTCGTACCGGAGAACTCGAAGTCGTTGATGTCACCCACGACCAGGACGTCGGCGCGCTTGTCCGCGCTCAGCAGCTTCTTCACGAAGGTGTTGACCGAGGTGGCCTGCGCCAGGCGCTGGACCTCCGAGGAGCGCGTCGGCGGCTGGTGGTGCGAGAGGATCGACTCGTCGCCGCCCTTCGACGCGAAGTGGTTGGCGACGACGAACACCGGACGCCCGCGGAAGGCGAACTCGCCGACGAGGGGCTTGCGGCTGTCCGTCCACGCGGCCGCCGCCGGATCGATCCTGCCGGGGGAGTGCGTCAGGGCCGCCCTGCCCCGCTCCCGTACGACCTCGGTCGCCGTCGTCGCGTCGCCGCCCGCACGGTCGGTGAACGACACCCGCTCCGGGTTGAACAGGAACACCTGGCGGATGTTGCCGCCCGGCTCGCCGCCGTCCTTCTTGTCCTGGGGGGCGATGGAACGCCAGTCGTAGGCCGGGCCGCCCGCCGCCGCGATCGCCTCGGTGAACCTGCGCACGGTCCGCTCGGCCGAGACCGTGCCGTCGTCCGTCGCGCCGTTGTCGTCCTGGATCTCCTCCAGGGCCAGGATGTCCGGCGAGGCGAGGTTGTTCACGACGGCCGCGGCCAGCGCGTCGAACTTCTCCTGCGGGTCGCCCGGGTCGAGGTTCTCCACGTTGTACGTCGCCACCGCGAGCTCGCCGTCGCGCTGGGCACGGGTCCGCTCCTGGCGCAGCCCGCGGTCGAGGACCGTGCCGAGGGTGCGGGCCGTCAGCGTGTAGCCGCCGTACTGGCTGAAGTCCAGCGGCCCTTCGGTCCTGCCCGCCAGCACGTCACCGACATCGGCCTTGGGGAAGGGCTGCTCGGTGAGCGGCACCAGCGACTGGATCTGGAGCCGTCCGGTGTTCTGCGAGGTGTACGAGCCGTAGACCGTGCCGCCCCGGCGGTTGGCGTTCTCGTGCGGCTTCACCGTCACCCACAGCTCCGCGTGCGTGTCGGTGGCGCCGACCACCCGCGAGGAGCCGACGCGGACGTTCATGCCCTCCAGGGACTCGTAGAAGTCCAGGGCGTACCGGCCGGGGGAGAGCGGGAGCCCGTTGACCGAGCCGCCCGCCGCCGGGTCGCCCGCCGGGGCGTAGCGGGAGGGGACCGAGCGCTCCGAGACGGTGACCGGGGCGGGCAGCGCGTTGCCGGACGAGACCACGGCGACGGTGGGCTTGGTGAGCTGGGTGAGCGACTGGTTGCCGGAGGCGGCGCCGCCGGGGACGTACTCGGCGACCGTGCCCGAGACGGTGACCGCGTCGCCGACCGCGACCGTGGGCGACGAACCCGTGTAGACGAAGACACCCTCACTGGTGGCCCGGTCGGCGTCGGGGTTCGGGTCCTGGAACCAGAAGCCCTTCGAGCCGTAACCCCGCACGCCGGTGACGACGCCCGGGACGTCGGTGACCTGGGTGCCGGCCAGCGGCGATATCCGGGTGGCCCCCTGGATGTCATGGATACGGACCTGGCCGTCGGCGGCGGCGGCCGAGGACGCACCGGTGAGCAGACCCGCGGCCAGGGCGGCGGTCACGACGGCGGAGACTGCGGTGGTTCGGGAGGATGCGGCAGGCATCACGGACTCCGGAGGTTCGGGGGCGGAGACGGGCCCGTACCGGAGGACGGTACAGGTCTACGCGCGTCAATCTCTTGGGTCCACACGTGAGTTGTCAAGGTTCTCCGGATGACGGTCGCGGTACGTCCTGGGAACCGGGTGGCATGGGGCGAAATGCGTCTACGCTTGGGCGGCCCAACCGCGTACACACCCGGTACGCCCGAGCACGTCCCGAGGAGAACCCCCGATGTCCGCAGAGCGCCCCACCCTGCCGCCGGTGCGGCTGCACTCCGAGGCCGAGCTGGCGCGGGCCGCACTGGCCGCTCCGCTGCTCGCCCGCGCAGTCCGGCTCGCCCGCTGGGCCGGACCCGGGACCCGGGTCGGCGCGGGCGGCGAGCTGGTCGAGGCGCAGCTGCCCGCGGCGGCCGAGCACCTGGGCCTCTCCCCGGACGAGGACGGTGCCGCCTACGCCAGTGAGGCATGGCGTCTCGCCGTCGACACCGGGCTCCTCGATGTCACCGATCCCGAGGACGACGACGAGGCGGCCGAGGGCGCCGAGGACGCCGCGGAGACCGAAGGGACCGTCACGGTGGGCGAGGGCCTGGCCGTGCTCACCGGCGGCTCCCCGCAGGACATCCTGGCGCTCTGGCTCGACGGCCTGGAGGCGGTGCACGCCGACGCCACCGCACCGGTCTTCGACGACTTCGCCGATCTCGTCCAGGAGGACGGCTCGATCGACTTCGACGCCCTGGACTGGGACCCGGAGGCGGAGGCGGAATTCCTCGACGGCGTCCTCGGCAACCTGTATCTCCTCACCCTCGCGGAGAACGGCGCGGGCGACACCCCGGTACCGCTGCCCGCCCTCGCCGCGTCGATGATCGTCCCCGACGACATGGGCGAGCCCACCGACGACATCCTGGAGCAGGTGTCGGAGGCGATGATGCGGCTGGACGACCAGTTCCGGCTGCTGGAACCCATCGGGATCGTCGAGTACCGCCCGGTGGACGAGGCGCTGCTGGTCGAGGAGGGCGAGGGCGACGGGTCCGCCGGTCTCCCCGACGAGGACGACGTCACCCGCTACGGCATGGTCAAGCTCACCCCGCTCGGCCTCTACGGCATCCGCAGCCGGATGCTGGAGGCCGGTGTGGACGCGCCCGCCGTCGGTGACCTCGCCGACAAGGGCGCCGACGCGCTCCTCGACGGCATCGCCCACTACCCGGAGGCGGCGGCCCGGTCCGAGGTCGAGCTCTGGCTCGCCCGCCGGGGCACGGGCGACGCGGTGGCGGCGGCGGCCGACCTGCTGGCGGCGGCGCGCGGTACGGACGAGGGCGCCCCGCTGCGCCGGCTCCACTGCCAGCAGGCGCTCGCCCTGGCGGGCCCCGAGGCGGAGCCCGCGGTACGCGCGGTGCTGGACGACCCCGAACTGGGCGGCCTCGCCCGGGTCTGGCTCGCCGAGCGCGGTGCCGCCGACGTGCCCGTACCGCCGGAGGCGATGGTCTTCTGGCTGGCCATCGACACGATCGCCGCGCAGCTCGACGCGGACGGCGATCTGGACGAGCTCCAGGGGCTGGTGGAGGGCCTGGCCGGGCAGCACAGCGGCTTCTTCGACGGGGCCTGGCGGGTGGACCACCCGGCGACGGCGGACGTGCTGGAGGCCATGGGGCGGCTGCACAGCGACAAGAAGTCGGCGAAGGACGCCCGGAAGGCGGCGTTCAAGGCGCGCTCACGCACGGGCGCCTGAGCGAGGCCGCCGAGGGCCTGACGTGAGGGCCTCGCTCGCGGGCGTGGTGTGAGCGAGCCGCGTGTACGAGCCGCGTGCGCGAGGGCGAGCGAGCGGCCCGCGCGTGTGGCTTGAACGGGACCCTTGAGCGGTGCGGTGGTGCCGCATGGGACACCTGTGGTGGGTGGGGCGGGTCCGGCTTCCGGGCCCGCCCCACCTGCGTTCACAGAAAGGGTGCGGCTCGAAGTCGTGTGCTGTTCAACCGGCGTTCGCACGGGGGAGGGAACGTGATCGCGCCAGTCACGCCGCCCGCCGCACCAGGAGTCCGCCATGTCGTTCACGCGCAGGGAATTCACCAGACAGTCCGCTCTCACCGGCGCGGGCATCGCCCTCACCGGTGCCGTCGGCGCCCTGGCCACCGCGCCCGGCGCCCTTGCCGCCGAGGACGCGAGGCACGGCCACGACGGACATGACCACGACGGCCACGGCCACGGCCACGACGACCACCACGGGCACGGCAGGGAGCCCGGCTACGGCCCGCTGCTCCCCGACCCCAAGGGCATCCTCGCGCTGCCCGCCGGATTCTCGTACCGGATCGTCACCCACAGCGGTGTCACCAAGCTGGAGTCGGGCGAGTACACCCCCTCCAACCACGACGGCACGGCCGCCTTCGAAGGCCCCCGCGGCGTCACCCTCCTCGTCAACAACCACGAGCTGAGCGGCACCCGCGCCAAGTGGCAGTACCCGGTCCCGCTCACCGACGGCCTCGTCTACGACCCGGTCGCGGCCGGTGGCTGCACGGTCGTGGAGACCCGCCGCGACGGCCGCACCGCCGAATGGGTCGGCATCGCCGGTACGTCCACCAACTGCGCGGGCGGCAGCACCTCCTGGGGCACCTGGCTGACCTGCGAGGAGACCGAGGACAAGGCGGGCAAGAACGGTCTGCTCAAGGACCACGGCTATGTCTTCGAGGTCGACCCCTACGACAAGCGCGCCAACCGCGACCCGCGCCCGATCAAGGCGTTCGGCCGGTACGCCCACGAGGCCGTCGTCATCGACCCCAAGCGCGGCCACGCCTACCTGACCGAGGACGCCTCCGGCCCCAACGGACTGCTCTACCGCTGGGTCCCGCCGCACGGCTTCAAGCACGGCCGGGGCAAGCTGCGCACGCTCGCCGACGACGCCGGTGTCCTCCAGGCCACCCGGTGCTTCGACAAGAGCGGACGGTTCGTCGACGACCTGTCCCGTGCCACGAAGATCGGCACGGTGTACGGCGTCGACTGGGTCGACGTCCCCGACCGTGACGCCAAGAAGGTCTCGGTGCGCAAGCAGTTCGCCGACACCGACATCACCCGCGCCCGCAAGCTCGAAGGCATGTGGTGGGGCGACGGTGGCGCCTACTTCGTCTCCTCCTTCGCCCGCGACGAGAGCCCGGTCCAGCATGACGGCCAGGTCTGGTTCTACGACCCGAAGCGCCGCACGGTGACCCTGAAGGTGCTCCTCGGCGTCAACGCCGACCCGTCGAAGGACGGCGCCTTCGACGGCCCGGACAACATCACCGTCTCGCCGTACGGCGGCATCGTCATCTCCGAGGACGGCGAGGGCATCCAGCACCTCTTCGGGGCCACCGAGAGCGGCCGGACGTACCCGATCGCGCGCAACGAGCTCAACGCGGGCACCGCGGAGGACCCCTCGTACAGCGAGATCGCCGGGGTCACCTTCTCGCCCGACGGGAAGACGCTGTTCGCCAACATCCAGACACCCGGCATCATGCTCGCCATCACCGGTCCGTGGAAGCGTCAGCCGAACCGGCACTGACGGGCAGCGGCCCGAACCGGGCACTGACGGGCAGCGGCCGAACCGGTACCGGCCGGGCGCCCGATGTCACCGAGGGGCACGGTCCGGTCACGTTCGGTGGCGCTGTCGTCGGGGACTTCCCGGCGACCGCGCCCGGCCGTGTCCGGAACCGGGCCGCGCGCCGGGTCCGCCACACCCTCTCCGAAGGGGAGAAGCACCACACCTTCGGGGGTCTTTCCGGCGCGGAATTCCTTGTGACGCCCCGGCCGGCAGCGGCCGGAACCGCCGACTGGCCCCGGTAACGCCTGATTACGAATCCGGCACTACTGGGCCCCCGGGAGCGGTCGGGCATGGCGTCGGGCGTCCCGGAGGCGCATACTCAAGGTAATGAAACAGTCAGCCGGATCCCGGCGTCACCTGCCTTCCAGTCCCTTCAACCGCCCGGCCCAGGCGGCCCCACCGGTCGAATGTTTCGATGTGGGCGACAGGGTGTCGCACGACCAGTTCGGGCTCGGCAGAATCCTTGCTGTCGAGGGCGACAACGATGCAGTCCTCATCGACTTCTCGGGGCGACAGGGGAGGATCCTGAGCCCGTACTCCAAGCTGACCAAGCTCTGAGAAGGAGGACGAGCACGAGCAGCGTCCACCCGGAGAAACTCCGGATCCGGGGCACCTGAGAACCATCGGGTGCCCCGGAAGCCGTTCCCGGACGAGTCCGGGAACGGCTTGCGTCCGGGTCGGTCCTACAGGGCCTTGGCGGCGGGCTTCACCATGCCGCGCACGGTGCGCGACTTCACGAACTCGCCCATGCCGGTCATCTCCCACTCGCCGGAGAACTGCTTGATCAGCTTGGCCATCAGTACACCGGTCTGCGGCTCGGCGCCCGTCAGGTCGAAGCGGACCAGCTCTTCACCGGTGGCCGCGTCGATCAGCCGGCAGTACGCCTTGGCGACCTCGGTGAACTTCTGTCCGGTGAACGAATTCACCGTGAAGACCAGGCCGGTCGCCTCGGCGGGGATGCGGCCCAGGTCCACGACGATCACCTCGTCGTCACCCGCGCCCTCGCCCGTGAGGTTGTCGCCGGAGTGCTTGATCGCGCCGTTCAGGATGGAGAGCTTGCCGAAGTAGCAGCTGTCCAGGTGGTTGCGGTTGGGGCCGTAGGCGATCACCGAGGCGTCGAGGTCGATGTCCTTGCCGCGGAACGCGGGCTCCCAGCCGAGGCCCATCTTGACCTGGGACAGCAGCGGCCGGCCGCCCTTGACCAGGGACACGGTCTGGTTCTTCTGGAGGTTGACCCGCCCCTTGTCGAGGTTGATCTTGCCGGAGCCGGCGGGCGCGGCGGCCGGCGGCGCGGGCGGGGCGGGCGGTGCCGGGGGAGCGACCCGCGGGTCCACGGGGGCGGCGACCGGAGCCGGAGCGGCCACCGGGGCCGGAGCGGGCGCGGCGGCCGGTGCCGCGGGCTCCTCGACCGAGACGCCGAAGTCCGTGGCGATGCCGGCCAGCCCGTTCGCATACCCCTGGCCGACCGCGCGGGCCTTCCAGACGCCGTTGCGCCGGTAGATCTCGATGACCACGAGCGCCGTCTCGGCGCCCAGCTGGGGCGGGGTGAAGGTGGCGAGCGCACTGCCGTCGTCCGCGTTGCGCACGGTGGCGGTGGGCTCGATGCCCTGGAAGGTCTGGCCCGCGGCGTCCGGGCTCGCGGTGACGACGATCTTCTCGATGCCGGGCGGGACCGCGGAGGTGTCCACCACGATCGCGTCGGGCGCGGAGCCGCCGCCGGAGCGGTAGGACACGCCGGGGCCCGAGGGCTGGTTGTAGAAGATGAAGTCGTCGTCGGAGCGCACCTTGCCATCGGCGGTGAGCAGCAGGCCCGAGACGTCGAGCCGCACCGGTGCGGCGACGTCCACCGCCACGCGGGCGGCGGAGAGAGGGATGTTCGAGCCGGGGGTCATTGCGGTCATGCACGGGGTAACGAACGACCCGGCTTTGCCGTTCCCTTACCTTTGCCCGCCTTCACCCGGCTGCGCGCGTGCCGTCCCGGACCGTTCCGTGCGGCCCCGGACCCGCTCGGCGGCGGGCCGTCGGACCCGCTCTACCGGCGCCGGTTGCGGGGGTGGTCGCGGGCGGCGCGCTCGTTGCCGTGCCGGTACGCGCCCGTCCAGCGCGCCATCACCAGCTGGGCGTCCCCCGACTCCACCTCGGCGAGGAACTTCTCCGCCCGGCCGCCGCGCAGGGTGCCCGCGGGGCGGCCGTGATGCGTGATCGTGACGGCGGCGTCGCCGTGCTGCTCGTACCGGAATCCGGAGGGTCTGGGCATGGGCGCATCCTGCCCGGCCGCCGGGCGGCACGTCGCCCGGTTATTGCCCGCCGCCCCGGTCTGCTCCCGCAGTCGGCCGCCCGGCCTGCCCGTCACGGCCGCCCCGCCGCCCGCCGGGCCGCCCGTGGAGGCTCAGCGCGGCCAGATCGGCGGGTCGGTCACGAAGTGGCCGCCCACGTGCGCGTGCTCGGGATTGTCCGGGTCCAGTTCGCCGTGCTCGGCGATGAGCTCGGCGGCGTAGCTCTCCGAGTCGTCCTGCGGCTCGTACCCCAGTGACCTGGCCGTCGACAGGTCCCACCACAGACGGGTGTTGTCGGAGGAGCCGTGGACGACGGTGTGCCCGACGCCCTCGGCGGTGAGCGCGGCGTGGAAGAGCCGCGCGCCGTCGCCGGGGCTCATCCAGACCGAGAGCATCCGTACCGAGGACGGCCGGGCGAAGCAGGAGCCGATGCGCACGGAGACGGTCTCGATGCCGTGCCGGTCCCAGTAGAGCTGGGCCAGGTCCTCGCCGAAGGACTTGGAGAGGCCGTAGAAGGTGTCGGGACGGCGGGTGATGCCGATCGGGATCAGCGGATCGCCGGGGGCCGGGGGCGGGGTGTAGCCGATGACGTGGTTGGACGAGGCGAACACGACACGCCGTACGCCTTCCTCACGGGCGGCCTCGTAGAGGTTGTACGTCCCCTCGATGTTGGCGCGCAGAATCTTGTCGAACGAGGCTTCCAGGGAGATGCCCGCGAGGTGGATGATCGCGTCGACGCCCCGTACGGCCGCGCGCAGCGCCTCCCGGTCGCCCAGGTCGGCGGTGATCGCGTCCGGTTCGCCCTGGACCGGGGCGACATCGAAGAGGCGGAGTTCGTAGCCGTACGCGGGCAGCAGTCCGCGCATCAGGGTGCCGAGGCCGCCGGCGGCGCCGGTGAGCAGGACGGTGCGGGGAGCGGGCATACGGGGATCTCCTCGGTGCGAGCGCATGAGTGGACTGCGCGACGCCTCAAAAACATGGATGACATTCACATGCGTGGACACGCTAAGAAGGAGTGGCGGAGCGCGTCAAGTGTCCCGCCGGGGCCGGTTCCCCGGTGCGGGGCGAGTGGCTCCGCTTTTGACTGCGGGTTTCCTTCTTGACCTGCGCCGCGCGGCTGCCCTAGCGTGGTGGCGTTCAGAAATATGGACGACGATCAGAACTGTGTACGTCTGAATCCGCTCAGGGAGCGCCCGTGACCTCAGCCCCCCTCGCCGCCCGGCTCACTCGTGTCGCCGGACCGCTCTTCTTCCCCGTCACCGCGTACGGGCCGGACGGCACCGTCGACCTCGACACCTTCCGCGCACATGTGCGCCGGGGCATCGACGCCGGAGCGGCCGCGGTCTTCGCCTGCTGCGGCACGGGCGAGTTCCATGCGCTGACCCAGGAGGAATTCCGCCTCGTCGTCGCCGCCGCGGTCGAGGAGACCGCCGGCCGGGTGCCCGTCGTCGCGGGCGCCGGATACGGCACGGCACTCGCGATCCAGTACGCGAAGCTCGCCGAGGAGGCGGGGGCCGACGGGCTCCTCGCCATGCCCCCGTACCTCGTCGTCGCCGACCAGGAAGGGCTGTTGAGCCACTACGCGGCCCTCGCGGCGGCCACCTCGCTGGAGACGATCGTCTACCAGCGCGACAACGCGGTCTTCACCCCGCAGACCGTCGTCGCCCTCGTGCAGACGCCGGGAGTGATCGGGCTCAAGGACGGCTACGGCGACCTCGACCTGATGCAGCGGATCGTCAGCGCCGTACGCACCCAGCTGCCCGGTGAGGACTTCCTGTACTTCAACGGGCTGCCCACCGCCGAGCTGACCGGGCTCGCCTATCGCGGCATCGGCGTCACGCTCTACTCCTCCGCCGTCTTCGCCTTCGCCCCCGATATCGCCCTCGCCTTCTACCGGGCCCTGGACTCCGGCGACGACGGCCTGGTCAACGCGCTGCTCGACCGCTTCTACCGGCCGCTCGTGGAACTGCGCGGCAAGGGGCGCGGTTACGCCGTCTCGCTGGTCAAGGCGGCCGTGCGGCTCCAGGGCCTGGACGTCGGCGAGGTGCGCACCCCGCTCACCGAGCCGCCCGCCGCCCACATCAAGGACCTGGTGGAGATCATCGCGAGCGGTCGCGCGGTGCTGGAGGAGCACGCGGCGGAGGAGCGGGCGTGAAGACCTCCGCCTTCCTCTACCCGTGGGACGTCGTCGGGGACCCGGACGCCGCCGCGCGGATCGCGGACCTCGGCGTCCAGCAGGTGACGCTCGCCTCCGCCTACCACTCCACCCGGGCGCTCACCCCGCGCCATCCCGCGCACCGGATCGTCACCGCCCAGCACGCCGCGGTGCTCTACCCGCCGGACGAGAACCGCTGGGCGGGGCGCGAACCGGCTCCCCACGGGCAGACCTGGATGGACCGGGACGACCCGTACGGGGATGCCGCCCGCGCCCTGACCGACGCCGGTCTCGACGTGCACAGCTGGGTCGTCCTCGCGCACAGCTCCCGCCTGGGCGCCGAGCATCCGCACCACAGCGTCGTCAACGCCTACGGCGACCGCTACCCCTGGGCGCCCTGCATCGCCCGCCCCGCCGTCCGGGCCTATCTGGTGGACCTGGCCGCCGAGGCGGCCGCCCGGCCCGGGACGAGCGGCACCGAGCTGGAGTCCTGCGGCTGGTACGGCTTCGCCCATCTGCACGCCCACGACAAGATCGCGGGCGTCGGACTGGGGGACGCGGCGCAGTACCTGATGTCGCTGTGCTTCTGCACCGACTGCCAGGACGGCTACGGCACGCAGGGACTGGAGGCCGCGGAGCTGGGTGCCGCCGTGCGCCGCGCCCTGGAACCCGTCTGGGCCGGTTCCGGCTCCACCGAAGCCGGCTGGTCCGGTGTCGAGAAGCTCCTCGGCCCCGACCTCGCCGCGGCCACCCTCCGGTGGCGGACCCGGACCGCCCGCGCCCTCCAGGAGTCCGCGGTCGCCGCGGTAAGGGCGGCGGCCGGGCCGGACTTCCAGGTCCTGCTGCACGCCGACCCCGCCCCGTACCGCTCCGGCGCCAACGTCGGCGTCGACGCGGAACACATCCTCGCCGTGGCCGACGGTGTGGTGCTGCCCTGCGCCGGCGGCGACGCGGCGCGCGAGGCCGTCCTCGGGCCGTTCACCGGACGGTCCGGGGTGCTCGCCGCCAACTTCGGTGTGGTGAGCGGGATGGGCGGCAGCCCCGGCACGCTGGAGCGGGACGCGGCCCACGCCGCCTCCCTCGGCGCGAACCAACTGCGCCTGTACCACGCCGGGCTGGCCTCCGGCCCGGACCTCAGGGCCGTCACCGAAGCGCTGGCACGCATCGGGCGATGACGGGACCGGACCGGTGGGGGCGCCCGTCAGCCGCCCCCGCCGGTCCGTGCTCCGGCGTGCCGGTCCCCGTACCGCCGCCCCCGGCCGCCCAGGACCAGCACCGCCGCCGCGAACAGCCCCGCCGCGCCCGTCAGGGACAGCAGCACCCGGGTGTCCAGCACCGCGACCAGCCCGGCGCCGAGCGCCAGCGCCACCGCGTTGGGCGCCATCATCAGCGAGTTGGCGGTGGCCGCCGTCCGGCCGAGCACCGCGTCCGGCGTCTCCCGCTGCACCGCCGTCATCGCGGTGATCAGCACACACGGCAGCCCGAACCCGATCGCCGCCGCGGTCACCGGACCCACCGCCTCGTACGGCAGCGCCCGCGCCGCCACCGCCGCCGCGAACAGTGCCGTCCCGGCCGCCGCGAACCTCCGCTCCCCCAGCCGCCGCAGCAGCGTCCCCGCCAGCAGCCCGACCACGACCGAACCGGCGCCCTGCACCGCGTACAACAGCCCGGCGTAGGCGGGGGAGCGGCCCAGTACATCATCGACGTAGGCGTAGGTCGCGGCTCCGTTCAGCCCGGCGAGCAGCATCGTCACCGACCCCGCGTACACCAGTGGCCGCAGCGTCGGTGACTCCCGCACCTGCCGTGCACCCGCCGCCAGTTCGCCCCAGCGGGCCCCTTTCGCGGGTCGGAAGCCCGCCCGTTCCCGTACCCGCTCGCGTACCGGCAGCCGCGCGAAGACCAGGGCGGCGAGGGCGAAGGTCGCCGCGTCCAGCACCGCCACCGTCCCGCCGCCGAACCGGGCGTACAGACCCGCGCCCGCGAGCGGTGCGAGCAGCTTCATGCCCTCGCCCGCACTCATGCGCAGCCCGTTGAGATCGCCCAGCAGCCGCGTGTCCACCGACCGGGCGATCAGGGTCGCCTCCGCGGCGTCCACGAGCACCCCGCCCACCCCGTAGAGCACCAGAACCACGAAGACCAGCCAGATCCGCCCGGCCGAATCCACCAGCAGCAAGGTGGTCAGCAGACCCGCCATCGCGACGTTCACCCGGACCAGCAGCGGCTTGTCGGGCAGCCGGTCCGCCACCGCGCCGAGCGCGGGGCCGACCAGCACCGGCGCCCACATCGCGAAGACGGTCAGCGCCGCCAACGAGTCCGAACCCGTCAGGGACTTGACCCAGATCCCGGCCGTGAGCCACATCGCCGAGGTCCCGAAACCGGAGACGACCACGCCCGCCAGATACCGCCCCGCCGTGCGATCCCGCAGCACCCTGCCCATCGCCGAACCCGCCATCGCGCTCTCCCCGCCTCCCTGACCTGCACATCTGTCATACGGACCAGGGTCGTGACTAAGGAGGAGGCGGGGCATCGGGCAGATTCCCTAGAGCTTCCGCCGACCGGACCGGGCCCCGGCACCCCACAACTTCTTTTGTCAGAAGCGTTGACGAAACATTCGGGACCGCTCTAGCTTCATCGCGTCGTACTTCGTACGTCATATATGAGACGCGATACGCGAGATGCGAGAGCCCTTCACCCATGACCTTTGCGCCCACCCCGATTCCGTCCCGCACCCAGTACGTGCTGGAGGCGATCAAGCACGCGATCCTCACGGCGCAGCTGAGACCAGGGCAGGCGCTCGTCGAGACCGAACTCGCCGCGCAGTTCGGGGTGTCGAAGACCCCCGTGCGCGAGGCGCTGAAGACGCTCGCCGGTACCGGGCTCGTCGTCATGAGCCAGTACAAGGGCGTCACCGTGCGGCTCGTCGACGCGACGATGGCCCGGGAGGTGTACGACGTGCGCCTGCTCCTGGAACCCGAGGCGCTGCGCCGCTCCATCACCCGCAGGGCCTCTCTCGAAGCGGCCCAGGAGGCCCTGGAGCGGGCCGACTCGGCCGAGGACAAGGCCGAACGGTCGCTGGCCAACCGGGACTTCCACCGGGCGCTCTATCTCCCCTGCGGCAACCCGCTGCTGTCCCGGATGCTCGACGAGGTCCGTGACCAGGCCGCCCTCGTGTCGACCGTCGCCTGGGCGGCCATCCCGACCTGGGAGCGGGAGGCGGCCGAGCACCGGGAGATCCTGCGGCTCGCGCTCACCGCCGACGCGGCGGCCGCCGCCGGGGCGCTGCACGACCACATCGCGTCGTTCGTCAGCCGCGCGTTCCCCGCCGACGCGGACGGGGGCGCGACGGCATGAACGTGAAGCACACCGACGAAAGGCCGGCCCGCATGGACCTCTCCCCGCTGAAGTCAGCCCTCGCGGATGTCGTGGCGATCCCGGTGACCCCGTTCGCCGAGGACGGCACCATCGACACGGCGGCGCACCGCGCCCTGCTGAACAGGCTGCTCGACGGCGGCGTCCGCGTCCTCACCCCGAACGGGAACACCGGGGAGTTCTACGCGCTCACCCCCGACGAGCGGCGCACCGTCACCGAGCTGACCGTCGACGAGGCGGGCGGCCGGGCCACGATCCTGGTCGGCGTCGGCCATGACGTACCGACCGCCGTGGCCGCCGCCGAGCACGCCCGGGACACCGGGGCCGAGATGGTGATGGTGCACCAGCCGGTCCACCCATACGTCTCGCAGGACGGCTGGGCCGACTACCACCGGGCCATCGCCGGGGCCGTACCCGAACTCGGTGTCGTCCCGTACATCCGCAACCCGCTGCTGGGCGGCGAAGCGCTGGCCGACCTCGCCGACAGCTGCCCCAACGTCATCGGCGTGAAGTACGCCGTCCCGGACGCGGCCCGCTTCGGAGCCTTCGCCCGGGACGCCGGGCTGGAGCGGTTCGTCTGGATCGCGGGCCTCGCCGAGCTGTACGCCCCCTCCTACTTCGCCACCGGCGCCACCGGCTTCACCTCCGGCCTCGTCAACGTCGCCCCGGGCGTCTCGATGGCCATGCTGGAGGCGCTGCGGGCCGGTGACTACGCGGGCGCGATGAAGGTCTGGGAGCGGATCCGCCGCTTCGAGGAGCTGCGCGCGGACCGGCAGTCCGCCAACAACGTCACTGTCGTCAAGGAGGCCCTGGCCTCCCTCGGACTCTGCCGCCGCGACGTACGCGCCCCGAGCCGGGTGCTGCCACGGGCGCAGCGCGCCGAGGTCGCCGACCAGGTCGCCGGGTGGTCCATATGAGCGGCCGGATCGCCCCCGAGGAGCTGCGCAGCCACCAGTGGTACGGGACCGACGGGCTCCGCTCGTTCAGTCACCGCGCCCGCACCCGCCAGCTCGGCTATCTGCCCGAGGAGCACCTGGGCAAGCCGGTCGTCGCGATCCTCAACACCTGGTCCGACATCAACCCCTGCCATGTCCATCTGCGCGAACGGGCGCAGGCGGTCAAGCGGGGCGTCTGGCAGGCGGGCGGCTTCCCGCTCGAATTCCCGGTCTCCACCCTCTCGGAGACCTTCCAGAAGCCGACCCCGATGCTCTACCGCAACATGCTGGCGATGGAGACGGAGGAACTGCTGCGCTCCTACCCCGTCGACGGTGCGGTGCTGCTGGGCGGCTGCGACAAGTCCACGCCCGCACTGCTGATGGGCGCCGCCTCCGTCGACCTGCCGACCGTCTTCGTCCCGGCCGGTCCGATGCTGCCGGGGCACTGGCGCGACGAAGTGCTCGGCTCCGGCACGGACATGTGGAAGTACTGGGACGACAAGCGGGCCGGGCTCATCGGCGACTGCGAGATGGCCGAGCTGGAGAGCGGGCTCGCCCGTTCGCCCGGCCACTGCATGACCATGGGGACGGCCTCCACGCTGACGGCCGCCGCCGAGGCGCTGGGCGTCACGGTGCCCGGTGCCTCGTCCATCCCCGCCGTCGACTCCGGCCACGACCGGATGGCGGCGCGGTCCGGGCTCCGGATCGTCGAACTGGTCTGGCAGCAGCGGAAGCTGTCGCAGATCCTCACCCCGGAGGCGTACGAGGACGCCGTCGCCACCGTCCTCGCGCTCGGCGGGTCCACCAACGCCGTCATCCACCTCATCGCGATGGCCGGCCGCTCGGGGGTGAGGCTCACCCTGGACGACTTCGACCGGATCGCCCGCACCGTCCCCGTGCTCGCCAACCTCCGCCCCGGCGGGAAATACCTGATGGAGGACTTCCACTTCGCGGGCGGGCTGCCCGGATTCCTGGCCCGGCTCACCGACGTACTGCACCTGGACCGTCCCACCGTCGCGCACGACACCCTGCGCGAACAGCTCGACGGGGCGCTCGTGCACAACGCCGACGTCATCCGGGACCGGGACGACCCGCTGGCCGAGGAGGGGGGCGTGGCCGTACTGCGCGGCAACCTCTGCCCGGACGGGGCGGTCATCAAGCACATCGCCGCCGAGCCGGGTCTGCTGCGGCACACCGGCCCCGCGGTCGTCTTCGACGACTACCGCGAGATGCAGCGCACCATCAACGACCCGGCCCTGGCGCTGACGGCGGACCATGTCCTGGTGCTGCGCAACGCGGGACCCAAGGGCGGGCCCGGGATGCCCGAGTACGGCATGCTGCCGATCCCCGACTACCTGCTCAAGCAGGGTGTACGGGACATGGTGCGGATCTCCGACGCCCGGATGAGCGGCACCAGTTACGGGGCGTGCGTCCTGCACATCGCGCCGGAGTCGTACGTCGGCGGCCCCCTCGCCCTCGTCCGCACCGGTGACCCGATCACCCTGGACGTCGCGGCGCGCCGCCTCCATCTGGACGTGAGCGAAGCCGAGTTGGAGCGGCGCCGGGCCGAGTGGACACCGCCGCCCGCCCGTTACGGGCGCGGCTACGGCGCGCTCTACCAGGACCAGATCACCCAGGCCGACACCGGCTGCGACTTCGCCTTCCTGGCCAGGCAGGGAGAAGTGCCCGACCCGTACGCGGGCTGAGCGAGGGCCGCGGCCGGCGAAGCCCGTACGCGACGCGGCCCCGAAGCCGGTACGCAACGCGGCCGACGGAGCCGGTGAACGAGGAAGCGGCCCGAGAGGGCCGTACGGAACCCCGGCGCACCGCCCCGTTCGGCCCGCCGAACGCCATGCGGGAAGCGCTTGCGCACACCACGCGGGACCCCGCCCCGCCCCGCACTTCACAGAGAACGGAGACGTGTCATGGCCCAAGCCGCAGCCGTGGCCAAACCGCCCAAGGTGCCCCGGCGCCGTTCGGCGAGCCCCCGCCGACTGCCGTACCTGCTGATCGCCCCGGCCGGGCTGCTGATGCTGGGCTTCATCGCCTACCCGGTGATCAGCGTCTTCTACTACAGTCTGCAGAACTACAACGTCACCAAGCCGTGGCGGAACGGCTTCGCCGGATTCGACAACTTCACCCGGATCTTCACCGAGGACGACCAGTTCTGGACGACGCTGGGCTTCAGCGCCCAGTGGGTGGTCACCCAGGTCGCGCTCCAGCTGACGCTCGGCCTCGCCCTGGCCCTGATCGTCAACCAGTCCTTCGTCGGCCGCGGCATCTCCCGCGCCATGGTCTTCTCGCCGTGGGCCGTCTCCGGGGTGCTGACCAGCACCATCTGGATCCTGCTCTACAACTCCTCGACCGGCTTCAGCCGATACCTCGCGGACGCCGGGATCGGTGACTACGGCACCTCCGTCCTCTCGGACACCGGCACCGTCTTCTGGGCCGCGACCGTCGCCGAACTCTGGCGCGGCGTCCCCTTCTTCGCCATCCTCATCCTCGCCGACCTCCAGTCCGTCTCCAAGGAGCTGTACGAGGCGGCCTCGGTCGACGGCGCCGGGCGGCTGCGCCAGTTCTTCCACATCACCCTGCCGCACCTGCGCGACGCGATCATCCTGTCCACCCTGCTGCGCGGTGTCTGGGAGTTCAACAACGTCGACCTGCTCTACACCCTCACCGGCGGCGGTCCGGCGGGCGAGACCACCACCCTGCCGCTCTACGTCGCCAACACCGGCATCGAGGGCCACGACTTCGGCTACGCCTCCGCGCTCACCACCGTCGCCTTCGTGATCCTCCTCTTCTGCTCGATCGTCTATCTGCGCCTGAGCAAGTTCGGAGGCGACCACAAGTGACTGCCGCCCTCGCCGAGAAGCACGGCACCGGCTCCGCCCTCCCGCCCCGCGACGACACCCCGCCGCCGGCCCCGCCCCGCCGCCGAGGGCGTGAGCGCGCCTTCGACGACGTACCGCGTTGGCAGATCTATGTGCCACTGGGCATCTATCTGCTCTTCACCCTCATCCCGTTCTACTGGATGTTCCTGTTCGCCGTGCGGCCCGCGGGCTCCACCTCACTGGTGCCCTGGCCGATGACCGGCGAGCACTTCTCCAAGGTCTGGAACGAGCGCAGTTTCGCCGTCTTCTTCCAGAACAGCATGATCGTCGGCGTCGCCACCCTGTTTACCACGACGCTGGTGGCGCTGGCCGGGGGCTACGCCCTCGCCCGCTTCGACTTCAGGATCAAGAACGCCTTCATGCTGGCGCTGCTCTGCTCCCAGTTCATCCCGGGCGCGCTGATGCTCGTACCGCTCTTCGAGATTTTCAAGAACCTCCAGATGATCAACTCCCTGGGGAGCGTCATCATCGCGGAGACCGTCTTCCAGCTGCCCCTGTCGATCATCCTGATCAGCGGTTTCATCAAGAACGTGCCCACCACGCTGGAGGAGGCGGCCTGGGTGGACGGCTGCTCGCGCTTCCGGGCCTTCTGCGCGGTCGTCCTGCCGCTGCTGCGGCCCGGACTGATCGCCGTCGGCTCCTTCGCCTTCGTGCACAGCTGGAACCACTTCCTGTTCGCCCTGATGTTTCTCAGCGAGCAGGACAAGCAGACGATCCCGGTCGGCCTGAACACCCTCATCGGCGCCGACAGCGTCGACCTGGGCGCGCTCGCCGCGGGCGGAGTCATCGCCGCGGTACCCGTGGTGATCGTCTTCGCCTTCATCCAGAAGTGGCTGATCACCGGCTTCAGCGCCGGCGCCGTGAAGGGCTGATCGCACCCATGACTCCCACCCCGCTGCCCATCGTGCTCGCCGGGGCCAGGGGCCACGGCCGCCGGCACCTCGCCAACATCCGCCGCCTCCAGCACCAGGGCCTCGTCCGCCTCGCCGGGATCTGTGAACTCCAGCCGCTGACCGAGGCGGAACTCGCCCCCTTCGCCGGTGAGCTCCCCTCCCAGTCGACCGACTTCGGGGCGCTCCTCGACTCCACCGGGGCCCGTGCCGCCATCATCTGCACCCCCATCCAGACCCACACCGAACTGGCCCTGGCGGCTGCCGCCCGCGGCGTCCACCTCCTCCTGGAGAAGCCGCCCGCCGCCACCTACGCCGACTTCACCCGCCTGAGCGACGGCGTACGGGCGTCCGGCATCGCCTGCCAGATCGGCTTCCAGTCCTTCGGCTCGCACGCCGTGCCCGCCGTCCGCGAACTCGTCCGCGAAGGCGCCGTCGGCACCCTCCGGGGCATCGGCGCGGCCGGCGCCTGGGTCCGCGACGACGCCTACTACCGGCGCGCGCCCTGGGCCGGACGCCGCAGGCTCGGCACCGTCGACGTGGTCGACGGCGTCCTCACCAACCCCCTCGCCCACGCCGTCGCCACCGCACTCGAACTCGCCGACAGGGGCCGGGCGACGGACGTGGCCCGCATCGAGACCGAACTGTTCCGGGCCCATGACATCGAGGCGGACGACACCAGCAGCGTCCGCATCACCACCACGGACGGACTGCCGGTCACCGCCGCCGTCACCCTCTGCGCGGAACAGGACGCGGACCCCTATGTGATCGTCCACGGCGACCGCGGCCGGATCACCTTCTGGTACAAGCAGGACCGGGTGCTCCTCCAGCGCTCCGGCCACGGCCCCGAGGAGACCGTCCACGGGCGCACCGACCTCCTGGAGAACCTGGCCGCCCACCTCGCCACCGGCACCGCACTCCTCGTACCGCCGCACCGCACCGGCGCGTTCATGCGCGTCGTCGAAGCCGTCCGCACCGCCCCCGACCCCACCCCGCTGCCCGCCGACGCCTGGCACACCGGGCCCGCCACGGGCACCACCGGCGTGCGCCGGATCGTCCGCGGCATCGACGCCACGGTCGCCCGGGGCGCCGACACCCTCAGCCTCTTCTCCGAACTAGGCGTCCCCTGGGCGCGACCCCGTGAGGTGAGTACCCCATGACCACCGCACTCCTCAGCTGCGCGGGCCGCCCCGTCGGCCGCTACAGCTACCGGCCCGGGAGCGACGGCCGCCCCTACCTCCACCCCGTCACCACCCTCGCGGGCACCCCCGTCACCGAGGAGCACCCCGCCGATCACCTCCACCACCTGGGGGCCTCCGTCGCCGTACCCGATGTGGCCGGGCACAACTTCTGGGGCGGCCGCACCTTCGTCCGCGACCAGGGCCCCACCGAACTCGACAACCATGGGGTGCAGCGCCACCTCGGCTGGAAACTCCGCGACCCGGACGGCTTCGTGGAGGAACTCAGCTGGGAGGCCGACGGCGCCGAACTGCTGCGCGAGCACCGCACCGTCGCCGTCACCGGACTCTCCGACACCGCCTGGGCACTCGACTTCTCCTTCTCCCTCACCAACCGGGGCACCACCGGCCTGTCCATCGGCAGCCCCGCCACCAACGGCCGCCCCGGCGCCGGGTACGGCGGCTTCTTCTGGCGCGCGCCCAAGGAGCCCGCCGCCCCCGCCGTGTTCAGCGGGACCCTGGACGGCGAGGACGCGGTGCACGGCAGCGCCGCCGACTGGCTGGCGCTCACCGGGGACGGCTGGACCCTCGTCTTCGCCGGGGCCACCGACGAGACCCGGCGCGACCCCTGGTTCGTCCGGACCACCGAGTACCCCGGCGTCGGCTCCTCCCTCGCCGCCGACCGCAGGCTGCCCGTCGCCGCCGGGGCCACCGTCGTCCGCCGGGTCGTCACCGTCATCGCCGACGGCAGGCTCGACCGGGACACCGCCGCCGCCCTCGTCCGCAAGGTCGTGACCGCGTGAGCCGGCCCTGGACCGCCGACCTCGGCGACGGCACGTACCGCAACCCCGTCCTGAACGCGGACTGGTCCGACCCGGACGTCGTCCGGGTCGGCGAGGACCACTACCTCACCGCCTCCAGCTTCGGCCGGGCGCCCGGCCTGCCGCTGCTGCACTCCCGCGACCTCGTCAACTGGACGCTCATCGGCCATGCGCTGGACCGGCTGGAGCCCGCCGCCGACTTCGCCGTGCCGCGCCACGACCGCGGTGTGTGGGCCCCCTCCCTCCGGCACCACGCCGGACGGTTCTGGATCTTCTGGGGCGACCCCGACCACGGCATCCAGCAGATCAACGCCGCGCACATCCGGGGCCCGTGGAGCGCCCCGCACCTGGTCAAGGCGGGAAAGGGACTGATCGACGCCTGCCCGCTCTGGGACGAGGAGACCGGCGAGGCGTACCTCGTGCACGCCTGGGCCAAGTCCCGCTCCGGCATCAAGAACCGGCTCACCGGCCACCGTATGAGCCCCGACGGCCGCGAACTGCTCGACGAGGGCACGACGCTCGTCGACGCCGACCTGATCCCCGGCTGGTTCACCCTCGAAGGCCCCAAGCTCTACCGCCACGACGGCTACTTCTGGATCTTCGCCCCGGCCGGCGGGGTGGAGACCGGCTGGCAGGGGGCCTTCCGCTCCCGGGAGTTCTTCGGCCCTTACGAGGAGCGCGTCGTCCTCGCGCAGGGGACGACCGACGTCAACGGGCCGCACCAGGGCGGCTGGGTGCGCACCGCGGCGGGCACGGACTGGTTCCTGCACTTCCAGGCCCGGGGGGCGTACGGGCGGGTCGTCCACCTCCAGCCGATGCGCTGGGACGAGCGGGGCTGGCCCGTCATCGGCGACGAGGGCGAACCCGTCTCCGTGCACACCAAGCCCGACGTGCCCGCCCAGCCGGTCGAGGCCCCGGCGTGCGGGGACGACTTCCCCGGCGGGCGGTACGGCAGGCAGTGGCAGTGGACCGCCAACCCGCGTCCCGGCTGGACGGTCGAGCACGCGGGGGACGGACTGCGGCTCGCCTGCGTTCGGACCGGGTACGCGCACGACCTGCGGGCCCTGCCGAACGTGCTGGTCCAGCGGCTGCCCGCCGAGACGTTCGCCGTCGAGGTCGGCCTGACCCTGAACAGCGGGGAACCGGGCGCCAGGGCCGGACTCGCGGTGCTGGGGGACGCGTTCGGCTGGATCGGCCTGGAGGCGGGTACGGACGGGGCGGCCCGGCTCGTGCACCGGTACGCGGAGACCGTCGCCGAGCGCGAACGCGACGCCGAGTACCCCCGGCCCGCGCCCGGTGGCACGGCTCGGCTGCGCATCGAGGTCACCTCCGGTGCCCGCTGCCGCTTCCTCGCCGACACCGGCGACGGCTTCCGCCCCTCGGGCCAGGTCTTCGCGGCGACGCCCTGGCGATGGGTGGGCGCCCTCCTCGGGCTCTTCGCCACCGCGCCGACGGGGGCGGGACCGGCCGGAACCGCCGACTTCACCGCGTTCCGCACCACGGACTGAACCGTCACCGAAGCGCCCGCCCACGGGCTGGACGCGTACCGAATGCCCCGCCCACGGACTGAACCCGCACCGAAGCGCCCGCCCACGCACCGAACCGCACCGAAGCGCCCGCCCACGCACCCCACCGCACCGGCATGTCCGCACCACGCACCGAACCCTCACCCACGCGTCCGCCCACGGACCGAACCCCCGCCACCACGACGCCCGCACGCCCGTAGGGAGCCGCAACGATGCACCTCCGTACCCAGCGCACCAGAGCCCGAGCACGAACCCTGGCCACGGCGCTCGCCCTGGCCGCCGCCTTCCTGCTGCCGAGCGCCCCCGGCGCCGCGACCGCCGCCACCCCCGCGACCGCCGACGGCCCGTCCGCCGGACGGCCCGCCGCCGACCGCACCTGGACGGACACGCCGCACGGCTTCGCCTCGCTGGCCGGCGGGACCACCGGCGGCCGAGGGGGCAGGGTCGTCACCGTCTCCACCCAGGCGGACCTGGCGCGCTACGCCGGCGCGAGCGAGCCCTACATCATCCGCGTCGCCGGCTCCCTCGCCGTCGAACCCTTCGGCCACGACATCGACGTGACCTCGAACAAGACGATCGTCGGCGTCGGCGACACCGCCGAGATCGTCCACGGCGAACTGCACCTGAACCCCGGCACCAGCAACGTCATCATCCGCAACCTCACCATCCGCGACTCCTACGTCGAGGGCGACTGGGACGGCAAGACCACCGACTTCGACGCCATCCAGATGGACTCCGTCGACCACGTGTGGATCGACCACAACCGGCTCACGCACATGGGCGACGGGCTCCTGGACATCCGCAAGGACAGCGAGTACATCACCGTCTCCTACAACCGCTTCGACCAGCACAACAAGGCGTTCGGCATCGGCTGGACCGAGAACGTCAAGACGCAGATCACCATCGACCACAACTGGTTCAGCGGCACCAAGCAGCGCAACCCGTCCGTCGACAACTGCGCCTACGCCCACCTCTACAACAACTACCTCTCCGCGCAGGTCGCGGACGGGGACCCGCTGTGGACGTACGGCAACTGGGCCCGCGGCGCCACGAAGATGGTCATCGAGAACAGCTACTACCGCGATGTCCAGCACCCCTACCAGGCCGACGCCACCGCCGAACTGGTCCAGCGCGGCTCGATCCTGAAGAACACCCGGGGCCGCACCGACGCCCGGGGCACCGCGTTCGAACCGCGCGACTTCTACCCGTACACCCTGGACCGCGCCGCCGACGTACCCGCACTGGTCACCCGCCACGCCGGACCGCGCAAGGACATCGGCACCGACACCGTGCTCCGCGTCCCCGCCGACTACCCGACCGTGCAGTCCGCCGTCGACGCCGTGCCCGCGGGCAACGAGGGACGGGTCACGGTCCGGCTCGCGCCCGGCACCTACCGCGAGCACGTGCGGATCGGGAGGGACCAGCGATACGTCTCCCTCGTCGGCACCGGACGGGACCGCGCGGACACCCTGATCGTCTTCGACACCCCGTCCGGTGAACTCAAGCCGGACGGCACCACCCAGGGCTCCTGGGGCAGCGCCACCGTGGTCGTCGAGGGCAACGACTTCACCGCCCGCAACCTGACCTTCTCCAACGATTTCGACGAGGCGGCCGTCGAGCTGAACGGTGAGCAGGCCCTCGCCGTGAAGACCACCGGCGACCGGCTGACCTTCACGGACACCGCCTTCCTCGGCAACCAGGACACCCTGATGACCGACACCCCCGTCCTCACCCAGAAGGCGCGGGTCTACCTCACGGACTCGTACATCGAGGGCGACGTCGACTTCATCTACGGCCGCGCCACCACCGTCATCGAGAACTCGGTGATCAAGGCGCTCAGCCGTGGCTCCGACACCAACAACGGCTACATCACGGCCGCTTCGACCTGGAAGGACAATCCGTACGGCTTCCTGATCACCCGGAGCCGGATCATCAGCGACGCACCCGCGGACTCCTTCCACCTCGGCCGGCCCTGGCACCCGAGCGGCAACCCCGACGCCATCGGCCAGGTCCTGATCCGCGAGACCCTGCTGCCCGCCGCCGTCAGGGCGAGCCCCTGGACCGATATGAGCGGCTTCCCGTGGCGGGAGGCGCGCTTCGCCGAGTACCGGACGTACGGTCCCGGCGCCGCCGTCACCGCCGACCGGCCGCAGCTCACCCCGGCCGAGGCCGCCCGCCACGAGGTGGGCGACTACCTCGCGGGCGAGGACGGCTGGGCCCCGCACACCCCCACCCACCGGTGACGCCCCCACACGCACGCACACGTCCAGCACATCCCGCCCCATCCGGGAGACCCCGGAGAACCGAGAGAGAAGAGCCGACCATGAACATCTCCAAGACGCACCGGGGGCGCGCCGCGGCAGCGGTGTCCCTGTCCGCCGTGCTCGCCCTGACCGCCACCGCCTGCGGTGACGACGGCAGCGGCGCGGGCGAGGAGGGCAGCGGGAAGGGCGAGATCACCTTCTGGGACAACAACGGCGGTCCGCGCACCGCCGTCTGGACCGAGATCATCAAGGACTTCGAGAAGAAGTACCCGGACATCCGGGTGAAGTACGTCCCGATCCCGATCGCCGACGTCCAGTCCAAGTACGACACGGCGATCGCGGGCGGCGGCCTGCCCGACGTCGGCGGCGTCGGTACCGCCTATCTCTCCAACATCGTCTCGCAGGAGGCGCTGGAGCCGGTCAACGACCGGCTGAAGGAGTCCTCCCTCGACGGCAGGCTCGTCGAGTCCATGGTCGAGAGCGTCAAGGTCGCGGGCGGCCGGGGCGAGGACATGTACACCGTGCCGACCTCCGCGAACAACGGCGCCCTCTGGTACCGCACCGACCTGTTCGAGGCCGCGAACCTGGAAGCGCCCACCACCTGGGCGAAGTTCTACGAGGCCGCCGACAAGCTCACCGACAGCAAGAACAACAAGTTCGGCTACACCATCCGCGGCGGCGCGGGCTCCATCGCCCAGGCCATCGACGCGGTGTACGGCCAGTCCGGGATCACGGAGTTCTGGGACGGCGACAGCACCACTCTGAACGACCCGGAGAACGTCGCCGCGCTGGAGAAGTACGCCGCCCTGTTCAAGAAGGCGACCCCCGCCGCCGACGTCAACAACGACTTCACCAAGATGGTCGCCCAGTGGGACACCGGCACCATCGGGATGCTCAGCCACAACCTGGGCTCCTACCAGGACCATCTGAAGGCCCTGGGCAAGGAGAAGTTCGCCGGAATCCCCAACCCGGTCGGGGACGGCGGCACCCGGGTCCAGGTCTCCAACCCCGTCGACGGACTCGGCATGTTCCGGTCCGGCAAGAACAAGACGGCGGCCTGGAAGTTCATCGAGTTCGCCGCCTCCCACGAGTCCAACAGCAAGTGGAACGAGTCGGCGGGCGCCATACCGGCCAACACCGAGGCGGCCAAGGACCCCTGGATCGGCGCGACCGAGCCGACCGCGCTCGGCGCGAAGTCGCTCACCGACGGTTCCACCAAGATCGTCCAGCTGCCGTACTACCTCCCCGACTGGAACAACATCAGCAAGGCCGACAACGAGCCGGAGTTCCAGAAGCTGCTGCTCGGCAAGGTCACGGCCAAGGCGTTCCTGGACAAGATCGCCGATGAGCTGAACGCCGCCCAGAAGGAGTGGAAGGAGATCGGCAACGGCTGATCAGGACCACGCTCCACGCGCTCTCCCCGTACGTCCTACGAGAGAGGCAGTCCCTCCGTGTCCCTCACCCGCCGACGCGCGGCAGCCGCGCTCGCCGCGCTGCCCCTCGCCCTCGCCGCCACCCCCGCCGTCGCCCGCGGTGGCGGCGGCGGGGGCCGGCCCGGAACCCTGCACATCGCGGGCGACTCCACGGCCGCCCGGAAATACGCCGACGCCGCACCCGAGACCGGCTGGGGGACGGCCCTGCCGTTCTTCCTCGGCCGCTCCCTCCGGGTCGCCAACCACGCGCTGAACGGACGCAGTTCGAAGAGCTTCGTGGACGAGGGCCGGCTCACCGCACTGCTGGACCGGGTGCGCCCCGGCGACCTCGTGCTCATCCAGTTCGGCCACAACGACGAGAAGACCGAGGACCCGCTCCGCGGCACCGACCCGTACACCACGTACCAGGAGTATCTGCGCCGGTACGTGACCGGCGCCCGCGCCCACCGGGCCCGGCCGGTCCTCATCACCCCGGTGGAACGGCGGAGGTTCGCCGCCGACGGCACCGCGCGGCCCACCCACGGCGACTACCCGGACGCCATGCGCGCCCTGGCCGTCGAGGAACGCGTACCGCTCCTCGACATCCAGGCGCTCTCACTGGCCCGCTGGCAGGAGTTCGGCCCCGACGGGACCCTGGAGTACTTCAACTGGGTGGAGCCGGGCCAGTGGCCGAACCACCCGGACGGCAAGCAGGACAACACCCACTTCCGGCCCACCGGCGCCATCGAGGTGGCCCGGATGACCGCCCGCGCGCTGCGGGTCGGGCATGTCCTCGCCCCGCACGAGGTCACCGGCCTCGACGCCCCGGTCCCCGCCGACCGGATCACCTGGCCGCCGCTGCCCTGAGTCCGCTCCGAGGCTCCGTACCCGAGGCCCCGTACCCGAGGCCCCGTACCCGAGGTCGCGCGCCTGAGTGTGCGCGGCCCGTTCCACCATCCCTGACGACAGTGAAGGATTCGCCATGCCCGCACGTATGCGTCATGCCCGTGCCCTCGCCCTGGTGACGGGCTGCGCCTCGCTCGCCCTCGCCGTGTCCGTACCCGCCCAGGCCGCGCCCCGTCCCACCGGGACCGAACGCGCCGTGCTCCCCGCGGGCGACGGCTGGGCCGCCGCCGAGGGCTCCACCACCGGCGGCTCGGCGGCCACCCCCGAACACGTCTACACCGTCACCGACCGCGCCGAACTCCTCGCCGCCTTCGAGGACGCCGGCGATGCCCCCAAGATCGTCCGCATCGCCGGAACCGTCCACGGCAACGCCGACGCGGCGGGCGAGCCCGTCGACTGCGCGGCGTACGAGAGCGACGGCTACACCCTGGAGAAGTACCTCGCCGCCTACGACCCGGCGACCTGGGGCAAGGAGCCCGTCTCCGGGCCGCTGGAGGACGCGCGGGCCGCGTCCGCCGCCCGGCAGAGTGCCGCGGTGAACGTCCGGGTCCCGTCCAACACCACCCTGATCGGAGTGGGGAAGGACGCCACCGTCATCGGCGCGAGCCTTCAGGTCAAGGACGTCTCCAACGTCATCGTCCGCAACCTCACCTTCGAGGACACCTACGACTGCTTCCCGCAGTGGGACCCCACCGACGGGGACAAGGGCGCCTGGAACTCCGAGTACGACAACCTCGTCGTCAGCAACTCCCGCCATGTCTGGGTCGACCACAACACCTTCCACGACGGCGACCGGCACGACGCCGACCAGCCGCGCCACTACGGCGAGCTCTACCAGCAGCACGACGGCCTCTTCGACATCGTGCGCGGCGCCGACCTGGTCACCATCTCCTGGAACGTCCTGAGGAACCACGACAAGACCATGCTCATCGGCAACAGCGACAGCGCCGGTGCCACCGACCGCGGCAGGCTCCGCGTCACCCTCCACCACAACCTCTTCCAGGACGTGAAGGAGCGCGCGCCCCGCGTCCGCTTCGGCAAGGTCGACTCGTACAACAACCACTTCGTCGCCACCGCGGACAGCGCCTACGGCTACACGTACGGCATCGGCGCGGAGTCACAGCTCGTCGCCGAGCACAACGCCTTCACGACCGGCCCCCGGTTCGACGCGGCGACGATCCTGAAGAAGTGGAAGGAGGCACCCGTCAGCGCGGAGAACAACTACGTCAACGGCCGCAGGACCGACCTGATCGCCGTCCACAACGCGGGCGTGCCCGACGAGCAGCTGACGCGGGGCGCCGGCTGGACCCCGACGCTGCGCACCAGGACCGACGACCCCCGGGCGGTCCCGGCCCTCGTCGGCCGAGGGGCGGGCGCGGGCAAGGGTTGCTGAGAGCCCGCCGACCTTGTCGCGGGTCCCCTCGCGCGGGACGATCACACAGCCGTGGAAAGCGATTACTATGCGGCCGTCGTGTCCATCGCACCACCCGTCCGAGGGGACCTGAGCGTTGCGCCACAAACTGCTTCCCGCCCTGCTCTGCGCCGGAATCGTCACCGCCACCGGCGTGCTGACCGGTACGGCGGCCGCCGCGGCCGGCACCGCGCCGGCCGGCACCGCCTCCGTCGCCGCCACGGACGTACGTGAGCAACTGGACCGGATACCGGGACTCACCGTCGTCTCACAGACCGTCAAAGAGGGATTCCCCTACTACACGCTCAGCCTGACGCAGCCCGTCGACCACCGGAATCCGGCCCGCGGCACCTTCCAGCAGCGGCTGACGCTCTGGCACAAGGCGGCGACCGCCCCGATGGTGCTCTACACCGGCGGCTACGCGCTGGCCACGTCCACCCGTGAGATCACCACCCTCCTCGGCGCCAACCAGGTCAGCGTCGAGCACCGCTACTTCAGCGAGTCCCGGCCCGCGACGGTCGACTGGCGCGACCTGAACGTGTGGCAGGAGGCGAGCGACGAACACGCCGTCGTCGAGGCCCTGAAGACGATCTACACCGCCAAGTGGCTGGGCACGGGGGCGTCCAAGGGCGGAATGACGCAGGTCTACCACGAGCGCTTCTACCCGGACGACCTGGACGCCGTCGTCGCGTACGTCGCGCCGAACGACGCGGACAACAAGGACGATCGCGGTTACGAGAAGTTCTTCAGGACCGTCGGCACCCCCGCGTGCCGGGCCGCGCTCAACTCCGTACAGCGGGAGATGCTGGTGCGGCGGGACCGGATGCTGCCCCGCTTCGAGGCGACCGCCCGGGAGCAGGGCCTCACCTTCGCCCATCTCGGATCGGCCGACCGGGCCTTCGAGTTCTCGGTCCTGGACCAGGTGTGGAACTTCTGGCAGAGCGGCACGTACACCGACTGCCCGGACATCCCCGACGCACGCACCGCCGGTGACGACGAGCTGTACGCCTGGTCGCTGGCGCACGGGCTGAGCATCTACTCCGACGACGGCGCCGGAGCCGAGGGCAGTGGACCCTACTACCGGCAGGCCGCCGCCCAACTGGGCTGGGCCGACCTGAAGTTCAAGCACCTCAGGGATGTGCGCAACTACCCGGACATCTATCAGCCGAACTCCGTGCTGCCCGCCGACATGCGCACCCGGTACGAGGGCCGCACCATCAAGGACGTCGACCGCTGGGTGACCCGGCGGGGCGAGCGGATGATGTTCGTCTACGGGCAGAACGACCCGTGGAGCGCCGAGCGGTTCAAGCCGTCCAAGCACGATTCGATGCTCTTCGAGGCACCGAACACCAACCACGGCGCGCTGATCTCCAAGCTGAAGCCCGCGGACCGGGCGAAGGCCGAGACGACGCTGAAGCGGTGGGCGGGCCAGTAACGGACCGGACAGCGGACCCGGATGCGGTGCGCGGGCCCGCGGCGGCCCGCACACCGCTCACGACCGGGGCGGTGCTCAGCCGTAGCTGATGTCCGAGGCGGCGTAGCGGCAGTACGTCCCGTCGGGGCCGCTGCCCGTCTCGGTCGGCTCGTCGCCGTCGTCGTTGCCCGTGTAGCGGACGCACGGCTTGATCTTCTTGCCGCTGTCCCCGTGGATGCGCACGGACCGCAGCGTGGCCGTGTCCCCGTAGTTGGTGTTGACACCGGCCAGGGCCTTGCCGGGCGCCGTCACATCGACATCGCTGACGGTGATGGTGCGCTTGTACTGGGTGGAGCAGTTGCCGCAGGACCGCACCAGCTTGCCGAAGTCGGAGACCTGGAAGCCGCCGGTGATGGTGAGGCTGCCCGCGCCGTTGAACTGGAAGACCTTGTCCGAAGCCTTCCGCGCCCCGCCGCCGGTCACCTTGTACACGGCGCTCGACGAGGTGCCCTTGAAGGACGCGGCGTCCTCGCCGACGTCCTCCCACCAGACGTTCTGGAGTGTGCAACTGCCCGCGCAGTGAATGCCGTCGGCGGCCGGGGAGCCCAGGATGACGTTCTTCAGGGTCGCTCCGTCCTTCAGCTTGAAGATCGGGTCCTGGCCCTCGTCCTGGCCCCCGTCCCCGAGGTCGCCGCTTCCGTAGAAGCGCTTGAGGGCGCCGTCGTACGACCCGGAGACCTCGATGGTCGCCGTGACCGGCTGGGTGCCGCCGGCGGCGGGCCAGTCGGCGGCGGCCGTGGCCGCTTCGGCCGCGCCGGCCGGCCGCACGGCCAGGTCGGTGACGACGGCCGCACCGGTCATGACCAGTGCGGCCGTCAGGGCGGCGAGGGTGCGCCGGCGGCCGGTGGACCGTCGGTGATCGGTGTGCCTGGGGCGGTCGGCTCGTTCCCGCATGTCGGTGTCCCGTTCCTTCCGTGGTGGGGGAGGGTGCGCTCCTTGGTCGCCACCGCGGGGGGAAGGGTTGCCGGGTCGGCCGGGGCTTTCCGGATTTCCCGGCCCCCGGCTTCCCGACCCTCCGGCTTCCCGGCTTCCCGGCTCTCCAACTCCCCGGCTTCCCCGGATCAGCGCAGGGGTGTGAAGCCGCCGCCCGCGGCGAACGGCCCCTCCGGCGGCTTCGAGGTGCCGCCCCGGACCGTGTAGTCGTCACCGGCGGCGTCCCGCTCGCCCTCCGCGTGGTTGTACTGACCCGCGAAGGTGTGGGTGCCGGCCGGAGCGGTGCGCCCCGGCTTCAGCGTCCACCGGTAGACGAGGAAGCCGCCCTCCTCCCGTGCCGACGCGGTGAAGTCCGCCACCGGCAGGGAGCGCCAGGACCCCGTCGTACCGACCCCGCCGGTGAGCGCGACGCGCAGCTCCACGGTGAGTGCGGTGAGGGCCTCCCCGGTCTTCACCGTCACATTGCTCTGGGCCCAGTACGCGTTGCTGTTCGGGTCCACCGAACCGTCCGTCCACAGCGGCCCGTTCGCGGCGGGCAGCGCTCCGCGCGGCGGGCCCTTCGACGCCGGGGCCGGCGGGAGTGCGGGCGCGGGGGAGTGCGGCGGGGCGGCCACCCGCTCACCGGGCCCGTCGCCGTGCCCGGCCGAGGTCACCGCGACCGCGCCGGCCACCAGCACCCCGCACACCGCGACGCTCGCCCCCGCCACCCGCAGCCACGGCATCGCCCGACGGGGCATCCGGGGGGCACGGGCCGGGGGTCCGTCCGCCAGGCCCCGTCCGATCCGGGCCAGCATCCGTGCCCGGTCCGGGTGATGGGACCGTGCGGCGTCCCGCAGCCGCTCCCGCAACTCCTCGTCCATCACTGCCTTCCTCCGCCGCGCTGGGCCGCGACGGCCACCTGGACCCGGTCGGCGCCGCCCTCCGGGCCGAGCAGCCGTTGCAGCTCCGCCACCCCGCGCGAGGTCTGGCTCTTGACCGTACCCACGGAGATCCCGAGGACCAGCGAGGTGTCCCGCTCCGACAGGTCGAACGCGTGCCGCAGCACCACGCACGCCCGCTTGCGGAACGGCAGTCTGCGCAGCGCCCCCTGGACATCGACGACCGCGGGCACGTCGGGGTCCTCGACGGCGTACCCGTCCCCGCCCCCGCTGCCGCGCGGCGCCCAGAACAGCGCGATCCGGCGGCGCTCGCGCACCGCGCTGCGGATGCGGGTACGGGCCAGATTCGCGACGACCCCCCGGGCGTACGCGACCGGATGATCGGCACCCCGGACCCGGTCCCAGCGGTGCCAGAGCGCCATCAGCGCGTCGGCCGCCAGATCGTCGGCCGCG
Source organism: Streptomyces sp. NBC_01237 (assembly GCF_035917275.1). Taxonomy (NCBI): domain Bacteria; kingdom Bacillati; phylum Actinomycetota; class Actinomycetes; order Kitasatosporales; family Streptomycetaceae; genus Streptomyces; species Streptomyces sp. NBC_01237. The sequence goes on along the minus strand of NZ_CP108508.1, from coordinate 1,992,543 downwards.
TCGGCCTCACCGGTGAGCAGATGCGCGAGCCTGGCCAGCTCCGCGTAGTGCGCCTCGAAGAACGCGTGGAACTCGGCGGTAGCGGCATCGTCGACGACTGTGCCCACGGGTACCTCTCTCTGCACTCGAATCCCTTGGCCCGATATCCGCGACGCGCGGGCCCTGTGTACGACCGACGGCCTCGCACCTGGGTGCGAGCGGGGCGAGAGCGTACCAGCGCACCCCGGAAGCGCTTCGACACGGGTGCGTATCCAAGTAAGGCGCACCACGGCGAAAACCTGAACCCCCTGTCACCGGGGAACCGTTCGGCCGCCGGCCGCGGGAGGCCGCCGCCGGACAGGAAGGCGCCCCCGGGGGCAGGTCCCCGGGGGCGGCATCGAGGCGGCCGGCCGCGCCCGCTATCCCTTGAGCGCCGCCTTCATCATCTTCTGGGCGATGGGCGCCGCCAGCCCGTTGCCGCTGGTCTCCGAGCGGGAGGCGTCCGAGCTCTCGATCACCACGGCGACCGCCACCTCCTTGCCGGAGGAACGGTCCTTCGCGTACGAGGTGAACCAGGCGTACGGGGTGTTGCTGTTGTCCACGCCGTTCTGCGCGGTGCCCGTCTTGCCGCCGACCTCGGCCCCGGCGATACGGGCGTTGGTGCCGGTGCCCTCCTCGACGACGGTGACCATCGCGCTGCGCAGCTGCTTCGCCGTCGACTCCGAGACGACCCGCTTCGCCTCGCCGTCGCCGAAGTCCTCCAGCGTCTCGCCGTCCGCGTCCGTCACCTTGGAGACCATGTGCGGCGAGGCCAGCTCCCCGCCGTTGGCGAGGGTCGCCGAGACCATGGCCATCTGCAGCGGGGTCGCGGTGACCTCGAACTGGCCGATGCCCGTCAGCGCCGTCTGTGCCTTGTCCATGCCGGACGGGTACACGCTCGGCGCGGCCCGCACCGGGACGTCCAGCTTCTCGGTGTCGAAGCCGAACTTGTCCGCCATGGCCTTCAGCTTGTCCTGGCCGAGATCGGCGGCGACCTTCGCGAACACGTTGTTGCAGGAGTACTGGAGCGCGGTGCGCAGCGTGGCGTTCTCGCACGGGGCGGACGCGCTCTCGTTGCGCAGCACCGTCGAGGTGCCCGGCAGCGTGTACGGGTCGGGGCTGTCGGTCCGCTCGTCGACCGAGCCGTAGAGCCCGTTCTCCAGCGCCGCCGACGCCACCACCAGCTTGAAGGTCGAACCGGGCGCCAGCGGCTGCCGCAGCGCCCGGTTGACCAGCGGCTTGTCCTTGTCGGTGAGCAGCTGCTTCCAGGCGTCGCCGTCCGTCGTGCCGCTGATCGCCGAGGGGTCGTACGAGGGAGTGGAGACCATGCCCAGGATCTGCCCGGTCTTCGGGTCGATGGCCACGGCCGCGCCCTTGTCGTCGCCCAGCGCCTCGTAGGCGGCCTTCTGGACGTCCGGGTCGATGGTCGTCAGCACACTGCCCGGCGCGGCCTGCTCGCCGGTGAGCAGACCGGCCGGGTTCTTCAGCCGGTCGTCCGTGCCGTCGAGGATGTCGCCGTAGATGCCTTCGAGCTGGGTGGCCCCGTACGCCTGCGAGCTGTAGCCGGTCACGGCCGCGTAGAGATCGCCCTGCGTGTAGGTGCGTTTGTACTGGAGATCGCCACCCGTGGTCCTCTTCGATCCGGTGACCGGCGAACCGGCCACGACGATGTCACCGAGCGGCTGCGCGTACTGCGCGATGGTGTTCCGCCGGTTGTGCTTGTCGTCCGCGAGCGCTTGTGCCTGGTACGCCTGCACCCAGGTCGCCCGCACCAGCAGGGCGAGAACCATCAGCAGACAGAAGACCGAAGCGCGCCTGATTGTCTTGTTCATCCCGCTGGAGGGACGAGCGGGGCCGCGCCCGGCGTTCCCGGCTGTGCCCCTTCTCACCGTTTTCTCAGGCGCCCGACCGGCCGGGCGGGGGGCTCAGCCGGGGGTGATGAACCCGGATTCGTACGCCACGATCACCGCGTGCGTACGGTGCCGGGCGCCGGTCTTCGCCAGGACCGCCGCCACATGGGTCTTCGCCGTCGCCGCGCCCACGTCGAGCCGCCCCGCGATCTCCGCGTTGGTCAGGCCCGCCGCCATCAGCCGCAGCACCGCTGCCTCCCGCTCGGTCAGCCGCGCCACCCAGTCCGGGGGCGCCGGTGCCCGTGGTGCCCCGTACGCCGCGGCCAGATCGCGTACGGCGGACGGGTACAGCAGGAACTCGCTGCGGGCGACCAGTCGCACCGCCTGGACGAGTTCCCCGGCCGCGGCCCGCTTCAGCAGGAAGCCCGCGGCCCCGGCGCGCAGCGCCTCGTACACGTACGAGTCGTTCTCGAAGGTCGTCACGACCACGATCCGGGGTGGTCCGTCGACGGTGGCCAGGATCCGCTCGGTGGCCCGGATGCCGTCGGTCTGCGGCATCCGGACGTCCATCAGCACGACGTCGGGGCGCAGCGAGCGCACCACGGAGAGCGCCTCGGCCCCGGTGGCAGCCTCGCCGACGACCTCCAGACCGGGTTCGGCGTCCAGGATCACGCGCAGCGCCGTACGGACCATGCGCTCGTCGTCGGCCACGACGATCCGGATGACGTCGCTCATCGCTCCGCCCGCCCGGCGGCGTCCAGGGGCAGCCGGGCGGTCAGCCGCCAGGTGCCGCCGTGGGGACCGGCCTCGGTGCGGCCGCCCAGCAGCGCGGCCCGTTCGGCGATGCCGCGCAGCCCCCTGCCTCCGCCGGGCCGCAGCACCGGGGGCCGCCCGGACAGCGGGTTCTCCATCGTGATCTCCAGATCCTCCTCGCGGACCGCGATCCGCAGCTCCACCGGTGCCCCGCCCGCGCCGTGCCGCAGGGCGTTGCTGAGTCCCTCCTGCACGATCCGGTACGCCTCTCCCGACACGGCCCCCGTGACCGCGCCGGGCTCGCCCAGCGCCTCGTACGCCACCGGAACCCCGCAGCGCGCCAGCAGCCCGTCCAGCGCGTCCAGCCCCGGTCCCTGCCCCGGTCCCTGCCCCGGTCCCTGCCCCGGTCCCTGGTCCAGGGCGGGGACGCCGTCCTCCGGGCCGTTCGCCGACTCGCCGTCCTGCCTCAACAGACCGAGCATGGAGTCCAGTTCACCGACCGTGCGCCGGGTGGTCTCCTCGATCGCGGCCAGCGCCTCCCGGACGAACTCCGGATCGTCGGCCAGGACCCGGCGGGCCGCTCCCGCCTGGAGGGTCACCGCGCTCAGGGCGTGGCCGACCGAATCGTGCAGTTCCCGGGCGAGCCGGTTGCGCAGCGCCAGAGCGGCCGCCCGGCGCTCGGCGGCGGCCAGCCGGTCGTCGGGCGTCGGCCCCAGCAGCACCGGCGCCCGGCGGGCCAGCAGCTCCCCGGCCGCCGCCGCGCTCAGGGCCGGCGCGCAGAGCAGCGCGAGCCCGGCGAGCGGGGTGAGGGCCACGATCCACGGCCGGTCCAGCGCCGGTGGCAGCCCCAGCAGCGCGGAATCCCGCAGCGCCGCGGAGAACGGCAGCCCCATCACACCCACCGCGAACGGGGTCAGCGCCAGCGTCATGCCGCTGACGACACCGCCCAGCGCCAGGTGCAGGGTGTACCAGCCCGCGGCCCTGACCCTGGCCTGCCGGGTCCGGGCCGGGCCCTCGGCCAGCCGCTCGGCGGTAATGCCGCACAGCGCACGGGCCGCGGCCACCGAGAGGGGCCGTACGAGCGGGAAGAGTCCGGTGACCGCGGCCATCGGCAGGGCGTACGCGAACGCGGTGAACCGGCCGGTGATGGACGAGAAGACCCCGTCGTCCCCGCCGGAGGCGCCGACGGCGACCATGCCGACCAGGAAGTAGGGCATCAGCAGCGCGCCGCCGATGATCAGATGCAGCCACCGCAGCCTGGCCCGGCGCCCGAACAGCGCGGTCACGCGCGGGCGGCGGGCAACGGCCGGGCCTCCGCCGCGTCCCGCTCGGCGAGGAAGTACGCGCCCAGGGTGAGGACCAGCATCCCGACCAGCATCTGCACAGCGTAGATGAGGCCCATCGCCGGGGTCGGCCGGTCCCCGATGCCGTCGACCCCGCCCAGCGAGGCGATGCTCATCCAGCCGCCCCAGCAGGCCACCGCCCCGGAACCGCCCCAGGCCAGGGCGAGCGGCACGGTGAGGGGGAGCCGTCCGCCGAGCCGGAAGGCGAGCAGCAGGGCCCCGGTGGCCGCGGTGACGGCGAAGAGCGCGTCGACCGACTGGAGGACGGAGAAGTCGCCGGTGCGTTCCGCGATGCGGCCCTCGTTGAGCCCCGCGGTCGAACCGGTGGCCCAGAGCAGATGCATGGTGCCCGGCACGAGGGCGAGCAGCGCGGCCGCGACCGCGGCGAGGCGCAGGACGGGAGTGGTGGGGCTGTCCGGCAGGTCACGCACGGTGCCCTGCCACAGATGTCCCCAGCGGTCCCTGGCGTGCAGCACGAACAGGGAGCCGAGGGTGAGGCCCTGGACGATGAAGCCCGTGTAGACGACGCCGAACACCCACTCGTCCAGGAACGGGCGGGCGGCGGCGCCCGAGCCGTCCGTATCGCCGCCGAGCAGTCTCACCAGCATCTGGAGGGGGAAGCCCGTCATGATCGGCAGGAGCAGCCCGGTCGCCACCCAGACCGGCAGGACCAGCAGCCAGGCGGGCACCCGGTGCCCGCGGGGCCGGGTGAGCAGCAGGGCGAGGACGACGACCGCGCCGTCCATCAGCGCCGACACACCATTGGCGAGGATCATCGTGGTGCGGTGGTCGAGCAGGGTGCTGTGGTCCGGGATTCCGAGCCGACTGCCCGCTGTCCAGGCGGACTTGAGGGCGATGTAGGGCAGGCAGGCCGCGATGGCGAGCGTACGGAGCACGGCGCGGGCGCGGCCGGTGCGGGGCGCGGGCGCGAGGGGCGCCGGGGTGCGGGAGGTACGTGGTGTGGGTGTCATGGCGGCCACGTTTCCGTGCGGCCCGCTTCCGCACGTCGTGCGTGGCGACGATCCGTCTCCGCCGTCCGGCGGAGACGCCCTCATCCGCCGGGCGCCACTCGGCAACGGCCCCCAGGACCGGGACCGGGGCCGCCGGATCGGGCATCCGCGCGTGGGGCGGCGGCAGTTGGCCGCCCCACGATCCCGCGCGGGAGGTTCGCCGTCCCGTTCCGGGCGCGGGAGGTTCGTCAGAGCCGGCGGGTGGCGAGCGTGAGCCGGTCGCGGGCGTCGAACAGGGCGTCCTTGACCATCTGCTCGTGCGCGGGAGTGAGCCGGGCGACCGGCACCGAGCAGCTGATCGCGTCGCGCGCGGGCGTCCGGTAGGGGATCGCGACGCCGAAGCAGCGCAGGCCGAGGGTGTTCTCCTCACGGTCCACCGCGTACCCCTGTTCGCGGATGAGGTGCAGCTCCTCGATCAGCTTCTCGCGGTCCGTGAGGGTGTGCTCGGTCAGCGCGGGCAGCGTCTCGGGCAGCATCTTGCGGACCTGCTCGTCGCTGTGGGTGGCCAGCAGCGCCTTGCCGAGGGACGTGGAGTGGGCGGGCAGCCGACGGCCGACCCGGGTGAACGGGCGCAGATAGTGCTGGGACTGCCGGGTGGCGAGGTACACCACGTTCGTCCCGTCGAGGCGGGCCAGGTGGATGGTCTCCGTGGTGTCGTCGGAGAGCCGGTCCAGGGTGGGGCGGGCGGCGGCCACGACCTCGTCGCCGTCGATGTACGACGTACCGACGAGCAGGGCGCGCACCCCGATGCCGTACCGGGTGCCCGTCGCGTCGGTCTCCACCCAGCCCAGTTCCACCAGTGTGCGCAGCAGCATGTAGAGGCTGGACTTCGGGTAGCCGACGGCCTCCTGGACGGCGGCGAGCGAGTGCATGCCGGGGCGCCCCGCGAAGTATTCGAGCAGCTCCACCGTCCGTACCGCGGACTTGACCTGTGCCCCACCAGACTCGGCAACCGACATCGCCCTACGCCCCTTTCCAGCCTCACGCCAAAATCCTGTGACTTCTTGCCAACACTGAACGCACGGAAATAGAGTCCCAGCACATTCATGATCAGGAACGCTGTTCAGAATACCGAACAACGCCGTGAAGCGTGGCAGCGGACCGGGAAGGAAACACGGTGGCAGCAGCACCAGTCTGGAGCGTCGACCCCCGAACCGGGAACCCGCGCGAGCAGGTTGCGGTGGAGGCTACAGCGGAGGAGGTCGACCGGGCGGTCAGGGCGGCACACGCCGTACGCGACGCCCTCGCCGACCGGACCGTGCGTGCCGCGTTCCTGCGCACCGCGGCCGATCTGCTCGCCGAGGCGGGGGAGCACGTCATCGAGGCCGCCGACGCGGAGACCGCGCTCGGCCCGGCCCGGCTCACCGGCGAACTCGCCCGCACCGCGGCACAGTTGCGGGCCTTCGCGGAGGTCGTCGACGAGGGCGCCTACCTCGACATCCACATCGACCACGAGGACGGGACCAGGACCCCGCCCTGGCCGGACCTGCGCCGTTACAAGATCCCGCTCGGCGTCGTCGCCGTCTACGCGGCCAGCAACTTCCCGCTCGCCTTCTCTGTACCCGGCGGCGACACCGCGAGCGCGCTCGCGGCCGGCTGCCCGGTCGTCGTCAAGGCGCACCCCGACCACCCCGCGACCTCCGAGCTGTGCGCCTCCGTGATCCGCCGCGCCGCGGCCCGGGTCGGGCTCCCCGAGGACGTACTGACCCTGGTGCACGGCTTCGCGGCGGGCATCGAGCTGATCAAGCACCCGCTGGTGAGCGCGGCGGGCTTCACCGGCTCGGTACGCGGCGGACGGGCCCTGTTCGACGCGGCCGCCGCCCGGCCCGCCCCCATCCCCTTCCACGGTGAACTCGGCTCCCTCAACCCCGTCGTCGTCACCGAGGCGGCCGCCGCCGAGCGCGGCGAGCAGATCGGGGCCGGCCTCGGCGCCTCGATGACCATGGGCGCCGGGCAGTTCTGCACCAAGCCCGGCTTCGTCCTGGCCCCCGCGGGCGAGGCCGGGGACCGGCTGCTGAAGGCCCTCACCGAGACCGTCAGCGACACCGACGCCGGAGTGATGCTCGACCACCGGATGCGGGACGCGTTCCTCGCGGGCGTCGGCGAACGGGCCGCGCTCGCCGATGTGGAAGCCCCCGTCACCCCCGGCGCGGGCGGCGAACACACCGTGTCCGCGGGCTTCCTGACCGTACCGGCCCACCGGCTGGCCGCCGAGGGCCCGCACGACGCGCTCCTGGAGGAGTGCTTCGGCCCGGTCACCGTCATCGCGCGGTACGCGTCCGATGACGAGATCACCGCGGTGCTCTCCCGGCTCCCGGGCAACCTGACCGCCACCCTCCAGATCTCCGCGGAGGAGGCCGACGGCGGTGCGGCGGACCTGCTCGCCGCCCTCACCCCGCTCGCCGGACGCGTCCTCGTCAACGGCTGGCCGACCGGCGTCGCCGTCGCCCCCGCCCAGCACCACGGCGGCCCCTACCCGGCCTCCACCTCCACCTCCACCTCCGTCGGCACCACCGCCGTCGAACGCTGGCTGCGCCCGGTCAGCTACCAGAACACCCCCGCCGCCCTGCTGCCGCCGGAACTGCGCGAGGACAACCCGCTGGGCCTGCCCCGCCGCCTGGACGGACGACGCGCATGACGACCCACCTCCCCGAGATCCCCTTCCCGCTGCGGGCGTTCGGCCCCGAGGGCCGCTGGGCCTACGCGGACGGCGTGCTGACCGGCCGGGCCGGCGCCGGGCAGGACCGCTTCGTACCACCGGGCGGTGACGACCTGACATCCGCCACCGACGCGCCGCGCCTGCTCGGTGCGGTCCCGGACGGGGACTTCCAGCTGCTCGCCCGCGTACGGGTCGGCTTCGCCGCCGCCTTCGACGCGGGGGTGCTCTATCTGCACGTCGGCGAACGGGAGTGGGCCAAGCTCTGCCTGGAACTCTCCCCGCACACCCCGACCATCTGCACCGTCGTCACCCGCGGGCACTCCGACGACGCCAACTCCTTCGTCGTGGAGGAGGACCACTGCTGGCTGCGGCTGAGCCGCACCGGCGGCGCCTTCGCCTTCCACGCCTCGGCCGACGGCGAGACCTGGACCTTCGTCCGTACCTTCACCCTCGGTACCCCCGAGGAGCGGGCGTCCGCGCTCGCCGGATTCCTGGTGCAGTCACCCACCGGGGAGGGATGCGGCGCGGTCTTCGACCGGATCACCTTCCGGGCCGAGGGGCTCACCGACCTGCGCGACGGCCGCTGAGGCGCCGCCGTCCCCCGCACACGCCCACGGAGTCCGGCCGCCCCGCCCTCCGTCAACTGCCCGGCCCCGCTCACCACATGAGCGGGGCCGGAGCGGTTCACCGGTCATGGTCCCTCGCTCGCCGCCCCGTGACCCGCGGCACGTCCGGCCCCGCAGTGCCGTTCCGGCGGCCCCCTGGGGACGCCCGCTCACCGGTCCGGCAGGATTTCCCCTCCCGCCCCCTTCTCGTAACCGGCATCGGCACCGGCCCTGTTCGTCCCACCTCACAGATGCGAGCACAGCATGTCCGTACGTTCCGCGATGGCGACCTGGCTCACGCGCCGCTACCTCGCCCGCCTCAGGTCGAAGGGCACCTCCCTCGACCTCTCCGCCCTCTCGCAGCTGCCCGACGCCGCGCTGCTGCCGCTGCGCCGCGACGGCCTCGACCCCGTCCCCGAACTCGGCGCGCTGCGCGACCGCGAACCGGTCAGCCGGCTGCCGATACCCGGCATGACGGTCTGGCTGGTCTCCGGATACGAGGAGGCCAAGCAGGTCCTCGGCGACGCCCGCGCCTTCAGCAACGACTTCGCCCACCTCGTCGGCCGCACCGGTGTCGCCGAGAACCACCAGCCGGGCGGCCTGGGCTTCTGCGACCCGCCGGACCACACCCGCCTGCGGCGCCTGCTCACCCCCGAGTTCACGATGCGCCGCCTGGGCCGCCTCACCCCCCGTATCCATGCGATCGTCGAGGAGAGCCTGGGCGGACTGGCCAAGGCGGCGGACGCCGAGGGCCGGGTCGATCTCGTCGAGCACTTCGCGTTCCCGGTCCCGGCGCTGGTCATCTGCGAACTGCTCGGCGTCCCCTACGAGGAGCGGGAGGCGTTCCAGCAGTTCTCGGTGGCCCGCTTCGATGTGCTCGGCGGCGTCGGCGCGTCCTTCGGCGCCATCTCCCGGTCCCGTGACTATCTGCACGGCGTGGTCGAACAGCAGCGGCGCTACCCCGGCGACGGTCTGCTCGGCATGCTCATCCGCGAACACGGCGACAGCGTCACCGACGAGGAACTCACCGGCCTCGCCGACGGCGTCCTCACCGGCGGCCTGGAGACGACCGCGAGCATGCTCGCCCTCGGCACGCTGATCATGCTCCAGGACCGCGAGCACTTCACCGCTCTCCGTGACGCGGAGGACCCGGCCGCCGTCGCGGCCCCCTTCGTCGACGAACTCCTGCGCCATCTCACGGTCGTCCAGACGGCCTTCCCGCGCTTCGCCCGCGAGGACCTGGAACTGGGCGGCGTGCGCATATCCGGCGGCGACATCGTCATCGTCTCGCTCAGCGCCGCCGACCGCGACCCGCGCCTGGGCCCCGCGATGGACGCCTTCGACCCGTCGCGCCCGCCCGTCTCCTCCCACCTGGCCTTCGGCCACGGCATCCACCGCTGCATCGGAGCGGAGCTGGGCAGGATGGAACTCCGGGCGGCCTTCCCCCAACTCGTCGCGAACTTCCCCCGGTTGAGCCTCGCCGTGCCGGCGGCGGAGCTGGAGTTCCGGAAGCTCTCGATCGTGTACGGAGTGGACGCGCTGCCGGTGTACCTGGACTGACCGACCGTCAGCCCGGCCGTCGGCGGATCCTTGGATAAGGTGCCACCCGACAGCGCGGGCCCGTACGGCGGCCCAGCGGCGGTCCGTCCAGGGGTCCCTCCAGGAATCCACCCAGGAATCCATCCGGGATCCCGTGCAGAGTTCCATACGGGGAGACGTGAGTTCGATGAGTGGTCAGCAGCCGGAACGGGGCAGTTCCCCACAGGTTTTCCAGCCGCTCGCGGGGGACGATCCGGTCACCATCGCCGGATACCGGCTGGCCGCCAGGCTCGGCGCGGGCGGCATGGGCAAGGTGTACCTCTCGTACACCCCCGGCGGGCGGCCCGTGGCCATCAAGGTGATCCGTCCCGAATTCGGGGAGGACCCCGAGTTCCGCCGCCGGTTCGCCCAGGAAGTGCGGTCCGCGCAGCGGGTGCAGGGACTGTTCACCGCGCCCGTCATCGACGCCGACACCGACGGCGCGCAGCCCTGGCTGGCCACCGCGTACGTACCGGGCCCCTCGCTCGCCGACGCGGTCGTCGCGCACGGCGCGCTGCCGGTCGAGGCGGTGCTGCTGCTGATCGCGGGCATGGCCGAGGCGCTGCACGTCATCCACGGAGCGGGCATCGTGCACCGCGACCTCAAGCCCTCCAACGTGCTGCTCGCCGCCGACGGGCCCCGCGTCATCGACTTCGGCATCGCGTACGCCGCCGACGCCACCTCGCTCACCGGCAGCGGCGTCACCATCGGCACCCCCTCGTTCATGGCCCCGGAACAGGCCGCCGGGCAACGGGTGACGGCGGCCACCGACGTCTTCGCGCTCGGCCAGGTCGCGGCGTACGCGGCGACGGGCAGGCCGGCGTTCGGCGAGGGGACCTCGCACGGGGTGCTCTACCGGATCGTCCACGAGGAGCCCGATCTCGGCGGGGTCCCGGAACGGCTGACGGAGCTGGTCACCCGGTGCCTCGCCAAGGACCCGGCGGCCCGGCCCTCGGTCGCCGAGGTCATCGGGCTCTGCCAGTCCGCGAACGCGGAGACGGTGCTGCGCCGCCCCGAGGACTGGCTGCCGGTCCCGGTCGCCGCCGACATCACCGGGCGGGCGGCGGCCCCGGCCCCGGTCCAGACACCCCCGCCCCCGGCCACCGCCCCGTCGGCCGTCTACTCACCGACGGCGCCCGTGGCCGCCGCGCCCCCGGGCTACGGCCCACCCGCGACGCAGCACCCGTATCAGCCCACGCAGCCCGCTCAGCCCCAGCAGTACCGCACGCCGGCGCAGGCACAGGCCCACGCCCCCACGCAGTTCCCGGCCCAGGCGCCCGCGCAGGCCCACGCCCCGACCCAGTTCCCGTCGCACGCGCAGACGTACCCCGGTCAGCCCACCTACCCGGGGCAGCCCATGTATCCGGGGCAGCCGGGCCACCCCGGTCACCCGGTGGCCGGTCCCGCGAAGAGCACGGGCAAACGGAACGCGGCCATCGCCATCGCCGCCGCGCTGGTCCTCGCCGTCGTGGGCAGCTCGGCGTACGACATGCTCAAGGGCAAGGACGACGACACCGCACAGGGCGGCGGCTCGTCGCAGGGCGAGCGCAGCGGCGGCGGGAGCGGGACGGCCGACCGGAAGCCGGACGCCAAGCAGGATCCGAAGCCCTCCGTCCACAAGGGCATCAACCTCACCGCGGGCTATCACCTGACGCTCGGGGACGACGCCCTCCGGCCGCAGCAGGGCGAGGACGGCGGGTACGAGCTCTCGTACGACACCGGCGGCTACCTCGACGCGGAGAGCACGGAGGGGCATCTGGCCCTGCTCGATCCGGGGCAGCCGGGATCGCTCGACGCCTGCCGCGCGGAGACCCGGTTCAGCCAGACCGTCTACGTGGACAAACTCTCCAAGGGGCGCCGGCTCTGCGTCACCACGGGAACGGGACACCTGGGCCTCGTGACGGTCCAGGGCTTCTCGGCCGAGGAATCACCCAGTACGTACCTGACGCTGGACGTCACCGTCTGGCGCAACGGCGCGGACGCCGGCTCCGGCAGCTGAGCACCCGCGCCGCTCGGGCGTGGCGACGTACCCGTACACCGGGCACGCCCCGGGCGGGGCCCCTGGATCGCGTGCCCCGACCCGGCAACCCGCGGGCCCTCGGCGGCGACGAATGAGTGCACCGCACCTCGTCGTACCGAGAAGGGACCCCCCATGCGCACCCAGCTCCGCCGCAGCCGTCTCACCGCACTGGCCGCTGCCGCCGCCGTCGGCGCTCTCACCGTCGCCGCCCTCCCCGGCACCGCCGGGGCCGCCGAGACCACCCCGGTCGGCTTCGGCGCGGGTACCACCGGTGGCGGCAGCGCCCCGGCGGTGACCGTCAGCACGCTCGCCGCGTTCACCGCGGCGGTCAGCGGCGACACCGCCAAGACCGTCAAGGTCGACGGCCTGATCACGCTCAGCGGGCAGGTCGACATCGGCTCCAACACCACGGTGCTCGGCGTCGGTTCGTCCGCCGGATTCACCGGCGGCGGCCTGCGCCTGAAGAACGCGTCGAACATCGTCGTGCGCAACCTCAGCATCAGCAAGCCCGTCGCACCCGCCGACGGCATCACCGTGCAGAACTCCACCAAGGTGTGGATCGACCACAACTCCTTCTCCGCGGACCGTGACCACGACAAGGACTACTACGACGGCCTGCTGGACATCACCCACGCCTCCGACCAGGTCACCGTCTCCTGGAACACCTTCAAGAACCACTACAAGGGCAGCCTCGTCGGGCACAGTGACAACAACGCAGGCGAGGACACCGGGCACCTCCATGTGACGTACCACCACAACCACTTCCAGAACGTCTACTCGCGCATCCCCAGCCTCCGCTTCGGCACCGGCCACTTCTACGACAACTTCGTCGAGGGCGCGGACACCGCCGTGCACTCCCGGATGGGTGCGCAGCTGCTGGTCGAGAACAATGTCTTCCGCACCACCAAGATCGCCATCACCACCACCCGCAGCAGCGACGAGGACGGCTACGTCGTCGAGCGCGGCAACGACCTCGGCGGCGCCGCCACCGAGATCTCGCGGACCGGCTCCTTCACCACCCCGCCGTACAGCTACACCGCCGAGCCCGCGTCGGCCGTCGTCGCGTCGGTGACGTCGGGAGCGGGAGCCGGAAAGCTCTAGCGGCGCCCTGAACGGCCAAGAGGGCGCGCGGTTTCCGGCCCGGCGCAACCTGCGGGCCGGACCCGCGCGTCCTCCTCTTCATGATCAGAGAAGCGACCCCCGCCGACATCGACGCCATCGTCCTGCTGCACACCGAGGCCCGCGCCACGTACTACCGCGGCCACCTCCCCGCCGAGGAGTACCTGGGGGCCGACGAGGTCGCCCGCAGCCGCGACGGCTGGTCGCGCGCCGTCGAACGCCCCGACGCCACCGTCCTGTGCGCGGAACGGGACGGCGCCCTGGCCGGGATCGCCGCCTACGCCGTACGCGACGGCATCATGAACCTCACCCAGCTCCATGTCGCCCCCTCCCAGTGGCGTGCGGGCATAGGCACCGCCCTGCACTCCGCCTGCACCGACGCATGGCGCGACGCCGGGGTGACGGCCGCCCGGCTGGAGGTCTTCGCCCCCAACACCAGGGCCCAGTCCTTCTACGCCCACCACGGCTGGACCCCGGACCCCGACGCCCCGCACTCCGGGAGCCACCTCGTCCTGCGCCTCCTCCTGCGGGACGGGGATGCCCGGTCCGGGGATCAGTAGGCTGCCGCGACCACGACCGGCCAGTCCCCACAGAACCGGGGAATGCCGGTCATGTGCCTGGGTGGGCCGGACAGGTCCGCTGTCTCACAGGCATGTCACAACTTACGTGCACACTGAACCACTTCAGGGTCGGACTCGTGATCACCAGTGACACATTTATGCCGCACCTCCTGAGGGAATTCATGACGCGCAGATGGGCGCTTATCACCACGATCACCGTATTGACCGTCGCGCTGGCCTTCGTCGTCGTCCAACTGGTGCGCGGCCCGGACTCCGGGAAGGAGCAGGCCGTGAAGGAACAGCCCGGGGCGGGACCGGCCGCGTCGAAGCCGGCCGAGTCGGACCCGGCCGACGACAAGGGGGACGGTGACGGCTCCATCCCGGCCGGATACCTCGGCACCTGGTCGGGCGCGATCGACAACGCCGCGGGCCGCTCCACCCGGGAGCTCGTCATCCAGCAGGGCACCGTCGGCCGGACCGTCCTCAGCCTCACCGCGGACGGGCCGCTCGACAACGGGGGCTCGTACCACTGTGTCTTCGAGGCGATCCTGACCGCGGAACCGTCCCCGGACGGGCCCGTCGAGGTCGGCCCCTCCACGGTCGCCGTCGGTGAACCGATGTCGTCCTGCACCGCGGGCCGCCCCACCACGCTCACTCTGCTCCCGGACGGCTCGCTGCGTCGCGAGAACGCGGACAGCGGCGAGCAGCTCACGTACACCAAGTCCGACTGAGCAGCTTGGGTGACGAGTGCCGGTCCGCCGCCGCCACGCGGGGAGCGCCGGGTCCGGCACCCGGGCCGCAGGTCTCCTCTCCTGGTCCCGTGCGGCGTCCGGCCCTCGGCATGTGCGGGCCGGTGAAGGGGGAGCGAAGCGAAACCGGACCCCCTCGTCCTGCGCCCCGTCCAGCCGGAAGGGGCTGTCCCGCTCGGGAATCAGCAGGTCCCCTTCCGTTGTTCGACCTGTGTGCGGAGGGGACCTCCGTACCACCCGAGACCCTGGAGAGCGGAAAAGTCATGCGCGTCGAGATCTGGAGCGACATCGCCTGCCCGTGGTGCTACATCGGCAAGGCCCGTTTCGAGAAGGGCCTGGCGGAGTTCGCCCACCGCGACGAGGTCGAGGTGGTGCACCGTTCCTTCGAGCTCGACCCGGGCCGGACCAAGGGCGACACCGCGCTGGTGATCGACATGCTGGCGCAGAAGTACGGCCGCACCCGTGAGGAGGCCGCGTCCATGGAGGCCAATGTCGCGGCCAACGCGCAGGCGGAAGGGCTTGGCTACCACACCGAGGGACGCGACCACGGCAACACCTTCGACATCCACCGGCTGCTGCACCTGGCCAAGGCGCGCGGCCGTCAGGACGAGCTGCTGACCCTCGCCTACCGGGCGAACTTCGCCGAGGAGCGCTCCGTCTTCGACGACGACGAGCTGGTCCGGCTCGCCGTCGAGGCCGGGCTGGACGGCGAGGAGGCCCGTGCGGTGCTCGCCGACCCCGAGGCGTACGCGGACGACGTCCGGGCCGACGAGCGCGAGGCGTCCGAGCTGGGCGCCAACGCCGTGCCGTTCTTCGTGCTCGACCGGCGCTACGGGATCTCCGGCGGCCAGCCGTCCGAGGTCTTCCTCAAGGCGCTGGAACAGGCGTGGAAGGACCGTCCGGTCACCGCGCTGACCGCGATCGGCGAGGACGGGGCCGCCTGTGACCCGGACGGCGCCTGCGAGGTCCCGCGGACCTGAGCCCCACTCCATAAGAATCGCTTGGGTATGCCCCTTGAATCTTGGCAATTGACTATGACTTAAGGGGCCTTCAGGCTTGGGGCATGGAGATCACTTCGCTCAGCCTCAGCCAGGCGGCGGCCACCGAGTTCGCGCCGGAGACCACGTACCTCAACAGCGCGACCAGCGGGCTGCTGCCCCGCCGCACCATGCGGGCTGTCAAGGCGCTCGCGGACCACAACGCCTCCGGCCGGGCGGCGGGCGCGGGCAGCTTCGAAGCGGTGGAGGCCGCCCGGAGCGCGTTCGCCGGGCTGGCCGGTGTCGGCCCCGACCGGGTCGCCACCGGCGGCTCGGTCACCGTCCATGTCGGGCTGATCGCCGCATCGCTGCCGCCGGGCGCCGAAGTGCTCGTCCCCGAGGGTGAGTTCAGCTCGGTGGTCAGCCCGTTCGCGCTCCGCGGCGACCTGCGGATGCGGTACGTCCCGCTCGCGGACCTCGCCGACGCGGTGCGGCCGGAGACCGCGCTCGTCGCCTTCTCCTCCGTGCAGTCCGCCGACGGCAGGGTCGCCGACCTGGCCGCCGTCCGGGCGGCCGCCGCCTCGTACGGTGCCCGGACACTGGTGGACGCCACCCAGTCGGCGGGCTGGTCCCCGTTGGACGCCGGGGCGTACGACTACACCGTCACCGGCGGCTTCAAGTTCCTGCTCTGCCCGCGGGGCGCGTCGTTCCTCACCGTGACCGAGGAGGCGCAGGCGTCCCTGCCGCCCGTGTTCGCCGGCTGGGTGGCCGCCGAGGACCCCTGGAACAGCACCTACGGCCCGATCGAGCGGCTCGCCCCCTCCGCCCGCCGATTCGACGAACCGCCCGCCTTCCTCGCGTACCACGGGGCCGAGCACTCCCTCGCCCTGCTGGCGGAGGTCGGCACCGATGCGCTGTACGCCCACGCCACCGGGCTCGCGGCCCGGTTCCGCCAGGGTCTGGCGGGGATCGGCCACCAGGCGGTTCCCGGTGAATCGGCCATCGTCGCCGTGCCCGGACTCGGTGCCCGTGAACCCGATCTGGCCAGGGCCGGAGTCATGGTCTCGGCGCGGGCGGGCAATCTGCGGGCGGCCTTCCACCTCTACAACACCGAGGCGGACGTGGACCGGGCGCTGAACGCCCTGTCCTGAGCGGGGGAGGGGAGGGGGGGAAGGAAGTACGGACGGTCCCGGCCCGAGCCGGCGGCGCGGGGACGCCGTGGTTCCCGCCGGCGGAGTGCGTGGCGGCTAGGACGGGCGCGGTGCGAGCGTGCGTACGGCTACGGCTACGGCTACGGCTACGGATACGGGGCTCCGGGCTCAGGCGAGTCCGGGGCAGCCCTCGGCCTCCGCGCAGAGATTCGCCTCGACCCTGGCCAGCAGCCGGGCCAGCTCCGCGCGCTCCTCCGGGCCGAGGCCCGCCAGGGTGTGCTCCTCCAGATTCGTCCACGCCGCCTCCACCGCGGTGCGCAGGGCACAGCTGTCGTCCGTGGCCTCGACCAGGACAGCCCGTCGGTCGGCCGGGTCGGGGCGGCGGCGCACATGCCCGGTCTGTTCGAGGCGCTGGAGCATCTTGGTGACCGTGGAGGGGTCCAGGTCCAGCGCCTTGATCAGCTCCGACTGCCGGACCGCGCCCGCGTCCCACAGGTGCATCATCAGGAATTCCTGACCGGGGTAGAGGTCCAGCCCCTTGAGCAGCTTGCCCGCCGTGATCCGGTGCAGCCGGGCGATCCGTGAGACGGCATGGCTCAGCGGGCCGCCGCGCGCCGCGCTCGGCAGCGCGTCCGTACAGGGGGCGGCATCGGCGGCAACGCCGGTGCCGGGGGTCGCGGTGGTGTCGGCCGGGCCGGCGTGGGCGGTCTTCATCAGGGGCTCCTCGGGGCGGGGCTACGGCGGATCCGATGATGCCCCGGCAGCGTCCCCAAACTTTACCTTGGTCGGCCAAGTAATGCGCTACAGTGGCGAACGGCGCGAATACTTGGCCGACCACATATATTCTCCGGGAGCTCTCATGACCACCGCGTTCGACCCGATCGACCTCTCCGGTACGCAGCTCGCCAACCGCATCGTCATGGCACCGATGACCCGCAGCCGGGCCGGCGCGGGTGGCACGGCCACCGCCGACACCGCCGAGTACTACGCCCAGCGCGCCTCGGCCGGGCTGATCATCACCGAGGGCATCCAGCCGTCGGTGGTGGGCCAGGGCTACTCCGACACCCCCGGTCTGCACAGCGCCGAGCAGATCGCGTCCTGGCGCGGGGTCACCGACGCCGTGCACGCCCGGGGCGGCCGGATCTTCGCCCAGCTCATGCACACCGGACGGATCGGCCACCCGGTCCTGCTGCCGGACGGGCTGGTGCCGGTGGGCGCCTCCCCGGTCAGGGCGGAGGGCAACGCCTTCACCCACGAGGGGCCGAAGGAGTTCGTGGAGCCGCGCGAACTGACCGGCGACGAGGTCCGCGCGACCGTCGCGGACTTCGCCACCGCCGCCCGCAACGCCGTCGAGGCGGGCTTCGACGGGGTGGAGGTGCACGGTGCCAACGGATATCTCATCCACCAGTTCCTGGCGCCCAACACCAATCTGCGCGAGGACGAGTGGGGCGGCTCGGACGAGGCCCGCATCCGCTTCGCCGTCGCCGTCGTGGAGGCGGTCGCCGCGGAGATCGGCGCGGAGCGCACCGGGCTGCGGATCTCACCCGGAAACCCGTACAACGGCATCGACGAGCCCGCCCCGGAAGCCGCCTACACCGCCCTGGCCGCGGCGATCGATCCGCTGGGACTCGCCTATCTGCACGTCCTGGAAGCGGTGGAGATCCGTGAGCTCACGCTCGCGCTGCGCAAGCGGTACACCGGCACGCTGATCATCAACGTCCTGTCGGAGGGTCCGACCGGGCCCGACCACCACACGGTGGTCGACGACGGGATCGCGGACCTCATCTCCTACGGGCTGCTCTTCCTCGCCAACCCGGACCTGCCGGCCCGGCTGCGCGCGGGCGGCCCGTTCAACGTCCCGGACCCCGGCACGCTCTACGGCGGCGGGGCCAAGGGGTACACCGACTACCCGGCGCTGGACACGGTCTGAGGACCGGGCGCGCAGGCCGAACCGGGGCGGGCCCGGCCCGTCGCCGGATCTCCCACCGTCAGGCGCCGGCTGCCGGGTCCGAGCCCAGCGGCGCACCGTGCCACTTCCAGGAGGTGCGGCGCGGCCGGCCCGGCAGCCCGGTGCGGCCCGTGGCCCACAGCAGGGCCGTCCACCGGTCCTCGTCCGCCGGAGCCTCGGGGAAGAGCCGGGCCAGCACCCGGTCGCACAGGGCGGCGGGCGGTGCCCAGGAGATGCCCAGACCCTCGGCGATGTCATGGGTGTGGACCAGGGTCTCCACGATGCCCATCGCGGCGAACCCCTCCGGGTCGGAGACACCGTGCGAGTGGTACGAGCGGACCTCGGGCGGAGTCGTCCGCACCATCGCGGCCAGCAGGGCGCCGCTCGCCTCCAGCGTCCGCAGCAGCCCGGCGGCACCGGCCGCGCGGTCCGCGAAGACCGCGTTCGCCGGGCCGCCCGCGCGTTCGGCGGCCCACCGGTAGGGGACCTCGCCGTCGAGCGGCGGTGTGCGCGGGCCCAACTGGACGGCGTACGCGAAGAGATCGTCGCTCAGATGCTCCACCGTCTCCCAGCAGTCCCACTCCAGGGTCCCGGCGGGCACCTGCCAGCCGTCCGCCGGGGCCGCGCCCAGCGCGTCCACCGACAGCCGGACCGCCGTGGTCACGTCGTCCGCGGTGACCGGCAGCCGGGTTCCGGTCAGTGCCGCGCGCTCGGCGGCGCTGCACTCCACACAGAACTCGTTGCCCTCCGGGTCCGCGAGCGTCGCCCAGCCCCGGCCGTTCGGCTTGCGGTGATCGCCGACCATCGTGGCGCCCAGCGCGAGCAGCCGCTCGACCTCCTCGTCACGGGAGCGGTCGTGCGGCTGGATGTCGACGTGCAGACGGTTCTTGGTGCTCTTCGGCTCGGGCACCGTGATGAACAGCAGCGCGACACCGGGGGCCTCGACGAGCGCCTCGGGATCGCCGGGGGCGTCGTCGTCGGAGAGGGGCGAGCCGAGCACTTCGGACCAGAATCCGGCCAGCTCGTACGCGTCGGCGCAGTCGATGGTGAGGTGACGTACGTGTGAGGTCATGGGCCATACCTTCGCCGTTGACCGGGCCCCGGTCCAGCCGGTTATGGCGCGGTGGGGGACGGGGCGGTGTCCCGCCCCGTCCCCCACCGGGCGTGCTCCCGGCGCTACTTCACCGGGGTGAAGTCCCGCGCCCCGATGAACTCAGGGCGGCGGACCGGAGCCGCGAAGGGCTCCTCGGCGGCGTTCTCCACGCTGTTGAACACGATGAAGACATTGCTGCGCGGATACGGGGTGATGTTGTCGCCCGAGCCGTGCATGCAGTTGCAGTCGAACCAGGTCGCCGAACCGGCCCGCCCCGTGAAGAGCTTGATGCCGTGCCGGTCGGCCATCTTCGTCAGCGCCTCGTCGGACGGGGTGCCGGCGTCCTGCATCTGCAAGGACTTCTTGTAGTTGTCCTTCGGCGTCTCGCCCGCACAGCCGAGGAACGACTTGTGCGAGCCGGGCATGATCATCAGCCCGCCGTTGGTGTCGTAGTTCTCGGTCAGGGCGATCGAGACGGACACGGCCCGCATGTTCGGCAGACCGTCCTCGGCGTGCCAGGTCTCGAAGTCCGAGTGCCAGTAGAAGCCCGAAGCCCCGAAGCCCGGCTTGACGTTGATCCGCGACTGATGGACGTACACGTCCGAGCCCAGGATCTGGCGGGCCCGGCCCACCACCCGCTCGTCGCTCACCAGCCGGGCGAAGACCTCGCTGAGCTTGTGGACCTCGAAGACGGACCGCACGTCCTGCGACTTCGGCTCGATGATCGAGCGCTCGTCGGCGCGTACGGCCGGATCGGCGATCAGCCGGGTCAGTTCGGCGTGGCAGACGGCGACCTCGTCCGGTGTGATCAGCTGGTCGACGGTGAGGAAGCCGTCGCGTTCGAACCCCTGGAGGTCCTTCACGGCGACCGGCCCCGGTGCGCCGGGCGCGGACCAGATGACCGGGTCCTGGCGGGGAGTGGTCATCTCGGCGGCGCCGCGCGAGGGGTACAGGTCGGCGCGTACATCGGTGGTCATGGTTCAGCCCTCCTCGGTCAGCAGTGGGTAGACGCCGTTCTCGTCGTGGTCCTCCCGTCCGGTGACGGGAGGATTGAAGACGCACACGCAGCGGAAGTCGGTCTTGGGCCGCAGCGTGTGGTGCTCGTGCCCGTTCAGCAGATACATCGTGCCGGGCGAGATCCAGTGCTTCTCGCCGGTCTCGTCGTTGGTGAGCTCGGCCTCGCCCTCGGTGCAGAGCACCGCCTCGATGTGGTTCGCGTACCACATCGAGGTCTCCGTGCCCGCGTAGAGCACGGTTTCATGGAGCGAGAAGCCCACCTTCTCCTTGGCGAGCACGATGCGCTTGCTCTCCCAGGTGCCGGATGCGGCCTTCACATGCCGGTCGGTGTTCTCGATGTCACTGAACGATCGGACGATCACGGTGAGTCGGTGCCTTTCTCTCTACAACTTCTCTGTGCGGTGGGGGTTACTCTTCGTACCGCCTGCCCCGGGGGTAGTCGGGTCAGGCCGTCTCGCGGACGCAGCGGGCCAGCGTGCGCAGGCCCTCGTCCAGCTCGTCGGGGGTGATGGTCAGCGGCGGCAGCAGCTTGACGACCTCGCTCTGCGGGCCCGAGGTCTCCAGCAGGAGCCCCAGCTCGAAGGCGCGGGCGCAGACGGCCGAGGCGCGCGCCGGGTCGGCGAACTCCATGCCCCAGACCAGCCCGCGGCCGCGGAACTGTGCGGTGGCCTCCTCCGCGCAGATGGCCAGCAGCGACTGCTCCACCTGCTCGCCGCGGGCCTGTGTCTGCTTCTCCATCTGGCCGTCGGCCCAGTAGGCGTCGAGCGCGGCGGCGGCGGTGACGAACGCCGGGTTGTTGCCGCGGAAGGTGCCGTTGTGCTCGCCCGGCTCCCAGATGTCCAGCTCCGGCTTGAACAGGCAGAGCGACATGGGCAAGCCGTAGCCGCTGATGGACTTCGACAGGGTGACGATGTCCGGCACGATGCCGGCCTCCTCGAAGGAGAAGAAGCCACCGGTACGGCCGCAGCCCATCTGGATGTCGTCGACGATCAGCAGCATGTCCTGGCGGTGGCACAGCTCCTGGAGCGCGCGCAGCCACTCGGCGCGGGCGACATTGATGCCTCCCTCGCCCTGGACGGTCTCCACGATCACGGCGGCGGGTTTGTTGAGCCCGGAGCCCTGGTCCTCCAGCAGCCGCTCGAACCAGAGGAAGTCGGGGACCGTGCCGTCGAAGTAGTTGTCGAACGGCATCGGCGTGCCGTGCACCAGCGGGATGCCCGCGCCGGCCCGCTTGAAGGCGTTGCCGGTCACGGCGAGCGAGCCGAGGGACATGCCGTGGAAGGCGTTGGTGAACGAGACGACGGACTCGCGGCCCTTGACCTTCCGGGCCAGCTTGAGCGCCGACTCGACGGCGTTGGTGCCGGTCGGGCCGGGGAACATCACCTTGTACGGGAGGTCGCGCGGCCGCAGGATCACGTTCTGGAAGGTCTCCAGGAACGCGCGCTTGGCGGTGGTCGCCATGTCCAGGCCGTGGGTGATCCCGTCGCGCTCGATGTAGTCGATCAGCGCACGTTTCAGCACCGGGTTGTTGTGGCCGTAGTTGAGCGATCCGGCACCGGCGAAGAAGTCGAGGTAGGAGTGGCCGTCCTCGTCGGTCAGGCGGGCGCCCTGCGCGCGGTCGAACACCGCGGGCCAGCCGCGGCAGTAGCTCCGTACCTCGGACTCCAGGGTCTCGAAGACACTCAGGGCGGGCGGGGTGATGGTCACAGCGGGTCTCCTGGTCGAGAAGGGTGCGACGGGTGGCGGTGAAGCCTGCTTCCGGCGTGGAAGCGTGGTCCGGGACGCGCCGGGGGGTCGGTCCGGCGCGGACGATCGTGGCGTCGACGCGGTGGCGGTCGGGCCGCGTCGGCGGGTCTGTGGGGCAGCTCCGATCGGGCTGCGCGGATCGGGGCGGCGGGCGGTGGCGCTGCGTGCGTCGGGTGCGCCGTGCGTCGGGCGCGGCGTCCGGTGGGTGCGGCGCGCCTCAGGCGTGGAACGGGCCTATGCGGTACAGCACTTCCGGCAGGTGCGTCTCCTCGGGGAACAGTCCGCCGTCGAAGAGCACCTCGCGTTCCAGGGACA
Source organism: Streptomyces sp. NBC_01237 (assembly GCF_035917275.1). NCBI lineage: Bacteria > Bacillati > Actinomycetota > Actinomycetes > Kitasatosporales > Streptomycetaceae > Streptomyces > Streptomyces sp. NBC_01237. The sequence goes on along the minus strand of NZ_CP108508.1, from coordinate 1,970,032 downwards.
CGTCGTGGCGCTGCGCGTAGGAGGTGAACAGCCGGTCGGACGCGGTGTTGTCCGGGGTGATGGTCGTCTCGACCAGGGCCAGGCCCTGATCGGCGGCGACCCGAGTGGTCAGCGCGTCCAGCAGCGTGGCGGCCAGGCCCTTCCCGCGGTGGCCGTGGTCGACGGCCACCTGCCAGACGACGAGGGTTTCGGGCCGGTCCGGCCGGATGTATCCCGTCACGAAGGCGATGGGCTCGCCGTTCTCGTCGCGGGCGACCACGGAGGTCGCGGCGAAGTCGCGGCACCACAGCAGGTAGCTGTACGAGGAGTTGAGGTCCAGGACCTCGGAGTCGCGGGCAATGCGCCAGATCGCGGCTCCGTCCTCCACTCGCGGGGTGTCGATACTGAGGAATTCACTTCGGGCACGGGCAAAATCTGCTGGTGCGGCGGTCATGTGAATTGAATTTACCCAGCAAATTTCGAAATTGCATCGAGGCAAGGGGTTGGGTCAACGGTGTCGTTGTGCTATCACGCGGGCGCGTGCTCTCGCGCGACTCGGCTGCGCTTTCTCACCATTTGACCTGAATTTTTCCGGCATTTCGGTCGCGATGTGGAGTCGGTCACAGAGTTGTAACTCTCGGGAGATGCGCCTGAATTACGAGGATCCACGTTCACGGAATCTTAGCGTTTAGGCTGGCGGAAAGCGGGCAGAAGAATGCGGGGAGCTGCTTCCGATAAAGCGACTCCCCGCATTTAATAATTCTGGCCCGCCGGGTGATGTGCGTATGACGGGGTTGTTGTGGAATCTATTCGCTCGGCCAGGTTTCCGAAACGGCCTTGCGGGCAGCTTCGAAGTCGACCCGCCGGCCCGTATCGGCCAGCGCCGCCCCCAGGGCAGCGAGCGAGGAGCGCACCGCACCCCGCGTCGCGTCCACCCCGTAGTGATTGACCCGGATCATCTCCTTGGACAGCGCCCCGCCGCCCGCGATGAGCGGCAGCGAGGGGTCCGCCGCCAGTGCCTGCGCGACCAGCGAGGCGGCGTCGACCCCCGACGGGGCGCGCAGCGTCGTGGCGACCGGAGCCGCGTCCCGCGCCTCGTGCACGTACGGCTCCAGACCGCCGCCGAGCGCCACCGCACCGGCCCGGGTCGCCGCCGCGGCCGAGGCGTGGCGGGCCATCAGCGCGTCCAGGCCCTCGGCCTCGATCCGCTCCGCACACGCCTCCAGCGCCAGCATCTCCAACTGCGCCGGGGCGTGCGGCAGTGCCTTGCGGCCACCGTCGATCCAGCGCTCCTTCCAGTCCAGGAGGGAGAGGTAGGAGTGGCGCGGAGCCGCGGGGTTGGCGGCGATCCGCTCCCAGGCCCGCGCGCTCACCGACACCGCCGACACCCCGGCCGGACCGCCCATCGCCTTCTGTGCGCCGATCACGCACAGGTCGACGCCCCACACGTCCGGCAGCAGCGGTTCGGCGCCCACCGAGGCGACGGCGTCCAGCATGAACAGCGCGCCGTGGGCCCGGACCACCTCACCGATCTCCGCGACCGGGTTGGTGTTGCCGGTGGCCGCTTCCGCGTGCACCAGCGAGACGAAGTCGATCTCCGGGTGCGCGGCGAGCGCCTGCGCCACCTGGTCGGCGGTGACCGCCGCGTGGAACGGCACCGAGAGGTCGACGACCCGGGCGCCGCAGTCCCGCAGCCAGTTGCCGAAGGTCTGCCCGTACGGGCCCGTGACGATGTTCAGCGCGGTCGAGCCGGGCCGGGCGCCGCCCCGGATGCAGCCCTCCAGGGGCAGCAGCGCCTCTCCCTGCATGATCACGATGTCCTGCTGCGTGGCGAGAAGACCGGCCACCCGCCGCTCGATGGCCGCGAAATGCGCGGCGGTGAGCGGGGCGAGGTCGAGGAAGGGGTGCGTCACGGTGGTGCTCTCTTCGGTTCGGTCAGTGGTTCTGCGCACGAACAGTGCTCCGTCGAGGGTACCGAGGGCCTCGTACAGTGCCGCGTATGAGTGATCAGGAGCAGCGGGTGCTGCGGGTGAAGGGGCGGGTGCTCGTCGGTCCGGACGAGATCCGGGACGAGCTGTGGGCCGTGGGCGGGCGGATCACGTACGAGCGGCCACCGGGCGCGGACGACGCGGTGACGGTCGACGGGTGGGCGCTGCCCGGTCTGGTCGACGCGCACTGCCATGTGGGCCTCGACCGGCACGGCCCCGTCGACGCGGCGACGAGTGAGAAGCAGGCGCTCACGGACCGGGAGGCCGGCACACTGCTGATCCGGGACGCCGGATCGCCGTCCGACACCCGCTGGATCGACGACCGTGAGGACCTGCCGAAGATCATCAGGGCCGGCCGGCACATCGCCAGGACCCGCCGGTACATCCGTAACTACGCCCATGAGATCGAGCCGGGCGACCTGGTCGCCTACGTCGCCGGGGAGGCCCGGCGCGGGGACGGCTGGGTGAAGCTGGTGGGTGACTGGATCGACCGGGACGACGGTGATCTGACCGCCTGCTGGCCGCGCGGCGAGGTCGAGGCGGCCATCGCCGAGGCGCACCGGCTGGGCGCCCGCGTCACCGCGCACTGCTTCGCCGAGGAGGCGCTGCGCGATCTGGTGGAGGCCGGGATCGACTGCATCGAGCATGCGACCGGCCTGACCGAGGAGACGATTCCGCTCTTCGCCGAACGCGGTGTGGCGATCGTTCCGACGCTGGTCAACATCGCCACCTTCCCCGATCTCGCGGCGGGCGGCGAGGCCAAGTTCCCTCGCTGGTCCGCCCATATGCGCCGACTGTACGAGCGCCGCTACGACACCGTGCGTGCCGCGTACGACGCCGGGATCCCGGTCTACGTCGGAACCGACGCGGGCGGCTCGCTGGCCCACGGTCTGGTGGCGGCCGAGGTCGCCGAACTGGTGAAGGCCGGCATTCCGCCCCGCGAGGCCCTCGCCGCGACGGCCTGGGGCGCCCGGCGCTGGCTGGGGCGGCCGGTTCTGGAGGAGGGCGCCCCGGCGGATCTGGTCGTGTACGACGAGGATCCGCGCGCGGACGTACGGGTGCTGGCCGCGCCCCGCCACGTCGTGCTGAACGGGCGCGTGATCGGGTGAGCGGCCGGGTGCGGTCGGCCGGGTGCTGTGTTGACAGGCAGTGTCCGCAGGAGCCTCCGGCTCGTTGAGTCACTTCTGCGGTACCCCGGCACGGTCAACACCCCTACCGCTCACGCTCGGTGAAACGGGTGATGCCCAGGAACGCATGTGCCACGCATCTGACGAAAGATTCGAATACGCACGCTAAAACCCCTCTTTGGGGTGAACTCACCGCAGGTATCCGCCAGTTCACCCTCCGTACGTAAAGATTCACGGAGTCGAGGCCACCGGCGCACGCGATGTCCCCCATTGGACGGCGCCGGTGGCTCCAAGTCTCTTGTGGGGGTTCCACCATCTTGAACAGCAACACCTTCCGTCTCGCCGCCCTGGCGGTCGCCGCCGCTCCCGTCGCCCTGCTTGCCGCCGTCCCCGCGCAGGCCGCCACCGCGACGACCACGACCACCGGCGAGGGCAGGGCGAGCGCGGTCGTGCTCCGTACCGCACTGAACGTCTCCCTCCTGAACAAGACGATCGAGGTTCCGCTCAAGGCCACGCTCAACGAGGTACAGGCCCCCGCCAGCGCGGAGAAGACCGCGCTCAGCGTGAAGGTCGAGGGTGTGGACCGCGGGCAGCCGGTCAGTGTGCTGCGCGCCGATGTGGCCACGTCCGAAGCCACCGTCGACAAGCACAAGGCGCAGGGGTACAGCAATCTGGCGAAGGCCCGGGTGCATCTGCCCGGACTGCCGCTGCTCCCGCTCATCGAGGTCGAGAAGGTCACCTCCAAGGCGGTCTGCGAGGTCGGCAGGAAGCCGGTCGCGGAGTCGAACGTGCTGGGCCATGTGTCGGTCCTCGGCACGAAGGTCACGCTCACCGCGGGCGGCACGACCCGGGTGGCGGTGCCGGGCGTCGGCGAGGTGACCCTGGACCTGTCGAAGACCAGCACCACCTCGCGGACCGCGGCGGCGGCGGCGCTCCAGCTCCGGGTCTCCGTGAACCCGCTCAAGCTCAACGTCGCGGATGTGCAGGGTGACGTCACGCTGGCCGAGGCGACCTGCGAGACGCCGAAGAGGACGCAGGAGCCGGGCGGTACCGACGGCGGTTCGGGCAACGGTGGTTCCAGCGGCGGTGGCGCGAGCGACGGCGGTGCGTCGGGCAGTGGCGGCTCGACGGGCGGCGGCAAGGGTGACGGTCCGGATGTGAAGACCCAGACCGGCTCCGACGCGGGCCCGGCCGAGGAGAACCTCGCCGAGACCGGTGGCAGCTCCGCCACGCCGTACATCGCGGGCGGCGCGGCGCTGCTGCTGGCGGCCGGCGCCGGAGCGACGGTGATGGCCCGCAGGCGCACCCAGGGCTGATCCGACCCCAGGGGGAGGGGGAGGGGGAGGACCGGGGGTCCGAGGAATCCGGGGGCGGGGGGGCCTGGGGGGCTTGAGGGGCGGCGTTCGCGGGAGGAGCGCCGCCCCTCGGGGTGCACACCCGCCTCGCCGCGGACGCGACCCGAGGGCTGTCCCGATCCCCGGCGGGCGCGGGGCGGCCCTCGGTGTGTGGTGGGCCGTTCCAGCAGGCGGCCCTCGGTGTGCGGCGAGCCGTTCCAGCAGGCGGCCGTCAGCGTGTGGCGAGCCGTTCCAGCAGGGCGGCGCTCCGTGCCAGCAACGCGCGCTCCTCATCCGTGAGTTCGGCCTCGATGGCCTGCGCGAGCCAGCCGGCCCTGCGGCCGCGCTCCGCTTCGAGCGCGGCCCGGCCCGCGTCCGACAGCTCGACCAGCGACTTGCGGCCGTCCGTGGGGTGCGCCCGGCGCGTGATCAGGTTCTGCTCCATGAGCAGCCCCACCGCCCGTGCCATCGACTGGGGGCGTACGCGCTGATCGGCGGCGAGGTCGCTGGTGGTCATGGCGCCGTCGCGGTCGAGCGCACCGAGCACGGCGACCTGGCCCAGCGGGATGCGGTCCTCGTGTTTGACGCGGCGGGTGAGCTTGCCCATCGCGGTGCGCAGTTCGGCGGCGATGGCGGCGGCTTCCGAGGTGGGCATAGGGCACTTTACCCCGTTGGTCAGCAAAGCTGTGCACCTGACCTGCACAGCAAAGCTGTACAGCAAAACTGATCAGCATTGCTGTAAGGTTTGGTGTTGTCGGGCTCAGCGCCAGCGTTGTCGCAGCCGGGGCCACGGCACATGACAACGGGAAGGAACTCCCATGTCCGCAAAGGCAGTCGGCACCATCGATGCAGCCATCGAGACCGTCACCGCCCGCCGGATCATCGACAGCCGGGGCAACCCCACGGTCGAGGTCGATGTCGTCCTGGCGGACGGGTCCCTGGGGCGCGCGGCTGTCCCCTCCGGCGCCTCCACCGGTGCCCGGGAGGCCGTCGAACTGCGCGACGGAGACTCCACGCGCTGGCACGGCAAGGGCGTCGACCGCGCGGTGGCCCACGTCGACGGGGAGATCGCGGCGTCCGTACGCGGCCGGGACGCGGCGGACCAGGCGGGTCTCGATGCCGCGCTGGTCGCCCTCGACGGCACCGCCACGAAGTCCCGGCTCGGCGCCAACGCGATCCTCGGCGTTTCCCTCGCCGCCGCCAAGGCCGCCGCGGCGGCCCACCGGCAGCCCCTCTACCGCTACCTCGGCGGCGCCGCCGCCCACCTCCTGCCGCTGCCGATGATGAACATCGTCAACGGCGGCGCCCACGCCGACAATCCGCTGGATTTCCAGGAGTTCATGATCGCGCCCGTGGGTGCGGACACCTTCGCCGAAGCCGTCCGCATGGGCAGTGAGGTCTTCCACACCCTGCGCCGCGACCTGCTGGCCGCCGGGCACTCCACGGGCGTCGGTGACGAGGGCGGCTTCGCGCCCGCGCTGCGTACCGCCGAGGAGGCGCTCGACTTCGTGATGACCGCCATCGAGCGCACCGGCTACCGTCCCGGCGCGGACATCGGCCTGATCATGGACCCGGCGTCGTCGGAGTTCTTCCGCGACGGGGTGTACGACTACGCGGGCGAGGGGGTGCGCCGTACTCCCTCGGAGAACGCCGACTACCTGGCCGGGCTCATCGACGCCTATCCGGTGCTCTCCATCGAGGACCCGATGGCGGAGAACGACCTGGACGGCTGGCGCGAGCTGACCGCCCGCGTCGGCGACCGCTGCCAGCTCACCGGCGACGACGTGTTCTGCACCGACGTGACGCTGCTGCGTGAGGGCATCCGCACCGGCGTCGGCAACTCGGTCCTGGTCAAGGTCAATCAGATCGGGACCCTGACCGAGGCGCTGGCCGCGGTGGACACGGCCCACCGGGCGGGCTGGACGGCCGTCATGTCGCACCGCTCGGGCGAGACGGAGGACACCACCATCGCGGATCTGGCGGTGGCGACCGGCTGCGGTCAGATCAAGACCGGCTCGCTCTCCCGCTCCGACCGCACGGCGAAGTACAACCAACTGATCCGGATCGAGGAGGAGCTGGGCGACTCGGCGCGCTTCGCGGGCCGCTCGGCCCTGCGCCGGGCGTGAGCACGGGCGGACCTGGGGGCCCCGCGGGCCCCCGGCCGTGATCGGGGGCCCGCGCTCGCCTGCCGGGCACTGCGCGGGCCCCCCGCCGCAGGAGTGCCTTGGCGCGGGCGCCCCTCGGCGCAGGGGGGGCGCCTCAACACAGCAGCGCGTCAACACTGCGGCCCGCTCGGCGCGGACCCCCGGTGACACGTGCCGCCTCAGCGCAAAGGTCTCCCGGGCAGCGCCTGGAGAGCCTGATCGAGCGCCTGGAGGAAACGGTTGGTCGTCACCCGGTCGCGTACCGCCAGCCGCAGCCACTCGGGCCCCAGACCCGGGAACGTGTCCCCGCGCCGCGCGGCGAAGCCCAGCAGCCGCAGCCGCTCCCGTACCTCGGCCGCCCGCTCCATCCGCAGCAGGACGAACGGCCCCTGGGCCGGCTCGACCGCCCGCACCTCACCGAACTCCGCGAGCCCCGCCAGCAGATGGGCACGGTCCACCGTGATCCGGTCCGCCGCCTCGGCCGCCTCGACCAGCGCCCGGGGCTCCATGCACGCCTCGGCCGCCGCCAGCGCCGGGGAGGACACCGGCCACAGCGGCTGCGCCTCGGCCAGCAGAGCGATGGTGACCGGGTCGGCCAGCACATAGCCGATCCGCAGGCCCGCGAGCCCCCAGGTCTTGGTGAGGCTGCGCAGGACGACGAGCCCGGGGATGTCGGTACGCCCGCACAGCGCCTCGCGCTCGCCGGGAACCACATCCATGAACGCCTCGTCGACCACCAGCGTCCGTCCGGGGCGCGCCAGTTGCTCCAGGAGGGCGGCCGGATGGAGCACGGAGGTCGGGTTGGTCGGATTGCCGACCACCACCAGATCCGCTTCCTCGGGCACCGCCGCCGGATCCAGCCGGAAGCCGTCCTCGGCGCGGAGCAGCACCCGGCCCACCTCGTGCCCGGCCGCCCGCAGCGCCGCCTCCGGCTCGGTGAACTGCGGGTGCACGACGACCGGATGCCTGGCGGGCAGCGCGCGGGCGATCAGGACGAACGCCTCCGCCGCGCCCGCCGTCAGCAGGACCCGGTCCACCGGCAGCCCGTGCCGCCCGGCGACCGCCTCCCGGGCCTGCGCGCCGTCCGGGTACGAGGCCAGGGAGACGAGCGATGCCGCTATCCGCTGCCGCAGCCACTCCGGCGGCGTCTGGGTGCGTACGTTGACCGCGAGGTCGGTCAGATTCCGGTCGCGTACCTCCGCGTCACCGTGGTGCCGGAGATCGGGCCCGGCGCTCTCGACGTGCTTCGTGGGGGGATTCATGGCTGCCATGGTGAAGGGGTCCGCCCCGTCCGTCACCGTCGGGGTGGAACTTTTCCGGTCAGGAGCCATGAGGGTGGCCGGAATTCGTCGGGCCACCGCACAGGTCACCGCCCCCTTCCGGCCCGTCCGGCGCGTCGATGCCGTCTTCGTGACCACCAGTTCGTCCGCCTCGATCAGCGCGGCGGCCTCCGCGACCGAAGGCGTACCCACGGCCGCGTCCGGCGCACCCGAGGGGTTCGGTACGAGGACCCCGGCCAGCGCCTCGGCCGCATGGGTCCGCAGCGGCACCCCGAGCCGCGCCGCGGCCCCGACGATCCCCGGCTCGGCGGCCTTGGCCACGACGGTCGCCAGCTCCACGACATCGGCTATCCGCAGTCCGGCGGCCCGCAGGGTCTCCTCGATCAGACCGAGCACCTCGTCGAGCGGGGCGCCGCGGCGGGCACCGACCCCGACGACGAGCGTCCCGGTGACGGGCACGGGGAGGGGGGCGGCGGCTGCTCCGGTCATGGGCGGAGTCCTTTCGTACGCCGGCCGGGGGCCGGGTGCTGCGGGGGCAGGTGCTACGGCCCCGGTGTTCACGGTTCGGGTGTGACGGGGCGCGCGGGCAGGGCGTCGGTCAGGGTGACCTGAGATGCGGGCACGGGGGTCGATCGGCTAGCAAGGGCCCATGGCGGTGTTCGTCGCGCTCGGCGCGTTCCTGATGACCCTGGCCGGCGGCTGGGTCGCTCAACGCGTCACCGACCGCCGTCACCTGGTGCTCGGCTTCGCGGGCGGGCTGATGCTCGGCGTGGTCGGCCTCGATCTGCTGCCGGAGGCGGTCGAGGCGGCGGGCGAGCCGGTTTTCGGTGTGCCCGCCGCCCTGCTGCTGTTCGTGGGCGGCTTCCTGGTGGCCCATCTGGTGGAGCGGCTGCTCGCCGTACGCCAGGCGGCACACGGGGCGGGGGAGGAGCGCGTGCCGCAGGTGGGCCTGACGGCGGCGGCCGCGATGGTGGGCCACAGCCTGATGGACGGAGTGGCGCTCGGCGCCGCGTTCCAGATCGGCGGAGGCATGGGCGCCGCCGTCGCACTGGCCGTGATCACTCATGACTTCGCCGACGGTTTCAACACGTACACCATCACCAGTCTCTACGGGAACGCCCGCCGCAAGGCGCTCTTCATGCTGTTCGCGGACGCCCTGGCACCGATCGTCGGCGCGGCTACGACACTGCTGTTCACCCTTCCGGAGGAACTGCTCGGCTGCTATCTCGGCTTCTTCGGCGGCGCGCTGCTCTACCTGGCCGCCGCAGAGATTCTGCCCGAGGCACACCACGACCATCCCGCCCGCTCCACATTGCTGTGCACGGTCGGGGGCGTGGGCTTCATCTGGCTGGTGGTGGGCATCGCGGACTAGTCCGCGCCCGGCCGGCCCCACACCCGGCCGGCCCCGCCGCACTGCTCGACGAAGCGCCGCGCCACCCCGGGCGAGGACGCCCAGTGCGTATGCAGATAGCTCGCGTGCACGCCCCCCTGGACGAAGCCCTCCACGCGCCGCTCCGGCTGGTGCATGCCCCACGCGGGCGTGGACCCGGCACCCGGTTCCAGTACCGTCCGGTGGAACTCATGGCCGCGCATCCGGGTCCCGGCCACCGCCAGCGAACTGTCGGAAACCGCCACCGCCTCCCGGTAGCCGAGCGTCAGCCGCTCCGACATCCGGGCCTCGGCGTCCAGCACCCCGCACATCGGCCGCCCGTCCAGCTCGCGCGCCAGATACAGCAGCCCCGCGCACTCCGCCGCCACCGGAGCACCGCTCAGCGCCAGTTCGGTCACCGCCCTGCGCAACGGCTCGTTGGCCGACAGCTCGGGGGCGTACATCTCCGGGAACCCGCCGCCGATCACCAGGCCCGCCGTACCCACCGGGAGCTTCTCGTCGCGCAGCGGGTCGAAGACCGCGACCTCCGCGCCCGCCGCCGCCAGCAGCTCGGAGTGCTCCGCGTACGCGAAGGTGAACGCCGCCCCGCCCGCCACGGCCACCACGGGCCCTGCTCCGGTCCCGGCCGCCGGGTGACGCTCCGGCTCCCACACCTCGTCCGGCAGCGGGGGAGCCGACCTGGCCAGGGCCATCAGCGCGTCGAGATCGCATCCCGCGCGCACCCGTTCCCCCATCGCCCGTACGGCGTCGACGGCATCCGTCTGCCGCTCGGCCACCGGCACCAGGCCCAGGTGGCGCGAGGGCGTCGCCAGTTGCGCGGCCCGCCGCAGCACCCCGAGCACCGGCAGCCCCGACTCGTCCAGCGCGTCGCGCAGCAGCGCCTCGTGGCGGTCGGAGGCCACCTTGTTCAGGATCACGCCGCCTATCCGTACCTGGGGATCCCAGGACGCGAACCCGTGCACCAGGGCCGCGACGGAACGGGACTGCGAGGAGGCGTCGACGACCAGGACGACGGGCGCCCGCAGGAGCTTGGCGACCTGGGCGGTGGAGGCCAGCTCGCCCTGTCCCGAGGCACCGTCGTACAGCCCCATGACGCCCTCGACCACGGCGAGGTCGCAGCCGCCCGCCCCGTGCGCGAACAGGGGGGCGATCAGACCGGTCCCGCACATGTACGCGTCGAGGTTGCGGCCGGGCCTGCCGGTCGCCAGCGCGTGGTAGCCCGGATCGATGTAGTCCGGGCCCACCTTGTGCGGGGAGACCGCGAGCCCACGCGCGGCGAACGCGGCCATCAGCCCCGTGGCGAGGGTGGTCTTGCCGCTGCCGGACGCCGGAGCGGCGATGACCAGACGGGGAACAGTCACCACTCGATGCCCCTCTGGCCCTTCTGACCGGCGTCCATCGGGTGCTTGACCTTCGACATGTCGGTCACCAGATCGGCGGCCTCGATCAGCTTGTCCGGAGCGTTGCGCCCGGTGATCACCACATGCTGGGTGCCGGGACGGTTCCGCATCACCTCGACGACCTCGTCGGTGTCGATCCAGCCCCAGTGCATGGGGTAGGCGAACTCGTCCAGGACGTACAGCTTGTACGTCTCGGCCGCCAGGTCGCGCTTGACCTGCTCCCAGCCCTCACGGGCCTTCTCCTCGTTGTCCAGCTGGTTGTCGCGCTGTACCCACGACCAGCCCTCGCCCATCTTGTGCCAGGCGACGGTGCCGCCCTCGCCGCTGGCCCCGAGGACCTTCAGCGCGTTCTCCTCGCCGACCTTCCACTTCGCCGACTTCACGAACTGGAACACCCCGATCGGCCAGCCCTGGTTCCAGGCCCGCAGCGCGAGTCCGAAGGCAGCCGTCGACTTCCCCTTGCCGATGCCCGTGTGGACGAACAGCAGCGGACGGTTGCGCCGCTGACGGGTGGTGAGCCCGTCGTCCGGTACCGATGTCGGCTGTCCCTGTGGCATTACGCGGCCCTTCCGGCTGTGGTGACGTCCTTGACGAGCCCGGCGATCGAGTCGGCCCGCAGCTCGTCGAGCGTGACGGCGGTACCCCCCAGATCCCGGGCGAGCTGTGCGGCGAGCCCGAGGCGTACGATCCCCGACTCGCAGTCCATGACGACGGACGCGGTGCCCTCGGAGCGGTGCAGCCGCCCGGCCCTCCCGGCGAGCGCCACCGGCTCGGGGCCGCCGGTCGCCCGGCCGTCCGTCACCACGACGAGCAGCGGCCGCCGCGAGGGATCGCGCAGCCGCTCCACCCGCAGGACGTCATGGGCCTTCAGCAGCCCGGCGGCCAGCGGCGTACGGCCCCCGGTCGGCAGCGACTCCAGCCGCGCCGCCGCCGCGTCCACCGACGAGGTCGGCGGCAGCGCCACCTCGGCGTCCTTGCCCCGGAAGGTGACCAGGCCGACCTTGTCCCGCCGCTGGTACGCGTCCAGCAGCAGCGAGAGCACCGCACCCTTCACCGCGCTCATCCGCTGCCGGGCCGCCATCGAACCGGAGGCGTCCACGACGAAGAGCACCAGATTGCCCTCGCGCCCCTCGCGCGTCGCCTGCCGCAGATCGTCGCGGCGCACGACGAGGCCGCGCCCGGACCGTCCGCGTGCGTGCTGGTGCGGCGCCGCCGCCTGCACGGTCGCCGCCAGGTGCAGCTTCGTCAGGGCACCCTGCGGGCGCCGCGACCCGGTCGTACGGCCGTGCTCGGTACGGGCCCGGGACCGCCGTCCCGCAGCGCCCTCGCCGAGCCCCGGCACGCTCAGCATCTTCGTCCGGAACGGCTCGGCCGAGGCCACGGGCTGCTGCTCCGCACCGGCGGAACGTCCGGGCGCGTCGGTGCTGCCCTCGTGCGCCGGCCCCGGCGTGTCGCTCCCGTCGGCCTGCGGCGGCACGCCACCGCCACCACCGTTGTCGCCCCCGTCACCGGGGCCGTCCGGGTGCGGCCCGTCGGGGTCCGGGTCGTTGTCGCCCTCACCCTCGCCGTCGTTCCGGTCCTCGGCGGCTTCCCGGAGGGTGTCGTCCAGCTTGTCCTCGTCCAGACCGGGCGCGTCGAACGGATTGCGCCGGCGCCGGTGCGGGAGCGCCAGGAGCGCGGCCTGCCGCACATCCTCGGCGAGCACCTCCTCGCGCCCGGCCCAGGCGGCCAGGGCGGTCGCGGTACGGGCCATCACGATGTCGGCGCGCATGCCGTCGACCTCGAACGCCGCACAGGTCGCCGCGATCTGCCGCAGCACACCGTCACCCAGCACGACACGGGGGAGCAGGGCGCGCGCGGCGACGATCCGCTCCCTGAGCGCGGACTCCTCGTCGGCCCAGCGGGCGGCGAAGGCGACCGGATCGTCGTCGTGGGCGAGCCTGCGCCGCACGACGTCGACCCGCTGGTCGGTGTCACGGGACGCGGCCACCTCGACCGTGAGCCCGAACCGGTCCAGCAACTGCGGCCGCAGTTCGCCCTCTTCGGGGTTCATGGTCCCGACCAGCAGGAAACGCGCCGCGTGCCGTACGGAGACGCCCTCGCGCTCGACGTACGAAGCACCCATGGCCGCCGCGTCCAGCAGCAGGTCCACCAGATGGTCGTGGAGCAGGTTGACCTCGTCCACGTACAGAATCCCGCGATGCGCGTCGGCCAGCAGCCCCGGCTCGAAAGCCTTCACGCCCTCGGAGAGCGCCCGCTCGATGTCCAGCGCCCCCACGAGCCGGTCCTCGGACGCCCCGACGGGCAGCTCCACGGTCCGCGCGGCCCGCGACACGCCGGTCACGCCGCCGTGGGGCCCATCGGGACACGCCGGATCGGGAACCCCCGGGTCGCACGAGAACCGGCAGCCCGGCACCACGGAGACCTCCGGCATGAGCGCGGCGAGCGCCCGCACGGCGGTGGACTTGGCGGTTCCCTTCTCACCCCGCACGAGCACCCCGCCGACAGCCGGACTGACGGCGTTCAGCAACAGCCCGAGCCGAAGATCGTCCTGCCCGACGATCGCTGTGAAGGGATAGGGCGTACTCACAGGGCCTCCTTGTTGACATCCGACACTTCAAGCCCGTCCGCGTCCCGGGCACTATCAAGCCGGCCCGGCTCCTGCACCGCGTCCGGGGCACTATCAAGCCCGTCCGGCTCCTGTACCGAGTCGCGGGCAACTTCGAGCCCGCCCGGCCGTCCCACCGTGTTCCGGGCACTATCAAGCCCGTCCGGCGATTGAGGACCGGGGTCCGGGGCGGAGCCCCGGTTTCGGGAAGGGGCGGGGCGGGGAGACAAGCCCGCCGCAGGCGCACCACCGCCCAAGGACACCGCACCACCCCCCGCCCCCACCGACGGCGCACCCGGAGCGATGAACGGCACCCCCCCCGGCGCCCCACCCTCGATCAACCGCCACAGCCCATCCGTATCCGCGTGCTCCTCCACCAGATCCCCGAGCCGGTCCAACTGCTCCTCCCGCAGCGCCCCGAAACTCGTGTCCGGCGCGGGCACGAACCGCCGCCCCGCCGCCCGCGCGACCTCCTCCAGGAACCGCCGCCGGAACGCGTCGCTCTCCAGCGACCCGTGCCAGTGCGTCCCCCACACCGCGCCCACCCGGCACCCGTCCAGGAACGGCTCGCCGCCCCGCACATCGGCGACCCCGTGATGGATCTCGTACCCCTCCACCGGTTCCCCGAGCGCCGAACCGACCGGCCGGGCGAGCGTCTTGGCCCGCTCGAACCGGATCCGCACCGGCAGCAGCCCCAGCCCGTCGACCTGTCCGGCCCGCGACTCCACCTCGTCCTCGATCCGTTCACCGAGCACCTGGAACCCGCCGCAGATGCCGAGCACCGGCCGGCCCTCGGCCGCCCGCCGTACGAGCGCGTCGGCGAGTCCCCGCTCCCGCAGCCAGGCCAGCGCCTTCACCGTCCCGCGCGTGCCGGGCACGATCACCAGGTCCGCGTCGGCCAGTTCCTCGGCCCGGTCCACGAACCGCACCACCACACCCGGTTCGGCGGCCAGCGCGTCCACATCGGTGAAGTTCGACATCAGCGGTACGGCACACACGGCGACCCGCAGCACGTCCTCGCCGTGCGGCGGTGCGACGACCGACTCCCGTACGGCACCGCGCAACGAGACGCGCAGACCGTCCTCCTCGTCGATGCCCAGGCCGTGCGCGAAGGGCAGCACCCCGTACGTACGCCGCCCGGTCAGCCCGTACAGCATGTCCAGGCCCGGCTCCAGCAGCGAGACATCGCCGCGGAACTTGTTGACGAGGTAGCCGGCGACCAGCGACTGGTCCTCGGCGCTCAGCAGCGCCGTCGTGCCGAAGAACGAGGCGAAGACGCCCCCGCGGTCGATGTCGCCGACCACCAGCACGGGGAAGCGCGCGGCCCGCGCGATGCCCATGTTCACGATGTCGGTGCGCCGCAGATTGATCTCGGCGGGACTGCCCGCCCCCTCGCAGATCACGGCGTCATAGGTGCTCCGGAGCTGCTCCAGACAGTCCACGACCGTCCCGAGGAGCGCCTCCTGCCGGCCTCCGTGGTAGCCGCGGGCGCTCATCTCACCGACCGGTTTCCCCATCAGGACGACCTGACTGGAACGGTCGCTGCCGGGCTTGAGCAGCACCGGGTTCATCAGCGCGGACGGCTCGACCCGGGCGGCCTGGGCCTGCATCGCCTGGGCACGGCCGATCTCCGCGCCCTCACGGGTCACGAACGAGTTGAGCGACATGTTCTGCGCCTTGAACGGCGCGACCTTCACCCCGCGGCGGACCAGCCACCGGCAGATCCCGGCCGTGACGACGCTCTTGCCCGCGTCCGATGTGGTCCCGGCGACCAGCAGTCCGCCGCTCATATCCCTCTCCGTCCCGCGATCAGCCGGCCCGCCACGCACACGCCGAGGGCCAGCGCACTCACCCGGCGCGACAGTCGCACCGCGCGTTCGATGTCGGCGCTCTCCACCGCCCGGCCGGCCGCCCCGTTGAGCACGGGCCGGTGCTCGACGCGCCCGGCGTACGCCAGGGTCCCGCCGAGCCGTACGCCGAGCGCTCCCGCGAACGCGGCCTCCACCGGGCCCGCGTTGGGGCTCGGATGGCTGCCCGCGTCCGCACGCCACGCCCGTACGGCTTCGCCCGGACGTCCCCCGGCCACCACGGCCAGCGCGGCCGTCAGCCGGGCTCCGGGCCATCCCGCCAGGTCGTCCAGGCGGGCCGAGGCCCAGCCGTAGCGCCGGTAGCGGGGCGACTTGTGGCCGACCATGGCGTCCAGGGTGTTGACGGCCCGGAAGGCGACGAGTCCGGGGACCCCGCCCAGGGCGCCCCAGACGAGGGCGCCGACGACGGCGTCCGAGGTGTTCTCGGCGACGGACTCGACCACGGCGCGGGCGATCTGCGGTCCGTCGAGGGAGTGCGGGTCGCGCCCGCACAGATGGGGCAGCCGTTCGCGGGCCACGTCGATGTCCCCGGCGGCGAGCGCACCCGCGACGGCGCGCGCCTCACGGCCCAGCGACGTACCACCGATCACGGACCAGGTGGTGGCGGCGGTCAGCGCGACGGCCGCGGCGGGGCGGCCCCGTACGGCACGCGAGGCCAGCACGGCGGCTCCCGCGGCGCCTCCGGCGCAGACGACGGTGTGCAGGGCACCCCGCCCGCGGTGGTCGCGCCACAGCAGACGCTCGGCCGCCGCCGCGGCCCGGCCGAACCCGGCGACGGGATGCCCCCGGCGGGGGTCACCGAGCAGGCGGTCGGCGATCAGTCCGGCCGTGGCGCCGTACGCGAAGATGCGGTCGGCACGCACGGCTCAGCCGACCGCGGAGCGGGAGGTTCTCGCAGGGGGCGACACAGGTTCCGGCGCACGGCGGCCAGGCATGGCGTATGTCCTCACTCAGGGTCCGCGCCCTGGTTCGACGTGACCGGCGACGAGAGTCTCCTGGCTTCCGGATCCGCAGTTCCCCCGGCCTTCCAGACCGCGTCGGCGGACCGTGACTTCCGATGTGGGGGACTGCTCCCCGGTGACAGTGGCGGGACCGCGCCGGATTCGCACCGGCTTCCTCTGCTGTCGCCGTAAACGGCTCCGGCAGTCCACCACGCTGTGAGAACGCCCGTCAACTTGCCGTTGACCTGCGGGGCCGCAGTGTGCCCAGACGCACATCGGGCCGGACACACAGGGTGTGTCCGGCCCGACGGAGGAGCGGTGGTGCGGGTCAGGCGACGATCAGGTAGATCCCGTACGCGACCGCCGCCACGCACAGCGCGAAGCAGAGGTACGCACCGGCGCGGAGCGGCGTGAACGCGCCGCCGGAGCCGCCGGCCCGAGCCGTCGAGGTCTGCGCCGACGCCTGCTTGGAGAGGCCGACGATGCCGAGCGTGAAGAGGCCGACCAGCGCCACGGTGACCACGAGGCTGACACCGAAGACGGAGGCGAGAGCTGCCCAGTCGATGTTCATGGGGATCTGTCCTTACACCGTGGCCGGCCGCGCCGGGTCGGCGGGCGTTCCGGCCGGAGCCGAGATGGTGGTCTTGAGGTCCGTGGCCGTGGTGCCGATGGGCGGCGGGCTGACGGCGGCCATGGCCGTGGTGACGACTCCCGCGGGCTCGTCCTGCGCACCGCCGCCGGTGACGTTGGTGTGGTCGACCGGCTTGCGGCGCGACAGCAGCCAGATGGCACCGGAGCCCGCGACGAGCAGGACGGCGACGACCGCGACGCCCCAGCCGCCCTGCTTGGTCAGGAACTCCGCGCCCGCGCCGACCAGGCCCGCGGCCGGCAGGGTCAGGCCCCAGGCGACGAACATCCGGGTGGCGGTGGACCAGCGGACCACGCCCCCCTGACGGCCGAGGCCCGCGCCCATCACGGCGCCGGAGCAGGACTGGGTGGTGGAGAGCGAGAAACCGAGGTGCGAGGAGGCCAGGATGACCGTGGCCGCACTGGTCTGGGCGGCGAAGCCCTGCGGCGGCTTGAGGTCGGTCAGGCCGCTGCCCATGGTGCGGATGATGCGCCAGCCGCCGAGGTAGGTACCCAGGGCGATGGCGACACCCGCGGAGACGATGACCCAGACCGGCGGGTTGGAACCGGGGGACAGGACGCCACCGGTGACCAGGGCCAGGGTGATGATGCCCATCGTCTTCTGCGCGTCGTTGGTGCCGTGGGCGAGCGAGACGAGACCGGCCGAGGCGATCTGGCCGGCCCGGTAGCCCTTGGCGGTCGACTTCAGCTGCGTCTCGTCGGTGACCTTGCGGCTGAGACGGTACGTCAGCCTGGTGGCCAGCAGGGCGGCGAGACCGGCGACGAGCGGGGCGGCGATCGCGGGCAGCAGCACCTTGGTGACGACGGTGCCGCCGTTGATCGAGGACCAGCCCGCCGACATGACGGCGGCGCCGATGAGGCCGCCGAACAGGGCGTGGGAGGAACTGGAGGGCAGGCCGACCAGCCAGGTCAGCAGATTCCACAGGATGGCGCCGACGAGCGCCGCGAAGATGACCTCGGTTCTGAGGCCGTCCTCGTTGACGATCCCGCCGGAGATCGTCTTGGCGACCTCCACCGACAGGAACGCGCCGATCAGGTTGAGAACGGCGGACATGGCCACCGCTGTCTTGGGCTTCAGGGCGCCGGTCGAGATGGTGGTGGCCATCGCGTTGGCGGTGTCGTGGAAACCGTTCGTGAAATCGAACACGAGAGCTGTCACGATCACAATCGCGAGCAGCAGCGTGATGTGTTCCATTTACCCAGGCAATCGTTCGACGTCAGTGGCTCGTGGACCGTAGGCAACCTGAGTGAACGGAAGATGAACTAGGCGGGGCGCTGTGGTGACCCCAAACGGATTGGGCTCCCTCCGCTTGTGTACGCGAGGGGCGTGGCCACGCCCCTGAGGCGGTGCGAGGACTGCCCTTTGCCGCCGCTTGGCGAAGATTTTGGGCCGCGGATCTGTCACTCGTAAGAGATTCCGGTCACCCGGGTTCGCGGGGGGTCCCCGCCGCCGGGACGCCGCCCTAGGATCCCCGCATGAGCGATACCCGCACGAGCGTGAGCGACCGGTCCCGGGACGCGATCGAACAGGCATGGCGGAGCGTGGTCGACACGGCCCGCCGGTCCGCCGCGGACGGCCTGGTCGTGGGTACGTCGGGCAATGTCTCGGCACGCGTCGGCGGGACCGTTCTGGTCACCCCCAGCGGGGTGCCCTACGACCGGCTCCGGCCAAAGGACGCGGTCGGTGTCGACCTCGAAGGGCGCCAGATCCTCGGCGAGCTGGCCCCGACCAGCGAACTTCCCCTCCATCTGGCGGTGTACCGCAACACTTCCGCCGCCGCCGTCGTGCACACCCACGCGGTGCACGCCACCGCCGTCTCCACCCTGGTCACCGAGGTTCCCCCGGTGCACTACGCGGCCGCCCTGCTGGGCGGTCCCGTCCGGACGGCCGCGTACGCGCGCTACGGAACGCCGGAGCTGGCCGACAACATGCTCACCGCCCTGCGCGACCGCACCGGCTGCCTCCTCCAGAACCACGGCACCGTCACCTACGGCGGCACCCTCGACGAGGCGTACGACCGCACCGCCCAGCTCGAATGGCTGTGCAGGCTCTGGCTCACCGCGAGTTCCGTACCGGGCCACCGCCCGACCCTGCTCTCCCCGGCCCAGCTGCGCGAGGTCACCGACGCCCTGAAGGGGTACGGCCAGCCCGGCCGGCCCGGCTGATCCCCGTGGCCCTCCCGGTGCGGGCCCGGCACCGGACGGCCCCCGTCCGCTGGCACCGCGCACCGCACGCCACGACACTGAAGCCGTGCGCCCGGCAACAGCGACGGCAGCGGCCGTCACCACGATCCTCGGCGCCGGCGCGGCAGCGGTCGCGGCCGGCCGGTACGCCAGCGACGCCGCCCTCAAGGTGCCGTCCGGACGTCCCCTCCCCGCCGACCGCAGAGTCACCGTGCATGCCACGGCGGCCGGGCAGGTCACCCTGACCCGCTCGTTCGCCGCGCTCCGGCCCGGCACGTACGGGCTGGTGGGACCCGGTGTGCACGCCGTCGTCGGGCCGGTGACCGAACAGGCACCGCATGCCCCGGACACCGTCGTCCGCAGACTGGAACGGGTGAGCCACGGGACCCTCAAGGCGGGCACCAAGGTCCGCCTCACCCCCGAGCTGTACAGCGGCGACCCCGGCACCGCCCTCGGTCTCGACCACAAGGAGGTCGAGATCCCCGGCGAACTCGGCATCCTGCCCGCGTGGTTCGTGCCCGGCGCCCGGGACACCTGGGTGATCACCGTGCACGGCCTCGGCACCACCCGGGAACACCCCATGAACCTGATGGGATTCCTGCACGGCCAACGGCTCCCCGTGCTCGACCTCGCCTACCGAGGCGACGCCGGAGCCCCCCGCTCCGCCGACGGCCTCGGCCACCTCGGCGCCTCCGAGTGGCGCGACCTGGACGCCGCCATCCGCTACGCCCTGCGCTACGGCGCCGAGAGCGTCGTCCTGCACGGCTGGTCGACCGGCGCCTCGATGGCACTGCACGCCGCGGTCAACTCCGCGCTCCGGGACCGCATCAGCGGCCTCGTCCTGGACTCCCCGGTCATGGACTGGCAGGTCACCCTGCGCGCCCTCGCCGCGGCCCGCCACGTCCCCTCCGCCCTGCTGCCGCTCGCCGTGCGCGCCGCCCAGGGCCGGACAGGACTGAGCACGGCCCCGCTGCTGGACACCGGCCTGCCGTCCGCCCTGCACGCCCCGACGCTGATCTTCCACGGCCCGGACGACTCCCTGGCCCCCTGGCAGCCGTCCCGCGAGCTCGCCGCCCGGCGTCCCGACCTGGTCAGCCTCCACCCCGTACCGCAGGCTCCGCATGCGGCGATGTGGAACGCCGACCCGGCACGGTACGAAGAGACGCTGCGGCGCTTCCTCACGCCCCTGATGTGAGCCGATACGGGGGGACAGGACCGGGCGGTACCAGGCCGAACACCCCCTCCACGGACCGGTGAACCAGCTTCCGTTTGGGCTTTCGGGCCGTCAGAGGCAAGACTGCTCCCCGTGACGTCCCGTACCCCGCGCGACTCCAGGCTGCGACTTGTCCGCCCGCGACCCCTTGCCACCGCCCGCAAGGCCGTGACCACCCGGCGCACCAGGCCGGCCCCCCGGCCTCCCGAGGGCACCCCGCCCCGGACGGAACTGGCCCGGCAGGCCAGGGCGGTCCTCGCCGATGCCGTACGGATCGCCCACTGGGCCGCCGACGGCCCCAGCCCCGGCACCGCACCCCCGGCCGCCCATGCCCTGGAACGGGCCGCGGCGGCACTGGAACTCTCCCCGGCCCAGGCACGCGCGGGCTGGGACCGCGCCAGGCTGGCCGGCCTCGTGGAACTGCACGGCGACACCGCACGACCCGGCTGGCGGCTGCGCGCCTGGGACCGTGACGACTCCGCCGTGCTCCGCGGCTGGGTGGCGCTGTTCGACGCCTGGTCGCTCGTCCACGCCGCACCCGAGGGCATCGAGGCCACCGCCGTCGCCGAGGCCGTCGAGGCCGTACCCCAGGTGCTCTCCCTCCTCCAGCTCTCCGCGGGCCCGGTCACCGTGCCCGCCCTCCTCGACCTCCTCGGCCAGCGCGTCGCGGAACTCCACGAGGAGCGGTGCGAGGTGCCGTACGGCCCCGAGCAGCAGCCCGCGCCGAGCACCCCGGCCGTCGAGCACACCGACGCGGCAGGGGACGCCGAGCTCAACGCCCTCCTGCTCGACTGGGCCCTGGAGGGCCTGGCCGCGGTCGGCGCCCTCACCCTCGGCGCGGGTCACGCCACCCTCACCCCGCTCGGCAACTGGGCGGTCTGGGTCAAGCTGGAACAGATCTGCGTCGCGGCCCAGAGCCCCGCCGGAAACATCGAGCAGTCCGCCGCCGACATGCTGCTCGGCTGCGCACGCCTCACCCCGGGACCGGCCCGCGACGAATACCGGGCCTGGCTCGCCGCCCGGCCCGTCGGCAGCGCCGTCACGGAACTGCTCGCCGTCGCCCGCGGCGAGGACGCCCTGCTGCGCGGCCTGGCCTTCGAGGCGCTCCGGGTGGTCGGCGCCCCGGCCGAACCCGTGGTGCGCTCCGTGGCCACCGACCAGACGCTGCGGCCCTACGCCCTGCTCTGGCTCGCCGAGTACGAGGGGACCGACCCGGACGACGCCCAGGAGGTCCTGAGCCGCGAGGAAGCCACCTGGCTCTGGGTCGACACCGCCGCCGCCGTCGCCGACCACGGCGAGACCGGACTGCTGGTCCGCCACCTCGACTCCGCCGTCCAGGGCACGGTCCCCGCCCTGCTCGACGAGGTCAGGGCCGTCGGCCACCCGCGTACCGTCCAGGTCCTGGTCGCCCTGGCCGCCGCACACCCGGACCCGGCCCTGGCCAAGGCGGTGCGCCGCGCCGCCTTCCAGGTCCACACGGGCGGCGCGTAGCGGACCGGTGCGTCCCCGGCCGTCCGGCGTCCGTCCACCGGGCGTCCGGGCAGCGGACCCTACGGCGTCCGGTCCACCGAGGCGCCCGGTGGACCGGCGCGGGGGGCTTCGGTGCCCGGGTTCCGGGGATGCGGGCCCGTCACCCCGGGGTCAGCCCGCCGACCCCGGGGCGTACGTCCCGAAGCTCCACACGTTGCCCTCCGCGTCGCGCGCCATGTAGTCCCGTGAGCCGTAGTCCTGGTCCGTGGGCGGCATCAGGATCTCCACGCCGTGCTCCACCGCCCGCGCGTGGTGCTCGTCCACCTCGTCCACGACCACGTACACGCCCACCGGGCCCGAGCCCGCCATCGCCCTGGCGAAGACGCCCTCACGGCCCCTGGAGCCGAGCATCACCCGGCCGTTGCCGCAGGACAGCTCGGCGTGCAGCACGCTGCCGTCCTCGCCCTCGTACACCGCTTCCTCGGTGAAGCCGAGGGCCTGCGTCAGCGTCCTGATCGCGGCCTTCGCGTCGTCGTACAGGATCGTCGGGAAGACCGTCGGTACGCCGTCCGCCGCACCAGCCATCACGCTCACCCTCTTCTGCCGTTCGCCCCGCCGTGTGGTGATCTGCGTCTCAGTCTTCCACCGGCCGCCGACAATGCCCTCCCGGACGCCCTCCACGCACGTCGGCCGGGAGCGCGGGGCCGCGCCGAGTATCGGCCGGTTCGTCCCGGCGCACGCGCGGAAAAGCAGTTGCACACCGCCAGTAGAATGGGCTGTATGGCCATTCTCCTTGTGCATTAGCGGCGTCGAGAGACCTCCGCCCCTCGTCCCTCCGCCGTCCATCACTGCCCTGGAGTTTTTCCGTGATCACCGCTTCCGGCATCGAGCTGCGTGCCGGCGCCCGCATCCTGATCGAGTCCGCTTCCTTCCGGGTCGCCAAGGGCGACCGCATCGGCCTCGTCGGCCGCAACGGTGCGGGCAAGACCACCCTCACCAAGTGCCTCGCGGGCGAGGGCACCCCCGCGGGCGGCACCATCACCCGGTCCGGCGAGGTCGGCTACCTCCCGCAGGACCCGCGCACCGGCGACCTCGACATCCTGGCCCGGGACCGCATCCTCTCCGCCCGCGGCCTCGACGCGATCCTGCGCAGGATGCGCGAGAACGAGGACCGGATGGCGAACGGCCAGGGCGCCACCCGCGAGAAGGCGATGAAGAAGTACGAGCGCCTGGAGACGGAGTTCCTCACCAAGGGCGGATACGCCGCCGAGGCCGAGGCCGCCACCATCGCCGCCGCGCTCAGCCTGCCCGACCGGGTGCTCGGCCAGCCCCTCCACACCCTCTCCGGTGGTCAGCGCCGACGCGTCGAGCTGGCCCGCATCCTCTTCTCGGACGCCGACACCCTGCTCCTCGACGAGCCCACCAACCACCTCGACGCGGACTCGATCGTCTGGCTGCGCGACTACCTCAAGAACTACCGCGGCGGCTTCATCGTGATCTCCCACGATGTCGACCTCGTCGAGACCGTCGTCAACAAGGTCTTCTACCTCGACGCCAACCGTGCGCAGATCGACGTCTACAACATGGGCTGGAAGCTCTACCAGCAGCAGCGCGAGGCCGACGAGAAGCGCCGCAAGCGCGAGCGCCAGAACGCCGAGAAGAAGGCCGCGACCCTCAACGCACAGGCCGACAAGATGCGCGCCAAGGCCACCAAGACGGTCGCCGCCCAGAACATGGCCAAACGCGCCGACCGGCTGCTGTCCGGCCTGGAGGCCGTCCGGGTCTCCGACAAGGTCGCCAAGCTGCGCTTCCCCGACCCCTCGCCGTGCGGCAAGACCCCGCTGATGGCGGAGGGCCTGTCCAAGTCCTACGGCTCGCTCGAAATCTTCACCGACGTCGACCTCGCCATCGACAAGGGCTCCCGCGTCGTCATCCTCGGCCTCAACGGTGCGGGCAAGACCACACTGCTGCGCCTCCTCGGCGGTGCCGAGAAGCCGGACACCGGCGAGATCATCGAGGGCCACGGCCTCAAGCTCGGCTACTACGCCCAGGAACACGAGACCCTGGACCCGGAACGCACCGTCCTGGAGAACATGCGCTCCGCCGCGCCCGACCTCGACCTGGTCGAGGTCCGCAAGACACTCGGCTCGTTCCTCTTCTCCGGCGACGACGTCGACAAGCCCGCCGGAGTGCTCTCCGGCGGCGAGAAGACCCGCCTCGCGCTCGCGACCCTGGTCGTCTCCTCGGCCAACGTCCTGCTCCTCGACGAGCCCACGAACAACCTCGACCCGGCCAGCCGCGAGGAAATCCTCGGCGCGCTGCGCACGTACAAGGGCGCCGTCGTCCTCGTCACCCACGACGAAGGCGCGGTCGAGGCACTCCAGCCGGAGCGGATCATCCTGCTCCCCGACGGCGTCGAGGACCTGTGGGGTGCGGACTACCGGGACCTCGTCGCCCTGGCCTGATCCACCGGGGATAGATCATTCGGCCTACGCGTGATCCATCATCTGAGTGAGTGCGTCTCATACCTCGGCGTGGCGCCCGGTAGATAGCTGCCGGGCGCACCCATTTCGCTCCGTTCACCCCGCACGGCCCTGACCTGGCAGTTCTTTCGGGCGCTCGTCCCGAGAGCCTCCGGATCCCTCCGGAATGTGCGATTCCGGTCGTGTTGGCCGCCTCTCCGGCCGCGAATCCGGTCGTACGTACCTTGCCGAATGGCTGGCCATGAAGCTCATGAGGGGTGATCATGAGAGTCCAGAGCGCACTTCCCATGAGGAGGCACGGGTGGCCGAGACTCTGAAGAAGGGCAGCCGGGTAACCGGCGCCGCGCGCGACAAGCTCGCGGCAGACCTGAAGAAGAAGTACGACTCCGGTGCGAGCATCCGGGCGTTGGCCGAAGAGACCGGCCGCTCCTACGGATTCGTCCACCGGATGCTCAGCGAGTCCGGAGTGACGCTGCGGGGACGTGGCGGAGCTACGCGCGGCAAGAAGGCCGCTGCGGCCTGAGGGCCGACAGCGGTCGGGGCAGCCGTGGGGCAGGCTCCGGGGCTCACCGGAACATGTGGTGGCCACCCGGCCGGTCATGCGGTCGTCCGGGTGGTTACTGTTCAGTCACTTAATTTTTGAGTGCTGACTGCACCCGATCCGGAGGCGCCCCATGACCTCGCTCGACTCTGTGCTCGACAAGGACGGCGTACGGCTCACCGTCGAAGACGCGGTTGCCACGGTGACACTCACCAACCCGGCCAGGCGCAACGCTCAGTCTCCCGCTCTGTGGCGGGCGTTGACAGAGGCCGGACGGGTGCTCCCCGGCAACGTGCGGGTCGTTGTGCTCCGCGGCGAAGGCAAGTCCTTCTCCGCGGGCCTCGACCGGCAGGCGTTCACCCCCGAGGGGTTCGACGGTGAGCCGTCCTTCCTCGACATGGCGCGCGGCCCGGAGGCCGAACTCGACGCGACCATCGCCGAGTACCAGGAGGCGTTCACCTGGTGGCGCCGCAACGACATCGTGTCGATCGCGGTCGTCCAGGGGCATGCCATCGGTGCCGGATTCCAGCTCGCCCTCGCCTGTGATCTGCGGATCGCCGCCGAGGACGTGCAGTTCGCCATGCGCGAGACCAGTCTCGGTCTCGTCCCGGACCTCACGGGCACCCACCCCCTGGTGAACCTCGTGGGGTACGCCCGCGCGCTCGAAATCTGCGCCACCGGACGCTTCGTGTACGCCGAGGAGGCCGAGCGCACCGGCCTCGCCAACCTCGTCGTCCCGGCCGACCAGCTCGACGCGGCCGCCCACGATCTGTCCGCCGCCCTGCTGGCCTCCCCCCGCGACGCCGTCATCGAGACCAAGGCCCTGCTCAGCGGCGCGGCCTCCCGCGGCTACGAGGAGCAGCGCGCCGCCGAGCGCGCCGCTCAGGGCCGCAGGCTGCGCGACCTGGCCGGTCTCACCGACTGACCCGGGGCGATCCGACCGTCCCACCGAATGCCCTGGAGCGATCCGGCCGGGCTCACCGAATGCCCCGGAACGATCCGGCCGGGCTCACCGACCGACCCGGTGCACCGGGTCGGCGGGGTCCCGCAGGGCGGACCGGCCCCGACGACCGCACAGGCCGGTGCGCACCCGTCAGTCCCGCTCCACCACGGCGGTGACCAGTACGGCGACCGGTGGGTGGCCCTCCACGGCCGCCGCCACCGCCGTGCGCACCGCCCGCGCCACATCGAGGGCCCGGTGGTCCCCGGCCGTCGCCACCTCGACCCGCAGATGATCCGCGCCGGTGTGCACGGCACTTCCCAGGACCTGGGTCAGCGCGACGACACCGGGCACCCCGGCGGCGGCGGCCCCCGCCGCCCCGCCGCTGTCCTTCGCGGCCCGTACCTCGTCCTTTGCCGGTGCCGTCACCCGGTCGGGCGTGTCGTCCTCCAGCAGCCCCGTCACCCTCAGGTCCACCTCGGTGACCAGCAGGCCGAGCCGGGCGGAGGCCGCGGTCATCAGCGCGGTGCGCAGCGCCTCGGCGGCATCCGGCAGCGGCCGGTCGGCCGTGGCCGCGAATTCCGCCTCGATCCGCAGCGGCCCGGACGGCAGGGCGCTCGGCGGCGCCGGAACCCCCGCGTCCCCGTCCGCCCCGTCCACACCCAGGACCGTTCCGTCCGCTTCCATGGCCACCCCGATTCTGAGCCTGCCGAGTACCGCGCCGGGTCCGGCCGCCGCGCTCCGCAGCACCGAGGCCGCCGCCCGCTCCGCGATCCAGACGCCGTCGGCCGGACCGCCCAGCGGGAGCAGACGGCCGAGGCCGAGCCGTTGACGTACCGCCGCCGTCCATCCGTCGGCCTGCTGTGGGCCGTGCGCCGTTGTCATTGCTCCACCCTGCCGCATCCACGGCGCGAGACGGGGCAAGCGCACCTAATGTGGGCAGGGAAGTCCATACCTGTCCCGAAGGGAAGAACGGCGATGACTGACACCCCACAGCGGAACCGGCCCGAGAACCTCGGCAAGGACACGGGCGACGACCGGGGCAAGAGCCCGCTCGGCAAGCGTGGCGGGGGAGACCCCGCCACCCGTGGCCGTACCACGATCGCCGACGGCGTGGTCGAGAAGATCGCCGGAATGGCCGCACGTGATGTCGTCGGTGTCCACGCGATGGGCAGCGGCCTCTCCCGGACCTTCGGGGCGGTGCGCGACCGGGTCCCCGGCGGCGGCAAGTCCGTCACCCGCGGGGTCAAGGCCGAGGTCGGCGAATCGCAGACCGCACTGGACCTGGAGATCGTCGTCGACTACGGCGTGTCCATCGCCGATGTCGCCCGCGATGTACGGGAGAACGTTGTCGCGGCGGTCGAGCGCATGACCGGTCTCGAAGTCGTCGAGGTCAACATCGCGGTGAGCGACGTCAAGCTGCCCGATGAGGACGACGACGAGGACGAGCCCGAACCACGCCTCCAGTAGGTCTCCGCCGAAAGGCAGTTGAGGAGTCACGATGAGCATGGCTGTGGTCGGCCTGTTGGCCGGCATGGCGCTGGGATTCGCCGGGTACTTCGGCGGGTTCGGTGCCTTCCTGCTGGTGGCCGCGCTGGGCGCGGTCGGCTTCATCGCCGGCCGTTTCCTGGACGGTGACCTGGAGCCCGGCGACTTCTTCCGGAGTCGCGCGCGCGGCGACCGGCGACGGTGACGGCGGTGACCGGCCGGGTCGCCGCCGCCGGACGCGGACAGACCCGGATCGCCGACCGGGTCGTCGCGAAGATCGCCGCGCAGGCGGCGAAGGAAGCGGTCGACGAGCCGCCCGAGGAGGGCTCGTCGCCGCGCGCCACGGTCACCGTTCACCGGGACTCCGCCCGGGTACGGGTCAGTCTGGAGCTCGGCTACCCCAGCGACCTCGGCCGCCAGTGCGGTGCGGTGCGTCGCCGTGTCATCGAGCGGGTGAAGACCTTGGCGGGGATGGAGGTGCCCGAGGTGACGGTGCAGATCGAGCGACTGCACCCCGCCGGATCGAGCGCCGCGGCACAGGGGAGGATCCGATGACCGAACCTCATGAGCCGACGGGCAGCACCCAGCGGCTGCCCGCGACCGGCCGGCAGAGCGACACGGACGTGCGCGAACCGGACGGGGGCGCGGGGGCGTCCGCCGCCCACGACCCGGTACCCGCACCGGAGAAGGGCGGAGGCAGAGCGGGCCGGTTCTGGTCGGCGCGCCGGATTCCGGCGGCCCTGCTCGCCCTGGTGGTCCTGGGCGGCGCCGGTCTGCTGCTCTACGACATCGCCGCGGTACGGGCGGACCGCCCGGCGATGCAATGGCGGCGCTCGCTCGCCGACGATCTGGCGGAACGGCCGCTGGACAATGTCTGGGTGCTGGTCGGGGCCGGTGTCGCGGCCGCACTCGGCCTCTGGCTGATCCTGCTCGCCCTCACCCCCGGACTGCGCGATCTGCTGCCGATGCGCCGTGACCGTGCCGGTGTACGGGCCGCACTCGACCGGACCGCGGCCGCCCTGGTCCTGCGCGACCGGGCCGTGGAGGTGTCCGGGGTGCAGTCCGTAC
Organism: Streptomyces sp. NBC_01237; assembly: GCF_035917275.1. NCBI lineage: Bacteria > Bacillati > Actinomycetota > Actinomycetes > Kitasatosporales > Streptomycetaceae > Streptomyces > Streptomyces sp. NBC_01237. The sequence continues at coordinate 1,941,938 of NZ_CP108508.1, read as the reverse complement.
GGGTCCGGATGGGGCGCGGCAAGGCGGCCGTGCGCGCGGTGTCCCACTTCCGGGAACTCGACGACGTACGGACGGACCTGGACGCCGCGTTGGGGGCGGGAATCAAGGAACTGGGCCTGGCCAGGCAGCCGAGTCTGTCCGTCCAGGTCCGCCGTCCGACGAAGAAGGGGTGAACGGCGTGCTCAGGACCGTCAACCGGGTACTGCTGGGCCTTGCCGGGCTCCTGCTGATCATCGTGGGCGGCGCCGTGCTCGCCGTCGGCCTCGGTGCGTCGCTGCCGTCCTGGTGGCCGTGGGACGGAAAGCACGACGTGCTGCTCAGCGAGGCCGACCGGGACCGCTGGCGCGACGACGGCTGGTGGTGGCCCACCGTCATCGCGGTCCTCGCCGTCCTGGTCGTCCTCGCCCTGTGGTGGCTGCTCGCCCAGCTGCGGCGCGCCCGCCTCTCGGAGGTGCTGGTCGACAGCGGCGACGGCGAGGGCGCGGTGCTGCGGGGCCGGGCGCTGGAGGGCGTGCTCTCCGATGAGGCGGGAGCCCTGGACGGGGTGGCCCGCGCCCAGGTCGCGCTGCTGGGCCGGCGCACCGCGCCCCGGACCAGGGTCCGGCTGCTGATGGAGCCGCACGCGGCCCCGGAACAGACGCTGCGGGTCCTCTCCGACGAGGCGCTGGCCCACGCCAGGGAATCGGCAGGGCTGGCCGAACTGCCCGCCGAGGTACGGCTGAAGGCCGTCAAGCACCGTGCGGAACGGGTGACCTGACGGCCCCTCGCGGGGGCCCTCCGCCCCCGGCACGAACTCCTTCGGGCGGGGGCGGGACCGGTCTCAGAACCCGTGCCGTGAGCCGCCGTCGACCGGCACCATGATGCCCGTGAGATAGGACGCGGCGGGGGAGAGCAGGAAGGCCGCGGTCTTCCCGAACTCCTCCGGCGTCCCGTAGCGGCGCAGCGGGATGCGTGCCTCCTTGGCCGTACGGGCAGCCTCCGCGTCGCCGGACAGCGCGTCCAGTTCGCGTACCCGGTCCGTGTCGATCAGCGCGGGCAGCACCCCGATGACGCGGATGCCGCGCGGGCCGAGTTCGTCGGCCAGGGACTTGGCGAAGCCCGCCAGGCCGGGGCGCAGCCCGTTGGAGATGGTCAGCCCGGCGATCGGCTCATGGACCGAGCCGGAGAGCACGAAGCCGATGACCCCGCCCTCGCCGAGGGCGGCGGCCGTCGTCCGGGCGAGCCGCACGGCGCCCAGGAACACCGACTCGAAGGCCGTCTGCCACTGGTCGTCCGTGTTGTCCGCGAGGAAGCCGGGCGCCGGACCGCCGACGCTGATGAGGATGCCGTCCAGGCGGCCGAACCGTTCCGTCGCCGTGTCCACCAGACGCTGCGCCGCGCTCGGGTCGGCGTTGTCCGCGGCGACCCCCACGGCGTCCGGCCCCAGTTCGGCGGCGGCCTCCGCGGCCCCCTTCTCGTCCCGGCCACTGATGATCACCTTCGCCCCGTCGGCGGCCAGGGCACGCGCCGTGGCGTTGCCCAGCCCACGGGTGGCGCCGGTGACGATGTAGACACGGTCCTTCAGTCCAAGATCCATGGCCCTATCCTGCCGCGTCGTCGGCGGTGAGGGCGACAGCGCTGTTCACCAGTCCGATGTGGCTGAAGGCCTGCGGGAAGTTGCCCAGCTGGCGCCGCGCGACCGGGTCGTACTCCTCGGCCAGCAGCCCCACGTCGTTGCGGAGCTCCAGCAGCCGCTCGAACAGCTCCTCGGCCTCGGCCGCCCGCCCGATCCCGCGCAGCGCGTCGGCCAGCCAGAACGAGCAGACGATGAAGGCCCCTTCGTCGCCCGGCAGCCCGTCGCCGGAGGTGCCGTCGGTGCTGTAGCGGCGTACCAGGCCGTCGCGGCCCAGCTCCTTGCGTACCGCGTCGACGGTGCCGACGACCCGGGGATCGTCCGGCGGCAGGAAACCGGTCCGGACGATCAGGAGGGTCGAGGCGTCCAGCTCGCGCGAACCGTAGGACTGGGTGAAGGTGTTGCGTTCGGGGTCGTACCCCTTGGCGCAGACCTCGGCGTGCACGGCGGACCGCATCGCCCGCCACCGCTCGGCGTCGCCCGGCAGGCCGGGGTTCTCCTCCAGGGTGCGCACCGCGCGGTCGGCGGCGACCCAGGCCATCACCTTGGAGTGCACGAAGTGACGGCGTTCCCCGCGGATCTCCCACAGCCCCTCGTCCGGCTCGCGCCAGGTGGACTCCAGGAAGCCCAGGAGGCTGAGCTGAAGATTCCAGGCGTGCGGCTTGTCGGCGATTCCGGCCTCCCTGGCCAGCCGGAGCGAGTCGATGACCTCGCCGTACACATCGAGCTGCCGCTGCCGGACCGCCGCGTTGCCGGTGCGGACCGGCCGGGAGTTCTCGTACCCGGCCAGCCACGGCAACTCCGTCTCCGGGAGCCTGCGCTCGCCCGCCAGGCCGTACATGATCTGGAGATCGGCCGGGTCCCCGGCGACGGCCCGCAGCAGCCAGTCCCGCCAGTCCGACGCCTCCTCCACATAGCCGGCGGACACCAGGGCGCCGAGGGTCAGCGTGGCGTCCCGCAGCCAGCAGAAGCGGTAGTCCCAGTTCCGTACGCCACCGATCTCCTCCGGCAGCGAGGTGGTCGGGGCCGCCACGATGCCGCCGGTCGGTCCGTAGGTGAGGGCCTTCAGAGTGATCAGCGAGCGGAGCACGGCATCGCGGTACTTGCCCTGGTACGTGCATTTCGCCGACCACTTCGCCCAGTCGGCCAGGGAGTGCTTCAGCGCCTTGTGCGGGTCGATCAGTTTCGGGCGCGGCGAGTGCGAGGGGTGCCAGGTGAGGACGAAGGACACCGACTCGCCCTCGGCGACCGTGAACGAGGAGCAGGTGCTGAACTGCTGCCCCCACGTCTTGACCGGGGGCTCGCTGCGCAGCCAGACGGAGTCGGGACCCGCGACCGCCACCCGGTGGCCGTGCGAGCGGCGCATCCAGGGCACGACCGAACCGAAGTCGAAGCGCAGCCGCAGGACGGAGTGCATGTCGACACTGCCGCTCACCCCTTCGATGATCCGGATGACGTCGGGCGCCTTGTCGCGCTGCGGCATGAAGTCGATGACCCTGACCGTGCCGGTCCGGGTCTCCCAGTACGTCTCCAGCACGAGCGAGTCACCCAGATAGCTGCGCCGGGTGCAGGTGTCCGTGCTGTCCGTGCCCTTGGGGGCGATGCGCCAGTGGCCGTTGTCCTCATCGCCGAGCAGGGCTGCGAAACAGGCGCCGGAGTCGAAGCGGGGCAGGCAGAGCCAGTCGACGGAACCGTTCCTGCCGACCAGGGCCGCGGTCTGGAGATCGCCGATGAGGGCGTAGTCCTCGATACGTGGAGTCACGCTCTGGCGTGTTCCCTGACCTGCGCCCGGCTAAGCAGACCGGTAGGCGCGCGAGGTGGTTTCCGCGGTCTTCTAGGCGGTCGCGGGCTCGGGCTGCTCGGCCGCTTCGTCCTGCGCGGCGGCCTGCTTCGCGGCCTCCAGACGGTCGCGCTTCTCCCGGCGTACGAGAATCACCCAGCCGACCGGGACCCCGGCGGCGAACAGCCACCACTGGACCGCGTACGCCATGTGCGGGCCGATGGAGCTGTCGTCGGGGGAGGCGATCGGCTCGGGCGTGCCGTCGGCCGGCTCGGGCGAGGTCTGCTCGATGTACCCGCCGAGCACCGGCCGGGAGAGCAGCTGGGACTGCTGGGAGCTGTTGATCAGCATCACCTGGCGGTCCGGCAGGCCGGCCAGGTCCTTGATGCCGCTGCTGCCCGTCGTCTCGTCGGCCTTGAGCCGGCCGGCGACGGTCACCTCGCCCCTGGGCGCGGCCGGGACCTTGGGGAACGCCTGCTGGCTCGCGGCGGTGGGGATCCAGCCGCGGTTGACCAGGACGGTGCCGCCGCCCTTGAGGTCCAGCGGGGTCAGGACGTGGAAGCCGATCCGGTCGTCGTCCGAGGTGCGGCGCCGTACGACGACCTCGTGCGCGGTGTCGAACGTCCCCGTGGCGGTGACCGCGCGCCAGTAGTCGGCGCGCGGAACGGTGTGTCCCGGAGAGGTGATCCGGGCGACCGGGACCGGATCCGCCTTGAGGTTCTGCGAGATCAGGGAGTTCTGCGCGACCCGGTGCTGGTGCCGGTGCAGCTGCCAGAAACCCAGCTCGACCATGGTGGGAATCAGGACGAGCGTGAGGAGGGTGAGAATCACCCACTGCCGGGTCAACAGGAAGCGGTACACCCCATGACCGTACAACCGGGGTCATGGGGTGCGGCACTCAGGGGTGGGGCCGGAGCGGCCCCGGAGAGGAACGTTCCGTCATGCTTTGTCCACGATGCCCGCCTTCCCCTCGGCGCGGGCGCAGTGACCGCCGCAGTACCAGTGACCGTCGACCTCCACGCCCTGGCCGATGACCTGGACCCGGCAGTGCTCACAGATGGGCGCCATGCGGTGAATGGCGCACGAGAAGCAGTCGAAGACATGCACCGCGCCCTGCGCGTGCACCTCGAAGGACATCCCGTAATCGTTTCCGCAGACCTCACAACGTGCCATGCGCCACAGGGTGGGACGCGGGGCGACGGCGGGCGAGCGGATGCCGGGCGAGTCGCGCCCGGTTCACTCCGATGACGGTGCGGGCGCGGGCGCCGTCGCACCCGGAGAAGCGGGCGGGGGAACGGACGGGGAGGCGGGCGCGTCGGCGGGGGCGACATCGCGCAGCAGATGGGTGAAGGCGCTCTCCTCCAGCACCGGTGTGCCGAACGACTTCGCCTTCAGCGTCTTGGACGTCGCCGCGTCGGGGTCGTTGGTGACCAGCAGGCTGGTCAGCCGCGACACACTGGTCGCCACATGCAGCCCGGCCTCCACGACGCGGTCCTCCAGCAGCTCACGGTCGATCGAGGTGTCCCCGGAGAACGCCACCCGCATGCCCTGCCTGAGCGGCTTGTCCTTCTCGTACCGCCCCGGATTGGGATACGGGCAGGCCGGCCTCTTGCGCGAGGGCCGCCAGCTGTTCTGCTGGTACGAAGCCTGGTACCCGACGCGCGGGGTGACCGGGGAATCGGACCACTCGGTCAGCGGGCGGCACTCCAGCAACGGCAGCCGCACCCCGCCACGGGCGGCGGCGTGCAGACTCGGCCGGAACGCCTCGGCCAGCACCCGGGCGTCGTCCAGGGCGTGGTGGGCGTGCTGCTGCACGACGCCGAAGTGGGCGGCGAGCGAGGACAGCTTGTGGTTGGGCAGCGGCAGCCGCAGCTCCTTGGCGAGCGCGATCGTGCACAGCCGCTGCTCGACGGGCGCGACGACCGCGGCGCGGGCGTACTCCCGGGCGAGCATCGACCAGTCGAAGGCCGCGTTGTGCGCGACGAGCACCCGGTCCGCGAGCCGTTCGGAGAGCGCGGCCGCGACCTCCGGGAAGAGCGGCGCGCCCTCCAGCACCTCGCTGGTCAGACCGTGGATCCAGACGGGACCCGGGTCCCGCTCCGGATTGACCAGGGTGTACCAGTGGTCCTCGACGTTGCCCTGGGCGTCGAGACGGTAGACAGCGGCGGACACTATCCGGTCGTCTCGGGCGAGTCCGGTCGTCTCCACGTCGACGACCGCGTACCCCTGTGGGTAGGCGGTCGGCCACGGCGCTGCAATCTGGCGGTCGTCGAGCATGGTCACAGAGAATACGGGCCGCGACTGACAGTCCCCTATTCGGCCGTCTCCGCGACCGGTGGCCCCGGGCGGGTCGGACCGGGGCCGGAGCCCGTGAATGAGACCCTCCCCGGGTGACGGACGGACAGGTTCACGACGAACCCCACAACAACGTACGCGGCTCCCGGCTGAACTGGCTCCGGGCCGCGGTCCTCGGCGCCAACGACGGTGTGGTCTCCACCGCGGGACTCGTCGTCGGCGTCGCCGGAGCCACCGGCGACCGCGGCGCGCTCCTCACCGCGGGCCTGGCCGGACTGCTGGCCGGGTCCATGTCCATGGCGGCGGGCGAGTACGTCTCGGTCTCCACCCAGCGCGACTCGGAGAAGGCGGCGCTGGCCACCGAGAAGCAGGAGCTCCAGGAGGCCCCCGAGGCCGAACTCGTCGAGCTCACGGGCCTGTTGCAGGGCAAGGGGCTGAGCGAGGAGGTCGCCCGCGAGGCCGCGGTCCAGCTCACCGAGCGCGACGCGCTGCGCGCCCACGCGGAGGTCGAGCTGGGCATCGACCCGGACGACCTGACGAACCCCTGGCACGCGGCGGGCGCGAGCTTCCTGGCGTTCACCGTGGGCGCTCTGCTGCCCCTGCTGGCGATGGTGCTGCCGCCCTCCTCGCTCCGGCTCCCAGTCACGGTGGCGTCCGTGCTGGTGGCGCTCGCCCTGACCGGCTGGTGGAGCGCCCGCCTCGGCGACGCGGCCCCCGGCCCGGCGGTGCTGCGCAACATGTGCGGGGGAGCGGTGGCCATGGGAGTGACGTACGGGGCGGGGGCGTTGCTGGGGGCGGTGGGGGCCTGAGGGCTGTCCGGGCCGTGCTCAGGGGAGGTGGACGATGCGCTCCTGCGTGAAGAGCTCCGTGCCGAGGACCGGGACGCCGCGGCCGGTTCTGATCGTGAGCCCGTCGAGACTCACGAGCGGGCCGAGGTCGATGGGGGCATGCGAGGGGTCCACATAGAGGTGCAGCTCCGTCAGCGCGGTGAGGTCACGCAGCGGTGCCAGCCCGGACGAGGACAGCGAACAGCCTCTGAGCGTCAGGGTTTCCAGTGAGGACAGCTCGGCGAGTTCCGCCAGATCCAGTGGGTCCTGGAAGTGGATGTCGAGCCGGGTGAGCCGTCGCCCCAGGGCGGCGCGGCCGAGTTCCGGACAGTGCACCCGGCTGTAGAGACCGAGCTCGTCGAGGTCGGGCCACCGGTCCAGGCCGTCCAGGCTCATGCCGTCCGTTTCCTTGCCCAAGGACAAGGACCGCAGGTGAGGGCCGAGAGGAAGTTCGCCGACACCGGCGACCGGGAACCGGTGGTCGAGATGCAGCCGGCGGATCTCGGCGAGCGGCTCCAGCTGGGCCGTCGGCACGTCCGGGTGCAGTCCGACCAGCGAGAGCCAGCTCAGCGGAAGGGCGGCCAAGGGGCTCAGGTCGCGCACCGCGGGGCACAGGCTCAGGCCCAGCTCGGTGAGCGAACGCATCGAGGCGAGCGGGCCGAGGTCGGTGAGCGTCTCGTTGGCGTAGACGAAGAGCCGATGCAGTCCCTGCCGGGAGAGGAGCGGTGACAGGTCTTCGTGGTCGCCCTGGAGCCGCATGTTCCGGGCCTCGGGGACGTACCGCAGGGCGGCCGTCATCTGCTCGTCGGTCGCCACGGGGAGATCGACCTCGTCCCAGGTGCGCGCCGCCAGTACCTCCCGGGCGTAGGTCTCGGTGTCGAAGGCGCTCCAGCCGTCGCCCAGCTCCTGCGCGACCCACTCCCGCGTGTCGTCCCGGTACCGCTTCACCACGCCGTACGCCGCGTCGCCCCCGATCAGGGCCGCCGTCCGCACCACGAACCCCGCCGCGTACTGGTCCTCCACCTCCTCCGGCCCCGGCAGCAGTTCGAGGACCAGCTCGCCGACCTTCGCCAGCTCCTCCGGCTCCCGCGGAGTCCGGGGCGGCAGCAGCTCCGCCGTCCTGCGCTCGACCTCCGCCCGTACCGCCGGGTCCAGCTCCGGCGCGTGCGCCAGGCTCGCCGCCGCCAGCAGCACCAGCCGGTGGCGGTGCCTGCGGACCTGGTCGGACCGCTTCAGCAACTGCCGCAGCAGCCGCCCCCGTTCCTCCACCCGCGCGTGCCCCACCGCCATCTGCACCACGTCGTCCCACTGGTCGTCGTGCGCGTGGCGCACCAGCACCCCGAAGTCCCGCGCCTCGACCGCCGCCTTCGCGCCCAGGTAGTCCTGGAACGTCCGGTGGACGAACCCCACCGCGCCCGGCGCGGGTTCGCGGAGCAGACCGCTGCGGATCAGCAGATGCGCGAACACCTGCTCCGGCGTGCCCCGTACCTGGGACATGGACGCCATCCACTCCGCGAGCATCGTCACGACCTCGTCGTGCTCCGCCTCCGCCAGCCCGTTGCGGATCAGCCAGTACGCCAGCCGCTGGAGCAGTGCCGTCTGCTCCTCCCGGGTCAGGTCCACGCCCTCGACGCCGATGATCTCGCGCTCCGAGTCGCGGCGTACGAGCAGCATGTCCAGCGCCGCGTCGTACAGCTCCTTGCGGGCCCTCGGAAGCTGCATCCGGCGGTCGCGGTTCAGGGCACAGAGCAGGGCGCACATCAGCGGGTTCGTCGCGAGCCGGCCCAGGTCGCGCCGGGTCCCCACGGCATGCCGCAGCGAGCTCTCGTACGTGTCGAGCTCCTCGCGCTCCTCCGGCGACCGGCACTCCGAACGGGCGGCCCGGTGCCAGTGTCCGACGAAGGCGCGGATGTCGTCCCGCTCCATCGCCAGCAGCGTGTGCGCCTCGAAACCGGCTCCGGACAGCCATCCTTCGGGCACCGCCGACGGCCTGGTCGTGACCACGTAGCGGGCCCGCGGATAGGCGGCGATGAGGTCCTTGAGCCAGCGCTCCGTACGGTTGCGCAGCCGCTGCGGAACCTCGTCGACCCCGTCCACCAGGACCAGCGCACGGCCGTCCGTCAGCAGCCGGTCCACCCAGCCGGCCGGGGCCGCTCCGTGCAGCGGGATGCCCGCCGCGCGCAGGAAGTCCTCCGGAGCGGGCAGCGTCTCCTGCGCGGTGAAGGCGCGCAGCCGCAGCACGAACGGCACACAGCGGTTCCACCCGGCGAGTTCGTCGCCGAACGTGCGGCGAGCGGCGTTCAGGGCCAGCCACTGCACCAGCGTGCTCTTGCCCGAACCCGCCGGACCGCGCAGCAGCAGCCGGTCCGTCCGCCCCAGCGCCTGCTCGATCCTGACCGTCACCCGCTCCGGATGTTCCGGGCCGACGCCGCCGGCCCCGCCGAGCGCGGCACCGTAACCGCTCACCGCCAGACTGAGATAGGCCGTCTCCAGCGGCCATTCGCCCGCCGACCGCCCGAGCGTCAGGCCGAACAGTCCCATCCGGCTGTTGGCCGTCGCCACGAAGTCCGCGTAGCGCCGCTCGAAGTCCATCGCCGCCGCGTCGGGGCGCGGGCCGACCCGGGAGCGTACGTCCTCCATCAGCTCCCGCGTCCGTCCGGCCTCGCGGACCTGCTCCACCGCCGCCCGTGCCGCGAAGGAGGGGTGCGCGGTCAGCTGTTCCACGGCATGGGCGCAGCACCGGCCGAGCAGCTCCTCGTACAGTTCGGCCGCACGCGAGGAGAGCCCGGCGGCGGGGGCCGACAGCTCCGCACAGAGTCGGCCGGGATCCAGCTCCAGGGCGAACAGCCGCTCCGCGCCCAGCTCACCCGCCGACGCGAAGGTGTCCTGTACGGAGGCGAGGGCGGCCAGGCGCTCGTGCTCGGGCAGATCGGCGTACGACTCCGCCAGACGCCTGCCGAGAACCTTCGCCAGCCGGTCGGGCTTCGCCGGGCGGGGGAGCGGGCGGACCGGATCGGTGACCAGCCCCGCGCCCGGCCTGGGGGTCAGCAACGCCCTGGCCACCGACCCGAGGACCGTGGTGGCCAGCCGAATCAGGGCAACTTCCGTACCGGACACGTGCGTTCCTCCCCGTTTCGACGCGCGTGCCGGAAATCCTACGACGGGACGATTGGCGGAAGGTGCCAAATACTGCTGACGCCATGTCTCGCATACTTGTCGGTAACAACGTCTAGCCCTGGCAGACCGGCGGCTCTACGGTGCTGGGATGGAGCCGAACCTGCCCGATGTCGTGCTGTGGTCGATACCGGCCTTCGTCCTGCTCACCGTGATCGAGATGGTGAGCTACCGGTTCCATCCGGACGACGAGGCCGCCGGATACGACACCAAGGACGCCGCCACGAGCGTCACCATGGGGCTCGGCAGCATCGGCTTCGACCTGCTGTGGAAGCTGCCCGTCGTCGCGATCTACATGGCCCTGTACGAACTGACCCCGCTGCGCGTGCCCGTCCTGTGGTGGACGATCCCGCTGATGCTGCTGGCCCAGGACTTCTTCTACTACTGGTCCCACCGAGGCCACCACGTCATCCGGATCCTCTGGGCCTGTCATGTGGTCCACCACTCCAGCCGGAAGTTCAACCTCACCACCGCGCTGCGCCAGCCCTGGACCTCCGCGACCGTCTGGCCGTTCTACCTCCCCCTGATCGCCTGCGGGGTGCACCCGGCGGCGCTCGCCTTCTGCCAGTCGGCCAACCTCGTCTACCAGTTCTGGGTGCACACCGAGCGCATCGACAGGCTGCCCCGGCCCTTCGAGTACATCCTCAACACGCCCTCCCACCACCGGGTGCACCACGCGTCGCAGGGCAGCTATCTGGACCGCAACTTCGGCGGCATCCTGATCGTCTGGGACCGGCTCTTCAAGTCATTCACCGCCGAGACGGAGCGACCCGTCTTCGGGCTCACCAAGAACATCGCCACCCACAACCCCCTGCGCGTCGCGACCCATGAGTACGCGGCCATCGCCCGCGACGTACGGGCGGCGGAGAGCTGGGGCGAGCGGGCCGGGCGGATCTTCCGCGGCCCGGGATGGCAGCCCGCGGCCGTCGCCGGCGCCACACCCGCCCCCCTGCCGGCCCCCGGCACTCTCCCCGCCGTCACTCAAGGCACCACGTCCGCCTCCGCCTCCGTGCCCGCCCCGAAGCGCGCCGCCGCCCCCGAGGCCACCCGATGACCGCCGAGGCCCCCGGACGCGGGCAGCGGTTCGCCCGCCCCCTGCTCATCGCCTTCCTCGTCGCCGCGGCCGTCGACCTCGCCGGACTGCTGGCCGACGCGGGGACCGTCCACCTCGTCGCCAAGCCCCTGCTGATGCCGCTGCTCGCCGCGTACGCCGCGGCCCGCGGCGGCCCCGGGCCGCTCATCGCCGCCCTGCTCTTCGGCTGGGGCGGCGACACCCTGCTGCTGCCCGACCACGACCTCGCCTTCCTCGCCGGCATGGGCTCCTTCGCCGCGGGCCACGTCTGCTACCTGTGGCTGTTCGGCCGCGCCCGCGCCCCGCTGCCGATAGCCCTCGGATACGCGGTCGTCCTCGCCGTCTTCCTCGTACTGATCTGGCCCGATCTGCCGGCCGAACTGCGCGTTCCGCTGACCGGCTACAGCCTGCTGCTCACCGCCATGGCCTGGCGGGCGGGCGCGCGGGGCCGCCGGGCCGCGCTCGGCGGCGCGCTCTTCCTGCTCTCCGACGCGCTCATCGCCACCGGCATCGCCCACTGGCCGCAGCTGCCCGTGCCCGACTTCTGGGTCATGCTCACCTACATCGCGGCCCAGCTCCTGCTCACCGTCGGGATCCTGGCATCGGGGGCGAAAGCGACCGATGCCGGACCCGGGGCGTACCGTGAGCGAAGTATCAGCAGATGAGATGAACAAGGACCCCCACGCATGCGCGCCACCGTGATCCACGCCCCCCACGACATCCGGGTGCAGGAGGTGCCGGACCCGACGATCCAGCAGCCCACCGACGTGGTGCTGCGGGTCCTGCGGGCCTGCATCTGCGGCAGCGACCTGTGGGCCTACCGCGGTGAGTCCGCCCGGCAGCCCGGCCAGCGCATCGGCCATGAATTCCTCGGCGTCGTCGAGGAGGCGGGCTCCGGGGTCAACGGCTTCGCCGTCGGCGACCTCGTCGTCGCCCCGTTCGTCTGGTCCGACGGCACCTGCGCCTACTGCGCGCAGGGCCTCACCACCTCCTGCCCGCAGGGCGGCTTCTGGGGCTCCGTGGGCTCCGACGGCGGGCAGGGCGAGGCCGTGCGCGTGCCGTTCGCCGACGGCACCCTGGTCAAGCTCCCGGCCGCCGCCGCGTCCGACGACCGGCTCCTCACCGCCCTGCTCGCCCTCTCCGACGTGCTGGGCACCGGCCACCACGCCGCCGTCGGCGCGGAGGTACGCCCCGGCAGCACCGTCGCGGTCGTCGGTGACGGCGCGGTCGGCCTGTGCGGGGTCATGGCCGCCAAGCGGCTCGGCGCCGAGCGGATCATCGCGCTGGGCCGGCACCCGGCCCGCACCGACATCGCGCGCGCCTTCGGTGCCACCGACGTGGTCGCCGAGCGCGGGGACGCGGCCCTCGCGGCCGTACGGGAGCTGACCCGCGGCGAGGGCGCCCACTGCGTGATCGAGGCAGTCGGAACCGAGCAGTCGATGCGCACCGCCATCGGCATCGTCCGCGACGGCGGCTCCATCGGCTACGTCGGCGTTCCGCACGGCAGCGGCACCGGTCTGGACCTCGGCGTCATGTTCGACCGGAACATCGCGCTGCGCGGGGGTGTCGCCCCCGTACGCGCGTACATCCCGGAGCTGCTGCCCGACGTGCTGGACGGCACGATCGACCCCTCGCCCGTCTTCGACGTGACCGTCGGCCTCGACGAAGTGCCCGGCGGTTACCAGGCGATGGACGAGCGCACGGCCCTGAAGGTCCTCATCAAGCCGTAGCCGTACCCGCCCGTCAACGGGACAGCGGAAGGGGCCGGAAGCACGTGCTTCCGGCCCCTCCCCGTCCCATGCGATGTCAGCGGCGGACCGCGTCCAGCGCGTCCACGATTCCGGCTCCGTAGAAGCCGTTGTTCTGCTTGCCGCCTTCGCAGACCGCGTCGATCTTGCCGTCACCGTTGTAGTCGTACGGCGCGCCGCACGCGGTGGCGTCGGCCTGGTGCGTCAGCAGCCACTTGACCTGGGCCGCCGAGGCGTACGGGTGCGTCGACTTGATCAGCGCCGCGACTCCCGCGACATGCGGGGAGGCCATGGACGTACCGGCCTTGTAGCCGAACTTGCCGCCCGGCAGCGTGGACAGGATCAGTCCGCTGGTGGCGGGCGGGGCGGGGGTCTGGTAGACCGTCGAGTCGCCGCCCGGGGCCGCCACGTCGATGATCCCGCGGCCGTAGTTGGAGTACGAGGACTTCAGGCCCTTGGCGCCGGTCGCGGAGACCGTCACGACGCCCGGCACCCCCGTCGGGATGTCGAGGCACTCACGCGGGTTGATCGTCCGGGTGACCGGCTCCGTGTCGTTCGGGCTGGTCACATCCACGATCTCGTCGGCGGCGAGGTCGTGCTGGGAGTTGCCGGCCGCGGCGACGTTGACCGTGCCCCGGCGCTCCGCGTACTTCGAGGCACGCGCGACGGCCTCGACCAGGGCGCCCTGGTCCGGGTCGTTCTTGCAGTTGAACAGCCACGGGTCGGTGTAGTAGCTGTTGTTGGTCACATCGACGCCGTGCTCGGCGGCCCACACGAAGCCACAGACGACGGCCTCGGTGTAGAAGAACCCGCCCGGGTTCGAGACCTTGATACCGGAGACCTTCACGCCCGGCGCGACACCGGTCACGCCGACGCCGTTCTTCGCCGCGGCTATGGTGCCCGCCACATGCGTGCCGTGGTCGCTCTCGCCCGCCGCCGGACGCCAGGATCCGTCGGTGGTGTCCGGCGCACCGGAGACACAGTTGGCCGAGGCCGCGCGGTCGAAGTTCGGGGCCAGGTCCGGGTGCGTGTCGTCGACACCCGTGTCGATCACGGCGACCGTGACCCGCTTGGAGCCGAGCGACTTCTGGTGGGCCTTGTCCGCCTTGATGGCGGGCAGGTCCCACTGCAGGGGCTCCAGCGGGTCCTGACCGGCGGTCGCGCCCGCGGCGGCGGCCTCGGCCTGCGCCGCGGTGAGCGGCTGCGCGGCGGCGCCGACGTCCTTGGTGGCCTGCGGCACGATCGGGTTGGTACGGGTCGCACCGGCGGAATCGACGCCCCTGACCCGCCTGAGGGTCTTGCCGAAGTCCGGGTTCTGCGAGTGGGCGACTATGACACCTATCTGTTCATAGGCGATCACGACCGTGCCACCGGCCTTGGCTATCGCCTTCTTCACCTGCTTGACGGTGCCGTGACCGCCCTTGGTGTTGACGACGTAGGACAGCTTCGGGCCGTCGGCCGGGGCGGCCGCCGACGGCTCGTCCGCCGGGGCGGCCGTGGCCGTCGCCGCCGGGAGGAAGCCGAGCGTGGCCGTGAGAGCGAGTCCGACGGGCAGCGCGAGTGCGCGGGTCCGTCTGGATGCCAGATGAGCCATGGGTTCTCCACATCATCCGTGCCAGTCGACCGGACACCTGGCGTGTTCGGTCGAGTACATGACGAGTGAAGTTATCGCTGATCATCCCGGCGCATCAATGAGTACGGGCAAGTGAGTTCGAAGAGTGGCCGGCTCGGGTGCGTGCGAACGGGTGAGCCGGAGACACCGAAAGCAGCGGTGAACCGCTTCGTCGTCCCCTCCGTGCCGTTGTCAGAGGAGTCGCATCACTGCCCCTCCCCGACACCGAGGCTCCCCTGTGAAAAGCACCGCCACCCCTGTTACCGCACCCCCGTCGCGAGGAGATTCCGTGGCCACCGATGCACCGCCGCCCCCAGGAAGTACGGACGGCAACCCTGTTCAGCCCACGACCGAGGCGTTCGCCGCGGTGCAGGAGAGCGCGGAGTTCGCCGAACTGCGCCGGGCGCACCGCTCCTTCGCCTTCCCCCTGACCGTCGCCTTCGTCAGCTGGTACCTGCTCTACGTACTGCTCTGCAACTACGCGGGCGGCTTCATGAGCACCCAGGTCGTCGGAAACATCAACATGGCGCTCGTCCTCGGGCTCGCCCAGTTCGCCACCACGTTCCTCATCGCCTGGCTGTACTCGCGCCACGCCGCCCGCAAGCTCGACCCGAAGGCCGCAGCGATCAAGTCCCGTATGGAGGCCGACGCATGAGCGCCGCCGTCGCACATCCCGCTGTCCAGCTCGCCGCCGAAGGGGCCGGCGAACACCGGACGCTGATCATCACCCTGTTCGGCGTCTTCGTCGTCGCGACCCTCTTCATCACCGTGTGGGCGGGCCGCCAGACCAGGAGCGCCGCCGACTTCTACGCGGGCGGCCGCCAGTTCACCGGATTCCAGAACGGCCTCGCGGTCTCCGGCGACTACATGTCCGCCGCGTCCTTCCTCGGCATCGCGGGCGCCATCGCGCTCTTCGGCTACGACGGCTTCCTGTACTCCATCGGCTTCCTCGTCGCCTGGCTCGTCGCCCTGCTCCTGGTCGCCGAACCCCTGCGCAACTCGGGCCGTTACACCATGGGCGACGTCCTCGCGTACCGCATGCGCCAGCGCCCCGTCAGGACCGCCGCCGGTGCCTCCACCATCGTCGTCTCGATCTTCTACCTGCTGGCACAGATGGCCGGCGCCGGGGTGCTCGTCTCGCTGCTGCTCGGCATCACCAGCGACGCCGGGAAGATCGCCATCGTCGCCCTGGTCGGCCTGCTCATGATCGTGTACGTCACCATCGGCGGCATGAAGGGCACCACCTGGGTGCAGATGGTCAAGGCCGTCCTGCTGATCGCGGGCACCCTGCTCATCACCTTCCTGATCCTGCTGAAGTTCAACTTCAACATCTCCGACCTGCTCGGTACCGCCGCCAGCAACAGCGGCAAGGGATCGGCGTTCCTGGAGCCCGGCCTCAAGTACGGTGCCACCGGCACCTCGAAGCTGGACTTCCTCTCGCTCGGGATCGCCCTGGTCCTCGGTACCGCGGGCCTGCCGCACATCCTGATCCGCTTCTACACCGTCCCCACCGCGAAGGCCGCCCGTAAGTCCGTGAACTGGGCGATCGGCATCATCGGCGCCTTCTACCTGATGACGATCGTGCTCGGCTTCGGCGCCGCCGCCCTGCTCAAGCCCGGCGACATCATCGCCTCGAACAAGGCCGGAAACACCGCCGCCCCGCTCGCCGCCCTGGAGATCGGCGGCGGCTCCGGATCCACCGGCGGTGCCATCCTGCTCGCGGTGATCTCCGCCGTCGCCTTCGCGACCATCCTCGCCGTCGTCGCCGGACTCACCCTGGCCTCCTCGTCGTCCTTCGCGCACGACATCTACGCCAACGTGATCCGCAAGGGGAAGGCCACCGAGAAGGAGGAGATCCGCGCCGCCAAGTGGGCCACCGTCGCCATCGGCATCGTCTCCATCGGCCTGGGCGCGATGGCCCGCGACCTGAACGTGGCCGGACTCGTCGCCCTGGCCTTCGCCGTCGCCGCGTCGGCCAACCTCCCCACGATCCTCTACAGCCTGTTCTGGAAGCGCTTCACCACCCAGGGCGCCCTCTGGTCCATCTACGGAGGTCTCGCCTCGTCCGTCCTGCTGGTGCTCTTCTCGCCGGTCGTCTCCTCCAAGGCCAGCTCCATGTTCCCCAGCGTCGACTTCGCCTGGTTCCCGCTGGAGAACCCCGGCCTGATCTCCATCCCGCTGGGCTTCCTGCTCGGCTGGGCCGGCTCGCTCCTCTCCAAGGAAGAGCCCGACAAGGGCAAATACGCCGAGCTGGAGGTCAAGTCCCTCACCGGCGTCGGAGCCCACTGAGAGCGGAAATCCCCCGGAACGCTCGGCGGATCGCGCACCCCCGGCCCCGGCCGCGTCGTAGGGTCCTACGACGCGGCCGCGCCACACCTCGTGGCAATCGGGCCCGCTCGATGTCAGCTCTCTCGCGTAGTCTCGAAAGAGTCAGCAACCGAGACCGCGACCGCGGACGGACACCACCGGGGGAGGGGGCCCACAGTGCTCATCGACACCTACGACCGAGTAGCCACCGACCTGCGCGTCTCTCTGACCGACAAGTGCAACCTCCGCTGCACCTACTGCATGCCGGAAGAGGGCCTGCAGTGGCTGGGCAAGAGCGAGCTGCTGTCCGACGACGAGATCGTCCGCCTCATCCGCATCGCCGTCACCACGCTCGGCATCACCGAAGTCCGCTTCACCGGCGGCGAGCCCCTGCTGCGCCCCGGCCTCGTCTCCATCGTCGAGCAGTGCGCCGCGCTCACCCCGCGCCCGAGCATGTCGCTCACGACCAACGGCATCGGGCTCAAGCGGACCGCCGCCGCCCTCAAGGCCGCCGGTCTGGACCGGGTCAATGTCTCGCTCGACACCCTGCGCCCCGACGTCTTCAAGACGCTCACCCGCCGCGCCCGGCACCAGGACGTGCTGGACGGCCTCGCCGCCGCCGGTGAAGCCGGACTGACCCCGGTCAAGGTCAACTCCGTCCTGATGCCCGGCCTCAACGACGACGAGGCCCCCGACCTGCTCGCCTGGGCCGTCGACCACGGGTACGAGCTCCGCTTCATCGAGCAGATGCCGCTGGACGCCCAGCACGGCTGGAAGCGCGACGGCATGATCACCGCAGGAGACATCCTCGCCTCGCTGCGTACGCGCTTCACCCTCACCGCCGAGGGCGAGGACTCCCGCGGCTCCGCCCCCGCCGAGCGCTGGACCGTGGACGGCGGCCCGCACCGCGTCGGAGTGATCGCCTCCGTGACCCGCCCGTTCTGCCGGGCCTGCGACCGCACCCGGCTCACCGCGGACGGTCAGGTCCGCACCTGCCTCTTCGCCCGGGAGGAGACGGATCTGCGCGGCGCCCTGCGCTCGGACGCTCCGGACGAGGAGATCGCCCGGATCTGGAAGCTCGCGATGTGGGGCAAGAAGGCCGGCTCCGGACTCGACGACCCCTCCTTCCTCCAGCCCGACCGGCCCATGTCGGCGATCGGCGGCTGACCGGTGGCCGGTGCGGGCGACCCGTCCCACCCGGTTGCCGGTGTCAGCGACCGTCGGCCGACGACTCCCACTCCTCCAGCGTCACGACATCCTTGAGGAATCCCCGTACGCCGAGGAACGAGGACAGGTGTTCCCGGTGCTCCTCGCAGGCCAGCCAGGTCTTGCGGCGCTCGGGGGTGTGCAGCTTGGGGTTGTTCCAGGCGAGTACCCACACCGCGGCGGCACGGCAGCCCTTGGCGGAACAGAGCGGTGCGCCGGCGGCGCTCTCGGCGGAAGTCTCGGGGAAGTTCACAGGCTCAACCCTAAACGGCCGCGATCGACCGGAAGTCAGGGCCACGAAAGGCTCTCTGACGCATCCCCTGCCGGAGAAAGGGCGACGCCGAGCAGCCACGGGGGGAGCTGCCCGGCGTCGGTCCGTCGCTCCGACGGGGGATGCGGAGCGCCTACAAAGTATGTCATGGGGACCAGGGTGCGGTGCACCGGAACGTCATGATTGATCTGAGGATTTCTTGAGCTTCGGGGCACCCGGACCGGCCGTCGGCCCCAAGCGCTCAACGGTGCTCGTGCGGCTGCCGGACGTGATCGGCCGGGCCGTCCTGGACGCCGGAATCCGCGGGGCCGGATGCCGGGGCCGCCGCCGGGGCCGCTCCGACGGCGGGCCGCAGCGGTTCCGAGACGAACGTCGACGGCAGTGAAGGCGCGTTCTCCCGGCCCGCGTTGGCGATCACCACCGCCACGTACGGCAGCAGAATCCCCAGCGCGAGCCCCACGATGGCCACATGCCGCTCGACGTTCCACAGGACCGCGGCCAGCACCACCGACACCGTGCGCACGGACATGGAGATCACATAGCGCCGCTGCCTGCCCCGGACGTCGTCGGCCAGGCCCTGACGCGCCCCCGTGATCCGGAAGACCTCCGCACCGTGCTGCTTGCGCATCATGTTCCCACCACCAGATCGCTGTGCCGGACACTCCCAGGACCGGGCCGCGTCCACGGTACGCCCGGCATCGGCCGGTTACGAGACCGGGGCGTGCCGTACGCGCTGCGACCACCCCGCCCCTACGCATCCCCCCGCACCGCTCCCGTATACCTCCCCCCGTTCGGACCCGTCCGAAATGCGCTGTACGGGGGAGGGGGCGAGACTGGGCGGACGCGCGCACCGCGCCGTACTAGGAGGCGATATGGGCTGGTTGTGGGCAATCATCGTGGGTCTGGTGCTCGGTCTGATCGCCAAGGCGATCCTTCCCGGCAAGCAGAACATCCCGCTCTGGCTGACGACCGTCTTCGGCATCATCGGCAGCGTCCTCGGCAACGCCGTGGCGACCTGGATCGGCGTCAACGACACCAAGGGCATCGACTGGACACGCCATGTGCTGCAGCTGATCGGCGCCGTGGCCGTCGTCGGTGTCGGGGACATGCTCTGGGCGTCGGTCCGGGGCAGCAGAAAGAAAGCCTGACCCGCACCGGTCACCGGCGGTGACCGAGCACTGCGGCCGGACACGCGTCCCGCGTGTCCGGCCGCAGTGGTGTGCGTGTCCTACGGGCTCAGCCGCCCGTGACCTCGACAGCCGCCAGGTTCTTCTTGCCCCGGCGCAGCACCAGCCAGCGCCCGTGCAGCAGTTCCTCCCGGGCCGGAGCGGCCTCGCCGTCCGTGACCTTGACGTTGTTCACGTAGGCGCCGCCCTCCTTGACCGTGCGGCGGGCCCCCGACTTGCTCGGCGCCAGGCCGACCTCCACCAGAAGGTCCACCACCGGGCCCAGTTCGGTCACCTGTGCGTGGGGCACCTCGGAGAGCGCCGCACTCAGCGTCGCCTCGTCCAGTTCGCCCAGCTCACCCTGGCCGAAGAGCGCCTTCGACGCCGCGATGACCGCCGCGCACTGCGCACCGCCGTGCACCAGGGTGGTCAGTTCCTCGGCCAGCGCACGCTGTGCCGAACGGGCCTGCGGCCGCTCCTCGGTCAGCTTCTCCAGCTCTTCGAGCTCCTCGCGGCTCCTGAAGCTGAGGATGCGCATGTACCGGGAGATGTCCCGGTCGTCCACGTTCAGCCAGAACTGGTAGAACGCGTACGGCGTCGTCATCTCCGGATCGAGCCAGACGGCGCCGCTCTCGGACTTGCCGAACTTGGTGCCGTCCGCCTTCACCATCAGCGGCGTCGCCAGCGCGTGCACGGTGGCACCCGGCTCCAGCCGGTGGATCAGGTCGATGCCCGCCGTGAGGTTGCCCCACTGGTCGCTGCCGCCCTGCTGGAGAACGCAGCCGTGGCGCCGGTACAGCTCCAGGAAGTCCATCCCCTGGAGCAGCTGGTAGCTGAACTCCGTGTAGCTGATCCCCTCCTGCGACTCCAGCCGACGGGCGACCGAGTCCTTGGTGAGCATCTTGTTGACCCGGAAGTGCTTGCCGATGTCCCGCAGGAACTCGATCGCGGACATTCCCGCGGTCCAGTCCAGGTTGTTCACCATCGTGGCGGCGTTCGGGCCCTCGAAGGCGAGGAAGGGCTCGATCTGCTCCCGCAGCCGCTGCACCCACCGGGCGATGGTCTCCGGGTCGTTCAGCGTGCGCTCGGCGGTGGGACGGGGGTCACCGATCTGACCGGTGGCCCCGCCCACCAGAGCGAGCGGACGGTGCCCCGCCTGCTGGAGCCGGCGCACGGTGAGCACCTGCACCAGATGCCCGACGTGCAGACTCGCCGCGGTGGGGTCGAAGCCGCAATAGAAGGTGACGGGACCGTCCGCGAGAGCCTTGCGCAATGCGTCCTCGTCAGTGGACTGGGCGAACAGCCCGCGCCACTTCAGCTCGTCGACGATGTCCGTCACGGTTCCGGTGCTCCTTCGTGATCAATCGGGATGGAGATCTCCGAGCCAGTCTAGGCGGGTCATACGCCCAGGCTGACCGAGCTCATGTTGAAGTCCGGGATGCGCAGTGCGGGCATCGCGGCCCTGGTGAACCAGTCGCCCCACTCGCGCGGCAGCGTCTTCTCGGTGCGCCCCGCCTCGGACGCCCGGGACAGCAGATCGACCGGCGACTCGTTGAACCGGAAGTTGTTCACCTCGCCGACCACCTCACCGTCCTCCACCAGATAGACCCCGTCCCGCGTCAGCCCGGTCAGCAGCAGCGTCGCCGGGTCGACCTCCCGGATGTACCAGAGGCAGGTCAGCAGCAGGGCCCGCCCGGTCGTCGCGGCCACCATCTCCTCCAGCGACCGCTCACCGCCCCCGTCGAGCAGCAGGTTGTCGATGGGCGGGGCGACCGGCAGCCCGGTCAGGCCCGCCGTGTGCCGGGTGGTCGTCAGCCGCTCCAGCCGGCCCTCCTTCACCCAGTCCGTCGACGCCAGCGGCAGCCCGTTGTCGAAGACGGAGCCGCTGTCCCCGGAGGTGTGCGCGATCACGAACGGCGCCGCCTCCAGCCCCGGCGCGTGCGGATCACTGCGCAGGGTCAGCGGCAGCGGCGACAGCGTCTCGCCGAGCCGGGTCCCGCCACCGGGCGTGGAGAAGACCGTGCGGCCCTCGGTGGCGTCCCGCGCGGTGGACGACCAGAGCTGGTAGATCAGCAGGTCGGCCACGGCGGTCGGCGGCAGCAGCGTCTCGTACCGCCCGGCGGGCAGTTCGATACGGCGCTCGGCCCAGCGCAGGCGCTGCGCCAGTTCCGCGTCCATGGCCGCCGGGTCGACATCCTTGAAGTCCCGGGTCGCCCGGCCCGCCCACGCCGACCGGGTCCGGTCGGGGGACTTGGCGTTCAGCTCCAGCGTGCCGTTCGGCTGGTCGTGGCGCAGCCGCAGCCCCGTCGACGTACCCAGGTACGTCGAGTTCATCTCATGGTTGGCGAACCCGTACAGCTCCCGGCCGCCGGACCGGGCGCGGGCGAACGCGTCGCCGAGCGCCGGGGCGAAGTCGGCGAAGACGTCCGAACCCGTCTCGGCCGGTGCGTCCGTGAAGTCGGGGGAGGAGGGCACCCCGGAGACCAGCGGCTGCGCGTCCTCGGCCGGACCGGCCCCGCGGGCGGCCGCCTCGGCGGCGCGTACGAGCGGTTCCAGGTCGTCCGCGGTGACGGCGGACCGGGACACCACACCGGAGGCCGTGCCCTCGGCACCGTCGACCGTGGCGATGACGGTGAGGGAGCGCCCCCGGGTCACGCCGTTCGTGGTCAGCGCGTTGCCGGCCCAGCGCAGGTTGGCGGAGGAACTCTCGTCCGCGATGACGACACACCCGTCGGCGGTGGACAGGGCCAGGGCCTGCTCGACGATCTCGTACGGCTTGCTGACGCGGCTCATCGTCCGGCCTCCTGCGTCGTGTTGAGGATGTTCACGCCCCGGAAGAGGGCGGAGGGGCAGCCGTGCGAGACCGCCGCGACCTGCCCCGGCTGGGCCTTGCCGCAGTTGAACGCGCCGCCCAGCACGTAGGTCTGCGGGCCGCCGACCTTCTCCATCGAGCCCCAGAAGTCCGTGGTCGTCGCCTGGTAGGCGACATCGCGCAGCTGACCGGCGAGCCTGCCGTTCTCGATCCGGAAGAAGCGCTGCCCGGTGAACTGGAAATTGTATCGCTGCATGTCGATCGACCAGGAGCGGTCGCCGACCACGTAGATCCCGCGCTCCACCCCGCCGATCAGGTCCTCGGTGGACAGTCCGCCGGGATCCGGCGCCAGCGACACATTGGCCATGCGCTGTACGGGGACATGGCCCGGCGAGTCCGCGTACGCGCACCCGTTGGACCGGCCCAGACCCGTCAGCTTCGCGATCCGCCGGTCCAGCTGGTAGCCCACCAGCGTGCCGTCCTTGACCAGGTCCCAGGACTGGGCCTCGACGCCCTCGTCGTCGTACCCGATGGTCGCGAGCCCGTGCTCGGCCGTGCGGTCGCCCGTCACATTCATCACGGGGGAGCCGTACGCCAGCTTGCCCAGCTGGTCGAACGTGGCGAACGAGGTCCCGGCGTACGCCGCCTCGTACCCCAGCGCGCGGTCCAGCTCGGTGGCGTGGCCGATCGACTCGTGGATCGTCAGCCACAGGTTCGACGGGTCGACGACCAGGTCGTACGTCCCCGATTCGACGCTCGGCGCGCGCATCTTCTCGGCCAGCAGCCCGGGGATCCGCTCCAGCTCCGCGGCCCAGTCCCAGCCGGTGCCGGTGAGGTACTCCCAGCCCCGGCCCACCGGCGGCGCGATCGTCCGCATGGAGTCGAACTCACCCGTCGTCCCGTCCACCGCGACGGCGGTGAACTGGGGGTGCAGCCGCACCCGCTGCTGGGTGGTGACGGTGCCCGCGGTGTCCGCGTAGAACTTGTTCTCGTGGACGGTCATCAGGGACGCGTCGACGTGCGCGACGCCGTCGGCGCCGAGGAGCCCGGCGCTCCACTCCGCGAGCAGCCCCGCCTTCTCCTCGTCCGGTACGGAGAAGGGGTCGATGTCGTACGCGGAGACCCAGGTCCGCTCACCGTGCACCGGCTCGTCCGCCAGCTCCACGCGCTCGTCCGAACCCGCCGCCGCGATCACCTTCGCCGACAGCTTCGCCATGGCGACGGCCTGCGAGGCCACCTTCGCCGCCGCGTCCATGGTGAGGTCGACACCCGAGGCGAAACCCCACGCCCCGCCGTGCACGACCCGCACCGCGTACCCGAGATCGGTACTGTCCGACGCCCCGGCGGGCCGGGCGTCCCGCAGCCGCCAGGACGCGCTGCGCACCCGTTCGAACCGGAAGTCGGCATGCACGGAGCCCAGCGCGCGGGCGCGCGCCAGCGCCGCGTCGGCGAGGGCGCGCAGCGGCAGGGCGAGGAACGACTGATCTACCTCATGGGGCACAGGGGATTCCCTTCTCGATACACCACGGCAGTGAACCACGCCGGAGGGTGACCGCACCGGGGGATATCGAGCCGTACCCCGGGTATCCCCGGGTACCACCGGGCCCGGTGGTACCCGGGGCCGGACTGTAGGAACCCCACAGCACCTCGGGGACCGCGCTGTCGGAGGCCGATTCCTCGATCGGTGCGCGGTACCGATAGGTTTTCGATGTACCAGACCGCCAAGGAAAGGGTGATCCGTTGAGCCGCTCGGTTCTCGTCACCGGAGGAAACCGGGGCATCGGCCTCGCCATCGCCCGCGCTTTCGCCGACAACGGCGACAAGGTCGCGATCACCTACCGCTCCGGCGAGCCGCCCCAGGTCCTCACCGAGGCGGGCTGCCTCGCGGTCCGCTGCGACATCACGGACGCCGAGCAGGTGGAGCAGGCCTACAAGGAGATCGAGGAGAAGCACGGTCCCGTCGAGGTACTGGTCGCCAACGCCGGTATCACCAAGGACCAGTTGCTCATGCGGATGTCCGAGGAGGACTTCACGTCCGTACTCGACACCAACCTCACGGGCACCTTCCGGGTCGTCAAGCGCGCCAACCGCGGCATGCTGCGCGCCAAGAAGGGCCGCGTCGTCCTGATCTCCTCCGTCGTCGGTCTCCTCGGCTCGGCCGGACAGGCCAACTACGCCGCGTCCAAGGCCGGTCTGGTCGGTTTCGCCCGTTCGCTGGCCCGTGAGCTCGGTTCGCGGAACATCACTTTCAACGTCGTCGCGCCCGGTTTTGTCGACACCGACATGACCCAGGCGCTCACCGAGGAGCAGCGCAAGGGCATCGTGTCCCAGGTGCCGCTCGGCCGCTACGCGCAGCCCGGGGAGATCGCCGCCGCGGTGCGCTTCCTCGCCTCCGACGACGCGTCGTACATCACTGGAGCCGTCATCCCCGTTGACGGCGGATTGGGCATGGGTCACTGATCACCATGAGCGGAATTCTCGACGGCAAGCGCATCCTGATCACCGGGGTGCTGATGGAGTCGTCCATCGCGTTCCACACCGCGAAGGTGGCCCAGGAGCAGGGTGCCGAAGTCATCCTGACGGCCTTCCCCCGGCCCACGCTGACCGAGCGCATCGCCCGGAAGCTGCCCCGGCCGGCCAAGGTCATCGAGCTGGACGTGACCAACACCGAGCACCTGGACCGCCTCGCCGGTCTCGTCCGCGACGAGCTCGGTTCGCTGGACGGCGTCGTCCACTCCATCGGCTTCGCGCCGCAGGACGCGCTGGGCGGCAACTTCCTCAACACCCCGTTCGAGTCGGTCGCCACCGCGATGCACGTCTCGGCGTTCTCGCTGAAGTCGCTGGCCATGGCCTGCAAGCCGCTGATGAGCGAGGGCGGTTCGATCGTCGGCCTCACCTTCGACGCCCAGTACGCCTGGCCGCAGTACGACTGGATGGGCCCGGCCAAGGCGGCGCTGGAGGCCACCTCCCGCTACCTCGCCCGTGACCTGGGCAAGGACGGCCTGCGCTGCAACCTGATCTCGGCCGGACCGATCGGCTCCATGGCCGCCAAGTCCATCCCCGGCTTCTCGGAGCTCGCCGACGTCTGGAACCACCGCTCCCCGCTGGCGTGGAACATGGCCGACCCGGAGCCGGCCGGCCGCGGTGTCGTGGCGCTGCTCTCGGACTTCTTCCCGAAGACGACGGGCGAGATCATCCACGTCGACGGCGGCGTGCACATGATGGGCGCCTGACCGCTCCCGGCAACGCTTCCCGCGCGTTCCTTCCCGCGTACGGCCTCGGCCGCGTATCCCTGCCCGGTGTTCCGGGGGCGATACGCGGCCGAGGCCGTTCTGCCGGGCGCTCAAGTCGAAAAGATGGGCGATCCACCGCAGACTGTGGAGGAACCGGACTTATTGTCAGGCTGCGGGAGGGAGATCGCTGTGCGCCCCACGCGTCGCCGAACCCGGGTCCTGCTCGCCGCCTCCGTGATCGCCGTCGGCCTGGCCGTCCCCGTCGGGGTCCAGGCCGCGAACGGCGCCTCCGCCGGACCGGCTCCGGCCGCCCCCGAACCCGAACCCGCGGGCTCGGAGTGCCGTACGACGGTCGAGGGCTCCCGGGTCGTCGCCTACTGCCACAACCCGTACCCCTCCACCGACCTGGTGCAGCTGCACACCGAGTGCGGCCGCTGGTGGGACATCGACGCGGACGGCGCGGCGGTCGCGGTGGAGCCGGGCCGGACCGTACGGCTCGACGACCGCTGCTGGAAAGAGGTCGCCACGGCCTGGGTCAGCCACCGTCCGGGCCCGGCCTGAGCCCGGGGCCGAGGGCCCCGGGCCGGACAGCCCCTAGACCCGGTCCGCCAGGCAGGTCAGCGCATGCCCCGCGGCCTCGGACGCCGCCGTCTCGGCGTCCCCGGCCCGGATCGCCTCGACCAGCCGCGCATGGTCCATATGGTTCTCCGGCCGCAGCTCGGGGCCCACATCGCCGCGCAGATAGTCGCGCAGCAGATCGCCGAGGTCGGCGTACAGCTCGGTCAGTACGTCGTTGTGCGAGGCCGCGACCACCGCCAGGTGCAGGGTCGCGTCCGCCGCGACGAACGCCTCGGCATCACCCGCGGCCCAGGTCTCCTCGCGCCGCGCCATCAGCGCGTCCAGCTGCTTCAGATCCCGCTCGGTGCGCCGCACGGCTGCCAGCCGGGCCGCCGAGGACTCCAGCGTCGAACGCAGCTCGGCGATGTGGCGCGGGTCGGCGCTCGCGAACCGGCGGTGCATCACCCCGGCCAGCTCGCTGGTGGCGATGACATAGGTGCCGGAGCCCTGCCGGATGTCCAGCAACCCGTTGTGCGCCAGCGCGCGCACCGCCTCGCGGACGGTGTTACGGGCCACTCCGAGCTGCTCGACCAGCTCGGGTTCGGTGGGAATCCGCGCGCCCACGGGCCACTCGCCCGAGGTGATCTGATTCCTCAGCTGGGCAATCACCTGGTCGGCGAGTGCCGAACGCCGCGGAGACGTCAGCGCCATGCTGCTCCTTGCTCGTGATCGTGAAGCCTGAACCGTGAAGCCTGATCGATGAAGCCTGAACCGTGAAGCCCGAACCCGTGAACCGAACCGTGAAGCCGAACCGTGCGGTCCCGCGATTCTGGCAGGCGAACGGGGGGGGGCGCCGATCGATTGGACAATCAATCATCCCATGATTCTATGATGTCCTCATGCCGGACGACGAGACCCAGACCCTGAACCACGCCACCGAGGCCCGCGACCCCGCCGTTCCACCGGCCCCGCAGACCCTCAAGGCCGCCGACGGGCCCGCCCCGTGGCTGCTGCGTCTGGTCACCGTCGGTCTCGTCCTGGCCGCGCTCAACCTCCGCCCCGCCATCACCAGCCTCGGCGCCCTCCTGGAAGAGGTCCGCGACGGGCTGCACATGAGCGGCAGCGTCGCCGGTGTGCTCACCTCCGTACCGCCGCTCTGCTTCGCGGTCTTCGGTGTGATGGCCCCGCGTCTGGCCCGTCGCTTCGGCGCGGGCGCCGTCGTCTGCGCGGGCATGGTCGCGATCGCCACCGGCCTGGCCATCCGCCCCTTCATCGGCGGCACGGCGGGCTTCCTCGCCGCCAGCGCCCTCGCCCTCATGGGCATCGCCGTCAGCAACATCCTGATGCCGGTGATCGTCAAGCGCTGGTTCCCCGACCGTGTCGGCAGCATGACCGGCCTCTACTCCATGGCCCTGGCCCTCGGCACCGCGCTCGCGGCGGCGGTCACCGTGCCCATGACCGACGCGCTGGGCGGCCACTGGCAGACCGGGCTGGCGATCTGGGCCGTGCTCGCCGCCGCCGCGGTCCTGCCGTGGATCCCGCTCGTACGGGACCGGCACAGCGCTCCCGGGCAGACCTCCCGGCAGCAGGCGGCGACACCCGCCCTCAGGATCACCCGCAGCCGGACCGCCTGGGGCCTCGCCTGCTTCTTCGGCCTCCAGGCCACCGCCGCGTACATCACCATGGGCTGGATGCCGCAGATCTTCCGGGACGCCGGAGTCTCGGCCGGTACCGCGGGCGTCCTGCTCGCGGTCACCATGGCCATGGGCGTACCGCTCGCCTTCGTCATCCCCCGGGTCGCCGGCCGGATGCGGCACCAGGGCCCGATCGTCGTCGTCCTCGGCTTCTGCGGCCTCATCGGCTACGCCGGGCTCTACCTCGCCCCCGCGGCCGGAGCCTGGGCCTGGGCGCTGCTGCTCGGCATCGCGAACTGCGCCTTCCCGCTCGCCCTCACCATGATCGGCATGCGGTCCCGGACCGGCGCGGGTGTGGTCAGGCTGTCCGCCTTCGCCCAGTCCACCGGCTATCTGATCTCGATCCCCGGCCCGCTGCTCGTCGGCGTCCTGTACCAGCACAGCGGCGGCTGGGGCCTGCCGATCGCCCTGATGGCGGGTCTGATGATCCCGCAGATGGTAGCCGGAGTGCTGGCCGGCCGGGACCGGACGATCGAGGACGAATGCTGAGATGCGAGACTGGCCCCATGCC
The DNA here is from genome assembly GCF_035917275.1 of Streptomyces sp. NBC_01237. Lineage (NCBI taxonomy): Bacteria > Bacillati > Actinomycetota > Actinomycetes > Kitasatosporales > Streptomycetaceae > Streptomyces > Streptomyces sp. NBC_01237. Next base: position 1,914,060 of record NZ_CP108508.1, on the reverse strand, counting down.
AGTGCTCGATCCGAATCCCCAGAACGGTCAGAAGAAACTCCTTCTCGTCTTCGGGGCGATGCTCCTCGTGACGGTGATCATCGGGGTCATCGCCTCGATCGCCTCCCCCTGACGAACCCCGGGGGGTGGGGACAGCCCCCCATCCCCTAGGGGGCCAGGGTCAGGGTGAAGTGGGTGGGTCACCGGATGGGCCCGGCACCGTGCGATCCGTAGGTTCGGGGTATCAGAACCGATGCCCCACGGAGGCGGACATGTCGGCCCGTACGCACACCAGCTCCCACCGCCAGGCCGCGGGGAGTGCCGACATCCGGCTGCCTTGGTGGGGCATCGCTCTGCCCGCCGTGGCGTTCGCCGCGCTCCTGATGCTGATCGTGAACCCCGGCCAGGCCCAGGCCGCCTCCGGAGACCCCGCGATCGGGCAGCTGATCGAGCGCGTCATCGCCCTGCTGTCCCGCTGACAGGCTGTCCCGTGTCCCGCCGTGACAGGCAGTCCCGCCGAAGGATCCACGCCGGGGGCCGCGGTGCCGAACCGCTTCGGCCCGCGCGTCAACACCCTGCGCCGGAGGGCGCATTTCGTGCGAAGCTGAGGTGTATGAGCGTCGATACACCTCGCAGGATCGTCCTTCTCCGGCATGCCAAGGCTGAATGGTCGCAAGCGTCCGACCATGAGCGGCCGCTCGCCGAGCGCGGCCGCAAGGACGCGCCCGTGGCGGGCCGAAAGCTCGCCGATTCCGGCATCGACTTCGATCTGGCCCTGTGCTCGACCGCCACCAGGACACGCGAAACCTGGAAGCTGGCGGTCCACGAGTTCGCACAGCGCCCCAGGACCGTGTACGAGGAGAGGCTGTACGACGCGTCCCTCGGCGAACTGGTCGCCCTGTTCAACGAGACCCCCGACGAGGTGCGCAACCTCTTGGTCATCGGGCACAACCCGGGCATGCACGGCGCCGCCGACGCTCTCTCGGGCTCCGCCGAGGCGGACACCCTGGCCAGGATGACCAGGGACGGCTTCCCGACCGCCGCCTATGCCGTGGTCGAGTTCTCCGGCTCCTGGAAGAGCGTGGAGCTCGGGTCCGGCAAGCTCACCGAGTACTGGACGCCCAACGACTGAGTACGGGCAACGGCCGGGTCCCGCAGCGGCGGCCCCCAGCAGAAGAGGAGGGCCCCCGTCACGCGCCGTGCGCGTGACGGGGGCCCTTACGCTCTTAGGCGTCCGCTCCCGGTCAGTCGACCAGGCCGTCCGCCGCCTCGACCTCCTCGCGCGTGATGCCGAGCAGATACAGCACGGTGTCGAGGAACGGCACGTTCACCGCGGTGTGCGCGGCCCTGCGCACCACCGGCTTCGCGTTGAAGGCGACGCCGAGGCCGGCCGTGTTCAGCATGTCCAGGTCATTGGCACCGTCACCGATCGCCACGGTCTGGGCCAGCGGCACCCCGGCCTGCTCGGCGAAGCTGCGCAGCAGCCGGGCCTTGCCCGCCCGGTCCACGATGTCACCCACGACCCGGCCGGTGAGCTTCCCGTCGACGACCTCCAGTGTGTTGGCGGAGGCGAAGTCGAGATTGAGACGTTCCTTGAGGTCGTCCGTGACCTGGGTGAACCCGCCGGAGACCACCCCCACTTGGTACCCGAGCCGCTTCAGCGTACGGATCAGGGTGCGGGCGCCGGGCGTCAGCCGCACCTCGGCCCGCACCTTGTCCACCACCGACGCGTCCAGGCCCGCCAGCAGCGCCACCCGGGCGTGCAGCGACTGCTCGAAGTCCAGCTCGCCGCGCATCGCCTGCTCGGTCACCTCGGCGACCTCGGCCTCGCAGCCCGCGTGCGCCGCGAAGAGTTCGATGACCTCGTCCTGGATCAGCGTGGAGTCCACGTCCATGACGACCAGCCGCTGAGCCCGGCGGCTCAGCCCGGCCGACACGACGGCGACGTCCACGCCGATCTCCGCGGCCTCGGTGGCCAGCGCGGTCCGCAGCGCCTCGGTCCCCGTACCGGACACCGCGAACTCGACGGCCGTGACCGGGTACTTCGCCAGCCGGAAGATCCGGTCGATGTTGCCGCCGGTCGACGTGATCCTGGCCGCTATGGCGGCGGTCGACTCCGCGGTGAGCGGGTGGCCCAGCACGGTCACATGGGAACGGCCGTCACCGCGGGGCCGGTTGTCACCGATGCCCGAGATGATCTCGGCCTGCAGCTTCAGCGAGTCGGCCCAGCTGTGGACGGTCGCCCGCAGGTCGCCCGCGCTCGTACCGCCCGCGGTCGGGGCGGTGACCAGGGCGCACAGGACGATACGGCCACGGGTGACGACCTGCTCGATGTCCACGACGTCGACGGAGTACGCGGCGAGGGTGTCGAAGAGCCCGGCGGTGATGCCGGGGCGGTCCTTCCCGAAGATCTTGACGAGAAGAGTGGGTGCGTCGCTGCCCTGAGGGGACTCGGGCGGCTCAGGAGACAGGGGAGGCTGAGGGGGCTGAGATGCGCTCATGGTGTGCCCACCGTATCGGTCCTGCGGCCCGGCCCCCAGGCCCGTCCCGCGTACCGGACGAAAGGGCGCGGGCTTACGGCGATCGCGGACAAAATGCCCGGCAGGGGGTGTGCGGCATGACCGGGCGCCGGGGCCGCGCGGATATTCCGGGGCCGTCACCATCGGCCGGGATGTGCGGCATCGGACCGTCTGCTCATGATTCGTACGCATTCATGGCCATTCCTGAACTCCGGGCCCCTTTTTCCCGGGGCCGGGATGCGTCCGCGCAGGTCTCCGCCCTGTCTTCACCCGCCCGACTTTCGGAACGGGGACTGCTCCTGGAATAGTTCCCCACGATGTTCAGCATCCCTAGACTCCCTGCAACGGGGGTAACTCGGGGGACAACTAGTGGGGCGCGGAGTGCCGGAACTCGTACTGGAATTGAATGGAAGGACCTGGACGCTCGATCCATCCAGGTCGTACACCCTTGGACGCGATCCGCAGGGAGACCTGACGATCGACGACGCCAGGGTGTCGTGGCGGCATGCCACGATCAGCTGGAGGGGCGGTAGTTGGTTCATCGAGGACCACGGCAGCACCAACGGCACCTATGCGCAGGGGCAGCGGATCCACCAGCTGGAGATCGGTCCCGGCTCCGCGGTGCACCTGGGCAACGCCACCGACGGACCTCGGCTGAGCCTCACCGGTGCGGCGGCCGCCGCGGGCGCCGGCCTCCACAGCGGCCAGGCGGCGGGAGCCCAGCAGGCCCCCGTGCAGCCCCACCAGGCTCCGTACCAGGCCCCGCAGCAGGGCGGCGCGGGCTGGCCGGGTCAGCAGGGCCCCGCCCCGCACCAGCCACAGCAGCAGGCGTGGCAGCAGGCCCAGCCGCAACAGGCTCAGGCCCAGCCGCAGGTCCCGCACCAGCAGGCCCCGGCACAGGGACACGGTGGCGCCGCGGGGGCGCCGCCGGTCTACGGGGACCGCAGCCCGACCACGTTCCACCAGCTGGACCTCGGCCGGGTGATGCGGATCGGCCGTGCGCTGGAGAACGAGCTGGTCGTCTCCGACCTCCAGGTCTCGCGCCTCCACGCCGAGTTCCGCGCGACGCCCGACGGCCGCTTCGAGATCCGTGACCTCGGATCCCACAACGGTACGTACGTCAACGGTCAGCCGCTCCACAAGTCCGGCTCCGCGCTCCTCGGCCCGAACGACATCGTCGGTGTCGGTCACTCGACGTTCCGCCTGGTCGGCGACCGGCTGGAAGAGTTCGTCGACACCGGTGAGGTCTCCTTCTCCGCCCGCCACCTCACGGTGACGGTCGACGGCGGGAAGCAGATCCTCAAGGACGTCTCCTTCGGCGTCCCGGAGAAGTCGCTCATCGCGGTCATCGGCCCGTCCGGGTCCGGCAAGTCCACCCTGCTCAAGGCGCTCACCGGCTACCGGCCCGCCAACCAGGGTGACGTCCTCTACGACAACCGGAACCTCTACAAGCAGTTCGCCGAGCTGCGGCAGCGCATCGGTCTGGTCCCGCAGGACGACATCCTGCACAAGGAACTCACCGTCACCAAGGCGCTCAAGTACGCCGCCAAGCTCCGCTTCCCCGCGGACACCACCGAGGCCGAGCGCCAGGCCCGGATCCTCGAAGTGCTTGCCGAGCTGAAGCTCGACATCCACAAGGACAAGAAGATCACCTCGCTCTCCGGCGGCCAGCGCAAGCGCGTCTCGGTGGCCCTGGAGCTGCTGACGAAGCCCTCGCTGATCTTCCTGGACGAGCCGACCTCCGGCCTCGACCCGGGCATGGACCGCGATGTCATGCAGCTGCTGCGCGGCCTCGCGGACGACGGGCGCACCGTCCTGGTCGTGACGCACTCCGTGGCCGAGCTGGCGATCTGCGACAAGCTCCTGGTGATGGCCCCGGGCGGTTCCGTCGCCTACTTCGGCCCGCCGGAGGAGGCACTCAACTTCTTCGGCTACACCACCTGGGCCGATGTCTTCTCCGCGTTCGAGAACTACCGCGACTACGACTGGGCGGGACGCTGGCGCGGCTCGCAGCACTACCAGATGTACGCCGCGGACATCGACGCCGTCGCCGCACAGTCCGTACACATGCCGCCGCCGCAGCAGCTGCGCCCGCCGAAGCCGCAGGGCTGGACGACGCAGCTGTGGACGCTGATCCGCCGCTACGTCTCGGTGATCGCGTCCGACAAGGGCTTCATGGGCCTGATGGTGATCCTGCCCGCGGTGCTCGGCGTGGTCAGCGTCGTCATTCCGGCGGAGTTCGGCCTGGCGGCGCCCACACCGCCGTCCCGGTTCAACGGCAAGGCCGGGACGATCATGCTGATCCTCGCGGTCGGCATGTGCTTCTCCGGTGCCGCCAACTCCGTACGAGAACTGATCAAGGAACGCGTCATCTACGAACGGGAACGGGCCACCGGCCTGTCCCGCTCCGCCTATCTGATGTCCAAGGTGATCGTCCTCGGCGTGATCACGGCCCTCCAGGGCGTCATCATCTGCGGCATCGGCTTCGCCACCCGCGATCTGCCGGAAGAGGGCCTGATCATGCCCCCGGCCGTCGAGATCTGCCTGTCCATCATCGCGCTGGGCTTCACCTCGATGATGTTCGGCCTGGTGATCTCCTCGCTGGTGAAGACCTCCGAGAAGACCATGCCGCTGCTGGTCATGTTCGCGATCATCCAGGTCGTCTTCACCGGCGTGCTCTTCCAGGTGTACGGGTCGCCCGGCCTGGAGCAGTTCGCCTGGCTGATGCCGTCCCGCTGGGCCATGGCCGCGGCCGGTACGACGCTCGACCTGGCGCACCTGATGCCGCCGTGGGACCCGGAGAACCCGACCGACCTCGACCCGCTGTGGGAGCACACGGCGGGCCAGTGGGGGATGAACATCGCGGTGCTGGTGGTACTCGGCCTCATCTGCGGCTTCGCGGTCGCGCGCCTGCTGCGCCGCCACGAGCCCGAGGTCATGCGCAAGTAACCCGCTCGCACGTACGCGGCGCACGGCGCGGCACGCGACGCACGACGCCGGAGGGCGGCACCCCGCACGGGGTGCCGCCCTCCGGCATGAGACGTGGGACGCGAGCGCGCCGTCCGGGCGCTGCGCGGGTGGCTCAGTACGCGCTGTTGACGTTGTCGATCGAGCCGTACTTGTCGGCGGCGTAGTTGGCCGCGGCGGTGAGGTTGGCGACCGGGTCGTACTGGCTGTGCGGCGTACCGGAGACGTGGTAGGCGTCGAAGGTCGGCTTGATGATCTGGAGCAGGCCGATCGAGGGGACGCCGTTCTGGGCGTTGATGTCCCAGCCGTTGATGGCGTTCGGGTTGCCGGTGGACTCCCGCATGATGTTGCGGTGCAGTCCGTCGTACGAGCCGGGGATGCCCTTGGCCTTCATGATGGAGAGGGCTTCCTTGATCCATCCGTCCAGGTTGTTGGCGAAGACGGGGGTACGTGCGGCCGAGCGGCTCGCGGCCTGGGCGGTGCGCTTCTTCGCGTCGGCCTTGGCCTTCGCGGCGGACTTCGCCTTCGCCTCGGCGGCTGCCTTGGCCTTGACCTCGGCGGCGGCCTTGACCTTCGCCTGCGCGTCGGCCGCTGCCTTCGCCTTCACCGCCGCGGCCTTGGCCTTCACGGCGTCGGCGGCCTTCACCAGCTGCTCGGCGGTGGAGTGCTGCTCGATGATGCTGGCCTGCACGGTCTTGGCCTGCGGGACGCTGCCGGCCGACGTGAAGGCCACCGGAGCGGCGGACAGGGCCGCGGGGGTGCTCTCGGCCTCGGCGTTGGACGGGACGAGGGAGAACACGAGGGCGGCGGCGCCGAGTGCGGAAACACCGGCGACGGAGAGCTTCTGGGTCTTGTTCAGACGACGGCGACGGCCGGGAATGCTGGACGCGGACATACAGACATACCTCTTCGAATAGCAGGTGTCCTCACGGAGGACGAGACGGGAAGCGGCGACGCATCTCCGTCGGGGACGGCTGCAATTCTTAGCGCCAGCAAAATGCTGTGGCAAAGGTGTGACGTACGAAGCCTGGTAGTGGAGCGGGGGAGCGCTCGTACGTGCTGGCCCCCGCTCATGCCCACCCAATTGCCCCTTGTGTACCCACTAGCAGTCTTCGTAAGTGACGTGGGTCCTATGTGCGGGCTCACATCGACCGCGTAACGGTTTCACCACCCGTTGCACAGGCAATGCGGAGTGTAAGGTTCCTCATCCGGAAGGAGGAGGCGGACACCCTCGGACTCATGCCGGAGGCGCAGCTGCCCCCCTGCCCCGCCACACCTGGGGCGTAGCGCCGCCGCACGCCCCCGGACCACTCCGGCCGTCTCCGGCAGCCCCCGGACGTGGCGGCCCGATCCCGGCCCGCCCCCGGTCACGGGGCCTTGCGGACTAGGACCGAGGGCTGAGGGGCGGCGGGACAAAGTCCTGGTCCCGCACGCTCCCCGACGCCGTCCACAGCCCGATACGGCCGTCGGACCCCGCCGGTACGGTGAGGCCATGAGTCACCGCCCACCGTCCGCCCTCGCCGCGGTGAGTGCCGCGCTGCTCGCCATGAGCCGGCATCTCGAAATGCGTGACGTCCTCAAGACGATCGTCACCTCCGCCCGTGAGCTGCTCGACGCCGAGTACGCGGCCCTGGGCGTCCCCGACGACCACGGCGGCTTCGCCCAGTTCGTCGTGGACGGAATCTCCGATGAGCAGTGGAAGGCCATCGGCCCGCTGCCCCGGCAGCACGGCATCCTCGCCGCGATGCTCCAGGAGGCGAAGCCGGAGCGGCTCGCCGATGTCCGTGAGGACCCCCGGTTCGGCGGCTGGCCCGACGCCCACCCCGACATGTCCGACTTCCTCGGCCTGCCCATCCGGGACGGCGACGAGATCATCGGCGCGCTCTACCTCGCCAACAAGAAGTGCCCCAAGCCCGAGGGCAGCTGCGGATTCACCGACGAGGACGAGGAACTGCTGTCGATCCTCGCCCAGCACGCGGCGATCGCCCTGACCAACGCCCGCCTGTACGAACGCAGCCGCGAGCTGACCATCGCCGAGGAACGCTCCCGCCTCGCCCACGAACTGCACGACGCGGTCAGCCAGAAGCTGTTCTCGCTCCGGCTCACCGCACAGGCGGCCGCCGCTCTCGTCGACCGCGACCCGGCCCGCGCCAAGGGCGAGCTCCAGCAGGTGGCCGCGCTCGCCGCGGAGGCCGTGGACGAACTGCGCGCCGCCGTCGTCGAGCTGCGCCCGGCCGCGCTCGACGAGGACGGCCTGGTCGCCACCCTCCGTACGCAGATCCAGGTCCTGGACCGGGCCCACAGCGCCGCGGTCACCTTCGAGAGCGCGGGCGTACGGGCCCTGCCCGCCGCTCACGAGGAAGCGCTGCTACGGGTGTCCCAGGAAGCCCTGCACAACGCCCTGCGCCACTCCGGCGCCGGGCGTGTGACCGTCACGCTGGCCCGGCACGGCCCGGACACGCTGCTGCGGATCACCGACGACGGCAGCGGGTTCGACGTCACGGCGGTCCGTCGCGCGGGCCGTCATCTGGGCCTCGTCTCGATGCGCCACCGGGCCGGCAGCGTCGGCGGGAAGCTCACCGTTGAATCGGAGCCCGGCAAGGGCACCACGATCGAGATGGAGGTGCCCGGTGGCTGACAAGATCATCAGGGTGCTGCTGGTCGACGACCACCAGGTGGTACGCCGCGGCCTGCGTACGTTTCTGGAGATCCAGGACGACATAGAGGTCGTCGGCGAGGCCGCCGACGGCGCCGAGGGCGTGGCCAGGACGGAGGAGCTACGGCCCGACGTCGTGCTGATGGACATCAAGATGCCCGGAACCGACGGCATCGAGGCCCTGCGCAAGCTCCGCGAGCTGGACAACCCCGCCAAGGTCCTCATCGTCACCAGCTTCACCGAGCAGCGCACGGTGGTCCCCGCCCTGCGCGCGGGCGCCTCCGGTTACGTGTACAAGGACGTCGACCCGGACGCCCTGGCCGGCGCCATCCGCTCCGTCCACGCGGGCCACGTCCTGCTCCAGCCGGAGGTCGCCGGGGCGCTCCTGGCCCAGGACGACGCGGGCAACGGCACGGGCCGGGGGAGCACCCTCACCGAACGGGAACGGGAAGTGCTGGGCCTCATCGCCGACGGCCGTTCCAACCGCGAGATCGCGCGTGCCCTGGTCCTCTCCGAGAAGACCGTCAAGACGCATGTGTCGAACATCCTGATGAAGCTGGATCTGGCGGACAGGACCCAGGCGGCTCTCTGGGCCGTACGCCACGGCGCCGCAGGCTGAGCGGCCCACGGGGCCGCAGGCTGAGCGGAACGGTCCGGTGCCGAGCGGGTCCGAGCGGAACGTTCCAGTCCGGGATGAGATTCATACTGTCGGGTGTATGTCACCCGAACGGCGCATCCCGGCGGGGTCCGCGGCGTTCTTCAGGGTGTGCTGCGGCGGTCGGCCGCGGCGTTTCCAGGAGGATCCTGAAGTGAAGAACCTGAAGAAGGCCGCCGCCGTCACCATGGTCGCCGGTGGACTCATCGCCGCCGGTGCCGGTGCCGCCTCGGCCACCGGACACAGCGGCGCGGACGCCCACGGCACCGCCGCCCACTCCCCGGGCGTCGCCAGTGGCAACGTCGCCCAGGTCCCGGTGCACATCCCGGTGAACGTGGTCGGCAACACCGTCGACGTGATCGGCCTGCTCAACCCGGCCTTCGGCAACTTCGGCCTGAACCACTGACCGACCCGGTCCCGGAAGCCGGGCGGCCCCTCCGAGGGGCCGCCCGGCTTCCGGGACCGTCCGTCGATCGCGGACCGAGCCCACGACGCCCCGGGGGAGCGGCACAGTCCCGCGCGCACCCCCGCGAGGGCTGCCCCGCCCCGCTACCCCCGCCCCCGCTCCACGTCCTCCACATACGCGTTGTACGCCGCCACCTGTGCCCGCCGCGCCACCCGCTCCACCGGCCTGAGCGCCTCGCCCCGGGCCGAGATCTCGGACGCGCTCACGGCGCCCCCGTGCCCGTTCTCGTACGCCACCGAGACGAGCAGGCCGACCCGCTGAGCCAGCTCCAGCACCCGCACCGCCCGCGGCGGATATCCGGGCGCCAGCACCTCGCGCCCCCGCTCCGCCCGTGCCCGGTACGCGTCCACGGCCGCCTCCGCCACCGGCCCCGACCCGGCCACGTCCAGCCGCGACAGCACCGCCGTCGCATCCCGCAACGCCTCCGCCAGCTCCCGCTCCGCCTCACTCAGCGACGGCACATCGGCCGGCGGTGCCTCCCGCACCGGCAGAACACGCCACACCACCTCGACGTGCCGGTCCCCGACGGGCCCCGCTCCACTCACCTCCGGGATCAGCCCGTACGGCACACCGGACGTGACCACCGCCTCCTCGGCCTCCAGGGCCCGCGCGTTGAACTCCGGCGGCCCGCTCAGCCCCAGCGGATGCCCCGGCACCGGCAGGGCGACCCGGAATCCGGTCGCCCCCAGCCTCCGCAGCCGCCCGAGCGCCAGCGTGAGCCCGACCGGCCCCGCCTCACCCGGCAATCCCTCGACGCGATGCACCGCGTCCTCCCCGACGATCGCGAGGGCGGCGTCGTCCGGCGATACAAGTCCGGCCAGAAGCGCGTTTCCCCAGGCGGCCAACAGCCCTGAGCGTGGTTCCGAAAGCATGGGAACAGCCTAGGGAACGGACCTCGCGCCCGGAGCACTCTTGCGGTGGCGTAGGTTTTCCCTGGGAGCTGTGCCTACAGGCACGCGACGATCTCGAGACTGCATGGGGAGACAACGCGCTCATGAGCGATGTACTGGAGCTGGTGGACGTATCCGTGGTCCGCGACGGACGCGCTCTGGTGGACGACGTCTCCTGGTCGGTCAAGGAGGGGGAGCGCTGGGTCATCCTCGGCCCGAACGGCGCCGGCAAGACCACCCTCCTCAACATCGCCTCCAGCTACCTCTTCCCGAGCACCGGCACCGCCCGGGTCCTCGGCGAGCAGCTGGGCGGCGTCGGCACCGACGTCTTCGAGCTGCGCCCCCGCATCGGTATCGCGGGCGTGGCCATGGCCGAGAAGCTGCCCCGGCGCCAGACCGTGCTGCAGACGGTGCTCACCGCCGCGTACGGCATGACTGCCACCTGGCACGAGAACTACGAGGCCGTCGACGAGGAGCGCGCCCGCGCCTTCCTCGACCGGCTCGGCATGACGGACTACCTGGAGCGCAAGTTCGGCACGCTCTCCGAGGGCGAGCGCAAGCGCACCCTGATCGCCCGCGCCATGATGACCGACCCCGAGCTGCTGCTCCTCGACGAGCCCGCCGCCGGGCTCGACCTCGGCGGCCGCGAGGACCTGGTCCGCCGCCTCGGCCGGCTCGCCCGCGACCCGTACGCCCCCTCCATGATCATGGTCACCCACCATGTCGAGGAGATCCCGCCCGGTTTCACCCATGTTCTGATGATCCGCCAGGGCAAGGTGCTCGCGCTCGGCCCCATGGAGACCGAGCTCAGCTCCCGCAACCTCTCCCTCTGCTTCGGTCTGCCGCTCGTCGTCGAGCACACCGGCGACCGGTACACGGCGCGCGGTCTGCCGCTCGGCTGAGCCCGGGGCGCCGCCCCGCCCGCAGTGCGCCGTCCGGCCGCTCACCGGCACCGCCACGGCGCTCCGCACGCCCATCTGCCGTACCCCGGTCCCACGTTGGCCGTCCGGCGCCCTGTCGGTGCGGGACTCACGGTCCTACGATGACCATGTGGACATCGACGCGTGGGTGTGGTGGCTGATCGGCGCGGTGGGACTGGGCATCCCGCTCGTCCTGACCGCGATGCCCGAATTCGGGATGTTCGCCGTCGGAGCGGTGGCCGCCGCGGTCGTAGCGGCCCTCGGCGGTGGCATCGTCGCCCAAGTACTGGTCTTCGTCGTGGTCTCGGTGGCGCTCATCGCCGTCGTGCGCCCGATCGCCGCCAGACATCGCGCGGGCCAGAGCCAGTACGCCACCGGCATCGACGCGCTGAAAGGCCGTCAGGCCGTCGTGCTGGAACGGGTCGACGCCGCCGGCGGCCGTATCAAGCTCGGGGGGGAGATCTGGTCGGCCCGCACCCTGGACAGCGACCAGAGCTTCGAACCCGGCCAGCAGGTCGATGTCGTGGACATCGACGGAGCAACGGCCGTGGTGATGTGACCGAACCGTGCACGGGGCGGGCCACGGTCTGCCAGACTCGAAGTCGATCATGTCGATCATCATGAGAACCGTACGGTCGTGAGACCCCGGCACTCACGAGAGTTCGACCCCGATCATCGCGATCCGTCGGCAACCGAAGGGCACGAGACACACGATGCAACCGATCATCATCGTCCTGATCATTCTGGTGGTGCTCGTCTTCATCGCCCTGATCAAGACGATCCAGGTCATCCCGCAGGCCAGCGCGGCCATCGTGGAGCGGTTCGGCCGCTACACCCGCACCCTGAACGCGGGCCTGAACATCGTCGTCCCGTTCATCGACTCCATCCGGAACCGCATCGACCTGCGTGAACAGGTCGTGCCCTTCCCGCCGCAGCCGGTGATCACCCAGGACAACCTGGTCGTCAACATCGACACCGTCATCTACTACCAGGTGACCGACGCCCGAGCGGCGACCTACGAAGTCGCGAGCTACATCCAGGCGATCGAGCAGCTCACCGTCACCACCCTGCGCAACATCATCGGTGGCATGGACCTGGAGCGGACCCTGACCTCCCGCGAGGAGATCAACGCGGCCCTGCGAGGAGTCCTCGACGAGGCCACCGGCAAGTGGGGCATCCGCGTCAACCGCGTCGAGCTCAAGGCGATCGAGCCGCCCACCTCCATCCAGGACTCGATGGAGAAGCAGATGCGCGCCGACCGGGACAAGCGCGCCGCGATCCTCACGGCCGAAGGCATCAGGCAGTCCCAGATCCTCACCGCGGAGGGCGAGAAGCAGTCCGCGATCCTGCGCGCCGAGGGTGAGTCGAAGGCAGCCGCGCTGCGTGCCGAGGGTGAGGCACAGGCCATCCGTACGGTCTTCGAGTCCATCCACGCCGGAGACCCGGACCAGAAGCTCCTCTCGTACCAGTACCTCCAGATGCTCCCGAAGATCGCCGAGGGCGACGCCAACAAGCTCTGGATCGTGCCCAGCGAGATCGGCGACGCACTCAAGGGCCTCAGCGGAGCCTTCGGCAACCTCGGCGGCGGAGTCCCCGGCTTCGACACCACCAAGCAGCGCCGCGAGGAGCCCCCGGTCGACTGACCCCGGAGCCGTAGCCCCGCCACGGGCCGGCCCGTCAGCCCTGGCGGTGCGTGACGACAGCCACCACGGCTCGCGACACACTGACCCACCGGGGATTACGGGACACCCCCGGCCCCGGTCGAACCCGCCGTCATGCATGATCAGTGAGGCCCCTCGACCTTCATGGCGGGGAGGCATCACTGACCATCGAAGGAGATGGCCTTGTCCATCTGGGAAATACTCGCGATCTTCGCAGCCGGTGTCGGCGCGGGCACGATCAACACGATCGTCGGCTCGGGCACATTGATCACCTTCCCCGTACTGCTCGCCACCGGCCTGCCGCCGGTCACCGCCACCGTCTCCAACGCCCTCGGCCTGATCCCCGGTTCCATCAGCGGAGCCATCGGCTACCGCAAGGAACTCGCCGGACAGCGCCGCCGCGTCCTCAAGCTGAGCATCGGCGCCGTGATCGGCGGCCTCACCGGGGCGACCCTCCTGCTGGCCCTGCCCTCCACGGCGTTCGAGACGATCGTGCCGATCCTGGTGGCGCTGGCCCTCGTCCTCGTCATCCTGCAGCCCCGCATCAGCAAAGCGGTCCAGAGCCGACGCGAGCGCACCGGCACACCCGCCCGTGCCGACGGCGGCCCGCTCCTGTTCACCGGCCTGATGCTCGCCAGCGTGTACGGCGGCTACTTCACCGCCGCCCAGGGGATCATCTACCTCTCCCTGATGGGGATGCTGCTCGACGACACCATGCAGCGGCTCAACGCGGTCAAGAACGTCCTGGCCGCCGTCGTCAACAGCATCGCCGCACTGTTCTTCCTCTTCGTCGCGGACTTCGACTGGACGGCCGTCCTGCTGATCGCGGTCGGCTCGGCGATCGGCGGGCAGATAGGGGCCAAGGTCGGCCGCCGCCTCAGCCCCACCGTGCTGCGCTGCCTGATCGTCGTGGTCGGCACCACCGCCATCGTCCAGCTGCTGCTCCGCTGACACACGGAAGCCCGCCTCCCCACGGAGGCGGGCTTCCGGTACGGCAAAGGGCGTACGCCGACTACGCCGCCGACCGGTCCAGCCACTCCGGCAGCGCCGAGCGGTCACCGGCCCCCATCGCCAGCAGCATCGCATCGGCCGGAGAGGGCACGAACGGCTGCCGCAGCAGCGGCATCCCCGCCTGCTCGGGCGTGCGGGCCGCTTTGCGGTGGTTGTCCTCGGCACACGAGGCCACCGTGTTCAGCCAGGTGTCCTGACCGCCCTGGGCACGCGGCACCACATGGTCGACGGTGCTGGCCCGCCGTCCGCAGTACGCGCACCGGTGCTGGTCGCGTATGAGCACGCCCCTCCTGGACCACGGGGCCTGTCTTCGGAACGGCACCCGTACATAGCGGCAGAGCCTGATCACCCGGGGCACCGGAATATCCACGGCGGCACCACGCATACGGAGTCGGGGATGCGACTGCTCGACGACGGCCTTGTCCGTCAGGATCAGTACCACCGCACGGTTGAGAGTCACCGTCGACAGCGGCTCGAAGCTCGCATTGAGCACCAGCGTGTCACGCATCCTGCCCACCTCCCGTGTGCCGCCCGCCCCCTGGCAGGCCCGGATCAACTCTGGCTGGGCGGGCCGCGATGGACAACGCAATAAAAAATGCCCTGCTCTGATCTCTCCAAGACCAGAGCAGGGCAAACAACAGAAGAACTAATCGCCGGCGGGACCCGTGTACTCCCCGACCAGCTGAGCACGGCCGAGCGTGTGGAACCGCAGATTGAATCCGGCCACCGCGGGGGACACCTCGCTGTCGATCCCCAGCCTCTCGCTGTCCACCGCGTACACGGTGAACACATAGCGGTGGTTCTCCCCGGCCGGGGGCGCGGCACCGCCGAAGTCCTTCGACCCGTAGTCGTTGCGGACCTGTACGGCGCCCTGGGGCAGACCCTCGAACGTTCCGCTGCCCGCACCGGCCGGCAGCTCCGTGACGGATGCGGGGATGTCGAAGACCACCCAGTGCCAGAACCCGCTGCCCGTCGGGGCGTCCGGGTCGAAACACGTCACGGCGAAGCTCCGGGTCCCCTCCGGGTGGCCCTCCCACCGCAGCTGCGGCGAAGTGTTCCCCGCCGCGAGCACCTGCGCGTCCGCCAGCACCGCCCCCGGCGCGAGATCCTCGCTCACCACGGTGAACGAGGGGACCTCGGGATGGAAGTCGTGCGGCAACGGCGCCCTCTTCGGCTCGGTCACGTCAGCACCTCTCCTGATCGGCTCTTCTGCTGTCAGCAGGTCTCCCCACCGACACTAGAGCCAGTTGCGCTGCCCGCCGACCTGGGCCAGCCACGCGTTGAGGTACGCCGCCCAGTCGGTCTGCTGGAAGTCGGTCAGCGAGACCTTGAACGCCCGGTACGAGTCGCTGCCCTCGCTGAAGAGCCCCGGCTTCTTGTCCATCTCCAGGATGACGTCCATCTCGCGGTCGTCCGCGACGAAGGTGAGCTCGACCTGGTTCAGCCCGCGGTACTGCTGCGGCGGGAAGAACTCGATCTCCTGGTAGAACGGCAGCCGCTGACGTGTGCCGCGGATGTGACCACGCTCCATGTCGGCACTGCGGAAGCCGAAGCCCAGCTGCCCGAAAGCGTCCAGGATGGCCTGCTGTGCGGGCAGCGGGTGCACATTGATCGGGTCCAGGTCGCCGGAGTCCAGCGCGCGGGCGATCTCCAGCTCGGTCGTCACGCCGATGTTCATCCCGTGCAGCTGCCGGCCGCCGAACATCGTGACCGGCGTCTCCCACGGAATCTCCAGGCCGAACGGCACCACATGCACGGCACCGGCCTTCACCTCGAAGGCACCACCGAGACGAAGCTTGGTGAACTCGATGTCCTGCTTGGTCTCCTGGTCATTGCCCTCGACCTCGACCCGCGCCTGCAGACCGACGGAGAGCCCCTCGATCTGCTGGTCCACGGATCCGCCCTGGACCCGCACCTCACCCTGGACGACCCCACCGGGGACGACGTTGACCTCGGTGAGCTCGGTCTCCACCGAAGCGCCACCGGCACCCATGCTCGCGAGCAGCCGCTTGAAGCCCATGTTTACTCCTTCTTGGTCCTGACCCCTACATACGCGCCACGACCGTAGCCGGTTCCCGTACGGGCGCAGCCAGTACCCTCGGAAGCCATGAACGAGGGCATGGACCGTGCGCCGCTGACCCGGGAGCGTTTCGACCGATCCGTACGCGATGTCGCACCCGGACTCGCCGGCCCGCAACGGCGTGAGGTTCGGTCCGCCGGGCACAGCTACGGCTGCTTCACCTACGGCATGGCAAGTCGATCAGCATGAACGTCGAGGATCTCGCCCACCCCGCCGAGGAAGTCGCCCCCGAACTGCTCGGTGCCGTCCTCACCCACGAGACACCCGAGGGAACCGTGAGTATCACCATCACGGAGACCGAGGCGTACTCCGGTGCGGCCGACCCCGCCTCCCACGCCTACCGGGGCAGGACACCCCGAAACGCCGCCATGTTCGGGCCCGCGGGACACCTGTACGTCTACCGGTCCCACGGTCTCCACTGGTGCGCCAACATCGTCACCGGCACAGAGGGCATCGCCACGGCTGTCCTCATCCGGGCAGGCAGGGTCGTGGAAGGGGAAGACCTGGCCCGCGAGCGGCGAGGGGCGAACGTCGAGAGCCCACGTCTCGCGCGGGGCCCGGGGAACTTCTGCCGGGCGCTCGGCATCACGGCGGAGCACAACGGGGCAGACCTGCTGACAGGCGCCTCGGTCGTGCTCTCCGACGGCGAGCCGGTACCCGCCGCACTCGTCCGGGCCGGTCCTCGGGTGGGCGTGAGCAAAGCCCACGACTGGCAGCACCGCTTCTACCTCGCCGGTGATCCGACGGTCTCGGCGTACCGGCTGAGCCCGAGAGCCAAGCCGTCCGCCGGAGCCTGAGCCCAACCGTCGTCGCGTCGGGGTGGCGATGACCCACTTCCAGAAGGGCATCGGGGACCCGGCCTGTGACGCGCACGGCATTCGCCAGGCCGAGTACTCACGGCCGTGGCCGGACCCATCCCTCGTCGAGATGGATCGTCCAGGTGTCTCCCACCGCCTTGTCCAGTTCGACCAGGGCCGCAACCTCCGCGATGTCCGCGGGCGCCTCGGACAGCCGCAACGGGGAATCCGGGACATCGTGCCGGGTGTAGGTGGGCAACTCGCCATTACAGGCGAAGACGTGGAGCGGCAGGGGCCCACGGCTGAACCATGCGGGGCGGTGCTCCTCCGCCCATGCGGCCGCGGCATCGACCCGGCCCACGTGCGCCAGCGGGTGCTCGGGGGCGGGCCCGTCGCAGAACTGCACGAGGAAACCCTCGGCGTCAACGGCCCACCAGTCCCATGTGAATCCGGGTCGAGGGTGCCGCAGGATCGTCGCCATGCCGCCACCGTATCCAGGCCGGCACCGGGCTGGTGACGCCGATCCGCCGGAGGCGGCCTGGCTCACCAATGCCCGCGTACGTCGCATCTCGGCCCGTAAGGACAGCGAACCGGCCAAAGGCCCGGTCCGTCCGGCCACCGCCCTCGATGCCGACCGTGAGCCGCACGGCAGTGACGTCGTCACGGGTCACACCGTTGCACTGTCCGTAGTGCAGGGCGCCCCGCCCCCTCTCGACCAGGTACGCGGCGGTCCCCACACCGGTGTGAGCGGCGACGAGGCCCACCGGCTCCGGCGCGCTCATGGATCGACGGCGACCCCGCGGTGAGCCCCTGCCGGGCCCCATCACCCCACCACCACGCAACTTGACGGCCCCCTGGCGGACGCCTAATGTAGTCCGAGCCGCTTGACACGGGCATCGCTGTCGGCACGGTCCATCGGATCGGGTCGAGCATCCCGAAGCGGCCAAACCACTACCTACGACTCACCCCTGGCGGGTGCGAATTCGGCATGTCCGTAATTCGTCCGGGCGGCTCGATTATGAGCCGCCCAGGGATTCGGCTAAAGTAGTGAACACGCCGAAAGGCAAAGGCCACTCCGCAGGCCATCGGAATCGAATTCGGACCGGAAACGGAACGAAAAAGAGTCTGGTAAAGTCGGACTCGCCGGAAAGGGAAACGCGAAAGCGAAGAACTGGAAAGCGAAAACTGCTCGACCCGCTTCGACCGGGAATCGGACACGAAAGAGTCTGATAGAGTCGGAAACGCAAGAACGCGAAGGGAAGCGCCCGGAGGGCCCCGGTGAAACGGGACCAAAGGAAGCGTCCGTTCCTTGAGAACTCAACAGCGTGCCAAAAGTCAACGCCAGATATGTTGATACCCCGGCCTGCTTCGGCAGGTTGGTGGTTCCTTTGAAAGTCCTGCCGGGCCCTAGGGTTCCGGTGGGCAATTACACAGCGAGGACGCTGTGAACGACTGGTCTTATTCCGACCGGTCGTTCCGCTCTCGTGATGTGTGTCCCGATTACGGGAAAACATTCACGGAGAGTTTGATCCTGGCTCAGGACGAACGCTGGCGGCGTGCTTAACACATGCAAGTCGAACGATGAAGCCTTTCGGGGTGGATTAGTGGCGAACGGGTGAGTAACACGTGGGCAATCTGCCCTTCACTCTGGGACAAGCCCTGGAAACGGGGTCTAATACCGGATAACACTCCTGCCTGCATGGGCGGGGGTTAAAAGCTCCGGCGGTGAAGGATGAGCCCGCGGCCTATCAGCTTGTTGGTGGGGTAATGGCCTACCAAGGCGACGACGGGTAGCCGGCCTGAGAGGGCGACCGGCCACACTGGGACTGAGACACGGCCCAGACTCCTACGGGAGGCAGCAGTGGGGAATATTGCACAATGGGCGAAAGCCTGATGCAGCGACGCCGCGTGAGGGATGACGGCCTTCGGGTTGTAAACCTCTTTCAGCAGGGAAGAAGCGAGAGTGACGGTACCTGCAGAAGAAGCGCCGGCTAACTACGTGCCAGCAGCCGCGGTAATACGTAGGGCGCAAGCGTTGTCCGGAATTATTGGGCGTAAAGAGCTCGTAGGCGGCTTGTCACGTCGGATGTGAAAGCCCGGGGCTTAACCCCGGGTCTGCATTCGATACGGGCTAGCTAGAGTGTGGTAGGGGAGATCGGAATTCCTGGTGTAGCGGTGAAATGCGCAGATATCAGGAGGAACACCGGTGGCGAAGGCGGATCTCTGGGCCATTACTGACGCTGAGGAGCGAAAGCGTGGGGAGCGAACAGGATTAGATACCCTGGTAGTCCACGCCGTAAACGTTGGGAACTAGGTGTTGGCGACATTCCACGTCGTCGGTGCCGCAGCTAACGCATTAAGTTCCCCGCCTGGGGAGTACGGCCGCAAGGCTAAAACTCAAAGGAATTGACGGGGGCCCGCACAAGCAGCGGAGCATGTGGCTTAATTCGACGCAACGCGAAGAACCTTACCAAGGCTTGACATATACCGGAAAGCATCAGAGATGGTGCCCCCCTTGTGGTCGGTATACAGGTGGTGCATGGCTGTCGTCAGCTCGTGTCGTGAGATGTTGGGTTAAGTCCCGCAACGAGCGCAACCCTTGTTCTGTGTTGCCAGCATGCCCTTCGGGGTGATGGGGACTCACAGGAGACTGCCGGGGTCAACTCGGAGGAAGGTGGGGACGACGTCAAGTCATCATGCCCCTTATGTCTTGGGCTGCACACGTGCTACAATGGCCGGTACAATGAGCTGCGATGCCGCGAGGCGGAGCGAATCTCAAAAAGCCGGTCTCAGTTCGGATTGGGGTCTGCAACTCGACCCCATGAAGTCGGAGTTGCTAGTAATCGCAGATCAGCATTGCTGCGGTGAATACGTTCCCGGGCCTTGTACACACCGCCCGTCACGTCACGAAAGTCGGTAACACCCGAAGCCGGTGGCCCAACCCCTTGTGGGAGGGAGCTGTCGAAGGTGGGACTGGCGATTGGGACGAAGTCGTAACAAGGTAGCCGTACCGGAAGGTGCGGCTGGATCACCTCCTTTCTAAGGAGCATCTAGATTCCGCAAGGAATCCAGAGCCACTACGTCGACAAATGTTCGACGGTGGTCAGCTCATGGGTGGAACGTTGACTATTCAGTACCTGGTGGTTCACGCCGGGTCGTAAGTACTGCTCCTCGGAGCGTGGAAAACGAACCGGATGAATTCTGGGTACTGGGCACGCTGTTGGGTGTCTGAAGGTATGGCCGTAAGGCTGCCTTCAACACCGGCCCCAGTGAACTCGTCGCATACGACGGGGTGATGGGTGGCTGGTCGTTGCTTGAGAACTGCACAGTGGACGCGAGCATCTGTGGCCAAGTTTTTAAGGGCGCACGGTGGATGCCTTGGCACCAGGAACCGATGAAGGACGTGGGAGGCCACGATAGTCCCCGGGGAGCTGTCAACCAAGCTTTGATCCGGGGGTTTCCGAATGGGGAAACCCGGCAGCCGTCATGGGCTGTCACCCGCTGCTGAACACATAGGCAGTGTGGAGGGAACGAGGGGAAGTGAAACATCTCAGTACCCTCAGGAAGAGAAAACAACCGTGATTCCGGGAGTAGTGGCGAGCGAAACTGGATGAGGCCAAACCGTATGCGTGTGATACCCGGCAGGGGTTGCGCATGCGGGGTTGTGGGATCTCTCTTTCATAGTCTGCCGGCTGTGAGACGAGTCAGAAACCGTTGATGTAGGCGAAGGACATGCGAAAGGTCCGGCGTAGAGGGTAAGACCCCCGTAGCTGAAACATTAACGGCTCGTTTGAGAGACACCCAAGTAGCACGGGGCCCGAGAAATCCCGTGTGAATCTGGCGGGACCACCCGCTAAGCCTAAATATTCCCTGGTGACCGATAGCGGATAGTACCGTGAGGGAATGGTGAAAAGTACCGCGGGAGCGGAGTGAAATAGTACCTGAAACCGTGTGCCTACAAGCCGTGGGAGCGTCGCTGGCAGCACTTGTGCTGTCAGTCGTGACTGCGTGCCTTTTGAAGAATGAGCCTGCGAGTTTGCGGTGTGTTGCGAGGTTAACCCGTGTGGGGAAGCCGTAGCGAAAGCGAGTCCGAACAGGGCGATTTAGTAGCGCGCTCAAGACCCGAAGCGGAGTGATCTAGCCATGGGCAGGTTGAAGCGGAGGTAAGACTTCGTGGAGGACCGAACCCACCAGGGTTGAAAACCTGGGGGATGACCTGTGGTTAGGGGTGAAAGGCCAATCAAACTCCGTGATAGCTGGTTCTCCCCGAAATGCATTTAGGTGCAGCGTCGTGTGTTTCTTGCCGGAGGTAGAGCACTGGATAGGCGATGGGCCCTACCGGGTTACTGACCTTAGCCAAACTCCGAATGCCGGTAAGTGAGAGCGCGGCAGTGAGACTGTGGGGGATAAGCTCCATGGTCGAGAGGGAAACAGCCCAGAGCATCGACTAAGGCCCCTAAGCGTACGCTAAGTGGGAAAGGATGTGGAGTCGCAGAGACAACCAGGAGGTTGGCTTAGAAGCAGCCACCCTTGAAAGAGTGCGTAATAGCTCACTGGTCAAGTGATTCCGCGCCGACAATGTAGCGGGGCTCAAGCGTACCGCCGAAGTCGTGTCATTCCAGCACATACCCCCAACGGGGGCTGGGATGGGTAGGGGAGCGTCGTGTGCCGGGTGAAGCAGCCGCGGAAGCGAGTTGTGGACGGTTCACGAGTGAGAATGCAGGCATGAGTAGCGATACACACGTGAGAAACGTGTGCGCCGATTGACTAAGGGTTCCTGGGTCAAGCTGATCTGCCCAGGGTAAGTCGGGACCTAAGGCGAGGCCGACAGGCGTAGTCGATGGACAACCGGTTGATATTCCGGTACCCGCTTTGAAACGCCCAGTACTGAATCAGGCGATGCTAAGTCCGTGAAGCCGGCCCGATCTCTTCGGAGTTGAGGGTAGTGGTGGAGCCGATGAACCAGACTTGTAGTAGGTAAGCGATGGGGTGACGCAGGAAGGTAGTCCAGCCCGGGCGGTGGTAGTCCCGGGGTAAGGGTGTAGCCCGTGTGGTAGGTAAATCCGTCACACATATAAGGGTGAGACCTGATGCCGAGCCGATTGTGGTGAAGTGGATGATCCTATGCTGTCGAGAAAAGCCTCTAGCGAGTTTCATGGCGGCCCGTACCCTAAACCGACTCAGGTGGTCAGGTAGAGAATACCGAGGCGTTCGGGTGAACTATGGTTAAGGAACTCGGCAAAATGCCCCCGTAACTTCGGGAGAAGGGGGGCCATCACTGGTGATCCGATTTACTCGGTGAGCTGGGGGTGGCCGCAGAGACCAGCGAGAAGCGACTGTTTACTAAAAACACAGGTCCGTGCGAAGCCGTAAGGCGATGTATACGGACTGACGCCTGCCCGGTGCTGGAACGTTAAGGGGACCGGTTAGTGCACTTTCGGGTGTGCGAAGCTGAGAACTTAAGCGCCAGTAAACGGCGGTGGTAACTATAACCATCCTAAGGTAGCGAAATTCCTTGTCGGGTAAGTTCCGACCTGCACGAATGGCGTAACGACTTCTCGACTGTCTCAACCATAGGCCCGGTGAAATTGCACTACGAGTAAAGATGCTCGTTTCGCGCAGCAGGACGGAAAGACCCCGGGACCTTTACTATAGTTTGATATTGGTGTTCGGTTCGGCTTGTGTAGGATAGGTGGGAGACTTTGAAGCGGCCACGCCAGTGGTTGTGGAGTCGTCGTTGAAATACCACTCTGGTCGTGCTGGATGTCTAACCTGGGTCCGTGATCCGGATCAGGGACAGTGTCTGATGGGTAGTTTAACTGGGGCGGTTGCCTCCTAAAGAGTAACGGAGGCGCCCAAAGGTTCCCTCAGCCTGGTTGGCAATCAGGTGTTGAGTGTAAGTGCACAAGGGAGCTTGACTGTGAGACCGACGGGTCGAGCAGGGACGAAAGTCGGGACTAGTGATCCGGCAGTGGCTTGTGGAAGCGCTGTCGCTCAACGGATAAAAGGTACCCCGGGGATAACAGGCTGATCTTCCCCAAGAGTCCATATCGACGGGATGGTTTGGCACCTCGATGTCGGCTCGTCGCATCCTGGGGCTGGAGTCGGTCCCAAGGGTTGGGCTGTTCGCCCATTAAAGCGGTACGCGAGCTGGGTTTAGAACGTCGTGAGACAGTTCGGTCCCTATCCGCTGTGCGCGTAGGAATATTGAGAAGGGCTGTCCCTAGTACGAGAGGACCGGGACGGACGAACCTCTGGTGTGCCAGTTGTCCTGCCAAGGGCATGGCTGGTTGGCTACGTTCGGAAAGGATAACCGCTGAAAGCATCTAAGCGGGAAGCCTGCTTCGAGATGAGTATTCCCACCCTCTTGAAGGGTTAAGGCTCCCAGTAGACGACTGGGTTGATAGGCCAGATGTGGAAGCCCGGTAACGGGTGGAGCTGACTGGTACTAATAGGCCGAGGGCTTGTCCTCAGTTGCTCGCGTCCACTGTGTTGTTCCCGGGTTGCGAACAGTCGCACCGGTTGAACAGCTTCACTACTTAATTGAAAAGTGTGCTTGTTCGCTAGAACCCGATAGGGTTTCGGTGGTCATTGCGTTAGGGAAACGCCCGGTTACATTCCGAACCCGGAAGCTAAGCCTTTCAGCGCCGATGGTACTGCAGGGGGGACCCTGTGGGAGAGTAGGACGCCGCCGAACAATCTTTCAAGGACCCTTGGTCCCAGCGTTCACGCTGGGACCAAGGGTCCTTTTTTGCTTTTCTTCGAAGCGCGTCGGATCGTCGGCTGCGCGAGAATGTCTGTGGTACCCGATGACAGGAGTCACACCCATGTCCACCAACTCTCCCGACGATCGTCCGGAGCGCGAGCCGCGTCGCCGGGACGGCGGTGACAGGGGCGGCTTCCGCGGTGGTCGTGACGACCGGTCCGGTTCCGGTGCGCCTCGACGTGACAACGACCGCGGCGGTTTCCGCCGTGACGACAGCCGGCCTTCCGGCGGCGGCAGCTCCGGTGGTGGTTTCCGTCGTGACGACAACCGTGGCGGTGCCTCGGGCGGTGGTTTCCGTCGCGATGACAACCGTGGCGGTGGCTCCGGTGGAGGTTTCCGTCGCGATGACAACCGTGGCGGTGCCTCGGGCGGTGGTTTCCGTCGTGACGACAGCCGTGGGCCGCGTCGTGATGATGACCGTGGTGGGCGTCCTAGTGGTGGTTTTGAGCGTCGTGATGACCGGCCGCGTGGGCCGCGTCGCGATGACGACCGCCCCTCCGGCGGCGGCTTCCGCCGCGACGACAACCGCGGCGGCGCCTCGGGCGGTGGCTTCCGTCGCGATGACAGCCGTGGGCCGCGTCGCGATGACGACCGTGGTGGGTACCGCGGTGGGCAGCAGCGCGACGACCGCGGTGGGCGTCCGAGCGGTGGTTTTGAGCGTCGTGATGACCGGCCGCGTGGGCCGCGTCGCGATGACGACCGCCCCTCCGGCGGCGGCTTCCGCCGTGACGACAACCGTGGCGGTGGCTCCGGCGGTGGTTTCCGTCGCGATGACAACCGCGGTGGTGCCTCCGGTGGTGGTTTCCGTCGTGACGACAGCCGTGGGCCGCGTCGTGATGATGACCGTGGTGGGCGTCCCAGTGGTGGTTTTGAGCGTCGTGATGACCGGCCGCGTGGGCCGCGTCGCGATGACGACCGCCCCTCCGGCGGCGGCTTCCGTCGCGATGACAACCGTGGCGGTGCCTCCGGCGGCGGCTTCCGCCGTGACGACAACCGTGGCGGTGCCTCCGGCGGTGGCTTCCGCCGCGATGACAACCGTGGCGGTGGCTCGGGCGGTGGTTTCCGTCGCGATGACAACCGTGGCGGTGCCTCGGGCGGTGGTTTCCGTCGTGACGACAACCGTGGGCCGCGTCGTGATGATGACCGTGGTGGGCGTCCCAGTGGTGGTTTTGAGCGTCGTGATGACCGGCCGCGTGGGCCGCGTCGCGACGACGACCGCCCCTCCGGCGGCGGCTTCCGCCGTGACGACAACCGCGGCGGTGCCTCCGGCGGTGGCTTCCGCCGTGACGACAACCGCGGCGGCGGTTCCAGTGGCGGCGGTTTCCGTCGTGACGACCGGGACCGTGATCGTGGGCCGCGCCGTGATGACGACCGTGGTGGGTACCGCGGTGGGCAGCAGCGCGACGACCGCGGTGGCTTCGGGCGTCGTGACGACCGGGATCGTGACCGGGACCGCGAGCCGATCAAGCGGCTCCCGATTCCCGATGACGTCACCGGCGACGAGATCGACAAGGATGTGCGGCAGGAGCTGATGAGCCTGCCGAAGACCCTGGCCGAGGATGTCGCGCGCAACCTCGTCATGGTGGCCCGGCTGATCGATGAGGACCCCGAGCAGGCGTATGCGTACGCGCGTATCGCGCTGCGGCTGGCCTCGCGCGTCGCGGCTGTGCGTGAGGCGGCCGGCTTCGCGGCCTACGCGACGCAGAAGTACGCCGAGGCGCTGGCGGAGTTCCGGGCGGCGCGGCGGATGACCGGGTCCGTGGACCTGTGGCCCGTCATGGCCGACTGCGAGCGTGGACTGGGGCGGCCGGAGCGGGCCATGGCCATGGCCGGTGAGCCCGAGGTGCAGAAGCTGGACAAGGCCGGGCAGGTCGAGATGCGTCTGGTCGCGGCCGGTGCGCGCCGGGACATGGGGCAGATCGACGCCGCCATCGTCACGCTGCAGAGCCCCGAACTCGCCTCCAGCTCCGTTCAGTCCTGGACGCCGCGTCTGCGCTACGCGTACGCGGACGCCCTGCTGGAAGCGGGTCGCGAGGACGAGGCGCGTGAGTGGTTCGCGAAGGCGCTGGAGGCCGACAAGGACGGGTCGACCGACGCGTCGGACCGGCTCGCCGAGCTCGACGGCGTGGAGTTCGTGGACGCCCTCGGAGAGGACGACGCCCCCACGGACGCGGACCGGGTCGCGGACGTCGAGGACGACGTCGAGGTTGTCGAGACCTCGGACGATGACGACGACGACGAGGACGATGACGACGAGGCGGACGGTCCCGCCAAGGCGTAAGCAGTGAGGAAAAGGGCGGTACTCCTTCCGGAGTGCCGCCCTTTTCCGTTTCCGGTGCTTCCGGTGTTCCTCAGTTCACGCCGAGGCTGCGCAGGACCAGGCCCGAGGCCGGCTTGGGGCCGAAGGACGTCGATTTGCGGGGCATGGTGACGCCCTGCCTGGCCAGATCCCGGACGACCTCCTCGCGTACCGGATACATCAGTACCGCCGTGGCACCGAGCCGTTCGGCCTGTTCGACGGCTGCCGCGGTGTCGTGGATGTACGAGATGTGCTCGGGGGCGTCGGGGATTCGCCAGACGTGGTCCAGCAGTGTGGAGTGCAGGACCGTCGCGTCCAGGGTGCGCCAGGCCGCTGGGCGGTCCGTCGGCACCGTACGGGTGAGGAGGGCCCGGTCCGGGCGGTCCACCAGGTGGAAGCCGCCGTCGCCCGCGAGGAGGAACGCGTTGCCTTCGGCCGCCGCCCCGGCCAGGGCGTCGAGGGCATGAGGGAGCGGCCCGTCGACCTCGCTGACGCGGAAGAGGCCGGTGAGGGAGGCGATCGCTTCGGAGACCGGGAGGCCGCGCAGCAGCCGGTGGATGGCGCGGACCTGGAGCGGGTAGCGGGCCGTGTCGACGAGGAGGACCAGGCCGAAGTCCCACGGGCCGGGCGCGGCCTGTTCCCGCTGGAGCCGGAGGTAGGTGGCCCAGCGGTGGTGGCCGTCGGCGATCAGGGCCTGCTGCCGGGAGAGGTCCACCTCGATCTCGGCCCGCTCGGCGGGGTCGGTGACGGCCCAGAGGCGATGGCTGAAGCCGTCCTCCGTCGTGGTGGCCAGCAGGGGCGGACGGTCCGTCATGCGTTCGATGACAGCGGTCGTGCCGGTCCGGGTGCCGTCGCCGCGGTAGGTGAGCAGCAGCGGTTCCAGATGGGCCTGCATCGTCCGCATCAGGTCGGCGCGGTCCTCGACGACGTGGTCCATGACGTCTTCGTGCGGGAGAACGATGCCGTCGGCAGCGGGGGAGAGCGCCAGGGCGCCTATCACTCCGCGTTGCAGGATCTCGCTGTTGCGCTGCTCGTAGACGTAGAGCGCCGGTGCGGGGTCCGGGGCGAGCACGCCTTCGGTCAGCCAGCGGCCGAGGGTCTCGGCCGCCTGCCGGTGGCGGGCCTCGGCGGTGTCCGCCTGCGGCAGGATCAGCCGGACGATGTTGTGCGGGTCCGCGGATTCCAGGTGGTGGAGTCCGTCCGGCCTGACGACGACGTCGTACGGGGGCGAGGTCACCGCGGCGAGGCTGCCGACCCGCTCGGGGACGTAACGCAGTCCGCGGAACGGGATCAACCGCAGCCCCTGCTCGACGGGACCTGATGTGTTCATTTCTGCATCGTATGTGTGCTCCGGGGATGCGCGATGATCGGGGGAGAGGCATGTAACGAGGAGCGAAGACATATGAGTGATCAGCAGTACGCGTCCCGGCCGCGCGGGAGCAGCACGGCGCTGAGCGAGGCGTACGACACGGCCCTGCTCGACCTGGACGGGGTGGTGTACGCGGGCGGGGTGGCGATCGATCACGCCGTCGGGTCACTGGGCACCGCGCGGGACGGCGGCATGCGTCTGGCGTATGTGACCAACAACGCGCTGCGGACACCGGACGCCGTGGCGGAGCACCTGACCGAGCTGGGGGTTCCTGCCGAGCCCGCCGATGTGATCACCTCGGCGCAGGCGGTGGCCCGGCTGATGTCCGATCAGTTGCCCTCCGGGGCACGGGTGTTGGTGATCGGCGGCGAAGGGCTGCGGGTCGCGTTGCGGGAACGCGGCCTGGTGCCGGTGGAGTCGGCGGACGACGGGCCGGCGGCGGTGGCCCAGGGGTACGGCGGGCCGGACATGGCCTGGGGGCGTTTCGCCGAGGCGAGCTATGCGATCGCTCGGGGGGTGCCGTGGTTCGCGTCCAACACCGATCTGACGATTCCGAGTGCCCGCGGTATCGCGCCGGGCAACGGTGCGGCGGTGGAGGTGGTTCGGATCGCCACCGGTGCCGAGCCCCAGGTCGCCGGCAAACCGTTGCCGCCGATGCACCGGGAGACGGTGCTGCGGACCGGGGCCGAGCGGCCGCTGGTGGTCGGCGACCGTTTGGACACGGACATCGAGGGGGCGTTCAACGGGGGCGTGGACTCGCTGCTGGTCCTGACCGGGGTGACCGACGCGGCGCAGCTGCTGGCCGCCGAGCCCCGGCACCGGCCGACCTATGTGGACCGGGATCTGCGGGGGCTGCTGACCGGGCAGCCCGAGGTGACCGCGGCCGGTGACGCGTTCCGGTGCGGTGACTGGACGGCCCTGGTGCGCGGGGAGGCCCTGGTGCTGGAGGGCGACGGGGACGCGCTCGACGGGCTGCGGGCTCTGTGCGGGGCCGCGTGGACACAGGCCGGCGAGGGTTCGTGCGGGCTGGACGCGGCGAAGGCGATCGCCAGGCTCGGGCTGTAGGCGACAGGGACGCTGACGTGGCCCCGTGGCGGCGGTGGGCGATGGGAGCCGAGGCAGCGGCCGACCTCGTGAGGAGAGTCGGGCCTCGTG
The DNA here is from genome assembly GCF_035917275.1 of Streptomyces sp. NBC_01237. Classification (NCBI taxonomy): domain Bacteria; kingdom Bacillati; phylum Actinomycetota; class Actinomycetes; order Kitasatosporales; family Streptomycetaceae; genus Streptomyces; species Streptomyces sp. NBC_01237. The sequence continues at coordinate 1,885,870 of NZ_CP108508.1, read as the reverse complement.
CGGGGATGGACGGGCTTCGTACGGAAGCGGCCTCGAACGGAGGCGGGCCTCGAACGGGTCTGAGCGGCTCGGAGGGCCTCCGCCACCGGACCGGCGGCTTCAGGTGGAGGGTAGGCTAACCTAACTTTGCGGTGGTCGTGGTCGGTGGGCCGGGCTCTCCCGGGTTCCTGTCCGCCCCTCTGCGCGGCTCGCGCTCGCCACGTACCGCGCAGACCCACCCATCAACTCGGGGAGCAGGACCATGCAGCGCCTCACCGCGGACTCGGTGACCCTTGGTTACGACCAGCGGATCATCACCGAGAACCTCTCGGTAGCGATTCCCGACAACTCCTTCACGGTGATCGTCGGGCCCAACGCCTGTGGCAAGTCGACCCTGCTGCGCGCGCTCGCCCGGATGCTGAAGCCGAGACTGGGGCAGGTGCTCCTGGACGGGCAGGCCATCCACCGGATGCCCGCGAAGAAGGTCGCCAGGACGCTGGGGCTGCTTCCGCAGACGTCCATAGCCCCCGACGGCATCACCGTCGCGGACCTCGTCGCCCGTGGCCGCTACCCGTATCAGGGGCTGCTGCGGCAGTGGACGCCGGAGGACGAACGCGTCGTCGTCGAGTCGATGGCGTCGACCGGTGTGGGCGAGCTCTCCGATCGCTATGTCGATGAATTGTCCGGCGGTCAGCGTCAGCGCGTCTGGATCGCCATGGCGCTCGCGCAGCAGACCCCGCTGCTGCTGCTCGACGAGCCGACGACGTACCTCGACATCCAGCACCAGATCGATGTGCTCGACCTCTGCGCGGAGCTGCACGAGGACCGGGGGCGCACGCTGGTGGCCGTGCTGCACGATCTGAACCACGCCGCGCGGTACGCCACGCATCTCATCGCGATGCGGGACGGCGAGATCATCGCCGAGGGGGCGCCGTCGGACGTCGTCACGGCCGAACTGGTGGAGCGGGTGTTCGGGATGCGGTGCCAGGTGATCGACGATCCGGAGACGGGCACGCCGTTGGTGGTGCCGGCCTCGCGCAGGGCACGGCGCGAGGCAGCCGGAGCCGGTGCGGCAGCCGGTGCGGCCGGGCAGGGTGCCACGGCCGGTACCGGTGCGAAGGCTGCGGCGGGGGCGGTCTGAGGGGCTGGGCGCAGCCGTTGCTCATGACCCTGTGCCCTGTGCCCTGTGCCCTGTGCCCTGTGCCCGGTGTCAGGGGCCGTACGGGTGTGATTCCGCGGCCCCGTGCCCGTGCCCGTGCGCCCAGGCCCGTACGCCCAGGCCCGTTTCGTCACAGCAGTGATCTGAGCTTCAGCAGATCCCGGAAGCCCGCTTCCAGGCGGACGCGGCCCGAGCCCCATGCCTTGGCGAAGTTCAGCTGTCCGTCCACCATCGCCACCAGGTCGTCGCCGGTCATCGCGAGCCTGATCTCGGCCTTCTCCCCGGGCGGGCCCTCGACCGTGTCGAGCACCCGGATCCGGCCATCGGCCAGCCGGCCGGTGAACGTCACGTCGAGGTCCTTGATGTGGCAGCTCAGCGAGCGGTCCAGGGCAGCAGCGCTGCGCACGTCGCCGTCGGCTCCTGCGATGTTCTCGGAAAGTCTGTCGAGTGCGCTGCGGCACTCCGCCATGGTCGCCATCGCGATCGACGGTACACCGGCCCGTCGCGGTAGCGTTTCGGCATGAGCGACTGGATGCCGGGGCCGGAGACGGCGCCCGCGAGTACGCCCGGGGAAACGGCCCAGGCCGACGCGGCCGCCGCCGCTCCCTCCTTCGAGCCCGCGGACCCCGCGCCCCTCGGCGTCGGACGCACCCCCACCGGGAGCGCCGATATCGATGCCCAGCTGGAGCGTCTGGCCGACGCCGACCACCTCCCGGCGGACGGACACACCGACGTGTACGAGGATGTACACCGTGGGCTGCGTGATGCGCTGACCTCGCTGGACACCCGTCCGGCACCCGCACCCGGGCCCGCGCCCATGCCCTCGTACAACAACAGGAGCTGAACCGAACGTGGCAGGAGTGGCACGTCGCCGCCTCGACGCCGAGCTGGTACGCCGCAAGCTCGCCCGCTCTCGTGAGCACGCGAGCCAGCTGATCGCCGCGGGGCGGGTGACCGTCGGCGGGAACACCGCGACCAAACCCGCCACCCAGGTCGAGACCAGTGCCGCGGTCGTCGTCACCAAGGACGACAGCGACCCCGACTACGTCTCGCGCGGCGGGCACAAGCTCGCGGGCGCCCTCGCCGCCTTCGTCCCCCTCGGGCTGGGCGTCGAGGGACGGCGGGCGCTGGACGCCGGGGCGTCGACCGGCGGCTTCACCGACGTACTGCTGCGGGCCGGTGCCGACCGTGTCGTCGCCGTCGACGTCGGCTACGGACAGTTGGCCTGGTCGCTCCAGTCCGACGAACGCGTCATCGTCAAGGACCGCACCAATGTGCGGGAGCTGACGCTGGAGGCGATCGACGGACAGGCGGTGGACCTGGTGGTCGGCGACCTGTCGTTCATCCCGCTGGGGCTCGTGCTGCCCGCCCTCGCGCGCTGCGCGGCGCCCGACGCCGACCTGGTCCTCATGGTCAAGCCGCAGTTCGAGGTGGGCAAGGAGCGGCTCGGCAGCGGCGGGGTGGTGCGCAGCCCGGAGCTGAGGGCCGAAGCGGTACGGGAGGTGGCGCGCCGGGCCTGGGGGCTGGGCCTGGGCGTCCGGGGCGTGACGGCCAGCCCGTTGCCCGGACCGTCGGGGAATGTCGAGTACTTTCTGTGGCTGCGGGCCGGTGCACCTGAGCTGGATCCCGCGGATGTCGACCGTGCAGTGGCGGAGGGGCCTCGTTGACGACGAATGCGGCACGAACAGTCTTTCTTTTGGCGCACACCGGCCGGCCGGCCGCGATCCGGAGCGCGGAACTCGTCGTGCAGGGGCTGCTGCGCAGCGGCCTCGGTGTGCGGGTCCTGGCGACCGAGGCGGCCGATCTGCCGCTGCCGCCGTCCGTGGAGACGGTCACGGACACCACACCGGCGGCCGTGGACGGCTGCGAGCTGCTGATCGTCCTCGGCGGGGACGGCACGCTGCTGCGCGGCGCGGAGTTCTCCCGGGCCTCCGGCGTCCCGATGCTGGGGGTCAACCTCGGCCGGGTCGGCTTCCTCGCCGAGGCCGAGCGGGACGACCTGGACAAGGTGGTCGACCGGGTCGTCACCCGCGCGTACCAGGTCGAGGAACGGATGACGCTCGATGTGATCGTGCACAGCAACGGTGACATCGTGCACACCGACTGGGCGCTCAACGAGGCGGCCGTGCAGAAGGTGTCGCCCGAACGGATGCTGGAGGTCGTGCTGGAGATCGACGGCCGGCCGGTGACCGGGTTCGGCTGCGACGGGATCGTCTGTGCGACCCCGACCGGTTCGACGGCGTACGCCTTCTCGGCGGGCGGGCCCGTCGTCTGGCCCGAGGTCGAGGCGCTCCTGATGGTGCCGATCAGCGCCCACGCGCTGTTCGCCAAGCCGCTGGTGACCTCGCCGGACTCGGTCCTCGCCGTCGAGGTCCAGCCGCACACCCCGCACGGGGTGCTCTGGTGCGACGGCCGCAGGACCGTCGAGCTCCCGGCGGGCGCACGGGTCGAGGTACGGCGTGGCGCGGTGCCCGTACGGCTGGCCAGGCTGCACCAGGCCTCGTTCACGGACCGGCTGGTGGCGAAGTTCGCGCTGCCGGTCTCGGGCTGGCGGGGCGCGCCCAACTGATGCTCCGGCGGTCCCTCGCCAAGGGTCCTCCGGTGCCCGGGAGAGTGAATTGACGACCGGGGGCCGTCACACACCGGCTCCCGGACCTCGTAAGGTCATGTCCGTGTTGGAGGAGATGCGGATACGGTCGCTCGGAGTCATCGACGACGCGGTGGTGGAGCTGTCACCCGGCTTCACCGCGGTGACGGGCGAGACCGGAGCGGGCAAGACCATGGTCGTCACCAGTCTCGGGCTGCTGCTCGGCGGGCGCGCCGACCCTGCCCTGGTGCGGATCGGTGCCAAGGCGGCGGTCGTCGAGGGGCGGATCACCGTCTCCGAGGGCGACGCGGCAGCGCTGCGCGCCGAGGAGGCCGGTGCGGAACTCGACGACGGCGCGTTGCTGATCAGCCGTACCGTTTCGGCGGAGGGGCGCTCCCGGGCGCACCTCGGAGGCAGATCCGTGCCCGTGGGGGTGCTGGCCGAGCTGGCCGACGAACTTGTCGCCGTGCACGGTCAGACCGACCAGCAGGGACTGCTCAAGCCCGCGCGGCAGCGGCAGGCCCTGGACCGGTACGCGGGCGGCGGCGTCGATGTCCCGCACGCCAAGTACGCGGCGGCCTACCGGCGGCTGCGGGCCGTCGTCACGGAGCTCGACGAGCTGACCACCCGGGCCCGGGAACGGGCCCAGGAGGCGGATCTGCTGCGTTTCGGCCTCGACGAGGTCGCCGGGGTCGAGCCGCTGGCCGGGGAGGACACCGAACTGGCGGCCGAGGCCGAACGGCTCGGCCACGCGGAGGCCCTCGCCTCCGCCGCGGCGCTCGCGCACACCGCGCTCGTGGGCGATCCCGAGGACCCGGAGGGCATCGACGCCACGACCGTGGTCGCGGCCGCCGGCCGGTCCCTGGACGCGGTGCGGGCCCACGACCCGGTCCTGGCCGCGCTGGCGGACCGGATCGGCGAGATCTCCATCCTGCTCGCCGACGTGGGCGGGGAACTGTCCGGGTACGCGGATCAGCTGGACGCCGATCCGCTGCGGCTCGCCGCGGTCGAGGAGCGGCGGGCCGCCCTCACGGCGCTGACCCGTAAGTACGGCGCGGACATCGGTGCCGTGCTGGCCTGGGCCGAGGAGGGCGCGGGCCGGCTCACCGAGCTGGAGGGCGACGACGACCGGATCGGCGAGCTGACGGCGGAGCGGGACGCGTTGCGCTCCGAACTGTCCGGACTCGGGCAGGCGTTGACCGACGCCCGTACGGAGGCGGCGGCACGCTTCGCCGAGGCGGTGACCGCGGAGCTGGCCTCCCTCGCGATGCCGCACGCCCGGGTCTCGTTCGCCGTCCGGCAGACCGAGGCGCCGGACGAGGCGTCCGGCATCGACATCGGGGGGCGGAGCGTCCTCTACGGCCCGTCCGGTGCCGACGAGGTCGAGCTGCTGCTGGCCCCGCACCCCGGGGCCCCGCCCCGGCCGATCGCCAAGGGCGCCTCGGGCGGTGAGCTGTCCCGGGTGATGCTCGCCGTCGAGGTGGTCTTCGCGGGCTCCGCCCCCGTACCGACGTACCTCTTCGACGAGGTCGACGCGGGCGTCGGCGGCAAGGCGGCGGTCGAGGTCGGCCGCCGTCTGGCGAAGCTCGCCAGGTCGGCCCAGGTGGTGGTGGTGACGCACCTGCCGCAGGTGGCGGCCTTCGCGGACCGGCAGCTGCTGGTCGAGAAGACGGTGGACGGCTCGGTGACCAGGAGCGGTGTCACGGTCCTGGAGGGCGAGGACCGGGTGCGGGAGCTGTCCCGGATGCTGGCCGGCCAGGAGGACTCCGAGACGGCACGGGCGCACGCCGAGGAACTGCTGGCCACGGCACGGGCGGACGGCTGACGGACGGGGGCTGCGGTACGGGCGGCGCACCGGAGGCGGTTGTACGGGGCTGCGGTACGGGGCCGGCACCGGGTAGTCCCCGTGCCGGCCCCGTACCGGCTCCCTGACCGGCCCGGACCCGCCCCCCTGGGCGGTCCGGAGGCGCTTGTCGGCTCGTCCCCTCTACTCCGTGGGCGCCGGGCGCGCTCTCTTCGCGCTCCGGGCGTGCGCTCGGGGATGTGGTCCTACCAGGGGCGGCAACTTCGCGCCAGGTACTTCACTCGTACGAGTGGTGCGGTGCGTCCGGTTGTCGACGAGGGTGCCGCAGCAACGTTCCTGCGGTCCCGGAACGTGCGTACGGACTGGCATCCTTGGTGAGTACCCACCGCCGACTCGGGAGCCCCGGGAGCCATTCAACGTGTCACATCTGCGTACGGTCCAAGTCCTGGGCGGCGGCAGTGCGGGCAGTAGCGCGCACGTCGGTTCGCTGGCCGCGGGACTGATCGCCAGGGGAGTGCAGGTCACCGTCTGCGCCCCGGCCGCAGTGGACCGCGTCTACGACTTCCCGGCGACGGGGGCCCACTTCGCCCCCGTGCCCCGGCGCAGCGACCCGGCGGCCGTCGCCGCGCTGCGCGCCGCCTGCGCGGGCGCGGACGTCGTGCACGCCCATGGGCTGCACGCGGCCGTGCGTACCGCTCTCGCCCTCAGCGGCCGTACGGTTCCGCTGGTCATGACCTGGCACACCCGCGTCCATGCCGAAGGCGCCCGTCGGCGGGTGCTGCGGCTGCTGGAGCGAAGGGCCGTGCGGGCGGCGGACGTTGTGCTCGCCCCGTCGTCGGACCTGGTGGACCGGGCGCGCGGCCGAGGGGCGCGCGATGCCCGGCTCGCACCGGTCGCCGTGCCGGTCGCCCGGTTCCCCGACACCGTCCACGGCGCCAAGGTGCGGGCCGAACTGGGAGCGGTGGGGCGCCCGTTGCTGATGGCCGCTGGCAGTCTCGTACCGCATCACGGATTCGACACCCTGCTGGACGCCGCCCGGGTATGGCGTGAACTCGATCCCGCGCCCCTGCTGATCATCGCGGGCGAGGGGCGGGACCGGGCGGCGCTGCAACGGCGCGTCAGGGAAGAGGAGTTGCCGGTCTCTCTCCTCGGGGGCCGGAACGATATCGGTGAACTGCTGGCCACCGCCGACGTGGCCGTCGTGCCCAGCCGCTGGGAGGCCCGGTCGCTGCTGGCGCAGGAGTCACTGCGGCTCGGCGTGCCGCTGGTCGCCACCGCGGTCGGCGGGGTGCCCGAACTCGTGGGTGACGCCGCGGAACTGGTCCCGTACGGGAACGCCGAGGCGCTGGCCCGTACCGTCGTGCGGTTGCTCGGCGATCCGCGGCGACGCGAGCGGCTCGCCGATGCGGGGCGGATCCGGGCGGCCGGATGGCCCACCGAGGACGACACGATCGCCCAAGTGCTCAGCGTGTACGACGAGTTGGCGCAGCCCCTGGCGGTGCCCCGAGTGCGCTGAGCGGACGGGGCGCCGAAGCACCGGCCCTGTGCGGCGGCGATGTCATCCGGCGTGGCCGCGGCCGCCACGTCATCCGGCGTGGCGGCGGGCCCGCAGCGCCAGGCTGAGGGCCAGTACCGTCTGCGGGTCGTCCAGGTCGGTGCCGAGCAGTTCACCGATGCGGGCCAGCCGGTTGTAGAGCGTCTGCCGGTTCAGATGCAGCTCGCGCGCCGTCTCCGCCTTGCGGCCCGCATGGGCGAGGTACATCTCCAGGGTGGGCAGCAGCGCGGGGCGCGAGGTGCGGTCGTGATCGCGCAGCGGGCCGATCGCCCGGTCCACGAAGGCCGCCAGGTCCGGATGGTCCCGCAGCCGCCACAGCAGCAGGTCGATGTCCAGCCGCCGGGCGTCGTACCACGGCCGGTCGCTCAGCCCCTGCGCCGCCGCGGCCGTCTCCGCCGCGTGCCGCAGCCCCGCCCCGGCCGCCGCCCAGCCGCCCGCGACGCCGACCACCACGACCGGCGGATGGGCCCCCGCCCGCTCCAGCCCGGCCCGCTCCACACCCGCCCGCAGCGCCGCGGCCACCCGGTCCGCGACGGCGGTGCGTTCGCTCTCCGAGCGCAGGCCCAGGAGCAGTGGCACCCGGCCCTCCACGGGCCGCACCCCCAGCAGGACCGGTACGCCGACGGAGGACAGCTCCTCCAGCACGGCGCGGGCCAGCAGCGCCCAGTTGCCCGAGAGGGACAGCTCGGGGGCCAGCCGCATCACGACCGGGAGCAGCGGGGTGTCGCCGGGCTTGAAACCGAGCACCCGGGCCTGCGCGGGCGCGTCCTCCGGGGTGATCCGGCCCTCCGCGAGGTCGGTGAGGAAGTCGCCCCGGCCGCGGGCCGCCAGCTCCTCCTCCTGCCGTGCCTGCATCAGGACGACCGCGAGGATGCCCGCCGCCCGCTCCGCCGCCATCCGGTGCACGGTCACCAGCGGACCGGACACGGCGAGCAGCACCAGCCTGGCCCGTACCGAACCGGTACCCGGGCCACCGCCCGGAACATCCACCAGCACCGCGCCGGTCGGCGGTGTCTCGCGGGCCGCCCGGCCGCCGCGCATGCCGTCCCAGACCTGGAGCGGGTCGGCGCCCACCGGGCCGGTGCCGGTGCCGGCCGCGTACAGGAGCTGGCCGTCGGGTGTTTCGAGGAAGACCGGGTTGGCGGTGAAGTCCGCCAGGATGCCGAGGACCTGCGGTACGCCACCCCCGCCGAGCAGGGCGTGTGTGCAGCGCCGGTGCACCTCCTCGGCCTGCTGGAGCAGCGCGTAGTGCCCGTTGACGATCTCCGTGTGGACCTCTTCGGTGACCGCGACGAACGGCACCTCGCGGTGCAGCTGGACCAGGGGCAGCCCGGCCGCCCGCGCGGCGTCCACGATGGACGCGGGCAGCCTGCTGAAGCGCGGACCCAGCTCGACCACGAGGGCGGCGATGCCGCGGTCGGCGAGTCTGCGGACGAACGCGCGCTGCTCGGCGGGGCGGGTGCCGAGGCCCAGACCGGTGGTGAGGAGCAGCTCGCCGCCCTTGAGCAGGGAGGCGATGTTCGGCACCTCGCCCGCGTGCACCCAGCGCACCGTTCGGTTCAGCCGCTCGGCACCGGCCACCACCTCCGGGAGACCGCCGCGCAGGCCGGGCAGTTCCAGCGCGCGTCGGACGGTGATTCCGCCTTGGCTCTCCACAGACTTCGGCCTCGTGCTTCCACTCACCTACGAAACGGGCAGCAGCCCTGGTCAGGAAGCTACCCGGCGGTCGGCCCCCGCGTCACGCGCGGACGGTGGCGGGCTCGATGTCGTGATGGAGACGGAACCCGTCGCGCGGTGCACGGCGTGGCCCGCGGGGGCCGTCACCACTGTCGGTGCACGGTCGCCTTCCCTCCGGTCACCAGGCTTGCCGGCGGAACGTCATCGGCCACGACCGCGCCGGCGGCGACCACGGCATCGCGGCCGATGCTGACGCCGGGCAGGATCGTGGCACCGGCGCCGATCCACACGTTCTCCGCCACGTCGATGGGTCCGCCGCTCAGCCAGCCCCGTCGCTCCTCCGGGTCGACCGGGTGGCCGACGGTGATGAACGTGACCTTCGGCCCGACCATCACACGCTCGCCGAGCCGGATGCCGGCGTAGTCCAGGAACGTGCAGTTCTGGTTGATGAACACCCGCTCCGCGAGGTCCAGACGCAGGCCGTGGTCCGTGTAGAAGGGCGGATGGACCGTGACCTTCCTCGGCAGCGGCCTGCCGAGGATCAGTTCGAACAGTTCCGCTTTGCCCGCTTCGTCCTCGAAGGGCAGGACGTTCAGACGGGAGGTGAGTTCGGTGGCCCGCAGGACCCTCTCGGCCATGGCCTGGAACTCGGCGCTGTGGATGCGCAGGAGACGGTCGCTGGACATGCCACGAACCTTTCTGGTGTGTACCGGTGGTCGGACTCCCGTGTACCGGTGGTGGGACGGGACAACCGGGAGCCGGTGGAGGCTGCCGTCGCCGGCCGGTCGCGTCACCCCTGCCGGGGTGGGGAGCCGCGGGCGTCCGCGCTGTCGTCGGCGCCGCGCCGTGGTGTCGTGGCCCAGGGTGGGAGCCAGACCGGCCCGGGGAGGACCGGCAGGCTTTCGAGGTGGGTGATGATCCCGCGGAGTCCCGGGTGTGGATTCGTCCTGGGGAGGAGGAGGGAGAGCGGGTAGGCGAGCGTCGGATTCACGACGGGGATACGGCGCAGGTCGTGGCCCGCCGGCCAGATGTACCGGTCGCGCGCCCCGACGAGGGTGGCCACGTCCGCGGAGTCCGCGAGGGTGTCCAGGAGCACTTCGTCCCCGAAGTGCGGGCCTGCCGCGTCGATGCGCAGGTCGAAGTCGGTGGCGAGCTGATCGTAGAAATCCGACCATTCGCTCCGGGGGGCGATGCCCGGCACCCAGATCCGGTGTCTGCGCAGCTGCGGTGGTGTGAGGCTCCGCGCGGCGGCGAGCGGATGTCCCGGGCCGACGAGGAGTTCCAGCGGAGAGGCGAACGCGTGGATCATCCGCACGTCGGGCGGCAGTGCGTCCGGGGCGGTGACGGTACGGAACGAGGCGTCGATATCGCCCGCTTCGACGGCGGCGACCACCACGCGTGGGTCGTCGACCCGGAGGGTCACCACGTCGAGGTCGGTCTCGGGATGCGACCGCCAGTAGTCGTGGAGCACCACGGCCTGCGCGCTTCGCAGGCCGAGAACGTCGATCCGAAGGGCTCGGGAGCCCGGCCTGACCGCGCCGATGGCGCGCTCCATACCCGCGACGATGCTCCGCGCGTGGGGGAGGAACGCCTGACCGTCGAGCGTCAGCTCGACCCCTCGGGCGGTACGGGTGAACAGCCGGACACCCAGCTCGCGCTCCAGGGCGGCGATCCGCTTGGAGACCGCCTGCTGCGTCACGCCCAGCTCATCGGCCGCCTGCTGCAACTGCCCGATCTCGGCCGCCCGGACGAACGATCGCAATGCCTCGGTGTTCACCGGTTCACCTTAGGCGCGCACAACCGATCGTTGTGGCTCGCCGAGGGCCGGTTGTCCGGTCGCGCTGCCGCGCGGTTGATGTGCGGGAACGCCGGATCCCCTGTCCTCCCGGCCGCGCGGTGGGCAGCACCGGTGGGAAGGGCAGGGGATCGGGGATCCTGCGGCGTTCCGCGTCGCGTCAGCCCACGTACGCTCCGCTGGCCGTCAGCCGCAGTGCCGTGTCGATGAGCGGCACATGGCTGAACGCCTGCGGGAAGTTCCCCACCTGGCGCTGGAGCCTGGAGTCCCATTCCTCGGCCAGCAGGCCCAGGTCGTTGCGCAGGGACAGCAGCTTCTCGAAGAGCTGGCGGGCCTCGTCGACCCGGCCGATCATCGCGAGGTCGTCGGCGAGCCAGAACGAGCAGGCCAGGAACGCGCCCTCGTCGCCCTCCAGGCCGTCCACGCCCGCGGCGTCCCCCGCCGTGGGGTAGCGCAGGACGAAGCCGTCCTCCGTGGACAGCTCACGCTGGATCGCCTCGATCGTGCCGATGACCCGCTTGTCGTCCGGCGGCAGGAAGCCCATCTGCGGAATCAGCAGCAAGGACGCGTCGAGCTCCTTCGACCCGTACGACTGGGTGAAGGTGTTGCGTTCCCTGTCGTAGCCCTGTTCGCAGACGTCGCGGTGGATGTCGTCGCGCAGCTCGCGCCACCGCTCCAGCGGTCCCTCCGCGTCCCCGGACTCGATCAGCTTGATCGTGCGGTCGACCGCGACCCAGGCCATCACCTTGGAGTGCACGAAGTGCCGGCGCGGCCCGCGTACCTCCCAGATGCCCTCGTCGGGCTCGAACCAGTGCTTCTCCAGGTACTCGATCAGCTTGAGCTGGAGGCCCATCGCGTAGTCGTTGCGGGTCAGCCCCGTCATGTGCGCCAGGTGCAGCGCCTCGGTGACCTCGCCGTACACATCGAGCTGGAGCTGGTTCGCCGCGCCGTTGCCGACCCGGACGGGCCCGGAGTTCTCGTAGCCGGGCAGCCAGTCCAGCTCCGCCTCGCCCAGTTCCCGCTCGCCCGCGATGCCGTACATGATCTGCAGGTTCTCCGGGTCACCCGCCACCGCCCGCAGCAGCCACTCGCGCCAGGCGCGTGCCTCCTCGCGGTAGCCGGTGCGCAGCAGCGAGGAGAGAGTGATCGCGGCGTCGCGCAGCCAGGTGTAGCGGTAGTCCCAGTTCCGGACGCCGCCGATCTCCTCCGGGAGCGAGGTGGTCGGCGCCGCCACGATGCCGCCGGTCGGGGCGTAGGTGAGGGCCTTGAGGGTGATCAGTGAGCGGACCACGGCCTCCCGATAGGGCCCGTGGTACGTACACTGATCGACCCACTCGCGCCAGAACAGCTCGGTCGCCTCCAGGGAACCCTCCGGGTCCGGGAGCGCGGGCGGCTGATGGTGCGAGGGCTGCCAGCTGATCGTGAACGCGATCCGGTCCCCGGGTGCCACGGTGAAGTCGGAGTACGTGGTCAGGTTCTTGCCGTACGTCTCCGCCTCGGTGTCCAGCCAGACGGAATCCGGTCCCGCCACGGCGACGGTGCGGGAGTCGACCTTGTGCACCCAGGGTGTCACCCGGCCATAACTGAACCGCATGCGCAGTTCCGAGCGCATCGGCACCCGGCCGCTGACGCCCTCCACGATCCTGATGAGCTGCGGTGCGCCGTCACGCGGCGGCATGAAATCGGTCACGCGGACCGTGCCGCGCGGCGTGTCCCACTCCGATTCCAGGATGAGGGAGTCCCCGCGATAGCGGCGCCGGTCCGCCGTCGGCGGCTCGGCTCCTTCCGCCCGCGCAGGACCCAGACGCCAGAAGCCGTGCTCCTCGGTGCCCAGCAGTCCTGCGAAGACGGCGTGCGAATCGAAGCGTGGCAGGCACAGCCAGTCGGCTGTGCCGTCCCGGCAGACCAGGGCGGCGGTCTGCATGTCTCCGATGAGTGCGTAATCCTCGATGCGCCCGGCCACGTGCGTCTCCAGTCGAACGGCCTTGTCGCCCCTCAGGGCTCTTACTGCGGGTTCAAGGGGGTCGTAGAACCGACAAGCTCCTGCACCGGTGAGCGGGCTGGGGTGGTGCCGCTTACAGGCCGGCTCGGCAGCGAATGTTTGAGCAGGATACGACGCACCAGCAAGATCCGCGCGACGGTCTTCGCAATACGTCTGAGCCGAACGGGTGGGACGTGAAACCAGTGCGGTGAACTTGTGATGCCAGTGTGAGGGGTGTGGCCGGAAGCAGCCTCCCGCCGTCGCTGTTACCCTGGTAGCCCGTGGACCGGTGGTCGTTCGCGACAGCGGACGAGGCCCCCGAACCGCAGCGACGGCACCTCCGGATTCTCCGGTTCGGCAGCCGGTACGCACCTCATCATCGCGACCACGGGAGCCCCCTTTGGCTATGCAGCCCACATCCACGACGACCAAGCACATCTTCGTCACCGGGGGTGTCGCCTCCTCCCTCGGCAAGGGTCTGACTGCCTCCAGCCTGGGTGCCCTGCTCAAGGCGCGGGGCCTGCGGGTCACCATGCAGAAGCTCGACCCCTACCTCAACGTCGACCCCGGCACGATGAACCCCTTCCAGCACGGTGAGGTGTTCGTCACCAACGACGGCGCCGAGACCGACCTGGACATCGGCCACTACGAGCGCTTCCTCGACGTCGACCTCGACGGCTCGGCCAACGTCACCACCGGCCAGGTCTACTCCCAGGTCATCGCCAAGGAGCGGCGCGGCGAGTACCTCGGCGACACCGTCCAGGTCATCCCGCACATCACCAACGAGATCAAGCACCGCATCCGCCGCATGGCGACCGACGACGTCGATGTCGTCATCACCGAGGTCGGCGGCACGGTCGGTGACATCGAGTCGCTGCCGTTCCTGGAGACCGTCCGCCAGGTCCGCCACGAGGTCGGCCGCGACAACGTCTTCGTCGTGCACATCTCGCTGCTGCCCTACATCGGCCCGTCCGGCGAGCTGAAGACCAAGCCCACCCAGCACTCCGTGGCCGCCCTGCGCAACATCGGTATCCAGCCGGATGCCATCGTGCTGCGCGCCGACCGTGACGTGCCCACCGCCATCAAGCGCAAGATCTCGCTGATGTGCGACGTGGACGAGGCCGCCGTGGTGGCCTGTGTGGACGCCAAGTCGATCTACGACATCCCGAAGGTGCTGCACACCGAGGGCCTGGACGCCTACGTCGTGCGCAAGCTCGACCTGCCGTTCCGGGACGTCGAGTGGACCACCTGGGACGACCTGCTGGACCGGGTGCACAACCCCGACCACGAGGTCACCGTCGCGCTCGTCGGGAAGTACATCGACCTGCCGGACGCCTACCTCTCGGTCACCGAGGCCATCCGGGCCGGCGGCTTCGCCAACAAGGCCCGTGTCAAGGTCAAGTGGGTCGCCTCCGACGACTGCAAGACGGCGGCGGGTGCCGCGAAGCAGCTCGGTGACGTCGACGCGATCTGCGTCCCCGGCGGCTTCGGCGACCGCGGTGTCAACGGCAAGATCGGCGCCATCCAGTACGCCCGTGAGAACAAGGTGCCGCTGCTCGGCCTCTGCCTGGGCCTGCAGTGCATCGTGATCGAGGCGGCGCGCAACCTCGCCGAGATCCCCGACGCCAACTCCACCGAGTTCGACGCCGCCACCGCGCACCCCGTCATCTCCACGATGGAGGAGCAGCTCGCGTACGTCGAGGGCGCGGGCGACCTGGGCGGCACCATGCGGCTCGGCCTCTACCCGGCCAAGCTCGCCGAGGGCTCGCTCGTGCGCGAGGCGTACGACGGCCAGCCCTACGTGGAGGAGCGTCACCGCCACCGCTACGAGGTCAACAACGCCTACCGTGCCGAGCTGGAGAAGAAGGCCGGACTGGTCTTCTCCGGCACCTCCCCGGACAACAAGCTCGTCGAGTACGTCGAGTACCCGCGCGAGGTCCACCCCTACCTGGTCGCCACGCAGGCGCACCCGGAGCTGCGGTCCCGCCCGACCCGCCCGCACCCGCTCTTCGCGGGTCTGGTGAAGGCGGCCGTGGAGCGTCAGCTCGCCGCTCGCACGACGGGCGAGTAACACCGAGGCACTACGGTTGGCCGGGGTACGGATCCTTCAGGGATGCGTACCCCGGTTTCTGTTTGTTCGTGGGAGGACGTACATGGGTTTCCAGGACACGCCCGAGGAGTGGCAGGTCACCGCGACGGTGACCCCCTTCACCGGTAAGAAGACCAGCGTCCGCACCGACGACGTGGTGATGCCCGACGGCACGGTCGCGCGCCGCGATTACCAGGTCCACCCCGGTTCCGTCGCCGTTCTCGCCATCGACGAGGAGGACCGCGTCCTCGTCCTGCGGCAGTACCGGCACCCGGTGCGCCACAAGCTCTGGGAGATCCCCGCCGGGCTGCTCGACATCCCCGGCGAGAACCCGCTGCACGCGGCCCAGCGCGAGCTGTACGAGGAGGCGCACGTCAAGGCCGAGGAGTGGCGGGTGCTGACGGACATCTTCACCACGCCCGGCGGCAGCGACGAGGCCGTACGCGTCTTCCTCGCCCGGAACCTCTCCGAGGCCGAGGGCGAGCGGTACGCGGTCTCCGAGGAGGAGGCCGACATGGAACAGGCCCGGGTGCCGCTGACGGAGCTGGTACGCGGTGTGCTCGCCGGGGATCTGCACAACTCCTGCCTGGTGGTGGGCGTGCTCGCGCTCACCGCGGCGCTCGCGGGCGGGGGAGTGGACTCGCTGCGCCCGGCCGAGGCGCCCTGGCCCGCCCGGCCGTTCGAGGCCTGACGGCCGTCGGGTCCACCGCTTTCCGGGGTCCCCGGTCGGACGATCATAAAAAACGCTGATCCGATCGGGGGACCTTCCCGCCCTGCTCCGCCATGATCGTCCGCACCCCTGAACTACGCTCGGAAGGTCCCGACCGGAGTTCCGGCGGGCACCGCGTGCAGCGAAGTGGAGCGTGGCTCGTGACGGATCAGGCGGTGGACACCAGCGGCCCGGCCCGGACTGCGGGGACCGAGGAGCCGTCCGGCGCCGCCCCACCCCAATTCTTCGGCCGGGAACGTGAGTTGAAGGCCCTGCGGGCCGACATCGAGCGGGCCGGGCTGGACACGCTGGCCGGCCGCAAGACCCCACGCGCCCGGGTCCTGCTGATCGCCGGACGCCCCGGCTCCGGCCGCAGCGCACTCGCCGCGGAACTCGCACGACGGCTCGTGGGGACCGGCGACTACCCCGACGGTGTGCTCCGTGCCGGGCTCACCGACCCCGGCGGCGAACGCGTGCCCACCGAGCGCACCGCCCGCGACATCCTCGACCTGCTCGATGTGCCCGCCCCGCCCGGCGCCGATCAGGACGAACTCTCCGAGATGGTGCGTGAGGCCCTCGCCGTACGCCGGGTCCTGCTGCTGCTCGACGACGCGGTGGACGCCGAACAGGTGGACCCGCTGCTCCCCGACAGCCCGCACTGCCTGGTCGTCGCCACCGCGACGGGCCCGCTGACCGGCATCCCTGACGTGCGCCCCTGCACCATCGGCGGGCTCGACGTGGGCTCCGCCGTGCGGCTGCTCGGCAGCCTGATCGGCCAGGTCCGCATCACCGTCGACCCATTGACCGCGGAGACCCTCTCCGAGGAGTGCGGGGGGCAGCCCGCGGCCCTCGTCCTGATCGGCGGCTGGCTGGCCGCCCGCCCGGGGGCCTCGGTCGCCGATGTCGCCAAGCGGCTGCACACCCTGCCGGAGACCGGTGACCAACAGCCCGCGGGCGCCCGCCCGTTGTCCCGGGCCTTCCGGCTGATCCATGACTCCCTCCCGCAGGCCGCCGCCCGGATACTGCGCCTTCTCGCACTCGCGCCCGCCGGACTCGCCGACGCCCACACCGCCTCCGCGCTGGCCGGCTGCTCGGTGCCCGCCGCCCAGTCGACCCTGGACGACTTCGTGAAACTGGGACTGCTGCGGACGAACGGTGCGGCGCAGCCCCAGTACGAGGTTCCCGGCTGCCTCGCGCCCTTGCTGCGGGCCCTGTTGGAGGACCGCGACCGACCGGCCGAGATCCAGCTGGCCAGGGCCCGGATGCTGGAGCGGACCGTGCGCAGGCTCCAGTCCTGCCGGGCGATCACCGAGCCGGAGGGCTCCGCCGCCCGCCGCAAGCTCGCCGGACTGCCCCGCTCGCTGCGCTTCCCCAGCGCGGAGGAGGCCGCCGCATGGCTGCGGGTCCGCCAGCCCGCCCTGCTCGCCTCGGCCCGGATCGCCGTCGAGGACGGTGAACTGGACACCCTGGCGCGGAGGTTGGTGGCCGCGCTGGTGCGGGCGCTGGCGGCGCACCGGGGCACCGAGGCCGCCGCGCCCGAGCTGTACGGGCTGCACGGCCTGGTCCTGGATGTGGCCGAGCGCCGCGAGCTGCCCCGGGAGCGGGCCGCCGCGTTGCTCAACCTCGCCGACCTGGACGCCAGGACCGGCCGCACCGAGGAGGCGCTGGCCCGCTACCGGGCCGCGCTGGACGCGGGCCGCGAGGCGAAGGACCTGTACGCGACCGGCCGCGCGATGGAATCCGTAGGCGGCGCCTACGCCGAGCTCGGGGACTTCCACCGGGCCTCCGACTGGTACGGCCGAGCGCTCGCCCAGCGCCTGACCCAGGGCGAGCGGGCGGACGAGGCGCGGCTGTACGGGCGGCTCGGCGCCGTCCACACGTACGCCGGGCGCTACGGGGAGGCCCTGCGGAACTGGCGGGCGGCGGCGTCCGGCTACCGCAGGCTCGGTGACCTGCCCGCCCAGGCGCGGGCGCTCAGCGAGGCGGCGCGGGTGCAGGAGTACGCGGGGCGCCCGCAGGACTCGCTGCACACCTGCCGGGAGGCCGTCGAGCTGGCCCGGCGGGCCGAGGACGTGCGGCTTCAGGCGGCGCTCCAGCTCAGGCTGGCCGACACGCTGGACCGGCTCGGAGACCCGGCGGCGGCCGGGTTGCACCGGGGTGCGGCCGACAGATTGCTGGGCGAGGAGGGTTCTGCCTACGAAATCCGTAGTGCCGCGACTGAAAATTAATGCTTTGTAAGGCTAGACAGCGCGAAGTCCTTCATTAGACTGGCTCTGCCGCGTTCCTTCGTGGCGTCTCCATTTATGCTGTGTATATCCGGGTATGTCCACTTCTGCCCTGGTAACCCTCCGAGCCAAGGACCGTGATCGACGTGAAGGTCGGCATCCCCCGCGAAGTCAAGAACAACGAGTTCCGGGTGGCGATCACCCCTGCCGGAGTGCATGAGCTCGTCCGTCACGGCCACCAGGTCCTCGTCGAGCGGAACGCCGGTGCGGGTTCCTCCATCACGGACGAGGAGTACGTCGCCGCGGGGGCGCGGATCCTGCCCACCGCCGACGAGGTGTGGGCCGCCGCCGATCTGCTGCTGAAGGTCAAGGAGCCGGTCGCCGAGGAGTACCACCGCCTGCGCAAGGGGCAGACGCTCTTCACGTACCTCCACCTCGCCGCGTCCCGCGAGTGCACGGACGCGCTGCTGGAGTCCGGCACCACCGCCATCGCGTACGAGACGGTCGAGACCGCGAACCGCGCGCTCCCGCTGCTCGCCCCGATGTCCGAGGTCGCGGGCCGGCTGGCCCCGCAGGTCGGCGCGTACCACCTGATGCGCTCGGTCGGCGGCCGTGGCGTGCTGCCGGGCGGCGTCCCCGGCACGGCGGCAGGCAAGGCCGTGGTCATCGGTGGTGGCGTCTCCGGCTGGAACGCCACGCAGATCGCCGTCGGTCTCGGCTTCCACGTGACCCTGCTCGACAAGGACATCAACAAGCTGCGCGAGGCCGACAAGATCTTCGGCACCAAGGTGCAGACGGTCGTCTCCAACGCCTTCGAGCTGGAGAAGGCGGTCGTCGAGGCGGACCTCGTCGTCGGTGCCGTGCTGATCCCCGGCGCGAAGGCCCCGAAGCTGGTCACCAACGAGCTCGTCGCCAAGATGAAGCCCGGAAGTGTACTTGTCGACATTGCAATTGATCAGGGCGGTTGCTTCGAGGACTCGCATCCGACGACGCACGCCGAGCCGATCTTCATGGTTCACGACTCGGTCTTCTACTGCGTCGCGAACATGCCGGGCGCGGTGCCGAACACCTCGACGTACGCCCTCACCAACGCCACGCTGCCGTACATCGTGGAGCTCGCGAACCGCGGCTGGGCCGACGCGCTGCGCCGTGACGCCGCACTCGCCAAGGGGCTCAACACCCATGACGGGCAGGTCGTTTACCGTGAGGTGGCCGAGGCGCACGGGCTCGCGCACGTCGAGCTGAGCGCCCTTCTCGGCTGACGGGTCAACGCCTTCCGTCAACCTCGTACGTCCGGCCGGACCTTGCCGAGCAAGGTCCGGCCGGACGTGTATCGGGTCCGGTGGGGGCCTTGTGCAACTCGTCTCGAACGTAACTCTTTACCCGTTTCGTGCAGCGGCGAAATGCGCGCCTTGCTCGCTGTGCACCCTTGACAGGGCGGTGTTCGATTGCCGACACATCGGGCCGGGTCCGGCGGATTGTGTTGCTGCGGACCGGTGACACGCCATAGAGTCGCCAATCGTCGGCATGGTGCCACGCTGACCTATCGATAAGTTTCCTGGTCACGTCCAAGGAGGTAAGACGACTTGTGAATGAGTCGACATTTACTCCCGGGGGTGGTCAACCAGGGATGCCTGCACGGGGTCAGGGCCCGATCGGGCTCCAAGCTGTCGGCTCCGTAGCTGTCCGCACCTTCACCACCCAACAGCACATGACGACAGCCCCCCAGATGATGGACGGCCTACACGTGAACGCCATGGCCGGCAACGAGAGTGGCCGGGACACCGCCCACTTCGCCGACTTCGCCGAGGTGCCCGAGGGGCACTTCTACGACCCCGACGCCGAGTACGAGCCCGACCCGGAGTACGCGGCCACCCTCGCGCCCGACGCCGCGCGCCAGCGCCGCGAGCGGATCGGCCCGACCGGGCGGCCCCTGCCGTACTTCCCGATTCCGGGCCCGCTGACCGATCACGGCCCCGCGAAGATCATCGCGATGTGCAACCAGAAGGGCGGCGTCGGCAAGACCACGTCGACCATCAACCTGGGTGCGGCACTCGCGGAGTACGGACGGCGCGTCCTGCTCGTCGACTTCGACCCGCAGGGTGCCCTGTCGGTCGGTCTCGGGGTCAACCCGATGGAGCTCGACCTCACGGTCTACAACCTGCTCATGGAGCGGGGCATGTCGGCCGACGAGGTCCTGCTGAAGACCGCCGTCCCCAACATGGACCTGCTGCCGAGCAATATCGACCTCTCGGCCGCCGAGGTGCAGCTGGTCAGCGAGGTGGCCCGGGAGTCGACGCTCCAGCGCGCCCTGAAGCCGCTGATGGCCGACTACGACTACATCGTGATCGACTGTCAGCCCTCGCTCGGCCTGCTGACCGTGAACGCCCTGACGGCGGCCCACAAGGTCATAGTCCCGCTCGAATGCGAGTTCTTCGCGCTGCGCGGAGTGGCGCTGCTCACCGAGACCATCGAGAAGGTCCAGGAGCGGCTCAACCCGGAACTGCAGCTCGACGGCATCCTCGCCACCATGTACGACTCCCGTACGGTGCACAGCCGCGAGGTCCTCGCGCGGGTCGTCGAGGCGTTCGACGACCACGTCTACCACACGGTCATCGGGCGCACCGTGCGCTTCCCGGAGACCACGGTCGCCGGTGAACCCATCACCACGTACGCCTCCAACTCGGTCGGTGCCGCCGCCTATCGACAGCTCGCCAGGGAGGTGCTCGCCCGGTGTCACGCCGAGTGAGTCTGCCGGGGGCCGACGAACTGTTCCGCACCACCGGTGGGATGGGGCTCCAGGCGTCGTCCCCCGCGGAGCGGCGACGCAAGGCGAACGCCGAGGGGCGGGTTCCCGCACCGGCGGGGGAGGGCGATACCGCGACGGACGCGTCCGCTCCGGACGGTTCCGGCGGCGGTTCGGCCGACCGGTCCGCGGCCCGTGCCCGGGAGGAACACTCGGCGGCCGGTACCGACGGAGGCGAATCGCGCAGCCGCGACGCCGAGGGCGACCGGTCCGCGGCGGGCGGCAGGGCCGTCCCCGGGTCCCGTTCCGCCTCGCAGGAGCAGGGCCCCGCGGTCCAGCAGCAGCGCAGGCGCGGCGGTGGGCGTGGTGCCAACCGACGGCCCAGCGGCCGGGAGCGCCACGACGAGAAGATCACCGTCTATGTGTCGGCCGAGGAACTGATGGACCTCGAACACGCCCGTCTCGTCCTGCGCGGCGAGCACGGGCTCGCGGTCGACCGCGGGCGGATAGTGCGTGAGGCGGTCGCGGTGGTGCTGGCCGATCTGGAGTCCCGCGGCGACGCGAGCATCCTCGTACGGCGGCTGCGCGGCCGCTGAGCGGTGCGGCGCCGGTAGCCTGCCCGTCAGGGCCCGCGCCGACCGCCGGGCCCGGTCACCGCGCCGTGCGGGGCCGGGGCCCCTCCGTGCGTCCCGTCCTCGGCCCGTGCCGGGGCCGTCACCGCCCGCCCGTTCTTCCCGCACTTTTGGACCACGATGCCCGTGACCGACGACTCCGCCGGCCCGCGCCGCCGCGCTCTCGGCCGCGGGCCCGGTGTCGCCGCGTCCTGGGGCCCGGCGCCCGAAGCCGAAGCCGAAGCTGTTCCCGCTCCTGAGGCCGCTCCCGTACCGGGGCCCGTGTCCGAGGCGGCTCCCGCTCCTGAGGCCCCTCCCGAGGCCGCTCCTCCCGTAGCGGAGCCGGAGCCCGCGGCGGTCCCCGGGCCCGTGGTCGAGCCGGTGCCGGGGGACGGGCCGGCCGCCGACGACAAACGCTTCACCGTGCGGCTCGTGAACTTCGAAGGTCCCTTCGACCTTCTCCTCCAGCTGATCTCGAAGCACAAGCTCGATGTGACCGAGGTCGCCCTGTCCAAGGTCACCGACGAGTTCATGGCGTACATCCGGGCCATGGGAGCCGACTGGGATCTCGACCAGACCACCGAGTTCCTCGTGGTCGCCGCCACCCTGCTGGACCTGAAGGCCGCCCGGCTGCTGCCCACCGCCGAGGTGGAGGACGAGGCGGACCTGGCGCTCCTGGAGGCCCGGGACCTGCTCTTCGCGCGGCTGCTCCAGTACCGCGCGTACAAGAGGATCGCCGAGATCTTCAACGGCCGGCTGGAGTCCGAGGCCCGCCGCTACCCCCGTACCGTCGGTCTCGAACCGCACCACGCCGCGCTGCTGCCCGAGGTCGTCATCAGCATCGGCGCCGAGGGATTCGCGCGGCTCGCGGTGAAGGCCATGCTGCCGAAGCCCAAGCCCCAGGTGTACGTCGACCACATCCACGCGCCGCTGGTCAGTGTGCGCGAGCAGGCGGAGATCGTGGTGGCGCGGCTGCGGGGGGCGGGCGAGGTCAGTTTCCGGGTGCTCACCGAGGACGCCCCGGACACCCTCACGGTCGTCGCCCGGTTCCTCGCCCTTCTGGAGCTGTACCGGGAGAAGGCCGTCACGCTCGACCAGGAGGAGGCGCTCGGCGACCTCCTCGTGCGCTGGTGCGGCGGGGAGGGCGCGGAGCCCGCGGTGACGGACGAGTTCGACCAGGAGATCCACGCGGCGGCCGAGGAGGACACGGAGACATGAGCGCGCACCGCAGGGACGGCGACGAGGACCGGGACACGGGCGCGGTCGCCGCCCTCGATCTCAAGCCCGCCCTGGAGGCGGTCCTGATGGTCGTCGACGAGCCGGCCACCGAGGAACACCTCGCCAAGGTCCTCCAGCGGCCGCGCAGGGCCGTGGCGGACGCGCTGCGGGAACTGGCCGACGAGTACACCGTGCAGCGGCGAGGCTTCGATCTGCGGCTCGTCGCGGGCGGCTGGCGTTTCTACACCCGGCCCGAGTACGCGGAGGCGGTCGAGGGCTTCGTCCTGGACGGCCAGCACGCCCGTCTCACCCAGGCGGCTCTGGAGACGCTCGCGGTGGTCGCGTACCGCGCGCCGGTGAGCCGTTCACGCGTCTCGGCCGTGCGCGGAGTGAACTGCGACGGCGTGATGCGGACCCTCCTGCAGAGGGGTCTGGTCGAGGAGGCGGGCGCGGAACCCGAAACAGGTGCGATCCTGTACAGGACGACGAACTACTTTCTGGAGCGTATGGGCCTGCGAGGCCTGGACGAGCTCCCGGAGCTCGCGCCCTTCCTCCCGGAGGCGGACGCGATCGAGGCTGAGACGCTAGAGGGTGTGCCGTCGTTCGATCCGGACGCACCGGACACCCCGGATACTCACGCACACGACAAGACGGATTTTTGATGCGAAGCAGTGGCAGGAACAGCGGAAGCGGCGGCGGCAGCGGCAGCGGCGGCAGCAGGAGCGGCGGAAGCGGCGGCGGCAGGAGCAGTAGCGGCGGCGGCAGGAGCGGCGGCAGCGGCGGCGCCAACCGGAACCCCCGGAGCGGCAGCGGCGGATCCGGCGGGGGCTTCCGGCCGAAGGGCCAGGGCAGCGGCCAGGGCGGTCAGAGCGGGCAGGGCGGCGGCCAGGGCGGGCGCGACGACAAGCAGGAGCAGCGTCCCCGCCGTCCCCGTCCCGAGGAGCGCCGCTACGACGTGGGCGCCGACAAGCCGGGCGGCGACGGCGGCCTCCGCAAGGGCCGCGGCGCCGCGGCCCGCGGTGGGGCCAAGGGCGGCCCGAAGGCATCGCAGGGCGGCGGCAGGATCACCCGGCGCGCCCCGTACGGCGCTCCGGCCCGTCCGCGCGAGCTCGACGCCAAGATCGAGCAGCGCAACCGGGACAGGTACGCGAACAAGCCCGACCTCAAGCTGCCCAAGACCCACCCGGGCGCCGAGGAGGAGGGTGAGCGCCTGCAGAAGGTGCTCGCCAGGGCCGGTATGGGCTCGCGGCGCGCCTGCGAGGAGCTGATCGACCAGTCCCGCGTCGAGGTCAACGGCGAGATCGTCGTCGAGCAGGGCATGCGCGTCGACGTGCACAAGGACGAGATCAAGGTCGACGGTCTGACCGTCGCCACCCAGTCGTACCTCTTCTTCGCGCTGAACAAGCCCGCCGGTGTCGTCTCCTCCATGGAGGACCCGGACGGCCGCCAGTGCCTCGGCGACTACGTCACCAACCGGGAGACGCGGCTCTTCCACGTCGGCCGGCTGGACACCGAGACCGAGGGCATCATCATGCTCACCAACCACGGTGAGCTGGCCCACCGCCTCACCCACCCCAAGTACGGCGTGAAGAAGACCTACCTGGCCGCCATCCAGGGCCCGCTCCCGCGCGACCTGGGCAAGCGGCTCAAGGACGGCATCCAGCTGGAGGACGGGTACGCCCGCGCCGACCACTTCCGCGTCGTGGAGAACACCGGCAAGAACTACCTCGTCGAGGTGACCCTCCACGAGGGCCGCAAGCACATCGTCCGGCGGATGCTGGCCGAGGCCGGCTTCCCGGTCGAGCGGCTGGTGCGCACGTCCTTCGGGCCGATCCCGCTGGGCGACCAGAAGTCCGGCTGGCTGCGCCGCCTCACCAACACCGAGGTCGGCATGCTGATGCGCGAGGTCGGTCTGTAGCCGACCCGTACACCCCGTACGGCTCCGAGGCCCGCGGCCGGTTCCTGTTCCCGATGGGTGAACAGAAACCGGCCGCGGGCCTTTCGCCGTCGCCGTTCCTTCTTTATAGTCAGAGTGACTATTAAGGAGGCGGGCGTGAGTCTCGCGGATTTCCTCGATCCCCTGCAGCAACCCCTGGTGACGGTCCTGGACACCCCGGTCAGCTGGACCGAGGTGCTCGGCTTCGGCAGCGGAGCGCTGTGCGTCTGGCTCGTGGCCCGCCAGCACCTCGCCAACTGGCCCATCGGCATCGCGAACAACCTCTTCTTCATCCTGCTGTTCGCCCAGTCAGGCCTGTACGCCGACGCCGGCCTCCAGATCGTCTTCATCACCCTCGCCGTGTACGGCTGGTGGACCTGGACCCACGGGGGTGGACCAGGGACATCAGTCCTGCCGGTGCGCGGCACCTCGCGCACCGAATGGACCTGGCTGCTCACGGCGGGGGCGGTGGGGACCCTCGCGCTCACGGTCCTGCTGTCGCGGGCCACCGACTCGACCGTGCCGTTCTGGGACGCGCTGACGACCTCGCTGTCGCTGACGGCGACGTACGGGCAGTGCCGCAAGCGGGTCGAGTCCTGGTGGCTGTGGATCGCCGCCGACGTGGTCTACATCCCGCTGTACGCGTACAAGGAGCTCTATCTGACCTCCCTGCTCTACATCGGCTTCCTGGCGCTCTGCCTCATGGGGCTGCGCAGCTGGAACCGCGATCTCGCCACCGGCCGGAACCGTACGGCGGAGGTGGCCGCGGTATGAAGCGCTTCGGCCACGGCCTCGTTCTCGGCAAGTTCTATCCGCCGCACGCGGGACACCACCACCTGGTCCGCACCGCCCGGGACCGCTGCGAACGGCTGACCGTCCTGGTCTGTGCCGCCTCCGTGGAGTCCGTCCCGCTCGCCGACCGGGTCGCCTGGATGCGCGAGGTGCACCCCGACGTGCGCGTGGTGGGCGCCGTCGACGACACCCGCATGGATCTCACGGACCCGGCGATCTGGGACGCGCACATGGCGGTGTTCACCGCGGCGGTACCGGAGCCGGTGGACGCCGTCTTCACCTCCGAGTCCTACGGGGCCGAGCTGGCCCGCCGCTTCGGCGCCGCGTCCGTCCTCGTCGACCCCGACCGCACCCTCTTCCCGGTGTCCGGCACCGCGGTGCGCAAGGACCCGGTCGGCTGCTGGGACTTCCTCGAACCGCCCGTCCGGGCCGCGCTCACCCGCCGGATCGTCGTCCTCGGCGCCGAGTCGACCGGCACCACCACCCTGGCGCGGGCCCTCACGGAGCACTACCGGGCGCGCGGCGGCGGCTGGGCGCAGACCCGGTACGTCGCCGAGTACGGGCGCGAGTTCAGCGAACAGAAGCTGGCCGCACTGCGCGGCCGGTGGCCGGACGCCCAGTGGGAGGATGTCGTCTTCACCACGGACGACTTCCCCGTCATCGCCGAGGCGCAGAACGCCAGGGAGGAGGAGGCCGCGCGCGCCGGCTCCCCGGTGCTGTTCTGCGACACCGACTCCTTCGCCACCACCGTCTGGCACGAGCGGTACGTCGGTGGCCGCAACCCCCTCGTCGAGGACATCGCCGACCGGGCCCGGCACCACCTGTGGCTGCTCACCGACCACGAGGGTGTCGCCTTCGAGGACGACGGACTCCGCGACGGCGAGGAGCTGCGGCCCTGGATGACGGACCGATTCCGCGCCGAACTCACCCGTACGGGAAGAGAGTTCATCGAGGTCACGGGAGGGCACCAGGAACGGCTGGAAGCCGCCGTCGCCGCCGTGGACGCGGTGCTCGACACCGGCTGGAACTTCGCCGCACCCCTTCCGGAGCGCCGATGACCACCACCGGCACGACGAGGACCGGCGTCGCCGCACCCCTCCCGGAGCGCCGATGACCGCCGGCGCCCCCGAGGGGTACGACCCCCACGCCTTCGCCCCCTTCGCGGTCACCGTGGATCTCGCGGTCTTCACGGTCCGCGCCGGCCGGCTGCACGTCCTGCTCGTCGAGCGGGGCGAGGAGCCGTACAAGGGCCACTGGGCCCTGCCCGGTGGCTTCCTCCTGCCCCGCGAGTCGGCCGACCTGGCCGCGCGCCGCGAGCTGGCCGAGGAGACGGGCCTCGGCCAGGACACCGTCCGCGGCCTCCACCTCGAACAGCTGCGCACCTACTCCGAACCGGACCGGGATCCCAGGATGCGGGTCGTCTCCGTCGCGTACGCGGCCCTCCTGCCCGATCTGCCCGAGCCGCGCGGGGGCGGGGACGCGGTCCGCGCGAAGTGGTGGGACGCGGGCACCGTGGGCGTCCTCGCCTTCGACCACGAGCGGATTCTCGCCGACGCCTACGACCGGATCGGCGCCAAGCTGGAGTACACCTGTCTGGCCACGGCCTTCTGCCCCGCCGAGTTCACCCTCGGCGAGCTCCAGCAGGTGTACGAAACCGTGTGGGGCGTCGAGCTGGACCGCCCCAACTTCCGGCGCAAGGTCCTCAATGTGCCCGGCTTCGTCCAGGCCGTCGAGGGACCGCCGCGCCGCACCGGCGGACGGGGGAAACCCGCCGCCCTGTACCGGGCGGGTGCCGCCACCGCCCTGCACCCTCCACTCCTGCGCCCGGAAGGACGAACGGAATGAACACGACCAGGACCCTCACCAAACAGGCGGCCACGGGTGCGCTGACCGGGCTCGCGCTCGGCGACGCACTGGGCTTCCCCACCGAGTTCAACGATGTGCCCGCCATCCTCGCCAAGTGCGGGCCGTGGCGGCAGATGGCGCTGCCCAGACCCGCGATCGTCACCGACGACACCCAGATGACGCTCGCGCTGGGGCGTGGCATACGCACCGCCATGGACCGCGGACCGCTCACCCCGCTGCGGCTGGTCCGCCCGGTCCGCGCGGAGTTCGTGGACTGGTTCCACTCGCCGGACAACAACCGGGCCCCCGGACACACCTGCATGAAGGCGTGCCGGCTGCTCGACGGCGACCGGATCTGGCAGGAGGCCAGCCAGACCGGCTCCAAGGGCTGCGGCGCCAACATGCGGGTCGCGCCCGTCGGACTCGTACCCGGCCTCAGCGAGGAACAGCGCGCCGGAGCGGCCCAGCTCCAGGCGGCCCTCACCCACGGCCACCCGACGGCACTGGCCGCCTCCGACCTGCTGGCCCGCGCGGTGTTCCTGCTGGCCCAGGGGGCGGAGCCGATGGGACTCGTGGGGCAGCTGCGTTCCTACGCGTACGAGAACAGCGGCCGCTACCTGGAACGGTGGCTCGGAGACCTCTGGCGGTACGCGGGCGACTCCTCGCCCGAGGCGTACATCAAGCGCGGCTGGGACGAGTGCCAGACCGCGCTGGGCACGGTCCAGGACGCCCTGCGTGCCCCGTCGCCCGAGACCGACCCCTGCCGGACCACCGGCGACGGCTGGGTCGCGGAAGAAGCACTCGCCACGGCCCTGCACTGCTTCCTCCTCTTCCCCGAGGAGCCCGTCACCGCCCTTCGCCGGGCCGCCTGCACCCGTGGCGACTCCGACTCGCTGGCCTGTCTGACGGGTGCGCTGGCCGGGGCCCATCTGGGCGCGGGTGCCTGGCCCAAGGAGTGGGCGGAACGCATCGAGTACCGCAGCGATCTGCTGTCGCTGGCCGCGCTCTGGGATGCTTGATCCATGAGCACCGCGACCTCCTCCCTCATGCGCGCCGGACTGCCGGTCACCGACCTCGGTCCGGTCCTCGCCGGGGAGCCGGCACCGCTGCTCTTCGCCACGGTCTCCGGGGCCCATCTGTACGGCTTCCCGTCCCGGGACTCGGATGTGGACCTTCGGGGGGTCCATATCCTGCCCCCGCACGACCTGTTGGGGCTGCGCGAACCGGCCGAGACCCGCTCACGGATGTGGGACCGCGACGGGGTCGAGATGGACCTCGTCACGCACGACCTGCGCAAGTTCGTCCGTCTCATGCTGCGGCCCAACGGCTACGTACTGGAACAGCTGCTGTCCCCGCTGGTCGTGCACACGACCGCACTCCACGCGGAACTGTGCGCCCTGGCCCCGGGCGTGCTGACCCGCAACCACGCACACCACTACCGGGGTTTCGCCGGAACCCAGTGGCGGCTCTTCGAGAAGACCGGTGAACTGAAGCCGCTGCTCTACACCTTCCGGGCGCTGCTCACCGGCATCCATCTGATGCGCAGCGGTCGGATACTGGCCCATCTGCCGACACTGCTCGGCGCGGTGGCCGCCCCGGCGTATCTGCCCGATCTGATCGCGGCGAAGGCGGAGGCCGAGCACGGCATGGCGCGGGAGCTGGACGGGGCGGCGGTGGCGCGGGACATCGAAGGGCTGCACCGGGTCCTGGACGAGGCGCAGACCCGGTCGCTGCTGGCGGACGCGGTGACGGAGTTCGACGCGCTGAACGAACTCGTCGTGCGCGCCCGGCTGGGGGAGTAGCGGGCCGGGAGTACGTTCCGGCCGTTCGTACGGACGTTGCGGCCGGTCGTGCGGGCAGGGCCGTCACACGGTCGCGTGCGCCGACGCCCGCCGGGTCCGGACGAGGAAGTCCTCCACCCGGGCCCGGTCCGGTCCGGCCGGCAGCGGGGAGCGGACGGCCGCCTCGTCGTTCTCCTCGGCCAGCCGGTTCATCCGGCGCTCCACCTCGGCCCACGGGACCTCACCGCGCTTCACGGCCAGCAACTCCTCGCGCGCGTCACCGACCTCGATCGTCAGTTCGCCCGTACGCAGCAGATCCCGGCCGCTCGCCAGCAGCCGCAGCAGATGCATCGCGTGCTTCCAGCGCGGTGCGCCGTGCTGCCTGACGTCCGCGTCCAGCTTCCCGCGCTGGCCCCGCGCGTACCGCACGAACGTCCCGTGGGCGAGCCGGGACAGGAACGCCCCGCGCAGCGCGAGGAGTTCACGGCCCGTGTCGTCGATCCGCTCCACCAGCGGGGAGTGCAGACACTCCAGCACATTCGGGTTGGCCCGCAGCGCCAGCTCGCAGAGCCGTTCCAGTTCCCAGGAGAACTGCTCGTCGGCCGGACCCTCGATGTGCGTCGGCGGCTTCTCGAAGCGCCAGAACAACGGGGTGGGGGCGACGAAGACCCCACGCCGGTCCGTGTCGCTGCCCTCCGTGGCGAGCCCGAACGCCCGCGAACCCATCACGCACGAGTAGATCGTGTGGTCGCGTACGAGGGCCTCGGCTTCGGCGGTGATCATCTGCGCGAGGGTACGCCAGGGGCAGCCGTCCCGCGCGCGAAAATCGTTGCGCGACGGCGGCCTCCGGTGCCACCATCGCCGTCATGACGATGATCCGAAAGGTCCGGCTCACCCCCTCCCGGTGAGCGCGATGAACGCACCCACGCCCCACAGAGAAGAAGTCACCGTTCTGTACGCCCGGTTCGACCACCTTCCGTACCCGGCCCGTATGCGGGCCATCGCCGAACACACCCGCTCGCTGGACGACGAGGACTACCGCGCCGCCCGCGCCGCCCTGGACACCGCGGACCCCGACGACCGCCGGCTGGCACTGTTCCTGGCCGTCGTCCGCCGCGATCTCGAAACCGTCGCCCTCGCCCTCGCCGACCCGGTGCTGCGCCCGCGCGCCCTGTCCGCGGCGATCCGGCTGCCGGTTCCCGAACAGGCCCTGGAATCCCTGGCCCTCGGCCCCTTGCGGGCCGTGCGCCACGACACGTACCGCGTTCTGCGGCTGTCCCGGCGCCGGGCCCTCGCCGACCGGATCCTTCCCCGCGTCCAAGAACTCCACGGCGACGAGGACGCCGCCCGGCTGCTGCCCGCCTGTACCCCCGACGCGGTCGGGCAGTGGCTGCCCCGGCTGTCCGGGGTGCCGCAGGGCATCCTGTTCACCCTCACCCGTACCGCGCCCCGCGCCCTCGCCGCCCACCTCGCCGACCGGGCCCCGTCCGACGGCCGGGACCAGTGGGAGGCGGCCCGGCCGCGCGACGGCAGCCGGCAGCTGGTCAGCCGCCTCACCGCGTACGACCCGGCCGCCGGAGCGCTGCTCCTGGAGCGCGCCCCGCACCTGGTCACCGGGCCTGCCGCGCTGGTGCTGCTCAGGGAACCGGCCGCCGTCGCGGCCTCCCTGCGGCGTACCGGAACCGAACGGGTCCCGCTCGCCCCGGGGCCGCTGTCCCGGCGGGTGCGCCGCGCGTTGGACGCCTGCGGCCCGCAGGACGCCGCCCTGCTCGCGGACGTCCTGCGGGTGGAGCACGACATCGGCGGCCCGACCGACTGCTGGACCACCGCGGAGCCGCTGCTCGCCCTGCTGCCACCGGCCGCGCGCCGCCGGGCGGTCGAGGCGCGGCTGGAGGGGAGCCGGGGGCGCTGGACCGGTCTCATCGGCCCCGTGGCCTCGCTCGATCCCGCCGACCGGACCGAGATCGCCGGACGCCTGCTGAACGGGCGGGCCGGGCGCAGGGCGTACCCGCGCACCCGGATCGCCTCCCTGCTGCCGCCGGCCGAGGCGGAACCGCTGCTGCGGGAGCTGAGCGCGGCCCACCGCCCGTGGGAACGGGCCCTGGCCTGGGCGGCCCTGCTGCGCTGCGTGAACGAGCACCGCGATCCGCAGGCGTACGCACGCGTCCTCCTGTCCTGCGAGCGGGCCTGGCACGACCAGGAGGAGGTGCGCCGCACCGCTCTTCTCGCCGCGGGCGCCGCCCACGGCCCGCTGCTGGACGCGGCACCCTTCGCCGCGCTGCGGGACGCCGCGACGACCACCGTGCAGTCCCGCGACTCGACGGCGCAGACGCTCCGGGCCGCCGAGAAGTGGCTGCGGCGCACCGCTCTTCGCGCGGTACGCGCCGGTGACGCCGAACGGGCGGCGGCCGTCGTCGGGCTGCTCGTCCAGGTCCTGGACGATCCGCGCGGAAGCGGGGACGTGCGCCCGCTGGACATGACGGGCGCCGGGGCCCGCGCGGTCTGGGAGCGCTGCGGAACGCCGAGACCGGCCCATGTCCTTCCGTTCGCGGGCCTGTTCGCGCGGCACCTCGCACAACTCCCCGCACTGGACGGGGCCGTGGGCCGCGCGGCACTCGACGATCCGCACGGCGAACGGGGCCGGCGGGCCGCCGCGCTCCTGCTCGCCGATCCCGTCACCCGGGAGCGCCGGTGCGCCGAACTCCTCGCCGCCGACGTGTCCTTCGTGGCCGTGCCCGAAGTGTGGCGGACCCTGTCCCGGCGCCGCACCGACCTCCTCGACACCGTCATGGGGGCGGACCTGCCGTCGCGCTGGGCACCCCGCCAGGCGCGCGCCGGACTCGGGCGGTGGCTGCCGCGCCAGCGGGCCCTGCTCGACGCGCAACTGGCCCGGGTGGCGGCGGACGAGGACGTACCGCTGCGGGAACGCGCCGACGCGGCGGCCCTGCTGGGCGACACCGAGGCCCTGTACGCGCTCGTCGCCGGGGCACCGCAGCCCGTGGCGGCCGCCGCCTGCGGGGCGCTGGGGGAGCGGGCGGCCGAGCGCGGAGGGGCCGCAGCGCACCCCCGGACGCTGGACTTCCTGCTCGACCGCGCCGGGACCGGCGGGGTGCGGGGCCGGGCGGCGATGGCCGGGGCCAGGACCCTGCTCGCCACGGTGCCCGACGAGGAGGCCGTGGCCCGGTTCGCCCGGATGGTCCGGGACACCGACGGGTCCGTCGGCGGCCGGAAGGCGGCCGTCCGGGGGCTGTCCGCGCTGTCCTCCCCGAACGCGACCGCCGCCCTGCTCGCGGGCTGGGACGCACCGGGCCAGCACCGTGACGTCCACGCCGCGATGGCCGGCCCCCTGGCGGCGCGGATGGACGCACCGGGCATCGGGGAGCGGCTCGCCGCACAACTGCATCACCCGGCGGTACGCGAGCGGGTTCTCGCCGCACGTCCCGACCGGGCCGCGGCCGCCGGGGCCCGGTACCGGTTCCTCGCCCGGACGGTGGCCACCGCGGAGCGGAGCACGGCGGTGCAGGCCGCCCACGCGCTCAGGGGCCCCGGCTCGGCCGACGGGCCGGTACGCGGAACGATGGCGGCCGTGGCGGGCGACCCGGAGCGTCCGCGTGAGGTCCGGGGCGACGCGCTGGACCTGCTGTGCGAGTGGGCCGTCCCCGGCCCGCGCCACGGGGAACTGGTCACCGTGCTCGGCGTACTGGTGGCACAGGCCCGGAGCGGCGCCCCCGAGGAGCGGCGCGCCGCTCTGTGGGTCCTGGGCGAACAGAACGACGCGTACCGCGAGCGCCCGGCGGGAGCGCTCGACGCGGTGGCCGACGCGCTGGAGCGGGCCGGGCTGGCACACTCCGCGTCCCGCGTGGCGCTGACGGCGGCCCTGACGGCGCTGGCGGTCGCGGACGCCTCGCCGGAGCGCTGGGAACGCTGGCTCGGCCTGGCGGGGGAGCGGCCGGGCCACCTCGACCAGGTGCGCGACCACCGGCGGACACCGACGAACGTCCAGCCCGTCGGGGCCATCGCGGCAGTGGCCGGGATGCTGCGCGCACACGGCTCGGTCACGGCCGGGCTCGCCGCCGTGCACCTGGTCGTCAGGGGCGGCGAGTCCACCTCCTGGGCCCAGCCGTGGGTGGACGGGCTGGACGCCCTGCGCGCGAGCGGGCACCCGGAGGTCGCGGAGGCCGCGCTGCTGGCGGACCTCCGACGCCCGGTCTCCTGAACCGCGCCCCTGACCGGCCTCTCCCGTCCCGTACGGCCGGGAATCCGTCCTGTACGGCCAGGATCCTGTCCCGTACGGCCAGGATCCGGTCCCGTACGGCAGGGATCCGTCCCGTACGGCGGGGAGAGGCCGGTCAGGCCGACCGGATGATCCCGTCGGAGACGGTGATCTTCTGCGCGGGCAG
This sequence comes from Streptomyces sp. NBC_01237, assembly GCF_035917275.1. NCBI lineage: Bacteria > Bacillati > Actinomycetota > Actinomycetes > Kitasatosporales > Streptomycetaceae > Streptomyces > Streptomyces sp. NBC_01237. The sequence continues at coordinate 1,852,981 of NZ_CP108508.1, read as the reverse complement.
CGGACGCGGCGCGGGACCGGCTTCCACCGCGGCGTCCGTGATGCTGAATCTGCTCCCGTGGCAGGCGCAGTCGATGGTGCCGTCGGCGACCGACGAGACGATGCAGCCCGCATGGGTGCAGACGGCCGAGAACGCCTTGAACTCGCCCGCCGCGGGCTGGGTCACCACGATTTTCCGGTCCTGGAGGACGGTGCCGCCGCCGACCGGGATGTCGTCGGTCCTGGCCAGCTCCTTCCCGCCGTCGGGCGAGACACCGGAACCGGCACTCGTCGCGCCGTCCGAGGCGGCCGGCGTACGGCTGTCGCCGCTGCCCCCACCGCCGGAGGACCCGCAGCCGGTCACCAGGGCCGCGGCGCTCGCCGCGCCCGTGGCCAGGACCGTCCTTCGCCGTGTGTTCATGGCTCTCCGTACGTTGTCGGGCGGCAGGGGAGAGCCATCGTGGCCCGCGGGACCGTGAACGCGAAGCAACCCGGCGGTGGGTGCCCCCGAGTGGCGCAAGGGCTGATCCGGGCGGCGTCGGCAACGCCGCCCGACGGACTGGCCGGGATGCTCGCCACCCCGGTCTCACCGGCCAGGCGTGGTCCGGCCTTCCGCACGGCACAGATCTTCCGGCCGACCGGGTGCGCGGGCGGACCACCGCGACGCCCGAGCGGCTCGTGGCACGGATCCGGCAACCGCTCCTCGCCGTCCACACCACCGCCGTGTCTCACGGACAGAGCACCGTGGCCGAGGGCGGCCGGACCCCTCTAGGCTGCAGGACACAGGAGGCAACGGCGCGACGCGAAGAGCGCGGGCGCCGGGCCCCCAAGGCACTGAGGCACTTGTGACACCGAGGTGCCGAGGTGCCGAGGTGCCCGGAAACGATGAATCGAAGAGGCGAGGAGTACGACGTGGCGGTACGAGCGGTCCGTGGAGCCGTCCAGCTGGAACAGGACGAGGCCGGACACATGGACGAGCAGGTCGGTGCCCTGCTCACCGCCGTCCTGGAGCGCAACAACCTGGTCTCCGACGACCTGATCAGCATCTGGTTCACCGCCACCCCTGATCTGCACAGCGACTTCCCGGCCGCCGCGGCCCGCGGCCTCGGCATCGTCGACGTCCCGCTGATCTGCGCCCAGGAGCTGGACATCCAGGGGGCCATGCCCCGTGTCGTGCGGATACTCGCCCATGTCGAGACCTCGCTCCCCCGGGCCGGGATCCAGCACGTCTACCTCGGCGCCACCGCCACCCTGCGCAAGGACATCGCCCAGTGAGAACCGCCCTCGTCATCGGAACGGGACTGGTCGGCACCTCCGCGGCCCTCGCCCTCGCCGGGCGCGGCATCCATGTCCACCTCGTCGACCACGACCCCTCGTCGGCCCGTACCGCGGCGGCACTCGGCGCCGGTACGGAGGAGGCGCCCGAGGGCCGCGTCGACCTGGCGATCGTCGCCGTACCGCCCGCCCACACCGCATCCGTGCTGGCCACCGCCATGCGCGAGGGGGTGGCCCGGGGCTACCTGGACGTCGCGAGCGTCAAGGGCGGCCCGCGCCGCGAGCTGGAGGCCCTCGGCATCGACCTCACCCCCTACATCGGTACGCACCCGATGTCGGGCAAGGAACGCTCGGGCCCCCTCGCCGGCACCGCCGACCTCTTCGAGGGCCGCCCCTGGGTCCTCACCCCGACCCGGGACACCGACACCGAGGTCCTCAACCTCGCCCTGGAACTGGTCGCGCTGTGCCGCGCCGTCCCGGTCGTCATGGACGCCGACGCCCACGACCGCGCCGTCGCCCTCGTCTCCCACACCCCGCAGCTGATCTCCTCGATGGTCGCCGCCCGCCTGGAGGAGGCCGACGAGACGGCCGTACGCCTCTGTGGGCAGGGCATCAGGGACGTCACCCGCATCGCCGCCTCCGACCCCCGGATGTGGGTGGAGATCCTCTCCGCCAACCCCGGCCCGGTCGCCGACGTACTGACCGGAGTCGCCGCCGACCTGGAGGAGACCGTACGGGCACTGCGCGGCCTCCAGTCCGCCGACGAGGACGAGCGCCGCGCGGGAACCGACGGCATCGAGGACGTCCTGCGCCGCGGCAACGCGGGCCGGGTCCGGGTGCCCGGCAAGCACGGCGCGGCCCCCGCGTCGTACGAGACCGTGGTCGTGCTGATCGGCGACCGGCCGGGCGAGCTGGCCCGGATCTTCGCTGACGCGGGACGTGCCGGGGTCAACATCGAGGACGTCCGCATCGAGCACGCCACCGGCCAGCAGGCGGGCCTGGTCCAGCTGATGGTCGAGCCGAGCGCGGCGGCCCCGCTCGCCGTGGCGCTCCAGGAGCGGGGCTGGTCCCTGCGCCCGTGAGCGGGCCCGCCACCACGGGGTACAAGGCTCCGCCCGGCACTCGGTAACCTGGTGCGTGGCCGTCTTGTGGCCCGTTCGCCCTCACCCCGTGTACCAGGAAGGTGTCCACCACCGTGGAAACCGTAAGCGCCTCAGTGATCGTCGCTATTGACGGGCCCTCCGGCACCGGCAAGTCGAGCACGTCCAAGGCCGTCGCCGCCCAGCTCGGCCTGAGCTACCTGGACACCGGCGCCCAGTACCGGGCGATCACCTGGTGGATGCTGAACAACGGCATCGACGTACAGAACGCGGCGGAGGTGGCGACCGCCGCCGCCAAGCCGGTCATCGTCTCCGGAACGGACCCGGCCGCCCCGACGATCACCGTCGACGGCGAGGACGCCGCGGGCCCGATCCGCACCCAGGAGGTCACCTCCAAGGTCAGCGCCGTCAGCGCCGTCCCCGAGGTGCGCAGCCGGATCACCGAGCTCCAGCGCGCCATCGCGGCGGGCGCCGAGAACGGCATCGTGGTCGAGGGCCGCGACATCGGCACCACCGTGCTCCCCGACGCCGACCTCAAGATCTTCCTCACCGCGTCCCCGGAGGCACGGGCCGCCCGCCGCAGCGGCGAGGTCAAGGGCTCCGACCTCGCCGCCACGAAGGAGGCGCTGATCCAGCGGGACGCCGCCGACTCCGGCCGCAAGACCTCCCCGCTGGCCAAGGCGGACGACGCCGTCGAGGTGGACACCACCGAGCTGACCCTTCAGCAGGTCATCGAGTGTGTCGTCACCCTCGTCGGGGAGAAGCGGGCCGAGAGGTGACCGAGGCCACGGGGGCGCCCACGCTGCGCGGAGCGGCCGTCGGGCGGGGCATCGGGATCGGGCTGATGTACGGGCTCTTCAGGCCCCGGGTGCTGGGAGCGTGGCGGGTGCCCGCCTCCGGACCCGTCATACTCGCGGTGAACCACTCCCACAACATCGACGGACCGATGCTGATGGGCACCGCGCCCCGGCCGGTGCACTTCCTGATCAAGAAGGAGGCGTTCGTCGGCCCCCTCGACCCGTTCCTGCGCGGAATCGGTCAGCTGAAGGTGGACCGCACGACCGTCGACCGCACGGCCATCACCCACGCCCTCGGCGTGCTGGAGAACGGCGGAGCCCTGGGGATCTTCCCGGAGGGCACCCGGGGCGAAGGAGACTTCGCCTCGCTGCGCGCCGGACTGGCGTACTTCGCGGTACGCGGCGGTGCGCCGATCGTCCCGGTGGCCGTCCTGGGAAGCACGGAGCGCCGCGGACGGTTGATACGGGGGCTGCCTCCGCTGCGCAGCCGGGTCGATGTCGTCTTCGGCGATGCCTTCGACGCGAGTGACGGGAGCGGGCGGCGGACGCGCAAGGCGCTGGACGAGGCGACCCTGCGGATCCAGGGGAAGCTGACCGCCCACCTGGAAAGTGCCAGGCGCCTCACCGGGCGTTAGGCGAGACTTGAGTAGTGGACCGCGCCGACCGCGGTCCATCGATGATGATGCAAAGAGGAACGGACTTCATGAACGACCAGATTCACTCCGACGGCTCGGACCACGAGCACGGAGCACTTGGCGATGCCGAGTTCGCGGAGTTCATGGAGCTCGCCGCGCAGGAAGGCTTCGACCTCGAAGAGGTCGAGGGTGCCCTCGACGAGGCCGGTCACGGCCCGCTTCCCGTGCTCGCCGTCGTCGGCCGCCCCAATGTCGGCAAGTCGACCCTGGTGAACCGGATCATCGGCCGCCGTGAGGCCGTCGTCCAGGACAAGCCCGGGGTGACCCGCGACCGCGTCAGCTACGAGGCCGAATGGGCCGGACGCCGCTTCAAGGTCGTCGACACCGGCGGCTGGGAGCAGGACGTGCTGGGCCTCGACGCCTCCGTCGCCGCCCAGGCCGAGTACGCCATCGAGACGGCCGACGCGGTCGTCTTCGTCGTCGACTCGACCGTCGGCGCGACCGACACCGACGAGGCCGTGGTCAAGCTGCTGCGCCGGGCCGGCAAGCCCGTCGTGCTGTGTGCCAACAAGGTCGACGGCCAGAGCGGCGAGGCGGACGCCACCGCCCTGTGGTCGCTGGGCCTCGGTGAGCCGTACCCGGTCTCCTCCCTGCACGGCCGCGGCACCGGCGACATGCTGGACGCCGTCCTCGAAGCCCTGCCCGAGGCCCCGGCCCAGCGCTTCGGCGACGGGACCCTCGGCGGCCCGCGCCGGATCGCCCTGATCGGCCGTCCGAACGTCGGCAAGTCCTCCCTCCTGAACAAGGTCGCGGGCGAGGACCGGGTCGTCGTCAACGAGCAGGCGGGCACCACGCGGGACCCGGTCGACGAGCTGATCAAGCTCGGCGGCATCACCTGGAAGTTCATCGACACCGCCGGTATCCGGCGCCGTGTCCACCTCCAGGAAGGCGCGGACTACTACGCCTCGCTGCGCACCGCGGCCGCCGTGGAGAAGGCCGAGGTCGCCGTCGTCCTGATCGACTCCAGCGAGTCCATCAGCGTCCAGGACCAGCGCATCATCACCATGGCGGTGGAGGCCGGGCGAGCCCTGGTCGTCGCGTTCAACAAGTGGGACACCCTCGACGAGGAGCGCCGCTACTACCTGGAGCGCGAGATCGAGACGGAGCTCGCGCAGGTCGCCTGGGCCCCGCGGGTCAATGTCTCGGCCGTCACCGGCCGTCACATGGAGAAGCTCGTCCCGGCGATCGAGACGGCGATCAAGGGCTGGGAGACCCGTATCCCCACCGGCCGGCTGAACGCCTTCCTCGGCGAGATCGTCGCCTCCCACCCGCACCCGGTGCGCGGCGGCAAGCAGCCCCGCATCCTCTTCGGCACGCAGGCGGGCACCAAGCCGCCGCGCTTCGTCCTCTTCGCCTCGGGCTTCCTGGAGCACGGCTACCGCCGCTTCGTCGAACGTCGGCTGCGTGAGGAGTTCGGCTTCGAGGGGACCCCGATCCACATCTCGGTCCGGGTCCGCGAGAAGCGCGGCCGCAACAAGTAGCACGGGCCAGGGCACGAAGAAGCCCCGGACCGCTCGCTTCGGCGAACGGTCCGGGGCTTCTTCCGTACCTACGCTGCGGGGCTTGTTCCGTACGTCACGAGCGGTACATCACGAGCGGTACGTCAGGTGCCGTCGGTCACGCGCCCGTATGCGCACGCGCCCGTACGTCAGCATGCCCCGGCGCACCCCGCCCGGGCGTCAGTACTCCCGGGACGCCGGCCCCGGGGGCAGCGCCGGCTGCGCCCGTCCGGCGTGCCGGCCGACGCGCTGCCAGGAACCGAGGCTCCCGGCGCGCGGTGTGCCGCCCTGCCCGCCCTGGCTGCCGTAGCCGCCGTGGTGTCCGCCGGTGGCCGAGTGGCCCAGTGGGGGGCGAACGCCGAAGAGCCCGGTGCCGAAGGACGAGAAGCCGAGATTCTCCTCACCGCTCCGATCACCCGGCAACGCCCGGAACGACCGCCGGTACTCGGAGTACAGCGCGTCGTAGATCGGGGTGGGGGACTTGCCCTCCGAATCCTGCGAGGGGCGCATGGCAGGGATCTGACTCTGGTGCTGGCGGGAGGAGTCGTATGAGTGCACATAGGTGCCAACGACCTCACCGCCCGTCGGATGCGGTCCCGGCGGAGAAATCGCTGTTCGGCGTGGGTGTCCGGGGCGTACGGACACGATCAGGTTCCGGCGAGCGGCATCGCGGCGGCCACCAGGAGGCCATTGACCGCGGCCTTCTCCAGGGCGTCGCGCAGCAGGTCCTCGCGCGGCTGCTGGCCGATCGAGCCGGCCGGGGCGGCGAAGACGAGGACCGTCTTCGACTTGTTGACCGCGGTCCGCCAGCCCTCGGTGACCTGGAGCGGCTGATGGGCCTGCCACCAGGCGACCGGGGTGCCGCCGCCGGAGCCCGGCTGCAGCACGGCGTGCAGCTGGCCCATGGCGAGCAGCACGGACCAGCCGGGCAGTACCTCCGGCAGCCGGTCCATGTCCGGGGCGGGGCGGAAGCCCTGCTCCAGCAGCAGCTGGAGGAACGCGTCGCCCCCGCTGCCGTCGGTTCCGGGCCGGGCGACCGGGCCGGTCGGTTCGACGACCAGGGCGGGGCGGAGATCGTCCTCGATCAGGACGAGACCGCTGGTGATGCCGAGGACGGCCTGTTCGGGCATGAGACCCTCCGGGTTCTGTGGCTCGCTGCCGGTGATGCTTCGCACTGCGCCCTGGAGCTGGTCCTCCGCGACCTGGACGACCTGCGAAGGGATGCACGTCGCGTGGGCGAACGCGAGCACGGCGGTCTCGTCACCGATGAACAGCACCGTGCTGGTGCGTTCCTGCTCGGAGTCGCCGGGGGTGCGGCAGGAGGTGCAGTCGTAACTGCCTGGGGCGTTGTCGCCGACGAGCAGCCGGTCGGCTTCGGCATCGCCGATCTCGGCGCGTACGTCCTCGCTGACGTCGAGCATGCGCGGCACGGGTGGCTCCTCGAACTCGGTGCGTGAGCCGGGCGGTTCCCGGCTCATGAAGAGACAACGCGGGATCCGAGGCCGGAGTCACGCACCTGGGGTCTTGGGTTTGAGTCGGGCCGGATCGTGCCGGAGCAGGCCGGATTCCGCCGGACGGGGGCCCGCGAGCCCGGTGCGGTCCGCACGGGAAGCGCTCCGGGAGAGCCGGGTGAGCTCGCGGGCGGGCGGCGCCGAGGAGACAGGTCGACACATCGGCACGTCGATGACCGGACCGGTCCGCCGGGGATGGTCCCGTCATCGAACCGGACCTCCTGATTCCGGAAACATGCAGGTCACGTACGGGTTCCGGTCGGCCGGGCGCCCGCGACACGGGACACCTGTACGGATTCCGTATGTGTGACCTATGGCCAGTACAGTCCCCAACAGACCAGGCCGACCAGGGGGTTACGGCGACGCCATGCACATTTCTTTCCTGCTCCACAACGCGTACGGCATCGGGGGAACGATCCGTACGACGTTCAATCTCGCTCAGGCACTCGCCGAGCAGCACGACATCGAGATCGTCTCGGTCTTCCGGCACCGCGACGCACCCGCACTGGGCGCACCGCCGGGCGTGACGATGCGCCATCTCGTCGATCTGCGCGCGAAGAGCGCGACCTACGACGGCGATGCGGCCGATCACGCCAGGCCCGCCGCGGTGTTCCCGCGCGGCGACAGCAGACACCAGCAGTACAGCCGGCTCACCGACGCCAGGATCGCGGCCCATCTGCGCTCCCTGGAGGCGGACGTCGTCGTCGGGACCCGGCCCGGCCTCAACGTGCACATCAGCAGACAGGCCCGCCGGGGCCCGGTGCGCATCGGTCAGGAACACCTCACGCTGGACAGCCACAGCTACCGGCTGCGCCGCGAGATAAGCCACCGCTACGAGTTACTCGACGCGATCACGACCGTCACACGGGCCGACGCCGAGGACTACCGGAGGCGGCTGCGGCTGCCCGGCGTACGGATCGAGGCGATCCCGAACAGCGTGCCCGCCCCGGTGGGCCCGCCCGCGCAGGGCGATCTGAAGTGGGTGGTCGCGGCGGGCCGGCTGCACAGGGTCAAGCGCTACGACCTGCTCGTACGGGCCTTCGCCGAGGTGAGCGCGGCACGCCCCGACTGGCGGCTGCGGATCTACGGCGGCGGCGACGCCACCGGCAACGAGCAGCGGACGCTGCGCACCCTCATCAAGGAACTCGGACTGCGTGACCAGGTGCTCCTGATGGGATCGGTCCACCCGATGGAGGCCGAGTGGCCCAAGGGCTCCATCGCCGCCGTCACGTCGGACCGGGAGTCGTTCGGCATGACGATCGTCGAGGCGATGCGCTGCGGGCTGCCGGTCGTGGCCACCGACTGCCCGCACGGACCGGCCGAGATCATCGACGACGGCACCGACGGGCGGCTGGTGCCGGTCGGTGACGGAGCGGCGGTCGCCGCCGCGCTCCTCGCACTGATCGAGGACGACGGGCTGCGCCACCGGATGGGGCGCGAGGCGCTGGCCGCATCGCGGAGATTCGACCCGGCACGGATCGCGGAACGGCACGAGAACCTGTTCACCGAGCTGGCGGCACAGGCCGCCCGGGGCCGCGGTCAGGGCGCTCTGCGCACCGCGTTGCACCGGTCCCGGGGCACGGCGCTGGACGGGGCGTACGCCCTGCGTTACAAGGCCGCCGACCTGATCCGCAGGGGCAGGGCCGGCTGAGCCGGGGGGCGGTCGCGGACCTGCCGTCCGCTACCGCCGCTTCTCGGACCGCGAGATTCCGATAGTGCGAGTGGGCGGCGGAGGGAGTGCGGGAATCGTGCGCATATATAAGACCTGCATAAAGGAGCATGAATTCCTGGTGTTACAGGCATCCAGGTGAACCCGGCCGTGTACCGAGGGAAAAGGCAGATCACCGCATGATCCCGTCGCGCATTCCGCGTTTGCCGTTCCGGGATCATTTACCCGTCGGCCGAAAAGTCCCGAGCGTCCGTCCCGAAGGGTCTGTTCGAGTGAATTGTTCGAAGTAAACGAGTGTGGGGATCCTGTGACACAAGCGTGACCGGTACGGCATGCGGGGATGCGGCACGTGCCTCCGGGGCCCCGCCTTCCGTCACGGTCCGAGGCCGCCTACGGTGAGAGGTATGGCATCCATACCGACCCCTCCCGTACAGCCGGACGACGTCCCCGAGTCGTACGTCGGCCTCGGTGCCGAGGCCGCCGAGCGGCAGGCCAGGTCCCGTGGCTGGACCACTGTCAGAGCTGTACCACCGGGCACGTTCCTCACCATGGAGTTCCGCGGCGGCCGCCTCAACTTCCAGGTCGAGGACGCCACCGTGACGCGATGCTGGGTGGGCTGAGAGGCCGTGCGATCCCCTGGAGCGAGCGAAGGCCCCGACCGGCGCGGTCGGGGCCTTCGCCGTTGCGGATGGGGCTGTGCGTAGCGTCCCCGCGGTCCGGGGGCGGCTCAGCCGCCCGTCATCGGCCGGGCCGGGCTCGTGTTGCCGCGCGGTGTGCGCTCGGCGTGCGGGGGGCGGCGGGAGCCGGCCGGGGTGACCGGGGTGCGTTCCGAACGCACCGGGTGGGACGCGTGCGCCCGTGACCGGGTCCCCTGGCCGGGGTGACCGGACGGCTGGCCCGTCCCGGTGGCCGCTCCGTGGCCGGGGCCCCCGTCCTCGGCCACGACGCTCTCGGAGGCGATCGACTGCGGGAGCAGCACCGCGGGCGGTCCGTCGGCCGCGGCCGGGGCCGGGGTGCCGGCCCGGCGACGCTGCCGCCACTGCTCGCGCACCGAGAAGACCCGGGCCTCGGCACGGGTGATCAGGGGCTCGAACCAGGGCAGGGCCAGCAGGATCAGCAGCCCCGCCGCCCAGCCCAGCAGCACATCGCTGAGCCAGTGCGTACCGATGTAGACGGTGGTGAGCCCGACGCCCAGCGAGACCGTCGCGGACAGGGCGGACAGATAGCGCCTGGCCCGTGGCGTGGTGGCCAGATAGGCAAGGATTCCCCAGGTCACGACGGCGTTGGCGGTGTGTCCCGAAGGAAATATATCGCCGCCCGCGAACATCTCGGCGGAGCCGATCCGGGTGGCATAGTGCGGACCGAGCCGCCCGAGGCCCAGCTTGACCGCGCCGACCGTCACATTGAGCAGCAGCAGCGAGCAGCCGAGGGTGAGCAGCGGCCGCAGCGTGTGCTGCCGCCAGGAGCGCCAGCCCAGCCAGCTGGCGATCATCACGGCCGTGGGGCCGCGCTGGCCGAGCACGACGTAGTAGTCGAGGAAGGCGTGGAGCTCGGGCCACTGCTGGTAGGGCCGGAAGAGCATGACCTTCCAGTCCAGGGCCACCAGCCAGGACGAGACCAGCACCGCGACGACGATGGCGAGATAGAACGCCAACGTCCCGCCGAAGAGAGCGATGCGGTGACGACTCATCCGCGGTGCCTCTATCTTCGGCGGTTCCGGCTCCCGGTCCAGCCGGGCAAAGATGTCGGTACGCACCCAATCGACGTTACAGCGAGTGAGTGTGCGACCAGGCCGATCCGGCCGCTTTGTGATGACGATGTGATGTGGACTATGTCTCAGATCGGCGTCTATTCGGGGGGCGGCGAAGAATCTTCGTGATCTTGTGGCCAATTCTCGACGGGCCCGCTTCGTAAGGATGTTTGAGGGGTCGGAAAATTCCGCGTGAGCGTTTCCGTACTCATTCTTCCGGCCATTCGGGGGAGGCGCGCATCGGCGACGTGTCACCCGTGGGGGGTACCCCGGTGCCGTCCCCCGTGGCCCTCGGGTGTTCCGGGGGAGCGGGTGGCGAGGAGGCCGGGAAGGGGGCCGAAGTGGCGTACGCCACACTCCGCGGCACACAGGCGTATGAGCTGGACCACGTGTGACCACGCCGAACTCGCGTACGCTGACGGCTCACTCGCCCGTCGATGCCGGGCCTGGGGGACACCGAGAGCCGGTTCCCCGTTGGCCTGCCGAGCGCGAGGGACTCTCTGGGAGGTACGTAGATGTCCGGGACGACCACGGCCGGAGCCCGGCTGCGTGCAGCTGCCGACGGCGCCAACCGCTGGCTCGTTCTCGTCGTTCTCTGTCTCAGCCTGCTGCTGGTCGCGCTGGACGCGACCGTGCTGCATGTCGCGGTGCCCTCGGTCACCGAGGACCTGCGGCCCAGCGCCGTCGGTCTGCTGTGGATCGTGGACGCCTATCCGCTGGTCTGCGCGTCGCTGCTGATTCTCTTCGGCACCCTCGGTGACCGGATCGGCAGACGGCGGGTGCTGCTGTTCGGCTACGCGCTCTTCGGTGTCGCCTCGGCGATGGCCGCGCTGGCCGACACCCCGGCCGTACTGATCGCGGCGCGCGCCCTGCTCGGCGTCGGCGGCGCGATGATCATGCCGGCGACGCTGTCGATCCTGCGCCAGGTCTTCCCCGACCGCCGGGAGCGTGCCCTGGCCATCGGCGTCTGGAGCGCGGTCGCCGCCGTCGGGGCCGCCACCGGACCGGTCATCGGCGGCTTTCTCGTCGAGCACTTCTGGTGGGGCTCGGTCTTCCTGATCAACATCCCGCTGATGGCACTGATCCTGCCCATCGGCCGCTGGCTGCTGCCCGAGTCCCGCGGCAGCAGCGACGGCCCGTGGGACGTGCTGGGCGCGCTGATGGCCGCGGCGGGTGTGCTCGGTGTCGTCCTCGGCGTGAAGCGTGTCGGCGGTGGCGAGGGGCTCCTCGGCCCCGCCACCCTCGTCCCGCTCGTGGCCGGCGCCGCGCTGCTGGCCGTCTTCGTGCGCCGCCAGAAACGGCGTACGCATCCGCTCATAGACATCGGGATGTTCTCCAGGCCTGCCTTCAGCACGGCCGTCGGCTGCATCGTGCTCGCCATGCTGGCCCTGGTCGGCCTGGAACTGATAGCGGTCCAGTACCTCCAGCTGGTGCTGGATCTCAGCCCCATGGAGACCGGGCTGCGGCTGCTGCCGCTGACCTTCGCGGCGATGGCCGCGGGTGTCACCGGCTCCTACACCCTGCGGCGCGTCGGCCCCCGCCGGATGGTGGGCTGGGGCTTCGTCCTGACCGCCGCCGCGGTGCTGCTGCTGACCCTGATGGGACAGCACGACCGGCCCGCCCTGCTGACCGTCGGGTTCGTGCTGCTCGGCTTCGGGCTCCAGTCCACGCTGTTCGGGGCGTACGAATCGATGCTGAGCGAGGTGCCCGCGGACCGGGCGGGCGGCGCGGCGGCGATCGGTGAGACCTCCTACCAGCTGGGTGCGGGCATGGGGATCGCCCTGCTCGGCAGCGTCATGAACGCCGCCTACGCGCCCGGTCTGGCCACGGTGCACGAGAAGGGCGTGCCCAAGGAGGCGGGCTCGGCCGCCGCGCACTCGCTGGGCGAGGCGTATCAGGTGGCGGCGCAGCTGGGCGGCCCGATGGGCGCTCTGCTGCGGTCCACCGCCCGGCACGCCTTCATCGACGGGCTGCACCTCACGCTGTTCGTCAGCGCGGGCCTGCTGCTGCTCGGGGCGCTGGCCGCACTGCGGCTGCCGAGGGCCATGGAGTGTCCGCCCAAGGAGACCTGTCCGCCGTACGAGGCACGGGCCGCCAGGACTCCCGCCCCGCGTGTCCCGGACCGTTCCGAACGGCAGGTCCCGCTGCCCGCGCGGCGCGAGCCGGCCGAGGCCACCGGCTCTGGACGAGCGGCACACTGAGCCGTAACGTCAGCACGACGCCCTGACTATCACTGCTAGTTTTAGAGGGTCCCGGGCGTCCCGAGGGCCCTCCGAAACACCGTGCGAGCCGCCGGAGGCACCCTCATGTCCACCACCGAGTCCGCGAAGCCCTCGACGACACCGAAGCCGCCGAAGCTTCCGCCCTTCGACGCCACCGACCCTCTGGGCATCGACGATCTGCTCGACCCCGAGGATCTCGCGATCCGCGGCACCGTCCGCACCTGGGCCGCCGACCGCGTCCTGCCGCACATCGCCGAGTGGTACGAGAACGGTGAACTGCCCGGCATCCGCGAGCTGGCCCGCGAACTCGGCTCGCTGGGCGCGCTCGGCATGTCCCTGAAGGGCTACGGCTGCGCGGGCGCCACGGCCGTCCAGTACGGACTGGCCTGTCTGGAACTGGAGGCGGCGGACTCGGGCATCCGCTCCCTGGTCTCCGTACAGGGCTCCCTCGCCATGTACGCGATCCACCGCTTCGGCTCCGAGGAGCAGAAGCGGCAGTGGCTGCCCGGCATGGCGGCGGGCGAGATCATCGGCTGTTTCGGCCTGACCGAGCCGGACCACGGCTCCGACCCCGCCGGGATGCGGACGTACGCCAGGCGTGACGGCGGCGACTGGGTCCTCACCGGCCGCAAGATGTGGATCACCAACGGTTCGGTCGCCGGGGTCGCCGTCGTATGGGCGCAGACCGACGAGGACGACGGCGGCGGCGGAATCCGCGGCTTCGTCGTACCGACCGACAGCCCCGGCTTCACCGCGCCGGAGATCCGGCACAAGTGGTCCCTGCGCGCCTCGGTCACCAGCGAGCTGGTGATGGACGGCGTACGGCTGCCCGCCGATGCCGTGCTCCCCGGCGCTCTCGGGCTGCGCGGCCCGCTCAGCTGTCTCAGCCACGCCCGGTACGGCATCGTCTGGGGAGCCATGGGCGCGGCGCGCGCCAGTTTCGAGGCGGCCCTCGACTACGCGAGGACGCGGGAACAGTTCGGCAGGCCGATCGGCGGTTTCCAGCTCACCCAGGCCAAGCTCGCGGACATGGCCGTCGAACTGCACAAGGGCATTCTGCTCGCCCACCATCTGGGCCGCCGGCTGGACGCGGGCAGGCTCCGCCCGGAACAGGTCAGTTTCGGAAAGCTCAACAATGTGCGGGAGGCGATCGAGATCTGCCGTACCTCGCGCACGATTCTCGGTGCCAACGGGATCTCGCTGGAGTACCCGGTGATGCGGCACGCGACGAATCTGGAGTCGGTGCTCACGTACGAGGGCACCGTGGAGATGCACCAGCTGGTGCTGGGCAAGGCGCTCACCGGTCTGGACGCGTTCCGGTAAACGGGACGCCGCCGGACCACCTGCCCGGCGAGCGCCCTGCTCAGCTCTGGTTGAAGAAGCCGTCGGCCTTCCGGCCGGCGGCTTCGCCGTTGAGGACCTGGGTGTCGGCCGGGGTCAGCAGGAAGACCCGGGTGGCCACCCGGTCGATCGAGCCGCGCAGCCCGAAGATCAGCCCCGCGGCGAAGTCCACGACACGTTTGGCGTCGGCGGGGTCCATGGCGGTGAGGTTCACGATCACCGGGACGCCGTCCCGGAACAGCTCACCGATGGCCCGTGCGTCCCGGAAGCTGTCCGGGGTCACGGTGGCGATCCGGCGGTCCTGCTCCTCGGCCGTCTCGGCGGCCACCTGCACGCGCGGGTCGGTCACCCACGCCTGGCCACCCGTCCCGGTCTCCGCACCACCGGAGTACTCGTCGTCGTAGTACCGCTCGTCGTGGTTGTCCTCTACGAGGCCCAGCCAGGCACTTGCCTTGCGCACCGATCCCATGGACGCCTCCTCTCACCGCGGTTCCTTGGCGTTCCGCATCTCTCTCGTATCCCTATGGTCGTCCATGATGCGGATACCGCGCCAAGTGGATAGTCGGCGCGCAGGGGATTCGTGACGGTACTGGTGCAGAAGATGTGGCGGTTCGTCAAGGTTCCTCCTGCATAAGGGCGGTCGCGGAAGGAAAATATGATGCTCCGGTCCGTACGGGTGACATGGGGGACGTACGGGTGAACGGACCACTCGATACGATGCACGCCGCGCAGGTGCACGAGTGGCGCGTACCTGTCGAACGGCTCTCGGGGGATCGTCGTGTTCGGAATCGTCAGGCCCTGTACCCATCGGCTCACCGAGGGGCTCAGGACCGAGTGGATGGCGCATCTGTGCGGGCTCTGTCTCGCCCTGCGCGCGGACCACGGGCAATTCGCCCGGATCGTTACGAACTATGACGGCCTGATCGTCTCGGTCCTGACGGAGGCTCAGGCCGGGCGCACCCCCGCGGGGCGGCGTACCGCGGGGCCCTGTCCGCTGCGCTCCATGCGGACCGCCCCGGTCGCCCGGGGCGAGGGAGCCAGGCTCGCCGCTGCCGTCTCGCTCGTCCTGGCCTCGGCGAAGGTCCGCGACCACGTCGCCGACCGGGACGGGCTGTTGGCGCGCCGGCCGGTCGCCGCCGCCGCCCGCAGGGTCGCGGCGGGCTGGGACAGGGCCGGTGCCCGCACCGGCGCCGCGGTCGGCTTCGACACCTCCTCGCTGGTCGACGCGGTCGACCGGCAGACCCGGATCGAGGCGCTCGCCGGCCCCGGCACCCCGCTGCTGACGGTCACCGAACCCACCGAGACGGCCACCGCGGCGGCCTTCGCGCACACCGCCGTACTCGCGGGCGTACCGCGCAACGCCGCGCCGCTCGCCGAGGCGGGCCGGCTCTTCGGACGGCTCGCGCATCTGCTGGACGCCGTGGAGGACCGGGAAGCCGACGCGGCGTCAGGCGCCTGGAACCCGCTCACCGCGACCGGTACCCCGCTCTCCGAGGCCCGGCGGCTGTGCGACGACGCGCTGCACGGCGTACGGCTCGCGCTGCGCGACGCGGAGTTCACCGACAGCAGGCTCGCCCATGCGCTGCTCGTGCATGAACTGCGGCGCTCCGTGGACCGGGCGTTCGGCTCCTCCTCCTGCTCGCACCGGGGCGCGTTCGGGCCGCCGCCCGGCAATCCGTACGCGCCGACGCCCGGCGGTCCGGCCCTTCCGCCCCAGCCGCCGCCCGAGCCGCCGCGCGACCGGCGCGGGCTGATCACCGGGTGCCTGGTGTGGGCCGGGCTCGCCTGCACCTGCCAGATGTGCTGCGGGTCCTTCGAGGACCCCTGGTCCCGGCAGGAACGCGACGGGCTCTGCCGCCAGGCCGACTGCGGCGACTGCTGCGAGGCGTGCGACTGCTGCAGTTCCTGCGGCGACGGGTGCTGCTGCGACTGCGACTGCGGGTGCGACTGCTGAGGCGGGCCCCGGAGCCCCGCCGGGCCTCCGGGGCGGTCGCCTGACGGCAGGTCACTTCAGCTCGGGCGGCGAGATCCGCGACGAGGTGATCGCCGACTCGGCGGTGCCCCACTTCTTCAGGATGCGGTCGTACGTACCGTCGGCCCGCAGGCCGTTGACCGCGGCCCGGAAGGCGGGCGCCAACGGGGTTCCCTTCTTGAACGCGAAGCCGACGTCGAGCCGCTTGAACTCATTGAGGAAGCGCAGCCCCTCCTGCTGCGTCACCGCGTAGCGCAGTCCGTTGATGGTGGACATCACCACATCGCTGCGGCCCTGCTGGAGGGAGATCCAGATGGCCGCCTGGTCGCTGTACGTCTTCACGTCGTACGCCTTCTTGCCCGCGTCCGCGCACAGGTGCTTGTTCTCCTGGAGCGTCACCTCGAACGTGGTGCCCGCGCCGGTGCCCACGGTCAGGCCGCAGAGCTGGGTGAGGTCGGTCACCTTCTCCAGCTTGCTGTCGTCGCGGACCGCGAACCCCTGGCCGTCATTGATGTACGTGACGAAGTCGATCGTTCTGCGGCGCTCGTCGGTGACCCCGAAGTTCCCCGTGCCCAGGTCGTACTTCCCGCTGCCCAGCGCCGGGAGGATCGCCTCGAAGGACGCGATCTCGCGCTTCAGCCTCAGCCCGAGCGCCCTGGCCACGGCGTCCGCGAAGTCGATGTCCGCGCCCGCCGGTGTCCTGCCGTCCTCCAGGTAGAACGCCCCGGGCGGGGTGCCGACGCTGGAGGCGATCCTGAGCGTGCCCGAGGACCGGACGTCCGCGGGCAGCAGTTCCGCAGCGGCCTCGTCCTTCTTGACCGCCGACACCACGTCCGCCGTCGGGATCCTCCCCTTGCCGGCACCCGCCGCCACCGGTCCGCCGCCCGGCGCCGCCGCCGGGTCCCCCGATCCGCACGCGGTGAGCGCGAGCGCGGCGACGGTGATCAGGGCGAAGGCGGCGGTGTGCCGGGTTCGGGGCATGGCGGGGCTTCTCCGGGTTCGTCGGTGTTCGTCGTTCAGCAGGGTTCGCCGATGACGTCAGGGCGCGAGCGGGTACGCCGAGCGGACTCCGGTGCGAGGACGGCACGGAGCGCGGGGCGGGGAATCAGCGGTACGAGGGGAGGGCGAAGCGGTGTTGTGTACGTGAGGGCACGCGGGAAAGGGGCGCTCGAACGCGGACAGGGGCGTGAGCGGGTGAAGCCGGAAGCAGGGAGTCAGCTCAACAGGAAGAGGACCACACGCGACCGAAGTCGATGTGGGAGCGGGTGACCAGCCACTGCTGCGAATGCATGGCCCAAGTGGAACAGGCATCCGGTTGCGCGTCAACCGGCCTGAGACGTCGGGCTCACAGTGTGGACAGGCTTGACAACGGACCGCGCACAGCGCTTATCTCGGAGGCGGACCGGCGCTGAGGGGCCCGGTCCACGTTGTGTTTGGTGTGAAGGCACGCCCCGTGTTCGATCTCTGCATCCACGGAGCCTTCGCATGCCCGCGCAGACAGATGTCCTGCCTCCCCCGCTCCCCGCACCGCCCGTCAAGACCGACGGCGACGTGGTGCCACGCATCGTGCCGGTCCGCCGAACAGGCCAGTGGGCAGCGGCCGTTGCCGTCCTCCTGCTCCTCGCCCTGGCGCTGGTCTCCGTCATCCGCAACGACGCCTTCCAGTGGGACGTCGTCGGCGACTACCTCACCACCGCCTCCGTCCTGCGCGGACTCGGTCTCACCCTCTGGCTCACGGCGCTCGTCATGGTGCTCGGCTTCGCGCTCGGTACCCTCCTGGCCATCCTCAGGCTCTCCGGCAACCGCGTGCTCCAGGCGGTCAGCTGGGGATACGTCTGGCTGTTCAGATCCACCCCGATCCTTGTCCAGCTGCTGTTCTGGTTCAACATCGGCGCCCTGTACCCGCAGATCCTCGGTGTCAGCACGGTCAACCTCCTCGGGCCCGTCACCGTCGCCGTCGTCGGACTCACCCTGCACGAGGCCGCGTACGCCGCCGAAGTGGTGCGCGGCGGCATCCTCTCCGTCGAGCGCGGACAGCTGGAGGCGGCCCAGTCACTGGGCCTGGGCCCCTGGCGCCGGCTCCGCCGGATCGTGCTCCCGCAGGCCATGCGCTCCATCGTGCCGCCCGCCGGGAACATGCTGATCGGCACCCTCAAGGGCACCTCGATCGTCAGCATCATCGCGGTGCAGGACCTGCTCTACTCCGTCCAGCTCGTCTACCACCGCACCTATCAGGTCATCCCGCTGCTGCTCGTCGCCACCCTCTGGTACGTCGCCGTCACCTCGGTCCTCGGCATCGGACAGCACTACGTCGAACGGCACTACGCACGCGGCACGGCGGGCACCCGATGAGCACCGCATCCGCCGCCACGCCCAGCCTCGTCATCATCGGCGGCGGGCCGCGCGGCACCGGCGTCATCGAACGCATCGCCGCCAACGCCGCAGGTCTGTACCCCGGCGGGCGCCTCGACATCCATCTCGTCGACCCGCACCCGCCGGGCGGCGGCCGGATATGGCGGCAGGACCAGTCGCCGCTGCTCTGGATGAACTCCATGGCCGAGGACGTCACCATGTTCACCGACGACACGGTGCGGCAGGACGGCCCCGTACGGCCCGGACCCGCCCTGGACGCCTGGGCGGAGGACGTCCGCGCCGGGCGGATCACCGTCGACGCCGAACCCGCCGTGCTGGAGGAGATACGGCAGCTGTACGGCCAGGACTTCCCCAGCCGCCGGCTCCAGAGCGCCTACCTGCGCTGGGTGTACGAACAGGCGCTGGACGCACTCCCGCCCGGCATCACCGTGCGGGAGCACCGGACCCGCGCCCTGGGCGTCACCGGCCCGCGCGGCGGCCGGCAGCGCGTCCGGCTCCAGGGCCGCGCCGCCCCCCTGACCGCCGACCTCGTCGTCCTCACCGTCGGCCACCTCGACGCCGAACCCGACGCCGAGCAGCGGGAGCTGAGCGCGTTCGCCGGCCGGCACGGGCTCGTCCACCTGCAGCCCGACTTCACCGCCGACAGCGACCTGAGCGCCCTGCCCGCGGGCGAACCCGTCATCGTCCGCGGCTTCGGTCTCGCCTTCATCGACCTGATGGTGCTGCTCACCGAGGGGCGCGGCGGCCGGTACGAGAACGGCGTCTACCTGCCCTCGGGCCGGGAGCCCGTGCTGCACGTCGGCTCGCGGCGCGGTGTCCCCTACCACTCCAAGATCGGCTACGGCTGGACGGGTGAGCGGCCGCCGCTGCCGCGCTTCCTCGGCCCCGGCCTGGCCGGGGAGCTGCTGGGCCGGCCCGGACCGCTCGACTTCCGGCGCGATGTGTGGCCGCACGTCGAGAAGGAGCTCGGCCACGCCCACTACCACCGGCTGTTCACCGCCCACCCCGAGCGCACCACCGTCGGCCGCGACGTCTTCGAGGACAAGTACGCCGCCGCCGATCCGGGCAGCGCCGAACTGGCCGCCCTCGTCGCCGCCGCCGTGCCCGACCCCGCGGACCGGCTCGACCTGACAGCGCTCGACCACCCGCTGGACGGGGTGCGCCACCCCACGTACGAAGCGCTCCAGGGCAGTCTGCGCGACTACATCACCGCCGACCTGACACGCCGTCACGACCCGGGCCACAGCACCGACCTGGCGGTGTTCCTCGGGCTGCTCTCCGCCTACGGGCAGCTGATCACGTTGGGCGACATCGGCAACTGGTGGCACGGTTTCTTCAGCTACCTGGCCTCCGGCCCGCCCGGCCCCCGGCTGGAGCAGCTCCTCGCCCTCTCCCGGGCCGGGGTCGTCCGCTTCCTCGGCGCCTCGGTCACCGTCGAGGCCGACGAGGAAGCGGGAGTCTTCCGGGCCGGCAGCGCCACCGTCCCCGCCGAACGCGTCGAGGCGCGGGCACTGGTCGAGGCCCGGCTCCCGGACCCCTCGCTCCGCCACACCGCCAGCCCGCTGCTGCGCGGCCTGTACGAGGACGGCGCCGCCACCACCGACACGGGACTGCTCTCCGTCGACCCGGGCGACAGCCGGATCCTGGACCGCGACGGCCGCCCGCACCCGCGCCGCTTCGCGCTCGGCCCCTACACCACCGCGCGCAGCAGCGGTGCCTTCACCCGGCCCCGCACCGGCGGCCCGGCCTTCGGCCAGAACGACGCCACCGCGCGCACCGCGCTGACGTTCCTGCGCGACCTCTCCTGTCGCGGCCGCCTCAGCGCCTGACCGCGGCCCACCTCCCGTACATATGTCGTTTAAGGAACCCTCATGTCGCTCACCAGCGATCCACCCATCGACAAAGAGACCGTTCAGGACCCCGTCACCGACTACAGCGGCTTGACCGTCGTCCCGGTCCGCCACCCCTGGCGCTGGGTTGCCGTCGCCGCGACCGCAGTCCTGCTCGCCCAGTTCCTGCACGGACTGGTCACCAACCCCGGCTGGGAGTGGGACGTCTTCGCCCGGTTCTTCACCGCCGCGACCATCCTCAAGGCCGTCTGGGTCACCCTCCAGCTGACCTTCTACGGAACCGCTCTCGGCTTCGCGCTCGGCATCGTCCTCGCCTTCATGCGCCTGTCTGCCAGCCCCTTCCTCAGGGCGGTCGCCCACGCCTACATCTGGGCGTTCCGCTCGATCCCGCTGATCGTCCAGCTGCTGTTCTGGTTCAACCTCGCCTATCTCTACAAGGAGTTGCAGTTCGGCATCCCGTTCGGCCCCGGCTTCTTCACCTTCGACACGATGAACCTGGTCGGCGCGATGAGCGCGGCCGTGCTCGGGCTCGCGCTGCACCAGGCGGCGTACGCGGCGGAGATCGTGCGCGGCGGCGTACTGGCCGTGGACTCCGGGCAGCTGGAAGCCGCGGCGGCCCTCGGCATCCCGCGGCTGCGGCAGCTGCGGCGGATCGTGCTGCCGCAGGCGATGCGCTCCATCCTGCCGAACGCCGCCAACGAGATCATCTCCCTCTTCAAGGGCACCTCGATCGTCTCCGTCATGGCGATCGGCGAACTCTTCTACCAGGTCCAGGTCGTCTACGGCCGCAACGGCAGGGTCGTACCCCTGCTGATGGTCGCCACCGTCTGGTACATCCTCCTGACCACCGTGCTCTCCGTCCTCCAGTACTACGTCGAACGTCACTACGCCAAGGGGGCCGTGCGATGAGCGCACCCAGCGATGCCATGGTCGAGATCCGCTCCGTGCACAAGAGCTTCGGCTCGCTCCAGGTGCTGCGCGGCATCGATCTGTCCGTCCGTACCGGAGAGGTCACCGTCGTCCTGGGACCCTCCGGCTCCGGCAAGTCCACCCTGCTGCGCACCATCAACCACCTGGAGAAGGTCGACCAGGGCTGGATCAGCGTCGACGGCACCCTGGTCGGCTACCGCAGGGAGGGCGACAAGCTGTACGAGCTGCGCGAACGCGAGGTTCTGCGCCAGCGCACCCGGATCGGCTTCGTCTTCCAGAACTTCAACCTCTTCGGGCACCTCACCGTCCTGGAGAACATCATCGAGGCACCGGTCTCGGCCCTGCGCCGCCCCCGGAAGGACGCCGTCGCCGCGGCCGGGAAACTGCTCGCCCGGGTCGGGCTCGCCGACAAGGCGGGGGCGTACCCCAAGCAGCTCTCCGGCGGTCAGCAGCAGCGCGTCGCCATCGCCCGCGCGCTCGCCCTCGAACCGAAACTGCTGCTCTTCGACGAGCCGACCTCGGCGCTCGACCCCGAACTGGTCGGCGAGGTCCTCGACGTCATCAAGGACCTCGCCCACCAGGGCACCACGATGATCGTCGTCACGCACGAGATCGGCTTCGCCCGCGAGGTCGCCGACACCGTCGTCTTCATGGACGAGGGCCGCATCGTCGAGCAGGGCCCGCCCGCCGACGTACTCGACCGCCCCGTCCAGGAACGCACCCGCGCGTTCCTCTCCAAGGTTCTGTGATCCCCGCCCGTGTTCCCGTCAAGGAGTAGTCACGTGTCCGTCCACCGCGCCCTCGCCGTCGCCCTCGCCACCCTCACGGCCACCGGGCTGCTCACCGCCTGCGGCACCAGCGACGCCGCCACCGACGTGATCAGGCCCGAGGGGCAGAAGGACACCGGGGTCAACATCGGCCCGGACCAGAACCGGATCAGGGGCAAGGAGGTGGCCGCCATCGCCGACCGGGTACCGGAGGCCGTCCGCCGGAGAGGCACGCTCCGGATCGGGGCGAGCGCCGACGCCTCACCGCCCCTCGGCTTCTACGCGACCGACGACAGGACCCGCATCGGCTCCGAGATCGACCTCGCGACGCTGATCGCCGACACGCTCGGCCTGAAACCGCGGTTCGACGAGGTGTCCTGGGAGAACCTCTTCGTCGGCCTCGACAGCTCCAAGTTCGACGCCGTCCTGTCGAACGTCACCGTCACCGAGGAGCGCAAGGAGAAGTACGACTTCGCGACCTACCGGCTCGACAACATCGCCTTCGAGGCCAAGAAGGGATCCGGCTGGAAGGTGAAGGGGCCCGCCGATGCCGCGGGGAAGACGATCGCGGTGTCCTCCGGCACCAACCAGGAGAAGATCCTCGTCGACTGGAGCGAGCAGAACGTCAAGGCCGGGCGCGAGCCGGTGGAGATCAAGTACTTCCAGAAGGACACCGACTACTACCTCGCGCTCCAGTCCGGCCGGATCGACGCCTATCTCGGCCCGAGCCCCTCCGCCAACTACCACGTCGCCTCGGCCGGCCAGTCCGAGATCGTCGGCACCCTGTCGGGCGGCGGCGACGGGCTCCAGGGGAAGATCGCCGCCACCACCAAGAAGGACAGCGGACTGGTCGGGGCGTACGCCGCCGCGATCGACCACATCATCGGCAACGGTTCGTACGCCGAGGTGCTCAAGCGCTGGGGGCTGACCAGCGAGGCCATCGAGAAGGCCGAGATCAACCCGCCCGGCCTCCCCAAGACCGAGAACTGACCCGAGAGGTCCCGCATGTCCGCCAACAGGCCCCTCCACCTGGCCGCCGAGATCGGTGGCCCGCCCCACTACGACGCCGGGCACTACCTCGCCCTCGCCCGGCTCGCCGAACGCGGCGCCCTCGACTACGTCACCCTCGGCGACTCCTTCGCCCGCCCGGGACTCGACGCGCTCTCCGTACTGTCCCGCATCGCCCCCGACACCGACCGCGTCGGACTCGTACCGACCGTCACCACCACCCACACCGAGCCCTTCCACGTCTCGTCCGCCGTCGCCACCCTCGACTGGGTGAGCCGCGGACGGGCCGGCTGGAACGTGGAGGTGTCCACGACGGAGGCCGAGGCCCGGCTGTTCGGCAGACGCGGCGCCGCACCCGCCGACGCGCTGTGGCGGGAGGCGGGGGAGACGGCCGACGTGGCGGCCCGGCTCTGGGACAGCTGGGAGGACGACGCCGAGATCAGGGACGTCGCCACCGGGCGCTTCATCGACCGCGACAAACTGCACTACGTCGACTTCGCGGGCAGCACCTTCTCGGTCCGGGGGCCCGCCATCGTGCCGCGCCCGCCGCAGGGCCGCCCGGTCGTCGTCCTCGACGGCACCTCCGCCGCGGCCCGCGAGCCGGCCGCCCGCCACGCCGATGTCGTCCACGCACGGGCCACCACCCCCGAACAGGCCGCCGCGATCCGTGACGACGTACGCCGCCGGGCCGCCGCTCACGGCCGCGACCCCGACACCCTGCGGGTCCTCGTCGCGCTCACCGTCGATCTGGGGGACGCCGAAACGGCGCCGGAACCCGGTCTGGAGAGCGGCCCGCTCCTCGCCGGGCGGGGCTCCTACTTCCGGGGCGGCCCTGTCGACCTCGCCGAACTCATCACCCAGTGGCACCGGGCCGGGGCGGTGGACGGCTTCCACCTCACCCCCATCACCCCGGGACGCGACCTCGAAAGGATCGTCAACGGCACCGTGGCACTCCTCCAGCACCGCAGTCTCTTCCGTACCTTCCACCCGGGTGGCACCCTGCGCGAACACCTGGGTCTCGCCCGCCCCGCCGCCCGGTACGCCCTCGCCCGGACCGCCGGGGAGGAAGCGTGAGCGCACCGGCCCGGATGCATCTCGCCGCCTACTTCCCGGGCGTCAACAACACCACCGTGTGGGCCGATCCGCGCTCGGAGAGCCAGATCGACTTCTCCTCCTTCGAGCACCTGGCCAGAACGGCGGAGCGCGGCAGGTTCGACTTCTTCTTCCTCGCGGAGGGGCTGCGGCTGCGCGAGCACAACGGCCTCATCCACGACCTGGACGTGGTCGGCAGGCCCGAATCCCTGACCTTGCTGAACGCGCTGGCCGCCGTCACCGACCGCCTCGGGCTCGCCGCCACCGTCAACGCCACGTTCAACGAACCGTACGAACTGGCCCGCCGCCTCGCCACGCTCGACCACCTCAGCGAGGGCCGCGCCGCCTGGAACGTGGTGACCTCCTCCGACGCCTTCACCGGGGAGAACTTCCGTCGCGGCGGCTACCTCGACCGCGCCGACCGCTACACCCGGGCCGCGGAGTTCGTCGCCACGGCCCGGGAGCTCTGGGACTCCTGGACGCCGGACGGGCACTCCCGGCCGTTCGCGCACAGCGGCCGGCACTTCACCGTCTCCGGGGAGTTCACCGTCCCCCGCTCCCCGCAGGGCCACCCGGTCGTCATCCAGGCCGGGGACTCGGACGAGGGCAGGGAGTTCGCCGCCTCCGCCGCCGACATCATCTTCACCCGGCACGGCACGCCGGAGGCGGGCCGCGTCTTCTACGCCGACGTCAAGGCGAGGCTGGGGAAGTACGGCAGGCGGCCCGCGGACCTCAAGATCATGCCCGGGGTCACCTTCGTCCTCGGGGACACGGACGCCGAGGCCCAGGAGAACGCCTCGGAGATCCGCCGGCAGCAGGTCTCCCCGCAGAACGCCCTTCTCGCCCTGGAACAGGTCTGGGGCCGTGACCTCTCCGCGTACGACCCCGACGGGCCGCTGCCCGAGATCGACCCGGACCCGGACTCCGCCCTGGTCCAGGGGCGGGTCCGGCACGAGGACCCGTTCGTGGTGGCCGCCCGCTGGCGCGCGTTGTCCGAGGCCAAGGGACTGTCCATCCGGCAGACGGTCATCGAGACGACCGCGCGGCAGTCGTTCATCGGCTCCCCGCAGAGCGTCGCGGCGGAGCTGTCCGCGTTCGTCGCCGGTGGCGCGGCGGACGGCTTCATCCTCGTACCGCATCTGACCCCGGGCGGCCTCGACGACTTCGTCGACCGGGTCGTCCCGCTGCTCCAGGAACGCGGAGTCTTCCGCTCCGAATACACCGGGTCCACCCTGCGGTCGCACCTCGGCCTGGCGGAACCGGTATGGAAAGGTTGAACGCATGAGCACGGACGCACAGCACAACCCGCAGGAAGGCCAGGAGGACCGGGACGCCCGGCAGGACTGGCAGAGCTGGCACGAGGAGCGCGTCGTCGCGGTGGCGGCACCGTACGGTCCGCTCTCCCTGGCCGGTACCCACTGGCTCTCCGACTACCCGGAAGGGCGAATTCCGGCCGTCCCGGGGCACTGGCGCGAGGACGGCGACGAGCTGGTGCTCACCGCCACGCCGGCGGACGGCCTCACGGTCGACGGCAAGCCGCTGACCGGGGACATCAGGCTCGGACCGGACCGTGGACCGATCGACTCCTCCCGGCTGGAGCTCGGCGGACGGCGGCTGGTCGTGCTGCGGCGAGAGGGACTCTGGGCGGTCCGTGACTTCGACCCGGACTTTCCGGCCCGGCAGGCATTCCGGACCATCGAGGCGACGTACGACGCGCGCTGGACGCTGCCCGGTACCTTCCGCCCGTACGCCGCCGACCGCACCGTCCGGGTGGAGAACGCCGACGGGGTCGAGCGGGGTCTCGGACTGGCCGGTGAGATCGCCTTCGAGGTGGACGGCACCGCGCACACGCTCCAGGTCGCGGTCGAGCCCGACGGCTCGCTGTGGGCCGTATTCGCCGACGCCACCAGCGGAAACGGGAGTTACCGCTTCCGTTTCCTGCGGCCCGCCGCACCGGCCGAGGACGGCAGCGTGAACGTCGACTTCAACCGCGCGCTGCTGCCGCCCTGCGCCTTCGCCGACCACTTCATCTGCCCGTTCCCGCCGCCCGGCAACACCCTCACGACCGCCGTCGCGGCGGGGGAGCGGAACCGTATCGACGCCTGATCCGTCCTACCGGGACACGGGCGTCCCCTTCCCGCCCCGGCAGCCACCGAGCTGCCGGGGCCGACCCGTGTGCGACGCGCGCGCGGCCGAAAACGCGCCCTTGCGCGGCTGTTTGACGCCCCCTGATACTCCCGAGCAGCGCTTGTCAGGAGCACGGCGCCCGGAATGTCGGACGTGTTCCTCGACTGCGCCTCACGGGTCCGGCCACCCCACAGGCAGGGCCCCCGATTCCCCTCGGGAGGAACGAGAAGTGAGGATCAAGCGCACCACCCCCAAGGGCACCGCGAGACGCAGCAGGGCCACCGCCGTCTTCGCGGGCCTCGTCGCCGTCGCCGCCCTCGCCGTCCCCACCGCCACCGCCGACTCCACCGGTAGCGCCGACTCCACCGGCACCTACAGCGCCTCGCGGCTGACCGCGGCGGCCGACGCCGTCCTCGGCGCCGATGTCGCCGGCACCGCCTGGAACATCGACCCGAAGACCAACCGGCTCCTGGTCACCGTCGACAGCACGGTCTCCCAGGCGGAGATCAAGAAGATCAAGGAGTCCGCGGGAGCCGACGCGGGCGCCCTGCGGATCGAGCGCACGCCCGGTAAGTTCAGCAAGTTGATCTCCGGCGGCGACGCGATCTACGCCGACAGCTGGCGCTGCTCCCTCGGCTTCAACGTCCGCAGCGGCAGCACCTACTACTTCCTGACCGCCGGTCACTGCACCGACGGCGCGGGCACCTGGTGGGCGGATTCCTCGCACACCACCGTGCTCGGCACCACCACGGGATCCAGCTTCCCGACCAACGACTACGGCATCGTGCAGTACACCAACAGCTCCATCGTCAAGGACGGTACGGTCGGCAGCCAGGACATCACCAGCGCGGCCGACGCCACGGTCGGGATGTCCGTCACCCGCCGCGGTTCCACCACCGGCACCCACGGCGGAACGGTCACCGGTCTCAACGCCACCGTCAACTACGGCGGCGGGGACATCGTCTACGGCATGATCCGCACCAACGTGTGCGCCGAACCCGGCGACTCCGGCGGCCCGCTCTACTCCGGCACCAGGGCGATCGGTCTCACCTCCGGCGGCAGCGGCAACTGCAGCTCCGGCGGTACGACGTTCTTCCAGCCGGTCACCGAGGCACTCAGCGCGTACGGCGTCAGCGTCTACTGACCCCGGCCCGTTCCCGATGTACCACATGGCGAGCCCCTGTCCGGATTTTCCGGGCGGGGGCTCCCGCTCGACCCGCGGCTTTTGAGAGGATGTCAGGACGGTCGGGCGCAGACACGCAGGGGGTTCCAGGTCCGTGAATCGCATCGGAGTGACCGGTCACCGTTCCATCCCCGCGGAGGCCCAGGCGCATGTGCTGGCCGGGATGCGGGCGGCACTGCGTGGCCCGCAGGGTTCCATGGAAGCACTCTCCAGCCTGGCGGTCGGAGCGGACCAGCTCTTCGCTGGCCTCGCGCTCGCCTTCGGGGCGAAGCTGACGGCGGTGATCCCCAGCGGCGACTACGAGGCGTGCTTCGACGACGAAGCCGACCTGGCCCGCTACCGGATGCTCAAGTCCCGCGCGGCCCAGGAGGTCCGGCTGGACTTCGCGCACTCCACCGACGAGGCGTACTACGCGGCGGGTGCCTACATCGCCGACCACTGCGACCGGCTGCTCGCCGTCTGGGACGGCCGCCCGGCGAGGGGCCTGGGCGGTACGGGCGACATCGTGACGTACGCCCGTACCCTCGGCCGGCCGGTCACCATCATCTGGCGCGAGGGCGTGGAGCGCGCCTGACGTCGACGGCACCCGACCGATGGAGCGTCACATTCGGTGCCTGGCAAGCCAGTCGGTGTGCTCCGGTGAGACGATCCGCTCGGTCTCGAAGACCGCGACCGGCCACTGCCGTTCGGTCAGGGTGGTCTCCATCGCGGCCTGCATGGACTCCAGGTCCTTCTCGACCAGCGAGTGCGCGGAGATCAGCGGGTGGTGGCGGCGCATCTCGTTCCAGGCGAGACAGGCGGCCGCGGCCGCGGACAGCGTCCCGGTCAGGGCGAAGGACCGCGCCGCCCCGAACGTCTGGAGCACACCGAGCACCAGGGCGGGGGTGGTCAGCGCGGCTATGGTGCTCGACCAGAGGAGCGCTCCGTGCCGCGACACCTGCTGGCGCCTGCGGTACCAACGCCGTTGCTCGATCAGCCGGTCCCGTATGTACGTCTCCTTGCGCACGGTGAAGGCCTTGTTCCGTAACTCGCGCATCGACTCCGTGATGAGACCGCCGCCGGAGTCGTCCGGATCGTCGCGGGGATCGGCCCACCCCACCTTCCGCAGCTCCTGAAGTCCCTCTTCGAGCCGGTTGGCGAACACCGCCTCCGGGTGCGGGGCGGTGGTGTCGAAGGGGGAGCCGTGGACCGCGTACCGCCAGCAGATCGACTTGATGAACTCCGCCGCGGACCGGTTGAGCTGCCAGTGGGACTTCGCCTTGCGGCGGGAGGCGGCGAAGGTCGTGACCAGGACGCCGAAGTAGGCCAGCACACCTATGGCGTCGAGCAGTTGGAAGGAGCCGCCGATCCGGGTGTGCCAGGGGAGGGCGGCGGGCACGGTGCCCACGACGAGCAGGGCCAGTTGGCCTCGGGTGGTGTTGACCGCTTCGCGCTGGCGTGCGATGGCGATGGCGTCCGTGCGGTGGAAGAGCGCGGGAAGGTCCTCGTTCCTGAAGACCATGGACCGAAGGGGTCCGGGAAGCGCCGTCATGTTCACCCCCGTCTGCAGTTATGAGCATGCTCGATCGCGCCGCCGGTCAGGGCACGCCTCACAGGTCCACGCCCGGCCGGGGCCACGAGAGTAGGGGGGCCCACCGGGGACGGCAATGCCGCCCCTCGGCGCGGGGGGTTTTCCGGACGTGATTCGGCCACTCTCGTGCGTACCCGTGAAGAGTGGGAAAGTGACACAACTGTGCTGGCTGGTAGGGGAGTTGCCCGGGGGAGTGCCGGTGGCTCGCCTCTTGGTGGGGGCGGGGCGATCCAGACGGACCGGAGTGACGGGGACGGCGGCGTACCGCTGTCCGACATCCAGCGCAGGGTGCGCCGCAGCCCCCTGCTGTTCACCGCACCCCTGGTGCTGCTGTGTCTGCTGACCCTCGTACTGATCTGGGAGGCGGTCCGGGCCAATGTCACGGCCGAGGCGCGCACCGACTGGCCCTGGCGTCTGCAACTGCTCGACATGGAGGCGCTGGGCAGCCTGCTGGCCGTCGCCGCCGGCGCGGTCCTGGCCAGGGCCCAGTACGCCCGTACGGTGCGTCCGTACCTCGGCTGGCGGGGGGCCTGGACGAAGGGCCTGCTGAAGGGGGACCGGTCCGCGTGGCGCGTGGGCGTACTCAACGGCGGTCAGCACATCGCGGTCATCGAGAGCTGGGACTGCCGGCTGGTCCGCCGAGGTGAACCCGATGCCGCCGACGCGCCGTGGACCGATGTCTCCGACGTCCTGAGCGAACTGACGGCGTCCGGTCTGCTCGTCACCGAGGACTTCCAGCTCATCGCCTTCGGCCCGGGATTCCCCCTGGTGGGCACCGGAGGGTACGAATCGGTCCTGGTGGGCGCCTTCTCGCAGCGATTCGTCGAGCAGGTCGAGGCGCTGTACGTGCGCGTCAGGGTGACCGACGTGGTGGGGGACAGCCATGAACGGATCCTGGACTGCGTGCGCGGCGCGCGGGCGGGCCACAACGCTCCGGTCGACTGAGGGCGGCCGGGGTCCGTTCGCGGACGGGACCGGTGCGGGGGAGTGTTCGCGGGGCCAACGGGACGGTCGCGGAGGGACATTGCCGGGCGAGGTACCGGGAGGTGTGATTCCGGGACACCCGGCAATCCGGGAGTTGCGCGCCGCGGCGGTCCGTGCGTGGACCTCGTCCGGGTCCGCGCACGGCCCCGCCGGGCCGTGTTCCCCGTCACTCCTGTCCGACCCGCTCCCACCCCTGCCGCCTGCGGGTTCCCACCTCACCCGGCCGGTCCAGCGCGCACGATGTTCCGCCTGAGGATCCGGGGCGTCAATGGCAGGCCGGTCAGCGTGTGTGAGGGGCCGGATGGGAGTAAAGTCATGCCGCCGGACGCTGCAATTATGCAGATACCGGTGGCATTCAAATGTCCGGAAACAATCCATCAAGGACGGCCGTGAAGATCTACGAATCCTCCCCCGCCTTCGCCAATGCGAAGAGTCGTGCACCGCTCACCGAGATCGACGTCCGGGACGTCGACACCACCAGGAAGGTCAGCCGCGTATTCGGCGCGTCCACGGGCCGCAACACGCGTACTTCGAA
Organism: Streptomyces sp. NBC_01237; assembly: GCF_035917275.1. Classification (NCBI taxonomy): domain Bacteria; kingdom Bacillati; phylum Actinomycetota; class Actinomycetes; order Kitasatosporales; family Streptomycetaceae; genus Streptomyces; species Streptomyces sp. NBC_01237. The sequence goes on along the minus strand of NZ_CP108508.1, from coordinate 1,822,753 downwards.
CTTCAGTTCGGCGCTCTGAACCGGACCGACAGGTGGCTAGACTGGGGGAATGACAGGACCCCTGGTCCCCTTTCGCGAAATCGTGCTCAAGGTGCACAGCCGGTGCGATCTCGCCTGTGACCATTGCTATGTCTACGAACATGCAGATCAGAGCTGGCGTACCCGCCCGAGAACAATCTCTGACGACGCTATTTCCTGGACCGCCCGACGCTTGGCCGAGCATGCGGCGACTCATGCGCTCTCTTCCCTTTCAGTGATCCTGCACGGTGGAGAACCGCTTCTGGCAGGACCGGCGCGGCTGCGCCGTGTCTGCGAGGAGCTCGGCTCAGCTATGCACGGCATCGCTGAGCTGGACCTGCGGATTCACACCAATGGCGTCCAGCTCAGCCCCCGATACCTCGACCTCTTCGACGAGTTCGGCGTCAAGGTCGGGATCTCGCTGGACGGGGACCGTACGGCGAACGACCGGCACCGCCGCTTCGCGAACGGACGCACCAGCCACCCGCAGGTCCTCAAGGCCGTCGAGCTGCTCCAGCAGGAGCGGTACCGCCATCTCAACCTCGGCCTGCTGTGCACCGTCGACATCCACAACGACCCCGTCGCGGTGTACGAGGCACTCGCGGAGCTCGAACCGCCGCTCGTCGACTTCCTCCTCCCGCACGCCACCTGGGACGACCCCCCGCCACGCCCGGACGGATCACCCACCGCCTACGCCGACTGGCTCCTCGCGATCTTCGACCGCTGGACGGAGCAGGGCAGGCCGGTGCCGGTGCGGATCTTCTCCTCGGTCCTGTCCAGCCTGAGCGGCGGCCCCAGCCTGACCGAGTCCCTCGGACTGGCCCCCACCGATCTGGTCGTCGTCGAGACCGACGGGCAACTGGAACAGGTCGACTCCCTCAAGAGCGCCTACGAGGGGGCCGCGGCCACCGGATTCGACGTGTTCACGAACTCCTTCGACGAGGTGGCCGCCCACCCCGGCGTCCGGGCGCGGCAGCTCGGTCTGGCGGGGGTCAGCGACACCTGCCGGAGCTGCCCCGTCGTACGGTCGTGCGGCGGCGGGCTCTACACCCACCGCTACCGCTCCGACAGCGCCTTCGACAACCCCTCGGTCTACTGCGCGGATCTGAAGGCGCTCGTGGAGGGCATCGAGGAGCGCACGGCGGCGGCCACCGGGTCGCCCGCGGTCTCCGAGCCGCAGGAACTCCTCGCGGCGCAGCAGGACCTGACGCGCACCCTGCTCGCGGTGCTCAACGAGGACCTCGGCGGGCGGGGCGGGGAGAGCTGGGACCGGGCGTGGGAACTGGCGGCGCGGGCCGAGGGGACGGCGGCGGGCGCCGCCGCACTGGACGGTGTGCTGGCCCATCCGTTCACCCGCGGCCGGCTGCTGGACGCGCTGGAGGGGGTGCGCGACGGGCGGCCCGACGCCGGGCGGGCCGCGGAGCGGCTGGCCTCGTCGGTGGCCGCCGCCGCCGTGCTCGCCGGACTCGACCTGACCGTCCCGGTGGACTACCGGGACGGCCGGCTCTTCCTGCCCACCCTGGGCGCCGTGCGCATCGGCGGGCCGGGGGACCGGGGTACGGCTCTGGTACGCGCCACCGGCGACGGGTTCGCGGTCCGCGGCGAAGGGCCCGGCGGCCACCCGGAGCTGCGGGTCCCGCGCGGTGCCGACGACAACACTCACTGGCAGCCGGTGCGCCGGGTGGAGGCGGCCGGGGTGCCCGCCTTCGTGCTCGACGATCTCGACCCGTACCGCGACTGCTTCGGCGCCCCCGTCGCACCGCGGCTCGGGCGGGCCGAGGCCGACGCCTGGGGCGCACGCCTCGCCGCCGCGTGGGCGCTGCTGGAGGAGGCCGTACCGGAGCAGGCGGCCGAGGCGGCGGCGACGCTGACCACGCTGACCCCGCTGGCCGCGGCCGGGGCCGCCGCGGGGCGGCACGGCTACGGGGCGCTCGGAATCGGCACGGCGAACGACGCCCGGGAACTGGCGCTCGCACTGCTGGGCGGATTCCGGCGGGCGAAACTGCGCGCGCTGGCCGAAGTCACGGATCTATACGCGTCGGACGGTTCCTGGGATCATTGGCTGCCCTGGCGGGAAGAGTCCGTTCCCTTCTCCCGATTGCTGGCGGAGACCTTCGAACGGGTGGGACTCGGCCTCTTCGCACCACAGTTCCTCCAGGGCGTACCAGAAGCACTCGACATGATCGAAAAAGCTGCCGAACCGACCGTCGACGGAAAGCGGCTGCTGGCCGTAGTCCGTAAAGAGATCAGCGGTACACACGGGACATCTGGGGGGAACAGTCGCAAGCCTGTTCTTGATCAGGAAAAACATGTGCCGAACTGGGAGACGGTTGACTGAAAAGCGGCGTTCAATGACCGAACGCCAGGGGGGTGGAGCATGGTCTGCTCCGGAATGATGAATTCGCTCGCATTCTTTCCCTACTCCTCGGATGCGAGTGCTCACACAGGACGGGGGTCGTGTGCACGCATCGACGCAGCAGCGAGCGGCGGACCATCGGCCGTACTTCTTTCTGAGTTACGCACACACACCGGGGTACGGCGGTGGAACGGACCCCGATATGTGGGTCGAAAGGCTTTTTCAGGATCTGTGCGGCCATGTGATGGCCATGACCGATCTTCCCGCGGGCGCGCCCGCGGGGTTCATGGACCGGGAGATACGCTCCGGTGAGGGCTGGTCGGAACGGCTCGGCGGAGTGCTCGCCACCTGCCGGGTGTTCGTCCCCCTGTTCTCACCGCGCTACTTCGCCAGCGAGATGTGCGGCAAGGAGTGGTACGCGTTCGAACAGCGCGCCATCCATCACCGGGCCCGCTCGAACCAGCCGGCCGAAGCGATCGTACCGGCGCTCTGGGTTCCGGTGCCCCCCAGCCAACTGCCCGGATCGGCCGAGCGGTTGCAGTTCAATCACCGTGACTTCGGAGACCGCTACGTCAGCGACGGACTCTACGGGCTGATCAAACTCAGGCTGTTCCACCAGGACTACGAACGGGCCGTCTACGAACTGGCCAAGCGCATCGTCAGCGTCGCCGACACCGTGCGCATCGACACCGGACGACCGGTCGACTACCGCATCGCCCCCAGTGCCTTCGGCTCGCCCAGCAGCGGGGTGGGCGCCCCCCGCCCGATGCGGATCACCATCTGCGCTCCCACACGCCACGACCTCCCCGAAGGGCGGAACTCCGACTACTACGGAGACAACCCGCAGGAGTGGAACCCCTACCACCCGGCCGCCGCGAGACCGCTCGCCTATGTCGCCGAGGAGCTGGTGCGCTCGCTCAACTACCAGGCCGCCATCTCCTCGTTCGACGAGGAGTCCGGGCACCAGGAGGGCAAACAGCCGCCCAGTACCCCCGAGATCCTGCTCGTCGACCGCTGGGCCCTCCAGGACGAGGACCGGCGGCGTCGGCTCGCCGCCTTCGACGCCGAGAACCGGCCCTGGGTGACCATGGTCGTCCCGTGGAACCGCGACGACCACCAGAGCCGGGCGGCCGAGGCCGAACTGACCGAGAAACTCGAACAGACGATGCCGGCGAAAATGCGGCAGGGACGGGCCTTCTGCCGCGCCGCGGCCAAAGGAGTGCCGAGCATGGAGGCATTCGGGCAGGTCCTGCCCCAGGTGGTCGAGGTGGCCGCCCAGCAGTATCTGCGGCACGCGACGGCCTATCCGCCGGCCACCGGTGGAGGACACAGCGAACGGACGCGACTGATGGGGCCGATGGGCAACACCAGCTTCCTACCCGACCCGAACGACCCTGCGACGCAAGCGGAGGACGTATGACAGCCGGTCGTGACGGGCGCATCGTCACTTTCTACTCGTACAAGGGCGGAACGGGCCGCACGATGGCCCTGGCGAACACCGCCTGGATCCTCGCCGCCAACGGCAAACGGGTACTGGCCGTCGACTGGGACCTGGAGGCGCCCGGTCTCCACCGGTTCTTCCACCCCTTCCTCGACCCCTCCACCCTCGGTGCCACCACCGGTGTGATCGACCTGATCACCGAGTACGCGTGGGCCGCGACCAGCCCCGCCCAGCGGTCCGACGACTGGCACCGCGACTACGCCCGCATCCAGCCGCACGCGGTCTCCCTCACCCCCGAGGCGCTGGGCTGGGCATTCCCGCAGGGCGGCACCCTCGACTTCGTCTCCGCCGGACGGCAGAACCGCGAGTACTCCGCGACCGTCTCCACCTTCGACTGGGACAACTTCTACGACCGGCTCGGCGGCGGCCACTTCTTCGACGCCCTGCGCGAGGACATGAAGGCCAACTACGACTACGTCCTCATCGACAGCCGTACCGGGCTCAGCGACATCGCCGACATCTGCACCGTCCACCTCCCGGACGTGCTCGTCGACTGCTTCACCCTCAGCGACCAGTCCATCGACGGCGCGGCCTCCGTCGCCCGGCAGATCTCCGAGCGCTACACCGGCCGCCCCATCTCCATCTTCCCCGTCCCGATGCGCATCGACGAGGGCGAGAAGGAGAAGGCCGACGCCGGACGCGCACTCGCCCGGCTCAAGTTCGACCGGCTGCCGCGCGACCTGTCCGGTGACGAACTCACCGCCTACTGGGGCGCGGTGGAGATTCCGTACCGCCCCTACTACGCCTACGAGGAGACGCTCGCCACCTTCGGGGACGAGGCCGGGCTCACCAACTCGCTGCTCTCCGCCTTCGAACGGCTCACCACGGTCCTCACCGACCGGCAGATCACCTCCATGCCCCCGGTGGGTGAAGAGGTGCGCCTGCGGATCCGCGACGCCTTCACCCGGCGCAGGCCCGCACTGCCCGCCGACCTCTTCCTCAGCTATGTGGCGGAGAACCGGATGTGGGCCGACTGGATCGAATCCGTCCTCACCCGGGCCGGCTTCCGGGTCGTCCCGCGCGACGTCTCCGCCGAACGGGGCCCGCAGGAACCCGTCGCCGTCACCGCCGAGAACGCGGCCAGGACCGTCGTCCTGCTCTCCAGCGCCTACCTCAAGTCACAGCGCGCGGTGGGCGTGTGGGACAGAGCGGTCGCCGAGGACCCCGGCGGCGGCAGGCGCCAGCTGCTGCCCCTCAGGGTCGGGGACGTACGCCTCAGCGCGCCCTACATCGACCGCAACCCCGTCGACCTCTTCCGCCTCGACGAGGTGCACGCCACCTCGGCCCTGATGCGGGCCCTGGACCGGCCGGTGCAGCTGGTCGACGGGACGTCACCGGGGCCCCGCTTCCCCGGCACCGTGCCGAGGATCTGGAACGCGCCCCCGCGCAACCCCGGATTCACCGGCCGCTCCCTCGTCCTGGAGCGGATGCGCGACCAGCTCGGCGGCGGCATGGCCGTCGTCCTGCCGCAGCCGCAGACGCTGTACGGACTCGGCGGCGTCGGCAAGACCCAGGTGGCGCTGGAATACGTGCACCGGTTCATGGCCGACTACGACCTGGTGTGGTGGATATCGTCCGAGCAGACCGACGACGTGGTCGCCTCACTGGCCGAACTCGCCGTCCGGCTCGGTGCCCAGGGCGGCGAGGACATGGCTGCCGCCTCGCAGGAGGCCGTCGACCTGCTGCGGCGCGGAGTGCCCTCGGACCGCTGGCTGCTGGTCTTCGACAACGCCGACGACCCGGAACAGCTCCGCCGCTACTTCCCGCAGGGCGGCTCCGGCCACATCCTGGTGACCTCCAGGAACCAGACCTGGTCCCAGCACGGTGACGCGCTGCCCGTCGATGTCTTCCTGCGGGAGGAGTCCATCGAGCACCTCCAGCGGCGCGCCCCGGGCCTCGGCGACGACGACGCCGCCCAGGTGGCCACCGCCGTCGGTGACCTGCCGCTCGCCGTCGAGCAGGCGGCGGCCTGGATCGCGGAGACCGCCACTCCCATCGGCGCCTATCTGGAACAGCTCGCCCAGCAGGCACCCCAGGTGCTCGCGCTCAACCAGCCCGCCGGCTACCCGGAGCCGGTGGCCGCGACCTGGAACATCTCCATCGCCCGCCTGAAGGAGCGCTCGCCCGCGGCGGTGCGGCTGCTCCAGCTCTGTGCCTTCTTCGCTCCCGAGCCGATCTCCGCGAATCTCCTCTACAGCAAGGAGATGATCGAGGCGCTGAAGCCGTACGACTCCTCGCTCCAGGAGAAGCTGGTGCTGGGCCGGGTCATCCGGGAGATCGGCCGGTTCGCCCTCGCCAAGGTCGACCAGGTGTCCAACTCGATCCAGGTGCACCGCCTGGTGCAGGCGGTGATCAGGGCCCAGCTCAGCGAGGAGGAGCAGCGCGAGGCCCGGCATGTGGTGCACCGCATCCTGGCGGGCGCGCGGCCCGACGACGACGAGCCGATCGACAACCCGGAGACCTGGCAGACCTTCGCCACCATCTGGCCCCACCTCGGCCCGTCCGACGCGCGCAACTGCAAGGAGCCGGAGGCCCGCAGGCTCCTGATCGACCGGGTGCGCTACCTGTGGAAGCGCGGAGACGTCCGGACCGCGGCCACCCTCGGGGGCGAACTGCGCGAGACCTGGCTGGAGACGCTGGGGGAGCGGGATCTCCAGTACCTCTACCTCTGCTTCCACATCTCCAACATCCTGCGTACGCGCGGACGGTACGTGGAGGCGAAGGAGCTCGACGAGTTCACCCTCCAGCGGCAGCGGGAGGTACTGGGCCCGGAGCACCCGCACACGTACATGACCACCAGCAGCCTGGCCATCGACCTCGGGCTGCTCGGCGACTACACGCAGGCGATCGAGCTGGCGACCGACGCCCGCGACGGATTCAGCCAGATCTTCCACGACTCGCACCCCAGGACGCTGGCGGCGGCCAACAACCTGGCCCTGAACCTGCGGAGCGTCGGGCAGTACGCCAAGGCGCGCGAGATCGACCAGGACGTCTACGACCTGCGCTCCGACGTGCTCGGCCCGGAGCACCCGTACAGTCTCTCCTCCGCGATGAACCTGGCCCGTGACCTGCGCGAGGTCGGACGGTACGAGGACTCCGTGGGGCTGCTCAGCCGCACGTACGACAGTTTCAAGCACACGCTCGGCCGGAGTTTCCCCGCCACGCTCAGCGCCGCGAAGAGCCTGGCGGTGTCGCTGCGCAGAGCGGGCCGGCTGGAGGACGCCCACCGGCTGACGGTGGCCACCCGCGCCAGGTACCGGGCGAAGTACACGATCGCCAACCCCGATTCGCTGGCCTGCGACCTCAACCTGGCGGCGGACCTGTTCGCGGCGGGCGAGGCGGCCGAGGCCAGGGACACCGCCCAGGAGGTCGTCGACCAGTACATGAAGGTGCCGGGGGAGAAGCACCCGTACACCCTGGCGGCCCAGAACAATCTCGGCATCTATCTGTCGGGCACCGGGGAGGTGGACCAGTCGGAGAAGGTGCTGACGATGGTGGTCGCCTCGATGCGGGAGCGGTTCGGCCGCGAGCACCCCAACACCCTGTTCTGCGTGATGAATCTCGCCGGCACGACCGCGGACCGGGGGAATCTCGCACTGGTGCTGGAGACCGAGGAGCGCTTGACCACGCAGCTGCGGGAGGCCCTGGGGGCACATCACCCAGAGACCCTGGCCATGATCTCGAACAGGGCGGTCACCCTCGACGCGCTGGGCCGCGAGGACGAGGCGGTGCAACTGCGTGCGGAGGTGGTCGCGGAGCTGTCCCGGCAACTCGGGGACGACCATCCGCTGACCCGGATAGCCCGTGACGAGCGCCGGTTCCGGCGCGAACTGGAACCGCTCACGGTGTGAGCCGGACCGGGCCCGCCGCGGCGGGCCCGGCCGTGCTCACGCGTCCGTGCGCTCCCGGTCGTCCAGCAGCCAGTTGAGGATTCCGGGGAGCGCGGACAGTGCGTCGAAGTGTGCCGCCGCCGGTTCCAGTACGGCGGTGACCCCCGGGATCCGTCCGGCCAGCCAGCGGGTGTGGCCGACCGGGGTGAACACGTCCTTCTCCCCGTGCCAGAGCATCACGGGTCCGGTGATCGACGCCGGATCGAAGCCCCAGGGTCGGCAGAGGGCGATGGCGTCGTCGATCCATCCGTACGCCGAGGTGCGCAGCCCCTCGCGGTAGTTGCGCAGCAGCATCGAACGGATACCGGCGTCGTTGACCACCACCCGGTCGGAGTCGGTCAGCTCCCGGCGCAGATCGTCCAGGAGTCGGACGGGGTTCTGCCGGATCTCCGCCGAGCGGATGATGAAGGACTCCGCGAGCCCGTCCGGGTCGGCGGCAGCGGTGGAGTAGGCGAGCACATTGGACGCCGCCATCCCCTCGAACCAGTCGAGACCCTCCGCGTCCCAGGGGGCGAGGCCGACCAGGGCGGCGGTGCGGGTGACCCGGTCCGGCATCAGCGCCGCGCAGGCCAGGGCGTGCGGGGCGCCACCGGAGCGGCCCACGACGGCGAACCGCTCCAGCCCCAGCGAGTCGGCGATCGCCCGTACGTCCTCGACACCGTCGATCACCCGGCGGCCCGCGTGCCGGTCGGAACCGCCGTATCCCGGGCGGTCGTAGGCGATCAGCTGTGTGTGGCGCTGGTAGAGCACCATGCCGCGGGGAGCGGGGCCCAGCCTGCTGCCCGGCATTCCGTGGAGCAGGAAGACCGGTCTGCCGCGCGGATCACCCAGGCGCTCCACCATCAGATGCCGCCCGTCCGCCGCGCGCACCCGACTTCGCACCCGTGCCTCCTCCGCTCGGTTCCCCGGCCGGTCCGGGCACGGTGTGCCCGCGTGTGCTGCCTTTTCGATGATGACCCATCAGGGGCGCGACCGGGACTCCTCGCCGGAAGGAACCGTGAAGGTATTGAGCAGGGCATTCCGCGGGGGCCCCGGCCCGTATCCGCAGACGTTCGCTGGTTGTACGGGTGTTCGCACATGGAACGGCCGTTGCATCCCCTTCCCGTAGGTGAACGCGAAAGGGGCGAAGTGTCGGTGTCGTGTGTGCGTCCGGGCGTCGGTCTTGTGCGCTGTCCGGCGGCCTCGCCATAGTGGGCGGCCCCATCCTCCGTGTACGGGCACCCCACTTGTCCGTGCGCGGCCCCACAGGAGGTCGAAGTTGAAGCATCGACGCATATCCAGGAAGCGCGCGACGGTGACCGGGTCGGCCGTCGTCGCCCTGGTCGCAGCGGGAATGACGTTTCAGACTGCGAACGCCAGTGACGATGTGCCGCAGTTCTCCGCGCGGACGCTCACCGCGAACGCGGCCGGAAAGCTCGCCACCACCCTGGACAAGGACCTGGGCGGTGACACGGCCGGCGCGTACTACGACGCCGGGGCGAGGAGCCTCGTCGTGAACGTGGTCGACGAGGCCGCCGCCGAGCGGGTGCGCCAGGCGGGTGCCGAGGCCAGGGTCGTACGGAACTCCCTCGCCGAGCTGAAGTCCGCCCGCGCGACCCTCACCGACCGGGCCGCGGTGCCCGGTACCGCCTGGGCCGTCGACCCGGTGAGCAACAAGGTGGTCGTCACCGCCGACCGCACGGTCGACGGTGCGGCCTGGGACAAGGTCTCCGCGGTGGTCGCCGGGCTCGGCGAGAAGGCCGAACTGAGGAGGACCGCAGGAGAGTTCAAGCCCCTCATCGCGGGCGGCGACGCGATCTGGGGCTCCGGCTCCCGTTGTTCGCTCGGCTTCAACGTGGTCAAGGACGGCGCTCCGTACTTCCTGACCGCCGGGCACTGCACCGAGGCCGTCACCAGCTGGTCGGACTCGCAGGGCGGCGCGGAGATCGGGGCGAACGAGGGCTCCAGCTTCCCGGACAACGACTACGGCCTGGTCAAGTACACCTCGGAGGTGGAGCACCCGAGCGAGGTCGACCTCTACGACGGGACGACCCAGCCGATCACCCGGGCGGGCGAGGCGACGGTCGGCATGTCGGTGACCCGCAGCGGTTCCACCACCCAGGTGCACGACGGCGAGGTCACCGCCGTGGACGCCACGGTCAACTACGGCAACGGTGACATCGTCAACGGTCTCATCCAGACGACGGTCTGCGCCGAACCGGGCGACAGCGGCGGCTCGCTCTTCTCGGGTGACACCGCGATCGGTCTGACCTCGGGCGGCAGCGGCGACTGCTCCTCGGGCGGGGAGACCTTCTTCCAGCCGGTACCGGAGGCGCTGGCCGCCTTCGGGGCCGAGATCGGCTGACCGGTCCCGGCGGAACAATGCGCAGGAGCGCGCGATAGCGCGGGACGACGCGGAACAACGCGGAACACCGAGGCCCCCGGCTGAGCCGGGGGCCTTTCCGGCGTGTCTCGGACCCCGGGTCCGGGGAGCCGCGCGATTATTTGTGAAATCTTTCACAAGGCAGGGTAGGGCTTTGGTCCTTTGATGTCTTCGCAGGTGGGAGCAGGTGCGCCGGGAGAATGGTGCACCCGGTGAAGGACTTTGGGCCCTGCGTTCGGGGCCTTTGGCGACAGCCTCCGAGTGATCATCGGTGTCGAATGGAAGGGCGGAGGAACACAGACTCGATGAAGGAGTTCCTGCCATGAAGGCCGATGAGATGGTGGACGGAATGGTCCAGAGGGCCCTGAACGCGCTGGACGCCTATGGGGCGTTCACGCAGGAACAGGTCGACCACATCGTCAAGAGGGCATCGCTCGCGGCACTCGCCCGGCACGGCGAGCTCGCGCGGATGGCGGTCGAGGAGACCGGGCGCGGGATCTTCGAGGACAAGGCCGTCAAGAACCTGTTCGCCTGCGAGCACGTCACGCATTCGATGGAAGGGCTGAAGACCGTCGGGGTCATCAGCCGCGACGAGGTGAACGGCATCACCGAAATCGCCGAACCGGTCGGGGTCGTCTGCGCGATGACCCCGGTGACCAACCCGACCTCCACCACCGTCTTCAAGGCGCTGATCGCGCTGAAGACCCGTAATCCGATCGTCTTCGCCTTCCATCCCTCCGCGCAGCGGTGCTCGGCCGAGGCCGCCAGGACGGTCCGCGACGCGGCGGTCGCGGCCGGCGCGCCCGAGGACTGCGTGCAGTGGATCGAGGAACCCTCGATGGAGGCGACGGGCCTCCTGATGAACCACGACGGCGTCTCCACCATCCTGGCGACGGGCGGGAACGCCATGGTCAAGGCCGCCTATTCGTGCGGCAAGCCCGCCATCGGTGTCGGCGCGGGAAACGTGCCCGCCTATGTCACCGCAAGCGGCCGGCTCCGGCGCGCGGTGCATGACATCGTGCTCTCGAAGTCCTTCGACCACGGGATGATCTGCGCCTCCGAGCAGGCCGTCATTCTCGACCACGAGGTGTACGACCAGGGCCTCGCGGAATTCGAGCGCCTGGGCGCGTATGTCGTCACCGCCGCCGAGAAGACCAAGCTGGAGGAGTTCGTCTTCGGCACCACGGCCTTCGCCGCCAACTGCTCCGGCGCGAAGCTGAACGCGGACGTCGTCGGGAGGTCGCCGCAGTGGATCGCCGAACAGGCCGGATTCCAGGTCCCCGACAACACCTCGCTGCTCATCGCCGAATGCGCGGAGGTGGGCGAAGGCGAACCGCTCACCCGGGAGAAGCTCTCCCCGGTGCTGGCCGCCCTGAAGGCCGACTCCACCGAGCACGGACTCGGACTCGCCGCCCGGATGGTCGAGTTCCACGGGCTGGGACACAGCGCGGCCATCCACACCGAGGACGAGGAGCTGGCCGAGGAGTTCGGCAGGCGCGTCAAGGCGGTCCGGATCATCGTCAACGCCCCCTCGACCTTCGGCGGCATCGGCGACGTCTACAACGCCTTCCTGCCCTCCCTCACCCTCGGCTGCGGCAGCTACGGGCACAACTCGGTCTCCGACAACGTCTCCGCGGTCAACCTCGTCAACATCAAGCGGATCGGACGGCGCAACAACAACATGCAGTGGTTCAAGGTGCCGCCGAAGATCTACTTCGAGCGCAACGCGCTGCGCCACCTCGCCGAGATGGACGGTCTGAGCCGGGTCACCGTCGTCACCGACAAGACCATGGGCAGGCTGGGCTACGTACAGAAGGTCATCGACATCCTGCACTCCCGTCCGGGCGCCGGGGTGACCCTCCAGGTGATCGACCAGGTCGAGCCCAACCCGGAGCTGGAGACCGTACGGGCCGGGGCGGCGCTGATGCGCGACTTCGAACCGGACACGATCATCGCGCTCGGCGGAGGCTCCGCGATGGACGCGGCGAAGATCATGTGGCTGATGTACGAGCACCCCGAGGTCGAGTTCGCGGACACCAAGGAGAAGTTCTTCGACATCCGCAAGCGCGCCTACACCTTCCCCTCGCTGGGCGAGAAGGCGCAGCTCGTCGCCGTCCCGACCACCTCGGGCACCGGCAGTGAGGTCACCCCGTTCGCGGTGATCTCCGACCCGGCGGCGGCGCAGAAGTACCCGCTCGCCGACTACGCCCTCACCCCGAACGTCGCCATCGTCGACCCGGTGCTGCCGATGGGGCTGCCGCCGAACGTCACCGCGGACTCCGGGTTCGACGCGCTGACCCACGCCACCGAGGCGTACGTCTCCGTCTACGCCAACGACTACACCGACGGGCTCTGCCTCCAGGCCATCAAGCTGATCTTCGGGAACCTGGAGCGGTGCGTGGTGGACGGGGCGCGGGACCCCGAGGCGCGGGAGAAGATGCACAACGCGTCGACCGTCGCCGGGATGGCCTTCGCCAACGCCTTCCTCGGCCTGGTGCACGCCATGGCCCACACCCTGGGCAACACCTTCCACGTCCCGCACGGCCGCACCAACGCGCTGCTCCTGCCGCATGTCATCCGGCACAACGGCCAGGTCACCGGCAAGGCCACCCCGTGGCCGAAGGCCGAGGTCTACCGGGCCCCGGAGCGGTTCCAGGAGATCGCCGGGATGCTGGGGCTGCCCGCGTCGACCCCGGCCGAGGGCGTGGAGTCCTACGCGCGGGCCGTCGAGGAACTGCGCGCCAAGTGCGGGATCCCGGCGTCCTTCGCCGAGGAGGGCGTCGACGAGACGGCGTTCATCGAGGCGCTGCCCCAGCAGGCGATGAACGCGTACGCCGACCAGTGCGCCCCCGCCAACCCGCGGATGCCGATGATCGACGACATGGTCCGGCTGATGCGGCGGGCGTACTACGGCAGCTGAGCGGAGACCCGCGTACCCCGTCCGGATGCCCGGTGCCGAACAGGCGCCGGGCATCCGGACGTTCGGATTTCCGGCCATCCGGGCGCCCTGCTGTCCGGGGCGAAACTCGTGAAGAGTGGTGGTATTCGGCACAACTCATGTGCATATCCAGCCTTTCTGTGCACATAAGGTGTGCGCTCCGGCCGCATCGGCACATGCTCATCGCGTCGGCGCCCGAGGGGCGGGCGCCGCGTCACCCGCAGGGGGAAGTGCGATGAGACGTGGACGTCGTCCGGCCGGAGGGATCGTGGTGGCTGCCGTCGCCGCGGCGTTGGTGACGGGAGCGGTGCCGGCCTCGGCCGCCGGTGCGGCAGAGGCGGCGATGCCGGGGTTCCTGGAGCCGTCGGACATGCCGCCGGATCCCTTCTCGGCGTGGTACTGGTCGTCCGGTCCCTCCGAGGGGCCGTACCAGGCGATCTGCGCGGAGGCGCTCGTTCTGCCCGAGGGGGATGTCTGGAACGCCACCTACGGCACCCCGGAGACGGCCGGGGGCTCGCAGGTGTCCGTGGTCTTCCCCACCGAGGCCGCGGCCGCCGGATTCGGCGCCCAGGCCGAGGCGTCGATCGCGGGCTGCGAGGCGCGTATGGAGCAGGAGCAGCCGAGCCGTCCCGTGACGTTCTGGGACCACGGCGCGGTCGCCGCCGAGGAGGGCGCCCATGTCTACGGCATCGGCTTCCAGGGCGGCTGGGGGTATCAGAACCAGCTGGTCTCGGTGGGCCGCGACGGCGACACCGTGACGATCGTCAGCTGGGAGAGCAACTGGGGCGACCCGCCCGTCGCCGCCTTCAAGGAGACCACCCGGGTGGCCGTGAACAAGCTCAGGTGAGGGTCGACCCGCCCGGTGCCGCCGCCGTGGGCGCCGGGCCGGGCGGGGCCGCCTCCGGCTTGTGCCGCATCGACAGCAGCAGGGTGAAGACCGTACCCACGACCGCCCAGGCGGAGAGCACCAGCAGCGGTCCGGTGATCGCGTTGCCCTTGAAGTACGCGATCGAGCGGGCCACCCAGGTGCCCGCGCCCGGTGGCAGGGCGGGGCCGATCGCCCGCCAGAAGTCCGGCAGCATCGGCAGCGGGAAGGCGCCGCCCGCGCTCGGGTTGCCCGCGATGACGATGATCAGGACGGCCAGGCCGATGCCGACGATGCCGGTCAGCGCCTCCAGGGCGAGCGTGATCATGCCGACCGCGAAGACGACCAGCGCGCCCAGGCCGGCCAGGCCCCACACGCTGCCGGGCAGGGCGCCGAGGATCGGTCCGATGATGATCGCGCCGCCGATCCCGCCCGCGATCGAGTACAGCGCCATGACGCCGGTCCGGATCACCGCGCGCTGCCGGTTGGCGGGCTTGGAGCCGGCGCTGATCGCCAGGATCGAGGCGCAGAGGTAGCCGCCCACGCACCAGCCCACGACGAGGTAGAACGACGAGAGCCCGTCGAAGTCCTCGCGGGAGGCGGGGGCCACGTCCACGGTGCGCACGGTCCGGCGCTGGGTGGCCTCGACCCCGGTGAGGATCTTCTCCAGGGAGGAGGCCAGGACGGTGCCGCCGCCGGAGGCGACCAGCAGGGTGTCGGTCCTTCCCGCCGGGTCGACGATCAGGGCGCCGTCGATGTCGCGGTTCAGGATCTGCTCGCGGGCCTCGGCGGCGTCGCCGACCTCGCGGGGGTCCAGGGGGCCGCCGGGCAGCTCGTCCAGCTGGGTGACGAGTCGCTGGGACACCTGCTGGGGGGCCACGACCCCGAACGCGACATCGGTCGGCTTCGGCTTGTGCAGCGCCCCGACGTAGGACGCGATGAACAGCAGCTGCAGCCCGAGCACCCCGATGACGAGCAGGGCGGCCCGTGGAGTGACGGCGTTCTTCACCTCGTCGACGAAAGTCATGCCCCCACGGTCCGGGCGGCCCGTTGTTTACGCAGGTGGGGCAGGGCCGAATGGCTGACGGAACGGTCGGAGGGGTGCCTCGCCCCTCGGTTATCGCACGAGTGTTCGAACTTGGTCTATGGTGGAGAGCCAGGGGGTGGTGAGTACAGAGCGGATCGGTCCAGGAGGTGCGGATGCCCGGGTTCACGCATCTGCGCACCGTTTCCGGGTTCTCCCTGCGGTACGGGGCCTCGCACCCGGAGCGGCTGGCCGGGCGTGCCGCGGAGCGGGGGATGGACGCCCTCGCGCTGACCGACCGCGACACCCTCGCGGGCACGGTCCGTTTCGCCAGGGCCTGCGAGAAGGCCGGGATCCGGCCGCTCTTCGGGGCGGACCTCGCGGTGGCGCGGCGTACGAGGGAAGAGGGTCGTACGCATCGGCTCCGCGCGCCCGTCCGCGGTGGTGCCTTTGTCGATGAATCCGCACCCCGGGTCACCTTTCTCGCCCGTGACGGCGCCCGCGGCTGGGCGGAGCTGTGCCGGCTCGTCACCGCCGCCCATGCCGTACCCGCGGACCCGTCCGCCGCGGGCGGGCCGCCCCTGGTGGACTGGCCCGCGCTGCCCGCCGAAGGGCTCACCGTGCTGCTCGGGCCCGCCTCCGAGGTGGGCAGGGCGCTGGCCGCGGGCCGCCCCGACCGGGCCGCCGCGCTGCTCGCGCCCTGGCGGGAGATGTACGGCGACGACCTGCGCCTCGAAGCCGTCCACCACGGACGCGAGGGCACCGGACCCGGATCGCTGCGGCTCGCCGCCCGTACCGTCGGCTTCGCCGCCGAACAAGGGGTGCGGGCCGTGCTGACCAACGCCGTCCGGTACGCCGACCGCGAGCAGGGCCCGGTCGCCGATGTGCTCGACTCGGCCCGCAGGCTCGTTCCCGTCGACCCGCGCCGCTCGCCCCTCGACAGTGGTGAGCGCTGGCTCAAGGACGCCCGCGCGATGGCGGAGACCGCCGGGCGGATCACCGCCGCCGCCGGTCTCGGCCCCGACGCCGGGGCGCGACTGCTGGCGGAGACCCGGCGCACCGCCGACGCCTGTCTCGTCGACCCCGAGGACGACCTCGGTCTCGGCGCCGTCCACTTCCCCGAACCGCGTCTCGTCGGAGCCGGGCGGCGCACCGCCCAGCGGGTGCTGGCCTCCCGGGCCGCCGCGGGCATGGTGCTGCGCGGGTACGACCGCAGGCGCGACCACTGGGAGCGGATGCATCACGAACTGGACATCATCGCCCACCACGGCTTCGCCTCGTACTTCCTCACGGTCGCCCAAGTCGTCGACGACGTACGGGACATGGGGGTCCGGGTCGCCGCCCGTGGCTCCGGGGCGGGCTCCCTGGTCAACCATCTCCTCGGGATCGCGCACGCCGACCCGGTCGAGCACGGGCTGCTGATGGAGCGCTTCCTGTCCAAGCGGCGCTTCGTGCTGCCCGACATCGACATCGACGTCGAGTCGGCCCGCCGCCTGGACGTCTACCGCAGGATCATCGGGCGCTTCGGTGCCGAGCGGGTCGCCACCGTCGCCATGCCCGAGACCTACCGGGTGCGCCACGCGATCCGGGACGTCGGGGCCGCGCTCTCCATGGACCCGGCCGAGACCGACCGGCTCGCCAAGGCGTTCCCGCACATCCGGGCCCGCGACGCCCGCGCCGCCATGGAGGAACTGCCCGAACTGAAGGAGGTGGCCCGGCACAAGGAGAGGTACGGCCGGCTCTGGGAACTGGTGGAGGCGCTGGACGCGCTGCCCCGCGGCATCGCCATGCACCCGTGCGGGGTGCTGCTCTCGGACGCCACGCTGCTGAGCCGTACCCCGGTCATGCCCACCAGCGGCGAGGGCTTCCCGATGGCGCAGTTCGACAAGGAGGACGTGGAGCACCTCGGGCTGCTCAAGCTCGATGTGCTGGGCGTACGGATGCAGTCGGCGATGGCGCACGCGGTCACGGAGGTGAAGCGGGCCTCGGGGGAGGAGGTGGACCTCGATGCCGTACCGCCCGGCGACCCGGAGACGTACCGGCTGATCAGGACCGCCGAGACGCTGGGCTGCTTCCAGATCGAATCGCCGGGCCAGCGCGATCTGGTCGGCAGGCTCCAGCCCGCCACCTTCCACGACCTGGTCGTCGACATCTCGCTGTTCCGGCCCGGACCGGTCGCCGCCGACATGGTGCGGCCGTTCATCGAGGCCCGGCACGGCAGGGCGCCCGTCCGCTACCCGCATCCCGACCTGGAAGGGCCGCTGCGGGACACCTACGGGGTGGTCGTCTTCCACGAACAGATCATCGAGATGGTCGACATCATGACCGGCTGCGGCCGGGGCGAGGCCGACCGGGTGCGGCGCGGGCTCTCCGACCCCGAGTCGCAGGGCCGGATCAGGATCTGGTTCGCGCGGCAGGCGGCGGCGAAGGGGTACGGCGTCGAGGTGATCGCCCGTACCTGGGAGATCATCGAGGCGTTCGGCAGTTACGGCTTCTGCAAGGCGCACGCGGTCGCCTTCGCCGTACCGACGTACCAGTCGGCCTGGCTCAAGGCGCACCATCCGGCGGCCTTCTACGCCGGGCTGCTCACCCACGACCCGGGGATGTATCCGAAGCGGCTGCTGCTCGCGGACGCGCGGCGGCGCGGAGTGCCGGTACTGCCGCTGGACGTCAACCGGTCGGCTGCCGCTCACCGAATCGAACTGGTGTCCGGTGAGGAGGGTGGTGCCGGGAAGTGGGGGCTGCGGCTGGCGCTCCCGGACGTCCACGGCATCAGCGAGGCGGAGGTCGCCCGGATCGAGGCCGGGCAGCCGTACACCTCGCTGCTGGACTTCTGGCAGCGTGCCCGGCCGGGCCGGCCGGTGGCCGAACGGCTTGCCCAGGTGGGCGCGTTGGACGCCTTCGGCGCCAACCGCCGCGATCTGCTGCTGCACCTCTCCGAACTCCACCGCGCCCGGCGGAGCGCCGGACCGGGCACCCACGGGGCCCAGCTCCCGCTGGGGGAGGGCCGGAAGTCCGGCTCCATCGGTCTGCCGGACCTCAATGACGCGGAGCGGCTCAGCGCCGAGCTCGGTGTGCTGAGCATGGATGTCTCGCGCCATCTGATGGGGGACCACCATGCCTTCCTGGAGGAGCTGGGCGCGGTCTCCGCCAAGCGGCTGCGGGAGGCACGGCACGGGGAGACGGTGCTGGTCGCGGGCGCCAAGGCGGCCACCCAGACCCCGCCGGTCCGCTCCGGGCGCCGGGTCATCTTCACCACCCTGGACGACGGCACCGGCCTGGTGGACCTGGCCTTCTTCGACGACAGCCACGCGGCCTGCGCGCACACGGTCTTCCACTCCTGGCTGCTGCTGGTGCGCGGTGTGGTGCAACGGCGTGGCCCGCGGAGCCTGAGCGTGGTCGGTGCCGCGGCCTGGAACCTGGCGGAACTGGCGGAGCTGCGCCGCACCGGCGGACTCGACGCGGTCGCGGCCCGGCTGGCGGAGGTGCCGGACGAGGACACCGCTTCGGAGGAGGCGGCCCCCGGGGGCGCCGGCGGCCGGCGTATCCAGCTGTCCACCGGCTACGAGATGAATCCCTGGTCCGACCTCCAGCCGCCCGGCGAAGGGGCCCCCACCGGAAGGAAGTTGTGGCACCGGAGCCCCGGGAGCGCGGGATGAGTGACCGGGAGACGGTTCTGTGCCTGCGCTTTCGCCGGATCGGCGGCGGGCCGGTGGACAGCGCCGGTTACGAGGGGATGCTCGCCCTCCTCGGCGCGTTCACCCCGGTCGTCGAGGCCGCACCGCCCGACGGGGCGCTCGCCGATGTGAGCGGCGCGCTGCGCTACTTCGGGCAGGACGCGGCGGGCCTGGCCGCGGTGATCCGGGTCCGGGCGCTCGCCCTGCACGGCGTGGAATGCGCGATCGGGGCGGCCCGCACCCCCATGCCGGCCCGGATGGCGGCGCGGCGGGCGGCGCCCGGCGCGACCTTCGTGGTGCCCGGCGGCCAGGAGGCCGCGTTCCTCGCGCCCCTGCCGGCCGCCGCGCTGGAGGGGGTCGGGGCGGCGACGGCACGCACCCTGTGCGGATACGGGCTCGACTCCGTCGGCCGGATCGCCGCGGCGCCGCTCGCCACCCTGCAGCGGATCACCGGGGTGCGGACCGGCCGTGAGCTGTGGGAGCGGGCGAACGGCATCGACCGCACCCGGGTCCTGCCGAACGCCGCCGCCCGGTCCATCGCCGCCGAACGTTCCTTCCCGCACGACGAACTGGACCGGGAACGGCACCGCCGCGCGCTCCTCTCGCTCACCGAGGAGCTCGGCGCCCGGCTGCGCGCCGAGGGGCAGGTGTGCCGTGCGCTCGCGGTCTCCGTGCGGTACGCCGACCGGACCGGCTACGCGACGCTGACCCGCAGCCGTACGCTCCGGGAGCCCACCGCCCACTCGGCGGCGCTCACCGCGCTCGCGTACCGGATCCAGGACTCGCTCGGCCTGCAACGGGCCCGGGTCCGGGGGATCGCGCTGCGGGCCGAGGGGCTCGGCGACGCGGAAAGGGCGTCCTGTCAGCTCAGCCTCGATCCGGCGGACGAGCGGGCGCGCCGGATCGAGGAGGTGTCGGACCGGCTGCGGGCGAAGTTCGGGCCGCAGGCGGTGAAGCCGGGGCGGCTCGCCGCCTGACGTGCCGTGATGTCCGCCCGGTGCGGCCCGCGGTGGTGCGGCAGCAGTTTTTACCGACGCGTAACTTCCCTCTCGACCTTACTCGTGCGTAATTTGGCATGAGCACGAAAAAAAGAGAGACCGAAGGAAGAGCGACAGAAGACTTGTGGTCCGGGCCGCAGGGCGCACCGACATCCCCACTCCCTCGAGCCGCAAGGAGACCACACGATGCTGCCCCGGACACGTGCGTCGCGCACCCCTCGTGCGCGCAGGACACTCGCCGCACTGCTCCTCGCCGTCGCGGCCCTCGCCACCCCCACGGCGACCGCCGCCGCGGCCACCCCCGCCGCCTCCACGGTCGCCGCGGAGGCCGCCACCTCCCGTGGCTGGAACGACTACTCCTGCAAGCCCTCCGCCGCCCACCCCCGTCCGGTCGTCCTGGTCCACGGAACCTTCGGGAACTCGATCGACAACTGGCTCGTCCTCGCCCCCTACCTCGTCAACCGGGGCTACTGCGTCTACTCGCTCGACTACGGCCAGCTCCCCGGCGTGCCGTTCTTCAACGGACTCGGCCCCATCGACAAGTCCGCCGGACAGCTCGACACGTTCGTCGACAAGGTGCTCGCCGCCACCGGAGCGCCCAAGGCCGACCTGGTCGGCCACTCGCAGGGCGGCATGATGCCGAACTACTACCTGAAGTTCCTCGGCGGCGCCGGCAAGGTGAACGCCCTCATCGGGATCGCCCCCGACAACCACGGCACCACGCTCCTGGGGCTGACCAAGCTGCTGCCGTACTTCCCCGGCGCCGAGGACCTGCTCACCGCGAAGACCCCCGGCCTCGCCGACCAGATCGCGGGCTCGCCGTTCATCACCAAGCTCAACGCGGGCGGGGACACCGTGCCGGGCGTCCGCTACACCGTCATCGCGACCAGGTACGACGAGGTCGTCACCCCGTACCGCACGCAGTACCTCGACGGCCCGAACGTACGCAACGTCCTGCTCCAGGACCTGTGCCCGGTCGACCTGTCCGAGCACGTGGCGATCGGGACCATCGACCGGATCGCCTTCCACGAGGTCGCGAACGCCCTCGACCCGGCGCGCGCCACCCCGACGACCTGCGCCTCGGTGGTCGGCTGACCCGGAGGCCGCACCGGTCATCACACCGAGGGACCGCTGCCCGGTGGGGCGGCAGCGGTCCCTCGGCAGCGGAAGGGGCGGAAGGGGCGGAACGGCGGAGGGCAGGCTGGGTCTGTCCGTCAGCGGCGGTGCCGGGCGGCGGACACGCCCCGGCGGCGCACCGAGGCGAACAGCACGGCCGCGCCGACGGCGAGCGCGGTGGTCCCGCCCATCACCAGGTACGCGTTGCTGCCGCCGCTCGTGCTCCCGGTCCCGGCGAGCACCTGCCGCCCCGAACGCTCGGGCACGGTGCCTCGGAAGACGTACGAACCGCCCTCCAGCTTCGGATCGGTGGCCTCGGCGAACGGCTTCTCCGCCAGGTCCGACCGGGCCAGGGGCTTCGCCGGGTCGTAGCCCGCCCTGGTGAGGCAGGGCGCGAAGAAACCCCTGTGCGGTGCCGTGGCCCGGAAGCGGAAGGCGTGGCCGCCCGCCGGCATCCCGGTCGCCGGCCGGTCGGCGCGCGGCAGATCGGGTCCCCTTAACCTGCCGTTGCCCGCGCTGCACAGCTTGCCGTCAGGGATCAACTCCCGTTGCCTGCCCGCCGCATCGGCCATGTTCACCCCGTTCCAGTCGTGCGGCACCTGGACCCCGCCCGCCGCGACCGGGTCAGCTCAGGGCCCGGTAGCGGCGCTCGGGCCGTCCCGTGCCCCCGTACCGCAGCGTCACCTCGGCCCGCCCCGTCTCCGCGAAGTATTCGAGGTAGCGGCGGGTGCTGACCCGGGAGAGCGCCCCCGCCTGCGCGCACTCGGACGCGGACAGCCCCTGGGGGTGCTCCCGCAGGATGCGCTCCACCAGATCGGCCGTGTGCGCCGCGAGCCCCTTGGGCAGTTCGCGGGAGCCCGGCGGGCGGGTGCCGAATATGTGGTCCACGTCCTCCTGGCGGGCCTCCTGCCGCGCCTCGTCCAGGGCGTCGAGCCGGTTGCGCAGCGAGGCCACATGGTGCAACTGCTCCACCAGCGCCGACCGGTGGAACGGCTTGATCAGATAGTGCAGCGCACCGGCCCGCAACGCCGCCCTGACCACGCCCGCGTCGCGGGCGGCGGTGATGAAGAGGGCGTCGGCACTGTGCCCGTCCGCGTCCCGCTCCTCCGCCGCACGCAGCTCCCGCAGCACGCTGATCCCGTCGATATCGGGCAGATAGATGTCGAGCAGTACCAGATCGGGGCGCAACCGCCGGGCCGCGCGCAGCGCTTCGGCGCCGCTGTGGGCCACCCCGACGACCGTAAATCCGGCCATCGCGGACACATAGCGGCTGTGCAGCTTCGCGACCATGAAGTCGTCGTCCACCACCAGCACCTTTGTCACGCGGCCACCGTAGAGCGCGACCACAACGACCACAACGTCCGTTGATTCCGGAACGGAGACAGGCCGTTCACACGCGGGCAACATGTGGGCCACTTCACGGCGAAAGGCGGAACCCGTGCGATTGCGCACTCCACTCGCCCTGCTCGGGGCGGCGGTGCTGGTGCTCGTGGGGCCGCCGCTGCTCTCCACGGGCAGCGGCTCGGACAGCGGCACGCAGATCCCCGGACTGCGCCTCATGGTCCCCAACACCCCCGGCGGCGGTTACGACATCACGGCGCGCACCGCCGCCAAGAACGCCGAGGACGCCGGACTCACCCACAACGTCGAGGTGTTCAACCTCCCCGGCGCGGGCGGCACCGTCGGCCTGACCCGGCTCGTCGGCGAACACGGCAACGGCAGGCTCGCGATGTCCATGGGCCTCGGTGTGGTCGGCGCGGTCCACACCAACAAGTCCCCCAAGACCCTGGGTGACACGACTCCGATCGCCCGGCTCACGGAGGAGCAGGACATCGTCGTCGTCGCCAAGGACTCTCCGTACAGGAGCATCGGCCAACTGCTCACCGCGTGGAAGGCCGACCCGGCCGGACTCCCGGTCGGCGGCGGGTCCTCGCCCGGCGGCCCCGACCACCTCGCCCCGATGCTGATGGCGAAGGCCGCGGGCATCGCCCCGAAACAGGTCAACTACATCCCGTTCGACGGCGGCGGCGAGCTGCTCGCCTCGATCCTCGGCGACAAGGTCGCCTTCGGCGTCTCCGGGGTCGGCGAATACCTCGACCAGATCAAGGCGGGCGAGCTGCGGCTGCTCGCCGTCACCGGTCCCAGGAGGGTCCCCGGACTCGACGCCCCCACCCTCCGCGAGGCCGGGCTGGACACCGACTTCACCAACTGGCGCGGCATCGTCGCCCCGCCCGGTCTCTCCGACGCCGAACGCGACAAGCTCGTCGGCCTGGTCCGGAAACTGCACGGCTCGAAGCAGTGGAAGGACTCGATGAAGAAGAACGGCTGGGACGACGCCTTCCTCACCGGCGACGCCTTCGGCGACTTCCTGGACGCCCAGGACCGGCGCGTCGCCACGGTCCTCAAGGAGCTGGGACTGTGACCACCGACGACACGGCGCCCACCGCCTCTGCCCCCGGCCCTGTCCCCGGCCCTGTCCCCGCCCCCGGGCGCGGCTCCTGGCTGCGCGACCACTCCGAACTCGGCGTCTGCGTCCTGCTCCTCGCTCTCGGCGTCCTGGTCCTCACCGACGCCCTCACCATGAGCGTCACCCTCACCCAGCGCGGCCCGGTCGGCCCCAGGACCGTCCCGCTCGTCATCGGCACCGGACTGCTCGTGGTCGCCGTACTCCTCGCCGTGGACGTCCTGCGCGGCGGTCGCGGCGAGGCGGAGGGAGGCGAGGACATCGACCTCGCCGAGCCCGCCGACCGGAAGACCGTGCTCCTGCTCGCCGGGGTCTTCCTCGCGAGTGCCGTACTGATCGACCCGCTCGGCTTCCCGGTCGTCGGCGCGCTGCTCTTCTGGGGCTCCGCCTACGCGCTCGGCAGCCGGCACCACGACCGCGACCCGCTCATCGCGGCCGGACTCTCCCTCGTCACCTATTTCGTCTTCGACAGCCTGCTCGGGGTCCCGCTTCCGGGCGGCCCGCTGATGGGGGTGCTCTGACCGATGGATTCCCTCAACTCCCTCATCGACGGCTTCGGTACGGCGCTCACGCCGGCCAATCTGCTCTGGGCCGCGCTCGGTGTCCTGCTGGGCACGGCGATCGGTGTGCTCCCCGGCATCGGACCCGCCATGGCGGTGGCACTGCTGCTGCCGGTCACCTACGGACTCGAACCGACCGGCGCGTTCATCATGTTCGCCGGGATCTACTACGGCGCGATGTTCGGCGGCTCCACCACCTCGATCCTCCTCAACACCCCCGGCGAGAGCGCGGCCGTCGTCGCCGCGATCGAGGGCAACCCGATGGCGAAGTCCGGCCGCGGAGCGCAGGCGCTGGCCGCCGCGGCGATCGGACACTTCGCGGGCGGCATGATCGGCACGATCCTGCTGGTCGTCCTCGCTCCGACGGTGGCCTCCCTGGCCGTCGACATCGGGGCCCCCGACTACTTCGCCATCATGGTGCTGGCCTTCGTCGCCGTCACCTCCGTCCTCGGCTCCTCCCGCGTCCGCGGCCTCGCCTCCCTCCTGATCGGTCTCACCATCGGCCTCGTGGGCCTGGACCAGATGACCGGCCAGCAACGCCTCACCTTCGGCTCGCTCCAACTGGCCGACGGCATCGACGTGGTGATCGTCGCCGTCGGGCTCTTCGCCATCGGCGAAGCCCTCTGGGTCGCCGCCCATCTGCGCCGCTCCACCGGCGAGCCGATCCCCGTCGGCCGCCCCTGGCTCGGCCGGGCGGACCTCGGGCGCACCTGGAAGCCCTGGCTGCGCGGCCCCCTCATCGGCTTCCCGTTCGGCGCGATCCCGGCGGGCGGCGCGGAGATCCCCACCTTCCTCTCGTACGTCACGGAGAAGCGGCTCTCCAAGCACCGGGCACAGTTCGGCAAGGGCGCCATCGAAGGGGTCGCGGGGCCGGAGGCGGCGGCCTCCGCCTCCGCCGCGGGCACGCTCGTCTCGATGCTCACCCTCGGCCTGCCCACCACCGCGGTCGCCGCCGTGATGCTGGCCGCCTTCCAGCAGTACGGCATCCAGCCCGGCCCCCTCCTGTTCGAACGTGAACCCGAGCTGGTCTGGGGCCTCATCGCCTCGCTCTTCGTCGGCATGGTGCTGCTGCTCGCCCTCAACCTGCCGCTGGCACCCGTGTGGGCGAAGCTGCTGCGGATCCCGCGCCCGTATCTGTACGCGGGCATCCTGTTCTTCGCCGCGGTCGGCGCGTACGCGGTCGGCGGCGAGTCGCTCGACCTGGTGATCCTGCTGGTGATCGGTCTGATCGGGTTCGGGATGCGGCGGTACGGGCTGCCGGTGCTCCCCGCCGTGATCGGGGTGATCCTCGGACCGGCCGCCGAACAGCAGCTGCGGCGCGCGCTCCAGATCAGCGACGGCAGCCTCTCGGGCCTGGTCAACACCCCGTTCTCGGTGACGGTCTACGCGATCGTGGTGCTGATCGTGGCCTGGCCGCTGGTGCGCGGGCTGGTGGTACGCCGGCGAGCGACGGAGCGGAAGTAGCACAGGGGGCCGCCCGGCGGGATCCGGGCGGCCCGTGCGTCCCCGGGGGCTCCGCGCTGTCGGTGGCGGCTGGGATTATCGACGGTATGACGACGATCGACTGGGACGCCGCCGCCGACTCCTTCGACGAGGAACCCGACCACGGACTGCTCGATCCGGCGGTCCGCGACGCCTGGGCCGGACGGCTGGAGAACTGGCTGCCCGCCACCGGCTCCGAGGTGCTCGACCTGGGGTGCGGCACCGGCAGCCTCGCGCTGCTCGCCGCCGGACAGGGACACCGGGTCACCGCCGTCGACCGGTCGCCGCGGATGGCCGAGCAGGCGCGGGCCAAGCTCGCGGGGACCGGCTCCGAGGTGCTCGTCGGGGACGCCGCCGATCCGCCTCTGGGCGACCGGCGGTTCGATGTGATCGTCGCGCGGCACGTGGTGTGGCTGCTGCCCGATCCGGCGGCGGCCCTTCGCCACTGGTTCGGTCTGCTGAAGCCCGGCGGGCGGCTGGTGCTGGTCGAAGGGGTGTGGGGCGGGGTCGGCCTCCCCGCGGCCCGCCTCACCGCGCTGCTCGCCCCGCACACCGAGCGCATCCACCACGAGGCCCTGTCCGGTGACGCCCGGCTCTGGGGCAAGGAGGTGGACGACGAGCGGTACGCCCTGGTGGCCCGCGCGGAGCCGCCGCGGCGGCACACGGAGGTCGTCGACGTCCATCTGATCCTCCGCCGCGGCCCCGATGTCCTGCTCGCCCGCCGGGCCGGTACGGGATACGCGGACGGGCTGTTCAACATGCCCTCCGGCCACGCGGAGGACGGCGAGGACGTCCGGGAGGCGATGATCCGGGAGACGGCCGAGGAGATCGGTGTGGAGCTGGACCCCGAGGAGCTGCGGGTCGCCCTCGTGATGCAGCACCGGGGTCCCGCCGGTGCCCCGCGCATGGGCTGGTTCTTCGAGGCGGAGTACGACGCGGCCCGCCCGCCCCGCAACGCCGAACCGGGTAAGTGCTCCGAACTGGCCTGGTTCCCGCTGGACGCCCTGCCGGACGACATCGTCGCCTACTGCCGCGCCGGCCTCGACGGATACCGGGCGGACGAGCACTTCCTGATCCACTGGCACGAGGACGGCGACCCCATCGCCTACGACCCGGCGGGCATCGCGCGGGCCGTCCCGCTCCGGCCCGCCGGGGCCGGCACCGGCCGGGTCCACCACATCGAACTGTGGGTGAGCGACCTGGCCGGGGCCGAGAAGTGCTGGGGCTGGCTGCTCGGCCGCCTCGGCCATGTTCCGTACCAGCGCTGGCAGCACGGCCGCAGCTGGCGGCGCGGCAGCGCCTATCTCGTCCTGGAGCAGTCGCCCGACCTGGCCCGTGGCCCGCACGACCGCCGCCGCCCCGGCCTCAACCACCTGGCCTTCCACGTCCGTGACCGGGCCACCCTCGACGCCCTGGTGGCCGAGGCCCCCGCGCACGGCTGGCGGCTGCTCTTCCCCGACCGCCATCCGTACGCGGGCGGCGGCGAGCACTACGCCGCGTATCTGGAGGACACGGCGGGACACGAGGTGGAGCTGGTGGCGGGCACCCGTCCGCACGCCGATCCCTCAGGGACGACGGCACGGCGCTGGGCGTGAGCGAGAGGCCCCGGGACAGCCCTCATCAGGCGAGCAGCGGGGCCAGGCCTTCGGTACGGGCGAGGTGTTCCAGTTCGTCCAGCGCCCGGACCGCCGCTCCGGCCGCGTCCGGGTCATGCCCGGCGAGGCCGCTCCGTGCGAACTCGTCCTCGTCCAGCCGCAGTACGGACGTGCCGTCCGCCGACACCCACAGGTCCAGGTCCAGATCCTCGACCGACAGCACACCGTCCGCCAGGACGGCGGGCCGGGTGATGTCGCAGTACCAGCCCTTCAGCTCGCCGTCCCCCGTACGCACCTCCTTCACCGCGAACCACCGGTCCCGCCAGTAGTGCTCGGTGAAGACATCGCCCGGCTCGAACCGTACGAAGCCGAAGTCCCGGACACCGGGCGCCGCCCAGGGGGCCCGTACGGTCACCCGGGTGCCGTCGTCGCGCAGCAGTGCGGCGGGGTAGCGGATCTTGGTGCGGCCCGCCTTGGTCAGGGCGACGAGGACGTCCACCGGTTCAGACGAGGGTGCGGACATGGCGTACCTCCGTGGCGCAGATCCGGTAGCCGAACCAGTCGTTGATCGCCAGCATCGGACCGTTGCCCGCGTCGTTCCCGGTGTACGCGTCCGTGTACCCGGCGGCGCGCGCCCGGTGCAGGGAGTCGTTCTTCGCGAGCTTCGCCAGACCCCGGCCGCGGTATGCCCTGCGGGTTCCGGTCATACCCGTCGAGTAGGTGGTCCGCCCGTCGGTCGTGGCCGCGCTGAAGGCCGCCACCTCGCCGTCCACCATCGCGACCGAGGTCAGCCCGCTGTCGAAGCAGGGATGGCGCCACGTGCTGTTCAGCCAGTCCTCGTAGTCCGCGAGTTCGCTGGGGGTGTCGCTGGGCTCGTCCGCCGTCGTCTCCGCGTCGGCCTCGAACAGCGGCCGCGGATCGTCGGCGAAGTCGGCCGCCGTACGCAGCTCGATGCCCGCGGGGACCTCCTGACGCGGCGGCAGCGTGCCGTTCGCCAGGTCGAGGTGCAGGAAGTGGGCGGGCCGCCTCGCCGTGTAACCGCGCTTGCGGGCGAACTCCCGGTTGGCCGGTTCGTCGAGGACCCAGGTGTAGACGGCGACGGCCCCGATCCCGGCCAGATACTCCTCGGCGGTGGTCAGCAGCAGCGAGCCCGCCCCACGGCCCAGCCGGTCCGGACGGGTGTACGGATTGCAGAACCCCTGCCCCGGCTCGGGGCTCTCGTGGGCGATGCCGACCTGTGCCGTGCCGATGATCTCCCCGTCCTCCTCGGCGACCAGCAGCCGGTAGCGCCGGTCGGGGTGGGAGGCGTCCAGATCGAAGGTGATCTGTTCGGCGGTGGCCACCATGTACGGAAGTGCGGCCCGGCGCACCCGGACCCACCCCTGCGCGTCGGTGGGCCGGAAGTCGCGAACGATGACAGTCATGCGCCGGACGCTACGTGGAGCCCGGCCCGAACCGCTCCCCAATTTCCCGCGGTGGGGGAGAATCGGCCCGTGACCCTGAAGATCGCCATTGACCCGGATGCCGGCATCGCCCCGTACGAGCAGCTGCGCACGCAGCTCTCCGAACTGGCCCGCTCCGGCGCCCTGCCCGTCGGCCACCGGCTCCCGACCGTACGCGGCTTCGCCGATGAGCTCGGCCTCGCCGCCAACACCGTGGCCAAGGCGTACCGCGCGCTGGAGGCCGACGGGGTGATCGAGACCCGCGGCCGGAACGGCACGTTCGTCGCGGCCGCCGGGGACGCGGCCGAGCGGAAGGCCGCGACCGCCGCACAGGAGTACGCCGAGCTGGCCCAGCGGCTCGGCCTGTCCCGGGCGCAGGCGGTCGCGCTCGCCCAGGACGCGGTACGGGCCGCGTACGCACGATGACGGCACCCCGGAGGTGACCGGCGGGCACGGGCCGGTGGACAGAGGCACGGGCCGACGGAGGCGGGCGCGCGCGCCGCCCCGGAGCCGGACCCCGAGACCGAGACGGACCCCGAGACCGAGACGGACCTGGGGACCGAGACGGACCCGGAGTCAGAGACGGACCCGGGGACCGAGACGGACCCGGAGTCAGAGGTAGAGGCCCGCGTCCGCACCCGCGTCCTGCTTCGGCACCGACGCGGGACCGCTGCCGCGCCGCAGCGCGTACAGCTCCGCCAGCGTCGCGCCCTCCCGGCCGAGCCCCTCCTCCGTACCCAGCCAGGACACCGACTCCTGGCGGGTCAGCGCGCCCACCTCGATCCGGGCCAGACAGCGGCCCGGCCTGACGACCGCCGGGTGGAGCCGCTCCAGGTCCTCGTTGGTGGTGACCCCCACCAGGACGTTGCGTCCCTGACCGAGCAGGCCGTCCGTCAGATTCAGCAGCCGGGACAGCGCCTGGCCCGCCGTGTGCTTGGCCTCGCCGCGGATCAGTTCGTCGCAGTCCTCCAGGAGCAGCAGGCGCCAGCGCCCCTTCGCCGTGCCGTCGTCCTCGCCGATCGCGATGTCCATCAGATAGCCGACGTCGTTGAACAGCCGCTCGGGATCCAGCACACAGTCGACCTGGCACCAGTCGCGCCAGGACCGGGCCAGGGTGCGCAGCGCGGACGTCTTGCCGGTGCCGGGCGGACCGTGCAGCAGGAGCAGCCGGCCCGCGATGTCGTCCGGGGTCACCTTCATCAGCCGGTCCATGGCCCGAGCCACCGGAGCCGTGTAGTTGGGGCGGACCTCGTCCCAGGTCCCGGCGGCGATCTGCCGGGTGGTGCGGTACGGGCCGCGGCGCGGGGAGACGTACCAGAAGCCCATGGTCACGTTGTCGGGCTGTGGTTCCGGTTCGTCCTGGGCGCCGTCCGTCGCCTGCCCGAGCATCTTCTCCGCCAGCTCGGGGCTGGTCGCGGTGACGGTGACGTCGGCGCCCCGGTTCCAGCGGGAGACCAGCAGGGTCCAGCCGTCGCCCTCGGCGAGGACGGCGCTGCGGTCGTCGTCGCGGGCGGCCCGCAGCACCTTGGCGGCCGGGGGCAGCAGGGTCGCACCGGACTTGACGCGGTCGAGGGAGGAGCTGTGGGAGTACGGCTGCTCGCCCGTCGCGAAGCGGCCGAGGAACAGCGCGTCGACGACGTCGGAGGGTGAATCACTGTCGTCGACGGTGAGCCGGATCGGCAGAGCGGACTCAGGGTTGGCAGACATGGCGCCCATGATCCGGTACGGGGCGACCCCGCGCACCCAGGTTTCACCACCTCGTGCGGGGCGGCCGTACCCGGCTCCCGTTGAACTCAAGGGGGCGGTAAGGCGCATTCGCCAAGAATCTTTGACATGGACACTTCCTGTCCCATGGGTGCTGCTGCTACCACGGACGGAGCAGACATCCCTGCTCAAGGAGGTCCCATGAATATGTCCAGACTCGTGGCGTTCTCGTCCTCTCTCCTGCTCGGTACCGTGCTCGCCCTCACCGGGGCAGGCGCGGCCGACGCCGCCGAAACCGTCAAGGCCGTCGACTACGTGGCCCTCGGCGACTCGTACTCCTCGGGCGTCGGGTCCGGCAGCTACGACAGTGCCAGTGGCGACTGCAAGCGCAGCACCCGCGCCTACCCGGCGCTCTGGGCCGCCGCCAACTCCCCGTCCTCGTTCGCCTTCACCGCCTGCTCCGGTGCTCGTACCGGGGATGTCACGGGTGGTCAGCTCGGCCCGCTGAACTCCTCGACGGACCTGGTCTCGATCTCCATCGGCGGCAACGACGCGGGCTTCGCCGACGTCATGACGACCTGTGTCCTCCAGTCGGAGTCGACCTGCCTCAGCCGGATCGCCACGGCGCGCGCCTACGTCGACTCGACCCTGCCCGGCAAACTCGACTCCGTGTACACGGCGATCAGCGCCAAGGCTCCCTCCGCCAGGGTCGTCGTCCTCGGCTACCCCCGCTTCTACAAGCTCGGCGGCAGCTGCCTCGCCGGTCTGAACGAGAAGGAGCGCGCCGCCATCAACGGCGCCGCCGACTACCTCAACGCGGCCACCGCCAAGCGTGCCGCCGACCACGGCTTCACCTTCGGTGATGTCGCGAAGACCTTCGCCGGGCATGAGATCTGCTCAAGCAGCGTATGGCTGCACAGCGTGAACTGGACCAACATCGGTGAGTCCTACCACCCCACCGCCGCCGGGCAGTCGGGCGGCTATCTGCCCGTCCTGAAGTCGGCCGCCTGACCGCGTCCGCCCCGTGGACCAGGAGGCCCGCCGGTCGGGGTCTCCTGGTCCACGGGACCGGAATGGGCCGGCACGGACCGGCACGGACCGGATCGGACCGGGGGATCGGCACCGGCCCGATCTGTCCAAGTCGCCCTGGAATCGGACAGATTCGGTAACTGGTCGTCAACCTCCGTATGTGTGTGCTCAATCCTGCAACCGGGATACACGAGTGTCATCGCGGGGCGATAGGGTTAACCTGCCCGGGCCGGGTGCCCTCGTACGGGTGGGGAGTGACATGGAACAGATAACGGTGCGAAGCAGGCCGCGAGTGCCTGCCATTACCTGCGGCAGCAGCGCGACCAGTTCGCGCCTCGACCGCCATCTCGCGGTGCTCGGCGGCCCTGCCGTCCCGCAGCGCGACGCGGCGGAAGCGACCCTGCTGATGCGTGAGCTGACCTCGCGCGATGCCGCGCACCGCCGCCGGAGCAAGAGCGCGCGTGTCTCGCTCTTCGCACCGCTGCGGCGACTGCGGCGCTCGCTCTTCGGCAGCCGCCGCTGATCAGACGGCACGTCACCACTGATCCGGCCCGTCACCCGGGGCGGCTCAGGCGATCACACCGTCCCGGCGTAGCACTGCTGTCTGCCCGTCCGTCATTCCCAGGGCTCGCAGCAGTGCGTCGGTGTGCTCGCCCAGCGCCGGTACGGCACCCATCCGCAGCTCCGCCCCGCCCGGCAGCGAGATCGGCGGAAGCAGCGCCCGCAGCGCCCCGACCGGTGAGTCCACTTCCCGCCACCGGTCCCGTGCCGCCAGCTGCGGATGGGCCGCGACGTCCGCCACGCTGTTCAGGCGGGCACAGGCGATGCCCGCCTTCTCCAGCCCGGCCAACGCCTCTTCGCAGCTCAGCCCGGCCAGTGCCCGCGCCACCGCGTCGTCGGTCCGCTTCCGGTTGGCGGTCCGGGCGGTGTTCGTGGCGAAGTCCGGATCGTCCGCCAGCTCCGGCCGTCGCAGCACCTGCTCGGCGAGGCGGCGCCACTCCCGGTCGTTCTGCACGGACAGCAGCACCCGCTGCCCGTCCACGGTCGGGTAGGCGTCGTACGGGGCGATGACCGAGTGCGCGAGCCCCGTGCGCGCCGGGGTCGTGCCTCCATGCATCACCTGGTGCAACGGATGCCCCATCCACTCGCTCAGCGAGTCCAGCATGGAGATCTCCACCCGTCCGCCGCGCCCGGTGGTGGCGCGCCGCAGCAGCGCCGCGAGCACACCGGAGAACGCGTACATCGCCGCCGCGATATCGGCCGCCGGGATGCCGGACTTCACCGGCTGCCCGGGGGTGCCGGTGACGGAGACCAGACCCGCCTCGCACTGGACGAGCATGTCGTAGGCCCGCTTGTGGGCGTACGGTCCCGCCGGCCCGTACCCGGAGATGTCCACGGCCACCAGACGCGGGTGGGCGGCACAGAGCGTCGCGGCGTCGAGACCGAGGCGGGCGGCCGCGCCCTGGGCCAGATTCTGTACGAACACATCGGCGTCCGCGACGAGCCGGCGCACCACGGCGAGCCCGCGGGCGTCCTTGAGGTCGACCGCCAGGGACTCCTTGCCCCGGTTGCACCAGACGAAATGCGAGGCGAGGCCGCGGGCCGCGGTGTCGTAGCCGCGTGCGAAGTCACCGCCGTCCGGGCGCTCCACCTTGATGACCCTGGCGCCGAGGTCGGCGAGCTGTCGGGTGGCGAAGGGGGCGGCGACGGCCTGTTCGACGGCGACCACCGTCATACCGTCGAGGGGAAGCGGCTGAGTGCTCATGAGCACGGTACTTATCGTGTACGCGGCAGCTTTGTCACCCCTGCCCCAAGGCGCGCCCCTGCCTCAACGTGAGCTCTTGCCTCAACGTGGGCTCTTGCCTCAACGTGGGCTCTTGCCCCAAGGCGCGCCCCTGTCCCACGGTGCACCGCTGCCTCACGGTGCGGACCCTGTCCCACGGCACCCCCTGTCCCACGGTCACCACCCGCCTCGCGGCCGCTCCCGCCCCACGCCGCGTCCCCGCCGCAGCGTCCAGCCCCTTCGCGGCCGGTCACAGCAGCGCGAACTGTCCGTCCGGGCCCTCCTCGTGGTGATCGAGCACGGAGGCGGGCCGCCGCGACGCCGCCGCGACCGGCAGCACCCCGGCGCTCAGCAGCTCCTCGCGGGAGAGCAGCGGCGCCCCGAGCAGCCGCGCCCGCAGCGCCCGCTGCCCGGCCCGGAGCCCGTCGAGGAGCGCGAGGACGGTGATGAGTTCGAGCAGCTCCGAGGTCCATTCCCGGGGCCAGCCGGGCGGGCCGACCGTCTCCAGACCGCCGCCTCCGGGCTCGCCTCCGGCCCCGGTGGCCGTTCTGGCTGCCGCCGCCGTACGCCGCTCGATCCAGAGCTCCAGCATCCGTACGCCGCTCACCCGGAACTCCCACGCCCCGGCGGGCACGGGGGAGATGCGGCCCTCACCGATGGCGAGCACCTCCTCGCCGGGGTCGTACTCCAGCGTGAGCGGCCGGGGCGGGATCGCCGCCCGCACATAGGGACGACGGCCGCCCGGCAGCCGGGGACGTTCACCGCCGCGTGCTCCACGCAGCTGTGCCCGCATCAGCTCCCGGCCCAGCTCCACCCCGGCCGACCACAGCGGTCCGTCGGCGGGCAGCGGTACGGAGCAGCCCGCGGGGGAAGGGCGGGCGACGGCGAGCACCCAGGCCAGTACGGACTCGGCGGTGGGCGCGTCCGGGCCGGTGCGGCCCTCGCCCCCGATCCGGCGGCGCAGCAGATCGAGCAGGCCCGGTGCGAGGTTGGGTTCGCTGCCGCCGGGCCGCCGGTACAGCGGCCGGATGCGGCCGGGCCGCCCGGCGGGGGAGTGCCCGTCGGGGAGCAGCGCCGTCACCGAGAGGGCGGGTCCCGGGGCCTGCGGTACGTACCCGTGCTCGACGGCGAAGAGCTGGTGCTCGTCCGCGACCCGCCACAGCTCGGGGCGGGCGGCGTCGATCAGCCGGTGGTCGGGGATCAGCCACTGTTCGTCGTAGGGGCCGTGCAGGATGCGTACGGGTTCGGGGAAGGGCCCGGGGTCCCGGGCGAACCTGCCCGTCGCGGTGTTCCGGCCGGGCAGCGCGGCGACCGGGGTGTGCGGCGTACGGGAGCGGCTGGGCCCGAACAGCCTTTCCTGCTCGGCGCCTTCGGCCCGGACCAGCAGCTCCCACCGTGCCTTGAGCGTCGTCCGGTCGGGGCCGGTCACCCAGGAGCGCCCGGTTCTGAGCGGTCGCACCGACCATGGCATCAACTCGTCGAGCAGCGGGAAATCCGCGTCCCCGCCGGCCCCGGCCGCCCTCCGCGCTGCCACCGTGTCGTCCTCCCCCTCGCCACGTCCGCCGAACCTCCGGCATCGTAACGGCGGGGCACGCCCCCAGGGGGCGGTGTCAGTGCGCCTCGACCGTCACGGAGAAGGAGAAACGGTCGCCCCGGTACCTGATCCGCGCCACGTCCACGACCCGGCCGCCGTCGTCGTAGGTCACCCCCGTGTAGTGCAGGATCGGGCTCAGCAGCGGAATCCGGAGCAGTTCGGAGGTGACCGGGTCGGCGAGGCGGGCCTCCACGGTGTCGGTGATCCGGGAGATCCGCACCCCGAGGGCGTCGCGCAGCACCTTCGTCATCGGCCAGCGTTCGAGATCGGCCACATCGAGGCGGGCCGCGACCTCGGGACGCAGGGCGTTCTCCGCCCAGTTGGTGGGCTCGCCCGTCTCGTCGTCGCAGCGCAGCCGCCGGTAGCTGACCACCTCGGCGCAGTCCGGGAAGAACTCGGCGAGGTCGCCCGGGACCGCGCCCGGACCGTGGCCCAGGACGGTGGTCCGCTCGCCCGACTGCTGGGCCACGATCGCGTCGACCGAGCCCAGCAGCCGGACCGGCGAGACACGGCGGGCGCGCGGCTCGATGAACGTGCCGCGCCGCCGGTGCCTGCTGATCAGCCCTTCCGTCTCCAGCTCCTTCAGGGCCTGGCGCATGGTCAGGACGCTGACGCCGTAGTGCACGGCGAGTTGTTCCTCGGTGGGCAGCCGCGGCGAGGCGTCCTGCGGGCGGCCGAGTATCGAGGCCCGCAGCGACTGCGAGACCTGGTACCAGAGGGGGAGCTTCCGGTTCAGCACCAGCGAGTCGGGGGCGAAGGCAGGTGTGTGGCGCACCTCGTCCACCCGGAGCGCCCGGCCCGCGCTGTCCGCTCCGCCCGGCTCACCCACCTCGTTCACCCCGCTCACCCGGTCACCTCGGTCGTTTCTCTCCGCCGGCGCCCCGCGCGCCGTGTTCCGCTCCGCGCCTACGGGCGGAAGTTGCGGGTCAGACCCTGCCATACGTCGTCGTACCGGCGTTGCAGGTGGTCGGCGGTCGCGGCCTGCGCGGTCGCCGTGACGGGCCAACGGGTCTCGAACATGAAGGCAAGACCGTCGTCGATCTTCTGTGGCTTCAGCTCCGCCGCGCTCGCCCGTTCGAAGGTCGCGTGGTCCGGGCCGTGCGCGGACATCATGTTGTGCAGCGATCCGCCGCCGGGGACGAAACCGTCCGCCTTCGCGTCGTACGCCCCCTCGATCAGACCCATGTACTCGCTCATCACATTGCGGTGGAAGTACGGCGGGCGGAAGGTGTCCTCGCCGACCAGCCAGCGCGGGGCGAAGACGACGAAGTCCACCCCGGCGAGACCGGGGGTGTCGGACGGCGAGGTCAGCACCGTGAAGATCGAGGGGTCGGGGTGGTCGTAGCTGATCGATCCGATGACATTGAAACGGCGCAGGTCGTAGACGTACGGGGTGTGGTTGCCGTGCCAGGCGACGACATCGAGCGGGGAGTGGTCGTAGGTCGCCGACCAGAGGTTGCCGCAGAACTTGTTGACGACTTCGACGGGGCCTTCGCGGTCCTCGTACGCGGCGACGGGGGCCAGGAAGTCCCGCGCGTTCGCCAGGCCGTTGGCGCCGATCGGCCCGAGGTCGGGGAGGACGAACGGCTGACCGTAGTTCTCGCAGACGTAGCCGCGGGCGGTGGTGTCCAGCAGCTCCACCCGGAATCGGACGCCGCGCGGGATGAGCGCGATGTGCCCCGGTTCGGCGCGCAGCAGGCCCAGTTCGGTGCGCAGCAGCAGGCCGCCGCGTTCCGGGACGATCAGCAGTTCGCCGTCCGAATCGCTGAACACCCGGTCCGTCATGGAGGAGTTGGCGTGGTAGAGGTGCACGGCCATGCCGGTGCGCTGCCCGGCGTCGCCGTTGCCGCCCAGCGTCCACAGACCGGACAGGAAGTCGGTGCCGGGGGAGGGGGCGGGCAGCGGGTTCCAGCGGAGCCGGTTGGGGTCGGGGACCGACTCGGTGAACGGCGCGGTGCGCACGGCGCCGTTGTCGACGCGGACGAACGGCGGGTGGGCGGCCGAGGGGCGGATCCGGTAGAGCCAGGAACGGCGGTTGTGGGCCCGCGGTTCGGTGAACGCGGAGCCGCTCAGCTGCTCCGCGTACAGCCCGAGAGGGGCACGCTGGGGCGAGTTGCGGCCGTGCGGCAGGGCGCCCGGAACCGCCTCCGTGCTGTGCTGATTGCCGAAGCCGGATGAGTACGCCGGCTCCTTTGCCGTCTTCCCCGCCTGCTCGATGCCGCTCATCATGCGCTCCCGGTGCTGAGAATCCCTGAAATCCGCCGGACAACGAATCCTATGGGTAACCGTAGGAATCGGAACAGGGCGCGTCAACGGCATTCGTGGTGCGCAAGGGGGTTCCAAAAGTTGAACAATGCTCTACTCTCCCGCACATGTCGTGGACACGCAAAGTTCTGGTGGTTCTCGCGGCGCTCGTCGCCGCGTTGCTCGCGGCCCCGGCCGCCCAGGCGCACGAAGAGCGGCCCCTCACCCTTCCCGACGGCACCGGCAGCGTCCCCCAGTACCGCGCCGGTGCTCCGGACCTACTGGTCTGCAAGAGCGACCGTGCGGACTTCGAACGCCGGATATCGGGCTTCCCGGCGCAGCTGCGGACCCGGAACCTGGCCCTCTTCGAACAGTGCAGGACATCCGGCTACCGGCATCTGCAACAGGCCGTCGACGCCGCAGTCCGGCCCGGCACCACCATCGCGATCCTGCCCGGCCTGTACGAGGAGGAGCCCTCGCTCCCGAAACCGGCCGGGGAGTGCGCCCGGCTCAAGGCCCCCGACTCGCAGCTCGGCTACCAGATCCTCACCTACGCACAGCAGAAGCAGTGCCCGCACAACCAGAACCTGGTCGCGATCCTCGGCAAGAAGGACCTCCAGATCGAGGGGACGGGCGCGAAGCGCACGGACGTCGTCATCGACGCCAAGTACCAGAAGCTCAACGCGATCCGCGCCGACAAGTCCGACGGGATCTACTTCAGGAACTTCACCGCGCAGCGCACCACCTTCAACTCCCTGTACGTCCTGGCCCAGGACGGCTTCGTCATCGACGACGTCCTCACCCGGTGGAACGACGAGTACGGCTTCCTGACCTTCGCCAGCGACCACGGGCTCTACAAGAACTGCGAGTCGTACGGGAACGGCGACTCCGGCATCTACCCCGGCAGCGCCTCGGACATCAACGACGGCCGGGGCTACGACGTCCCCCGCTACTCCATCGAGATCACCGGCTGCCGCAGCCACCACAACATGGTCGGCTACTCCGGCACGGCGGGCGACTCCGTCTATGTCCACGACAACGAGTTCGACCACAACATGGGCGGCGCCTCGATGGACAGCGCCTTCCCCGGACACCCCGGCCTGCCGCAGAACCACGCCCGTTTCGAACGCAACCTGATCCACGACAACAACGCCGACTACTACCGGTACGTGGCCGACGGCACCTGCGCCAAGCCGCCCGTGGAGCGCGGCTACGAACAGGGGGTCGTCTGCCCGCAGATCTCCATGCCGCCGGGCACCGGAATCATCACCGCGGGAGGCAACTGGAACCTGTACGAGAACAACTGGGTCTACGGGCACCGGCGCGCCGCCTTCTTCCTGAGCGCCGCCCCCGCGTTCATCCGGGGCGAGAACTCCCTCGCCAAGCAGGCCGACACCTCCCACCACAACCGGTACGCCGGCAATCACCTCGGCACGGACAAGGAGGGCAGGTCCCGGCCCAACCGCACCGACGTGTGGTGGGACGGGCAGGGCGACTCCAACTGCTGGCAGCCCGGAACTGGAGCCGCCACCCCGCGCACCCTGCCCGAGTGCGGCGCGCGACGCGGTGAGGTGTCCTGGCCGACCGACCGGCTGGCGGGCGAGCCGGTGAAACTCGCCCATCTGCTGGTCTGCGCCGACTACAACGTGCAGGCGCGACGGCTGCCGGCCGGCTGCGACTGGTACGGGGCACGGGGCATCGAACGCATCGAGGTGCAGGCGGCCCTCGGGCTGGCCGCGGTCCTCGCCCTGGTCGGCGGGGTGCTGTGGTGGCGCAGGCTGCGCCACAGCCGGACCCTGACCGTGCTGACCCTGCTGGGCGGTGCCGGTCTCGCCCTGGACGTGGCCGGTTCCACCATGGGGCTCGCCTCCTCCTATCTGCCCGCCGCGGCCCTGTTGCTGACGGGTGTGTGGTGGACCGGTACCGGGCTCGCGCTGCGCCGGGAGCGGCCGGGCTTCGGCTGGACCACCGTCGTCCTGGGCGCGCTCACCCTGCTGGACGCCTTCGACAAGGCGGTCCTGATGATCCCGTGGATCCCGCTGAGTCCGGCGTGGGCGCGGGGGCTGCTCGGGGTGGTGTGGGTGCTGTGGGCGGTCGTCGTCGCCGCGCGCCACGGTGCGGAGCCGGAGCCCGCGACCGCGAAGGACGCCGGTGAGCACGCCGAAGAGGCCACCGGTGAGCACGCGGCCGAGCACTCCGCCGGACAGGCGGCCGGGCGCACGGGGGCCGCCGGTGTTCCGGAGGGGCAGCCCTCCACGACCCGCACTCCGCCGAACGGAGACGCCTCATGAAGCCGCCCCCCGCCTGCACCCGCCCCCGCGCCCGTCTCCGTGGCGGCGGCGGCCCCGCGAAGGCCCGTCCCGTCCGCGGCGGTCTGCTCGCCCTTCTCGCCGCGGCCGTCCTCGTCCTCGCGGCGAGCGGCTGCGGCGGGCGCGCCACCACGCATCACAAGCCCGGGACCGGCCACGAGCAGGCGAGCGGTGCCGTCGGGCGGCTGCTGGCCACCGAGGACGGCAGCGGTCACCGACTGCGCCAGGTCGGCGCCGACCGGGCGCCGGAGGTGGCACTCTCCGTACGGCCCGACTCCGAGGACGGCTGGAACGTCCATGTCTCCGTACGGAACTTCCGCTTCACCCCGGACAGCGTGGGCGGCGCCGCACTCGCCGGGCGCGGCCATGTCCGCCTGTTCCTCGACGGGCGCCCGCTCGCCCGTCTCTACGGTCCCTGGTACCACCTTCCCAGCGCACTCGCCCGCTCCACCACCGGCGAGGGCCGTTCCCTCACCGCCCGGCTCTACGCCGACGACCACACCGCCTGGGCCGTCGCCGCCGAGCCCATCCAGACCACCGCACCTCTCGCTCCCGGCACTTCCGCGACGTCCGGTACCACCGGGAGTCCCGCGCACCCGTCGCCCCGGCCCGCCGCCGACCGCACCCTGGACATCACCGTCTCCCACGGCGAGGTCAGCCCCGCCCCCGGCCGCACCGAGGTCCGGAAGGGCGAACGCATCACCCTCCGCGTCCGCACCGACCGCGCCGACACCCTCCACGTCCACGGCTACGACAAGGCGGCCGAACTGCCCGCCGGTCGCACCACCACCCTCACCTTCACCGCCGACCGCACCGGGCTCTTCGAGGTCGAGACACACGAGTCCGACCTGCTCCTGACCCAACTCGTCGTACGGTGACGGCGGATCCCGGAGGCGCGGTGAGCCCGGCGACCGTCCTCGCCCACGGCGTCGGCTCCGCGCACGACCTGCCTCTCTCGCCCTTCTACGCCTTCGCGGGAGCCTTCGCCGCGCTCTTCGTCTCCTTCCTCGCGCTCGGCCTGCTCTGGTCCGCCTCCCGATTCCGGGGCGAGCGGGCGGGCCGCCCGATCCCCGGCGCCGTACAACGCCTCGCCGACGCCCGGCCCACCCGCCTCGCGGCGCGCGTACTCGCCCTGGCCGCCGCCCTGTCCGTGCTGCTGCACCTCCTCCTCGGCCCGGACGACCCGGAACGCAATCCCGCCCCCGGCGCCCTCTATGTGCTCCTCTGGGTCGGACTCGTCCCCGCCTCCCTGCTCCTGGGACCCGTCTGGCGACTGCTCAATCCGCTGCGCACCGTGCACCTCCTCCTCTGCCGCGCCCTGCGCCGCGACCCCGCCACCGGCCGCCCCCTCCCCGCCCGCCTCGGGATGTGGCCCGCCGCGGCCGGACTCCTCGCCTTCACCTGGCTCGAACTGGCCTCGCCCGACCCCGCGTCGTCCGCCGCCCTCCTCCTCTTCCTCGCCCTCTACTCCGCGGTCCACCTGGCGGGGGCCGCCCGCCACGGGGCCCACTGGTTCGACCGTGCCGACGCCTTCGAGGTCTACTCCGGCCTGCTGGCCCGCCTGTCCCCGCTCGGCCGCCGCCCGTCCGACCGCCGCCTCGTCCTGCGCTCCCCGTTCAACGGACTGGACGCCACCGAGCAGGGCCCCGGACTCGTCGCCACCGTCTGCGTGATGCTCGGATCCACCGCGTACGACGGCTTCTCCGACTCCCCCTCCTGGATCACCACCGTGCAGACGTCACCCCTGGGCCGCACGCCGACCGCCACGCTCGGACTGCTCGGCGCCGTCGCCCTCGTCGCCGCCCTCTACGTCCTGTGCGCCGGAGCCACCCGGCTGATCTCCGGCACCCTCGCGCACCCGCTCACCGCCTTCGCGCACTCGCTCGTCCCGATCGCCCTCGGCTATCTCGTCGCCCACTACTTCACACTCTTCGTCACCGAAGGCCCACGCACCGTCATGGTGGCACTCGGCACTGACAATCCCGCTCCGCCCCCGCCGGTGCTGGGGCCGGGCGCTCTCGCCACGCTCCAGGTCGCCGCCATCGTCCTGGGCCATGTCCTGGGGGTCGTCGCCG
This sequence comes from Streptomyces sp. NBC_01237, assembly GCF_035917275.1. NCBI lineage: Bacteria > Bacillati > Actinomycetota > Actinomycetes > Kitasatosporales > Streptomycetaceae > Streptomyces > Streptomyces sp. NBC_01237. Next base: position 1,781,727 of record NZ_CP108508.1, on the reverse strand, counting down.
CGCACGACCGGTCCGTCCGGCTGTTCCCGCCGGCCCGTGCCGTCGCCGGGCAACTGCCCCTGCTGGCGCTGATGATCGCGTACACCCTCGGCGGGCTCGCCCTGCTCATCGCCTGACGGACCGGCCTCCACCACCCCTGCCCGCAGAGGAGACCCACGGCATCATGGAGCCCGTGCCCCATGCGAACCCGAACCTCCGCCGTGCCCCGGTGCAGCAGCGCAGCACCGAACGTCTCGCCCGGATACTCGACGCCTGCGCCGAACTGCTCGACGAGACCGGCTACGAACAGCTCTCCACCCGTGCCGTCGCCGTCCGGGCGGAGGTGCCCATCGGCTCCGTCTACCGCTTCTTCTCCAACAAGCGGGCGCTGGTCGACGCCCTGGCCCTGCGCAACCTGAACAGCTACGCCGACCGCATCACGGCGCGGCTGACCGATATCGGGGCCACCGACTGGCGCGGGGTCATCGACGCCGTACTCGACGAGTACCTGGCGATGAAGCGGACCGTCCCCGGCTTCGCCCTCGTCGACTTCGGCGCCCCGTCCCCGGTCGACGACCCGTTGGACGACGCCAACCGGCGGGTCGCGGGCCGGCTCGCCGAACTGCTCGCGGGCCACCTCGGCCGCAGCTTTGACCAGGACCTGCTCCGGGCGATCCTGGTCAGCGTCGAGGCCGCCGACGCCCTCTTCCAACTCGCCTTCCGCACCGACCCGTCGGGCGACCCGGCCATCGTCGCCGAGACCCGGATCCTGATCAGGGCCTACCTCGGGCAGGTCCTCGGCTGACCGGTGCCACCAACCCCTCCCCGCCATGCGTACCGGTCGGTATGCTCGGCCGGGCCGGTGCGGGGGCCGGGGCAGCCGCCCTGCCCGCCCGGCCCATGTTCGCGCGCCACTTCTGTCGCCGCCCCGGGGAGGGCCCATGTCCCACGACGCCCATGACTCCCACGACGCCCTTGAGCCCCGCAACTCCCGTACCGCGCCGCGTATCTGCCCCCTCTGCGAGGCCACCTGCGGTCTCACGCTCACCATCGAGGGGACCAGGGTCACCGGAGCCCGCGGCGACCGGGACGATGTGTTCAGCCGGGGATTCATCTGCCCCAAGGGCGCGTCCTTCGGCGGCCTCGACGCCGACCCGGACCGCCTGCGCACCCCGCTCGTGCGCCGGGACGGTGTGCTGCGGGAGGCGACCTGGGGCGAGGCGTTCGACCTGATCGCCGCGCGGGTCCCCGCGCTGATCGAGGCGCACGGGCGGCAGAGCGCCGGTGTCGTCCTCGGCAACCCCAACGTGCACACGATGGCCGGCGCCCTCTATCCGCCGCTCCTGCTCGCCACGCTCCGTACCCGCAATCTGTTCACCGCGAGCACCCTCGACCAGATGCCCAAGCACGTCTCCAGCGGGCTGCTCTTCGGTGATCCGAACGCCATCGCCGTGCCCGACCTGGACCGCACCGACCACCTGCTGCTGCTCGGCGCCAACCCCCTCGAATCCAACGGCAGCCTCTGTACCGCCCCCGACTTCCCGGGCAGACTCAAGGCGCTGCGCCGCCGCGGCGGCACGCTCACCGTCATCGACCCGCGCCGCACCCGCACCGCCCGCCTCGCCGACCGGCACGCGGTGATCCGGCCCGGCACCGACGCCCTGCTGCTGGCCGCACTCGCCCAGGTCCTGTTCGAGGAGAAGCTCACCGCGCCGGGCGCCCTGGCCGAGCACCTGGACGGACTCGACGAACTCGCCCGCGCGATGGGGGACTTCACCCCCGAAGCGGTCGCCGGGAGCTGCGGCATCGACGCCGCCACCATCCGGACGATCGCCCGCGAGCTCGCCGCCGCCCCCACCGCCGCCGTCTACGGGCGCATCGGCAGCTGCACCGTGGAGCACGGCACCCTCGCGAGCTGGCTGGTCGACGTCCTCAACATCCTCACCGGCAACCTCGACCGCCCCGGCGGCGCCCTCTTCCCGCTCTCCGCCACCGGCCGCGCCCCCCGCCCCGCCGCACCCGGCAAGGGCTTCACCCTCGGCCGCTGGACCAGCCGGGTCTCCGCGCACCCCGAGGCCAAGGGCGAACTGCCCATCGCCGCACTCGCCGAAGAGATCCAGACGCCGGGCGACGACCGCATCCGGGCGCTGATCGTGCTCGCCGCCAACCCCGTGCTCTCGGCACCGGACGGCGACCGCCTCGACCGGGCCCTCGCCGACGGGCTCGACTTCATGGTCAGCGTCGACCCGTACCTCAACGAGACCTCGCGCCACGCCGATGTGGTGCTGCCCCCGCCGCCGCCGTCGCAGAGCGGCCACTTCGACTTCGCGTTCAACTCCTTCGCCGTCCACAACCAGGTCCGCTACACCCGCCCCGCGATACCGCTGGAGGACGGACTGATGGACGAGAGCGAGATCCTCGCCCGCCTCGTCCTGGCCGTGGGCGGGACGCACGGAACGCCCCCGGAGGCCGTCGACGACCTGGCCATCGGCACCGCGCTCACCAAGGCGGGCGCCCCGAAGGAACTCGCCGCCGAACTGTCCGGTCTCACCGGCCCCGAACGCCGGCTCGACCTGATGCTGCGCCTCGGCCCGTACGACCTCACGCTGGACACACTCCTCGCCCACCCGCACGGCATCGACCTCGGTCCGCTCCGGTCGCGCCTCCCGGAGATCCTGCGCACCCGCAGCGGCCGCGTCGAGCTCCTCCCGGCACCGATCGCCGCCGACCTGCCCAGGCTGCGCGGCGCCCTGGCCCAGCGGCGGGGCAAGGACGGGCGGCCCGCGCCGCTCCTCCTCGTGGGCCGCCGCCATCTGCGCTCCAACAACAGCTGGATGCACAACGTGGCCGCCCTGCGCGGCGGCACCAACGTCTGCACCCTCCAGATCCACCCCGACGACGCGGCCCGCCTCGGGCTGGAGGACGGCGCCATGGCCCGTATCAAGGCCGACGGAGGTGAGGTCGAGGCCCCGGCGGAGATCACGGAGACGGTGGGGACCGGAGTGGTGAGCCTGCCGCACGGCTGGGGGCACAGCCGCCCCGGCGCCCGGATGTCCGTCGCGGCGGCGGACCCCGGCGTCAACGTCAATCAGCTGCTCGACGGCTCGCTGCTCGACCCGCTCTCCGGCACCGCAGTGCTCAACGCCTTCCCCGTGTCCGTAGCACCTGCCCATTGACCTGGGGTTTTGCTCGTATTGCTCGCGCGTCAACATCTTGTTAACGCCGCGACGGGGCACCTAACGTCATCCGGACCGCCGACTCCGGTGGGAGTTCAAAGGTGAACGGTTAGGTGTCCCACATGCTGACAATCCTCGGCTTTGCCATGATTGCCACCTTCTTGGTGCTGATCATGACGAAGAAGATGTCGCCGATCGCGGCGCTGGTCCTGATCCCCGCACTCTTCTGCGTCGCCGTCGGCCAGGGGGCCGAGCTCGGCGACTACGTCATCGAGGGCGTCGGCAACCTGGCACCGACCGCCGCCATGCTCATGTTCGCCATCGTGTACTTCGGCGTGATGATCGACGTCGGCCTCTTCGACCCGATCGTCCGGGGCATCCTGCGCTTCTGCAGGGCCGACCCGCTGCGGATCGTCGTCGGTACGGCGGTCCTCGCCGCGATCGTCTCGCTGGACGGCGACGGCTCCACCACCTTCATGATCACCGTCTCGGCGATGTATCCGCTCTACAAGCGCCTGAAGATGAGCCTGGTCGTGATGACCGGTGTCGCCGCCACGGCGAACGGGGTCATGAACACCCTGCCCTGGGGCGGTCCCACCGCCCGCGCCGCCACCGCGCTCAAGGTGGACGCGGCCGACATCTTCGTCCCCATGATCCCGGCGCTCGCCGTCGGACTGCTCGCCGTCCTCATCCTCGCGTACGTCCTCGGCCTGCGTGAGCGCAAGCGGCTCGGCATCCTCACCCTGGACGAGGCCCTCGTCCGGGACCCGGCGACCGGGACGGTGCTCGTCGGTGCGGGTGACGGTGACCGTACCCGCGAGGTCCCCGGCGGAGCCGGTACGGGGACGGGCGCAGGCACGGGCACGGATGCCGACGCCGCACCCGCCACCGGGAACGACGCGGACGACGACGGGGACGACGAGGAGTTCAAGGGCCTCGACCCGAACCGGTCCACCCTGCGCCCCAGGCTCTACTGGTTCAACGCCGGTCTCACCGTGGCCCTGCTGGCCGCGATGATCATGGAACTGATGCCGATCCCGGTCCTCTTCCTGCTCGGCGCGGCCCTCGCCCTCACCGTCAACTTCCCGCACATGCCCGACCAGCGGGCCCGTATCGCGGCCCACGCGGACAACGTCCTCAATGTCTCCGGCATGGTCTTCGCCGCCGCCGTCTTCACCGGTGTCCTCACCGGCACCGGAATGGTCGAGCACATGGCCGACTGGCTCGTCGGCGCCATCCCCGACGGGATGGGCCCGCACATGGCCATCGTCACCGGTCTGCTCAGCCTGCCGCTCACGTACTTCATGTCCAACGACGGCTTCTACTTCGGTGTCGTCCCCGTCCTCGCCGAGGCCGGAGCCGCCCACGGCGTCTCTCCCCTGGAGATCGCCCGCGCCTCCCTGGCCGGGCAGGCCCTCCACATGTCGTCCCCGCTCGTCCCCGCCGTCTACGTCCTCGTCGGCATGGCGAAGGTCGAGTTCGGCGACCACACCCGGTTCACCGTCAAGTGGGCCGTGCTCACCTCCCTCGTGGTGCTCTGCGCCGGAATCCTCTTCGGCACCATCTGATCCATGGCTGCCACCAACGGCCCCGGCAGGGGCTGGCTGCTGCGCCTCGTCATCGCCTTCGCGTTCGCGCAAGGAGCGGTGTCGATGGCGCGGCCCGCCGTCTCCTACCGGGCCCTGTCCCTGGGCGCGGACGAGCGGGCCATCGGCGTCATCGCCGGGGTGTACGCACTCCTCCCGCTGTTCGCCGCCGTGCCACTGGGGCGCAGGACCGACCACGGCCGCTGCGCACCCCTGCTGCCGCTCGGCGTCGCCCTGATCGTCGGCGGCTGCGCCCTGAGCGGCCTCGCCGGTTCCCTCCCCGAGATGGCGGCCTGGAGCGGAGTGATGGGCCTGGGCCACCTCTGCTTCGTGATCGGCGCCCAGTCGATCGTCGCCCGGCAGTCCGCGCCCGACGAACAGGACCGCGACTTCGGCCACTTCACCATCGGCGCCTCGCTCGGCCAGCTCATCGGCCCGATCGCCGCCGGCTGTGTCGTCTCCGGGCGGGACGGCGCCATGGACCGTACGAGCGCGCTGGCCCTCCTCGTCGCGGCGGCCGTCGCCGCCGTCTCCTTCGCCTCCCTCCGGCGCATCGAACACCGGGCCCCCGCCCGGCCCGCCGGACCGTCGGCGCGGAAGGTCCCCGTCGGCTCCATCCTGCGCACCCGCGGGGTTCCGGCGGGCATCTTCATCAGCCTGGCCGTGCTCTCCGCCACCGACATCCTCACCGCGTACCTGCCCGTCGTCGGCGAACACCGCGGTATCGCCCCCGCCACCGTCGGACTGCTGCTGAGCCTGCGGGCCGCCGCCACCATCGCCTGCCGGCTGGCGATGACACCGATGCTCCGCGTCCTCGGCCGGACCGCCCTGCTCACCAGCACCTGCCTGCTCGCCGCCCTGCTCTGCGCGGGTATCGCGCTGCCCCTGCCCGTATGGGCGCTGGCCGTGCTGCTCGCCGTGCTCGGGTTCTGCCTGGGCGTCGGCCAGCCCCTGTCCATGACCACCGTCGTGCGGGCCGCGCCCGCCGGGTCCCGCTCCACCGCCCTCGCCCTGCGGCTGACCGGCAACCGCCTCGGCCAGGTCGCGGCCCCGGCCTCCGCCGGACTGATCGCCGGTTTCGCGGGCACCGCGGCCCCGTTCGTGATGCTCGGCGCGCTGCTCCTGGGCGCCGCGGGTCTCGGCGCCCGCGGCGAAGGGCCCCGCACCGCCCGGTGAGCGGCCCTCGGGACCGCGTCCGGGCCCGCTCCACCAGGGACGCCCCGGCGGGACAGGGGAGTTCATCCGTGAGCGCCTGCGCCCCTGGCGCCCAAAAACTAACGGCGCTAGTTTGGGGTCCGGACGACAACGGCAGCACCCATGCCCTGGAGGACATGCCATGAAGGCCCATGACGGGATGTACATCGGCGGTACGTGGCGGACGGCCGAGGGCCCGGACACGATCGCGGTCGTGAACCCCGCGGACGAGCAGGTCATCGCCCGGGTCCCGGCCGGCACGGCGGCCGACATCGACGCCGCGGTACGTGCCGCCCGCGCCGCGTTCCCGGGCTGGGCGGCGACGCCGTCCAGCGAGCGCGCGGCCCGGATCGCCGCCCTGCGCGACGCCTTGGACGCCCGCAAGGACGACATCGCCGAGACCGTCACCGCGGAACTGGGCGCGCCCCTTCCGCTCTCGCGGAAGGTGCACGCGGCCCTGCCGGTGGTCGTCGCCGGTTCGTACGCCGAACTCGCCGCCACGTACGCCTTCGAGGAGAAGCTCGGCAGCTCCACCGTCCTGCTGGAGCCCGTCGGTGTGGTCGGCGCCATCACCCCCTGGAACTACCCGCTCCACCAGATCGTCGCCAAGGTGGCACCCGCGCTCGCCGCGGGCTGCACGATCGTCCTCAAGCCCGCCGAGGACACCCCGCTCACCGCTCAGCTGTTCGCCGAGGCCACCGAGGCGGCGGGGCTGCCCGCCGGGGTCTTCAACCTCGTCACCGGTCTAGGCCCGGTCGCCGGACAGGCCCTCGCCGAGCACGAGGGCGTCGACCTGGTCTCGTTCACCGGATCGACCGCCGTGGGCAGGCGGATCGGGGCGACCGCGGGTGCCGCCGTCAAGCGCGTCGCCCTGGAACTGGGCGGCAAGTCCGCCAACGTGATCCTGCCCGGCGCCGATCTGGCCAAGGCCGTCAACGTCGGCGTCGCCAACGTGATGTCCAACTCCGGCCAGACGTGCAGCGCCTGGACCCGGATGCTGGTCGACGCCGAGCGGTACGAGGAGGCGGTGGCCCTCGCCGCGGCGGCCGTCGCCAAGTACGTACCGGGGGAGCGGGTCGGCCCCGTGGTCAACGCCAAGCAGCGCGACCGGGTGCGCGGCTACATCGAACAGGGCATCGCGGAGGGCGCCAGGCTCGTCGCCGGCGGCCCCGAGGCCCCGAAGGAGGAGGGCTACTACATCAGCCCCACGGTGTTCGCCGACGTCACCCCGGACATGGCCATCGCCCGCGAGGAGATCTTCGGCCCGGTCCTGGCGATCCTCCGTTACGAGGACGTGGACGACGCCCTCCGGATCGCCAACGACACCGTGTACGGCCTGGCCGGAGCCGTCTGGGCCGCCGATGACGCCGAAGCCGTGGCGTTCGCCCGCCGGATGGACACCGGCCAGGTCGACATCAACGGCGGACGCTTCAACCCGCTGGCCCCCTTCGGCGGCTACAAGCAGTCGGGCGTCGGGCGCGAACTGGGCCCGCACGGTCTGGCGGAGTACCTCCAGACCAAGTCGCTCCAGTTCTGAGCGGACTTTCGCCGTCCGAGCCGCTCCGGTTCCGAGCGGGCCTCCCCGTCCCAGCCGCTCCGGGGCGGAGCGCGCCTCGCCGTCCCAGCCGCGCTACGTATCCGAACGCATCCGAACGCCTTCGAACCAGCCCCAACCAAGGAGCCTGCACGTGGTCCGCGCCGCCGTACTGCCCGCCGTCGGAGCTCCCCTGGAGATCACCGACATCGCACTCCCGCAACCCGGCCCCGGCCAGGTGCGCGTCGCCCTCGCCGCCGCAGGGGTCTGCCACTCCGACCTGTCCCTGTCGAACGGCACCATGCGGGTCCCGGTGCCCGCCGTCCTCGGCCACGAGGGCGCCGGAACCGTCATCTCCGTCGGCGAGGGCGTCACCCATGTCGCCCCCGGCGACGGTGTCGTCCTCAACTGGGCACCGTCCTGCGGGACCTGCTTCCACTGCGGGATCGGCGAGGTCTGGCTCTGCGCCGACGCCCTCAAGGGCGCAGGCAACATCCATGCCCGTACCGCCGACGGCACCGAACTCCACCCCGGTCTGAACGTCGCGGCCTTCGCCCAGGAGACCGTCGTCGCCGGGAAATGCGTGCTCCCCGCCCCGGCCGGCATCCCGCTCACCGACGCCGCCCTGCTCGGCTGCGCCGTCCTCACCGGCTACGGCGCGATCCACCACTCCGCCCGGGTCCGCGCGGGCGAGAGCGTCGTCGTGTTCGGGATCGGCGGGGTCGGCCTCGCCGTCCTCCAGTCCGCCCGGATCGCGGGTGCCCCGCGGATCATCGCGGTCGACGTCTCCCCCGAGAAGGAGGAGCTGGCCCGGCGGGCCGGGGCCACCGACTTCGTCCTCGCCTCCGCCACCACCCCGCGCGAGATCCGCAAACTCACCGGAGGCCAGGGCGCGGACGTCGCCGTGGAGTGCGTCGGACGGCCCGCCACGATCCGCGGAGCCTGGGAGTCCACCCGGCGCGGTGGGCGTACCACGGTGGTCGGCATCGGCGGAAAGGATCAGGAAGTCACCTTCAACGCCCTGGAGATCTTCCACTGGGGCCGGTCACTGACGGGCTGCGTCTACGGCAACAGCGACCCGGAGCGGGATCTGCCGGTACTCGCCGAACACATCCTCGCGGGCCGCTTCGACGTCTCGATGATGGTCACCGAACGGATCGGGCTGGACGGTATCCCGGCGGCCTTCGACAACATGATCGCGGGCAGGGGCGGCCGTGCGCTGGTGGTGTTCTAGGCACACCGCCCCGTGACACCGGAGCCCGCCGGGACCCCCGGGGGCGGCGGGCTCAGTTGTCCGGGGTCAGCAGCCGGGCGTCCATCTCGCCCTGCTCGAACAGCCGGGAGGCCGGGCCCACGATCAGCGGGTCCGGCTCCCCGACCAGTTCCAGGTCCTTGCCCGGATAGTCGAAGCGGTGCAGGACATGGCGCATCGCCTCCAGCCGGGCCCGCTTCTTGTCGTTGCTCTTCACCACGGTCCAGGGCGAGTCGGCCGTGTCCGTGTGGAACAGCATCAGCTCCTTGGCCTCGGTGTACGCGTCCCACTTGTCGAGCGAGGCGAGGTCGACCGGGCTCAGCTTCCACCGTCGTACCGGATCGATCTGCCGGATCATGAACCGGTTGCGCTGCTCATTGCGCGAGACGGAGAACCAGAACTTCACCAGACGGATGCCGTCGCGGGCGAGCATCCGCTCGAAGTCCGGCGCCTGGTGCATGAATTCGAGGTACTCGCGGGTCGTGCAGAACCCCATCACCCGTTCCACCCCGGCCCGGTTGTACCAGGAGCGGTCGAACAGCACGATCTCCCCGGCGCTCGGCAGATGGGCCACGTACCGCTGGAAGTACCACTGGGTGCGCTCGCGCTCGGTCGGCTTCTCCAGCGCCACCACCCGCGCACCACGCGGATTGAGATGCTCGGTGAACCGCTTGATCGTGCCGCCCTTGCCCGCCGCGTCACGCCCCTCGAAGAGGATCACCAGCCGTTCGTCGCGCTCCTTCACCCAGTGCTGGAGCTTCAGCAGCTCGATCTGAAGGGCGCGCTTGGCCTTGTCGTAGTCACGCCGGCGTAGCTTGCGCTCGTACGGGTAGTCCTCGCGCCAGGCGTCCCGGGCGTGGCCCTTCGGCGTCACCAGGACCGGGTCGTCGTCCCCGCTGTCGACCACACCGAATCCGCCGAGATACGGGCCCCCGTACCGTGCCGCCCGCTTCTCGGACTCCGGAGCGGAATCGCGCTTCGGGTCGGTCCCGCGCCGCGTCCCGCTACGGTCGCCCCGCTGATTGCCGTTCTTCGCCATGACGGGATCCCTCCACGGGCAGCGCTGGATTCTTCCGCGTCAGGCCAGTGTGCTGACGGGTCCGGGAGACCGCCACCCCGGCCAGGCAGAGCAGCCCGCCGCCGATGCTGAGCAGCGCGGGAACCTCGTCCAGCAGCAGCCAGGCCATCACCACCACCAGTGCGGGCACCGCGTACGTGGTGGCGCCCATCCTGCCCGCGGTGGTGCGGGCCAGGGCGTAGGCCCAGGTGGTGAAGGCGAGAGCGGTCGGGAAGACGCCCAGGTAGACCATGTTCAGCGTGGCGGACAGCGGCGCGTCGGCGGCCTCGGAGACCAGCGCCCCGGAGAACGGCAGACACGCGACCGTACCGATCAGGCAGCCGAAGGTGGTGACCTGAAGGGCGGAACCGTGCCGCAGAGCGGGCTTCTGGCTCACCACCCCGGCCGCGTACGCCACGGCGGCCAGCAGGCAGAGCAGGACCCCCAGCACCGAGGATCCGCCGTGACCTGACAGGGAGAGCCCGACCACCGCCGCTCCCGCGAACGAGACCGCCATCCCCGCCAGCAGTCTGCGCGGCAGCCCTTCACCGAGCAGCCGGGCGCCGAGCAGGGCGATCAGGATCGGCCCGATGTTCACCACCATCGCGGCCGTCCCGGCGTCCACCTCCTGCTCACCCCAGTTGAGCACCACCATGTAGAGCCCGAACCAGAGCAGCCCGGAGGTGACGATGCCGGGCCAGGCGGCCCTGGCGGGCAGCCCCTCGCGGCGTACGAGACAGATCGCACCGAGCACGAGCGTGCCCGCCAGCAGCCGGCCGAGGGCCAGCGCACCGGGCGAATACGCCTCGCCCGCGCTGCGGATGGAGACAAAGGCGGAGGCCCACAGCACCACCGTGGTGCAGGCGGCGGCGGGGGCCCGCCAGTCGCGCGCCGATGCGGATCGCGCGGGTGATCCCGGTGTCGTCGTCGTCATGACCACGACGCTACGGCCGTGACGTTGCGGCCCCCACCGAATTGTCGTCCTCGGTCAATCGTCGGCCGGCCGGTCGCTCGGCTCGTCACGCGGCGGCCCGTCGTGGGCCGGCCGGTCACGCGGCCGCCGGTCCCGCGCCGGTCGTCAGTCGAGCGCCGACGCCTCGATGCCGAGCAGCCCCGACAGCGCCCGCTGTCCGTCCGGCGTCGCCCGTACCGCGCGCCCCGACCCGATCCGTACGCACCACCCGTTGTCCAGCGCGTGCCGGCACAGCGCGGCGCCCGCGACGCCCGCCAGGTGCGGGCGGCGTTCCGTCCAGTCCAGACAGCTGCGTACGAGCGGCCGCCGGGACGTCGAACGGAGGCTGATGCCCAGCGCGTCGAACCAGCCCAGGCCCTCGTCGGTGAGGGCGAAGCCGGTGTCCTGACGCAGCAGCCCGCGTTCGGCCATCGCCTCGGTGATCCTGATGCCGAGCCGGCCCGCGAGATGGTCGTAGCAGGTGCGCCCCCGGGCCAGGGCACTGCTCATGCTCGCCGCGCGCAGGGTGCGCGGCTGTTCCGGCGCGTCGGGCATCACCTGGGCGGCCAGCTCCTCGACGAGGTGCGCGACGCGTTCGTCGGCCAGCCGTACATAGCGGTGACGGCCCTGCCGTTCCTCGGCCAGCAGCCCGCCCGCCACCAGCTTGCCCAGGTGCTCGCTGGCGGTCGAAGGGGCGACCCGGGCGTACCGGGCCAGCTCACCGGCCGTCCAGGCGCGCCCGTCGAGCAGGGCGAGGCAGAAGGAGGCGCGGGTCTCGTCGGCGAGCAGCGTGGCCAGCGCGGCGAGGCGCGGAGCGGCCGGATCGTGCGGTGTCGGGCGTGCCATACGGTCCAGGATGCGTCAGGAACGGTTCGGTGTGGGCCGAACCGTCGCCGCCCCGGCGCGGACCACCTGCTCGTACTGGAGCGCGAGCCCGTCCAGCAGGGCCCGCAGCCCGGTCCCGAAGGCGCCCTCGTCCACCTGCTGGCGGCGGTCCGCCAGCAGGTGGGCCTGGCCGAGGTGCGGGTAGTCCGCCGGGTCGTACGCGGTCTCGTCGTCGACGAAACCGCGGGCGAAGGAGCCCAGTGCCGAACCGGTGATGAAGTAGCGCATCAGTGCCCCGATGTACGTGGCCTGGGCGGGCGGCCAGCCCGCCCCGACCATCCCGCCGAACACCGCGTCGGCGACCCGCAGACCGGCCGGCCGACGGCCGGGGCCCTGCGCGAGGACCGGGACGATGTGCGGGTGCTCGGTGAGCGCCGCGCGGTAGGAGACGGCCCAGTCGTGCAGGGCCTCGCGCCAGTCCCGGGGGTCGGACGCGTCGAACATCGACAGGTCGACCTGGGCGGAGACGGCGTCGGCGACCGCGTCCAGGATCTCGTCCTTGTTGCGGAAGTGGTTGTAGAGCGAGGGTCCGCTGACCCCCAGCTCGGCCGCCAGACGGCGGGTGGAGACGGCGTCCAGCCCCTCGGAGTCCACGAGTGCGCTCGCCGTCCCGACGATGCGGTCTCTGCTGAGGAGGGGCTTGCGCGGTCGGGCCATGCGGCTCATAGTAGGGCCTGCGAGCAAGAAACTAGCAGTGCTAATTAAAAGTGGGGTGCCGTCCGATGAACCTGGAGCTCAGCGAGGAGCAGGAAGCCGTCCGGCGGCTGGCCGAGGACTTCGTCGCCCGTGAGGTCACTCCTCATGCCGTCGAGTGGGACCGCGCCGAGAGCGTCGACAAGTCGATCGTGGGGAAGCTGGGTGCGCTCGGCTTCCTCGGGCTCACCGTTCCCGAGGAGTACGGCGGCTCGGGCGGTGACCATCTCTCGTACTGCCTGGTCACCGAGGAGCTGGGGCGTGGGGACTCCGCGGTCCGCGGCATCGTGTCCGTCTCGCTCGGCCTGGTCGCCAAGACCATCGCGTCCTGGGGGTCCGAGGAGCAGAAGCGCCGGTGGCTCCCGCCTCTCACCGCGGGCGAGGCGATCGGCTGCTTCGCCCTCACCGAGCCGGGGACCGGCTCCGACGCCGGGAACCTCACGACGAGGGCCGTCCGCGACGGCGGCGACTACGTCATCAACGGCACCAAGATGTTCATCACCAACGGAACCTGGGCCGATGTGGTGCTGCTCTTCGCCCGCACCAACGACACCCCTGGCCACAAGGGGATCTCCGCCTTCCTGGTCCCCGCGGACAGCCCCGGCCTCACCCGCCGCACCATCCACGGCAAGCTCGGTCTGCGTGGCCAGGCCACGGCCGAGCTGGTGCTGGAGGGCGTCCGGGTGCCCGCCGCCGCGCTCATGGGGCCGGAGGGCAAGGGCTTCTCCCTCGCCATGTCCGCCCTGGCCAAGGGGCGGATGTCGGTCGCGGCGGGCTGCGTCGGCATCGCCCGGGCGGCACTCGACGCCGCCCTGCGGTACGCGGGCGAGCGCGAGCAGTTCGGCAAGTCCATCGCGAGCTATCAGCTGGTCCAGGAGCTGATCAGCGACATCTCCGTGGACGTCGACGCCGCCCGGCTGCTGACCTGGCGGGTCGCCGACCTCATCGACCGGGGCGAGGAATTCGCCACGGCCGCCTCCACGGCGAAGCTCTTCGCCTCCGAGGCGGCCGTACGCGCCGCCAACAACGCCCTCCAGGTCTTCGGCGGCTACGGCTACATCGACGAGTACCCGGTCGGCAAGCTGCTGCGCGACGCCCGTGTGATGACGCTCTACGAGGGCACCAGCCAGATCCAGAAGCTGATCATCGGCCGGGCGCTGACCGGGGTCTCCGCCTTCTGACCGATTCCGGACGGCCATCACTCGAACGGGCGTCTGAGTACCGGGCTGAGTACGGATGCGGATGTGGCGAACGCCATGCCGGCGGATGCTGTGCGGCATGAGTGAGACGACATCGGTCAAGCAGCACAGCACCGCGGCCTTCTACGGCCAGGCCGTCGCATCCTTCGGGGTGGCGATGGGTGCGGTGGCCCTCGGCATCTACTTCCTCGACGCCGACGCGTGGGTGCGCGGTTTCCTCGCCATCTGCGTGCTCTACCTCGTCACGTCGTGCTTCACACTGGCCAAGGTCATCAGGGACCGCCAGGAGGCGGGGCAGCTCATCAGCCGCGTCGACCAGGCGCGACTGGAGAAGATCCTCGCCGAGCACGACCCCTTCCAGAAGCTCTGACCTCGGCCTCGGCATCCGGAGCCCCGGACTCTAAGCGCTTGCTCAGGTTCGGGGTATGGTGTTCGTCCGCTGACGGAGAGGGGTACGTGGCGATGAGTACGGCGCAGGAGATGGACGGTGACGACACCCCGTGGGGTGAGGTGACGCCCGAGGCGGCCAGGCGGCTCCTCGTCGCCGCCGTCGACGCGTTCGCCGAGCGCGGGTACCACGCGACCACCACCCGCGACATCGCCGGCCGTGCCGGGATGAGCCCGGCCGCGCTCTACATCCACTACAAGACCAAGGAGGAGCTGCTCCACCGGATCAGCAAGATCGGCCATGACCGGGCCCTGTACGTCCTGGAGGCGGAGGCCGACCGGGACGGCACCGCGGCCGAGCGGCTCGCCGGAGCGGTCCGCTCCTTCGTCCGCTGGCACGCCGAACGGCACACCACCGCACGCGTCGTGCAGTACGAGCTGGACGCCCTCGGTGACGAGCACCGCACCGAGATCGTCGAGCTGCGCCGCAAGAGCGACGCCGTGGTGCGCCGGATCATCAGCGAGGGCGTACGGGCGGGGGAGTTCGACGTTCCCGATGTCCCCGGCACCACGCTCGCGGTGCTGTCGCTCTGCATCGACGTGGCGCGCTGGTTCAACGCGCAGGGGAGCCGGACGCCCGACGAGGTCGGCGAGCTCTACGCCGACCTCGTGCTGCGCATGGTCGGTGCCCAGAAGTAGTGGTTCCGCGACCCCGGCGGGTGTGCGCGGTGGCTCAGAAGTAGTAGCGCGACACCGACTCGGCGACGCAGGCCGGCTTGTCGCCGCCCTCGCGCTCGACGGTGACCAGCGCGGTGACCTGGACGCCCCCGCCCGCCTCCTCGACGCTCTTGAGCACGGCCGTGGCGCGCAGTCGTGAGCCCACCGGGACGGTCGAGGGGAAGCGGACCTTGTTGGATCCGTAGTTGATGCCCATCTTCATGCCCTCGACCCGCATGACCTGCGGTACGAGGGCGGGCAGCAGGGACAGTGTCAGATAGCCGTGCGCGATCGTCGTGCCGAACGGCCCGCCCGCGGCCCGCTCGGGGTCCACATGGATCCACTGGTGGTCACCGGTCGCCTCGGCGAACCGGTCGATCCGCTTCTGGTCGATCTCCAGCCAGTCGCTGTGACCCAGCTGCTCGCCCACCCCGTCGCGCAGCTCCTGTGCGGATGTGAAGATCTTCGGCTCTGCCATGGTTCCGGTCCCTGCCTTCCGGCTCTGTGCCTTCATGCGGCGCCTCGCGGCTCGATGTCTAAGCGCTTGCTCAGCATCCTTCGGGTGGTGCGGTCCTGTCAACGACGGCGCGTCCGGAGTGCGGGGCGCCGTCGGCGACTCGCGGTTGATCGGCAGGGTTTTCGAAGAGGGAGGCGAGGTTCGAGGTGGGACCAGTAGGGTTTGAGGAGTGCCACAGATCCCACAGACACTCCATGAACTCACGGTCGGCCAGCTCTCCGCGCGCAGCGGGGCCGCGGTTTCCGCCCTGCACTTCTACGAGTCCAAGGGCCTGATCAGCAGCCGCCGTACCAGTGGCAATCAGCGCCGCTACACCAGGGACGCCCTGCGCCGGGTGGCGTTCGTGCGCGCCTCGCAACGCGTCGGCATCCCGCTCGCCACCATCAGGGACGCACTGGCCGAACTGCCCGAGGGGCGAACCCCGAACCGGGACGACTGGGCCAGGCTCTCCCGGGCGTGGCACGGCGAACTGGACGAGCGCATCGCCCAGTTGGCCCGGCTGCGCGACCATCTGACCGACTGCATCGGCTGCGGATGTCTGTCCTTGGAGACCTGTGTGCTCTCCAATCCCAACGACATCTCCGGTGACCGGATCACCGGTTCGCGTCTGATGCCCGAGCGCAAGCCGTCCGACGGCGGGGAGAAGCCCGGCGGCGGGGACGAGCCCGCTGGTGAGGCGGAGCCCGGTGGTGACGCGGAGCCCGGCGGGAGCACGCAGCGGGGCGGCGGCACGGCGTCGGAGGGCGGCCAGGATCAGAACTGCCCGCAACCGCCGGACTGTTAGGGGCAGTCGGAGCCTGGGGGCGCGGGGGAGCGCGAAGGGGTGCGCGTCCGGTAGTGTCGCGCTCTTCGGCCGGCGCATGCCGCGTACCGGAGTCCCCTCCGGAGGGTCCCAGTGACCTCGCGCCCCCTCGACCTGGCCGTCGCCCGGGTACGCACGGTCTTCGCCGGAATGACGAGTCCGACGGAGACCGGTTGCGGTCGGTGCCATCTGCCTGGGGAGACCGCGCTGTTGCGCACCCCTGACGTACCGGTACCGCCCGACGTCCTGAGCAGGTACGCGGCCGAGGTGGCCGACCATTTCGACGATCTGGACGCGTCGATGCGCCGTCTGCTGCCCGACCTGGTGGAACTCCTCGTGGCGGGTGGGGTGGACGGCGCCTACGGCGGGCTGAACGCCCTGGGCCGTACCCGCTGGGGCCGCTGGCCGGCCGAGCAGCGGGAGGCCGTCCACGGCTTCTTCGAGGCGTGGTTCACCCAGGTGCTGCGGACCCCGCCGGAGGAGTCCGGCGGGGGAACCACCTGCCACGACGTGCTCCAGTCCTGTGTCACCTCGCTCAGCACCCTCACTCCCTTTCTCGCGATCTGGGCGGCCGAGGGGTACGGCGGGTCCGCCGACGCCCATCTGCTCGTCTGTGTGGAGCGGTACATCGACGACCTCATCGTCGACGAGTGGCCGCTGGGCTGGTGGGCCGATCACGGACGGGACGAGCCCGTCGCGGAGCTGCGGGCATGGGTGCATGAGCAGGCCCCGGACCGACTGCGCGCAGTGGGCGCCGACCCGGCACTCCTCCTCCGGGTCGAAGTGCTCGGACTGCCCTGCGACGACCGGTGGCCCGCCCTGGAGGCGCTCGACCACCCCAGCGGCGCCGGGGACGGGTGAGCGCCGCGTCGCTTCCCGGACCGTCGCTTCCCGGACCGCCCGGCCCGGGTGCGCCTCACGCCGCCGACGCCAGGTCCCGGTGACGCATCCGCCGGGCCCTCGCCAGCGCACCGGCCGTCAGCACGGGCCGCGGCACCACGATGCCGCATCCGGTGCAGACCGGCCCCGACCACGGCTCCCGGCCGGCGTCCTGCCGCCAGGCGAAACCGGTCGCCGTGCAGACCGGGCAGGCCGCCCCGGGCTCCGACCCCAGTGCCGCGATCAGCCGGCGCAGCACCTCGGCGAGCGGTGCGGACGGATGGACCCCGGGGTCGGCGCAACGGGCGACACCGTTGCCGCCCCAGGTGCGGCGGTGCCAGTCGTCGAACGCGGCCGGCCGGCGCCGCCCGTCGTGCTTCTCGCGCCGCCTGCGCTCCGCGAACCCCGTCTCGTACGCGAGCCAGATGGCCCGCGCCTCCTCCAGCTCCTCCAGCGCGCGCATCAGGCGCACCGGATCGGGGGCCCGGTCCTCGGGTCCGATCCCGTGCCGGGCGCACAGATGGTGCCACGTCGCCCGGTGGCCGTAAGGGGCGAACCTCTCCAGGCACTTGCGCAGCGAGTACCGCCGCAATGCCAGATCGCCCAGCGGATCGCGGACCTGTCTCGCAAGACTCCGGAAACCAGCCATGACACTGCCACCTCCGTCACTCGTACTTCGGCGTCAAGGAATGGACGTACGACTGCCCGTTTCGGCTCCATCGAAAGATGAGAAACGTCCAATGGCTGAGACACCCCACGTGGGGCCGGGGTGATGACCGGTTGCGTGGCGGCGCGCGCCCCGGTGGTGAGAGGGCGTGCGCACATGTGGTGATTCGGAGAAGGTGACCGATGTTCACCTTACTGATGGGTGATACCGCCAGTAACCTCCGGCGCATCGGCCTCTCGGAGGAGCACGCATGCCCCCACGCACCGGCACATTCAGGGCCGCCGCAGTCGCGGCCGCCCTCGCCCTCGGTACCTTCCTGCCGACGGCCTCGCCACCGGCCCGGGCCGCGGCGGCGGAACCCGTACCCGTCACCGATCACTGCCAGGGGCAGTGCGCCGACATCCTCCCCCCGGGCGAGAACGGCAACGCCACCCTCGTCGAGATCCTCGGCAACAAGGCGTTCGGCACGCACCCGGCCCACAGCGACGACCAACTCGACCGCTACAACGGCCTGGTGGCCGGGCACACCGCTCTCACCGACCGGAAGCTGACCGACTTCTTCAACGACGCCTCCTTCGGGGTCGCGAAGGACCGGATCGAATCCGTCATCTCGCCCCGCGAGGACGTCACCATCACCCGGGACAAGGCCAGCGGTGTCCCCCACATCAAGGGCACCACCCGTTACGGCACCGAATTCGGCGCCGGGTTCGCCGCCGGCCAGGACCGGCTCTGGCTGATGGACCTCTTCCGGCACATCGGGCGCGGCGAACTGACCTCGTTCGCGGGCGGCGCCCTCGCCAACCAGGGCCTGGAGCAGCAGTTCTGGCCGCAGGCCCCGTACACCGAGGCCGACCTCGAAGCCCAGGTCGAGCGGATCAGGACCACCGAGGGCCCGCAGGGCGAGCAGGCCATGGCCGACGCCCAGGCGTATGTCGACGGGATCAACGCCTACCGGGAGAAGTCCAAGAAGGGCCGCTACTTCCCCGGCGAGTACGTCCTCACCGGCAAGATCGACGCCATCACCAACATCGGCGAGATCCAGCCCTTCCGGCTGACCGACCTGATCTCGATCGCGTCCGTCGTCGGCGGGCAGTTCGGCGGTGGCGGAGGCGGTGAGGTGCAGGCCGCCCTCTCCCTGCTGGCCGCCCAGGAGAAGTACGGCGTCGCCGAAGGAACCAAGGTCTGGGAGTCGTTCCGGCAGCGCGAGGATCCCGAGGCCGTGCTCACCGTCCACGACGGCACCGCGTTCCCGTACGCGGGCAAGCCGGACAACGCCCGCGGCACCGCCCTTCCCGACCGGGGCTCCGTCACACCCGAACCACTGATCCACGACCGGACCGGCTCGGCGGGAACAGACCGGAAGGACCCGGTCGAGGCCCCGGCCGCCCTCGAACCGCTCCAGGGCATGTACGACAAGGGCGTCATCCCCGAGGGCTCGCTCCCGGGCTCCGGCACCGGCGCCGAGAAGCGCGGCATGTCCAACGCCCTGCTGGTCTCCGGCAAGCACACCGCGAGCGGAAACCCGATCGCCGTCTTCGGACCGCAGACCGGCTATTTCGCACCCCAGTTGATGATGCTCCAGGAACTCCAGGGTCCCGGCATCAGCGCCCGGGGCGTCTCCTTCGCCGGAGTCGGCATGTACATCCAGATGGGCCGCGGTCAGGACTACGCCTGGAGCGCCACCTCGGCCGGCCAGGACATCACCGACACGTACGCCATCGAGCTGTGCGAACCCGGAGGCGGCGCCCCCACCAAGGACTCCACGCACTACCTCTACCGGGGCACCTGCACCGCGATGGAGAAACTGGAGCGCGCCAACTCCTGGAAGCCGACCGTCGCCGACTCCACCGCCGCGGGCTCCTACCTCATGCGGGTGTGGCGCACGAACTACGGCATCGTCACCCATCGCGCCACGGTGGCCGGCAAGCCCGTCGCGTACACCTCGCTGCGCACCACCTACCGCCACGAGGCCGACTCGATCATCGGCTTCCAGCTGCTCAACGACCCCGAACAGGTCAAGGACGCCGCCTCCTTCCAGCGCGCGGCAAGCCATATCGACTACGCCTTCAACTGGTTCTACGCCGACTCCCGCACCGCCGCCTACTTCAACAGCGGCATGAACCCGGTCCGGGCGCAGGGCGTCGACCCGGCCCTGCCGATCAGCGCCGAGCGGGCGTACGAGTGGCGGGGCTACGACCCGGCGGCCAACACCGCCGACTACACCCCGTACGCCGAGCACCCGCAGTCCAGCGGCCAGGACTACTACGTCTCCTGGAACAACCGGCAGGCCGAGGGCTACGCGAGCGCGGGCTTCGGCTTCGGGGCCGTGCACCGGGGCGACCTGCTGGACGACCGGGTGGCGAGGCTCGTCGAGGAGGGCGGGGTCACCCGCGCCTCCCTGACCCGGGCCATGGCCGATGCCGCGCTCACCGATCTGCGGGGCGAGCGGCTGCTGCCCGAACTGCTGAAGGTGGTGCGCTCCCGGCCCGTCTCCGACCCGGAGGTCAGTGCGGCGGTGCAGCAGCTGGAGTCCTGGCGGGCGGCCGGATCGCAGCGCAGGGAGAGCGGTGAGGGCTCCCACACGTACACCCACGCGGACGCGGTACGGATCATGGACGCCTGGTGGCCGAAACTGATCGAGGCCGAATTCCGGCCCGGCCTGGGCGACGGCCTCTACAACGCCCTGACCGGCAGCCTCGCCGTCGACGAATCCCCGGCGGCCGCCCACGGGCCGAGCGGGGCGCACAGCGGTTCCGCCTTCCAGTACGGCTGGTGGGGCTTCGCCGACAAGGATCTGCGCCAGGTCCTCGGGCAGCCCGTCAAGGGCCCGCTGGCGAAGACGTACTGCGGCAACGGCGACCTGAGCAGCTGCCGTGACGCCCTGCTCGCCACCCTGAAGCAGGCGGCGGCCGAACCGGCCACCGAGGTCTATCCCGGTGACGACAGTTGCGGGCCCGGCGAGCAGTGGTGCTCCGACGCGATCATCCACCGCCCGCTGGGCGGGATCTCGCAGAAGTCGATCCACTGGCAGAACCGGCCGACCTATCAGCAGGTCGTGGAGTTCCCCTCCCACCGGTAGGGATCTCGTGGAGGGGCCCGGCCGCCCGGTATCGCCGACCTGACCAGGCGATATTCGGTGGCCGGGCCTCCCCGGTCCGGGGATAGGGTGCCGTACATGACAGCGTCCTTGCGCCTGGAGAAGGTCACCCCCGACAACGTGATCGCCGCCTGCCGTCTTCAGGTCCGCCCGGACCAGACGACGTTCGTGGCGCCGGTCGCCCAGTCGCTGGCCGAGGCGTATGTGCACCCCGGCATGGCCTGGCCCCGGCTGATCTGCGACGGCGAGCGGATCGTGGGCTTCGTGATGGCCTTCTTCGACGTCCCCTTCGACTACGACGCGGACGTACCGGACGCCCCGCCGCGCTCCGGGCTCTGGCGCCTGGCCATCGACGCCGGTGAACAGGGCCGCGGCTACGGGCGCTTCGCGGTGCGCGCGGTGAACGAGGAGCTCCGCAGGCGCGGCGGGACGCTCTCCACGGTGACCTGGCATCCCGGCGAGGGCGGCCCGGAGAACTTCTACCTGGGGCTCGGTTACCTCAAGCGCGGGCTGACGAACGACGGCGAGTACCTCGGCGAACTGGACCTGACCGTCTGACCGCCCGGCGGCTCCGCCGGCCCCGACTGTCCGCTGCCCGACCGCCCGACGGGGGTCTGCCCCCCCGTGGGCGCCCCGACGGGCCGGGCGCCGCCCGCCCGCGGGGGACGGCACCCACGGGGACGGCACCCGCCCGTCCTACCCGCCGTACCGCAGATACTTCTTCCGCTTCGCCCGGAACGCCGCCAGGTCCTCGCGCCAGGCACCCACCACCTCGTCGGTGTCCGCGCCCGCGTCGATCATGGTGCGGACCCGGGTGTTCCCGGTGAGCTTGTCGATCCAGTTGTCCGGGCGCCAGGCGAAGCCGCTCCAGGACCGCTTCGCCGTCACCAGCAGGGCGATGCCGGTGCGGACCGGGTCGAAGACCTCCCGGTCCTGGACGTGCAGCTGCACCCCGCCGACCGTCTTCCCCTGGAACTTGGAGAACGTCGGGGCGAAGTACGCCTCGCGGAACGCCACCCCGGGCAGTTCCAGCGCGTTGGCGGCGGCCGCCCAGCGGTGGTCGATGCCCTCCGCCCCCAGCAGCTCGAACGGCCGCGTGGTGCCCCGGCCCTCGGAGAGGTTCGTGCCCTCGAAGAGGCAGGTGCCGGAGTAGACGAGGGCCGTCTCGGCGGTCGGCATGTTCGGGCTCGGCGGCACCCACGGCAGCCCGGTCCCGTCGAAGAAGTCCGAGCGCCGCCACCCCGACATCGTGACCACGTCCAGCTCCGCCGGCCGCTCGGCCAGGAACTCCGCGTTGAAGAACAGGGCCAGCTCGGCGACGGTCATGCCATGGGCCTGGGCGATCTCCCGGCGGCCCACGAACGTCGCGAACGCCGGATCGAGGACCGGCCCGAGCGCCGCGCGCCCGGTCACCGGGTTCGGCCGGTCCAGGACGACGAAACGTCTGCCCGCGAGCGCGGCGGCCTCCATGCAGTCGTACAGCGTCCAGATGTACGTGTAGAAACGGGCCCCCGCGTCCTGGATGTCGAAGACGACCGTGTCCACCCCGGAGGCGGTGAAGATGTCCGCGAGCGGCTGACCGCTCTTCAGATACGTGTCGTAGACCGGCAGCCCGGTCGCCGGGTCGTCGTACCGGCCCTCCGAGCCTCCCGCCTGCGCGGTGCCCCGGAAGCCGTGCTCCGGGCCGAAGACGGCGGTCAGGTTCACCCGCGGGTCCGGATGCATCACATCGACGATGTGGCGCACATCGGCGGTGACACCGGTCGGATTGGTGACGATCCCGACCTTCTGGCCCCGCAGCGTCCGGTAGCCGTCGGCGGCCAGCCGGTCGAACCCGGTGCGGACCCTGCCGTGCCCGCCGCCGTGCCCCGGACGGGCGGCCGCGGGACCGGTCCCGGCCGCCGTTGCCGCGAGGGCGCCCACAGCGCTCCCGGCGGCCAGCAAACCACGTCTGGACAGGCTCATTCCGCTACCTCCATGATCGCGCTGACTGTCATGGTCACGCACGCTAGCGTCCGCGCGGGCCGCGCGGAACGACTCGGACCGGGCAGTTTCCCCGTCCTGGCCCCGGCCTCTTCCCCGGCGACATACCGACCGGTTAGTCTGCCGGGGCAGTCGGCTGAGAGAGGCGGGACCCGATGAGTACGGTGCAGGGCGCTGGCGTGGTGGTCACAGGAGCCGGAGGCGGTATCGGCGCCGCGCTGGCCCGCAGATTCGCCGCGGAAGGTGCGCGGGTCGTCGTCAACGACCTCGACCTCGGCCGGATCGAGCCGCTCGCCGAGGAGATCGGCGCCACCGCCGTCGCCGGCGACGCCTCCCGCATCGTGGACGCCGCCCGTGACGCCCTCGACGGCACGGTGGACATCTACTGCGCCAACGCGGGCCTCGCCTCGCCCGGCGACGTCTTCGCCGACGAGGAGATCTGGGCCGCCGCCTGGGACGTCAACGTCATGGCCCATGTCCGCGCCGCCAGGGCCCTGCTCCCGGACTGGCTGGAGCGCGGCAGCGGCCGCTTCGTCACCACCGCCTCCGCCGCCGGACTCCTGACGATGATCGGCGCGGCACCGTACAGCGTCACCAAGCACGGCGCCGTCGCCTTCGCCGAGTGGCTGTCCCTGACCTACCGCCACCGCGGCCTCAAGGTCCACGCGATCTGCCCGCAGGGCGTGCGTACGGACATGCTCACCGCCGCGGGCTCCGCGGGCGAACTGGTCCTCGCCCCCGGCGCCATCGAGCCGGAGGCGGTCGCCGACGCGCTGTTCGACGCCATGGCCGAGGACCGCTTCCTGGTCCTGCCACACCCCGAGGTCGCCGGGTACTACCGGGCCCGCGCCAAGGACCCCGACCACTGGCTGGGCAGTATGAACCACCTCCAGCGGAAGTGGGAGGGGGCCGGCGCATGATCTCCTCCCCGTACGCGGCCAAGCCCTGGGTGGCCCTGCTCAGCGCGGCCCAGCGCGCCCCCGTCACCCCGGCCGAGACCCTGGTGCACGCCTTCCGCGCATCCGTCGCCCGCGCCCCCGGGCACCCCGCCCTCGCCTACTTCGACGGGCGCCTCACCTACCGGGAGACCGACCGGCTCTCCGACTCCGTGGCCGGGCATCTCGCGGCCGAGGGGCTCCGGCGCGGCGACCGCGTCGCGATCATGCTCCAGAACACCCCGCACTTCGTCCTGGCGCTGCTCGGCGCCTGGAAGGCCGGCGCCACCGTCGTGCCGCTCAACCCGATGTACAAGTCCGGCGAGGTCGGGCACGTACTGAAGGACGCCCAGGTCCGCGCCCTGATCTGCTCGGACCGGGCCTGGGAGTCCTATCTGCGGGACACCGCCGGACAGGCCCCGTCCGTCACGATCGCCATCACCGCCTGCGAGCTGGACCTCCAGACGGAGAACGACCCCCGGGTCCTCGCCTTCGAACGGCTCCCGGCCCCCGGCCCCGACGACCGGGCGGCCGATCTGGTCACCGTCGCCCGAAGGGGCCTGGACGCCCCCGCCGGCCGGGACCTCACGGCCCTGGACGTGGCGCTGATCAGCTACACCTCCGGGACCAGCGGCACCCCCAAGGGCGCCATGAACTCCCACGGCAACATCATGATCAACGCAGAGCGGCAGCGCACCGGGCACCCCATCGCCGAGGGCTCCTCCTACTTCGCGCTCGCCCCGCTCTTCCACATCACCGGCATGGTCTGCCAGCTCGCCGTCTGCCTCACCAACGCGGGCACCCTCGTCCTCGCCCACCGCTTCGAGGCGAGCGTCGTCCTGGAAGCCTTCGCCACCCACCGCCCCGCCTACACCGTCGGCCCGTCGACCGCCTTCATGGCGCTCGCCGCCCACCCCGACGCCACCCCCGCGCACTTCGCCTCCTTCCAGGTGATCTCCTCGGGCGGCGCGCCCCTGCCGCCCGCACTGGTGGAGAGGTTCCGGGCGGGCTTCGGCCCGTACATCCGCAACGGTTACGGACTCACCGAGTGCACGGCCCCCTGCGCCTCCGTGCCGCCGGACCGGGAGGCTCCCGTCGACCCGGCCTCGGGCACCCTCTCGGTCGG
This sequence comes from Streptomyces sp. NBC_01237, assembly GCF_035917275.1. Lineage (NCBI taxonomy): Bacteria > Bacillati > Actinomycetota > Actinomycetes > Kitasatosporales > Streptomycetaceae > Streptomyces > Streptomyces sp. NBC_01237. Next base: position 1,757,110 of record NZ_CP108508.1, on the reverse strand, counting down.
TGTCCCCGGACCCGACACCGTGGTGCGGATCATCGACGACCACGGCGACGACGTGCCCTTCGGGGAACAGGGCGAGATCGCGGTGCGCGGCCCGCAGGTCGTCTCCGGTTACTGGAACCTGCCCGAGGCCACCGCCGCCGCCTTCCCCGACGGCGAGCTGCGCACCGGAGACATCGGCTTCATGGACGCGGCGGGCTGGCTCTACGTCGTCGACCGCAAGAAGGACATGATCAACGCCTCCGGATTCAAGGTCTGGCCCCGTGAGGTGGAGGACGTGCTCCACACCCACCCGGCGGTCCGGGAGGCGGCTGTCGTGGGGGTGCCGGACGCGTACCGCGGCGAGAGCGTCCGGGCCTATGTGAGCCTGCGCCCGGGAGCCGCTGTCACCCCCGGTGAACTGAGCGCGTACTGCAAGGAGCGCCTCGCCGCGTACAAGTATCCGCGCGAGGTGGAGATCCTGGCCGAGCTCCCCAAGACGGCGAGTGGGAAGATCCTCAGGCGGGAACTGCGTTCCCCTCGGTAGACCGGTTCACGCACAGTACGGAAGGCAGGTGGCGGCAACATGGCCAAGGCGACGGACGGGGACGGTACACCCGTCCCTCAACGGCTGCTGGCCGCCGCCACCAGGCTCTTCGCCGAGCGCGGCTACGACCGCACCTCGGTCCAGGAGATCGTGGAGACGGCGGGCGTCACCAAGGGGGCGCTCTACCACTACTTCGGCTCCAAGGAGGATCTCCTCCAGGAGGTCTACGCCCGGATGCTGAGGCTCCAGCAGGAGCGGCTGGACGCCTTCGCGGACGCCGACGCGCCGGTCGAGCAGCGGCTGCGCGACGCCGCCGCCGATGTGGTCGTCACGACCATCGACAACCTCGACGACGCCGCGATCTTCTTCCGCTCGATGCACCATCTGAGCCCGGAGAAGAACAAGCAGGTGCGGGGCGAGCGGCGCCGCTACCACGAGCGCTTCCGGGCGCTCATCGAGGAGGGGCAGAGAAGCGGGGTGTTCTCCACCGCCACCCCCGCGGACCTGGTGGTCGACTACCACTTCGGCTCCATCCACCACCTGTCCACCTGGTACCGCCCGGACGGCCCGCTGAGCCGCCAGGAGGTCGCCGACCATCTGGCGGACCTGCTGCTGCGGGCCCTGCGCCCGTAGCCACCCCGCCCGGTTCCGCCCCGCCCGCCTCCGCCACCGAGAGCCGTCCCACGCGCTCCGGCGGGTGCGGGATTCTGCGGGCTTACGGGCATATTCGAAGGGCTGTCCGTTTATAGAACGTACATGTCCGGTTCCCGCTCTTGACGGTGCGCGGTCATCTCGCTGAACATCGGTCACGCATCTCGCACCAGTAGCTCCAGTACCCGGCCGGCACGGCCGGGTAGCCCCCCGCACGTTCCGTCAGTCCCCGAACGGAATCCGGAGCCCCTCGATGAGCCTGAACCGCTTCGCCCTGCGCAGATCCCCGGCCCTTCCGGCCGCCGCCGCGCTCGCTCTCGGCGCCCTGCTCGCCACCGCCGCACCCGCCGCCCAGGCGGCCGGGACCACCGCGGCACCGGCAGCGGTGGCCGCCCCCGACATCCCGCTCGCCAACGTCAAGGCGCATCTCACCCAGTTCCAGTCGATCGCCACCGCCAACGGTGGCAACCGCGCCCACGGCCGACCCGGCTACAAGGCGTCCATCGACTATGTGAAGGCCAAGCTGGACGCGGCCGGATACACCACGTCCCTCCAGCAGTTCACCTCGGGCGGTGCCGTCGGCTACAACCTCATCGCCGACTGGCCCGGCGGGGACGCGAACAAGGTCCTCATGGCCGGGGCCCATCTGGACTCGGTGACCTCCGGCGCCGGCATCAACGACAACGGCTCCGGCTCCGCCGCCGTGCTCGAAACGGCACTGGCCGTCTCCCGGGCCCAGCTCCAGCCGGACAAGCACCTGCGCTTCGCCTGGTGGGGCGCGGAGGAACTCGGCCTCGTCGGGTCGCGGTACTACGTCAACAACCTGCCCTCCACCGAGCGTTCCAAGCTCTCCGGCTACCTCAACTTCGACATGATCGGCTCGCCCAACGCCGGTTACTTCGTCTACGACGACGACCCGGTCATCGAGAAGACCTTCAAGGACTACTACGCCGGTCTCTCCATACCCACCGAGATAGAGACGGAAGGGGACGGCCGCTCCGACCACGCCCCGTTCAAGAACGTGGGCATACCCGTCGGCGGACTGTTCTCGGGCGCGGACTACACCAAGACCGCCGCCCAGGCCCAGAAGTGGGGCGGCACGGCGGGACAGGCCTTCGACCGCTGCTACCACTCGTCCTGCGACAACACGAGCAACATCAACGACACGGCCCTCGACCGCAACAGCGACGCCATCGCCCACGCGATCTGGACCCTGTCCGCCGGGACCGGCGAACCGCCCACGGGTGAAGGCGTCTTCAGCAACGCCACCGATGTGGCCGTCCCCGACAACGGGGCCGCGGTGACCTCGTCGATCGCGGTCACCGGCCGTACCGGCAACGCCCCCGCCGCGCTCCAGGTGGGCGTCGACATCAAGCACACCTATCGCGGCGACGTGGTCATCGACCTCCTCGCCCCCGACGGGACCGCCTACCGGCTGAAGAACTCCAGCAGCGGCGACTCGGCCGACAACGTCATCGCGACCTACCCGGTCAACGCGTCGAGCGAGACCGCCAACGGCACCTGGAAGCTGCGGGTGCAGGACGTGGCCGCGCAGGACACCGGCTACATCGACAGCTGGAAGCTCACCTTCTGAGCCCTGAGCCCTGAGCCCTGAGCCCTGAGCCCTGAGCCCTGAGCCCCGAGCCCCGAGCCCCGAGCCCTGGGGCCGGGGCAGGTCACCGAGCCCCGGTCCCCGAGCCCCGGTCTCCGAGCCAGGAAACGGCTCCCGGCCACGGCCCCGGCGGCGCGGGGCGGACCCACCCGGTCCGCCCCGCGCCGCCGGGGCTTCCGGATCAGCGGTACTTCTTGATCTCCCGCCGGGCCAGCGACCGCTGGTGCACCTCGTCCGGTCCGTCCGCCAGCCGCAGCGTCCGTGCCGCCGCCCACAGCTCCGCCAGCGGGAAGTCCTGACTGACCCCGCCCGCGCCGTGCAGCTGGACCGCCCGGTCGAGGATGTCCACCACCGCCCGCGGGGTCGCGATCTTGATGGACTGGATCTCGGTGTGCGCGCCCCGGTTCCCCACGGTGTCCATCAGCCAGGCGGTCTTCAGCACCAGCAGCCGCAGCTGCTCCACCGTGACCCGGGCGTCCGCGATCCAGTTCTGCACGACGCCCTGCTGGGCGAGCGGCTTGCCGAAGGCCGTACGGGAGACGGCTCGCCGGCACATCAGCTCGATGGCCCGCTCGGCCATGCCGATCAGCCGCATGCAGTGGTGGATCCGGCCCGGACCCAGCCGCGCCTGCGCGATGGCGAAACCGCCGCCCTCCTCGCCGATCAGGTGGGTGACGGGCACCCGTACGTCGGTGAAGACGACCTCGGCATGACCGCCGTGGGAGTGGTCCTCGTAGCCGTACACCCGCATGGCGCGGCGCACTTCGAGGCCCGGGGTGTCCCTCGGGACGAGGATCTGCGACTGCTGACGGCGGATGTCCTCGCCGTCCGGGTCGGTCTTGCCCATCACGATGAAGACCTGGCACTCCGGGTTCATCGCCCCGGAGATGAACCACTTGCGGCCGTTGATGACGTAGTGGTCGCCGTCCCGCGTGATCCGGGTCTCGATGTTGGTCGCGTCCGAGGAGGCGACCTCGGGCTCGGTCATGGCGAACGCCGACCGGATCTCCCCCGCGAGCAGCGGCTCCAGCCACCGCTTCTTCTGCTCGTCCGTGCCGAACTGGAAGAGCACCTCCATGTTCCCGGTGTCCGGCGCCGCGCAGTTCAGCGCGGTCGGCGCCAAGTGCGGGCTGCGGCCCAGGATCTCGGCCAGCGGGGCGTACTGGAGGTTGGTCAGCCCGGCACCGTACCCGGCATCGGGAAGGAAGAGGTTCCACAGGCCCTGCCTGCGCGCCTCGGCCTTCAGGTCCTCCACGATCCGCGGGGTGTCCCACGGGGAGGAGAGGAGGGCGCGCTGCTCGTCCGCGGTCCGCTCGGCCGGGTACACATGCTCGTCCATGAAGGTGAGCAGCTTGGTACGCAGCTCTTCGGTACGGGCGTCGAATGCGAAGTCCATGGGGGTGATCAGCCTTCCTGGAGGGTGGTGAGGCCGTGCTCGATGAAGACCGGGACGAGATCGCCGATGCGGTCGAAACCGGGGCCCACGGTCTGGCCGCGGGTGTAGCGGTAGTGGATGCCCTCCAGGATCACGGCGAGCTTGAACCAGGCGAACGCGGTGTACCAGGAGATGGCGGAGGTGTCCCGGCCGGACCGGGCGGCGTAGCGCCCGATCAGCTCGGCGGGCGCGGGGTGACCGGCCGCGCCGCTGGTGGTGGACACCGGGGACCCGGGCAGCCCGAGGTCGGAGCTGTACATGACGAGCAGCCCGAGGTCGGTCAGCGGGTCGCCGAGGGTCGACATCTCCCAGTCGAGAACGGCCTTGATCCGGTCGTCCGGGCCGATCAGGACGTTGTCCAGGCGGTAGTCGCCGTGCACCACGGTGGGCGCGGGGGAGCGGGGCAGATCGCGGCCGAGCGCGGCGTGCAGTTCGTCGATCCCGGCGAGTTCACGGTTGCGGGAGGCGTCGAGCTGCTTGCCCCAGCGGCGCAACTGCCGGTCCAGGAAACCCTCCGGGCGTCCGAAGTCGCCGAGCCCGACGGCCTCGGCGTCCACGGCGTGCAGATCGACCAGGGTGTCGACGAGGCCGAGGACCGCGCCCCGGGTGCGTTCGGCGCCCAGCGGGGCGAGCTGCTCGGCCGTGCGGAACGGGGTGCCCTCGACGTACTCCATCACGTAGAAGGGCGAGCCGATGACCGCGTCGTCCTCGCAGAGCAGCACGGGCTCCGGCACCGGCACGGCGGTCGGGTGCAGGGCGCTGATGACCCGGAACTCGCGCTTCATGTCGTGCGCGGTGGCCAGGACATGGCCGAGCGGAGGTCTGCGCACGACCCACCGGCCGGTGCCGTCGGTGACGGTGTACGTGAGGTTCGACCGGCCGCCCTCGATCAGCCGGGCTTCGAGCGGTCCGCCCACCAGCCCCGGCCGCTCGCGGTCGAGATGCGCGCGCAGCGGGTCGGGGTCGAGACCTGGCGGGTGGACTGGGCTCATGGTGCGCACCTCCGGGACGGCAGAACGATCGCTGCCCATGATGCCGACCAGTCGGTATGTCGTCCAGTGAACTCCCTGAATCGAGGGCGGGAACTCCCTCCGCCCTCTGGTCTTCAGTCGCATCCCTGAATAGAGTTCACGTATGGATACAGCCTTGTTGATCGACGAAGTCCGGCTCACCCCGATCCTCATAGCGGACCCGCCCCTTCTGAACACCCAGGGCGTCCATCAGCCGTACACCCCCCGGCTCGTCGTGGAGGTCGTCACGCGCGGTGGGGTGACGGGCATCGGGGAGACCTACGGGGACGGCACCTATCTGGAGCTCGCCCGGCCGCTGGCCGAGGCGCTGCCCGGTCGCCCGGTCAGCGATCTGAACGCGCTGTTCGCGCTCGCCGAGGAGGTGTGCGGCGACTCACGGGCCGCCGACGACCGGGTCGACGCCGGGGGACTGCGCGGTGTCCGGACCGCCGACAAGCTCCGGCTCTCCGTCGTCTCGGGCTTCGAGGTCGCCTGCCTGGACGCGCTCGGCAAGACCCTCGGCCTGCCCGTGCACGCCCTGCTCGGCGGCAAGGTCCGCGACACCGTCGACTACAGCGCGTACCTCTTCTACCGCTGGGCCGCCCACCCGGAGGGCGGCGAGCGGGACGACTGGGGTGCGGCTCTCGACCCGGCCGGCATCGTCGCCCAGGCCCGGCGCTTCGCCCGCGAGTACGGCTTCACCTCCTTCAAGCTCAAGGGTGGTGTCTTCGAGCCCGACCAGGAGATCGCCGCGGTCCGGGCCCTCGCCGAGGAGTTCGGCGGGCAGCCGCTGCGGCTGGACCCCAACGGTGCCTGGTCCGTGGAGACCTCGCTGTACGTCGCCGAGCAGCTCAAGGACGTACTCGAATATCTGGAGGACCCGGCGAGCGGTACGGCGGCGATGGCCGCCGTGTCCGCCGGGACGGATGTGCCGCTGGCCACCAACATGTGCGTCACGACCCTCGCCGAGGTGCCCGAGGCGTTCGCCCGGGACGCGGTCCAGGTCGTCCTCAGCGACCACCACTACTGGGGCGGCCTGCACCGCACCCGCGAACTGGCCGGGATCTGCCGCACCTTCGGCGTCGGACTCTCCATGCACTCCAACACCCACCTCGGCATCAGCCTCGCCGCGATGACCCATGTCGCGGCCACCGTGCCCAACCTCGATTTCGCCTGCGACAGCCACTACCCGTGGCAGACGGAGGACGTCATCACCACCCGGCACGTCTTCTCCGACGGCGCTCTCGCCGTCTCCGACGCCCCCGGGCTCGGTGTCGAACTCGACCGCGAGCGGCTGGCCGCGCTGCACCGGCGCTGGCTGGACGACGACGGCACGATGCGCGAGCGCGACGACGCCGCCGCGATGCGCAAGGCCGACCCGGAGTGGGTGACACCGCCGATCCCGCGCTGGTGAGCCCGCCCGGCCCCCGCCCGGAGCCCCGCCCCGCTCCCACCCTGAGTTGCGCCGGCCGCGGCCCGCGCCGAAGGTCGGAGGATGAAGGCGATCAGCTACAGCAGGTACGGCTCGGCCGACGTCATGGAGTACGGCGAGCGGCCCGACCCGAAGGTCGGCCCGGACACGGTCCTGGTGAAGGTGCGGGCCGCGGCCGTCAACCCCGTCGACTGGAAGGCCCGTGAGGGCTACCTCCAGTCGGGCCTCGAAGCCGTCTTCCCGGTGATCCCGGGCTGGGACGTCTCCGGAGTCGTCGTGCAACCCGGTGTCGCGGTGGACGAGTTCGCCGTGGGCGACGAGGTCATCGGCTATGTGCGGGAGGACTTCCTCTCCCGCGGCACGTTCGCCGAATACGTCGCCGCGCCTGTGCGCACCCTCGCCCGCAAGCCGATGGGCCTGAGCTTCGAGGAGGCGGCGGGGCTGCCGCTGGCCGGGCTCACCGCCTACCAGGTGCTGCACCGCACCCTGAGGATCCGGAGCGGCGATACGGTCCTCGTCCACGCGGCGGCGGGCGGCGTCGGCTCGCTCGCGGTACAGCTCGCCCGGCACGCGGGCTGCCGGGTCATCGGCACGGCGAGTGCCCACAACCACGACCATGTGCGCAGCCTCGGCGGCGAACCGGTGGAGTACGGCGACGGGCTCGTCGACCGGCTGCGGGCCCTGGCCCCCGACGGCATCGACGCCGCGTTCGACACGGTGGGCGGGGAAGCCCTGCGGGCCTCGGCGGACACCCTCGCCGAGGGCGGCAGGCTCGCCTCCATCGCGGACGGGGAGGTCTTCTCGTACGGCGGCCGCTACGCCTTCGTACGGCCCGACGCCAAGGATCTGGCCCACCTGGCGGAACTGGCCGAGCAGGGCATCATCACGGTCAACGTGGACCGGGTCTTCCCACTGGAACGGGCCGCGGACGCGTACCGGCTCAACGAGGAGGGACGCACCCGCGGAAAGGTCGTCGTCACCGTGGCCTGGGACTGACACCGGGCGCCCGGAGGCCACGTCGTACGGAAACGACCGTCGTACGGAAGCGGCAGGACCCGGAGGCGAGCGTCGTACGGAAGCGGCCGGACCCGGAGGCGAGCGGCGTACGGACGCGACCGCGCGGACGCCCGCCGACGGTCAGAACAGCATGGCCGCGGCGAACACCGCGAGCGCCACGGTGCACACCGTCGCCGCCAGTGCGTGGCGGGGCGACAGCGGCTGGGGCCGGGCGACGTCCATCCCCAGTACCCGCCGGTGGGCCACCCGCAGAAACCCCAGCCAGGCCAGCGCGCTCAGTGCCACCGCGACCACGGCGGCGGGGGTCGCGCCGGCGTGCAGTGCCTGCCTGCCCGCCAGCAGCGCCACCACCGTGCAGGACAGCGTGGTGCGCCGCCAGGCCAGCCTGGTCCGCTCCGGCTGGAGGCCGGGATCCCGTGGGGGCCCGGTCACCGGCCCTCCCAGCCGAAGAGGACGACCACCACCATCGCGACGGCGACGACGGCGACCGCGAGACTCAGCAGCGTCGGGAAGCGCGAGACCGGCAGATCCTCACCGCGCCGCATCGCCCGCTCGCACCGCACCCAGTGATTCACCGCCCTGAGCGCACAGAGCACACCGGCGGCCAGCAGCGCGAGCGCCAGACCGGCCCGGACGCCCCAGGCCAGTTCCGGCAGGAACTGATCGACGGCGAAACCGCCGCCGATGAGGGCCAGGGCCGTCCGGATCCAGGCGAGGAACGTGCGCTCATTGGCCAGCGAGAACCGGTAGTCGGGCGTGTCGCCCTCTTCGCGGATCCGCTGCGGGGCGAACCACAACCGAAGGCTCTGTACGAAATCGTTCACGCCCGGAACCCTATCTGTCGGTTTGTGGCCGTTTACGACCCGGAGCCGGGTTCAACGGGACCGGAACTCCCGCAACCGGTGGTACGCCTCCAGTCCGTCGGGCACCCAGGGCCATTCGGTGAGCCGCGGTTCCAGTCCGGCGTCGGTGAGGAAGGTGTGCCACGCGACCTCTTCCGTCTGAGGATTCACCGGCAGCTCGCACCGCACCTGGTACACGGCCGACCACCAGGAGTGCTCGGCGCTCGTGTACAGGAAGGTGAAGAGCGGTTCGGGGCGGGGGAGCCCGCTGACCCCGAGTTCCTCCTCCGCCTCGCGCAGCGCGGCCTCGTCGTAGGACTCGCCCGCGCCCACGACCCCGCCGACGAACATGTCGTAGTGCGAGGGGAAGACCAGTTTGGTGGCGGTCCTGCGGTGCACGAAGAGCCTGCCCCGCGCGTCCCGCACCTCGATGAACACACAGCGATGCCGCAGGCCCCGCGCGGTCGCCTCACCGCGCGGGGCCTGACCGACGACCTCGTCGTTCTCGTCGACGATGTCCAGGATCTCCTCGGTCTGGTCAGTGGGTTTCATACGGCCCATCCAACCTCACGCCATCGGCGGTGATCCCGGCCCCACGGCGTGGGCGAGCGGCGTCCCGCCGTACGCGGTCACTGCCCCATGACGTACTTGACGGTCGGGCCGGTCGTCCAGCCGCCGTCCACCGCCAGCTCGGCGCCCGTGATGTACGAGGCGGCGTCCGAGAGCAGGAACACCACGGCCTCCGCGATCTCGGGAGCCTCGCCGACCCGGCCCATGGGCGTGTTCGGGTAGTTGCCGTCGCCCTGCTGGATGCCGACGGCGGCGGTCATCGGGGTGTAGGTCATGCCGGGGTGGACGGAGTTGACCCGGACCTTGGCCGTGCCCAGCTCCACCGCGCCGACCTTGGTCAGACCGCGTACGCCCCACTTGGAGGCGCCGTAGCTGGAGGTCATGGCGAGGCCCATCAGACCGGCGGCCGAGGAGATGTTGACGATCGAACCGCCGCCGTTCTCCTTCATCACGGGGATCACGGTCTTCATGCCGATGAACACGGCGGTCAGGTTGATGTCGATCACCTTGCGGAAGTGCTCGACCGTCTCGGTCTCCAGCGGCTGACCGGTGGAGACGCCGGCGTTGTTCACCAGGCCGTCGATCCGGCCGAACTCGGCGAGCGTGAACTCCGCGACGCGCTGCCAGTCCTCCTCGGAGGTCACGTCGTGGTGCAGGAACCGGGCGTTGTCGCCGAGCGCGGCGGCGGTGGCGGCGCCCTCGTCGTCGAGGACGTCGGTGATCACGACGTTGCCGCCGCCCGCGACGGCGAGGCGGGCGGCCTCGGCGCCGAGGCCGCGGGCGCCGCCGGTGACGATGACGGTCCTGCCGGTGAGGCTGGTCTTGTCGCTCATGGTGCTGTCCTTCATATGGTGCGGGTGGTTCCGGAGCGGCCCGGCACGGGTGCGTGCAGAAACGCGGTGGTGGTCTCGACGAGATCGGCGCGGAACAGGTCCTCGCCGGTCAGCGGCACGGTGCCGTCGAGGTACTGGCGGGCGCGGTCGGCCATGGCCGCGCCGATCAGGGTGAGCGCCAGATCGAGCCGCTCCAGGCGCACCGCCTCGGGCAGTGCGCCCAGGCGGTCCGCGATCCGGCCGATCAGCCGCCCGTAGGCGGTGGCGTCGACCGCGGGGTGCAGCTCGCCCGTGCGCAGCCCGGTCTCATGGGTGAGCTGGGCCGACACGCGCAGACAGCGCCGGCCCCGGTCGTCGGTCAGCAGACCGGCCTCGGCCGTCACCAGGGCCGTGAGCAGCTCCCGTACGCCCGCGTCCGCGCCCAGCGCGTCCAGGAGCGGGGCCAGCAGCTGCTCGGCACGGGACTGCCGGCCGGCCATGACCGCGTCGAGCAGTCCGGCCCGGGAGCCGAAGTGGTACTGCACGGCGGAGGGATTGCTCTGCCCGGCCAGAGCGACGATGTCCCTGATCTGGGCGCCTTCGACGCCCTGCGCCGCGAAGATCTCCTCGGCGGCGCGGATGAGCTTGTCCCGGGTCTCGGGCCCTGACGTTCTCGCCATGCGCCCATACTAATGCTGGCCATTATTAATAACCAGGGGCCAAAGGCCCGGGAAGCCCGTACAGGGCTGTTCCGCGGGTGTCACCGCCCGTTCAGTGAGGCCGCGGACGCTCGGTCCGCCGCCCGGCCACCGGCCCCCGCGGGCATCGCGGGATGCAGCCCGAGCAGCACGATCCCGGTGACGATCGCCGCCAGCCCCGCCGCCTCCCAGGCCAGCGCGCCCGTGTCGGTACGCACCCGGTCGCCGAGGAAGCCGATCCCGCAGGCGATCCCGGCCAGCGGCTGGGCGGCGGTCAGCGCCGGCAGCGACATCCGCAGCGGACCCGTCTCGAAGGCGCTCTGGACCAGGATCAGCCCGGTCACGCCCAGGACGGCGACGCCGTACGGCTGCCAGGCCGTCATCAGCGCCTCCCAGCCGCCCTCGGTCAGCCGCTCGCCGCTCGCCCGGGTCAGGGCGTCCTGGAGTCCGTACAGCAGCCCGGCCGCCACCGCCAAGAGCACGGGGGCCGCCCTGATCCGGGAGTGCCTCGCGGAGGCCGTCAGCAGCACGGCGAGGCCGACCACCACGCCGATCACCAGCCAGTGGCGCACGGGGTCGGTCACCGGCCCGCCCCCGCGCGGCTCGCCCGCCACCAGGAACGCCGTGACACCGCCCGCCAGCAGCCAGAGCCCGGCCCAGCCCTGGCGGCCCAGCGGCTGCTTGGTGCGGTGCCGGGACAGGGCCATGGCGAAGAGCAGATTGGTCGCCAGGAGCGGTTCCACGACCGAGACCTCGCCCCGGCCCAGAGCCAGCGCGCCCAGCACCATCCCGCAGACCATCAGCCCGAGCCCGGCCAGCCAGCTCTTCACCCGCATCAGGTCGAGCAGCAGCCTGGGGGAGAGGAAGTCGCTCATCGGGGCACGCCGGGCGGCGGCCTGCTGAAGGACGAAGCCGAAGCCCAGACAGCAGGCGGCGCTCACGGAGAGAACCAGGACCAGCACCGACACGATCTCTTCCTCAAGTCAGGCCGGGAGGGAGTGATGTGGTTCGACGATAGTCCCTGCGCCGTACAGGAGCGGTGAGAATGCGGCCGACCGGGCGGTTGACGCCACCGCGACCGGTACCGAAGATCTAACGCACGGGTAACTTCGCGCACGGCCCCGGCTCCCCGCCCTGCCCTCCGTCCCGCTCCCGCACCACCCGGCACCGCCCCCGACAAGGATGGAACCCATGGCCTACGACGCTGATGTCATCGTGATCGGGGCGGGCCTCGCGGGTCTCGTGGCCACCGCCGAGCTGGTCGACGCCGGCCGTTCGGTGATCGTGCTCGACCAGGAGCCCGAGCAGTCCATCGGCGGCCAGGCGCACTGGTCCTTCGGCGGCCTGTTCCTCGTCGACTCGCCCGAACAGCGCCGGCTGCGCGTCAAGGACAGCCGCGAGCTGGCCCTCCAGGACTGGTACGGCACGGCGGGCTTCGACCGCAAGGAGGACCACTGGCCGCGCAAGTGGGCCGAGGCGTACGTCGACTTCGCCGCCGGTGAGAAGAGGTCCTGGCTGTACGGGCAGGGGCTGCGGCTCTTCCCCGTCGTCGGCTGGGCCGAACGCGGCGGCTACGACGCCAACGGCCACGGCAACTCGGTCCCCCGCTTCCACATCACCTGGGGCACCGGCCCCGGCGTCGTCGCCCCCTTCGAACGCCGGGTGCGCGAGGGCGTCGCCAAGGGCCTCGTCCAGCTGAGGTTCCGCCACCGGGTCACCGGCCTCGGCCGCTCGGCGGGGGCCCTCGACACGGTCACCGGCGAGATCCTGGAGCCGAGCGGCGCCGGGCGCGGCACCGCGAGCGGCCGTGAGGTCGCAGGCGCGTTCGAGCTGAAGGCCCAGGCGGTGATCGTCACCTCGGGCGGCATCGGCGGCAACCACGACCTCGTACGCTCCCAGTGGCCGGCGCGGCTCGGCACGCCGCCCGAGAAGATGCTCTCCGGGGTACCCGCCCATGTCGACGGGCTGATGCTGGGCATCGCCGAGGACGCGGGCGCCCACCACATCAACCGCGACCGGATGTGGCACTACACCGAGGGCATCGAGAACTGGAACCCGATCTGGGCCGAGCACGGCATCCGGATCCTGCCCGGTCCCTCCTCCCTCTGGCTGGACGCCCGCGGCAAACGGCTGCCCGTGCCGCTCTTCCCCGGCTTCGACACGCTCGGCACCCTCGAACACATCATGAAGTCCGGATACGGGTACACCTGGTTCGTCCTGGACCAGCGGATCATCGGCAAGGAGTTCGCGCTCTCCGGCTCCGAGCAGAACCCGGACCTCACCGGCAAGTCGGTCCGCGACGTGATCGGCCGGGCCCGCGCCGATGTGCCGGCACCGGTCAAGGCGTTCATGGACAACGGTGTGGACTTCGTCGTCGAGAACGACCTCGGCGCCCTCGTCCGCGGCATGAACGCGCTCACCGGAGACACCCTGATCGACGAGGACGACCTGCGCCACGAGATCACCGCGCGCGACCGCGAGATCGCCAACCCCTTCACCAAGGACCTCCAGGTCACGGCCATCCACGGGGCCCGCGCCTATCTGGGTGACCGGCTGATCCGTACGGCGAAGCCGCACCGCATCCTCGACCCGAAGGCGGGCCCGCTGATCGCGGTGCGCCTCAACATCCTCACCCGTAAGTCCCTGGGCGGTCTGGAGACCGATCTCTCCTCACGGGTGCTCGCCGCGGACGGCAACCCGCTGCCCGGGATGTACGCGGCGGGGGAGGCGGCGGGCTTCGGCGGCGGCGGCGTGCACGGCTACCGGTCGCTGGAGGGGACGTTCCTCGGCGGCTGCATCTTCTCGGGCCGCGCGGCGGGCCGGGCGGCTGCCGAGGCGGTCGGCTGAGACAGCCGGCCGAGTCGGTCGGCAGAGGGGGCAGGGGGGGGCGGCCGAGTCGGCGGTCCGGGGAAGCCGGCCGAGGCAGTCGGGGGAGGGCCGGTCGGGGGAAAGGGCACTTCCCGTCATCCTGCGGGCCTTCTCCGGCGGCCGCACCACCCGGTTCACCCGGGCAGCAGCTCCACCACCCGGAACCGCTCGGCCACGATCATCGTGTCGTCGTCGACGGTGAACTCCGGGTCCCCCAGGCCCTCCCGCATCTCCGCGCTGTGCCAGAACCGCTCGTGCTCCAGCCGCCACTCGGCCACCGACGCATAACCCTCGCCCTCGTCGAGCGCGTGCTGGAGTCCGACCTCGCCCAGCGGCAGCACCCGTACCCCGGTCACCTCGACCACGGCGACCTCCCGGCCCTGCGAGTCGATCAGCGCGGACCGCTCGCCCACCGGCGGCAGTTCCTCCTTCTCCGCCTCGTATTCGGCCAGCAGCCCGGAGGTGGACACCTTCTCCCCGGAGAGCACGGCCGCGACCAACGTGTCGCGCAGCGGGCCGGGGAAGCCCAGAAGGAGGGGTTTGAGGGGTTCGCGGTTCTCCATGACGTCAGTCTGGCACGCACCGGTCGGCGGCCGGGGGCCGCGCGGTGCCCGTACCGGACGGCGGAAGCACGCTGTGCGAACATCCGCCGAATGTGGTCTCATTCCGGCCAACTATAAGGAAGCCGAGAGGAGTTGACGGAGGGCTGCCCTTGACTCGGAGCCGCGCCTGCCGGTTGGCTGTGCGCGATCATTTGCCCACACCGCGTCGAAAGAAGCCTGCGGATGTCCCCGCCTCCGCCGCCCCTGGGCCGCCCCCGCAGACGGGGCGGCCGCTCGGACCACTCCTTCGACCCGGCCCTGGGTGACAGCGAACTCATCGACGCCCGCAACCAGTTCACCCAGGGCAGGTGGACCGTGGCCCGCGCGCTGCTCGTCGCCACCACCACCGACTGGGACCGCCGCGGCCACCGGGTCCTCGCCCTCGCCGAGACGGGGTCCGCCGTCGAATGGGCCCGCGACTGGCTGCTCGCCGAACCCGACAGCGCCGATGCCGCCACGCTCCTCGGCTGCGCCGCCGTCGCCCGCGCCCGGCGCCCCAAGGCCGCAGCCGACGCCGTGCCCCTGGCCCGCGAAGCCTGCCTGGCCGCCGCCGGGCGCGCCCCCGCCGACCCGACCCCCTGGCTCGGCCTGCTCCTGCTGGACCGTGCCGTCGGCGGTGACAGCGCGGAGACCGGCAGGCTCTTCGAGGAGATCCGTTCCCGGCACCCCGAACACCACCACGCGCACCATCTGATGGCGGCCCATCTCGCCGAGAGCCGCCCCGACAGCGGTCAGGACCCGCTCCACGAGGTCTACGACTTCGCCGCCTGGGCCGCCGAACAGGCCCCCGCGGACTCCCCGCTCGCCGTGCTCCCGGTCATCGCCCATGCCGAGCGCTACCGCGTGCTCGTCGCCGCGGGCACCGAGTCCGACGATCCGGCGGCCTCCGGGCACTGGGCCGGGAGGCGAGCCCGCCAGGTCATGAAGGCCGCTTTCGACTGGTGGCTGGAGTGGGAGCGCGAGGACCACCCCCGCCACCGCGCCGACCTCAACTTCCTGGCACACGCCAAGGTCTGCGAGGGGCGCCCCGCCGAGGCCGCCGCCCTCTTCCACCGCATCGGCCCGCACGCCACACCCGCCCCCTGGGCCTACTCCGGCCGCGAACCGTACCCCGCCTTCCTCACCGCGCGACGCTTCGCGCTCGGCACCCCCTGAAAGACACCGCATCCGGACACCACCGCACGGACGTCGCCACAGAGGACGTCACCACAGAAGGGACCAACCCCGCCATGTCGACGGGCAGTTCATATTCGAGCGATACCGGTACCACGAAGGTGACCGGCGATACCGGCGGGATCAACACGTACAAGGGTGAGGAACGCGCCCTGCGGGCGAACCGGCTCGGCACCCCCGGCCTGCTGCTCTCGGTGCTCGCCGCCAGCGCCCCGCTGATGGTCGTCGCCGGGGTGATGCCCACGGTCTTCGGCGTGATGGGCATCGTCGGGCAGCCCCTGCTCTACGTCATCCTCGGCATCGTCCTGATGCTGTTCGGCGTCGGCTACGCCGAGATGAGCCGGCACGTCCACAACGCCGGGGCCTTCTACGCCTACATCGCCCGCGGTCTCGGCCCGACGGCCGGCGCGGGCGCCTCGCTCGTCGCGCTGGTCGCGTACAGCGCCATGCAGGTCGGCATCTACGGCATCCTCGGCTTCGAGGTCTCCGGCCTCTTCTCCACGTACCTCGACATCGATCTGCACTGGTGGATACCGGCGCTGGTCGCGGTGGCGGTCGTCGGTGCCCTGGGATGGCTGAAGATCGACCTCAACGCCAAGGTGCTCGGTGTCCTGCTGGTCGTGGAATGCGCCCTCGTCGTGATCTTCGACATCGCGGCCGTCAGCAAGCCCGGACCCGAGGGCCTGTCCCTGCACGCCTTCAACCCGGAGACCCTCACCGGCGCCGGACTCGGCACCGCCCTGTGCTTCTGCATCGCCGCGTTCGTCGGCTTCGAGCAGGCCCCGGTGTACGCGGAGGAGACCAGCCGCCCGCAGATCGTCGTGTCCCGGGTGATGTTCCTGGCCGTCGGCTACGCGGCGCTGTTCCTCGCCGTCAGCTCCTGGGCCCTGACCGTCGCCACCGGCCCCGGATTCATCGCGGACACCTCCCTCAAGGAGGGCCCCGGCATGCTCTTCGGCCTCACCGAGGAGCGGCTCGGCACCACCTTCACCGACGTACTGCACGTGCTCTTCGTCACCGGCATGTTCGCCGCACTGCTGAGCTTCCACAACGTCGTCGCCCGCTACGCCTTCGCGATGGGCCGCGAGGGCCTGCTGCCCGCCGGGTTCGGCCGCACCAACAAGGCGAGCGGCGCCCCCGCCACCGGATCACTGCTCCAGTCCGTCGTCTCCGCAGTGATCGTGCTGGCCTTCGCGCTCACCGACGACAACCCGGTCGGTGACCCCACCGCGCCCGTGCTGCACCTGTTCACCTGGATGGGCAACGTCGGGGCGCTCGGCGTCATCGTGCTGATGGCCGCCGCCTCGTTCGCCGTCATCGCCTTCTTCGTACGCCGCGGCGCCGGCCGGGCCCAGGCCCCGCGGCTCGTCGCGTCCGCCCTCGCCGGTGTCGCCCTGCTGGCCATCGCCGTCTTCACCGTCAGGGACTTCGGCATCCTCGTCGGCTCGGGTCCCGGTTCGGTGCTCAACTGGCTGCTGCCCGGCGTGATCGTCGCCGCGCTCGTCGGCGGCCTGGTGTACGGGGCGGTGCTGCGCTCCACCAAGCCGGAGGTGCACGCGAGGATCGGCCTCGGCAACGAGGCGTTCCAGCTGGAGAAGGCGGCCGGGGACACCCCCGCCCGGCGCTGAGCGGCGCACCCGCACCGGCCGGGGCGCACGATCGGGACCGTGCCCTTCCGGCACATGACGATGGCGCCCGCCGGCCCGGAGGCATGCCGTGGCATGCGCACCGGGCCGACGGGCGCCATGGGGCACGGTCCCACGGGCCGTGGGGGGAGGACCGTGCGGGCGGCTGCCCGCTAGAGAACCAGCGACAGCAGCAGGATGAAGGCCAGCGAGACGACGGAGATGATCGTCTCCATCACCGACCAGGTCTTGACGGTCTGACCGACGTCCATGCCGAAGTACTCCTTCACCAGCCAGAACCCGGCGTCGTTGACATGGCTGAAGAAGAGCGAGCCCGCGCCGACGGCGAGAACCAGCAGCGCCGCGTGCGAGGTGGACATGTCGGCGGCCAGCGGGGCGACCAGACCGGCCGCCGAGATGGTGGCGACGGTCGCCGAACCCGTCGCGAGCCGGATCCCGACGGCGATCAGCCAGCCGAGCAGCAGCGCGGGGATCGACCAGTTCTCGGAGAACTCCAGGATCATCTGGCCCACACCGGCGTCGATGAGGGTCTGCTTGAAGCCGCCGCCCGCGCCCACGATCAGCAGGACACCGGCGATCGGTGCGAGGGACTTCTCGACGGTGCTGGAGAGCCGGCCCTTGGTGAACCCGGCCGCCCGGCCCAACGTGAACATGCCGACGACGACAGCCGCGAGCAGAGCGATCAGCGGCGAGCCGATCACATCGGTGACCCGCTGGACGCTGTGCTCCGGGTCGTCCACGACGATGTCGACCAGTGCCTTGACCAGCATCAGGACGACCGGAAGCAGAATGGTCGCCAGGGTGGCGCCGAAGCTGGGACGACGGTCCAGTTCCTCGGACGGGCGCTGCGGGATCATCTTCTCCGGCGCCTTGATGTCCACCCAGCGGGCGGCGTAACGGGAGAAGAGCGGACCCGCGATGATCACCGTCGGGATCGCGACCAGCACACCCAGAGCCAGGGTGACACCGAGATTGGCGCCGAGGGCGTCGATCGCGACCAGCGGGCCGGGGTGCGGCGGGATCAGCCCGTGCATCACGGAGAGACCGGCCAGCGCAGGGATACCGATCCGCATCAGGGAGTAGTTGCCGCGCTTGGCGACCAGCAGCACCACCGGGATCATCAGCACGATCCCGACCTCGAAGAACAGCGGCAGACCGATGATCGAGGCGATCAGGACCATCGCCCACGGCATGGCCCGCCTGCTCGCCTTCGCGAGGATCGTGTCGACGATCTGGTCCGCGCCCCCGGAATCGGCGAGCAGCTTGCCCAGGATGGCGCCGAGCGCGATGAGGACGCCGACGCCCGCGACGGTCGAGCCGAGACCGGCGGTGAAGCTGGCGATCGTGTCGGCCGGTGCGGCACCCGCGAACGAACCGAGCGCGAGTGACCCGATGGTCAGCGCGAGGAACGCGTGCATCTTGAACTTGGTGATGAGCAGAACGATGACGGCGATGCCCGCCAGAACGGCGATGCCCAACTGCGCGTTGCCGGCCGAAGTGATCGGTTCGACGGCGTCCGCTGCCAGCATCTCGACGCTGAGACTGGTCACGGTGATGATCCTTAGATGTCGAGCCGGCGCAACGCGGCGACGGCTCGCTGGGTGATTTCCTCGGGGGTGCCGGACACATCGACCGCTACGCCGGCCTCATCGGCCTGGAGCGGCTGGAGGGTGGCGAACTGCGAATCGAGCAGCGCGGTCGGCATGAAGTGGCCCGTGCGGTCCGCCATCCGCTCCTCGATCAGGGCCCGGTCGCCGGTCAGATGAAGGAAGACGGCACCGGGGGCCTCGGCCCGCAGCCGGTCGCGGTAGACCCGCTTGAGCGCCGAACTGCTGACGACACCGCCGAGACCGGCCCGGCCGTGCGCCCACCGGCCGATCGCGTCCAGCCAGGGCCGGCGGTCCGTGTCGTCCAGCGGGGTGCCGGCCGACATCTTGGCGATGTTCGCCGCGGGATGGAAGTCGTCTCCCTCGGCGTACGGAACGCCCAGTGCGGCGGCGAGCAGGGGACCGATCGTGGTCTTGCCGGTTCCTGCTACGCCCATCACCACGACGACGTGGGGGGTGCTCATTGGTGCCTCGCTGTCTTCTTCGACATCGGTCCGTCGCGCTACTGAAACCCATTAGGTACGACTTATTCAAGTGGCTGTGACACAAACGTCGTACTTTTTGTTCCCGAGGGGTGCCCCGTAGGCTTGCCCCATGACCACACAGAGCCAGGGGCTGCATACACATGTGCTGGACACCCTGGGTCTGGAGATCGCCTCCGGCCAGTGCCCGCCGGGCCGGGTGCTGCGCAGTGACGAGCTGGTCCAGCGCTTCGACGTCTCCCGTACGGTCGTCCGCGAAGTGGTCCGGGTCCTGGAGTCCATGCACCTGGTCGAGTCCCGGCGCCGGGTCGGAGTGACCGTGCAGCCCGCCGAGGCGTGGAACGTCTACGACCCGCAGGTCATCCGCTGGCGGCTGGCAGGCAGCGACCGCCCGCGCCAGCTCCGCTCGCTGACCGTTCTGCGCTCGGCGATCGAACCGGTCGCGGCCCGTCTCGCCGCCCGCCACGCCACCCCCCAGCAGTGCGCACAGCTCACCGAACGCGCCCTGGGCATGGTCGCCACCTCGCGCGGCCAGCAGCTGGAGGGCTATCTGGAACACGACACCGCGTTCCACCGGATCATCCTCAACGCCTCCGGCAACGAGATGTTCGCGCGCCTGGGGGACGTGGTGGCCGAGGTCCTCGCGGGCCGTACCCATCACCAGGTGATGTTCGAGGACCCCGACCCGGCCGCGGTCACCCTCCACGTGCGGCTCGCCGAGGCGGTCCGCGAGAGGGACGAGGAGGGGGCCGAGCGCCTCACCAAGGAGATCGCGGTCGGCGCCCTCCATGAACTGGACGTCCTCGCGCCGTAGCCCGGCCGTTCGTACGAAGGGGCATCGCTCCGGCCCCCGCCGGGCGGCCCACGCCGCCGCGGATGACCGCGCGGCACCTCATGGGGCGTACCGTTGTCGTCGGCGTTCGATCATGACAAAAGCTCAGAAACAGGGAGACCACGATATGCCGCAGCAGGTGCAAGGGGTCATCGCACCGGGGAAGAACGAGCCGGTACGGGTCGAGACGATCGTGATCCCGGACCCCGGTCCCGGTGAGGCCGTCGTGAAGATCCAGGCATGCGGTGTCTGCCACACCGACCTGCACTACAAGCAGGGCGGCATCAACGACGACTTCCCGTTCCTGCTGGGCCACGAGGCCGCGGGCATCGTGGAGTCCGTCGGCGACGGCGTCACCGACGTCGTGCCGGGAGACTTCGTCATCCTCAACTGGCGTGCGGTGTGCGGACAGTGCCGCGCCTGTCTCCGCGGCCGCCCCTGGTACTGCTTCGACACCCACAACGCCAAGCAGAGGATGACACTGCTGGACGGCACGGAACTGTCGCCCGCGCTCGGAATCGGCGCGTTCGCCGAGAAGACGCTGGTCGCCGCCGGTCAGTGCACCAAGGTCGACCCCGAGGTCTCCCCGGCCGTCGCCGGACTCCTCGGCTGCGGCGTCATGGCGGGCATCGGCGCGGCCATCAACACCGGCGAGGTCGGCCGCGGCGACTCGGTCGCCGTCATCGGCTGCGGCGGCGTCGGTGACGCCGCCATCGCCGGTGCCCGGCTGGCGGGCGCGGCGAAGATCATCGCCGTCGACATCGACGACCGGAAGCTGGAGACGGCGAAGAGGATGGGTGCCACGCACACCGTCAACTCCCGTTCCACCGACCCGGTCGAGGCGATCCGCGGCCTGACCGGCGGCAACGGCGCGGACGTCGTCATCGAGGCGGTCGGCCGGCCGGAGACGTACAAGCAGGCCTTCTACGCCCGCGACCTGGCCGGCACCGTCGTCCTGGTCGGCGTGCCGACCCCCGAGATGCAGCTCGAACTGCCGCTCATCGACGTGTTCGGCCGCGGCGGCTCCCTCAAGTCCTCCTGGTACGGCGACTGTCTGCCCTCGCGCGACTTCCCGATGCTGATCGACCTGCACCAGCAGGGCCGTATCGACCTCGGCGCCTTCGTCACCGAGACCATCGGGCTCGGCGACATCGAGCAGGCGTTCGCCCGGATGCACGACGGCGACGTCCTGCGCTCGGTGGTGGTCTTCTGATGACCGCCCGCATCGACCACCTCGTCACCTCCGGGACCTTCGCCCTCGACGGCGGCGAGTGGGACGTCGACAACAACGTCTGGATCGTCGGCGACGACTCCGAAGCGGTCGTCATCGACGCCGCCCACGACGCCGACGCCATCCGTGCCGCGCTCGGCGGCCGTACGCTGCGCGCCATCATCTGCACGCACGCGCACAACGACCACATCGACGCGGCCCCGGCCCTCGCCGCCGCCACCGGCGCACCGATCCTGCTGCACCCGGACGATCTGCCGCTGTGGAAGCGGACGCACCCGGACCGCGCGCCCGACGGTGAACTGGCCGACGGCCAGGAGCTGGAGATCGCCGGGACGGTCCTGAAGGTGCTGCACACCCCGGGGCACGCCCCGGGCGCCGTCAGCCTGTACGCCCCCGAGCTGTCCACGGTCTTCACCGGCGACACGCTCTTCCAGGGCGGACCGGGCGCCACCGGCCGGTCCTTCTCGCACTTCCCGACGATCGTCGACTCCATCAGGGACCGGCTGTTCGCCCTGCCGGAGGCGACCACCGTCCGGACCGGGCACGGCGATTCCACCACCATCGGCGCGGAGGCCCCGCACCTGGACGAGTGGATCGCCCGCGGCCACTGACCCGGCCGCTCACCCCTCCGGCCACGCGGAGAGCCGCAGCCCGCTCGTGAAGCGGCGCGGCTCTCCCGTGACCGGATCAGTGAACTCCAGCCTGACGGCGAGCAGTTGGAGCGGGCGCGCCCAGTCCTCCGGCGCGCCGTCCGGCTCCACCACCGGGTAGAGCGGATCGTGGACGAGCGGCAGGCCCAGGCTGTTCATATGGACCCGCAGCTGATGCGTCCGCCCGGTGGCGGGCAGCAGCCGGTAGCGGCCCAGCCCGCCCCGCTGCTCCAGCAGCTCGATCCTGCTCTCGCTGTTCGCCTCCCCCGGCTCCTCCCGCGCGGCGAGCACACCACGCTCCTTGACGATCCGGCTGCGTACGGTGCGGGGGAGGGCCAGGGCCGGATCGTACGGGGCGACCGCCTCGTACTCCTTGCGGACGAGCCGGTCCCGGAACAGCGTCTGGTACGCGCCCCGCTCCTCGGGCCGCACGACGAAGAGCACGAGCCCCGCGGTCAGCCGGTCCAGCCGGTGGGCGGGCTGCAACCCCGGCAGGCCGAGATCGCGACGCAGCCGGGCGACCGCGGTCTCGGTGATGTGCCGGCCGCGCGGGGTGGTGGCCAGGAAGTGCGGCTTGTCGGCGACGACGAGATGCGCGTCGTGGTACACGACACCGACGGGGAACGGCACCGGCTCCTCCGGCGCGAAGTCCCGGTGGAACCAGAGGAAGCGCCCGGCCGTATACGGCTCGTCGCCACGCACCGCACCGCCGTCCGCGCCGACGAACCCGCCCTCGTCGAGCATCGCGGCCACGCGCTCCACCCCCACGGCCCCGCCGAACCGGGCGGTCAGATGCTCCCCGACCGACGCCCAGACCCCCGCCGGATCCTCCGGCAACCGCACCCGCACCGCGTCGACGCCGCGGCGCTGGGGCAGCGGCGCGGCGGGCGGCCTCCCGCGCCCCCTCACCGGCCGGTCCGGAACGGGCCGGGGGCGCGGTGGGGGCGGTCGGCAGCGGTACGGGTCATGCGGTGGTCCTCCCGGCGGGCGAGGTGCGGGGCCCGCGTCATCGGACATTCTTGTGCACCGGAGCCGATTCCGGCGAACAGGTCCCCGCCCGCTTGTTCCGCCGGCCTGACGCGGTCCGACCGCAGGGCTGAGGCGTCCGGGCACAGCGAAACGGCCTCCACCGTGATCACGATGAAGGCCGCCCCGCTGTACTGCTCTGTGTCCGAGGGGGGACTTGAACCCCCACGCCCGATAAAGGGCACTAGCACCTCAAGCTAGCGCGTCTGCCATTCCGCCACCCGGACCGGGTGTCTGTCTCGCGGGCCGTGCCCGTTCCGACGTGGAAAACCATAGCAAACAATCGGGGGTGCTCGATCACGCCCCGGTACGCGTGAACGGCGCATGACGAGGGGTGGGTGCCCTTGGGTGTGCGCGCCGGGCGCGGGAGGATGAGGGGGAGCACCACAGCGACAGTGGAAGGAAGCAGTGTGAGCGAGACCAACGTGGCCCGGACCGTATCCGGCGAGGACGAGGTCGTGGACCTCTGCCGTGAGCTGATCCGGATCGACACCAGCAACTACGGAGACCACTCGGGCCCCGGTGAGCGGCTCGCTGCCGAGTACGTCGCGGAGAAGCTCGCCGAGGTCGGGCTCGAACCGAAGATCTTCGAGTCCCACAAGGGCCGTGCCTCCACCGTGGCCCGCATCGAGGGCGAGGACCCGTCCAGGCCCGCGCTGCTCATTCACGGGCACACCGACGTCGTCCCGGCCAACGCGGCCGACTGGACGCACGACCCGTTCTCCGGGGAGATCGCGGACGGCTGTGTGTGGGGCCGTGGCGCGGTCGACATGAAGGACATGGACGCCATGACCCTCGCGGTCGTCCGCGACCGCATGCGCAGCGGCCGCAAGCCCCCGCGCGACATCGTGCTGGCCTTCGTCGCGGACGAGGAGGCGGGCGGCACCTACGGCGCCCGTTACCTGGTGGACAACCACCCCGGGCTGTTCGAGGGCGTCAACGAGGCGATCAGCGAGGTCGGCGGGTTCTCCTTCACCGTCAACGAGAAGCTGAGGCTCTACCTCGTGGAGACGGCCCAGAAGGGCATGCACTGGATGAAGCTGACCGTGGACGGCACCGCCGGGCACGGCTCGATGATCCACAAGGACAACGCCATCACCGAGCTGTCCGAGGCCGTCGGGCGCCTGGGCCGGCACAAGTTCCCGGTGCGGGTGACCAAGACCCTGCGGCACTTCCTCGACGAGCTCTCGGACGCCCTGGGCACCGAGCTCGACCCCGAGAACATGGAGGAGACCCTCGCCAAGCTGGGCGGTATCTCCAAGCTCATCGGCGCCTCGCTGCAGAACACCGCGAACCCGACCCAGCTCGGCGCGGGCTACAAGGTCAACGTCATTCCGGGACAGGCGACCGCCCATGTGGACGGCCGGTTCCTGCCGGGGTACGAGGAGGAGTTCCTGGCCGACCTGGACCGGATCCTGGGTCCCAACGTGAGGCGCGAGGACGTGCACGCGGACAAGGCGCTGGAGACCACGTTCGACGGCGCCCTCGTCGACGCGATGCAGACCGCGCTGGTCGCCGAGGACCCGATCGCGCGGGCCGTGCCGTACATGCTCTCGGCCGGTACGGACGCCAAGTCCTTCGACGACCTCGGCATCCGCGGCTTCGGTTTCGCTCCGCTGAAGCTGCCGCCGGAGCTCGACTTCGCCGGGATGTTCCACGGTGTGGACGAGCGGGTGCCGGTCGACGGTCTGCAGTTCGGCGTGCGCGTGCTCGACCGGTTCATCGACAATTGCTGAAGCCCGAGGCATGAATCGACCGCCTGTGCGTATGTGACCGGAAAGAGTGAATCGGCTCATTCGCTCGTAGCCCCGCTAAACCCTCCTCGTTACAAGTGATGCGGTCCGCGGCTGGGACCGCATTTCCAACTAGGAGGAATAATGATCAAGAAGGTCGTCGCAGTTGCGGCTGCTACCGGTGGTCTCGTGCTCGCGGGTGCGGGTATGGCCGCCGCCGACGCGGGTGCCCAGGGTGCCGCCATCGGCAGCCCCGGCGTGCTCTCGGGCAACGTCATCCAGGTTCCGGTCCACGTGCCGATCAACCTGTGCGGCAACACGGTCAACGTGATCGGGCTGCTGAACCCCTCCTTCGGCAACACCTGCGTCAACGCGTGACGTTGCGCGTCAACCCGTAAGGGTTTGAGCCAGGCCGGTCCCGGAGTGCGTGCCATGCACTCCGGGACCGGTCGGCATTCGGCCCTCGCACGGTCGTGTCCGGGGGTATTTCGGTAGGCAGAAGGCAGGAAACGAACCTATGCGACAGGTCACTCGTAAAGGCCTGATCACCATGGCGGCGGCGGGCGGCGTGCTCGCGCTCAGCGGTGGCTACGCGCACGCCGACGCCGGGGCGGCCGGGGGTGCGTCGAATTCTCCCGGGGTGCTGTCCGGGAATTCGGTCCAGATTCCGGTCGAGGTACCGATCAACGCGTGCGGGAACTCCGTGAGCGTCGTCGGACTGCTCAACCCGACGTTCGGCAACGACTGCGAGAACGGACCGTCGGGGAACGCGCCGGGTCCCGGTGCGGCCGACAGCGGCAGCTCCGGCAACCACGCGGCCGCGGGCAGTACCACCGCGCAGGCTCCGGGCGGTGACGCCGGGAAGGCCGGCCACAGCGGGGCCGGGACCGGCAGGCACCGTGCCCCCGGCGCCTCGGCCGAGGGCACGGCGCAGGGGTCGCCCGGGATCCTCTCCGGCAACAACGTCGCGGTGCCGATCGACATCCCGGTGAACGCCTGTGGCAACAGCATCACCATCGGCGGGCTGCTCAACCCGACGTTCGGCAACAGCTGCGCCAACGACCCCGTGGTCAGCCCGCCGCACGAGGAGCCGGAGGTGCCGGTCACGCCCGGTACGCCCGTCACCCCGCCGGTCAACAGCCCGCCCGAGGCCAACGTTCCCGCGCCCCAGCTCCACCCCGGCGAGCAGCTCGCACAGACCGGCGGAGGCGGGCTCGACCTGCTGATCCCGGCGGGCGCGGGTCTGCTCCTCGCCGGTGCGGGCGCCGTGCTGTACCGCCGCTCCCGCAGCGCCGCATAGCGGCTTCGCGCCTGTCGCGAACCACGCTGTGAGAGGAGCGGGCCCCGCGGCCGCGGGGCCCGCTCCGATGTCATCGGGCGGCGCGTTCCGCCGTCATCCGGATCTCCGTTCCGCGGTCACCAGGTGGCCCGGAGCTGGCGGATGATCCGTCTGCGCAACCGCACTCTGCGGCTGCCGTCGCGGCGCAGGGTCAGGCGGTCCAACTCCCAGTGCCCGTACTCGGCGTGGTCGGTCAGCAGTCGGGCCGCATCCTTGCGGGACACCCCGCGCGGCACGTACACGTCGACAAATTCGTATTCCGGCATCGCATCTATTGTGCGGGCACAGCCCCGGTACGGATAGCGTCTGCACTATGTCTGATGCTGCGCAGCCCACCGCTGCCGAGGTACGTGCCGCCGCCGAAGCGGTCAAAGCCGCGCTCGACCGTCACCTCGAGGCGGTCGAACGCCGTACCGGGGACGACGACCCCGCCGTCTATGACGCGTTCAACGCACTGGCCGCTGCGGCCGAGGTCTACGACGAACTGCTCTACGACCGCTACGACGAGGTCACGCCCTTCGAGATCCCCGGCGCGGACGACTCCCTGCCGCCCTATGCCGGTCCCGGGGAGCCCAGCGCGCTGAGCGTGCTGATCCGGCGCGACTACACGGTCGCGGAACCCCCGCGACTGCTCGCCCAGGCACAGCGCCTCGCCGACCTCGAATCGGACGACCGGGGCGTCGGGAACAACCCCGTGGTCGGCACCAGCGTCCATGCCGCGCTGGGGGTGCTGTTCGGTGAGTACGAACCGGACGAGATCGCCTCCCGGCACACCGAGTTCGGCCTGGAGGAGGGGGACTCCACCCTCTGGGTCGCGGCCGGTGACGTGCCCCCCGAGCCCGGTGAGTGGCTGGGCGCACCGTTCGACCAGGCCGATCCCCAGCTCGTGGTCTGCCGCTTCGACGTCAGCTCCGTCTTCGACGAGGAGGAGCTGGACGAGGACCTGGACGACCTGACAGCGGGCAGATCCTGACCTTCCGGTGAGATCCGGCGAACCGTGGCCCCGGTGTAGCCGGGGCCACAGTGCTGTCCGGGCGGCGGTTACGAGGCGGCGTCGGGGGTCGGCAGGGCCTCCAGCAGCGCGCGCAGACGGGTCGTCCGCTCCTGGGCGGGGATCTGCGCCACCGCGTGCGGGAGCGCCTGGTCCACGCCGTGCACGACGGACAGGTGCCGTTCCCCGCGGCTGAACGCGGTGTACACCCAGGGGCGGCTGAGCCCCTGCGCCGCGTCGCCGGGCAGCACCACGACCACGGCGGGCCAGCGCATCCCGGCCGCCTGGTGGGCGCTGAGGGCCCAGCCGTGCCGTACGGCCGTCTCGACCCGGTCCTGGGGCACGACGACGGCGGTGCCCGCACAGTCCAGGCGCAGGCCCTCCGCGTCGGCCGAGAGCACCACCCCGGGCACGGTCCGGCCGGGTGCGGGGACATGGACGACGCGGTCGCCCGGGTCGAAGCCGCCGAACCGGCCGGGGCCCGGGTTGAGACGCTGCTTCAGCGCCGCGTTCAACGCCCGGGTGCCCGCCGAGCCGCCGTGGCCGACAGTGATCACCTGGGTGTCGGCCGAAGGGATGCCGAAGGCGCGCGGCACCGAGTCCGCGACCAGCTGCACGGTGCGGTGGACCGCCTCGCCCGCGTCGCGCACGGGGACGATCACCACCTCCTTGCCCGGTGCCTCGACCTGGTTCAGCTCACCGATGCCGATGCCGGAGACCAGCTCGCCGATCGGTCCGGGGTCCGGTGTACGGGACACGACCTGCGGGCACGCACGAGCGGCCAGCACATCCGCGAAGACCCGGCCCGCGCCCGCGGAGCCCAGCACGCCGGGATCGCCGCTCAGCACCAGACGGGCGCCGTCGGCGAGGAACTCGACCAGGATCGCGGCGGCCTCCACGTCCAGCTGCGGGGCGTCCAGCACCACCAGCAGGTCGAGGGCGAGCGCACCGTCCTCGTCCCGGCCGGGTCCTTCGGCGCCGGACAGCAGCCCGGCGAGGGTGACCGCCGACTCGGGATCACCGACCGCCTCGGCCAGTCCGCGGCGGCCGTCCGTGCTGTGCGTGGTACCGAGGGCGCGCAGCCCCAGGCCCTGCGCCGCCGCGATCAGGGCCGCGGGCTCGGCGCGGGCCGCCTCGCCGCCGCTGTGGGCGACCAGGCCGCCCGTGGCGACCGTACGGATCAGCTCGGCCGCCGACGGGGACGGGGCCAAGGCGGCGGCCTCGGTCCAGTCGGCGCCCTTCTCGCAGGCGTTGACCAGCCGGGCCAGACCGTCGGCGAGGCTCTCCTCCGCCAGTGCGTACCGATCGAGGCCCAGCAGCACCTGGACCGGCTCCCGCACCTCCTCGGCGCTGTCGGCGCCGTCCACGCCGTCCACGCCGTTCGTGCCGTCGCTCTCCTCGGCGGATCCGGTCGCCTCCGCCGATTCCGCCGGGTCCAGGCCCTCCTGGAAGACCAGCACGACACCCTCGGCGACGGCGTGTTCCACGGCGGCGTCGGGATCGGTCACCGCCCGCTCGGCCAGCGACGCCCGTACGGCCGTGGCGTCCAGTGCCGTGTGGCCCTGGCGGGCGGCCCGCTCCAGCAGCCAGCCCACCAGCGCCGCGGTCCTGCGCTCGTCGTCCGGACCGCAGGCGGCACCCAGCAGGGCCCGCGCGAAGTCGTCCGCCTGCTCCGGGTGGACCCCGGGGACGGCGAGCAGCTGCCAGGGGTCCTCGCGCAGGATCTCGGCGGCCTGCTCGCCCAGCGTCCCGGTGGCCGGGCGGGCCAGTGCCTCGGGAGCCCCGCCCTCGACGAGCAGCGCCCGCACCGAGGCCGCGGCCTCGGGTGACGCGCCCTGCGCGGCCGGGGACGGCTCGGGCGGCCGGGGACGCGCGGAGGGCTGCGCGGTGGCCGGCGCGGCGCGGCGGGGGGCGGGCGCGGTGGCGGGGGAGTCGAAGAACGTGGTGCCCGCCTTCTCACCGCTCTCCACGGCCCGGACCGCGGCGAGCAGATCGGCGGCGGTGCCGCTGAGCTTCGTACCGGCCGGGATGGGGCCGTCCTTCTCGGCCTTGCGCTTCTCGATCCGCTCCCGCAGCTCACGCTGGGCGGCGAGCTCGGCCTCCGCCTCGGAGGGCGCGGCTGCGGCCGGTGCCTCGTCGCCGGTCGGCTCGTCCTCGGCCGTGTCCTCGGCGGTGGCTCCGTCCTCGGCCGCGTCCTCGTCGGCCGTGGTCCCGGTCCCGGCCGCCCCGTCGGGCGTGGCCGGGGCGTCCGGCGCCGACGGCCCGTCCTCGGCGGGCGTGCCGGTACCCGGTGTGGGCGCGCCGACGGTGCCGGGGGCCGCGTCGGTCTCGCGGTCTTCGGCCGAGGGGCCTGGGGTTTCCCCCCGGGGAAGCGCAGTCACAGCGTGCTCCAGTCCTGGTCGGGATAGCGGTGCACGGGCGCCGACACATCGTCGAGCGCCTGGCAGATCTCGTCAGGAAGACTAAGCGCCTCCACTGACAAAGCCTCCCT
Organism: Streptomyces sp. NBC_01237; assembly: GCF_035917275.1. Taxonomy (NCBI): domain Bacteria; kingdom Bacillati; phylum Actinomycetota; class Actinomycetes; order Kitasatosporales; family Streptomycetaceae; genus Streptomyces; species Streptomyces sp. NBC_01237. The sequence goes on along the minus strand of NZ_CP108508.1, from coordinate 1,727,837 downwards.
GAGCTGCCGCGCGTTGCGCGCGCCGACGATCGGGGCGGTCACGCCCGGCCGGTCGCGGACCCAGGCGAGCGCCACCTGGAGGGCCGTCGTGGCCAGGCCGTCCGCCGCGGTCGCCACCGCGTCCACGATCCTGCTCGCCGGGTCGTCGAGATAGGGCTCCACGAAGGGGGCCAGCTGCTCGGACGCGCCCCGGGAACCGGACGGGGTGCCCAGGCGGTACTTGCCGGTCAGCACACCGCGGCCCAGCGGCGACGAGGGCAGCAGCCCCATGCCGAGGTCGAGCGCGGCCGGCAGCACCTCCCGCTCGACGCCGCGCTGGAGCAGCGAGTACTCCATCTGTGTGCTGGCCAGCCGGGTGCGTACGCCGGGGGCGGCGAGCTGCCAGGTGGCCGCCTTGGCCAGCTGCCAGCCGCAGAAGTTCGACACGCCCGCGTACCGGACGCGGCCGGACGAGACCGCCAGGTCCAGCGCCTGGAGGGTCTCCTCCATCGGGGTCTCCGGATCGAACGCGTGAACCTGCCACAGGTCCACGTAGTCCGTGCCGAGCCGTTCCAGGGACGCGTCGAGCGCGGCCAGCAGATGTCCGCGCGACCCGTTGAAGCGGCGGTACGGGTCGGCGACGCTGCCCGCCTTCGTGGCGATGACCAGGTCCTGGCGCGGCACGAGGCTGTCCACGAGCTGCCCGAGCAGATACTCGGCCTCCCCGCCCCCGTACACATCGGCGGTGTCGACCAGGGTGCCGCCCGCGTCCCAGAAGGCCTTCAGCTGGTCGGCGGCGTCGTGTTCGTCGGTGTCCCGGCCCCAGGTGAGGGTGCCGAGCCCGATCCGGGACACGCGTAGGCCGGTACGGCCGAGATGCCTCTGCTCCATGGGCGCTGAGATTACTGGCCATGGCTCCACGGAGGGGGAGCCTGTGGACAACCGAGGGGCCACCGCGCCTGCCGGATCGCGCCGACGCGCGCTAGAGTCCGGACCACAGGGACGTTACTGATCAGTAAGGGGAGCGGATATGCGGCTCGGCATCAATCTCGGTTACTGGGGCGCCGGCATGGACAGCGACAACCTCGCCGTCGCCCAGGAGGCCGACCGGCTCGGATACGACGTGTGCTGGGCGGCCGAGGCCTACGGCTCCGACGCACCGACCGTGCTGTCCTGGGTCGCCGCGCAGACGGAGTCCATCGACGTCGGCTCCGCGATCATGCAGATCCCGGCCCGCCAGCCCGCCATGACGGCGATGACGGCGGCCACCCTCGACTCGCTCTCCGGGGGCCGTTTCCGCCTCGGTCTCGGGGTGTCCGGCCCGCAGGTCTCCGAGGGCTGGTACGGCGTCAAGTTCGACAAGCCGCTGGCCCGCACGCGCGAGTACGTCGAGATCGTCCGCAAGGCGATGTCCCGCGAGCGCCTCAGCTACGAGGGACAGCACTGGACGCTGCCGCTGCCGGACGGTCCGGGCAAGCCGATCAAGCTCACCGTCCACCCGCAGCGCGAGCACATCCCGCTCTACATCGCGGCCATCGGGCCCAAGAACCTGGAGCAGACCGGCGAGATCGCCGACGGCGCCCTGCTGATCTTCCCGTCCGCCGACCACCTGGAGGACACCGCGGTGACGTACCTGCGGGCGGGCCGTGAGAAGGCCGGGAAGACCATGGACGGCTTCGACGTGTGCCCCACCCTGCCGCTGGCCGTCGGCGACGACGTCAACGGCCTGGCCGACATGTTCCGCCCGTACACCGCGCTGTACGTCGGTGGCATGGGCAGCCGCAAGCAGAACTTCTACAACCAGCTCGCCCAGCGCATGGGCTACGAGAAGGAAGCGGCCGAGATCCAGGACAAGTACCTCTCCGGCGACAAGAACGGCGCCGCCGCCGCCGTACCGCACCGGCTCATCGACCAGACCACGCTGCTCGGCCCGGTGGAGCGGATCGCCGAGCGGATGCAGGCCTACGCCGCCGCCGGAGTCACCACCCTCACCCTCGCCCCGGCGGGCTTCACGCTCGACGAGCGGATCGTCGCCCTGCGCGCCGGTACGGACGCCCTGGAGCGCTCCGGCCTCGCGTAGGGCCCGGGTCCGGAGGACCGGGCAGCACTACGGCCGTGGTGGGGGCTCGGGGGTCATCCCGCCACGGCCGTCACCCAGCACAACGCGCCGTACGGCCGACGGTTACGCGGCACCCGCCCGGCGCCGCTCCACGCGCCTCCGGTTGCCGACTGTTCCGCAGCGCATTTGACTTTGGCTCTGCGGACACCGGTACGGAGGTGGCAGTGATGCTCTCGGCAAAAAGCCTGTTCGAGGAGATCCTCGACGACGACGAATCGTTCCGGCTCTTCTGCTCCATCGCCGCCAGCGGGGAGTCCCAGGGCGGCTGGGAGAACGCCCGGATCGCCGCGCTCGTTCCCGCGAGTCAGCGCGACCTCGCCCCCAAGATCGTCCGGCACGGGGCCGACGAGGACAAGCACGGCCGGATCTTCAACGCGCTCCTGAAGAAGCGCGGACTGCCGCCCGTCGAGGTCCCCTCGGAGACCGACTACACGATGCTGCTCGAAGGGCACGGCATCGGCCTGGCACATTTCCGGCTCAGCGGCGAGGAGCCGCTCTCGGAGCGCGACATCATCACCTACCTGGCTCACAGCCGGGTCACCGAGCAGCGCGCCTCCGAGCAGATGCGGCTCCTGCGCAAGCACTTCGCCGACCATCCCGACCTCGGCCGCGCGGTGAAGATGATCTCCAACGACGAGGACAACCACCTCGCGTACTGCCACGAGGAACTGCTCCGCTTCGCCCGCGCCGGACACGGCCGCAGGATCCAGCGCGTCCTGCGCGAGTGCGCCCTGGCCGAGATCCGGGTCTACCGCGATGTCAGCCTGGCCGTGATGGCACACATGGGGGCGCTGCTGCACTGGTCCCGGGCCAGGGCGGCCGTCCTGGCGGCGGGCATCCACGCGATGTACGCGTACGAGCGCCTCGTCGGCTGGCGGCGCATGGTGAGCCTGGCGCAGCCGGAGCGGCGTGACCCGCTGGGCGGCCCGGCGGTCCAGGAGGCCGAGTACGCGTGAACCCGCCGTCCCGTCCGGTGCCGTACGGGCTCAGAGCCAGCCGCGCCGCTTGAACTGCCGGTACAGGCCGAACACCGCGCAGCCCATCAGCGCGATGACCGCCGGGTAGGTCCACACCCAGTGAAGTTCCGGCATGTGGTCGAAGTTCATGCCGTAGATGCCCGCGACCATCGTCGGGACGGCGGCCATGGCGGCCCAGGCCGAAATCTTGCGCATGTCGTCGTTCTGCCGCACTCCCATCTGCGCCAGATGCGCCGACAGAATGTCCGAGAGCAGCCGGTCCAGACCCTCCACCTGTTCGTTGGCACGCGTCAGGTGGTCGGCGACATCGCGGAAGAACGGCTGCGAGTGCTCGTGCACGAACGGCACTCCGGCGCCCGCGAGCCGGGACATCGGTGCCGCCAGCGGCCCGGTCGCCCGGCGGAACTCCAGCACCTGCCGCTTGAAGGTGTAGATCTGGGCCGCGGTGTTCTTGGAATTGCCGACTCCGGTCGGCGCGAACACCTGGGTCTCCAGCTCCTCCAGGTCGACCTGGAGCTCCGCGGCGACATCGATGTAGTGGTCCACGACCGCGTCGCTGATCGCGTACAGCACGGCCGTGGGGCCGTGCTTGAGCACCTCGCGGTCGGCTTCCAGACGGCGGCGCACGGCCGCCAGCGGGGCGCCCTCGCCGTGCCGGACCGTCACCACGAACGAGTCGCCTATGAAGACCATCAGCTCGTCGGCGGTGACGGTGTCACCCTCGGGCTCGTAGACGACCGGCTTGATGACCGCGAACAACGAGTCGTCGTACACCTCCAGTTTGGGCCGCTGGTGCGCGCTCAGCGCGTCCTCCACGGCCAGTGGGTGCAGCCCGAACTCGTGGCGGACCAGATCGAACTCCTTCTCGGTCGGTTCGTGCAGCCCGATCCAGAGGAACGCGTCCCCGGTGGCCCGCGCCTCGTCGAGCGCATCGGAGAAGTCGGCGGGGCCCTCGGTGCGGCGCCCGTCGCGGTAGATGGCACAGTCCACGATCACGGCGGGCATTCTTCCTTGCCGCGGCCCGCTCCGCACCTTTGCCCGGCCATACCTCTGCCCGGCCCTCTACCCTGGCCCGTATGCCCACGCTGATCCTCGTACGCCACGGACGCTCCACCGCCAACACCGCCGGAGTGCTCGCGGGCCGCACTCCGGGTGTCTCCCTGGACGAGCGCGGCGCCGAGCAGGCCGCCGCCCTCCCCGGACGCCTGTCGGCGCTCACGCTCGCCGCCGCCGTCAGCAGCCCGTTGCAGCGCTGCCGCGAAACGCTCCAGCCCCTGCTCGACGCCCGCCCCGGCCTGCCCCTGCACACCGAGGAGCGGATCAGCGAGTGCGACTACGGGGACTGGTCGGGGCGCAAGCTCGCCGAACTCTCCGACGACCCCCTGATGACCGTCGTGCAGCAGCACCCGTCCGCCGCGGCGTTCCCCGGCGGCGAGTCCATGCGGGCCATGCAGGCCCGCGCGGTCGACGCCGTACGGGACTGGAACGCCCGTATCGAGGCCGAGCACGGTGACGACGCGACCTATGTGATGTGCTCGCACGGCGACATCATCAAGGCCCTCGTCGCCGATGCGCTCGGCATGCACCTGGACCTCTTCCAGCGCGTCCACGCCGACCCCTGCTCGGTCACCGCCATCCGCTACACCCGGCTGCGCCCCTTCCTCCTCCGGCTCGGCGACACCGGTGACCTCGCCTCGCTGGCACCGCGCGAGCAGGGTGTCGGGGCGGACGCCGCGGGGACCCCGGCACAGGACGGATCGGCGGACGCGGCGGTCGGGGGCGGCGCGGGGGCGCCGTGATCGCTTCGCACAGTAGGGTGGACGCGCCGTAGGCGCCCCCTCATCCGCCGTCAATTCTCAAGGGAGACAGGACGTGTCCCGTCAGGTGTTCCTCTACGACCCACCGGACCGATTCGTGGCCGGTACGGTCGGGTTGCCTGGCCGCCGAACGTTTTTCCTTCAGGCGTCCTCAAGTGGCCGGGTCACCAGCGTGTCCCTGGAGAAGACCCAGGTCGCCGCGCTGGCCGAGCGGATCGACGAACTGCTCGACGAGGTCGTGCGGCGGACCGGCGGCAACTCGCCGGTGCCCGCCGTGGCCCCCACGGACGTGGCCGACACCGCGCCTCTCGACGCACCCGTCGAGGAGGAGTTCAGGGTCGGCACGATGGCGCTGGCCTGGGACGGTGACGAACAGCTCATGATCGTCGAGGCGCAGGCCCTGGTCGAGCTGGACGCCGACTCCGAGGACGACCTCGCGGAGGCCGAGGAACGGCTCCTGCAGGACGAGGAGAACGGTCCGCCGATGCTGCGCGTCCGGCTGAGCGGCGCACAGGCGCGCGCCTTCGCCAAACGCGCCCTCGACGTCGTGAACGCCGGCCGCCCGCCGTGCCCGCTGTGCAGCCTGCCGCTCGATCCGGAAGGACACGTATGCCCGCGCCAGAACGGATACCGTCGCAGGGCCTGACGGACGCCGAGCTGCTCACCCTGCTCACCCAGGGGCAGCTCACGGTCCTCGGACAGGTGCGCGGCGCGTCCAACGCGGTGCTCCACTGCACGGTCGCGTACGAGGGCGAGGAACGCACCTGCGCCTACAAACCCGTCGCCGGGGAGCAGCCGCTGTGGGACTTCCCCGACGGGACGCTCGCCCAGCGCGAGGTGGCCGCGTACGAGGTCTCCCGGGCGACCGGCTGGGGACTCGTGCCGCCCACGGTGCTGCGTGACGGGCCCTACGGCGAGGGCATGTGCCAGCTGTGGATCGATTCCCCCGAGGGCGGGGGCGAGCCGTCGCTGCTCGCCCTCGTCGAGTCCGAGGAGCCCGGGGACGGCTGGAAGGCCGTGGGCTTCGCCGAGGTGGGGGAGGGCCGGACGGCGCTCCTGGTGCACGCGGACGACGCCCGGCTGCGACGGCTCGCCGTGCTCGACGCGGTGATCAACAACGGCGACCGGAAGGGCGGCCACCTGCTGTCCGCGCCCGGCGGCCTGCTGTACGGCATCGACCACGGGGTCACGTTCAACGCGGACGACAAGCTGCGGACGCTGCTGTGGGGCTGGGCGGGCGAGCCGCTGACCCCCGAGGCGCTGGAGGTGCTCGGCCTGCTGGCCGCGGAGCTGGCGCCGGGGGCGGGGCTCGCCACCCGTCTGGCGGAACTGATCACCGGGGCGGAGCTGGCGGCGCTGCGGGCCAGGGTCGCGGGTCTCCGGGGGACGGGACGGCATCCCGAGCCGAGCGGTGAGTGGCCGGCGATTCCGTGGCCGCCGGTCTGAGGACCGGGTGCGCGCCGGCGGCTCCGTACGGCGATCGAGCGCGAAGCAGCCGCGGTTGAGCACGGGGCGGCCGCGGTTCGCCGCCGTACGCCGGGGTGGGGCCGACGGCACCCCGGCGTGGGCGGGCATCGGCCCCGGAAGCCGTGGAAACGGGATGCGGACGAGCGCCTAGCCGAACGTCACACATCCGCGCAAGACCGCCTCTTCGGCCACGTTCCCCGATCCGGTTCGTATCCGGAAGCATCGTCCGGTTACGCTCATGACATGCATGCCTGGCCCGCTTCTGAGGTCCCCGCCCTGCCTGGCAAGGGCCGCGACCTTCGGATCCACGACACCGCGACCGGCGGACGGATCACCCTTGACCCCGGTCCCGTCGCCCGCATCTACGTCTGCGGCATCACGCCGTACGACGCGACCCACATGGGTCATGCGGCGACCTACAACGCGTTCGACCTCGTTCAGCGCGTGTGGCTCGACACCAAGCGGCAGGTTCATTACGTCCAGAATGTGACCGACGTGGATGATCCGCTGCTGGAGCGGGCCGTGCGCGACGGTGAGGACTGGACCGAGCTCGCCGAGCGCGAGACGGCGCTGTTCCGGGAGGACATGACCGCCCTGCGCATGCTCCCGCCGCAGCACTACATCGGTGCGGTGGAGGCGATACCCGGCATCGTTCCGCTCGTCGAACGCCTCCGGGACGCGGGCGCCGCCTACGAACTCGACGGAGATGTGTACTTCTCCGTCGAGGCCGACCCGCACTTCGGCGAGGTCTCGAACCTCGACGCCGAGGCGATGCGTCTGCTCTCCGCCGAACGCGGCGGCGACCCGGAGCGCCCCGGCAAGAAGAACCCCCTCGACCCGATGCTCTGGATGGCCGCCCGTCCGGGCGAGCCGAGCTGGGACGGCGCCTCGCTCGGCAGCGGCCGGCCCGGCTGGCACATCGAGTGCGTGGCCATCGCCCTGGAGCATCTGGGGATGGGCTTCGACGTACAGGGCGGCGGTTCCGACCTCGTCTTCCCGCACCACGAGATGGGTGCCTCGCACGCCCAGGCGCTGACCGGCGAGCACCCGTTCGCCCGTGCGTACGTCCACGCCGGCATGGTCGGGCTGGACGGCGAGAAGATGTCCAAGTCCCGCGGCAACCTCGTGTTCGTGTCCGCCCTGCGTCGCGACGGCGTGGACCCGGCGGCCATCCGCCTCTCCCTGCTCGCGCACCACTACCGGTCCGACTGGGAGTGGACCGGCACGGTGCTCACGGATGCGGTGGAGCGTGCCGGACGGTGGCGTGCCGCCGTCTCCCGCCCCGACGGGCCGTCCGCCGACGCCCTGGTCGAGGAGGTCCGCGAGGCCCTCGCGGACGATCTGGACGCCCCCGCGGCGCTGGCCGCGGTGGATCGCTGGGCGGCGCTGGCCAGTTCCGGGGCCGGTACGGACGAGAGCGCGCCGGGTCTCGTCTCGCGCACCGTCGACGCCCTGCTGGGTGTCGCGCTGTAGTCCCTGCGGGCCCCGCTCCGTAACAACCGATCGCCCGTGACAACCGTTCGCCCGTGACAACCGCTCGATCCGTGACAACCGCTCGATCCGTGAGCGACGACCGGCCCCGGACTTCTCCATGAAGTCCGGGGCCGGTCCGCCTTCCCGGGGAGCGAAAGGGGCGAGGGGCGCCGGACGGGACTGTTCGTCCCGTCCGGCGCCCCTCGTTCCGGTTGCTCCGGCGCCGCTCCCGCAGCGCTCCGGGACTCAGTCCTCGGACGAATCCTCGGATGTCTCGTCCGGGCCGCGGTCCTCCTCGGAGGGCGAGTCCGCCGACGAGGGCGGTGGGCCACCGGGCGACGAGGAGCCGGTGGCGTTCCCCGGGCCCGGTTCCGGCCGCGGTGGTCTGGGCGGTCTGGTGCGGCCGCTCGACGGGTCCCGCAGATACGAGACGTCACCGGTCTCCGTCGCATGACCGCCGGGCGCCTGTCCCGGACCGCCGTCCCGGCGCCGCAGATAGCGTTCGAATTCGCGGGCGATGGCCTCGCCGGACGCCTCGGGCAGCTCGGCGGTGTCCCGGGCTTCCTCCAGCGTCTGGACGTACTCCGCGACCTCGCTGTCCTCGGCGGCCAGCTGATCGACGCCGAGCTGCCAGGCGCGGGCGTCCTCCGGCAGTTCGCCGAGCGGGATGCGCAGCCCGATCAGGTCCTCCAGGCGGTTCAGCAGGGCCAGCGTCGCCTTGGGGTTGGGCGGCTGCGACACATAGTGGGGCACCGCCGCCCACAGGCTCACCGCGGGCACGCCCGCGTGGGTGCAGGCTTCCTGGAGGATGCCGACGATGCCCGTCGGCCCCTCGTACCTGGTCTCCTCCAGATCCATGGTCCTGGCCAGATCGGGGTCGGAGGTGACCCCGCTGACCGGTACCGGCCGGGTGTGCGGGGTGTCGCCCAGCAGTGCCCCGAGGATGACCACCATCTCGACGCCCAGCTCATGGGCGTATCCCAGGATCTCGTTGCAGAACGAGCGCCAGCGCATCGACGGTTCGATGCCGCGGACCAGGACCAGGTCGCGGGGTTTCTCCCCGCCGACGCGGACGACGGAGAGGCGGGTGGTGGGCCAGGTGATCTTGCGCACCCCGCCGTCCAGCCACACCGTGGGCCGGTTGACCTGGAAGTCGTAGTAGTCCTCGGCGTCGAGCGCCGCGAACACCTCGCCCTTCCACTCCCTGTCCAGATGTCCGACCGCTGTGGAGGCGGCGTCACCGGCGTCGTTCCAGCCCTCGAACGCGGCCACCATGACCGGGTCGATCAGCTCGGGTACCCCCTCGAGCTCGATCACCCAGGCCTCCTTCCGAAGTCTTCTTGTGTACGGAGCAACCTTACGGCTTCGGCCCCCTCCCGCCGCAGCCCCTTTGCACGGGTGGGTGAACCTTGCCACTGAAGGTGCATCAACGGTCGAAACAGGGCATCAGACTCCGGATTCATCCGAGCTGTGCTGACCGAATTTCCCCTCAACACTGGACGACCGGCCCTGTACGGCGCTATACATCGGATGACCACAACAGAGGTCCGATGTTATTCCCCTGGGGGCGCACATGAGTCAGACCGTCACGGATTTCGAGGTTCACGACATCCGTTTTCCCACCTCGGAACAGCTGGACGGCTCGGACGCCATGAACCCCGATCCCGACTACTCCGCCGCCTACGTCGTCCTGCGCACGGACATCCCCGGCGGCCCCGGCTCCTCCGCCGGTACCGGTACCCCGGACAGCGGCGGCGCCGGCATCGAGGGACATGGCTTCTGTTTCACCATCGGGCGGGGCAACGAGGTCATGGCCGCGGCCATCGAGGCGCTGCGGCCCTACGTGGTGGGGCGGCCGGCGCCCCGTACGGCGGCCGACCTCGGCGCGCTGCACCGCGAGCTCACCCATGACTCGCAACTGCGCTGGCTGGGACCGGAGAAGGGCGTGATGCACATGGCGGCCGGCGCGGTCGTCAACGCCGCCTGGGACCTCGCGGCCAAGGCCGCCGGACTGCCGGTCTGGCAGTTCCTCGCCGCGATGACGCCGGAGGAGCTCGTCTCCCTCGTCGACTTCCGCTATCTCACCGACGCGCTCACCCCCGAGGAGGCCCTCGCGATCCTGCGGGCCGCCGAGCCGGGCCGTGCCGAGCGTACCGAGCGGCTTCTCGCCCGGGGCTATCCCGCGTACACCACCTCGCCCGGCTGGCTGGGCTACTCCGACGAGAAACTCGTCAAGCTCGCCCAGGAAGCGGTCGCGGACGGCTTCGGCCAGATCAAGCTGAAGGTCGGCGGCGACCTGGACGACGACATCCGCAGACTCGCGCTCGCCCGCGAGGCCGTCGGCCCCGGCATCCGGATCGCCGTCGACGCCAACCAGCGCTGGGACGTCGCCGACGCGGTGGCCTGGATGAGCGCGCTCGCGCCCTACGACCCGCACTGGATCGAGGAGCCGACCAGCCCCGACGACATCCTCGGCCACGCCGCCGTGCGTGCCGGACAGTCGGTCAAGGTCGCCACCGGCGAACACGCCGCCAACCGCGTCGTGTTCAAGCAGCTGCTCCAGGCCGGTGCCGTCGACTTCGTCCAGATCGACGCCGCACGCGTCGCGGGCGTCAACGAGAACCTGGCGATCCTGCTGCTCGCCGCCAAGTACCAGGTGCCCGTCTGCCCGCACGCCGGAGGCGTCGGCCTGTGCGAACTGGTCCAGCACCTCTCGATGTTCGACTATGTGGCGGTCTCCGGAACCTGGGAGGACCGCGTGATCGAGTACGTCGACCATCTCCACGAGCACTTCGCCGACCCCACCGTCATCGAGGACGGACGCTACGTCGCGCCGCGCGCCCCCGGCTTCTCGGCCCGGATGCTTCCCGGATCGATCGCCGACCACCGCTACCCCCAGGGCCCCGTCTGGCAGGCCCGCCGCACGCCTCAGGAGGCCGACCGATGACCGGTACACAGGACTTCGACCAGATGTCCGCCCTGGTGACGGGCGGTGCGTCCGGGATCGGAGCCGCCGTGGCGACGATGCTCCTGGAGCGCGGCGCCCGGGTCGCGATCCTGGACCGGGAGACCACGGGCGCGCCCGCGGGTGTGCTCGCGCTCAAGGCCGATGTCAGGGACGACGCGGCCGTACGGGACGCGGTGGACCGGGCCGCCGCCGAGCTGGGTGGCCTGCACACCCTGGTGTCCAACGCGGGGATCGGTTCCATCGGCACCGTGGAGGACAACGACGACGACGAGTGGGCCCGGGTGCTGGACATCAACGTCCTCGGCATGGTCCGTGCCGCCCGCCATGCGCTGCCCCATCTGCGCCGCGCCGCGGCCGGCCGGCCGGGCTCCGCGTCGATCACCCAGACCTGCTCGATCGCCGCCACCGCCGGGCTGCCGCAACGGGCGCTCTACAGCGCGAGCAAGGGTGCGGTGCTCTCGCTGACCCTCGCCATGGCCGCCGACCACGTCCGTGAAGGGGTCCGCGTCAACTGCGTCAACCCGGGCACCGCGGACACTCCGTGGATCGGCAGGCTGCTCGGCCAGGCCGACGATCCGGGCGCCGAACGCGCCGCGCTCAACGCCCGCCAGCCGCTGGGCCGGCTGGTCTCGGCCGACGAGGTCGCCGCCGCCGTCGTCTATCTCGCGAGCCCGGCGGCAGCCTCCGTCACGGGCACCGCCCTCGCCGTCGACGGGGGGATGCAGGGCCTGCGGCTGCGCCCCGCCGACGCCTGAGACCACGTACCGGACGCCTGATACAGCGCACCACCAGCACCACCAGCACCGCCCACCCCACCAGCACCACCGGCGCTGCACGTACCACCAGCACCCCCCGCACCGCAGAATGAGCCGCCCCACCCGCACTGCCCCGCACCGCCGAAATGCTCCGAGCCAGTACTCCACGAAGGACGGGACCCCATGAGAGTGCGTACGACGAGTGCGGCAGCCTGCGCCGTACTGCTGGCCGTCACAGCCCTTGCGGGCTGCAACCGCGACTCCGCCGACAGCGGGGACGGTGGCGGAAAGGTCGGCATCGACCTGCCGCGCAGCGACAGCGATTTCTGGAACTCCTACCAGCAGTACGTGGAGAAGGGCGTCAAGGGCGGAGAGGTCGCGGCCCTTCCGCTGACCAACTCGCAGAACGACATCGGCAAGCTCGTCGCCAACGTCCAGACGTTCACCGACCAGGGCGCCAAGGCCGTCGTGATGGCCCCGCAGGACACCGGTGCGATAGCCGAGACGCTCAACACGCTGAACGAGAAGAAGATCCCGGTCATCAGCGTCGACACCCGCCCCGACAAGGGCAGCATCTACATGGTGGTGCGCGCCGACAACAAGGCGTACGGCGCCAACGCCTGCAAGTACCTCGGTGAGCAGCTCAAGGGCAAGGGCAAGGTCGTCGAGTTCCAGGGCGACCTCTCCTCGATCAACGGGCGCGACCGCTCCCAGGCGTTCAAGGAGTGCATGGACAAGGACTTCCCCGGCATCGAGGTCTTCGAGCTGGCCACGGAGTGGAAGGGCGATGTCGCCTCCGCCAAGCTCCAGTCGACGCTGGCCGCGCACCCCGACATCAACGGGATCTACATGCAGGCGGGCGGGGTGTTCCTCCAGCCCACACTCGCCCTCCTGGAGCAGAAGAAGCTGCTGAAGCCGGCCGGTACGCCGGGCCACATCACGATCATCTCCAACGACGGCATCCCGGAGGAGTTCGACGCCATCAAGGCCGGGAAGATCGACGCGACGATCTCCCAGCCCGCCGACCTCTACGCGAAGTACGCCCTGTACTACGCCAAGGCGGCCCTGGAGGGGAAGACCTTCAAGGAAGGTCCGACCGACCATGACTCGAACATCATCAAGATCCCGGGCGGTTTCGAGGACCAGCTCCCGGCGCCCCTGGTGACCAAGGAGAACGTCGACGACCCGAAGCTGTGGGCCAATCAGCTGGAGAAGAAGAGCTAGCCATGAACCAGGCACCACCACCTGCCGTACAGGCGACAGGCATCGTCAAACGCTTCGGACCCACGGTGGCACTGGACGGCGTCGAGCTCACGGTGCGGCCCGGCGAGTCCCACGCGCTCGTCGGCCGCAACGGCGCGGGCAAGTCCACCCTCGTCAGCGTCCTCACCGGACTCCACCGGGCGGACGAGGGCACCGTGACCTTCGGCGGGGAGCCGTCGCCCGCCTTCGGGGACACCATGGCCTGGCAGTCCAGGATCGCCTGCGTCTACCAGAAGTCCATGGTCGTCCCGGACCTGACCGTCGCCGAGAACCTCTTCCTCAACCGCTTCGACGACAACGCCCGCTGGATCAGCTGGGGCAGGCTCCGCAGACGTGCCGAGGCGCTGCTCGCCGAGTACGGGGTCCAGGTCGACCCCAACGCGCGCGCCCGGGACCTCGCCGTGGAGCAGCGGCAGTTCGTGGAGATCGCCCGCGCGCTGTCCTTCGGCGCCCGGCTGATCGTCCTGGACGAACCGACCGCACAGCTCGACGCCCGCGGGATCGGGCGGCTCTTCGACAAGCTGCGGGAACTCCAGGGCCAGGGAGTGGCGTTCCTGTTCATCTCCCACCATCTCCAGGAGGTGTACGAGCTGTGCACCGCCGTCACCGTCTACCGTGACGCCCGCCATGTGCTGACCGCCCCGGTCGCCGACATCGGCAAGGCCGATCTGGTCGCGGCGATGACGGGGGAGCAGGGCAGCGGCGCGGGCGCCTGGCACGCCACCGGCGCAGGCGCGGTCGACGAGTCCGCCGCCCCCGTGCTGCGTACCGAACAGCTGGCGCTGACGGGCGAGTTCGAGGCGATCGACCTCCAGGTGCGCCCCGGTGAGGTGCTCGGCCTCGCGGGCTCGGCGGCCAGCGGCAACACCGCGCTCGGCGAGACGCTGGCCGGGATGCGCAGGGCGACCGGCGGCACGGTCTCCGTGCACGGCAGCGCCGTACGGCCCGGCAGCGTGCCGCACGCCCTGGACGCCGGGATCGGGTACATCCCCGAGGACCGCCACGACCAGGGGCTCGTGCTGGACCGCAGCGTCGCCGAGAACGCCACCCTCACGGTCACCGACCAGCTCGGCCCGTGGGGGACCGTACTGCCCTCCCGCACCCGGCAGTTCGCCCGGTCCATGATCGCCTCGCTCGACATCAAGACCCAGGGGCCCGAGCAGCCGGTCTCCGGGCTCTCCGGCGGCAACCAGCAGAAGGTGGTGGTCGCCCGTGCGCTGGCCCGCGGACCGAGCGCGCTGGTCGCGGTCCGGCCCACGGCGGGGGTGGACATCAAGTCCAAGGACTCGCTGCTGGGTGTGGTCCGGCGGGTCGCCGACGAAGGAAACGCGGCAGTGATCATCTCGGACGAGCTGGACGATCTACGGGTCTGCGACCGGGTGCTCGCCCTGTTCCACGGGCGGGTCGTCGCGACGTTCGCAAGCGGGTGGACCGACGGGGAACTCGTCGCCGCCATGGAAGGTGTGGGGGAAAGGGAATGACCGGGACGATACCGCCGTCCGTCGCCGACGACGGCATCAAGAGCGGGGCGGGGGACACCGGCCCGCGCAGTCGGCTGGCGCTGATCCGGTGGAGCGACTTCTCGCTGGTGCCGGTGATCCTGGTGCTGATGGTGATCGGGTTCATCGTCTCGCCGGTGTTCCTCACCTCCAACAACCTGATCAGCGTCGTCCAGCAGTCCTCCGAGCTGAGCCTGCTCGTGCTCGGCCAGGCACTGATCCTCATCTGCGGCCGGATGGACCTGTCCCTGGAATCGACGATCGGCATCGCGCCCGTCGTCGCCATGTGGCTGGTGCTCCCCACGGACGGCGGCCGCTTCGCCGGTCTGGAGCTCTTCCCGGCCTGGTCGGCGATTCCGCTCTGCCTGCTCGTCGGCCTGCTCGTGGGCGTGATCAACGGCTTCCTGATCCTCAAGCTCCGGGTCAACGGCTTCATCGCCACGCTCGGCATGCTCACCATGCTGCGCGGCCTCCACATCGGTATCACCGAGGGCAAGTCGATCACCGACGTCCCGGAGTCCTTCCGCTACCTGGGCAAGAGCGAGTGGTTCGGCGCCCCGGCCGCTGTCTGGATCTGCCTGGCGCTGTTCGCGATCGGCGGCGCGGCGCTGGCCTGGCTGCGTCACGGGCGCTCGCTGTACGCCATCGGCGGCAACCCGGAGGCGGCGCGGGCGGCCGGAATCCGGGTCGACCGGATCACCTGGATCGTGCTGGCCGTCGGCGGGCTGCTGGCGGCCTTCGCGGGCATCCTCTACACCGGCCACTACGGATCGGTCGCGGCCACCCAGGGCAACGGCTGGATCTTCCAGGTGTTCGCCGCCGCGGTGATCGGCGGCATCAGCCTCAAGGGCGGGCGCGGCACGCTGTTCGGTGCCCTGACCGGCGTACTGACGCTTCAGCTGGTGGTCAATGTGATGACCCTCGGCGGTGTGCCGGCCCTGTGGAACCAGTTCCTCAACGGCGCGATCATCATCGTCGCGCTGGTCATCTCCCGCTTCGCGAGCGGCGAGAAGCAGGACTGAGCGGACCGCCTCGCGGGAGCGGGCGGGCCGTGCCGTACGGGCCGGTGGGTGAGGTGTCACCCACCGGCCCGTACGTATGTCATGGCGTCCGGAGAGGTTCGATGAGGCGTCCCCGGTGTCATGGACTCCGGGGCGGGCGCGGCCGCCGGGCCCGGACGAGCCTCACAGCGTGGACCTGAGCCACTGCTCCACGCTCGCCACATGCACCGTCGCCCAGGCGCGTGCGGCCTCCGCGTCCCGGTCCCGCAGCGCGGCGAGGATCGCCCGGTGCTCGTGCAGGGTGCGGCTGACGGCGTCCTCCTGCGTCAGACCGCGCCAGACCCGCGCCCGTGTGGTCGGCCCGGAGAGTCCGTCGAGCAGGGAGCAGAGCACCGAATTGCCGGAGGACTGCACGATCCCGCGGTGGAAGTCCAGGTCGGCCGCGACCAGCTCCTCGACCGACGGCTGTCCGCCCAGGGCATCCAACTGGGCCCCGAGCACGTCGAGTTGGGTCTCGCTGATCCGGCCCGCCGCCATCGCGGTCGCGGCCGGCTCCAGGATACGGCGCACCGCGAGGAATTCCAGCACCGTGTCGTCGCGGTGGAAGTCCACCACGAAGCTCAGCGCCTCCAGGAGCAGCTGCGGGTCCAGGCTGGTGACATAGGTGCCGTCGCCCTGCCGCACATCGAGGATCCGGATCAGCGACAGGGCGCGCACCGCCTCCCGCAGGGAGTTGCGCGACAGCCCCAGTTCCGCGGCGAGTTCACTCTCCTTGGGCAGCCGGTCGCCGGGACGTAGCGCACCCGAGACGATCATTCCCTTGATCTTCTCGATCGCCTCGTCGGTGACAGCCATGACGGTCCTCCTGGATTCGGACTGGATTAGACATCCGATGTCTGGCTCCATTATGCGGGTCCGGACACCCGAAAGAGCAGCCTCTGCCCCAGCCGTGGTGCTGGTCACTCCCAGAGGGAGGACGGTGCCTCGCGTCGTACGACGGGGGCGATCTCCTCGGCGAACCTCTCCAGGGTCTCCAGCTGTTCCTCCTGGCTCAGTCCGAAGCCGTCCACGGTGATCGACTGGAGGTCGTGACGGTACACCGCGTGGTAGCCGAGGATCTTGTCGATGATCTGCTGCGGGCTGCCGATCAGCTGAGGTCCGTTCTCCATCGCGTCCTCGATCGTCCGGAACGGGGTGTTGTACCCGGCCCGGCCCGCGAGATGGGGTTTGAACGTCTGCCGCACCCGTGCCTCGTACAGCTCCTTGTACCGTCCGACGGCCTCCCGCGGACTGTTCGCGATCAGCAGCCCGCCCGAGCCCGCCGCCACATGCGCGTCGGCCGGATCGTGCCCGTACGCCTCGAAGCGCTCCCGGTAGTGGTCGATCAGCCGCGCGTACGCCTCGCGCGGCTGGACGGCATTGGCCGTGAACAGCGGATCACCGTGCTTGGCCGCCAGCTCGGGGGAGTTGAGGCTGGTCGCCGAGCCGTGCCAGACGCGGGGCGCCCCGGCGTACGGACGCGGCACCGTCGTCACGTTCTTCAGCGGTGGACGGAACTCGCCCTCCCAGTCCACGCCCTCCTCCGTCCACAGCCGCCGCAGCAGTTCGTACTTCTCCTCCTGGAGGTCCCACTGACGGTCCTCGTCGAGTCCGAAGAGGTCGAAGTGCCCGGCCTCGGCGCCCTTTCCGACGACCAGTTCGAGCCGCCCCCGGGAGAGCTGGTCGAGCGTCGCGAAGTCCTCGGCGACCCGCACCGGGTCCAGGATCGCGACGACCGTGACCCCGGTCAGCAGCCTGATGACGCTCGTACGGGCGGCGATCGCGCCCAGCACCACGCTCGGGCCGGAGGAGAGGAACGGCCCGGCGTGCCGCTCGCCGATCGCGTACGCGTCGAAACCGAGGCGCTCCGCCGCCGCACCGGTTTCGATCACCTCCTCGAACCGGTCGGCGGCCGAGGGGAGTTCACCGGTCAGCGGGTGCGGGGAGTGGCCGATCAGGGAAAGTACGGAGAATTTCATGACCTCCACTGTCCCCGCGGCATATTGCGCGCGTATGGCGGCCGTGTGGCACATACCCGGGCAGGGGTGCGGCGCGGTGTCCCGGATGCGCGGACGGGGGCGCCTCCCCGCCAGTGGGAAGCGCCCCCGTGCACCCGCCCGGTGCCGGTCCGGTGATCAGCCCCGGCCGGCCAGCATGTCCTCGACCCTGCCGCGGATCTCGTCGGTCGCGAGCCCCCGGATCGTCAGCGTCGTACGGCGGCGCAGCACATCGTCCGCCGTCTCGGCCCACTCGTGGTCGCGGGCGTAGGCGACCTGGGCCCAGATCTCCGGCGCGTCCGGGTGGACGCGCTCGGCCAGCGCCGGGTTCTCGTTCGCCAGGCGCGCGATGTCGAAGGACAGCGAACCGTAGTGGGTGGCCAGGTGCCGTGCGGTGTCGGGCGACATCCGGGGACCGGGGGCACCGCCGTCGACCAGGAGCCGGTGCGCGACCGCGGCGGGGTTGGATATCCCGGGCAGCGGAAGCTTCCGCGGCAGCCGTGCCATCGGCTCCATGTCCTCCGCCAGCGGGTGCCCCGGCAGCGCGGCGAGCTTGTTCATCACGGTGCGGCCGATGTGGCGGAACGTCGTCCACTTGCCGCCGGCGACCGAGAGCATGCCGCCGCGGCCCTCCGTCACGACCGTCTCGCGCTTCGCCTTGGACGTGTCGCCGGGGCCGCCGGGCAGCACCCGCAGACCCGCGAAGGAGTACGTGATCAGATCGCGGGACAGTTGCTGGTCCCGGATCGAGAACGCCGCCTCGTCCAGGATCTGCGCCGTGTCCGCCTCGGTCACCGCGACATCGCCCGGGTCGCCCTCGTACTCCTCGTCGGTCGTACCGAGCAGCAGCATGTCCTCCCAGGGCAGGGCGAACGTGATGCGGTACTTGTCGATCGGGGTGGCCAGCGCCGCCTTCCAGGGGCGGGTGCGCTTGAGCACCAGGTGCGCGCCCTTGGACAGACGTATGGAAGGCGCCGCGTTCGGGTCCTCCATCTTCCGCAGGTGATCGACCCACGGTCCCGTCGCGTTCAGCACGAGCCGGGCGGTGATCCCGAACTCCGTGCCGTCCGTGCGGTCCGACAGATCGGCGCCCGTGACCCGGCCCCTGGTGAACCGGAGGCCGGTCACCGCCGCGTGGTTGAGGACGGCCGCACCCGCCTCGACGGCCGCACGGACCGTCATCAGCGCCATGCGGGCGTCGTTCATCTGGTCGTCGCCGTAGACCGCGACGGCCTTCAGGTTGTCCGTACGCAGCTCGGGGACGTCGCGCTGCGCCTTCGCGGGGCTGATCACATGGCCGAGGCCGTCACCGAACGCGGACAGCGCCGAGTACGCGAACACGCCCGCACCGAGCTTCGCCGCGCCGTGCGGCCCGCCCTTGTAGACCGGCAGGTAGAAGGTGAGCGGATTGGCCAGGTGCGGGGCGACCTCGCGGGAGACCGCGCGCCGTTCGAAGTGGTTCTCCGCCACCAGCTTCACCGCGCCGGTCTGCAGGTAGCGCAGACCGCCGTGGAGCAGCTTGGAGGAGGCGGAGGAGGTCGCCCCGGCGAAGTCACCGGCGTCCACCAGCGCCACCCGCAGTCCGGACTGCGCGGCGTGCCAGGCGGTGGAGATGCCCAGGATGCCGCCGCCGATGACCAGGAGGTCGTACGTCGCCTTGGAGAGCTGCTCCCGAGTCTCGGCGCGGCTCGGGAGGGAGCCGGAGGCCGGGTGCGTCCCGAGTGCCGGGACGCTCTGCAGGGTGGTCATGGTGATTACTCCTCGACTGTGCTGTCGTCGAGCCAGCCCATGGTCCGCTGCACGGCCTTGAGCCAGCTCTTGTACTCGCGGTCGCGGGTCTCCGCGTCCATGCGGGGGGTCCACTCCGCGGCCCGGCGCCAGTTGGCGCGCAGGGCATCGGTGTCCGGCCAGAAGCCGACGGCCAGACCGGCGGCGTAGGCGGCGCCGAGGCAGGTGGTCTCGGCGACCATCGGGCGCACCACGGGTGCGTCGAGGAAGTCGGCGAGCGTCTGCATCAGCAGGTTGTTGGAGGTCATGCCGCCGTCGACCTTGAGCGCCGCGAGCTCGACGCCGGAGTCCTTGGTCATGGCGTCGCTGATCTCGCGGGTCTGCCAGGCGGTGGCTTCGAGTACGGCACGGGCGATGTGCGCCTTGGTGACGTAGCGGGTGAGACCGGCGATGATGCCGCGGGCGTCGGGGCGCCAGTACGGGGCGAACAGGCCGGAGAAGGCGGGGACGAAGTAGGCGCCGCCGTTGTCCTCGACCGAGGAGGCCAGCGTCTCGATCTCGGCCGCGGACTTGATCAGGCCCATCTGGTCGCGCATCCACTGCACCAGCGAACCGGTGACCGCGATGGAGCCCTCCAGGGCGTACACCGGGCGCTGGTCACCGATCTGGTAGCCCACCGTGGTGAGCAGACCGTTGTACGAGTTCACCGGGGTGTGGCCGGTGTTCATCAGCATGAAGGTGCCGGTGCCGTACGTGGACTTGGCCTCGCCCTCGGCGAAACACGTCTGGCCGAACAGCGCGGCCTGCTGGTCACCGAGCGCGGAGGCCACCGGGACCCCGTCGAGCACTCCGCCCTTGGCGGAGCCGTACACCTCGGCGGAGGAACGGATCTCGGGGAGCACGGCGGCGGGGATGCCGATGGAGTGGAGGATCTTCTCGTCCCACGCCATCGTGTGCAGGTTCATCAGGAGGGTGCGCGAGGCGTTCGTGACGTCGGTGACATGGACGCCGCCGTCGGTGCCGCCGGTCAGATTCCAGATGACCCAGGAGTCCATGGTGCCGAAGAGGATGTCGCCGCGCTCGGCGCGCTCGCGGAGTCCCTCGACGTTGTCGAGCAGCCAGCGGACCTTGGGCCCGGCGAAGTACGAGGCGAGCGGCAGACCCGTCTCGCGGCGGAAGCGGTCCTGGCCGACGTTGCGGCCCAGCTCCTTGCAGAGCGCGTCCGTGCGGGTGTCCTGCCAGACCAGCGCGTTGTGGACGGGCTCGCCGGTGTTCTTGTCCCAGAGCAGGGTGGTCTCGCGCTGGTTGGTGATGCCGATCGCCTTGACGTCGGCGGAGGTGATGCCCGCCTTGACGATGGCCGAGGCGACGACCTCCTGGACGTTCTCCCAGATCTCGGTCGCGTCGTGCTCGACCCATCCCGGCTTCGGGAAGATCTGCTCGTGCTCCTTCTGGTCGACGGAGACGATCCGGCCGTCCTTGTCGAAGACGATGCAGCGGCTGGAGGTGGTGCCCTGGTCGATGGCCGCGATGAACGGCCCGGTGCCATGGGTCCCGGTGGTGTGTGCGTCGGTCACGGTGTGCTCCCGGAAAGTCTGTGTGTACGGCTCTGAATGGCTCAGGCGAAGGCGAGCTGGTAGATCCCGCCCGCGAGGGCGCCGCCGATCAGCGGACCCGCCACGGGGATCAGGGCATAGCTCCAGTCCGAGCCGCCCTTGTTGGGCAGTGGAAGCAGAGCGTGCACGATTCGGGGGCCGAGGTCACGGACCGGGTTGATCGCGTATCCGGTCGGGCCGCCGAGCGAGAGGCCCAGACCGACGACGACGAACGCGGTGATCATGGCGCCGAGCACGCCCGGACCCTTCGGATCGTCCGGACCGAGGCCGGGGATCGTGCTCTGGGTGAGGATGGCGAGCACCAGGACGGTGGTCGCGATGATCTCGGTCGCCATGTTCTGGCCGACGTTGCGGATCTCCGGCGAGGTGAAGAAGACGCCGTGCACCGGACCCGGGTTCGCCGTCTTCTGCTGCGCGACCTCGGGGTCGTTCAGATGTGCCTTGAAGTGACCGAAGTACGCGGCCCAGACGAGCACCGCGCCGATCATCGCGCCGAGGAGCTGCCCGGCGAAGTAGACCGGGACGTCGCTCCACTCGGTGGCGCCCTTGATCGCGAGGCCGACGGTCACCGCCGGGTTGAGGTGGGCGCCGGAGGTGCCGGCGGATATGTACGCGCCGGTGAGCACGGCGAAGCCCCACCCGAAGGTGATGGCGAGCCAGCCGGCGTTGAACGCCTTGGAGCGCTTCAGCGTGACGGCGGCACAGACGCCGCCGCCCAGCAGGATGAGTACGGCGGTACCTATGGTCTCGCCGATGAAGATGTCGGAGCTGGACACCCGCGACTCCTTTGTCGTTCGTCCAGGGGAAGGCGACTCACCGGGTCCCTCCGGTGAATCGCGCCCCAGGTGGGTACCCACGAAGTGTGGTCACTCCACCTGTAGGGCTTGGCCGGCCCTTGGCACTGTCACACCCTAACGCGGAAATTCCGTTAGGTGTTCGGCAATGCCGACCGTTGAACGGCAGTGTTTCTCCCGAATGAATGAAGCGTCAAGGGTGTGTGGCGTACGACTCGGTACGGGACCCGATCGTTACGGCCTCGGCCGGTGCCGGCGGGTGCGGGTGCGGGAGTCGGTGCGGCGGGTGCGGCGGCCTGCGCGGGAGTCGGCGCGGCGGGGCCGGTCGGATCAGAAGCGGCCGGCGCCCAGGTCCCGGGAGACCGCGCGGGCGCAGTCCCGTACCGCCGCGATCAGCTCGGGGCGCAGCTCGCCGCCCGGGCAGACCCGCTCCACCGCTCCGGTGACGGCCACCGCGCCCACCGGCATCCGCCGCCGGTCGTGGACGGGTGCGGCCACGGCGGCCACCCCTTCCCAGGTCTCCTCCACGTCGGTGGCCCAGCCGCGTGCCCGGATCAGGTCGAGCAGCGACTCGAACTCGTCCGCGGCGGTGACGGTGCGGTTGGTGAAGGACCGCCGCTCCGTCTCCATGACCTCGCTGTGCGCCACCGGGTCGAAGGCCGAGAGCACCTTGCCCAGCGCCGTGGAGTGCAGTGGCTGCATGGCCCCGACCTCCAGGACCTGGCGGCTGTCGTCGGGCCGGAAGACGTGGTGGACGATGAGGACGCCGTGCTGGTGCAGGACGCCCAGATGGACGCTCTCGCCGCTGGAGCGGGCCAGGTCGTCGGTCCACACCAGGGCGCGCGCCCGCAGTTCGTGGACGTCCAGATAGCTGTTGCCGAGCCGCAGCAGTTCGGCGCCGAGCTGATAGCGGCCGGACGCCGCGTCCTGCTCGACGAAGCCCTCCAGCTGGAGCGTGCGCAGAATGCCGTGGGCGGTGCCCTTGGCCAGCCCCAGGGAGGAGGCGATGTCGGAGAGGCCGAGCCGGCGCTCGCCGCCCGCCAGCAGACGCAGCATCGCGGCCGCCCGCTCCAGCGACTGGATGTTCTTGGCCATCGCGCCGTACTCCTCCACCTCGGTTCGACAATGCTGAACACTATCGGTCGATGCCGACCTGTGCTCGACCCCTGGGAAACTCTGCCCCACCACTCGCAACGTGCTGTTCCCCGGGCACAGCATGCAGTCCGCACCTTGAACGCACTGACGGGGCACGGCGGCGTCCGGCTACCCTGGCGGGGTGCGCCTTCCTACAGAGGGTCGCAAAGCCGACAGCCGTCGCATCCCTGGGAGATCATCCATGGCCTCGTTGCCGACATCCGCCGCCGAAAGCCGGACCCGAGTCGACGCCCTCCGAGAGGCGCTCGCCACCCGTGTGGTGGTGGCCGACGGTGCCATGGGCACCATGCTCCAGGCACAGGACCCCACCCTTGAGGACTTCGAGAACCTCGAAGGATGCAACGAGATCCTCAATGTCACCCGCCCCGACATCGTCCGCTCGGTGCACGAGGAGTACTTCGCGGTCGGTGTCGACTGCGTCGAGACGAACACCTTCGGGGCGAACCTCGCGGCCCTCGGCGAGTACGACATCCCCGAGCGCGTCCACGAGCTCTCCGAGTCCGGCGCCCGGATCGCCCGTGAGGTCGCCGACGAGTTCACCGCGTCGACCGGACAGCAGCGCTGGGTGCTGGGCTCCATGGGACCGGGCACCAAGCTGCCGACCCTGGGCCACGCCCCGTACGGCAAGCTCCGCGACGCCTACCAGCAGAACGCCGAAGGCATGATCGCCGGTGGCGCCGACGCCCTCCTGGTGGAGACCACCCAGGACCTGCTGCAGACCAAGGCGTCGATCATCGGTGCCCGGCGGGCCCTGGAGGCCACCGGCAGCAACCTGCCGCTGATCTGCTCCGTCACCGTCGAGACGACCGGCACCATGCTGCTCGGCTCCGAGATCGGCGCCGCGCTCACCGCGCTGGAGCCGCTCGGCATCGACATGATCGGCCTGAACTGCGCCACCGGCCCCGCCGAGATGAGCGAGCACCTGCGCTACCTCGCCCGGCACTCCCGGATCCCGATCTCCTGCATGCCGAACGCGGGACTCCCGGTGCTCGGCAAGGACGGCGCGCACTACCCGCTGGGCCCGTCCGAGCTCGCGGACGCCCAGGAGACCTTCGTACGCGAATACGGCCTCTCCCTGGTCGGCGGCTGCTGCGGTACGACGCCGGAGCACCTGCGCCAGGTCGTCGAGCGGGTCCGCGGCACGGCCCCCACGGTGCGCGAACCGCGCCCCGAGCCCGGTGCCGCCTCGCTCTACCAGACCGTCCCCTTCCGCCAGGACACCTCGTACCTCGCGATCGGTGAGCGTACGAACGCCAACGGCTCGAAGAAGTTCCGCGACGCGATGCTGGAAGCCCGCTGGGACGACTGCGTCGAGATGGCCCGCGACCAGATCCGCGAGGGCGCGCACATGCTCGACCTCTGCGTCGACTATGTGGGCCGCGACGGCGTCGCCGACATGGAGGAGCTGGCGGGCCGCTTCGCGACCGCCTCCACCCTCCCGATCGTGCTGGACTCCACCGAGCTGCCCGTGCTGCGCGCCGGCCTGGAGAAGCTCGGCGGCCGTGCCGTGCTGAACTCCGTCAACTACGAGGACGGCGACGGCCCCGAGTCCCGCTTCGCACTGGTCAGCGCGCTGGCCTCGGAGCACGGTGCCGCACTGATCGCCCTGACCATCGACGAGGAGGGCCAGGCCCGCACCATCGAGCACAAGGTCGCCATCGCCGAGCGGCTCATCGAGGACCTCACCACCAACTGGGGCATCCACGAGTCGGACATCCTCATCGACACCCTCACCTTCACCATCTGCACCGGTCAGGAGGAGTCCCGCGGCGACGGGATCGCCACCATCGGGGCCATCCGCGAGCTGAAGAAGCGCCACCCCGACGTCCAGACCACACTGGGCCTGTCCAACATCTCCTTCGGCCTCAACCCGGCCGCCCGCGTGGTGCTGAACTCCGTCTTCCTCGACGAGTGCGTCAAGGCGGGTCTCGACTCCGCGATCGTGCACGCCTCCAAGATCCTTCCGATCGCGCGCCTGGAGGAGGAGCAGGTCAAGGTCGCCCTCGACCTGATCTACGACCGCCGCGCCGAGGGCTACGACCCCCTGCAGAAGCTCATGGAGCTGTTCGAGGGCGTCAACATGAAGTCCATGAAGGCGGGCAAGGCCGAGGAGCTGCTCGCCCTGCCGCTGGACGAGCGCCTTCAGCGCCGCATCATCGACGGCGAGAAGAACGGTCTGCAGGCCGACCTCGACGAGGCCCTCCAGGACACGCCCGCCCTGGACATCGTCAACAACATCCTGCTCGAAGGCATGAAGGTCGTCGGAGAGCTCTTCGGCTCGGGCCAGATGCAGCTGCCGTTCGTGCTCCAGTCCGCCGAGGTCATGAAGACCGCGGTGGCCCACCTGGAGCCCCACATGGAGAAGTCGGACGCGGACGGCAAGGGCACCATCGTGCTGGCCACCGTCCGCGGCGACGTCCACGACATCGGCAAGAACCTCGTCGACATCATCCTGTCCAACAACGGCTACAACGTCGTCAACCTGGGCATCAAGCAGCCCGTCTCCGCGATCCTGGAAGCCGCCGAGGAGCACCGCGCCGACGTCATCGGCATGTCCGGTCTCCTGGTGAAGTCCACCGTGATCATGAAGGAGAACCTCCAGGAGCTGAACCAGCGCAAGCTGGCCGCCGACTACCCGGTGATCCTCGGCGGTGCCGCCCTCACCCGGGCCTATGTCGAACAGGACCTCCACGAGATCTACGAGGGCGAGGTGCGCTACGCCCGCGACGCCTTCGAGGGCCTGCGGCTGATGGACGCCCTCGTCGCCGTCAAGCGCGGAGTCCCCGGCGCCACGCTCCCCGAGCTGAAGCAGCGCCGGGTGCCCAAGCGGGAGGCGGCCGTCCTGGAGGTGTCGGAGCCGGAGGAGGGCGTCCGCTCCGACGTCGCGACGGACAACCCCATCCCCGAGCCGCCGTTCCGGGGCACCCGGGTCGTCAAGGGCATCCAGCTCAAGGAGTACGCCTCCTGGCTGGACGAGGGCGCGCTCTTCAAGGGTCAGTGGGGCCTCAAGCAGGCCCGTACCGGCGACGGACCGACGTACGAGGAGCTGGTGGAGACCGAGGGCCGCCCGCACCTGCGTGGCTGGCTCGACAAGCTCCACACCGAGAACATGCTGGAGGCGGCCGTCGTCTACGGCTACTTCCCCTGCGTCTCCAAGGGCGACGACCTGATCCTGCTCCACGAGGACGGCTCGGAGCGCACCCGGTTCACCTTCCCGCGCCAGCGCCGCGGCCGGCGCCTGTGTCTCGCCGACTTCTTCCGCCCCGAGGAGTCCGGTGAGGTGGATGTCATCGGCCTCCAGGTCGTCACCGTCGGCTCGAAGATCGGCGAGGCCACCGCCGAGCTCTTCGAGGCCAACTCCTACCGTGACTACCTGGAGCTGCACGGCCTGTCCGTACAGCTCGCCGAGGCCCTGGCGGAGTACTGGCACGCCCGGGTCCGCAGCGAGCTGGGCTTCGCCGGCGAGGACCCCGCCGACGTCGAGGACATGTTCGCGCTGAAGTACCGCGGCGCGCGCTTCTCCCTCGGCTACGGCGCCTGCCCCGATCTGGAGGACCGGGCGAAGATCGCCGAGCTCCTGGAGCCGGAGCGGATCGGGGTCAAGCTCTCCGAGGAGTTCCAGCTGCACCCGGAGCAGTCCACCGACGCGATCGTCATCCACCACCCCGAGGCGAAGTACTTCAACGCCCGGTGAGGCACTGTTCCCCGCGCGGCAGGACGCCGTTCCCCGCGCGGTAGCCGGACGAGTCGTACACTGGTCGGTCCAGTGCAGGCCGGTCGCCCTCCCCACCGGGACGGCGGCCGGCCTTCTCGTCCCTACGGAAGGTGTGCCGGATGACCAGTACGGTTCCCGCGTCCCTGACTCGCACGGCCGAAGGCGCCGCCCTGCAGGCGGTCCTTCTCGACATGGACGGAACCCTCGTCGACACCGAGGGCTTCTGGTGGGACGTCGAGGTGGAGGTCTTCGCCGATCTGGGTCACCGGCTCGACGAGGCATGGCGGGACGTGGTCGTCGGCGGGCCGATGACCCGCAGCGCCGGCTACCTCATCGACTCGACCGGGGCCGACATCACGCTCGACGAACTCACCGGGCTGCTCAACGACCGCTTCGAGAAGCGCATCGGACGCGGGGTGCCGCTGATGCCGGGCGCCGGGCGTCTGCTGGCCGAGCTCGCCGCGTACGACGTGCCGACCGCCCTCGTCTCCGCCTCGCACCGGCGGATCATCGACCGGGTGCTGGACTCGGTCGGCCACCACCACTTCGCCCTCACGGTCGCCGGCGACGAGGTCACCCGGACGAAGCCGCACCCGGAGCCCTACCTCACCGCCGCCGCCGGCTTCGGGGCCGACCCGTGGCGCTGCGCGGTCATCGAGGACACCGCCACGGGTGTCGCCGCGGCGGAGGCCGCGGGGTGCCGGGTGGTCGCCGTACCGTCCGTGGCGCCGATCGCTCCGGCATCGGGCCGGGTGATCGTGAGCTCGCTCGAAGAAGTCGATCTCGCGTTCCTCCAGGGACTGGTCACGGGAACGCGCTGAGAACACGAGCGCGGCGACCGCCCCGTCCACCCGCGCCGGGACCCGTGCCGTCACTGGGCGCCGGGGCGCACCAGACCGCTCTCGTAGGCGTAGACGGCGGCCTGCACGCGGTCCCGCAGGCTCAGCTTCGTCAGCACATGCCCCACGTGCGTCTTGACCGTCGTCTCGCTGACGAACAGGTCCGCGGCGATCTCCGCGTTGGACAGCCCGCGCGCCACCAGCTTCAGCACTTCCACCTCGCGCTCCGTCAGCGTGTGCAGCGCGTCCGGAACCGGGTCCTCGCCCGAGGGAAGGTGATCGGCGTACTTGTCCAGCAGCCGGCGCGTGATGCTCGGCGCCAGCATCGCCTCACCCGCCGCCACCACCCGGATGGCCTGAACCAGCTCATTGGCCGGAGCGTCCTTCAGCAGGAAGCCGCTCGCACCCGCGCGCAGCGCTTCCACCACGTACTCGTCGAGGTCGAACGTCGTCAGGACCAGCACCTTCGCCGGACCGTCCCGGCCCGGACCGGTGATCTGACGGGTGGCCTCCACACCGTCCATCCGAGGCATACGGATGTCCATCAGCACCACATCGGGCTGCAGCGCCCGGACCTGATCGATGGCCTGCAGACCGTCCCCGGCCTCACCGACCACCGCGAGGTCGCCCTCGGCCTCCAGAATCATCCGGAAGCCGGTGCGCAGCAGTGGCTGGTCATCGACCAGCAGGACCCGGATCGCCACGAAAACTCCTTAAGGGCCCTCAAGGGCCACTGGTTGGCCGGCCTCGGCCCGGACCGGTCCCATTCTGCCCTGGACATCCTCGCCGGACTCCGCCGGGCGTACCGACAACGGGTACACCGGGGGAGTCCCGCCGAATTCCGGACAGACCGCTCGGTGGTCGCACCAGCCGCACAGCTTCGTCGGACGCGGCCGCCACTCGCCCGTCTCCGTCGCCAGTGAGATCGCCTCCCACAGCGCCAGCAGCTTGCGCTCCACCCGCTCCAGGTCGGCCACCACCGGGTCGTACGTCAGCACGTCACCGCTGCCCAGATAGACCAGCTGGAGCCGCCGCGGCACGACGTCCTTCAGCCGCCAGATCACCAGGGCGTAGAACTTCATCTGGAACAGGGCACCCTCCGCGTACTCCGGACGCGGTGCCTTGCCCGTCTTGTAGTCGACGATCCGGACCTCACCGGTCGGCGCCACGTCGATCCGGTCGATCACCCCGCGCAGCTTCAGCCCGGACGCCAGCTCCGTCTCGACGAACAGCTCCCGCTCGGCGGGCTCCAGACGGGTCGGGTCCTCCAGCGAGAACCAGCGCTCCACCAGCTGCCCGGCCTCACCCAGCCAGCGCGCCAGCCGCTCGCCCTCCGTGTCCTGCGCGAACAGCTCGGTCAGCTCCGGCTTCGACTCCAGCAGCCGGTCCCACTGGCCGGGAATCAGCGCCCGCGCCCGCGGGGCCGTGCGGTCCGCCGCCGGTGCGTCGAAGAGCCGCTCCAGCACCGCATGCACCAGCGTGCCCCGGGTAGCCGCCTCACTGGGCTTCTCCGGCAGCTTGTCGATGACCCGGAAGCGGTACAGCAAGGGGCACTGCATGAAATCGCTCGCCCGCGACGGCGACAGGGACGAGGGCGGCTGGGGCGGCCGCGGTACGGAGCTCATGGCTCAGACCCTACGACCCGCCACTGACAGCGAGCGGCATACCATCGACCACAGAGCCTCGCACACTGCATGATCGTGGCGGACGCCACCGACCGAAGGGACCACGTGGACGAGAGCGGCGACAGCGGGCGGCCGCAGCCCGGCGCAGGGGGAACGGGCCCCGGCGCCGGACCCGAGAACGGCAAACCGCAACGCCCCGCAGAACCGGGCGGCGGCCTGCTCATGGGCCGCCCCTTCGGAGTGCCCGTATACGTCGCCCCCAGCTGGTTCGTCGTGGCCGCCCTCATCACCTGGGTCTTCGGCGGTCAGCTCGACCGGGTCCTGCCCGAGCTCGGTGGCCTCCGGTACCTGGTCGCGCTCTTCTTCGCGATCGCCTTCTACGCCTCCGTACTCGTCCATGAACTGGCCCACACGGTCGCCGCGCTGCGCTACAAGCTCCCGGTCCGCCGTATCCAGCTGCAGTTCTTCGGCGGCGTCTCGGAGATCGAGAAGGAATCCGAGACCCCCGGCCGCGAATTCGTCCTCGCCTTCGTCGGGCCGCTGCTCTCCCTCGTCCTCGGCGGTGTGTTCTACCTCGCCATGCAGTTCGTCGAGCCCGGCACCGTCCCAGGCGTCCTGCTCGCCGGACTGATGATCTCCAACCTCATCGTGGCCGCCTTCAACCTGCTCCCCGGCCTCCCGCTCGACGGCGGCCGGATGCTGCGCGCCGTCGTCTGGAAGATCACCGGCAAGCCCATGAGCGGCACCATCGCCGCCGCCTGGGTCGGCCGCGGCCTCGCCGTCACCGTCCTCGTCGGCCTCCCGCTCCTCACCCACACCGGAGCCCTCGGCAACGCCACCGACGAGATCAGCGGCATGGAGACCGTCACCGACGCCCTGCTCGCCGCGATCCTCGCCGGAATCATCTGGACCGGCGCCGGAAACAGCCTGCGCATGGCCCGCCTGCGCGAACACCTCCCCGACCTGCGCGCCCGCACCCTCACCCGGCGCGCCGTCCCCGTCGAATCGGCCACCCCGCTCTCCGAGGCACTCCGCCGGGCCAACGAAGCGGGCGCCCGCGCCCTCGTGGTCGTCGACGGACAGGGCAACCCCAAGGGCGTCGTCCGGGAGGCGGCCATCGTCGGCGTCCCCGAACACCGCCGCCCCTGGGTCGCCGTCAGCGGTCTCGCCCAGGACCTCACCGACGGCATGAGGGTCCCCGCCGAACTCGCCGGAGAAGCCCTGCTGGACCGGCTGAAGGCCACCCCGGCCACCGAATACCTCGTGGTCGAGGAGACCGGCGAGATCTACGGAGTCCTCTCCACCGTCGACGTCGAACGCGCATTCGTCGCCGCCATGGCCCGCCCCGGCGCCTGACCCGGCGGCGGGGCCCGGTCACCGCAGCCGCCGGCGCGGTCGGCGCCCCGGGAAACACCGGTACGCTGGTCACATGTCTGAACCGACCGGTGCCGCCCGCCGACGTGGGCCCTTCAAGGTCGGGGACCAGGTCCAGCTCACCGACCCCAAGGGACGCCACTACACCTTCACGCTCGAAGCCGGAAAGAATTTCCACACCCACAAGGGTTCTTTCCCGCACGACGAGCTGATCGGTGCTCCCGAGGGCAGTGTTGTCCGTACCACGGGAAACGTCGCCTATCTCGCGCTGCGCCCCCTGCTCCCCGACTTCGTCCTGTCCATGCCCCGCGGCGCCGCCGTGGTCTACCCCAAGGACGCGGGCCAGATCCTGGCCTTCGCCGACATCTTCCCCGGCGCCCGTGTCGTGGAGGCAGGCGTGGGGTCGGGCGCGCTGAGCACCTTCCTGCTCCGGGCCATCGGCGAGCAGGGCATGCTGCACTCCTACGAGCGCCGCGAAGACTTCGCCGAGATCGCCCAGCAGAACGTCGAGCGCTACTTCGGCTCCCCGCACCCCGCCTGGCAGCTCACCATCGGCGACCTGCAGGACAACCTCTCCGACACCGAGGTCGACCGCGTCGTCCTGGACATGCTCGCCCCCTGGGAGTGCCTGGAGGCCGTGTCCAAGGCGCTCGTGCCCGGCGGCATCCTCTGCGCGTACGTCGCGACCACCACCCAGCTCTCGCGGACCGTCGAGTCCATCCGTGAGATCGGCTGCTTCGCCGAGCCGCAGCCCTGGGAGTCGATGATCCGCAACTGGCACGTCGAGGGTCTGGCCGTCCGCCCCGACCACCGGATGATCGGTCACACCGGCTTCCTCGTCACCGCCCGCCGGCTCGCGGACGGCGTCGAGGCCCCGCTGCGCCGCCGCCGCCCGTCCAAGGGCGCCTACGGCGACGACTACGACGGACCCGGCAGCCAGAGCGGTTCCGCCACCCGCGGCTGACCCCGCACAACGCACCGGCGCCGCCGCGCAGTTGCCCGGACCGACCCGGGAACTGCGCGGCGGCGCCTTTTCGTTGCGGTGGGGGCGGTCGTACACCGGTGGGAACCGGCACCCGCGGGAACCGGCGCCCACCCCGCCGTTCCCACGCCGTGTGAGGTGTGGCACGATGCTGGCCACCCCCGCCAGCCGACGCCCATCCGGCACCGCCCTTCCCCCGGCTCCCCAGGAACCACAGGAGACATACCGCGTGCAGACCTCCGAGCTGCCGGACCTCGCGCACACCGACACCAAGCCGGTGCACTGGCTCGCCACGGCCGCGGCCATGGCCGCCGTCGTCGCCGGGGCGGGACTGCTCCAGCCCGACTCGGCCACCGCCACGGCGTCGGAGCACCGCAGTACCGCCCGGCACGGCACCGCGCCCGTCGCGGCCCCGGACCCGGCGACGGCGTCCTTCCCGCTGGACTGCGGCACTGCCGGGCGCACGGTGGCCAAGCAGGCCCCCGGAGACCTCGACGGGGACGGCAGGCCGGAAACGGTGGCGGTCGTCCACTGCGCGGCCGGCTCCGGCACGCCGCCCAGCGGCGTCTACGTCCTCACACAGGGGAGCGGGGCCGCGTCCAGGGTCGTGGCGACCCTGGTGGACCCCGCTCAGAAGATGACGGTCGGCGACTTCGCCGTGCGTGACGGCATCGTCTCGGCGACCCTGCTCGGCTACTCCTCGATCGATGTCCCGCGCTGCTGCCCGGACCAGCGGGAGAACGTCACCTGGCACTGGAAGGGCAACGCCTTCGTCCGCTCCTCGGGCGATCTCGCACGGAGTGCCTGAGCGGTTACTGCGCGTCCGGTCCGTAGACCTCGACACTGTCCGAAACGCGACGGACATGAATGCAGTCGCCGGGGCACTCCTTGGCCGAGTCCACGATGTCCTGGAGGAGCGGCAGCGGCACCGGCGTTGTGGCGCCCTTGTCCTGCAACAGCTCGTCGTCCCCGCTCTTCACGTACGCCAGACCGTCGATGTCCAGCTCGAAGACCTCAGGTGCGTATTGCACACAGATGCCGTCGCCCGTGCAGAGGTCCTGGTCGATCCAGACCTCCAGGTCCTGGGTGTCACTGTCGCCCGACGCGTCCTGCTGCACGGTCATGTGTCCTGCCGTTCCCTGCGTATCTGAACCAATTGGAGCCAGCCCTGACGGGTGTTGAACGCTTCGACGATACAACCGGCCGCTTTCCGATGCTCAAGGGTGGGTATTCCCTTCTCGTGAGGGAGAGCGCAAGGGTGAAGATCGGACACGTCCCGGAGTCTTTGTGATCTAGGGGTTTCAATCATCACCCACCCAGGTAGGGTCAGGAAGCGTCCAGCTCCCCATGGAGGAGGTGAGGACCGTGGCAGCCCACGACGACGACATCAACCGCGGCAACCGGCCCGGGCGGGGGTCAGAAGACCCAGCCGGCCAGGTCGCCTATCTCGAGCAGGAAATCGCCGTCCTGCGACGTAAGCTCGCCGACTCTCCGCGTCATACGAGGATTCTCGAAGAGCGGATCGTCGAGTTGCAGACGAACCTCGCAGGCGTGTCCGCACAGAACGAGCGGCTCGCCAATACGCTCCGCGAGGCCCGCGACCAGATCGTGGCCCTCAAGGAGGAGGTCGACCGGCTCGCACAGCCGCCGGCCGGCTTCGGGGTCTTCCTGCAAGCGAACGAGGACGGTACGAGCGACATCTTCACCGGGGGCCGCAAGCTCCGGGTGAACGTGAGTCCCAGCGTGGAGCTCGAAGACCTCCGGCGAGGCCAGGAGGTCATGCTCAACGAAGCGCTCAATGTGGTCGAGGCCATGGCGTACGAGCGTGCGGGCGACATCGTCACCCTCAAGGAGATCCTTGAGGACGGCGAACGGGCCCTGGTGGTCGGGCACACCGACGAGGAGCGGGTGGTGCGGCTCGCCGAGCCCTTGCTGGACATCACCATCCGCCCCGGCGACGCCCTTCTGCTGGAGCCGAGGTCCGGCTACGTCTACGAGGTGGTCCCCAAGAGCGAGGTCGAGGAGCTCGTCCTCGAAGAGGTCCCGGACATCGACTACGACAAGATCGGCGGTCTGGGCGACCAGATCGAGCTGATCCGCGACGCGGTCGAGCTTCCGTACCTGCACCCCGACCTCTTCCGGGAGCACGAACTGCGGCCACCGAAGGGCATCCTGCTCTACGGCCCGCCCGGCTGCGGCAAGACTCTTATCGCCAAGGCCGTCGCCAACTCGCTCGCCAAGAAGGTCGCCGAGGTCACCGGACAGCCCACGGGGAAGAGCTACTTCCTCAATATCAAGGGCCCCGAGCTCCTCAACAAGTACGTCGGCGAGACCGAGCGGCACATCCGCCTCGTCTTCCAGCGTGCCCGGGAGAAGGCGAGCGAGGGTACCCCCGTCATCGTCTTCTTCGACGAGATGGAATCCCTCTTCCGCACCCGCGGCAGCGGCGTCAGCTCGGACGTGGAGAACACCATCGTCCCCCAGCTGCTCGCCGAGATCGACGGGGTGGAGGGCCTGGAGAACGTCATCGTCATCGGCGCCTCCAACCGCGAGGACATGATCGACCCCGCCATCCTTCGACCCGGCCGCCTCGATGTGAAGATCAAGATCGAGCGTCCGGACGCCGAGGCCGCGAAGGACATCTTCGCGAAGTACCTGACCCCGTCCCTCCCGCTGCACGCGGACGATCTGGCCGAGCACACCGGCTCCAAGCCGGCCGCCGCCCACGCCATGATCCAGTCCGTCGTGGAGCGGATGTACACGGAGTCCGAGGAGAACCGCTTCCTCGAGGTCACGTACGCCAATGGCGACAAGGAAGTCCTGTACTTCAAGGACTTCAACTCCGGCGCGATGATCCAGAACATCGTCGACCGGGCAAAGAAAATGGCCATCAAGGCATTCCTCGAACAAGGCCAGAAGGGCCTTCGCGTCTCCCATCTCCTCCAGGCATGCGTGGATGAGTTCAAGGAGAACGAGGACCTTCCGAACACCACCAACCCGGACGACTGGGCCAGGATCTCCGGCAAGAAGGGTGAGCGGATCGTCTTCATCCGCACACTCGTCACCGGAAAGCAGGGCGCGGACACCGGCCGGTCCATCGACACGGTGGCGAATACCGGGCAGTACCTGTAGTGAGCGGTCCGGCTGCGGATGCCCGGTTCGGGCGTCCGCAGCCGGTTGCTTTCCGACCGTCACGACCCGGCCGGAACAATGACGTAATTGATCTCCCCACCGGCGCAGAGGCGCTCTAGGCTCTGCGGTACCGCCGAGTCGCGCAGTGCGGTGACGGGCACCGCACACGCACCGCACACGCACCGGACAAGCAGCGGTACTTGAGCGTCGCCCCCGCAGGGGAGCGGCGCCGGGCAAGGAGGGCCGCATGACCGTACGGCGAGTAATGGGCATCGAGACGGAGTACGGAATCTCCGTCCCCGGCCACCCCAACGCCAATGCCATGCTCACCTCGTCCCAGATCGTCAACGCCTACGCGGCGGCGATGCACCGGGCGCGCCGCGCCCGCTGGGACTTCGAGGAGGAGAATCCGCTGCGCGACGCGCGAGGCTTCGACCTCGCCCGTGAAACCGCCGACTCCAGCCAGCTCACCGACGAGGACATCGGCCTCGCCAATGTGATCCTCACCAACGGTGCCCGGCTGTACGTCGACCACGCGCACCCCGAATACAGCTCACCCGAGATCACCAATCCACGCGACGCGGTGCTGTGGGACAAGGCCGGCGAGCGCATCATGGCCGAGGCCGCCGAGCGGGCGGCCGCGATCCCCGGTGCCCAGCCGATCCACCTCTACAAGAACAACACCGACAACAAGGGCGCCTCCTACGGCACCCACGAGAACTACCTGATGCACCGGGAGACCCCGTTCTCGGACATCGTGCGCCACCTGACCCCGTTCTTCGTCTCCCGGCAGGTCGTCACGGGCGCGGGCCGGGTCGGCATCGGCCAGGACGGTCACGAGCACGGCTTCCAGATCAGCCAGCGCTCGGACTACTTCGAGGTCGAGGTGGGCCTGGAGACCACACTCAAGCGCCCCATCATCAACACCCGGGACGAGCCCCATTCGGACGCGGAGAAGTACCGCCGGCTCCATGTGATCATCGGTGACGCGAATCTCTCGGAGATCTCGACCTATCTGAAGCTCGGCACCACGGCCCTGGTCCTCTCCATGATCGAGGACGGCTTCATCAACGTCGACCTCGCCGTCGACCAGCCCGTACGGACCCTGCACCAGGTCTCGCACGACCCCACCCTGAAGCAGCTCGTCACGCTCCGCAGCGGCCGGACACTCACCGCCGTCCAGCTGCAGATGGAGTATTTCGAACTGGGCCGCAAGTACGTCGAGGAACGCTACGGCGCCGACGCGGACGAACAGACCAAGGACGTCCTGCTCCGTTGGGAGGACACCCTCAACCGGCTGGAGAACGATCCGATGAGCCTGGCGGGGGAGCTGGACTGGATCGCGAAGCGGGAACTCATGGAGGGCTACCGCCGGCGCGACGGCCTGGACTGGGACGCGCCGCGCCTGCACCTGGTGGACCTCCAGTACGCCGACGTACGGGCGGACAAGGGGCTCTACAACCGCCTGGCGGCCCGCGGCAGGATGAAGCGCCTGCTGGACGAGGACGAGGTCACCCGGGCCCGCACGAAGCCCCCCGAGGACACCAGGGCCTATTTCCGGGGCCGCTGCCTGGAGCAGTACGCGGACGACGTCGCCGCGGCCTCCTGGGACTCGGTCATCTTCGACCTGCCGGACCGTGACTCGCTGCAACGGGTGCCCACCATGGAGCCGCTGCGCGGCACCCGCGAACACGTCAAGGACCTCCTGGACCGGTGCCGCACGGCGGAGGAGCTGGTCCGGGTGCTGTCGGGCGGCTGAAAGGCCGCTCTGCTGGGAATCAATCAGATGACCTCCGGACGTTGAGACAAGTACCGGGCCAATGTCGGACCCCATGGGTAGGGTCTGATCAAGTGCTTCGAACCGAGCGGGGTGAGCTACATGGCGACCAAGGACACCGGCGGCGGACAGCAGAAGGCGACGCGCTCCACCGAGGAGACCGAGGAGCAGGCGCAGGATGCGCAGGCGTCCGAGGACCTCAAGGAACGCCAGGAGAAGCTGAGCGATGACGTCGACTCGGTACTGGACGAGATCGACGACGTCCTCGAAGAGAACGCCGAGGACTTCGTCAGGTCTTTCGTTCAAAAGGGTGGACAGTAGTTCGCGGATGTGAACGCCCGGAAGTGAACCCGGGCGCTCGCGGTGCACGGGGAGGCGGGGTGACGGGCTTGCGTGACAGAGGTGAGCCGTCGCCCCGCACGCGGCCGCACGATGAATTTCCGCTGCTCCCGCCGAACATGTGGATCACTGTCACGGGGCGGGTAGGGTCCGTGGCGTAATGTGCTTCAACTGCAATTCGGCCATCGGCAAGTTGGGGGATGATCCTGACACCTTGCGCAGGGCCATCGCATACCTGGAGGGAAACGCGTGGAAGCCAACACTCGTAGCACCGGGCGTCTACCAGCTGCCTTCCTGACGCCGGGTTCGTCCTCGTTCATGGACTTCCTGTCCGACCAGTCGCCCCAGATGCTTCCGGGCAACCGGAGTCTGCCGCCCCTGCAGGGGGCCATCGAGGCGCCGCACGGTACGACCATCGTCGCGGCTTCGTTCCCGGGCGGTGTCGTGCTGGCCGGTGACCGGCGCGCCACCATGGGCAACATGATCGCGCAGCGCGACATCGAGAAGGTCTTCCCGGCCGACGAGTACTCGGCGGTGGGCATCGCCGGTACGGCGGGTCTGGCCGTGGAGATGGTCAAGCTCTTCCAGCTGGAGCTGGAGCACTTCGAGAAGGTCGAGGGTGCTCAGCTCTCCCTGGAGGGCAAGGCCAACCGTCTCTCCACCATGATCCGCAGCAATCTGGCCATGGCCATGCAGGGTCTCGCGGTCGTCCCGCTCTTCGCGGGCTTCGACGTGGACCGCGAGAAGGGCCGGATCTTCTCGTACGACGTCACCGGCGGACGTTCCGAGGAGAGCGGGTACGCGGCCACCGGCTCCGGCTCGATCTTCGCCCGCGGGTCGATGAAGAAGCTCTACCGCGAGGACCTGACGGAGCAGCAGGCCCTCACCCTGGTCGTACAGGCGCTGTACGACGCCGCGGACGACGACTCGGCGACCGGTGGCCCGGATGTGGCCCGCCGGATCTACCCGATCATCACCGTCATCACCGACGAAGGCTTCCGGAGGCTGACCGATCAGGAGTCCGCCGAGATCGCGCGCTCGATCCTGGAGCGGCGCCTGGAGCAGCCCGACGGCCCGCGCGCCGCGCTGCTCTGACCGGTCCCTGAGGTTCCTTCGATGCACTCGTCACTGACAGAAAGGGACGGATAGCCGGTGTCGACGCCGTTCTATGTCTCACCTCAGCAGGCCATGGCCGACCGGGCGGAATACGCCCGGAAGGGCATCGCCCGTGGTCGCAGCCTGGTAGTGCTGCAGTACGCCGACGGCATTGTGTTCGTCGGCGAGAACCCGTCCCGTGCGCTGCACAAGTTCAGCGAGATCTATGACCGGATCGGCTTCGCGGCCGCCGGCAAGTACAACGAGTACGAGAACCTCCGCATCGGCGGCGTACGTTACGCGGACCTGCGGGGCTACACCTACGACCGCGACGATGTGACGGCCCGTGGGCTGGCCAACGTCTACGCGCAGACGCTGGGCACCATCTTCTCCAGCGCGGCCGAGAAGCCGTACGAGGTGGAGCTGGTGGTCGCCGAGGTCGGTGCCGCGGCCGAAGGCGACCAGATCTACCGGCTGCCGCACGACGGTTCCATCGTGGACGAGCACGGTTCGGTCGCGGTCGGCGGCAACGCGGAGCAGATCAGCAGCTTCCTGGACCAGCGCCATCGTGATGGCATGACGCTGGCGGAGGCGCTCAAGCTCGCCGTCCAGGCGTTGTCGCGCGAGCCCAACGGTGGCGAGCGGGAGATTCCCGCGGAGCGGCTGGAGGTCGCGGTTCTGGACCGTACGCGGCCGCAGCAGCGCAAGTTCAAGCGGATCGTCGGCCGGCAGCTGACGCGGCTGCTGGACGCGGACGCGGCGGGGACCACTCCGACGGACGCCCCGTCCGACATCGAGGACGCCGATTCCGCCGACGCGCCGGCCGAGTCGGCCGGTGCCAAGGAGGCCGGTGCCGAGGGGACGGGCGCCAAGAAGGCCGGCGCCAAGGGTGCCGGTGGATCCTCCACGGGCAAGGACGCTTCGGAGTCGTCGGAGTCGTCCGGAGCTTCGGAGACGCCGGAGTCGTCGCAGGAGTAGACCCCTGCGGTCAGGCTTGCTCCTGTGCCCCGGCCCGCGGTCCACCGCGTGCCGGGGCACAGTCATGAGCGGGCGGCGACTTCGGAAGGCGGGGCGGTGGAGCCGCGCACCACCAGTTCGACGGGCAGGCTGCCCGGTTCCGCGGGGCGGCCGTCCAGGACGGCGAGCAGCGCTCTCATGCCCCGTTCGCCGACCTGCTCGGCGGGCAGGCTCACCGTGGTGAGCTCCG
The DNA here is from genome assembly GCF_035917275.1 of Streptomyces sp. NBC_01237. Lineage (NCBI taxonomy): Bacteria > Bacillati > Actinomycetota > Actinomycetes > Kitasatosporales > Streptomycetaceae > Streptomyces > Streptomyces sp. NBC_01237. The sequence continues at coordinate 1,689,105 of NZ_CP108508.1, read as the reverse complement.
GTTCCACCGCGGTGGCCAGGGCCAGATCGTCGAACCCGGTGACCGAGACGTCGTCCGGCACCCGCAGCCCGAGCCGGCGGACGGCCTTGCAGGCACCCGCGGCCAGGATGTCGTCGTCGCAGACGATCGCGGTCGGCCGGGGCCCGTCGGTGTCCAGTACCCGCGCGGTGGCCTCCCGCCCAGCGCGTACGTCGAGGGGCGCCCGGACGGTGTCGACTACGGCGTCCGGCACGTCCCGCAGAGCCTTGTGCAGGGCCTGGGCGCGGACCGCGAACGTCCAGGTGTCCACGGCGGACGCGAGGTGCACGAAGCGACGGTGCCCGAGGGACAGCAGATGCTCCACCACCTGCCGCATGCCGTCGGTGATGTCGAGGTTCACATGCGCGGCGGCTTCCGGGCCGGACGGGTCGCTGTCCAGCATGACCAGGGGCAGCTCGGCGCCGTGCAGCGCGCCGAGGGCATCGGCGGCCATGGAGGAGGCGATCACCCCGTCGAGAGCGGCGCGGGCGGAGGCGAAGGGGTCGCGGGCCGGGCCGGTGCCGTCGGGCGAGGGGTAGAGCACGACACCGAAATCGTGCTCGGCGGCGACGGCGGCGGCGCCGGTGTAGACCCGGGCGAAGAACTCGTTGGTCAGGGCGGGGACCACCAGCAGCGCGGTCCGGGTGCGGCCGAGGCGGAGGCTGCGGGCGGCGAGGTTCGGCCGGTAGTCGAGCTCCGTGGCGCGATCGCGTACCCGCTGCGCTGTGGCGTCCGACACCCGGCCGTGCCACTTGTCGCCGAGCACGAGGGAGACGGTGGCCTGGGAGACACCCGCCGCGCGGGCCACGTCGCGGCTGGTGGGCCGTGCCGGGGCGGGTGGCTGTGCGCTGGTCACTCGGGCCTCCGTGCGGGGTGGTGCGGGGTGACCGGGACGGGGCGGTGCGAGATCCCGGGGTGCCGCGAGGTGGACCCGCGGACTGCCGTCATGGTACGTATGTGCCTCGAAGTTATACGTAAAACCTCGGCGGGGCGGGAGTCCGGCCGGGGGTGAGGGGGCGGGAATGGCCGCGGGATATCTGGACATCCTCCGGGCGCGGCATGCCGCCCGGCTGCTGACCGGCACTCTGGTGGGGCGGCTGCCGAGCGGCACCGCGCACATCGCCATCGTGCTGTTCACCCGTGCCGAGGGCGGCAGCTACACACAGGCGGGCGCCCTCGCCGCCGCGTACGGCCTCGCGACGGCGGTCGGACAGCCGCTGCTCGGGCGGGCCGTCGACCTCTACGGGCAGCCGCGCATCCAGTTCCCCGCCGCGGTGCTCTCCGCGCTCGGTATGTCGCTGCTCGCCCTGGTGGGACTCGGCACGCTGCCGCTGGCCTACCTCGCGGTGATCGTCGCCGGACTCTTCACGCCGCCGCTGGAGGGCGGGCTGCGGGCCCTGTGGCCGAGCGTCCTGGGGCGCGAGGACCGGGTGCACCGGGCGTACGCCATGGACGCCGTGGCCCAGGAGGTGATGTTCACCGTCGGCCCGCTCCTGGTGACGGTCCTGGTCTCCCTCTGGTCGCCCGCCGCCGCGCTCCTCGTCATCAACGCGATAGGCGTCCTGGGCGCCCTGTCCGTCGTACTGTCGGAGCCCTCCCGCGCCTGGCGCTCGGCGCCCCGCGAGGCGCACTGGCTGGGTGCCCTGCGCTCGCCCGGACTCCTCGCGCTGCTCGGCGCGTTCTTCTTCGTCGGGCTCGCGCTGGGCTCGATCACCGTGGCGGGTGTCGCCTACGCGGACGACCACGGCAGGGAATCCGTGTACGGCTGGCTGATGGCCGCGCTCGGTCTCGGCGCGCTGATCGGCGGTGCGACCTACGGGGCACGGCAGTGGGCGGGCGCGCCGGAGCGGCGGCTGCGGGTGATCGTCGCTCTGCTGGCGCTGGGCTACCTGCCGTTGATGCTGACCCCCTCGGTGCCCGTGATGACGGCGCTCGCCGCGCTGGCCGGAGTGTTCCTGGCCCCGGCGATCGCCTGCTCCTTCATCGTCGTGGACCGGCATGCCCCGCGGGGCACGGTGACCGAGGCGTTCTCCTGGCTCGTCACCACGTTCGGCGTAGGCGCCGCGGCGGGAACGGCCGCGGCGGGCCCGGCGGTGGAGCTCGGCGGAACGGCGTGGAGCTTCGCGGTCGCGGGGGCCGGTGGGGTGGCCGCCCTGGTGGTTCTGCTGGCCACCGGAAGGGTCCTCGCAGATCCCGGGCGTACGACCGCTGTTGTGACGGGATCGGAAAATGATCGAAACGGTGCCGTCGAACCCGGTTTCAGCTCAGGCCATAAGGCGTAATGTTCAGTCATGGACCGCCGCATTTTCGGGCTGGAGAACGAGTACGGCGTCACGTGCACGTTCAGGGGACAGCGCCGACTGTCACCTGACGAAGTGGCGCGCTACCTCTTCCGCCGTGTTGTGTCATGGGGCCGCAGCAGCAACGTCTTTCTGCGGAACGGCGCCCGCCTCTACCTCGACGTGGGATCGCATCCGGAATATGCCACCCCCGAATGCGACAACGTGACCGAACTGGTCACGCACGACAAGGCCGGCGAACGCATTCTCGAAGGTTTGCTCGTCGACGCCGAACGCCGCCTGCACGAGGAGGGAATCGCGGGCGACGTCTATCTCTTCAAGAACAACACCGACTCGGCGGGGAACTCCTACGGATGCCATGAGAACTACCTCGTGGCCCGGCACGGAGAATTCTCCCGGCTCGCGGACATTCTCATTCCCTTCCTCGTCACCCGGCAGCTGATCTGCGGCGCGGGCAAGGTGCTCCAGACGCCGCGCGGAGCGGTCTACTGCGTCAGCCAGCGCGCCGAGCACATCTGGGAGGGCGTCAGCTCCGCGACGACCCGCTCGCGTCCGATCATCAACACCCGCGACGAACCCCACGCGGACGCGGAGCGGTACCGCCGCCTCCACGTCATCGTCGGTGACTCGAACATGTCCGAGACGACCATGCTCCTCAAGGTGGGCGCGACCGACCTGGTGCTCCGCATGATCGAGGCGGGCACCGTCATGCGGGACCTGACCCTGGAGAACCCGATCCGGGCGATCCGCGAGGTCAGCCACGACATCACCGGTCAGCGCAAGGTGCGCCTGGCCAGCGGCCGTGAGGCCTCGGCCATCGAGGTCCAGCGCGAGTACTACGAGAAGGCCGTCGACTTCGTCGAGCGCCGGGGCATCCGGACCGGCACCGTCGACCAGGTCCTCGAACTGTGGGGCCGCACCCTCGATGCCATCGAGGCCGAGGACCTCGACCGGATCGGCACCGAGATCGACTGGGTGATGAAGTACAAGCTCATCGAGCGGTACCGGGCCAAGCACAACATGACCATGTCGAATCCGCGGGTCGCCCAGATAGACCTCGCGTATCACGACATCCACCGTCGTCGCGGGCTCTACTACCTGCTGGAGCGCAAGGGCCAGGTCGCCCGCATCTGCAACGACATGAAGATCTTCGAGGGCAAATCGGTGCCCCCGCAGACCACCAGGGCGCGCCTGCGCGGTGATTTCATCCGCAGGGCGCAGGAGCAGCGGCGGGACTTCACCGTCGACTGGGTCCATCTCAAGCTCAACGACCAGGCGCAGAGAACGGTGTTGTGCAAGGACCCGTTCCGTTCCGTGGACGACCGAGTGGAGAAGTTGATCGCGGGTATGTGAGCCGACGACAGGACACGCCTCGGCTTCTCACACGACAGGGCCCCGTACGTTCCTCGTACGGGGCCCTGTGCACGGCCTAGAGTGTCCGGGACCCAACTACCGTGCCCCCTGAGATCTGAGGAACCAGTGCGCCGACTTGCCGGCCTTCTCGTCGTCCCCCTCCTGCTGCTGTCGACAGCGGCATGCGGCAGCGACGACAAGGCCTCCGACTCCGCCTCGTCGAAGAACGGAATGCCCGCGATCACCGCGGGTGCGAAGTTCGGCGAGAAGCCCACCCTCGCCAAGGGCAAGGGTGATCCGCCCAAGGAACTGAAGACCGAGGTCATCAGCGAGGGTGACGGCGCGAAGCTCAAGAACGGCGACGCGATCCAGGTCAACTATCTCGGGCAGTCGTGGGACTCCACCAAGCCGTTCGACAACAGTTTCGACCGTAAGCAGCCGTTCGACCTGACGCTCGGCGCCGGCATGGTCATCCAGGGCTGGGACAAGGGTCTCGTCGGGCAGAAGGTCGGCAGCCGTGTCCAGCTGGTCATCCCCCCGGCGCTCGGCTACGGCGAGCAGGGGCAGGGCGACATCAAGCCCAACGCCACCCTCGTCTTCGTCGTCGACGTCCTGAAGGCGACGCAGATCCCCGCCTCCGCCAAGGGCAGTGAGGTCGCCCAGGACAACATCGACCTGCCGAAGGTCGGTACGAAGACCGACGGCAAGGCGCCGACCGTCACGATCCCCAAGAGCGATCCGCCGAAGAAGCTGGTCTCCAACTACATCCTGGAGTCCGACGGTGCGGTCATCAAGGAGAGCGACAGTGTCGTCGTGAACTATGTGGGTCTGGTGTGGAAGGGTGGCAAGCAGTTCGACAGCACCTACGCACAGGGCAAGACCCAGACCTTCCCGCTGGCCCAGATCACCCTCAAGGGGCTCAAGGACGGTCTGATCGACAAGAAGGTCGGCAGCCGGGTGCTGCTCGTCATCCCGCCGGACCAGGCGTTCGGTGACAAGGCCCAGCAGAGCATCCCCGCCAAGTCCACGCTGATCTTCGCCGTGGACATCCTGGCGAAGATGTAAGACTGTCCCGGTTGCCCAGTTCATCATTTAGAGGAGCAGTTCAGTGAACATCGAGAAGCCCGAGATCGACTTCCCGGGTGGCGAGCCGCCGGTCGACCTTCAGATCAAGGACATCTGGGAGGGCGACGGCCCCGTCGCCAAGGCCGGCGACAGCGTCTCCGTCCACTACGTGGGTGTGGCCTTCTCCACCGGCGAGGAGTTCGACGCTTCGTGGAACCGCGGCACCCCGCTGCGTTTCCAGCTCGGTGCCGGTCAGGTCATCTCCGGCTGGGACCAGGGCGTCCAGGGCATGAAGGTCGGCGGCCGTCGCGAGCTGACCATCCCCGCGCACCTCGCGTACGGTGACCGCGGCGCCGGTGGCGGCTCCATCGCCCCGGGCGAGACGCTGATCTTCGTCTGCGACCTGGTCGGAGTCTGACCGGTCCGTCGGACGTGAGTGAGGGCCCATGCCGTACGGCATGGGCCCTCACGCTGTCCGGCGCGGGACCTCGCTTTTTGTTCGGACACCCGGGGGCGGTACGGTCGACGGTCATAGCATGGAGAGAAAGGGCGTCGATGGCGATTGCCAAGGCCGAGCGGCTGATGAACCTGGCGCTGTGTCTGCTGGGAACCCGGCGCCCGCTCAGTAAGCGTGAGCTTCGCGGCTCCATCGAGGCATACCTGGAAGCCGGCTCCGACGACTCCTTCAACCGGATGTTCGAGCGGGACAAGGACGACCTGCGGGAACTCGGACTGATCATCGAGACCGTGGAGAACCTGGACGGCGACACCGGGTATCTGGCACGCCGCGACAGCAACCGGCTGCCGCCCATCACGCTGGACGCCGAGGAGGCCGCCGCGCTCGGGCTCGCCGCCAAGGTGTGGCAGCAGGCCCGGCTCGCCGGGGCGGCCAGCGGCGCGCTGCAGAAGCTGCGGGCCGCGGGCATGCCGGAGGCGGAGGACGCGTACGAGGTCCACAGCGCCCTCGAACCCCGCATTCCGGTGCATGAGGCGGCCTTCGAGCCGCTGATGCTGGCCTGCCGTGACCGCCGCCCGGTCACCTTCGACTACCGCAAGGCGAACTCGGCCCGGCCCGCACAGCGCCAGGTCGAGCCCTGGACCCTGGAGTGCTGGCGCGGGCACTGGTACCTGGCGGGCTGGGACCGGGACCGGGGTGCGGAGCGGGTGTTCCGGCTGTCCCGGATCGCCGGCAAGGTGCGCTCCAGGTCCGGCGCCTTCACCGCCGAGGTGCCCGACGTGGTGACGGTGCGCGAGACCGTCGAGAGCTGGGCGGGGGAGACCGCGACCAGGACCGCGCGGATCAGGCTGCGGTCCGGTTCCGGCTACCCGCTGCGCTCACGCGCGATAGCGGTACGGGAACTCGGCGACGGGTGGGACGAGTTGGAGATCCCGTACGGGCACGGCCTGGACGCCTGGCTCGTCGAGTTCGGCCCGGACGTCGTCGTGGAGGAGCCCGCCGACCTGCGGGCCGATGTGGTGGACCGGCTGCGCGCCGTGGCCAAGGACTAGGGGACCGTACCGATGGCCACGAACGCGATCGACCAGACCCGCCGGATGCTCTCCCTGGTGACGTATCTGCGCGAGCGCCCCGGCGCGCACGTCCAGGACGTGGCCCGCGCCTTCGGGATCACCGAGGACGAGCTGATCTCGGACCTCGATGTGCTCCCCATGTGCGGGACCAGCTTCCGGGGCGGGGACCTGCTGGACATCGACACCGACGGTGACCGCATCTGGTGGCACAACCCCGACGACGTGGCCGAGCCGCTGCGGCTCGCCGCCGACGAGGCCACCGCCCTGCTCGTCGCGGCACGCGCCGTGGCGACCCTGCCCGGACTGCGCGAGAGCGACCGGCTGGCCCTGGTGCGGGCGACCGCCAAGCTGGAGACGGCGGCCGGTGAGGTCGGGGCGGCGAGCTCCCGGCTCTCGGTGACCTTCGAATCGGAGGGCGGGGTCTTCGCCGATGTCGACCGGGCGATCTCCGAGCGGCGCAGGCTCTGGCTGCGTTACTACTCGCCCGCGCGCGACGAGCTGACCGAACGCGAGGTGGACCCGATCCGGCTGTTCGCCGTCGGGCACACCTATATGGAGGGCTGGTGCCGGCTCTCCGAGGCCCGGCGCACCTTCCGGCTGGACCGGGTCGCCGAGATCCGGCTGCTCGACGCCCCGGCCGCGCCCCCTGAACTGGAACTGCGGGACCTGTCGGAAGGGCTGGTGCAGCCCTCGGCGCAGGACCCGGAGGTCGTCATCGAGGTGGGGCCCGGTGGCCGGTGGGTCGCCGAGTACTACCCGCACGACAGCGCGGAGGAGCGCCCCGACGGCGGGCTGCGGATCACGCTGCGGACCCCGGACCCGGCCTCGCTGCGCAGGCTCGCGCTGCGACTGGGCGGCGAAGGCCGCATCGTGTCCCCGCCCGAACTGGCGGAGAGCGCGCGGCGGGCGGCCCGGAACGCGCTGGCGGCCTACGACGGCGTGGCCTGAGCGGCGACCGGAGGAGATATGGATCATATGTCTGTGGTGTCGGGTGTGACGGTGCTGGCGGTGCCGTCCTCCGGGCCCGTTCCCGTCCCGGTCCCCGCCGCCGTTCGGTTCCGGGCCGCCTGCCCGGACTGCCGCGGGCGCTTCGAACTCGCCGCGGACGCCCTGCGCCTCGCGATCGGTGCCGGCCGCCGCACCACGTTCTACTCCTTCACCTGCCCCGAGTGCGGCGCGGCGGTCCGCAAGCCCGCCGGGGAACGCATCATCGAACTCCTCACCGGCGGCGGCGTCTCCACGCTGCGCCTGCACACCGCCCCGTAGGAAGAGGCTCTGCCGCATGTTCTGGCCCATGCTCGCCATCGCCCTGGGATTCCTGGGCATCGCCGTACTCGGTGTCCTCGCCATCAAGGTGTTCGTCGAAGCGCAGCGGCTGGGCCGTCAGGTGTCCGCCACCACGCGGCGCATCAACCGAGCGGCCGAGGACCTCGAACGAGCGGCGACCGACCTCGCCGCCACCGGGGATGCCCTGCGATAGCAGGGCCGCGGCCTGATGTTTCTCCACTTCGGGGGGTACGCTGCTGGGGTCGGCCCAGGCAGGGAGGTGCGGGCCGCAATCGGGAGTACGCACGGGCATTGCCTGACGTTTACCCCTGCGGGTTACGATCGCTGCCAGCGCACAGGTCGGACGTATGTCCTGCCGAACGGGTAGCGAGCCCACCCTCCAGTCGCCTCAGTGAGAAGGAAGTCGCACATGATCGGCAATCTGAAGCCCCTCGAGATCGTTCTGATCATCGCTGTCATCCTGCTGCTCTTCGGTGCCAAGAAGCTTCCCGACATGGCGCGTTCGCTCGGCAAGTCGGCCCGCATCCTCAAGAGCGAGGCCAAGGCCATGAAGAAGGACGACGCCGAGCCGGCGGCGCCCACGACGGAGACCGTCGCGGACCAGACCCCGCCGCAGTCCACCGCCGCACGCACCATCCAGGCCGCTCCGGGAGATGTCACCAGCTCCCGCCCGGTCAACGAGGCCAAGCCCACCACCCAGAGCTGACAGCTGACACGCTCCGCCGACAGCTGCTGCACGAGACGAGGGAAGTGGGTTGCTCAAGTCTGCCCGCAAGCAGGAGAAGGACGACGAGGGGCGCATGCCCCTCCTCGATCACCTGCGTGAGCTGCGTAACCGGCTTCTGAAGGCCGTCCTCGCGATCGTCGTGGTGACGATCGTCGCCGCCTTCTTCCAGAAGGAAATCTACGACTTCCTTCTGCGCCCGCTGCTGACTTCGGTCGGCTGCAAGGACGGCGTGGTCATCGCGATCAACGGGAAACCGTGCGCGCTGCTCAAGACCGACACCCTGATGGCGCCCTTCACCAACGCCCTCAAGGTCGCGCTGATGTCCGGCGTGCTGATCGCCACCCCGGTCTGGCTCTACCAGCTGTGGGCCTTCGTCGCGCCGGGACTGCACAACGGAGAGAAGCGGTACGCGTACGGCTTCGCCGTCGTGGGCGCCCCGCTCTTCCTCGCCGGTGGCTATCTCGCCTACGCGATCCTTCCGCAGACGGCCGAGATCATGCTCGGCTTCAGCCCCGAGAGCGTACAGAACCAGATCGGGCTCGACAGTTATCTGGATCTGCTCACCCGCATGGTGATCGTCTTCGGCCTGGCCTTCGAGCTGCCGCTGCTGCTCATCGCGCTGAACATGACGGGTGTCGTCTCCGGCAAGCGGATGCTCACCTGGTGGCGCGGCATGATCGTGGGGCTCACCGCGTTCGCCGCCATCGCGACCCCCGGCGGAGAGCCGGTGTCCATGCTGCTGCTCGCCGGACCGCTCGCGCTGCTGTACTTCATCGCGGTCGGCTTCTCCCTGCTGAACGACAAGCGGAAGAACCGCAACAACCCCGACGCCGAACTCGACGACGACGAAGCCTCGCAGCTCGACCTCACTCCCGAGGACGTCGGAGGGGTGGAGAACGTGTCCGCCTCGCGCAAGGCCCTTCCGGGACAGGCTTCCGGGGAGTCCGACCGTGCGGACGGGCACCGGCTGAACGGTTACGACGACATCACCTGACCTTGTAGGGTCCGGCGGGTGACCAGCGAGATCACCCTTTTCGTCAATCCCACCGCAGGACGCGGCCGGGGCGCGCACGCCGCGCAGCCGGCCGCTTCCGCGTTGCGGGACGCCGGATTCTCCGTCCGCACGGTTCTCGGTGAGGACGCCGACGACGCCCTGCACCGGGCCCGGCAGGCCGTGGCCGCCGGGACCGGGGCGCTGATAGCCGTGGGCGGGGACGGGCTGATGTCCCTCGCCCTCCAGGCCGTCGCCGGGACCACGACACCCCTCGGTGTCGTCGCCGTCGGCACCGGCAACGACTTCGCCCGTGCGCTGGGCCTGCCGGTCCGGGACCCGGCCGCCGCCGGACGGCTGGCCGCGAGGGCGCTCAAGTCCGGGGGTGTGCGCGACATCGACCTCGGCCGGGCCGGGGAGCGGTGGTTCGGGTCGGTGCTCGCCTCCGGCTTCGACTCGCGGGTGAACGACCGGGGCAACCGGATGCGCTGGGTCGGCGGCCGGTTCAAGTACGACCTCGCGATCCTCGCCGAGCTGGCCGCGTTCCGGCCGATCCCGTACCGGATACGGCTGGACGGCGGCGACGTCCGGGAGATCGAGGCGACACTGATCGCCGTCGGCAACGGGAGCACGTACGGCGGCGGCATGCGGATCTGCGCGGACGCCGTGATGGACGACGGGCTCTTCGACGTCACCGTGGTCGCGGACTGCGGCCGGGCCACGCTGCTCAAGGTGTTCCCGAAGGTCTACCGGGGGACGCACCTGAGCCACCCCAAGGTCACCGTGCACCGGGTCTCCTCGATCGAGCTGGCGGCGGCCGGTGTGACCGCGTACGCGGACGGTGAACCGCTGGGGCCGCTGCCGCTCACCGCCACCTGTGTGCCCGGCGCGGTCAGGGTGCTCACCGGGTGAACCGATCGGCGATTTAAAGATCGGGCTGACTGTCGGAGGTGGCGGGTAGGCTCGTATCAAGATGACAGAGGACCTCTCACCAGCTGAGCGATACCAGGCTTCTCGGGTCCGTGCGGCCGAGCAGGCCACGGCCCTCGGGCCCTTCCGAGACATGTACGAATTCGGACTGGACCCGTTCCAGATCGAGGCCTGCCAGGCACTGGAGGCGGGCAAGGGGGTGCTGGTCGCGGCCCCCACCGGGTCGGGCAAGACGATCGTCGGCGAGTTCGCCGTGCACCTGGCGTTGGCGCAGGGCCGCAAGTGCTTCTACACGACGCCCATCAAGGCCCTGTCCAACCAGAAGTTCGCCGATCTGGTCAAGCGCTACGGCGCGGACAAGGTCGGTCTGCTGACCGGGGACAACAGCGTCAACTCGGAGGCACCGGTGGTCGTCATGACCACCGAGGTCCTGCGGAACATGCTGTACGCGGGCTCCCAGTCCCTGACCGGCCTCGGCTACGTCGTGATGGACGAGGTGCACTACCTCTCCGACCGCTTCCGCGGCGCCGTGTGGGAAGAAGTGATCATTCATCTGCCCGAGTCGGTGACTCTGGTGTCCCTCTCGGCGACCGTGTCCAACGCCGAGGAGTTCGGTGACTGGCTGGACACCGTCCGCGGCGACACCGAAGTGATCGTCTCCGAGCACCGGCCCGTGCCGCTCTGGCAGCACGTCATGGCCGGGCGCAAGATGTACGACCTCTTCGAGGAGGAGACCGACCACGGCGGCCGCGGCGCCGGACGCCGTGAGGTCAACCCCGATCTCGTCCGGCTGGCCCGGATGGAGAATCAGCGTGGGTACAACCCGCGCGAGCGCCGCCGCGGCAAGATGGTGCGCGAGGCGGACCGCGAGCGCGAGCGGCGTCAGCGCAGCCGGATCTGGACGCCGGGCCGCCCCGAGGTCATCGACCGGCTGGACACCGAAGGGCTCCTGCCCGCCATCACGTTCATCTTCAGCCGGGCCGGCTGCGAGGCCGCCGTACAGCAGTGTCTGCACGCCGGGCTGCGGCTCAACGACGAGGCCAAGCGCCGGCTGGTGCGGGAGATCGTCGAGGAGCGGACCGCGTCCATCCCCGGCGAGGACCTCCATGTCCTCGGCTACTACGAATGGCTCGAAGGCCTGGAGCGGGGCATCGCCGCGCACCACGCGGGGATGCTGCCGACGTTCAAGGAGGTCGTCGAGGAGCTGTTCGTGCGCGGCCTCGTCAAGGCCGTCTTCGCCACCGAGACACTGGCACTCGGCATCAACATGCCGGCGCGTTCGGTGGTGCTGGAGAAGCTGGTCAAGTGGAACGGCGAGCAGCACGCCGACATCACGCCCGGCGAGTACACCCAGCTCACCGGCCGGGCCGGACGCCGGGGCATCGACGTCGAGGGCCACGCGGTGGTCCTGTGGCAGCGGGGGATGGACCCGACGGCGCTGGCGGGCCTCGCCGGTACGCGTACCTATCCGCTGCGCTCCAGCTTCCGCCCCTCGTACAACATGGCGGTGAACCTTGTGCAGCAGTTCGGGCGGCACCGTTCGCGTGAGCTGCTGGAGACCTCCTTCGCCCAGTTCCAGGCCGACCGGTCCGTCGTCGGGATCTCCCGGCAGGTCCAGCGGAACGAGGAGGGGCTGGAGGGTTACCGGGAGGGCATGACCTGTCATCTCGGCGACTTCGAGGAGTACGCGCGCATGCGGCGCGACCTCAAGGACCGGGAGACGGAGCTGGCCAAGCAGGGCGCCGCACAGCGGCGGGCCGCGGCCGCGTCGTCCCTGGAGAAGCTGAAGCCCGGTGATGTCATCCATGTGCCGACCGGCAAGTTCGCCGGGCTGGCGCTGGTGCTGGATCCGGGGCTGCCGGCCGGGCGGGCCAACGGGCATCGCGGATTCGACCAGCACGACGGTCCGCGCCCGCTGGTGCTGACCGCCGAGCGGCAGGTCAAGCGGCTGGCGTCGATCGACTTCCCGGTGCCGGTGGAGGCGCTGGAGCGGATGCGTGTCCCGAAGTCGTTCAATCCGCGCTCGCCGCAGTCGCGCCGTGATCTGGCGTCCGCGCTGCGGACCAAGGCGGGGCACATCGAGCCGGAGCGGCACCGCAAGCAGCGGGCCGCGGCGGCCGACGACCGGGAGATCACCAGGCTGCGCACCGAACTGCGCGCGCACCCCTGCCACGGGTGCGACGAGCGGGAGGACCACGCCCGGTGGGCCGAGCGGTACCACCGGCTGCAGCGCGACACCCGGCAGCTGGAGCACCGGATCGAGGGGCGGACGAACACGATCGCCCGGACCTTCGACCGGATCGTCGCGCTGCTCACCGAGCTGGACTACCTCCAGGGCAGCGAGGTCACCGACAACGGCAGACGGCTCGCCCGCCTCTACGGTGAGCTGGACCTGCTCGCCAGCGAGTGCCTGCGGGAGGGTGTCTGGGAAGGGCTGAACCCCGCCGAACTCGCCGCGTGCGTCTCGGCGTTGGTGTACGAGGCGCGGCAGGCGGACGACGCGGTGGCCCCCAAGCTGCCGTCCGGGCCCGCGAAGACCGCCATGGCCGAGATGGTCCGTATCTGGGGCCGGCTCGACGCCCTGGAGGAGGACTTCAAGATCAACCAGACCGAGGGGGTCGGACAGCGCGAGCCCGACCTCGGGTTCGCCTGGGCGGTCTACATGTGGGCCTCCGGGCGCACGCTGGACGAGGTGCTGCGCGAGGCGGAGATGCCGGCGGGGGACTTCGTACGGTGGTGCAAGCAGGTGATCGACGTGCTGGGGCAGGTCGCCGCCGCCGCTCCGCGGGACGGGAGTTCGGTGGCGAAGAACGCGCGCAAGGCCGTGGACGGGGTGCTGCGGGGCGTGGTGGCGTACAGCTCCGTGGGGTGATCGTCGGGCGGGGCGGGCAGGGGGTGTTCCCCCTCTGCCCGCCCCTTCCCGCGGCCGGGTGCGGCGGGGTTGCTCAGGCCGCTTGCCTGGACGCGTCCCGTTTGGCCACTTCCTCGCGGACGAGGGGAATCACGAACCGGCCGAAGTCGATGGCGTCGTCCAGCAGGTCGTAGCCGCGGGCGGAGAGGATGTCCACGCCCAGGTCGTAGTAGTCGAGCAGCGCCTGCGCCACCGTTTCCGGTGTGCCCACCAGCGCCGTCGAGTTGCCCCCGCCGCCCGTCTCGGCCGCGGTGGGTGTCCACAGCGCCCGGTCGTGGCGCTCGCTCTGCGCGGCCACTCTGAGCAGCCGCTGCGAACCGGAGTTCTCGGGGTTCGTCAACGGGTGGCGGCGGGCCGGTGGGGTGCCGGCCCTGCGGGCCTTGATGCGGTCGAGCGTGCGATGTGCCTTCTCCCACGCCAGTTCCTCGGTCGGCGCGATGATCGGGCGGAACGCGACCTGGATCTTCGGGACGTCCGTGCGGCCCGCGGCCTTCGCGGCGGCCTTCACCGACTCGATCTGTTCGGCGGTCTCGGCGAGCGGTTCGCCCCAGAGGCAGTAGATGTCGGCCTCGGCGCCTCCGGCCGCGTAGGCGGCGGCCGACGATCCGCCGAACGAGACGCGCGGATGCGGCTGTTGGACCGGGAAGGTGTCGCTCACGAAGTCGTTGAAGCGGTAGTGCGTACCCTCGTGGTCGAAGGGCTCGTGCGAGGTCCAGGCCTTCTTGATGATCTGGATGGCCTCGCGGGTACGCGCGTACCGCTCGTCCTTCGTGAGGAAGTCGCCCTCGCGCTGCTGCTCGTGGTCGTTCCCGCCGGTGATGAAGTGCACGGCGAGGCGTCCGTCGCTGATCCGGTCCAGGGTCGCGAAGGTCTTGGCCGCGAAGGTGGGGTACGAGACGTTGGGGCGGTGGGCCACCAGGATCTGCAGGGTCTCGGTCCGGGCGGCTATGTACGCGGCGGCGGGGGACGGGTCGGGGGAGCCCGAGCCGTAGGCGAACAGCACCCGGTCCCAGCCGTGGTCCTGGTGGGCGCGGGCCAGCTTGAGCGTGTACTCCTTGTCGAAGGACGCCCCCGAGCGGGCGGTCACTTCGGAACCTTCATTGGTCGCTGCGATGCCGAGGAACTCGACGGGCATGGCGAAGCCTCATCTCGTGCTGCGGTGGAAACCGGTCGTGTCGGGGAATGCCGTGACGTGGAGCGGTCAAGGACGACACGAGGATGACCACACTCGACCGAAGTCGATGTGGTCACGGGTGACCAGCCGCAGCTGAGGGCGCATTCGCCCAGTGGAACAGGCGTGTTGGTGTCTCGTCAACCATGGGCCGGTGGGCGGACCGGGCCGGTGGGCGGACCGGGCCGGTGGGCGGACCGGGCCGGTGGGCGGACCGGGCCGGTGGGCGGACCGGGCCGGTGGCGCCGGACACGCGGCCCGTGGTGCGGGCAGGGGTGGTGGCCGCAGCCCTCGTCCGAGAGCCCGCGGCCACGACGGTCCCCCGCCCGTGGTGCGGCTCGGTCAGATCTTCCTGCGGCTCCTCGCCGCCGTTCCCGCGCAGATCAGTCCCAGCAGGACGGTCAGCCCACCGACGACGACGTTGTTGATGATGACCCCGGTGTCCGGGCTGCTGCCCACGACCCAGGTCGACACGATGATCCAGGCACCCATGGCGCACATGGCCCAGCTCAGGCCGTACATGCGCTCAGGCATGACGGAGAATCCCAGTGCCAGCACGGCGATGGCGATACCCATCACGAGGTTGTGCGTCACGAGCGCGGGCTGGCTCGCGGTGAAGTGGAGCACCCACGGCGAGACGGCGCAGTACAGACCGACGAGGAACGCCGGTCCGTCCACCAGCGCCACGTCGCGGCCACCGAGCATACGGTCGTACCGCTCGCGCATTTCGGGGACATCCGGGTGACCGGCCAGGTCACGCCGGGTGTGTGAGACGTTGCTCATGAGTTTTCGTCTCCTTCGGTCCAACAGGCCCGACCGCTGTGGGGAGTGTGCGGAAAGTGCCTGCAGATACCATTCTGCTCTTATCTCTCCCTTATGCGTAGATTTATCTCACTGTGCGGTCGGCGGATGTACGGTCACGGGCCGTCGGACCCGGCATGGCACGGTCTTCCGGGTCGTCCCGCCGTCCAACGGTTCCGCCGTCCTGCCGTCCCGCCGTCCAGTTGTTCCGCCAGCGACACCAGATCGTCGGTCCTCAGTACCCGGTCCCCGTACCCGGGCAGGGGGACGTGCAGGGGCTCCGTCCAGCGTTCCGGGATCGCAGCGGCCCCGTACACCGCGCCCGCGAGGCCGCCCGTCACCGCCGCGACCGTGTCGGTGTCTCCGCCCACGTCGACGGCCGCCACCAGCGCGTTCTCGAAGCAGTCCGTCGTGCGCAGCGCCCACAGCGCGGTGCCCAGGCACGGCCACACCGCACCGTTGAACTCGGTCGCCCTGTCCGGGTGCCAGCCGGGCGCCAGGTTGGCGGCCCACCGCGCACGGTGATCCTCGTGTACGTGCTCCAGGACGTCGGGTACGGCGGCGAGCGGGTCGCCGCCGGCCAGCGCCACCCGGACCAGTTCGTGGAAGAGGGCGGTGCCTTCCCAGGCCGCCCGGTCACCATGCGTCAGCGCCGCGATCCGGCGGGCCGCGTCCATGGTCGCCGCTCGGCCCGCCCCCGCGAAGTACACCGCCGAGGTGGTGGCCCGCATCAGGCAACCGTTGCCCGCGGCCCGTCCGTTGACCTGGAAGTGCAGCGCGGCGGCCAGGTCCCAGGGATCACCGCTCGTCAGGACGTCCTCGGTCTGCAGACCGATGTCCTTCGGATCGCCCGCCGCCCACCGCCGGAACCGGCCGAACATCTCCGGCAGGTCCAGGGCGCCGCGCTCCAGCAGGGACTCCCCGACGAGAACCGCCATCTGCGTGTCGTCCGTCGCCTCGCCCGGATCCCAGCCGCCGCCCCCGCACATCGTGCCGACGCCGTCCGGGAAGCGGGCCGTGAACGCTCCGGCGGCGCCGAACTCGAACGGCGCCCCCAGCGCGTCACCGGCCGCCGAGCCGACGACGGCTCCCGACACCCGGGCCGTGCGGGATACCTGATCCAGCGGGTTCATCGGGCCAGGGTAGGGCGGGCGGCACGCCCCGCACGCATCGGGGGCCGTCACGGCTCGCACGAACCGCTTCGGGACTACTTCGGCGGCATCAGGACCGTGTCGATGATGTAGACCGTGGCATTGGCGGTCGGCACATTGCCGCAGACGACCTTCGAGGAGTCGTTCACCGTGTAGACCATCCCCGAACCGGACGTCGTCAGCTTGCTCTTCTCCAAGGTGTCGAAGGACCCGTTCTCCAGCTGCTTCGGCGTCAGCTTCTCGCCCACCACGTGATACGTGAGCACCTTGGTCAGCTCGGCCTTGTTCGCCAGCAGCTTGTCCAGGTCGGCCTTCGGGATCTTGGCGAAGGCCTCGTTGGTCGGCGCGAACACCGTGATGTTCTGCGCGTTGTTCAGGGTGTCGACCAGACCCGCCTGCTTGACGGCGGTGACCAGGGTGGAGAGGTCCGGGTTGTTCGACGCGGCCGTGGCGACCGGGTCCTTCGCCATGCCGGAGAACGAGCCCGCGCCGTCCTTCGGCACCGATGCGCACGCCGGGCCGAACGGCTCGTCCATGTTCATCGAGTCGCCGTCCGAGGCGGCCGACGACGCCGCGCTCGGTGTGGAACCGGCTGCGGCGTCCTTGGAGTCGTCGGAGGAACAGGCCGTCAGGGCCAGCGGCAGAACGGCTGCGGCGGACACGGCGACGGCGATGCGACGGAAGTGCAGGGTGTTCATGGTGTTCTCCTGGATGGGGTGGTGATCAATACGCTGGTCATGGGCGATAGGCGATGGGTGACGAGAGGTCAGGGCACCTTGACCACCACCGAATGCCAGCCGGTCGCGCCGTTGGGGACGGTGCCGACCCGTTTGCCGGTCTGGGTGGCGCCGGTGCGGTCCGTCGCACGGACCTCAAGGGTGTGGTTGCCGGACGTGGCCGGCCATTCCCACACCCACTGACGCCAGGTGTCCCGGCTGTCCTCCGTGCCGAGGCGGGCACGGTGCCACTCGCCGCCGTCCACCCGGACCTCCACCCGGTCGATGCCCCGGTGCTGGGCCCAGGCGACACCGGCGACGGGCACCGTGCCCGCCTTGGGGGACGCGAAGGGGCGCGGGGTGTCGATGCGCGACTCGGTCTTGATAGGACCCCGGCGCGACCAACTGCGCTTGACCCAGTAGGCGTCGTAGTCGTCGAACGTCGTCAGCTCGATGTCCTGGATCCATTTGCAGGCCGACACATAGCCGTACAGCCCCGGCACGAGCATCCGGACCGGGAAACCGTGCGCGAAGGGCAGCGGCTCGCCGTTCATACCGAGCGCGAGGAGCGCGTCCCGCCCGTCCATGACGTCCTCGACCGGTGTGCCGATCGTCATGCCGTCCACCGAGCGCGACACGATCTGGTCGGCGGGTCCGCCCCGCGACGGGGGCTTCACTCCGGCCTCGCGCAGCAGGTCGGCCAGTCGCACGCCGATCCAGCGGGCGTTGCCGACGTAGGGCCCGCCGACCTCGTTGGACACACAGGTCAGGGTGATGTCGCGCTCGATGATCTCCCGCGCCAGCAGGTCGCGGAAGGTGACGGTGAGGGGACGGGCGACGCCCTTGCCATGGATGCGCAGCCGCCACCGGTCGGCATCGACCTGGGGCACCACCAGAGCGGTGTCCACCCGGTAGAAGCTCTTGTTCGAGGTGATGAACGAGCTCACACCCCGGATGCCCAGATCGGCGCCGCGCGGGACGGCGGGCGCCGCCGAATCCGGCACCGGGAGGACGATCTCCGCGCGTGAGGCGGAGGCCCCGGCCTGTACGGACGCGGTGAGTCTCCGTCCCACCAGGCCCGCACCTGCCGAGGCCGCCGCGGCCGCGGTCGCCGCGATCACGAAACCGCGGCGGTCGAAGGAGCCCGGCGTCCCCCGGCCCGTCTCCCCAGCCGCGGGAGACGGGCCGGGAACCCGGATGAGCCGCCCGATCAGGAGATACAGCACTCCCGCGGCCACCACGGCTCCCACCACCGAAGGCAGCGCGTCGCCGGGCCCGCCCTCCGGCCGGGTGGTCGCCGCCACCGCCCCGACCACACCGAAGACCAGAACGGCCGCCGAACCGAGCAGCCGGTGCCGCAGCGCGAGCACCCCCACCGCCATGGCGAAGACCGCCAGCAGCACGAGGATTCCCAGCTGGAGCACCAGCTTGTCGTTGGTGCCGAAATTCCGTACGGCGAAGTCCTTCAGCGCCGGGGGAGTGCGGTCGATGACCGCCCCGCCCACCGCTGTGACCGGCCCCGCCTCGGGACGTACGGCGGCAGCGACCAGCTCGGCCACGCACAGGGCGCAGAACCCGGCGATCAGACCGCCGAGCGCGGCGAAGACTGCACGCGCCCAGCGGGACCTGCGGGACCCGGAGGTGCCGTGCGTCCGCGAATCGTTCTGAACTTTCCTCACGCCATGTATTCGGCACGGAACGGTCCGTGGATTGGTTGTTCACCCGATCGGGTCAGAGTCGAAGACCGACCAATCCGCCCCGTCCACGGCGACGAATCAACGGAAAGGGGCTTCGCAGCAGCGCCCCGGTCGGCGAAGAAGGACCCGAGGAGCAGGCAATGGCACGGGAGCGGCGGCGGATGGCCGTGGTGGGCGCCGGAGTGGCGGGACTGACCGCGGCGCACATCCTCCACAAGGCCCACGACGTGACGCTGTACGAGGCGGATGAACGCGTCGGCGGACACGCGCACACCCACGACCTGACCGGGTCGGACGGACGGACGCACCGCGTCGACTCGGGCTTCATCGTCCACAACCGGCGCACCTACCCGCACCTGCTGCGCCTCTTCGACGAACTCGGCGTCCCCACACAGGAGTCCGAGATGAGCATGTCCGTACGGTGCGAGGGGTGCGGCCTCGCCTACGCGGGCGCCCGCGGCCCCGCCGGGCTGTTCGCCCAGCCGGGCGCCGCGCTGCGCGGCCGCTATCTGCGGATGCTCACCGAGGTGCCGCGCTTCCACCGGGCCGCCCGCGCCCTCCTCGCGCGGCCGGACACCGCGGCCCCCGAGATGACGCTGGGCGAATTCACCGCACGCGCCCGCTTCTCGCCGTACTTCCACTCCCACTTCCTGACCCCGATGGTCTCGGCCGTCTGGTCCTGCGACCCGGCGACCGCACTGCGCTACCCGGCCCGCTACCTGTTCAGGTTCCTGGACCACCACGGGATGCTCACGGTCGGCGGCTCCCCGGTCTGGCGCACGGTCACCGGCGGCTCGCGCACCTACGTCGACCGCGTCGCCAAGCAGCTCAACGCCGTGCACACCTCCACACCGGTGCGGTCCCTGCGCCGCCACGCCGACGGCGTGGAACTCCTCACCGAGGACGGCACCACCCACACGTACGCCGCCGTCGTCATCGCCACCCACCCGGACCAGGCGCTGCGGCTGCTGGCCGACCCGACGGAGGAGGAGCGCCGCACCCTCGGCGCGTTCCGCTACTCCCGCAACCCCACCCTGCTCCACACCGACACGACGCTCCTGCCCCGCAACCGCGGCGCGCGGGCCTCATGGAACTACCTGATGCCCTCCTGCACCGCCGACAGCGACCGGGTCACCGTCAGCTACGACATGAACCGGCTCCAGCGGCTGGACGCCCCCGACACCTTCGTCGTCACACTCAACGGCGCCGACCGCGTCGATCCGGACCGGGTCCGGGCCCGCATGGTCTACGAACATCCCGTCTACACCCCGGAATCGGTGGCCGCCCAGGCCCGGCTTCCCGCACTGTCCGGACCCGTCACCGCCTACGCCGGGGCGTACCACGGCTGGGGGTTCCACGAGGACGGCTGCCGTTCGGGGGCCGCGGCGGCCGCGGCGCTGGGGGTGGCGTGGTGAGCGCCCTCTACCCGTGCACGATCACGCATGTGCGGACCATCCCCGGCCGGTACGCGTTCCGCCACCGCACCCATCTGTGGTTCATCGACCCCGATCGGCCGCCCCGGCTGCCGCGCGTCCTGCGCCCGCTGGCCCGTTTCGAGGCCCGCGACCACTTCGGCGGCACCGCGCCCACCATCCGCGCCGGCCTCGAACGCTTCCTGCGCGGCCACGGCGTGGACCTGGCCGACGGCACCGTCACGATGCTCACCCAGGCCCGCGTCCTTGGCCATGTGTTCAACCCGCTGACCGTCTACTGGTGCCGGCGCCGGGACGGGACCCCGCTCTGCGTCGTCGCCGAAGTGCACAACACCTACGGCGAGCGGCACGGGTATCTGCTCCGCCCGGACGCGGCTGACCGGGCGGAGACCCCCAAGGAGTTCTACGTATCGCCGTTCTTCCCCGTCGACGGCAGCTATCGGATGCGGTTGCCGGAGCCCGGCCCCGCCCTTGGCCTGACCATCCGTCTGGAGCGGGACGGAACAAGCCCGTTCACCGCGACCGTACGCGGCACCCGGCGCGAAGCCACTCCCGCCGAGCTGCTCCGGCTGTCCCTGCGTCACCCCTGGTCCACCGTTCTCGTCTCCGCCGCGATCCGGCTGCACGGAATCCGGCTGTATCTGCGGGGGCTGCCCGTGCGGCCCCGCCCCTCCCACCGCACACAGGAAGGCATGCAGTGAACGCGCCCACACCCGCGCTGTCCGCGCACCGCACCCCCGCTCCCGACCCGGAGCGCTGGCCCGACATCGTCACGCCGCCCCGGACCTCCCGGGCACGGACCGCCCTCGCTGAACGGATCGTCCGGAGCGCGCTGGCCCGGCTGCCGCTGCGGGCCCGGCTCGCCGACGGCGAGAGCCTGGGCCTGGGCGGTCCGCTCATGGACATCCGTGAACCGGAGCGGTTCTTCCGCAGGATCGGTGCGCACGGCCTCATCGGCTTCGGCGAGTCCTACATGGCGGGCGAGTGGGACTCGCCCGACCTGGTCGGCGTGCTGACCGTGCTCGCCGCAAACGCGGCCGAACTGGTCCCCCGCCCCCTGCAACGGCTGCGCGGACTGTGGGCGGCGCGCCGGCCCGCCGGACACACCAACACGCCCGAGCACGCCCGCGACAACATCAGCCACCACTACGACCTGTCGAACGACCTCTTCTCCCTCTTCCTCGACGAGACCCTGACGTACTCCGCCGCGTACTTCCGCGGCTTCCCCGCGGAGCGTTCGCTGCTGCCCGCCGCCCAGCACCGCAAGATCGACCGTCTGCTGGACCTGGCCGGTGCCGGCCCCGGCAGCGTTCTGCTGGAGATCGGCACCGGCTGGGGCGAACTCGCCATCAGGGCCGCCGGCCGAGGCGCCCGTGTCGTCACCGTCACGCTCTCCGCCGAACAGCGCGAACTGGCCGAGGCCCGCATCCGTGAGGCCGGGTTCGAGGACCTGGTCGAGGTCCGGCTGTGCGACTACCGCGAGATCACCGGGGAGTACGACGCGATCGTCAGCGTCGAGATGATCGAGGCGGTCGGCGAGGAGTACTGGCCGGTCTACTTCACCACCCTGGAACGGCTCCTGGCCCCTGGCGGGCGTATCGCCCTCCAGGCCATCACCATGCCGGACGACCGGATGCGCGCCAGCCGCACCACGTACACCTGGATCCAGAAGTACATCTTCCCCGGCGGCCTGCTGCCCTCCACCCAGGCCGTGGAACGGGTCACCGCCGACCACACCTGCCTGCGGATACGGCAGCGCACCCCCTTCGGCACGCACTACGCCGAGACCCTGCGCCTGTGGCGGGAACGGTTCACCGAACGGACCGACGAGATCGACGCCCTCGGCTTCGACGCGACCTTCCGCCGGATGTGGACGTTCTACCTCGCCTATTCGGAGGCGGGCTTCCGCTCCGGCTATCTCAATGTGCAGCAACTGCTTCTGACCCGCGAGGAGACCGTGTGACCACCTCCACCGAAACTCCCGGCAGGACCGCCCCGCGCGGCGCCGCCCGGCCGCACTCCGGGCCGCCGCCTGGGCGCCGGGCCGCGGTCCGGCGGATGTCCCGGGGCACGACGGAGCCGGAGCGGTGAGCGGGTTCCCCTGGGCGGCGTTCGCCGGTGGCCTCGCGGCCTCGGCGGCCGCCGCCCTCGCCGTCATGCTGGTCACCTTCCTGATCGCGCTCGGGAAGGGCGTGCACCGCGTCGTGGATGTCGCGTGGGGGATCGCCTTCGCGGCGGTGGCACTCGTCTCGTACGTCCTGTCGGCGGGCGAGGGCGACGACGGGCGGCGGCTGCTGGTGACGGTGCTCACCGTTGTCTGGGGCCTGCGGCTCGCCGCGCACATCGGCCGGCGCGGCCGGGGCCGGGGCGAGGACCCGCGCTACGAGGCGATGCTGGCCAAGGCCCCCGGCCGTCGGGAGCTGTACGCCCTGCGGAAGGTCTACCTCCTCCAGGGCGCTCTGGTCTGGCTGATCTCGCTGCCGGTGCAGGCCGCGCAGTACCTGACGGGGCCGCCGACCTGGTGGACCTGGGCCGGGACGGCGCTGTGGGCGGTGGGTCTCGTCTTCGAGGCCGTCGGGGACCGCCAACTGGCCCGCTTCACCTCCGACCCCGCCAACCGGGGCCGGATCATGGACCGGGGGCTCTGGTCGTGGACCCGTCACCCGAACTACTTCGGTGACTTCTGCGTCTGGTGGGGGCTGTTCCTGCTGGTGTGCGAACAGCCCGCGGTGGCGGGGGCGACGCTCGTGGCGCCGGTGGTGATGAGCTTCCTGTTGATCAAGGGAAGCGGGAAGGCGCTGCTGGAGCGGCACATGGCACAACGGCCCGGTTACGCCGACTACACGGCCCGGACCAGCGGATTCTTCCCATGGCCACCGCGCGGGAACTGAAACTGGCGTGACGGCGAAGGCGGTGGTGGCGGTGCCCCGGTGGTCCGCGTGAGCGTGCGGAGGGGGCACGCGTACCGGCGTCACGCGTACCGGCGTCGCCGCCCCGTCGGGCGGTGACGCCGGTCCCGGTCAGGCGGGGAAGTCCATCAGGGCCACCGGATCCGATGTGGGCCGCTCGGACCCGCCCGCCGGTTCGACGGTGATGCCCATGCCGGACGCCCCGTCGACCGGCCCGTCGAGCAGTACCGCCCCATCGGTCGCGGACGGGTTCATCAGGCCGGCGGAGCGCATCGTTCCGCTGTCGTTGAACCAGAGCTGGTACACCTTGCCGCCCGGCGGCCGGGCCATGCCCGAGGCCAGGAACACCGCGCGGTCCCGGCTCTGCGAGACGACGACAGTGCCCCGGGCGCCCCCGGCCAGCTCGCCCGAACTGGTCCTCGCGTCCGGCGCGGAGAGCACCTGGGCCAGCTGTTCGCTCTGCCGCTGGGCGTGGTCGGCCTCGTGCCGGGCGTCCTGCGCCACCTGGTTCTGCCACACCGCGATGCCGCCGAACGCGGCGGCAGCCGCGACACAGGCGGCGAGCGCGTACGCCGACCAGCGGCCGGTGCGGCCGGATCGCTCGTCGCGGGCGGAGCTGCCGCGGGCGTGGGCGGGCGACTCCTGTCGTACGGCCGTGATCTCCCGCAGTACACGGGCGCGCAGCTCATGGGGTGGCTGCACCGACACCGCGAGACCGAGCCGGGCGGCGGTGGCCGACAGCTCCCGTACCTCCTGGGCGCAGGCCTCGCAGTCGTCCAGATGGCGTTCGAACTCGTGGCGCTCGGAATCGGGCAGCGCGTGCAGGGCGTAGGCCCCGGTCAGCGTGTGCAGTTCGGCCGTGCTCATGTGCTCACCCCCAGGCAGTCGCGCAGCCGGATCAGGCCGTCACGCAGTCGAGTCTTGATGGTGCCCAGGGGTACGGCGAGGAGCTCCGAGACCTCGCGATAGGTCAGGCCCCGGTAATACGCCAGGGTCACCGACTGGCGCTGCAGTTCGGACAGGTTGCGCAGACAGCGCCGTACCTGTTCCCTCTCCAGCCGGGTCTCGACCTGTTCGGAGACCTCGTCGAACGCGGGCGTCCGCTCCAGCAGCGCGGCCCGGTGCTCCCGCGCAGCCGAGGCCTCCGCCGAGCGGACCCGGTCGACCGCGCGGTGGTGGGCGAGGGTCAGCACCCAGTTCACGGCCGATCCGCGGGACGGCTGGAAGCGGGGCGCGGTCCGCCACACCTCGACCCATACCTCCTGCGCGACCTCCTCGGACTGGGCGGGATCGCGGAGCACGCTGCGCACCACCCCGAGCACCGGCCCGCACACGGCGTCGTACACCGAGGCGAAGGCGTCCTGGTCACCCCGGGCGACCAGGACCAGAAGCTCCTGGAGATCGGGGCCCGGCACGGGCACTCCGCTGATCTGTACGGCTTCCTTCACGCGGGTCCTCCCAGGACGCTCATCGGTTCCAGGAGTCATTCGGAGCCGATGGCGGCGCGGATTGGTCAGCTCGCGCGATCCTTCCACGCCGCCGGATCTCCCCGGGGCCGCCCCGGGATCGTGCGCGAGTCGCGCCGGGGCCGCGCCGCCGGGACGGCCCCGGATCGTGCGGGAGTCGCGCCGGGACCGCGCCGCCGGGCGTCGGCCGTCAGCTCACCGCCGTGTCCCCGACCCGGCCGGGAACCCCGTCGCCGGGCCGGGGCGTCGCCACGTCGGCGCTCTTCGCCTTCCGCACCGCGCGAAGGGTGAGGAAGATCAGCAGTCCGAACGGCGACAGCAGGATCGTCAGCACCAGCAGCGGGCCCATCACCAGGGGCGACACCCCGAGCTTCCGCGCTTCGAGGAACATCCACTGACCCAGCAGCAGATCCCAGGCGATCACCTGCGCCCACAGCGCTCCCGCCCCGTTCGCGAGGGCCGCCAGGTCACGGAACGCATCGATGTCGGGGTTGCTCACCGCCGTCCAGAGCTCGGGGAAGACCGGTACGGCCAGCACGAGATAGACCGCCAGCACCGGCAGGACGGTCAGTGGTGAGGCGACGATCCGCGCGGTGGTGGCCCAGTTGGGCGCGAAGATCATGAGCAGCCAGAAGGGGGCCGTCAGATAGAACGTGATCTCGAAGAGTGCACCGGTCATGCCACGAGCTCCTTGTCGTAGGAATCGGAGTTCCGCCGTGCGGGTGCCGGCCGCAGCGCCGCCCAGGCGCCGATCGCGGTGGCGGCCAGGATCATGCCCGCGGCCGCGAGGGTCGACCCGTCCGGGTGAACCAGCGGCTGACCGCGGAGCGCCTGCCAGGTGACCAGGGCCACGACCGCCGCGTACGTGCCGGAGGCGACGACCACGAGCCGGAAGCGCACACGCGGGTCCCGCAGCCGGGCGGCCCGGGGCGCGAGCAGGAGCAGGAGGAGCAGGAAGAGGGGGATCAGCTGGAGTGCGTGCATGCCGACGAAGTGCGGAATGCGCAGATCGCCCCCGGTCGTCGACCAGCCGGTGATCGGCATGGAGGGGCCGCCGTCCGGTACGCCGACGCTGTGCGCGCCGACCACGTCGGCGGTGTCCAGGTCACCTGCCGCGCGCTGCCCCGCGCTCGGCTGCGACATCAGGAAGCCGAACCCCGCGCCCACCAGGGCGAGCAGCACTCCCGAGCGGATCGCCCAGGCGGAGGCGCGGTCGGCGATGCGGGCGCGGAGCAGCAGTATGGCGATCACCAGCGTGGCCGCCCACAGGGTGATGACGGTGTAGGCCATCACGTCGTAGAGCCTCGTATCGAACGGCGTCTCGTGATTGAAGTGGCTGCGCTTCCCGCGGATGACCTGCCCGGTGATGATCGCCATCTCGCCCAGGCTGGCCAGTACGACCACGTTGCCGGCCCACCGTCCTGTGCGACGGCCGTGCGTGAGCAGCGTCAGCATCCAGGCCAGCGCCATGCAGTACGGCACGAACGACACGGCGAACTTGAACGGCTTGGCCCAGATCGGCGCGCCCGCCAGCATCCGGTCGTCGGCCACGAGACCCACCGCGGAGACGACCGCCATCACGGCCATCGCGGCGGAGAACAGGACCAGCGGCCGGTGCCATAAACGCCACGTCGACATAGGTAACCCCCAGGAGAGCAAACGATTATGGATAGTAGGACTCCCCGCTATCCGATAGAGGGACTATCTATGATGAGGGCGGGATTTGGCAAGTACGAAAGGGCGGACACGCGGTGCGCATCGGTGAGTTGAGTCGCAGGTCCGGGGTCCCGGTGCCGACGATCAAGTACTACGTACGCGAGGGGCTGCTGCCCGCCGGGCAGCTGACCAGCCCGAACCAGGCGAGTTACGACGCCGGGCACGAGCGCAGACTGCGGCTGATCCGGGCGCTGCTGGATGTCGGGGGACTCTCGCTGTCCGCCATCGGTGATGTGCTGGAGGCTGTCGACGACCCCGAGCAGCCGGTGCACAAGGTGCTGGGCGCGGCGGCGGAGGGCGTCACGCCGACGGACGGCGAGGAGGCGGGGCCCGAGCTGGAGGACGCCCGCGACGAGGTCGCCGAACTGCTGGAGCGGCGGGGCTGGCACGTGGAGGAGGAGAGCACGGCCGGGGAGTCGCTGGCCGGGGTGCTGGTCGCGCTGCGGCGGGCCGGGCACGGCGGATTCACCGAGCTGCTGGACGTGTACGCGGACGCGGCCGAGCCGGTCGCCCGCGCCGACCTCGACTATGTGGCGCGGCGCGTGGCGCGCGAGGACCTGGTGGAGAGCGTGGTCGTGGGCACCGTGCTCGGTGAGGCGATGTTCGGGGCGCTGCGACGGCTGGCCCATGTCGACGCGTCCGCCCGCCTCTACGAGGAGACGGGGGCGGAGGGCGCGGCGGGAGCGGGTGCTGACGGTGCGGCGGAGGGGCCGGCGGAGGGCGGGGGCGCTGATGCTTCGGCGGAGGACGCGGACGGGGCAGGCGTTGCCGACGAAGCGACGCCGGGCACTCTCGGCGTAGCGCCGGAGGCCACCGGCGGGGCGCCGGAGGTTTCTGACGTGGCGCCGGACGGCATGGACACGGCGCCGGACGGTGCGGGGGAGAAGCGGAACGGCGTGCGCGGGCGGGACGCGGCGGCGCAGAGGTGAGCCCGCGCGCCTGACGGGCGAAGACCCCGGTCACCGCGGGAAACGGCGACCGGGGTCCATGTACGAGCTGTCAGGGGGCACACGCCGTCCTCGGGTCACGCCGCCACTGCCGGGGGGCGGCGTGCGACCGGGGCCGTCCCCGACCGGGGCAGTGCGCGTGACCGCGACCGTGCGTTACGCGGCGCTCTCCTGCTCGCGCTCCACCTGCTCGTTCCACTCGCGCTTGACCGCGCGCCAGGCGTCGTCGTTCTTCCCGAGGCGCCAGTAGCCGGAGATCGACAGCTGCTGGAGCGGGATCTTCCGGTCCAGTCGCAGATAGCGGCGGATCTCCTTCACGAAGCCCGCCTCGCCGTGCACGAACGCCTGTACCTCGCCCTCGGGGAAGTCCAGCGCCTTCACCGCCGCGGTCAGGGCCTCCCCGACCGGACGGTCGCCGCGGTGCAGCCAGGTCACCGCCACCCCGTCGGGCGTCACGATCTTCTGCTCCTCCGAGGCGTCCGGCACCTCGATGAACGCGTGCACCGGGGCGCCCGCGGGCATCTGCTCCAGCGCCGCGGCGATCGCGGGCAGCGCGCTCTCGTCACCGGCCAGCAGGTGCCAGCCCGCCGTGGCCCGCGGCCCGTACCCGCCGCCGGGTCCCAGGAACGTCACCTGCTCGCCCGGCCGCGCACGGGCCGCCCACGGTCCGGCGAGGCCCTCGTCGCCGTGCACCACGAAGTCGATGGCCAGCTCGCGGGTCACCGGGTCCCAGGAGCGCACCGTGTAGGTGCGGGTGGTGGGCCACAGCTCACGGGGATACGCCTCGCGGATCGCTTCCATGTCGAACGGGTGCGCGTAGTCGGCGCCCTCGGGTGCGAAGCACAGCTTGACGTAGTGATCGGTGAACCCGGAGAGCGCGAAGCCGGCCAGTCCGTCACCGCCGAGGATCACCCGCACCATGTGCGGGGTGATCTGCTCGGTACGCAGGACCTGCGCACCCTGGGCCTTGGGTGCCTGCCGCTCTGCCACGAAGTTCTCCCTGATCTGGACGTACGGGGGCCCGGCTACCACCGGGCCGGAGAAGTTAGGTTTACCTAAGCTAGCACCTCATGCCCGAAGTGTGGAGAGCAGCCGCTGCAGAGCGCCGCCCAGACCCCACTGGTCCGAGAGCGCCTCAAGGGCTGCCGGGTCACGCGGCTCGTCGGGCAGGGCCGGATCGAAGTCGGGCAGCGGGACGTCACCGGCGACCCGGACCACCTTCGGCGCGACGGCGACGTAATCGCGCGCCTCGTCCAGCCGCTTGCGCTGCGAAGGAGTGAGCTTCGCGGCGGGGTCGTCCACGGCGGCCATGATCCCGGCCAGATCGCCGAACGTGTCCAGCAGCTTGGCCGCCGTCTTCTCGCCGATGCCGGGAACACCGGGCAGGCCGTCGCTGGGGTCGCCGCGCAGCAGAGCCAGATCCACGTAACCGGAACCGTCCACGCCGTACTTCTCGCGCAGCCAGGCCTCATCCGTCATCTGGAGCATCCCGACACCCTTGAGCGGGTACAGCACCCGCACCTGCCGGGCGTCGTCGACCAGCTGGTAGAGGTCGCGGTCGCCCGTCACGATGTCGACGGGGCCGGTCGCCAGGCCGGTGAGCGTGCCGATCACATCGTCCGCCTCGTACGGCGCGACTCCCACCCGGGCGATCCCGAGCGCGTCCAGCACGTCCTCGATGATCGGCACCTGCGGGGACAGCGTGTCAGGGGTGTCCTCCTCGTCGGCCAGCCACTCCGCCGTCTCCACCGCCACCCGGTGCGCCTTGTACGTGGGGATCAGCTCGACCCGCCAGTGCGGCCGCCAGTCGGCGTCCCAGCAGGCGACCAGGTCGTCCGGCCGGTGGTCGTGCACCAGCCGGGTGATGAAGTCGAGGAGCCCGCGCACGGCGTTGACCGGGGTGCCGTCCGGTGCGCGCACCGAATCCGGAACGCCGAAATAGGCGCGGTAGTAGAGGGAAGCGGTGTCGAGGAGCATCAGGCGTCGCGTCACACCCCCGATGATGCCGCACCCCACTGACACCGGCTCAGAGGTGAGCTGAATCACTCTTGTGTTTGGTGTGCGTAAGTGCGGGCAGGCGCGCCATCGGAGCGGACCACGTCGCATTTTCAACCAATGCGCGTGCAGTGCGGACCGAATCCGCACCGCTCCACGGTCTGCCGGAGGGGGTGGCAGACCGTTTTCGGTTCAACGCGTGAGGTGTATGTGTCAAGGCTGCAAGCCGACCACTTGTACAAAGTGTTCGGCAGACGACCCGATCAAGCCGTGCAGAAACTCGAAAACGGCACCGGCCGCGACGAGCTGCGCGCCGACGGAACGACCGCAGCGGTGATCGATGCCTCGTTCACGGTCGAACCCGGCCAGATCTTCGTCGTGATGGGTCTCTCGGGTTCCGGCAAGTCCACCTTGCTGCGGATGCTCAACGGACTGCTCGACGCCACGGCCGGACGCGTGCTGTTCGACGGCCAGGACCTGACCGCCCTGAGCCCCCGTGAACTGCGCCACGTCCGCTCCTCCAAGATCAGCATGGTGTTCCAGCACTTTGCGCTCTTCCCCCACCGGAGCGTCCTGGAGAACGCCGCCTACGGCCTCGAAGTGCAGGGTGTGCCGCGCGCCGAGCGTGAGCAGCGCGCCGCCCAGGCGCTGGAGCTGACCGGCCTGGCCGGCTGGGAGAAGTCCTGGCCCGACGAACTTTCCGGCGGAATGCAGCAGCGCGTGGGCCTGGCCCGTGCGCTGGCCACCGACGCCGACCTGCTGCTGATGGACGAGTCCTTCAGTGCGCTGGACCCGCTGATCCGCCGCGACATGCAGGATCAGCTGCTCGAACTCCAGAAGCGGCTCAAGAAGACCATCGTCTTCATCACCCACGACCTCAACGAGGCCATGCGCCTCGGCGACCGGATCGCCGTGATGCGCGACGGGCGGATAGTCCAGCAGGGCACCGCCGAGGACATCCTGGTCCGTCCGGCCAACGACTACGTCGCCTCGTTCATCCAGGACGTCGACCGCTCCAGGGTGCTCACCGCCGGTTCGATCATGGAGCAGCCCGAGAAGGGCCGCTCGGACAAGGACCTGATCGCCGGGGCGCCCGCGACCGTGTCCGCCGAGACGCCGATCGCCGAGCTCTTCACGCCCTGTTCCACCAGTGGTGCGGCCGTTGCCGTCACCGGTGACCGGGGTCAGGTGATCGGTGTCGTGCCGCGCGCACGTCTGCTCGCCGCACTCGGCGAGGAACCGCGGGTCGAGCCCGTGGGCCCGTCCCGGTCCGACGTGAGGAAGGTGACCGCCGGTGCCTAGGTTCACCTTCGGTGAATGGGTCGAGGACGCGGTCGACTGGCTCCAGTCGAACCTCACCTGGATCTTCGACGCCATCAAAGCCGTGCTCGGCGGGATGTACGACGGCGTCAACGCCGTCCTCGGCGGCGGTGAGCCGCTGCTGATGGCCGCGATCTTCGCCGTCATCGCGTTCTGGCTGCGCGGTGCGGTTCCGGCCGTTCTCACCTTCGCGGGCTTCGCCCTGATCGACTCCCTCGCCCTGTGGGACGAGGCCATGGCCACGCTCTCGCTGGTCGTCGTGGCAGCCGTCATCACCATCGTGATCGCGGTGCCCACGGGCATCTGGGCCGCGCGGAACAACAAGGTCAGTGCCGCGCTCAGGCCGGTGCTCGACGTCATGCAGACGATGCCGGCCTTCGTCTACCTGATCCCCGGCGTCATGTTCTTCGGCGTCGGCGTCACCCCCGGTGTCATCGCCACCATCGTGTTCGCGATGCCCCCCGGCGTCCGGATGACCGAACTCGGCATCCGCCAGGTGGACAGCGAGCTGGTCGAGGCGGCCGAGGCGTTCGGCACCACACCCCGCGACACCCTGACCCGGGTCCAGCTGCCCCTCGCCCTGCCGACGATCATGGCCGGTATCAACCAGGTCATCATGCTCGCCCTGTCGATGGTGGTCATCGGCGGCATGGCGGGCGCGGGCGGTCTCGGCGAGAAGGTGTACGCCGCGATCACCCAGCTCCAGGTCGGTCTCGCCGCCGAGAGCGGTATCGCCGTCGTCATCCTCGCCATGTACCTGGACCGGATGACCGGGGCGCTCAACGAGCGGGTCTCCCCGCTCGGCCGCCGCGCGGCGGCCAAGATCGCGTCCGGTGCGCGGGGCCTCAAGGTCACCCACTACAAGCCGGGCACCGCGGTCGCGATGATCGGTGTGGTCGTCCTCGCCCTGATCGCCGGCGGGCTCAACATCGCCGGCTCGGACGACGGCAAGAACGCCGAGGCGGGCGACAGCGCGGACGTCGGCAAGGGCCAGAAGATCAACCTGGGCTACATCCCCTGGGACGAGGGCATCGCCTCCACCTTCCTCTGGAAGGAGCTCCTGGAGCAGCGCGGCTACACAACCGACATCAAGCAGCTCGACGCCGGTCCGCTCTACTCCGGCGTCGCCCGCGGGGACATCGACTTCCAGACGGACTCCTGGCTGCCGACCACCCACAAGGACTACTGGGACAAGTACAGCTCCAAGATCGACGACCTCGGTTCGTGGTACGGGCCGACGTCGCTGGAGCTGACCGTTCCCTCGTACGTCAAGGGCATCGACTCGCTCGATGACCTCAAGGGCCAGGGCAAGAAGTTCAACGGCAAGATCATCGGCATCGAGGCCAGTGCCGGGATGATGGGCACCCTCAACAAGAAGGTGCTCAAGGAGTACGGCCTGGAGGGCGAGTACAAGGTCGTCTCCTCCAGCACGTCCTCGATGCTGGCCGAGCTGAACGCCTCCATCAAGAAGAAGGAGCCGGTCGTGGTGACCCTGTGGTCGCCGCACTGGGCCTACGGCAAGCACGACCTGAAGAAGCTCAAGGACCCCAGGGGCGCCTGGGGCAAGGGCGAGAACGTACACACCGTCGCCCACAAGGGCTTCGCCAAGAAGGCGCCGCCGGTCGCCGAGTGGCTGAAGAAGTTCAAGCTCACCGAGGAGCAGCTCACCAGCCTGGAGAACGAGATCCAGACCGCCGGTCAGGGCAAGGAGCAGGACGGCGTACGCGCCTGGCTCAAGAAGTCCCCCGGCCTCGTCGACAAGCTCGCCCCGCTGCCCAAGGGCGCCGGTGGCGCCCAGCAGCAGGGCAAGGACGCGGGCAAGACCGTCAACATGGGCTACTTCCCGTGGGACGAGGCCATCGCGAGCACGTACCTGTGGCAGAACATGCTGGAGGACCGCGGCTACCGGACGACCGTCAAGCAGCTCGACCCCGGACCGCTCTACACGGGGCTCGCGCAGGGCCAGATGGACGTCCAGTTCGACTCCTGGCTGCCGACGACGCACAAGGTCTACTGGGACAAGTACAAGGACAACCTCACCGACCTCGGTTCGTGGTACGGGCCGACGTCGCTGGAGCTGACCGTTCCCTCGTACGTCAAGGGCATCGACTCGCTCGATGACCTCAAGGGCCAGGGCAAGAAGTTCAACGGCAAGATCATCGGCATCGAGTCGAGCGCCGGGATGATGGGCACCCTCAACGACAAGGTGCTCAAGGAGTACGGCCTGGAGGGCGAGTACAAGGTCGTCTCCTCCAGCACGTCCTCGATGCTGGCCGAGCTGAACCGCTCGATCAAGAAGAAGGAGCCGGTCGTGGTGACCCTGTGGTCGCCTCACTGGGCCTACGGCAAGCACGACCTGAAGAAGCTCAAGGACCCCAGGGGCGCCTGGGGCAAGGGCGAGGAGATCCACACGGTCGCCAAGAAGGACTTCGCGAAGGACTTCCCGGAGCTGACCGGCTGGCTGAAGGACTTCAAGCTCAGTGAGGAGCAGCTGGCCTCGCTGGAGGTGGAGATCCAGAAGGGCGGCGCGGGCAAGGAGAAGGAGTCCGCCCGTCGCTGGATGGACGCCAACCCCGACGTGGTGGAGAAGCTGACGCCCGTCGGCAGCTGATCTCGGCGCCTCGTCAACGAGGGGGACGGTCCCGGTGTCGCACCGGGGCCGTCCCCTTCGGCATGGCCGAAAGAACGCCCCGGGGAGGTTTCCCGCTTCTTCGCCCGTGCTCCATCTCGGCAAACGATGTGCGTAGTGTGCTGGCAACCGGGAGGATGGCCAGGCGGGAGGGAGCCCGGACATGGACGAGAAGGAAGCACCGCGAGTGGGTGCCGCGGTCCGCCGACGGCGCAGAACCCTGGGGCTGACGCTGGCCTCGGTCGCCGCGCGCAGCGGACTGTCCGTGCCTTTCCTGAGCCAGATCGAGAACGAGCGCGCCCGCCCCAGTCCCCGGTCCCTGGACCGCGTCGCCGAAGCGCTGGAGACCACGACCGCGCGGCTGCGCGCCGCCGCCGACTCGGCACGCTCGGTGGACGTCGTACGGGCGGGTGAGGGCGACGGGGTACGCCGCGTGGTGCGCGGCCGCCACCAGCTCAGCGCCCTGGAGTTCACCGGCGAGCAGGACCTCGGGCGCGAGTTCCAGCACCGGAACGACGAGGTGATGTACGTCGTCGAGGGCGCCGCCGAAGTGGAGGCCGAGGGGCAGGCGTACCGGCTGGAGCGCGGCGACACGCTCTTCCTGTCCGGCGGCGTACGGCACCGCTGGCGCGCCACCGTGCCGGAGACCCGGCTCCTGTTCGTCGCGGTGGCCGAGAACATCGACGCCACGTACGACTCCCGCCGCTGACCGCCTCGGGCTGCCGACCGAGGACCGCTGCCTGCCGAAGGCCGCCTCGGGCCGCTGACACAGACAGCCCCGGCCGCTGAGAGCCCGGCGCGGAGGGCCGCGAGCCCGCGCCGCCTCCGCAGCTGCCGTACGTCACCGAAAGGCCCGCCCGTGCGTGTCGTCTCCCTGGTCCCCTCGCTCACCGAGGCCGTCGCCGTCACCGCACCCGGGCTGCTGGCCGGGGTCACCGACTGGTGCACCCACCCGCCGGACCTCACCGCCGCCCGGATCGGCGGCACGAAGAACCCCGACGTGGCGGCCGTCGTCGCGCTGCGCCCCGATCTGGTCATCGCCAACGAGGAGGAGAACCGCGCACCGGACCTCGCCGCCCTGCGGGAGGCCGGACTCGATGTCATGGTCACCGAGATCCGCACCCTCGACGCGGCCTTCGCCGAACTGGAACGCGTCCTGGTCACCGGGTGCGGCCTCGCCCGGCCCCGCTGGCTGGACGAGGCCGAGGCCGCCTGGGCGGCGCTCCCGTCGCCGGGGACTCCGCGCCCCGCGATCGTGCCCGTCTGGCGCAGACCGTGGATGGTGCTGGGCCGCGAAACGTTCGCCGGTGATCTGCTGGCCCGACTCGGGGTGCGCAATGTCTACGCGGACCATGCCGAGCGCTATCCCCGTATCCCGCTCGCCGAGCTGAACGCGGCCGGAGCCGAACTGGTCGTGCTGCCCGACGAGCCGTACCGCTTCACCGCCGACGACGGACCCGAGGCGTTCCCCGCGCTGCCCGCCGCACTCGTCGACGGGCGCCACCTCACGTGGTACGGGCCGTCACTGGCAGCGGCGGCTTCGGCGCTGCGAGCAGCGCTCCGCTGACCAGCCCGCGCAGCGTGCGCGTCCCGGCCACGGCCCAGGCCGCCACCAGGAACACATACAGCGCGACGGCCGGCCAGGTGAAGACATCGAGACCGGTGTGCCTGGCCAGTCCCGCGACGCCGGTCACGCACGTACCGACCGGGAAGGTGAAGCCCCACCACGTCATCGTGAACGTCATGCCGCCCCGCACCGCCCGGACCACCATCGCGACGGCCAGCGCCAGCCACAGCAGCGCGAACCCCATCACCGGTACTCCGTACAGCACGGCGAACGCACCGAAGGCGGAGGCGTACGGCGCGGCGACCGCACCCGGCGCCACATCGGCCAGCTGATTGACCGCGGTCGTCGACTGGCCCAGCGGCCCCAGCACCAGGAACAGCGTCGGCGTCAGCGCGAGCGGCAGGGGGCCCTGGTGCACCAGCCGGGCGAAGACGACCGGCAGCACGACCAGCGTCGCCAGCAGCGAAATACCGAACATCCCGTAGCAGGCCATCAGCAGCGCCCCGCGCCACTGCCCCGCGGGCAGTTCGGGCACCAGCAGTGCGCCGAGCGAGGCGGAGACCATCGGCGCCACCAACGGCAGCAGCCAGACGGGTGAGGCCGTACCGGGTTCGAGACGGTGGCGTACGACCATCAGGTACGGGACGGCGACGGCGGCGACGAGCCCGACCACCGTGCCCGCGACGAACAGCACCGTGTGGACCGCGAGCGCGGCCTGCTGCCCGATGACGTCCTTGCCGACCACCATGGTGCCGCCGCCGACGGCGAGCAGCGCCATGGACAGACAGCCGTAGAACGGGGCGACGGCCGGATCGAGGAGGTGGGCGCGGGCCTGGTCGCGGTGGAAGATCCAGTGCCCGGTGCGGGCCGCGAGGACGGCGACGAGCAGAAGCGCGGAGAGCGCCCACACGACGGTGCACAGCGTGCGCAGACCCGGCAGGTGCGCGGGGAGCGCGACACCCGCGCTCGCGACGATCGCGGTCCCCATGACGGAGGCGTACCAATTGGGGCCGATGTGCCGCAGGGACGGCAGCCGGTGGGCGGCCGGGCGGGAGGCGAAGGACGACGGGGACTGCGGCTCGGTCCGGGGCTGGGTCTGCGGAAAGATGGCCATGCCACGATTCTTGGCGGCGGCACCGTCCCCCACCAGGGAGTCCGTCTCTATGAGGTCATAAGCTGGCTTTATGCCCAGCGACGCACATGTGCCCCTGTCCCACCGGGTCCCCGACCTCGGGGCGCTGGAGCTGCTGCTCGCCGTGGCCCGGCACGGCAGCCTCGGGCGGGCGGCCCGTGACGTCGGTGTCACCCAGCCCGCCGCGTCCAGCCGCATCCGGTCGATGGAGCGGCAGCTCGGTGTCGCGCTCCTGGACCGCTCCCCGCGCGGCTCCCGGCTCACCGACGCGGGTGCCCTGGTCACCGACTGGGCGCGCAGGATCATCGAGGCCGCCGAGGCGTTCGACGCGGGTGCCCAGGCGCTGCGCGACCGGCGCGACTCGCGGCTGCGGGTCGCGGCGAGCATGACGATCGCGGAGTACCTGCTGCCGGGCTGGCTCATCGCGCTGCGCGCCCAGCGCCCGGACACCGCCGTGTCGCTGCTCGCGGGCAATTCGGCGGCGGTGGCCCGGCGGCTCCTCGGCGGCGAGGCCGATCTGGGCTTCGTGGAGGGCCTGTCGATACCGGAGGGCCTGGACGGCACGGTGATCGCGCACGACCGCCTGGTCGTCGTGGTCGCCCCGTCCCATCCGTGGGCCCGCCGCCGGACGCCCCTCCTGCCCGGGGAGCTGGCCGCGACCCCGCTGATCCTGCGGGAGCACGGCTCCGGCACCCGGCAGGTCCTGGACGCCGCGCTCGCGGTGCACGGCGGGCTGGCCCAGCCGCTGCTGGAGCTGTCCTCGACCACCGCTGTCAAGGGTGCGGCGGAGAGCGGTGCCGGACCCTGTGTGCTCAGCGAACTGGCACTCGGCGAGGAGCTGTCGGCCCGCCGCCTGGTGAAGATCCCGGTCGCGGGCGTACGCCTGCGCCGCCAGCTGCGCGCCGTATGGCCCTCCGGCCACCGGCCCACCGGCCCCGCCCGCGACCTGCTGTCCCTGACGGCGCGCGACTCCCGCCCGCCGGGCGTCTGAGCGCTCCCCGCCGGGCCGGGGCGTCCGGCTGCCGGTGGGCGGGCCGAGCGTGGGATCCGGCCTGCGGTAGGTGTCCTGGCCGAGTGTGGGGTCCGGCCCGCGGTGGGTGTCCTGGCCGGACGGGGGCTCGTGCCTCGTGGCGTGTCAGGCCCGGGCGAGGGGCGGGACCGGGACGGCCCCGCCCCCGTGCCGGTCGCGCCTTGTGGCCGCGGCCGCCACCAGCGCCCGCGTCACGCGCAGGTCGTCACCCATCTCCGGATGCCACTGCACACCCAGTACCCACTGCGGCCCCGGGAGTTCGACCGCCTCGACGGTGCCGTCGGCCGCGTGGGCGGAGGCCGACAGTGACGGCGCGAGCCGGTCGACGGCCTGGTGGTGATAGGTCGGTACGACGGACGCCTCGGCGACCACCGACGCGTACCGGGTACCGGGCACCGGCGTCACCAAGTGCTCGCCGAGAATCCCGGTCGTACCGGGCGGACCGCAGTGCCCGTCGATGTGCTGGATCAGGGTGCCGCCCAGTGCCACGTTCAGCAGCTGCATGCCCCGGCAGATCCCGAGCACCGGGATGCCGGACGCCAGCGCCGCGTCGAGCAGGGCCTTCTCCCAGGCGTCGCGCTCAGGGGCCGGCGGACCGGTACGGGGGTCGCGCTCCGCCCCGTACAGCTCGGGCGCGACATCGGCGCCGCCCGCGACGACGAGGGCGTCCAGCCGGGCCACGGTGGCGGCGGCCCGCTCCGGCGCGTCCGGCGGGAGCAGCGCGGCCAGGCCGCCGGACCGCTGGACCAGCCGCGGGTACGCGGCGGGGAGGACGGCGGCGGGCAGCTCCCAGACGCCCCAGCGGGTCGTGGGTTCCAGATAGGTGGTGATGCCGACGAGAGGTTCGGGCACGGTGCGTTCCCTCCGGTGGGCCGCTGCGGGCGGGCCGAAGCCAATGGTGTCACCGCATACCTTATGGCTCCGGTGTGGTCGTGCAAGTGTCCGTGGGCCGGGGTCCGTTCAGGACAGGAAGCCACGCAGCAGCGCCGCAGTGCCCGCGCAGTGTTCGCGCGCCACGGCGCGGGCCGCCTCCTCGTCCCCGTCCAGCACCGCCCCGACGAGTGCCGCGTGCTGACGCTGGGAGTGCTCCAGGTTCCGCACGAGCAGCGGTATGCAGTCCAGCAGGTCGTTCACCGTGGCCCGGACCGCCGCGTACTGGGCGGTCAGCGTCGGTGATCCGGAAAGTTCGGCCAGTGTCAGGTGAAACAGGGTGTCGTGCCTGCGGTAGTCGGGCAGAGGTGTCTCGTGTGTCGCCGCCAGTGCCGTACGCAGCCGGTCAGCGCCCTCGCCGGTCAGCCCGTGCGCGGCGCAGAGTCCGGCGGCCCCGGTCTCCAGGACCTCGCGGAAGCGCAGGATGTCCTCCATGTCGACCGCCGCCACCCGGCGGCGCAGCTCGTCCCCGCCGGGCGTGCCGGTGCGTGGCGTCACGAACGTGCCGCCGTAGCGCCCGCGTCTGCTCTCCACCAGGCCCTGCTCCTGGAGCACCTTCAGGACCTCGCGCAGGGTGACCCGGCTGATCCCGAGCAGTTCGGCCAGCTCGCGCTCGGCGGGCAGCCGCTCGCCGTCCGCCACCAGGCCGAGCCGGATCACCTGGAGTATCTGCGCCAGGGCCTCCTCGAAGCCGTTGCCCGCGCGGACGGGGCGCAGCACGGGCCGCAGGCGGGCCGTCGCCGGTCTCCCACCGGATTCCTCGATCACGTTCCGCTTCCCTTTCATTCAATGGTTCCATCCCATACCTTAAGGCTCCCGGCCGGCCGATGGAGGAGTATCCCGTGGCAGAGCGAACACCCCCGCTCGGTACCGACGAACTACGCGTCCTCGTCGCGAGCGGCGAGATCGACACCGTCGTCCTCGCCTTCCCCGACATGCAGGGAAGGCTGCAGGGCAAGCGCTTCGCCGCCGGGTTCTTCCTCGACGAGGTCATGGAACACGGCACCGAGGGCTGCAACTACCTGCTCGCCGTGGACACCGACATGAACACCGTCGACGGATTCGAGATGTCCTCCTGGGACCGCGGATACGGCGACTTCGCCATGCGCCCCGACCTCAGCACCCTGCGCCGGGTGCCGTGGAACGAGGCGACGGCCATGGTCATCGCCGACCTCGCCTGGGAGGACGGATCGCCCGTCGTCGCCGCACCCCGTCAGATCCTGCGCCGCCAACTGGAGCGGCTCGCCGCACTCGGCCTCACCGCCCATGTCGGCACCGAACTCGAATTCATCGTCTTCAAGGACACCTACGAGCAGGCCTGGGACCGCAACTACCGCGATCTGACACCGGTCAACCAGTACAACATCGACTATTCGGTCCTCGGCACCGGACGCGTCGAACCCCTGCTGCGCCGCATCCGCAACGAGATGGCCGCCGCCGGACTCACCGTGGAGTCGGCCAAGGGCGAGTGCAACCCCGGCCAGCACGAGATCGTCTTCCGCTACGACGAGGCCCTGGTCACCTGCGACCAGCACGCCGTCTACAAGACGGGCTCCAAGGAGATCGCCGCGCAGGAAGGTGTCGCGCTCACCTTCATGGCCAAGTACAACGAGCGCGAGGGCAACTCCTGCCACATCCACCTCTCGCTCCAGGACGCCGAGGGCCGCAACGTCATGGCGGGCGACGACGGGGCCATGTCCCCGCTGATGCGCCACTTCCTCGCCGGACAGCTCGCCGCCCTGCGCGACTTCACCCTTCTCCACGCGCCGAACATCAACTCCTACAAACGCTTCCAGCCCGGCTCCTTCGCCCCGACCGCGGTCGCCTGGGGCCACGACAACCGCACCTGTTCCCTGCGCGTCGTGGGCCACGGCCGTTCGATGCGCTTCGAGAACCGGCTGCCGGGCGGCGACGTCAACCCGCACCTCGCGGTCGCCGGTCTCATCGCCGCCGGACTCCACGGCATCGAAGAGAAACTGGAACTCCCCGAGGCGTGCGAGGGCAACGCCTACACCGCCGGGTACGAGCAGGTCCCCACCACCCTCCGGGAAGCCGCCGGCCTCTGGGAACGGAGCGAGGTGGCCCGTGCGGCCTTCGGTGACGAGGTCGTGCGGCATTACCGCAACATGGCGCGCGTCGAACTCGAAGCCTTCGACGCCGCGGTGACCGACTGGGAGCTCCGCCGCTCCTTCGAACGCCTGTGAGGCACCCTGTGACCGCCGACCACCACCCCGCCGATGTCAGCGACCCCGTGAGCGCGGACCGGCCCGTGCACCCCGACGCCCATGACGTGATCAACCCGGCGACCGAGGAACACCTCGCCACCGTCGCGGCCACCACCCCCGCCGAGGTCGACGCCGCCGTGGCCCGCGCCGCGTCGGCCCAGCGCACCTGGGCCGCCCTGGCCCCGGCCGACCGGGCCCGTCTGCTGCGCCGCTTCGCGGCAGCGGTCGACGCCGAGATCGAGTCCCTGGCCCGGCTGGAGACGGCCGAGGCCGGTCACCCGCTCGGCAACGCCCGCTGGGAGGCGGGCAATGTGCGCGATCTGCTCGACTTCGCCGCCGGGGGAGTGGAACGGCTCAGCGGCCGGCAGATCCCGGTCCCCGGCGGAATCGACTTCACCCTCCTGGAACCCCTCGGCGTCATCGGGGTGATCGCCCCGTGGAACTTCCCCATGCCGATCGCCGCCTGGGGCGTCGCCCCCGCGCTCGCCGCGGGCAACGCCGTACTCCTCAAACCGGCCGAGACCACCCCGCTCACCGCCCTGCGACTGGCGCGGATCGGACGGGAGGCGGGTCTTCCCGAAGACCTCTTCCAGGTGCTGCCGGGAGCGGGCGAGGTGACGGGCAACGCCCTGGTCACCCACCCCGGCGTCGCCAAGATCGTCTTCACCGGCTCCACCCGCGTCGGCAAGCGGATCATGGCCCAGTGCGCCGACCGTGTGAAGCGGCTCACCCTCGAACTCGGCGGCAAGAGCCCCAACATCGTCTTCGCCGACGCCGACATCGAGGCCGCCGCGGCCGCCGCCCCCATGTCCTTCCTGGACAACGCGGGGCAGGACTGCTGCGCCCGCACCCGCATCCTCGTCGAGCGGTCCGCGTACGACCGGTTCCTGGAACTGCTCGCCCCCGCACTGGCCTCGGTCGTCGTCGGGGACCCCACCGACGAGAAGACCGCGATGGGACCGCTGATCTCCCGCGCCCACCTGCGCCGGGTCCGCGACTACGTCCCCGAGGGCGCGGCGGCCCTGCGCGGCAGCGCCCCCGAGGGCCCCGGATTCTGGTTCCCGCCGACCGTCCTCACCGATGTCGCTCCCAACGCGCCCGTCGCCACCGAGGAGGTCTTCGGGCCGGTGGCGGTGGTCCTTCCCTTCGAGGACGAGGCCGACGCCGTCCGGCTCGCGAACGCCACCGACTACGGTCTCGCGGGCTCCCTCTGGACCCGCGACGTGGGCCGCGCCCTGCGCGTCGCCCAGGCGGTCCGGGCCGGGAACCTCTCCGTCAACTCCCACTCCGCCGTCCGGTACTGGACCCCGTTCGGCGGCTACAAACAGTCCGGGCTCGGCCGCGAACTGGGCCCCGACGCCCTCACCGCCTTCACCGAAACCAAGAACGTCTTCCTCAGCACGGAGGCCTGAACCCGTATGACCACCGACACCGAGAACATCTGCCGCCGCCTGGTCGGCCGCACCGCCGTGATCACCGGAGCGGGCAGCGGCATCGGCCTGGCCACCGCCCGCAGGCTGGCGTCCGAGGGCGCCCACGTCGTCTGCGCCGACATCGATACGGCGGCGGGCTCGGCCGCCGCCGAGGAGGCCTCAGGCACCTTCGTCCAGGCCGATGTCACCGATCCCGGACAGGTCGAGGCGCTCTTCAAGGCCGCGTACGACACCTACGGGTCCGTCGACATCGCGTTCAACAACGCGGGCATCTCACCGCCCGACGACGACTCCATCCTCACCACCGGCCTGGAGGCGTGGAAACGCGTCCAGGACGTCAACCTCACCTCCGTCTACCTCTGCTGCAAGGCCGCCCTGCCCTACATGCGCCGCCAGGGCCGCGGCTCGATCATCAACACCGCGTCCTTCGTGGCCAGGATGGGGGCGGCGACGTCCCAGATCTCGTACACCGCGTCCAAGGGCGGTGTCCTCGCCATGTCCCGCGAGCTCGGTGTGCAGTTCGCCCGGGAGGGCATCCGGGTCAACGCCCTGTGCCCGGGACCGGTCAACACCCCGCTGCTGCGCGAACTGTTCGCCAAGGACCCGGAGCGCGCGGCCCGCAGGCTCGTCCACATCCCGCTCGGCCGGTTCGCCGAGGCGACCGAGATCGCGGCGGCCGTCGCCTTCCTGGCGAGCGACGACTCCTCGTTCGTCAACGCCACCGACTTCCTCGTCGACGGCGGCATCTCCGGGGCCTATGTGACCCCGCTCTGACGGCCCCGCCGCGGCCCCCGGCCCGGACCCTAGAGTGGGGGCATGAGCTTCGCGACACCGCCCGGCTGGTACCCGGACACGGGTGCGCCCGGCACCGAGCGCTGGTGGGACGGCACGGCCTGGACCGTCCACACCCGCCCGCTCGCTGCCGGGCACCCCGAACCGCGACAGCCGGACACGGCACCGTCGTTCGGGCCGCCCCTGCTTCCCCAGCAGCGCACCGGCAGCGGCATGCCCCGCGGCGGCACGTCCCGCGGCCGGGTCCTGGCGGTCGCGCTGTCCGCACTGGTGGTCGTCGGCGTCGCCGTCACCGGTGCGGTGCTGCTGGGCAGGGACGACGGCGGTACGCGGCCGAGTGCGGACCCCAGCGGTACGGCCGCGTCCCCCACGGCCCCGGCCACCGCCTCCCCGAGCGGTCCCGCCCCCGACGGCTCCCCGGCCCTCCTCACCGATCAGCTCAACGGGATCACCCTTCCGGTCCCCGCCGGCTGGGAGAAGCCCGGCAGCACCGTCGAGGACGTGCCCACCATGCGCACCGCCCCCTCCTACAGCTGCCCCGGCGACTCCGGCGCGTTCTGCTACCACGGCACGGTCACCACCCACACCCCGGCCCGTACCGACGCGGGCACCCCCGAGGCGCTGGCCGAGCGGGACATCGAAGCCGCCGCCGACAACGCGTACGAGGAGAACATCGTCGGCGACCGCATCCACGGCGGCATCGTGTCGCACAAGGTGCTGAAGTCCGAGCCGGTGAGCGTGGACGGGCGGACGGGCTACCTGGTGCGCTGGCAGGTCACCACCGGGAAGGGCCCCGGCGGCGTGGTGCAGTCACTGGCCTTCCCCTCGGCGGTGGGCAGCGAGACACCGGTCCTCGTCAGGTTCGCCTTCGACGCGGGCCGCCGGGAGCTGCCGCTCTCCCTCATGGACACGATCACCCGGGGCATCCGTCCGGTGGGCGACAGCGCGACGAGCGGCGGGGTGGGCAGCTCGGTCGCTCCCTGACACGGCCCGCGTGAAGACACGGCCCGCGTGAAGACAGTGCCCGCGCGAAGGCAGTGCCCGCGCGAACGCCCGGAGCCACACCGGAGCCCTCCGGGGCCGCCGGATCAGAGGAAGGTGCGGCCCTCGCCCCGGTACGTCGGTACCGTCGCCGTGATCCGGTCGCCCTCGATCAGGTGCAACTCGTCGAACCGCTCGCACAGTTCACCGGCCTTGGCGTGCCGGAACCACACCTTGTCGCCGATCAGGAGATCGTCCGCCGGGGCGCCCAGCAGCGGAGTCTGCACCTCGCCCGCGCCCTCCTGAGGGTCGTAGCGCAGTCCCTCCGGCAGATACGGCACGGGCAGCCGGTCCGCACCGGCCGCTCCGGACGCCGGATAGCCGCCGCCCAGCACCGTCACCACGCCCACCCCGGGCCTGCGCACCACGGGCTGCGCGAACAGCGCCGCCGGACGGCCGGTGAACGACGTGTAGTTGTCGAACAGCCGCGGAACGTACAGCCCCGACCCGGCCGCGATCTCCGTCACCGCGTGCTCGGCCGCGGTGTGCTGGACGCTGCCCGTACCGCCGCCGTTCACGAATTCCAGGTCCGGCACCACCGCCCGTACCGCCCGCACCACCTCGGCCCGGCGTGTCGCCAGCTCCTTGCGGGCCGCGGACTGCATCAGCCGGACCGCCCGGGAGCGCAGCGGGCGTCCCGCGATCGAGTCGCCGACCCCGGCGACATGACCCTCGTACGCCATCAGGCCCACCAGCCGGAATCCCGGCCTGCGGGCCACCGAGCGGGCCAGCTCCGCCAGCTGGACGGGGGAGCGCAGCGGGGAACGCAGCGCTCCGATCCTGACCCGGCCGCCCAGCAGCCGCAGCGAGGTGTCCAGCTCCAGGCAGACCCGGATCTCCTCACTCCCACCGGCCCGCGCCGCGTCGATCAGCTCCAACTGCGCCAAGTCGTCGACCATCACCGTCACCGCGGCGGCCAGCTTCGGGTCGGCGGCCAGCTCGGCGAACGCGGCGCGGTCGGCCGACGGGTAGGCCAGCAGCACGTCCTCGAAACCGGCGCGCGCCAGCCACAGCGACTCCGCCATCGTGAACGACATGATCCCGGCGAACCCGGGACGCGCGAGCACCCGTTCCAGCAGGGTCCGGCAGCGCACCGACTTGCTCGCCACCCGGATCGGTTTCCCCGCGGCCCGGCCGACGAGATCGTCGGCGTTGGCGTCGAAGGCCTCCAGATCGACCACGGCGATCGGGGCGTCGAGATGGGCGGTGGCCCGGTTGTAACGGGTCCGGTCAGCGGCGCGGGCAGTCATGGCCGCAGCTTGCCAGACACCCGTACCGCTGGGTAGGGGGACGATCGGGGCAGATCCCCCGGCCGCGGCGGCCCGTTCCCCTCGGCGGCCCCCCAGCCCGTAGAGTAAAGGGCACGCGAGGACCAACGGGCCTGCCTGTGACGCTGATCCGCGGGCGGTACGAGGACGTGAACCAGGGGGC
Organism: Streptomyces sp. NBC_01237; assembly: GCF_035917275.1. Lineage (NCBI taxonomy): Bacteria > Bacillati > Actinomycetota > Actinomycetes > Kitasatosporales > Streptomycetaceae > Streptomyces > Streptomyces sp. NBC_01237. Next base: position 1,644,461 of record NZ_CP108508.1, on the reverse strand, counting down.
GGGCCGGATGAGTACCGAAGCGCAACGCGCTCCCGTGCCGCCCCGCCCGACCACCCCGCCGCCCCACCCCGCGGGACCGCCGCCCGCCGTGCCTCCCACGCCCCCCGCGACGAAGGCCCCGCACAGACCGCAGCGGCAGCCGCAGACACAGCCGACGCGCACACCGGCCCCGCAGCCGCAGACACAGCCGACGCGCGCACCGGCCCCGCAGCAGCGGCCGACCGGCGCACCGGCCCCGCAGCCCCCGCCCGGCGCACCGAACCACCAGGCCCCTCCCGCACCGGCGGCCCCCGTCGCACCCGCGCGCCAGGCCCCTCCCGCGCCCGTCGCGCCCCCCGCGCCCACCCGCCGGGCCCCCGCCGCGCCCCCGCGCCCTGCCACCCCCGCCGTGAACCCGCCCGCCGGACACACTCCCGCCGAGACGACCGCCCGGCTGCGCCCCGTGCCGCCGTCCGCCCCCGGGACCACCGGCCCGCAGACCCCGCCGCTTCCGTCGTCCACGCAGTCGCCGCAGTACCCGCCGGTCGTGCAGTCCCCGCCGCCCGCGCCGAACGCACCCCCCGCCGTGCCGCCGCCTCCCGCGACCCGGCGCAGACCCGTCGGCGCGGTGGACCTCACGCCCCTCCCCGGTACGGCGCCCCGCCCCGGACCGCAGCCCGCGCCCCCGGGCGCGTACCCCGGCCCCTACCCGGTCCCGCACCGCTACGGCTTCCCCGAGACGCCCGTGGAGACCACCACCCGGCTGCGCCCGGTCCGGCCGCGGCACCGGGGCCGGACCGCGGCGGCCGCCGCCTGCGTCGTCCTCGGTCTCGGGCTGATCGGCGGCGCGGTCACCGGCACCTGGCTCACCGGCGACTCCTCGGCCGAACCCGGCACCCGCAGCACCTACACCACGGGCCGGACCCTCTGGCACAGCGTCCCCGTCGACACCCTCTTCCCGCGCACCCTCAAGGGCGACGGCGCGGGACCCGGCGCCGCGGGCCGGGTATGGACGCGGGTCGCGGTCGCCGCCGACAGCGGCTGCGCCAAGGGCCTCGACCCGCTGCTCCTTCGAACACTCCGCCCGGTCGGCTGCGAACGCATGGTGCGGGCCACCTACACCGACGCGACACGGAGCAGCGTCACCACCGTCGGAATGATCTTCACCGAGGCGGCCGAGGAGGGCATGCGCGCGCTCAGCAGCCGCTTCACCGAGCAGCGCCTCGCCACGCGCAAGGACCTCATGCCGCGCACGTACGCCGTCGAAGGGACGGTCGCCGCGACGTTCGGCGACGCGCAGCGCGCCAGCTGGACGGTCCATGTACTCACCGAGGTCCCGGTCGTCGTGTTCGCCGTCTCCGGCTTCGCCGACGGGCGTACCGTCGCCGACCCGCAGCCCGCCGCCGCGGCCATGGCCGCCGGTGCGACGACGCCCGCCGCCCAGGCCGGGCTCGGCCACGAGGCCGAGGGCATGGCCGACCGGGTGGAGCGCGGCCTGCGCAGGACCGTCACCGACCTCACGGAGAAGCCGGAATGAGCCGCGGACACCGTGCCCTCGCCGCGGTCTGCGCCGCCGCCGTCCTCGCCCTCACCGCCGCCGCCCCCGCCCACGCGGACGCCATCCGGGACCAGCAGTGGGGCCTGGGGGCCCTGCACACCGACCGGGCCTGGCAGACCACCAAGGGCAAGGGCATCATCGTCGCCGTCCTCGACACCGGGGTCGACGACACCCACCCCGACCTGGCCGGCGGAGTGCTCCCCGGCAAGGACCTCATCGGCTTCGGCGCCGGGCGGGGCGATGCGGCCTGGGCCCTGCACGGCACCGCGATGGCCGGGATCATCGCCGGCCGCGGCAGCGGCACGGGACGGGGCGACGGCATCCTCGGCATCGCTCCCGAGGCCAGGATCCTCCCGGTCCGGGTGATCCTGGAGTCCAACGACCCCTCCCGCGCCAAGGCCCGCAAGTCCCGCGGCACCGCGCTCGCCGACGGCATCCGCTGGGCCACCGACCACGGCGCCGACGTCATCAACCTCTCGCTCGGCGACGACAGCAAGTCCGCCCACCCCGAACCGGGCGAGGACGCCGCCATCCAGTACGCCCTGGCCAAGGGCGTGTCCGTCATCGCCTCGGCGGGCAACGGGGGAGAGAAGGGGGACCGGGTCTCCTACCCCGCCGCCTACCCCGGCGTGATCGCGGTCGCCGCCGTGGACAAGCACGGCACACACGCCTCGTTCTCCACCCGCCGCTGGTACGCCACCGTCAGCGCGCCCGGCGTCGACATCGTCGTCGCCAACCCCGACCGCAAGTACTACATCGAGTGGGGCACCTCCGCGGCCTCGGCCTTCGTCTCCGGAGCCGTCGCCCTGGTCCGCGCCGCCCACCCCGGCCTCACCCCCGCCCAGATCAAGAAGCTCCTCGCGGACACCGCCCGCGACGCCCCGGCCGACGGCCGCGACGACTCCCGCGGCTACGGCGTCGTCGACCCGGCCGAGGCCATCGAGACGGGGTCCCGGATGCGCCCGGCCGACCTCGGCGCCCAGTCCGCCGTGACCGGTTACCGCAAGCAGTACTTCGGCCCGGGACCCACCCCGCCGGACAGGGACGAGGCCCCGGCGAACTGGCTGGCCCCGGCGGCGGGCGGCCTCGGCGCCGTCCTGCTGAGCCTGGCCGTCGTCCTGTGGCGGGGCCGGAGGCTCACCGGGCGCCGCTGACCACGCCGACCGCGGCCTTCGCGACGGCCTCGACCAGCGTGATGCCGGCCTCCTTCGTCGGCTGCCCGTCACAGAGCACGGCCATCAGACAGTCGCGCCCGCCGGCCCGTACCCTCCCGATGCTGTTGATGTCCCAGAGCCCCGTCGTGGTGCGCGGCATCCAGCCGTTCTTCAGCGCCCACGCGTCGCCCGCCGCGGAGACCCCCCACTGCTGGTCCGCCTCGACCCGCCCCATCAGCCGCCGCACATAGGCCCGGGACGCCCGCGAGAGCACGGACACCCCGGCGGTCCCCTGTGCGGATTCACTGTCGCCGTTCCCGTCGAACACCGCCCGCAACAGCCGTACCTGATCCGCCGCGGTGGTCTGTGTCAGCCCCCAGGCCCGCGCGGCGGCGGTGCCGGTCAGGCCGAGCCGTACGTTCGCCGCGTCGAGCCCCTCCGCGCCCCCCATCACCCGCCAGAGCCTGGTGGCCGAGGCATTGTCGCTGCGCCCGATCATCGCGGCCGCGTACGTCCGCTCGGCGTCGCTCAGCCCGCGCCCCTCGTCCTGGGCCCGCAGCAGCAGTGCCGCCAGGATGTCCACCTTGACGATGCTCGCGGTGTCGTACGCCGCCCCGTCCCCGTACACCGCACCCGTCCCACTGCCGGTGTCCAGCACCGCGACCGACAGCCGGGCGTCACCGATCAGGGGCGCGACCACCCAGGCCAGCTCCGCGTCGAGATCCACCTCGGCCTCCTTTCCCCGCCGCCGGTGCCCGTGTGGCGGACGGTGAGGCGGACGATACGGAGGCCACGGCACCGCGCGAGGCATCCGGCGCGCGACCCACCTGATGCGCGCCCCCGGCGGTCGAACGGTCCGGCAGCACCGCGGCGGTCACCACGGCCCTCACCGCCGCGGGCGCCGGGCGGACCGGGTGGACCGACGGCACAACCCGTGCCGGCACCCGGTCCGGACGCCGGGAACCCCACCGGGCCGCGGCCTGTGCCCGACCTGTCGCCGGGGCGGGAAGGGGCAGGGACTACGCTCGTCCCGTGGCGCTCAAGAACATTCCGGACCCCGGTTTCTCCGACGACGACGGCACGGCCGATCCCGCACTGACCGAGGCGCTCGCCGCCTGGTCGGCGGACCGGACGGCGGTGGGCCCGGTCCTCGAAGCACTTCGGACCGCCCGGCTGCTCGTTCCGGTGGTCGCCGTTCTCGGCGAGGTCGAGGAGGACGAGAACGGGCTTCGCCGCGAGAAGACCAGTGACATGGCGGTCCCCACGCTCCAGGCCGGTGACCGGCGCGCGCTGCCCGCCTTCACCTCGACCGCTTCGCTGGCCCGCTGGGACCCCGAGGCCCGCCCCGTCGCCGTACCCCTGCACCAGGCACTCCAGGCCGCCGCGCACGAGAAGGCCGACACGGTGGTGCTGGACCTCGCCGGGCCCGTCGCGTTCGAGCTGACCGGTCCGGCCCTGCTGGCGGTGGCCGAGAACCGCACCAGCACGGACCCGCTCCAGGACCCGGCCGTCGTCGCGGCGGTACGGGACACGGTGGCGGCCGAGTCCGCCGTGATCCGGGCCCACCTCGGGCCGGGCCCGGCCGACGGCACGCTGGCACTCGTCCTGGCCCCGGACGCCGTGCCCGCCGAGGCGGCCCGCCGCGTCGCCGAAGCCCTGTCGGCCAGCGAGGTGCTGCGGGCCAGGCTGGTGCGCGGCCTCGATCTGGCGCTGCTGCCCGCCGGGGCGGTCGCTCCGGGTGAACCGCTGTTCACTCGCTGATCGCCGCTCTGCTCGACGCGCGCATCTCGCCTCGCACCATGAGAATGAGCGGGAAATCGGATCAAACCGACTGATCTCCCCAGATCTCGCGAGGTGGTTGTATGCAGACGCGGACAGTGGTGTCGGAATTCCTGGGAACGCTGCTGCTGGTCTTCTTCGCCGTCGGATCGGCGGTGCTCGCCGTCGAGTACATCGGAACGGTGGGCATCGCCCTCACGTTCGGCTTCATGCTGCTCGCGCTCGCCTACGCGCTGGGGCCGGTCTCCGGCTGCCATGTGAACCCGGCGGTCACGCTGGGCATGCTGGTGGCCCGCAGGATCGACCTCCGGACGGCGATCGAGTACTGGGTGGCCCAGTTCCTCGGCGCCATCGTGGGTGCGGCCCTGCTCTTCCTGCTGGCCAAGCAGGTTCCGGGGCTGAAGACGAGCGGAGCGTTCGGGAGCAACGGCTACGACGACCGGTCGGCCGTCGGCATCAACCTGGGCGGAGCGTTCCTCGCCGAGGTGGTGCTGACCTTCCTGCTGGTCTTCGTGGTGCTGGCGGTGACCCACAAGGTCGCGGTCATCGGCTTCGACGGGCTACCCATCGGGCTGTCCCTCGCGGCGATCCACCTGGTGGGCATCCCGCTGACCGGCACCTCGGTCAACCCGGCCCGCTCCCTCGGTCCGGCCCTGTTCGCGGGCGGTGCGGCCCTCTCCCAGCTGTGGCTGTTCATCGTGGCGCCACTGGTCGGCGGCGTGATCGCGGCGTACGCGCACCGGCTGACCCATCCGGTGCCGGCCCTGGAGCCCGCGCAGCTCGACGGAACCGCCTGAACCCGGCGCGGACACCCGGCCCCGGCCGGAACGGAAAGCGCGAGCCCGCCGCCGGTGTCACCGGCGGCGGGCTCGCGGGGTGGGTGCGGGGGAGGCGCGGTCAGCCGTAGACCGGGCCGGTGTACTTCTCGCCGGGGCCCTGGCCGGGCTCGTCCGGTACGAGGGACGCCTCGCGGAAGGCCAGCTGGAGCGACTTCAGGCCGTCCCGCAGCGGAGAGGCGTGGAAGGTGCTGATCTCCGTGGTGCTCGCGTCCAGCAGTCCGGCGAGCGCGTGGACCAGCTTGCGGGCCTCGTCCAGGTCCTTGTGCTCCTCGCCCTCCTCGGTCAGGCCGAGCTTGACGGCGGCCGCGCTCATCAGGTTGACGGCGACCGTCACGATCACCTCGACCGCGGGGACCTCCGCGATGTCGCGGGCCATGTCGTCGAAGCCGGGGGAACCGGCGGAATCGGTGCTGGGGGTCGCGTCGCTCATGTCCCACACGATAAGGCCAGGCCCGTACGCCACTGTCCGCGGGAGCCCGTTGCGCGCACCGGTCGGCGCCACTCCGGAGAAGCTGCTAACCTTGTGTAACGACCGGCCGGACATCTATGTGCCCGGCCCACAAGTGGAGGCTCCGATCTCCCACCTGGCTGTCCCTTGAGGACGGCGGGTCACCGGTCAGGTGGCGACCATCGTTCCGTACGGACGATGGAGCCGCCCGATGCGCCCCGCGGTAGACGCGGCGGTGTTCCGGTAGTTCCAGGAGCCCCGCCTGTGTCCCGTCCGGGGCATTTTTGCCGTTCCGGCTCGGTTGGTCTCACGAAACAGACGTTACGCGGCTGTCCGCCAGGCGGTCGCGTGGTGCTACCGAGGAGGATCCATCAGCGCCGAGCCCCGCATCAACGACCGGATTCGCGTTCCCGAGGTGCGACTTGTCGGTCCCAGCGGCGAGCAGGTCGGGATTGTTCCGCTTGCCAAGGCCCTGGAGCTCGCACAGGAGTACGACCTCGACCTGGTCGAGGTGGCGGCGACCGCCCGTCCGCCCGTGTGCAAGCTCATGGACTACGGGAAGTTCAAGTACGAGTCGGCCATGAAGGCCCGTGAGGCGCGCAAGAACCAGGCGCACACGGTCATCAAGGAGATGAAGCTCCGGCCGAAGATCGACCCGCACGACTATGACACCAAGAAGGGTCACGTCGTCCGGTTCCTCAAGCAGGGCGACAAGGTCAAGATCACGATCATGTTCCGTGGTCGTGAGCAGTCCCGCCCCGAGCTGGGCTTCCGACTGCTCCAGCGTCTCGCTTCGGATGTCGAGGACCTCGGTTTCATCGAGTCCAACCCGAAGCAGGACGGCCGGAACATGATCATGGTTCTGGGCCCGCACAAGAAGAAGACCGAAGCCATGGCCGAGGCCCGCGAGGCCCAGGCCGCCCGCAAGGCGGAGCGTCAGGGCTATGCGCCCGACGCCGAGTCCGAGGGTGAGGCTGCTGAGGCTCCGGCCGCAGCCGCCGAGGCTCCGACCGAGACACCTTCCGAGGCGTGATCCTCGGGGGCTGCCATCCAGGCGCCCCCGGGTCCCCACGGAATCCCATAGAGATCTGACGCCCCTGCAGTCCGGTGCCCGCACCGTGAGGGGCGCCACTGACGAGGAGAGAACGGCGCGATGCCGAAGAACAAGACGCACAGCGGTGCCAGCAAGCGCTTCAAGATCACCGGCTCCGGCAAGGTGCTCCGCGAGAGGGCCGGCAAGCGCCACCTGCTCGAGCACAAGTCGTCCAAGAAGACCCGCTCGCTGACCGGCACGGTCGTCGTGGCTCCGGCCGACGCCAAGAAGATCAAGAAGCTTCTCGGCAAGTGAGGTTCGGCCCCCGGTGACCCCGGGGGCACGACCTCGATCACACCGGGACCAATTCGTTTCCGGGCCGTGTGAGGACAACCACGGCCCCGCTACAAGGAGTTAACAAGTGGCACGCGTCAAGCGGGCAGTAAACGCCCACAAGAAGCGCCGGGCAATTCTCGAGGCCGCCAAGGGCTACCGCGGTCAGCGCTCGCGCCTGTACCGCAAGGCCAAGGAGCAGGTCACCCACTCCCTGGTCTACAACTACAACGACCGCAAGAAGCGCAAGGGCGACTTCCGTCAGCTGTGGATCCAGCGCATCAACGCCGCTGCCCGCCAGAACGGCATGACGTACAACCGCCTCATCCAGGGTCTGAAGGCCGCCAACATCGAGGTGGACCGCAAGATCCTGGCCGAGCTCGCGGTCAACGACGCCAACGCGTTCGCCGCCCTCGTCGAGGTTGCCCAGAAGGCCCTCCCGAGCGACGTCAACGCCCCGAAGGCCGCCTGATCCAGGCCGCTCTTCCAGGTATCTGAGCCGGACCCGCAGGCGCACGCCGTCTGCGGGTCCGGTGCGTTGCGCCACCTGATCCCCACCTCCGTACGCAGAGAGGCTCGCCGCCGACCATGGGCACCCCCGAACTGATCTCCCCGCGATCGCCGCGCGTCACCGCCGCCCGGCGGCTGGCCAAGCGAAACTTCCGCGGCAAGGAGCGCCGGTTCATCGCCGAGGGGCCGCAGGCCGTGCGCGAGGCCGCCGGCCACCGGGGCAGCGACGGTGAGCCGACGCTCATCGAGCTGTTCGCCACCGTCGAGGCCGCCGAGCGGTACGGCGACATCATCGACGCCGCCCACGCGGCGGGCGCCCGGGTGCATCTGGCCGACAGCGAGGTACTGGCCGATGTGTCGCAGACCGTCACTCCACAGGGCCTGATCGGCGTCTGCCGCTTCCTGGACTCGCCGTTCGAACAGATCCTCGCCGCGAAGCCCACGCTGGTGGCCGTGCTCGCCAACGTACGGGACCCGGGGAACGCCGGCACGGTGCTGCGCTGCGCCGACGCGGCGGGTGCCGACGCCGTCGTGCTCACCGATGCCTCGGTGGACCTCTACAACCCCAAGTCCGTGCGGGCGTCGGTCGGTTCGCTGTTCCATCTGCCGGTCGCCGTCGGAGTCCCCGTCGAGCAGGCCGTGCGGGGACTGCGGGACGCCGGGGTACGTATCCTCGCCGCCGACGGCGCCGGCGCCCACGACCTCGACGACGAGCTGGACGCGGGCACCATGGGAGGCCCCACCGCCTGGGTCTTCGGCAACGAGGCGTGGGGACTGCCCGAGGAGACCCGTGCGCTGGCCGACGCCGTGGTCCGCGTCCCCATCCACGGCAAGGCGGAGAGCCTCAACCTCGCGACCGCGGCGGCCGTCTGCCTGTACGCCTCCGCGCGGGCGCAGCGCCCGCGCCGTACCGCCTGATCCACCCCGGTCGGCGTCGCCCTCCGGCAGCCCGTGGACGCGGGGCGCGCCACCGGTCACCGACCGATACCGGCCACCGCGTGAGCCGTCCCACCGGCGCACCGGCGCAGTGCGCCCCCGCAGGGTGTCGCCGGCTCACCGACGACTAGTAGGGTGACGAACTCGGGGGCCCACTGCACCGGTTCGAGAGGTGGGGTACGGGAATATGGCTGTCGGTATGAGCGGTCCGCGTCAGGCACACACGGCCGTCGTACGCACTGCCGCGGACCGGGACGGTACGGGTCCGGACGTCATGGACACGGGCGGGGACGGCGCCGGCCGGCAGCTCGGGGAAGCCGGCCGGCACCTCGGGGGGACCACCGGCCGGGAATCCGCCGGAGACGTCCTCGACGACGTCGGTCCCGGCATCGACGCGGACGACCTTCCCGACGGCCTCGTCATCGCCGACGCGAGCGGCCGGGTCATCTGCTTCAACTCCGCCGCCGCCCGGATCACCGCCACCCCGCGCGCCGCCGCACTCGGCCGTTCCCTGGAGCACGCGCTGCCCCTGGAGGACCTCAAGGGGCAGCGCTGGTGGACCCTGACCGACCCGTACGGCGGGCTCGCCACCCGCGTGGGACAGCCCGAGTGCAACCTCCTGCTGCCCGGCGGCCGCGAGGTCCTGGTCTCCGCGCGGTACGTACGCGAGCGGCCGACCGGGCCGGTGCGCCGTGTCGTGGTCTCGCTGCGCGGCACCGAGGCCAGGCGGCGCACCGAACGCAGCCACGCCGAGCTGATCGCCACCGTCGCCCATGAACTGCGCTCCCCTCTGACCTCGGTCAAGGGCTTCACCGCGACGCTCCTGGCCAAGTGGGAACGCTTCACCGACGACCAGAAGCGGCTGATGCTGGAGACCGTCGACGCCGACGCGGGCCGCGTCACCCGGCTCATCGCCGAACTGCTCGACATCTCCCGGATCGACTCCGGCCGCCTGGAGCTGCGGCGTCAGCCGGTCGACATCTCCGCCGCGGTCGAACGCCACATCCAGGCCCTCACCGCGAACGGGCAGGAGCCCGACCGCTTCCTCGTCCGTACCCGGCAGCCGCTGCCCGACCTGTGGGCCGACCCCGACAAGGTCGACCAGGTGCTCGGCAATCTGCTCGAAAACGCGGTGCGGCACGGTGAGGGAACCGTCACTATTGACATTGCCCCCGCACCCGCGCCGGCGAAGAGTGACGCAACAGGAACGGCAGTCACCGTGAGCGACGAAGGCCCCGGCATCCCCGAGGAGTCGATGGGACGCGTCTTCACCCGCTTCTGGCGGGGGAGCAAGCGCGGCGGGACCGGTCTGGGCCTCTATATCGTCAAGGGAATCGTCGAGGCCCACGGCGGCACGATCACCGTCGACCGCGGACCCGGCGGCGGCGCCGAATTCCGATTTATTCTGCCCGTGAGCGCGCCGGCCTACTTGAACTGAGTGGGTCTGCGGAGCGATCGGGCAGCGTGTCGGTGGGCGACGGGCGGGCCCTGAGCCGCCCACGGCCCCCTCCACCCACCGCGGCCCTTAGACTCGACCTTTGGCACCTTTGTGTCCTCCAGGCGTCGAGCGGGGCCACGGGGGTCCGGGGGTATCCCCCGGTAAGAGCAGTATCAGCCAATCGGAAGCACGGGAAGAGATGTCGGCACCGAACAAGTCGTACGACCCAGTCGAGGTCGAGGCACTGAAACCGGAAGAGATCGAGCGCATGCGGGACGAGGCGTTCGCCGCCTTCGCCGCCGCGGGCGACCTCGACGCGCTCGCCCAGGCGAAGACCGCGCACACCGGAGGTACCTCGCCGCTGTCCCTCGCCAACCGGGAGATCGGCGCTCTGCCGCCGCAGGCCAAGGCCGAGGCGGGCAAGCGCGTGGGCCAGGCCCGCGGCGCCGTCTCCAAGGCCCTCGCCGCCCGTCAGGCGGAACTGGAGGCCGAGCGGGACGCCCGGGTACTGGTCGAGGAGGCGGTGGACGTCACCCTGCCCTACGACCGCACCCCGGCAGGAGCCCGCCACCCCCTCACGACCATCATGGAGCGCGTCGCGGACGTCTTCGTGGCCATGGGCTACGAGATCGCGGAGGGCCCCGAGGTCGAGGCGGAGTGGTTCAACTTCGACGCCCTGAACTTCGTGCCCGACCACCCGGCCCGGCAGACGCAGGACACCTTCTTCGTCCAGGGCACCACGCCCGACGGCAGGACGACCACGGGCGACGAGTCCGGCATCGTGCTGCGCACGCACACCTCGCCGGTCCAGGCCCGCTCCCTGCTGGAGCGCAAGCCGCCCGTCTACGTGGTCTGCCCGGGACGGGTCTACCGCACCGACGAGCTCGACGCCACGCACACCCCGGTCTTCCACCAGATCGAGCTGCTGGCCGTCGACGAGGGCCTCACCATGGCCGACCTCAAGGGCACCCTCGACCACATGGTCCAGGCGCTCTTCGGAGCGGACATGAAGACCCGGCTGCGGCCGAACTTCTTCCCGTTCACCGAGCCGTCCGCCGAGATGGACATGGTCTGCTACGTCTGCCGCGGCGAGTCCGTCGGCAACCCGGACCGCCCCTGCCGCACCTGCGGCAGCGAGGGCTGGATCGAGCTCGGCGGCTGCGGCATGGTCAACCCCAAGGTGCTCATCGCCTGCGGCGTCGACCCCAAGAAGTACAGCGGATTCGCCTTCGGGTTCGGCATCGAACGGATGCTGATGTTCCGCCACAACGTCGAAGACATGCGAGACATGGTCGAGGGTGACGTCCGGTTCACCCGGCCGTTCGGGATGGAGATCTGATGCGCGTCCCGCTTTCCTGGCTGCGGGAGTACGTCGACCTGCCGGCGACGGAGACCGGCCGTGACGTACAGGCCAAGCTCGTCGCCGTCGGCCTCGAGGTCGAGACCGTCGAGCAGATCGGCGCCGGGCTCAAGGGCCCCCTGGTCGTCGGACAGGTCCTGACCATCGAGGAGCTGGAGGGCTTCAAGAAGCCCATCCGCTTCTGCACGGTCGACGTCGGCACCGCCAACGGCACCGGTGAGCCGCAGGAGATCGTCTGCGGAGCCCGTAACTTCTCCGTCGGCGACAAGGTCGTCGTGGTCCTGCCCGGCGCCGTCCTGCCCGGCGACTTCGCGATCGCCGCACGCAAGACGTACGGCCATACCTCGCACGGCATGATCTGCTCCACCGACGAGCTCGGCATGGGCGACGACGGCACGCACGGCATCATCGTGCTGCCGCCGGAGCACGAGGTCGGCACCGACGCGATCGAGCTGCTCCAGCTCGTCGACGAGGTCCTCGACATCGCCGTCACACCGGACCGGGGTTACTGCCTGTCCATGCGCGGCGTCGCCCGCGAGGCGGCCATCGCCTACGGGCTGCCGCTGCGCGACCCGGCCCTCCTCGACGTGCCCGCGCCGAACGCCTACGGCTACCCGGTCAAGGTGGCCGACCCGATCGGCTGCGACCGCTTCACCGCGCGGACCGTCACCGGCCTCCAGCCCGAGGCACGCTCCCCGATCTGGATGCAGCGCCGTCTGCAGAAGGCCGGGATGCGTGCGATCTCGCTGGCCGTCGACATCACGAACTACGTGATGCTGGAGCTCGGCCAGCCGCTGCACGCCTACGACCGCACCCGTGTCGACGGGCCGATCGGGGTGCGCCGCGCCCAGCAGGGCGAGAAGCTGACCACGCTCGACGGCACCGTGCGGGTGCTGGACGCCGAGGACCTGGTCATCACCGACAACCGCGGGCCGATCGGCCTCGCCGGTGTCATGGGCGGTGCCAACACGGAGATCGCCGACGCCCGCAACGGCGAGACGCTCACCACCGAGGTCGTCATCGAGGCCGCGCACTTCGACGCGATCGCGATCGCCCGGACCGCGCGCCGCCACCGGCTGTCCTCCGAGGCGTCCAAGCGCTTCGAGCGCGGCGTCGACCCGCAGGCCGCCGCCGCTGCCGCGCAGCGCACCGTCGACCTGCTGGTGCTCCTCGCGGGCGGCACCGCCGAGGCGGGCGTCACCGAGATCAGCGCGCCCTCCGCGCCCCGCACCATCGCGATGCCCGCCGACCACCCCGACCGGGTCGCCGGTGTGGAGTACGGCCGCGAGACCGTCGTACGCCGCCTCCAGCAGGTCGGCTGCGATGTCTACGGGCAGGACGAACTGATCGTCACGGTGCCGTCCTGGCGCTCCGACCTCGCCGAGCCGAACGACCTGGCCGAAGAGGTCATCCGGCTGGAGGGTTACGAGAACCTCCCGTCCACGCTGCCGACGCCGCCGTCCGGCCGCGGTCTCACCGACCGCCAGCGGCTGCACCGCCGCATCGGCCGGGTGCTGGCCGGGGCGGGCTACGTCGAGGCGCTGAGCTACCCGTTCATCGGCGACGCCGTCCTGGACCAGCTCGGTCTGGACGAGGACGACGCCCGCCGCCGCACGGTCAAGCTCGTCAACCCGCTCTCCGACGAGGAGCCGGCGCTGCGCACCACGCTGCTGCCGGGCCTTCTCGGTGCACTGCGGCGCAACGACGGCCGCGGCAGCCACGATCTCGCGCTCTTCGAGACCGGGCTCGTCTTCCGGCCGACCGGCCATGAGACACAGGCCGTACGGCTGCCCGTCGACCGGCGCCCCTCCGCCGAGGAGATCGCCGGACTCGACGCGGCGCTGCCGCGCCAGCCGCGCCGCGCCGCCGTCGTCCTCGCGGGCGCCCGCGAGCAGGCCGGCTGGTGGGGCAAGGGCCGCCCCGCCGACTGGGCCGACTCCATCGAGGCCGCCCGCGCGATCGCCCGTGAGGCGGGCGTCGAGCTGACCGTCCGCGCCGACCGGCACGAGCCGTGGCACCCAGGCCGCTGCGCCGCGCTGTTCGTCACCGTGAACGGCGAGGAGACCCTCTTCGGTCACGCGGGCGAACTGCACCCGCGGGTCATCAAGGAGCTCCACCTGCCCGAGCGGACCTGTGCCATGGAGGTCGAGCTCGACGTCCTGGAGCGGGCCGTCGACGGCGCGCTCCAGGCGCCCCGGATCTCCACCTTCCCGGTGGCGACCCAGGACGTCGCGCTGATCGTCGCCGAGGACGTACCCGCCGCCGAGGTGGAGCGTTCCCTGCGCGACGGCGCGGGTGAACTCCTCGAATCGCTGCGGCTGTTCGACGTGTTCACCGGTGACCAGATCGGCGAGGGCCGCAAGTCCCTGGCGTACGCGCTGCGGTTCCGCGCCGCGGACCGCACGCTGACCGTCGAGGAGGCGTCGGCCGCCCGCGACAGCGCGGTCGCGCTGGCCGCCGAGCGCACCGGCGCGGTGCTGCGCGGCGCGTAGCACCCAGGCACCCGGCACAGCGGGGAGGGGCGTATCCGGTCACCGGATACGCCCCTCCTCATGTCCCGCCGAACGGCGGAGGGACCGCACGCGGAACCCGGAGACGGAACCGGGAGGAAATCGGTCCCGGACTCCGATCCGCAGCCACCCTCCTCTTCGTTGGGCAGTGGGTCGTGCGATCCGGCGCCGTCCGCCCTGCCTCGGAGCGTCGGGCAGGCCGGCAGGGCGGACGGCGCGGGTGCGGGTCGTCGTCTGTACGAGGGGGAGCCGACGACCCGGCCGCCTCTTGCGAGACGGCCAGTCAACCGATACGCGAACCGGCGCGACAGGGTGCACAGCAGGATGGTTCGGGCATTCCGTTCACACCCCGTGTGAATCGTGCTCCACTAGGGCTGTCCCGCCGCGGATCACGGGACAGCCCTTAGGCTCATCGCGACGCACGACGGGGGGGCCAATGGAGCCCAACATCCTGCTCGAAGCCCTGATCGACGAGGCCGGTGTCTCCCGGGCGGGGCTCGCCGGGCACATCAACCAGGCGGGCCGGGCCCGCGGCCTGTGCCTGCGCTACGAACACACCGCGGTGTCCCGGTGGCTGAAGGGACAGCGCCCGCGCGGCCAGGTGCCCGATCTGATCTGCGAAGTCCTCGGCACCCGCCTGGGACGCCCGGTCGCCCTCGACGACATCGGCATGGGCGCGTCCGGCGGGAACGCCACGGCGCACAGCATGTCGCTCTCCGGATTCGTCGACCGGGCCACCACGCTGTGGCGCTGGGACGAGCAGCGACGCCCGCACCTCGCCACCGCCCCCGCGGTCACCGGAACGACGGCGGTGATGCCGGTCTGGGAGTGGGAGAACCCGCCGGAGGACACCGATGTCTCCCGGCCGGGGCAGACCCGGGTGAGCACGGCCGACATCGTGACGCTCCGGGCGGCCCGCGACCACTACGAGCAGATGTACCGCAAGGCGGGCGGCATCGCGACCCGCTCCCGGGTCGTCGGCTTCCTCAACGCCCGGGCCGCGCCCCTGCTGCGCGGCGGCTGCGGCGACGAGCTGGGCCGGCGGCTGCACCGGGCGACGGCCGGGCTGGTGGCCGTCGCGGGCATCTGCGCGTACGACTCCGACGCCCACGGACTGGCGCAGCGCTACTTCCACCAGGCGCTGCGCCTGGCCAAGGCCGGCGGGGACCGGGGCCTGGGCGCCTATGTGATCGCCCTGCTGGTCAACCAGTCGCTCTTCCTCGCCGACCACCGCCGTGCCGTCGCCTTCGCCGAGGCGGCGCTGCGGGCCGCCGGAGCGCACATCACCCCGGCGCTGGCCGCTGATCTGTACGCCATGCAGGCCAAGGCGTACGCCCGGCTCGGGGACTCCGCCAGCACCCTGGCGTGCATCCGCCGTGCCGAGTCCGAGGCGGACCGCGTCCTGCCCGGCGGGGAGCCGGACGAGACGGGATACGTCCAGCCGGGGCTGGTCGACGTACAGGTGGCGGAGGCGCTGCTCACCCTCGGGGATGTGTCCGCCGCCCGGCAGCACGCGGTCTCGGCGGTGCGCGCCCCGGCGCACGACCGGGGCAGGGTGCACCGGCTGGCGATGCTGACCCAGATCGAACTGCTCCAGGGCGAGGCGGACCGCGCCGCGCGCACGGCCGCCGAAATGGCCGAAGGGGCCCGGGGGATGGACTCCCGGCGGCTGCGCGACCGGCTCCGCTCGGTGCGGGAGCAGCTGACGGCGAGCGGTTGCGCCGAAGCGGCGCGGACGGCCGAAGTCATCGACGGGGCACTGCGCGTGCCTCTGTGAGCTCCCCCGTACACCGCTCCGTGCGTTCCCCCGCGGGACGGACCCTGCTGCCATGTGCCATCGACGTGTCGAAAGGCGGCAGCACTGTGCAGTGGACAAACGCGAGCGAACAGAATGTGTATGAGAATCCCTGGTTCCGGGTGAACCTGGCGGACGTCGTCCTCCCCGACGGCCGTCATCTCGACCACTTCGTCATCCGGCTCAGACCCGTCGCCGCGGCCACCGTCGTCAACGAGGCCGATGAGGTACTGCTGTTGTGGCGGCACCGTTTCATCACCGACAGCTGGGGCTGGGAACTCGCCGCGGGCGTGGTCGAGGACGGCGAGGACATCGCCGCGGCGGCCGCCCGGGAGATGGAGGAGGAGACGGGCTGGCGCCCCGGCGAACTGCACCCGCTGATGACCGTGGAGCCGGCCAACGGGCTCACCGACGCCCGGCACCACCTCTTCTGGTCGCGGGAGGCCCACTACACCGGCCCTCCGCAGGACGGCTTCGAGTCCTCGCGCCGCGAGTGGATACCGCTCAAGCTGATCCCGGACCTGATCGCCCGGGGCGAGGTGCCCGCGGCCAATATGGCCGCCGCGCTGCTGATGCTGCGTCATGTGCGGCTGGGGTGAGAGCCCTGCCGGGATGCGCGCGGGGCCGCGCGGCGGGTGGAGACGGGACCGCGCGGCGGGTGAAGACGGGACCGCGCGGCGGGTACGCCGAGGGTGTGCGAAGGGCCGGTCGGGGGTGCCCGGCCGGCCCTTGGGGTGACAGCTCCGCAGCTCAGGCGTACGGGTAGAAGCCCGAGCCCGTCTTGCGGCCGAGCCGGCCCGCGTCGACCATCCGCTGGAGCAGCGGGGGAGCGGCGTACAGCGGCTCCTTGAACTCGGCGTACATCGAGTCGGCCACCGAGGCCACCGTGTCCAGACCGATCAGGTCGGCGAGCTTCAGCGGGCCCATGGGGTGGGCGCAGCCGAGTTCCATGCCGTTGTCGATGTCCTCGCGGCTGGCGATGCCCGACTCGAACATCCGGATCGCGGAGAGCAGATACGGGATGAGCAGGGCGTTCACGACGAAGCCGGACCGGTCCTGGGCACGGATCGCGTGCTTGCCGAGCACGTCGTGGACCACGGCCTCGGCGCGCGCGATGGTCTCGTCCGAGGTGGTCAGCGCCGGGATCAGCTCCACGAGCTTCTGCACCGGGGCCGGGTTGAAGAAGTGGATACCGATGACCCGGTCCGGGCGCGAGGTCGCGACGGCCAGCTTCACCAGCGGGATGGAGGAGGTGTTGGAGGCCAGGATCGCGTCCTGCCGGGTCACCACCTGGTCGAGCACCTGGAAGATCTCGGTCTTGACCTGCTCGTTCTCCACGACGGCCTCGATGACGAGATCGCGGTCGGCGAACTCACCGAGGTCGGTGGTGAAGCTGAGGCGGCCGAGGGTCTCGTCGCGCTCCTCTTCGGTGATCTTGCCGCGTTCGGCGGCCTTGGAGAGGGAGTTGTGCAGTCGGGTGCGGCCGATCTCCAGCGCCTCGCCGGTGGTTTCGGCGACCTTCACTTCGAGGCCGCTGCGCGCACACACCTCCGCGATACCTGCGCCCATCTGGCCACAGCCCACCACTCCGACGCGTGCAATGTCGGCCATAGAGTCCGTCACCTCGTGCCTTTCGCTGTTCTCCGTATCGCAGGGTCCCGTGTGATTCCGGTGCCCGCCTCGACCCCACGACGTTACTCCGCGATCCGGCCCCGCCGGTCCGCGGGTCATCCGGCCGTGAGCGGGCATGATCAGCGTCACGCACGGCTACCGATGCCGTACACAGAGGAAGCGAAACGGTGGGTGGGTGAAGATGTCGCAGGTGGGTCGAAGAGCTTTTGTGGCGGGCGCGGCCGGGGTGGTGGCCGCGCTGACGGCGGCCGGTGACGCGGTGGCGTCCTCGGGTGCGGCCGCGCGCGGTGCCGACTCCGCGCGGGGCTCCGCGAGGGGTCACGGGAGCGGCCATGGACACGGGCACGGGCACGGGCACGGGAAGGGCCACGGCCACGGTCACGGCTCCGTGGCGCGCGAGCTGCGCGGTATGTGGATCGCCACCGTCGCCAACCTGGACTGGCCCTCGGCGCCGGGCCGTCCGGCGGCGGAGCAGCGGGCGCAGCTGATCGCGTATCTGGACCGGGCGGTGGAGCTCCGGCTGAACGCCGTGGTCCTCCAGGTCCGGCCGACCGCCGACGCGCTGTGGCCCTCGCCGTACGAACCCTGGGCCCAGTGCCTCACCGGCGTCCAGGGGCAGGACCCGGGCTGGGACCCGCTCGGTACGGCCGTGAGCGAGGCGCACCGGAGGGATCTGGAGCTGCACGCCTGGTTCAACCCGTACCGCGTGGCGAACCACACCGACCCCTCCAGGCTCATCGCCACCCATCCGGCCCGGCTGCACCCGGACTGGGTCCTGCCGTACGGCGGGAAGCTCTACTACAACCCGGGTCTGCCCGAGGTCCGCCGTTTCGTCCAGGACGCGATGCTGGACGCCGTGCGCCGGTACGACATCGACGCGGTCCACTGGGACGACTACTTCTACCCGTATCCGGTGGCCGGCCAGGTCTTCGGCGACGACGCCGCGTACGCGCGGTACGGCGCGGGCTTCCCGGACCGGGCCGCCTGGCGGCGTGACAACACCGACCGGCTGGTGCGCGAGACCGCCGAGCTGATCAGGAGCGTCAAGCCGGACGTCCGGTTCGGGATCAGCCCCTTCGGGGTGTGGCGCAACGTCGCGAGCGACCCGCTCGGGTCGGACACCCGTGCCGGGGTGGAGACCTATGACGACCTGTACGCCGACACCCGTAAGTGGATCAAGGAGGGCTGGATCGACTACATCTGCCCGCAGATCTACTGGAACATCGGGTTCGCCGCGGCCGACTACGCGAAGCTGCTGCCCTGGTGGGACGAGGTCGTCCGGGGCACGGGTGTCGATCTGTACGTGGGGGAGGCGCTGTACAAGGCGGGTGACCCGGCCCAGCCCGCCGCCTGGCAGGACCCGGCCGAACTCTCCCGGCACCTCACGTTCGCCCGCGACCACGGCGAGGTGGACGGGCACATCTTCTTCTCGGGCAGGTCCGTGACGGCGGACCGGATCGGCGCCCTGGCGCGGGTGGTGGCCGACCACTACCCCAGCCGGGTACGTGCACCGGACTGAGCGGACGTACGGGGGCCGGGGCCGGAGGAATGTCCCGGCCCCGGCCCCCGGCCGCTCGCTAGTACGGCTCCCGGTCCTTCTGCGCGGTGTGCTGGACGACGCTGTCGGGCCCGGGTGACATCAGTGATTCGTGACCGTCCTCGAAGCGCAGCCGGTAGGGGGGCGCGCCCCCGTCGCCGAGCACTTCGATGATCTCCGCGACGCGGTCGTGCTGCCCCACGGTCCTGCCGTGCGTCAGCAGCCGGTCGCCGGTGTGTGCCTCCATCGGGAGTGACCTCCTCACGGGTGGCGGTCCATGTCGACAAGTCTATGACCGTACGGCGGGTTCGCCTCCTGCCCGGCCCTTCGCCCTGCCTTCGGTCCCGGCTTCCGCGCGGCCCTCCGCCCCGTCCTCTGTTCGCCCCCGCGTTCCCCCCCGGGGCCGGTCTCCCGTGCGCCCGCCCCGTCGGCCGCCCGCCCGCTGGGTGGCCGCGATGCAGACGAGCACGGCCACCGCGGCGACCGGTGCCGCCGCCGAGACCGTCTCGCCGAGGAGGAGGAACGACCACACCAGCGTCAGCAGCGGCTGGGCGAGCTGGAGCTGACTGGCCCGGGGTACGCCGATCTCCGCCATGCCCCGGTACCAGACATACAGGCCGAGGAAGGTCGACACCGCGGCCACCCACATCAGGCCGATGACGCCGTGCGCGGTCAGGTGCACCGGTTCGAAGGGCAGCGCGACCGCTGCGCCCGCCACCGCCAGGGGGAGGCAGAGGATCAGCGCCCAGCCGATCACCTGCCAGCCGGGCATCACCCGGGCCAGCCTGCCTCCCTCGGTGTACCCGGCCGCGCACACCAGCAGCGCGCCGAAGAGGTACAGGTCACCGGACGACACGGCCCCGCCGCTCTCCCGCACCGTGAAGGCGATCACCACGGCCGCCCCGGCCAGCGCGGCGATCCAGAACGTACGGGAAGGGCGTGCCCCGGTACGCAGCGACGCGAACACCGCCGTGGTCAGCGGCAACAGCCCCACCACCACCGCGGCGTGCGACGTGGTGGAGGTCCGCAGGGCAAGGGTGGTCAGCAGCGGGAAGCCCACCACCACACCGCCCGCGACGACCGCGAGCGGACCCCAGTGGCGGCGGTCGGGCAGCGGGACCCGGGCGGCCAGCAGCACGCTGCCCGCGATCAGTGCGGCGAGCACACTGCGCAGCGCGACCAGGGACCAGGGGCCGAAGCTCTCCAGCCCCCAGACGGTGGAGGGGAAGGTCAGCGAGAACGCGACGACGCCGAGCCCGGCGAGCACGGTGCCGCTGCGGGCCTCCGAGGGGTCCGGGGCCGCCGGTATGCCCACCGACGGGTCGGCCGCGGCCGACGGCCGGGTGGCCGCGCCGTCCGGAGCACCCGTCGACATCGAGGGAGCGACCGCTATCGAGGTCGCTCCAGTAGCGCTATCCTGTGCTGTCATGCAAGAGCGTAGCAGCGTCGCCGAACTGGCCGGTTCCCTCCGGGGGGAGCTGAACCGCTACTCACCCGGTGGGAAACTGCCATCCAGTCGTGCCCTCGTGGAGCGCTTCCGGGTCAGCCCCGTCACCGTCTCCCGGGCCATCGCCCAGCTCGCCGCCGAAGGGCTCGTCGTCACCCGGCCCGGCTCCGGAGCCTTCCGGGCGGAGCCCCGCGGTGCCGTCCCCGCCCCCGGCGACACCTCCTGGCAGGAGGTGTCCCTGAGCGGAGACGGCGGCCCGGAGGTGGTGCCGCGCACCGTCGACGCCTCCGGCGTCCTGGTCACCCTCGCCGCCCCGCCGCCCGGCGTCATCGAGTTCAACGGTGGCTATCTCCACTCCTCGCTCCAGCCCGAGCGGGCGCTGTCCGCCGCACTGGCACGGGCCGGGCGCCGGCCGGGCGCCTGGGGGAGGCCGCCCACCGACGGGCTTCCCGAACTGCGCGCCTGGTTCGCCCGCGAGATCGGCCCGGCCGTCTCCGGCGCCGACGTCCTGATCACCTCGGGCGGACAGAGCGCCCTGGCCACCGCCCTGCGCGCCCTCGCCCCGCCCGGCGCCCCGGTCCTCGTCGAATCGCCCACCTACCCCGGGATGCTCGCCGTGGCCCGCGCCACCGGACTGCGCCCCGTGCCCGTGCCCGCGGACTCCGACGGGGTGCGCCCCGATCTGCTCGCCGCCGCGTTCCGGGCCACCGGGGCCCGGGTCTTCGTCTGCCAGCCGCTCTTCCAGAACCCCAGCGGCGCCGTCCTCGCGGCAGGGCGACGCCCCGAGGTCGTCAGGATCGCGCGCGCCGCCGGAGCGTTCGTCATCGAGGACGACTTCGCCCGCCGCCTCGTCCACGAGGACGCGGGGCCGCTCCCGGCGCCGCTGGCCGCCGACGACCCGGACGGGGTCGTCGTCCACGTCTGCTCGCTCACCAAGGCCACCTCGCCCAACCTCCGGGTGGGCGCGCTGGCCGCCCGGGGCCCCGTCCTGGAACGGCTGCGGGCCATTCAGGTCGTCGACAGCTTCTTCGTCCCCCGCCCGCTCCAGGAAGCCGCGCTGGAACTGGTCGGCGCCCCGTCCTGGGGGCGCCATCTGCGGGTGGTGGCGGCCGAGTTGCGGAACCGTCGCACCGCCATGACCACCGCGCTCCTGAAGGTGCTGCCGGAGCTGGCGCTGCCGCTCGTCCCCTCGGGCGGCGGCAGCCTCTGGCTGCGGCTCCCCGGGGACGGCGCGGGTGCCGACGAGCCCGCCGTGATCTCCGCGGCCCTGCGCGCGGGAGTCGCCATCGCTCCGGGCCGGCCGTACTTCTGCGCCGAACCCCCGGCAGGACACGTCCGGTTGAGCTTCGCCGCGGTCTCCGGACCGGCCGAGATCGCGGAGGGCGTACGGCGTCTGCGCGCGGCCTGCGACGAACTCTTCGCCGGGCCGCCCCGGGGCGATAGCCTCCGGGCATGACCGAAACGCCCGAGCACCGTTACGAGATATCGTCCGCCCCGGACCGGCTCGACCCGGCCCGTATCCACAACTGGCTCTCCACCGACGCCTACTGGGCGCTGGGGCGCACCCGCGAACACCAGGACCGGGCCATCGCCGGATCGCTGAACTTCGGCGCGTACGACAGGGCATCGGGCGAACAGGTCGCCTACGCGCGGGTCGTGACCGACCTGGCCACCTTCGCCTGGCTCTGCGATGTGTACGTCGACCGGGCGGCCCGCGGTCACGGGCTCGGCATCCGGATCGTCGAGGCAGTCCGCGACCATCTCGCCCCCACCGGCGTCCATCGGCTCCTGCTGGCCACCGACGATGCCCACGGGGTCTACGAGAAGGTCGGTTTCACCGGACTGGACCACCCGGAGAGGTGGATGTCGCTGCGGCCGGCCTGACCCGGATTCCCGTGCGGCGCCCTCTTGACCGGCGTGACGTTCGGCCCCACGATCGCCGCCATGAGTGTTCGAGTCTCCCTGGTCGCCGCGGCCCGCAGCTCGTCCCTGCTGGCCGAGCGCTTCGACGACGACCGGCCGCTCGACCACGCCGGCTGGCACGAGATACAGCTCGTCGCGCACACCCTGGTGCCGCTCGGCGGGGCCGAACTGCGCTACTGCTCGCCCACCCCGCGCAGCCGGGCCACCAGGGACGCGCTGGGCTACGCCCCGATGGCGCAGCCCGCGCTGCGCGACTGCGACATGGGCCGCTGGCGGGGGCTGACGCTGGCCGAGGTCACCGCCCGTGAACCGGGTGCCGTCGACGCCTGGCTCGCCGATCCGCGCCACGCCCCGCACGGCGGAGAATCGCTGCTCGCCTTCATCTCGCGGATAGGGGGCTGGCTGGACACCCGCCCCGTCCGCGACGGCGCCATCGTCGCGGTCGCCGAACCCGCGGTGATCCGCGCCGCTCTCGTCTACGCGCTCAACGCTCCGCCGTCGGCGTACTGGAACGTGGACGTCCGCCCGCTCTCCACGCTCACGCTGACCGGTCTGCCGGGCTACTGGAGCCTGAACCTCGAAGCGGGCATCCGCTGATACCCCCAGCACCTGCCCACTGCTTCCCCGAGTGCCTCCCCACCGCTGCTCCCGGCGTCGCCCACTGATGCCCCGGCCGACTCCCGCCGCTGCTCCCGGCGTCTTCCCGCCCGTCCGACCAGTCGGTATGTTGCGGGGCGTCAGGGTTCCCACGGGCACGCGCCCGGGACGAGGAGGCCACCGTGCCGCGGATCCACGGTCACTGCGGCGAACGGTTCGCGGGGTGCGTGAGGCGTTCGGGCGGAACGTCACCGAACGCGACGAGCTGGGCGCGGCCGTCACCGTCCTGCTGGACGGCGCACCGGTGGCCGACCTCCGGGGCGGCTGGGCCGACGAGGCCCGGACCCGCCCCCTGGGAGCGGGAGACCCTGGTCCACGCCTGGTCCACGACGAAGGGCCCCACGGCGCTCTGCGCCCACATCCTGGCCGACCGCGGGCTGCTCGACCTCCAGGCACCCGTCGCCCGGTACTGGCCGGGGCGGGCAAGGAGTCCGTCCTCGTACGCCACCTCCTGTCGCACCGTTCCGGCCTGGCCGGTCTCCGGCAGCCGCACAGCCTGGCCGAGCTGTACGACGGGGAGCTGACCTGCACCCGGCCGGCGGCCACCGAACCCTGGTGGGAGCCCGGCACCCGGTCCGGCTACCACGCGATCACCTTCGGATTCCTGGTCGGCGAAGTGGTCCGCCGGATCACCGGCCTGCTGCCGGGGGAGTTCCTGCGGCAGGAGATCACCGGACCGCTCGGCATCGACTTCACGAGCGGCCTCCCGGAGAAGGACACGCACCGCGTCGCCGAACTCGTCCGGGCGAAGCCCGCGAGGGCCGCACAGGCCGCGCTCCTGGCGCACCTGGAGCCGGTGGCCGTCGCCCCGCCGCTCAACCTCGCCACGGGCCGGGCCGTGGCCAATACGCCCGAGTGGCGGGCCGCCGAGATCCCCGCGGCCAACGGCCACGGAACGGCCCGCGCGGTCGCGTCGCTGTACGGAGTCCTGGCCGGGCACGGCAAGCCTGGACGGCCGCCGGATCCTCTCCCGGCAGGCGGCGGAACGCGTCCGCGAGGGCCAGGGCGGCTGCCGGGACCTGGTCGTCGGCGGGGGCTTCGCACACGACGCCGAGATCGCACTCGGCGTGTGGCTGAGCGGCCCGAACCGGTCGTACGGTCCCCATCCCCGGGCTGTCGGCCACGACGGTGCGGGCGGATCCCGCGGCCCGGCCGATCCGGAGTCCGGCATCGCCCTCGGCTATGTCATGAACCGGATGGGTACCGGCATCGCCGACGACCCGCGGAAAATGGCCCTGGTCGAGGCGGCGTGCGCGGCGCTCCGACGCCCGTGAGACCGGCTCGGGCCCCCGGCGCTGTGATTCACCGGGTATCCCCGGGTTTCACCTGTGGTTGTCAGGAGTGTGAGGATGGCTCCATGACAACCAAGGTCTTCTTCGACATCACCATCAATGACGAGCCCGCAGGGCGCATCAACTTCAACCTGTTCGACGACGTCGTGCCCAGGACGGCGGAGAACTTCCGCGCCCTGGCGACCGGCGAGAAGGGCTTCGGCTACAAGGGCTCCTCCTTCCACCGGGTCATCCCGGACTTCATGCTGCAGGGCGGCGACTTCACCCGCGGTGACGGCACGGGCGGCAAGAGCATCTACGGCGAGAAGTTCGCCGACGAGAACTTCAAGCTCACGCACGACCGTCCGGGGCTGCTGTCCATGGCCAACGCCGGACCGAACTCCAACGGTTCGCAGTTCTTCGTCACCACCGTCGTGACCTCGTGGCTGGACGGCAAGCACGTCGTCTTCGGTGAGGTCGACGGCGACGACAGCATGGAGCTCGTCCGCAAGATCGAGAGCCTCGGCACGCCGAACGGCCGCACCCGCGCGAAGGTCACCATCGCCGACTGCGGCGTGCTCTGACCGGTCCAGGACCCTATCGGGCCCACGGCCGAGCCGGCCGGCCGACGGAACACGTCGGCCGGCTCCTCGGCCGGCCCCCCGTGCCCCGCACCACGCACTACCGGTGAGCGAGCACGAGGACTCCGCGTCGCCCGCACCGACGGGCTCGCGGTTCCATGATCCGTAGATCCGTAGATCCGTAGATCCGTAGATCCGTAGATCCGTAGATCCGTACGACCTCGAAGCCCGCGGCCCGCAGCGAGGAGCGGAGCTCGTCCTCGGTCCGGAAGCGGAGCGTCGTCGTACCGGCGAGTTCCGTACCGGCGAGTTCCGTACCGTCGGGGGACGCATAGTGATGCGTGAGGCCGACGCCCGCACCTTCCGCCCCCCGCCCCGGCCCCGGCCAGGACACCGGCCATGTGCCCGCCGCCGCCCCCGCGCCCGCGGTGTTCCGGACGGCCGTCGCTCCCTGTCCGTCCTTGTCCGTCCTTCGCGCGCGGGGGGGCCTTCGCCCCTGCCGTCCGGCGGCGCGCGGCCCGTTGTCGTACCCCCGTGGGAGGGTGCCACAAGGACGCCGAACAGGGCGCCCGCAGCCGTGTACCGGCCGCAGTCGCGCGGCCGTCGAAGGAGTGCGCATCATGTCCGGCACCGACGCCGTCGCCACGTCCCTGGAAGCCATCGCCACCCTGCTCGCGCCCGGCAGCCCGGCAGTCGCCGAACGGGTGCGGCACGCCCACGTCGACCCCGACGGCTATGTGCGTGACCACGCGGACCGGCTGGAGGACCGGGGTATCGAGGAGGCCGTTCCCAACCTCGCCTGGATAGCGCTCATCGACGCGCTCGACGAGCACCGGTTGCTCGCGGAGTTCGACTGGAAGGAGGACCCCACCGAGGTACGGGGCCGGTTGACCGCTCTCGCGTCCCGTCCGTCCGTGGACCCCTGGGTGCTCTTCGACGCCCATGAGATGCTCCTGCCGACCGCCGAGTTCCTGGACGCCTGCGGCCGCCACTACCGGGAGGTCGGCGCTGCGCTGGCCGTCCTCGACATCGAGTCGGACTGCTATCCGGTGGTGTGCCTGCGCGCCGCACGGACCGAGGAGCTGACCGCGCTCGCGGCGCGTGCGGGCTTTCCCGCCCGGAGCCTCGGTGTGTGAGAGGCCGTGCGCGCCGGGAGCGATCCGGGCGCGCTACGCCGGCGGGGGAGCGGCCGGCCCGCCCGGCATCGCGGCGTTGAGTGTGCCGTGGTCGAGGCCGTCCGCCAGCGTCGTGCTCGTCCCGGTGGTGAGGAGTTCGCGCGCACTGCGGTCGACCAGGGCGTAGGCGGCCTCGGCGATCGCCGAGCCCGCACTGACGCGGGCGACGCCGAGCTTCGCCAGCGTGGGGACCGGGAGCGCGCCCGGCCCGGTCAGCAGGTTCAGCGGGCCCGGTACCCCGTCGGCCAGGGCCGAGACGGTCGCCTCGTCGAAGGTCCCCAGGACGAACACCCCGTCCGCGCCCGCCTCGACGTAGACGCGGGCCCGGTCCAGGGTCTCCTTGAGCCAGGAGTCGCGATCCGCGGGGCGCAGCCGGTGGGTGTCGATCCGGGCGTTGAGGAAGAGCGGTACGCCCGCAGCGTCCGCGGCGGACCGTGCGGCCGTGATAGGGGCGGCCTGCTCGGCAGGCCGTCGCAACGGGTGTGCCCCGGAGCGGAGGGAGTCCTCAAGATTGACTCCGACGGCACCGGCGTCGAGCACCCCCCCCCGCACGGTGTCGGCCAGTTCGGCGGGGGTACGGGCGAAGCCGCTCTCGATGTCGGCGGTGACGGGGACGCTCACCGCGGCGGCGATACGGGAGATGAGAGCGAGGGCGGCATCGCGCTCCAGCCGGTCGCCGTCGGCCGATCCCAGCGACCAGGCGACGCCCGCACTGGTCGTGGCGACGGCCGCGGCTCCGGCCGCCTCGACGAGTCGCGCGGAGGCCACGTCCCAGGCGTTGGGCAGTACGAGGGGCCTGCCGGGCACGTGCAGCGAGCGGAGCAGGAGTGCCCGGTCGTGGAGGGACGTCATGGTGATCTCTTTCTCGGCTCAGGGGCCCCGTACCGCACACAGCCGCATGGCCGGACGGCCTGAGGGGAAGGCCGGGGCGATGGTCCGCCGCACGGGAGGGGCCATTTTCCCGCACGGGTCCCGGGAGTGCACCTGATTTCGCCCCCACCGGCGGCAGGGCCGCGGGCGCGCGGGGTCCGGGCGCCGGCGGTACGTGCCGTGTTCCGTCAACTCCGCGTCGGCGTCCGGGTCCGCTCCTACACTCCGGACATGAACGAAGTCGATCTGCTCGAAGGTGTCCTGTCCAAGACCGCCGATGTCATCGGCGGTGTCGCCGCCGACCAGTTGAATCTCCCCACCCCGTGCGACGAGTACGACGTCGGGACGCTGATCCGTCACATCGGCGGATGGATCCTCGTGTTCGAGGCGGGCAGCCACGGGCGTACGTACGAGGGTGACGCCGCGAACCACCGCTGCGGCGCCGACCCGGCGGCCGAGTTCCGTCAGGCCGCGGCGGGTGTGGTGTCCGGATGGAAGAAGTACGGCTTCGACCGCGAGGTCCCCGTCACCGGCCGCGAGATGCCGGCCGGGCAGGTGTTCAACATGACCCTCATGGAGTACCTGACCCACGGCTGGGACCTGGCGGTCGCCACCGGGCAGCCGGTCCCGTACACCGAGCAGGAGGCGACGGCCGGCCTCGCCCGCGCGCAGGCCACGCTGCCGCCGCAGTTCCGGGGCGAGGGCATGGCCTTCGGCGAGATCGTTCCCGTGGCCGAGGACGCGTCGGCGATGGACCGGTTCGTGGCGTTCCTCGGACGGGACCCGGTGCCGCCGACGGTCCGCTAGACCTCCGGAGTCGCCCGCCGCTTCCCCGGCGTGCGCGGGAAGCGGCGGGCGTGGGCGTACAGGGAGGGCGGGAGGGTGAGCGCGTCCCGCCCTCCGGGCCGCGACCGGGCGCTCAGCCGGTGGCGGCGCCGAACCACCGGGGCAGCCGGTCGGTCAGATCCTGCTGGTCGTCACCGGCCCACGCCACATGGCCGTCCGGGCGCAGCAGTACCGCGGGCGCGTCCAGTTCCTCGACGGCGTCGACGACATGGTCGACCCGGTCCGCCCACCCCGCCACCGACAGCCGGCCGGTCCGGTCGAGCAGCAGTCCGCGGCCGTCGCGCATGAGCTCGTAGAGGCGCCCCCGCTTCAGCTCCATGTCCCGCATCCGCCGGCCGAGCAGTTCGTGGCCCTCGCCGAAGTCGTAGCGGACCTCGACCGCGGTGATCATCCCGGTGACGTAGCGGTTCACCTCCTCGAAGTCCATCAGCTTCGAGAACAGCTCCCGCAGTGCGGTGGCACCCGGATCGGTCCCCAGCAGGGTGATCTGTGCCCGGGTGTTGCTCAGCACACGTGCGCCCACCGGGTGGCGTTCGGCGTGGTAGCTGTCGAGCAGCCCCTCCGGCGCCCAGCCGTTGACCTCGGCGGCCAGTTTCCAGCCGAGGTTGAACGCGTCCTGCACACCGAGGTTCATCCCCTGCCCGCCGGTCGGCGGGTGGACGTGCGCCGCGTCGCCGGCCAGCAGCACCCGGCCGACCCGGTAGTGCTCGGCCTGCCGGGTGGCGTCGCCGAACCGGGACAGCCAGCGCGGCGAGTGCGCGCCGAAGTCGGTGCCGGCGACCGCTCGCAGCTGCCGCTTGAACTCTTCGAGGGTCGTCGCGGTCGCACGGTCCTCGGACACCCCGTCGGCGGGCACGACGATGCGGCACACCCCGTCCTCGCCGGGGGCGACACCGAACCGCAGCTGGGTCTTGCGGACTTCCTCGACGACGGCGGCGATCGTCGCCGGGTCCGCGGTCACCTCCATCTCGCCGAGGAGCGTCTCGACCGTCGCGGGCTCGCCGGGGAAGCCGACGCCGAGCTGCTTGCGCACCGTGCTGCGGCCCCCGTCGCACCCGACGAGGTAGCGCGAGCGCAGGTGCGTGCCGTCCGTCAGCCCGACGGTCACTCCCTCCTCGTCCTGGCTCAGCCCGGCCACTTCGTGGCCGCGCCGGATCTCGGCACCGAGTTCGAGGGCCCGTGCGTGGAGCAGCCGCTCGCTGACCGGCTGCGGAGTGGCGAGACCGTACGGGTGCGCGGTGTCCAGCCGGTCGGGCCACGGCTTCATGATGCCGCCGAAGAGACCGCCGACCCGGAACTTCTCACTGACCGCGAGGAACCGGTCCAGGAGGCCGCGCTGGTCCATGATCTCGACGCTGCGCGCGTGGAGGCCCTGCCCGCGGGACTCCTTGGTCGGCTCGGTCAGCTTCTCCAGTACGACCACCCGCACTCCGGCCAACCGCAGCTCACCGGCCAGCATCAAGCCGGTCGGTCCGCCGCCGGCCACGATCACGTCAATCATCAGAACGCCCATTCAACGAAAGTGGAATTCGGCCGGCCGCTCAGCGCGGTCCGGCCGCTCAGCGCGGTCCAGCGGCTCGCAGATCCGCACCGGGGTGCCGAGTGCCCGTGAACGCACGGGGAGTTCCCCGGCGGTCCGATGGACCCATGCAACCCATGCATACATTGACAAAACATTGCATAGCTCGTGGATCTGTCATTTCCGCAGGTTCTGGCCTTGGCCGATCATTCTGCGGTACGACCGGGGCCTTGCCGCAAGCCCCCCGGTGGGCTATACCTTGAGAGTGGCAAGGAGTCCCTACTCCTTGCCCTTTGTCGTTTCCGGCGCGGTTCGGGGCGGGTTCCCCTCCCGGCCGCCGGACATCTTCGGTGGACCGGTGCGCACACCGCTGTGCCGTCCCGCTCCGCCCCGGCCCGGAATTTCGGTCCCCGATGTACGGGCCGTAACGTTCATGCTTCCGGTACAGTCCGCCGGTTCTTTGCATAAAAGTGCAGCGCTGCGTATAGTCATGCCATCGACGAGGAGGATATCGATGGTGGTACGTGCAGCGGTGGCAGGGGCAAGCGGATACGCCGGCGGGGAGCTGCTCCGCCTCCTGCTGGTCCACCCCGAGATCGAGATCGGCGCCCTCACGGGCCACTCCAACGCGGGGCAGTCGCTCGGTTCCCTGCAACCGCACCTGAGGCCGCTCGCCGACCGGGTGCTCCAGCCCACCACCGCCGAGGTGCTCGCCGGACACGACGTGGTCTTCCTGGCCCTGCCGCACGGCCAGTCCGCCGCGGTGGCCGAGCAGCTCGGCGATGACGTCCTCGTGGTCGACATGGGCGCCGACTTCCGGCTGAAGGACGCCGCCGACTGGGAGAAGTTCTACGGTTCCCCGCACGCCGGGACATGGCCCTACGGTCTGCCCGAGCTGCCCGGCGGCCGAGGGGCGCTGGAAGGCGCCAAGCGCATCGCCGTGCCCGGGTGTTACCCGACCGCCGTCTCCCTCGCGCTCTTCCCCGCGTACACGGCCCGGCTCGCCGAGCCCGAGGCGGTCGTCGTCGCCGCGTCCGGCACCTCCGGCGCGGGCAAGGCGGCCAAGCCCCACCTGCTGGGCTCCGAGGTGATGGGCAACATGACCCCGTACGGCGTCGGCGGTGTCCACCGGCACACGCCGGAGATGATCCAGAACCTCGGCGCCGCCGCCGGTGAGCCGGTCACCGTCTCCTTCACCCCGACCCTCGCGCCCATGCCCCGCGGCATCCTCGCCACGTGCAGCGCGAAGGCGAAGCCGGGCGTCGACGCGGGGGCCGTGCGCGATGCCTATGAGAAGGCGTTCGCGGACGAGCCGTTCGTCGACCTCCTCCCCGAGGGCCAGTGGCCCGCCACCGCGTCCGTGTACGGCTCCAACGCCGTGCAGATCCAGGTCGCGTACGACGAGGCGGCCGGCCGGATCATCGTGATCAGCGCCATCGACAACCTCGCCAAGGGCACCGCGGGCGGGGCCCTGCAGAGCATGAACATCGCGCTCGGACTTCCCGAGAGCACAGGTCTTTCCACGATCGGAGTGGCACCGTGAGCGTCACGGCAGCACAGGGATTCACGGCGGCGGGCATCGCCGCCGGAATCAAGGAGAGCGGTAACCCCGACCTGGCCCTGGTGGTCAACAACGGGCCGCGTCGCGCCGCCGCGGGCGTCTTCACCTCCAATCGCGTCAAGGCCGCCCCCGTCCTCTGGTCGGAGCAGGTGCTCAAGGGCGGCGAGGTCACCGCCGTCGTCCTCAACTCCGGCGGGGCCAACGCCTGTACGGGACCCCAGGGCTTCCAGGACACCCACGCCACCGCCGAGAAGGCCGCCGAGGTCCTCGAAGGACACAGCGCGGGCGAGATCGCGGTCGCCTCGACCGGACTCATCGGCCTGCTGCTCCCGATGGACAAGCTCCTGCCGGGCATCGAGAAGGCCGCCGCGTCCTTGAGCGAGCACGGCGGCGAGAAGGCCGCCATCGCCATCAAGACGACCGACACCGTGCACAAGACGGCCGTCGCGGGCGGCGCGGGCTGGACCGTCGGCGGGATGGCCAAGGGCGCGGGCATGCTCGCCCCCGGCCTCGCCACCATGCTGGTCGTCCTCACCACGGACGCCGACGTGGACGCCGCGGGCCTCGACTCCGCGCTGCGCGACGCCACCCGGACCACCTTCGACCGGGTCGACTCCGACGGCTGCATGTCCACCAACGACACCGTGCTGCTGCTCGCCTCGGGGGCGAGCGGAATCGCCCCGGAGCAGGCCGAGTTCGCCGAGGCCGTACGGACCGTCTGCGCCGACCTCGCCCGCCAGCTGATCGGCGACGCCGAGGGAGCCTCCAAGGACATCCGGATCGAGGTGATCAACGCCGCTACCGAGGACGACGCCGTCGAGGTGGGCCGCTCCATCGCCCGTAACAACCTGCTCAAGTGCGCCATCCACGGCGAGGACCCCAACTGGGGCCGTGTCCTGTCCGCGATCGGTACGACGAAGGCCGCCTTCGAGCCCGACCGGCTGAACGTCGCCATCAACGGCGTCTGGGTCTGCCGGGCCGGCGGCGTCGGTGAGGACCGCGACCTCGTCGACATGCGCTACCGGGAGGTCACGATCACCGCCGACCTCGCGGAGGGCACCGAATCGGCCGTCATCTGGGCCAACGACCTCACCGCGGACTACGTCCACGAGAACAGCGCGTACAGCTCATGAGTACGGCCCGCAAGCACACCGCACTGCCGAAGGCACAGATCCTCATCGAGGCGCTGCCCTGGCTGACCCGGCACCACGGCAGGACCGTCGTCATCAAGTTCGGCGGCAACGCCATGATCGACGAGGAGCTGAAGGCCGCCTTCGCCCAGGACGTCGTCTTCCTGCGGCACGCCGGCCTCAAGCCCGTCGTCGTGCACGGCGGCGGCCCGCAGATCAGCGCCCAGCTGGACAAACAGGGTCTGGTCAGCGAGTTCAAGGCCGGTCTGCGCGTCACCACGCCCGAGGCGATGGACGTCGTACGGATGGTCCTGGCCGGACAGGTCCAGCGCGAACTCGTCGGGCTGCTCAACCAGCACGGCCCGCTCGCCGTCGGCATGACCGGCGAGGACGCCCACACCATCACCGCCACCCAGCACCGGCCCACCATCGACGGCGAACTCGTCGACATCGGCCGGGTCGGCGAGATCACCGCGATCGACACCGGGGCCATCCAGGCGCTGCTGGACGACGGCCGCATCCCGGTCGTCTCCTCCATCGCCCGCTCCGCCGACGACAACCACGTCTACAACGTCAACGCCGACACCGCGGCCGCCGCGCTCGCCGCCGCGCTGAACGCCGAGACGCTGATGGTCCTCACCGATGTCGAGGGCCTCTACGAGGACTGGCCGCACAGCGACGACGTGATCAGCCGCCTGACCGCGACCGAGCTGGAGAAGCTGCTGCCGGACCTCTCCAGCGGCATGGTCCCCAAGATGCAGGGCTGCCTGCACGCCGTACGCAACGGTGTCGAGACCGCCCGGGTCATCGACGGCCGGGTCCAGCACTCGATCCTGCTGGAGATCTTCACCGACGAGGGAGTCGGCACGATGGTCGTGCCCGACGCACAGCACGCGACACAGGGGGAAGCATGACCAACGCCGGGCTTTCGCAGCGGTGGCAGGGCGCGCTCATGGACAACTACGGCACCCCCGCGCTGTCCCTGACCCGCGGCTCCGGCGCCCGCCTCTGGGACGCGGACGGCACCGAGTACCTCGACTTCGTCGGCGGCATCGCGGTGAACGCGCTGGGCCACGCCCACCCCGCCGTCGTCGAGGCCGTCTCCGCGCAGGTCGCCGCCCTCGGGCACGTCTCCAACCTCTTCATCGCCGAACCGCCCGTCGCGCTCGCCGAACGGCTGCTCCAGCTCTTCGGCCGGCCCGGCCGCGTCTACTTCGCCAACTCCGGTGCCGAGGCCAACGAGGCCGCCTTCAAGATCGGCCGGCTCACCGGACGCACCCACATGGTCGCCACCGACGGAGGGTTCCACGGCCGGACGATGGGCGCGCTCGCCCTCACCGGCCAGCCGAAGAAGCGCGAGCCCTTCCTGCCGCTGCCCGGCGACGTCACCCATGTCCCGTACGGGGACGTGGCGGCGCTGCGGTCCGCGGTGACCACCGACACGGCCCTGCTGATCATCGAGCCCGTCCAGGGCGAGAACGGTGTGGTCGTGCCGCCCAAGGGCTATCTGGAGGCGGCCCGGGAGATCACCCGGGCCACCGGCACCCTGCTCGTCCTGGACGAGGTGCAGACCGGTATCGGCCGCTGCGGCCACTGGTTCGAGCACCAGGCCCACCAGGGGGTCGAGCCCGATGTCGTCACCCTCGCCAAGGGGCTCGGCGGCGGACTGCCGATCGGCGCCGCCGTCGCCTTCGGACCGGCGGCCGACCTGCTCAAGCCCGGCCAGCACGGCACGACGTTCGGCGGCAACCCGATCGCCTGCGCCGCCGGACTCGCGGTCCTGGACACCCTCGCCGCCGACGGCACCCTGGACCAGGTGAAGCGGCTCGGCGAGCGGATCCGGGTGGGGGTCGAGGGACTCCAACACCCCCTGGTCTCCCATGTCCGCGGCTCGGGACTGCTGCTGGGTATCGTGCTCACCGGACCCCTCGCACCACAGGTGCAGCAGGCGGCCCAGGGAGCCGGGCTCCTGGTGAACGCGCCCGCCCCCGATGTCGTACGGCTCATGCCGCCGCTGATCATCGGTGACGACGAGGTGGACGCGTTCCTGCGGATCCTGCCGGGCGCTCTCGACGCGGCATACGGGGACGGACGATCCGGAGCATGACGATCCGGAGAATGAGGCGACGACGATGACCGAGGCGCAGGAATCCGAGCACGGCGGGCCGTCCGTGCCGCAGACCCGCACGGCCCGCCACCGCCGGATCGTGGACATCCTGAACCGGCAGCCGGTGCGCTCCCAGAGCCAGCTGGCCAAGCTGCTGGCCGACGACGGGCTGAGCGTCACCCAGGCGACGCTCTCCCGGGACCTCGACGAGCTGGGCGCGGTCAAGATCCGCAACACCGGCGGGGAGCTGATCTACGCGGTGCCGAGCGAGGGCGGATTCCGTACCCCGCAGGCGCCGCTGGGCGGCTCCGCCAAGGAGGAGCGGATGCGCAGGCTCTCCTCCGAACTCCTCATCTCGGCGGAGGCGTCGGCCAACCTCGTGGTGCTGCGCACACCGCCGGGCGCGGCCCAGTTCCTCGCCTCGGCCATCGACCAGGCCGAACTCCAGGCCATCCTCGGCACCATCGCGGGTGACGACACCCTGATGCTGATCAGCCGCGACCCGAACGGTGGCCAGGCCCTCGCGGACCATCTGCTGCGGCTGGCCCAGAACGACCGCTGAACCGGGGCCTTCCGTCCGGACCGGGCCGGGCGGAACCGCGTGGACACGGCCCGCGGGACCGCCCTCAGTAGCGGGTGATCGCGGTCGGGCCCGAGGCGGTCCCGATCGCGATGTGCGGGCGGCGGGCCGGGTTCGCCCAGGCCAGGATGCGGTCCATCGCGGCCGCCGGTACGGAGACGCAGCCGGCGGTCGCACCGCGCCCGTTCACATGCAGGAAGATCCCGGCGCCCCGGCCCCGTACCGGGCGGGCGTAGTTGAAGCCGATGACCAGGGCGCGGGCGTACTGGTCGGTGTACGTGACCAGATGCTCGGCCTCGTCCGCCCGGCAGTCCGCGGGCCGCGGTTCCACCCAGCGGTTGTAGGCCCGTGCCGCGTTGTCCTGGCACCACCAGGAGCGGTCGTCGACCCGCCGGTAGGGGTACGCCGTCCCCGGCGCGGGCGCCTTGATCCCGAAGGCGTACGGGAGGTCGTACAGCCCGGTGGGCGTGGTGTTCGTGCCCTGCTCGCGCGTGCGGCCCTCGGCGAGCCCCTTCGCGCCGAACCGGGCCGGCGCCGATCCCGCCGCCAGCCATCCGCCCCGTCGCCGTTCCCACCAGGTCACCGTGCCCGTGGTGGAGCCCGGGTCCGGGGCCTCGGCCGTGATCAGCTGGCTGCCGCCGCCGGTGTCGGCCAGCCGTGCGGGGAGCGGCGGCCCGCCGTCGGGCCGGGCCGCGACCGAGCCCAGCAGGGCGAGCAGTACTCCACCGGTCACCAGAGAGACGCGCATGGTCCGGACCGTACGGCGCCCGGTGCGGCGGCCCCACCGGGCCTGCTCCGTACGGCCCAGTCGCTCACCGCCCGGGAGGCGCTGCCGTCGGCGCCATCGGCGGCAGCGGGAGGGGGAGCCCCGGCAGCCCGTCGATGCTCGTGGCGATGTCCGGCTTCTTCTCGAAGTACGCACTGAGGCTCTCGTCGTCCTCGCGCCGGAACCGGTCGGCGTGCAGCGAGCGGTCCTGGTCGTACGAGAGGTGGGGCACCGCGAATCCGCAGGTGTCCCGGATCAGCTCGGCCCGCACGACGATGACCGCGCGCAGCCCGTGCGGGGTGGGGTCGACACCGGGGAAGTGGTCCAGGAGTCCGGTGAACCGCGGGTCGTCGCGGAAGACCGGCTCACCGCGGCCGTGCACCCGCACGATGTTGGGCGGCCCCTGGAAGGCGCACCACATCAGCGTGATGCGCCCGTTCTCGCGCAGGTGGGCGATGGTCTCCGCGTTGCTCCCGGCGAAGTCCAGGTAGGCCACGGTCCGTTCGTCGACCACGGCGAACGAGCCGCTGACGCCCTTGGGGGAGAGGTTGACCGTGCCGTCGGCGTCCAGGGGAGCGGTCGCCGTGAAGAACAGGGGCTGCTCCTCAATGAAGGTCCTCAGCCGTCCGTCGATGCGTTCATAAGTCTTTCCCATGGCGTCGAGTATCGGCGGCGAAGGCCCCTCTGCCGAGGGGCGAAGGCCCGCCCGCCGAGGGAAGGGGCACGGCACATCATCGCCACACGTCTCTGACCAGCAGTTTTGACAAAGCATACGGAGGACTGCATAGTTATACCCATCAGTGATTGCACCGTAAGGAGAAACCCGTGACCGAGCGCGTCGTACTCGCCTACTCGGGCGGCCTGGACACCTCCGTCGCCATCGGCTGGATCGCCGAGGAGACGGGCGCCGAGGTCATCGCCGTTGCCGTGGACGTCGGCCAGGGCGGCGAGGACCTGGACGTCATCCGCAAGCGCGCGCTCGCCTGCGGTGCCGTCGAAGCCGAGGTCGCGGACGCGAAGGACGAGTTCGCCGAGGAGTACTGCCTCCCCGCGATCAAGGCCAACGCCCTCTACATGGACCGCTACCCGCTGGTCTCCGCCCTCTCCCGGCCCACCATCGTCAAGCACCTCGTCGCCGCCGCGAAGAAGCACAACGCGGGCATCGTCGCCCACGGCTGCACCGGCAAGGGCAACGACCAGGTCCGCTTCGAGGCCGGCATCTCGGCCCTCGGCCCCGACCTGAAGTGCATCGCCCCGGTCCGTGACTACGCGATGACCCGGGACAAGGCGATCGCCTTCTGCGAGGAGAAGAACCTCCCGATCGCGACCACCAAGAAGTCCCCGTACTCCATCGACCAGAACGTCTTCGGACGCGCCGTCGAGACGGGCTTCCTGGAGGACATCTGGAACGCGCCGATCGAGGACATCTACGAGTACACCGAGAACCCGGCCGCCGTGCGCGAGGCCGACGAGGTCGTCATCTCCTTCAAGGAGGGCGTCCCGGTCGCCATCGACGGCAAGCCGGTCACCGTGCTCCAGGCGATCCAGCAGCTCAACGAGCGGGCCGGCGGCCAGGGCGTCGGCCGGATCGACATCGTCGAGGACCGGCTCGTGGGCATCAAGTCCCGCGAGGTGTACGAGGCTCCCGGCGCGATCGCCCTGATCACCGCCCACCAGGAGCTGGAGAACGTCACCGTCGAGCGCGAACTGGCCCGCTACAAGCGGCAGGTCGAGCAGCGCTGGGGCGAGATGGTCTACGACGGCCTGTGGTTCTCCCCGCTCAAGCGCGCCCTGGACGGCTTCATCAACGAGGCCAACCAGCACGTCACCGGTGACATCCGGATGACCCTGCACGCCGGCCGCGCCGTCGTCACGGGCCGCCGGTCCGAGCAGTCGCTGTACGACTTCAACCTCGCCACCTACGACTCGGGCGACACGTTCGACCAGTCCAAGGCGCAGGGCTTCATCGAGATCTTCGGCCTTTCGTCGAAGATCGCCGCCAAGCGTGACCTGGTCTGACCGCCACCTGTTACGTCACCGCCTCCCCGTGCCTTCGCGGCGGGGAGGCGGTCGCACATCCACCCCCTTGTTCTCCGAGGAGCACGCAGTGAGCAACGGCACCGGCAACGGCAACAGCGACGTACGCCTCTGGGGCGCCCGCTTCGCCGACGGCCCGGCCGAGGCGCTGGCCAAGCTGTCCGCGTCCGTCCACTTCGACTGGCGGCTCGCGCCGTACGACATCGCCGGCTCCCGCGCCCACGCGCGTGTCCTCAACAAGGCGGGGCTGCTCACCGAGGACGAGCTGACCCGGATGACCGACGGTCTGGACCGGCTGGAAGCCGATGTCGCCGACGGATCCTTCACCGGCACCATCGCCGACGAGGACGTCCACACCGCGCTGGAGCGCGGCCTGCTGGAGCGGCTCGGCCCCGACCTCGGCGGCAAACTGCGGGCGGGCCGCTCCCGCAACGACCAGATCGCCACGCTCTTCCGGATGTACCTGCGCGACCACGCCCGGCTCATCGGCTCACTGATCGCCGACCTCCAGGACGCCCTGGTCGGTCTCGCCGAGGCACACCCGGACGTGGCCATGCCCGGCCGTACGCACCTCCAGCACGCCCAGCCCGTCCTCTTCGCCCACCATGTGCTGGCCCACGTCCAGTCCCTGACCCGGGACGCCGAGCGGCTGCGCCAGTGGGACGAGCGGACCGCCGTCTCCCCGTACGGCTCCGGAGCCCTCGCCGGGTCCTCGCTCGGCCTCGACCCGGAGGCGGTCGCCGCCGACCTCGGCTTCGAGCACGGCTCGGTGGCCAACTCCATCGACGGCACGGCCTCGCGGGACTTCGTCGCCGAATTCGCCTTCATCACCGCGATGATCGGCGTCAACCTCTCCCGGATCGCGGAGGAGGTCATCATCTGGAACACGAAGGAGTTCTCCTTCGTCACCCTGCACGACGCCTTCTCCACCGGCTCCTCGATCATGCCGCAGAAGAAGAACCCGGACATCGCCGAGCTGGCGCGCGGCAAGTCCGGCCGACTGATCGGCAATCTGACGGGCCTGATGGCCACGCTGAAGGCCCTCCCGCTCGCGTACAACCGTGACCTCCAGGAGGACAAGGAGCCGGTCTTCGACTCCTGCGACCAGCTCGAAGTCCTGCTGCCCGCCTTCACCGGCATGATGGCCACGCTCACCGTCAACCGGGAGCGGATGGAGGAGCTGGCCCCGGCCGGCTTCTCGCTCGCCACCGACATCGCCGAGTGGCTGGTCAAGCAGGGCGTCCCGTTCCGGGTCGCGCACGAGGTCGCGGGCGAGTGCGTCAAGGAATGCGAGCGGCACGGCATCGAGCTGGACCAGCTCACCGACGAGCAGTTCGCGAAGATCTCCGAGCACCTCACCCCGGAGGTCCGCACCGTCCTCAACGTGCGCGGCGCCCTCGCCTCCCGCAACGGCCGGGGCGGTACGGCGCCCTCCGCCGTCGCCGTACAGCTCGCCGAGGTGAAGAGCGACCTGGCGGCCCAGCACGCCTGGGCGGCCGCACAGCGGTAGCGGCACGAGAGGGCGCGGCGCCCGCTCAACAGGTGTACGAACGGCATCGCGGGCTACGTTGGTCGGGAGCAACGGAACCGACCACGAGGAGCCCGCGATGCCCTTCGCCGCCCTGGCCGCCGCGACGACCCCGACCGCTCACATCGGGCTCGGCCTTGCCGCCGTCGGCAGGCCCGGCTACATCAATCTGCACCGCGACCGGGACCTGCCCGCCGACCGGGGGGTCGACGCGCTGCGCGCCCGCACCCATGAGCTCCTGGACGCCGCCTACGCCCAGGGCATCCGCTACTTCGACGCGGCCCGCTCCTACGGCCGCTCCGAGGAGTTCCTGGCCGGCTGGCTGACCGCCCACCCCGAGGTCACGGATGTCGTCATCGGCAGCAAATGGGGCTACACCTACACCGCGGACTGGAGCGTCGACGCCGAGGCGCACGAGGTCAAGG
The DNA here is from genome assembly GCF_035917275.1 of Streptomyces sp. NBC_01237. Taxonomy (NCBI): domain Bacteria; kingdom Bacillati; phylum Actinomycetota; class Actinomycetes; order Kitasatosporales; family Streptomycetaceae; genus Streptomyces; species Streptomyces sp. NBC_01237. Next base: position 1,605,197 of record NZ_CP108508.1, on the reverse strand, counting down.
ACCACAGCCTGTCCATGTACGAGCGTCAGCGCGCCGAGACCGCCGAGCTGCTGGGGGACCGGCTGGACCTCTACCAGATCCACTCGGTGACCGCCGACAGCCCGGCGCTCGACGACAAGGCACTGCACGAGCGCCTCGCCGCGCTCGCCGCCGAGGGCGTCACCGTCGGCCTCTCCACCAGCGGACCCGGGCAGGCCGACGCCATCCGGGCCGCCCTCACCGTCACGGTGGACGGCGAGCCCCTGTTCCGCACCGTCCAGGCCACGTACAACGCGCTGGAGACCTCGGCCGGACCGGCGCTCGCCGAGGCCCATGACGCCGGGCTCACCGTGATCGTCAAGGAGGGCATGGCCAACGGGCGCCTGGCCGGTTCCGAGGCCCCCGCCGTCGTCCAGGAGATCGCCGCCCGAGCCGACGTCGGCAGCGACGCGGTCGCCCTCGCGTTCGTCCTGCGACGGCCCTGGGCCGGTGTCGTCCTCTCCGGTGCGGCCACCGTGAACCAGCTCTCCGGCAATCTGCACGCCGCCGTCGTCGATCTCGACGAGGAAGGGCGCGACCGGCTCGACGCGCTGGTGGAGGAGCCGGAGGCGTACTGGCGCCACCGTTCCGCACTGCCGTGGAGCTGACCCGGCCCCGTCGTACCGGCCCTGCCCGCGGGGCCTGGACCCGACACTCCTGAAGGGCCGATCCCGCAACGGAGCAACCCGCCAAGGAGTGATTCCGCCCGGACCGGTCCCGCACGGACCATCCGTCAGGGGCCGGTGGCCCCGGCTCCCGCGGCCCAGCCGGCGAGCGCGTCGAAGTCGCCGCGCTCCAGACCGACGCGCGGATCGATCTGCCGCAGCAGCGCTCGCCCCGGGTGGTGGGCGGCGACCCACTCCCGGTCCCGGCCGGTGATCTCGTCGTCGACCCAGGCGAACGGCCTTCCGGCCGCGTACTCGACGACGTACCGCGTCTTCCAGTACGTCCCGTCGGGCGCGCTGCCGTGCATCTCGGGCCAGTCGATGTACGGCAGCGCGGGCAGCCCGAGGTGCGGGCCGATCCACTCGTTGGCCTCGTCCTTCCAGGTGGTGGCCCAGATCAGCTCGTACCGTCCGGCCAGGTTCAGCAGTTCGTCGCCGTGTCCCGGGTTGAGCAGGACGGGAAGGGGAGGGCCGTCGGTCCACCCCGTCGGGCGCATCCGGTGTCTGCGGTACCCGTCCGGTGCCTTGCGGCGGGACAGCGCCGCGTACGGATTGAGCGGACCGTCGATGTCGATCAGCAGCAGCGGCTTCATGCCCTTATGCTGCCCACTTCGCCGCCGCGGCGGCACCGGATATCGCCCAGGGGCATCTGTGGCGGTCTCCGCCGCCGCCAGGTCCGGACGTGGTGTGCGGGCAGGACGGCCCTCCCTCCCCCCTGGTGAGACGTTGATGTCTCACATGGGTTAAGGTCGTCTCATGACTCTCGACCGTGAGCAGGTGCTGCGCAGTGCCGCCGCCCTGCTGACCCATAAATCCACGGCCACCATGGATGAGGTCGCCAGGGCCGCGGGCATCGGCCGCGCCACCCTTCACCGTCATTTCGCCGGGCGGGACGCCCTGGTGAAGGCGCTGGAGGAGCTCGGCATCCGGGAATTCGAAGCGGCCCTGGATGCCGCCGCACTCGACGAGGGCACCGCCGAGGAAGGGCTGCGGCGCCTCGTCGAGGCCGTCGAGCCCGGTGCCGGACTGCTGTCCTTCCTCGTCACCGAGAACCAGCTCTTCGAAGGCGATGAGGTGAACGAGGGCTGGAACCGGCTCGATGCCAGGGTCTCCGCCTTTTTCCGGCGCGGCCAGGAGCGCGGCGAGTTCCGTATCGACCTCACCCCCGCCTGGCTGACCGAGGCCCTGTACGGGCTCATCGGCACCGGCGCCTGGTCCGTCCAGGTGGGACGGGTCGCCGCACAGGACTTCCAGTACATGATCGTCGAGTTGCTGCTCGGCGGAGCACGGCGGAGCGTGGAGCAATGACCAGCATCGACCAGCACCAGCACACCGCGGACGCCGTACGCCGCCCTGGGCGGTGGATCGCCCTGGCCGTACTCGTGCTCGCCGTGCTGCTGGTGGCCGTCGACGCGACCGTCCTCGGCCTCGCGACCCCGTTCCTCAGCGAGGACCTCGAACCGACCGGCACCCAGCTGCTCTGGATCGGCGATGTCTACTCCTTCGTCATCGCCGGACTCCTCGTCTCCATGGGCAGCCTCGGTGACCGTATCGGCCGCAAGAAGCTGCTGCTCATCGGCGCCGTCGCGTTCGGCGCGGTCTCCGTGCTCAACGCGTACGCGCAGACCCCGGAGATGATGATCCTGGCCCGAGCGCTGCTCGGTGTCGCGGGCGCCACCCTGATGCCGTCCACGCTGGCCCTGATCCGCAACCTCTTCCACGACCCGCGCGAACGCAGCCTCGCCATCGGCATCTGGGGCGCCATGGCCTCCGCGGGCGCGGCCGTCGGACCCGTCGTCGGCGGATTCCTCCTCGAACACTTCTGGTGGGGATCGGTCTTCCTCATCAACCTGCCCGTCATGGCGGTCCTCGTGGTCGTCGGCATCAAGCTGATCCCCGAGTCGAAGAACCCGGCACCGGGCCCCTGGGACCTGGTCAGTGTCGCGCTCTCCCTGATCGGCATGATCGCGGTCGTGTACGCCATCAAGGAGGTGGCCGCACACGGGGCGAGCTGGGAGGTCGCCGCCTCGGCCGTCATCGGCGTGGCCGCGCTCACCTGGTTCATCCGCAGGCAGCTCAAGCTGCCCGCGCCCCTGCTGGACATGCGGCTCTTCCACCACCGGGGCTTCTCGGGCGCGGTCCTCGCCGACCTCCTGACCATCCTCGGCCTGTCCGGACTGGTCTTCTTCCTCTCCCAGTTCCTGCAACTGGTCCAGGGCCGCGGCCCGCTGGAAGCCGGGCTCGCCGAACTGCCCGCGGCCGTCGGCGCGGTCACCGCGGGTCTGCTGGCCGGATTCGCGGCCCGCCGTTTCTCGGTCCGCTCCGTGGTCTCCGGCGGACTCGCGGCGGTCGGCCTGGCCCTGGCGTCCGTGACCGTGCTCAGCAAGGACACCGGATACCCGCTGCTCGGCGGCATGCTGCTGGTCGTCGGCGTCGGCGCCGGGTTCGCCTTCACCGTCACCGCCGATGTCATCCTCTCCAGCGTGCCGAAGGAGCAGGCGGGCTCCGCGTCCGCCGTCTCCGAAACGGCGTACGAACTCGGCGCCGCCCTCGGTATCGCCCTGCTCGGATCCATCGTCACCGGCGTCTACCAGGACTTCGTGACTCCGCCGGGCACCCCATCCGACACGGCTGCGGCCGCCCATGAATCCCTCGGCGGCGCCGTCGAAGCGGCCACCGACCTGCCGGCGGGGCAGGCGGATCCCCTGATCTCGGTGGCCCAGGAGGCGTTCGTCGACGGGCTTCAGCTCGCCGCGGGCGTCGGTGCCTCGGTACTCCTGGCGACCGCCGTCGCCGCCTGGTTCCTGCTGCGGGGCCAGAAGCTGGAGGAGGGCATCGAGCACCCGTAGAACCGCCCGTACGCGCAAGGGCCCGCACCCCCGAGGGGTGCGGGCCCTTCCGTCGCCGGGTTCAGGCGGCCTTGGCCTTCGTCGCGTAGATGTCCACGTACTCCTGGCCGGACAGCCGCATCACCTCGGCCATCACCGAGTCCGTCACCGCCCGCAGTACATAGCGGTCGCGGTCCATGCCCTCGTAGCGCGAGAACTCCATCGGCTCACCGAAGCGCACCGTGACCTTGCCCGGCCGGGGCAGTCCGGCGCCGCCCGGCTGGAGCTTGTCCGTGCCGATCATCGCGAACGGGATCACCGGCGCGCCCGTCATCAGCGTCAGCCGGGCGATACCCGTACGGCCCCGGTAGAGCCGGCCGTCGGGGGAGCGGGTGCCCTCCGGGTAGATCGCGAAGGCATGGCCCTCGTCCAGCACCCGGCGGCCCGTCATCAGCGCCGCCACACCACCGCGTCCGCCGTCCCGGTCCACCGGGATCATGCCGCAGCCGGTGAAGAACCAGGCCATCAGGCGGCCCTTGAGCCCCTTGCCCGTGACGTACTCGTCCTTGCCGATGTAGAACACCGGCCGGTCGCAGCAGATCGGCATGATCATCGAGTCGATGAACGTGAGGTGGTTGCCCGCGAGGATCACCGGCCCGGACCCGGGGATGTTCTTCGCGCCTTCCACCTGCGGGCGGAACATCAGGCGCAGGATCGGTCCGAGCACTGCCTTGATGACCGTGAGTCGGGACAACGGTTCCTCCGGTGTCGTGGCCGGGCCGGCCGAGGTGCGGTGAGGGTCTGTGCGGGTGAGGGTCTGTGCAGGTGAGGACGATACTCGCGGGTACCGCCTGATCGCACATCGGGTTCACGAAGTGGATACGCAGTGTTGACGCGTGTTTGCGCCATGTTCGCCCCGGGGCTGCCGGGCGGACGGCCCGGCTGCCTACGATCGGCCCTCGCTCGACAGGTGCCAGACACTACAGCGAGGAGCACTCATGACAGAGCGTGCGCAGACGAGCCCCGGCCGGCGAACCCTTCTGGGGGCGGCCGTCCTCGGTACGGCGGCCCTGGGACTGCCCGCCGCGGCGCAGGCCGCCGAGCGTGGCCGCGGCGGCCACGGCAACGGCCACGGCTCCCTCCGGGACCTGCCCGTACCGACCGTCATAGGCCACCGGGGCGCCAGCGGCTACCGCCCCGAGCACACCCTCGGCTCCTACCAGCTGGCCCTGGACATGGGCGCACACATCGTCGAGCAGGACCTCGTGCCGACGAAGGACGGTCACCTCGTGTGCCGCCACGAGAACGACATCACCGCCACCACCGATGTCGCCGACCACCCCGAGTTCGCGAGCCGCAGGGCCACCAAGAAGGTCGACGGGATTCCCCTCACCGGCTGGTTCACCGAGGACTTCACGCTGGCCGAGCTGAAGACGCTGCGGGCCAAGGAACGCATCCCCGGCAACCGCCAGAAGAACACCCTCTACGACGGCCGCTGGGAGATCCCCACCTTCGAGGAGGTCCTGCGCTGGGCCGACAAGGAGGGCCGCAGGCGCGGCAGGCCGGTCTGGCTGTACGTCGAGACCAAGCACCCCACGTACTTCCGCGGACTGGGCCTCGGCCTGGAGGAGCCGCTGGCCCGGCTGCTGCGCCGCTACCACCGCCACCGCGCGAACGCTCCGCTCATACTCCAGTCCTTCGAGCCGGGCTCCATCCAGCGGCTGTCCAGGCTCGTCGCCACCCCGCGCGTCGTCCTGCTGTCCGGACCCAAGGAGCGCCCCTGGGACTTCGTGGAGGCCAATGACCCCCGTACGGTCGCCGACCTCGTCAAGCCGGCCGGCCTGAAGTGGATGGCGTCGTTCGCGCAGGGCATCGGCCCCACCCTGGACCTGATCATTCCCAAGGACGCCTCGGGCCGGCTGACCACGCCGACCACGCTGGTGAAGGACGCGCACGCGCAGGGCCTGCTCCTCCACCCGTACACGATGCGCAACGAGAACACCTTCCTGCCCGCCGACTTCCGCCGGGGCACCGACCCCAACGCGTACGGAGACGCGTTCGGCGCCTTCCGGGCCTACTTCGCCACCGGTATCGACGGAGTGTTCTCCGACAACCCGGACACCGCGCTGCTCGCGGCGGCGGACTTCGCCCGGAACTGACGTACCCCGCCGGCCCGTCGGGTGCCGCACGCCGTCGGGCGCCACCGTCAGCGTGCGGTGCCGTCAGCCACCCGACCGTGCATGCCCCGGTCGGGTGGTGCTCCCGGCACACGGCAACCGGCCGCCCGCGGGGCACGTCCGCTGGGGCATGACCCTTCTCGATCATGCTCCGGCCGCCGCCACCACCGCCTCCGGGACCGCCGCCCCCGCCCTCGTCGTCCGCGCCCTGCGCCCCCTGGTGCGCGCGGAGGTCTCGGCCGAGGCGCCCGCCGCCGCCCTCGACCCCGCCGACCTCGAACAGGCCGTATGGCTGCGGCTGCTGGAACGTCTCGCGACGGCCGGACCACCGGACGACTCGGCGCGCTGGGTGCGCGACTCCGTACGGGCAGAGGCCCGCCGAGGCCGCCGCACGGCCCGGCACGAACACCCGTACGCCCGGGTGGAACCCCGCGCCGACCCGGCCGGCTGCCCGGAGCGGGCCGCCCTGGGCGCGGCCGAACGCCGGGCGCTGCGCGCGGCCGTGGCCCGGCTGCCCCGGCGCTGCTCCCGGCTGCTGGAGGCGATGCTCGCCCCCGGCGATCCGACCTACCGGGAAATCGCAGGGGAGTTGGGTATGTCACAGGGCAGTTTGGGTCCGATGCGTTCCCGTTGCCTTGGATGTCTGCGCAGAATGCTGGCGGCGGAGGTTGTTGCTCCTGAACCGCGGGGATAGGAGCGGTAGACAACCGGCGGACAGGTGAGCGGGAGGCATGCACACATGGGCATGAGTGTGACCATCTCGGCGGCGACGGCACAGGACGTCGAGCAGATCTTCAGGCTCCAGTACCTCTGCTTCCAGAGCGAGGCGGAGCTCTACGACAACTACCGGATAGACCCTCTCGTCCAGAGTCTCGAATCGGTGCGCGGTGAAGTCGCCGCGGATCTGGTGTTCGTGGCCAGGCTGGGTGAGGAAGTGGTCGGCTCGGTACGCGGATTCATCGACCGGGACGGTACGGGCCAGATCTCCAGGCTCTGCGTCCACCCCCGGCTCCAGGGACACGGCCTCGGCGCCCGTCTGCTGGGGGCCGCGGAGGCGGGCCTGGCCGCGGACCGGTCGGCCACCCGCTTCCGGCTGCACACCGGCCATCGCAGCGAGAACAATCTGCGGCTCTACCGCAGGGCGGGATACGCGCAGGTCGGGGCCGCCACCGGTGCGGACGGGGTGCGGATGCTCCTGCTGGAGAAGGACGCGGAGGCACGGGCCTACGTGGCCAGCGCCTGACGGATCACTCCGGCCCGTCCGGGGTCTCCCGGAACGGTGCGCGAGGCCCTAGACGGTCCTGGCGCGGCGCAGCCAGATCATCCCGGTGACCGGCAGGATCACCGGGATGAACAGGTAGCCCATCCCGAAGTCCGACCAGACGGTCGCATCGGGGAAGGCGGACGGCTCCACCAGCGTCCACGTACCGACGACGAGCACTCCCGCGAGTTCGGCGGCGCAGCACACCAGCGCCGCCCTTCGGGCCTTCTCCCCGCCCCGCACCAGCGAGTACGTGATGAAGCCGTACACGAGGGCCGCGACGGCCGACAGCACATAGGCCAGCGGCGCCTTGTCGAAGTCCATGATCATCTCGACGACGGAGCGGGATGCGGCCGCCACGGTGAACACGCCGTAGAACCAGACCAGTACCCGCCCGGGACCGGTGCCCAGCTCGAAGGACTGCTTCGGGGGAGCCTCGGGGCGTTCGGTGTCGGTCACGGTCAGTTTCCCCAGATGTCGTAGAGCCGCACTTCGAGCACCGCCAGCACGACCGCGCCCGCCGCCACCGTGACCGAACCCCAGCGGGTCCGCTCGGTCAGCGACAGGAATCCGGCGGCCGGTACGGCGGCGAAGGAGCCGATCAGATAGGCGATGAAGATCGTCATGCCCTGCTCCGGCCGCTCGCCGCGGGCCAGCTGCACGATTCCCACCACCAGCTGGGCCAGGGCCAGCACCGAGACGACGGCCATCCCGATGAAGTGCCAGTCCTTCGTGGGCTGGTCCCGGTAGGCGGCGAATCCGCACCAGGCGGCGAGGGCGAGCGCGGACACGGCGACCGCGACCGTCAGGGCGTCAAGCATGAGGCGAGGGTATTACGGAGCCGCCGGACCTCCGCGAGGGGCCCGGCGCCCCTCACGCCCGAAGGCCCGTGCCGCGGCAACGGTCACCGTCACGCCCACGGGCACGGGATCGTGGCCTTGGCCACAGCGGCCCTCCCCGTCACACCGCCCCGGGCGACCGCCCCCACCCCCCGTCCCCTTGTATCGGCGCAGGTCACAGACGCGCGAGGAAGGACTCCCGGCTTTCCCCGCACCGTTCCGCACGGCCATCCACGGCTGTCCGCTATCCGGACAGCGGGGATCGGGGAGTCGTTACGTCTGTTTTACTTGGGACATGACCACGACGAGCAGCCGCATCCTTGCGACCGAGGCGATCAGCACGCCCGGTGCTCGTTGTATGTGTCGAATGCGCGCCTTCTGAGGGCCCCAGCCTGAGCCTCGCGCCCCGAAGCGAGACCGAGCCTGCGCCGTTTGCACCCAATGGAACGAGCCCGCCCGAGCATGCGCTGCCTGTCGGCCTTCCGCCGCGGCCGGCCATGCCGAGACCCACCGGCAGACCAGCCCGAACAGTCTCTTCAGACGAATGCCCCGTGCCCGGCGGACACCGCGCCGCGCACTCGACAGTGACGGAAACCCCTGTGATCACCACTACGGGCCTCACGAAGGTCTACCAGTCGCGCGGCCGTGAGGTCACCGCACTCGACGGCGTCGACCTGCACGTCCGCGAGGGCGAGGTCTACGGCGTCATCGGACAGAGCGGCGCCGGGAAGTCCTCCCTGATCCGCTGCGTCAACCTGCTGGAGCGGCCCACGTCCGGCACCGTCACGGTGGCCGGACAGGACCTCACCGCGCTCGCCGGCCGAGGCCGCCGCGCCGGCCAGGAGCTGCGCGAGGCGCGCAGCCGTATCGGCATGGTCTTCCAGCACTTCAACCTCCTGGCCTCGCGCAATGTGCGGGACAACGTGGAACTCCCGTTGGAGATCCTCGGCGTCTCCGGCCAGGCCCGCACCCGCAAGGCACTCGAACTTCTCGACCTCGTCGGCCTCACCGACAAGGCGAAGGCCTACCCCGGCCAGCTCTCCGGCGGTCAGAAGCAGCGCGTCGGTATCGCCCGCGCCCTGGCCGGCGACCCCAAGGTGCTGCTCTCGGACGAGGCGACCTCCGCGCTGGACCCCGAGACCACCCGCTCCATCCTCTCGCTGCTGCGCGACCTCAACCAGCAGCTGGGCCTCACCGTGCTGCTGATCACGCACGAGATGGACGTCGTCAAGACGGTCTGCGACTCCGCCGCGCTGATGCGGCGCGGCCGCATCGTCGAGTCCGGCACCGTCGGGGAACTGCTCGCCACCCCCGGCTCCGAACTGGCCCACGAGCTGTTCCCGGTCGGCGGCGCCGCCTCCGGCCCCGACCGCACGGTCGTCGACGTCACCTTCCACGGGGAGGCCGCGAGCCAACCGGTGATCTCCCAGCTCTCGCGTACGTACAACATCGACATCTCCATCCTCGGAGCGGCGATGGACACCGTCGGCGGCAACCAGATCGGCCGGATGCGCATCGAGCTGCCCGGCCGCTTCGAGGACAACGTCGTACCGATCGGCTTCCTGCGTGAGCAGGGCCTCCAGGCCGAGGTCGTGGACGCCGAGGCCCCCGCCGTACCGGAACAGGCATCCGCCCCGCTCACCAAGGAGGTCGCCAAGTGACCTGGTCCGAAATGCAGCCACTGCTGACCCAGGGCACCGTCGACACCCTCTACATGGTGCTGTGGTCCGCGGTCGTCACCGTGCTGGTCGGCCTTCCGCTCGGTGTCCTGCTGGTCCTCACCGACCGGGGCGGACTCCTGCAGAACACGGCGGTCAACAAGGTCATCGGCGTGATCGTGAACATCGGCCGCTCGCTGCCGTTCATCATCCTGCTGATCGCCCTGATCCCCTTCACCACCTGGGTCGTCGGCACCTTCATCGGCCCGACGGCGATGATCGTGCCGCTCGCCGTGGGCGCCATCCCGTTCTTCGCCCGGCTCGTCGAGACGGCGGTCCGCGAAGTCGACCACGGGCTCGTCGAAGCCGTCCAGTCGATGGGCGGCTCCATCCCGACGATCGTCCGCAAGGTGCTGCTGCCGCAGGCGCTGCCCTCGCTCGTCTCCGGCGTCACCACCACCGTCATCGTGCTCATCGGCTACTCGGCGATGGCGGGCGCGGTCGGCGGCGAAGGGCTCGGCTCGAAGGCCGTCACCTACGGATTCCAGCGCTTCGACAACCAGTTCATGCTCATCACCGTCGCGCTGCTGATCGTCATCGTGACCGTGATCCAGCTGATCGGCGACGGAGTGGTGCGCCTGCTGGCCCGCCGGGGCCGCACCCTCTCCTGACGCCCTCCGACTCTCTCTCCTCCCAAGCCCGAACTCCTTGTCCGGGCGCACCACCTCATCACCGAAAGAGGCACTCTTCGTGCGTAAGAACATCAAGATCACCGCGGCTGCCGCCGCCACCGCCGCCCTCGCCCTGGGCCTCAGCGCCTGCGGTACGGACTCCGACCCGGCGTCCAAGGGCGACACCGGCGCCAAGGCCGACACCTCCAAGGCGCTCGTCGTCGCCGCGTCCCCGACCCCGCACGCCGACATCCTCGGCTTCGTCCAGAAGAACCTGGCGGCCAAGGAAGGTCTCAAGCTGGAGGTCAAGGAGTTCACGGACTACGTCCTGCCGAACACCGCCACCGAGACCGGCCAGGTCGACGCCAACTTCTTCCAGCACCAGCCCTACCTGGACGACTTCAACAAGAAGAACAACACCCACCTCGTCTCCGTCGGCACGGTGCACCTGGAGCCCCTGGGCCTGTACTCCAAGAAGGTCAAGGACCTGGGTGACCTCAAGTCGGGCCGGACCATCGCCGTACCGAACGACACCACCAACGAGGGCCGCGCCCTCCAGCTGCTCGCCCAGAACGGTCTGATCACCCTCAAGGACGGCGTCGGCACCGACGCCAAGCTGAGCGACATCACCGACAAGAAGGGCCTGGAGTTCAAGGAGCTGGAGGCCGCCACCGTGCCCCGCGCCCTGAACGACGTCGACGCCGCCGTCATCAACGGCAACTACGCCATCGAGGCGAAGCTCAAGCCCTCCAAGGACTCCCTGGCGCTGGAGAAGGCCGACGGCAACCCGTACGCCAACATCATCGCCGTGAAGAAGGGCAACGAGAAGGACGCCCGCGTCCAGAAGCTCATCAAGCTCCTCAACTCCGACGAGGTCAAGAAGTTCATCGAGGACACCTACCAGGGCTCGGTCATCCCGGCCTTCGGTACCCCCGCCAAGTCCTGACCTCCACCGGGTACTTGCGAACGGAGCCCCGCGCCCTCCCTCGGGGAGGGCGCGGGGCTCCGCCGTGCGGACCCGCCCATGCACAACGTCGGCCCGATGCTGCATGCTGTGCTTTTACCCGGTCTTCGGCATGGAGCTGCGCATGACTTCCACCTTTCCGTCCATCTCCATCAGCACGGACAGGTTGGTGATGCGCCCCTTCGAGATGGCCGACATCCCCGCGTACATCGAGATGATGAACGACGAACTCGTCACCGCCTGGACCGATGGGCCGCACCCGTACACCCAGGTCGACGCCGAACGCTGGGTCCGCAGGATCGCTCCCGCCGAGCGCACCGCGGGCAACGGCATCGTCCTCGCCGTCACCGAATTCCTCACCCAGCGCCTGGTCGGCTCCGTCCAGCTCCTGAACACCGACTGGCGCACCCTGGCCACCGAGGTCCGCTACATCACCGCCCCCTGGGCGCGCGGCGAGGGCTACGCCACCGAAGCCGTGCTGGCGCTCGCCGAATGGCTCTTCCGCGACCAGCGGTTCGAACGCATCGAGCTGCGCACCCCCGCCGACAACACCGCCTCCCAGCAGGTCGCCCAGAAGCTGGGCTGCATCAGCGAGGGAGTCCTGCGCAACGCCCGGATAGCGCGCACCCGGACCGAGAACGGCACGGACGGCGGCTGGACCGACATCCGGACCGACCTGATCGTCTGGGGCCTGCTCCCCGAGGACCTCGAAGGCGTCGCCGAGGAACTGGCCGACGCCGGTGGCTACGGCACCTACAACGACTGGAACTGACACCGCGCAGCCCCTCGCCGGGCCCCGGCACCGACCGGGTACTCTCACCCTGCCCGCCACCCGTGGGCAACCCCCGCCTGCTACACCCCCAGGAGACAGACGACGATGGCCGACCGGGTCACGGTGATCGGCTGGGACGGCTCGCCACTGACCAGAGCGGCGACGGCGGCGCTCTCGGCCGCCACGCTCGTCGCGGGCGCGGCCCACCACCTCGCACTGCCCGAAGTCCCCGAACGCGCCGAACGCATCCGCCTCGGCAGCGTCGACCTGGCCGCCCGCCGGATCGCCGGACATCGCGGCAGCCCCGTGGTCCTCGCCGACGGCGACCCCGGCTTCTTCGGCGTCGTACGCACCCTGCGCGCCCCCGAGCACGGCCTGGAAGTCGAAGTCGTGCCCGCCGTCTCGTCCGTGGCGACCGCGTTCGCCCGCGCCGGCATGCCCTGGGACGACGCACAGGTCGTCGTCGCCCACCCCCGCACGCTGCGCCGCGCCGTCAACGTCTGCCGCGCCCACCACAAGGTCGCCGTCCTCACCTCACCCGGCGCGGGCCCCGCCGAACTGGCACTCCTCCTCGAAGGCGTGCACCGCACCTTCGTGATCTGCGAGGAGCTCGGCACCGCACGCGAGCAGGTCACGGTCCTGACCTCGGACAAGGCGGCCGACCACGCCTGGCGCGACCCGAACGTCGTCATCGTCATCGGCGGCGGCCCCGAGACCAGCGCCACCGGTGCCTGGATCGCCGGCCGTCAGCCCGCCTACCCCCGCGGCGCCCGAGGCTGGGCGCTGCCCGCGGAGGCGTACCGGGACGGCGCGCCGGACCCCGGTGAGGAGAGCGGCGAGGGCGAGTCCCCGGGCCTGCGCGCCGCCCAGCTGGCCCGCCTGGGCCCGCGCACCGGCGACCTGCTCTGGGACATCGGTTCCGGCAGCGGAGCCCTGGCGGTGGAAGCGGCCCGCTTCGGCGCGGCGGTACTGGCCGTCGACAGCGACCGGGCGGCCTGCGACCGTACGGCGGCTGCCGCCCGCGCCTTCGGCGTACCCCTCCAGATCGTCCAGGGGCAGGCCCCGCACATCCTGGAACGGCTGCCCGAACCGGACGTCGTACGGATCGGGGGCGGCGGCGTCCCCGTCGTCACCGCCGTCGCCGACCGGCGCCCGGAACGCATCGTGACCCACGCGTCGACCCGCGACGAGGCGGAGGCGCTCGGAGCCGCGCTCGCGGGGAACGGATACACCGTCGAATGCTCCCTGCTCCAGTCCGTCGAACTCGACACCACCGCGTGGACCGAACGCGAACGGTCCGTGGTCTTCCTGCTCTCCGCACGGCGTTCGGACCTCGCCCCCTGACCTGTGCGGCGTGCCGCGCGGGGTAGGCTGGCCGATCGTTGTACCGCGCCCGGCCGTTCGTCGCTTCGTTCGTCAATGTCCGGAAAAGGGGACCGTTTTGGTCCGCACTGTGGTACGGCACATCCCGGGGGACGCGCGAAGTGGCGCAGTCCACAGAGAGCCGTGGCAGAACTTCCTGTCGCGGCGGCGTACGGCCGCGAGAATATGAAGAGGTCCGCGGGCGTTTCGTGCCGCGCGGCGAGCCCGCTCGTTCTTGTTGACGAGCACCGGCGTGCCGTGGTTCGGGCATCCCGGGCGAAGGGCCGAAGGAGCACTGACGATGGGCGAGGGGTACGCATGACTGACACCGGCCAGGTCCCGGGCGAGGGACTGCCGGAGAACGCAGGCATGGTGGAGCAGCCGGGCATCCCCGCCCCGGACGCGTACACCTTCCTCGATCCCTCCGAGCACACACCCGAGGACGACGACCTTCTGCTGATGCCGACCTCCCAGGGCGCCTGGAGCGACCCGCAGGCAGCCCCGGCCGTTCCGGGCCAGACCTCGGGAGCCGGCGTGTCCTACGCACCGGCACCGGGCCACGCACCCGCCCCGAACGCCGAGCAGGCCCCCGCCCAGGACCAGAACCAGGCACAGGTCAGGACCGCGCCGCAGTCCGCGGTGCCCGCGCAGGGCCAGGCCGCCTACGCCACCCAGGCAGCCGGCACCGTCCAGGGCACCCACGAGTCCGGTGGCCGCGACGCCGGTTCCGTCGACCTCGACGGCGTACGGATTCCGGGCCCCGCGCCCGCGCAGGCTCCCGCCCAGGTCCCGGTGGCCGCGCACGCCGCGGCTCCCGCCCGCCGCCCGCTGCACCGCGGCCCCGCGTCGGACGGGGCCCCGTCGTACGGCGGTACGCCCACCGGCGGTGTGGTCCGCTCGCTCGCCGACCGGGGGCCCGCCGGTGCGCCGCAGCCCTCGGCCCCGACGGCCGCACGGCACGCGGGACCGCCCGCGGCGGGCCCCGAGTACTTCGAGGCCCCGGCCGAGGAGGCTCCGGTGCTGCCCGGCCCGCAGCTGGGCGAGCTTCCGCCGCAGAGCGGGGCTCCGTGGGGTGCCCAGGCGCCGCAGCAGACGGCGGAGACACCCGCACCCGAGCAGGCCGTCCAGGCCGTCCAGCCGGAGGCCGCGGCCCAGCAGGACCAGGTGATCCCGCCCGAGCAGGCCGCTCCGGCAGAAACGGTCGTCCCCGAGCCGACGGAAGCGGAGGCTCCGGCGATCCCGGCGGAGGCACCTGCCGAGGCGCCGGCGGAGGTTGCCGTCGAAGTGCCGGCCGAGGTCCCCGCCGAGGCGGCCACGGCCCCCTCGGCGGACATCCCTGTCGAGGCAGCTGTCGAGGCATCTGTCGAGACCCCGGCGGAGGCTCCCGTCGAGGTCACGTCCGAGGTCGCCCCCACGGTGGAGGAGCCGGCGGAACCCCTCGTACCCGTGGAGGGCTCGGCGGCGACTCCGGACCCGGCTCCCGCTCCGGCCACCGCCCCGGCACCGGTCGCCGAGGCCGAGCTGCCGGAAGCCGTCGTCGAGCCGGAAGCCGCGCCCGAGCCCGAACCGGCCGTCGAGGCGCCCGCCGTCGCCCCCGTGGTGATCGAGCCCGCAGCGGCGCCGATCACGCCGGAAGCCGAGGAGCCCGGCCCCGTCGAGCCCGGCCCCGTCGAGCCCGGCCCCGTCGAGCCCGCCGTGGAGCCGGCGCCCATGGAGCCGGCGCCCGCCGAGGCCGGACCTGTGGTGACGCAGGAGGCGCCCGCGGTGGTGGCCGCTCCGGAGCGTGTGGTGGAGCCGGAGCCCGTGGTGGAGCCGGAGGCCGCCCAGGCCCCCCAGCAGGTCCCCGTACCCGAGGACTTCACGGGGCCCGAGATCATCGAGACCCCGGAGCTCGTGGAGCGGGAGCCGGTCGAGGTTCCCCCCGCGGCCGTGCGGCAGGCCCACGCCGTGGCCCCCGACGCCGTGGCCGCCGAGGAGCAGCCCGCGCAGGAGCAGCTCGTCGAGGAGCCGCCCGCGCAGGAGCAGCCCGTCACCCCGCCCGCTCCCGGGTACGACGACGCCGAACGCGAAGCGGTCCTGCGGGTCATGCGGGAGCGCCGCGACATCCGCAACGGTTTCCGCAGCGACCCGATCCCGCACGAGGTCCTGCTCCGTGTCCTCGAAGCCGCGCACACGGCACCGAGCGTGGGCCACTCGCAGCCCTGGGACTTCGTCGTCATCCGCTCCGCGGAGACCCGCCGGTCCATGCACGAACTGGCCCAGCGTCAGCGTGATGCCTACGCCAGCTCGCTCCCCAAGGGCCGGGCCAAGCAGTTCAAGGAACTGAAGATCGAGGCCATCCTCGACACCCCGGTGAACATCGTCGTCACCGCCGACCCCACCCGCGGCGGCCGGCACACCCTCGGCCGGCACACCCAGCCGCAGATGGCCCCGTACTCCTCCGCCCTCGCCGTGGAGAACCTGTGGCTCGCCGCACGCGCCGAGGGCCTCGGCGTCGGCTGGGTCAGCTTCTTCGACGAGCGCGAGATGGTCCGCGCGCTCGGACTGCCCGAGCACCTCGAAGTCGTCGCGTACCTCTGTGTCGGATACGTCGACGAGTTCCCCGAGGAGCCCGAGCTGATGCAGGCGGGATGGTCCAAGCGCCGCCCGCTGTCCTGGGTCGTGCACGAGGAGACGTACGGGCGGCGTGCCCTGCCCGGCGAGGAGCCGCACGACCTGCTCCAGGAGACCATCTCCAACATCCGCCCGCTGGACGCCAAGGCGCTCGGCGAGGCATGGGAACGCCAGAAGCGGATGACCAAGCCGGCCGGTGCGCTCGGCATGCTGGAGATCATCTCCGCCCAGCTGTCCGGGCTCTCCCGGATGTGCCCGCCGCCGATCCCCGAGCCCGCGGCCGTCGCGATCTTCGCCGGGGACCACGGGGTGCACGCCCAGGGTGTGACCGCCTGGCCGCAGGAGGTCACGGCCCAGATGGTGGCCAACTTCCTCGGCGGCGGAGCCGTCTGCAACGCCTTCGCGGCCCAGGTCGGCGCCGAGGTCTGTGTCGTCGATGTCGGTGTGGCCTCCGAGCTGCCCGCGACGCCGGGTCTCCTGCCGCGGAAGGTGCGCCCCGGCACGGCGGACTTCACCACCGGTCCCGCACTCAGCCGCGAAGAGGTCCTCGCGGCCATCGAGGTCGGCATCGAGACCGCCCGCGACCTGGTGGCCGCGGGCAACAAGGCGCTGCTGACCGGCGAGATGGGCATCGCCAACACCACCGCGTCGGCCGCCCTGATCTGCGTATACACCGGTATCGACGCGGCAGAGGTGACCGGCCGGGGCACCGGGATCAACGACGAGATGCACGCCCGCAAGGTCGATGTCGTCCGCCGGGGGCTCGACCTGCACCGGCCCGACCCGGCCGACCCGATCGGCGTGCTCGCCGCGGTCGGCGGCCTGGAGCACGCCGCGATGGCGGGCTTCCTGCTCGGCGGCGCGTCGCTGCGTACGCCGGTCATCCTCGACGGCGTGAGCGCGGGCGCGGCGGCCCTGGTCGCACGGGCCATCGCCCCCGAGGCCCTCGCCGCCTGCATCGCCGGCCACCGCAGCGCCGAGCCCGGCCACGTCGCCGCTCTCAACAAGCTGGGCCTGCGCCCGCTGGTCGACCTGGACCTGCGCCTCGGCGAGGGCACGGGCGCCCTGCTCGCGCTCCCGATCGTGCAGAGCGCGGCCCGCGCGATGCACGAGGTGGCGACGTTCGACGCCGCGGGCGTCACGGAGAAGTAACCTCGCCGGCGACCGACCGGCCGCCCCCGCTCCTCAAGCCCACCCGGCGCTTGCGGAGCGGGGCCGGGCCGGGCCCCGCAGGCGAACCCCGGCCCGGTCGGCCGACCCCGGCCCCCGTCGGCCGACCCAGCCCCTCCGGCGTTCGAGGACATCCTTTCCCCGAGCCCAGGCCTCACCGTCCCCAACTCCAGCCCGTCCGGCGTTTGAGGACACCGGGGCGCGGGGCCCGGGGCAGCCCGCCCCACTTCCAGCCCGTCCGGCGTTCGAGGACAGCTGGGTGCCGGGGGCCGGCGAACCCCACCCCCCACCCCCAGCCCCTCCGGCGTTTGAGGAGCGGGGTCCGGGGCGGTGCCCCGGTTTCGGGAAGGGGCGGGTAGGGGACAAGCCCGCCGCAGGCGACCGACCCCGTAACCGCCCCGCGTATCGTGGTCCCACGCGACACGCCCCCACGCCCTCGCCCCCCGCCCCAGCCGCTCCACCCCCACAGCGGCCCCCTACGCACCACCCCGCACGAGGAGCCCGCACCACCATGGCCGAGCACGCCGATCACCCCGCTTACCCCGTCGGACTGCGCCTGAACGGGCGCCGCGTCGTCGTCGTCGGCGGCGGCCAGGTCGCGCAGCGCCGCCTGCCCGCACTCATCGCGGCCGGTGCCGACATCACCCTGGTCTCCCCGTCCGCCACCCCGTCCGTCGAGGCGATGGCCGACGCCGGCGAGATCCGCTGGGAGCGCCGCCGGTACCGCGACGGCGATCTCGGCGACACCTGGTACGCCCTCGTCGCGTGCTCCGACCCGGTCGCCGCCGACGCCGCCTCCGCCGAGGCGGAGCGCTCCCGTACCTGGTGCGTCCGCAGCGACGACGCAGAGGCCGCCACCGCCTGGACCCCGGCCACCGGCCGCAGCGAGAACGTCACGGTCGCCGTCCTCACCACCACCTCGCAGGGCCGCGACCCCCGCCACTCCGCCGCCGTCCGCGACGCCATCGTGGAGGGCCTGCGCGACGGCACCCTCGCCGCCCCGCACCACCGCACCCGCGCCCCCGGCGTCTCGCTGGTCGGCGGCGGTCCCGGCGACCCCGACCTGATCACCGTGCGAGGCCGTCGTCTGCTCGCCGAGGCCGACGTGGTCATCGCCGACCGGCTGGGCCCCCGTGATCTGCTCGACGAACTCCCGCCGCATGTCGAGGTGATCGACGCCGCGAAGATTCCGTACGGCCGCTACATGGCCCAGGAGGCGATCAACCGGGCGCTGATCGAGCACGCCAAGGCGGGCAAGGCCGTCGTCCGGCTCAAGGGCGGCGACCCGTTCGTCTTCGGCCGGGGCATGGAAGAGGCCCAGGCACTGGCGGCCGAGGGCATCTCCTGCACGGTCGTCCCCGGGATCTCCAGCTCCATCTCCGTTCCGGGCGCGGCCGGTATCCCGGTCACCCACCGCGGCGTCGCCCATGAGTTCACCGTCGTCAGTGGTCATGTCGCCCCGGAGGACCCGCGCTCGCTGGTCGACTGGGCGGCGCTCGCCCGACTGCGCGGCACCCTGGTCCTGCTGATGGCCGTCGACAAGATCGGCGCCATCGCGGCCGCGCTGATCGCCCACGGCAAGGACCCCGGGACCCCGGTCGCCCTGGTCCAGGAGGGCACCACGGCCGCCCAGCGCCGGGTCGACGCGACCTTGGCGACCGTCGGCGAACGAGCCGTCACCGAAGAGGTGCGCCCGCCCGCCGTGATCGTCATCGGCGAAGTCGTCGCGGTCGGACCGGACTCCGTGGCACCCCCCGCCGGGTAACCCGCGGTAACCGATCTTCATCCAAGGCGTTGGCACCACACACCGGACAAGGCAGTATCACCCTGTGGCTGATCTCATCACCGTCGACGATCCCGACGACCCGCGCCTGCGCGACTACACGGGCCTGACCGATGTCGAACTCCGGCGCCGCCGTGAGCCGGCCGAGGGCCTCTTCATCGCCGAGGGCGAGAAGGTGATCAGACGGGCCAGGCACGCCGGGTACGAGATGCGGTCGATGCTGCTCTCCGCCAAGTGGGTCGATGTGATGCGCGACGTCATCGACGAGGTCCCGGCGCCCGTGTACGCGGTCAATCCGGAGCTCGCCGAACGCGTCACGGGCTACCACGTGCACCGGGGGGCCCTCGCCTCCATGCAGCGCAAGCCGTTGCCCACCGCCGACGAACTGCTGGCCACGGCCCGCCGCGTGGTCGTCATGGAGTCGGTCAACGACCACACCAACATCGGTGCGATCTTCCGCAGCGCCGCCGCCCTCGGCATGGACGCCGTGCTGCTCTCACCGGACTGCGCCGACCCGCTCTACCGGCGTTCGGTCAAGGTCTCGATGGGTGCGGTCTTCTCCGTTCCCTACGCCCGGCTCGACGCCTGGCCCAAGACGCTGGAGTCGGTACGGGAGGCGGGCTTCAAGCTCCTCGCCCTCACCCCCGACGAGAAGGCGTCCAGCATCGACGAGGCGGCACCGCACCGGCTGGAGCGGGTGGCGCTGATGCTCGGAGCCGAGGGCGACGGGCTGTCCACACAGGCACTGATGGCCGCCGACGAATGGGTCCGTATCCCCATGGCGCACGGCGTCGACTCGCTGAACGTGGGAGCGGCGGCGGCGGTCGCCTTCTACGCGGTGGCGACGGGCCGGCCCCGGGGCTGACCACGCTCCGGCGGTCGCCCGCCCCGGAACCTACCGTTCCGGAGGGTCACCCGCCGGAGTTCACTGCTCCGGAGGGGCACCCGCCGGAACCTACCGTTGCAGAGGGACACCCGCCTGCGCGTGCCGCGCGTCGGCGTTGTGCGTGTGCGGCTGCGAGGCGCCCAGCCCGCGCGCCGGACCCTGGCACCCCTGTGCGGCGGCGATGCCCAGCGCCACGAGCAGGGTCACGACGACGAAGACGACGAGCCGCTGCCGCAGCAGTCGCGGATTCGCCGGCCGCCGCCCCGCCGAGGTGGTCCGGGCCCCGCCTCTGGTGCCCGGCCGGCCGTTCTTCGTGCCGTTCGTCGCGCCGGGGCGCTTACCGGAACGCGTGGTGTTGCGCGGGGCCGGCTGGGAGCGCGAACCTCCGGTACGGGGCGCGGCCGGACGGGCCGGCGCGGTACGCCTGTTCTGCTGGGGGCGGGGCGCCGAGGGGCCGTCCGCGCGGCGGGTGTGCTGCTCGGTGTACGGACCGTCCAGGCGGCCGGTCGGCCGGTCCAGCTCCTGAGCGGAGCGCTGGGTGGGCGGCCGGCTCTCGTGCAGGCCCTGCGCCTCCCGGGCCGCGATCTCCTTGAGCCGCATGGAGAGCTGGAGCGTGCTCGGCCGCTCCTCCGGGTCCTTCGCCAGACAGGCCCGTACCAGTGGGGCGAGCGCGTCGTGCACGTCGTGCAGCTGCGGCTCCTCATGCACCACGCGGTACAGCATCACCTCGGAACTGCCGTGCCCGAAGGGCGAATCGGCCATCGCCGCGTAGGCGAGGGTGGCACCGAGCGAGAACACGTCCGTCGCGGGCGTCACCGCCGCGCCCCGGACCTGCTCGGGCGCGAGGAAACCGGGTGACCCCACCGCCGTACCGACATGGGTCAGCGTGCTCGCCCCGGTCGCCCAGGCGATACCGAAGTCGATGATCCGGGGGCCCTTGGGGGAGAGGAGGATGTTCGACGGCTTCAGATCACGGTGGACGACACCCGCCTCGTGCACCGCCACCAGCCCCTCGGAGAGCGCCGCCCCGATCGAGGCCACCTCGGCGGCGGCCAACGGGCCCTCCTCGGCGACCTTGTCGTGCAGGGAGGGACCGGGGACGTACTGCGTCGCGAACCAGGGGCGGTCCGCCTCCAGATCGGCGGCGACCAGACGCGCCGTGCAGCCTCCGCGGATCCGCCGGGCCGCCGACACCTCGCGTGCGAAGCGCGAACGGAACTCCTGATCCTCCGCCAGGTCGGGCCGGATCACCTTGAGGGCCACCCGCTGACCACGCCGGTCGGAACCCAGATAGACGACGCCCATGCCGCCCGCCCCGAGTCGCCGGTGCAGCCTGAACGAGCCGACGAGACGCGGGTCCTCGCGCCGGAGCCGCATCATCGCCATCGTCTGCCCATCCCCGCTGCCTGGTCCGCCTGACGAGGCACAGCTTACGTACCCGGCGCCCGGCGCGCTCAGAGGCCGCGCCCTCCCCGGAGATTCGATTGTCAGTGCCGGGTGGGAAAGGTGAAGAGTGGTCAGGAGGCCGTGGATCCGGGCCTCCCGCCCCGTGCGAGATCTCAAGGGACCGTCGCAGAAGGGGGATTGGATCGATGCGGGAGGATCGAAGGGAGAGGACCGTGGACGCGGGAGACACGACCGGTGCCTACGGGGCGGGGGCCTCCGGAGTGGGCCGCAGGGGGGAGACAGCCCTCCGCCGGGGGGTGGTGGAAGTGAGTGAAGTCACCCGGAGCGGCTCCGTGGTGCGTACCGCACCCTTCAGGGCGACCGGGGGCTCGCCCGGTCGAACAAGCGGTTCTCAGGGAGGACGCCTGCGAACGTCCCCTCCGGGATGACCCCAAGCCCTGACGCCCGATCTCCACCCAGGGGAGTACGTCGACTACCGACAGCTCATCCTCCGGGAGGCCCGGCATTCGGTACGCGGGCATGACGACCCCTGCCCGACGCTTCCCTAATGTTGAGGTCAAGCGGCGGGTGAAGCACTCGTCCCCCGAGGTCAACGCCCGCCGCCCCACATCAGGTCAGGAGAGGAACCATGTCGGACACGGCAACGCGGACCATGATCCGCACGCAGGGACGCAAGGCATACGCCTCGTTCGGCGCCCGCCCGTCCGGCACGCGTCACCCCTTGGTGGCGACGGCCATGGTTCTTCCTCTGGCGGCCCTGCTCGTAGTCGTCTTCGGCGGCTGGGACGCAGTGGTCACACAGGCGTCGTCCGTGGGCGTGATGCTGGGGCGCTGAGCGGCGCCCCGGGTCCGGAAGAGCGGTCCGGACCGGGACATCCGGCCAACAACCCCGTGGGGACGGGGGTGCGGCGGACGGCAGCGTTTGTCCGGTCAGCTGGGGAGCTGACCGGACATCGCGCTGTCCGGACCACGGCGGCCCCCCTCGTGGACGGAGCGGCGCGTCACCGACGGGACGGTGCGCGCAGACGAACCCTGTACAGCGCTCCGCGCGCTCGGCGGGCGTACGCGAACGCCCGCGGCCTCCGCCCGCCCCGCCGCGTACGCTCGTCGCGGGACCGGCGGCAGGGCCGGAGCGATCATCGCCGGGGGAGCCGTTGAGTACCACCGCAGTCGTACGGGAGCTGGGCGCACTCGCGCACGACAGCTCCCATCCGCCCGCCGTACGGTGCGTCTGCGGGCCGCCCCAGGTGCTGGCGGACCGCCCGGACGGCACCGTCGTCCGCAGCGGCCGGATCGTGGCCAAGGCGCACGCCGCGGACACGGACCGCGAGGCGCTCGCCGCCCGCGTCGCCCTGGCGGCCGACCCCCGGCTGACCGGCGTCCTGCTTCCCCCGCTGCCCGCACCGGCCCGGCCCCGTTCCGGCCGCCCCGTCACCCTCTGGCCGCACGGTGAACCCGTCGACCCGGCGGACCCCGACGCCGCGCCCTGGGAAGAAGCCGCCACTCTGCTCGCCCGCCTCCACCGCACCGGACCCCCACTGCCGCTCCCGCCGATGCGTGGCCCTGCCAAGGCCGCCCTCGCCGTGGCCCGGATGCGGGCGGCCCGGCCCGGTGAGCCGGCCACCTCCGCCGTCCTCGCCGCCTGGCGCTCCCTGCCCGCCTGGGCACGTGGCGAGGAACCGCCCCCCGCGCACCGCGCCGGCTTCCTCTGCCACGGGGATCTGCACCTGGGCCAACTCGTCCGGCACCCGGCTCCGCACGGCCCCTGGCTGCTCATCGATGTCGACGACGCGGGTCTGGGCGACCCGTCCTGGGACCTCGCCCGGCCCGCCGCCTGGTACGCCGCCGGGCTGCTGCCCCCCGAAGTCTGGCTGCGCTTCCTGGCCGCCTACCGGGGCGCGGGCGGTCCGGCCGTACCCGCCGGCGGGGACCCCTGGCCCGAACTGGATGTCCCGGCACGCGCCCTCACGGTGCAGACCGCGGCGCTCGCCTTCGCCAAGTCCGCCGCGGAGGGCCGAACTCCGGATGAGGTGGAGCAGATGATGATCGATGCCTGTGCCCGAATTGCGTCCCTCCCGCCCGAGTTGGCGGCCGAAGGCTCGTCGTAGGGTGAACCGACCGCCGTCGGGCAGGCATTCCGGCGACGGCACACCGAAGGCGAGGAGCCGAGCCGATGATGCAGTGCCCCAAGTGTCACGCGCAGATGCACACGTACAACCGCAATGGCGTCCAGATCGAGCAGTGCAGCGGCTGTCGCGGGATATTCCTCGACTACGGCGAGCTGGAGTCCCTGACCCGTCTGGAGTCGCAGTGGACGCAGCAGGCCCCGCCCGCGCCCCCCGCCCCGCAGGCCTACCCGGCGGCCGCGGCGCCCGCTCCCGCGTGGGGCGCCCCGCAGCACCACGGCGGTCACCACGGCCACCACCGTCAGAAGAGCTTCGGCCGGATGCTCTTCTCCTCCTGAATCCCTTGCCGTCCCGCGGGCCCCGGACGCGTCCTGTCCGGGGCCCGCGGGATCGTGCGCGGGGCGACGAGGGAACGGCAGAACCCCCGGTCGTCGAGACGACCGGGGGTTCTGGGCTGGTGCGCGATACTGGGATTGAACCAGTGACCTCTTCCGTGTCAGGGAAGCGCTCTCCCGCTGAGCTAATCGCGCAGGGTGACCCTGCGTGTACTGCGTGCGCGATACTGGGATTGAACCAGTGACCTCTTCCGTGTCAGGGAAGCGCTCTCCCGCTGAGCTAATCGCGCGGGGATCCTTGCGGACCGGTGGACGATACTGGGATTGAACCAGTGACCTCTTCCGTGTCAGGGAAGCGCTCTCCCGCTGAGCTAATCGTCCTTGGAGGTGGAGACGGGATTTGAACCCGTGTAGACGGCTTTGCAGGCCGTTGCCTCGCCTCTCGGCCACTCCACCAGGGATGGGGGTTCGGGAAGATCCCCCACCTTCTGCGAGCGGACGACCAGGTTCGAACTGGCGACCTCAACCTTGGCAAGGTTGCGCTCTACCAACTGAGCTACGTCCGCGTGTCTTTCCGGTGCGCTTGCGCGTCCCGGCGACGTGTTGAACTCTAGCGGATTCCTGGGCCAGTACAAAAACGCGTTTGCGCAGCGTGCTGCGGTGCCCCCGCCCCGGCGCAGGTCACCGCGCACCGTCCTAGACTCACCAGAGTGTTCGACCTTGCTCCGATAGCCCGCTTCGGCGGCCTCGTCGCCTCCGGTCTGCGGGATGTCACCAGTGACCCGGCAGCTCTCGACTCATCCGGTTTCTGGGCCGTATGTGCCGATTTCGAAGGCCGCCTCGTCTGCGCCCGCTTCTCCACCGTACGGACGGAGCCGGTGCCCGCTCCCGTGCCCGGTGCCTGGCGCGGCCCCGCCACGGGGGACTGGATCTCATCACTGGACCGGGACGCCTACACGGCGGGCGTACGGCGGATCCGTGAACACATCGCGGCGGGTGAGGTCTATCAGGCCAATCTCTGCCGGGTGATGTCCGCGCCGCTCCCCGATCCGGGCGGCGCCGACGTCGACGCCCTCACCGCGCTGCTGGCGCGCGGCAACCCGGCCCCGTACGCAGGAACGATCCGGCTGCCCGCGCACGGAGTGGAGATCGCCACCGCGTCGCCCGAACTGTTCCTCGCGCGGGACGGGCGGATGGTCGAGTCCGGGCCGATCAAGGGAACCGGGCGTACCGAGGACGATCTTCTGGACAAGGATCACGCCGAGAACGTGATGATCGTCGACCTGGTCCGCAACGACCTGGGGCGCGTCTGCGCGACCGGCAGCGTGAGCGTGCCCGACCTCTGCGCGGTGGAGAAGCATCCCGGGCTCGTCCACCTCGTCTCCACCGTCCGCGGACGGCTGGCCGACGGGGTGGGCTGGCCGGAGCTGCTGGCCGCGGTGTTCCCGCCCGGTTCCGTCACCGGGGCGCCCAAGTCCAGCGCGCTGCGGATCATCGAGGCGCTGGAGACCGCGCCGCGCGGACCGTACTGCGGTGGGATCGGCTGGGTCGACGCCGACCGGGCCACTGCCGGGCTGGCCGTCGGTATACGGACGTTCTGGATCGACCGGGACCCTCCCGTGCCGGTCCTCCGCTTCGGCACCGGGGCGGGCATCACCTGGGGCTCCGACCCGGAGCGCGAGTGGGACGAGACAGAACTGAAGGCGTCGAGGCTGCTCGCTGTGGCGTCGGGCGCCTTCGAGGAGACAGGAAGGACCGCGACATGAGGATTTGGGTCAACGGCGGACTGCGGGACGCCGACGACGCCAGGCTGTCCGTGCTCGACCACGGGCTCACCGTGGGCGACGGTGTCTTCGAGACGGTCAGGACCACCCATGGCCGCCCGTTCGCCCTGACCCGGCACCTGGACCGGCTGACCCGCTCGGCCCGTGGCCTCGGCCTGCCCGACCCCGACCTCGACGAGGTCCGCCGCGCCGCCTCCGCCGTCCTCGGCGCCGACCCGATGGCGCTCGGCCGGCTGCGGATCACCTACACCGGCGGGCTGTCTCCGCTCGGCTCCGAGCGCGGTGACGCCGGGCCCAGCCTGGTCGTCGCGCTGGGCGGGGCGGCGCGCCGTCCCGACACCACGGCCGTGATCACCGTCCCGTGGACGCGCAACGAACGCAGTGCGGTCGCCGGTCTCAAGACCACCTCGTACGCCGAGAACGTCGTCGCCCTGGCCCGGGCCCGTGAGCACGGTGCGTCGGAGGCGCTGTTCGCCAACACGGCCGGGCGGCTCTGCGAAGGCACCGGCTCCAATGTCTTCGTCGTCCTCGACGGGCAGATCCACACCCCGCCCGTCGCCTCCGGCTGCCTCGCCGGGATCACCCGCGCGCTGGCCGTGGAGTGGACGGGGGCTCAGGAGACGGACCTTCCGATGGACGTCCTGGAGCGCGCCGAGGAGGTCTTCCTGACCTCCACGCTCCGGGACATCCAGGCCGTCCACCGGGTCGACGCACGGGAGTGGGCCGGGAGCCCCGGGCCGGTGACGGCGAAGGCCATGCGCGTCTTCGGCGAAAGAGCGGGCAACGACCTCGACCCGTGACACGTGTCGCCGTCCGTGACAGGCGGCGCCGCCCGTAAACATGCGGCGCTGTCCGTAAAAGCGGGTGACGGATGGCCACCCAGCGGATAGAAAGCCCGTGATGACCACGACACTCCGGCCGACCGGGCCGATTCAGCAAGGCGCCGACGGCGCACGGGCGCGTATCTACGACGTGTGCGACAACGGACGGGCCGTCGGCGCTGTCGGGATCAGTACCGATGATTCGTTCGGCGCGACGGCGGGGGTTCTGCACTCGCTGCGGATCGACGAGGCGCACCGCAGGCGCGGTCGCGGCACCATCGCCGCGCTCGCCGCCGAGGAGGTGCTGCGGGGGTGGGGCTGCACCCAGGTGCGCGTCGAGGCCCCGGAGGGCAACGAAGGCGCCCAGCGGCTGGCCGCCGCGCTCGGCTACGTGGAGCGGAGCCGGAACATGATCAAGGAGCTCGGGCCGGACCCCGCCGAGCTGCCCGCCGGCCTCACGGGCCGCCCCATGAGTGCCGAGGAGTACGCCCGCTGGGACGTCTCCAGCATGAAGGCGTACGCACAGGACTGGATCGACCGGGGCGTACCGGAGGAGCAGGCCCGGCACAAGGCCGAGACCGACCAGGCCCGCAACCTCCCGGACGGCCGGGCCACCGACGGCATGCACTTCCACGTTCTGGTCCACGAGGACGAGGTCGTCGGCCATGTGTGGGTGGCGCGGCGGGAGACGCGGCCGGGGGAGACCGTCGGGTACGTCTACGACGTCGAGGTGCGCACCGGGCACCGGGGCAAGGGCTACGGCCGCGCCCTGATGCGTCTTGCCGAGGACATCACCCGCGAAGCCGGGTTCGACCGGCTCGGCCTGCACGTCTTCGCCGCCAACACCCCGGCGCTGCGGCTGTACGAGTCGCTGGGCTACACGACGACCCAGTACAACCTGGCCAAGGCGCTGTAGCGGCGCCGAAGGGCGGCCCGGTGGCGCGGCGCCCCCGGGGCCCCGCTCGCCCGGTGAGGCGGCGCCCCAGGGTCAGCCCCGCTCGGCGAGCAGCCGGTCGATGATCTCCTCGATCCGCTCGCGGAGCCCGTCCTGGCTCTTGCCGCCGTCCAGACGCTCGTCGCCGACCACATACGTCGGGGTGCCGGTGACGCCGATCGCCCTGCCCTCCGCCTGGTCGGCGTCGACGATCAGCAGATGCCGGCCGTCGATGAGCGCGGTGTCGAACTCCTCCGCGTCCAGGCCCAGTTCACGTGCCACGTCGAGAAGCAGCGGCTCGCCGGTGCGGGCGAGCTCGTCGGTCCTGGCCAGCACCGCTTCGATGTACGGCCAGTCCTTGCCCTGCGCGGCGGCCTCCTCGGCGGCCTGCGCCGCGGCGTACGCGTGCTTGTGCTTGTCCAGCGGGAAGTGCCGCAGCCGGACCTCGACGCGGTCGCCGTACCGGGCGCGCAGGGCGTGCACATCGCTGAGGGCCAGGTGGCAGTCGGGACATTCGAGATCGCACCAGATGTCGAGGACGACCGGGGCTGCGGGGGTGGAATCGCTCATGGGAACAGTCTTTCAGGCCGGGTGGAGGTCTTCCCATCGGGACCTGGGGAGGAGCGCGGCCCTGAAATGTCCCTGATGTGGCCGGGGGGCGTGGCCCGGACGCCGGTGATCGGTGCAGGATGGAGGGGACGTTTCCCCGCGCTCCTGGAGGCCCCGATGCTTGCCGAGACCATCTGTTCCGCGGCGTCGGTGGCCGGTCTCGGCATCGCCGCGGTCACCGCGTACCGCAAGCGGTTCCTCACGGCGACCAGGATCGCCGCCTACTCCCTCGTGCCGGTCGGGCTGGTCATGACCGGAATCGTCGAGTGGGTCTCCGGGATCGCGTTCAAGCCGAGCGTCTGGCTCGGTTTCGGTGTGCTCGGGGTGGCCTGGCTGCTGTTCATGACCACCCGCGCGATCGAGCGCCGCAGCGGCACCACCCGTAAGGAGCGCAAGGCGGCCCGCGCCGCCGCGCGGAACGAGGCGGTCGCCCCCGCGGCCTCGGCGCCCTCCCTCGGCTCCGGCGCCCCGGCCGCATCGGCCCGCCCCCAGGCCCAGCCGAAGAAGGGCCGGCAGCCGTCCGCGGCGCCCGGTGAGGACTTCAGCGACATCGAGGCGATCCTGAAGAAGCACGGCATCTGAGACCGTCCCGTGGGGCGCCTCTCCAGCATGAATCGATTTATGCCGGGTGTTCGGTTCGGGACTGGCGCCCGCGTGACCAGTGCCTTGACGTCGTACGAGGACGGAGTGAGCGTCCGCCGCGGATTGAAACAATTCATTCCCCGTCGTGCGTGGCGGTGTGCGTCCCTGTGCCGACGCGCATCGGCACAGGGCTCGCGGCGGTAGGGACACGGCGGCCGGGAAGGCCCGGTGCGGCACACCGGCGTCCGTACGATGGGAAGCGCCGCCCGTGAGTGCGGCGGCCGAACGCATCAGTGGGGCAGGCAAGTGGGGCGTGTGGCAGGGATCAAGGACGTGGCCCGGCGGGCCGGAGTCTCGGTGGGCACGGTCTCCAATGTGATCAACCGGCCCGAGGCGGTGCTGCCGGAGACGCGCGCCCGTGTCCTGGCCGCCATCGACGAGCTGGGGTACGTGCGCAGCGAGTCCGCACGCCAGCTCAGGGCGGGCCGCAGCCGGATCATGGCGCTGCTCGTCCTGGACATGGGCAACCCGTTCTTCGTCGACGTGGCCCGCGGGGCGGAGCGCGCCGCACGACAGGCCGGCCTCGGCGTCATGGTCTGCAACAGCGACCAGAGCCCGGCGGAGGAGGCCGAATACCTCGGACTCTTCGCCGAGCAGCGGGTGTGCGGCGTGCTCGTCACACCGGCGGACGCCACCGGGCGCAACCTGGAGGCGTTCAGCCGCCATCGGATCCCGTTCGTACTGGTCGACCGGGTGGCGCCCGGCGTCGAGTCCTGCGCGGTCTCCGTGGACGACGTGCGCGGCGGCGCCCTGGCCGTCGGGCACCTCGTCTCGGCGGGGCACCGCTCCGTCGCCTATGTCAGCGGCCCCGGTGACCTGCACCAGATCCGGGACCGCCGCGAGGGGGCCCTCGCCGCTCTCGCCGAGGCCGGTCTGCCCCCCGAGGCGCTCGTCGAGATCCCCTCCGACCGCCTGGACGTCGCGGCCGGCCGTGACGCCGGAGCCCGGCTGCTGGGACTCGTGCCACGCCCCACCGCCGTCTTCTGCGCCAATGACCTGCTCGCCCTGGGTGTTCTCCAGGCGCTGTACGCGGCGGGTGTGCGGGTGCCGCAGGACGTCGCCATCGTCGGGTACGACGACATCGAGTTCGCCGCGGCTGCCGCCGTACCGCTCACTTCCGTACGTCAGCCCGCCGTCGTGATGGGGCGGATGGCCGCGGAACTGCTGCTGGAGGAGGCGGACGACGAGGACGGCGGGCACCGTCACCGCAATGTGGTGCTCCAGCCGGAACTCGTCGTGCGCGCCTCCAGCGCGTCGCCACGCCGACCCGGGGGCGGAGTTCCGAAAGTGTGACGGCGTCTCGGACGCCGGAGCGAATCCGAGCAGCCACGGAGCGGTGAACTCCCGCGGAGAAGACGCGTGTTGATCGCCAAGAGGGGTCGGGGTGAGTCATGATCACTTCGAGATGGTGGACACATCCCGGGGCGAGGCCCCCGCACCCCCTGTCGAAGAGCCCCGTGGCTGCCTCTTCGCGCTTTCCCAGCCACCCCTGATGATCTTCCTCACGGTGATCGGCGTCCTGCTGCTGATGGCCGCGTTGCATGATCTCTTCATGCTGTGAGCCCGCGGTGATGCCCCGGTGGCGTTCCCGGGCAGGCGGTGGCCGCGATCCCGGAGGACCGGTCAGCCCGCGGCTTCCCGGCGCCGGGCCCGGTAGGCGGCGACGTGGAGCCGGTTGCCGCAGGTACGGCTGGAGCAGTAGCGGCGGGAGCGGTTGCGCGACAGGTCGACGAAGGCGCGCCGGCAGTCCGGTGCCTCGCAGCGCCGCAGCCGCTCCTGCTCGCCCGCGACGACGAAGAAGGCCAGCGCCATGCCGCAGTCGGCCGCGAGGTGGTCGGAGATCGAGGCGTCCGGCGCGAAGTAGTGCACATGCCAGTCGTAGCCGTCGTGATCGGTGAGCTGCGGTGTGGTGCCCGCCGCGGCCACCAGCCGGTTGACCAGGTCGGCCGCGGTCCGGGCGTCCGGCGCCGCGAAGATCTCCGCGAACCGGCTCCGTACGTCCTGTACCGCCCGCAGGTCCTTCTCGCCGAGCGTGCCGACACCACTGATGAGGTGGCGCTCCGCGAAGGCGTACAGCGACTCGATGTCGGCGAGTTGGTCGGCGGCCGCGCGGGTGGACGCGTCCGGGGGGCCGCCCGTCGGTCTCTGCCCGGTTATGTCCGCGGGCCCCCTGTCCGGCAGCCCGTTCTCCGGTGCGGTGTTCACCAGATCGACCACCGTGTCGAGGGCGATCCGGGTGTCGTGTGGGATCAGCACGATTTCGCTCCCTGGCCTCCGGCAGGCGGGCGCCCGCCGATGGCGGCTGACTCTACTGGCTCGGCGGACCCGCTCCCGGCCCGGTGCGGGCGTATAGGGGGCCGGG
The DNA here is from genome assembly GCF_035917275.1 of Streptomyces sp. NBC_01237. Taxonomy (NCBI): domain Bacteria; kingdom Bacillati; phylum Actinomycetota; class Actinomycetes; order Kitasatosporales; family Streptomycetaceae; genus Streptomyces; species Streptomyces sp. NBC_01237. Next base: position 1,574,510 of record NZ_CP108508.1, on the reverse strand, counting down.
GGAGCCCTTTATCGGCCACGGGGGCCGCTGGGGCCTGTGGTGTCCGTACGGCGGGCGGGAGGGGGCTGTGGGGCTCATGCCGCCCGAGTGGCTCGGCCGGGCAGGAGCGGACCGCCCGCGGCCGATACCGGCCGGTTCCGGTCGGCCTCTGCCGTTACCGGTCGTTCTCAGCCGGTCCGGTCACTGTCGGCCGTTCTCGGCGGGTCCGGTGGGGCCGGACCCCGTGCACGCGCCGGCGCCGTCGCCGCGGTGGTTTCCGCGATGACGGCGCCGGTGTCTGCCGTATGAGGTTGTCCGCGCGACGCCGTCTCCCCGAGTCGGACGGCGTCCCGCAGCTCTCGGCCTGGCTCAGCTCTCGGCCAGGATGTGTGAGAGCTCCGTGTCGAGATCGAAGTGACGATGCTCGGTGCCGGGCGGAACCGCGGCGTCGGTCCTCTTCAGGAACGACTCCAGGGCTCGTGCCGGAGCTTCGAGCAGGGCTTCGCCCTCTGGGGAGCTCAGTGCGATGCAGACGACGCCCTGGCCGTGACTACGTGATGGCCAGACGCGGACGTCTCCGGTGCCGGTGGGCCGGTGCAGCCCCTCGGCAAGGAGGTCACGGGCGAATACCCATTCGACCGTCTCCTCCGCTCCGGTGTGGAAGGTGGCGTGCACGGCATAGGGATCGGCCGTGTCATACCGCAGGCCCGCGGGTACAGGCAGTGAGGACTCGCTCGACACAACGAGGCGCAGGTGCAGCTCGCAGCTGACCGTGGTGTTCATAAGCGCCAGGGCCTTTCGCTCAGTGTGCGCTCGGGGATTCGCACGTCGGCGAAATCGACATGCCACCTACGGTGGCGTTGTAAACCCCTCTGACCCTTTTGTGATCCTTCAGGTAGCTCGTACAGCGGTGTGTAACTTTGAGTTATGCGGCCATTCCGGTGACGAGGAGCGTTCGGGTAGGTTGGGATTCATGAATGCGGAGAGTGACGAGCGGAGCGAGGCTGCCGAGAAGGCGGTCGCGGAGTCCGCTGCGGGGGGCACGGCGAAGGCGGAGCGTGAGCTGGGCTCGCGTGCGCCGGGTTTCATCAAGTCGTCCAGGACGCTGCACCTGAGCTGGCAGGTCGGCGTCTTCATCGTCGGCCTCGCCGTGGTGGTGGCGGGCATCATCATGCTTCCGCTGCCCGGTCCCGGGTGGCTGGTGATCTTCGGAGGCATGGCGATCTGGGCGACCGAGTTCGTCTGGGCCCAGCTGGTGCTGCGCTGGACCAGGCGAAAGGTCACGGAGGCCGCCCAGCGGGCGCTCGATCCCAAGGTCCGGCGACGCAACATCATCCTCACCTCGGTGGGGCTGGTGATCATCGCGGTGCTCGTCGGGATCTACGTCTGGAAGTTCGGGATCACGATGCCGTGGAAGATCAGCGAGTGACCTGCGACTGGTCCTGGAGCGCCGCTGACATGGGGTAATGTTTGCGGTGCGCCCGGGCGATTAGCTCAGTGGGAGAGCGCTTCGTTCACACCGAAGAGGTCACTGGTTCGAAACCAGTATCGCCCACCCGGACAGAGGGTCCGTGAGACTGAGAAGTCTCACGGACCCTCTGCGTTTGTGTGCCTGCTCCGACACCGGGCCGTCGTCCCCGATGCGGGGCCGGCCCGGGGCGCCGGGGAGGACGTCCGGGCCGGCCCCGCCTCAGCGCATCCGGCCCAGGGCGTCCTTCAGCCGGCGCGCGTCGCGCTTGCGCTGCTCGTACGTCGCGCCCACCACCAGCAGCAGTGCCCCGGCCAGCGCCGGCGGCAGCCAGCGCGGCAGCGCGCCCACGGCCTGCACCACGTACGGCGCCAGTTCGTGCAGGGCGACCAGTGCCAGCACCGCACCGCCGAGCAGCAGCACCGCCTGGAGCCGGAACCGGGCCCCCAGCAACGTGATCACCAGCGCCGCCACCCCCAGGAGCAACGGCCGGACCCAGCCCGTGTCGGCCCACGCCGCGCAGAGGCTCGGCACCAGCGTGGCGGCGAGTCCCGCCCCGTACGCCGTCCACGACGACGCCGCCGGATCGCGCCGCCGCCTCAGCACCCCCACGACCAGCGCGGGCACCGTCACCGGCAGGGTGTACGCCTCCGGGTCGGACACCTCCCAGGCCGCCAGCCGTACCCAGGTCGCGGCGAGGAACAGTGCCGCCGCCACGTACCCGGCCACCGGCCGCCGCTCCGGGCGCACCGCCGTGCCCGCGGCGAGCACCGCGCACAGGGCCAGCACCAACGCCAGGAACCGGGCGTCCGGCACCGCGAGCCCCACCGCGATCACCGCTCCCACCGCCCCGGTGAGCTCCACCGGCAACGCCACCGGATGCCGCCGCAGCCGTGCCCCCAACAGCACCGTCACCGCGGGCACCACCAGCATCAACGGCGCGGCCCGATACCCGGGCAGTTCCAGGGAGGCCCCGGCGCCGAGGGTGAGAACGATCCCCCACACCACGGCCGCACACGCGAACAACGTCTGCTCCACCACCGCCCGAGCCCGTACCGCCGCCCCGGCGAACAGCACCGCCAGCAGCCCGAACACCGCGTAGGTGGCGACCTCGGAGGCCAGCGACAGCAGTCCCGCGCTCGCCGACCCCGCCAGCGAAGCGACCAGCGCGGTCACCGCCACACCCGAAGGACCGCCGCCCGCCCCGGCCGGACCCCGTACCGCCACCACCAGCGCCACCGCGACCAGCACCGACTCCAGCGCGAGTGCCACCGGGTACGGCACATCCAGCGCGGCCGCCGCCACCAGCAGCGCACCCCAGCCGAGAGCCGTCGCACCCGCACCCGCCGCGCCCCGCACCGGATCACCCGGCGACACCAGCGGCCCGGCGGCCCGCACCACGGCGGCCCACCACCGGTGGGCCGCCCCCAGCAGAGCCGCCACCAGCGCGAGGACCACCGGGGCCGCGGACATCCGCGACCACGGCACCGACGCCCCCAACGCCTCCCGGAAGCCGTCCGGCGCGCCCTGCCACACGTCGGACACCAGCGACAACGGCCCCATCAGCACCGCCGCGACCGGAGGCAGCGCCCACACCAGCGCACCGCCCACCACCGCGACCGAAGCCACCAGCACGCCCCGCCCTGCGGCCCGCGGCAGCCGGGTCCGTACCACCGCCAACAGCGCCGCACCGCACAGCAGATACCCCACCACCGGCCACTGGGGCGGCACCGCCGCCCGCAGCACACCGCCCACCGCGGCCACCGCCGCCAGTCCGGCCGCCGCACCGGCGACCGTCGCGAACCCGGCAGGCGCCCGCCACGCCCAGGCCAGCGCCACCGCGGCACCGGCGAGCAACAGCGCCCCCGGCGCCACCGCGTCGAGCGGCCCCCCGGCCGACAGCGACTCCGCCAGAGCGACCAGCAGCGCGCCCAGCCCCGTCACGGCCGCACCCGCGCACGCCGTGACCCGCACCGCCGGGCCCCTGGCCCACAGGGCGATCGCCCCGTCCAGCAGCGCCGTCACCAGCAGCGCCCACCCGAACACCAGGGCCGGCGCACCGGCCGCCCACGCCCACAGGAACAGGGGCCACTGGGCCATCGCCACGGCCGCGGGCAACGGCAGCCGCAGCCTGCCCAGCGCCAGACCGTAGACCGCCCAGGCCGACGCGAGCACCGCCGAGGCGGCCGCGGTGAAACCGAGCCCGTCCGTGTCCGGCGCCGCCACCGCGTGCACCGCGTACGCGTCGAGCACCGTCAGCACCAGCGCGAGCGCGCCCAGCGCCTCGGCGGTGGCGGACAGCTTGCGGTTCAGCAGAATCGCGGGCGTACCCAGTGCCAGAAGGGTCACCGTGCTCAGCACCGCGGAGCGCCCGCCGATGCCCATCGTGCCCCAGCTGACCAGGGTGAACGCGACGGCGGCGATCGCCAGCAGCAGCCCGCCGAGGGTGAGCAGCACATTCTGCGCACTGCGCGGCGCGGCGACCGGCGGCGCGGCCCAGGGGCGGGCCGCCGAGCCCGCCGGCGCCCCCCACGCACCCGGCCCGGACGCGGGCGGCGGACCCCAGGGGCGGATCCCGGACGCCGACTGCCGGGCCGTCGGCGCGGGCACCGGCTGCTGGAGAGCGCTCAGCAGCCAGGCGCGCCGGTGGAGCAGCCGGCCCCTGCGGATGTCCAGCTGAGCCAGTTCTCGGTCGAGGAGCGCCAATTCCTCGGCGGGTGGCGGCACATGTTCCATGGACGCAGTGTGGTCCCGCCCACATGTTCGTACATGCGCTCGGATACTCAGTTCCGGGCCTGAGTAGCAGCGGAGTGAGCAGACTGGAGTCATGGACTGGTGCCACTACCGCTTCACCGCCGTCTGGGACATATCCGCGCCGCCCGACACCGTGTACGCCGCGCTGGCGTGTGCCGAGGAGTACCCGCGGTGGTGGCCGCAGGTCCGCACGGTCACCACCGTCGACGACAGCACCGGCACCGCGCGCCTCCGTTCGTTCCTCCCGTACGAACTCGTCGTCACCGCCCGCCGGCGCCGCGACGACCCCGTCTCGCGGGTCGTCGAAGCGGCCATGACGGGGGATCTGGAGGGGTGGGCCCGCTGGACCGTCGGGGAGTACGGCGACGGCAGCCGGGCCCGGTACGAGCAGGAGGTCGATGTGCGTAAGCCGTTGCTGCGACGGCTCGCCGTACCCGGACGCCCGCTGTTCCGGGCCAACCACACCCTGATGATGCGGGCCGGACGCCGGGGCCTCGCGGCCCGGCTGGAAGGAGTTTGAACGAAGCCCGCCGAGCCCTGTATGGTTCAACCCGTTCCCGGGCGATTAGCTCAGTGGGAGAGCGCTTCGTTCACACCGAAGAGGTCACTGGTTCGAACCCAGTATCGCCCACCGGGAAGAGCCGGTCCGTCAGCATCAACGACGGACCGGCTTTCTCATGCGCCGGGCCCCGGCCTCAGGCCGCCGCGGGCAGCTCCGGGCGCAGCGGCCACGCGGGATCCACCGCCTCCGGCGTACCGCTCCTGGCGAACCACGCCTGCAGTCCGCGCGCCTGCGCCGCGTGCCACACCGCCTGCAGGGTGTGCAGCTCGGCCGGGGTCAGTCGCTCCAGGCGGGCCGAGAACCGCCTGCCCACCGCGCGCACCAGCTCCAGCGACGCCGTGGCATCGGCCGCCGCGTCGTGCGCCCCGTCCAGCACCACCCCGTACAGCTCGCAGAGATCCGTCAGGGTGCGGCGGCCCTTGCGGTAGCGGTCCAGATGCTTGTCCAGCACCCGCGGATCCACCACGCACAGCGGGGCGTTCTCCAGATAGCCGGCCAGCGACGACGCCCGGTGCCGCCGCAGCTCCCGGTCCAGCAGCGTCAGATCGAAGGGGGCGTTCATCACGACGAGCGGACGGCCCGTCGCGCACTGCTCGGCCACCGCCCTCGCTATCTCCTCCACCACGGGCGCGGGCCACCGGCCGTTGCGCTGCAGATGGTCATCGGTCAGACCGTGTATCTCGGTCGCCCCCGCGGGCACCGGCACCCCCGGGTTGACCAGCCAGCGGGTGACGCGGGTGCGCCCGCCCGCGGTGTCCTGGACGACGAGTGCGGCCGAAACGATCCGGTCCTCCTCGACGTCCACTCCTGTTGTCTCCGTGTCGAAAGCGGCCAGCGGCCCCTCGAACCAGTGCATCATCCCCGAACTCCTCGCACCTGCGCGGCAGATGGAGTTATTCCCCTGCCCGATATCGGTGATACCCGGCCTGTTTGCCTGATACGCCGTTTGCGGCCGGTCTCCTGCGGTGACAACACAGGTGACGGGCAAGGAAGTTGAACCGCCCGCCGACCCTTCCCGACAGACGCCGGTCCTCCTCGGTGGACGAGGGCCGGGCGACCGATCGGCACGCCCGGAAGGCACAGGGAGCCATGGCGCTCGCGCAGCCCGACCCAGGCCCCACCCGCGCCGAAGGCTACGGGGGAGGGCTGCTGTCCCAGCGGACCGCACCACTGCGGGGCACGCTCGCCACGACCGCCTGTATGGAGACCCTCCAGGTGGGTTACCTGCACGCGGTGGCGGCAGCGGCGGGATGTTCCCTCTCGCAGCCCTTTCCCGACAACGGCATCGACTGGCACGTCAGCCACGGCGCCCCCGCCCACACCGTCGACGACGAAGTGACCATCAAGGTGCAGCTCAAGTGCACCTACCAGATCCCTCCGCACCCGCCGGGCCGGTCGTTCTCCTTCACGCTCGACAACGCGCACCTCGTGAAGCTCGCCCGGACACCCGTGTCGGTGCACAAGATCCTGGTCGTGATGATCGTGCCCCGCAGCCAGGACGACTGGCTGAGCGCCGGGCCCGAACGGCTCGGCCTGCGGCACTGCTGCTACTGGACCAACCTGGCCGGCCACGCGGTGACGGGCCGGCACAGGACCACCGTGCGCATCCCGACCTCGCGGATCTTCGACGACCGCGCGCTCTGCGAGATCATGGCCCGGGTCGGGGCGGGAGGGAGACCCTGATGCACCGGTCGATGGACGAGCCCGGGGGCGGAACGGTGGCACCGGGCACCGGGGCGCACCCCGTTGACCACCCGGGGCACCCCGGCACGCCCCCCGGAGAGCTGCCCGATCCGGCGGGTGTGGACCCCGCCGTCCTCGGCGCGCTCCTGCGGCGGCACGGCTGGCAGCGGCGCGGGGGAGCGGCCGGACGCTACGGCCGCTGGACCCCGCCGGGCCCGGCCGCGGGCGCGACGAGCCTGCTCGTACCGGACACGGCGGCGTTCCGCGACAGTGAGGACCTGCTCGCCGAGGCGCTGACCGCGCTCGCCCGCAGCGCGGCCCCGTCCGCCCGCGAGATCCTCGTCTCCCTCGCCGTGCCCAGCGACGAGATCCGCTGGTGGCGCGATGTGCCCGAGTCCGCCGCCGGCGCGGCCGGAGCCGCGGGCTGGGCGGAGGCGGAGACACTGCGCTCGGCGGCCCGGCAGATCCTCCTCGCCGGGGCCCTCGCGGTACGCGGCCGGGCGGGCTACCACGGGGCACGCCGGCGCACCAAGGCGCTGGCGGCGCTGGAGGGGACGCTCATCGGGCCCGCGCCCGGCGGCCGCAGGCTCACCGCGTATGTGCCCGTCGCCGCCGGGCGGGCCCTCGCCGTCCAGCTCCACCGGGCACTGCACGCCACCCGGGAGGCCGTCGACTACCAGCGGGCGACCGGAGGCATGGAAGCCTTCGACGCCGCGGTCGCGGCAGGCGTCAGCCGCGAGCTGACCGAGGCCCTGATCGCCCTGGTGCGCGGCTCGGAAGGGATCGCGATCGCCCTGGACTGGGCGCCGGCCGCCGGTACCCCGGACGGCTGCCCCGCCGGCCCGGAACCCGTCGAGTTCTCCCCGGGCGACCTGCCGGCCCTGCGCCTGGCGGGCGCCCGCTACCTCCGGGACGAGCCCGCCGTGCCGGTGCGGATCACCGGCGCCGTCGTCCGCATGCGCCGCTCGGGCCCGCGCGGCGCCGGGACCGTACGGCTGCGGGTGCTCACGGGCGCCGAGGTCGCCCATGTCCGCATGGAGCTGGACGAGGAGGCGTACCGGATCGCGGGCCACGCGCACCTGGTCGGGCTGCCTCTCCGGGTGGAGGGGCGACTGGAGAACCGGGGCGGATTCCGGCGGCTCACCGGGGCCTCGCAGGTGTCACCCGTCCAGGTCGACGAGGCCGAACGGGACCGGCTGATGAAGTCGCTCCAGGAGAACGTGGACTTCTTCGAGGAGGCGTGCACGGGCGAGGAGGAGTAGCCGGGGAGTGTTCTCCCCGCAGGGGGGCGGGGCCCCGGCGCAACCCTTTCGCGTCGGAGGCCTCCGGCTCGGTACGATTCCCCTTGCGTGCGCAAGAGGAATGCGCCGCACCCCCTGAGTCAGGAGAGACCGGTGTCAGACGTCCGTGTGATCATCCAACGCGATTCCGAGCGGGAAGAGCATGTGGTGACGACGGGCACGACGGCCGCCGAGCTCTTCCCCGGTCAGCGCACCGTCGTGGCCGCCCGCGTCGAGGGGGAGCTGAAGGACCTCGCGTACGAGCTCAAGGACGGCGAGACGGTCGAGCCCGTCGAGATCTCCTCCGAGGACGGCCTCGACATCCTGCGGCACTCCACCGCGCATGTGATGGCGCAGGCCGTGCAGGAGCTCTTCCCGGACGCCAAGCTGGGCATCGGTCCGCCGGTCAAGGACGGCTTCTACTACGACTTCGACGTCGAGAAGCCGTTCACTCCCGAGGACCTCAAGGCCATCGAGAAGAAGATGCAGGAGATCCAGAAGCGGGGACAGAGGTTCTCCCGCCGGGTCGTCACCGACGAGGCCGCCCGCGAGGAGCTGGCCGACGAGCCGTACAAGCTGGAACTCATCGGCATCAAGGGCTCCGCGTCCTCGGACGACGGTGCGGACGTCGAGGTGGGCGGCGGCGAGCTGACCATCTACGACAACCTGGACCCCAAGTCCGGTGACCTGTGCTGGAAGGACCTCTGCCGGGGCCCGCACCTGCCCACCACCCGGTTCATCCCCGCGTTCAAGCTGATGCGGAACGCCGCCGCGTACTGGCGGGGCAGCGAGAAGAACCCGATGCTCCAGCGCATCTACGGCACCGCCTGGCCCACCAAGGACGAGCTGAAGGCGCACCTGGAGTTCCTGGAGGAGGCCGCCAAGCGCGACCACCGCAAGCTCGGCAGTGAGCTGGACCTCTTCTCCTTCCCCGACGAGATCGGCCCCGGTCTCGCCGTCTTCCACCCCAAGGGCGGCGTCATCCGCCGGGCCATGGAGGACTACTCGCGGCGCCGCCACGAGGAGGAGGGCTACGAGTTCGTCTACAGCCCCCACGCCACCAAGGGCAAGCTCTTCGAGAAGTCCGGCCACCTGGACTGGTACGCCGACGGCATGTACCCGCCCATGCAGCTCGACGACGGGGTGGACTACTACCTCAAGCCGATGAACTGCCCGATGCACAACCTGATCTTCGACGCGCGCGGCCGTTCCTACCGTGAACTGCCCCTGCGCCTCTTCGAGTTCGGCACGGTGTACCGGTACGAGAAGTCGGGCGTCGTCCACGGCCTGACCCGCTCGCGCGGCTTCACCCAGGACGACGCGCACATCTACTGCACCAAGGAGCAGATGGCCGAAGAGCTGGACCGGACGCTCACCTTCGTCCTGAACCTGCTCCGCGACTACGGGCTCACCGACTTCTACCTGGAGCTCTCCACCAAGGACCCGGAGAAGTTCGTCGGCTCGGACGAGGCCTGGGACGAGGCCACCGAGACGCTGCGCCGGGTCGCCGAGAAGCAGGGCCTCCCGCTGGTCCCGGACCCGGGCGGCGCCGCGTTCTACGGCCCGAAGATCTCGGTGCAGTGCAAGGACGCCATCGGCCGCACCTGGCAGATGTCGACCGTGCAGCTCGACTTCAACCTCCCGGAGCGCTTCGACCTGGAGTACACCGGCCCGGACGGCACCAAGCAGCGCCCGGTCATGATCCACCGTGCCCTGTTCGGTTCCATCGAGCGCTTCTTCGCGGTGCTCCTGGAGCACTACGCGGGTGCGTTCCCGGTCTGGCTGGCCCCGGTCCAGGCGGTCGGCATCCCGATCGGCGACGCCCACATCCCCTACCTCCAGGAGTTCGCGGCCAAGGCGCGGAAGCAGGGGCTGCGGGTCGAGGTGGACGCCTCGTCCGACCGGATGCAGAAGAAGATCAGGAACCAGCAGAAGGCCAAGGTTCCGTTCATGCTCATCGCCGGTGACGAGGACATGGCCAACGGTGCCGTCTCCTTCCGCTACCGCGACGGTTCGCAGGAGAACGGCATCCCGCTCGACGAGGCCCTGGCGAAGATCGCGAAGGCCGTCGAGGACCGCGTCCAGGTCTGATACCCGCCGCGGCCGCACCGGTACGAGCGCGTACGAGGAGCCCCCGGGGAGTCACCCACTCCCCGGGGGCTCCTTCTCGTCCTCGCGGGTGAACACCCGCAGCAGCCACGACGAGAACGAACCCGTCACGGCCCCCAGCAGCCCCAGGCCGCATGCCATCAGCAGGGCGGCGACGGCCCGCCCGCCCGGGGTGACCGGCACGGCATCCCCGTACCCGACCGTGGTCAGCGTCGCGCACGCCCACCACACCGCGTCCCCGAAGGTGCGGATCGAGGCACCGGCGGCGGCGTGCTCCTGGTGGTACACGGCCAGGGCGGCGCTGAAGCCGAGGAGCACGGCACTCAGACCGGCGTAGGCCATCACCCGGGCGTACAGGCTCAGCCGCGGCCGGTCCCGGCGATTCTGCACCGCCGTGTAGACCCGGATCACCCGCAGCGGACGCAACAGCGGCAGCACCAGCACCACGGTGTCGAGCCAGTGGACGCGGACGAAGCGCGCGCCGAGGCCGCTCTGCCGGAGCCGTACGACGTAGTCCACGGCGAACAGCAGCCAGGTCGAGCAGACCAGGGCGAGGGCGATGTCCCGCCAGGGCTCGGCGTCGTGGGGTGCGAGGACGCGGACCGCGTAGCCGAGCAGGAAGACCAGCGAGGCGACGAACAGCGGCACTTCCGTCCGCTGCTCCCAGCGGGTCAGCCGGGGCGGGGCCATCGGCGCGGAGGGGTTGCTCATGACCTCAGCCTCGCGGGGCGCCGGCCGGGGTGGCCCCGGCGACACGCACGGCGGGGGTGAAGCAATATGCTGATCGGCATGACGAGTGAGCCGGAGCAGCAGATCGGAGTGGGAACGCCCGACGCGTTCCAGCGCCTGTGGACGCCCCATCGGATGGCGTACATCCAGGGTGAGAACAAGCCGAGCGGTCCGGGGGCCGGGGACGGCTGTCCGTTCTGTGTGATCCCGCTCAAATCGGACGAGGACGGGCTCATCGTCGCACGCGGTGAGCACGTCTACGCCGTGCTCAACCTCTATCCGTACAACGGCGGCCATCTGATGGTCGTGCCCTACCGGCACGTGGCCGACTACACGGAGCTGGACGGTCCGGAGACCGCCGAGCTGGCCGACTTCACCAAGCGGGCGATGATCGCGCTGCGCGCGGCGTCCGGGGCGCACGGGTTCAACATCGGGATGAACCAGGGGGACGTGGCGGGGGCGGGCATCGCCGCGCATCTGCATCAGCATCTGGTGCCGCGCTGGGGCGGGGACACCAACTTCATGCCGGTGGTCGGCCACACCAAGGTGCTGCCGCAGCTGCTGGGTGACACCCGGACGATGCTGGCCGCCGCCTGGCCCGACGGAGAGCTGCCGGCCGGCTGATCCGCGCCGTCGTACCACCCGCACGTCGTACGGATGCGGTGCGCCCCGGCCGGATCGCCGGGGCGCACCGCATCCGTACGCACGGGGCCTACGCGTCGTACACGTCGGCCTTCCTCGGCGCCGGGTCCTGCACGAGGCCGCTGAGCATCATCGAGCGGTTGTCGAAGCGCTCGGTGTCGACGCCGTTCTCCGTGAGGACCCGCATCGCCGCCGAGTGCACGGCGCGCAGGACGGGGGTGGCGGCGCGCATCGCGTCGTCCGCCATGAAGCGGTGGTTCCACGGCTTGGCCGCCCAGGCGTGGCGCAGTCCGAAGGGTTCCGGGAGGACCAGCTTGCCGCCGAGGTAGTCCAGGAGCGGCGGGTACCAGGTGAGGGGGGCGCGCAGCGCGAGCCGGACCACCTCGTGCGCGTCGACGAGCGGCAGCTGGATCTTGCGGGTCTCCCAGAACCTGACGGTCTTGTTGACCGTCCTGGACTTCTCCTCCGGCTTGGAGAGGAAGAGCCCGTGGACCGGGCCGAGCGCGTGCCCGGTGACCTCGATGCGCAGGGTCTCGTGGAGCACGGTGACGGTGACCATCATCGTGATCACGAGCTGGCCGTCCCAGAGGGTGAACTGGACGCCCAGGTAGTGCCGGTCACCGCTGCCGAACTGCTGGTGGTTGCAGATCCGCTGTATCTCGTGCGGTTTGATCTGGAAGGTGGCGACGTCCTCGCCGGCGGGGCGGGAGACCGACCCGGCGTTCTCGCCGACGGGCGACACGATCCAGTGCTTGACGGACGGGGTGGGGAAGCCGCCGGTGTTCAGCGGGCCGCGCTCCAGCATCTTCAGCTGGTCGTGGATGATCCGGATCAGGTCCCAGCTGCGGAACTGGTGGATCTCCTTGGTGGGGTCCTTGGAGACCAGTTCCTCCGCGAGCTGCCAGCTGCCCCAGCGGGTGCCCATCCCGAGGACGCCCTTGGGGCCGGCGTAGAAGACCGAGTTGGACTGCTGTTCGGCGGACAGCTTCTCCAGGCCCTGGCGCAGGGCTTCACGGGCGGTCTCGTTCGGGTTCTTCGGTGCGGCCTCGGGGATCTTGGCGATGACTCCGGCACCGGAGAGCAGGCCGTCCCAGCGGGCCCGCAGGTCCTTGGCGGACGCCTCCGCGATCCGCTTCGCGATGAACCAGCCGATGACCGGCGCGATGATCGTCCCGCGCAGATAGAGCGCCAGGAACCCGTTCAGCGGGAGCTTGATCAGCAGGATCAGGGCGCCGATGCCGAAGACGAACAGCAGGGCGGTGCCCACGGACCGGAACACCTTGTCCTTGGACTTGTTGAGGGCGTCGCGCCCCCGGAAGACCAGCACCCACAGCAGCATTCCGGGCAGGAAGAGGATGCCGAACACCGTGGTGACCAGGGTCAGCCGGGTGTCCCGCTCCTTGCGCAGACCACTCGCGGAGAGGCAGTGCTCGACCACCGTCTGAGGGTCGGTCCCGAACGACTGGATGAGTGCGCCGCGGGCGCCGCCGAGCGTCCTTTCCTGGACGGCACGGGCGAATGCCTCGCCAAGATTCGGCTTGAAATAGTCGGACTTGAAGAGCTTGGAGGAGCCCGGCTTCACTTCCGACTTGTGCCACTCGCTGTTGGCTTCGAGGATCTTCTCCACCGGGCTGTCGCGGTAGGCGGCGGAGGCCAGGGCGTTGGTCGCCACCGCCTGCCCGCCCGATCCCTGCAGCGGAATCTGCGCTCCGGGTGAAAAGTCGAATCCGTCGTTGGCCACTGTCGCCCCCACTCGCCGCACGGTCTGCTCCTGCGGGTGTGCCCAACTACCGTACGCGGCATACCTTCTGAGCTGCGACCACAGAGTATCGTCCGGATCGCGACACCGCCCGGTCCCGGTGTCCGGGCGGGCGGTGATTGCGACACCCCGTCAGCCACCCGTCGCCGCGCCGTTCTTCCGCTCGTCCCGGATGCGTGCGGCGAGCTGGTGCGGCATCGCCTCGTGCCGGGCGTACGAGCGGTCGAAGCGGCCGGTGCCGTGCGACAGGGACCGCAGGTCGACGGCGTACCTGCCGATTTCGATCTCCGGCACCTCGGCCCGCACGAGGGTGCGTCCGCCCGGATTCTGCTCGGTGCCGACCACCCGGCCGCGCCGTCCCGACAGATCGCTCATCACGGGTCCCACACAGTCGTCGGGGATCAGCACCCGGACCTCGGCGACGGGTTCCAGGATCTGGATGCGGGTGTCAGCGGCGGCCTCGCGCAGGGCCTGCGCGCCCGCGGTCTGGAAGGCGGCGTCGGAGGAGTCCACCGAGTGGGCCTTGCCGTCGCGCAGGGTGACGCGCAGGTCGACGAGCGGGTGCCCGGCGACGATCCCACGAGCGGCCTGGGCCCGGACGCCCTTCTCGACGGCCGCGATGAACTGGCGGGGCACCGCTCCGCCGACCACCCTGTCGACGAACTCGATGCCGGTGCCGGGGGGCAGCGGCTCGACCTCGATCTCGCAGACGGCGTACTGGCCGTGACCGCCGGACTGTTTGACGTGCCGGCCGAGCCCCGACGCGGGGCCCGCGAACGTCTCGCGCAGCGGGACCAGGTGCGGTACGGCGTCGACCTGGACGCCGAACCGGCCGCGCAGGCGTTCCAGGGCGACGTCCCGGTGGGCCTCGCCCAGGCACCACAGGACGACCTGCTGGGTGTCCGGGTTCTGTTCGAGGCGCAGGGTGGGGTCCTCGGCGACCAGCCGGGCCAGGCTCTGCGACAGCTTGTCCTCGTCGGCCTTGCCATGGGCCCGGACGGCGAGCGGGAGCAGCGGATCGGGCATCGACCAGGGTTCCATCAGGACCGGATCGTCCACGGCGGAGAGGGTGTCACCCGTCTCGGCGCGGCCGAGCCTGGCGACACAGGCGAGGTCGCCCGCGACGCACCGGTCCAGGGTGCGCTGCTGTTTGCCGAACGGGGAGGAGAGCGCGCCGGCACGGACCTCCGCGTCGTGGCAGGGGCGCGGCTCGTGGGCGGGGTCGGTGAGGCCATGACCACACAGGTGCACGGTGTCGTCGGCGCGCAGGGTGCCGGAGAAGACACGGACGAGGGAGACCCGGCCCACGTACGGGTCGGAGGACGTCTTGACGACCTCGGCGACCAGTGGCCCTCCGGGATCGCAGCCGGGGGCGGGGCGGGGGGCGCCCCCGGGGGTGGTGACGGTGGGGAGCGTGCGCTCCAGGGGGGTGGGGAAGCCCGCGGTGATCAGTTCCAGGAGTTCGACGGTGCCGATGCCCTGGCGGGCGCCCTCGGCCGCGGGGGCGGCGGTGAGCACGGGGTGGAAGGTGCCGCGCGCGACGGCGCGTTCGAGGTCGTCGAGGAGGGTCCGGGTGCTGATGTCGCCGCCGTCGAGATAGCGGTCCATCAGTGTCTCGTCCTCGCTCTCGGCGATGATCCCCTCGATCAGCCGGTCGCGGGCCGCGAGGAGCCCCTCGCGCCGGTCGTCCGGGGGCGGCATCTCATTCCGCTCGCCGGAGGAGTAGTCGAGGACCCGCTGGGTGAGCAGTCCGGTGAGACCGGTGAGCGGGGCATGACCGTCCGGGCCCTCGGGTCCCTGGACCGGCAGATACAGCGGGAGCACGGCGTCGGGGTCGTCGCCGCCGAAGATCTCCGCGCAGACCCGGGTCATCTCGTCGAAGGAGGTACGGGCGGTGTCGAGGTGGGTGACGACGATCGCCCGGGCCATGCCGACCAGGGCGCACTCCTCCCACACGGCGCGGGTGGTCGCGGCGACGGCTTCCGCCTCCTGTGCGGCCGAGACGACGAAGAGGGCCGCGTCCGCCGCCCGCAGGCCGGCCCTGAGTTCCCCGACGAAGTCCGCGTAGCCGGGGGTGTCCAGCAGATTGATCTTGCAGCCGTTCCATTCCACGGGAACCAGGGAGAGCTGTACGGACCGCCGGCGGCGCTGTTCCGTCTCGTCGTAGTCGGAGACCGTCGCGCCGTCCTCGACCCGGCCGGCCCGGTTGACCGCGCCCGCGGTCAGGGCCAGGGCCTCGACCAGGGTGGTCTTGCCCGATCCGCTGGGGCCGACCAGCACCACATTCCGCAGGGAGGAGGGATGGCCGGCCGCCGGTGCCCTGCCGGCGGCTCCGGGGTGTGCGTGTGACGTGGTGCCCATGGTGCGTGCCTCCCGGTCGGGTGCGCGGTGCGAAGGGAGCACCTGCGCGAGGGGGGGAGAGGGTCACGGGCACGGGGGAGCCGCCGCGGCGGCTTCGGCGACGCCCGCGGTGTCGGTGGGCCGCTCCATGACGGTGAGCGCGCTCCCTGCCGCGGGGCGGTCCGTCTTCCGAGCTTTCCACTCCGGCCCGGTCGCGTCCATATGTCGTGCATCCGTCGTGGGCGGTCGACAGCGCGTGACGAAGACACCCCCGGGGACGGGTGCCCGTCCGGTGGACCGCGCGCGTCGTGACTACGATGGGCCAGCCGGTGGCCGAAGGGGCCGCTCGGCCAACCGAACCCTCGGGAAGGCCATGCTGAACAAGTACGCGCGTGCATTTTTTACGCGTGTCCTCACGCCGTTCGCCGCTCTGCTGCTCCGTCTGGGTGTCAGCCCCGACGCGGTCACTCTCATCGGCACGGCCGGAGTGATGGCAGGTGCGCTGGTCTTTTTCCCGATGGGAGAGTTCTTCTGGGGCACGATCGTCATCACGATCTTCGTGTTCTCCGACCTCGTCGACGGCAATATGGCGCGGCAGGCCGGGATCTCCAGCCGGTGGGGCGCGTTCCTCGACTCGACACTCGACCGGGTCGCCGACGGTGCCATCTTCGCCGGGTTCGCCCTCTGGTACGCGGGCAGCGGTGACGACAACGTGCTGTGCGCCGTCGCGATCTTCTGCCTGGCCAGCGGCCAGGTGGTCTCGTACACGAAGGCACGTGGTGAGTCGATCGGGCTGCCGGTCGCGGTGAACGGCCTGGTGGAGCGAGCCGAGCGGCTGGTGATCTCGCTGGTCGCGGCCGGTCTGGCCGGTCTGCACACGTTCGGTGTGCCCGGGATCGACATCCTGCTGCCGATCGCGCTGTGGATCGTCGCCGCGGGCAGCCTCGTGACGCTGATCCAGCGCGTGGTGACCGTACGCCGTGAATCCGCCGAGGCGGACGCGGCGGCCGCCGCCGCCGGACCGGCGGCGCGGGGGAGCGAGGCCGCGCAGTGAGCGGCACCGTGTCCGATCTGAGGGGACGGCTGACCGACGGCCTGTACGGGCTCGGCTGGGGCGCGGTCAAGAAGCTGCCCGAACCCGCCGCCGAGGCGCTGTTCCGCACCATCGCGGACCGGGTGTGGAAGCGGCGCGGCAAGAGCGTCCTGCGGCTGGAGTCGAACCTGGCACGCGTGGTGCCGGACGCGAGCCCGGCCCGTCTCGCCGCCCTCTCCAAGGCCGGTATGCGCTCGTACATGCGCTACTGGATGGAGTCGTTCCGGCTGCCGACCTGGAGTCCGCAGCGGATCAAGGACAGCATCGACGTCACGGACGCCCACCGGCTGACCGAGGGCCTGGACGCCGGGCGCGGGGTGATTCTGGCGCTGCCGCACCTGGGCAACTGGGACCTCGCGGGCGCCTGGGTCACCACCGACCTCAAGGTGCCGTTCACGACGGTCGCCGAGCGGCTCAAGCCCGAGACGCTGTACGACCGGTTCGTGGCCTACCGCCAGGGCCTCGGCATGGAGGTCCTGCCGCACAACGGCGGGGCGGCCTTCGGCACGCTGGCCCGGCGGCTGCGCGCGGGCGGTCTGGTCTGTCTGGTCGCCGACCGCGATCTGTCGGCCTCGGGGGTCGAGGTGACGTTCTTCGGCGCCGCCGCGCGGATGCCCGCGGGTCCGGCCCTGCTGGCCCAGCAGACCGGTGCGCTGCTGCTGCCGGTCACCCTCGCGTACGACGGGACGCCGGTGATGAAGGCGCGGATACACCCGCCGGTCGAGGTGCCGACGAGCGGCAGCCGCACCGAGATGACGTCCGTGATGACCCAGGCGCTGGCCGATGCCTTCGCCATCGGTATCGCCGAGCACCCGCAGGACTGGCACATGCTGCAGCGGCTCTGGCTCGACGACCTGGACCCCCGGGGGGAACAGCCGTGAAGATCGGCATCGTCTGCCCGTACTCCTGGGACGTACCCGGTGGTGTGCAGTTCCACATCCGGGACCTGGCCGAGCATCTGATCCGCCTGGGCCACGAGGTCTCCGTCCTGGCGCCCGCCGACGACGAGACCCCGCTGCCGCCGTACGTGGTGTCGGCGGGGCGGGCCGTTCCCGTGCCCTACAACGGCTCGGTCGCCCGGCTGAACTTCGGTTTCCTGTCGGCCGCGCGGGTGCGCCGCTGGCTGCACGACGGAACCTTCGACGTGATCCACATCCATGAGCCGACCTCGCCCTCGCTGGGCCTGCTGGCCTGCTGGGCAGCGCAGGGGCCGATCGTCGCCACGTTCCACACGTCCAATCCGCGGTCCCGGGCGATGATCGCCGCGTATCCGATCCTCCAGCCCGCGCTGGAGAAGATCAGTGCGCGGATCGCGGTGAGCGAGTACGCGCGCCGGACCCTGGTGGAGCATCTCGGGGGCGACGCCGTGGTGATTCCCAACGGGGTCGACGTGGGGTTCTTCGCGAAGGCCGAGCCCAGGTCCGAGTGGCAGGGCGGCACGATCGGCTTCATCGGCCGGATCGACGAGCCCCGCAAGGGCCTGCCGGTCCTGATGAGGGCGCTGCCCGCGATCCTCGCCGCCCGCCCGGAGACCAGGCTGCTGGTCGCGGGACGCGGTGACGAGGAGGAGGCGGTGGCCTCGCTGCCCGCGCAGATGCGCGAGCGGGTCGAGTTCCTCGGCATGGTGAGCGACGAGGACAAGGCACGGCTGCTGCGCAGTGTCGACGTGTACGTCGCGCCGAACACGGGCGGCGAGAGCTTCGGCATCATCCTGGTCGAGGCGCTGTCCGCGGGCGCGCCGGTGCTGGCGAGCGATCTGGACGCCTTCGCGCAGGTACTGGACCAGGGCGCGGCGGGGGAACTGTTCACCAACGAGGACGCCGACGCGCTGGCCGGGGCGGCGATCCGGCTGCTCGGCGACCCGGAGCGGCGTGCGGAGCTGCGCGAGCGGGGCAGCGACCATGTGCGGCGCTTCGACTGGTCGACGGTGGGGGCGGACATCCTCGCGGTCTACGAGACGGTGACGGACGGCGCCGCGTCGGTGGCGGCGGACGAACGGACGGGGCTGCGGGCACGACTGGGGCTGGCCCGGGACTGAGCGGTTGCGGGGTGTTGCCGGTTCCGTGTTGCCGGTTCTCCCCTCGGGGGTTCCCCGGCGGCCCGGGGCGCATGGACTCTTTGGGTGTGGGCATGACAAAGCCCAGTTCTCGACTCTTCCCCCCAAGGAGACACCACATGACCGGGCCACAGGGCGATCCCGACCGCCGACCCACCAGGAGAACGCTGCTGCGCGGTACGGCCGCGGCCATAGGAATCACCGCGGGCGCCGGACTGTTCGGCGCCCGCAGCGCGTACGCCGTCTCCTTCTATAACCCGTTCGGGGGATACCCGATCACCGGTAGCTGGCAGGACCACCTCAACGACGGTTCGCTGGGCGGCATCGACTACGGGATGGGCGTCGGCACCCGGCTGCCCGCCGCGGGCGGCGGCACCATCAGCAACATCCCGAACAACGGCACCGGCGGACACACCGTCACGATCCACCACGACAACGGGTACCGCACGCAGTACATGCATCTGTCGCAGTTCCTCCTCGCCGATGGTGCCTCCGTCGGCACCGGCGGTGTCGTCGGGCTCTCCGGCGGCCGGCCGGGCGACCCCGGCTCGGGCTCGTCCACCGGCCCCCACCTGCACTGGCACATGATCGATCCGAACGGCGTCCGGATCGATCCGCTGGTCTACCTCGGCGGCGGCTCCGGCGGCGGGCTGCCCAAGACCAGCACCGAACAGGACGGCGAGCCCGGCACCATCTTCTGGCAGCGGGCCCAGCGGTGGCTCTCCATCGAGTCCGGCTACACCGGACCGGTCGACGGCGACCCCGGTGTGAACACGTACGCGGCCCTCCAGCGCAACCTGCGTGACCACTACGGCTACACCGGCCCCATCGACGGCGAGCCCGGCCCCCACACCTGGGCGGCCCTCCAGCGCCTCGCCGCCGCCCACGGCTACACCGGTCCGATCGACGGCGAGATGGGACCCAATTCCTGGCGCGGCGTGGCCCGCTTCCTCAACCAGGACCGCTGGGACTGACACGGGAGTTCCGTACGACGGCTGTCACGACGGGGCGTGCGGGGCCGTGCCGGCCGGTTTCCGGGCTGTGCCGGTCCGCTTCCGTTCTGTTCCCGGCCGTGCCCCGGTCCACTGTGGCTTCCCGTCCGGTTCCTTCCGGCTCCCTTGCGGTTCCGCCCGCTGCCCGTGCGCTTCCGCTCCGGCCGACGGCCCGTGCGCTTCCGCCCCGCCGCCCGGCGGGGCGGGGCTCCCGCACGGGCCGCCCGTCCGCCGGAGAGCGCCCGGAGCGCGGGGCGCGGCCCGCCCGACGGTAGCCTTTGCGCCCGTGACCGAAACCCTCATCTGGATCGCCGTCGCGCTCTTCGCGATCGGCCTGTACCTCAGCTGGACCGCCGGACGGCTCGACCGGCTGCACGCGCGGATCGACGCGGCCCGCGCCGCGCTCGACGCCCAACTGCTGCGCCGCGCCTCGGTCACCCAGGAGCTGGCCACCTCGGGCGTCCTCGACCCCGCCGCGTCGATCGTCCTGTACGAGGCCGCACACGCCGCACGGCAGGCAGAGGAGGACCACCGCGAGGTCGCCGAGAGCGAACTGAGCACGGCGCTGCGGGCCGTCTTCGGCGAGCCGGCCCAGGTCGAGGCCGTGAAGGAGATCCCCGGCGGCGAGGAGGCGGCCACCGAACTGGCCGCGTCAGTGCGCCGGGTCCCGATGGCCCGGCGCTTCCACAACGACGCGGTGCGGGCGGCCCGCGCCCTGCGCAGGCATCGCACGGTGCGGCTGTTCCGGCTGGCCGGGCACGCACCCTTCCCGCTCGCCTTCGAGATGGACGACGCGCCGCCGGTGGCACTCGCGGACCGCCCCGGAACCTGACGCCCGGAGCGCCGACGGGGCCGTACTCCCTCAGGACCGTCCCGGGGAAAACGATCCACGGCCTGTCCATTGGCCCTTGCTGTGGACTGGTCCCGGAGCGTTTGCTCGGTCGTGCAGAATCCCGAGCGTCTTTCCACCGAGTGAGGTCCCGTGTCCACGCTTCCCAGCACCCCGCAGTCCACCGAGTCCCCGGCCACCGGCACCGCACGCGTCAAGCGCGGCATGGCCGAGCAGCTCAAGGGCGGCGTGATCATGGACGTCGTCGACGCCGAGCAGGCGAAGATCGCCGAGGACGCCGGCGCCGTGGCCGTCATGGCTCTGGAGCGGGTGCCCGCCGACATCCGCAAGGACGGCGGCGTGGCCCGGATGTCCGACCCGAACATGATCGAAGAGATCATCGCGGCCGTCTCCATCCCCGTGATGGCCAAGTCCCGCATCGGCCACTTCGTCGAGGCGCAGGTCCTGCAGTCCCTCGGCGTCGACTACATCGACGAGTCCGAGGTCCTCACCCCGGCCGACGAGGTCAACCACAGCGACAAGTTCGCCTTCACCACCCCCTTCGTCTGCGGCGCCACCAACCTGGGCGAGGCCCTGCGCCGCATCGCCGAGGGCGCGGCCATGATCCGCTCGAAGGGCGAGGCCGGCACCGGCAACGTCGTCGAGGCCGTCCGCCACCTGCGCCAGATCAAGAACGAGATCGCCCGGCTGCGCGGCTACGACAACAACGAGCTGTACGCCGCCGCCAAGGAGCTCCGTGCCCCGTACGAGCTGGTCAGGGAGGTCGCCGAGCTCGGCAAGCTGCCCGTCGTCCTGTTCTCCGCCGGTGGCGTGGCCACCCCCGCCGACGCCGCGCTGATGCGCCAGCTCGGGGCCGAGGGCGTCTTCGTCGGCTCCGGCATCTTCAAGTCCGGCGACCCCGCCAAGCGCGCCGCCGCGATCGTGAAGGCCACCACCTTCTACGACGACCCGAAGGTCATCGCGGACGCCTCCCGCAACCTGGGCGAGGCCATGGTCGGCATCAACTGCGACACGCTGCCCGAGGCCGAGCGCTACGCGAACCGCGGCTGGTAACCACAGATGAGCCCATCCCCTGTGATCGGAGTCCTGGCTCTCCAGGGCGACGTACGGGAGCACCTGATCGCCCTGGCCTCGGCCGATGCCCTGGCCAGGCCGGTCCGGCGCCCCGAAGAGCTCGCCGAGGTCGACGGCCTCGTCATACCCGGCGGCGAATCCACCACCATGTCCAAGCTCGCCGTCCTGTTCGGCATGCTGGAACCCCTGCGCGAGCGGGTACGGGCCGGGATGCCGGTCTACGGCACCTGCGCCGGAATGATCCTGCTCGCCGACAAGATCCTCGACCCGCGCTCGGGCCAGGAGACCGTCGGCGGCATCGACATGATCGTGCGCCGCAACGCCTTCGGACGGCAGAACGAGTCGTTCGAGGCCGCGGTCGAGGTCGACGGCATCGACGGCGGCCCGGTCGAGGGCGTCTTCATCCGGGCCCCCTGGGTCGAATCCGTGGGGGCGGCGGCCGACGTCATCGCCGAGCACGGCGGCCATATTGTCGCGGTACGGCAGGGAAACGCCCTGGCCACGTCGTTCCACCCCGAACTGACCGGGGACCACCGGGTTCACGCACTGTTCGTCGACATGGTGCGCGCAGTCGGCTGACCGGATCCCGGTAGGATCTCTCGGGTTCGGATCGATTTTGGTGACGCGAAGGAGAAGGCAGATGTCCGGCCACTCTAAATGGGCTACGACGAAGCACAAGAAGGCCGTGATTGACGCCAAGCGCGGCAAGCTCTTCGCGAAGCTGATCAAGAACATCGAGGTCGCGGCGCGTTCCGGCGGCGTGGACCCCGAAGGCAACCCGACGCTCGTCGACGCCATCCAGAAGGCGAAGAAGAGCTCCGTCCCCAACAAGAACATCGACTCCGCGGTCAAGCGCGGTGGCGGTCTCGAAGCGGGCGGCGCCGACTACGAGACGATCATGTACGAGGGCTACGGTCCCAACGGTGTCGCGGTGCTCATCGAGTGCCTCACCGACAACCGCAACCGTGCCGCGTCCGACGTACGTGTCGCGATGACCCGCAACGGCGGCTCGATGGCCGACCCGGGTTCCGTCTCGTACCTCTTCAACCGCAAGGGCGTCGTCATCGTCCCCAAGGGCGAACTGACCGAGGACGACGTCCTCGGTGCGGTGCTCGACGCGGGCGCCGAGGAGGTCAACGACCTCGGTGACACCTTCGAGGTCGTCAGCGAGGCCACCGACATGGTCGCGGTCCGTACCGCGCTCCAGGAGGCCGGCATCGACTACGACTCGGCCGAGGCCAACTTCCTGCCCACCATGCAGGTCGACCTCGACGAGGAGGGCGCGCGCAAGATCTTCAAGCTCATCGACGCGCTGGAGGACAGCGACGACGTGCAGAACGTCTTCGCCAACTTCGACGTGTCCGACGAGGTCATGGAGAAGGTCGACGCCTGAGGCGCGATCGGAGCGGCTTCCGCGGACGGGCCGACGGGGACACACCCCGTCGGCCCGTCGCATTGTCAGTGCGAGCCGATAGCCTGCCAGAACAGTTGACCGAGCGGTGAGGACAGGGGGGCTCCATGCGGGTACTCGGCGTGGACCCGGGGCTGACCCGGTGCGGTGTCGGCGTCGTCGAAGGGGTCGCGGGCCGCCCCCTGACGATGATCGGCGTCGGCGTCGTGCGCACCCCATCCGACGCCGAGCTGGGACAGCGCCTGGTCGCCATCGAGCAGGGCATCGAGCAGTGGCTCGACGAGCACCGCCCCCAGTACGTCGCCGTGGAACGGGTCTTCGCCCAGCACAACGTCCGTACGGTGATGGGCACCGCCCAGGCCAGCGCGGTCGCCATGCTCTGCGCCTCCCGGCGCGGCATCCCGGTCGCCCTGCACACCCCCAGCGAGGTCAAGGCCGCCGTCACCGGCTCGGGGCGCGCGGACAAGGCCCAGGTCGGCGCCATGGTGACCCGGCTGCTCCGGCTGGACGCCCCGCCCAAGCCCGCGGACGCCGCGGACGCCCTCGCCCTCGCCATCTGCCACATCTGGCGCGCGCCCGCGCAGAACCGGCTTCAGCAGGCCGTCGCCGCCCATCGCACGCTGAAAGGCCGTACCGCATGATCGCCTTCGTCTCCGGCCCGGTGGCCGCCCTCGCCCCGGCCACGGCCGTGATCGAGGTCGGCGGAATCGGCATGGCCGTCCAGTGCACCCCGAACACCCTGGCCCCTCTCCGCGTCGGCAAGGAGGCCAGGCTCGCCACCTCCCTCGTCGTACGGGAGGACTCGCTCACGCTCTACGGCTTCGCCGACGACGACGAGCGCCGGGTCTTCGAGCTGCTCCAGAGCGCCAGCGGCGTCGGCCCCCGCCTGGCCCAGGCCATGCTCGCCACCCACAGCCCGGACGCGCTGCGGCTGGCCGTCTCCACCGGCGACGAGAAGGCACTCACGGCGGTCTCCGGCATCGGGAAGAAGGGCGCCCAGAAGCTCCTGCTGGAGCTCAAGGACCGGCTCGGTGAACCCACGGGCGCCCATATCGGCCAGCAGGGCATCGGCACCGCCGTCACCTCCGGCTGGCGCGATCAGCTCCAGGCCGCGCTGATCGGACTGGGATACGCGACCCGGGAGGCCGACGAGGCGGTCTCCGCCGTCGCCCCGCAGGCCGAAGCCGCCCTCGCCGAGGGCGCTCAGCCCCCCGTGCCGCAGCTGCTGCGCGCCGCTCTGCAGACCCTCAACCGCGCACGCTGACCGGCACCGAAACACCCGAGGCGGGACTGACCGAATGAACTGGGACGAGACCGGACCCGACACCGACGAACGGCCGGTGGGGGAGTTCGACGACCGGCTGGTCGATGCCGGCGCGGACGGTGAGGACACCGCGGTCGAAGCGGCCCTGCGCCCGAAGGACCTGGACGAGTTCGTCGGCCAGGAGAAGGTGCGCGAACAGCTCGACCTGGTCCTCAAGGCGGCCCGCGCCCGCGGCGCCACCGCCGACCATGTGCTGCTCTCCGGCGCCCCCGGCCTCGGCAAGACCACCCTGTCCATGATCATCGCAGCGGAGATGAACGCCCCGATCAGGATCACCTCGGGGCCCGCCATCCAGCACGCGGGCGACCTCGCCGCGATCCTCTCCTCCCTCCAGGAGGGCGAGGTGCTCTTCCTCGACGAGATCCACCGGATGTCGCGGCCCGCCGAGGAGATGCTCTACATGGCGATGGAGGACTTCCGGGTCGACGTCATCGTCGGCAAGGGCCCGGGGGCCACCGCCATCCCGCTGGAGCTGCCGCCCTTCACCCTGGTCGGCGCCACCACCAGGGCCGGACTCCTGCCGCCCCCGCTGCGCGACCGCTTCGGCTTCACCGGGCACATGGAGTTCTACGCCCCCGCCGAGCTGGAGCGCGTCATCCACCGCTCCGCCCGGCTGCTGGACGTCGGCATCGACGTGGAGGGCGCCGCCGAGATCGCCGGACGCTCCCGGGGCACCCCCCGTATCGCCAACCGGCTGCTGCGCCGGGTCCGGGACTACGCCCAGGTGAAGGCCGACGGCACGGTCGACCGGGACATCGCCGCCGCGGCGCTCAAGGTGTACGAGGTTGACGCCCGCGGCCTCGACCGGCTGGACCGTGCGGTGCTCGGCGCCCTGCTGAAACTTTTCGGCGGCGGCCCGGTCGGCCTGTCCACCCTCGCGGTCGCCGTGGGGGAGGAGCGCGAGACGGTCGAGGAGGTCGCCGAGCCCTTCCTCGTACGGGAAGGACTGCTGGCCAGAACCCCGCGCGGCCGGGTCGCCACCCCGGCGGCCTGGGCCCACCTCGGGCTCGTACCTCCGCAGCACGGCGGAAAGGGACAACAGGGTCTCTTCGGGGCGTGATGCGTCACAGGTTGACCCTTACCGGAACCCCGGTGCCATGCTGGGCGTTGTTCCATCGATGCGGACTCGCTTAGACTCCGCCGATGCCGCCCTTACAGGTCGGTGTACCCACCCCCGTATATACAGGCCGCATTCCAGCGCGGTCGTGCGAAGGAAACCCGTCCCGTGAATCCCGTGACTCTCCTCCCCTTCATCGTGCTCATCGGGGCCATGTTCCTGATGACCCGGTCCGCCAAGAAGAAGCAGGCGGCGGCCGCGCAGATGCGTAACGACATGCAGCCCGGCACCGGCGTCCGGACGATCGGGGGCATGTACGCCACCGTCAAGGAGCTTCACGACGACACGGTCCTCCTCGAGGTCGCGCCGGGCGTCCACGCCGTCTACGCCAAGAACTCGATCGGTGCCGTCCTCGACGACGAGGAGTACAACCGCATCGTCCACGGCGAGGACGACCTGAACGTCGACGGCGCGGTCGTGCCCGACGACGCCTCCTCGCTCACCGGCGAGGGCGACGACGCCGCGGACGGCTCGGACGTCGCGAAGATCGACCTGGGCAAGAAGGCCGAGGACGAGGACGCCGGGACGACGGACTCCGTCGCCAAGGACGTCGCGGCCAAGGACGCCAAGGACGACGGCAAGACCGACGGCGAGGCCGGCGCGAAGTAGTTCACGATTCGGGGACGCCGCATGCCCACAGGCGTGCGGCGTCCCCCGGACCGTGCGGTTTTCTGCGGGGGCAGGTCCCCACAACACTTCGTGGCCGCTCGGGCGCGTACCCGGCGCGGGGCGGTTGGACAGGGAGAAACGAGAAGGTGGCAGCACCGAAGAAGGGCCGCGGGCCGGCCGGTGGTCAGAGCAGGCCGGGGCGTGCCCTGGTTCTGATCCTGATCGCCATGGTCGCGCTCACCGGCGGGATGTTCCTGTCCGGTCACACCACGCCCCGGCTGGGTATCGACCTGGCGGGCGGGACGTCGATCACGCTTGAGGCGAAGACGCAGCCCGGCAAGCCGAACGCGATCAATCCGACCAATATGAACACCGCGGTCGGCATTATCGAGCGGCGGGTCAACGGTCTGGGTGTCTCCGAGGCCGAGGTCCAGACCCAGGGCGCGAAGAACATCATCGTCAACATCCCCAAGGGGACGAACTCCGAGCAGGCCCGGGAGCAGGTCGGTACCACCGCCCAGCTCTACTTCCGGCCCGTTCTGACCGTCGCGGCCAGCGGCCCCGGGGAGCCGACGCCTTCGGGCAGCGAGAAGCCCTCGGACGGCGCCACGCCGAGCGCCGAGGAGTCCGCCAAGGCCGGGGACAAGGACAAGGGCGACAAGGCCACCGGTGACAAGGCCACCTCGCCCGACTCCCCGGCGGCGAGTGCCACCACCCAGGGGCGCGCGGTCACCGGCGCCCTGAAGAAGGACCCCACCCCGGGCGCCTCGGACACCTCGAAGCCGAAGTCGTCCACGTCGCCCGACGCGTCCACGCCGCCGGTCGACCCCGCGACGGCCAAGCTCCAGGAAGAGTTCGCCAAGCTCGACTGCACCGACCCGAAGCAGCGCGCTGCCGCGGGCAAGGACGCGAAGCCCACCGACTCCATCGTCGCCTGTGGCTCGAACACCCCCGGCCAGTACGAGAAGTACGTGCTCGGCCCGGCCGAGGTCTCCGGCAGTGACGTCAGCGACGCCCAGGGTGCGATCGACCAGACCACCGGCGAGTGGATCGTGTCGATGGAGTTCACCTCCGGCGGCGCCAAGAAGTTCAAGACGATCACCTCGCGGCTCTCGCAGCAGCAGCCGCCGATGAACCAGTTCGCGATCGTCCTCGACGGTGAGGTCGTCTCCGCGCCCTCCGTGCGGACGGCGCTCAGCGCGAACGCCCAGATCTCCGGCAGCTTCGACCAGCAGTCCGCCGAGGACCTCGGCAACATCCTGTCGTACGGCGCCCTCCCGCTCACCTTCGAGGAGGCGAGCGTCACCACCGTGACCGCCGCCCTCGGTGGCGAGCAGCTCCAGGCGGGTCTGATCGCCGGTGCCATCGGTCTCGCGCTCGTCGTCATCTACCTGGTGGCCTACTACCGCGGGCTCGCGTTCATCGCGCTCCTCAGCCTCCTGGTCTCCGGCATCCTGACGTACACGATCATGGCTCTGCTCGGCCCGGCCATCGGCTTCGCGCTGAACCTGCCCGCGGTGTGCGGCGCCATCGTGGCGATCGGTATCACAGCGGACTCGTTCATCGTGTACTTCGAACGTGTCCGTGACGAGATCCGCGAGGGCCGCACGCTCCGCCCGGCGATCGAACGTGCCTGGCCGCGCGCCCGGCGCACCATTCTGGTCTCCGACTTCGTGTCGTTCCTCGCCGCCGCGGTGCTCTTCGTGGTCACCGTCGGCAAGGTCCAGGGCTTCGCGTTCACGCTCGGCCTGACCACGCTGCTCGACGTCGTCGTGGTGTTCCTCTTCACCAAGCCCGTCATGACGCTGATGGGCCGGACGAAGTTCTTCTCCAGCGGCAACTCCTGGTCCGGGCTGGACCCGAAGCGGCTCGGCGCCAAGCCGCCGCTCCGCCGCTCGCGCCGTGCCAGCGGTTCCACCGACCCGAAGGAGGCGTGAGATGTCGCGACTCGGCAATCTCGGCGCCCGGCTCTACCGCGGCGAGGTCGGTTACGACTTCATCGGCAAGCGCAAGATCTGGTACGGCGTCTCGATACTGATCACCATCACGGCCATCATCGGCCTGGCGGTCGGTGGCCTCAACATGGGCATCGAGTTCAAGGGCGGCGCGGTCTTCACGACCGACGTCAAGGCCAAGATCTCGACCTCCCAGGCCCACGAGGCCGCGGTGGAGGCGTCCGGCCACGAGGCGATCGTGCAGGAGCTCGGCAACGGCGGTCTGCGCATCCAGATCACCGAGGTCGACACGGCCAAGGCCGACGCGATCAAGACGCAGCTCTCCAAGGACCTCGGGGTCCCGGCGGAGAAGATCAACGCGGACCTGGTCGGCCCCAGCTGGGGTGAGCAGATCGCCAACAAGGCATGGACCGGCCTCGGGATCTTCATGGTCCTCGTGGTGGTCTACCTGGCCATCGCCTTCGAGTGGCGGATGGCCATCGCCGCCCTCGTCGCCCTGATCCACGACATCACCATCACGGTCGGTGTCTACGCCCTGGTCGGCTTCGAGGTCACCCCCGGCACCGTGATCGGTCTGCTGACCATCCTCGGTTACTCCCTCTACGACACGGTCGTCGTCTTCGACAGCCTCAAGGAGGGCCAGAAGGGGATCACCAAGCAGACCCGCTTCACCTACAGCGAGATCGCCAACCGGTCGATCAACAGCACGCTGGTCCGTTCCATCAACACCACGGTCGTGGCACTGCTGCCGGTCGCGGGCCTGCTGTTCATTGGTGGCGGTGTCCTCGGCGCCGGCATGCTGAACGACATCTCGCTGTCGCTGTTCGTCGGTCTCGCCGCCGGTGCGTACTCCTCGATCTTCATCGCCACTCCGCTCGTCGCCGACCTCAAGGAACGCGATCCGCAGATGAAGGCGCTGAAGAAGCGGATCCTCGCCAAGCGTGCGGCGGCCGCCGCACGGGGCGAGTCCGCGGAGGACGAGCACGACGACCAGCCGCAGGACGCCTTCCCCGAGGACGCCGAGACGGCGGGTGCCGTGGTGGGCCAGCGCAGGCAGCCCAGGGGCCACGGCCGGACTCCCGGGAAGCGCTGATGACCAGCACCACCGAATCCACCCGTGAGCTGCTGCTCAGCAGGATCCGCGATGTGGCGGACTACCCGAAGCCGGGGGTGATGTTCAAGGACATCACTCCGCTGCTCGCGGACCCGGTGGCCTTCACGGCACTCACCGACGCCCTCGCGGAGCTGTCCGTCCGGCACGGCGCCACGAAGATCGTCGGCCTGGAGGCGCGCGGCTTCATCCTGGCCGCGCCGGTCGCGGTCCGGGCCGGGCTCGGCTTCGTACCCGTCCGCAAGGCCGGGAAGCTGCCCGGAGCCACGCTCCGCCAGTCCTACGAGCTGGAGTACGGCAGCGCGGAGATCGAGATCCACGCGGAGGACCTCACCGCCGACGACCGCATCATGGTCATCGACGACGTCCTCGCCACCGGCGGCACCGCCGAAGCCTCGCTGGAGCTGATCCGGCGGGCCGGTGCTCAGGTCGTGGGCGTCTCGGTCCTGATGGAGCTCGGTTTCCTCCCGGGCCGGGCCCGGCTGGAGCCCGCGCTGCGGGGCGCGCCGCTGGAGGCACTGATCACCGTCTGAGCGCCGCACACCGGCGACCGCGCGGCCGACCGCGCACAGCGGACGCGCGCAGGACACGCACACAGGACGGGCACCCGGGAACACCGGGTGCCCGTCCCGCGTTGTCAGGGCTCCCGGCGTCCCCGGGCGAGGTCCGGCCGGGGGGTCGATACCATGGGCCTTCCGGGTAGCCCGGATCCGCACGAGGAGCGCTCTTGCCAGACGAGGCCCAGCCAGTCGCCGCCCCGCAGCCCGACAAGCCCGGGACGGAACCCGCCACGCCCGAGAAGGCCCAGCCCTCGGGAGCGCCGAAGCCCGCGCCGCGCGAGGGCGCGGGCGGATCTGCGCAGGCCCCGGCTGCCGCCTCAGCGAAGCCCGGTGAGCCCGGTGAGCCCGGTGAGCCCGGTGAGCCCGGTGAGCCCGCGAAGCCGACCGCTCCGGCCGGGCCCGCCCCCGAGCGCCCCGCCCCCGTGAAGCCCGCGGCGGCGGCCCCCGCCGAGCCCGCTCCCAAGGCCCCTGCCCGGCCCGCCGCGAAGTCCCCGGCGCCGACCGGTCCGGTGGCCCGCTCCGGCGGCTCCTCCAACCGCGTCCGGGCCCGGCTTGCCCGACTGGGTGTGCAGCGCTCCAGCCCGTACAACCCGGTGCTCGAACCTCTGCTGCGCACCGTCCGCGGCAACGACCCCAAGATCGAGACCGCCACGCTGCGCCAGATCGAGCAGGCGTACCAGGTCGCCGAGCGCTGGCACCGGGGCCAGAAACGCAAGAGCGGCGACCCCTACATCACGCACCCGCTGGCCGTGACGACCATCCTGGCCGAGCTGGGCATGGATCCGGCCACCCTGATGGCGGGTCTGCTGCACGACACCGTCGAGGACACCGAGTACGGCCTGGACACCCTGCGCCGCGACTTCGGCGACCAGGTCGCCCTGCTCGTCGACGGGGTCACCAAGCTGGACAAGGTCAAGTTCGGTGAGGCCGCGCAGGCCGAGACCGTACGCAAGATGGTCGTCGCCATGGCCAAGGACCCCCGGGTCCTCGTCATCAAGCTGGCCGACCGGCTGCACAACATGCGCACCATGCGTTACCTCAAGCGGGAGAAGCAGGAGAAGAAGGCCCGCGAGACGCTGGAGATCTACGCACCCCTGGCCCACCGCCTGGGCATGAACACCATCAAGTGGGAGCTGGAGGACCTCGCCTTCGCGATCCTCTACCCGAAGATGTACGACGAGATCGTCCGCCTCGTCGCCGAGCGGGCCCCCAAGCGCGACGAATACCTCGCCATAGTGACCGACGAGGTCCAGTCCGACCTGCGCGCCGCCCGCATCAAGGCCACCGTCACCGGCCGGCCGAAGCACTACTACAGCGTCTACCAGAAGATGATCGTGCGAGGCCGGGACTTCGCCGAGATCTACGACCTGGTGGGCATCCGCGTCCTCGTCGACACCGTCCGCGACTGCTACGCGGCGCTCGGCACCGTCCACGCCCGGTGGAATCCGGTACCGGGGCGGTTCAAGGACTACATCGCGATGCCCAAGTTCAACATGTACCAGTCGCTGCACACCACGGTGATCGGCCCCAGCGGCAAGCCCGTCGAACTCCAGATCCGTACGTTCGACATGCACCGCCGCGCCGAGTACGGCATCGCCGCGCACTGGAAGTACAAGCAGGAGGCCGTCGCCGGCGCCTCCAAGGTGCGTACCGACGTCCCCAAGAACACCGGACGCGGCCAGGACACCGTCAACGACATGGCCTGGCTGCGCCAGCTCCTGGACTGGCAGAAGGAGACCGAGGACCCCAGCGAGTTCCTGGAGTCCCTGCGCTTCGACCTCTCCCGCAACGAGGTCTTCGTCTTCACGCCCAAGGGCGACGTCATAGCGCTCCCCGCGGGTGCGACGCCCGTCGACTTCGCGTACGCCGTCCATACGGAGGTCGGCCACCGGACCATAGGAGCACGGGTCAACGGGCGGCTCGTACCGCTCGAATCGACGCTGGACAACGGTGATCTGGTCGAGGTCTTCACCTCCAAGGCGGCCGGTGCCGGTCCGTCGCGGGACTGGCTGGGCTTCGTCAAGTCGCCACGTGCCCGCAACAAGATCCGCGCCTGGTTCTCCAAGGAGCGCCGCGACGAGGCGATCGAGCAGGGCAAGGACTCCATCGCACGCGCGATGCGCAAGCAGAACCTGCCGATCCAGCGCATCCTCACCGGTGACTCCCTGGTCACCCTCGCCCACGAGATGCGCTACCCGGACATCTCGTCCCTGTACGCGGCGATCGGCGAGGGCCATGTCGCCGCCGCAGGCGTCGTGCAGAAGCTCGTCCAGGCGCTGGGCGGCGAGGACGCCGCCAACGAGGACCTCGTCGAGAGCGCACCGCCCTCCCGCGGCCGCAACAAGCGCCGTGCCAACGCCGACCCGGGCGTCGTGGTCAAGGGCGTCGAGGACGTCTGGGTCAAGCTGGCCCGCTGCTGCACACCCGTCCCCGGCGACCCGATCATCGGCTTCGTCACCCGCGGCAGCGGCGTCTCCGTGCACCGGGCCGACTGCGTCAACGTCGACTCGCTCTCCCAGCAGCCGGAGCGCATCCTCGAAGTCGAGTGGGCCCCCACCCAGTCCTCGGTCTTCCTGGTCGCCATCCAGGTCGAGGCGCTGGACCGCTCCCGGCTGCTCTCCGACGTCACCCGGGTCCTGTCCGACCAGCACGTCAACATCCTGTCCGCGGCCGTCCAGACCTCCCGCGACCGGGTGGCCACCTCGCGCTTCACCTTCGAGATGGGCGACCCCAAGCACCTGGGGCACGTCCTGAAGGCGGTACGCGGCGTGGAGGGCGTCTACGACGTCTACCGGGTCACCTCGGCCCGCAGGCCGTAGCCCGCGGCCGGGCCACGGCATAAGGGAGGGGCCGCTGTACGTGTCACGTACAGCGGCCCCTCCCTTATGTCAGGACCGAACGGCAGGTGGTGCTAGCCGCCGAACTCCTCCAGGCCCTTGAGCGCTTGGTCCAGCAGCGCCTGGCGGCCCTCCAGCTCCTTGGCCAGCTTGTCCGCCCGCGCGTTGTTGCCCGAGGCACGCGCCGCGTCGATCTGGGTACGCAGCTTGTCCACGGCACCCTGGAGCTGACCGGTGAGACCTGCGGCGCGTGCCCGCGCCTCCGGGTTCGTCCGACGCCACTCGGACTCCTCTGACTCCTGGAGCGCCCGCTCCACCGTGTGCATCCGGCCCTCGACCTTCGGGCGGGCGTCACGCGGTACGTGGCCGATGGCCTCCCAGCGCTCGTTGATGGCCCGGAAAGCGGCCCTGGCCGCCTTCAGGTCCTTCACCGGCACCAGCTTCTCGGCCTCGGCGGCGAGCTCCTCCTTCAGCTTCAGGTTCTCGCCCTGCTCCGCGTCCCGCTCGGCGAACACCTCGCTGCGGGCCGCGAAGAAGACGTCCTGGGCGCCGCGGAAGCGGTTCCACAGCTCGTCCTCGGACTCGCGCTGCGCGCGGCCCGCGGCCTTCCACTCGGTCATCAGATCGCGATAGCGGGCGGCCGTGGTGACCCAGTCCGTGGAACCGGAGAGTGACTCGGCCTCCGTGACCAGCTTCTCCTTGGCCTTGCGGGCCTCCTCGCGCTGGGCGTCCAGCGAGGCGAAGTGGGCCTTGCGGCGCTTGGAGAACGCCGAACGGGCATGCGAGAAGCGGTGCCACAGCTCGTCGTCCGACTTGCGGTCCAGCCGCGGCAGGCCCTTCCACGTGTCCACGAGCGCCCGCAGCCGCTCGCCGGCGGACCGCCACTGCTCGCTCTGCGCCAGCTCCTCGGCCTCGGCGACGAGCGCCTCCTTGGCGTGCTTGGCCTCGTCGGTCTGCTTCGCCTTCTGGACCTTGCGCTCCTCGCGCCGCGAGTCGACCGTCGCGACGAGCGCGTCCAGCCGCTTGCGGAGCGCGTCGAGGTCGCCGACGGCGTGATGCTCGTCGACCTGCTGCCGCAGATGGCCGATCGCGGTCGTCGCGTCCTTGGCCGAAAGGTCGGTGGTCTTCACCCGCCGTTCGAGGAGGCCGATCTCGACCACAATGCCGTCGTACTTGCGCTCGAAGTAGGCCAGGGCCTCCTCGGGGGAACCGGCCTGCCACGATCCGACGACCTGCTCGCCGTCGGCTGTACGCACGTACACGGTGCCGGTCTCATCGACACGGCCCCACGGGTCGCTGCTCACAGCGCCTCCTCCACCTGATGCCTGCGAGGGGGTTCGCCCCCCCGGGCATCGTCCACAGTTTCCTGGGGCGGGCATCGCCCGCCCTGCACAACGCCAATCTAGGCGACCGGCCGCCCGGCTGTCCGCACTCAGCGCGGCCGAAATTCTCCGGTGCGCCCGGGTGACCGCGGCGGCGGCCGGGAGCACCCCGCCGTACCGGCCCGGTCAGTCCTTCTCGACGGTCGCCTTCTCGATGCTCACGGCCTTCTTCGGAGCACCGTCACCGGCGCCACCCTCGACACCGGCCTCGCCGACCTTCTGGACGGCCTTCAGGCCGGCCTTGTCGATGGTGCCGAACGGGGTGTAGGTGGGCGGGAGTTTGGTCTCCTTGTACACCAGGAAGAACTGGCTGCCGCCGGTGTGCGGCTGGCCGGTGTTGGCCATCGCCACCGTGCCGGCGGGGAAGGTCACGGTGCCGTCGGCGCCCGCCTTGCCGAGCGCGGTCAGGTTCTCGTCCGCGATCGTGTAGCCGGGACCGCCGGTGCCGTCGCCCTTGGGATCGCCGCACTGCAGGACGAAGATGCCCTGCGTGGTCAGCCGGTGACACTTCGTACCGTCGAAGTAGCCCTTGTCCGCGAGCGACTTGAACGAGTTCGTGGTGTGCGGGGTCTTCGCCGCGTCCATGGTGAACGCTATGTCGCCCTGGCTCGTCCTGAGCGACATCGTGTACTTCGCCTTTTTGTCGATCTTCATCGCGGGCTCGGGAGCTTTGCTCTCGCTCTCGGAAGGCGAAGCGGACGGGCTCTGGCTCGCGGCCGCGTCGTTCTTCTTGTCCTTGTCGTCGCTCCTGTCCGCCGCGACGAACGCACCCACACCCACCACCGCGGCCACGGCCACCGCGGAGGCGATGATCACGGTGAGACGCCTGGTCCTGCTGCGGGCTTCCTCCCGGCGCTGCTGCTGCCGCTGGAACTTCTCCCGGGCGAGCTGCCGCCGCCGCTGATCGCTGCTGACCACCGGTTGATCTCCTTGTACGTCGTGTCATCGGGCGTGGGTTGCCCCGTACCGTATATGGGTTAGCTGTGGAATGAGGAGCGCCGGTAGGCTCTGATCCGCCGCACCCTTTGCCGCGGCCTCCTCCGCCGGACGAACATTAAGGACGATCGTGCTCATTGCCGGGTTCCCCGCCGGGGCCTGGGGGACCAATTGCTACCTGGTCGCCCCCGCCGCAGGCGAGGAGTGCGTGATCATCGACCCGGGCCATCAGGCCGCCCAGGGCGTCGAGGAAGCGCTGAAGAAGCATCGGCTCAAGCCCGTCGCCGTCGTGCTCACCCATGGCCACATCGACCATGTCGCCTCGGTCGTCCCCGTCTGCGGCGCCCATGACGTTCCCGCCTGGATCCACCCGGAGGACCGGTACATGATGAGCGACCCGGAGAAGGCCCTCGGCCGCTCCATCGGGATGCCTCTCATGGGCGAGCTGACCGTGGGGGAGCCGGACGACGTCAAGGAGCTGACCGACGGCGCGCTGCTGAGGCTGGCCGGTCTGGAGCTCGGGGTCTCGCATGCGCCCGGCCATACGAAGGGGTCGGTGACGTTCAGGATGCCCGAGGCCGCGGACGTACCGCCGGTCCTCTTCTCGGGCGACCTGCTCTTCGCCGGCTCCGTCGGACGCACCGACCTGCCCGGTGGCGACCACGCCGAGCTGCTCGAGTCGCTGGCCCGTGTGTGCCTGCCGCTCGACGACTCGACCGTGGTGCTGTCCGGCCACGGCCCCCAGACGACCATCGGCCGCGAGCGCGTCTCCAATCCGTACCTGCACGGTATGGACGCGCCGCGACGAGGAATGTGACGAGAGACGTTTCTGTGAGCACCTTTCAGGCCCCCAAGGGCACGTACGACCTGACCCCGCCGGACTCCGCGAAGTACCTCGCGGTGCGCGAGGCCATCTCCGCGCCCCTGCGCAACTCCGGCTACGGCTACATCGAGACGCCCGGTTTCGAGGACGTGAACCTCTTCGCCCGCGGTGTCGGTGAGTCCACCGACATCGTCACCAAGGAGATGTACACCCTCACCACCAAGGGCGGCTCCGAACTGGCGCTCCGCCCGGAGGGCACCGCCTCGGTGCTCCGCGCCGCCCTGGAGGCCAACCTCCACAAGGCGGGCAACCTCCCGGTCAAGCTCTGGTACTCGGGCTCGTACTACCGCTACGAGCGCCCGCAGAAGGGCCGTTACCGCCACTTCTCGCAGGTCGGTGCCGAGGCCATCGGCGCCGAGGACCCGGTTCTCGACGCCGAGCTGATCATTCTCGCCGACCAGGCGTACCGCTCGCTGGGCCTGCGCCGGTTCCGCATCCTGCTGAACTCGCTCGGCGACAAGGAGTGCCGCCCCGTCTACCGCGAGGCGCTGCAGGGCTTCCTGCGCGACCTCGACCTCGACGAGGAGACCCGCCGCCGCATCGAGATCAACCCGCTGCGCGTCCTGGACGACAAGCGGGCCGAGGTGCAGAAGCAGCTCGTCGGCGCCCCGAAGCTCCGCGACTACCTGTGCGACGCCTGCAAGGCGTACCACGAGGAGGTCCGCGAGCTGCTGACGGCCGCCTCGGTCGTGTACGAGGACGACGAGAAGCTCGTCCGCGGCCTCGACTACTACACCCGCACGACCTTCGAGTTCGTCCACGACGGTCTGGGCTCGCAGTCCGCGGTCGGCGGCGGCGGCCGGTACGACGGCCTGTCCGAGATGATCGGCGGCCCCGCGCTCCCGTCCGTCGGCTGGGCGCTCGGCGTCGACCGTACGGTGCTGGCCCTGGAGGCGGAGGGCATCGAGCTGGACATCCCCGCCACCACCAGCGTGTACGCGGTTCCGCTCGGCGACGAGGCCCGCCGGACCCTGTTCGGCATCGTCACCGAGCTGCGCAGGAGCGGCGTCGCGGCCGACTTCGCGTTCGGCGGCCGGGGCCTGAAGGGCGCCATGAAGAGTGCGAACCGGTCGGGTGCGCGCTTCACGATCGTCGCCGGCGAACGTGACCTGGCCGAGGGCGTGGTGCAGCTCAAGGACATGGAGTCCGGGGAGCAGACGTCCGTACCGCTGGCCGAGGTCGCCGGGACAGTCCGCGCCCGCCTCGTGTGAAGGCCGGACGCCGCGTGACCGTCTGAACCGCCGTGGGCCCCGGGGCTTGTCCGCCCCGGGGCCCACGGCGTCCGCGCGACGGGGCCGGGTGGCCCGCGCGGGTCGTGAAGTGCGTCACCGTTCTGCGTACCGTCAACCCGGCGGGCGCGACATCACACTGCCGGGAGCCACCGATACCGCGGCGCCGTCTCGCAGCCACGGCCACGGCGAGTCCGCCCCGGCCGTCGGGCATCGCGCGGACAGCGCTGGCGCCCGGCCCGTGTGCGCACACCTTTATGTCCATCGAACGGTTGCCCAGTACGGCGGTGCGGCACAATGACCGTGCCCGGCTGGTTACTCATTGATGGAACGGCGATATGACGACTGCAGCGGTAGATCATCCCTCCTCGCACCAGGAAGAGGACGGCGGGAAGAGGACCATCGGCGGCAGTCGCGCGTTCGCACTGCTGCTGGTGATCACCGGTGCGGCCGGACTGCTCGCCGCCTGGATCATCACGATCGACAAGTTCAAGCTGCTGGAAGACCCGAGCTTCACCCCCGGGTGCAGCCTCAACCCGGTCGTGGCGTGCGGCAACATCATGAAGAGCGAGCAGGCGGCGGCCTTCGGCTTCCCCAACCCGATGCTCGGGCTCGTCACCTACGCGATGGTGATCTGCATCGGCGTGGGACTGCTCGCCGGAGCACGATTCCGCGGCTGGTTCTGGCTCGGCCTCAACGCGGGCACGCTGTTCGGCGTCGGCTTCTGCACGTGGCTGCAGTACCAGTCGCTGTACAACATCAACTCGCTCTGCCTGTGGTGCTGCCTCGCCTGGGTCGCCACGATCTTCATGTTCTGCTACGTGACCACGCACAACATCAAGCACCGCATCCTTCCCGCGCCCAACTGGCTGCGCAACGGCCTCACCGAATTCCACTGGGTTCCGCCGGTGCTCTGGATCGGCATCATCGGCATGCTGATCCTGACCCGCTGGTGGGACTTCTGGACCAGCTGACCGGCGCCGCCCCCGGCCGGGCGGTGACGACCCGGCCCGGCGGCGTTGTCAGTGCGGTGGCATAGGCTTCGAATCGTGGAGCCCGACCTCTTTACCGCAGCCGCCGAAGACCGCCAGGAGAAGGACCCGTCCAGCAGCCCCCTCGCTGTCCGGATGCGTCCCCGTGTCCTGGACGAGGTCGTCGGCCAGCAGCATCTGCTCAAGCCGGGCTCGCCCCTGCGCCGCCTCGTCGGTGAGGGGAGCGGCGGCCCGGCCGGCCCGTCGTCGGTGATCCTCTGGGGCCCGCCCGGCACCGGCAAGACGACCTTGGCGTACGTGGTCAGCAAGGCCACCAACAAGCGCTTCGTCGAGCTCTCCGCGATCACCGCGGGCGTCAAGGAGGTCCGGGCCGTCATCGAGGGGGCGCGCCGGGCCACCGGCGGCTTCGGCAAGGAGACCGTCCTCTTCCTCGACGAGATCCACCGCTTCTCCAAGGCCCAGCAGGACTCCCTGCTCCCCGCCGTGGAGAACCGCTGGGTGACCCTGATCGCCGCCACGACGGAGAATCCGTACTTCTCGATCATCTCCCCGCTGCTGTCGCGCTCGCTGCTGCTCACCCTGGAGCCGCTGACCGACGAGGATCTGCGTGCCCTGCTGCGGCGGGCCCTGACCGACGAGCGCGGGCTCGGCGGCGCGGTGACCCTGCCGGAGGACGCCGAGGCGCATCTGCTGCGCATCGCCGGCGGTGACGCCCGCCGGGCGCTGACGGCGCTGGAGGCGGCGGCGGGGGCCGCGCTGGCCACGCACGAGCCGGAGATCAGCCTGCGGACGGTCGAGGAGACCGTCGACCGCGCCGCCGTGAAGTACGACCGGGACGGCGACCAGCACTACGACGTGGCCAGCGCCCTCATCAAGTCCATCCGCGGTTCCGACGTCGACGCCGCGCTGCACTATCTGGCCCGGATGATCGAGGCGGGGGAGGACCCGCGGTTCATCGCCCGGCGACTGATGATCTCCGCGAGCGAGGACATCGGGCTCGCCGATCCGACCGCGCTGCCGACGGCGGTGGCCGCCGCTCAGGCCGTCGCCATGATCGGCTTCCCGGAGGCGGCGCTGACCCTCAGCCACGCCACGATCGCGCTGGCCCTGGCGCCCAAGTCCAACGCGGCCACCCTGGCGATCTTCGCCGCCCAGGAGGACGTACGGAAGGGACTGGCCGGCCCCGTCCCCGCCCATCTGCGCGACGGCCACTACCAGGGCGCGGCCAAGCTGGGGCACGCCCAGGGCTATGTCTATCCGCACGACGTGCCCGGTGGCATCGCCGCGCAGCAGTACGCCCCGGACGCCGTCCGCGACAAGCGTTACTACACCCCCACGCGGTACGGCGCCGAGGCGCGGTACGCCGATGTGGCGGACCGGGTCCGCGAGCGGCTCGGCCGGACCGGCGCCGACGGCGGGACGGACGGCGCGGGATCTCTCTGACCGGCCCGTTCGGGGAGCGGATCGCGCGGACCGCTCCGGTCGACCTCGGCCCGGCAGCACGCCCCGTCACGTCGGGTCGTCACCGCACCGGGGCAGCACGGCGAACGGCGCCGGTCACGGGCCCGTCAGTGGGATGCCGCTTCGAAGAGCGTGTGCATGGCACGGCGCAGTTCGCCGACATCCCGCACCGGTTCGGGGAACTCGAACCGGGCGTCGAAGCACGCCCCCCGGTCCTCGACGAAACGGACCCGCAGCCCGAAGCGGTCGAGGGCGACCGGGACGGCGGCGGGCTGATGGGCCGAGAAGGTCTCGGTGGTGCGCTCGCCGAGCAGCCCGCACAGCGTCCGCAGCTGTTCTCCGTGCGCCGCGTGCAGATGCTGGAGCAGTTCGGCCTCGTGGACGACGAGCGGATCGGGCGCCGCGTCCCGGAAGTCCTCCGGCTCGATGTTCTCGGCGCCCCAGAGGTCGTCGACGTACGCCTCCCCGAACTCCAGCCGCAGCATCATCCGGCCGGGTTCGGCGAGGCCGGGTACCGAGGTGAGCCAGCCGGAGATCCAGGCGCGGCCGCGGATGCGGTGCGGGACGGAGACCGGGGCGACATCCGTGATCTCCAGCACGGCGGTCAGCTCGTCGCCCTGGGCGTGGGTCGCGGCCCGTACGACGGGGGAATCCGACGGGAAGGCGAGGAACAGATCGCCCTCCGGTCCCACGCCTCGGGTGTCGGGGATCAGCTGCTCGGTACGGGCCACATCGAGCCCCGGTACGACCAGCACCGCGGAGCGGGTACTCTGTACGAGAGTTCGTGTGCGCTCGGCTGCTGACGGCATCCGAGTGTTTTCAAGCCCGCTGGGACGCGGCTGACCACGATCAGATCGGCCTTCCGTCGTAGCAGCACCTTCATGTGCGCTGCCGCTGTCTGTGCTGTCCGTGACGTGAGTGGTGTTCCCAGGGCGAGACATGCGATCTCCTTGAGTAAGGTAAGCCTAACCTAACCTACAACGGAGGTCTGGAGAACGTGCCTAACCAGTCGCGTCCCAAGGTCAAGAAGTCGCGTGCCCTCGGCATCGCTCTGACGCCCAAGGCTGTCAAGTACTTCGAAGCGCGTCCGTACCCGCCGGGCGAGCACGGCCGTGGCCGCAAGCAGAACTCGGACTACAAGGTCCGTCTGCTGGAGAAGCAGCGCCTGCGTGCGCAGTACGACATCAGCGAGCGCCAGATGGCGCGCGCCTACGACCGTGCCAAGAAGGCCGAAGGCAAGACGGGCGAGGCGCTGGTCGTCGAGCTCGAGCGCCGCCTCGACGCCCTGGTCCTGCGTTCGGGCATCGCCCGCACCATCTACCAGGCCCGTCAGATGGTCGTCCACGGTCACATCGAGGTCAACGGTGGCAAGGTCGACAAGCCGTCGTTCCGCGTCCGCCCCGACGACGTCGTCCAGGTCCGCGAGCGCAGCCGCGCCAAGGTCCCCTTCCAGGTGGCCCGCGAGGGTGGTTACGACACCGACGGTGAGACCCCGCGCTACCTCCAGGTGAACCTGAAGGCCCTGGCCTTCCGCCTGGACCGGGACCCGAACCGCAAGGAGATCCCGGTGATCTGCGACGAGCAGCTCGTCGTCGAGTACTACGCCCGCTGATCCAGGCGTAGCCGCTCTCACCAGCGCTCCGGCCCGCCCCTCCCTGTTGTACGGGAGGCGGCGGGCCTTCGCGTTTCCCCGGGCGCCGGTACGCTGCCCAGCCCCTGTGTGCCCGCGGGCGCCCGGGGTCCGCCGGTCAGTGCCCGGGAGACCGCCGCGTCCAGATCCAGCCGTCCCCCGGCGCGCAGCCCCGAGGTGTACGCCGCGTCCCCCAGTTCGCGGCGTGCGCGCTCCTCGCACTCCGCCTTCGGCCGGCCGTAGTACGCCGACCCGAACAGGGGCAGTCCCACCGACGGCCAGATCCGCTCCGTGGCCCCCTGCAGCACCGCCGCTTCCGCGGGGTCGCCCTCCACCACCGTGACCAGGGCCAGCAGCTCCAGCGAGAGGGCGGTGCCCAGCAGGTCGTTGAAGGCGCGGCCGATGGACAGACACTCCCCGAGCATCCGCCGGGCCCGGCCCGTCTCGCCCCGCCGCAGCGCCGCGTAGGCCAGGACGTACAGCGCGTACGCCATTGCCCACCGCTCCCCGTGGTCCTCGCAGATCTCCCGGACCTCGTCGCAGATCACGGCGGCGCCCTCCAGATCGCCGCGAAAGGCCACCGCCATCGCCAGTTCGATCTGGGCCATCAGCACATTGCTGTTCAGCTCCCCCAGCTCCCGGTAGCGGACGAGCGCGTCGCGCAGCAGCTCCTCGGCGCGCGGCATGTCGTCCGTGACGATCGCCAGGCACCCCGTCCGGTGCACCGCGTAGGCCGTCGCCGTGGCGTCGCCGGACCGCTCCGCCTCCTCCCGGCACTCGTGCAGCGCCGAGATCGCGCCGACCGCGTCCCCCTGCAGCACCGCCACATAGCCGAGGACCCACAGCGCCTTGAGCCGCGACGGATCGTGCGCTGTCCGCTCCTCCAGTACGTGATCCAGCCAGTGCCGGCCCTCCGAGAGCCGGCCGCAGCCCACCCAGTAGAACCAGAGCGTGCCCGCCAGGTACTGGGCCAGATGAGTCTCTTCCGGGCTCTCCATCGAGCACTCCATCGCCCGTCGGAGATTGGGCAGCTCGCAGTCGATACGGGCGGCCACCTCGACCTGCCGGGGGCTGAACCAGTCCAGCTCGCACCAGGTCGCCAGCCCCAGGAACCAGTCCCGGTGCCTGCGCCGCAGCCGCTGGGTGTCCCCGGTGGCCGCCAGCCACTCGGCGCCGTACTCGCGCACCGTGTCCAGCAGCCGGTACCGGGTGCCCGCCGGGGAGTCCTCCCGCAGCACCACCGACTGGGCGATCAGTTCGTCCAGCACATCGAGCACCGACTCGGTCGGCAGGTCGGCTCCGCCGCAGATGTACTCGGCGGCCTCCAGGTCGAACTGCCCCGCGAAGACCGAGAGCCGCGCCCACAGCAGCCGCTGCTCGGGCGCGCACAGCTCATGGCTCCAGCCGATGGCCGTACGGAGGGTCCGGTGGCGGGCCAGCGCGCTGCGGCTGCCCCCGGTGAGCAGCCGGAACCGGTCGTCCAGGCGCACCAGCACCTGATCGACGGAGAGCGCCCGCAGCCGTCCGGCGGCCAGCTCCAGGGCGAGCGGAATCCCGTCGAGGCGGCGGCAGAGCTCCAGCGTCGCGGCCCTGTTCCCGTCCGTCGGCCGGAACCCGGGCTGTACGGCGCGGGCCCGTTCCGTGAACAGCTCCACGGCGTCCTCGTCGGTCATCGGCGCGAGCGGGAACGTCAGTTCACCGTCCGTCCTGAGGGGTCGGCGCCCGGCGGCGAGCACCTGGAGCCGAGGGGCCCGGCGCAGCAGTTCCCGTACGAGTCCGGCGCAGGCGTCGATCAGGTGCTCGAAGCCGTCGATCACCAGCAGCAGTTGGCGCTCGGCCAGGTGCTCGACGAG
The DNA here is from genome assembly GCF_035917275.1 of Streptomyces sp. NBC_01237. Taxonomy (NCBI): domain Bacteria; kingdom Bacillati; phylum Actinomycetota; class Actinomycetes; order Kitasatosporales; family Streptomycetaceae; genus Streptomyces; species Streptomyces sp. NBC_01237. The sequence continues at coordinate 1,531,850 of NZ_CP108508.1, read as the reverse complement.
GGTGACCCGGGGCGGTCTGCTGGTGTGATCGGTGAGGCCCAGCGCCTCGACCAGCGCGTGCTCCAGCAGCTCGGGGTCGTGGATGGCGGACAGCTCGGCGATCCAGACTCCGTCGAAGTACCGTTTCTCCAGCAGTGCGCCGAGCCGCGTGGCACACCGGGTCTTCCCGGCCCCCGCCACTCCGGCGATCGTGACGAGTCTGGATTCCTCCAGGAGCCGCCCCAGTTCGGCCAGCTCGGCGTCGCGGCCCACGAATCTGTTCAGTTCCGCCGGGAGGTTGCCGCCCGCGGCGGGGCGGAATCCCGGTCCGTCGGAGCTGGGGAAGGGGCGCTGGAGGCGTCGCATAAAACACGCAGAGTACTGGCTTGAAAGCTCTCCGTACAATCTCGTTATGCCGACTCACGCCCCGCACTGTTATGCGGTACGGCTGGAGATGCGCGGCGCGATAGGGTCGTGGGACGACGATTGGCTGCGCTGACGGCGGTCGGACGTGAGATGCGGAGACAAGTCCCGACAGGGGCGAGCGACAAGCAGAGAGCGGTGCACTGTGTCCGGTGGAGAGGTGGCCGGGATCCTGGTGGCCGTCTTCTGGGCGATCCTGGTTTCGTTCCTCGCCGTGGTGCTGGTGAGGCTGGCCCAGACGCTCAGGGCGACCACGAAACTCGTGGCGGACGTGACCGAACAGGCCGTCCCGCTGCTCGCCGACGCCTCCGCGACCGTGCGCTCCGCGCAGACCCAGCTCGACAAGGTCGACGCGATCGCGACGGACGTCCAGGAAGTCACCTCCAACGCCTCCGCGCTCTCCACCACCGTCGCGTCGACGTTCGGCGGGCCGCTGGTCAAGGTGGCCGCGTTCGGCTACGGCGTACGGCAGGCGATCGGTCGCAGGACCGCTCCCGAGCCCGAACCGGAGCGGGAGCGCAGGGGTCGCGGCTCCTCCCGTCGCACGGTGATCGTCGGCCGTACCGTGCCGTCCGCGCGAGGCAGGAAGCGCAACGGCCGAAGCTCCCGCGGACAGAAGGACTGACGCTGCGATGTTCCGCCGTACGTTCTGGTTCACGGCCGGCGCCGCCGCCGGCGTCTGGGCCACCACCAAAGTCAACCGCAAGCTCAAGCAGCTGACGCCCGAGAGCCTCGCGGCGCAGGCCGCCGACAAGGCGATCGAGACCGGCCACAAGCTCAAGGACTTCGCCCTCGACGTACGCGACGGCATGGTCCGGCGTGAAGCCGAACTGGGCGGCGCGCTGGGCCTGGACGCACCGGTCGACCCCGACCTCCCCGTGCAGCGCCACTTCGCCGTCGAAGCCGCCGACCCCGCCGACCGGGCGGGCGACGGCTCCCACCACCGCAAGCTCCCCTACAACTCGTACAACCGGAATGAGGACCACTAATGGAGTCGGCTGAAATTCGCCGCCGCTGGCTGAGCTTCTTCGAGGAGCGCGGTCACGCCGTTGTCCCTTCGGCGTCGCTCATCGCGGACGACCCGACTCTGCTGCTCGTCCCCGCGGGCATGGTCCCGTTCAAGCCGTACTTCCTCGGCGAGGTCAAGCCGCCCGCCCCGCGCGTCACCAGCGTGCAGAAGTGCGTCCGTACGCCGGACATCGAAGAGGTCGGCAAGACCACCCGGCACGGCACGTTCTTCCAGATGTGCGGCAACTTCTCCTTCGGGGACTACTTCAAGGAAGGCGCCATCAGCTACGCCTGGGAGGCTCTGACGAGCCCCGTGGCGGAGGGCGGCTTCGGACTCGACCCCGAGCGTCTGTGGATCACGGTCTACCTGGACGACGACGAGGCCGAGCAGATCTGGCGCGACAAGATCGGCGTACCGGCCGAGCGCATCCAGCGCCTGGGCAAGAAGGACAACTTCTGGTCCATGGGCGTCCCGGGTCCCTGCGGCCCCTGCTCCGAGATCAACTACGACCGCGGCCCCGAGTTCGGTGTCGAGGGCGGCCCGGCCGTCAACGACGAGCGGTACGTGGAGATCTGGAACCTGGTCTTCATGCAGTACGAGCGGGGCGCCGGTGACGGCAAGGAGGACTTCCCGATCCTCGGTGACCTGCCGTCGAAGAACATCGACACGGGCCTCGGCCTCGAACGTCTCGCCATGATCCTGCAGGACGTACAGAACATGTACGAGACGGACACCCTGCGCGTCGTCATGGACAGGGCCACCGAACTGACCGGCGTGCGCTACGGCGCCGAGCAGGGCACGGACGTCTCGCTGCGTGTGGTCGCCGACCACATCCGCACGTCCGTGATGCTCATCGGTGACGGTGTCACCCCCGGCAACGAGGGCCGCGGCTACGTGCTGCGCCGCATCATGCGCCGTGCCATCCGCAACATGCGGCTGATGGGAGCCACCGGCTCGGTCGTCAACGATCTGGTCGACGTCGTGATCAACACGATGGGGCTCCAGTACCCGGAGCTGATCACCGACCGCAAGCGCATCGAGACCGTCGCCCTCGCCGAGGAAGCCGCCTTCCTCAAGGCCCTCAAGGGCGGCACCAACATCCTTGAGACCGCCGTCACCGAGACCAAGGCCGCCGGTGGCCAGGTCCTCGCCGGGGACAAGGCGTTCCTGCTCCACGACACCTGGGGCTTCCCGATCGACCTCACCCTGGAGATGGCCGCCGAGCAGGGCCTGTCCGTGGACGAGGACGGATTCCGCCGCCTCATGCAGGACCAGCGGGACAAGGCCAAGGCCGACGCCCGCGCCAAGAAGACCGGTCACGCCGACCTGTCCGCCTACCGCGAGGTGGCCGACAACTCCGGCGCCACCGAGTTCACCGGCTACACCAGCACCGCGGGGGAGTCCACCATCGTCGGCCTCCTCGTCGACGGCGTGCCCTCGCCCGCCGCCACCGAGGGCGACGAGGTCGAGGTCGTCCTCGACCGCACCCCGTTCTACGCCGAGGGCGGCGGCCAGCTCGCCGACCAGGGCCGGATCAGGCTGGACACGGGCGCCGTCATCGAGATCCGCGACGTCCAGAAGCCGGTCCCCGGCGTCCATGTGCACAAGGGTGTCGTCCAGGTGGGCGAGGTGACGGTCGGAGCTTCGGTCTACGCCGCCATCGACAACACCCGCCGCCGCGCCATCGCCCGCGCCCACAGCGCGACCCACCTCACCCACCAGGCCCTGCGCGACGCACTGGGCCCGACGGCCGCCCAGGCCGGTTCGGAGAACTCGCCGGGCCGCTTCCGCTTCGACTTCGGCTCGCCCGCCGCCGTACCCGGCACGGTGCTGACCGACGTCGAGCAGCGGATCAACGAGGTTCTCTCCCGCGAACTCGATGTCCAGGCCGAGGTCATGTCCATCGACGAGGCCAAGAAGCAGGGCGCCATCGCCGAGTTCGGCGAGAAGTACGGCGAGCGGGTCCGGGTCGTCACGATCGGCGACTTCTCCAAGGAGCTGTGCGGAGGTACGCACGTCCACAACACCGCCCAGCTGGGTCTGGTGAAGCTGCTCGGCGAATCGTCCATCGGTTCCGGGGTGCGGCGCATCGAGGCCCTCGTCGGCGTCGACGCGTACAACTTCCTGGCCAAGGAGCACACGGTCGTCGCCCAGCTCCAGGAGCTGGTCAAGGGCCGCCCCGAGGAGCTGCCCGAGAAGATCTCCTCGATGCTCGGCAAGCTGAAGGACGCCGAGAAGGAGATCGAGAAGTTCCGCGCGGAGAAGGTCCTCCAGGCCGCCGCCGGACTCGTCGAGTCCGCCCAGGACGTACGGGGCGTCGCCCTGGTCACCGGCCAGGTGCCGGACGGCACCTCGGCCGACGATCTGCGCAAGCTCGTCCTGGACGTCCGCGGACGCATCCAGGGCGGCCGCCCGGCCGTCGTGGCCCTGTTCACCACTGCCAACGGCCGGCCGCTGACGGTCATCGCCACCAACGAGGCCGCCCGCGAGCGCGGTCTCAAGGCGGGCGACCTGGTCCGTACGGCCGCCAAGACCCTCGGCGGCGGTGGCGGCGGCAAGCCGGACGTCGCCCAGGGCGGCGGTACGAACCCGGGTGCCATCGGCGACGCCGTCGCCGCTGTCGAACGCCTCGTCACCGAGACGGCGTGACGCCGGAAATGACGCAGATGCGCCGTGGACGCCGACTCGCCGTCGACGTCGGGGACGCCCGGATCGGGGTCGCCTCGTGCGACCCCGACGGGATTCTCGCCACGCCGGTGGAGACCGTGCCGGGACGTGACGTCCCGGCCGCCCACCGGCGGCTCGGGCAGATCGTCGAGGAGTACGAGCCGATCGAGGTCATCGTCGGCCTGCCGCGCTCACTCGGCGGTGGTGAAGGTCCCGCGGCCGCCAAGGTCCGCGCCTTCGTGCAGGTGTTCGCCCGCTCGGTCGCACCCATTCCGGTGCGGCTGGTGGACGAGAGGATGACCACAGTGACCGCGAGTCAGGGGCTGCGCGCCTCGGGCGTGAAGTCCAAGAAGGGGCGTTCTGTCATCGACCAGGCTGCCGCTGTGGTGATCCTTCAGAACGCTCTGGAGTCCGAACGGGCGTCAGGCAGGCCCCCGGGCGAGGGCGTCGAAGTGGTTGTCTGATCGCGATACGGTAACGTTCCGCGCGATGCGGCGGTGTTCGAACAAACCGCACAGCGAAGCGAAGAGACGGAACGTCGTCTCGCGGCTCTAGGGGATCGATGACTGAGTATGGCCGGGGCCCTGGCTCCGAACCGTGGCATCCCGAGGACCCGTTGTACGGGGACCAGGGATGGGGAGGCCAGGAGGCTGCCCACGGCCAGAGCCAGTACGGCGGCCAGCAGCCCTATCAGCAGGACCCGTACGCCCAGCAGCACCAGCAGCAGTCGTACCCGCAGCAGCAGCAGCACCAGCAGCCGCCGTACCAGCAGCATCCGGAGCAACACCAGCAACAGCAGTACGGTGCTGAGCAGGATCCGTATGCGCAGCAGCCGCAGCAGCACCAGCCGCAGCACCCGCAGCAGCCGCAGTTCAACGGCGGCTGGGACACCGGTCAGCAGGCCGCGATGCCGTACGGGGCCCAGCCCCAGGACCCGTACGCGCAGCAGCCCGGCGGCTACGGCGAATCGCACGATTACTACGGCACCCCCGAGGCGTACCCGCCGCCGCAGCCCCCGGGCCGGCGCGAGGCGGTGCCCGAGCCGCAGTCGCCCGACTGGAACCCGGACGCGCCGCAGGAGGAGACTCATCCCTTCTTCACCGGCGCGGACGAGCCGTCCGGCCGGGACGGCGGTGAGGACCGGGGCTCCCGCGACGACGATGACGAGTACGACGACGACCCGCGCGAGTCGCGGCGCGGCGGCGGACGGGGCGGCCGCGGCGGGAACGAACGCCGGGGCAAGGGCAAGAAGAAGAACCGCAGCGGTTGCGCCTGCCTGGTCGTCTCGGTCGTCCTCGTCGGCGGCCTCGGGGGAGTGGGCTACGTCGGCTACTCGTTCTGGCAGGACCAGTTCGGCGAGGCGCCCGACTACGCGGGCGGCGGGTCCGGTTCGGTCGAGGTGGAGATCCCGAAGGGTTCCCTCGGCTCCGACATCGCGAACATCCTGAAGAAGCAGGGTGTCGTCAAGTCGGTCGACGCTTTCGTTTCCGCGCAGAACGGCAATCCCAAGGGGAAGTCCCTTCAGGCGGGTGTCTATCTCCTGAAGAAGGAGATGTCCGCGGACAGCGCCGTGAAGCTGATGCTGGACCCGAAGAGCCAGAACGCGCTGGTCATTCCCGAAGGCACCCGCAACGTCAAGGTCTACGAGAAGATCGACAAGCGGCTCGGCCTGAAGGAGGGCTCGACCGCCGAAGTCGCCAGGACGAAGGCGGAGAGCCTCGGACTGCCGGACTGGGCCGATGACGATCCGGACATCAAGGATCCGCTGGAGGGCTTCCTCTTCCCGGCCGCCTATCCGGTCGCCAAGGGCTCGAAGCCCGAGGACGCCCTGAAGCGGATGGTCCAGCGGGCCAACGAGGAGTACGACAAGCTCGACCTCAAGGGTGCCGCCAAGACGTACAACCTCGACGGCCCCTGGGCCGTGCTCACCGCCGCCAGCCTGGTCCAGGTGGAGGGCAAGACGCACGACGACTTCCGGAAGATGACCGAAGTCGTCTACAACCGCCTCAAGCCCAGCACGGTCGAGACACAGCAGAAGCTCCAGTTCGACTCCAGCTTCAATTACCTCCGCAAGCAGAGCAAGATCAACATCAGTGCGACCGAGATCAACAAGAACATGGACCCGTACAACACCTATACGCAGAAGGGGCTGCCCCCCGGCCCCATCAGCAACCCCGGTGTCGAGGCCCTCGCCGCGGCTCTGAATCCGACGAAGGACGGCTGGCTGTACTTCGTGGCGACCGACGGTCAGCACAAGACCGAGTTCGCCAAGGACTACGACACGTTCCTGGAGCTCAAGGCCAAGTTCGATGCCCTCGACTGAGTCACGCCGGGCCGCCGTGCTCGGCTCGCCGATCGCCCACTCGCTCTCCCCGGCCCTGCACCGGGCCGCGTACGCGGAACTCGGCCTCGATCACTGGTCCTACGACCGCTTCGAGGTCGACGAGGCGGCGCTGCCTGGGTTCATCGAGGGACTGGACTCCTCCTGGGCCGGGCTCTCGCTCACCATGCCGCTCAAGCGGGCGGTCATTCCCCTGCTGGACTCGGTCAGTGACACGGCGTCCTCGGTCGAGGCCGTCAACACGGTCGTGTGCACCGAGGACGGCCGCCGCGTCGGCGACAACACCGACATCCCGGGCATGATCGCCGCGCTGCGTGAGCGCGGGGTCGAGAAGGTCGAGTCCGCCGCCGTCCTCGGCGCCGGAGCCACCGCCTCCTCGGCCCTCGCCGCGCTCGCCGTGATCTGTACCGGACCGGTCACCGCCTATGTGCGCAGTCGCGAGCGCGGAGCCGAGATGCGGGCCTGGGGCGAGCGGCTCGGTGTCGATGTCAGGATCGCCGACTGGGCCGAGGGTGAGCGGGCGCTGGGCGCGCCCCTCGTCATCGCCACCACTCCGGCAGGGGCCGCGGACGGCCTCGCCACCGCCGTACCGGAGGCTCCCGGCACGCTGTTCGATGTGCTGTACGAGCCCTGGCCGACCGCTCTCGCCTCCGCGTGGTCCGCACGCGAGGGCGCAGTCATCGGAGGTCTGGATCTCTTGGTGCACCAGGCGGTGCTTCAGGTCGAACAGATGACGGGGTGCGTTCCGGCCCCGCTCGCCGCCATGCGGCACGCGGGGGAAACGGCGCTCGCCGCCCGCTGACTCCCGCGCGGCGGGCTCCGTACGCTCCCCTTCGGGCGGCCGGAACGTCCGTCTGCTGGACCGGCTGCCTGTCAGCGCCCCCGGTCGTGGGAGGATCGGGGGCGGCGGGCCAGGGCCGCGCACCCGGTCGCGCCACCGCAGTTTCAGGGCGCGAGCATGAGGAGCACCGTTGAGCAGGTTGCGCTGGCTGACCGCAGGGGAGTCGCACGGCCCCGCACTGGTGGCGACGCTGGAGGGTCTTCCCGCCGGTGTCCCGATCACCACGGAGATGGTGGCGGACGCGCTCGCCCGCCGGCGGCTGGGCTACGGCCGCGGCGCGCGGATGAAGTTCGAGAAGGACGAGGTCACCTTCCTCGGGGGGGTCCGGCACGGGCTCACCATGGGTTCCCCGGTCGCCGTGATGGTCGGCAACACCGAGTGGCCGAAGTGGGAGCAGGTCATGTCGGCCGACCCGGTCGACGCCGACGAGCTGGCCGCGCTGGCCCGTAACGCCCCGCTGACCCGCCCCCGCCCCGGCCACGCCGACCTGGCGGGAATGCAGAAGTACGGCTTCGACGAGGCCCGGCCGATCCTGGAGCGCGCCAGTGCCCGGGAGACCGCGGCCCGGGTCGCGCTCGGCGCGGTCGCGCGCTCGTACCTCAAGGAGACCGCGGGCATCGAGATCGTCAGCCATGTCGTCGAGCTGGCCGCGGCCAAGGCGCCCTACGGCGTCTACCCCGAGCCCTCCGACGTCGAGAAGCTGGACGCCGACCCGGTGCGCTGCCTGGACGCCGACGCGTCCAAGGCGATGGTCGCCGAGATCGACCAGGCCCACAAGGACGGCGACACCCTGGGTGGCGTCGTCGAGGTGCTGGCGTACGGAGTGCCCGTCGGCCTCGGCTCGCACGTGCACTGGGACCGCCGGCTCGACGCCCGGCTCGCCGCCGCCCTGATGGGCATCCAGGCCATCAAGGGGGTCGAGGTCGGCGACGGCTTCGACCTGGCGAGGGTGCCGGGCTCGAAGGCGCACGACGAGATCCTGGCCACCGCCGACGGCATCAAGCGCGCCTCCGGCCGCTCCGGCGGTACCGAGGGCGGTCTGACCACCGGTGAGCTGCTGCGGGTCCGCGCCGCGATGAAGCCGATCGCGACCGTGCCCCGCGCGCTCGCCACGATCGACGTGGTCACCGGCGAGGCGGCCAAGGCCCACCACCAGCGCTCCGATGTCTGTGCCGTTCCGGCCGCCGGGATCGTCGCCGAGGCGATGGTCGCCCTGGTCCTGGCCGACGCGGTCGCGGAGAAGTTCGGTGGCGACAGCGTCCCCGAGACCCACCGCAACGTGCAGTCGTACCTCGACCACCTGCAGATCCGATGAGCGGCCCACTGGTCGTTCTCGTCGGCCCGATGGGCGTCGGCAAGTCCACGGTCGGTGAACTGCTCGCCGCACGGCTGGGCACCGCCTACCGGGACACCGACGCGGACATCGTGGCGACCGCGGGCAAGCCGATCCCGGAGATCTTCTACGACGAGGGCGAGGAGCACTTCCGCGCGCTGGAGCGGCAGGCCGTGCACACGGCGCTCGCCGGGCACGCCGGTGTCCTCTCCCTCGGCGGCGGCGCCGTCCTCGACGCGACGACCCGCGAACTGCTCGCGGACCACCCGGTCGTCTACCTCTCGATGGACGTGGACGAGGCGGTCAGACGGGTCGGGCTGAACACCGCGCGCCCGCTCCTGGCGGTCAACCCCCGCCGTCAGTGGCGCGAGCTGATGGACGCCCGCCGTCCTCTCTACGAAGAGGTCGCCCGCACGGTCGTCGCCACCGACGAACGCACCCCCGAAGAGGTCGCCCAGGCGATCATCGACGTACTGGAACTGCCGGAGCGCGCGGGCGGGAACCCCGCACCCCCCGGCGGGGAGAAGACAGGCATGACGCAGCAGGGCCCCACCCGCATCCAGGTCGCCGGAACGGCGGGCTCCGACCCGTACGAGGTACTGGTCGGCCGTCAGCTCCTCGGCGAGCTGCCCCACCTCATCGGCAACCGCGCCAAGCGCGTCGCCGTCCTGCACCCGGAGGCGCTCGCCGAGACGGGCGAGGCGGTCCGCCAGGACCTCGCGAGCCAGGGTTACGAGGCCATCGCGATCCAGCTGCCGAACGCCGAGGAGGCCAAGACCGTCGAGGTCGCCGCCTACTGCTGGAAGGCGCTGGGCCAGACCGGCTTCACCCGTACCGACGTCATCGTCGGCGTCGGCGGCGGGGCCACCACCGATCTGGCCGGGTTCGTCGCCGCCAGCTGGCTGCGCGGGGTGCGCTGGATCGCCGTGCCCACCACCGTTCTGGGCATGGTGGACGCGGCCGTCGGCGGCAAGACCGGCATCAACACCGCCGAGGGCAAGAACCTCGTCGGCGCGTTCCACCCGCCGGCCGGGGTCCTGTGCGACCTCGCCGCGCTGGACTCGCTGCCGGTCAACGACTACGTCTCCGGCATGGCCGAGATCATCAAGGCGGGGTTCATCGCCGACCCGGCCATCCTCGACCTGGTGGAGGCCGACCCCGAGGGCGCCCGTACGCCGTCGGGACCGCACACCGCCGAACTGATCGAGCGGTCCATCCGGGTCAAGGCCGAGGTCGTCTCCAGCGACCTCAAGGAGTCCGGACTCCGGGAGATCCTCAACTACGGCCACACCCTGGCCCACGCGATCGAGAAGAACGAGCGCTACAAGTGGCGCCACGGCGCGGCCGTCTCGGTCGGCCTGGTCTTCGCCGCCGAGCTGGGCCGGCTCGCCGGCCGCCTCGACGACGCCACGGCCGACCGCCACCGGGCCGTCCTGGCGTCCGTCGGACTGCCGCTCACCTACCGCGGCGACCAGTGGCCCAAGCTCCTGGAGAACATGAAGGTCGACAAGAAGTCGCGCGGCGATCTGCTGCGCTTCATCGTCCTGGACGGCCTCGGCAAGCCCACCGTCATGGAGGGGCCTGACCCGGCCGTCCTGCTCGCCGCCTACGGGGAGGTCTCCGCGTGACCCGCAGGGTCTTCGTGCTCAACGGACCGAACCTCGGCCGGCTCGGCTCGCGCGAACCCGATGTGTACGGTGCCACGTCCTACGCCGGACTCGTGGACACCTGCCGGACGTTGGGCAAGGAGCTCGGCTTCGACGTCGACGTACGGGAGACCAATGACGAGGGCGAGTTGATCCGCTGGCTCCACGAGGCCGCGGACGGTTCGATTCCGGTCGTTCTCAACCCGGGCGCGTTCACGCACTACTCGTACGGCATGCGGGACGCGGCAGCCCAGCGCACCGCCCCGCTGATCGAGGTGCACATCTCGAATCCGTACGCACGGGAGGAATTCCGCCACACCTCCGTGGTCGCGCCCGTGGCCACCGGGACCGTGGCAGGGTTCGGCATCGGCTCCTACCGGCTCGCCCTGCGGGCCCTTGCCGATGAACTGACGGACTGACACCTGCCGCATCCGGGCTTGTCCGACGGGCACTTCGGGCGTTCCCGGGCCGTTCACCCTGTGACGGCCCGGGAAGGTACGGTGGCCGTCCGATCAGCGCCAGTTGCCTGTACGAGACGGAGTGGCACCGGATGCAGCACGCAGTGGGGGCCCCGCTGCCGCCGCCCCAAGGACCCGGAAACGGACCTGCCGGCTGGACGCACCAGGCTCAGCACCCCGGCCACCCCGGACCTCCGGGGCGGCCACCGATACCTCCGCCGCCTCTGCCCATGGGCCATGGGCAGGTCCCGGGGGGCCAGGGGCAGAGCGCCCCGGGACCGGCGCCGCAGCACGTTCCCGTTCCTCAGCACGTTCCCGCGCCTCCGCAGGCACCTGCTCCGCAGCACACTCCCGCGCCCGGCTCGCGGGAGACGTCCGGGCACGTGCAGCTGCCCCCGGGCGGCCCCGTACCGCTGCCCGCGTACCCCGCAGAGGCCGGCACCGGCGCGGCGACCCTCGCCGTCCTGCTGATCGGCCCGGCGGGCGCCGGAAAGACCACGGTCGCCAGGCTCTGGGCGGCCCGCCGCAGAGTCCCCACCGCGCATGTCTCCCTCGACGACGTACGCGAATGGGTCTGCTCCGGCTTCGCCGACCCGCAGGCCGGGTGGAACGACCACTCCGAGGCGCAGTACCGCCTCGCGCGCCGCACCTGTGGCTTCGCCGCCCGCAACTTCCTCGCCAACGGCATCTCCTGCATCCTCGACGACGCCGTCTTCCCGGACCGGCCCGTCGTCGGTCTCGGCGGCTGGAAGCGCCACGTCGGCCCGGGACTGCTGCCGGTCGTCCTGCTGCCCGGCCTGGAGATCGTCCTGGAGCGCAACGCGGCCCGCAGCGGCAACCGTCGCCTCTCCGACGAGGAGGTCGCCCGGATCCACGGCCGGATGGCCGGCTGGTACGGCTCCGGCCTGCCGATCATCGACAACTCCACGTACGACGTCGAGACCACCGCCCGGGTCCTGGACGACGTGCTCGCCCGGTCGATAGCCAGCCCGCCCGCATGGTAGGGCAGCGGTGACGCGCCCCCCGGTCGGATGCGCTGACCGGGCGAAGCTCCGCCCCCGCTCGTACGCTCGGGGCATGTCAGAGGTGTACGCCGTCCGACGCGGGCTGCTCCGCGACCGGTGCGCCGCCGTCGGATCCGCGGCCGCCCTGGTCTCCCGCCCCGCCAATGTCCGCTACCTCGCCGGCGGAGCGCCTCCCGGCGCCGTGCTGCTGCTCGGCGCCGACGAGGACGTGCTGCTCTGCCCGCGGGTCCCGACGGGCGATCCCGCCCACGGGCGGCCCGACGAGGCGCTGCGGCTGTCCGTGCTGCCCGCCCCGGACGGCGACCCGGTCGTCGCCGCCGCCGATCTGGCGACGTCCGCGGGCGCGGAGTCCCTCGCCGTCGAGGAGCACGATCTGACGGTCGCCCGCCACCGGGCCATCGGCTCGGTCGCCCCCCGGCTCCGCCTCGGCGATCTGGGCTGCACCGTGGAGCAGCTGAGGATCGTCAAGGACGAGGAGGAGATCGCCTGTCTGCGGATCGCCGCCGAGATCACCGATCAGGCCCTCGGTGAACTCCTCGAATCGATCCTCGTGGGCCGCACCGAACGTCACCTCGCCCTGGAGCTGGAGCGCCGTCTGGTCGACCACGGCGCGGACGGTCCCGCATTCGAGACATCCGTCGCCACCGGCCCCAATTCGGGGCAGGGGCGGCACCGGCCCTCGGACCGACGGGTCGAGGAAGGCGATTTCCTCTCCGTCTGCCTGGGGGCGAACTATCGCGGCTACCGCTGCGAGATCGGCCGCACCTTCGTCATCGGCACCGCTCCGGCGGACTGGCAGATCGAGCTCTACGACCTCGTTTTCGCCGCTCAGCGGGCCGGACGTGAGGCATTGACCCCCGGCGCCGCCTACCGTGACGTCGACCGTGCGGCCCGTCAGGTACTGGACCGAGCGGGCCATGGAGAGGGCCTCGTACCATGGACCGGTCACGGGGTGGGCCTCGAAATCGACGAGGACCCGCAATTGGCACCGACGGCCATGGGTAAACTGGACGCTTGTGTGCCGGTCACCGTCGAACCGGGGGTTCACCTCCCGGGCCGGGGCGGTGTCCGGATCGATGACACGCTCGTCGTGCGCCCCGAGGCGGACGGCGGACCCGAGCTACTCACCATGACGACCAAGGAGCTGCTCGCGCTCTAGCGCGCATCCTTGGCCGTTCCACCAGCTTCAGTCCAGGAGATTCCGCAACCGTGGCTTCCACGAACGACCTCAAGAACGGCCTGGTGCTCAAGCTCGACGGAGGCCAGCTCTGGTCCGTCGTCGAGTTCCAGCACGTCAAGCCCGGCAAGGGCCCCGCCTTCGTGCGCACCAAGCTCAAGAACGTGCTCTCCGGCAAGGTCGTCGACAAGACGTTCAACGCCGGTGTGAAGGTCGAAACGGCCACCATTGACCGCCGTGACATGCAGTTCTCGTACATGGACGGCGAGTACTTCGTCTTCATGGACATGAACACGTACGACCAGCTGATGGTCGACCGCAAGGCTGTCGGCGACGCCGCCAACTTCCTGATCGAGGGCTTCACCGCCTCCGTCGCCCAGCACGAGGGCGAGGTGCTCTACGTCGAGCTGCCCGCCGCGGTCGAGCTGACCATCCAGCACACCGACCCGGGCGTCCAGGGCGACCGCTCCACCGGTGGCAGCAAGCCCGCCACCCTGGAGACCGGTTACGAGATCGGCGTGCCGCTCTTCATCACCACCGGCGAGAAGATCAAGGTCGACACCCGCACGGGCGACTACCTCGGCCGGGTGAACAGCTAACCGTGGCTGCTCGGAACAAGGCCCGCAAGCGCGCCTTCCAGATCCTCTTCGAGGCCGACCAGCGCGGTGAGTCCGTGCAGACGGTCCTCGCGGACTGGGTTCGGCACTCGCGGACCGACGACCGTCAGCCGCCGGTCGGCGAATTCACGATGGAGCTCGTCGAGGGGTACGCGCAGTACGCGGACCGGATCGACGACCTCATCGTCACCTACGCCGTGGACTGGGAGATCGACCGGATGCCGGTCGTCGACCGGAGCATCCTGCGGCTCGGTGCGTATGAGCTGATCTGGATGGACGAGACCCCGGACGCCGTGGTGATCGACGAGGCGGTCCAGCTCGCCAAGGAGTTCTCCACCGATGACTCACCGTCCTTCGTGAACGGCCTGCTGGCCCGTTTCAAGGACCTCAAGCCGAATCTCCGCCGGGAGCAGTAGTCTCCGGCGGCGTTCTGCCGACGAAGGGCCCACGGTCGTGCGACCGTGGGCCCTTCGTCATGTCCCGGCAACGCCCGGCGGGCGGTTCCCGTGCGGCCGGCTCCTCCTCCGCGGGGAGCCGGGCAACGAGAACGCCGGGCGGGCGGGGCACCCTGTGGGGCCCCGCCCGCCCGGCGGTACTTCTCTGCTCTGCTGGGCTCTCCCGGGAGGCCCGCTCGCCCGAGGGGCTCAGCCCTCTTCGTGGGCGACCGCGCGACGCGCGTCGGCGTCCAGCACACCCCAGCTGATCAGCTGCTCCGTGAGTACGGACGGCGACTGGTCGTAGATCACGGCCAGCGTGCGCAGGTCGTCCTGGCGGATCGAGAGCACCTTGCCGTTGTAGTCACCGCGCTGGCTCTGGATCGTCGCGGCGTAGCGCTGCAGCGGTCCGGCCTTCTCCGGCGGGACGTGGGCGAGGCGCTCAAGGTCGAGGACGAGCTTCGGCGGCGGCTCGGCGGCCCCGCCCGGAGTCGTACCGGGCAGCAGCTCCTGCACCGGGACCCCGTAGAAATCCGCCAGCTCGGCGAGGCGCTGCACGGTGACGGCACGGTCGCCGCGCTCGTACGAACCGACCACGACGGCCTTCCACCGGCCCTGCGACTTCTCCTCCACGCCGTGGAGGGAGAGGCCCTGCTGGGTGCGGATGGCGCGGAGCTTGGCCCCGAGCTGTTTTGCGTATTCGCTGGACATAAGGCTCCCCGGACGCTGGAACATTCTGCGGCTCCGCCGCGTGGCTGGTAACTCACTGTGAGGTTACGCAGCGTTACTTGGATGCGTCAAGCCGAAAGGTTCGGACCGGTACCTCCCGGGGGTGCTGCCGGAGCCCTGTGCAAGCCCTGGTAACGTGGATGACGCAATTTCGACGTCCTTTAAGATCCGTCCAGTGAGGCGGAGAAGGAGGTCCGTTTCTTATGGACGCACAGCATGACCACACCGGCAACGCGGCACGCCCCGTTCTCGAGGCGCCCGACATCGCCCGTGTGCTGACCCGAATCGCCCACGAGATCGTCGAACGCGCCAAGGGCGCCGACGACGTGGTGCTGCTCGGCATCCCGACGCGAGGCGTGTTCCTCGCCCGTCGGCTCGCCGAGAAACTCGAAGAGATCACCGGCCGGAACATGCCGGTGGGATCGCTCGACATCACGATGTACCGCGACGACCTGAGGATGCGCCCGGCGCGCGCCCTGGCGCGTACCGAGATCCCCGGTGAGGGCATCGAGGGCAGCCTGGTCGTCCTGGTCGACGACGTGCTCTTCTCCGGCCGCACGATCCGCGCCGCACTCGACGCGCTCGGCGACATCGGCCGCCCCCGCGCCGTGCAGCTCGCGGTCCTCGTCGACCGCGGTCACCGCGAACTCCCCATCCGTGCCGACTACGTCGGCAAGAACCTCCCGACGTCGCTGCGGGAAACGGTCAAGGTCCAGCTCGCCGAGGAGGACGGCCGCGACGCCGTGCTGCTCGGTGTCCAGCAGACCGCCCCTGCGGACGGGCAGTAGCCACCCTCCCGTACGACCCCCGTCGGGCCGTACGGCCGCTTCCGCACGCCCGCATGCCTGAAAAACCTCCAGCAACCGGAGAACCCCAGATGATGCGTCACCTCATCTCGGCCGCCGATCTCACCCGCGACGACGCCGTCCTGATCCTCGACACCGCCGAGGAGATGGCCCGGGTCGCGGACCGGCCGATCAAGAAGCTTCCGACCCTGCGCGGCCGTACCGTCGTCAACCTCTTCTTCGAGGACTCGACGCGTACCCGCATCTCCTTCGAGGCCGCGGCCAAGCGCCTCTCCGCCGACGTCATCAACTTCTCCGCGAAGGGCTCGTCCGTCTCCAAGGGCGAGTCGCTCAAGGACACCGCCCTGACCCTGGAGGCGATGGGCGCGGACGCCGTCGTCATCCGGCACGGCGCCTCCGGCGCGCCGTACCGGCTCGCCACCTCCGGCTGGATCGACGGCGCCGTCGTCAACGCCGGTGACGGCACCCACGAGCACCCCACCCAGGCGCTCCTGGACGCCTTCACCATGCGCCGCCGGCTGGTCGGCGCCGACAGCGGCCTGGGCGGGGACCTCGAAGGCCGCCGGATCACCGTCGTCGGCGACATCCTGCACAGCCGGGTCGCCCGCTCCAACGTCCACCTGCTGACCACCCTCGGCGCGCACGTCACTCTGGTGGCCCCGCCGACCCTGGTGCCGGTCGGCGTGGAGGCATGGCCCTGCGACGTCAGCTACAGCCTGGACAAGGTGCTGCCGGACTCCGACGCGGTGATGATGCTGCGTGTGCAGCGTGAGCGGATGAACGCCGCGTACTTCCCGACCGAGCGCGAGTACTCCCGCCGCTACGGCCTGGACGGCGAGCGCATGGCGAAGATGCCCGGCCACGCCATCGTCATGCACCCCGGCCCCATGGTCCGCGGCATGGAGATCACCGCCGAGGTCGCCGACTCCGACCGCTGCACGGTCGTCGAGCAGGTCGCCAACGGGGTCTCGATCCGCATGGCCGTCCTGTACCTGCTGCTCGGCGGTTCCGGGACGGCAACGCCGTCCGCCGCCCCCGCCGCCAGTTCCGCCCGTACCGAGGAGAACACGAAACCATGAGCAAGATCCTTATCCGCGGCGCGAAGATCCTCGGCGGCGAGCCGCAGGACGTCCTGATCGACGGCGAGACCATCGAACGCGTCGGCACCGGCATCGAGGCCGGGGACGCCACGGTCGTCGAGGCGGCGGGCCGGATCCTGCTGCCCGGCCTGGTCGACCTGCACACCCATCTGCGCGAGCCCGGCCGCGAGGACTCCGAGACCGTCCTGACCGGCACCAAGGCCGCCGCGGTCGGCGGCTTCACCGCCGTGCACGCCATGGCCAACACCTTCCCGGTCGCCGACACCGCGGGCGTCGTCGAGCAGGTCTGGCGGCTCGGCAGGGAGTCCGGCTACTGCGACGTGCAGCCCATCGGGGCCGTCACGGTCGGCCTGGAGGGCAAGCAGCTCGCCGAGCTCGGCGCGATGCACGACTCCGCCGCCGGAGTGAAGGTCTTCTCCGACGACGGCAAGTGCGTCGACGACGCCGTGATCATGCGCCGCGCCCTGGAGTACGTGAAGGCGTTCGACGGAGTCGTCGCCCAGCACGCCCAGGAGCCCCGCCTCACCGAGGGCGCCCAGATGAACGAGGGCATCGTCTCCGCCGAGCTGGGTCTCGGCGGCTGGCCCGCCGTCGCCGAGGAGTCGATCATCGCCCGCGATGTCCTCCTCGCCGCCCATGTCGGCTCCCGGGTGCACATCTGCCACCTCTCGACCGCCGGCTCCGTGGAGATCGTGCGCTGGGCCAAGTCCAAGGGCTGGAACGTCACCGCCGAGGTCACCCCGCACCACCTGCTCCTCACCGACGAGCTGGTCCGTTCCTACAACCCGGTCTACAAGGTGAACCCGCCGCTGCGCACCGAGGCCGACGTCATGGCCCTGCGCGAGGCACTCGCCGACGGCACCATCGACTGCGTCGCCACCGACCACGCCCCGCACCCGCACGAGGACAAGGACTGCGAGTGGGCCGCGGCCGCCATGGGCATGGTGGGCCTGGAGACCGCGCTCTCCGTCGTCCAGCAGACGATGGTGGACACCGGCCTCATCGACTGGGCGGGCGTAGCCGACCGGATGTCCACGCGCCCCGCGGCCATCGGCCGCCTCGAAGGACACGGCCGCCCCGTCTCGGCGGGTGAGCCCGCCAACCTCACCCTGGTCGATCCGGCATACCGTGGGGTTGTGGACCCCGCAGGCTTCGCGTCCCGCAGCCGCAACACTCCGTACGAGGGTCGCGAGCTGCCGGGCCGTGTCACCCACACCTTCCTGCGGGGCCGTGCCACGGTCGTCGACGGGAAGCTCGCGTGACAACACTCACCCCCCTGTACCAGCTGGCCGCCGAACAGAAGTCGGCCGAAGTGACCGACTGGTCCGCCCGCATCAGCTGGGTCCTCGGACTGCTCGTCCTGGTCGCCTTCGTCTACTGGCTGATGCGCCAGGGCTGGAAGTGGCGCGCCACCCTCCAGTCCGGCCTGCCGGAACTCGCCACCACCCCGGACGGGTTCGCGGACGACGAGCCGCTGCTGACCCTCACCGGCCGCTACCACGCCTCGACGACCGCCGGGCAGTGGCTCGACCGGATCGTCGCGCACGGCCTGGGCACCCGCAGCAGGGTCGAGCTCACGCTCACCACGCAGGGCCTGGACGTCGTACGCCCCGGCGCGGCCGGATTCTTCGTGCCGGCCGCCGCCCTGCGCGAGGCCCGCCTCGACAAGGCGCTCGCGGGCAAGGTCCTCCCCGAGGGCGGCCTGCTGATCATCACCTGGGCGCACGGCGACCAGCTGATCGACTCGGGATTCCGCTCCGACCACGCGGCCGAACACCAGGCCTGGGCGGACGCCGTCAACCACCTCACCAGCACTACGGAAGGCACCGCACGATGACGATCTCCCACCCGGGGAACGCCTCGAAGAGGACAGCGGCGTCTCCCGCCGTACTCGTCCTGGAGGACGGCCGCTCCTTCCGCGGCCGCGCCTACGGCGCCGTCGGGGAGACCTTCGGCGAGGCGGTGTTCTCCACCGGCATGACCGGCTACCAGGAGACGCTGACCGACCCCTCGTACCACCGCCAGGTCGTCGTGATGACCGCCCCGCACGTCGGCAACACCGGTGTGAACGACGAGGACCCCGAGTCGCAGCGGATCTGGGTCTCCGGATACGTCGTACGCGACCCCGCCCGGGTGCCCTCCAACTGGCGCTCGCGCCGCTCGCTCGACGAGGAGCTGGAGCGCCAGGGCGTCGTCGGCATCAGCGGCATCGACACCCGCGCGCTCACCCGCCACCTGCGCGAGCGCGGCGCCATGCGCGTCGGCATCTTCTCCGGGAACGCCATCGCCGACGAGGGCGTGCTCCTCGCCAAGGTGCGCCAGGCCCCCGAGATGAGCGGCGCCGACCTCTCCGCCGAGGTCGCGACCAAGGAGGCGTACGTCGTCCCCGCGATCGGCACCAAGAAGTTCACCGTCGCCGCGATCGACCTCGGCATCAAGGGCATGACCCCGCACCGGATGGCCGAGCGCGGCATCGAGGTGCACGTCCTGCCCGCCACGGCCACCCTGGAGGAGGTGTACGCGGTCAAGCCCGACGGCGTCTTCTTCTCCAACGGCCCCGGCGACCCGTCCACCGCCGAGCACCCCGTCGCCGTCATGCGCGGTGTCCTGGAGCGGCGGACCCCGCTCTTCGGCATCTGCTTCGGCAACCAGATCCTGGGCCGCGCCCTCGGCTTCGGCACCTACAAGCTGAAGTACGGCCACCGCGGCATCAACCAGCCCGTGCAGGACCGCACGACCGGCAAGGTCGAGGTCACCGCGCACAACCACGGCTTCGCCGTCGACGCCCCGCTCGACAAGGTGTCCGACACCGAGTTCGGCCGCGCCGAGGTCTCCCACGTCTGCCTGAACGACCAGGTCGTCGAGGGGCTCCAGCTCCTGGACCGGCCGGCCTTCAGCGTCCAGTACCACCCCGAAGCCGCCGCGGGCCCGCACGACGCCGCGTACCTCTTCGACCGTTTCGTTTCCCTGATGGAGGGCCAGCGTGCCTAAGCGCTCCGATATCCAGTCCGTCCTGGTCATCGGCTCCGGCCCGATCGTCATCGGCCAGGCCGCCGAATTCGACTACTCCGGTACCCAGGCGTGCCGCGTCCTCAAGGCCGAGGGCCTGCGCGTCATCCTGGTGAACTCCAACCCGGCGACGATCATGACCGACCCGGAGATCGCCGACGCCACGTACGTCGAGCCGATCACCCCCGAGTTCGTCGAGAAGATCATCGCCAAGGAGCGCCCCGACGCGCTCCTCCCCACGCTGGGCGGCCAGACCGCGCTCAACACCGCGATCTCCATGCACGAGAACGGTGTCCTGGAGAAGTACGGCGTCGAGCTCATCGGCGCCAACGTCGAGGCCATCAACAAGGGCGAGGACCGCGACCTCTTCAAGGGCGTCGTGGAGGCCGTCAAGGCGAAGATCGGTTACGGCGAGTCCGCCCGCTCCGTCATCTGCCACACCATGGACGACATCATCAAGGGTGTCGACACGCTCGGCGGCTACCCCGTCGTCGTCCGCCCCTCCTTCACCATGGGCGGCGCCGGCTCCGGCTTCGCCCACGACGAGGAGGAGCTGCGCCGTATCGCCGGACAGGGCCTCACGCTCTCCCCGACCACCGAGGTGCTCCTGGAGGAGTCCATCCTCGGCTGGAAGGAGTACGAGCTGGAGCTGATGCGCGACAAGAACGACAACGTCGTGGTCGTCTGCTCCATCGAGAACTTCGACCCCATGGGCGTCCACACGGGTGACTCGATCACCGTCGCCCCGGCGATGACGCTCACCGACCGCGAGTACCAGCGGCTGCGCGACATCGGCATCGCGATCATCCGTGAGGTCGGCGTCGACACCGGCGGCTGCAACATCCAGTTCGCCATCGACCCGACCGACGGCCGGGTCATCGTCATCGAGATGAACCCGCGGGTCTCCCGCTCCTCGGCGCTCGCCTCCAAGGCCACCGGCTTCCCGATCGCCAAGATCGCCGCCAAGCTGGCCGTCGGCTACACGCTCGACGAGATCCCGAACGACATCACCGAGAAGACCCCGGCCTCCTTCGAGCCGACCCTCGACTACGTCGTGGTCAAGGCCCCGCGCTTCGCCTTCGAGAAGTTCCCCTCCGCCGACTCCACCCTCACCACCACCATGAAGTCGGTGGGCGAGGCCATGGCGATCGGCCGGAACTTCACCGAGGCGCTGCAGAAGGCCCTGCGCTCCCTGGAGAAGAAGGGCTCGCAGTTCGCCTTCACCGGTGAGCCCGGCGACAAGACCGAGCTGCTGGCCGAGGCCGTCCGCCCGACCGACGGCCGGATCAACACCGTCATGCAGGCGATCCGGGCCGGCGCCACCCAGGAAGAGGTCTTCGACGCCACGAAGATCGACCCCTGGTTCGTCGACCAGCTCTTCCTGATCAAGGAGATCGCCGACGAGCTGGCCGCCGCCGAGCGCCTGGACGGCGACCTGATCGCCGAGGCCAAGCGGCACGGCTTCTCCGACGCACAGATCGCCGAGATCCGCGGCCTGCGCGAGGAGGTCGTACGCGAGGTCCGCCACGCCCTCGGTATCCGCCCGGTCTACAAGACCGTTGACACGTGCGCCGCCGAGTTCGCCGCGAACACGCCGTACTTCTACTCCTCCTACGACGAGGAGAGCGAGGTCGCGAGCCGCACCAAGCCCGCCGTGATCATCCTGGGCTCGGGACCCAACCGGATCGGCCAGGGCATCGAGTTCGACTACTCGTGCGTCCACGCCTCCTTCGCGCTGAGCGACGCGGGCTACGAGACCGTGATGGTCAACTGCAACCCCGAGACCGTCTCCACCGACTACGACACCTCCGACCGGCTGTACTTCGAGCCGCTGACGCTGGAGGACGTGCTGGAGATCGTGCACGCCGAGTCGCTGGCGGGCCCCATCGCCGGTGTCATCGTCCAGCTCGGCGGCCAGACCCCGCTGGGCCTCTCGCAGGCGCTGAAGGACAACGGCGTGCCCGTCGTCGGTACGCCCCCGGAGGCGATCCACGCCGCCGAGGACCGCGGCGCCTTCGGCCGGGTCCTCGCCGAGGCCGGACTGCCCGCGCCCAAGCACGGCACCGCCACCACGTTCGCCGAGGCCAAGGCCATCGCCGACGAGATCGGCTACCCCGTCCTCGTACGCCCCAGCTATGTGCTCGGCGGACGCGGCATGGAGATCGTGTACGACGAGATCCGCCTCTCCTCGTACATCGCCGAGTCCACCGAGATCAGCCCCACCCGGCCGGTCCTGGTCGACCGCTTCCTCGACGACGCGATCGAGATCGACGTCGACGCGCTCTACGACGGCACCGAGCTGTACCTCGGCGGCGTCATGGAGCACATCGAGGAGGCCGGTATCCACTCCGGCGACTCGGCCTGCGCACTGCCCCCGATCACGCTCGGCGGCTACGACATCAAGCGGCTGCGCGCCTCCACCGAGGGCATCGCCAAGGGCGTCGGCGTACGCGGACTGATCAACATCCAGTTCGCTCTCTCCGGCGACATCCTGTACGTCCTGGAAGCCAACCCGCGCGCCTCGCGCACCGTCCCCTTCACCTCGAAGGCGACCGCGGTACCGCTCGCGAAGGCCGCCGCCCGCATCTCGCTGGGCGCGACCGTGGCCGAGCTGCGCGAGGAGGGGCTGCTCCCGAAGACCGGCGACGGCGGCACCCTGCCGCTGGACGCGCCGATCTCCGTCAAGGAGGCCGTCCTGCCGTGGTCGCGCTTCCGCGACATCCACGGCCGGGGCGTCGACACGGTCCTCGGCCCGGAGATGCGCTCTACCGGCGAGGTCATGGGCATCGACTCGGTCTTCGGCACGGCGTACGCCAAGTCGCAGGCCGGCGCGTACGGCCCGCTGCCCACCGAGGGCCGCGCGTTCATCTCCGTCGCCAACCGCGACAAGCGCTCGATGATCTTCCCGGCCCGCGAGCTGGTCGCGCACGGCTTCGAGCTGTTCGCCACCTCCGGCACCGCCGAGGTCCTCAGGCGCAACGGCATCCACGCCACGGTCGTGCGCAAGCAGTCCGAGGGCGAGGGCCCCAACGGCGAGAGGACCATCGTCCAGCTGATCCACGACGGCGAGGTCGACCTGATCGTCAACACGCCGTACGGCACGGGCGGCCGGCTCGACGGCTACGAGATCCGCACCGCGGCCGTCGCCCGGTCCGTGCCCTGCCTGACCACGGTCCAGGCGCTCGCCGCCGCGGTCCAGGGCATCGACGCGCTCAACCACGGTGACGTGGGCGTACGTTCCCTCCAGGAACACGCGGAACATCTGACCGCGGCCCGCGACTAGCAGCCAGCAGGGGGACACCGGAAACGGTGTCCCCCTCTCTGTGAGCCCCGCTCTCCGTGAGCCCCCGCCGAGCACCGTCGGCACGCCGAGCACCTGAGCACATCGAGGACACCCAGATGTACAAGTTCTTCTTCCAGCTGGTCTTCAAGCGGATGGACCCGGAGCAGGCGCACCACCTGGCCTTCCGCTGGATCCGCCTCGCCGCCCGTATCCCCGTACTGCGCACCTTCGTCGCCGCCGCGCTCGCCCCGCGCCACAGGGAGCTGCGGACCGAGGCCCTCGGACTGCGGATGCACGGCCCCTTCGGGCTCGCCGCCGGCTTCGACAAGAACGCCGTCGCGATCGACGGCATGTCGATGCTCGGCTTCGACCACATCGAGATCGGTACGGTCACCGGCGAACCGCAGCCCGGCAACCCCAGGAAGCGGCTCTTCCGCCTCGTCGCGGACCGCGCGCTGATCAACCGCATGGGCTTCAACAACGAGGGCTCCGCCGCCGTGGCCGAGCGCCTCGCCGCCCGCAACCCGGTCTTCCGGACCACGGTCGGCGTCAACATCGGCAAGACCAAGGTGGTACCCGAGGCCGAAGCGGTCGCCGACTACGTGAAGTCCACCGAGCGCCTCGCCGCGCACGCCGACTATCTCGTGGTGAACGTCTCCTCGCCCAACACGCCCGGCCTGCGCAACCTCCAGGCGACCGAGGCGCTGCGCCCGCTGCTCTCCGCGGTGCGCGAGGCCGCCGACCGCACGGTCACCGGCCGCCGGGTCCCGCTGCTCGTCAAGATCGCCCCGGACCTCGCGGACGAGGACGTCGACGCGGTCGCCGACCTCGCGGTCGAGCTCGGCCTGGACGGCATCATCGCCACCAACACCACGATCGCCCGTGACGGCCTCGGCCTGAAGTCCTCGCCCTCCCTGGTCAAGGAGGCGGGCGGGCTCTCCGGGGCACCCCTCAAGGAGCGCTCGCTGGAGGTCCTGAGCCGTCTGTACGCCCGTGTGGGCGACGAGATCACCCTCGTGGGCGTCGGGGGCATCGAGAACGCCGAGGACGCCTGGCAGCGCATCCTGGCCGGCGCCACGCTCGTGCAGGGCTACAGCGCCTTCATCTACGAGGGCCCGTTCTACGCCCGCGCCATCCACAAGGGGCTGGCCGCACGCCTGGCCGCCTCCCCGTACGCCACGCTCGCCGATGCCGTCGGCGCCGAGACCCGGAAGGTGTCGCAGTGACCCCCGAACCCTTCGGCGCACGCCTGCGCCACGCCATGGACACCCGCGGGCCGCTCTGCGTCGGCATCGACCCGCACGCCTCGCTGCTCACCTCCTGGGGCCTGAGCGACGACATCTCGGGTCTGGAGCGCTTCACCCGTACGGTCGTGGAGGCCCTGGCCGACCGGGTCGCCGTGCTCAAGCCGCAGTCCGCGTTCTTCGAGCGGTTCGGCTCGCGCGGGATCGCCGTGCTGGAGAAGGCCGTCGCCGAGGCGCGGGCGGCCGGCGCGCTGGTCCTGATGGACGCCAAGCGCGGCGACATCGGCTCCACCATGGGCGCCTACGCGGCGACCTACCTGGACAAGGACTCGCCGCTGTTCTCGGACGCGGTCACCGTCTCGCCCTATCTCGGCTTCGGTTCGCTGCGTCCGGCGCTGGACGCGGCAGCGGTCTCCGGCACGGGGGTCTTCGTGCTCGCCCTCACCTCCAACCCGGAGGGCGCCCAGGTGCAGCGGGCCACCGCGGCCGACGGCCGTTCGCTCGCCCAGCTGATGCTCGACCACATGGCGGCGGAGAACGAGGGCGCCACGCCGCTCGGCTCCGTCGGCGCGGTGGTCGGTGCCACGCTCGGCGACGCGGGGGTGAATCTGGCCATCAACGGCCCGCTGCTCGCCCCCGGCATCGGCGCCCAGGGCGCGACCCCCGCCGATCTGCCGGCGGTGTTCGGCGACGCGGTGGGCAATGTGGTGCCCAGCGTGAGCCGGGGCGTGCTGCGCCACGGTCCGGACGCGTCAGGGCTGCGCGAAGCGGCCGAACGGTTCGCGGACGAGGTCCGTGAGGCCGTGGCCGGGAGCTGACCCTGACACGTTTGCAGCGTGTTGACGAATTCCTGACCCGAAATCCCTGCTATTTCGCCGGAAATGTCCTGGTCGGCTGAGGCTGACCAGGACTTTTCGTCCGTTCTCGCTGACTCAGACGGCCTTGGCCGCTAGTCTCCGTCGAGAGCCAACGAGCACAGGTTGTTTCGTTGCTCACCAGGTGTGGGGCGACTAGGTTCCTCACCGGTCCGTATCCGACAGATCGACATCCGAGGTGACGTAGGCGTGGCTCTTCCGCCCCTTACCCCTGAACAGCGCGCAGCCGCGCTCGAAAAGGCCGCCGCGGCTCGCCGGGAGCGGGCCGAGGTCAAGAATCGACTCAAGCACTCCGGTGCCTCGCTCCAAGAAGTCATCAAGCAGGGCCAGGAGAACGACGTCATCGGCAAGATGAAGGTCTCCGCACTCCTTGAGTCCCTGCCGGGCGTGGGCAAGGTCCGCGCCAAGCAGATCATGGAGCGTCTCGGGATCTCCGAGAGCCGCCGAGTCCGGGGTCTCGGCTCCAACCAGATCGCATCCCTGGAGCGTGAGTTCGGCGGCACCGCCGCCTGACGTTCTCAGGCACTCCTGAGAACCTGGATAATCGCTCCATGGCTGCAACATCCCGGGGGACGTCCCCCGTACCCCCGGACGTACGTCCGCGGCTGACCGTGCTCTCCGGCCCCTCGGGTGTCGGCAAGAGCACGGTCGTCGCTCATATGCGCAAGGTTCACCCCGAGGTATGGCTCTCCGTGTCGGCGACGACCCGTAGGCCACGCCCCGGGGAGAGCAACGGCGTCCACTACTTCTTCGTGGACGACGAGGAGTTCGACAAGCTCGTCGCCAACGGTGAACTGCTGGAGTGGGCCGAGTTCGCGGGCAACCGGTACGGCACGCCGCGCCGGGCCGTCCTCGACCGCCTGGAGGCAGGTGAGCCGGTCCTGCTGGAGATCGATCTCCAGGGGGCCCGGCTGGTCCGCCAGTCGATGGCCGACGCGCGCCTGGTCTTCCTGGCTCCGCCGAGCTGGGAAGAACTGGTGCGCCGGCTCACCGGCCGCGGCACCGAACCGCCCGAGGTCATCGAGCGCAGGCTCGCCGCCGCCAGGATCGAACTGGCCGCCGAGGCCGAGTTCGATACGACGCTGGTCAACACCTCCGTCGAGGATGTGGCCCGTGAGCTGCTAGCCTTGATGTTGCAGGCTTCCGCCCACCGTGACAGCAGCGACTGAATCCCACGGAGCACCATCCGGCGGATGCCGCACTATCAAAGATTTCTTTGATCTTTACCCCCTTCGGAAGGCAGAGAGTGTCCTCTTCCATCACCACGCCCGAGGGCATCATCAACCCGCCGATTGATGAGCTCCTCGAGGCCACCGACTCGAAGTACAGCCTTGTGATCTACGCCGCCAAGCGCGCGCGCCAGATCAACGCGTACTACTCGCAGCTCGGCGAAGGTCTCCTTGAGTACGTCGGTCCGCTCGTCGACACCCACGTGCACGAGAAGCCGCTCTCGATCGCGCTCCGCGAGATCAACGCGGGTCTGCTGACCTCCGAGCCCATCGAGGGCCCCGCGCAGTAGGCGGCAAAGCACCTTCATCTCAGGCCCGGCGGGCATTCCGCCGGGCCTGAGGTGTGTCCCGGGGTCCCGTGCGGGCGGTCACCGGCCGGTGAGGCAGCATGGGGTGACACGTAGCCGAGTGCGGGGAGACGCAGTGCAGAAGCCGAAGGTCGTCCTGGGGGTCAGCGGAGGCATCGCCGCCTACAAGGCGTGCGAGCTGCTGCGCCGGCTGACCGAGTCCGGACACGACGTACGGGTCGTGCCGACCGAGTCCTCGCTGCACTTCGTGGGGGCCGCCACCTGGTCCGCGCTCTCCGGCCACCCCGTCTCGACCGAGGTCTGGGACGACGTCCACGAGGTGCCGCACGTACGCATCGGACAGGGCGCCGACCTCGTCGTGGTCGCCCCGGCCACCGCGGACATGCTCGCCAAGGCCGCCCACGGCCTCGCCGACGACCTCCTCACCAACACGCTGCTCACCGCCCGTTGTCCGGTGGTCTTCGCGCCCGCCATGCACACCGAGATGTGGGAGCACCCCGCCACCCAGGAGAACATCGCCACCCTGCGCCGCCGCGGTGCCGTCGTCATCGAGCCCGCGGTCGGCCGGCTCACCGGCGTCGACACCGGCAAGGGCCGGCTGCCCGACCCCGGCGAGATCTTCGAGGTCTGCCGGCGCGTCCTGACCCGCGGTCCCGCCGAGCCCGACCTCGCGGGCCGCCATGTGGTGATCAGCGCGGGCGGCACGCGCGAACCCCTCGACCCCGTCCGCTACCTCGGCAACCGCTCCTCCGGCAAGCAGGGGTACGCGCTGGCGCGCACCGCGGTCGCCCGCGGGGCCAGGGTCACGCTGATCGAGGCCAACACCGGACTGCCCGACCCGGCGGGCGCCGACGTGCTGCGGGCCGGAACGGCCGTCCAGCTGCGTGAGGCCGTACTGAAGGCCGCGGCGGACGCGGACGTCGTGGTGATGGCGGCGGCGGTGGCCGATTTCCGGCCCGCCGAGTACGCCCAGGGCAAGATCAAGAAGAAGGACGGTCAGGAGCCCGCCGCCGTCGCGCTCGTCCGGAACCCCGACATCCTCGCCGAGGTCGCCGCCGGCCGGGCCCGGCCGGAACAGATCGTCGTGGGTTTCGCCGCCGAGACCGACGACGTTCTCGCCAACGGGCGGCAGAAGCTCCGCCGCAAGGGCTGTGATCTGCTCGTCGTCAACGAGGTGGGGGAGCGCAAGACCTTCGGCTCGGAGGAGAACGAGGCCGTGGTGCTCGCGGCGGACGGCGGTGAGACCCCGGTGCCGTACGGACCCAAGGAAGCGCTTGCCGACACGGTCTGGGACCTCGTGGTGACAAGGTTCCGCCAGATTTCACATTCGCCGCTCCGGGGGTCCGAAAGCTAGCGAAAACGGGCCCATTCGCTGCCCTGACGGGTGAATCTTCGTACCGCCGAGGGCAGTGCCGCACATCACAGACGTGCCAAAGTGCGAGACGCGTGGCCCAAGCGACGGGTGCGACCGATAAACTGGACGACGGTACGTAGCCGGGCGCAGCTCCCGGGCGTACCACCAATGATCAGCCAGCAGCCGCTGCAACCCCAGGGAGCGATGTGTCCCGCCGTCTCTTCACCTCGGAATCCGTCACCGAGGGTCACCCCGACAAGATCGCTGACCAGATCAGCGACACGATTCTCGACGCGCTCCTGCGCGAGGACCCCGCCTCGCGCGTCGCCGTCGAGACCTTGATCACCACCGGTCTGGTGCATGTCGCGGGTGAGGTCACGACCAAGGCCTACGCCGACATTCCCAACCTCGTGCGCAACAAGGTTCTGGAGATCGGCTACGACTCCTCGAAGAAGGGCTTCGACGGCGCCTCCTGTGGCGTCTCGGTGTCCATCGGTGCACAGTCCCCGGACATCGCCCAGGGCGTCGACACCGCGTACGAGAAGCGCGTCGAGGGCGACGAGGACGAACTCGACAAGCAGGGCGCGGGCGACCAGGGCCTGATGTTCGGTTACGCGTGCGACGAGACGCCCGAGCTGATGCCGCTCCCGATCCATCTGGCGCACCGGCTCTCGCGCCGGCTGTCCGAGGTCCGCAAGAACGGGACCATCCCGTACCTGCGCCCGGACGGCAAGACCCAGGTCACCATCGAGTACGACGGTGACAAGGCGGTCCGCCTCGACACGGTCGTCGTCTCCTCGCAGCACGCGAGCGACATCGACCTGGACTCGCTGCTCGCGCCCGACATCCGTGAGTTCGTCGTCGAGCACGTCCTGGCGCAGCTCGTCGAGGACGGCATCAAGCTGGACACCGAGGGCTACCGCCTCCTGGTGAACCCGACCGGCCGCTTCGAGATCGGTGGCCCGATGGGCGACGCCGGGCTGACCGGCCGCAAGATCATCATCGACACGTACGGCGGTATGGCCCGCCACGGTGGCGGCGCCTTCTCGGGCAAGGACCCCTCGAAGGTGGACCGTTCGGCGGCGTACGCGATGCGCTGGGTCGCGAAGAACGTGGTGGCGGCGGGCCTCGCCTCCCGCTGCGAGGTCCAGGTCGCGTACGCGATCGGCAAGGCCGAACCGGTCGGCCTGTTCGTCGAGACCTTCGGCACGGCAGCCATCGAGAGCGAGAAGATCGAGCACGCCATCGGCGAGGTCTTCGACCTCCGCCCGGCCGCGATCATCCGCGACCTCGACCTGCTCCGGCCGATCTACGCCCGGACCGCCGCGTACGGCCACTTCGGCCGCGAACTCCCCGACTTCACCTGGGAGCGCACCGACCGCGTGGACGCCCTGCGCCGCGCCGCGGGCCTGTAGGACCGTCGCGCAGTCACGGCTTGCCGGGGCCCGGACACCGATCGTGGTGTCCGGGCCCCGGTGTTGTGACGCCCGGCGCCGCTGTCAGTGCCGTCTGGTAGGAATTTGGCTGTGAGCAGCGACGACGAGCGGTCCGCAGGACCCGAGGCCGGGGTCCCGGAGCAGCTTGCGCTGATCCGGGAGACGGTCCGCAGGGCGAAGGTGCCCCGGGCCAAGCCACGGACCTGGCGCGGCGCCGCGCTGGCCAAGGAGCTTCCGGTCGCCCGTGTCCTGGTGAACAAGGGCGTGCTCCATCTCGACCAGTACTTCGACTACGCGGTCCCGGAGGAGCTCGACGCCGAGGCACAGCCGGGTGTGCGGGTGCGCGTGCGGTTCGGGGCCGGGGGACGCAATGTGCGGGACGGGCGGCGTGAGGGCGGCGGGCTGATCGACGGGTTCCTCGTCGAGCGCGTGGCCGAATCGGACTATCAGGGGGCGCTCGCCGCGCTCGCCTCCGTCGTGTCGCCGGAACCCGTGCTCGGACCGGAGCTGCTCGCCCTGTCGCGGGCGGTCGCCGACCGGTATGCGGGCAGCCTCGCCGATGTGCTCCAACTCGCCGTGCCGCCGCGCAACGGGCGGGCCGAGTCCAAGCCCTCCCCGGAGCCCCTGCCACCGCCGCCGGCACCCCTGCCGGGCACGTGGGAGCGGTACGGGCAGGGGCCCGCGTTCCTGCGTGCGCTGGCCGAGGGCGGTGCGCCGCGGGCCGTGTGGGCGGCGCTGCCGGGCCCGCACTGGCCGCAGGAGATCGCTCTGGCGGTGGCGGCGACGCTCTCCTCGGGACGCGGCGCGCTGGTCGTCGTACCGGACGGGCGGGTCGCGGGCCGGGTGGACGCCGCGCTGACCCAGGTGCTCGGGGCCGGACGGCATGCCCTGCTCACCGCCGACTCCGGGCCCGAGAAGCGCTACCGCCAGTGGCTCGCCGTGCGCCGGGGTTCGGTACGGGCGGTCATCGGGACACGGGCCGCGATGTTCGCCCCCGTCGCGGATCTCGGTCTGGTCGCCATCTGGGACGACGGGGACTCCAGCCACAGCGACGACAACGCCCCCTTCCCCCATGTCCGTGAGGTCCTGGAGCTGCGGGCCGCGCACGGCCGGTGCGGCTTCCTGCTCGGCGGGACGAGCTGCACCGTGGAGGCCGCCCAGCTCGTGGAGAGCGGCTGGGCGCTGCCGCTCGGCGCGGACCGGGAGCGGTTGAGGAGCGCGGCGCCCCTGATCCGTACGGTCGGGGACGGCGAGCTGGCCCGGGACGGCGCGGCGAAGACGGCGCGGCTGCCCAGCCTGGCCTGGCAGACCGTACGGGACGGGCTGCGCGGAGGCCCCGTGCTGATCCAGGTGCCGCGCCGGGGCTACGCCCCCCGGCTCGCCTGCGAACGCTGCCGCACCCCGGCCCGCTGCCGGCACTGCGCCGGGCCGTTGGAGGCACCCGACCAGCAGGACCTCGACTGCTCCTGGTGCGGACGCGCCGAGCGTGCCTGGCACTGCACGGCCTGCGGGTCCACCCGGCTGCGCGCGCAGATCGTCGGGGCCCGCCGGACCGCCGAGGAGCTGGGCCGCGCGTTTCCCGCCGTGCCGGTACGGACATCGGGGCGTGACCACATCCTGGACGCGGTGCCGGGCGCTCCCGCGCTGGTCGTCAGTACGCCCGGGGCCGAGCCCGTCGCCGAGGGCGGGTATGCCGCCGCGCTGCTGCTCGACGGCTGGGCGATGCTCGGCAGACCCGATCTGCGGGCGGGGGAGGACGCGCTGCGCCGCTGGACGGCCGCGGCGTCGCTGGTCCGGGGGCAGGACGAGGGCGGCACGGTGGTGATCGTGGCCGAGCCGACGCTGCGGCCGGTGCAGGCGCTGGTGCGCTGGGATCCGGCGGGGTACGCCCGGCGCGAGCTGGCGGAGCGGGCCGAGCTGGGCTTTCCGCCGGTGTCCCGGATGGCTTCGGTGACCGGGCCGGAGGAAGCCCTGGCCGGTTTCCTCGCCACGGCCGGGCTGCCGCCGGAGGCCGAGGTCCTGGGCCCCGTACCGGTGCCGTCCGCCGAGCCGGGCCGGCCGCGCAGGCCGTGGGACGCCCCGCCCGGCGAGAGGTGGGAGCGGGCGCTGATCCGGGTGGTGCCGGGGCGCGGTGCGGCGCTGGCCGCCGCGCTGAAGGGGGCACAGGCGGCGCGGATGGCCCGGGGCGTCGGAGACCCGGTACGGATCAGGATCGACCCGCCGGACATCGGCTGAGGCCCCGGCGCCGCCCCGTGGACATCGGTACGGACGCGGTCGGTGGAGCGTGGAGACGGAACTGCCCCGCCGTGCGACCGGCACGGTGGGGCAGAGGGGACGGTGTGGGGTCAGCCGTTGCGCGGGCCGGGGAAGGCGCCGGGGCGCAGCTCCTCCCGTGCCGAGGGGGCGCCGACCGACGGCTGCGGAGGCATCGAGCGTGCCGCGGGCACCGCGGGCAGGGCGGGCCCGGACGGGATGACGGGGGCACCGGGCATGCCGGGGGACAAGGGGCGGGGCGCCGCGGCCTCGGCCGCGACGGCGGTGGAATCGGCGGCGCCGGGCTGCGGGGCGGCGCGACGGGATCCGTAACGGCGGTGCACCGCCTGCTTGGTGACGCCCAGGGCGGAGCCCACCGCGTCCCAGGAGAATCCGAGGGAACGGTCGAAGTCCACCGCCGCGGTGACCAGGGTCTCGACGCTGTCCCGCAGTTCCTGGGCGAGGCGGACGGTGGGGGCCGGGGCCCTGCCATAGACGACGAAGCCCGCTGAGGGGCCGGAGCGGCGCGGACGGTAGACATTGCCCAGCTGTGCGGTGAGGGTGCGCAGCGCGTCCACCTGCCGCCGGACCCGCTCGATGTCCCGCACCAGAAGATGCAGGCTGGCCCGCGCTTGGGCGTCGTGGGTTGCGTGGTCGGCCATGAAGAAGCCTCTCGAACCGGCGTTGAAAGGGATCGGGCCGCACCGTGGCGGCCCGCTTCGGTCAATCTCCTTTGACCAACGCGTCAGCCGGGTATGTGGTCACGCTATCGGGGCGTATGTGCATATGCGCGGGGCGCACAGGCGCGCGTACGCCCCCCGGCAGAAGCGGAACGTGAGCCCCTGGGAGCGGCCGTCACGCACCCGCGGGGGACAGCGGGAGAGCCCTTAGACTGGTGCGTTGCTCGTCACCGTACGTCTTGGCCCGAGAGGCAGTCAGCCACCCATGAAGCTCGTCTTCGCCGGCACCCCCGAGGTCGCCGTCCCCGCCCTGGACGCCCTGATCGCCTCCGACCGGCACGAGGTGGCCGCCGTGGTGACCCGTCCCGACGCACCCTCGGGGCGCGGCCGCCGGCTGGTCGCCAGCCCCGTCGCCGAGCGGGCGGCGGAGGCCGGGATCGAGGTCCTCAAGCCGGCCAGGCCGCGGGACGAGGAATTCCTGGCCCGGCTGCGGGAGATCGCGCCGGACTGCTGCCCCGTCGTCGCCTACGGTGCGCTGCTTCCCAAGGCCGCGCTCGACGTGCCCGCCCGCGGCTGGGTCAACCTGCACTTCTCGCTGCTGCCCGCCTGGCGCGGCGCCGCGCCGGTCCAGCACTCCGTGATGGCCGGGGACGAGGTGACCGGAGCGTCGACCTTCCTGATCGAGGAGGGGCTCGACTCGGGTCCGGTCTACGGCGTCCTCACCGAGGAGATCCGTCCCACCGACACCAGCGGCGACCTGCTCACCCGGCTCGCCTTCGCCGGTTCCGGGCTGCTCGCGGCGACGATGGACGGCATCGAGGACGGCACGCTGCACGCCGTCCCGCAGCCGGCCGAGGGCATCACCCTCGCCCCGAAGATCACTGTCGAGGACGCCCGGGTGCAGTGGTCCGACCCGGCTCTGCGGGTGGACCGGGTGGTGCGCGGGTGCACCCCGGCGCCCGGCGCGTGGACGCTCTTCCGGGGGGAACGGCTCAAGCTGGTCCAGGCCGTACCGGTCCTGGACCGTGCGGATCTGGCCCCCGGCGAGCTCTCCGCCGCCAAGAACAACGTGTACGTCGGCACCGGTTCGCACGCCGTCGAGCTGCTCTGGGTCCAGCCGCAGGGCAAGAAACCGATGAAGGCCGCCGACTGGGCGCGCGGGGTGCGGATCGCTCCGGGGGAGCTGCTCGGGGCGTAGGTGCCGGGGCCCGGGACGGCGACGTACGCTGGGGAGGTTCGCCCCCTCACCATCAGCGGAGCACCTTTCACGTGAACGACCAGCCGCGTCGCCGTCCCGCCAAGCCCCACCGCCGTCCCCAGAAGGACCCCGTCCGGTTCCTCGCCTTCGAGGCGCTCAGGGCCGTCGACGAGCGTGACGCCTACGCCAACCTCGTCCTGCCCCCGCTGTTGAAGAAGGCCCGTGCCAAGGGCGACTTCGACGCGCGGGACGCGGCCCTGGCGACCGAGCTGGTCTACGGGACGCTGCGCCGTCAGGGGACGTACGACGCGATCGTCGCCGCCTGCATCGACCGGCCGCTGCGCGAGGTCGACCCGCCGGTCCTCGATGTGCTCAACATGGGCGTCCACCAGCTGCTCGGCACCCGTATCCCGACCCACGCCGCCGTCTCCGCCAGTGTGGAGCTGGCCCGGGTGGTGCTGGGCGAGGGGCGCGCCAAATTCGTCAACGCGGTGCTGCGCAAGGTCACCGCGCACGACCTCGACGGCTGGGTGGAGCGCGTCGCCCCGTCCTACGAGAAGGATGCCGAGGACCACCTCTCCATCGTCCACTCGCACCCGCGGTGGGTCGTCTCCGCGCTCTGGGACGCCCTGGGCGGCGGCCGGGCCGGGATCGAGGACTTGCTCGAAGCCGACAACGAACGGCCCGAGGTGACGCTTGTCGCCCGCCCCGGCCGCTCCACCACCGATGAGCTGCTGGAGGCCCTCGGCGAGGAGAACGGCCTGCCCGGCCGCTGGTCGCCGTACGCGGTACGGATGGCCGAGGGCGGCGAGCCGGGCGCCCTGACCGCGGTCCAGGACGGCAGCGCGGGGGTTCAGGACGAGGGCAGCCAGCTCGTCGCCGCCGCTCTCGCCAACGCTCCGGTGGAAGGCAACGACACCCGCTGGCTGGACGGCTGCGCGGGTCCCGGGGGCAAGGCTGCCCTGCTGGCCGCGCTCGCGGCCGGCCGCGGCGCCGCCCTCCTCGCGGCCGAGAAGCAGCCGCACCGCGCCCGGCTGGTCGAGCGTGCGCTGGCCGGCAACCCCGGCCCGTACCAGGTGATCACCGCGGACGGCACCCGTCCGCCGTGGCGGCCCGGCACCTTCGACCGGATCCTGATGGACGTCCCCTGCTCGGGCCTCGGCGCGCTGCGCCGCCGTCCGGAGGCCCGCTGGCGGCGCCGGGCGGCGGACCTGGAGAGCTTCGCCCCGCTGCAACGCGGGCTGCTGCGCGAGGCATTGAAGGCCGTCCGGATCGGTGGGGTCGTCGGGTACGCGACCTGCTCGCCGCACCTCGCGGAGACCCGGGTCGTCGTGGAGGACGTACTCAAGGGCCGTGGCGGAGAACCGGTGCGGGCGGAGTGGGTCGACGCCCGTCCGCTGATGCCGGGAGTGCCCGCGCTGGGCGACGGACCCGACGTCCAGCTCTGGCCGCACCTGCACGGCACGGACGCGATGTACCTGGCCCTGCTGCGCCGGACCGGCTGAATTCCGCCTACGAAGCCGGTAAAAGAACAGTAAAGCGCAAGCAAAATGCCTGGATTGCGTGGACTGTGATGATCGTGTGAGGCTTTGGGGCGCATCGAGGCGGGGAACCGGCCGGGAACGTGGCAGGCTTGGGTGCATGGCCCAGATCAACCCCAGCATCCTGTCCGCCGATTTCGCGCGTCTCGCCGAGGAGGCGAAGGCCGTCGAAGGCGCCGACTGGCTCCATGTCGACGTGATGGACAACCACTTCGTGCCCAATCTGACGCTCGGGGTGCCGATCGTCGAGGCGCTGAGCAAGGCCACGGACACCCCGCTGGACTGCCATCTCATGATCGAGGACGCGGACCGCTGGGCTCCGCAGTACGTCGAGGCGGGCGCCGGCTCCGTCACCTTCCACGCGGAGGCGGCGGCGGCGCCGGTGCGGCTGGCCCGGGAGATCCGGGCGAAGGGGGCGCGCGCCTCGATGGCGCTCAAGCCCGCGACGCCCATCGAGCCGTACGAGGACCTGCTCCCCGAGCTCGACATGCTGCTGATCATGACGGTCGAGCCGGGCTTCGGCGGCCAGGCGTTCCTGGACATCATGCTGCCGAAGATCCGCCGCACCCGTGAGCTGATCTCCAAGCACGGCCTCGAACTGTGGCTCCAGGTGGACGGCGGAGTGTCGGCGGCCACCATCGAGCGGTGCGCCGAGGCCGGGGCGGATGTCTTCGTCGCCGGCTCGGCGGTGTACGGGGCGGCCGACCCGGCCGCCGCGGTGACGGCGCTGCGCGCGCAGGCGGACGCGGCCACGGCCGCGGCGCCCTGGGCGTGCGGCCACTGAACCAAGCGCAGATGAACGTGGCCCGACGGGGCCGATCAAGGATCGCCGGATCTGACAGGATGAGCGGCGTATCGGGCGTGTGAACAGCAGTGAGGAGATCGCGGTGTCTGGCATCTCGGCGGGTCGGTCAGCCATGCGGATGGGACCCGCGGAGCTGGTGCAGGCGGCGGCCATGGCCCGCCGGTTCTACCTTGAGGGAAAGTCGAAGATCCAGATCGCCGAGGAGTTCGGCGTCAGCCGCTTCAAGGTGGCCCGGGTCCTGGAGACGGCTCTTGAGCGTGATCTCGTACGGATCGAGATCCGGGTACCGGCCGAGCTGGACGCCGAGCGCTCGGACGCGCTCCGCGCGCGCTACGGACTGCGGCACGCGGTGGTCGTCGAGTCCCCGGCGGAGGAGAAGGAGGACGCGGCCGACCCGGAGAACCTGGGCGAGGTCGCGGCCGATCTCCTGGGTGAGCTGGTGAACGAGGGCGATGTGCTGGGCCTGGCCTGGGGCCGGTCCACCATCCACATGGCGGCGGCGCTCGACCAGCTCCCGCCGTGCACGGTCGTGCAGCTCACCGGGGTGTACGACGCGGGGACGGCCGAGCGCGGTTCGGTCGAGGCGGTCCGCCGGGCCGCCCAGGTGTCCGGCGGCGAGGCGCACCCGATCTACGCGCCGATGCTGCTGCCGGACCCTGCGACGGCGGCCGCGCTGCGCCATCAGACGGGTATCGCCCGCGCCTTCGAGTACTTCGACAAGGTGACGGTCGCCGCGGTCTCGATCGGTTCCTGGGAACCGGGCATCTCCACGGTCCACGACATGCTCTCGGACGAGGAGCGGTCCCACTACGCCTCGCTCGGGGTCGCCGCCGAGATGTCCGCGCACCTCTTCGACTCCGAGGGCCGCCGGGTCGGCCGTGACCTGGGCGAGCGCTGCATCACCGTGGAGGCGGACCGGCTGCGCCGGATCCCCGAGGTGGTGGCCATCGCGGGCGGCCAGCGCAAGGCGGCGGCGATCGGTGCCGTACTGCGCTCCGGGCTGGTCACCAGCCTGGTGACGGACACGGCCGCGGCCGACTATCTGCTCACCGAGTCGGCGGCCGGATCGCGCCCGGCGCTGGAGCGGGCCGACCCGGACGGCGAGTGACCCGAGCACTCGGGGACGGACGGACATGAAGGAGGCCGGGCGCTGTGCGAGCGCCCGGCCTTTGTCGTGCCGGTGTCTCAGACGGCGCGGTGCCCGTCCGCCGCGCCCTGGACCGCGTGGTCCCCGGCGACACCCAGCACCGTCTCCTCCAGATACTGCTCGGGGCTCTCGTACTGGCTGACGTCGGCCGGGTTGTAGCGCGGGGTCTGCCGGGACCAGTCCAGATTGCCGCGCATCCAGCTCCGCATGCCGTCGAGGTAGGGCACGAGCATCCCGGAGAGCTCGGGATAGAGCTCCAGCAGCTCGTCCTCCGCGGTCAGGAACCGCTCGGTCTCCGTCGCTATCCTCGCCGCGACGTGGTCCAGCGCCTGCTGTTCCCCGAGGCCCCGGTGGTGACGCACCAGGTGGACGAGGTTGTGGATCTCGCCGAGCACCTGCTCCTTCTCGAAGGAGTACACGTCATTGGCCCAGCACACGACATTGCACGAGGCTTCCAGGGCGGTGATGAACCGGGGATCGTTGTGGATCGACTCCGGCGCCTCGATTCCGGCCACGATCTCTATCAGGTCCATGCAGACCTGGATGGCCCCGGTGTGCCTCCGGTTGGCGATGTACGTCTCCTCGGACGGCACCACGTCGTCGGCCCTGTTCCCGGCCTCCCAGGTGGTGGCCGTCGTGAGGTACATGACCAGGTGCCAGGCGAAGCGGGTGCGCCAGTGCGGCGCGGCACTCGGAGTCGTACGTTCCCAGAGGTCGGCCAGGGCGGTCACGGCCGCCGGGACCTCCTCGCCGGGCAGCGGGGCGGGGGCGGTCCCGTCCACCACGGCGCGCATCCGGTCGACCACGTCGCGTACGCGTTCGGGGCTGCGGCCGAGGTGGCCGTCGTCGAGCTGGTCGTCGACGAGGAAGAGCCAGACGAACCAGTCGGCCACCAGATCGAGGTGTTCACCGTCGGCCGTCGGGTAGACCATGCCGACGAACGCGCCGAAATCGGCCTGTTCGAAGCGGTTTCTCGCCGACTCGCGGTGCACCAGTCCGGTACGGCGGGTCCAGGCGTCAATATGGTCCCGGGTGTGACCGACATGCGGGTTGGTCCGCTGCGGGAACGGGCAGTAGATGTCCGGCAGTTCGCTGTCCACAGGCGGATCTGGATCCTCTCCGGTCAAACGGGCGTGTCGGGTTCTTCGACAGCGCCTGCACGACGCTGCGGTGACCCCCGAGACCTGCGGATTTGAAGCTACCTGACCCCTTGTCACGGGTCCAGGGATGGTGATCACGAATGGTTCGATTTCCCTTCGGGTAGGGTCTGTGGGTAAGGCAGGTTCCACTTGCCCGGCCCCCCCGACCGCCTCCTTGGAGGAACACACGAAAGCGGGGGTCTTTTGCTGTGTCTTCGTGGAAACGACCTGCACCGTTTCGTATGAAAAAATGAGTGTTATGCGTTTTCTTGAGCCGGGCACCGGTCGTTACACAGAGTCCCCCTCGGTCCCTTACGACCTCACGTACGACGATGTCTTCATGGTCCCGGGCCGCTCGGCGGTCGGATCCCGGCAGGCCGTGGACCTCGCCTCGCCCGACGGCACCGGCACCACCATCCCGCTCGTCGTCGCGAACATGACCGCGATCGCGGGCCGCCGGATGGCGGAGACCATCGCCCGCCGCGGCGGCCTCGTCGTCATCCCCCAGGACATCCCGATCGAGGTCGTCACCGACGTCGTCACCTGGGTCAAGACGCGCCACCTCGTCCTCGACACCCCGATCGTGCTGGCCCCCGGCCAGACCGTCGCCGACGCCCTGTCGCTGCTGCCCAAGCGCGCCCACGGCGCCGGCGTCGTCGTCGACGCGGAGCAGCGCCCCGTCGGTGTCGTCACCGACCACGACCTGACCGGTGTCGACCGCTTCACCCAGCTGTCCGAGGTCATGTCCAAGGACCTGGTGCTGCTGGACGCGGACATCGACCCGCGCGAGGCGTTCAACAAGCTCGACGGAGCCAACCGCAAGCTGGCCCCCGCGGTCGACGCGGACGGCAGGCTCGTCGGCATCCTCACCCGCAAGGCCGCACTGCGCGCCACCCTCTACACCCCGGCCACCGACGCCGCGGGCAAGCTGCGCATCGCCGCGGCCGTCGGTATCAACGGCGACGTCGCGGGCAAGGCCAAGCAGCTGCTGGACGCGGGCGTGGACACGCTCGTGGTGGACACCGCGCACGGTCACCAGGAATCCATGATCAGCGCGGTCAGGGCCGTCCGGGCGCTCGACCCGAAGGTGCCGATCGTCGCGGGCAACATCGTCGCCGCCGAGGGGGTGCGCGACCTCATCGAGGCCGGCGCGGACATCATCAAGGTCGGTGTCGGCCCCGGCGCCATGTGCACCACCCGGATGATGACCGGCGTGGGCCGCCCGCAGTTCTCCGCCGTCCTGGAGTGCGCCGCAGAGGCGAAGAAGTACGGCAAGCACGTCTGGGCCGACGGTGGCGTCCGGCACCCCCGCGATGTCGCCATGGCCCTCGCCGCCGGCGCGTCCAACGTGATGATCGGCTCCTGGTTCGCGGGTACGTACGAGTCGCCCGGCGACCTCCAGCAGTCCGCC
Organism: Streptomyces sp. NBC_01237; assembly: GCF_035917275.1. Classification (NCBI taxonomy): domain Bacteria; kingdom Bacillati; phylum Actinomycetota; class Actinomycetes; order Kitasatosporales; family Streptomycetaceae; genus Streptomyces; species Streptomyces sp. NBC_01237. The sequence goes on along the minus strand of NZ_CP108508.1, from coordinate 1,492,353 downwards.
GACGGCCGCTACTACAAGGAGTCCTTCGGGATGGCCTCGGCGCGCGCCGTGAAGAACCGCACGTCGGAGGAGTCCTCGTACGACCGCGCCCGCAAGGCGCTCTTCGAGGAGGGCATCTCCACCTCGCGGATGTTCCTGGACCCGACCCGTCCGGGCGTCGAGGACCTGATCGACTCGATCATCGCGGGCGTCCGCTCCTCCTGCACGTACGCCGGTGCCGCCTCCCTGGAGGAGTTCGCCGAGAAGGCGGTCGTCGGGGTGCAGAGCGCCGCCGGTTACGCCGAGGGCAAGCCGCTGCACGCCAGCTGGAGTTGATCCCGCCCGATCCGCGACACGCCTGCCCCTCCCGGTGATTCATGCCGGGAGGGGCAGCCGCGTTCCGGGTGTTCGTGCGATGGCCGAAAGTGTCCGTTTCCGGCCGCCCGGAGAGCCTTTGATGCGCTTCAAGTCTGTTGAGATATAAGTAATATGAAGCACAATCAGCTGCCTTTCTCTCCGTGGTAAGGGATCTCATGTCCTTCTTCACCGATCTGGCCCATCAGTTCATCGACGGTGAGTGGAGGCCGGGGAAGGGGTCCTGGGACATCATCGACTTCAACCCGTACAACGGGGAGAAGCTCGCCTCCATCGCCGTCGCCACGGCCGACGAGGTGGACCAGGCCTACCGCGCGGCGGAGCGGGCCCAGCGGACGTGGGCCGACACCAACCCGTACGCCAGGCGGGCCGTGCTGGAGAAGGCCCTGCGGATCGTCGAGGAGCGCGAGCCGGAGATCAGCGAGGCGATCGTCGCGGAGCTCGGCGGCACCCGGCTGAAGGCGGCCTTCGAACTGCATCTGGCCAAGGAGTTCCTGCGCGAGTCCATTCAGCTCGCGCTGCGGCCGTCCGGGCAGATCCTCCCCTCGCCGACCGAGGGCAAGGAGAACCGGGTCTACCGGGTGCCGGTCGGCGTCGTGGGTGTCATCAGCCCCTTCAACTTCCCCTTCCTGCTCTCGCTCAAGTCGGTCGCTCCCGCGCTGGCGCTCGGCAACGCCGTCGTCCTCAAGCCGCACCAGAACACCCCGGTCTGCGGCGGCACCCTGCTGGCCAAGGTGTTCGAGGACGCCGGGCTGCCCGCCGGACTCCTGAACGTGGTGATCACCGACATCGCGGAGATCGGTGACACCCTGCTGGAGCACCCCGTTCCGCAGGTCATCTCATTCACCGGGTCGGACAAGGTCGGACGGCACGTCGCCACCGTATGCGCGGCCAACCTCAAGCGGGCCGTTCTCGAACTGGGCGGCAACAGCGCGCTGATCGTGCTCGACGACGCCGATGTGGACTACGCCGTCGACGCGGCGGTCTTCAGCCGTTACGTGCACCAGGGACAGGTCTGCATGGCGGCCAACCGGATCCTGGTCGACCGCGCGGTGGAGCGGGAGTTCACCGAGAAGTTCGTCGCCAAGGTCGCGTCCCTGACGGTCGGCGACCCGGCCGACCCGGCGACCCAGATCGGTCCGCTGATCAACTCCTCGCAGGCCGAGGCCATCTCCAAGCTCGTCGACCAGACCGTCGCGGCCGGTGCGACGGCCCTGCTGCACGGCCGGGCCGACGGCAACGTGGTCAGCCCGTCGGTGCTGACCGGCCTCGCCGCCGACTCGCCCGTCCTGCACCAGGAGATCTTCGGGCCGGTGGCCCTGCTGGTGCCCTTCGACGGTGAGGACGAGGCGGTCCGGATCGCCAACGACACCCCGTACGGGCTGAGCGGCGCCGTGCACACCGGCAACATCGAGCGTGGGGTGCGGGTCGGGCAGCGCATCCACACCGGCATGATCCACATCAACGACGGCACCGTCCACGACGAGCCCATCGTTCCGTTCGGCGGGGAGAAGAGCTCCGGTCTCGGACGGCTGAACGGCGAGTCGATGATCGAGGCGTTCACCACCCAGAAGTGGATCTCGGTACAGCACGGCCGCTCGCAGTTCCCGTTCTGACCGGTCACCCGCTGCGCCGGGCGCGCCCGGGAGGGGCGCCGCGTGGTCTACTGCGGGGGCGGCACCGCCGCCCCCGCCGCAGTCCCATCGCAGAGAAGTGAACCGCCCGACGTGCGCCTGAACGACCTCGACGAACGCATCGTCCACGCCCTCGCCGAAGACGCCCGGCGCAGCTACGCCGACATCGGCGCGATCATCGGGCTCTCCGCCCCCGCGGTGAAACGCCGTGTGGACCGGCTGCGGGCCGAGGGCGCGATCACCGGATTCACCGTGCGGGTGGACCCGGCGGCGCTGGGGTGGGAGACCGAGGGGTTCATCGAGATCTACTGCAGCCGCAACACGTCGCCGGAGGCGATCAAGCAGGGACTCGCCCGGTATCCGGAGGTCGCCGCCGCCTCCACCGTGACGGGGGACGCCGACGCGCTCGTACAGGTCTTCGCCGCGGACATGCGCCACTTCGAGCAGGTGCTGGAGCGGATCGCCGGCGAGCCGTACGTGGAGCGGACGAAGTCGGTGCTGGTGCTGTCGCCCCTGCTGCGGCGCTACTCGGCGGGGCCGCCACCCGCCTGACGCCCCTCGGGGCGGGCCGTCCCGATGCCCCTGCCGTCCCTGCCGCCCGTCCGGGGGCCTGTGCGTCCGTCCGGGCTCAGGGCTTCTGATCGCCAGGGCTTCGCAGGGGCGCTTCGTCCGCAGCCGCCGGCCCCCCACGGACCGTCGGACCCGCCCGCTGCGCCGAGACCCATGTCACCCTTCTGACCTGCGATGATGCCGCGCGCAACAAATCTTCGCGGGGCGCCCGTCACGCGCAACGAATCGACGGTGGATGCGCAACGGTCGCGCCTTGTCCGGGGTGATCGCCGCCCCGTACCTTCGATACGTCTCCCCACCCCGCCCCACCCCGCCCGAGGTCAGCCATGCCGCCGTTGCGTACCGCCCTGCTCCAGAGCTCCGGCCGGCCCGGTGCCGTGGCCGAGAACCTGAAGGTGCTCGACGAGGCCGCCGGCCGTGCCGCCGCGGCCGGGGCACGGCTGCTGGCCGGCCCGGAGATGTTCCTCACCGGGTACGCCATCGGTGACGCCGTTCCCCGGCTGGCCGAGCCCGCCGACGGCCCCGGCGCACAGGCCGTCGCGGACATCGCCCGACGGCACGGACTCGCCGTCCTGTACGGCTACCCGGAGCGCGCCGGTGAACTGATCTTCAACGCGGCCCAGCTCATCGGCCCCGACGGGACCCCGCTGGCGAACTACCGCAAGACCCATCTCTTCGGCGGCTTCGAACAGGAGTGGTTCACCCCCGGTGAGCGGACCGTCGTCCAGGCCGAGCTGGACGGAGTCCGCGTCGGCCTGCTCATCTGCTACGACGTCGAGTTCCCGGAGAACGTCCGGGCGCACGCCCTCGCCGGGACCGACCTGCTGCTGGTGCCCACCGCCCAGATGCACCCGTTCCAGTTCGTCGCCGAGTCCGTCGTGCCGGTACGGGCCTTCGAGAGCCAGATGTATGTGGCGTACGTCAACCGGACCGGCCCGGAAGGCGAGTTCGAGTTCGTCGGGCTGAGCTGCCTGGCCGGGCCCGACGGTACCGTGCGGGCCCGCGCCGGTCGCGGCGAGGAACTGCTCGTCTCCGATGTGGACCCCGCGTTCCTGAACGCCTCGCGCGCCGCCAACCCGTATCTGCACGACCGCCGCCCCGGTCTGTACGGCTCCCTCGCCTGAGCCCCGTCCCTTCTTCCTTCCGTACCCGCAAGGAGTCCGTACCCCATGACGTCCACGGTGCCCAACGCCGTCCAGCACACCGACGCGGCCCCGCCGATCACCATGTTCGGGCCGGACTTCCCCTACGCGTACGACGACTTCCTCGCCCACCCGGCGGGCCTCGGCCAGATTCCCGCGACCGAGCACGGGGCCGAGGTCGCCGTCATCGGCGGCGGGCTCTCCGGCATCATCACCGCGTACGAGCTGATGAAGATGGGCCTGCGGCCCGTCCTGTACGAGGCCGACGAGATCGGCGGCAGGCTGCGCACCGTCGGGTTCGACGGCTGCGACCCGGCGCTGACCGCCGAGATGGGCGCCATGCGCTTCCCGCCGTCGTCCACGGCGCTCCAGCACTACATCGACCTCGTGGGACTGGAGACCCGGCCCTTCCCCAACCCGCTCTCCCCGGCCACGCCGTCGACCGTCGTGGACCTGAAGGGCGAGTCGCACTACGCCGAGACCATCGACGATCTGCCGCAGGTCTACCGCGATGTCATGAACGCCTGGAACTCCTGCCTGGAGGAGGGCGCCGACTTCTCCGACATGAACCGGGCGATGCGCGAGCGCGATGTGCCGCGCATCCGGGAGATCTGGGCGAAGCTCGTCGAGAAGCTCGACAACCAGACCTTCTACGGATTCCTCTGCGACTCCGCCGCCTTCACGTCCTTCCGGCACCGGGAGATCTTCGGACAGGTCGGGTTCGGCACCGGGGGCTGGGACACCGACTTCCCCAACTCGATCCTGGAGATCCTGCGGGTCGTCTACACGGAGGCCGACGACCACCACCGAGGGATCGCGGGTGGCAGCCAGCAGCTGCCGCTGCGTCTGTGGGAACGCGAACCGCAGAAGATCGTGCACTGGCCGCTCGGTACGTCACTGGCCTCGCTGCACGGCGGCGAGCCCCGCCCCGCCGTGACCCGGCTCAACCGCACCGCCAAGAACCGCATCACGGTCACCGACGCCACCGGGGACATCCGCACCTTCCGGGCGGCCGTCTTCACCGCGCAGTCCTGGCTGCTGCTCTCCAAGATCGACTGCGACGACGCGCTCTTCCCCATCGACCACTGGACGGCGATGGAGCGCACCCACTACATGGAGTCGTCCAAGCTGTTCGTCCCGGTCGACCGGCCGTTCTGGCTGGACAAGGACGAGACCACCGGCCGCGACACCATGTCGATGACGCTCACCGACCGGATGACCCGGGGCACGTACCTCCTGGACAACGGCCCCGACGAGCCCGCCGTGATCTGTCTGTCCTACACCTGGTGCGACGACAGCCTGAAGTGGCTGCCGCTCTCCGCGAACGAGCGCATGGACGTCATGCTCAAGTCGCTCGGCGAGATCTACCCGAACGTCGACATCCGCAGCCATGTCATCGGCAACCCGGTGACGGTCTCCTGGGAGAACGAGCCCTACTTCATGGGGGCGTTCAAGGCGAACCTGCCCGGCCACTACCGTTACCAGCGGCGCCTGTTCACCCACTTCATGCAGGACCGGCTGCCCGCCGACAAGCGGGGGCTGTTCCTCGCGGGCGACGACATCTCCTGGACGGCCGGATGGGCCGAGGGCGCCGTACAGACCGCGCTCAACGCCGTGTGGGGTGTGATGACCCAGTTCGGCGGTGCCACGGACGCGACGAACCCCGGCCCCGGCGACGTCTTCGACGACATCGCCCCGGTCGAGCTTCCGGAGGACTGACCGCCGCTAGGGCGGGGCAGTGCTCAGGCGGGCCGCAGGACGCTGCGCTGCCGGCCGAGGCCCGAGATCTCGACCTCCATCACATCGCCGGCGGCCAGATACGGGAAGCGGCCGGACAGCGCCACACCCTGCGGCGTACCGGTGTTGACGATGTCGCCGGGCTCCAGTACCAGGTACTGCGACAGATGGTGCACCAGATGCGCCACGCTGAAGATCATGTCCTCGGTGCCGGAGTCCTGCCGCGGCTCCCCGTTGACGTGACTGCGCAGCCGCAGCCGCTGCGGGTCACCCACCTCGTCGGCCGTCACCAGGACCGGGCCGAGCGGGTTGAACGTCGCACAGCTCTTGCCCTTGGACCACTGCCCGCCCGACTCCTCCAGCTGGAACGCGCGCTCGGACACGTCGTTGCTGACGGCGTACCCCGCGATGTGCGCGGCCGCGTCGGCGGGGGAGTCGAGGTAGGAGGCACGGCGGCCGATGACGACGGCCAGCTCCACCTCCCAGTCGGTCTTCTTCGAGCCGCGCGGGATCAGGACGTCGTCGTACGGGCCGACGACCGTGTTCGGCGACTTGTAGAAGAGGATCGGCTGCTCGGGCGGCAGCGCACCCGACTCCGCCGCGTGGGCCGCGTAGTTCTGGCCGATGCAGAGCAGGGCCGAGGGGCGCGCGACGGGGGCCCCGATCCGCAGCCCGGTGATGTCGGTCTCCGGAAGCTTCGGCTCGTCCGGGATCAGATGGGGGTTCTCGGCGAGCGCGGCGAGGAAACCGCCGTCGATGTCGCCGGTGATGCCCGACAGGTCGTAGTGGCGGCCTTCGGGGCAGACGAGCACCGGGCGTTCGGAACCCGGCTCGCCGACGCGCATGAGACGCATGGGGGTGAACTCTCCTGGAAGTGAAGGGGGATGAGGTGGCTGCGTGGCCGGAGCCTCAGCGCAGCCGCACCAGGGCTTCGGCCGTGACGGCGTGCACCGGGGGACGGCCGTCCAGCAGCCGCAGCACCTCGTCGACGGCGCTCGCGCCCAGCCGCTGCCGGCACTCGACGCTGCCCGCCGCCTGGTGCGGGGTGAGCAGCACATTGGGCAGGGACCGGAAGGGGTGATCGGTGGGCAGCGGCTCCGCGTCGAAGACATCGATCGCCGCGTCCAGCCGGCCCGAGGCCAGCTCCGTGAGGAGCGCGTCCTCGTCGACCAGCCAGGACCTCGCGGTATTCACCAGGCCCGCGCCGTCCGGCATCAGCGCCAGTTGCTCGGCGCCGATCATCCGGTGCGTCTCCTCCGTCACCGGGGCGTGCACCGCGACGATCCGGCTGCGGGACAGCAGCGTGGGCAGGTCCACGGACTCCACACCGAGGTCCGCCGCGTCCGCCGGGGTGAGGAACGGGTCGCTCACGCTCACCCGCGCCCCCATCGCCCGCACCATCGCGATGTACGCCCGCCCGGTGCGGGAGGCGCCGATGACCCCGATCTCACTGCCATGGATCTCGTGACGCGGCGGCGCCTCGCTCGCGACCGCCCACTCGGCGCCACCCCGCAGGGCGTGGTCGAAGCGCTGGATGCGGTGGAGCAGGGAGAGGGTGAAGGCGAGGGCCACCTCCGCCACCGGCCGGCCCATCTCGTCCCCGGCCTGGGTGACCCGGACACCGCGCCGGAACACCTCCTCGGTGACGTACGGGGCGACCGCCGAACCGGTGTGCGCGACGAGCTCCAACCGGTCCGCGACATCGAGGAGTTCGGTGTCCGCCCGCGGGCTGCGCCACGACGTCACGAGCGCGCGGGCACCGGGCATGACCGCGAGCAGGGCGGCCCGGTCCCGGTGCTCGTCCAGCACGGTGAGATCGGCCGCCCGCTCCAGGGCCCGCCAGACCTCGGCGGTGAAGAACTGGGCCCGCAGGTGCGGAGGTACGGAGATGACCACCCGGGAGCGGTCGGCAGGATCAGGAGAGCCAGGCATCGAGGTGCTCCGCAACGAAGGCGTCATCGGTCAGCCAAGGGTATGCCTCGGCCACCCGGGTGATCTCCTCGGCCTGCCCCGGCGACAGCGTCTCGGCCGGGTCCAGGCAGCGGATGTTGGCCAACAGGCCCTGACGGTGCAGGACTTCGTGCACCCCGGCGATGCAGCCGCGGAACGCGCCGCGCACATCGAAGACCGCGCTGTTGGCATCGGTCAGCTCGGTGCGCCGGGCCAGGCAGCGCACCATCGCCGCGTGGTCCCCGGCGCGCGCCGCCCGCACGTCGTCCAGGAGCGTCGCGGCGGAGCTCGTCCAGACGGCCCACTGGCCCAGGAGCCCGCCCGCGAACCAGCGCCGCGTGCCGTTCGCCGTCTCGTACGGGGTGAGGAGGTCGCCGATGATGTCGTCGTCGTTGCCGGTGTACAGCGCGACCTCGTCCGCACGGTCGGCGGCGGCCACGGCCCGTACGACGTCGGCGGTGCGATAGCGGTCGAACGGGGCTATCTTCACCGCGGCGGTGGACGGCAGATCGGTGAACGCCGACCAGAAACCCGGCGACAGATAGCGTCCGCCGACGGCCTCCTGGAGGTAGAAGCCGATCACCGGCAGCACCTCGCCGACGGCACGGGCCCGCTCCAGCAGGCCCTTCTCGTCGGCGCCCGGCACCGCGGGGCTGAGCAGTACCGCGTCGTAGCCGAGGGCGGCGGCGGTCTCGGCCTCGGCGACGGCCTGCGCGGTGTAGCCACAGGCTCCGGCGACCTTGATGAAGGGGCGGCCGGCCTCCGCGTCGATGGTCTCGGCGGCCAGTTCGAGGACCGGGCGCAACAGCCCGACGCCGGGCTCCCGGATCTCGAACTGGGTGGTGTGCACGGCGACGGCCACGCCGCCCGCTCCGGAGGCGAGGTAGTAGCGGGTCAGCGCCCGCTGGCGGCGCTCGTCGAACGTACCGTCCGCGTGCAGCGCGAGCGGGTGGGCGGGGATCACCGCGCCGTGGGCGAGCGCGTCCAGCGCGGGCGTGGAGGCGGGGGAGGAAGCGGACACCGGGGACGGCGCGGACACAGGAGAAGGAGTGGACATGGGGTGGATCAGAACCTTCCGTCACGGACCTGGAACTTGGTGGGCTTGCCGGAGAGCGGCAGCCCGCGGCGCAGCCAGTCGGCCTGCCAGGCGACGAGGGTCCGCAGCGTCACGTCCGGGTAGCCGAACAGCGCGTGGCAGCGGCTCGCGTCGGAGAGCAGCGCGGTCGGCGCCTCGGCGCCCGCGAACACCGGCTCCCGGTCGAACTCCTCGCCGAACCACTGGGCCAGGCGACGGACCGAAGCGGTCTCCGGGCCGGTGAGGTTGAGGGTGAACGCCGTACCGTCGGTGGCGTGCAGCAGGGAGCGCAGGGCGACCTCGTTCGCGTAACCCTGCCACACCACGTTGGCGTGACCGGTCGTCACATCCACCGGCTCGCCCGCCGATACGCGTGAGGCGATGTCGGCGAGCACGCCGTAGCGCAGGTCGACCGCGTAGTTGAGGCGGATGTTGGCGACCTTCGTGCCACGGGTCAGCGCGGCGTGGTCGAAGATGCGCTCCCGGCCGAGGCAGGACATCGCGTACTCGCCCACCGGACCCACCGGGTCGCTCTCCGTGCAGCCGCCGGAGGAGACCGGGACCAGGGGGTACACATTGCCGGTGGAGAACGCGGCGATCCGGGCCGCGGGCCAGCGGTGCGCCACCCGGTCCGGCATCGCGGCGTTCACGGCCCAGGCGTGCGAGGGCGCCCCGGCCGAACCGAACTTGGCACCGACCATGAAGACGATGTTCCCGGCCTCGGGCAGCTCGCCGAGGTCGGCGCCCGGGTCCATCAGGTCGAAGGCGACGGTGGAGACGCCCGCGGCCTCCAGCTCCTCGGCTGCCGCCCTGTCCGACCAGCGGGACACCGCGTACACGGTGACGTCCGTCCGGCCGGCGGCGTCCAGTGCCCGGCGGGCCAGCCGGCACAGGCTCGGCCCCATCTTGCCGCCGGCGCCGAGCACCAGCAGATCGCCCTCCAGCCCGGCGAGGTCGGCGATCAGTGCGGAGGAGGGGGTGGCGAGCCGCTCTTCGAGCGCGGCCTCATCGGTGAACATGCGTGGCTATCCCTTGATTCCGGACGCGGAGACGCCCTCGGTGAAGTAGCGCTGGCCCACCAGGTACGCGGCGAAGATGGGCACGAACGCGATGACGGAGCCGGAGAGCACCACATTCAGCGGCACGTTCTGCTGCTGGAGCGAGGCGATACCGACGGTGAGGGTGCGCATATCGGTGGACTGGCCGATGACCAGCGGCCACAGGAAGTCGTTCCAGTGCCACAGGAAGACGAAGACACCCAGTGTGGCGAGGATCGGCTTCAGCAGCGGCAGCACGATCCGGTAGAAGATCTGCCACTCGCTGCACCCGTCGAGCCGGGCGGCCTCGAACAGCTCGTCGGGCAGCCCCTGGATGAACTGCCGCATCAGGAACACCGCCTGGGCGTTGGCCAGGGTCGGCACGATCAGGCCCCAGTAGGTGTCGACGCCGCCCATCTTCGCGATCATCGCGAAGGTCGGGATCATCGTGACGTGGTACGGGACCATGACCATCGACAGGAACGACCAGAACATCGCCTCCCGGCCCGGGAAGCGCTTCTTGGCGAACGCGTACCCGGCCAGTGAGGCCAGCAGCAGCACACCCACGACCGAGACGACCGAATAGATCAGGGTGTTGAGCAGCCAGCGCGGCACGGCCTGGGCGTTCATGACGGTGTCGTACGCCTCGCCGGTCAGCGGCCACGGCAGCAGACTGCCGGGGAACTCGACCGCCGCGGACGGCTTCAGCGAGAGCACGACCATCGCGTAGAACGGGAAGATCGTCACGATCGCGGCCACGGTCAGCAGCGCGCCGCGGGCGATCCGTCCGGCCGGGGTGGCGCGCATGCCGTGCGGGACGGTGTCCTGCTCGGCCTGCTTGCGCAGCTTGCGCTCGGCGCGGCGGCCGGCCCGGTCGCCGCCCGCGGGCGCCAGGGGCGCGGGCGGTGCCTTCTCGGTGTCCACAGGGCTTGCGGTCATGGTCACTGGTCCTTCCCGATCACGAGCCGCTGGATCACGGCCACCACCACGGTCAGCACGAAGAGCGCGACGCCGATGGCGGCGGCGTAACCGAGGTCGAAGTACTTGAAGCCCGCGTCGTAGAGCTGGAAGACGAGCGTGTAACTCGCGTTGGCGGGGCCGCCGCCGGTCATCGTGTAGACGGCGTCGAACACCTGGAAGGAGGCCGTCGTCTCGATCACCGCGAGGAAGAACAGGGCGGGCTTGAGCTGCGGCAGCACGATGTAGCGGAACCGCTGCCAGGGCCCGGCGCCGTCGGTGAGGGCGGCCTCCTCCAGCTCACGCGGGATGTCCTGCATCCGGGCGAGCAGGATGAGCATCCCGTACCCGAAGCGGGACCAGACACCGACGATCGCGAGCGCGGGCAGCACCAGGACGTCGTCGGAGAGCCAGGAGCCCTCGGACATCCCGAACCAGCCCATCAGGGTGGACCACGGGCCGCCGGTCGAGAAGATCCAGACGAACACGGTGGCGGCCAGCACCAGCGAGGTGACGACCGGCAGGAAGAACACCGAACGGAAGAACTTCGCGCCCCGGAAGGCCCGGCGGGTGATCAGCGCCAGCGAGACGGACGCGATCAGAGTGCCGGGCACGGCCAGCACGGTGTAGAGGACGGTGACCTTCAGCGCCTGCCAGAACAGCGGGTCGTCCCACAGACGGGTGAAGTTGTCGAGCCCTATGAAGCTGCCGCCGCCGGTGAGCGAGTAGTCCGTGAAGCTCATCAGCACACCGGCGACGCCGGGGCCGAACCGGAAGGCGAGGAAGAGCAGGAAACACGGAAGGACGAAGAGCAGGCCGATCCGGGCCTCGCGGCGCGCCTGCGGCCCGCTGCGACGGCCCCGGCGGGTGGGTTCCGCGACGACTGCCACGGGGATCTCCTTGCGGTACGGGGAAATTGCGGGGGTGTACGGTCCCGGCGCGATGCCGGGAGGGGCGGGGTCCGGGTGCGGCCCGGACCCCGTGGGAACGGGCTAGCGGCCGAGCATCGCCTGGGCGGCCTTCGCCGAGTCGTCGAGAGCCTGCTGCGGGCTCTTCTTGCCCAGCAGCGCCGCCTGGATCTCCGGCGCCAGCACCCCCATGACCTCGCGGGACTTGTCCTCCAGCGGGCCCACGGTCATGCTCGGCAGCGTGGCGCCGACGGCCTTCTGAAGGGCATCGCCGGGGTAGAGGTCGCCGCCGGACCTACGGGCGGGGAAGTAGCCCGCGCCCGTCTGGAGGCCGGCCGCGTTCTTCGACTCGGCGACGAAGTTCAGCCAGTCGCCGGTGTTCTTCTTGTCGGCGCCCTTCAGCATCGACAGGGCGCCCACGGTGCCGTAGCCGATGGACTCGGTCTCCTTCAGCGGCGGCTGGACGACGATGTTCTCCTTGCCCCAGAAGGGCTCGACGTCGGCCGGGGTGTTCTGCCAGGTGCAGGCGACCTTGCCCTTGGCGACCGGGGTCTGCTCCAGCTTCGGCGTCGTGGTGACCAGGTCCTTGTCGGTGTAGCCGCCCTCGACCAGCTTCTTCAGGTACGTCAGCGCCTTGACCCCGGCGGCGTCGTTGAACGTGACCTTCTTGCCGTCCTCGGAGAAGACGTCGCCGCCCGCCTGCCAGAGCAGCGGGTAGAAGGTCATGTTCAGCGTCTGCTGGGTGTCACCGCTGTAGCTGGTGGCGTAGAAGCCCTTGTCCTTCAGCTTCGGGGCCAGTGCCTCCAGCTCCGCCCAGCTCGTGGGGTAGGAGGTCTCACCGATCGCGGAGAACACCCGCTTGTCGCAGATCAGCGGGTTGGCGCTGGTCAGGACCGGGGTGCCGAGCTTCTTGCCGTCGTACTCCACGGACTTCAGCGCGAAGTCGGTGTAGTCCGCCTCGGCGTCGGCCGGCATGTAGTCGTCGGCCGGGACGATGTTCTTGGCGTACTTGGGCAGCTGGTCCGGGATGAGGTAGACGGCGTCCGGGCCCTTGCCGGAGGCGATCGCGGTGGCCAGCGCGGTGTCGCGGTTGGCCCAGGGGAAGGTCTCCACCTTCACGGTGACGCCGGAGTGCTCCTTCTCGAACGCCTTGACGAGACCGTCCCAGTAGGCCTTGTTCTTGGCCTCGTCGAAGATGACGGGGTAGGTCCACATGGTGACGGTGTTGCCGTCGCTGTCGCTGGAGCAGCCGGCCAGCACACCGGTGGCCAGCGCGGTGGCGAGGACCGGGGCGGCGAGGGCACGGACTCTGGAACGGCGCTTCAGTACACGGGACATGAGGGAGTCCTCCGAGGACGTGAGGGTGGTGCCGGGACAAAGGGGTGTCATGCGAGGGGCACCTGCTGGACGGTGCCGGTGTGGCGGGCGCGTTCGGCGGCGAAGGCCGCCAGATGGCTGCCGAGCGAAGTGGCGGGGCCGGAGCGGACGGCCCCGGCGTCCCCGGTGGCGACAGCGGTGACGAACGCCTCGACCAGCGCGGCGTCCCCGCCGCCGTGCCCGTCGGCCGCGTTCGAACCGGACTCGCCCAGTTCATGGACGGTCGTGGCGCCCGTGCGGAAGTCCTGCACGGTGACCCGTTCACCGTCACCGCGCAGCCAGCCGTGCGAGCCGAAGATCCGGGTCTGCCGGTGGGTCTGCTCGGTGAACGCCACCATCTGGAAGGTCGCGGTCACCCCGTCCGTCAGCTGCATGGCGATGACCTGGTGGTCCACCACGTCGTTGTCGCTGCGGTAGGCGCAGACGCCGTACGGGCCCTCCCGCAACGCCTGCACCAGCCCGGCCTCGTCCGTCGCCTCGGTGACATGGGTGACCGGCCAGACCGCGCCCTTCTCGCGCAGCGTGGGCATGTACAGCTTCAGCGCGCTGTACGGGCAGTCGGACTCCACCGCGCAGTCCAGACAGCGGTCGGCGGACCCGGCCGGGGCGTTCTCCGGCCGGAAGTGCTTCAGTCCGCCGAACCCGGTGACCTGCTCGATCCGGCCGCCCATGACATAGGTGATCCAGTCCAGGTCGTGGCAGGACTTGGCGAGCAGCATCGGGGACGAGTCCTTCTCGCTGCGCCACGGGCCACGCACATAGCTGTGCGCGTAGTGCCACCAGCCGACCGGCTCCAGGTGGTCGAGGGAGACCAGCTGGCCGAGGACGCCGGAGTCCACCACGCCCTTCACCAGGTCGGTGTAGGGCGTGTACCGCATGACGTGGCAGACGGCGAAGAGGACTCCGGCCCGCTCCACGCCCTCGACGATCCGCCGGGTCTCGTCCTCGGTCGGGGCGAGCGGCTTCTCGGCGAGGATCGCGTACCCGGCCTCGGCCAGGGCCAGTACGGGCTCGACATGGAAGCGGTCCTGGGTGGCGACGATGACGGCGTCGGCGATGCGGTTCTCGACGAGCGGCCGCCAGTCGTCGAATTCGACGGGGGCGCCCGCGGCGGCCCGCGCGGCCGGACGCGGGTCGGCGACGGCGACGAGTTCGGCGCGCTCCGGGTGGGCCTTGATCCACTCGGCGTACGTCAGACCGCGGTTACCGGCGCCGACGAGGGCGACCCGTACGGGCCGGCCGGTGATCGGGGTATGCGTGGACACGGGGATTGCCTCCTCGGACTCAGTGGTCGGGGCGCTCAGAAGCGCAGATTGGCCGCGGTGTGGGCGACGCGGTCGCCCTCGTCGGGCAGCGCGGTGCGCTCGGTGCCGTTCTCGACGCAGCCGGTGTGCAGCAGATGGCTGTCGGAACCGGCGAAGGCCGCGGGCCGCAGGTCGAGCCCGCCACCGGTGAAGGTGCACCCGGTGGCCCGGTAGCGGTTGGGGCCCTCGGCGAGGCGCAGATGGGCGGTGCCGCCGGGGGCGGTGGAGTCGAGCCCGGTCAGCTGCCAGTCGACGGCGCGGCCGGCTCCGGTACGGGAGAGGAGCGCGCCGTCCTTGTTGGTGCCGTTGATCCGGGTGCCGTCGACCCGCAGCCGCTGGTCCTTCGCCGAGGTCAGCTTCAGTCCCGTGTCGCGGAGTTCGCCGCCGAGCACCGTGATGTCCGTGTGCGCGAGGGAGACGGGAGCGGTGTCCTTCGAGCCGGACAGCGTGCACTGGTCGAGCACGAGGGGCCCGGTGCCGTTGAACACCGCGCCGTCGACGCCCTTGAGCACCGTCCGCGCGATCGTGACCGGGGCGGAGACACTGGCCTGGGTGATCTCGGCACCCGCGGCGAACGCGAACGAGGAGTCGGCGATCACATTGGGGCGGGTGGAGAGGTCCGAGGCGCGGGAGACGATCAGCGGTCCACTGGCGGTGCAGCCGCGCAGCTGTACACCGTCCGCGTTGACCCAGAGCATTCCGGAGCCCGCGAGCGACTTCTTGCCGACGACGTGCACGTCCTCCAGGGTCAGATCGGTGATCTTGACCCGGGCCACGAACCAGGAACAGGAGTGCCTGCGGACCGTGATCCGCTTGGCCCTGCCGCCCCACGCGGCACCGGAGTTGGCGAACGTCATCAGCCCGGAGTTGCCGGTGTAGACGAGATCGTGCTCGAACTGACCGTGCGTGACGAACGGGCCCTCGTCGTCACCGTCGCCGTGGCAGTTGGTCACGTAGCAGTACGCGGAGGCCGTGAAGTCGTTGAGGTGACGGGCGTTGGAGGTGTGACAGTCCTCCACGTGCCCGTACAGACAGTAGATCTGCTGGGTGAGATAGCCCGCCCCGCCGTAGGTCACGGACTTGGGGTTGGTCAGCGAGCACTGCTCGGTGCGGTAGTACGTGCACCAGCGGCGCATCACCACCGGCCAGAAGGTGCCGATGGCCTCGATCCCGGAGACGTCGCAGCGCACCGCGTACTCGTACGCGACCGGATGCGAGCCGGTCATCTCGTCCTCGCCCCAGCCCTCGAAGACCATGTTGCGGACATGGGCACGGTCGACGGGCTCGATACGGGTCCAGCTCAGGGTGCGCCCCGCGGCCAGGTCCCAGCCGATCTGGTAGTTGACCCGGATGTGCGTGGCGTCGACGATCCCGGTGACCTGGACGAGCCGCTGGATCTCCTTCTCGTACTTCCCCGCCAGCGCGTCGGTCTCCACGGCCCACCACTGGCCGACCGCGAACTTCCCCGAGTCGCCGACCTCGAAGAGGTCGGACAGGTCCGGCATCGGCGCGCCCAGCTTGTGGGTGTGCGTGGTGTCGGTGGTGGTGCCGCGGAAGGAGAGGACGGCGCCGAAGGGGTTGTCGTGGGTGTTCTTCTCGATGCCTTCGGTGTGGATGTGGTGTCCGCCGAAGTCGAGTTCGATGTGGGAGCGGGTGAAGAGGTGGCGTCGGGTGAGGAGGAGGTCGGTGTGGGCTTCGATGCGGTGGACGGTGGGGTCGTGGACCATCGCGTCGAGTGCGGTGTCGGCGGGGGTTTTGGCGTCGAAGTGTCCGAAGGTGCGGAAGTCGACGGTGCCGGTGTGGAGCTGGTGCCAGCGTCCGGTGGTGGGGTTCTTGGCGGGGGTGATGACGGTGCCGCCGTTGTGGGTGGCTCGGGAGGTCCTGTTCCAGCGGACGGCCATGGCTCCGCCGTCGGCGGGGGTGTGGTGGCCCGCGACGAGGACCACGGTGCCCTCGGTGAGGTGTTGGGTGTTCAGGGCGCGCAGTGCGGTGACGGTGTCGACGCGGGTGACGTCGGCGGCGTGTCCGGGAGCGGCCTGCGCGGAGCCGGAGGCCACGGCCGAACCGGCCACGACCAGACCGGCGAGACCCGAGGCCCGCAACAGATGACGGCGGCTGGACTGCGCGGGAGTGGGACTGGTGGGAACGCTCATGCGGACTTCGCCTTCCGAGAAGTGCCGAAAACGAGGGAGCGTTCCTGCGGGGGACTGCCATGAGGCGGATGGCTCAAAAGGGTCCGGCCGTCGGATGTCCACGACACGATGGGCAGGTGTCGGAAGCGGGCCGGAAGGGGTAAATCACCGGTGACCTGTGGGTGTCACCGGGGTTGGCAGGGAACCTACGGCCGGTGATGCCGATCGGTCAAGACCTGATCGCGTCGGAATCTTCCCGGGCGGCGTCGGAGGAGTCCTCCGCCGTGTCGTCGATCCAGCCCAGCGACCGGCTGATCCGCCGTGCCGCGTCGCGTACCTGGCCGCCCAGTTCCTGGTAGCGCCAGGCCGGCAGGCCGAGCTTCAGTCCGGTGATGCTGACCGCGCCCGCGCACACCGAACGGTCGTCGAAGACCGGCGCGCCGATGCAGATGATGCCCTCGGCGTCCTCCTCGTCGTCCAGGGCGTAGCCGACCCGGGCGATGTCGCGCAGGTGGGACAGGAACGTGGCCGGATCGGTGATGGTCCGTGCCGTGCGGCGGGGCAGTCCGAACCGCTCGATGACCGCGGCGGCCTCGCTCTGCCCCACGGCGGACAGCAGGGCCTTGCCCAGGCCCGTGCAGTGCGGCAGCTCGCGCTGGCCCATCCGCAGGTCCAGCCGGACGCGCTGGTCGAGCTCGACCTGGTCCACCACCACGGCATGCCCGTCCTCGGGCACGGCGAGCCGCGAGGCCATGCCGGTGAGGCCGGTGAGGTCGCGCAGGACCGGGTGGGCGACACCGCGCAGGGAGACCTGGGAGCGGGCCCGGTCGCCGAGTCTGGCCAGGCTCATGCCGAGCCGGTAGCGCCGGTTCATGCCCTCGCCGTCGTCCGAGACGAGGCCGTAGGCGCGCAGGGTCTGGAGCATGCCGAAGGCCGCGCTCTTGGAGATGGAGCAGACCTGGCCGACCTCGGTGACGCTCAGACCGTTCCCCTGGGAGGGGGCGGCGAGCGCTTCGAGGATGTCCGCTGCCCTGGCCACGCTCTTGACCCAGTACTTCGGTTCTTCTTGGGCAGCACTGTTCGTCATAGCAGAACAGCGTAGTGCCTGCCGGGGTCCGAGCGGACCCTCTGTGACCGTGAAGGTCCCGTGAGGGCCCAGGAAAGGCCAGTAATCGGCGTTTTGTTGTCCGGAAGGGGGTTGACCCCCCTCGGGGGCGGACGTAATATCCAGGCACTGTTCTGCTCTACAGAACAGCGTTTTGAAAATCTGAGACGCAGCACCACGAGCACCACGGATCACCCTCTTCCTGCGGCGACTGCCGGGCGGATGGCGCCAGGGACTCACGGGCCGGGCAGGGTCCGCGAAAACCGACGACTCTCGACGCAAGGAGCAAGCACCATGAGTTCAGGCCCGGTGGGCAACGAATCCGGAGCCCGACTCGCCGAGCGCGCCCGCCAGGTCGTACCCGGCGGCGTGAACAGCGGTCAGCGCAGCGTTCCCGGACTGACCGACCTGGTGGTCACCGGCACCGACGGCGCGCGGTTCCGTACCGCCGACGGACGCGAGTACACCGACTTCCACTCGGCGTTCGGCCCGCCGCTGCTCGGCCACAACGACCCCGACGTGGCCCGGGCCACCGCCGAAGCCGGCGCCACGCTCGGCCACATGGGCGTCGGCGTCACCGAGGGAGAGGTCCTCCTCGCCGAACAGCTCACCGAGCTGATCCCCTCGATCGAGAAGGTCCTGCTCACCAGCACCGGCAGCGAGGCCACGTTCCACGCGCTGCGCGTCTCCCGCGCAGCCACCGGCCGCCGCCTCGTGGTCAAGTTCCAGGGCTGCTACCACGGCTGGCACGACTCGGTCAGCCTCAACGTCATCTCCGCCCCGGACAAGGTCGGCGGCCACGACCCGATCTCCACCGGCATCCTGCCCGAGGTCCTCGAAGCCACCCTCGTCCTGCCGTTCAACGACAGCGAGGCCGTCCGCCGCACCTTCGCCGAACACGGCTCCGACATCGCCGCCGTCATCGTCGAACCCGTCCCGCACAACGTCGGCGCCCTCCTGCCCTATCAGGAGTTCCTCACCACGCTGCGCGAGGAGACCACCAGGGCCGGCAGCATCCTGATCTTCGACGAGGTCATCACCGGCTTCCGTCACAGCATCGGCGGCTGGCAGCAGATCTCCGGCGTCACCCCCGACCTCACCACCCTCGGCAAGGCCATCGCCAACGGCGCCCCCGTCGGCGCGATCGGCGGCCGCGCCGACCTGATGGACCTCTTCTCCACCCGCCCCGGCGCCCCCGCGTTCTTCGCCGGTACGTACAACGGACACCCGTCCGTCGTCGCCGCCGCGCTGGCCACCCTGCGCAAGCTCCGCGAGGAGCCGGTCCACGACCACGTCTTCCGGCTCGGCGACCGCGTCCGTACCGAACTGACCGCCCTGTACGGACGCCTCGGTGTCCCGGCGGTCGTCACCGGATACGGCTCCGTCTTCGTCAGCTACTTCATGCCGGGCGAGGCCCCCCGTACGTACGCCGACCTCCTGAACAACGACGCCTCGCTCTTCGTCGGCTACCGCCGCAAGCTGCTGGAGCACGGCCTGTTCGAGCTGCCGCTCAACCTCAAGCGCAGCCACATCAGCTACGCGCACACCGACGCCGATGTCGACCGCCTGATCGAGGGCACCGAGGCGGCCGTCACGGCGGTCCTCGCCGAGGGCGGCGCCCGCGACCTGGAGAACACCTCCACCATGGGCGGAGCGACCCTCTGATGCTGACCGTCAACCGCACCCGTCCGGCCGGCCCCGCCGGACGCATCACCCGCGTCGAGACCCTGATGCTCGGCACCTCCTGGCGGGACTTCGGATACGTCCGGGTCCACACCGACGAGGGCCTCAGCGGCATCGGCGAGATCACCCACCCCTACCGGGTACGTGAGGTCTGCGCCCTCACCGAGGCGCTCGCCCGGCGACACCTCATCGGCGCCGACCCCTTCGACATCGAGGAGCTCTGGCTCCGCGTCTACCAGGGCGACTTCCTGCGCGGCGGCGACATGGGCGGCGTCGCCCTGTCCGGCCTCGACCAGGCCATGTACGACCTGATGGGCAAGGCGCTCGGCGTGCCCGCGTACCGCCTGACCGGCGGCGCCTGCCGCGACACCGTACGCGTCTACGCCAACGGCTGGTACACCGGCGAGCGGGAGCCCGAGATCTTCGCGGCCAAGGCGAAGGAGACCGTGGCCAAGGGCTTCACCGCGCTCAAGTTCGACCCGTTCGGCCCCGGGCTGCATGAGCTGGAGCGCGCCGAACTGCGCCGCTCCGTCGACCTGGTGGCCGCCGTCCGCGAAGCCATCGGCCCGGACATCGACCTCTTCATCGAGGGCCACGCCCGCTTCGCCATGCCGACCGCGGCACGGCTGGTGCGCGAGCTGGAGCCCTTCGACATCGGCTGGTTCGAGGAGCCGATGCCCTGGACCCACATCGAGCGGTACGCGGAACTGCGCCAGCGCGCCGCCTTCCCGATCTCCGGTGGTGAGCACTTCCACAACCGCTACGAGTACAAGCAGCTCTTCGCCACCAACGCGGTCGACATCATCCAGCCCGACCTGTCGATGGCCGGCGGCTTCACCGAGGTGAGGAAACTGGCCGCGATCGCCGATACCCACGGCATGCTCGTCGCACCGCACAACTCCAACTCGCCGCTCTGCACCACCGTCTCCGTACACGCGGCGCTCGGAATCCCCAACTTCAAGATCCTCGAAACCTTCGACGGGCTCCTGGAGCCCTTCGTCTTCGACGCCCTGAAGGGCACCCTGCCGATGGCGGACGGCCACATCGGCCTGCCGACCGCCCCCGGTCTCGGAGTCGAACTCGTCGACGAGGTCTTCGAGGAACACCCGCCCAGCCACCGCTTCTGGAACATGTTCGCGGACGGCTGGGAGAAGCGGAACCGGACATGATCGTCGACGTCCACTCGCACCTCTTCCGGCACAGCCACGACTTCACCGAACCCTTCAGCTCCGACTCCGCCCGCGCCCACGAGGGCGAGGTCGATCTGACGGTGAAGTGGGAGGACTACGCGGCCACCGCGCCCGCGTCCACCCGCACCGTCGTCGTCGGCGGCAAGGCCCGCCGCAGCGGACTCTGGGTCGACGACGCCGCCGTGGCGTCGTACGCCGCGAAGCACCCCGACCGGCTGATCGGCTACCTCTCCCTCGACCCCACCCAGCCCGGCTGGCAGGACGAACTCCGCTACGGCCACCAGGAACTCGGTCTGCGCGGCATCAAGCTGATGCCGATGTACGCGGGCTTCGACCCGGCCGCCGAGGAGTACGACGAGCTGTACGCCTACGCCGAACGGCACGGGCTGCCGCTCCTCGTCCACACCGGCACCACCTTCGTGTCGAACGCCCCGCTGGAATGGGCGATGCCCCGCCACCTGGACGCGGTCGCCATCCGCCATCCGGAACTGCGCATGGTCCTCGCCCACCTCGGCCACCCCTTCGAGGGCGAGTGCATCGCGGTGATCCGCAAGCACCCGCACGTGTACGCGGACATCAGCGCCCTGCACTACCGGCCCTTCCAGCTCTGGCACAGCCTGCGGCTGGTCCAGGACTACGGGGTCTTCGACAAGGTGATGTTCGGCAGCGACTACCCGTTCACGACGGTCGACGACTCGGTGAAGGGTCTGCGGGAGATCGCCCGCATCCCCGGCATCCCCGGGCTGCCGCCCCTCGACGCGGACAAGGTGGAGGAGATCATCCACCGGCCGTCGCTGGACCTGCTGGGCCTGAACGGCTGACCGCGCCGTTCCCCGAACCGGCGGACCGCACACCGCGGCCCGCCGGTTCCCCCGAACGGCCGGGCCGTGTCCGACGGCCCGCCGGTTCCCCCGAACGGCCGGGCCGTGTCCGACGGCCCGGTCGCTCCGAACGGCCGGGCCGCACCCCGCGGCCCGCCGTTCCCCTCGACCTGTCGGCCTGGAGCCGGGACGCCCCCCGTCCCCTGGCACCGGCCGGCAGCAGGGCCGCCGCGTCCCCTTCCCTGGTCCGGCGCGGCGGCCCACCTCCCCGTACCGCTCCGCCTGGAGGAACCCGCCATGACCGCAGCCGTACCGCCCCGCGGCACCGAGCGCTTCGACCTCACCGGCCGCACCGCCCTCGTCACCGGGGCCGCCCGCGGCCTGGGCCGGTCCTTCGCCGTGGGCCTCGCCGAGGCGGGCGCCGACGTGGTCCTCGTCGACCTGCCCGGCGCCGACGGGATCACCGAGACCGCGGCGGCGATCGGCGCACTCGGCCGCCGGACCTGGACGTACGGGCAGGACCTCGCCGACATCGACGCGCTGGCCGGGTTCGCCGACACCGTACGGGCCGAGACCGGACCGCTGCACATCCTGGTCAACAACGCGGGCACGGCAGCCCTGGAACGGTTCAACGAGATCACCCCCGCGAGCTGGTCACACATCATGCGGGTCAACGTCGACGCGGTGTTCTTCCTCAGTCAGCGCATCGCCGAACACATGACGGCGGACGGCGTCGCGGGCCGCATCATCACCATCACCTCGAAGAACGCCCTGGTGGCGGAGGCCGGACTGGCCCACTACAACGCCTCCAAGGCCGCCGCCCAACTGCTCACGGAAACCCTGGCCGTCGAACTCGCCCCGCACGGCATCACGGCCAACACCCTGGCACCCGGCATGGTCGAGACACCCATCGACGGCGAGTTCCCCTTCGACCGGGAAGCCTTCGAGTCCGCGTACCGCGAGCGCATCCCGCTCGGCCGCTACGCGCGCCCCGACGAGTGCGTGGGCGCACTGCTGCTCCTGGCCTCGGACGCGGGCGCCTATCTCACCGGGGCGCGGATCGTCGTCGACGGAGGAGTCCTCGCCGACCAGATGCCGCGCATGCGGTTCATGCCGCCCTACCGCAACACGATCTGACGTCACCGGTCATCCGGTCCCACGACAACGCGAGGAGCACCTCCGTCATGTCAGTCCCAGCATCGTCACGCCGTCATCTGTTGCGGGCCTCGGGTCTCGCCGGTCTGGTCGTGGCCGGTTCGGCCGTGGCCTCCGGCTCCGCGCAGGCCGCTCCCGGACACGCCGCCGACGTCACCCGCGTCGACACCGTCACCGCACTGCGCGCCCTGAACACCCAACACCTCACCGAGGGCACCGTGGTCCTCGTCGCGGGCCACCACACCCCCGCCGACGGCGGAGCCATGGCCGTCCGCTGGAACAGGACCTCCCGAGCCACCCACAACGGCGGCACCGTCATCACCCCCGCCAAGAACCCCACCACCGGACGCTGGCACCAGCTCCACACCGGCACCGTCGACTTCCGCACCTTCGGACACTTCGACGCCAAAACCCCCGCCGACACCGCACTCGACGCGATGGTCCACGACCCCACCGTCCACCGCATCGAAGCCCACACCGACCTCCTCTTCACCCGACGCCACCTCTTCACCCGCTCCCACATCGAACTCGACTTCGGCGGACACCACATCCACACCGAAGGCATCGAGAAGAACACCCACGACAACCCCTTCGGCGCCGTCCTCTCCTTCCGCGGCACCACCACCGACACCAAGGTCGAGCACGCGCTCGCCGCCAAGGTCATCGAACTCACCGACACCTTCCCGGTCCCGGACTCCAGGGCCTTCGCGGTCGGCCAGTGGTGGGCCGTGCAGGTCGCCCCGGTCGAGGGCGGCGGCGCGGACGAGCGCGAGCTCCAGAAGATGGTCGAGATCACCGAGATCATCGACGCCACCCACATCAGGATCGGCTACCTCAACGGCTGGGAGCTGGCCGCCGGGCGCAGGCTGACCTGGAGGCGCGTGGAGCCGGTCGTGAACGCCCATGTCCGCAACATGGACTTCGAGGGCGCGGGCGACGACGAGTACACCGGCTCGCACCCCGTCAGCTACGAGTACGCCGTCGGGTGCGATGTCTCCGGCATCCACGCCACCGGCAGCTTCTGGCCGGTCATCATGCGCCGCTGGTGCACCCGGTTCCGTACCGAGCAGTGCTCCCTGAAGAACCCGCCGACCGTCGAGTACGGCGGCGCGGGCTATCTCACCCAGCAGATCTACTGCCTGTACGGACGGGTCGCCGACTGCACCACCAGCAACGTCCGCCACCTCAACGATCTGACCGCCTCCGCCTACTGCACCGTCGTCAACTGCCACGGTGACGGTGACGACGCCGGCGGCAACCCGTTCACCACCCACGGCCAGTACGAGCACGACCTGCTCTTCGACGGCAACTCCGGACTGATGGACCTCGCCAACTCCGGTGCGCAGTGGGGGATATCGGCCAAGCGCATCACCGTGCGCCGGCACGTCTGCTCCTGGTTCACCGCGAACACCAAGATCACCGATCTGACGCTCGAAGACATCACGGTGATCGCCCGCCCGACATTCGACCAGGCGGGCACTCTCACCGTGAACGCGGACGGCGCGCAGGTGCGCGGCTGCACCGCGAAGACCTTCGCCGTCGCCCAGCGCTCCGCCCGCTCCACCCGGCCCACCGTCATCAGCGACTGCTCCTTCGAGCCGCCCGCCGGAGCGGTCCTCGTCCAGACCCCGGTCACCGCCCCCGTCCACTTCGTGCGCTGCACGTTCAAGGGGGTCGACGGAGCGATCCTGCGCGGCGCCGGACCCGTGCGCTTCACCGACTGCACGGTCACCGGGGCCGACGACGCGGCCCCGCTCTCCGTGGGCTCGGCCGACCTCAGGATCGACGGCGGCAGCTACGGGAACACCGGCTTCGAAGTCAGCGCCGTACGCGACCAGTCCGTCACCGTCACCTCGGGCGCCCGGTTCACCGGCAGCAACAGGGCCGGGGCATTCCTCGGCCGCGCCGCGGGTCCGGCCACCGTCACCTGGGACATCACGGCCCTCAACAGCTCCACCACCGACGCCGCGACGGCCCATGTCCGCATCGAGGACGGCACCAACCACTACGCGGCGACCGGCAGCCGCTTCACCGGCGGCGTGCTCCATCTGGCACCCACCGCCCTGGCCTCCGCGCTGCACACCACCTGCGTGGAGCACGGCACCCGGCGCACCGCCATGCCGCAGAGCGGTGACTCGGCCCGCACGGACGGGAACCTCCTCCGGTGACCGTACGGCTGCGGACCACCACTCCCGCCGACGAACCCGCCCTGCGCGCCCTGTGGGGCACCTGCTTCGACGCCCCGCAGATCACCGCCCTTCACGCGCTGGACCCGGACCGCCACCGCCACACCTTCGTCGCGGAGTCCGGCCCGGACGGCGGCATCGACGCGGTCGTGGTCTACGTACCGCGCCTGATCCGGGACGCGCACGGCACTCCCCGGCGCGTCGGCGGCATCGGCAGCGTCGCCACCCGGCCGGAGGCCAGGGGCCGGGGACTCGTACGGCTGCTGCTCGCGGAGGCCGCGCGGACCATGGTGGCCGAGGAATGCGCCTGGTCGCTGCTGTTCACCGGCACTCCCGGGGTGTACCGGGGGTCGGGCTGGCAGGAGTTCCGCAGCACGTACACCGAAGGCGCGATCACCGGGTCGGAGCCCACCGGGGCGTACCGGGTCCGCGAGGCCACGGCCGCGGACCTGGCGGCGGTGACCGGCCTGCACGCCGCCGCCCACGCGACCCGGCCCCTGACCTCGCTGCGCGCCCCCGAGGACTGGGCGGTCCGCGTCCCCGCCTGGTACGGCCCGCTGGAACGGTCACTGGTGGCCGAGGACCCGGCGACGGGCGCCGTCGTCGGCCGGCTCGTGGCGCAGTACACGCAGGAGTGCGCGGAGGTACGCGAGTTCGCCGGCGCGGCCGGGTGCCTGGACGACCTGCTCGCAGCGGTCGCCGACCGGGCCCGCGCGGCGGGACTCGGCCGCGCACGGGTCCGGCTGCCCGGCACCGCCGACGCGTGGTCCGCGCTCCTTGTGGAGCCGCGCTCCGTGGACGAGTACGTCGGGATGGCCCGGCCCCTGCTCGCGACGGCCGCGGAGGTCCGGGACACGGTCACCGCCCCCGGAGCGGTCCACTGGTACGGCGACTGCTTCTGATCCGTGGGAGGGCGGGGAGGGGGGCCAAGTGCCGCTTCCCCGCCGCTGCTTGCGGGAGCCGCCTCCGGTGGCCGACGGGTGGGGCGCCGCTCGGCCGAACTGCGCGCCCAGGCACGGGCCGAGGGCGGTACCCGGCGGGCCGGCGGCCTCGTCGAGGCCGAACCGGGCTGAGCCGTACGTTCTCCGGCACCTGCCCGGCCCGCCCTCCGGGCCGGCGGCGCCGGGAGGGATCAGGACGGGTCGGGGCGGCCCCGGTCGTACCCCTGCTCGCCCGACTCGCCGATCGGCGGCTCGTGCGTCATGTGCGCGGGGGCCAGGACGCGCAGCGCGTGGTAGCCGATGACGACGATCAGCGTGCCCAGCGCGATGCCGCTGAGTTCGAAGTTGTCGGTGAGGCTCAGGCTGACATTGCCGATCCCGACGATGAGTCCGGCGGCCACCGGCACCAGGTGCAGGGGATTGGTGAGGTCGACGCGGGACCGGACCCAGATCTGGGCGCCGAGCAGGCCGATCATGCCGTAGAGGATGACGGTGATGCCGCCGAGGACACCGCCCGGGATGGCGGCCACGACGGCGCCGAACTTGGGGCAGAGCCCGAACAGGATCGCGAAACCGGCGGCGCACCAGTAGGCGGCGGTCGAGTAGACACGGGTGGCGGCCATGACACCGATGTTCTCGGCGTACGTGGTCGTGGCGGGCCCGCCGACGGACGTCGACATCACCGTGGCGGCGCCGTCGGCCATGATCGCCGTGCCGAGCTTGTCGTCCAGGGGATCGCCGGTCATCTCGCCGACGGCCTTGACGTGTCCGGCGTTCTCCGCGATGAGCGCGATGACGACGGGCAGGGCGACCAGAACCGCCGAGAGGGAGAAGCTCGGGGCGTGGAACGAGGGCAGCCCGATCCAGTCGGCCCGGCCCACCCCCGAGAGGTCAAGCCGCCAGTGGTCGACCGCCTCGGCGCCGCCCGCGGGGGAGTGGATCTTGCCGAAGACGCGGTCGAGGACCCAGGAGAGGCCGTACCCGAAGGCCAGCCCGAGGAAGATCGCGATACGCGACCAGAAGCCGCGCAGCACGACCAGGGCGAAGCCCGTGAAGAGCATCGTGAGCAGCGCGGTCCACTGGTCCTGGGGCCAGTAGGTGCCCGCGGTGACGGGAGCCAGGTTGAACCCGATGAGCATGACCACCGCACCCGTGACCACCGGGGGCAGCACGGCGTGGATGACACGGGCGCCGACCGCGCGGACGACCGCACCGCACAGGAAGAGCACCGCGCCGACGACCAGCAGCGCGCCGGTGAGGGTCGCCGCGTCGCCGCCCTGCGTCTTGATCACGGCGGCGACACCGATGAACGACAGGCTGCTGCCGAGATAGCTGGGGATACGGCCACGGGTGATCAGCAGGAAGAGGATGGTGGCCACGCCGGACGCCATCACGGCGAGGTTGGCGTCGAGGCCCATCAGGATGGGAGCGACGAAGCAGGCCCCGATCATCGAGACGACATGCTGCGCGCCCAGCCCGGCGGTGCGCCCCCAGGTGAGCCGTTCGTCCGGTCTCACGACCTCGCCCGGCGCCAGGTTCTTCCCGTCGCCGTGCAACGTCCAGCGCACGCCGAGGCTCATGGTTGCTCCCTGTAGGTCTGTGCGGAGTGCCGGCCCGGTGCGGACATCCGGGTTCACCAGCGGAAATGATCGGAGCCATGCTAAGGGCTGGTCGCGTGGCCGGACGCCAGGGGAGCGGTGTCCCGGTAGGTTCTACGGCACAACGGCAGGAGCGTTCCGCACGGGTGCGCCGGGAAGCGGCCACCGGGACGTCCACACAGGAAGGGGCCCCGCGTGAGCGGAGCGGACCGGACCACGGTGTCACGCGAGCAGGTCCTGGCCTACCGGGTCGCGGCGCACCAGCTCGACCGCTCCTCTCCCGAGCCGGCGGTGCTGGTCCTGGGAGCGCAGGACACCCCGAGCGGTTCGGCGCGGCTCGCACTCGCCGCGCGCGGCGCGTCCGCCGACGGGCTGGAGCTGCTCTGGTCGTTCCGCGGCGCGCCCCATCTGCACCGGCGTGCGGACCTCCCCGCTCTCGCGACCGCGCTCTGGCCGGTCGACGACGCCGACGCGACGGCGCGGATCAGCAGCACCGTGATCAAGGAGGGCGCGAAGCTCGGCCTGGCGGCCTTCCGCGCCACCGCCGAGGCGTTGCGTGCGGTGGTGACCGAGCCGATGGCCAAGGGCGAGGTGAGCACCGCGGTCAGTGCGGCGGTACCCCCCTCGCTGACGTTCCGGTGCGCCACCTGCGGTGCGCGGCACATCTCCGGACTGCTCTTCCAGCAGGCCGGGCTGCCCGGCGCCGTCGGGGTCACCATGCGGGGCACGACCACGCTCGCCCCACTGGAGCCGGGCTATCCGCTGCCGTCGGCGGCCGACGGGACCTCCGCCCTGGTCCGCGACTATCTGCGCTTCCTCGGACCGGCCGCCCCCGCCGACGCCGCGAAGTTCCTCGGCGTGAAACCGGCGGTGGCCAGGGCGGTGTGGCCCGACGGCCTGGCGGAGGTGACGGTCGGGGGGAAGCCGGCCTGGCTGCCCGCCGAGCGGCTGGAGGCACTGCTGACGGCCGAGCACCAGGACCTCGTCCGGCTGCTCCCGCCCGGCGACCCCTTCCTCCAGGCACGCGACCGCGGGCTCCTCGCCCCGGAGAAGTCCCACGAGAAGGAGATCTGGCGCGCGATCGGCTCTCCCGGTGTGCTCCTGGTCGGCTCGGAGCCCGCCGGTACCTGGCGCGCCAAGGCCGCCGGGCGCAGGGTCGATCTGACCGTCACGCCCTTCGGGCCGCTGACGACGGCCACCAGGAAGCGGCTGGAGGCCGAGGCCGCGACGGTGGCCGAGGCCCGCGGGGCCGCCGAGGCCCGTCTGCATATCGCCTGAGGGCCGTCCGTCCCGCGGCGGAGCCGCCCGGTCCCGGCGGTGAGCGGCCCGGCCGGGACCGTTCTCAGCGCGGGGAGAGGTCCTCGGGGAGCAGCAGCCGCAGATCGTCCAGGCTCGGTGCCGCGACCGTGCTCAGCCGGCCCGCCTGATGGGTCATCATCTGTTCCAGCGTCTGCCGTGCCAGCCGAGCGTTGCCGAAGGCCGTGCCCCTGGGGAGACCGTCGAAGTAGGTCCGCAGCGCGCCGGCCGTGCCCGGCGCGCACTCGTAGCCGCTGTCGGCCGCGTGCTGCCGGACGATCGTGACCAACTCGTCCGAGGAGTAGTCGGGGAACGCGATGTGCCGGGGGAAGCGCGAGGCGAGACCCGGATTGGACCCCAGGAACCGGTCCATCTCCGCGGTGTAGCCCGCCACGATCACGACCACCTCGTCCCGGTGGTCCTCCATCAGCTTCAGCAGCGTGTCGACCGCCTCCTGTCCGAAGTCCGAGGACCCGGCGCCCGAGGGGGGCGTCAGGGTGTACGCCTCGTCGATGAACAGGACGCCGCCCAGCGCCCGTTCGAAGACCTCGCGGGTCAGCTGCGCCGTGTGTCCCACCCAGCGGCCCACCAGGTCCGCGCGCGACACCTCCACGAGCTGGCCGCGCGGCAACACGCCCAGGGACGCCAGCAGTTCGCCGTACAGCCTGGCCACCGTCGTCTTGCCGGTGCCGGGCGGGCCCGCGAAGACCAGATGGTTGCTGATCCGGGGCGCGGGCAGACCTGCCTCCTTCCTGCGCCGCGCGGTGGAGAGCAGGTTGACCAGGTCCCCGACCTCACGCTTGACGGCCGCCAGACCTACCAGGGCCTCCAGCCGCAGCAACGGGTCCTCGTCCTGCCCGTCGTCCGGCGAGCCGCCCGCCGGGGCACCTACGTCCTCCGCGGTCAGCACGGCCAGGTCCCGCTCTCCGGCCTCCGGCAGGGTGGACAGCCGGGACGCCTGCCGGTCCACCATCTCCTCGAAGACCTTGCGGGCGGTCCGGCCGTTGCCGAAGCCCGCGTCGCGGGGAATGCGCTCGAAGCGGGTGCGCAGCGCCGTACGGGCCGCCGGGTCCAGTTCGTAGTGGTGGCCGGTGCACATCCGCTCCACGATCGTGACCAGTTCCTCCGAGGTGTAGTCGGTGAACTCGACACTGCGGGTGAAACGGGACGCGAGACCCGGGTTGGACGCCAGGAAGTCCGTCATCTCCTTGGGATAACCGGCCGCCACCACCACCACGTCCTCGCGGTGGTCCTCCATCAGCTTCACCAGTGTGTCGATCGCCTCGCGCCCGAAGTCGGCCCCGCTGCCGCCGCCGTCGGAGAGCAGGGTGTACGCCTCGTCGACGAACAGCACCCCGCCCAGCGCCTTGTTGAAGGTCTCGGTGGTCTTGATGGCCGTCCCGCCGATGATCTGCGCCACCAGGTCCGCCCGCGACACCTCCACCAGATGCCCCGAGCGCAGCACACCGAGCGAGGCGAGGATGGATCCGTACAGCCGGGCCACCGTCGTCTTGCCGGTGCCGGGCGGGCCCGCGAAGACCAGATGACGGCTCATCGGCGGGGCGGGCATGCCGATGCTGACCCTGCGCTGCGCCATCCGGTTCAGGTTGATCAGCGTCAGCACCTGCTGCTTGACCTCGTCGAGGCCGATCAGCGACTCCAGTTCGGCCACCGGGCCCGTACCGGAGGGGGGTTCGGCCGACGCCGGGGCCGAGCCACCGGGCAGCCGTCCGTCGCCCGCGGCCGCCGCGGCCTCCGCACTGCCCCAGGCGTCGGCGGAACCGTTCTCCGCGCTGGTCAGCCCCTCGACGGCGAGCCGGTCGCCGGCCACCGACTGGCGCACTCCGCTGCCCCGGTTGCCGCGGACGGTGCAACCGGTGAGCGACACCGCGTCGGTGCCCTCCACCCGTATGCCGTCGGCACCCGACCCGGTCACCTCGCACGCGCTGAGGGACGCCCGCGCGCCCGCGTCCACCAGTACGCCGTACTCACCGGAGCCCTTCACCACGGCGCGTACGGCGGCCACCTCACCCTCGGCCGCGATGTGCACGCCGGTGCCGCCGGAGCCCTCGACCTCGGTGTCGCGCAGCGTGAGTGTGCCGAGCGCCCCGATCTCGATCCCGGCCTTGGCGGAGGTACGCAGCCGGCCCTTGCCGACGTACAGGTTGCCGTGCCCCGAGACATGGACCGCCGAGCCGCCCGACTCCTCGACGACGCTCTCCTCCAGCCGCCCCCTGCCGTCCTTGACGACCTCCACGCCGTGCCCACCGGCCCGGGTGACGGCGGCCCGCAGCAGCAGCGGGTTGGCGCCGCTGCGGATCACGATGCCGGAGGCGCCGCAGTCCCGGACCTCCAGACGGTCGAACTCGGCGGCCGAGTCCTCGTCGAGCAGCACCCCGGTGCCCTTGGCGTCCTGGACCACGGTGGCCGTCAGCACCGGCGAGGAGAAGCCGGTGACCCGTACGGCGGGCTTCTCGGCGGTGGCGAACACGCATTCCTCGAACACGCCGCGGCTGCGCTCGGTCACCAGCAGACCGTGTCCGCCGGTCCGTTCGGTGCGGCAGCGGGTCAGCGCCGGTGAACTGCCGCCGCCCAGAACGAAACCGTGCCCGGTGACATCACCGACGGAGACGTCCTCCAGGACGACCGGCCCGGCGCTGTTCACGAAGACCCCGACGACGGCCTTGCGGATCGTGCCGCGCACCATCCGGACCGAACTCTCCTCTTCGACGGCGACGCCCGGCTTGCCGGTCGCCGATATCGCGCAGTCCTCCAGCAGGACGTGGGCCTGCCCGTTGGTGAGCACCCCGTTGCCCTGTGTGTCCCGCAGCTTGCTGAAGCGCGCGGTGATCCGCCCCCGTTCACCGGCCACCACGGCGGACGTCCCGAGGTGCTCGACGACGCAGTCCTCCAGGAAGCTCTCGGCCGAGGAGGTGGAGACCACACCGGCGCCCGCCGGGTTGCTGATCCGGCACTGACGCAGTGCCAGCGAACCGCCGTCCCGTGCGAAGAGCGCGGACCAGGCCGCACCGTGGACGTCGCAGCGGTCCATCGCGAGCTGACCGCGCGGCGCGTCGACCACCGGCAGTTCGTCGTCGTGGCCGCGCAGCACCAGGTCCCTGACCATCACGGCGTCCCCGGTGAGGGTCAGTGCCGTGCCGCGCCGGGGCGCCAGCTCCACCGTTCCCCGGCCCTCGGCAGCGGTCAGGGTGATCGCGGCGGGGACCGTCACGCTCTCCTCGTACCGCCCCGGAGCGATGCTGACGACCGCTCCGGCACGGGCCCGTGCGACGGCCTCTCCTACGGTGCGGTGGTCGCCCGTCCCGTCGGCGGCGACGGTGAGCATCTGACGTGACACGTTCTGACCTCCCGGACCCCGGCGCCGTGGGTACGGGGCGGAGACGCGCGGCATGTAGGGCGTGGGAAACTGCTGGGCTCATCATGCCTGTTGCCGCAGGTCGCCCGCCATGGTGGTCGGCATTCCCGGACCGCGAAGGGCCTGCCCGCCGCGCGTCGCGGGGCAGGTTCCGCCCGTGCGGCGCGCGTCGCTACCATCGGCGCATGCGATCTTCGAGGTCCTCGGTGTCCCGTGCACTCGGACCGGTAGCACTGGCCGCCCTGCTCCTGATACCCGGCACCGCGGCGCCGGCCGGTGCGGCGGAGGAGGCGGACAGCCCCTCGTTGCCGGGAATGCCCGTCACCCTTGCCGACGGCCGCCCGTGCACTCCGGCCTCGGCCAAGAGATCGGCCCAAGTCCCCTGGGCGCAGAGCTTCCTGGGGATCGACCGGGCATGGGAACTCAGCCGGGGCGCGGGGGTGAAGGTCGCCCTCGTCGGTACCGGGGCCGATCCGGCGCGGGTACCCGCGCTGAAGGGCCGGGTGACCGGCGGTCCGGACGTGGTGGCGGGCGGCACCGTACGGGACGACTGCGTCGGCTACGGCACGTTCCTGGCCGGCATCGTGGCGGGCGCGCGGCAGCCGGGTCTGAAGGCGGCCGGGGTCGCTCCCGAGGCCGAGGTGGTCGCGGTGCGGGCCACCGACCGGTACGGCGCGACGACGCCCGGGGCGCTGGCCGAGGCGATCCGGGCGGCCACGGCCTCCAAGGCGCGGATCGTCCATGTGGCGCTGAGCGTCCCTTCCGCACCGAAGGAGTTGAAGGCCGCCGTCCGTGCCGCGCAGGAGGCCGGGGCCCTGGTGGTGGCGCCCGCCTCGGCCCGGGAGTGGGAGAGCGGCGCGGGGGCGCCCGACGCGGTGAACGGCCCCGCCTACCCGGCGGCGCTGCCCGGGGTGCTCGCCGTGTCCTCGGTGGGGCCGGGCGGGGCGCCCGAGGAGAACGGCACCGTGAAGGGGCGGCGTACGCAGCCCGTTCTGAGCGCTCCCGGCGTCTCGGTGATGGGTCCGGGGCCCGGCGGCCGGGGGCAGTTCGTCGGCCGCGGGGACGCGGTGGCCGGTGCCTTCGTGGCCGGTACGGCGGCCCTGGTCCTCTCCTACCACCCGCGGCTGACCGCGGATCAGTTGGCGCACCGGCTGGAGTCCACCGCCTACGGAGCCGTGGGTGACGCGCCGGACGCCGACCTCGGCGCGGGGATCGTCGACCCGGTGCGGGCGCTGTCCGCCGTACTGCCCGAGGAGCTCGCGCGGCCCCCGGCCGGACCGAAGAGCGCGGCGGCACCGGCCGTGCCGCCGCTCGACCCGCCGCACATGCGCAACAGCGCGCTGGCCGTGGCGGGTTCGGCGACGGGGCTGGTGCTGCTGGTCGCCTTCCTGGCGGTCGTGCTGCCCCGGGGGCGCCGCCGCGGATGGCGTGCGGGCCGGACCTCGGGGCCCGTCACGGAGACGGACTGAGCGCCGGCCCCCCGTCACGGCCCGGAACGGGCTCGACGTCCCACGGTCCGCCGGGTCGCGCTCATCGCGCCACGATCCGGCGCGGGCTCGACGTCCCACGGTCCGCCGGGTCGCGCTCATCGCGCCACGATCCGGCGCGGCCACCGGGAGCGGGCTTCGCGGTCGTCCTGGCCGAGGGCCGCCCGCGGAGCGAGGGTGCCGAAGCCGTGGAAGGCGCCCGGCCACACCTGTCGTTCGGCCTCGCCACCGGCCCGCCAGATCCCGTCGGCGTACGCCACGGCCTCGTCCCTGGAGGTCTCGGCCGACCCGGCCTCGACGCAGGCCGGGGGCAGCGGGACAGATCCGTGGCGCGGGCGGGGCGGCGTGGGGCGGCACTCCGGCAGTGCCGTACCGGTCGCCGGGCACCGCGTGCCACGCGGTCGCGTGGGAGGTCCGGTCCCAGGTGTCGAGGCCCGCCATCCGGTGGCTGGAGAAGGTGGCGCCCGGGTCGTCGGGCATCGGGCTCAGGAGCAGCCGGCCGATCGGAACCGGCCCGCCGCGGTCACGGGTCAGCAGCGCGAGCGCCGCGGCGAGACCACCGCCCGCGCTCTTGCCCCCGAGAACGACGCGGCCCGCGTCGAGGCCCGCCCCGGCCGCGTGACCGGCCGCCCGGACGAGTCCGGCGTAGCAGTCCTCCACGGGACCGAGGTACGGCGCCCCCGGTGCCGGCCGGCCGGTACTCGACGGAGCTGACGGCGAGCCCCGGCGGAAGCGCCCATTCCCGGAGCAGCCGCGGAAGCACGGACCGGGCGTTGCCCATGATCATGCCGCCGCCGTGCAGGCAATGCCGTGCAGGTAATACAGCAGCGGCAGGGGTCCGGCGGCCCCGGCGGGCCGCGCGCTGACGAGGGTGACCTCCCGCCCGTCCCGGTCCGCGGCTGCCCGCAGCTCCTCCACCTCGAACCGGCCGCCGGTCCGCAGCGCGCGAGGCGTCGGACGGGGCCGGGCGGAGGCGTCCCGCCGCTGCCCGGCCGCGAGACCCTCCGGCGTGACCGGCTCCCGTGCCGGTGCCCCCGTGGCCGCCGGCGCGGCACTCAACTCCGGGTCGAACGGAGGTGCGTGCCGCGCCGGCGCGTCAGGCCGGCGCTCCATCGGCCTTCCACCGGTGCCCCACGACGGGACAGCCCTCAGTCCTCGCCCTCGGTGTCCGGCAGCAGCGGGGTCTGCACCTGGACCACACCTCTGCGGGTGATCAACTGGGCCCGGCCGGGCGGCAGCTGCCTCGGCTTGGTGTCGTTGAACAGATAGCCCTCCGAGGGCGGGCAGGAGAGCAGCGCGGCGGGCGTGTTCACCTCCAGGAGGCGGCGCAGCAGCGGGTCGTTCATCGCCCGCGCCGCACCGTTGGCGCTGCGCGCCACGATCAGGTGCAGGCCGAGTTCCGCGCCCTGGGCCAGGTAGTCCAGCAGCGGGGCGAAGTGGTTGGACATACCGCTGGACACCATGTCGTAGTCGTCCACGACCAGGAAGACCTGTGGGCCGTTCCACCAGTCGCGCCGCTTCAGCTGGGCGGGCGAGACGTCCGCGCCCGGCAGCCGCTCCTTCATGGCCCGTGCGACGCCGTCCACCACCTGCTTGAGCACGTCGACGGAGACGGCGTAGCCCAGCCGGTGCGACTCGGGAACGCTCTCCAGCAGCCCGCGCCGGTAGTCGATCAGCATCACCCGCGCCTCGGCGGGCGTGTAGCGCTGGGCGATCGCCCGGCAGACCGAGCGCAGCAGGTTGGTCTTGCCGGTCTCCGCGTCGCCGACCACCACCAGGTGCGCGGTCTGCGCGAAGTCGTGCCACATGACGTCGAGCCGGCCGCCCTCCAGGCCCAGCGGCAGCCGCAGGTCGCCGTCCGTGCCGACCTCCGCGTCGGGCAGGTCGGCGGGGTCCAGGACCGTGGGCAGGGTGCGGACCGCGGGTGCGGGCGGGCCCTCCCAGTGCTCGGCCACCTGCGCCACCGCGTCGGCGACGCCCGCTCCGAGGTCCGCGGCGCTCTCGCCGCCGTCCACCCGCGGCAGGGCGGTGAGGAAGTGGTGCTTGGAATCGGTCATGCCACGGCCGGGCGACTTGGGGATGGTCGCGGCGGCCCGCATGTTGATCATGGAATCCATGCTGTCGCCGAGCCGCAGCTCGAAACGCGTGCCGAGCTGGTCCCGCAGCGCGGTGGGAATCTCCGACCAGCGGCCCGCCGCCACGATGAGATGGACACCGTAGTTGAGACCGCGTGCCGCCAGCGCCGTGAAGGTGTCCATGATGTCCATGAAGTCCTGGCGGACCGTGCCCCATCCGTCGACCACGAGGAACACGTCGCCGTACGGCTCGTCCGGCATCTCCCCGGCCGCCCGGCGGGCCCGCAGCGTCGCCATGGAGTCGATGCCCAGCTCGGCGAACTGCTTCTCGCGCCGGGCCACCAGCCCGTGCACCTCGGCCAGGGTGCGCTGCACCCGCTCCAGGTCCAGTCGGCCCGTGACACCGCCCACATGCGGCAGGTCGCGCAGCGCGCCGAGCGAACCACCGCCGAAGTCCAGGCAGTAGAACTGGATCTCGCGCGGTGTGTGGGTGAGGGCGAGCGACATGATCAGGTCACGCACGAGGGTGGACTTGCCGCTCTGCGGCCCGCCCGCGATGCCGACGTGACCGCCCGCCCCGGACAGCTCGGCCAGCAGGGGTTCGCGGGTCTGGTCGAAGGGCCGGTCGATGATGCCCACCGGCACCGTCAGCCCGCCGTGCAGAGCGGAGTCGACGGTGGTGAGACCCCGCTCGGCGTCCACCTCCAGTCCCATCAGCAGGGTGTCCAGCGACAGCGGAGCGTCCAGCGGCGGCAGCCAGACCCGGTGCGCGGGCCTGCCGCCCTCCCGCATCCGGGCCACCGCCAGAGCGAGCAGGGTCTCCTCGCTCTCCTCCTCCGTCGCCGCGGCCGGCTGCGGGTCCGGATCGGGCGCGGGAACGCGGGGCGCGGTCCACTCCGTGCGGTACGGGACCACCTGACCGGCCACGGCCGACGCGCCGACCCTGCGGACACCCTGGTAGGGCCCGGAGACGTACGCGGCCTTGAACCGGACGAGGGTCCCGGTGTCCTTCTTGAGGATGGCGCTGCCGGGGACGGACGGCAGCTGGTAGGCATCCGGCACACCCAGGACGCCCCGGCTCTCCATGGAGGAGAACGTGCGCAGCGCGATCCGGTACGACAGGTGCGACTCCAGCTGGGTCATGCGGCCCTCGTCCAGCCGCTGCGAGGCGAGCAGCAGATGAACCCCCAGGCTGCGGCCCAGCCGCCCCACCATCACGAACAGGTCCATGAAGTCGCGGTGCGCGGAGAGGAGTTCACTGAACTCGTCGACCACCACGAAGAGCGTCGGCAGCGGCACCAGATCGGCGCCCGCCGCCCGCGCCGTCTCGTACTCGAAGGCCGACGTGTAGTTCCCGGCGCTGCGCAGCAGCTCCTGGCGGCGCATCAGCTCACCGTGCAGGGCATCCTGCATGCGCTCGACCAGCGAGGACTCGTCGGCGAGGTTGGTGATCACGGCCGAGGTGTGCGGCAGACCGTCCAGGCCGAGGAACGTGGCGCCGCCCTTGAAGTCCACCAGGACGAAGTTGAGCTTCTCCGACGAGTGGGTGAGCGCCAGGGCGAGCACCAGGGTCCGCAGCAGCTCCGACTTGCCGGAACCCGTCGCGCCGATCAGCACGCCGTGCGGGCCCATACCGCCCTGCGCCGCCTCCTTGATGTCCAGTTCCACCGGGGTGCCGTCCCCGGCGAGCCCCAGCGGCACCCGCAGCCTGGCCCGCTCGCTCCGGTCGGCGCGCACGCCGTCCAGATCGACGGTGTGCAGGTCGGGCAGGCCGAGCAGGGTGGTCAGCTGCACGTCCGAGGTGAGGGCCTCACCGTTGTCCGTGGTGATGCCCATCCGATAGGGGGACAGCAGCGTGGCCAGCGCCCTCGCCCGCCGGGGACCCAGCGCGTCGGGCCTGCCGAGCGCCGCCGTGGTCTCCTTCCCCGACCGGTCGGTGCTCACCAGCTCCAGCTGCCGCTCGGAGATCCGCAGCCGCAGCGTGTGGCGGGACTGACGCCAGGGCAGCGAACCGGCCACGTCCAGCGTCACGGTGTTGCGGTACCCGTCGGTGGCCAGCCGGGAGTCGGCGGGCGTCCGGGAGCTGTCCAGCACCACGACGCAGTAGGGCTCCTCGGCGCTCGGCGAGGCGTCCGCCTCGAAGGCGGGCCGGCCGGTCAGCTCCTCACCGAGCAGCGATTCGAGACCCAGGACGGAATCGGTGACCAGCCGTACGGGTCCGCCACCGTCGACGTCCGTCGGATGCTGGGCGTGCGGCAGCCACTTCACCCACTCCCAGGCATCCCGGCGGTCGTGGTCCGCCAGCACCACGATCCGCAGGTCCTGCGGCGCGTGGAACACGCTCAGCTGGGCCAGCAGGGCCCGCACCATCGCCTGTGCGGCCTGCTCGTCGCCCTGCAGCAGGACGCGCGCGTAGGTCCGCAGGTAGACCGCGACCGGCTGGTCCGGCACCGTGCCGTACGCCTTGATGAAGCGGCGCAGCGCATGCGCGGACAGCGGCTCCAGATCCTCCACCGGTTTGGTGCTCAGCGGCGTCAGCTTCGTGCCCAGCTGCTGCTCGCCCACCGCGATCCGCACCTCGGCGAAGTCCGCGTGCGCGGCCCGCCGCTCCCACAGCCTGGCCGTGGGCACCAGGCCCCACAGCGACGCCGGGTCCGGGTGCGACCACGCCTGCGCCTCCCGCTGCTGCGTGATCACCTTGCGGATGCGCCTGCGGCTGATCGACAGGTAGCGCATGTAGTCGCGCCGCTCACCGAGCAACGCCCGCTTGCGGTCCCCGGAGGCCCGCACGATCTGCGACACCAGCATGCCGACGGCCGACAGCCCCATCAGCCCGATCGCGACGTACATCATGGGTCCGCCGCCGCTGCCGGGGCGCAGGAAGATGAGCACCATGCCGAGCGAACTGAGCGCCATCGGCATGTACGTGATCATGTTGCCCATCGCGCTCTGGGTCTCCGGCACCGTGGGCGGCTCCTGGAGGCTCAGTTCGCCCTGGGGCATCTCGGG
This sequence comes from Streptomyces sp. NBC_01237, assembly GCF_035917275.1. NCBI lineage: Bacteria > Bacillati > Actinomycetota > Actinomycetes > Kitasatosporales > Streptomycetaceae > Streptomyces > Streptomyces sp. NBC_01237. The sequence goes on along the minus strand of NZ_CP108508.1, from coordinate 1,454,254 downwards.
GCCAAGACGCCGGGGAGGCCTCTTGAAGAGGACCACGCTCAAAGGGAATCGCCTTCCTGAGGGGTGCCGGCGGTTACTGTGACGCCGCTTCGGGGTGACAGCACGTCAAACGCCTGCGGTACGGCCGACGACACAGGTCCGCAGGCCGGGGGGTGGGCGGGAACGGGGTTGCCGATCATCGCGGCACCCCACAACGTACAGACTGCACGCACAAGTTAATGTGATCAATCTGACCGCGTCGACCACTGTCCTGGAAGGCGATGAAACGCGCTTGACCGACATATCCGCGGCACCCCTGTGCCGCCTCACGGTGCTGACGCCCGATCGCTCCGTCGAACTCGCGGTGCCGTCCGACATCGTGCTCGCCGACCTGATGCCGACCATCGTCGACCACGGGGGCACCGACCTCTACGAACGGGGAGCACAGGCCGGCGGCTGGGTGCTCCAACGCCTCGGCCAGGAGCCGCTCGACGACGAGAACACGCTCGGCGACCTGGGCCTGCACGACGGCGAGACGGTCCACCTGCGCCTGCGCGGGGACGCCCTGCCCGAGATCCACTACGACGACCTCGTCGACGGGCTCTCCAGCAGGCTGCGCGAACGCCCCGACTCCTGGCGGCCCGTGTGGTCGCACCACCTCATGACCACGCTCGCCCTGAGCGCCCTCGCCACGGGTCTGCTGCTCCTGCTGCTGCCCGGTTCCCCGGGAATCAGAGCGGTCTGCGCGGCGGGCACCGCGATCCTCCTGCTGGCCGGCGCCGGAGCCGCCTCACGCGCGGTCGGGGACGTCGGCGCGGGCGGCGCGCTCGGCGCGGCCGCCATCCCCTTCCTCGCCGTGGCCGGTGCGCTCGTGCCCCAGGGCGCCGGATCCGACGCCGAACTGGGCGCACGGCTGCTGGCGGGCTGCTCCGCGGCGGCGGGCGCCGCCGTGCTCGCGGTGGCCGCCGTGGGCGCGTGCGCCCCGCTGTTCCTGGCCGCGGCACTGGCCGCGGTGCTCGGGGCGATCGGCGGCGCCGTGATGCTCTTGGGCGTCACGCCCACCGGCGCGGCCGCTCCGCTGATCCTGGCGGTCGTCCTGCTGGGGCACTTCCTGCCCTCCCTGGCGTTCCGCCTGTCCGGCCTGAAGGTCCCGCTGCTGCCCACCAACGCGGGCCAGCTCCAGGAGGGCATCGACCCCACCCCGGACGAGCAGATCGCCGCCCGCGGCGCCGTCGCCGACGGCTACCTCACGGGCCTCTACGGCGCCACCGGTCTGGTGGCCGCGGGCTGCCTCACGATGCTGGCGTTCGAGACGTCCTGGGCGCCGCTCACCCTGGCCGCGGTCCTGTGCGCGCTCCTGTTCACCCACGCACGGGGGATCGGCGGCGCCTGGCAGCGCCTCGCCGTCGTCCTGCCGGCCGCCTACGGTGCCGTACTGCTCACGGTGCTGCTGGTCCTGCGGCTGGACGCGGACTCCCGGCCGCTGCTGCTCGCCGGACTGCTGGCCGTCGCGGCCGTTCTCGCCATCACGGGCTGGACGCTGCCGGGCCGCCGTCTGGTGCCCTACTGGGGGCGCGCGGTCGATCTGCTCCACCTGCTCTTCGCCATCGCCCTCGTCCCGCTGGCCCTGCTCGTCGCCGGTCTCTACTCGTATCTGCGGGGCCTCAACAGCTGAGCCCGCGGTCCGGCGTCCGCCGCCGGACCAGCAGGCCGATCCCGGGGTCCCGGGGGCGCAAGCCCCGGACCCCGGGACCTCGCGCGCCGGGCCGATGCCCGGTCGGAAAGGCAAGGAATGCAGTCCAGGCGGGACCAGGTCCACGCGCACATGTTCGTCATGAGCCGACTGTCACTGGGAATGCTCCGGGACGACCCGGACGCCCCCGAGTCCGCGCACCGGCGGACCTCGAAGGGCTTCGTCATCGGCCTCGTGGTCGCGGCGCTGGCCGCGCTCATCGTCGCGGTGTACGGGCTGGTGGTGCCCGGCGGTTCGAACGCGTGGAAGGCCACCGGGACACTGGTGATCGACGAACGCTCGGGCGCCCGCTACCTCACGCTCGACGGAGTCCTCCACCCGGTCCTGAACGAGACCTCGGCCAGACTCCTGGCGGGCGACCGGATGAAGGTGGTGAGCGTCAAGCCCGCCTCGCTCCAGGACGCACCGCGCGGCGCGACCCTGGGCATCGTCGGCGCGCCGGACCCCCTGCCGCAGCCGGGCTCGCTCAGCCGCGCGGCCTGGTCGGTGTGCGCCACCCGGACCGACGCGGCGAAGGCGCCGCTCCTCACCGTGGCCGTCGGTCTGACGGCCGAGGGCCGGCCCGTCACCTCGGACCGGGCCACCCTGGTCCGCAGCGTCCCGGGCGATGCCACGTACCTGCTCTGGCACGGCACCCGGCTGCGGCTGAACACCGCGAACTACGCCGTCCAGTCGCTGGGCTACGACCCCGACGGGGCGTACCCCGTCCCCGACGCCTTCCTCAACGCCCTGCCCGCAGGACCGGATCTGGCGGTGCCGGAGGTGACGGGACGCGGAAAGGCGGGGCCCTCGCTGGCGGGCCGCGCCACCCGGGTCGGGCAGCTCTTCGAGGCCTCCGGCCGCCACTACCTGCTGACGGAGCGCGGTCTGACCCGGATCACCGCCCTGGAGGAGGCGCTCCTGAAGGGCGATCCCCGTACCCAGCGGACGGCCTACGCCGGGGGACCCGTCGAACTTCCCAGGGTCGGCCCGGACGACCTGGCACGCCACCAGGACCCGAAGGAGGCCCGGCTCGTGGGTGCCTCGGGAGGCGCCGTTCCGACCGAGCTTCCCGGCCCGAGGCCGGTCGCCGCGGGCGAGGGCGTCTGCGCCGTCATCGGTACCGCGGACGGCAGGCCGACGATCTCGGTCGTCCTGCCCCGCGCGGACGCGGTGGGCGGCCGGGCGGTGTCCAACCAGCCAGGAATCACCGCGGGGTCCGGAGCCGCCGATCTGTTCGCGGTACGCCCGGAGGGCGGCGCACTCGTCACGGCCCTCTCCTCCGCGGGCACGGGCACGGCCCACTACCTGGTCACCGAGTCGGGGGCCAAGTACCCGGTCCCCGGCGGCGACAAGGGACTCCAGCGGCTCGGCTACAGCGCCGAGCAGTCCGTCCCCGTGCCGTCCGGCGTCCTCGGGATGCTCGCGTCCGGGCCCGCGCTGGACGACACCACCCTGCTGGCGCAGGGGCTGGTGGAAGTGGCGGAGAACGAGGCGCCGCAATAGCGGACTTCCCTCCGCCTTAAGGGAATTGAGCTTTCTTTGAGGATAGGGAAGCCGGGAGGCAGGCGCTTTCTACGGCATTGCCGCAGCTCACGCACGCCTCGAAGGTGAACACTCAGAATTGACGTGGAACATCCGTGCCAAGATCCCGTACGGCGTATTAACCTGATGATCCGTCGACTACCGGAGGGCGTGATTCCCGGTGTGGTCGACGTGCCGTGCACCCGTCGTGCCGTCGTGTTCCCGCAGCGTCCAGGAGGACCCCCCATGTCTGATGTCTCCGGCTTCAACGTCAACTCGGCCGACGGCCTGTCCAATGATGAAACAGCGATGCTGGAGACGCTGAAGACGCTGGACCAGCACCTTCGCGACATGGATGAGGCCGGCCGCAAGGTCAGGACCATCCAGGGCCAGGTCCGCGGTGCCTACCAGGCGGTTTCCTCCGAGACCCACGCGGCGGGCATCGACGAGTGGCTCAGGGCCCACGCCCGGGTCATGGAGCGCACCCAGTTCTTCCGTGAGGGCACCGCGATGGCCAACCGGCTCCTCGTGGACGCCGAGCACGAGGCGAACACCTACGCCGGCGGTATCGCCGACGTGATCAACCCCAGGTGACCGGCCTTACCGCCCTTCTCCCCTTTCGTTCCCCGCTCTCTTAACGCCCCACGAGGAGTTCCGTCATGACCGTCAAGATCAGTCACCAAGGGGTCCTGGACGCCGTCAAGAACATGGACGCGGCCCAGCAGGAGATGAAGGAAGCGCTCGCCTGGATGGAGAAGAACTTCGGCGCGCTGCGCGACACCCTGAGCGGTCAGACCCGTACCTCCTGGGAGGAATTCCAGGCGGAACTCGCCAAGATCAAGCTCCAGCTCGACGAGCAGTACGGTGTCGCCCGGACGACTCTCCAGCGGATGCACTCCCGGCAGATCGACGGGGACATCGACGGCGGCCGCGGCCTGAACGGTCTCCAGGGCAGCTGACCAGGCCGAACGAACCGACTTCTGTGAGGTGTGAGCATGGCTGGTGACGAGAGTTCGGGCGACATCTTCCAGTCGACCGACGGCGTCTATCTCAGGTACGCGAATCAGGAGCTCCCCACGTTCCGCCGCGACCTCACGGTCAAAGCGGAATATGTGAGCCTCGGAGCGAAGATCCCGCTGGCCGTCGGAAACCCCGAGAAGTGCACGCAGGCGAAGGCACTTGAGGGCCAGATGGAGACGTACCGCGCCAGCATGCGCACCCGGTACGAGACGGCCATCACGCTCATGAACAACTTCTCCGCCAGCCTGCGGGACGTGGAGACCAAGCACAAGGACGCCGAGGACGACTCCACGAGCATCGGCGGCACCCTCGCCGACGAGTTCTCCGAGATCCTGACGCCGAAGGGAAAGTGAAACCATGGTCGAGGTGCCCCCCGGGATGCCGGCCAAGTGGGAGGACATCCTCGCCATGTTTCACGACGGGACCACCAAGCTTCCGGACCGGAACCTGGTGGCGGGCTCGGGTGCCAAGAAGTGGATCACCAAAGAGGTGAACGGCCAGTGGTTCAGCGGCACTCCGAAGCTCAAGGCGAAGGAGTGGGGGCTGGACGGCTGGTACGCCTTCGCTTTCCCGACCAGGGCGAACGAGCAATGGCTCATGTTCGGGTTCGGATACAACTGGGCCGACTTCGGAAATGACTCCGGGGCGCTGATGGAGTTCACCGGCGCGCCCGGCCCGATCTTTGGATCGGTGGTGTCCGGGACGAACAAGGATGCCAATGCGGCGTCGTCGCGCAAAGCGTCCGAGATCCTCAACAGCATGGAAGTCTGGACGGGCGGTTGGGCGGCCAAGTTCAATGAGTGGGCCGAAAAGGTGGGGAACGGCTCGGAGGAACTGCAAGGGGAGTCCGCCGAACTCTTCGAAGCCGTTCTGCTGGCGGTGAAGCGTTCGCTCCAGGAGACCCAGTCCTTTTACCTGGGCGGCACGCTCAAGGACAATCTCGTGAAGGTGAGCGAGCAATTGTCGACCACCATAGACGTGCTGAGGAAGAACTCCTGGAACTGGTTCGACAAGCGGGAGACCGTGGGGGCGAGCCCTGTCGAGCACCGTGAAGCCGGGTCCATCGCCATGGCGTTCACCCACCTGAACGCGCAGTTCCTGAAGGTGATGATCACCCAGAACCCCAAATCGGACCATGACGCGACGAAGAGTGGTCCTGACTGGGAGGGCATCGAGCGCGAGGCGAAGGCGAGCTGGCTCGACGGTGTCAGGACCGAGCTCGACGAGAAGTCCGCGCAGACGATGCTCGACCTGGCGACGGCCTACGACACGGCGAGCGGCAAGTTCTCCGACGCGAACTCCATCGTGAAGCCGACGTTCACCATCTCGCTGACGGCCGAGGAACAGAAGGACTTCTACGGCGACACGGGTACGGGCGGCGGTGACGGCGGTCCCGGCAGTGCCGACGACTTCCTCAACAAGTTCAAGGAGATGCTCGGCGGCGGCGCCGGCGGTGATGGCGCGGGCGGTGACGGCGGCGGCGGTGCGGGCGGCGGCGATCTGGGCCTCGGCGGCCCGCCTCCGGTGACCGGGCCGAGCGGGGGCACTTCCGGGACCAACCTCCCCAAGACCGGCAACCTCGGCCTCGTCCCGCCGCCGGTCACGGGATCCAGCGGCGGTACCTCCGGCACGGGCTCCGGCGGGTCCCTGACGGTCCCGGCCGGATCGCGTATCGACCCCAAGACCGGTGCCGTCACCGACGCCAAGGGCAAACCGGTCCTCGGTGCGGACGGCAAGCCCCTGATCGTGCCGCCCGGCTCCACCATCGGCCCCGGCGGTAAGATCATTTCACCCTCGACGGGCGGCCCGAAGCCACCGACGCTTCCGAGCGGCTCCACTTCCGGGGACTCGATACGGGGCTTCGGGGTCGACGCCGAGGGCAATGTCATCGTCCCCAAGGGCACCAGGGTGGACGCTCAGGGAAACCTGATCGGCGCGGACGGCAAGCCCCTGACCAACATGTACGGCGGGAAGCTCAGCGTTCCGCCGGGTTCCCGGATCAACGCCGACGGCACCATCACCGACCCGCAGGGCAAGCACATCACCGAGAGCAGCAACAACCTGAAGACCCGCACCCCCAAGTCGCTCGACGATCTGCTGAACGGTCAGCGTCGTCCGTACACGTCGAGCGGCGACCTCTTCGGGGGTTCGAAGGGCGCCTCCGAGAACCTCCGCAAGCTGTTCGACGGCAGTGGCAACGGCAACGCGAACCGTGAGCCGACCTCGGTGGTGTCCGGGCTCAGCAACCGGGCCCGGGCCGCGATGGGGCTGCCCGCGACCCCGGCCGTCCCGCCGGTACAGGGCAACGTGTCCACCCAGTCGCTCGGCGCCCTCGGACGGGGCGGAGCGGGCGGCGGGACGGGGAGCGGCATGCCCTTCATGCCGCCGATGGGCATGGGCGGTGGCGGCGCCCCGGGCGGCGGGGGCAACGGCGGCGACCGGCAGCGCAACGTATGGCTCTCGGAGGACGAAGAGGTGTGGGGCACCGAGCCCGATGCCGGAACGGGCGTGATCGGACGATGAGTTCCGCAGGGGCAGACACCGGTGGGGCGACGGCGGCGGGCGCGGATTCCGCCATGCCGCCGGTGCCCGACGACATCCGTGCGGCGGCGCGCACCGCACCCGACCACTGGTTCGGCACGGTGGACCCGGCGTGGCGCGGTGACGGCGAACCCCCGCTGTGGGCGGTGATCGGGCAGTGGCGTTCGGACGCCGACGGCGAGATCGTCGAGTGGCAGCGGAACGCCGACTACCGGCCCTCGCCCGGCATGCTCGGCTGGCCCGAGCCCGCCGACGAGGTGGATGCCGCCATGCAGCTCGCGGCCACCGGTTACGGCCCGGTCGAGAACGTCGCCCTGGCCGTGGTCAGCGCGGAGCTGGCCGTCCTGGTCGCGCCCGGCGGCGGCGCGGTCAGCGCCTGCACCCCGGACGGTGACCCGGTGGTGCCCGTCTTCACCTCGCCCGTCCATCTGGAGCGGGCCGGTGCGCTCGCCCACCGGGTGCTGTCGGTGTCCGAGGCGTTCGCCCTCGTACCCGAAGGCCAGGACATGTACCTCAACCCGACGGGCCCCGTGGCTCTGCGGCTGTCCGCCGAGGACCTGTCCCGCGCAGTCGACGTACTGGAAGCGGCGGCGGCCGCGGCGGAAGGCAAGGAGGAGCAGGACTGATGGTGTCGTTCCAGGAACAGCTCGCGGAGGCCATGGCCGGCCTCGCGGAGCAGACGAAGAAGATCCAGCAGGTCCAGGAGGAACTGGCCAGGGCATCCGCCTCGGCGACGTCCAAGGACCGGATGGTGACCGCCTCGGTCAACGCCCACGGCGAGATCCTGTCCTTCAAGTTCCACACCGAGGGCTACCGCACGATGCCCGGCGCCCAGCTCGCCGAGGTACTGAAGTCCACGGTCAACGCGGCGCGCCTGGAGATGAATTCCAAGGTCAGTGGCTCGGTACGGCCGCTGATGGGAAGCCAGGAGGACCTGGCGAGCGGACTCTTCGGCGGTGGTCAGCTCGACGACCTGCTCGCTCCGTTGCGTGAGATGCAGCCCGGCGGCCTGACCGAGACGGTGCTGGGGGACGACCGCGGGAAGACCGGGAACCGCGGCGAGGAGGACGAGTTCTATGGCTGACGGGACCCTCAGCGTTCCCGAGGACCTGCCGCGGAGGTTCACCCAGTTCGGCGAGATCTCGCGGATCGTCGGTGAACTCGGAGTCCTCAACGACCGCATCAATGTGGAGAACAGGACCGCGGGCGGCAGGGACGACGTGTACGCGAAGGAGTACCACAAGTTCGTCGACTCGACGGGCAAGGGACTCACGTACGGCCTCGAAGGTCTCTCCGATCTGCTCGAAATGGTCGGTATCAAGGGCAACAAGGCGTCGGTCATCCTGAACGACGCCGAGAACGACGCCAACCACATCGCCGCCGGCTGAGCCGGCCGAACTCCGAAGACGCGGAACCACACAATGGCGATTGAGGTCTCCGAGGGGTGGGGGAAACTCCTCAAGACGCTGACCGGCATGCCCTTCCCGCAGGCGAACGAGGACACCCTGCGGGTGGTCAGTGACGAGTATCGCCAGATGGCCGAGAAGTTCCGTGAGGTGGAGGAACTTCTGCGGCAGGTCGTCGGCCGCGTCGACGAGGACTTCGAGGGTGAGACCGCGACCAGGTTCGTGGCGTACGCCCGGCAGTTCGTCGAGAGGACGAACGGCAACGAGAGCATTCTCGAACGTGCCTACGAGGACGCGCTCAAGCTGTCGAAGAACGCGCACAAGACGGCCGCCGACATCGAGTACACCAAGTGGATGATCTTCGGCCAACTCGCCCTGCTCGTCGTGCAGATAGCCCTGGCCCAGGCCCTGATGCCGGTGACCGCCGGGCTGTCCGAGATCTGGGCGGCCGCCGCGATCGCCGCGTTCCGTGCCATGGCGATGCTGATCCTCAAGTTCCTGCTGACCCAGATCATCATGCAGACCATCACCGGTCTGGTCGGCGGCCTGCTGCTCGACTCCATCCTCCAGCTCACCCAGATGGGCCGCGGCGACCGCACGGAGTGGAACAAGAACTTCACCGCTGACGCCGCGAAGTTCGCCGCCATCGGCGGCGCGCTGGGCGGGCCGTTCGCGCTGCTCGGCGGTGGGCTCGGCAAGCTGCTCGGCAATCTGACCGGCAAGGGCCTCGGCAAGATCCTCGGCAACGACGCGGGGAAGGTGCTGGGAAAGGGGCTGGCCGGGGGCGGCAAGGGAGCGGGCGGCGCCGCGGGCGGTGCGGGCAAGGCCGCGGGTGGTCTGGGTAAGAGTGCCGGTGGCGCGGGTGCGGGTGGTCTGGGCAAGGGCGCCGGTGGCGCGGGTGCGGGTGGTCTCGGCAAGGGCGCCGGTGGCGCGGGTGCGGGTGGTCTCGGCAAGGGCGCGGGCGGCGCGGGTGCGGGTGGTCTGGGCAAGGGTGCCGGTGGCGCGGGTGCGGGCCTCGGCAAGGGTGCGGGTGCCGCTGGTGACGGCGCGGCCGGAGCGACCGGCAGGGCCGGAGCGGGCGCCGCGGGCCAGGCGATCTCGGAGGAGTCCGCCCGCAAGCTCGGCGAGCGCCTGGGCAACATCATGGGCCGGACCAACGAATCCCTGAACCACGTGGGGGCGGACGGGGCCAGGGGGGCGGCCGCGGGCGCGGTCGGCCGGGAGGTCGTCAAGGACTTCGCGAACGCCTTCGAGAAGAACCTCGGGGACTCCCTCGGCAACGAGACCGCCCGGAACCTGGGCCGCGACTACGGCGAGGCACTGGTCAAGAACTGGGGCGGCAAGGCCGACTGGCAGGGTCTGACCCATTCGCTGGACGACGCGCTCAAGCCGTACGTGAAGGACCTGGGGGAGAGCGGAGTGCGTGCGCTCTCGCACGACCTGCCCGGCTCCTTCGTCCAGACCATCAGCAAGAACATCGAAGGGAACATCGGCTTCCGGATCGGTAACTTCGTCGGTGAGATCGCCGGCGAGTCGGGCCACGCAGTGGTCACCGAGGGCATGTACAACCTGATCTTCGGGCCCGAGCACAAGTTCACGGTCAGCGGCTGGACAGCGGCCGCGGGCGCGGCGGGCGGCGTCATGGGCCGGGGAATCGGCCATGGCTTCCAGACCCTCCACCACGCGGTCCAGGGCCCGCCGGCCGCGCCGCCGCCGCGCCCACCGGTCTTCTCCTCCGACTCGCCCACCCCGCCGTCCACCGCCCCCCGGCCGACCACCGAGTCGAACCCCGGGGTGCGCGACGGTTCGGGCCCGAAGAACGACTCCGACAACCGCACGCTCACGGATTCGTCCTCGGAGTCCGGCTCGGACAGCGCCTCGCTGCGCAGCACCGACGACAACGGCTCGGACGGCGACAGCCTGTACTACCTGGACACGGACGACTTCTCGGACAGCCGTACGCTGTTCTCCGGCGACGACGACACGAACGCCGGAGCGTACGAAGGGCCCGGCCCGTCCGCCCCCGCCTTCGCCACCAGCTCGAACGACACGAGCTTCACGAACAGCACCGACAACACCAGCACCACGGACCGTTCGACCGCGCATCCCTTCACCCCCGCCCCCGTACCGCCGGCCGTGGCGCCGGAGCTGGACCTCCTGCTGAACAGCCTCCCGGACGTACCCGAGACATCGCCCTCCCCGGACCAGGCGTCCGAGACCGTGACGCATGGGTCCACGGACGTGGACCGGCTCCTGGAAGACCTTCCGGACGTACCCGAGACACCGCCGGGCGAGAAACTGACGCCGGAACTGGAGCAGCTCCTGGCGGACCTGCCCGATGTGCCACGCAACGATCCTCCGGTGACGTCCGACGACGGCGAGGGCGGGCTGTCCACCGACCGGTCGGACAACTCCGGACAGGGAAAGCGGACCGCGGACGACCTCGATCGCCTCCAGGAGCGCCTGGACCGGCTCAAGGACCGGCAGAACCCCGGCGACTCGGACTCCGACCTGGCGGCACGGCTGGCCAAGCTGCGGGCGGACGACTCCGGCGGCCTCGGCCGCCCCGCACGGGTCGACGAACTGCGTGAGCAGTACCGCGCGGCCCTGGAGGAGGACGGCACCGACGGGACGACGACGGGCGAGGGCGACGGCGCTCTCCCCCACGGCGGCGCTCTCCCGTACAACGGCGCGGGCGGCAGCACCCCGCCGCCGCGCCCCCTGCCGACCGTGTCCACGGCGCAGGGTGCCGGCAGCGCTCCCGGCGGGCCACGGCACCCGGCACCCGCCGGGCCCTCCCCGGACGGGTCGGACCTGACGTTCCCCGACATCCCGCAGAACGAGCCCGGCGGCCGGCTCTTCACGGCGGACGAACCGGATCTCGTGTTCCCGGACGTTCCCGAGGGCCCGCCGGGGACGGAGCGGACCGAGAGCGAGAGCGAAGGGCACGGACCGGCCACCGAGGACTCGTCGAACCCTCTCCGTACGGAGACGCAGGACGACCTGCCCTTCCCCGACGGCTTCGACCCGCACGACGACGGCGGCGGCGTCGACGCGCTGATCACGCGCCTGGACGAACTGGGCGGCACCGGCGACGGCCCGGTGAACCGGCTGGACCAGCTGCCCGACGTCCCCGACGGACCGACGCCCACCGAACAGCGCAGACTGACCAGGGACGTGGACCGGGAGGCCGACGCCCTGCTGGCCGATGCCCGCCGGGTCGGCGTCGACAGGGAGACGCGGCAGCGGCTGAGCGAGAGCATCAGGGCCGACGTCCGGGCGGGCAGGCACGCCGACGCCGCCGACGGCCTGCGGGAACTGGGCGACCTCGTGGCCGTGCACGGTCTCGGTGAGCGCCTGCGGCAGTTGCGCGGTCATGTGGACGGCGGATACGAGCTGCGGGCCGCGCAGTTGGGCATGCGCCGCACCGAGTGGCTGCGCCATGCCCTGGACATCGAGCAGTCGGCCCTCGGCAGCGATCCCCGTCGGACGACCCAGCTGCTGGACGAGTTCGAGAACCGGCTCGGCACCCTCGGGTCCGAACTGGGCACCCGCGCCGACAGCAGCCCCGAGGTGCTCCGCGAGCAGTTGGCCGACAACAGGCGGGCCGACGCGGAAGAAGCGGGCATGGACCGCGAGCGGTTCCTCGCATGGGAGGACCGCCGGGAGCAGGCGGCGACCCCCGAGGACCTCGACAGGATCCAGGCCGACTACGACGCCGAGCTGACGGCATCACGACGGCTCGCGACCCTGCGCGATCTCGGGGCGTCCGAGAGGGAACTGGCCGACTGGAAAAGCCGGTTCGAGGGACAGACGCGGAGCGACGACCTCGACGCACAGTACGAACGCCGTACGGCCACCCTGGGCAGAGAGGCCGAACTGGCCTCCTTCCGGGCACGGCTTGACGCCCTGCGCGAGGGCGGACACCAGCAGGACTCCGAGCAGCCGCCGCCCCCGCCGCAGGACGGCCCCGACGGCGACGGCACCCCGGACCGGGACCGTTCCGAGGACGCCGCGGCGGAGAACGACCGGCTCCTGGAGGAACGGCTCGACCGGCTGCGCGAGGGAATGGACGGCACGGGTCTGTCGCGCGAGGAGCGGCAGCAGTGGGAGGACCGGCGCGCGAACGCCGAGGACGACGGGGCGAGGCGGACCGTCGAGCAGGAGCAGTTCGACCGGATGGCACAGCTGGAGCGCGACCGCCGGCTGAAGGCCCTGTCCGACGCCGATCCCGCCGGGGCGGAGCGCAGCCCCGAACGCCGAGCCGAGTGGCAGAAGCGGCTGGACGAGGCGGCGGGCGACCACCGGTCGACCGACCGGATCCTCGACAGCTACGACGCGGAGACGGCGGAGCTGCGGCGCGAAGGACAGGAGCGCCTGGAGCAGGAGCTCCGCGCGCCGGACCGACTGCGGGACCTCGACGGGCGTATCGACCGATCCCTGGGCAAACTGCCCGACGAGATACGCCGGCAGGCGGCCCACGACGCCCGCTCGCTGGTGGAACGGCTGCGGAACCTGGCCACGGCCGATCGCACGACCGACCGCACGTCCGGCGGTCCCAAGACGGACGACTCCGTGTCGGAGAAGAGCAAGGACGTCCGCGACACGGACCTCACGGACGGCGAGGGCTCGTCCAAGGCCGGGCCGTCGACGACCGTACGCACTCCCGCCGCCCGGACGAACGTCGAGGGGGAGTCCGACAGCTCCGCGAAGACTCCGCGGCCGACCGGCTCCGAACAGGACAGGCGTGCTCCGGTGCAGCCGGGCGAGCAGCTGATGGAGACTCCGCGGCAGCGGGACGACTCGTCGGAGTCCGGAGGGAAGGACGGGGACAGCCTCCACACACGGGACCGGGACGACCTGCCGTCGCCGAACGGCCGCCGCATACGTACCCAGAGCGAGGACGACACACGGTCCCTGACCGAGGACGACACACGGTCCCTGACCGATACGAGGACCAACTCGGAATCCGAACCGGACAATGACCACGCACTCAAGGCCGATGACACGTCCGACTCCAAGGACGAGCCGAAGAACGAGTCCGAGTCCAGGGACGAGTCCGAGCCGAAGAACGAGTCCGAGTCCAAGGCCGATGACGATGACGCCGACTCCGTGGCCTCCGTCCCCGAGGACTCCGAGATCCCGGTGAAGGGCGAGGAGAACGAGGAGCCGCCGGGAGGTCCCGGTGGCGGCCCCTCACGGGCGGACGCGTCGAGCCTGCGGCAGCGGCCCACGGCCCGCGACAAGGCTCTGGACGCGCTCGCGGCGGACGAGTACGAGCAGCGGATGTACCGGGCGCGCCGCGATCGTCCGGACCTGACGAGCGAGGAGGCCCTCCGGGACGAGGTGTACCGCCGGATCGGGAACCCGGGCGAGAAGGTGGTGAAGGCGGCCTTCGCCGCCCCGCTGCTGGAGAGCGACGTCGCTCCCCTCACGCGGGAGCAGACCGACGGGTTCGTCACGTACGACGACAACGCGATGCTGCCGAAGTCGCTGCGGGGCCAGGGCCACGGGCGGATCACCGTCAGAGGTGTCGACGCGCTGGCCGATTCCCTCGCGACGGGATGGCGTCTGCGGCCCGACGGGCTCGAAGAGCTGAGGCGCGTGCTCAGCCAGAGCCCGCACACCCTGCTCAGCCCCCGGACCTTCGTCCTGCCGACCGTGGACGGCGGCCACCGGGAGATCTCCCTCTCGCTGGAGAGCTACGGGAACTGGCGCCGCCATGCCGAGCCGTCGTCCCTGGCCCCGGTGGAGGGCAGCTCGACCGCCAAGGACGAAGCCGCCAAGGACAAGCTCACCGAAGCCGCCAAAGACGAGGCCGACGGGTCGAAGACCGACGGGTCGAAGACCGACGGGTCGACGTCGGACAGGACGAAGACCGGTGCGAAGGCCACCGACGCCCCCGTCAAGATCGAGACCGAACTCCGCACGCGCCCCGGCGCGACGGAGACCAAGTCCCTCGGCACGTCGCGTGCTTTCGGAGTGGCGATCCCGCTCGGCCCCTCCGCGGGGAACGTCGGCGGGTTGGGATCGCTGTCCCTCGGCGGTCGGCGCATGGAGGCCGGCTACACGTACACCCAGGAGAGCCGCGCCCAGAGCAGTGTGACCGCGGTCGGCAAGGACGGCAGCCATCTGCATGTGAGCGACCTGCACATCGCCGTCGAGTCCTCGCGCGTCTGGGACAGCAAGGGCCGTGAGGCGGCCACGGAGCAGCAGCCCGGCACCGTCACGCGGCGGGGCTACCGCATCCAGGACGGTGTCACCTGGCGGGTCCCGGACAGCGTCACCGACCCGGCGATCCCGGACCGGCTGCCCACGGCCTTCACGTTCGCGCCGGGCGCCCGCCCGCACCTCCTCGCGCCGCTGAACGTCACCACGGAGACCCGGCTGCTGGACTGGGCACTCGTGAACTTCCCCGAGGCGACCCCCGGCAGCTTCCTCCGTCGCCAACTGGCCGATCTGTTCGGCGAGGAGAGCCTGCGCACCATGATCGCGCAGAGTTCCGGCGAGACGGTGGTCAGCGCCCCGCTCTTCGCCGGTCTCGGCAACCGGTCCCTGGGCTCCGTGGAGCTCCGGCTCGTCCCGGTCGACGCGACGCTGCTCCAGGCGTCCGACAAGACCGAGGTCAAGAAGGCCGACGCGCAGCGCTCCACCGCCACCACGGAGAAGAAGAACACCCAGGGCGCCTCGATCGGCATCTCCGCGGGCCCTCAGGTCGCGCTGCTCCAGCCCGTGGGCACCCTGAGCCTCCAGGTCGCGGGTTCGGCCGCCCTGACGACCCAGCGTGCGGAGAGCAGTTACAGCGGCAACACGGCCGAATCCGTACGGACGCTCAACAGCCGCGGCCACTCGGGGCTCTACGACGTCCGCTTCCGGATCGAACTGCGCAGGCAGGGCGGTGTCTGGGAGTCGCCCGAGCCGGCCGGCCGGACGACCGGCGCCGACCGGAACGCCGGGAACGCGGAAGGCGCGTTCCTCACCGCCACCGTGCAGTTGCCGCGGGCCGACGCACGCAGACTGGCCGGCTGGGACGACGGCACCTCCCCCCTCCCGGCCGCCGAGGCCCCGCCCGCCCCCGCCTATCTGTCGCCGTCGAACCCGGCGACCTTCGGCCTGCACGCGGTCCTGGACCTCACGGCGGCCCACGCCCAGGAAACAGCTCCGTCCCGGGTCTCCCTGACGGACGTGCTGGTCGACCGCATCCAGGCCGGGCTGCACCGCGCCTACCCCGACCTGGTGCTTCCCTCCCGGCCGGACACCGACGCCACCGGCGACCGGAGCGGCGGCAGCGACCGGAAGTACAACAACGCGGTACGCAACACCCATCTGCTGCGCCAGGCACTCTCCCGTACGGTGCTGGAAGGTTCCCTCGACCGGCTGACGAGCACCGGACTGCGCATCCAGCTGGAGCAGCTCGACTCCGTCAACAAGCGCTATGTCGTGCTCACCGTGCGGGCCGAGGCGACGAACCGTCAGTTCGCCGGCACGCACCACGATCTGGGCCTGGCGAACAACGTCCTCTCCACGCGCCGCGCGGACAGCGCGACCACCCGTACCCACGGCTGGTCGGCCGGCGTCGACATCGGACTGACCGGGATCAAGGGCTTCGGCGGTACCGGGAGCATCGGCTACCGGTACGGCAGGCAGAGCGCCTACGGCATGACGTACGGGCCTACGCTGACCCCGGACGGCGGCATCACCAGTTCCGGGTCGCAGCACCTGTGGTCGTACGACCTGGCCTTCACGGCCCGGGCCACCAGCTTCACCCGGCCGCGTCAGATCGCGCGGACCATGACCGGCGAGCTGCTCAGCACCCGGTGGTTCGTGAAGCAGGCCGCCGGGAGCGTCGACGTCCTGGGCACCGGGCAGGGCGGCGGACGGACGGCCCCGGCCCCCGTCACCGGCCGTGTCACCCTCGCCGTACCCGCGTCGCTGTCCGTCGTCCCCGACCTGCCCGTCATCAGGCCGGAAAGAGTCCTGGCGCCGGAGCCCGTGCCGATGGATCCGGCTCTGGCCGACCTGCTCTCCTCCGGGAAACCGGTCTCCACGGATCACTGGACGCCCCACGCCCTCTTCGACGGGCTGCACTCCGTGCAGAGCGTCAATTCCCCCGAGGTCGTGCTGCACCACCTCAAGGAACTCCTCGCCGCCGTCTCCGGCAACTCCTGGATCTACGGAACCGACGGGACCCCCGCCTCCGGCGCGCTGACCGAGGCGTTCACCTCCGGCCGCAACGAAGCGGACTTCAGCGACGCGGCGCAGACGGGCAAGCACATCAGCGACCTGTTCGGAAGGACGGCCGTCACCGACATCACCGCGTCGGTCAGCGCCTGGCCCCAGGTGCGCGGGACGCGTGTGCTCGCCGTCGTCGACTCCAGCGACCTCGCGCTGTCCAACGTCGGCTCGGGCACCGGCGGGGCGGGGCACTCGGTCGCCCATGTCCGCAGTCATACGGTCTCGGGCCTGCTGGCTTTCCGGGCCAAGCACACCGACGCGCTCCAGACCGCCGGCACCTACGGACTCACCGCATCGCCCTACCAGCGCACCAGCACCGCGACCACGGCCGAGACCTTCTCGGCGAACCCCGCCCACACGGTCCAGTACACCGGCCCGATGGTCCTGGTCGGCGCCGATGTGGCCTGGCACCTCGCGGCCCGCTCCCAGCCGTCCGGTCTGCTCCGGGCACCCATGGAGGCGATGCGCGGACGGCCGCCCCAGGGCCGGGTCGTGGAGATCCCCGACGGCCTGCTCGTGTGGATGCCGCTCGCCGAGGCGCGGAAGGCCGGTCTCTTCGACGACGGTCTCACCGCTCCGCCGCCCCAGCAGCTCTACACCGCCGTCGAGGCGGCCCCGCACGCCACGCTCACGGTCGGCCGCATCGATATGTCGCGAGCGATCCATGAGTTCACGAACCGCATGCTGGAGACCCTGCCCCGGCACAAGAGCTGGCTCGGGCCCAAGAGCCTGCTGGCCGACCAGCTCGGCGGCCTGGCACGGCAGATGACCACCCTGTCGCCGTCCGGCATCCGCGCCCTGCAGTCGGGCATGGAGAACGGCGGCACCTCCCTGCGCCTGGCCCGGAACAAGATCGGACCGGCCAAGGACGCCAGTTTCACCGTGACCCTGACCCGGGACGGCTTCACCCCCGGTGCGCTGCGCCACGACGTGAAGCCCACGATCGCCCGGCCCACGTCCACGGGGGAGACGGTCACGGAGAAGCTGGCGCGCGGGTACGAGGCCGGATACCGGCTCGGAGAGGTGCCCACCGTCTTGGACCGCCCGGGTCTGCGCAGCGGTGGCTTCACCCTCGACGACCGCGTCGGGTCCACCCGCTCGTCCTCCCTGGCCCACGCGGTCACCGACGCCGTGAGCGCCCAGGTGGCCTTCGAGGGGCCGGTGGTGACCGGCCGTACGAGGTTCAGCGTCACGTTCACGCTGGAGTTGCCGGACGGGACCGTGGTGCGCCACACGTACCCCGTCGGTGATGCCGAGGTGGTGCTGCCGCTGAGCCTCGCCCGACCGCAGAGCACGGAACAGCGGACCGCCGAACAGCAGCAGACCGAACAGCAACAGACCGAACAGCAGCAGACCGAACAGCGCAGGACGGAACCGAAGCAGCCCCTGTCGCAGGCGGTCGGCACGCCCCCGGAGCCCGCCCGCCCGATGCTGCTTCCCCCCGACCAGCAGCAGGCCGTGCCGCTCCGGCAGCGGAACGAGGCGGGCCGGAAACTGTTCGCCACCGGCCCGGAGAGTGTCGTCGTCACCACCGTCGGCGGTATCACCGTCCTCCGCGACGCCGCGGCGTACGCCGTCGACCTCGCCGTCAAGGGCCGTGGCACCACGACCGACGCCGCGACGGTGATGCCCACCGACGGGAACGGCCGCTATGTGCGCCGGACGGTGTTGACGCGGCCCGGTACAGCCGCCGGTGAGGTGCTGAAGGGCGGCATCAGCACCGATGTGCTGAGCGCCTACCTTCCGCAGATGGTCCGCGACGGCCTGACCGTCACGCTGCACGACACCACATCGACGATCGGCGGGACGGACGCGACGCTGAAGATCTCCGCCGACGTCGATCTGTCGCGGGCCCGGCTGCTGGCGGTGGACCCGGGCGCGGGGCTCGGCGGCAGCCGGCGGACCATGGACAACGACACCTACACGGGTGACATCACCGAATCGCACGCACCGGCGATGACCGCGGGACCGGCCTTCGAGACACAGCCCCTGGTCCAGTCCACGGCCGCCGTCCCGGGCTGGACGGACTCCGACGCGTCGGGCGGCGCCGCCGACCGCCGGACCTCCGCGCTGACCACGCTCAAGCCGTTCGCCGGTGGCGCGGTGCTCATCCAGGCGCCCCTGCACGTACTGCAGACCGCGAAGGCGTCGCACCGCATCGCGGACCTGCCCGTCGTCCCGCCGGCGCTCAGGCCCGGATCCAGGCCGCCGGTCACCGTCGAGCACACGGTGCAGGACGGAGTGACGATGTGGGTGTCGTTCGACGTCGCGCGGGAGCACGGACTGCTGCCGCCCGAGGTCGAGGCCGCCGCCGACATCGTCAAGGAGCAGACCAAGAAGTACACCGAGGCCGCCACGGAGGCGGAGGGCACCGAGCGGCGCCTGCGCGCACTCGGCAGCGAGGTCTCCGCGCTCCACACGGAGCTGCGGCGCCTTCTGGAGACGCCGGCTCCTCCCGGCCCGGACGTGACGGCGGCGCGGCAGCGGCTCGCCACGGCACGGTCGCGGTACGCCGAAGCCCAGCAGGACCTCGCCAACCAGCGCCGTGTCCTCGCGACCGCCGAGCGGCACCTCGCGGGAGCCTCCGAGGCCGCCTGGAAGGCCGTCGACCACTACACGGTCACCGGTGCCCGCCCCACCGGCACGCCGCCGGTCCCCTGGAGCGAGCCGCCCGCCGTCGAGGCGGTCGAGACCCCGGTCGCCGCCGTCGGCTACCCGCCGCTCACCGAAGTCCTGGCGGCACTGGAGTCCCTCGGAGGCCAGGCGTCCCAGGAGGGCCCGGCATCGCTCGACGGCCCGGCATCGCTCGACGGCCCGGCCACGACCGGCCTCACCCAACTGCCGGGCCTCGTCCCGAGGGAGGACGTCCTCGCCCGCACGGGGGTCTGGCTCGACGACGCCGGACCGCTGTCGGACACGGACGCCGTACGCCGCGAACAGATCAAGGCGGCGGGCTGGGCGCAGCGCCTGCGGGCGGCGGACGCCGCCTACCGGTCGTCGCTGGAGGCCGTGCGGGCCGCCCCGCAGGCCGACCGCGACACCGTCGCGATGCACGAGCGGCGGGCCGGGAAGTCACGGACCGAGGAAGAGGCCCGCAAGCACCTCGACGCGGCACGGGACGCCGGGTCGGCCTACGACCGGGCGGTCACCCGGCTGACGGCCGACTTCCGTGAACTCGCGGTCGTCCAGGCGAACTTCGACGCGGTGGACGCGTCCACCCGCGGAGTCCGGGGCCCGCGGACGGAAGGAAGCGCCACCGGGACACGGGGCGTGAGGCCCTGGCACCCCGCACCGGAACCCGAGGGCTACGTCCGTCCGTCCGCCGTGAAGTCCGCCCCCGAGCCCTACGTCGCCCAGGGGGAGGACACGCAGGGCCGGCCGACCGGTCTGAAGGCACCGGACGGCCGCGTCCTCCAGCTCGTGGAGCCGCCCTCCACCGGGCCCGCCCACCTCGACACCGGGACGAGTTTCCACCGCTCCCTCCTCGACGCCGTCGGCCGCGCGCATCCCCGGCTCCTCGCCGAGCTGGGCCTCCACGGACCGGGCAGGAGTCTCTCCGCCGAGGACGTCGGGCATCTGAGGCAACGGCTGGCCGACCGGCTGATGGAGGACGGCGAGGAACTCGCGGAATTCCTCGCGATCGACCCCCAGGAGCGGTTCACCGCACAGGAACTGGCCGACGCGGCCATCGTGCTCGGCGCGGCGGAAGCCGCCGAGCACGCCGACTCGCGCGGACGCCTCCCGGACACCGTGGCCGCCCGGCTGACCCCCGTACAGCGCCTGGAGCTTGCCCGTACGACACTGCTGCGGCCGGGCGACGGGCAGATCGGTGACCGCAAGGACACCGGCTGGAACCACTCCGCGGGCGACCTGGCGGCACTGCTCGCGGCCCGGGTGCTCGGCGTTCCCGTGACGGTGGTCCAGCCGGACCTGAGCCATCTGACGTTCGCCGCACCGGTGACGGACGCGGCCGGGAACACGCGGTCGGGTGTCGTGCTGCACCTCGCCGACGACCGGTACCGGGCCGCCGTACCGGTCGCGGCACCGGACCTGCTGCTCAACGCCGACGCGGAGATCACGCAGCAGCACACCGCATCGGTCCTGACCGAGAGCGTCGAGCCCGCCGCGCTCCCCGCCACGGCTCCCACCGGTCCCACCTACTACGTGGGCTCCGGCAGCGAAACGTCCACCGCGGTACCCAAGGAGCTCAATTTCGTCTGGCTGGGCGGCGAGCTGAAAGAGGCCGCCCGCGGCAATCTCCAGGCCTGGGCGGACAAGGCGCGGGAGGCCGATTGGAAACTCTCGATCTGGACGGACGAAGACGGACGGAAGAACAACAAGGAATTCCTCAAGGACTTCGCGGACTCCGCGACCGTCCAGCACAGGTCGGTCAAGGACCTGTTCGCCAAGGACAAGAATTTCGGCGGGGAGCGGGTACCGGCCAAGGCGTTCGCCCTGCACGAGGCCGCGCTGAAGAAGGACAGCCTCGCGATGGCTTCCGACGTCGCCAGATACGCCCTCCTCTACAAGCACGGCGGGGTGTACCTCGATGTGGACCTGGGCCCCGGAGCCGTGATGCTGCGCCCCGAGGGCATCCTGCTGCCGAAGGGCGACGACACCCTGCCGATGTTCGGGCCGATGCTGCAGAACATGGCCAGCGCGCGAAAGGTACTCGGACTCGACGAGAACGCCCCCGTGGCGGACCGCCTTCAGGAAGCCGCCGCCGCGGCGTACGAACAGGGTCTGTTCGGGAATCAGTTCATCGTCGCTCATCCCGAGAGTCCTTTCATGAAACGGGTCCTGGACGCCCTGCCGGACATCAAGGGCAAGGACGAATACGTCCGCGGCGTACTCAAAGCGGCCATGAAGTCGAAGAACGTGGCCGGGAGCACCGGTCCGGGTTTCCTCTCGCGGCAGCTCGACGAGCACACCAAGTCCCTCCGGAGCGCGGACGAGACGACATACACCTTCCGGCGGCCGCCCTCCCAATTCCGCATCCGGGCATCCGACTGGGAGGACTGGACGCGGCTGGACTGGCTGACGGCCGAGAGCGAGAACCTGGAAGTCCCCGGGACGACGTCCGCGCCGTCCCGGCAGGGAACCCTCATCGGGCGCCTGGCCGACACGGTCAGACACCCGAGCCGGTGGGGGAGCGGAACGTTCAGGTCGCGTCCGGCTCTGCTGCCGAACGAGGGCACGCTGCTGACCGGCATCGACGCGTCGTCGGAGCGCCCCGTGCAGGGCGGGAAGCCGAAGGGCGAGCTCGTCGGCAAGGACGGCAGGACGGTTTCGTACGAGCGTGTCCACGAGAGCCTGCGGACGATCCGCGACGCCTCCGGGAACACCATCGGGTACGCGTCGCACAGCGACACGGACTGGGCCCCCCGCAAGGACTTCTACGCCAAGTACCGGGCGGAGGAGACGTCCTTCGCGACCTACCGGAAGACGGACGGCGGAAAGTTCGCCCCGGTGGCCGACGACGAATCGTCACCCCGTACCGTTCCGTGGCACTCCGACACGAGCGCGCCTCCCGGGCAGAAGGCCCCGAAGCCGCTCTTCTTCGACGCGCACGGTTCCCGCGACGGGGTCAAGCTCCAGATCCGCGGCGAGCTTCCGCTGGTCGTCGACGGCGCCCAGTTCGCGCGCTTCATGGAGACGTTGAGGGACCCGTCGCAGCCCCCCGCCCCGGTGGTGCTGGTCGCCTGCGAGACCGCCGGTCCCCGGGCGGCGGACGGCGGAAGCGTCCTCGCGGACGCGGTAAAGGCCGTGCCCGGACGGCGCTGGTACGCACCCGATGTCCCGGTCGGCCATGCGTCGAAGGCGAGCGCGACGGGGGAGAACGGAGCCACGGGTGTGCTGGCGCTGCTGGCGGACCCCGCCACGCAACGACGGGGCCAATGGGTGACCGCGGGCGGGCCGGCCGACGCGGGGGACGGGCTCATACGTCCGGATCATGAGGTGAAGGAGAGCGTGCTCTCCCCGAACCCCACCGACACCCCGAATGCCCAGCACGGCGCGGACAAACTCCTGCTCAACACCCCGTCCGAAGATCAGCCGCCGTCCGACCCCGGCGTGCTGCGCCTGGGCGGCGGCACGGGCGAGGCCCTGCCCATTCCCAAGAAGCTCAACTTCATCTGGATGGGCGCGGCGATGACGCCCGCCGCGCAGACGAACCTGCGGACCTGGGCGGTCAAGGCCCGGGAGTCCGGCTGGGAGATGAGGATCTGGACCGACGAGAACGGCGCGGCCAACAACCGCCGATTCCTGGACAGGCTCGCGCAGGGCGAATCGGTCGTGAACGCTCCCATCGACTCACTGTTCGAGAAGAAGTGGCACAACGCGCTCACCAAGGACCCGCTGTCGAAGGCGCGGGTCCTCTACGGAGAAGGTCAGAAGCACAGGAGCTTCGCGATGGCCTCGGACGCCGCCCGGTACGCCATCCTCTACGAGCAGGGCGGTGTGTACCTGGACGTCGACCTGGCGCCCGGCGGGGTCGACCTGCCGCCTGACGGCGTGCGGATGCCCGTCGACGATGCCCTGCCCATGTTCGGGCCCCGCTTGAGGGACGAGAGCAGCGTGCGCAGGCATATCGGCCCCGCTGCGACAGGGGAGCCGGAACAGCCGCTGACCCCGGAGAACATCCGCGCCGCGGCCGTGGACTGCTACGCCACGGGGGAGTTCAACAACGCTCTGATCGCCGCCCACCCGCGGAACCGCTTCCTCAAATACCTGCTCAAGAACCTCGTGGACCTGGGAGCCCTGTCGCCGGAACAACGGGCGGTGAAGGAAGGGGAGATCAAGAGGCGGGACGTGGCCAGCATCACCGGGCCGGTGTTCATCGACACGAAGATGAACGACTACAACCGCAAGTGGGTGAGGGAGAACCCCTCCCGGCCGACGACCACCATGAGGGGATCACGCAGATTCAGCCCCACGGACGCGGCCCGGGACACCTGGATCGATCTGACCTGGGTGACCGCGGAGAGCGCGAACCAGGAAACGGCGTCCCTGGCCGGCTCGGACGACACTGATCCTGCACCGCCGCCCGTCGAGCGCACCGCCACGGTGCGGGAGAAGCTGAAGAAAATCGCCGGCACGCTCCGGGGCAATCCCACGGGCGGCGGAGGCAGAGGCAGCGGCGGCGGGGGCTCCTTCTCCGGAGCGCCGGGGTTCCTCACCAACAGCCCGGTCACCCTCTCGGCAGGCGACGGGCTCTCCGCCACGCACCCGCCCCTCTCCTCGCCCTCGGCCGAATCGCTGCTCGCACGGACCGTCGCCAGCCCGACGCCGGACGCCGTGCTCACGGGCAGGGACGGGCGCAGGGTCACCTACGGCCAGGTCCACGAGGGACTCCAGCTGATCCGTGGTGCCGACGGCAGGACACTGGGTTTCGCCTCGCACACCCCGCAGGACTGGGCTCCGCGCAAGGACTTCTACGCCACGTACCGCTCGGACGAGAACCTGTTCGCGCACTACCGCACCGCGGACGACGGGACGTACGTCCCCCACACCGACGAAGCCTCCCCGAGCGGAGAGGTCCCCTGGCAGACCGGCGCGCCGACGAAGGAGGCGCCGAATCCCCTCACGCCGCTGTTCTTCGACGCGCACGCCACCGTGAACGGCATCGAACTCCATGTGGTGGGCGAAAAACCGCTGGAGGTCGACGGCGCCCAGTTCGCGCGTTTCATGGAGACACTGAGGGACCCCGCGCAGCCCCCGGCTCCGGTCGTGCTGGTCGCCTGCGACACCGGAAAGCCCCGGCCCACCGACGGCGGGAGCATCGCGAGCGACGCGGCACACGCCCTGCCCGGACGTCTCTGGTACGCCCCCGACGTCGAGGTCGGTCACGCGCGCCCGGCGACCGGGGCCGAAGGTGCCACCGGAGTCCTGGGTCTGCTCGCGGACCCGGTCACCCACCACCGCGGCCGGTGGATCACGGCGGGGGAGGCCCTCGAATCCGGCCCCGCCGTGGCACCCGTCCCGAAGCGGGCCGACCAGCCCGCTCCCACGTACTCGGACATGATCTTCGAAGCCCTCAACACCGCCCCGCAGAGCAGCACGGAGCAGGGGGAGGCGCAGACGACGTCCGACGACCAGGCGCCGGGCGGGACGCAGACCGAGCAGACGGCGCCCGTACCTCCGCAGCCGGACCACGACGCGGCCGCCGAGCCGGCGCCCGAACCGTCACTGGACATCTCCTACCGGGAGGACGGCGTGGCCCCGCAGCTCCTGCGCGCCGACGACGAGGAATCGGTACGCAAGTACGTCTTCACCTCGCTCGCGCGGGGCGACTACGACGCCGTGCACCTGCTCCTGGACCGGTTGGGGGCGTCGGACGTCCCGCCGGGCTATCTGGAGAATCTGCGCGTTCAGTTCGACGCGCTCGCGACGGATGCCCCGCCGGCTCCCCCCGTTCCGCGCGAGATCCATTTCGTCTGGCTCGGCGGCGACATGCCCACGGCCGCGCTCACCAACATCTTCGCGTGGGTCCGCGCGGCTCGCAGCGCCGGTTGGAACACCAACCTGTGGACGGACGGCAACACGAAGCTGAGCCGGACCACCCTGCTCAGGATCCGGACCACGACGGGGCTGACGCGGATGCAGATCGATACCGTCATCGACCCGCGCCTGGCGGACTCCTTCGCCGTGGCCAGTGCGGGCGGCGCGTACCCGTTCGCCTCCGACCTCGCCCGCTACAGCATCCTCAGGACGCACGGCGGGGTGTACGCCGATGTGGACCTGGGCCCCGGGACGATCGACCTCGCCGACGCCGGGAACACCCCGGGGCTCCGGCAGAACGACCTGCCCGTGTTCGGCCCGCTCATCCGTGACGTGGCGGGTCTGAATCTCACACTGGAGCGGAAGGCGGAGCTGGAAGGTGTCGCCTATGTGCCGCCGACCGGGCCGCCGACCGCGCAGCAGGTTCGCGCCGTGGTCGATCACCTGCTCGACACCGGCGGCTACGGCAACCACTTCATCTCCGCGCAGCGGGAGTCGGCGTTCATCGAGCGGCTGATCGTGAAGGTCGCCGACAAGATCCGCGGACTTGAGGAAGCGGACGAGATGAAGCTGGCGGGCCCGGCCTCCTCGGGGCCGTTCCCCATGCTCCAGGTGCTCAACGAGCACCTGGAGGCCGAGTTCGGGGTGAGGAACCTCCAACGGGGCGAGTACGGCCGGTTCCAGGGCCAGGGCAGGCATTTCCACGAGGCCATCGAGTGGCTGACAGCGGAGAGCGAGAACCAGGGTTACGAAAGGTGACAGGTCGTCATGTGTAATGGTTCGGGCGGGAATTGAGCTCGCCGTAGAGCGATCGAGAGGATGAGGAAAGTCGATGGCAGGGAAAGAGGGCTCACCCGTGAAGCGAGTGCGATCCACCGAGGAGAGCGAGCCCGCGCGCAACCGGGGTGAGGCCGTGGGCACTCCGGCGCCCGACAGCGAGGCGCTCTCCGGAGCCCCGGGAAGCATAGGCGCCCCGTCCTCGCCGCCGTCCCCCACGTCGACGGAGGGCGGCGACGGCGGCATCACCGGCGGTAAGGACACCGGCGGCGCGAGGACGCCGACCGCCTCGAAACCCGGTCCGGAGAAGCCCGACGAGCCCGCGGCGGAAACCCCGGCGGTGGTGCACGCGGCCGGAGTCTCCATCGGCAGGGGCACCTCCGGGTCCGAGCGACGACCGGACGGCGAGAGCGCCGCGGCGGCCGAGGAAGAGCCGGCGCCGACGGCCGGCAAGGTTGCCGCGGTGCCCACCACCGGTTCGGGGAGCGCCACGCCCTCCGCCTCATCGGGTGCTGCGGAGAGCGCCGCCGGGGAGCCGGCCGAAGCGAAGACACCGCCGGCCACCGCGGCATCGACCCCCGCGAGCGAGCCCTCCGCCTCCGGGACGACGGCCGGCGCCGCAGAGGCGACCGCCTCCGCCACAGAGACCGCCTCCGCCACAACGACCGTTGCCGCCACGGCGACCGCGGTCGCCGCAGCCTCCTCCGGTCCCCCCGGCGGGGCCTCGGCGGCTGAGGGGGGCGCCCCGGAGCGCCCCGGCCGGGTCTCGCGCCCGATGGTCGTCGCGGCCGCCTTCGCCGGCGCGCTGCTTCTGGCGACCCCCTTCGTCGTGGCGGGTGCCCAGAAGGACGAGGCCAAGCCGAAGAGCCGGGAACAGGCGGCGGCCTGGAAGGCGGACGGCCGGGCCGGCGGCTACGTACCGGGCACCGATCCCGACCGTACCGAGGGCAAGCGGCAGGCCGGCGGCGATGATCCGGGCAAGACTCCGGCCCGGCTCGACAAGGGCACGGGCACGGGCGGGGACGTCCGGGCCGACAGCGGGGTGGGCGGGAAATCCGCGGACGGTTCCACCGGGACGAAGGACAAGGGCACCAAGGGCGAGGGCGACAAGGCGTCGAAGAGCGGAACCGGCGACAAGGCCCCCGACCCCAAGAGCTCGAAGACTCCGGCCAAGGCCCCCGCGGCCGGTACGGCGCCCAAGTCGGCGCCCACCGTGGTGTACAGCGGTGTGTCCGGACCGGAATGCGACACCCAGCGCTTCCAGAAGTCCGGCTACTACAGCGACGGCAAGGAGGGCTGGGCCACCCACACCGGTGGCTTCGGAGGGTACGGCTGCGACGGCAAGTACCTCTCCATGCCCATGTCCGGCAGCTCCTCCAAGGACTCGGGCGGATCGGCGACCTGGCTGTTCGACCTGCCCGACAGCGCCAGGAAGTGCAGCATCTCCGTCCACGTACCCGGGAGTTCCGACATCGTGCGGGTGGGCGGCAACCCGAGCTACTACACCGTCTACGACAGGTTCCTGCCCAGGACCAGCAACCTGGTCGGCTCCTACTACGTCCGCCAGAAGGAGCGTCGCGGCACCTGGTACAACGTGCCGGGCACCTTCGCGGTGGACGCCAAGAAGCTCTCGGTGCAGCTGCACGACCGCGGTGAGGACAACAACTACGAGCACCACGCGATATCCGCTCTGAAGGTCACCTGCACCGGCTGAGAGACCGGCGCGGCACCACACATCGTGTGAGCGGGACTCACGCACCACCGCACGCACGGGCCCAGGCACGCAATGCGCAGGCCCACGCACGCAATGCGCAGGCCCACGCACGCATGAGCGGGTCCCTGGCACCCGTATGAGCGCGGCAGGTACTCCCGGCTCCCGGGGGCGGTTCTCACCTCCGGGAGCCGGGGCGCCTGCCGCGTTCGCGTCGGAGCGGTGCCCCGGGCCGCCTCAGCTCCCGCTCGGTTCCGCCCCGCTCTTCGCCGGCGCGGTGTCCGGGCCGGCCGGGCCGGTGACCTTGCGGTCGCCCGCCCGCAGCACCCCGGCCCCCAGCACCAGACCGAACGCCAGCACCGTCACCAGGCCGAACGACACGACCAGTGAGGTGGCCTCGGCCAGCGAGCCGATCGCCGACGGGGCGATCAGCCCCGAGGTGTACGTGATGGTGGCCACGCCCGCGATGGCCTGGCTCGGGTTCGGTCCGCTGCGCCCGGCCGCGGCGAAGGCGAGCGGGACCACGACGGCCACACCGAGGCCCAGCAGTCCGAAGCCGCACAGCGCCACCGCCGGGTCGGGCGACAGCACGACCAGCAGACCGCCGGCGGTCGCCAGCGCGCCCCCGACCCGCACGGTACGGACCGCCCCGAACCGGTCGACGATCCGGTCACCGGCGATCCGGGCCACCGCCATCGTCAGCGCGAACGCCGTGGTGGACGCGGCCGCCAGACCCGCGGAACTGCCCATGATGTCCCGGAGATAGACCGCCGACCAGTCCATGCTGGCACCTTCGGCGAACACCGCGCAGAACCCGATCGCGCCGATGATCAGGGCGGACCTGGGCGGCAGGGTGAAGCGCGGCGGCGGGTCCTCGTCCGGCTCGCTGCGCAGGTCGAGCACCCCCTGACAGGCGATCAGCCCCAGTACGGTGAGGACGGCGGCGGCCATCGTGTGATGCAGCCGCGCGTCGGTGCCGAGATGGGCGGCGACCGTTCCGGCCGCCGAACCCGTCAGTGCGCCCACGCTCCACATCCCGTGCAGGCCGGACATGATCGACTTGTTGAGCCGGTTCTCCACCTCGACGCCCAGTGCGTTCATCGCCACGTCGGACATCCCGGCCGTCGCCCCGTACACGAAGAGCGCCGTGCAGAGCGTCAGCAGGCTCGGCGCCATCGCGGGCAGCACCAGGGCGAGCGTCCACAGCATGAGCAGCCAGCGCAGCGCGGTTCTGGTGCCGAAACGGTGACTGATCCGCCCGGCCAGCGGCATGGCGAGCGAGGCGCCGATCGCGGGGAAGGCAAGTGCGAGACCGAGCTGACCGGCGCTGACCCCGGCGTGGTCCTGGATCCAGGGCACCCGGGTCGCGAAGCTGCCGGTCACCGCCCCGTGCACCGTGAAGACGGTGGCGATGGCGATCCTGGCCCGCCCGACCCGTTCCGTGCCGAAGCCCGTCACTGTGGAATCCGTTGTCATACCGCTGTGCCCTCCCCTGGAAATACTGGCCCACCGGCTCTGCTCCGGCGCCTCTGCCCTCGATCCGGGGCGTAAACTATCAGGAACCCTGCCTGATAAATAGCCCGCATCAACAGCCCGGCGAACGGTCCGGCGAGCACCCGGCGAACGGCCCGCGGCGGCCGTGCGCACCGGTCGTCCCGTGGTCCCCACCGGCCGCCCATGGAAGGAGTGCGACGTGATCTGGAAGGATCCCGGCATGCCCGCTTCACCGAGCACCGCTCGGGCCATCAACGACCGGCTCGCCCTGCGACTGCTCCAGCAGGACGGCCCGCTGACGGCCACGCAGCTGAAGACGTTGACCGGCCTCTCCCGCCCCACGGTCGCCGACCTGGTCGAGCGATTGCGGGACGCCGGCCTGATCCAGGTCGTCGGCGAGAGCGGCGCCCAGCGCCGGGGCCCCAACGCCCGGCTGTACGGGATCGTCGCCGACCGCGCCCACCTCGCGGCCCTCGACGTGCGCACCGGCAGCGTCGCCGTGGTCGTCGCCGACCTGCTGGGAGCCACGCTCGCCGAGGCGACCATGCCCATCGGCAGCGACACCGGCACGGAACCCGCGGTCGAGCAGGCCGTCGCCCTCCTCGAACGCACCGCTCGCGAGGCCGGGACCGCCCCCCTGCACAGCGTCGGCATCGGCGCCCCCGGGCTGATCGACCCGGTCACCGGCGAACTGCGCGACACCAGCGGCCTGCCCGCCTGGCACCGCGGCCTGGTCCGGGTGCTTCAGCGGCGGCTGCCCGCGACCGTCCTGGTGGAGAACGAGACCAATCTGGCGGCCGTCGCCGAGCACCGGGTCGGCGCCGCGCGCGACCGCGACACCTTCGTCCTGCTCTGGCTCGGACACGGCATCGGCGCCGCCGTGATGCTGGACGGGAAGCTGCGCCGGGGGGCCTCGGGCGGTGCGGGGGAGATCGGGTTCCTGCCCGTGCCCGGCACGGCGGGGATTCCCTCGGACGTCAGCTGCGACGGGGGCTTCCACTCCCTGGTGGGCTCGGCGGCCATCTGCGAACTGGCCGCCGACCACGGCATCAAGGTGCCTCCGTACGCGCGGGCGGGAGACGGGGAACCGGACGCCGCCGCCGCCGTCCGGGCGGCGCTCGCACCGGGGGCGGAGGGCGGCCCGTTCCTGAACGCCCTCGCCGACCGTCTGGCGCTCGGCGCCGCCGCCGTGGCCTCGGTGCTCGACCCGGGCTGCGTGGTCCTGTCGGGCGAGGTCGGTCATGCGGGCGGTGCCGGGCTCGCCGACCGGGTCGAGGAACGGCTGGCCAGGATGTCGCCGCTGCGCACCGAGGTCCGCGCCGGATCACTCGGCGGCGCCGCCGTGCTGCGCGGCGCGCTGCTCACGGCGCGCGAGGCGGCCCAGGACGCGCTGTTCGCCCCCGGCGGCTGAGAGGCCCTGCGCCGAGCGGCTGGGGATGCCCCTCCCCGGACCGCTCACACCGGGCGGTGGTACCTCCTCGCGAGGAACTCCTCGAACGTCCCGGTCCCCACGGCCCGTTCGGGTGTCAGGTGATCGCCGCGCCGGTACCCGGCGTACGCCCTGCCCGCCAGCCGCACGGGCACCACGCGCCGCTTGCGGCCGGTCGCCCCGAGGTGGACGCGGGCCAGGTCGGCCAGTTCCCGGACCTCGGGGCCGCCCATCTCCGGCACCCGTCCCGCCGGGGCACCGAGCGCCAGCGTGGCCAGCCGCTCCGCGACCTCGCCGCTGTCGATGGGCTGGACCGACACCCCCGCGGGCACCGGCAGCACGGGCAGCCTGGCCGCCGCGGAGAGGATGCCGAGGACCAGGTCGTGGAACTGTGTGGCCCGCAGGATCGTCCAGCCGAGACCCGATTCCTCGATCATCCGTTCGACCCGATGCTTGACGGTGTAGTAACCGAGCGGGATCCGGTCCACACCGACGATCGAGATATCGACCAGATGGGGCACGCCCGCCCGCCGCGCGGCCCCGATGAGATGCCCGGCCGCCCTGTCGTCCCCGCCCCGCGGCGACGTGGCGCAGTGCACGATCGCGTCCACCCCGTCGAGTGCGGCGTCCAGCCCTCTGCCGTCGCGCAGATCGACGGCGTACGAAGGGGAGCGGCGGCTCAGTACCCGTACGTCCTGTCCGGCGTCGCGCAGTCGCGCGGTGACCTGCCGGCCGAGTGTTCCGGTACCGCCGGTCACCAGAATCGTCGTCATGGACGCAAGCCTGCCAGAGCGGCGGGACGCGGGGCGGCGAGCGGGCGACCCGTGGGGGCGCCCCTTCTCCCAGGTTGCTCTGTGAGTCAGCACACAGCCATCACCTGCATGGCCGACGGTCGTCCGTGGCAGACTGATTGCGTACCAATAGCAGCGCACTCCGGGGTCGGTGCAATTCCGAACCGGCGGTTATAGTCCGCGACCCGTCCGCAGCCAGCGGCCGGTTGACCAGGTGTGATTCCTGGACCGACGGTGAAAGTCCGGATGGGAGGCAGTGCGCGGCGGGTCGTCACAGGTACGCCGCCCCAGGCGGACGCGTGTTCCGTATCACCGGGACTGCCGTGTCCGTGTACCCGGGTTTTGGCGTTCCCGGTGTCGTACCGCTTCATCTGTCGTCATCGACAGGCCCCGGAGTCCGTGCCCGAAGAGGCAGGAGGACCCGGTGGCCACCGCAGCCGATATCACCGCCATGCGCCGAGCGATCGCGCTCGCAGCCCGCGGGCTCGGCTCCACCAGCCCCAATCCGGTCGTCGGATGCGTGATCACCGACGCCTCCGGAGAGCGGGCCGGAGAAGGCTTCCACCAGCGCGCCGGAGGGCCGCACGCCGAGATACACGCGCTGCGTGCCGCCGGTGAGCGGGCCCGGGGCGGTACCGCCTACGTCACCCTCGAACCCTGTAACCACACCGGACGCACCGGCCCCTGCGCCCAGGCGCTCCTGCACGCCGGGATCAGCCGGGTCGTGTACGCGGTCGGCGACCCGAATCCGCAGGCCACCGGCGGCGCGGACACCCTGCGCCGGGCCGGGATCCAGGTCGAGCAGGGGCTCCTCGCCGACGAGGCCGAGACGGGCAACGCCGCCTGGCTGACCTCGGTGCGCCTCGGCCGCCCGTACGTCCTCTGGAAGTACGCGGCGACGCTCGACGGCCGGGTCGCGGCCGCCGACGCCACCAGCCGCTGGATCACCTCGCCCGAGGCCCGCGCCGACGTCCACCGGCTGCGTGCCGAGGC
Source organism: Streptomyces sp. NBC_01237 (assembly GCF_035917275.1). Lineage (NCBI taxonomy): Bacteria > Bacillati > Actinomycetota > Actinomycetes > Kitasatosporales > Streptomycetaceae > Streptomyces > Streptomyces sp. NBC_01237. The sequence goes on along the minus strand of NZ_CP108508.1, from coordinate 1,422,123 downwards.
CGACGCCGTCGTGGTCGGTTCCGGCACCGCCCGTGCCGACGACCCCCAGCTGGCAGTACGCGGCATCGAGGGCGCCACCCAGCCGCTGCGGGTGGTCGTCGACACCGGCGCGACGGCCGTCAAGCCCGGCGCCCGCGTCCTCGACGCGACCGCGCCCACCCTGATCGCGGTCGCCGACGACGCACCCGCCGCCCATCTCCCCGACGCGGCCGTCCTGCGGCTGCCGCGGGCCGCCTCCGGCCGGGGCCTGGACCTGCCGGCCCTGCTCGCCGCCCTCCATGGGCGGGGCGTGCGCTCCGTGCTCCTCGAAGGCGGGCCGACCCTGGCCGGTGCCTTCGTCGCCGCCGGAGCGGTCGACAAGGTCGTCGGCTATCTCGCCCCCGTTCTGCTCGGCGCGGGCCCCGCCGCCCTCGCCGACGCCGGAATCCCCACACTTGCGCGGGCGTTGCGCCTCGATGTGACCGAGACCGTCACTCTCGGCCCCGATCTGCGCATCACCGCCGTCCCCGTCACTGCTCGGAAGGGAAACTGAGTGTTCACCGGAATTGTCGAAGAACTGGGTGAGGTCACTGCCGTCGAGAAGCTCGACGACGCCTCCCGCTTCCGACTGCGCGGCCCCGTCGTCACCGAAGGCGCCAAACACGGCGACTCCATCGCCGTCAACGGGGTCTGCCTCACCGTCGTGGACCTCGGCGAGCACGAGTTCACCGCGGACGTGATGGCGGAGACGCTCGACCGCTCCAGCCTGGGCGCCCTCACGACCGGCTCCCGGGTCAACCTGGAGCGGCCCATGGCCCTCGGCGGCCGGCTCGGCGGACACATCGTCCAGGGCCACGTCGACGGCACCGGCCGCATCGTGGAGCGCAGGATCTCCGAGAACTGGGAGATCGTGAAGGTCTCCCTGCCCGCGGAGCTGGCCCGCTACGTGGTGGAGAAGGGCTCCATCACCGTCGACGGCGTGAGCCTGACCGTCGTGGACGCCGGGCCCGACTACTTCACCATCAGCCTCATCCCCACCACCCTCGCCCTGACCACGCTCGGCATCAAGCAGCCCGGCGACCCGGTCAACCTCGAAGTGGACGTGATCGCGAAGTACGTCGAGCGGCTGCTCGGTGCCGATGCGATCCCGGGTGCCGCCCCCGGCGCTGCCCGGGGTGTGGTGCCGGAGCCCGGGGAGCCGGTGACATGAGCGCGCTGACCTGGCTGAACTCGGAGGCGTTCACCGTCCTGGGGCAGCACATCATCTGGTCCGACATGCTCGGCAACACGATCGGTCTGGCGGCGCTCACCCTGGGCTGGCTCCGTTCCATCTGGACCTGGCCCGCCCAGCTCCTCTCCGGCGTCGTCCTGGTCGCGGCCAATGTCTCCGTGCACCAGGCGGGCAGCGTCGGCAAACAGCTGGTCGTCATCGCCGTCGCCGTCTGGGGCTGGCAGCAGTGGACCCGCGGCAGGCAGCAGGCCCAGGACGGCAGCATCGCCGTACGGTTCGCCACCTGGCGCGAGCGCGGCCTGCTGGTCGGCGGCGCGGCGGTCGGCACCCTGGCCGTCGGCGGTCTCTTCACGGCGTTCCCGTCCCTGTCCTGGAGCCCCTGGGCGGACGCCTACATCTTCGCGGGCACGCTCGTCGCGATGCTCGCCCAGGCGCGCGGCATGGTCGAGTTCTGGTTCGCCTGGCTCCTCGTGGACCTGGTCGGCGTCCCGCTCAATTTCCACAGCGGGCTCGCCTTCTCCGGTCTCATCTACGTCGTCTACGGGGCCCTCGTCCTGTGGGGCATGCGCGACTGGTGGCTGCGCACGCGGTCACCCGCTCTGGAAGGAGCCACGGCATGACTGCCCAGCCCACCTGGTTGCACCGGAACCACGACCCCCTCGTCGAGAACCTCTCCCTCGACCCCGTCGAGCAGGCCATCCGCGACATCGCGGCCGGCCGGCCCGTCGTCGTCGTGGACGACGAGGACCGCGAGAACGAGGGCGACCTCGTCATCGCCGCCGAGAAGGCGACCCCCGAGCTCGTCGCGTTCATGATGAGCGAATGCCGCGGGCTGATCTGCGCGCCCATGGAGAGCGACGAGCTGGAACGGCTCGAACTGCCGCAGATGGTCGAGCACAACACCGAGTCGATGAAGACCGCCTTCACCGTCTCCGTCGACGCCGGTGCCGTCCACGGCGTGACCACCGGCATCTCCGCCGCCGACCGCGCCACCACGCTGCGGCTGCTGGCGGGCGGCGTGGCCGGACCCGGCGACTTCGTCCGCCCCGGCCATGTCTTCCCGCTGCGGGCCCGCTCCGGCGGAGTCCTCGTACGCAACGGCCACACCGAGGCCGCCGTCGACCTGGCCCGGCTCGCCGGACTGCGGCCCGCCGGGGCGATCGTGGAGATCGCGGGCGAGGACGGTGTGATGCTGCGACTGCCCGAACTGGTCCCCTTCGCCCGCAAGCACGGCCTGACGATCATCTCCATCGAGGACCTGATCGCCTACCGGCGCAGCGCCGAACCGACCGTCCGCCGCGAGGCCGAGGTCCGGCTGCCGACCGCGTTCGGCGAGTTCACCGCGTACGGCTACCGCTCCACCGTCGACGGGGTGGAGCATGTGGCGCTCGTCCACGGGGACATCGGCGACGGCGAGGACGTCCTCGTACGGATCCACTCGGAGTGCCTGACCGGCGACATCTTCCAGTCCCAGCGGTGCGACTGCGGCCCCCAGCTGCACGCCGCCATGGAGCGCGTCACCGCGCGGGGCCGCGGCGTCGTCGTCTATCTGCGCGGCCACGAGGGCCGCGGCATCGGACTGCTCTCCAAGCTGCGCGCGTACGAACTCCAGGAGCGCGGGGCCGACACCCTCGACGCCAATCTGGAGCTCGGTCTGCCCGCCGACGCCCGCGACTACGCGGCGGGCGCCCAGATCCTCGCGGACCTCGGGGTCGGCAGTCTCCGGCTGATGACCAACAACCCCGACAAGACCGCCGCGGTGCTGCGGTACGGGCTCGCCGTCACCGGCCGGGAACCCATGCCGATCCAGGCCGGGGAGCACAATCTGCGATACCTGCGCACCAAGCGCGACCGCATGGGCCACGACCTGCCCTGGCTCGACGGCGCCACCGCGTCGACGTGCAGCAACCAGTGACCTGCCCCGTATCCCTGATCCACCCCACCCACCACCCCGTAACCCCACGGAACGAGCAGTAGGAGAGACATGAGCGGCAAGGGCGCACCCGAACTGTCCGTACGCAACTGCGGTGACCTGCGGGTGGCCGTGATCGCCGCCCAGTGGCACGAGAAGATCATGGACGGACTCGTCGACGGCGCCCTGCGCGCGCTGCACGAGCTGGGCATCGACGAGCCGACCCTGCTCCGGGTCCCCGGCAGCTTCGAGCTTCCCGTCGTCGCCAAGGTCCTCGCGGGCCGCGGCTACGACGCGATCGTCGCCCTCGGCGTGATCATCCGCGGTGGAACCCCGCACTTCGAGTACGTCTCCCACGGGGTCACCGCGGGCCTCACCCAGGTCACCGTCGACACCGGGGTGCCGGTCGGATTCGGCGTCCTGACCTGTGACACCGAGGAGCAGGCGCTGGACCGGGCCGGTCTCGAAGGGTCCAACGAGGACAAGGGCCACGAAGCGGTCACCGCGGCCGTCGCCACCGCCACCACACTGCGCACCGTCAGTGAACCCTGGCGCTGAGTGCGGGCCGGCGACCCCGTATTCTAAGGACCATCATGGCGAACAAAACCTTCGAAGAGCTCTTCGCCGAGCTGCAGCTCAAGGCCGCCAACGGCGACCCCTCCACCTCCCGCACCGCCGAACTGGTGGACAAGGGAGTGCATGCCATCGGCAAGAAGGTCGTCGAGGAGGCGGCCGAGGTGTGGATGGCCGCCGAGTACGAGGGCAAGGAAGCCGCCGCCGAGGAGATCTCGCAGCTGCTGTACCACGTCCAGGTGATGATGGTCGCCCGCGGCATCTCCCTCGACGACGTCTACGCCCATCTCTAGGCCGACCGCGCTCCCCGCACATCCGCACGTCCGCAATCCCACCCCTTCGCACCAAAGGACCTGACCCCATGCTGCGCATCGCCGTCCCCAACAAGGGTTCACTCTCCGGGCCTGCGATGGCGATGCTCCATGAGGCCGGATACCAGCAGCGCAAGGAGTCCAAGGAGCTCGTTCTCGTCGACCCGGAGAACGAGGTCGAGTTCTTCTACCTGCGGCCCCGCGACATCGCGATCTACGTCAGCTCCGGCCGTCTCGACATCGGCGTCACCGGCCGCGACCTGCTGCTGGACTCCGGGGCCGACGCCGAGGAGATCCTCCAGCTCGGCTTCGCCCGCTCGACGTTCCGCTACGCCACCAAGCCCGGCACGGCCCACGGCCCGCAGGACTTCGACGGCATGACGATCGCCACCTCCTACGAGGGCATCGTCGCCAAGCACCTGGCCGACGCCGGCGTGACCGCCTCCGTCGTCCACCTCGACGGCGCGGTCGAGACCGCCATCGAGCTGGGGGTCGCCCAGATCATCGCCGATGTGGTGGAGACCGGCACTAGCCTGCGCAACGCCGGACTCGAAGTGATCGGCGAGCCGATCATGAAGTCGGAGGCCGTCGTCATCCGGCGCACCGGCGCCCCCGACGACGACCCGAAGGTGCAGCAGTTCCTCCGCCGCCTCCAGGGCGTCCTGGTCGCCCGCTCCTACGTGATGATGGACTACGACTGCCGCGTCGAGCACCTGGAGCGTGCCGTGGCCCTCACCCCGGGCCTGGAGTCGCCGACCATCTCCCCGCTGCACCACGAGGGATGGGTCGCCGTCCGCTCCATGGTCGCCGCCAAGGAGGCACAGCGGATCATGGACGATCTGTACGAGCTCGGTGCCCGCGCCATCCTCACCACGGCCATCCACGCCTGCCGTCTCTGACGGCCGGGGCGACCGAGAACACCGACAGACAAGAAGAGCGCCTGATGTCCGCCTCCGCCCCCCGGCCCGAACTGCCCGCCCTCCCGGTCACCTTCAGGCCCACCCTCACCCGGGTGGTCCTGCTGGCCGTGGGTCTGGCGATGTTCCTCGTCATCACAGTCATCGCCCTGACCCTGGAGAAGCTGAACCCGGGGGAGCGGACCAGCTTCATCTTCGTGGCCGCCCTCTTCTTCGGTGTCCTGGCCCTGCTCAGCAGGCCCAAGGTCGTCGCCGATGACACCGGGGTCACCGTCGTCAACCTCACCCGCACCCGCAGGCTGGCCTGGGAGGAGATCCTCCGGGTCAACCTGCGGGTCGGCGACCCCTGGGTCTTCCTCGACCTCAGCGACGGCACCAGCCTGCCCGCGCTCGGCATCCAGCCCGGAATCGCCAAGCAGCAGGCCATCCGGGACGCCCGTACGCTGCGCGTCCTCGCCGAATCCCGCGGCACCGGAGCGGACGCCGTCACGGACAACGGCTGAGCCCCCTGCCCCGTACGGCCTCTTCTTGATTACTCTGGAGGGCGGCGGCGCCAGGTGCGCCCCGCCCCGCCCCAGAGGCCCCCCGGGCCGGCGGGGTTTTTCCTGCGACCCAAGGAGTGACTCCCTCCAGCAATGGACGGATCGTCCGGTAGTACCTGCGCCGCCCCTTCCCCGGAGGCGGCGGCATGACCACCCCACTGCTGCTTCTCAGTGCGGCATTCCTTCTCATCCTCGCCAACGGATTCTTCGTGGCAGCCGAATTCGGGCTCGTCACCGTGGAGCGGCCGGACGCCGAACGCGCGGCCGCCGAGGGCGACCGGCGGGCCCGTACCGTCGTCGAAGCCCTGCGCGAACTCTCCTTCCAGCTCTCCGGCACCCAGCTGGGCATCACCATCACCTCGCTGGTCGTCGGCATGCTCGCCGAACCGGCGCTCGCCCAGCTGCTCGCCGGCCCCCTGACCGCCACCGGACTGCCCGAAGGGGCCGTACCCGGTGTCAGCGTGGTCATCGGGATGCTGCTCGCCTCCGCCGTCCAGATGGTGATCGGCGAGCTCGTCCCGAAGAACTGGGCGATCTCACGGCCGCTCCAGGTCGCCCGCTTCGTCGCCGGACCCCAGCACCGTTTCGCGACCGTGCTGCGCCCCGTGATCACCGCACTGAACACCCTCGCCAACCGGCTGGTGCGCCTGCTGGGCGTGGAGCCCACCGACGAGCTGGCCTCCGCCCGTACCCCGGGCGAGCTGGTCTCGCTGGCCAGGCACTCGGCCGAGGCCGGCACCCTGGAACAGGACACCGCCGACCTCTTCGTACGGACCCTGTCGCTGGCCGGACTCACCGCCCAGCACGTCATGACCCCCCGGGTGAAGGTGAGCGCCCTCCAGTCGTCCGCGACCGCGGCGGACGTCCTCAACCTCACCCGCGCCACCGGCCTCTCCCGCTTCCCGGTCTACCGGGACCGCATCGACGAGGTCGTCGGCATGATCCACCTCAAGGACGCCCTCGCCGTCCCCGCCCAGGAGCGGCTGCGCACCCCGGCGGGCCGGATCGCCGTACCACCGCTTCTGGTGCCGGAGAGCCTGCCCGTCGAACAGCTCCTCCAGCGGCTGCGCAAGGAGCAGCCGATCGCCGTCGTCGTCGACGAGTACGGCGGCACCGCCGGAGTCGTCACCCTTGAGGACATCATCGAGGAACTCGTCGGCGAGGTCCGCGACGAGCACGACGCGGAGGGCGCCGACCGGCCCGAGCTGGCCACCGCCGTCGGTGAGGACGGCCGTACCGTCTGGGACGCCGAAGGCAGCTGCCGGGTCCTCACCCTGCGCCGGATAGGTCTCGACGTACCGGACGGACCGTACGAGACCGTGGCCGGACTGGTCGCCGATCTGCTGGGCCGCATCCCCGCCCCCGGGGACCGCGCGGAACTGCCCGGCTGGCGGATCTCCGTCCGCCAGGTCGGCCACTACCGTGCCGAACAGGTCCGCTTCACCCGCACGGCGGACCTGCCGGAGAACGTCACGGCCGCGGACCCCTCCGCGCGAGTGCTGCTGGAGGCCGTGCGATGAGCCTGGTCCAGCTGCTGTTCGCCGGGCTCCTGGTGCTGGCGAACGGCTTCTTCGTCGGCGCCGAGTTCGCTCTCGTCTCCGTACGCCGCAGCCAGGTCGAACCGCTCGCCGCGAGCGGATCGAGCCGGGCCCGCCAGGTCCTGTACGGACTGGAGAACCTGCCGCAGATGATGGCCGCCGCCCAGTTCGGCATCACCATCTGCTCACTCACCCTGGGCGCCGTCGCCGAGCCGACCGTGGCCCACCTCCTCGAACCGGTCTTCCACGCGGCGCATGTTCCCGAGGGGCTCATCCACCCGCTCGGCTATGCGCTGGCTCTCGTCTTCGTGGTCGTCCTCCACCTCGTCATCGGCGAGATGGTCCCGAAGAATCTCGCGATGGCCGCCCCCGAGCGGACCGCTCTGTGGCTCAGCCCCGGACTGGTCGGTTTCGCCCGGCTCTGCCGCCCGGTCACCACAGGACTGGGCGCCTGTGCCCGGATCGTGCTGAGGCTCTTCCGGGTCGAGCCCAAGGACGAGGTCGAGGCGGTGTTCACCAGCGAGCAGCTCAACCGGCTCGTGGAGGACTCCGGACAGGCCGGACTGCTGGAGCCGGAGGCCCAGGAGCGCCTGGAGGACGCGCTCGAACTGGGCAGCCGGCCGGTCACCGACGTACTCCTGGAGCGGGCGTCGCTGGTGACGGTGGACCCCTCCGTCACCCCCCGCAGGATCGAGGAGCTGACCGTACGGACCGGCTACTCGCGCTTCCCCGTCTGCGCTGAGGGCGGCGGCCCCTTCATGGGCTACCTGCACGTCAAGGACGTCCTGGACCTGGAGGACGGCGAACGCGCCGTCCCGCAGCAGATCTGGCGCCCGATGGCGACGGTCCGCGCGGAACTCCCCCTCGACGACGCCCTCACCGTGATGCGCCGCGCCGCGACGCATCTGGCCCAGGTGGCCGACGCGTCGGGGCGGGTGCTGGGCCTGGTCGCCATGGAGGATGTCCTGGAAATGCTGGTGGGAGAGGTCCGCGACCCGGCCCACCGCGTCTCGGTGCCCCGCCGCACGGTGGACGTACCGACGGCCCCTCAGGAGCAGAAGGCCCTGGCGGGCCGGGCCTGACGGACCGGGGGTCCGGTGCCGCCCGGCGCGGCCGGCACCGGACCTCTCGGCCGCCGTGCTCCGTCACCGCGCGCCCTCACGCCGACCCCGGCTCCTGGGGCCCGCGGTTCACCGGCCCCCGCCCGGACAGCACCTCCCCGTACGCCTGCATCAGATCCGGCAGCCGCAGCGTCGCCAGATCGTCGCGCGTCGGCACGGCCGCGTATCCGGACAGCCGCAGATCCCGGTAGGCGCAGCTCTTCTCGTACAGCGTCCGCAGGAACCGCCCGTTGCCCAGTTCGTCGATCCAGCCCTGCTCGATGACATGCCCGCTGATGCTGCGCAGCTCGTCCACGGACTCCTCGTCCCACACATCACCGTTCTCGGCGGCCAGCACCCCACCGATCGCGGTGAGTTCCAGGGGGCGGTAGCTCGGGAAGTCCACCCGGCTGGTGAAGCGGGAGGAGAGCCCGGGATTGGTGGCGAGCAGCCGGTCCATGCCCTCCGGGTAGCCCGCGAGGATGACGACGAGATGGTCCCGGTTGTCCTCGGCCCGCTTCAGGAGGACCTGAAGCGCCTCGTCGCCGTACGCATCACCCTTGCTGTAGCCCGAGTTGGACAGGCTGTACGCCTCGTCGACGAAGAGCACCCCGCCGAGCGCCGAGTCGATCAGCTCATTGGCCTTGACCGCCGTCTGGCCGAGGAACTCCCCGACCAGATCGGCCCGTTGCGCCTCCACCAGGTGGTCGCCGCCGAGCAGTCCCAGGGCGTAGAAGACCCGGCCGAGAATGCGGGCGACGGTCGTCTTGCCGGTGCCGGAGGGGCCGGAGAAGACGAAGTGGCGCTTCGGCGGCTGGACGGGCAGTCCCTGCTCGGCCCGCAGCCGGGCCATGTTCAACTGCGCGGACAGGGCCTTGACCTGGCGCTTGACCGGTTCGAGGCCGACCATCCGCTCCAGCTCCGCCAGCGCTTCGGCGAGCAGTACGGGATCGCTGGGCCCGGCGGGGAAGGTCGGCCGCTTCGGCGTCGGCGCCGCCTTGTGGCGTACGCCCTCGACCGGGGGAGGCACGGCCGGTCCCGGATCGGGGACCGGGACCGGCCACGGTTCCCGGCTCTCCACGAGATCCGTGCCGAGCGGCGATTCGCTCTCCGGCTGGGTCTCCGCGCCCGTACCGTCCACGCCGAATCCGGTCAGCGACACGGCGGCCATATCGGCGGAGTCGTCGTACCCGTCGCCCTCGGAGATCGCCGCGAGCCGGGCCGAGGTGTCCATGAAGGCCGGGTCGACGCGGTGCACCGCCCGGTAGAGGGGAAGCGCCGCCGCGCTGCGCCCCGTCCCCTCGTGGGCCCTGGCCAGCCAGTAGCGCAGCTCCTTGCGCTGCGGCTGCTCGCTGCGGCAGCGCATCAGGGCGGCCGAGAGCAGCGGTTCGGCCTGCCCGTACATCTCCAGGCGCACCCGCGCCATGCCGCCGAAGAGCCCCGCCTCGATGCCGAGCATCGGATCGTCGACGAGCTGTTCGGTGTAGCGGACGAGCTGGTCCCAGTCCTTGACCAGGTAGGAACGGCAGGCGTGCAGGAACCGTACCTGGGAGTCGGTGTCCACCGGCGGCAGCCCGGCCAGCGCCCGGTCCAGCTCCGGGACATGGCGGCCGTCCAGCCAGTGCGAGGCGTGCGCGAGCAGCAGGTCGCGCGGGCTCTCCAGCACCGGTTGTACCCACCAGCCCAGCCAGTACCACGAGTTGAGCGTGCGGCGGTGGCGGGAGCGCTGCTCGCCGAAGCGTTCACGGTGGCGGTACATGCGCAGCAGCGCCGTGGTGGTGTCGACGCGCAGCGCGTGGAGGCCGAGCCAGCCGTCCGCCATGCCGGGATCGCACCGCACCGCGGCTCTGAACTCCTCCTCGGCCTGCGGATACGCGCCCATGGTGTAGGCGTCCACGCCGCGCAGCCAGGCGAGGTCGGCGGGGGCCTGTGCGCCCTGCGTGCCGATGTCCATCAGGTCCCCCACAAACCGTGCCCCCAGGATGTCCCGCCCGCTCAGCATGCCCACCGGAGCGCGCCGAATCACTGTGCTGAGGAGGGGAATTGACCGCACCGAAGTGCATCGTACCTGCACAGAGGGTGAGCGGCTAAGGGGCCTTCGGCGCAGCGGGGAACGTGACCGAGGGTGAGCGTATCGCCCTGCGTGGTCGCGAAGGAAACGGTGCGGGAGCAGAACGAAGCCCCCGATCACGGGGGAACAATCGGGGGCTTCGCGTCCGTGGGGGCTCCGAAAAGCCTCACAATGAGAACGTAAGACCTGTACGGCCCCTCGGTCAAGCCGAGTTGGAGGACTTCCGGGGCGAATGCCGGCCGCTCGACGGGGGTGGCTCCGCTACTCACCCTGGGTGACGAAACGAGTCATTCCTGCTGCCGCACGAGGCCCCTCCAGCCACTCGTATCCCTCGGGCAACTGGCGTACCAGGACATCGGCGAACGGGCGGGAGGGATCGGCGGCGAAGTGCCGCTCCTCGGCGGCGGTCCAGCCGTCCCAGAACTCCGAGAGCCCCGGCCCGTCGCGCCGGCGCCCGCGCTCCCAGGACAGGCCGCGGTCCCACTCCATCCAGCACAGCGCGGCCAGCCGAGGACGCACTGTCCGGCGGCCGGAACCGACGCCCTCGACCAGCACCACGGGCGCGGGCTCCAGCGTCCTGGGCGGACCGAAGCGCCGGGCCGTCCAGTCGTACGGGGCATAGCGGGCGCACTCCCCGCGTGAGAGCGGCAGGAGCACCTGCTCGCGCAGCCGGTCCGTCCAGTCGAAGAGCTGATCGTGGGTGGCGAGATCGTCCAGGTGCAGTACGGGCGCGTCACCGAGGGCCGCCGCGAGCCGGGCCGCGAAGGTGCTCTTGCCCGAGCCCGCGTGCCCGTCGATCGCGATCAGCCGCACCGGCCCGCAGGAGGGGGGCAGGGTGCGCAGGGCTGCCGCATGGCCGGCCAGGTCGTTCATGCGTCCAGCGTACGGGCCGGTCTTCGAACGGCCCGGGGCAATCGCAGGTCACGTCAGTGGACCAGACCAATATTGATGGTGCGGCACAGGACGAATCACTGGCAGAACCCGGCCGGGACCCGCGATAGTTGGCGCACCGATCGGTACCGCAGCCCCACCACCGCTCACGACCGGGGGTCTCGCCCATGACCAGACCGACTTCACGCAGAACCGTACTGACCGCCGCACTCGCGGCAGCGGCGGCGGCCGGCCCGGTGGTGTCCGCCGGTCCCGCGGCGGCCGCGGCTCCCTCCTCCGGCTCCTCCCGCCGGACCCCTGCACCCTGGGCGGCGGCCTCCGACGTGGACAACCGTTTCTGGAGTACGTACACCGACTGGCGCCGCGGCTCCGGTGACGGGACCCGTGCCACGGCGGGCCGCAGGCCGGGTCTGGTGATCGCCGCTCCCACCGGGACCACCGACTACACCGACCCGCACACCGGGAAGTCCGCCACCTGGGAGTACGCGGCCTGGACCTCGCCGGTCCACCGCTCCACGGTGCCGGCGACCGAGGTGATCGCCTCCTGGAACGCCGACACCCCGGCGGGCACCTGGATCCGGATCGAGCTGAGCGGCGAATACTCGGACGGGACCGCGACGCCGTGGTTCGTGATGGGGCGCTGGGCGGCGGGCGACGGCGACATCCGGCGTACCTCCGTCGACGACCAGAGCGACGGCAGGAGTTCCGTCTGGACCGACACGTTCGCCGTGGACGACCCGGCGAGCGGGCTGAGGCTGTCCTCGTACCGGCTGCGGGTGACCCTGTACCGCACCCCCGGCAGCGGGCTCACCCCGACGGTCCGGCGGCTCGGCGCGATGGCCTCGGACGTCCCCGACCGTTTCACCGTCCCGGCCAGCACCCCCGGGCTCACCCGTGAACTGCGGGTGCCGCGCTACTCGCAGAACGTCCATGTGGGGGAGTACCCCGAGTACGACAACGGCGGCGAGGCCTGGTGCAGCCCCACCTCCTCGCAGATGATCATCGAGTACTGGGGGCGCAGGCCCACGGCGGAGGACCTCGCCTGGGTGAAACCGGGCCTCGCCGACCCGCAGATCTGCCACGCGGCCCGGAACACCTTCGACTATCAGTACGAGGGGTGCGGCAACTGGCCCTTCAACGCCGCCTACGCGGCCACGTACCACGACATGAGCGCGGTCGTCACCCGGCTCGGCTCCCTCACCGACGTGGAGAGACTGGTCCGGGTGGGCATCCCCGTGATCACGTCCCAGTCCTTCCTCAAGGAGGAGCTGACCGGGGCGGGCTACGGCACCTCCGGCCATCTGATGACGGTGATCGGCTTCACCGCCCAGGGCGACATCGTCGCCAACGACCCCGCGTCACCCGACAACCCGGCCGTGCGCCGTGTCTACCGGCGGCGTGAGTGGGAGAACATCTGGCTCCGCACCAAGCGCTACGACGCGAACGGCAAGGTCAGGAGCGGTACGGGCGGGGTCTGCTACGTCTACTGGCCGGCGCGGCCGACGGCGGCGCAGACCTGGGTGCTGCGAAGGCTGGGCATCGGCTGAGGGCACTCGGCGTCGGCGGGGCGCGTCGTCGGGGTGTGGTGTCGGGGTGTGGTGTCGGGCACAGCGGACCCGTGCCCGACGGGCCTCGGCGCCCCCGTATCCCGTGCGGCAGCGGGGCGCCCCGCCCCGCGCCCTCCCGTCCGTCGGGCTCCGCAGTGACGGGGATCTCCTTCTCCCGGGACCGCTTCTGCGGCACTGTGGTCGGGTCACCGGGGGACGTCCACAACCGCACGAACGAGTGGGATGCCATGACCGCGACAGCCGCCGCCGAGAACGCGAACCATGCCCGCCGCGCCCGTACCGGGGGCCCCGGGGACCGGTCCAAGCTGCTGGAGAGCATTCTGGGCTGGACGCTCGTGGTCGTGCTCGCCATGTTCGTCACCCAGGCCGGCCTGATGTGATCCGCGCAGATATGTCCGCGCGCGGGTGATCCGTGCGCGCGGGAGGGGGCGGGGAGCCCGCCCGGCTCCCCACCCCCTCGTGTGCGATCCGTCGGTGCTAGTTGATCGCCTTGATCAGTTCGCCGTCGGCGGTGTCACCGCTCAGCTCCCAGAAGAAGGTGCCTCCCAGGCCCTGCTCGTTCTTGTACTGCATCTTCGAGCCGATGGTGGCCGGGGTGTCGTAGCTCCACCAGTTGGTGCCGCAGTGGGCGTACGCCGTTCCGGCGACGGTGCCCGTCGCCGGGCAGCTGCTCTTGAGGACCTTGTAGTCCTCGATGCCCGCCTCGTACTTGCCCGCTGCCGCACCCGTCGCCGTACCGCCCGGCTCGGACTGGGTGACCCCGGTCCAGCCGCGGCCGTAGAAGCCGATGCCGAGCAGCAGCTTCTCGGACGGGATGCCGAGCCCCTTGAGCTTGGAGATCGCGGCGTCGGTGTTGAAGCCCTCCCGCGGAATGCCGGTGTAGGAGGTCAGCGGGGAGTGCGGAGCCGTCGGGCCCTTCGCGTCCCAGGCGCCGAAGAAGTCGTACGTCATCGGGTTGTACCAGTCGAGGTACTTCGCCGCTCCCGCGTAGTCCACGGCATCGATCTTGCCGCCGTCCGAGCCGTCGGCGGTGATCGCCGAGGTGACCAGGTTGCCGGTGCCGAACTTGGTGCGCAGCGCGGACAGCAGATTGCCGTAGGCGTCGCGGCCGCTGGTGTCGCAGGTCAGGCCACAGGCGTTGGGGTACTCCCAGTCGATGTCGATGCCGTCGAAGACATCGGCCCAGCGGGGGTCCTCGACCAGGTTGTAGCAGGACTCGGCGAACGCGGCCGGGTTCTTGGCCGCCTCACCGAAGCCGCCCGACCAGGTCCAGCCGCCGAAGGACCAGAGGATCTTGAGGTCCGGGTGCAGCTTCTTCAGCTTGCGCAGCTGGTTGAAGTTGCCGCGCAGCTCCTGGTCCCAGGTGTCGGCCACCCCGTCGACCGACTGGTCTGCGGTGTACGCCTTCTCGTAGTCGGCGTAGGAGTCGCCGATGGAGCACTTGCCTCCGGTGACGTTGCCGAAGGCGTAGTTGATGTGCGTGAGCTTGTTCGCGGAACCCGACGTCTCGATGTTCTTGACGTGGTAATTGCGGTCGTAGACACCCCAGTTGGTGAAGTATCCGACCACCTTGCCGCCGGCCGCGGTGGGGGCGGCCTCGGCGGCGGCGGGAGCTGCCGCCTGTTTCTGGGGGGCGGGGGCCGCGCCGGCTGATGAGGTACCCGCGACGCCGAGCAGGGTGGCGCCGAGGGCGGCCGTACAAGCGGCCGCGGCGAGCGCCCGGAACCGGGCGCGGGGACGGTGCGATGTGAACATCGTGGCTCCTCGTGGGGGAGGGCTTGAGCGTGGGGGGTGCAAGGTCGGGCGCCGCACGGGAGGCTCCGCGAGCACAGGTGGGTCCGGTGCGCCGTCGAGCTCCGTGCGAGTTGGCATGAACGCGGTAAGGCGTTCGGTGGAACCGTAGAAGGACTAGACCAGTTGGGTCAATGGTTCGTACCAATTTCCATGACCGCAGGTCCTGCGGGCACCCCGTGACGCAAGCGCTCCCATCGGGCATACTCAACCCGCCACAGCCGCTGGCCAGCGCCTCTCGTGATCCGAGAAGGCAGGATCGGTTGCGGAGTACCGCTTTTCCCGGGCGCGGCCCGGGAGATCACCCGGCGGCGCCGCGCACACCCCGCGCGCGCGACCGCCGCAACGCCCGACAGGGAGGAGAGCGCCGTCATGTCCGACCGTGCCCCGCAGCTGGTGGAACGCCGTCTGCCCACCGAGGAGTCCCGGCAGCTCGTCGCGCTCGTGCGCGACATCGTGTCGAAGGAGATCGCTCCCCGGGCCGCCGAGGAGGAGGAAGCGGGCACGTTCCCGCGCGAGGTCTTCACCCTGCTCTCCGAGTCCGGGCTGCTCGGACTGCCCTACGACTCCGCGCACGGCGGCGGCGATCAGCCCTACGAGGTCTATCTCCAGGTGCTGGAGGAGCTGGCCGCGGCCCGGCTCACGGTCGGCCTCGGCGTCAGCGTCCACTCGCTGGCCTGCCACGCGCTCGCCGGATACGGCACCGAGGAGCAGCGGGCCTCGCACCTCCCCGCCATGCTCTCGGGCGGTCTGCTGGGCGCCTATTGCCTCTCCGAACCCTCCTCGGGCTCCGACGCCGCCTCGCTGCGCACGAAGGCGGTACGGGACGGCGACGACTGGATCATCACCGGCACCAAGGCCTGGATCACGCACGGGGGCATCGCCGACTTCTACACCGTGCTGGCCCGCACCGGTGCGGAGGGCCCGCGCGGCATCACCGCCTTCCTCGTCCCCGGCGACGCCGAGGGCCTGAACGCGGCCGTTCCCGAGAAGAAGATGGGCATGAAGGGCTCGCCCACCGCCCAACTCCACTTCGACGGCGTACGGATCGGCGACGAGCGCCGCATCGGCGAGGAGGGGCAGGGCTTCGCCATCGCGCTGTCCGCGCTCGACTCCGGGCGGCTGGGGATCGCCGCCTGTGCCATCGGTGTCGCGCAGGCGGCCCTGGACGAAGCGGTCGGATATGCCACCGGGCGGCGCCAGTTCGGCCGTCCCATCGCGGACTTCCAGGGACTGCGCTTCATGATCGCCGACATGGCCACCCAGATCGAGGCGGGCCGCGCGCTCTATCTGGAGGCGGCCCGGCTGCGTGACGCGGGTCAGCCCTTCTCGCGGCAGGCGGCCATGGCGAAGCTGTTCTGCACGGACGCGGCGATGCGGGTGACCATCGACGCGGTGCAGGTGCTCGGCGGCTACGGCTACACCCTCGACTTCCCGGTCGAGCGGCTGATGCGCGAGGCCAAGGTGCTGCAGATCGTCGAAGGCACCAATCAGATCCAGCGCATGGTCATCGCCCGCCACCTCGCGGGTCCCGAGACGCGCTGACCCGGAAAGGCCCCTCCGACCACACGGGTGTGGCCATGATCCGGGTCCGATCCCGGTCATGGCGGCCGGCAGAGTCCGTCCGGCGCTCTCCCGGTGCCGCGGCACGGCCAGGTGGACGGGCGGTTCGGCGGCGGGCGCCGTGCAGGACCGCCCGGTCGCCCTATGCATGGGCCGCGGGACGGAACGCGGCAGTGACCGGGCGGCGGGGCGGGGCGATGACGGGTGGGCCGCGGGTGCGCTGGGGACACCGGGCTGCGACGCTCAGGCGGACCCGGTCGCGGCACCGGCCGCGGAACCGATTCTTCGGAAGCCGGGGGTACGGGACGGCGGCGACCGGAGCCGTCCGTTGCCTGCAGCATCGTCATGACGCGCCGACGCCGGCGGGCGCCGACGGGTCGCTGTCCGCCCGATTCGGGCGCCAGTTCGTCACTGTCCGTGCGGCGGGACGCGCACGCACGCGGACGCCGAGGGCTGTCCCGAGCGCACCGGGGAGCCGCTTGCTGCGGGCACCACGTCGGCCGGTCCGTCGTGGTGCGGCGCAGGAGTGAGGAGCCGTCAGGCGGCGTGTCGCCGCATCGGCGACACCTGCAGCGGGCGCGAGCCGGGGCCGCCGGCGTGGGAGAAGGGCTGCATCCGCCAGTCGAGGCCCTGAGGGAGCGTCAGCAGCAGCGCCGTCTCCTGCTCCTGGACCTCCAGCGACTCGTCGGCGGCCCGCGCGTCCGAGGCGCCGCGCCCGGTTCCGGCACACACCGTGAGGACGAACGGGTTCCACGGAGTGGGGCACAGCGCGTGCTCCGGGAGGACGTCCTCGTCGGCCAGGAGCGCGATCGGCTGCGAGCAGTCCGGGCAGATCACTCGGAACATCTCGAACGTGTCGTACGCGTCGGGCGCGCCGTCCTCGTCCGGATCGGCGGGTTCGGGTTCGGTACGTCCGGTGAGCTTCAGGCTCTGCATGGGAATTCCCCCCTCGGGTGGGCCGGCAAGGCGCCACGCCCTCGGCCACAGCAAGCACTTCCCGTCGCGCGCGGGCCGTAACCGCGAGGCCGTTGCCTACCCACCCGTAAACCTGTGGCATTCATCACATGCCGCCCGCAGGTGCCCTTCCTGGGCCCCCACGGGTGTGCCGCGAGGGACCTGGGGCAATAGGTTGATCCGCATGGAGGAGCTGGACCGTCAGATTGTGGAGTTGCTCGTCAAGGACGGGCGGATGAGCTACACCGACCTGGGCAAGGCCACGGGCCTGTCCACCTCGGCCGTTCATCAGCGCGTCCGCCGGCTGGAGCAGCGCGGGGTGATCCGCGGTTACGCCGCGGTCGTCGACCCCGAGGCCGTCGGCCTGCCCCTCACCGCGTTCATCTCGGTGAAGCCGTTCGACCCGAGCGCGCCGGACGACATCGCGGAGCGGCTCGCCGGGGTGCCGGAGCTGGAGGCGTGCCACAGCGTGGCGGGGGACGAGAACTACATCCTCAAGGTGCGTGTGGCGACCCCGCTGGAACTGGAGCACCTGCTCACCCGGATCCGCACGCTGGCCGGTGTCTCCACGCGTACGACCGTCGTCCTGTCCACCCCGTACGAGGCGCGGCCGCCGCACATCTGAGGTCCCGGAGGCCGCGGGCGGCCCGGGGGCCGTTCCGTCCACGAGGGGGGCGCGGAGCGGAAGGCTCCGTGCAGGCGCGAGACTGGTCCCATGACCGACAGCACCGCCTCCCAGAGCGCCCCCGAACACCGCACCGTGCTGCTGCGCGGTGGAGACGTCCACAGCCCGGCCGATCCCTTCGCCACTGCGATGGTCGTCGAACGCGGGCATGTCGCCTGGGTGGGTTCCGAAGGGGCCGCCGATGCCTTCGCGAGCGGCGTCGACGATGTGGTCGACCTCGAAGGAGCCCTTGTCACCCCGGCTTTCACGGACGCCCATGTGCACACCACGGCGACCGGTCTGGCCCTGACCGGACTCGACCTCTCCGGTGCCCGCACGCTCGCCGAAGCCCTTGATCTCGTACGTGCGTTCGCAAAGAGTCGCCCCGCCGACCGGGTGCTGCTCGGACACGGCTGGGACGCGGCCCGCTGGCCGGAGCGGCGCCACCCGACGCGCGGTGAACTCGATGCGGCGGCAGGCGGCCGGGCCCTCTACCTGCCCCGGATCGATGTGCACTCCGCGGTCGTCACGACCGCCCTGCTGGACCTCGTTCCGGGCGTCACGGCGATGACCGGATATCACCCCGACGAGCCGTTGACCGGCGCCGCCCACCATGCCGTGCGGTCCGCCGCGCACGGCGCGCTCTCGGCGGGGCAGCGCGCGGACGCCCAGCGGGCCGCGCTGAGCCACGCCGCCTCGCTCGGCATCGGCACCGTCCATGAGTGCGCGGGGCCCGACATCTCCGACGAGGAGGACTTCACGGGCCTCCTGAAGCTCGCCGCCGAGCATCCCGGGCCGCGGGTCTTCGGGCTCTGGGCCGAGCCGGTCGCCGACGAGAAGGGCGCGCGCCGCGTCCGGGAACTCGGCGCGATCGGCGCGGCCGGGGACCTCTTCGTCGACGGTTCCCTCGGCTCGCACACCGCCTGCCTGCACGAGCCGTACGCGGACGCCCCGCACACGGGTACCGCGCACCTGGACGCCGCGCAGATCGCCGCCCATGTCACCGCGTGCACCGAGGCGGGGCTCCAGGCGGGCTTCCACGCCATCGGCGACGCCGCCGTCTCCGCCGTCGTCGACGGCGTACGGGCCGCCGCCGGGACGCTCGGGCTCGCCCGTATCCGCGCGGCACGCCACCGGGTCGAACACGCCGAGATGCTCACCCCCGAGACCGTCGCCGCCTTCGCCGAACTGGGCCTCACCGCCTCCGTCCAGCCCGCCTTCGACGCGGCCTGGGGCGGCGCGGACGGCATGTACGCCCAGCGCCTCGGTGCCGAGCGGGCGGCGACCCTCAACCCGTACGCGGCCCTGCTGCGCGCCGGTGTGCCGCTCGCCTTCGGCTCGGACAGCCCGGTCACCCCGCTGGACCCGTGGGGGACGGTGCGGGCCGCCGCCTTCCACCGGACGCCCGGGCACCGGATCTCCGTACGGGCCGGTTTCACCGCCCACACCCGTGGGGGCTGGCGGGCCGTCGGCCGCGACGACGCGGGGCTCCTGGTGCCCGGCGCCCCGGCCGACTACGCGATCTGGCGGACCGAGGAACTGCTGGTCCAGGCGCCCGACGACCGGGTCGCCCGCTGGTCGACCGACCCCCGGTCCGGCACCCCCGGCCTGCCCGATCTCACCCCCGGAGCCGAACTCCCCGTCTGCCTGCGCACGGTGGTGTTCGGACAAACTGTCTACGTACGGCCGAACGAGTGACGTGCGGACATTTCGTACCGCCGATCGAAGGCGTACGCACTCTGCCGCGACCTGCGGATCTCCGGCACTGACCAGGCAATTTGGGCAAAAGCCGCAGGTCGAGCGACTGTTGACAGAACGCGCCCACGGGCCGGTAGGTTCGGCCGAGTCCACCACAGGACGTCCGACCGGTTAAACCTCCACGCAGTCGTCGAACGCCGCTGGGTCATGGGGTGGTGTGCCGCACCGGCGCACCACCACTGACAGCCAGGTTCAGCGTCCGCGCCTCGGGGGCGAGGGAAGGTTTCAGCCGGACGGAGGGTGTGACCCGGGTGGGGCCCGGACGTTCAGTAGACAACGGCTTTCGGTCGACCCGCAGCCAGCGGGTCCCAGGTCGGCCCGAAGGGCGCCGGGCCCCGATCCGCAGTGCTGTCCGCGGCTCCGGCCGTCAGTTCTGTCCCTGGTTCCACGGATCTGCCCCGACCTGCGTGGCGCCGGTGTGCGACCGCGTCGGAGTCCGGCCGCGATGCGCTCGATATGGTGTGCGTCTGCGTACGGACTTTAAGGGGCAGCAGTGAACGACGGCGGTCAGAGGCAGTACGGCCCGCTCGGCAAGGTCTTGGTGATCATTCCGACCTACAACGAGGTCGAGAACATCAGGCCGATCGTCGACCGCGTGCGCGCCGCCGTGCCGGAGGCCGACATCCTGGTCGCCGACGACAACAGCCCCGACGGCACGGGCAAGGCCGCCGATGAGATCGCGGCCCAGGACGACAAGGTCCATGTCCTGCACCGCAAGGGCAAGGAAGGGCTCGGCGCGGCCTATCTGGCGGGCTTCGACTGGGGCTCCGAGCACGGCTACGGCGTTCTGGTCGAGATGGACGCGGACGGCTCCCACCAGCCCGAGGAGCTGCCCCGGCTGCTCACCGCGCTCAAGGGCGCGGACCTGGTCCTCGGCTCCCGCTGGGTTCCGGGCGGCCGGGTGGTCAACTGGCCCAAGAGCCGCGAAATGATCTCCCGGGGCGGCAGCCTGTACTCCCGCCTGGCCCTCGGCCTCTCGGTCCGGGACGTCACCGGCGGCTACCGCGCCTTCCGCACCGAGACCCTCAAGGGCCTCGGTCTCGACGAGGTCGCCTCGCAGGGCTACTGCTTCCAGGTGGACCTCGCCCGCCGCGCCGTCGAAGCGGGCTACCACGTGGTCGAGGTGCCGATCACCTTCGTGGACCGCGAGGTCGGCGACTCGAAGATGAGCCGGGACATCCTCGTCGAGGCGCTGTGGCGGGTCACCGGCTGGGGCATCACGACCCGGACCAACAAGGTCCTGGGCCGCAAGCACTCCTGAGACTCACGGCCGCTCGGGGGGCTCCGGCCGCCCGAGGGTCCGCCGCCGTCGCGTCATGATCACCCCCTTACGCCACTTGCACGCCCTTACGGGCACACTGGGGGCATGACGACCGGCACACCGCCCCCGACCCGTCCGAAGCGTTCACGCGCCCGCACCTTCCTGCCGCTCGGCATCGCCGCCTGGCTGGTGCTGGAGATCTGGCTGCTGACCGTGGTGGCCGGCGCGGCGGGCGGGCTCACCGTCCTGCTGCTCCTGGTGGCCGGCGGCGTCCTCGGAGCCGTGGTCATCAAACGGGCCGGGCGGCGCGCCTTCCGCAATCTCACCGAGACCCTTCAGCAGATGCCGGGGCAGCCCGGCGCCCCCGCCACCCCGCCCGCCGCGCCCACGGGCACCAAGGGCAACGGCTTCCTGATGCTGGGCGGCCTGCTGCTGATGATCCCCGGCATGATCTCGGACGTGGCCGGGCTGCTCCTGCTGGTGCCGCCGGTCCGCACGATGCTCGGCCGGTACGCGGAGCGTTCCCTGGAGCGCCGGATCCGGGCCGCGTCGCCCGACAGCCTCTCGGGCGCCTTCCAGCAGGCCCGTATGCACCGGCCGGACGGAAAGGTCGTCCAGGGCGAGGTCATCCGCGAGGACGGCGCACAGGCGCCCTCACGCCCCGACGACGGCCCCCGGGGTCCGCGCCCGCCCCTGAATCCCTGAGGGCCGCGACCGGGCCAGGAGCGCCCCGTCCGGGCCCCGCCCGCCGGGGCGCTCCGACGCCCGAGCCGCAGGCCGGAGCGTGTGCGCGACCGCGACCGGGAAGCCACGGGTCCGGGAGGAGCGCACGGCGAGGGTGAGCGCACAGCAAAGAGCCGCGGGCCCGTGACACACGATCTGTGTCACGGGCCCGCGGCTCTTCTATGCGGTGTTACGCGGTCAGGCAGATTTCCTGCTGTCCCGCGGGTGCACGGCAATGTTCATGGCTCCGGAGCGCAGAACCGCCAGCCTCTCGGCCAGCACCTCCTCCAGCTCCTCGCGGGTGCGCCGCTCCATGAGCATGTCCCAGTGCGTACGCGCAGGCTTGCCCTTCTTCTCCTCGGGGCCATCCCCGTCCACCAGGAGTGCCTGGGCGCCGCACGCCTTGCACTCCCACTCCGGCGGAATTTCCGCCTCTACCGAGAACGGCATCTCAAATCGATGTCCGTTCTGGCATGCGTACTCCACCGCCTGGCGCGGGGCCAGATCGATGCCGCGGTCCGTCTCGTAGCTGGTAACCACGAGTCGCGTGCCGCGGAGAGCTCGCTCACTCATGAATCGTGCCTCCCGGGCTTGTCGCCCACAGGACAGAAGTCGCTGTCGTCGTCATCCGGTCAACGTCCGGTCGGCGGTAAAGATTCCCGTTGCCGGTCATGCGTCGCCCGTCGTGCCGCTGCTTTTTCAGGGTTGAGTACCCACCAATGCCCGGTTTGTCACATCTGGTGGAAGGTGTCACCCAACGGTTCAGTTGCTTCCACTCGCAGTAACGGTCCTCCGGGCAGGCCAAAGGCGTACACTACCGGCCTTTCACTTCAACGTCTAAATCCGGTCCGGAACAGGGTTGCCCGCGGCCGCCACGGCCTGCCGTACCGGGACCCTCGCGAGCAGTACCGAACCGAGTACGAAGAAGAGGACCAGCGAGATGATCGCCTCCCGGTAACTGCCGGTCAGCTGGTACGCCACACCGAAGACCAGCGGCCCCAGCCAGCTCAGGCCGCGGTCGCTCATCTCGTACGCGGAGAAGTACTCGGCCTCCTTCCCGCGCGGCACCAGGTGCGAGAAGAGCGACCGGGACAGTGCCTGACTTCCGCCCAGCACCAGGCCGATCGCCGCCGCCAGCGCGTAGAAGAAGGCGGGCGCGTCGGCGGGCAGGAAGTAGGCGGCGACCAGGATCAGCGTCCAGATCACCAGTGAGGCCAAAATCGTGTGCTTCGCGCCGTACACCCGGGCGAGCCGCCCCATCCCCAGGGCACCCGCCACCGCGAGCACCTGCACCAGCAGTACGGCCGTGATCAGCGTCGTCTGATCGAGGCCCAGCTCCTCGGAGCCGTACACCGAGGCCTGCGAGATCACCGTCTGCACCCCGTCGTTGTAGACGAGGTACGCGAGCAGGAAGGACAGTGTGAGGGGGTGGCGGCGCATGTCGCGCAGGGTGGCCATCAGCTGGCGCCAGCCCGAGCCGACCGCCCCCTCGCCGTCCGGCGCCACCCGGCGGTCGCGCAGCCGGCGCAGCGGTACGAGGGTGAAGGCGCCCCACCAGACACCCGCCGAGGCGAGACAGACGCGCACCGCGTCGGACTCCGAGAGCCCGAACGAGTCGTGGCCCGTGTAGAGGACCAGGTTCAGCATCAGGACCAGCGCGCCCGAGGTGTACCCGAAGGCCCAGCCGCGGGAGGAGACCGCGTCCCGTTCCTCCGGCTCGGCGATCTGCGGGAGATAGGAGTTGTAGAGCACCATCGACACGGAGATCGACGCGTTGGCGACGATCAGCAGGAAGGCGCCCAGCAGATAACGGTGGCCGTCCAGGAAGAACATTCCGGTCGTCGCCGCCGCGCCGACATAGGCGGCAGCCGCGAGCAGCGGCTTCTTGCGGCCCGTACGGTCCGCGGCGGCGCCCACGATCGGCATCAGCACCACGGCCACCACGACGGACGCCGAGACGGCGTACGCGAACAGCGAACCGGCCCGCACGGGTATGCCCAGCGGGTGGACGAACCCGTCCGGGTCGGCCGCGGCCTTGGCTATCGACGTCAGATAGGGGCCGAGGAAGACGGTGAGCACGCTGGTGGAGTAGACGGAGCAGGCGAAGTCGTAGAAGTACCAGCCGCGTTGCTCCCGCAGGCGGGCGGCCGCCGCTCCGGTGTCCGGCGGCAGCTCCGCCGGACCGGCCGTCCCTGTGGTTCCCGTGCTCAACCCGCGCCCCCTCGGTCGTCCCCGTGCGTACGTGGACGGACCGGCGTCATGCCCAGGCCCCCCGCTCACTCAGCACCGTTCGCAGCGTCTCGATGTGATCGGTCATGATGCCATCCACTCCGAGGTCCAGGAGCGCTGTCATCCGTTCCGGTTCGTTCACCGTCCAGACATGGACCTGAAGCCCGCGCGCATGCGCCGTACGGACGAAACTCCGGTCGACGACCCGGATACCGTTCTGGCTCTCGGGAACCTGCGCGCACACGGCACCCGCGCGCAGCGCCGCCGGAATGCCGTACGAGCGGAGCCGCAGGCCAAGGACGCCGCGCACCCCGTACGACGTGGCCAGCCGCCCACCGGCCGCGCGCTGCGCCCTGGCCACCCTCGCCTCCGAGAACGAGCCGACGCACACCCGGTCCCAGGCGTCGGCGCGGCGGATCAGGTCGAGGAGCGGCGCGAGCGCGGACTCCGTCTTCAGGTCGACGTTCCAGCGGGCCCCGGGGAACTCCTCCAGCAGCTCCTCGAAGAGCGGCAGCGGTTCGCTGCCCGCCACCCTGGCCCGCCGCACCTGACTCCACGGCAGTTCGGATATCCGTCCCCGGCCGTCCGTCACCCGGTCCAGCGTGGCGTCGTGGAAGGCGACCAGCCGGCCGTCGGCCGTGGTGTGCACATCGGTCTCGAAGTAGCGGTAGCCCGCCGCGGCCGCCCGGCGGAACGCGGCCGCGGTGTTCTCCACCCCGTCCGCCGCCCCGCCGCGATGGGCGAACGGAATCGTCGTGGGGTGGTCCAGATAGGGGTGGCGTCCAGAGTTCACTGCGGCAGTATGGCCCGCTCCGGTGTCGGGGCGGCAACGGCCCCGGGGTCCTCGGCGGGCGACGGGACGGCGAAGACGCGAAGGAAGACCTGCGCGAGCGGGCCGATCGCCAGCGCGTACAGGACCGTGCCGATGCCGAGCGAGCCGCCGAGCAGGAAGCCGGTGACCACGACGGCCACCTCGATCGCCGTGCGGACCAGCCGGATGGACCGTCCGGTGACCCGGTTCAGGCCGGTCATCAGTCCGTCGCGCGGGCCGGGGCCGAACCGGGTGGTGATGTAGAGGCCCGTCGCCACCCCGTTGAACAGGACACCGGCGAGCATCAGCGGGACACGCGCCGCGAGCCCGTGCGCCTCCGGCAGCAGGGCGAGGGTGCCGTCCATGGCCAGGCCGACCACGAAGACGTTCGACACGGTGCCGAGCCCGGGGCGCTGCCGGAGGGGGATCCACAGCAGCAGCACGACCGCGCCGACGATGATCGAGACGACGCCGATGGAGATGCCGGTCAGTTCGGTGAGGCCCTGGTGCAGCACGCCCCACGGCTCCAGGCCGAGGCCGGCCCGTACGAGAGCTGCCGCACTCGCGCCGTACAGCGCCAGGCCGACGTACAGCTGGACCAGCCGCCGGGTGAGACGGGTGCCGCTCCGGGCGGTTGTCCTGAACACGTGGTGCCCCCTGCTGTGGTGGTGGTGGACTGCTGCGTGTCACTCTGTGGCAGGGGATTGGCTGCCAACTATGGCCAATCCGAGGAAGGTGGACTGATTTCGATGGTGCAGTGGACTTCGACGGTCGGTGCGGCGCAGCTCGCCCGGCAGCTCCAGGCCCAGCAGCCCCGGCCCGCCGGACCGGGCAGCCGCAAGCCGCCCGCCTACCGCGCGCTCGCCGACGGGGTGCGGCTGCTCGTCCTCGAAGGCCGGGTCCCGGTCGCCGCCCGGCTCCCCGCCGAACGGGAGCTGGCCCTGGCCCTGGCCGTCAGCCGGACGACCGTCGCCGCCGCCTACGAGGCGCTGCGGGCCGAAGGATTCCTGGAGTCCCGGCGCGGCGCCGGCAGCTGGACGGCGGTCCCGGCGGGCAACCCGCTGCCCGCCCGCGGGCTCGAACCGCTGCCCCCGGAGTCGCTCGGCTCGATGATCGACCTGGGGTGCGCCTCGCTGCCGGCCCCCGAACCGTGGCTGACCCGGGCCGTTCAGGGGGCGCTGGAGGAGCTGCCGCCGTACGCGCACACGCACGGCGACTACCCGGCCGGTCTGCCCGCGCTGCGGCAGCTGATCGCCGACCGCTACACCGAACGCGGCATCCCGACGATGCCGGAACAGATCATGGTCACCACCGGCGCGATGGGCGCCATCGACGCGATCTGCCATCTCTTCGCCGGACGCGGTGAGCGCATCGCCGTGGAGTCGCCCAGTTACGCCAACATCCTCCAGCTGATGCGTGAGGCGGGCGCCCGGCTGGTACCGGTGGCGATGGAGGAGGGGCTCGGCGGCTGGGACATGAACCGCTGGCGGCAGGTGCTGCGCGACTCCGCACCCCGGCTCGCCTATGTCGTCGCCGACTTCCACAACCCCACCGGCGCCCTGGCCGACGAACAGCAGCGCAGGGCCCTGGTCGACGCGGCCCGCTCCGCCGGAACGGTCCTGGTCGTCGACGAGACCATGAGCGAGCTGCGCCTGGACGCCGATGTCGCCATGCCGCGCCGGGTCTGCGCGTTCGATCCCGCGGGCAGCACGGTCCTGACCGTCGGCTCGGCCAGCAAGGCGTTCTGGGCCGGCATGCGGATCGGCTGGGTGCGGGCCGCCCCGGATGTGATCCGCAGCCTGGTGGCCGCCCGCGCCTACGCCGACATGGGCACACCCGTTCTGGAGCAGCTCGCCATCAACTGGCTGATGCGTACCGGAGGCTGGGAGCAGGCGGTGGAGGTCCGGCGCGGCCAGGCACGGGATAACCGGGACGCACTGGTCACGGCGCTGCGCCGGGAGCTGCCCGACTGGGAGTTCGGGGTGCCGGGCGGCGGGCTGACCCTGTGGGTGCGTACGGGCGGCCTCTCCGGCTCCCGGCTGGCCGTGGCGGGCGAGCGGGTCGGCGTGCGGGTGCCGTCCGGTCCCCGGTTCGGCGTCGACGGGGCGTTCGAGGGTTACGTACGGCTGCCGTTCACCGTGGGGGGTCCGGTGGCGGACGAGGCGGCCGTCCGGCTCGCGGCCGCCGCGGAGCTGGTGCGGTCGGGGGCGGGCGCCGGGGTCGAGGCGCCGCGGAGCTTCGTGGCCTGAGAGCCGCGTACCTCGCGGGACGGCGGGCGGACGGCAGGTCACCGGACCCGCCGCCCGCCCGCCGTCGTGTGCGCGGAGGGAGTCACCCCTCGGCCACCGCCGGCTGGGGCTTGCCCTGCGGCTCCGAGGGCCTGAGGTCCATCGCCACGGCCTCGACCGGCACCGTCTCCATGGGTTCGGCCTCGGCCCGGATCACCTCGGCCGTGACCGTCTCCTCCGGCATCGACCGAGGCATCGACAGGGACATCGGCGGAGACACCGGCGGGGGTTCCGCGGCATGCTCCCCGTCCGTCTCCCGGCCGGGAACGTCCGTGTCCAGGGGGTTCAGGGGGTTCTGGGGGTTCTGGCGGGCCGGCAGCAGGTCGAGCACCGCCTGCCGGTGCGCGGCGCTCGTGGCGTCGTCGTACGGGTCGGGTGTGGCCGGGACCTGGAGCCGCAGCACCGGCCCCGCGCCGAGCCTGGCGTACCCACGGCCGGCCGGGACCTCCGCGGTCGGGGTGGTGTGCGGCTGGATCCCGAGGACGGACTCGATCTGCTCGCGCGAGGCCGGGCCGAGGACGGCACGGGCCCGGGTGTGGGTCCGTACGGTCTCGCTGAGGGTGTCCAGGCTGTCGAACTGGTCGGTCAGCACCACGGTGACCCCGGCCGCCCGGCCGTGCCGCAGCGGAACCTGGAGCAGCTCCTGCGGATCGGGCCTGCCGTCGGCGGCCGCGAGGTGCCCGAGGGCGCTCGGCCGGTCCAGCAGGACCCAGAGCGGGCGCGTGATGTCGTCGGGAGCGGGGTGCCCGGCCTGCCGTGCGCGGTTGGCGGCGATCAGGCGGCGTTCCGTCTCGTGCGCGGCCCACTCCAGGGCCGCCAGCGCTCCGGTCAGTCCGCACTCCACGGCGAGGACTCCGGCCCGGCCTGTCAGAGCGCCGTACTCACCGGCTCCGCTGCCTTCGACGACGAGGATGTCGCCGTGCTGGAGGGCCTGGAGGGCGATCGAGCGGAGCAGGGTCGTGGTGCCGCTGCCGGGCTGCCCGACGACCAGCAGATGGGGTTCCGTGCAGCGGGCGCCGGTCCGCCAGACGACGGGGGAGGCGTCGCGGGTCTCGTCGCCGTCCCGCACGGGAGCGGTGCGGGAGACCGCGCCCGAGTCGGTGAAGCCGAGGACGGTCTCGCCCGGGGCGGTGACGAAGCGCTGGGCCGCGATCGAGGTGGGCAGCGGGTCGAGCACCGTCATCACGAGCTGGTTGGCCTCCTCGTCCCAGGCGAAGTGGTACTCGCGGCCGCGGCCCGACTTGGCGTGCAGCAGCTGCTCGATCCGGGTCCGGGAGGCGGCCTCGCCGTCGGTGAAGTACGCCGGGTAGGACACCTGGAGACGGGTGGGACGGCCGTCGTCGTCGAACGCGAAACCGCCGAAGACCTTCTCCCAGTCGCCGCCGTGGGAGAACAGCGGACTGGGGTCGTCGGCCACGGAGAAGTACGGCACGAGCGCCTCGTAGAGGGACCGCAGCCGCCCGGTCTCGGTGTCGTCGGGGCCGGTCTTCACGGGCGTGCGTTCCCGTCCCTTCCAGGCGGCAGCGCCCATCACCGAGACCAGGGCCAGCACGGGCCCGTGCGGGATGAGCGCCACCACGAGCACGCAGGCCGCAGTGAGGAACAGCTTGGGACCGCGCCGCTCCTTGGGTGTCGCGATCCATTTCTGCCGTCCTGCCACGGCCAGCAGCCGCAGACCACGAACGACCGTGATCAGCGGATGGAGTACGTCGGTGGCGCTGTCGGCGGCCGTACGCGCGATCTCCCGACTGCGAGTGATCGAAGCGCTGCCGCTGCTCAGAATGCGGGGGAGTGGTCGCCGGGCCACGTCTGTCTCCTGAAGGTGGAAGCGGTTGCGGAGCGTCAGAACTTGATCCCGCCCAGCAGGCCGGCGAGGCTCGCCCCGCCCGCTGTGATGCTCGGTGCGATGGCGGTGCCGGCCAGATAGAAGCCGAACAGGGCGCAGATGAGGGCGTGCGACGCCTTGAGCCCGTCCTTCTTGAAGAACAGGAAGACGATGATGCCGAGCAGGACGACGCCCGAGATGGAAAGGATCATGAGTGTTCTCCTGGTTGAGGGGACAGTCACCATGAGTCCTTCCAGGCTCACAGGAAGTATCTATACGATAAAGGGGGCATTCAGGTGAAAAAGATGCATTTTCACCTGGTTGGCGGAGGGAAGTCGGGTGTCCGGGGGGAGCATTTCGGCGCCCCCGCAGGGCAGGAGTCACTCGCGGTGATCTGTTGCCGCATCCGGGCCGGGTCATGTCGGCCCCGGAGCAGTACCCTGTCGATTCACTCGTACGGCCCCGTGCCGTACTCCCCACCAGGTCAGCGGCAGCAGTAACGGTGATGAAAGGCGGTCCGTCCGATGAGCGAAACCCCCGATCCCGAGGTGGTCGAGCTGGCGACCAAGGTCTTCGACCTGGCCCGCCGCGGTGAGGCGGACGCGCTCGCCGCGTACGTCGACGCCGGCGTACCCGCGAATCTCACCAACGACCGGGGCGACTCGCTCCTGATGCTCGCCGCCTACCACGGGCACGCCACGGCGGTCACCGCCCTCGTCGCCCGCGGCGCCGACCCGGACCGGGCCAACGACCGGGGCCAGACCCCGCTGGCCGGAGCCGTCTTCAAGGGCGAGAACGGCGTGATCGACGCACTCCTCGCCGCGGGCGCCGACCCCGCCGCCGGAACGCCGTCCGCGCTGGACACGGCGCACATGTTCGGCAAGACCGACCTGCTGGAACGCTTCGGTGCCCGCTGAGGCGTCCGCGGGCACGGTGTGCGGCATGCCCACCGGTATGTCCGCTGACCGGTCCGTCGTAAATGTGGTCGCGGTGGCGAAATGGCTGGGTCATCATGACGTCGCGGGTCCGCTCAGGACCACCGACGAGAGGCAGAGGAAGATGGTCTACACCAGGCAGAAGACGGCGGTCGGCCGATCATGTTGCTGCGCGGCATAGTGCCCACGGGCACGTGGAACGGCACAGTCCCGGTTGCGTCGACAGCTTGATGTGAGGCATTTTCCATGTTCGATCCGTTCATAGCGCCGAGCGGTACCCTGCTCGGCCTGTTGCAGAGGGGCCGCGGCGACGGCACCCTCCACGCGCTCGCCGCGCCGCGCCCCGAGGCCCTCGCGGCTCTCAACCACTGCGTTCTGAGCGACCCGCGGCACGACTGGCAGGTCGAGAACCGCTCCCTCTACTACGCGCGCCTGTACCTCGATCTCGACGGCGGCATCGAAGAGATCGAGCAGCACCTGCGCGACCCCGACGACCACGTCGACACCGACGACTCACGCACGGGCCTGGCCCTCGCGGTCCTCGGACACCTCGCCTCGTACGGGCGCGACGACGCGCTCGCCCTGCTGCGGCGGTACGCGGCCACCGGCGCCAACTGGGCCTGGGCACTGGACGAGCTGGCCCTGCGCGACGACGACGCCGGGCTGCGCTCCCTCGCCGTGCCCGTGCTCGGCCGCTTCCCGGCCACCCCGGAGGGCGCCGCCGAACTGGCCGTCGCCGTACGGGACGCCTATGAACCGCGCCCCTGGCGGCTGTGGGCCGACGATGCGCGCGAAGCGGTCGGCGCCCGGGTCAGAGCCGCCACCGAACAGGGCTCGTTCGACCGCTGGCAGCGTCAGATGCGCGCCGGCGGCCCCCGCCCCGGCTGGAGCGTCCAGGCCGTCTTCGACTGGGCCGAGCAGGCACGGGAACGCGGCAGCGAACTGCACGTCCCCGCCGCCCGCTGCCTCGCCGCGGTCGCCGGTCCCGACGACCGGCCGATGATCGTCGAGGCCGCCCGCAGCGGTCCCGAAGGCGCCCGCTGCGCCGCACTGCACTACCTCGTGGAGGCCAGGGACCCGGCCGTGCTCGACCTGGTCGAGGCCGCCGCCGCCGACCCCTCGCGCACCGTCGCCGAAGCGGCCGTCGCCGCCTTCGAGCGGATGCCCGGCGAAGCCGCCGTGGACCGGGCCCGGCGCTGGGCGCACCGGCCCGACGCGCTCGGCGCCTCCGCCGCCGGACTCCTCGCCTGCCGGGGAACGGCCCAGGACGCTCCGCTCGTGCTCGGCGCCCTGCGCGAAGCCGTACGCGGCGACGGGCCCGACGCCCGGCGGCTGTGGACCCTCGTCGACGGCACCGGCCGCCTGGGCATCGCCTGCGCCGCCCCCGTACTGCGCCACGTCTACCGCGAGACGTCCTCCTCGCACCTGCGGGGCCGGGCGGCACGGGCGCTGGCCGCCACCGACCCGTCGTTCGCCACCGGATTCGCGGTGGAGTGCCTGTGGGACTGCGAGGAGACCACGCGCGAGGTCGCCGCGCTCCATGCGGAGACCGGGGACATCCGGGTCGCCGAGCGCCTGCGCCGGCTGGCCGCGGACCCGGCCGAGGAGGCCGAGGTGCAGACCGCCGTGCGCAGCCGGATCGGTCCCGACGCACCGGCCGTCTGACGCGCGGACCCGGGGCCGGGCGGTGGTGGATTCCGGCACCTGTCGGGATCCGCGCGCCGCGGGAGCCCCGGCCGTTGTCGTACCCCCGATCTAGGCTCTCGGTCCATGGATACCGAAGACTGGTGGGACATCGTCGAGCGGGCGCGCGGGGCGGCCGGTGACCGGGCGGACGACCGCGACCCGCCCGACGACCCGCTGCCCGACCGCCTGACCGAGGTGCTCGCCGCACGGCGGCCGACGGAGATCGTCGACTTCTCCGTGAAGGCGATAGAGGTCGCCGCCGCCGCGTACCGGTGGCCGCTGTGGAACGCGGCCTATCTGATCGAGGGCGGCTGCGGCGACGACGGGTTCAGGGACTTCCGCGACGGGCTGATCCTGCTCGGACGGGAGACGTTCACCCGCGCCGTGGCCGATCCCGACTCCCTGGCCGAACTGCCCGTGGTGGTCCGGATGAGCGACGGGAACGGCTGGATCGGCTACGAGTCGCTGAGCGTGCCGACAACGGAGGCGTACCGCAGGATCAAGGGCGAGACCGCGTCCCTCGACGCGGCGGTGGAGGCGGCCCTGGCGGGAAGGGCGCACCCCGTCCAGCCCTCCGGAGACGACTGGGACGCCGAGGACGACGACGAGACGCGGCGCCGCCTCCCCCGGCTCGCGGCACTCTTCCTGCGCTGAGCCGGGTGCGCCTGCCCGGACCGGTGCCGCGTGCGCGCGGGGACGGACACGGGCGGGCGCGCGAGGAGTGCGCCGGAGGGGCCGGCTGCGCCACGCCCTGCGCGGTCCCGTCCCCGCGCGCTCCCGCACCCGGCGCCACAATGGCGGGATGACCGGACGCTGGGAGTTCTGGATCGACCGGGGCGGCACCTTCACCGATGTGGTGGGCCGCCACCCCGACGGCCACCTGATCACCCGCAAGCTCCTCTCGCACGACCCCGGGCGCTACCGCGACGCCGCCGTCGCCGGGATCCGGCTGCTCCTCGGCCTCGGCCCCGCGGACCCGGTGCCCGCCGACCGGATCGCGGCCGTGAAGATGGGTACCACCGTGGCGACCAACGCCCTGCTGGAGCGGCGCGGCGAACCCACCGTCCTCCTCATCACCCGGGGTTTCCGGGACGCGCTGAGGATCGCGTACCAGAACCGCCCCCACCTCTTCGACCGGCACATCGTGCTTCCCGAGGCCGTCCACGACCGGGTGATCGAGGTCCCGGAGCGGATCGACGCCCACGGCCGGACCGTGGAACCCCTCGATCTCGCCCCGGTGGCCGGACAGCTGAGAGCCGCGTACGACGACGGCATCCGCAGCGCGGCCGTCGTCCTCATGCACGGCTACCGGTACCCCGCCCACGAACGGGCCGTCGCCGCCGCCGCACGCGCGGCGGGCTTCACCCAGGTCAGCGGTTCCCACGAGGTCAGCCCGCTGATCCGCCTCGTACCGCGCGGCGACACCACGGTCGTGGACGCCTACCTCTCGCCGATCCTGCGCCGGTACGTCGACGAGGTCGCCGCCGAACTGGGCGGCATCCGGCTGATGTTCATGCAGTCCAACGGCGGCCTGCGGGCGGCCGCCCACTTCCGCGGCAAGGACGCCGTGCTCTCCGGCCCGGCGGGCGGCGTCGTGGGCATGGCCCGCACGTCGCAGCAGGCCGGATACGACCGGGTCATCGGCTTCGACATGGGCGGCACGTCCACCGACGTGTCGCACTACTCGGGCGAGTTCGAGCGGGAACTCGGGACCCAGGTGGCCGGGGTACGGATGCGCGCGCCCATGATGCGCATCCACACGGTCGCGGCGGGCGGCGGTTCCCTCCTGCACTTCGACGGCCGCCGCTACCGCGTCGGGCCCGACTCGGCGGGCGCCGTGCCCGGACCGGCCTGCTACCGGCGCGGCGGACCGCTCACCGTCACGGACGCCAACGTGATGCTCGGCCGGGTCCAGCCCGCGCACTTCCCGGCCGTGTTCGGCCCGGACGGGGACCTGCCCCTCGACGCGGGCCTGGTACGTGAGCGCTTCGAGGACCTGGCCGCCGAGGTGGCCTCGGCCACCGGGAAGCGGCCCACCGCCGCGGAGGTCGCCGCGGGCTTCCTGGAGATCGCCGTGCTCAACATGGCGACCGCGGTCAAGAAGATCTCCGTACAGCGCGGCCACGACATCACCCGTTACGCCCTGACCGGCTTCGGAGGGGCGGGCGGCCAGCACGTCTGCGCGGTCGCCGACGCCCTCGGCATCGACACCGTCCTCGTACCACCGCTCGCCGGGGTGCTCTCCGCGTACGGGATCGGTCTCGCCGACGCCACCTCGATGCGTGAACAGTCCGTCGAGGCCGAACTGGACGGGACGGTCCGGGAACGGGTGGCCCGGCTCTGTGCCGAACTGGCCGGCCGTGCCCGTGCCGACCTCCGGGGCGACGGGGTGCCCGACTCCGCCATCGGCACCGCGGCCCGAGCGCTGTTGCGGTACGCGGGCACGGACGCCGCGCTGCCGGTCGCCCTGGACACCGTCTCCGCCATGACCGAGGAGTTCACCTCCGTCCACCGGGCCCGCTTCGGGTTCACCATGGACAAACCGCTCGTCGTCGAGACGGTCTCGGTGGAGGCGACCGGAACGGCCGGGCCGCACACCCCGCACCGGGCCGACGCCACCGCACGCGAGGGCGCGCTGCGACCGAGGGACACCGTACGGATGTTCGCCGACGGCGGATGGCGGAGGACCCCGCTCCACCGGCGGGAGGACCTGCGCCCCGGGGACACCGTGACCGGCCCCGCCGTCGTCGCCGAGGACGACGCCACCACGGTCGTCGATCCCGGCTGGCAGGCCGAGGCCGGCCCGACCGGGCATCTGGTGCTGACGCGGGCCCGCCCCCGCCCCGAACGGACCGCCGTCGGCACCAGGGTGGACCCGGTGATGCTGGAGGTGTTCAACAACCTCTTCATGTCGATCGCCGAGCAGATGGGCGTACGTCTGGAGAACACCGCCCACTCCGTCAACATCAAGGAACGGCTGGACTTCTCCTGCGCCCTCTTCGACGCGGACGGCAACCTCATCGCCAACGCGCCGCACATTCCGGTGCACCTCGGATCGATGGGGGAGTCCATCAAGGAAGTGCTGCGGCGCAACGAGGGCACCATGCGCCCCGGCGACGTGTACGCCATCAACGACCCGTACCACGGAGGCACGCATCTGCCCGATGTGACGGTCGTGACGCCCGTGTTCGACCTCGACGGAAGCAGCGGAGGGGACGGGGGAGAGGAAGGGGCCGGAGGGGGCGGCGAAAAGGTCGGGGGAGAGGAAGGGGGCGGAGGAGACGGAGAGGCAGCCGGGGGAGCGACGGGCACCCTGCGCTTCCTGGTGGCCTCGCGCGGACACCACGCCGAGATCGGGGGCATCACCCCCGGTTCCATGCCCGCCTTCAGCCGCACGATCCACGAGGAGGGCGTGCTGTTCGACAACTGGCTCCTGGTGCGCGACGGCCGGCTCCGCGAGACCGAGACCCGCGACCTCCTCACCTCCGCCGCGTACCCCTCCCGCGACCCGGACACCAACCTCGCCGACCTGCGCGCCCAGATCGCCGCCAACGAGAAGGGCATCGCCGAACTGCGCCGCATGGTGGACCAGTTCGGGCTGGACGTCGTCGACGCCTACATGGGCCACGTCCAGGACAACGCCGAGGAATCCGTACGCCGCATCATCGCGGGACTGGAAGACGGCGCCTGCCGCTACGAGACCGACAACGGTGCCGTGATCGACGTGACGCTGACCGTGGACCGGGCCACCCGTGACGCCGTGATCGACTTCACCGGCACCTCCCCCCAGCAACCGGGCAACTTCAACGCCCCCAGGTCCGTCGTCATGGCCGCGGTCCTGTACGTCTTCCGGACCCTGGTCGCCGAGGACATCCCGCTCAACAGCGGTTGCCTCAAGCCCCTGGACGTAAGGATTCCCGACGGCTCGATGCTGTCACCCGTCCACCCGGCGGCGACCGTCGCGGGCAACGTGGAGACGTCCCAGGCCGTCACCGGAGCCCTCTACGCGGCCCTGGGGGGCCAGGCCGAGGGATCCGGCACGATGAACAACCTCTCCTTCGGCAACGACCGTGTCCAGTACTACGAGACGGTCGCGAGCGGGTCCGGAGCGGGGGACGGCTTCGACGGCACCGACGCCGTACAGACCCATATGACGAACTCCCGGCTCACCGACCCGGAGATTCTGGAGTGGCGCCTGCCCGTCCTGCTGGAGAGCTTCCGCGTGCGCGAAGGCAGCGGAGGGGCGGGCCGGTGGCACGGCGGCCGGGGCGTGGAGCGCCGGATCCGCTTCCTCGAACCGGTCACGGTGGCCCTGCTCTCCAGCCACCGCCGAGTCCCCCCGTACGGCATGGCGGGCGGCGAACCCGGAGCCCTGGGAAGCCAGCGCATCGAGCGCGCCGACGGTGTCACCGTCACGGAACTGAAGGGCTGTGACACCGCGGACCTGGACGCCGGTGACATCCTGGTCGTCCGTACACCGGGAGGCGGCGGATACGGCGCCCGCGCCGAGTGACGCGGCGGTTGTCACCGCGGAGTCCGGGGGCCGGTGGGAGCGGAAGCCTCCGGTACGGTTCAGGGCCGGTGGAGGCGCCGCGCCCGGTACGGTTCGCACCGGGCGAACGGAGCCGCTCCCGGCCTCCGCAACGGCCGGGCCGGGGCGGTCGCTTCTGCGCCGTTTCGACCGTTGTCGGTACGAGGACCTAATCTGTCCCACGTGACTTCGCCTGCCTACACGGACAACGCTGCGCCCCAGCTCAGCGCGGGGCCGCGGCCCGCCCCGGGCCCCGCCGCCGACGAGGGGCTCTCGCGGCGGCTGCGCGCCCTCGCCTGCACGGCGCCGCTGCACGACCTCGACGTGCGCAAGGCGAACCTGGCCGGTGAGTACACGGTCTACGCGATGGCGGAGGTCGCCCTCGCCGCGATCGACCTGGTCACGCTCAACATGGACTTCGACACGGGCGCCGACCACGACCAGATAGTGGCCAGACTCCTGCCCCGCGTCGGTGCGCAGGCCCCGCGGCGCCCCGTCGCCGAGCACGAGCGGGTCGCCCGCTGGGTCCTGGAGAACCTGATCAACGTCGGGAGCGTCGACCGCGGGTTCCGCGCGGTGTACGGCACCTTCGGCCCGGACGGCGCGTACGTCCGCCGGGACTACGACTTCAAGCTCATCGAAGAGGTCCCGGGCTACGGCGGCAGCGTCTACCTCCGCACCACCGACGAGGCGGTCAACGTCCTGGTCGGCGCCCTGGACACCGACGTCACCAGCGCCCAGATCGCGGCCGAGGTGAAGCTGGAGGTCCTGATCAGCCGGGGCCGCCTCGCCGACGCCCAGCTCGCCGCCGAACAGGCCCGCTACCGCACCGTGCAGTACGCCGAGACGCTCCGCAGGACCCTGGAGGCGACCCGGCGCAACGTGCGCGCGGTCGACTGGCTCAACGCCGTCCCGGACATGATCGACGAAGCCCTGGACCACGTGGCCGACCGCTACCGCCACGAGAACGCGATCCTCACCAACATCCGCAAGGCACGCGACGAGGCCGAGGACCCCGAGCACAAACGGCGCGCCGCCGAGCTCGTCGACATCGTCAAGGACTGCATCCGCCGCCACACCCAGCTCCAGTCACGCCTGCTGGAGGCGGGACCGCTGTTCCGCGCCGAACAGGACCGGCAGGCGTTCGCCGCCCCCACCGCGCGGGTCGGCCTCGACCTGTACGGGCAGCTCGTCGCCCCGCTGCTCCCGCTCCCCGTCGAACAGTCGATCCGCGCCACCGACGCCTTCTTCGCGCACGGCACCGGACTGCGCACACCCACGTCCGTACGGGTGGGCGACCTGGTCGACATGCTCCTCACCCCGCCCCTGGAGCGTGAGCACCTCGGCGCGGAGATGCCCGAGCCCGATCTCATCGCCACCCCGGACGACAGCCGGTTCAGCGAGGAACAGCTCGCGAGCGCCATGACCCTGCTCGAACTGGAACACGACGCGCCGCGACGGCTCTCCGGCCTGCTCGCCGAGGCCCGCCTCAGCGACCCCGAACTGCCGTATCTGGTCGCCCTGCTCGCCGTCCACGCGGCGAGCCCGCCCGTCGGCACCGCCTACCGGCAGGGCGAGCGGCGCCTGCTGTTCGCGGTCGACGACGGTACGCAGCTGGACGACCCGGAGTTCGGCGGCGCCGACCTCATAGTGGGCACGGCCCTGCTGGACGCGGCCGGAATGGCCGCCGACCGCAAGGAGGCGTCTTGACCGCCGCCGACCGCCCGCCGCCGGGTTCCGGGCCCCACTCCGTACCGAAGATCCTCCGCAGCAAGGAGCCACGGCCGTGAGCGACCACCACGCCGAGCACACCGACGCGTGGGGCGAGCCGTCCGGCACGCACCCCACGTACGGCACCGACACCACCGCGCCCGAGGAAGCGGTCGCCGCGACCCCCGTCACCCCGGCCGACGCCGCCGACGCCGCACGGCTGGTCTCCTTCGGACTGCAGCCCAAACTGCTGCCGGCCCGGGACGCCGAGTACGCCGAACTGCTCCGCCGCTACCGGGAGGAGCCCGCCTTCGCCCGGCTCGCCGACGCCGTCGCCACCGGGCTCGGGCTCATCGTCCTGGAGGTGTCGGCGCGGGCAGGCATGGCGGTGACCGCGGGCGAGGACTCGGTCTTCGCCGTACGCATGGGCGACTATGCCCGCCGCGCCTCCTCCGACGCCGCCGACCGCTTCCTGCACGGCCTCGCCCACCTGGCGGTCGCGGCCATGGCCTTCCCCCGCCCCGAGGACCTCGCCGACGACGCGTACATCGGCCGGATCACGGTCAACGGCGTCGATGCCTTCGTCCGCCAGGCCTGTCACCGTCTGGAGGAACGCGCCGAGGAACAGGGCGACAACAGCGACCCGGCCACCGACACCCCGGGGCTGGAAGCCGGATGGCGGATCTACGCCCGCCGCAGCGCCACCGGAGCGACCAAGGACGCCCGGCGACTGGCCGGCTCCACCACCGGCATCATCGGCAAGGCCGTCGCCTTCCTCACCGACTCCGGCTTCCTCCAGCGCACCGGGGACGACGCGGGCGGCGCCTACCGCACCACCGCCCGCTATCAGCTCCAGGTACGCGACATGGCGGGCGGCGCGGCCATGGCCGAGCTGCTGGAGCTCGGCGTCGTGCCCGTCACGGACGGCACCGCCACCCTGCTGCCGCCGCCCGACACCGACGACCTGGAGCTCGCCGCCGACGCGGGCCTGCCCTTCCACGCCTGAGGCAGCCACCACCCGCCGCCTCCCGCCCACCGCTGCCCGCCCCGCATCCGCCGCTCCGCCCCGCACCTGCCGCTCCGCACCCGCTTTCCGAACGACGAGAGTCCGCCGCCATGTACGAGTTGTCCCGGGTCCGCCTCTACTCCATCGGGCCTGCCGGTGCGCGCTACGCCGACACCGTCCTCGACCTGCGCGGTGTCGGTGAGCCCGTACCCAGTCCCGCGCCGGCCCAGGCCGAGTTCTTCGAGGACGAGCCGGTCGGCCCGCCGCGCCGCCCGGCCCCCGCGGGTGTGCTCTTCCTGGAGAACGGCGGCGGCAAGTCCGTCCTGCTCAAGCTGATCTTCTCGGTGATGCTGCCCGGTCACCGCAACACCCTGGGCGGCGCCAGCTCCGGCGTCCTGCGCAAGTTCCTGCTCGCCGACGACTGCGGCCATGTCGCCCTGGAATGGCAGCACACCCTCACCGGCGAATGCGTCGTCGTCGGCAAGGTCAGCGAATGGCGCGGCCACCAGGTCTCCAACGACCCGCGAAGGTTCGCCGAGGCCTGGTACTCCTTCCGCCCCGGCCCCGGACTCAGCCTGGACAACCTCCCGGTCGCCGAGGCCACCTCCGTGGGCCGCCCCGTCGAGGGAGCCTCCGGCGCGCAGGGCAGGCGCCGCACCATGAAGGGCTTCCGCGACGCCCTGATGGACGCGGGCAAGTTCTACCAGCACCTCGACGTGCACTGGGAAGAGATCCACGACCGCTGGAACGAACACCTCGGCGACCTCGGGCTCGACCCCGAACTCTTCCGCTACCAGCGCGAGATGAACGCCGACGAGGGTGAGGCCGCCGGTCTCTTCGCGGTCAAGAAGGACTCCGACTTCACCGACCTGCTGCTCCGCGCCGTCACCGACACCCGCGACACCGACGGCCTCGCCGACCTCGTCAGCGGCTTCGGCAACAAGCTGGGACGCCGCGCCGAACTCACCGCCGAACGCGACTTCACCGCGGGCTCCGTCGATCTGCTGGGCAGGATCGTCGACGCCACCGCGACCCGCTCCCGCGCCCGCGACATCCACGCGGGCGCCGAACGCCGCACCCGTACGCTCGCCCGCCGCCTCGCCGCCCGCGCCGCCGAGGAGCGCGGCCGCACCGCCGAGCTGGCCCAGCAGGTCACCGCCGCCGCCCACACCGTCACCGAGGCCGAGGCGACCCGCAGCCGCCGCGCCCTGATCGCGGCCGAACTGGCCTACCGGCACGCGTCGCTGGCCCTGACCGTGGCCGAGAAGAGCGCCGCGGCCCAGCGCCGCGAACTCGGCGAGGCCAGGACCCTGCACTCCGCCTGGCAGGCCGCCGAAGCCGTGCTGCGCCACCGTGCCGCCGCCGACCGCTCGGCCAGGGTCGCCGTCGCGATCCGTGAGGCCGAACGCGACGCCGCCCCCGCGCTCGCCGCCCGTGCCACCGCCGCCGCCGACCTCGTACGCGCCCTGCACACCGCCGCCGAGAACGGCGAACGCGTGGCCAACGAGGAGGAGGAGCGCTCCGACACCCTCCAGGCCACCGGCGAGCGGGCCCACCGCGACGCCACGATCGCGGCCACCGAGGCCCAGCGCGCCCGCAGTGAGGCCGGCCACCTGCGCCAGCGCCTGGCCGAGGTCGAGCAGGAGACCACCGAAGCGGTCCGGGCCGGCTGGCTCGACGACACCGCGCCCGATGCCGACCCGGCCCGCGCGGCCCTGGCGGCGAGCGACGCCGAGCAGGCGGCCGTCGCGTCCTGGGACACCGCCCGGGACGCCGCGAGAGCGGCCGCCGACCACGCCAGGGAGGCGGCGGCCGAGGAGAGCCGCACCGATCTCGCCGCGGCCCGCGCCGCCGACGCCGCGAACGCCGCGGAACAGTCGTACGAGGACGAGCTCGGGGCCGCCGAATCGATCGCCGCCGACCACCGCCTCGCGGACCTGCTGGGCCTGCCCTCCGCCTCCGGGGTACCGCACCCCCGCCGCGGCGCCCACGCTCCGGGGGCCGAACCGGACCCGGCCACGGGCGACCCGCACGGCACCGCGCACCGGGACACCACCGGGATCCGGGAGACCACCGGGATCCGGGAGGACGACGCCCGGTCCACCGCGTCCGGCCCCGACCGCCAGGGAACGGTCGCCGTCGACGACCGGTCCGCGACCGCACAGCAGCCCCTGAGCGCCGAGGAGTTCGACCGCAGCGCCGACGAACTGCGGGACCTCCTCGACCAGGGCGTCGCCGCCGCCGAGCGCAGGCTCTTCGACCTGCGCACCGCGGCCGCCGACGACGCGCGGATCCTCGGCGCGCTCGGCGACGGCGGTCTGCTGCCGCCGGGACCCGACGTCCTCGCCACTGTCGAATACCTCGGTGAGCACGGCATCCCCGCCCTGCCCGGCTGGCGCTACCTCGCCCAGGCCGTCGACCCGGCCGACCACGCCGCGGTGCTCGCCGCCCGCCCCGAGCTCGTCGACGGCGTCGTGATCACCGACCCCGACTCGCACGCCCGCGCCCGCGAGGTCCTGGGCGCCGCGGCCCTGCTGCCCCGCTCGGCCGTCGCCGTCGGCACCACCGCGGCGCTCCTCGCCCCCGTCCCGGCCCCCGGCACCGGGCCGGACGCGCACACGGACGGCGTCTTCCTGGTCCCGCCGAACCCGGCCATGCACGACGAGCACGCCGCGGACGAGGAGCGGCAGGCGCTCAGGAGCCGGGCCTCCGCCCGCGACGAGGACATCCGGACCCTCGCGGCCCGCCTCGCCGGCGACCGCTCGCTCGCCGCCCGTATCGGCTCCTGGCGCGCCGACTGCCCGCCCGGCATGCTCGCCGAGCTGGCAACCGCCGCCGCCACCGCCCGTACCGCCGCCGAAGCGGCCGAGGCCGCACTCGCCGAGGCCCGCACCGTCCGCGCCGAGGCCGACGAGGCCGCCGCCGACACCGCCCGCGTCCGCGACGAACGCCAGGAGGCCGCCCAGCGCGCCCGCCGCGCCGCCGACGCCCTCGCCGGGCTCGCCTTCCGCCTCCGCGAGCGAGCCGGCTGGCAGGCACGCCTGCGCGAACTGGTCGACGAGGCCGCCGAGTCCGAAGCCCGCGCCACCGTCTGTCTGGACCGGGCCCGTGCCGCCGACGAGGACCGCCGGGCCGCCCAGCGCGCCGGGGACGACGCCCGCCGTACGGCCCGTGCCCTGCGCGCCGAACGCACCGAGATCGCCGGTGCCCCGGAAGTGCTTCCGGAGCCCGACGCGGACCGCGTCCGCACCGCCCTGCCCACCCTGCGCGAGGCGTACCGGGCCGCGTCCCAGCTCTACGAGAAGGTGGGCGTCGGCGCCGACCTGCGCGCCGAACAGGCCCGTGCGGAGAGCGACGAGAGCGCCGCGCTCGCCGAGCTGGACCGCCTCACCAACAAGGTCCGCACCCGTGCCGCCCAGCTCCTCGAAGGGACCGACGGCGCCGACGGCCCCTCCCGGCAGGCGGCCGCGTCCCGGGCCGAGTCCCTCGTCCAGCTCCTGGAGACCCGCGCCTCCACCGCCAGCGAACAGCTGGGCCGGTTGCGCGGCGAAGCGGAAAGGCTCGCACCGCAGGACGACGAAGCACGCCACACCGAGCTGCCCGAGGAATTGGTCCCGGCCGACGCCGAGCAGGCCCAGAGCCTCCTGCGTACGGCCACGGCCGAACGGGCCCTGGCCACCGCGGCCCTGGACACCGCCCGCGCCTTCCACGCCGATCTGCTGCACGCCCACCGCACCGCGGAGGACTCGGCGGGCGGCTTCGACGAGACCGCCGCGCTCCTGCGCGACCTGCTCAGGGACCACAGCGCGGACGACGACGCGGAGAGCCCCGACACGTATCCCGGCAGCCTCGACGAGGCCCGGCAGTCCGCCACCGAGGCCCGCCGCTCCCTGCGCGGCTGCGCCGGCGACCTCTCGGCGGCCGAGAGCGCCGTACGGGAAGCGAGCGACATCCTCGTACGGCACGCCAACTCCACCCGCTACGAACAGGTGCGCACCCCCGCGCGGCAGCAGATCCGTGAGCTCCCGGCCGCCGCGCTGCCCGACCACGCGGAGAAGTGGGCCGCCGCGTTCGCCCCCCGGCTGCGCGTC
Organism: Streptomyces sp. NBC_01237; assembly: GCF_035917275.1. Taxonomy (NCBI): domain Bacteria; kingdom Bacillati; phylum Actinomycetota; class Actinomycetes; order Kitasatosporales; family Streptomycetaceae; genus Streptomyces; species Streptomyces sp. NBC_01237. Next base: position 1,379,664 of record NZ_CP108508.1, on the reverse strand, counting down.
CTCACCGACGAACTGGTGCAACTGGAGCGCAACCGCGACTCCATCGTCGACCGGCTCCGTGGCCTCGTGGAGTCCGCCCTCACCACCCTCCGCTCGGCACAGCGGCTCTCGCAGCTCCCCGAAGGGCTGGGGGAGTGGTCGGGTCAGGAGTTCCTCCGGATCCGCTTCGAGGAGCCCGACCAGGCCACGCTCACCGAACGCCTCGGGGAAGTCGTCGACGAGGCCACGCGCGCCGCGCTCAAGAAGAACTCCGACCTGCGCCGCGACGGCATGTCCCTGCTGCTGCGCGGCGTTCAGGCGGCGCTCCAGCCCAAGGGCATCGCGGTGGAGATCCTCAAGCCGGACGCGGTGCTCCGCGCCGAGCGGGTCCCGGTGGGACAGATGGGTGACGTCTTCTCCGGCGGCCAGCTGCTCACCGCCGCCATCGCCCTCTACTGCACGATGGCAGCACTGCGCAGCAATGACCGCGGACGCGACCGTCACCAGCACCGGCACGCCGGGACGCTGTTCCTCGACAACCCCATCGGCCGCGCCAACGCGACCTATCTGCTGGAGCTCCAGCGTGCGGTGTCGGACGCGCTCGGTGTCCAGCTGCTGTACACGACCGGGCTGTTCGATACGACGGCGTTGGCCGAATTCCCGCTGGTCATCAGGTTGCGCAATGACGCGGACCTCAGGGCGGGACTGAAGTACATCAGCGTGGAGGAGCACCTGCGGCCCGGACTGCCTCAGCAGCACCCGGACGGCGAGGCGGTCCACGGCGAGATCACGGCGACCCGCATGTTCAAGCGGAGCACGTCGGCCCCGGCGGCGGCGGACGTCCAGAGCCCGGAGCCGACCACCGGCTGACCCGGACCGCCCGGCGGCGGCCCCACGGTCCGTACAGCGACGTGGGGCCGGCCCCGGACTCGTGGGCCACGGGCTCTTGGGTCACGGGCTCTCAGGCCCGGGACAGGTCGCCGGACTTCTCCCGGCGTTGCCGTATCCCTGTACCGTCCCGCTCCGCGGTTCGTGCCGCCCGTCGTGCCCGGCGGCGCTCGCGGCGCATCCGCCGCGCCGTGCTGCTGGGCACGGACACCACACCGTTGCGCTGATTCCACACCTGACGCGTCACCCAGACATCCAGCACGGACCAGGTCGCGACCACCGTGCCGGCGACTCCGCCGAGCACCATCGGGAAGGCGAGCCAGGAACCCGTCAGGGTGCACAGAAACGCCACCATGGCCTGGATGAGCGTGAGCGACATGATCAGTACGGCCCGCACGGCCGATGTCCGTACCGCGTCAGGCATCCGTCTCTTCGACGCCGGCTCCTCGACCCACAACTGCCGAGGAATCCGAGCCCCCCGTGCGGTCTCGGCCGTCGCGGCGACGGCCGGTCTCCCGGTCTTCCGGCGCTCGTCCGTGTTCAAGGACCTTCAACTCCCCACCACTGTCCGACTTCAGGGTGGCTGCCCGGCTTGCGCCCGTTCTACGCGGACGGATCGAGTCCGTTGTGCCGCGCAGGCCCCGCTGTGCCATCTACCCCCATACAGAAGGACGAACGAACAGTCCCGAAGATTCCCGCGGAAAGCCCCCAGGAAGGCCGGATCGTCACGGAGCGAAAAATTCCAGCCAACTGCCACGCGCGGGTATACGGCGCTCTGTCACGCATCCTCTGTCGCTTTCGCGAATTTCATCTCAGGGAATACCAGGACAACTCACGATCAAATCGCCTTGGGGCGGCTGAAAAATCATCCGGACGTGCCTTCGAGTTGCCTGTGTGTCAGTAGTAGGCTCGCGCCGTTTATTGACGCAGGACCGACGGTCGCCGACGCAAGGCCGACCGACGGACGTCGGCGCACGAGCGGCGGACGTCGAAGCAGGACCGACGGAACACCACCCCCGCGGTGCGGGGTCTATCTGGGGGAGGCCATGCGCTTTCGCGGGAAGTCCATCCGCAGGAAGATCGTGGCGTTGCTCCTGGTGCCGCTCGTATCCCTCACGGGCCTCTGGGTCTTCGCCACCTTCCTCACCGGCCGTCAGGCCAACGACCTGATGAACGCGAGCGCCATCGTGGAGAAGGTGGGCCACCCCCTGGAGGAGACCGTCCGCGCGGTGCAGGGAGAACGCCGCCAGACCCTCGCCTTCCTCGCCGACCCCCGCGCCTCCGACGCCCTGCCCCTGCTGCGCCGCCAGCGCGCCGCCACCGACCGGGTCGTGGCGGAGGTCAGGGACACCGCACAGCAGACGGACATCCGTGACGCGCTGCGCCCCGCGGCCGAGACCCAGCTGGACTCGATCCTGAGCGCCGTCGACGGCCTCGACGCCCTTCGCGACTCGGTCGAGAGACGCACCATCAGCCGCACCCAGGCCCTGGACTTCTACAACGGCCTCGTCGATCCCTGCTACCGCTTCCTGAACGGTCTCCACACCATGGAGAACGTGTCGATGGACAAGCAGGTCCGCGCCCTGGTCGGCATCTCCCGGGCCCGTGAAATGCTGTCCCGGGAGGACGCGCTGATCGGTTCCGGACTGATCGCGGGCCGCCTCACCGCCCCGGACCTGCGCGCGATATCCGACCTCGTCGCCAACCGGAAGCTGCTGTACGAGACCAACCTGGAGCTCCTGCCCGAGTCGGAACGCCGGCGCGTCGAGCAGTACTGGGGCAGCCCCGACACCGAACCGCTGCGCACGGCGGAGAGCACGCTGATCGACGCCGGTCCGGCGAAGGAGCCGGGCACCGTCGACGCCGAGCGGTGGCAGGAGGTGGCCCCGCCCGTACTGGACCGGCTGGCCAACGACTCCACCGAGATGACCAACCGCTTCCAGGACCGCGCCGAACCGGCCGGCTACCGGGTCCTCATCCAGGCCGGTGTCGCGGGCGTCCTCGGCTTCCTCGCCCTGCTCGTCTCGGTCTTCGTCTCCGTCCGCATCGGCCGTGAGCTGATTCGCGACCTGTCCCGGCTCCGCAAGGACGCCCACGAGGTGTCCGGGGTGCGGCTGCCGAGCGTGATGCGCCGGCTCGCGGCCGGGGAACAGGTCGACGTCGAGACCGAGGCACCGCACCTCCAGTACGAGCGGGACGAGATCGGCCAGGTCGGCCAGGCCCTCAACACCCTCCAGCGGGCCGCCGTCGAGGCCGCCGTCAAACAGGCGGACATGCGCCGCGGCGTCTCCGAGGTGTTCGTCAACCTCGCCCGCCGCAACCAGGTGCTCCTGCACCGCCAGCTGACGCTCCTGGACGCCATGGAACGCCGCACCGAGAACAGCGACGAGCTGGCCGACCTGTTCCGCCTCGACCACCTCACCACCCGCATGCGGCGTCACGCCGAAGGTCTCGTGATCCTTTCCGGGGCCGCCCCGTCCCGGCAGTGGCGCAAGCCCATCCAGCTGATGGACGTGGTGCGGGCCGCGGTCGCCGAGGTGGAGGACTACGAGCGCATCGAGGTCCGGCGGCTGCCGCGGATCGGCGTCGGCGGCCCGGCCGTCGCCGACCTCACCCACCTGATCGCCGAACTCCTGGAGAACGCCACCGTGTTCTCCCCGCCGCACACCGCGGTCCAGGTGCACGGCGAACGCGTCTCCAACGGCTTCACCCTCGAAATCCACGACCGCGGCCTCGGCATGGCCCCGGACGTGCTGCTGGACGCCAATCTGAGGCTCGCCGAGACCCCAGACTTCGAACTCTCCGACACCGACCGGCTCGGCCTCTTCGTGGTCAGCCGCCTCGCCCAGCGCCAGAACGTCCGGGTCTCCCTCCAGAAGTCGCCGTACGGAGGCACGACCGCGGTCGTCTTCATCCCGGCGGCCCTGCTGACCGAAGCCCCCGACACCCACGGCACCGGATTCCGCCTCGACCGCCGGGCCGAGCGGGCGATCATCGGCGGCCGCCCGGCGGACGGCGCGCCGGGCAGCGACAAGGCCAGGAGGGACGGCATGCCGGAGAGCGAGGACCGCGCGGCGGGCGGCACCGGCAGAGCCACGTCCCTGTCGCCCGTCCCCACCGGTCTCACCGACCCGGCCGTCCTCGACGGCCCCATCGAACTCGAAGGCCCCGTCGGACCGCTGGACTTCGCGAACGGCCCGCTCGACCGGTCCCTCGACCCGGCGCTCGGTCCCGTCCTCGACGGCGTCCTCGACCTGGAGGACACCGAGAGCGAACGCGGTGGCATCTTCCGCGCCAGGGATCTGCGCCGTGACGGCGACCGCGAGCACCAGCAGGCCCACGACCACGGCGGCGCGACGGCGGACGTCCGCCCCATGCGGCCGGCCGGCCCGGTGCCGCTGCCCCGCCGCAAGCCGCCGACGCTCGTCACCGACCGGGGGCGCCGGGTCGACGACGCGGGCCGCGCCCGGCCCATGGGCGAGGAGTCCGGGACATCGTCCCGTGGCCGGTCCCGCACGACGACCGGCCCGGTCGCGCACACCGGCACCTCCCGCGCACCGGAGGGCCCGTACGCACCCAAGGCGGCCGAGGCTCCCCACGAGCTCCGGATCCCCGGGGAACCGCCGGCCCCGGACACCGTGGGCGGTCTGCCGAAACGGGTCCGGCAGGCGAGTCTCGCCCCCCAGCTCCGTGGTGATTCCGGCGACCGGTCTCCCCATCAGGACCCCGTGGACAGCGCCGACGACATCGAGCGCGACGCGGACGAAGTACGCGACCGTATGGCTTCGCTCCAACGAGGCTGGCAGCGCGGCCGTCGGCAGAACGCCGAGGACGTGACCGGCCCCGGCGATACAGCACCAGGAACCACTCCGGGAGGGGACGGTCGATGACCGCACCGAACGCCGCAGCACACAACTCCGAACGTCAGGGGTCCGGCGAACTCAACTGGCTGCTCGACGAACTCGTGCAGCGTGTCGCCAGTATCCGCAAAGCACTCGTGCTCTCCAGTGACGGTCTCGCCACCGGCACCTCGCAGGACCTGACCAGGGAGGACAGCGAGCATCTGGCCGCGGTCGCCTCCGGTTTCCACAGCCTCGCCAAGGGCGTGGGGCGGCACTTCGACGCCGGCCGGGTACGCCAGACCGTCGTCGAACTCGACGAGGCGTTCCTCTTCGTCACCGCCGCCGGCGACGGCAGCTGTCTCGCCGTCCTCGCCGATGCCGACTCCGACGTGGGCCAGGTGGCGTACGAGATGACGCTGATGGTCAAACGCGTGGGGGCCCATCTGGCCAACGCCCCACGGACGAGCGGTCTGTCCGCCGGAGGGTGAGTGGATGGCATGAGCGCTGACTCCTCCCGCGGCACCGTCCCCGGCACTCCGGACGCCCCCGGCGGCCCCCCGTCCTCACGTTGGTACGACGCGGACGCGGGACCGGTGGTCCGTCCGTACGCGATGACCCGGGGGCGTACCAGCAGCGCGTCCCGCCACCGACTCGACCTGATCGCGGTCGTCGTCCCCGAACCCGCGGCCGACGACCCCGGCCGGGACCAGACGCTCTCCCCGGAACACGTGGAGATCGTCGAACTGTGCAGCGACATGCCCCAGTCGATCGCCGAGCTCTCCGCCGGCCTGGACCTCCCGGTAGGGGTGGTACGGGTGCTGGTGGGCGATCTCGTCGAGGACGAACTGGTGCACGTAACCCGTCCCGTTCCGCCGGCCGAGCTGCCGGACGTGAACATTCTTCGCGAGGTGATCAATGGCCTTCGGGCGCTCTAGCCGCAAAAGGCGGCCCGTTGAGCCCGTTACCCTGAAAATCCTGGTGGCGGGCGGCTTCGGAGTGGGCAAGACGACATTGGTGGGTGCGGTCAGCGAGATCAGACCGCTGCGCACGGAGGAGAGGCTCAGCGAGGCGGGCCGCCCCGTGGACGACCTGGAGGGGGTCGAGAGCAAGACCACCACCACGGTGGCCATGGACTTCGGACGGATCACGCTCCGCGAGGACCTGGTGCTGTACCTCTTCGGTACACCGGGCCAGGACCGGTTCTGGTTCCTCTGGGACGAACTGGCCCAGGGATCCCTGGGCGCCGTCGTCCTCGCGGACACCCGGCGACTGGAGGACTGCTTCGCGGCGGTCGACTACTTCGAGCGCCGGGCGATCCCGTTCACCGTGGCGGTCAACGTGTTCGAGGGAGCGGACCGGTTCCCCGCCGAGACGGTACAGGCGGCGCTCGACCTCGACCCCGGGGTGCCGGTCCTCGTGTGCGACGCACGCGACCGGTCCTCCGTACGCGATGTGCTCGTCACGGTGGTCGAGAACGCCCTGGCCCGCGCCGGCCGGCCCAGGGAACCCGCCACCACCTGACACCCGGACAGCACGCGGCCCGTACCCCCGTCCGACCGGCAGGGGGTACGGGCCGCGTGCCGTCGGTCCGGTGGAACCGGGCGGCCGCTGCCGACGGGAGGCCGCGCGGTCCTCCCCGTGAGCCCGCGGCCGCTCAGCGGTGGTCGGCGAGCCACTTCTGCGCGGTCTCCGCCAGCTCGTGGTCACGCCCCGCCAGCATCATGCGGATCATCTGCGCATCGCCGCGCAGTGACCACCCCGGATGCCCGAACGTGGCCGGGTTGTTCTTCTCGATGAAGAAGTGCGCCGGCCAGGCCGTGCCGTACCCGATCAGGGGCAGAGCCGCCGCATACCGCTTCCGGCCCCGGGCCAGCCCGTAGGCGGCGATCGTGAGACCGGTCAGCGTGCCGGTCAGATGCACCCAGCGGGTCGCGGCCCGCGAGTGCATCGCCACGTAGTAGGGCCAGAACTCCTCGTACGAATCGAACGTCTGCTGTGACATACGGGCACCGTAATGGCTGGGACGGCAACCCGATACGGCAGTTCCGCGTCCGAGAAGAAGAACGGGCGGCCGGAGCCCACGGGGGTGGTCCCGGTCGCCCGTTCCGCTCGCCCGCCGACGGGCCGGGATCAGTGCCCCGCGACGGCCCGCCGGGTCACCGGGAAGTCGAAGTACGTCTCCGGGAACAGCTCCGGCCGGTAGGTGTAGTGCCACCACTCCTCGGCCAGATTCACGAAGCCGAGGTCCGTGAGCGTCCTCTTCAGAAACTGCCGGTTGGCACGCTGCACCCCCTGGACCCGCGGGTCATCGGTGTGCGACAACGTGTCGAAACAGTCATAGCCCGTCCCCATGTCCACCGAACTGTCCGGGAAGCGTTCACCCTTCGGCGCGTAGCAGGGAGCGAGCGTCTCGCCCGGCCGGTACGGCCTGGTCGGCAGGGTCGGCAGCCTGACCACGGTCAGGTCGACCGTACTGCCCCGGCTGTGGCCGGACTTCTCCGCGATGTAACCGTCCTCGAACAGCCGGGACTTGTTCACGCGCGGGTAGAACTCGGCCTTCATGGCCTGGTCGTCGAGGTCCTTCGCCCAGCGCACGAAGTGATCCACCGCCCGCTGCGGCCGGTAGCAGTCGTACACCTTCAGCGAATACCCCTGGCGCAGCAACCGCCGCTGCGCCGCGTGCAGCGCCCGCGCGGCCGGCCGGGTCAGGATGCAGACCGGCTGCCGGTATCCGGCCACGGGCTCGCCCAGGAAGGTGTGTGCGGTCGGGTAGCGCATCTCCTGGATGACCGTCGGATCCACGGAACGCAACGCGACGAACTCCCCGGGGGCCTTCGGTTCGGGTGCGGCGTGGCCCGACGGGGCGGCGGCGGTCACGGCGAGCAGGGCGGCGGCGGCCGCCAGGGCACGGACAACGGTTCGCATTCCTGTCATGGGCACATCGTTTATCAGTTCCGGGGCCCGCACGACAGAGCGATCGGATACAGTCCGCCCGTGTCTGCGCCCAGGAACGGGCCGGTCGAGGCCGTAGAGCCCGTCCCGCCCCGCAAGAACTCCCACTGCGGCAGTTGCGGAGCCCCGTACTCCGCCCTGCGGTCGGCCGATGCGTGGCCCCGGTCCTGCACCCGGTGCGGCACCACGGCCTACCGCAACCCGTTGCCCGTGGCCGTGGCCCTGCTCCCCGTCACCGACCGGCAGGGCACCGGACTCGTCGTCATCACCCGCACCATCGAACCGCAGCGGGGCGGCGTCGCGCTCCCCGGCGGCTTCATCGACCACGCCGAGGACTGGCGGCACGCGGTCGTACGGGAACTCCGCGAGGAGACCGGTATCGAGGCCGCCGAAGAGGACGTCCGCCTCGCCGACGCCCTCAGCGACCCGGAAGGCCACCTCCTCGTCTTCGGACTGCTCCCGCGACGCCCCGGCGCAGAGCTGCCGCCGTCCGTGCCCACCGACGAGACATCCGGCTACGACATCCTGCGCGGCCCGCGGAAGCTGGCCTTTCCCCTGCACACCGAGGCGGTACGCGCCTGGTTCGCGGGCCGCTACACCTGACCCGAGGGCCGGATCCCCCGTACCCGCACAGGACAGGTCACCCCGCTCTCCCCGCCGTCCCGCTCGACCACCACGCGCCCGTCCACCAGCCGTGACGTGTACCGCTCGACCTCCGCCGGCTCCCACCCGTCACCCGCGTCCCGCACGACCAGGCCACCCCCACCGAGCCCCGGCGGCGGAGCCCACACCTCCAGCTCCGTCCCGCCGTCCGCACCCCGCACCGGAATCACCGCACCGGCCCGCGCCAGCACCGGAGTACGCGAGAGCGGCGCGTCCACCAGGATCTGTCCCGGCCCCTCGTACGCCACCCCGGTCGCCGTGTCGTACCACCGCCCGCGCGGCAGCCGCACCGCCCGCCGCTCCGCCCCCCGCTCCAGGACCGGCGCCACCAGCAACGCGTCACCCAGCAAGAACGCGTCCTCGCACTCCCGAAGCGCCCGGTCCCCGGGCGCGCCCCACCACAACGGGCGCACATACGGGGCCCCCGTGAGCCGGGCCAGCTGCGCCAGCGTCACGAAATACGGATGCAGCCGCTCCCGTTCCGTCAGCGCCGCCCTCGCGTGCTCCAGCACCTCGGGCCCGAACTCCCACGGCTCCCTGCGCCCCGCGTCGATCGCCGCATGGGTACGGAACAACGGCAGATAGGCGCCCAGCTGGAACCACCGCAGATACAGCTCGGGCGAGGGAGACCCGTCGAACCCGCCCACGTCCGGCCCGGAGTACGGCACCCCGCACAGCCCGAGACCCAGCACGAGAGCGAGCGACGCCCGCAGCCCCGGCCACCCCGTCGCCACGTCACCGGACCAGGTGCCTCCGTACCGCTGCATCCCGGCCCACCCGGACCGCGAGAACAGGAACGGCCGCTCGTCCGGCCGCAGCCGGAGCAGCCCCTCGTACCCGGCACGCGCCATCGCGAGCCCGTACACATTGTGGGCCTCGCGGTGATCGCCGCCACGTCCCTCCAGACAGTGCCTGGCCGAGCGCGGCAGCGTCGGGTCCCCGAAGGCCGTGAAGGACACCGGCTCGTTCATGTCGTGCCACACGCCGGAGAACCCCTGGGCCAGCCGTTCCTCGTACAGAGACCCCCACCAATCCCGCACAAGCGGATCAGTGAAGTCCGGATATCCGCAGGCCCCCGGCCACACTTCCCCGATCACCACCCGCCCCTGGGCATCCCGGACGAACGCACCACCCTCCCCGACCGCCGCACCGCTGTCGAACACCGGCACGCCCGGCTCCGCCTTCACCGCGGGATCCACGATCGACACCAGCCGGACCCCGTCCGCACGCAACTCCTCGGCCAGAGCGGGCAGATCGGGAAACCGCCCACGGTCGACCGTGAACACCTGGTGCGCGTCGTAGTGATCGATGTCCAGATGGAGTACGGACAGGGGCAGCCCACGCTCCCGGTACCCGGCCACGACCCGCCGCACCTCCCGCTCGCTGCCGAACCCCCAGCGGGCGTGCTGCGGCCCCAGCGCCCACGACGGCGGCAGCGCCGGCGCACCCGTCAGAGCCGTCCAGCCCTGCAGCACCCGGGCCGGCGTACCGGCGACCACCCAGCAGCGCAGCGGCCCCCCGTCCATCCGCACCTCACAGGTCCCCGGCCGGTCATGCCCGGAACCCGCCCCCACCTCCCCCTCCCGGAGCGTCACCCGCCCGGCCCAGGAATTGTCGTGGAAGGCCAGATGAGTCCCCGCGTCCGAGACCACCACCTGCACCGGCATCGTCAGATACAACGGATCGTCACCGGGGCCGAAGCGACCGCCGGGGTCGGTGTTCCACAGTCCGTACACCCCGTCGCGCAGCCGCGGCCCCGACGCCCGCCCGCCGAGCCCGAAGAACCGCGCGTCCGCCGGAACCTCGGACCGCTGCACCCACCGCGCCGGCCCCCCGTCCACCGGTTCCCACCAACGCGGCGGCGACTCCCGCCGCAGCACCACACCGCCCGGCGTCCGCAGCTCCACCGCCCCGTTGCGCGACACCGCCACCGTCAGCCGCTCGGACACGACCTGCCAGCCACCGTCCTTGTCCGGCTCCAGCTCCGCCCGCGGGTCCGCCTCGGGCGCCGGACCCGGCAGGGCGTACGACGGCAGCGGCTCGGCACCGTCCCAGGACCAGAACACCGCACCGCCCACCGCCACCCGGATGCGCAGCTCCGAACGGGCAAACCGCACCACGCCCCCGCCCGGCTCCGGGTCCGCCCCCAGGACCGGCCCCGGCACCCTGGCCCGCTCCGTACCCCGCGCCGGCAGCGTCCGCGTATCCGAACGCCGACGCCGCCAGGCCGAGCGCACCGTGCGCAGCCCCCGCACCGAACCGAGCAATTTCACCGAGCGCACCAGGTCACGACCGTCCATGCGGATCACCCTGCCACCCGGTCACCCCGAAGCACGCTCCGTTCAACTTCCGTTCACCATGGCCGGAGCGCACAGCCCGAGCGCATGGCCGGAGCACATAGCCGGACAAGCGGCCATGGGCGGGCAACCCTGGTGCACGGGACGATCACATGGCATCGTCCGTAGCAGCCGCTCACGCGCACACCCCAGCACGTGCGCGGAGACGCCCACCCCGCGTACCCGTACAGCCAGGGAGCCGACCCATGACCTCAGCCGCGAACGAAGCCCCCCTCTGGCAGCCAGGCCCCGACCGCATCGCGGCCGCCGCCGTCACCCGCTTCCAGAGCTGGGCCGCCGAACGCTACGGCGCCCCGGCCGAGGGCGGCTACGCGGCGCTGCACCGCTGGTCCGTCGACGAACTCGACACCTTCTGGAAGGCCGTCGCCGACTGGTTCGACGTACGCTTCTCCACCCCGTACGACAGCGTCATCGGCGACCAAACCATGCCCGGCGTCACCTGGTTCCCCGGCGCCACCCTCAACTACGCCGAGCACGCGCTGCGCACCGCCGAGGACGCCTCCCGTGCCGACGCCCCGGCGCTCCTGTACGTGGACGAGACCCACACCCAGATCCCGGTCAGCTGGTCCGGGATCCGCCGCCAGGTCGGCTCGCTCGCCGCCGAACTCCGCGCCCTCGGCGTCACCCCGGGCGACCGGGTCAGCGGCTACCTCCCCAACATTCCGCAGGCGGTCGTCGCCTTCCTCGCCACCGCCGCCGTCGGCGGGGTCTGGACGTCCTGCGCCCCCGACTTCGGCGCCCGCAGCGTCCTCGACCGCTTCCAGCAGGTCGAACCCGTCGTCCTGTTCACCGTCGACGGCTACCGCTACGGCGGCAAGGAACACGACCGGACCGGGACCGTCGCCGAACTGCGCGCCGAACTCCCCACCCTGCGCGCCGTCGTCCACATCCCGCTGCTCGGCACCGCCGCGCCCGAAGGCGCCCTCGAATGGTCCGCCCTCACCGCCGCTGACACCGAGCCGGTCTTCGAGCAGGTCCCCTTCGACCACCCGCTGTGGGTCCTCTACTCCTCCGGCACCACCGGCCTGCCCAAGGCCATCGTCCAGTCCCAGGGCGGCATCCTGCTCGAACACTTCAAGCAGATCGGCCTGCACTGCGACCTCGGACCCGAGGACCGCTTCTTCTGGTACACCTCCACCGGCTGGATGATGTGGAACTTCCTCGTCTCCGGCCTGCTCACCGGCACCACCGTCGTGCTGTACGACGGCAGCCCCGGCTATCCCGACGTCAGCGCGCAGTGGCGCGTCGCCGAACAGACCGGAGCCACCCTCTTCGGGACCTCCGCCGCCTATGTCATGGCCTGCCGCAAGGCAGGCATCCACCCGGGCCGGGACCACGACCTCTCCCGCGTCCAGTGCGTGGCCACCACCGGCTCCCCGCTCCCGCCCGACGGATTCCGCTGGCTGCACGACGAGGTGGCCGACGACCTGTGGATCGCCTCGGTCAGCGGTGGCACCGATGTCTGCAGCTGCTTCGCCGGAGCGGTCCCCACCCTCCCCGTACACATCGGTGAGCTCCAGGCACCCTGTCTGGGCACGGACCTCCAGGCATGGGACCCGGCGGGCAAGCCGCTCATCGGCGAGGTCGGCGAACTCGTCGTCGCCAAGCCCATGCCCTCCATGCCGGTCCACTTCTGGAACGACCCCGACGGCAGCCGGTACCACGACAGTTACTTCGACATGTACCCCGGCGTCTGGCGACACGGGGACTGGATCACCCTCACCGACCGGGGCTCGGTGATCATCCACGGCCGCTCCGACTCCACCCTCAACCGCCAGGGCGTACGGATGGGATCGGCCGACATCTACGAAGCCGTCGAGCGGCTCCCCGAGATCCGCGAGTCCCTCGTCATCGGCCTCGAAGAGCCCGACGGCGGCTACTGGATGCCGCTCTTCGTCCACCTCGCCGACGGCGCCACCCTCGACGACGACCTGCGCGACAGCATCAAGCGGACGATCCGCGAGAACCTCTCCCCGCGCCACGTACCGGACGAGGTCATCGAGGTGCCCGGCATCCCGCACACCCTCACCGGCAAGCGCATCGAAGTCCCGGTCAAGCGCCTGCTCCAGGGGACGGCCCTGGCCAAGGCGGTCAACCCGGGCTCCGTGGACAACCTCGAACTCCTCCAGTTCTACGCGGACCTGGCCCGCACCCGCCGCTGACGGCCCGTTGTCAGACCCCCTGGTTACGCTGAGTGAGCAACGACGCACAGCGCACAGGGGGACACATGGCGCACACGAAGTACGGCACATCCATGCGACGCACGCTGCGCCGCGAAGCACCCAGCATCGTCGGCCTCCTGGTCGACGAGCAGGACTTCGCGGCCATGCGGCGCTACCGCACCTTCGCCTTCGAGGACCATTCGGTCTACCTCAAGCAGGTGGAGGGCCTGCTCAAGACCTTCGTCGCACAGGGCATGCACACCACCGTGGCCCTCTTCGACCCCGAGGACTACACGGAATTCTGTACGGAGTCCGGCCTCGACCCCGATGCCCGGACCAGCCGCAGCCGCTTCACCGCCGAGGTCGCGGCGGCGGGCGCCACCGTGCGCTACAGCGGACAGCCCATCGACGACCTCATCCCCCTCCTGGTCTCCCGAGCGGTCCGCCGGGCCACCTGGGAATATGCCACGCTCGTCCTGGCCGACCTCGGCGAATGCGCCGACTGCGGCCAGGACATCGGCCGCGCAGCCTTCGACCGGGCCTCGCACCTGCTGATGCGGCTGCTGGACACCGCGGGGCCGGGCACACACCACCTCGTCTGCAGCACCCCCACGGAAAGCGAGCAACTGCTCGCCGTCCTCCACACGGAACGGGACACCCAGGACCCGGCCCGACTCGCAACCCCGGAAGGAGCGGAGTTCGCCACCGTGCTCGCGGTGGCCGTCGCGCTGGAATCCCGCGGGGGAGTGGTGCTGCGTACGAGCACTCCCGGCGCCCCGGACCGGGTCCACGGCTGGCGGCTGACCCGCGGCAGCCTCGTCCCGCTCAGCGCGGGCGAGGTCTTCACCGCCTACTGCACCGACGCGGACACCGGTGAGCCGGTCTCCCCGGAACCCGATGTGGACTACTGCGCGGGCTTCGACATCGGCGCCGACGAACCGGAACCGCACCACTGACAGAGCCGACGGACAGAGCGGAACGCAGGGAGGGCAACGGAAAGAGGGGCTTCCCGCCGACCCGACGGAAAGCCCCTCCACCGCACGGTCCCACCGGACCGTTCGGACCTACTCGCCCGACAGCACCGCCTGAGCGGCGACCCGCGCCTCTTCGGCGGAGTCCGCCGCACGTGCCGCGGAAGCCGCACGCTCGCACTGGGCGAGCGAGTACTTCGCCAGCGTGGCGCGGACATAAGGAATGGACGCCGCACCCATCGAGAGGGAGGTGACACCCAGACCGGTCAGCACACAGGCGAGCAGCGGGTCGGCGGCAGCCTCACCGCAGACACCGCAGCTCTTGCCCTCGGCCCGCGCGGCATCGGCGGACAGCGCGACAAGATCCAGCAGCGCCGGCTGCCACGGGTCCTGGAGCCGGGACACCGCGCCCACCTGACGGTCGGCGGCGAAGGTGTACTGCGCCAGGTCGTTGGTGCCCAGCGACAGGAACTCCACCTCCTGAAGGATCGAGCGTGCCCGCAGAGCGGCGGACGGAATCTCCACCATCGCGCCGAACTTCGCCCGCAGCCCCGCCTCGCGGCACGCGTCCGCGAACGCCTTGGCGTCGATACGGTCGGCGACCATCGGAGCCATGACTTCCAGGTACACCGGCAGCCCCTCGGCCGCCTTCGCCAGCGCGGTCAGCTGAGTACGCAGCACGTCGGGGTGGTCCAGCAGGCTGCGCAGCCCGCGGACACCGAGCGCCGGGTTCGGCTCATCGGCGGGAGTGAGGAAGTCCAGCGGCTTGTCCGCGCCGGCGTCCAGCACCCGCACGACCACGCGCCCCTCGGGGAACGCCTCCAGGACCGCACGGTAGGCGGCCACCTGCTTCTCCTCGGACGGCGCGTGCTTGCTGTCGTCCAGGAAGAGGAACTCCGTGCGGAACAGACCGACGCCCTCCGCCCCGGCCTCCACGGCGGCCGGCACATCGGCGGGACCGCCGATGTTGGCGAGCAGCGGCACCTTGTGCCCGTCGGAGGTGGCTCCGGGACCGCTCGAAGCGGCCAGAGCCGCCTTGCGCGCGGCGGCGGCGCTCTCCATCTCGGCACGCTTCTCATCGGTCGGGTCGACGAAGATCTCGCCGGTGCTGCCGTCCACCGCGATCACCGTGCCCTCGGCCAGCTCACCGGCACCGGGCAGGGCCACCACGGCCGGAACGCCGAGCGCCCGCGCCAGAATCGCACTGTGGCTGGTGGGTCCACCCTCCTCGGTGACGAAGCCGAGCACCAGGGTCGGGTCCAGCAGTGCGGTGTCGGCGGGAGCCAGGTCCCGGGCGATCAGCACGTACGGCTCATCACTGTCCGGGACACCGGGCATCGGCACACCGAGCAGTCGGGCCACGATCCGGTTCCGTACGTCGTCGAGGTCGGCCACCCGCCCCGCCAGGTACTCGCCGGCATTGGCGAGCAGCGCCCGGTACGAGGCGAACGCGTCGTACACCGCGCGCTCGGCGGTGCTGCCGACGGCGATACGCCGTTCGACATCAGCCATCAGCTCGGGGTCCTGCGCCATCATGGCCTGGGCCTCCAGCACGTGCTGAGCCTCACCGCCGGCCAGATTGCCACGGGCAATCAGGTCGGCCGCCACCGCCTCCACAGCCTGCCGGGCGCGCCCCTGTTCGCGCTCGGCCTCCTCGGCGGGAATCTGTTTGGCGGGCGGCTCCAGCACCGCCGTACCCATATGCCGAACCTCGCCGATCGCCACACCGTGGCTCACGCCGACGCCTCGCAGCGTTGTCTCCATTTCACCCGTCTCCGATTGTGCGGTGGTCGTGCCACCGCGGTGGATGTCCAACTGGCTGTTATCGCGACGCAGGTGTCACTGCCAGCCGAACAGCGTGTCGCCGACCTTCACGTCGCCGTCCTCGCGGACGTCGGAGAGGGAGTCGGGCGTGGCCTCGAGCGCCACGATCGGACAAATGGGTGACTTGCCGGCTGCTTCGACGCCGGACGGGTCCCAGCGCACGATGCTCTGGCCACGCGTCACGGTGTCGCCCTTGTTCACGAGGAGCTCGAAGCCCTCGCCATTGAGCTGGACGGTGTCGATCCCGAGGTGTGTCAGTACACCGTGTCCCTGCTCGTCCACGACCACGAACGCATGGGGGTGGAGGGAGACAACGATGCCGTCGACGGGCGACACGGCCTCGGACGGCTCGCGCACGGGGTCGATGGCGGTTCCGGGACCCACCATCGCGCCGGAGAAGACCGGGTCGGGAACCGCGGTGAGTCCGATGGCGCGTCCGGCAAGAGGGGACGTCACGTTGGTCATGGGGAGCCTCCCAGGGGGTGGAGATTCATGGTGTCGCCGCCGCGGCTGATGGGGGACGGCGTACTGCTCAGCAGCGTAAGTCATATGAAGTCCCGGTTCCGCCCGAGACCTACCGGTTGACGGACCTAGGGGTGCACCAGCAGCGATTTGCCTCGACTCCCGGCGGCCTGTACTGTCGTACTTCTGCCTGACCCCAACGCGACTTTGAGTCGGGGGTCGGCGGCGACTATTAAGCCCAGACTCTAACCCCGGTTGGCGCTTCTGCATGTCTGCAGGAGGTTGGTCAGGGAAACGGAAAAGGGCTGATAGAGTCGGACTCGCCGGAAAGGGAAACGCGAAAGCGAAGAACTGGAAAGCGAAAACTGCTCGGCCCGCTTCGACCGGGAATCGGACACGAAAGAGTCTGATAGAGTCGGAAACGCAAGAACACGAAGGGAAGCGCCCGGAGGGCCCCGGTGAAACGGGACCGAAGGAAGCGTCCGTTCCTTGAGAACTCAACAGCGTGCCAAAAGTCAACGCCAGATATGTTGATACCCCGGCCTGCTTCGGCAGGTTGGTGGTTCCTTTGAAAGTCCTGCCGGGCCTTACGGTTCCGGTGGGCAATTACACAGCGAGGACGCTGTGAACGACTGGTCTTATTCCGACCGGTCGTTCCGCTCTCGTGATGTGTGTCCCGATTACGGGAAAACATTCACGGAGAGTTTGATCCTGGCTCAGGACGAACGCTGGCGGCGTGCTTAACACATGCAAGTCGAACGATGAAGCCTTTCGGGGTGGATTAGTGGCGAACGGGTGAGTAACACGTGGGCAATCTGCCCTTCACTCTGGGACAAGCCCTGGAAACGGGGTCTAATACCGGATAACACTCCTGCCTGCATGGGCGGGGGTTAAAAGCTCCGGCGGTGAAGGATGAGCCCGCGGCCTATCAGCTTGTTGGTGGGGTAATGGCCTACCAAGGCGACGACGGGTAGCCGGCCTGAGAGGGCGACCGGCCACACTGGGACTGAGACACGGCCCAGACTCCTACGGGAGGCAGCAGTGGGGAATATTGCACAATGGGCGAAAGCCTGATGCAGCGACGCCGCGTGAGGGATGACGGCCTTCGGGTTGTAAACCTCTTTCAGCAGGGAAGAAGCGAGAGTGACGGTACCTGCAGAAGAAGCGCCGGCTAACTACGTGCCAGCAGCCGCGGTAATACGTAGGGCGCAAGCGTTGTCCGGAATTATTGGGCGTAAAGAGCTCGTAGGCGGCTTGTCACGTCGGATGTGAAAGCCCGGGGCTTAACCCCGGGTCTGCATTCGATACGGGCTAGCTAGAGTGTGGTAGGGGAGATCGGAATTCCTGGTGTAGCGGTGAAATGCGCAGATATCAGGAGGAACACCGGTGGCGAAGGCGGATCTCTGGGCCATTACTGACGCTGAGGAGCGAAAGCGTGGGGAGCGAACAGGATTAGATACCCTGGTAGTCCACGCCGTAAACGTTGGGAACTAGGTGTTGGCGACATTCCACGTCGTCGGTGCCGCAGCTAACGCATTAAGTTCCCCGCCTGGGGAGTACGGCCGCAAGGCTAAAACTCAAAGGAATTGACGGGGGCCCGCACAAGCAGCGGAGCATGTGGCTTAATTCGACGCAACGCGAAGAACCTTACCAAGGCTTGACATATACCGGAAAGCATCAGAGATGGTGCCCCCCTTGTGGTCGGTATACAGGTGGTGCATGGCTGTCGTCAGCTCGTGTCGTGAGATGTTGGGTTAAGTCCCGCAACGAGCGCAACCCTTGTTCTGTGTTGCCAGCATGCCCTTCGGGGTGATGGGGACTCACAGGAGACTGCCGGGGTCAACTCGGAGGAAGGTGGGGACGACGTCAAGTCATCATGCCCCTTATGTCTTGGGCTGCACACGTGCTACAATGGCCGGTACAATGAGCTGCGATGCCGCGAGGCGGAGCGAATCTCAAAAAGCCGGTCTCAGTTCGGATTGGGGTCTGCAACTCGACCCCATGAAGTCGGAGTTGCTAGTAATCGCAGATCAGCATTGCTGCGGTGAATACGTTCCCGGGCCTTGTACACACCGCCCGTCACGTCACGAAAGTCGGTAACACCCGAAGCCGGTGGCCCAACCCCTTGTGGGAGGGAGCTGTCGAAGGTGGGACTGGCGATTGGGACGAAGTCGTAACAAGGTAGCCGTACCGGAAGGTGCGGCTGGATCACCTCCTTTCTAAGGAGCATTTCTTACCAGGCTTCGGTTTGGTCAGAGGCCAGTACACCGGCGAATGTTCGGTGCTGGTTGCTCATGGGTGGAACGTTGACTACTCGGCACGACAGGTTGTTTTTCACTAGTACTGCTTCGGCGTGGAACGTGGGGAGGGATCGGTCGGGTCGGGCACGCTGTTGGGTATCTGAGGGTACGGACTCGTTTGAGTCTGTCCTTCGGTTGCCGGCCCCAGTGCACTCACCTGTAAGGGTGGGGTGATGGGTGGCTGGTCGTTGTTTGAGAACTGCACAGTGGACGCGAGCATCTGTGGCCAAGTTTTTAAGGGCGCACGGTGGATGCCTTGGCACCAGGAACCGATGAAGGACGTGGGAGGCCACGATAGTCCCCGGGGAGCTGTCAACCAAGCTTTGATCCGGGGGTTTCCGAATGGGGAAACCCGGCAGCCGTCATGGGCTGTCACCCGCTGCTGAACACATAGGCAGTGTGGAGGGAACGAGGGGAAGTGAAACATCTCAGTACCCTCAGGAAGAGAAAACAACCGTGATTCCGGGAGTAGTGGCGAGCGAAACTGGATGAGGCCAAACCGTATGCGTGTGATACCCGGCAGGGGTTGCGCATGCGGGGTTGTGGGATCTCTCTTTCATAGTCTGCCGGCTGTGAGACGAGTCAGAAACCGTTGATGTAGGCGAAGGACATGCGAAAGGTCCGGCGTAGAGGGTAAGACCCCCGTAGCTGAAACATTAACGGCTCGTTTGAGAGACACCCAAGTAGCACGGGGCCCGAGAAATCCCGTGTGAATCTGGCGGGACCACCCGCTAAGCCTAAATATTCCCTGGTGACCGATAGCGGATAGTACCGTGAGGGAATGGTGAAAAGTACCGCGGGAGCGGAGTGAAATAGTACCTGAAACCGTGTGCCTACAAGCCGTGGGAGCGTCGCTGGCAGCACTTGTGCTGTCAGTCGTGACTGCGTGCCTTTTGAAGAATGAGCCTGCGAGTTTGCGGTGTGTTGCGAGGTTAACCCGTGTGGGGAAGCCGTAGCGAAAGCGAGTCCGAACAGGGCGATTTAGTAGCGCGCTCAAGACCCGAAGCGGAGTGATCTAGCCATGGGCAGGTTGAAGCGGAGGTAAGACTTCGTGGAGGACCGAACCCACCAGGGTTGAAAACCTGGGGGATGACCTGTGGTTAGGGGTGAAAGGCCAATCAAACTCCGTGATAGCTGGTTCTCCCCGAAATGCATTTAGGTGCAGCGTCGTGTGTTTCTTGCCGGAGGTAGAGCACTGGATAGGCGATGGGCCCTACCGGGTTACTGACCTTAGCCAAACTCCGAATGCCGGTAAGTGAGAGCGCGGCAGTGAGACTGTGGGGGATAAGCTCCATGGTCGAGAGGGAAACAGCCCAGAGCATCGACTAAGGCCCCTAAGCGTACGCTAAGTGGGAAAGGATGTGGAGTCGCAGAGACAACCAGGAGGTTGGCTTAGAAGCAGCCACCCTTGAAAGAGTGCGTAATAGCTCACTGGTCAAGTGATTCCGCGCCGACAATGTAGCGGGGCTCAAGCGTACCGCCGAAGTCGTGTCATTCCAGCACATACCCCCAACGGGGGCTGGGATGGGTAGGGGAGCGTCGTGTGCCGGGTGAAGCAGCCGCGGAAGCGAGTTGTGGACGGTTCACGAGTGAGAATGCAGGCATGAGTAGCGATACACACGTGAGAAACGTGTGCGCCGATTGACTAAGGGTTCCTGGGTCAAGCTGATCTGCCCAGGGTAAGTCGGGACCTAAGGCGAGGCCGACAGGCGTAGTCGATGGACAACCGGTTGATATTCCGGTACCCGCTTTGAAACGCCCAGTACTGAATCAGGCGATGCTAAGTCCGTGAAGCCGGCCCGATCTCTTCGGAGTTGAGGGTAGTGGTGGAGCCGATGAACCAGACTTGTAGTAGGTAAGCGATGGGGTGACGCAGGAAGGTAGTCCAGCCCGGGCGGTGGTAGTCCCGGGGTAAGGGTGTAGCCCGTGTGGTAGGTAAATCCGTCACACATATAAGGGTGAGACCTGATGCCGAGCCGATTGTGGTGAAGTGGATGATCCTATGCTGTCGAGAAAAGCCTCTAGCGAGTTTCATGGCGGCCCGTACCCTAAACCGACTCAGGTGGTCAGGTAGAGAATACCGAGGCGTTCGGGTGAACTATGGTTAAGGAACTCGGCAAAATGCCCCCGTAACTTCGGGAGAAGGGGGGCCATCACTGGTGATCCGATTTACTCGGTGAGCTGGGGGTGGCCGCAGAGACCAGCGAGAAGCGACTGTTTACTAAAAACACAGGTCCGTGCGAAGCCGTAAGGCGATGTATACGGACTGACGCCTGCCCGGTGCTGGAACGTTAAGGGGACCGGTTAGTGCACTTTCGGGTGTGCGAAGCTGAGAACTTAAGCGCCAGTAAACGGCGGTGGTAACTATAACCATCCTAAGGTAGCGAAATTCCTTGTCGGGTAAGTTCCGACCTGCACGAATGGCGTAACGACTTCTCGACTGTCTCAACCATAGGCCCGGTGAAATTGCACTACGAGTAAAGATGCTCGTTTCGCGCAGCAGGACGGAAAGACCCCGGGACCTTTACTATAGTTTGATATTGGTGTTCGGTTCGGCTTGTGTAGGATAGGTGGGAGACTTTGAAGCGGCCACGCCAGTGGTTGTGGAGTCGTCGTTGAAATACCACTCTGGTCGTGCTGGATGTCTAACCTGGGTCCGTGATCCGGATCAGGGACAGTGTCTGATGGGTAGTTTAACTGGGGCGGTTGCCTCCTAAAGAGTAACGGAGGCGCCCAAAGGTTCCCTCAGCCTGGTTGGCAATCAGGTGTTGAGTGTAAGTGCACAAGGGAGCTTGACTGTGAGACCGACGGGTCGAGCAGGGACGAAAGTCGGGACTAGTGATCCGGCAGTGGCTTGTGGAAGCGCTGTCGCTCAACGGATAAAAGGTACCCCGGGGATAACAGGCTGATCTTCCCCAAGAGTCCATATCGACGGGATGGTTTGGCACCTCGATGTCGGCTCGTCGCATCCTGGGGCTGGAGTCGGTCCCAAGGGTTGGGCTGTTCGCCCATTAAAGCGGTACGCGAGCTGGGTTTAGAACGTCGTGAGACAGTTCGGTCCCTATCCGCTGTGCGCGTAGGAATATTGAGAAGGGCTGTCCCTAGTACGAGAGGACCGGGACGGACGAACCTCTGGTGTGCCAGTTGTCCTGCCAAGGGCATGGCTGGTTGGCTACGTTCGGAAAGGATAACCGCTGAAAGCATCTAAGCGGGAAGCCTGCTTCGAGATGAGTATTCCCACCCTCTTGAAGGGTTAAGGCTCCCAGTAGACGACTGGGTTGATAGGCCAGATGTGGAAGCCCGGTAACGGGTGGAGCTGACTGGTACTAATAGGCCGAGGGCTTGTCCTCAGTTGCTCGCGTCCACTGTGTTAGTTCTGAAATAACGAACGGCCGTGTTGTGTTCCGGTGTTGGTTAATTTCATAGTGTTTCGGTGGTCATTGCGTTAGGGAAACGCCCGGTTACATTCCGAACCCGGAAGCTAAGCCTTTCAGCGCCGATGGTACTGCAGGGGGGACCCTGTGGGAGAGTAGGACGCCGCCGAACAATTTTTCCGGGAAAGCCCCGTGCCTTGTGGCACGGGGCTTTTCTGCGTTCACCGGCCTTTCGCCGGTGCTCTCGTACCCCTGTGCATCCGTCGGCGGTCGCTGAGGGTAGGGTCAGGGGGCATCATTGGCACGTTCTTCACAGGAGGCCCCCGGGTGGAGGTCCAGGAGACTCGGGTTCAGACGGACCGGGTCCTCACCATCCCCAACATCCTCAGCATGGCTCGCCTGGTCGGCGTACCGCTCTTCCTGTGGCTGATTCTCCGCCCCGTGTTCGGTGGGCCGACCAGTGACGGCTGGGCGCTGTTGGTGCTGATGTTCAGCGGCATCAGCGACTATCTCGACGGCAAGCTCGCGCGCCGGTGGAACCAGATCAGCAGCCTCGGGCGGCTCCTGGACCCGGCTGCTGACCGCCTCTACATCCTTTCGACTCTTGTCGGGCTCACCTGGCGGGAGATCCTGCCGCTTTGGCTCACGGCCGCACTTCTGGCCCGAGAGCTGATGTTGCTGGTGATGGTGGGAATCCTGCGTCGCCATGGCTATCCGCCGCCGCAGGTGAACTTCCTCGGGAAAGCTGCAACGTTCAACCTGATGTACGCGTTCCCCTTGTTGCTGCTCAGCGATGGAAGTGGTTGGCTGGCAACGCTGGCCGCCATTTTCGGATGGGCGTTCGCAGGATGGGGTACAACTCTCTATTGGTGGGCAGGGATCCTCTATGTGGTTCAGGTCCGCCGGCTCGTCAAGGCGGATGCAGTAGCCGATTGAGCTCGTTGATGCGGTGTCGCGCAGTGTGGCCGACCCGCGGTTGATCTCTTGCAACCTGCCCCGACGGGCATAGTCGGCTAGCCGTCGTCTCTTCTAGGAGGACGTTTCCGACATGAAGGCCGTCGTGATGGCTGGTGGAGAAGGCACGCGCCTTCGCCCCATGACCTCAAGCATGCCCAAGCCGTTGTTGCCCGTGGCCAATCGGCCGATCATGGAGCATGTGCTGCGGCTGCTCAAGCGGCATGGGCTCAATGAGACAGTCGTAACCGTCCAGTTCCTCGCCTCTCTCGTCAAGAACTATTTCGGCGACGGCGAAGAACTCGGGATGGAGCTCACCTATGCCAACGAGGAGAAGCCACTCGGCACCGCAGGGAGCGTGAAGAATGCCGAGGAAGCGCTCAAGGACGATACGTTCCTCGTCATTTCCGGTGACGCACTCACGGACTTCGACCTGACCGACCTCATCGCCTTCCACAAAGCGAAGGGCGGGCTGGTCACGGTCTGCCTGACGAGGGTCCCCAATCCACTGGAATTCGGGATCACGATCGTGGACGAGAACGGACAGGTCGAGCGTTTCCTGGAGAAGCCCACCTGGGGCCAGGTCTTCTCGGACACCGTCAATACGGGCATCTATGTCATGGAGCCCGAGGTCTTCGACTACGTCCAGGCCGACACCTCCGTGGACTGGTCGGGTGATGTCTTCCCCCAGCTCATGAAGGAAGGCAAGCCGATCTACGGCTATATCGCCGAGGGCTACTGGGAAGACGTGGGCACCCACGAGAGCTATGTGAAGGCCCAGGCCGATGTGCTGGAGCGCAAGGTCGACGTCGAGATCGACGGCTTCGAGATCTCGCCCGGCGTATGGGTGGCCGAGGGCGCGGAGGTCCACCCGGACGCCGTGCTGCGCGGGCCGCTCTACATCGGTGACTACGCCAAGATCGAGGCGGATGTCGAAATCCGCGAGCACACGGTCATCGGGTCGAACGTCGTCGTGAAGACGGGGGCGTTCCTGCACAGGGCGGTGGTACACGACAACGTGTACATCGGGCAGCACAGCAACCTGCGCGGCTGTGTGATCGGAAAGAACACCGACATCATGCGGGCGGCCCGCATCGAGGACGGCGCCGTCATCGGCGACGAATGTCTGGTCGGTGAGGAATCGATCATTCAGGGCAATGTGCGGGTGTACCCGTTCAAGACCATCGAGGCCGGCGCCTTCGTCAACACCTCCGTGATCTGGGAGTCCCGCGGGCAGGCACATCTGTTCGGCGCCCGTGGCGTCTCCGGGATCCTGAACGTCGAGATCACCCCCGAACTGGCGGTGCGGCTGGCAGGTGCCTATGCCACGACGCTGAAGAAGGGCTCGACGGTCACCACGGCGCGTGACCACTCGCGTGGTGCCCGTGCGCTGAAGCGGGCGGTCATCTCCGCTCTCCAGGCCAGTGCCATCGACGTCAGGGACCTGGAGAACGTGCCGCTGCCCGTGGCCCGCCAGCAGACGGCACGGGGCAGCGCGGGCGGCATCATGATTCGTACGTCCCCCGGAGTGCCCGACTCGGTGGACATCATGTTCTTCGACGAACGGGGCGCCGATCTCTCCCAGGCGCGACAGCGCAAGCTGGACCGCGTCTATGCCCGCCAGGAATACCGCAGGGCCTTCCCCGGTGAGATCGGGGACCTGTACTTCCCGTCCAGCGTCTTCGACTCGTACACCGGTTCCCTGCTCCGTAACGTCGACACCACCGGTATCGCCGAGGCGGCGCTCAAGGTCGTCGTCGATGCCTCCAACGGCAGTGCCGGGCTCGTTCTGCCCAGCCTGCTCGGGCGGCTCGGTGTGGACGCGCTGACCATCAACCCGGGGCTCGACGAGTCGCGGCCCACCGAGTCGGCCGAGACCCGGCGGGCCGGGCTCGTGCGGCTCGGCGAGATCGTGTCCTCGGCGCGGGCCGCGTTCGGGGTGCGGTTCGACCCCGTGGGCGAGCGTCTGTCGCTGGTCGACGAGCGTGGCCGGATCATCGAGGACGACCGGGCCCTGCTCGTGATGCTCGATCTGGTGGCCGCCGAGCGGCGCAGCGGGCGGGTGGCCCTGCCCGTGACGACCACACGTGTCGCCGAGCAGGTGGCGGCGTACCACGGCACACAGGTGGAGTGGACGACCACCTCGCCCGACGACCTGACCAGGGTGGGCCGCGAGGAGACCACCATCTTCGGAGGAGACGGGCGCGGCGGCTTCATCGTTCCCGAATTCAGCAGCGTCTTCGACGGCGCCGCCGCTTTCGTGCGGCTCATCGGACTCGTCGCGCGTACGCAGCTCACGCTCAGCCAGATCGATGCCCGCATCCCGCGCGCCCATGTGCTGCGACGCGACCTGGCGACGCCCTGGGCGGTCAAGGGGCTCGTCATGCGGCGTGTGGTCGAGGCCGCGGGCGACCGCAGCGTGGACACCACGGACGGGGTCCGGGTGGTCGAGGCGGACGGACGGTGGGTGATGGTGCTGCCCGACCGGGCGGAGGCCGTCACGCATCTGTGGGCCGAAGGGCCCGACGACGCCTCGGCGCAGGCCCTGCTCGACGAGTGGTCGGCGATCGTGGACAGCGCGGGCAACTGATGTGAGGGCGGTGCACCGGGAGTTGTCGTGCCGCGGCTCCCGGTGCACCGGTGGGGCCATTCGGCGGTAGCCGTAGTGACGTGCGACGATGTGCGGCATGTCGCAGCAGCCCCCCGATCGGAGCACCGTCCCGCCACCCGCACGCCCCGACGCTTCCATGTCGCTGCTGACCAATGTGATGGACCACAGTCTCGACGACGGGTACGCCGAGGCGACGGCCCGTCGCAAGGCCGACGGGAGCGCGGGGCTGCCCCGCACGCTCAAGTCGAAACTGGGTCTGGCGGCCGGACTGGTGCTGGCGGCTCTGGTGGTCACCCTCGGTGCCGCCGAGGCGAGGGTGTCGGCGCCCGTCGTGGCCAAGGAGCGCGAAGAGCTGATCGACCGCATCGACGCGGAGACCAGCGCGGCGGACACGCTGGAGTCGGACGTCGAGGAGCTGCGCGCCGATGTGGGCGAGCGGCAGCGCAAGGCGCTCGAACAGCACGGCGGGGACCAGGGCCAGCTCGTAGCCCTGCTGTCCGGTGCCACCCCGGTCGAGGGGCCCGGGGTGAAGCTCGTCGTCGACGACGCCAAGGACACCGACCAGGGCGGTGGCGGGCCGCGTGAGTCGACCGGCTTCGCCGACACCGGGCGGGTGCGCGACCGGGACATGCAACGCGTCGTCAACGGCCTCTGGGAGTCCGGCGCGGAGGCCATCGCCATCAACGGCCAGCGGCTGACAGCGCTGTCGGCGATCCGCGCCGCGGGCGACGCCATACTGGTCGACAACAGACCGCTCGTGCCGCCGTACA
This sequence comes from Streptomyces sp. NBC_01237, assembly GCF_035917275.1. Taxonomy (NCBI): domain Bacteria; kingdom Bacillati; phylum Actinomycetota; class Actinomycetes; order Kitasatosporales; family Streptomycetaceae; genus Streptomyces; species Streptomyces sp. NBC_01237. Next base: position 1,353,555 of record NZ_CP108508.1, on the reverse strand, counting down.
CGGTGCTCGCGGTGGGGGACGGCAAGAAGCTCAGCGCCGCGTTCCAGGACAGCGCCGACGGCCAGTATCTGCACGCGCTGCAGGAGAGCTTCGATATCCGTACCAGCATTTCCGATCAGGGGAAGGTGCGGCTTCCGGCCGCGCCGAGCCTGATCGTCCGTACAGCAGAGCCGAAGTCCGCCGGCACCGGCAGTGGCGCGGCAGACACAGGGAAGGGCACATCGTGATCGCCGTACTGGGCCTCGTGGTGGGAGTCGTGGTCGGACTGTTGGTCCGGCCCGAGGTGCCGGCGGTGGTTGAGCCCTATCTGCCGATCGCCGTGGTGGCCGCGCTCGACGCCGTATTCGGAGGGCTGCGGGCCATGCTCGACGGCATCTTCGTCGACAAGGTCTTCGTGGTGTCGTTCCTGTCCAACGTCGTGGTGGCCGCACTGATCGTGTTCCTCGGCGACAAACTGGGTGTCGGTGCCCAGCTCTCCACCGGTGTGGTGGTGGTGCTCGGCATCCGGATCTTCTCCAACGCCGCCGCCATCCGCCGGCACGTCTTCCGGGCTTGAGGCCGATGAGTAACGAAGAATCCCCCCGCAACGGGGAGCGCACCGGCGACGAGCCGGTCGACGCACCCCCGCCCGCACGCCAGGAGGTCTCCGGACGCCAGCGGCTGCTGGCCGGTCTGTGGCCGCCCCGGGTGAGCCGTGCCCAACTCATCGTGGCGCTCCTGTTGTTCGTCCTCGGTCTGGGGCTGGCCATCCAGGTCCGGTCCAACAGCGACAACAGCGCCCTGCGCGGCGCGCGGCAGGAGGACCTGGTCCGGATCCTGGACGAGGTCGACGACCGGACGCAGCGTCTGGAGGACGAGAAGCAGCGTCTGGACGCTCAGCGCACGGAGCTGGAGAACAGCTCCGACCAGGCCGAGGAGGCCCGGAAGCAGACGCTGGAAAAGGAGCGGCAGCTCGGTATCCTCGCCGGTACTGTGGCCGCGCACGGCCCCGGCATCACGTTGACGATCGACGATCCCGGTGGTGCTGTCGCGGCCGACATGCTGCTCGACGCCATCCAGGAGCTTCGCGCGGCCGGTGCCGAGGCGATCGAGGTCAACGGCGTGCGCGTGGTGGCCAATACGTACTTCGCCGGGGACGGCGGTGACATCCAGGTCGACGGGAAGAAGATCGAAGCACCTTATGAGTTCAAGGTGATCGGTAAGCCGCAGGATCTGGAGCCGGCGCTCAACATTCCCGGCGGTGTGGTCCAGACGCTGGAGAAGGAGCAGGCCACCGCTGTTGTCGAGCGGTCGGAAGACATCGTCGTGGACGCCTTGCGACCGGCGAAGCAGCCTGACTACGCTCGGTCGTCGTCGCAGTGAGCCACCGGCGCATGGGGGCGGAAGGACACGGGCAGGAGGTTGCGGGGGGTCGGCGCTACGGATTGGTGGCGCGTGGTGGAAACTGTCGGGTGGATACGGACGTTGTGAAGATGTCCGGGTCGGCAGGTGTGTTCATTCAGGGTTCGTCCTGCCCCACGGGCGGGTCTATGTCGGTCAAGGGGAATCGCCCGTGAAGTTTTTTGCGAAGTTGTTCGGAAAGAGTGCACGCGAGGACGGCAACAGCGCTGCCCGCCACCGTGCTCCGCGCCAAGGCCAGGGTGAGGAGCAGGGCGGGGAGCGTCCGCTCTTCCGTGATGAGGTATCCGGTCCGGCCGGTGACGTCCCGGGTGCGCCCGGCGTGTCGTCCGGTGACCCCGCCGGTGCCGGACGCATAGGTTCCGGCGCACCGTCGGGCTCGTCCGCGCCGGTCTGTACGAGGTGTGGTCACCGCAACGCGGAGGCCAGCCGTTTCTGCTCCAACTGCGGTGCGCCGCTGCGGGGCGGGATCCCCGAGCGTGCCTCGGAGACGACGTCGACGATCTCGATCTCCGGTCTTGAGGCGTACGAGGCGGAGGCGACGGGCCAGACCGCCCTGCCTTCCCTTTCGCCGGAGGCCCAGGCGGCCGTCGACGCCCTGCCGGGCGGTTCCGCGCTGCTGGTGGTGCGCCGCGGCCCGAACTCCGGCAGCCGCTTCCTGCTGGACGGGGATCTGACCACGGCCGGCCGGCACCCGCAGAGCGACATCTTCCTCGACGATGTGACCGTGTCGCGGCGTCATGTGGAGTTCCGCAGGAACCCGGACGGTAGTTTCACCGTGAGTGATGTCGGCAGCCTCAACGGCACCTACGTCAACCGTGAGCGCATCGATTCCGTCGCGCTGTCCAATGGCGACGAAGTCCAGATCGGTAAGTACCGGCTGGTCTTCTACCCGAGCCAGCGGGGCGTGTGACCCTTCCCCCGCTCCGTCCGGGGGGACCCCCAGGAAGGCCCATGCTGCGAACACCGACAGGCGGTGCCGGTCACGGCACCGCCACCGCGGACGCCCGCTCGATGAGCATCGGTACGGTGCTTCTCCAGCTGCGCGACGAGTTTCCCGAAGTCACCATCTCCAAGATCCGATTTCTGGAAGCCGAGGGGCTCATCGAGCCGCAGCGCACGCCTTCCGGGTACCGGAAGTTCAGCCCCGGCGATGTCGAGCGGCTCGCGCAGGTGCTCCGCATGCAGCGGGACCACTATCTTCCGCTGAAGGTCATCCGGGGGCATCTCGAAGCCCTGGCCAGGGGGGAGCAGCCCGTGCTGCCCACCCCGGGCGGCCAACGGGATCTCGCCGAGGGACTGTGGGACTCCGGCCTCGGCACGCCGACCGCCGTGCGGATCGGGCGTGCCGAGCTGCTCGCGGCGGCCGAGGTCGGCGAGGAGCAGCTCGACGAGTGGGAGTCGTACGGGCTGATCGTGCCGATGCCGGAGGGCGGCTACGACGCCGAGGTGGTCACCGTGGCGAGACTTGTGGCGGATCTGGGGCGATTCGGCCTGGAACCTCGTCATCTGCGGGCCATGAGGGCGTCTGCCGACCGTGAGGCCGGACTGATCGAACAGGTGGTCGCGCCCTTGCGCCGGCACCGGAATCCGCAGACCAGAGCCCATGCGGAGGCCACCGCTACGGAGCTCGCGGAGCTCTCCGTGAGGCTGCACGCAGCCCTGGTGCAGACGGCTCTGCAGGTCCGGCTCCACTGACCGTGGAGGAGCCCGACTACCCAAACATGGCGGGCACGTCCTAGGGTTGCTGTGTGAACGAGCTTGACGTTGTCGGTGTCCGGGTGGAAATGCCCTCCAACCAACCGATCGTTCTCCTGCGTGAAGTGGGAGGCGACCGGTACCTCCCCATTTGGATCGGTCCTGGGGAGGCGACCGCTATCGCCTTCGCTCAGCAGGGAATGGCTCCGGCCAGGCCGCTGACCCATGATCTCTTCAAGGATGTGCTCGAGGCCGTCGGCCAGGAGCTCACCGAAGTCCGCATCACGGACCTCCGCGAAGGCGTCTTCTACGCGGAGCTGGTCTTCGCCAGCGGGGTCGAGGTGAGCGCCCGGCCGTCCGACGCCATAGCGCTCGCCCTGCGGACCGGAACGCCGATCTACGGCAGTGACGGTGTGCTGGACGATGCGGGGATCGCCATCCCCGACGAGCAGGAGGACGAGGTGGAGAAGTTCCGCGAATTCCTCGACCAGATCTCGCCGGAGGACTTCGGTACCAACAGTCAGTGACCGTCCCGCAGGGGTGTCGTCAGCGCATCCGACAAGCCTTTCCCGGTAGCGAGACACGGGAAACCACCCTCAGGGTGATTATCACTCGGCGTGCCGAGTGTGGCGATCGTTGACGCACCCCAAGTGACTGCCTACCTTCGAGTGGGCAGGTCAAGGACGGAGGTCGGCGTGAGAAGCAGCGGCGACGGTACGGCAGCGGGCGGGCCGTATCCGCAGCACGGCAGTGCAGCCGACCACACCATCAGGCAGCCGGTTCAGCCGGCCGCGGTGGCGGTGGACGGCGTGGCAGCAGCGAGTGATATCGGCTATCGCGGACCGACGGCATGTGCGGCGGCGGGGATCACCTACCGCCAGCTCGACTACTGGGCGCGCACGGGGCTGGTGGAGCCGAGCGTGCGTCCGGCGTACGGCTCGGGTACCCAGCGTCTCTACAGTTTCCGGGACGTGGTCCTTCTCAAGATCGTCAAGCGGTTCCTGGACACCGGGGTCGCTCTGCAGAACATCCGCACGACGGTTCAGCATCTACGGGCCCGGGGGTTCCAGGACCTTGAGCGGATGACCCTGATGAGCGACGGTGCGACGGTCTACGAGTGCTCCTCGCCCGCCGAGGTCGTGGCCCTGCTGCAGGGCGGGCAGGGGATCTTCGGGATCGCCGTCGGTGTGGTGTGGCGGGACGTGGACGCGGCGCTGTCCCAGTTGCACGGCGAACGGATCGACACCGGCGAGACGCTGGTCGGCAACAACCCCACCGATGAACTCGCGCGGCGGCGCAATCGCGCCGGATGAGCGGCTGACCGGACGGCGGCAGCGGCCAGAACCGCCCGGCACCCCGCACGGGGTGCCGGGCGGTCGCATTGTCAGTGGCGTAGGGCAGCATCGGTGAGGTGAGAGCCGCGCCCACCATCCTCCACCTGGACATGGATGCCTTCTACGCCTCGGCGGAGCAGGCATCCAAGCCGAGTCTGCGCGGCAAGGCGGTGGTCGTCGGTGGGCTCGGGCCGCGCGGAGTGGTCGCCACCGCGTCGTACGAGGCGCGGCGCCTGGGCGTGCACTCGGCGATGCCGACGGCGCAGGCCCGCAGGCTGGCACCGAACGCGGCCTACCTCGTGCCGCGCTTCGCGCTGTACCGGACCGTGAGCGACCAGGTGATGGAGCTGCTGGGCAGGCTGTCACCGTTGGTGGAGCCGCTCAGCCTGGACGAGGCTTTCGTCGATCTGGAGGCGGGCGGGGTCGCGGACGACGCGGAGTCGGCCCGGGTGATGGGCGAGCAGCTGCGTGCCGCCATCCACGCGGTGACGGGGCTCAGCGGATCCGTCGGGCTCGCCGGGTCCAAGATGCTGGCCAAGATCGCCTCGGAGGAGGCCAAGCCGGACGGGCTGCTGCTGATCGAGCCGGGCACCGAACGGGAGCTGCTGGCGCCCATGCCGGTACGGATCCTGCCGGGAGTGGGCCCTGCCACCGGGGACCATCTGCGGCGGGCCGGCATGACCACCGTCCAGGACCTGGCCGAGGCGGGCGAGGCGGAGCTCGTACGGCTGGTGGGCAGGGCTCACGGTGTCTCGCTGTACCGGATGGCCCTGGGGCTGGACGACCGTCCCGTGGTCGCCGAGCGGGACGCCAAATCCGTATCGGTCGAGGACACCTTCGACATCGACCTGCACGACCGGGTGCGGGTGCGCACGGAGGTGGAGCGGCTGGCGGGCCGGTGCGTGGAGCGGCTGCGGGCCGCGCAGCGCTCCGGGCGCACGGTGGTGCTCAAGGTGCGCCGGTACGACTTCTCGACCCTGACGCGCTCCGAGACCCTCAGAGGGCCCACGGACGACCCCACAGTGGTGCGTGAGGCGGCCGCGAGGCTGCTGGAGGCAGTGGACACCACCGGGGGCGTACGGCTCCTGGGAGTGGGCGTCACGGGGCTCGCCGACTTCACCCAGGAGGATCTCTTCGCCCAGGCGGCCGATGCCCGGCACGCGGCGGAGGCGGAGGCCCAGGAGGGCACGGCGGTGGACGGCGGCACGACGGACACCGGGGCCACCGTGGAGGAAACGGCGCCGGAGAGCGCCGAGCTGCCGTCCGCCCGGCGCTGGCCGTCCGGGCACGACGTACGGCACGCGGTGCACGGCCACGGCTGGGTGCAGGGGAGCGGGGTGGGCCGGGTGACGGTCCGGTTCGAGGAGCCGGGCGACGAACCCGGCCGGGTGCGTACGTTCCGTATCGACGACCCGGAGCTGAGTCCGGCCGATCCGCTGCCGCTGGTGCGGGACCCCGCGGACTACTCCTCCTGGCCGGCCAGCCTGCCGAAGTCCCGGTCCGGCCCGGTCTCCTCCGTGGGCGGGGAGTCCAGCCCGTAATGGCGGTAGAGCTGCAGTTCCTGCTCCGGGGAGAGATGCCGGCCGACGCCGAAGTCCGGCGCGTCCTTGATCAACGCCCGGTCGAAGGGGATCCGCAGCGAATCCCCGACGAACTCGCTCGGTTCCAGCGGGACGAAGGCGTCTCTGCTGAAGAGTCCGGTGCGCACGGCCGCCCACTCCGGGACTCCGGTCGCATCGTCCAGATAGACCTCATCAACCGTTCCGATCTTGGCGCCCTTGCGGTCGAACGCCTTGCGGCCGATCAGGCTGCGCGGATCGATGTCGGTCTGCACGGTGCCTCCCACTGGTCGCAACTGCTCGGGTGGTCGCAACTACTCCACAAGCACTACAAAAGTGCAGATCTCGGGCATCGGCCACTCGAGAAATCCGGCCCGGACCCCGCTGGTAGGCTGGCATATGGCTGCTGACCCCGTGCGGGAGAGTCCTCCGGTGCAGAATCCGGAGGCGCCGAAGGAGCAAATCCTCCCCGGAATCTCTCAGGCCCCCGTACCGCACGGACGAGGTCACTCTGGAAAGCAGGGCGGGTTTCGTGCGGGCATGTGCCGGGACGGATCCCTCCCTCACCGACGGTGAAAGCCGGTGTGCCGTGAGGCGGGCCGGTGAAGCTCTCAGGTTGAGATGACAGAGGGGGAGGCCGTTCGGGCACCCACGCCGTGGTGCCCCTCGCAGGTCGTGACAGACCAGGAGGCCTCCATCATGACCCCCCGTCGCACCCCGCTCTCCCAGCTGGAACAGGGCATTCCGTTCGAGCAGCGCCACATAGGGCCCGATGGTGCGGCCCAGGCGAAGATGCTCGCCCAGGTCGGCTACGGCTCGCTCGACGAGCTCACCGCCGCCGCGGTGCCCGACGTGATCAAGAGCACGGAGGCCCTGAACCTTCCGTCGGCCCGTACCGAGGCCGAGGTGCTGGCCGAACTGCGCTCGCTCGCCGACCGCAACCAGGTGCTCGCCCCGATGATCGGGCTCGGCTACTACGGCACGTTCACCCCGCCGGTGATCCTGCGCAACGTCATGGAGAACCCCGCCTGGTACACGGCCTACACGCCGTACCAGCCGGAGATCTCCCAGGGGCGGCTCGAAGCCCTCCTCAACTTCCAGACGATGGTCGCCGAGCTGACCGGGCTGCCCACCTCCGGCGCCTCCCTGCTCGACGAGGGCACCGCGGCCGCCGAGGCCATGGCGCTGGCGCGGCGCGTGGGCAAGGTCAAGAACGGCGTCTTCCTGGTCGACGCCGACACCCTGCCGCAGACCGTCGCCGTGATCGAGACCCGCGCGGAGCCGACCGGTGTCGAGGTCGTCGTCGCCGACCTCACCGGCGGTATCCCGGCCGAGCTCGTGGAGCGCGGGGTCTTCGGCGTGCTCCTCCAGTACCCGGGTGCCTCCGGAGCCGTCCGGGACATCAGGCCCGTGATCGAGCAGGCCCATGAGCTCGGTGCGATCGTCACCGTGGCCGCCGACCTGCTGGCGCTCACCCTGCTCACCTCGCCCGGCGAGCTGGGCGCGGACATCGCGGTCGGCACCACCCAGCGCTTCGGTGTACCGATGGGCTTCGGCGGTCCGCACGCGGGCTTCATGGCCGTCCGCGAGAAGTTCGCCCGCAGCCTGCCCGGCCGCCTCGTCGGCGTCTCCGTCGACGCCGACGGCAACAAGGCCTACCGACTGGCCCTGCAGACCCGCGAGCAGCACATCCGCCGCGAGAAGGCCACCAGCAACATCTGTACCGCACAGGTGCTGCTCGCCGTCATGGCCGGGATGTACGCCGTCTACCACGGTCCCGACGGGCTGCGGACGATCGCCCGGCGCACCCACCGCTACGCCACGATCCTGGCCGAGGGCCTGCGGCGGGCCGGCGCCGACGTCGTGCACGGCGCGTTCTTCGACACGCTGACCGTGCGGGTGCCCGGCAAGGCCGCCGCCGTGGTCGCCGACGCCCGCGAGCGCGGGGTCAACCTGCGTCTCGTCGACGCCGACGTGGTCTCCCTCTCCTGCGACGAGACCACGACCCGTACCCAGGTCTCCGCCGTCTGGGCCGCCTTCGGTGCCGACGGCGACATCGAGGCGCTGGACGCCGCGGCCGCCGACACGCTGCCCGAGACCCTGCTGCGCGACGACGACATCCTCACCCACCCGGTCTTCCACCAGCACCGCTCCGAGACCGCGATGCTGCGCTACCTGCGCAAGCTCGCCGACCGGGACTACGCGCTGGACCGCGGCATGATCCCGCTCGGCTCCTGCACCATGAAGCTGAACGCGACCGCCGAGATGGAGTCGATCACCTGGCCCGAGTTCGGCGCGCTGCACCCCTTCGCGCCCGCCGAGCAGGCCCAGGGCTTCCTCACCCTCATCCGTGAGCTGGAGGAGCGGCTCGCCGAGGTCACCGGCTACGACGCCGTGTCGATCCAGCCCAACGCGGGTTCGCAGGGTGAGTTCGCCGGTCTGCTGGCCGTACGGGCGTACCACCGGGCCAACGGCGACGACCGGCGCACCGTGTGTCTCATTCCGTCCTCGGCCCACGGCACCAATGCCGCGAGCGCCGTCATGGCGGGCATGAAGGTCGTCGTGGTGAAGACCGCCGACGACGGTGAGGTCGACATCGCGGACCTGCGCGCGAAGATCGAACTGCACCGCGACGAGCTGGCCGTGCTCATGATCACCTACCCGTCGACGCACGGCGTCTTCGAGGAGCATGTCGCCGCCATCTGCGGTGAGGTGCACGACGCGGGCGGCCAGGTGTACGTCGACGGCGCCAACCTCAACGCGCTGGTCGGCCTGGCCAAGCCCGGCAAGTTCGGTGGCGACGTCTCGCACCTGAACCTGCACAAGACCTTCTGCATCCCGCACGGCGGGGGTGGCCCCGGTGTCGGCCCGGTCGGCGTCCGCGCGCACCTCGCGCCGTACCTGCCCAACCACCCGCTCCAGCCCGCCGCGGGCCCGGAGACGGGCGTCGGCCCGATCTCGGCCGCCCCGTGGGGCTCGGCCGGCATCCTGCCCATCTCGTGGGCGTACGTCCGGCTGATGGGCGGCGAGGGCCTGAAGCGCGCGACGCAGGTCGCCGTGCTCGCCGCCAACTACATCGCCAAGCGCCTGGAGCCGCACTTCCCGATCCTGTACAACGGCCCGGCCGGACTGGTCGCGCACGAGTGCATCGTGGATCTGCGGCCGATCTCCAAGGCGACCGGTGTCAGCATCGACGATGTCGCCAAGCGTCTGATCGACTACGGCTTCCACTCGCCGACCATGTCGTTCCCGGTGGCCGGGACGCTGATGATCGAGCCGACCGAGAGCGAGAACCTGGCCGAGCTCGACCGTTTCTGCGACACCATGATCGCCATTCGCGGCGAGATCGAAAAGGTCGCATCGGGCGAGTGGAGTGCGGACGACAACCCGCTGAGCAACGCCCCGCACACGGCGGCAGCGCTCGGTGACGAGTGGACGCACGCCTACAGCCGTGAGGAGGCCGTCTTCCCGGCCGGGGTGTCGGCCGCGGACAAGTACTGGCCGCCGGTGCGCCGGATCGACGGTGCCTTCGGCGACCGCAACCTGGTCTGCTCCTGCCCGCCGCTGGACGAGTACGACAACTGAGCGATGCCGTAAGGCGTGCGCGGACATGCGTCGGGGCCGGTGCGGAGATTCTCCGGGCCGGCCCCCTTCGTACGGCCGCGGTCAGGCGGCTTTCATCACCCGGCCGGCCCCCAGCGGCCGGTGCGGGGCGATGATCTGCCCGTCCGGCAGCAGCTCACCGGTGTCCTCGAAGAGCAGGACGCCGTTGCACAGGAGGCTCCAGCCCTGTTCCGGGTGGTGGGACGTCAGGCGCGCGGCTTCCCGGTCGGCGGAGTCGGCGGTCGGGCAGGGTGGCTGGTGCTGGCACATGGCTGGGTTCTTTCGCTGCGTCGATTCGAATGTCCTGCGGCTGGCTGAGTCGTTCATGGCCGCCCCCGTATCAGTCGGCCGGGTCCCAGTGTTGCCCTACGGGCGTCATTCCGCAGGGATTTCACCGCAGCTCCTGTCTTCCTCTCATGACGCATCACCCGGCAGGACGGTTCAGCGCAACAACACTGTCCCTTTGGGTGGTTCGGGGTGGCCGGACCGGGCTAGTCCGGACGGGTAGGAATGCGCCCCCGCCGTTCCCCGTCCCACCACCTCGTGTTCGGTGGGACGGGGAGCCGCGGGGGCGTACGTGCGTCGGAAGGGCAGGCCGGCTCAGGCCGAACTGAGCAGCGGACCCGGAGTGACGCGCAGGGTCATCACCGGAAGCAGATCGGCGACGCGGTGCGGACGGTGCGCGGCGATGCCCGGCGGGGCGGGCGCCAGGGGCACCAGCACATCGGTCGGGGCCAGCGTACCGCCGGAGGCATCGGCGTCGGTGTCACCGTGCAGCCACAGCGTGAGCATGTAGAGCTCCGGGATGGACAGCAGGCGCGCCTGGTACGCGGAGGTCGACGCCTCCGCCTGCCGTACGGCCAGTTCCGTCGAGGCGAGGTAGGGCCCCTCGAAGAAATGGGAGAAGGCCCAGCCGTCCGGGGTGAGCATCGTGTCCGCCGCCGCTACGGCGCGCTCCTCACTGCGGATCAGGAACCGCCATGCGGCGAGGCGGGTACGGGGCGCGGTGTCACCCGCGGTGATCCGTTCCAGTACGTGGACGGGGAGCGGGAGTTCGGGGCTCAGCGGTCCCTGGACGGACCGCAGGGCGGGTGTACGGGCTTCGCGGACTGCGGTGGGAGAACCGAGTGCGGCGAGAACGCTGCGCAGCGCGGGCGCGGGAGCCGGAGGAACATGCAGCGGCATGGTGGGTTGCCTCTCACTTCGGAGACACGGTGATGCGTGGGTGGGTGCAGACGGCGCTGTCGGCATGCGGGGGCCAGAGGAGGCCGGGACCGGGCCGGTTGCGTCAACTCTCTGCCTCGCCCGCGGAGTTTATACGAAAAGTGTTCCCTCGATGCTTCCACTAGCCGTTTCGGATATGTCCCACAAGGTGGCATCAGGACTTTGAATTGTGGAGTTTATGATGATTCCGTCCGCCTCGTTCGTCCCTCGCCTGGGACTTTTTCGATGCAGCGGTAGGCCGAAACTCATCGGTGATTCCACCACGTGCTTCTCGACCGAAACCCCACATTGCCGCATGCCGACGGAATGTGCCCGCCCGATCCCGTCGAAGACTAGCGGGTGTCCGGCGCCCGCGGGGCGTTATGGATCACCTCGACTGGGCATTATCGATCGTGATGCGAGCGGCCTGGTCCACGGGCCGCGCACACTGGAGGAGGGACCCTTCGATGGGGGAGAAGGTCGTGGCGGGAGCCTTTGACCTGTCCGATCGGCAGACGTACCGCAGAAAGCTCAACCAGTGCCTGGAGGGGCTGGGGAGACTGCTGGCGGAGCGGAGCTTCGATCGCCCCAGGAACCTCATGGGGCTGGAGATAGAGCTGAATCTGGCGGGCTCCGACGGTATGCCGAGGATGCGGAATGCGCAGGTGCTCCAGCGCATCGCGAGCCAGGATTTCCAGACCGAACTGGGGATGTTCAATCTGGAAGTGAATATTGTTCCGCACCGCCTCGGCGGACGGGTTTTCGACCAGCTGGCGGAGGAGCTGCGCACCGGGCTCGCCTATGCCCATCGGAAGGCGGGCGAGGTCGATGCGGGGATCGTGATGATCGGAATCCTGCCGACGCTCGGCAGGCAGGACGTGGTGTCGGCGAACCTCTCCGAAGCGGAACGCTACACGTTGCTCAACGATCAAATGTCGGCGGCCCGCGGGGAGGATTTCGCCCTCGATATCGAGGGTGTCGAGCGACTGGTCTGCACCTCGCCCTCGATCGCTCCCGAATCGGCCTGTACCTCGGTGCAATTGCACCTTCAGGTGACGCCCGAGCGGTTCGCGGACGTCTGGAACGCCGCCCAGGCCGTCGCGGCCGTCCAGATCGCGCTCGGCGCCAACGCGCCCTTCCTGTTCGGCAAGGAGCTGTGGCGGGAGTCGCGGCCACCGCTGTTCCAGCAGGCCACCGACGTACGGCCGCCCGAGCTGCGGAATCAGGGGGTACGGCCGAGGACCTGGTTCGGGGAGCGGTGGATCAGTTCCGCGTACGAGCTCTTCGAGGAGAATCTGCGGTACTTCCCGCCGCTGCTGCCGATCTGCGACGACGAGGAACCCCTGCGGGTCCTGGACGAGGGCGGGGTGCCGACGCTCGCCGAGCTCGTGCTGCACAACGGCACGGTCTACCGCTGGAACCGGCCGGTGTACGGGCTCGCGGACGGCGTTCCCCATCTGCGCGTGGAGAACCGGGTCCTGCCGGCCGGGCCCACCGTGACGGACGTGATCGCCAACGCCGCGTTCTACTACGGGCTGGTGCGGGCCCTGGCCGGGGAGTCCCGGCCGGTGTGGACGAAGCTGCCCTTCGAGGCCGCCGCGGAGAACTTCGACGCCGCCTGCCGCCACGGCATCGAGGCCGAACTGCTCTGGCCGTGCACCGGCCGTTCCGGCGGGATCACCAAGGTGCCGGCCCTCAAGCTCGTACGCGACGAACTGCTGCCGCTCGCCGCCGCCGGGCTCGATGCCTGGAACATCGAGCCCGCGGACCGTGACCTCTACCTCGGGGTCATCGAAGAGCGGTGCAGACGACGCGTCAACGGAGCCTCCTGGCAGGTCGCCACGTACCACCGGGCGCTGGAGGCCGGACTGGAACGGGACGGGGCACTGGCGGCCACCACCCGGCGCTACGCCGAGCTGATGCGGACGGGCGATCCGGTGCACACCTGGCCGACCGGGTTCCCGGCGCCCTGACGCGGAGCGCCCGCCCGGACCGCGGACCTGCGGTGGCCCCGTGCCGGGCAGGGGGCGCACCGGGGCCGGGAGGCGGGTCCGCGGCTGCGCGGTTCCGTCCGGCCCCGAGGGCCGCGCGGTTCCGCCCGGTCCTGAGGGCTACTCCTGGGAGGCGCGCCCGTTCTCTCCGGCGGTCATGATGGCCTGGAGGATCACCGCCTGGATCTCCGCCGGGTCGCTCACCTCGTAACCGCCGCCGCCGGTCACCTTCGCCACCGCCGACACCTCGTCGCGGTCGGCGTCCGGGCCCACCGCGATGGCGATGATCGGCACCGGCCGCTGCGGGTCGGCGAGCTGCTTCAGCCGGTCGATCAGCGCGCTGCGGGAGATGCCGTGGGCGTCCTGGTTGGAGCCGTCGGTGAGGATCACCAGGGCATTGAACTTGCCCTTCACATACGAGGACTGGGCCGCCTCGTACGAGGCCAGGGTGGTGTCGTACAGACCGGTCGCCCCGCCCGGTACGGGCTGGAGCCCCGCGAACGCCGCCGACAGCTTCTCCCGGTGGGTGCCGCCGCCCTTCGCCGGGTCGCCGAGCCTTCTGGCCGGCATCAGCTCGCGGTAGTCCTTCTCGCCGTCCAGGGTCGTCGCGAACTCCCACAGCCCGATCTCGTCGTCCGCGGTGAACTGGCCGAGCGCCTGGATCAGGGACGCCTTCGTCACGTCCATCCGGGACTGGTCGCGGCCCGGCACCGGGGTGGCCATGGAACCGGAGACATCGACAACCGTGGTCAGCCGGGCGCTCTGCACGGTGATCGTCCACATACCGAGCGTCTCCTGGAGGGCCCGCGCGGACGGGGCCTCGGCCGCCGAGGTGGCGTACGGCTGAGGATCTCTGCCGCCGGCCGACGCGACGACCGAGTCCACGGCGGTCCCGTCCACGGGCCGGAAGCCGTGCCGGGTGAGGATGGTCCGCGAGCCCGGGTCGTTCAGCAGGGTCATGAAGCGCAGGGCCGCCCGCGACTGGTGGGTGCTCAGTTTCGGCTCGTCGACCAGGGTGTACGGGTAGTTGAGGAGCGGGGTGCCGTCCTTCGGGTAGAACAGGTCGAGCTTGCCCCCTCCGGTCGCCTCCGCGTTGTGGGTGAACGCCGCCTGCTCGGAGACGAGCACCGCCTGGTTGCGCTTCGGGTTGCCGTCCTCGGCGCCCGAGCTGTCGTGGGCCAGCGTCTCCAGTACCTGGGCGTCACTGTCGGACATCCGCTGGGCCAGCACCTTCGCCGTCTCGGCGACCCTGGTGTCGCTGTCCCCGCCCTGTTTGTCGGACGAGGCCCCGATGCCGGCCAGCGCGAGCAGCCCGGTGGCACTGCGCGCCGGGTCGGCGGCACCGAGGCGTACCTTGTCCGACCGCATGGCCGACGCGACCAACTCGGCCCAGGAGTAGGTCTTCTCGGGCCAGTCCAGTTCCTCGGACGCGGACGGCACCATGCCGAGCGCCACCGGTGAGGAGGCGACGGAGTCGGCCGGGGTGATCGGGATGCCGTCGCCGAGGCCCTTGGCCCGGTCCAGCCAGAGGTCGGAGTCGGGCAGCCAGACCTGGTAGTCGACGGACTTGCCGCCGGTGGCGAGCGCGTCGGCGACCTTGTAGGCGTCGCGGGCCACCACATCGACGTCCAGGCAGCGGCCGTCGGATCTGACCTCGTCCGCGCGCGCCTTGTCGGCGATGGCGCGCATGGCGGGGGCGATGTCGGGGGAGGCCGCCATCGACAGACGCACGGTGGAGTCCTCGCAGGACTCGGAGAACGACAACAGGCCGCCCTGGGCCGCGACCGCCGTTCCCGCCGCCACAGCGAGTACCAGCATGGTGGCGATGGCAACAGTGCGGCGGCGACGCGGGGGAGGGCCGTCCCGGTGTCCCTCCGCCTCGTAGTCGTCAGGCAAGCTATGACGTCCCATGTCGGTGGTGCCCCTCCTTGAGGATGTACAAGGAAAAAGGGGGACCGCACCATCGGCGATGGTGGTCGTCCCCCGGCCTGTCGCGCATGATCTTCGTACCTGCATTCGAGACCCTAGTGGGACGGCGGGCGGGATGAGACGCGATTGCACAACTAAAGGCAGGTGTACAGGTGGAGACGGGGCGCGTGGCTGATTCTTTTCCCCAAGAGGCCGTGTCACAGCGGATCCTGCGGTCCGAGACGGTGTTGGTGCTGGCTCTCTCGCTGGGCGCGAGCGGGGTGTCTGCCCTGATCAGTTTTGTCGGATCGCTGACCAAACCAGGGGGTTTGAAGGACCAGGCGGCCACGCTCAACGGTTCGCACGCTCCGGGGCGCCCATGGCTGGATCTGGCATGGCAAATGTTCGGAATCGCAACGGCTCTGGTGCCGGTCGCCCTGGTCGCGCATCTGCTGATCAGGGAAGGAGCGGGCCTGCGGGTCCTCGGATTCGACCGGACCAGACCCGGGCCCGACCTCGGCCGCGGCACCCTCGTCGCCGCGGGCATCGGCAGCGCCGGGCTCGCCTTCTACCTGGTGGCGCGGGCGACCGGCTTCAACCTCACCGTGGTTCCGGAGTCGCTGCCCGACGTGTGGTGGAAGTTTCCCGTACTGATCCTCTCCGCGGTGCAGAACTCCGTACTGGAGGAAGTGATCGTCGTCGGCTACCTGCTGCGCAGACTGGGGCAACTGGGCTGGACGCCGATGGCCGCGCTGGTGGCGAGCTCGGTGCTGCGCGGTTCGTATCACCTGTATCAGGGCATCGGCGGCTTCATCGGCAACATGGTGATGGGCGTCGTCTTCGTGCTGCTGTACCGGCGCTGGGGGCGGGTCGGACCGCTGGTCGTCGCGCACGCGCTGCTCGACATCGGGGCGTTCGTGGGATACGCGCTGCTCGCCGGAGAGGTGGACTGGCTGCCCACGCCGTGAGCGGACGTTCGCCGGGGGGCGTACGGGAATTCTTCCCGCGCCCCATCCTTTTCGTGCCAGGCACGGACGTCCCGCCGCACGGAGTGCGACGCGCAGGTGGCTCGGGGACGGGACAGCCCTCAGACGGGCGGCTCGGGGAAGAGTCTCAGCAGCCACTTGGCGCCTTCCGCGGAACCTGTCCCGTCTGCCGTGCCGGACGCTCCGGGGAAGAGCCGGCCCCAGGAACAGGCCCGGCCGATCGCGCCGAGCCGCTCTGCCAGGGCCAAGGCGCGCCGCAGTTCCGCCGCTGTCCGACCGGTTCCTGTCCACGGTTCCAGGTAGGCGTCACGCAGTCGGGGCAGCACCCCGGGCCCGTACCGGTCGCAGGCGCTCCGAGCAGGGACGAGGAAGCTGCAGAAAGGATGGGAGACGGCGGCGTCGCCCCAGTCGAAGAAGGTGAACCGGCCCGGCCCGGGAGCGAAGAGCTGACCGTCGTGCAGATCGGCATGGTCGAGTGTGTCCGGGATGCCCACGTCGGCAAGCTCCGTGCACCACTCCACCAGGCGCGGCCGCAGCCGGCCCAGCTGGGTGAGCTCGTCCGGCCGCAGTGCGGTGTTCCCGGCGATGACCTGGTCGAAGACATCGGGAAGCGCGGTCGTCCGGGCGCTGGGGACGCCGAGCAGTTCGAGCTCCTCGGCGTGCGGGACGAGCGCGCGCTGCATCTGCGCGTACTGACTCAGCGGCTCTTCCCAGGCCCCCGGATCAACGGGGCTTCGGTCGAGTACGTCCCTGAGGAGATCGCCACCGTCGGGGAGCAACGACCATCCGCGTTCGGCGTCGATCGCGAGCGGGTCCAGCACGTGCCCGGGAACCCAGCGGGCCAGCGCGGAGGTGAGCGCGGCCTCGAAGGCGCTCGCGGGCGGATTGGCCTTGAACCAGACCGAGCCGTGACCTTCGACGGGCATACGGACCAGGACGGACCACGGT
This sequence comes from Streptomyces sp. NBC_01237, assembly GCF_035917275.1. Classification (NCBI taxonomy): domain Bacteria; kingdom Bacillati; phylum Actinomycetota; class Actinomycetes; order Kitasatosporales; family Streptomycetaceae; genus Streptomyces; species Streptomyces sp. NBC_01237. Next base: position 1,336,927 of record NZ_CP108508.1, on the reverse strand, counting down.
CGGAGCCGGACTCTCCGTCGCCCTGTTTCACGCAGGCCACGAGCGGCGAGCCCGCGCTCGGCCCAGGCGAGCGCGGCCTCCCGCCAGGCCGCCTGCTCCCAGGGCGTCTGCGCGTCCTGGTAGGTCCCCCGGTCCACCACCACCGACATGTCGTGCCGCATCGCGCCATCCCAGCACGGAGTCCACCCGGCCTCCATCCATTTCTCTCGCGGGGTCCGCCCCACACGCGCCACCACGCCGCCTGATCGATGGCGGCCCTTCCGGCCGGCACGTTTCACGGCGGCCTCCGGTCCGGGACACCCGGCAGGAGCGCATCGGCCGCCTCCGCACCACCGGCAGGCACGCGCCACGCCTCTGCCCGCACACCTCGAACCCGCCCGGCCGTCCAGCAGGCCGACGACACCGTTTCCGCCACCCGGTATGGAGCCACGCGATGACCACCCCTCATGCCTTTCCCTTGGAGCCCACCCCGATCCATGTGTCCGACCGCGTCCTCGACGACCTGCGGGCCCGTCTCGCCCTGACCCGTCCACCGCTGGACGAAGGGAACGAGGACTGGTCCTACGGAGTCCCGGACAGCTTCCTCCGTGAGCTGGTCGCCTACTGGCGGGACGGCTACGACTGGCGCAGGGCCGAGGCCGCCATGAACCTCCACGAGCACTACCAGGTGAGCGTCGCCGGTGTCCCGGTGCACTTCATGGGCAAGTCCGGCCGGGGCCCTCGCCCGATCCCGTTGATCCTCACCCATGGCTGGCCGTGGACGTTCTGGCACTGGTCGAAGGTGATCGACCCGCTCGCCGACCCGGCCGCGTTCGGCGGCGACCCCGCCGACGCGTTCGACGTCATCGTGCCGTCCCTGCCCGGCTTCGGTTTCCCCGGCCCGCTCACCGGCTTCCCGGACGTCAACTTCTGGAAGGTCTCCGACCTCTGGCACACCCTGATGACCGAGACCCTGGGATACGAGAAGTACGCCGCCGGGGGCTGCGACATCGGAGGGATCGTCTCCAGCCAGCTCGGCCACAAGTACGCCGACGAGCTGTACGGCATCCACATCGGCTCCGGGCTGCCGCTCGACTTCTTCACCGGTCCCCGCGCCTGGGACTTCGCGCGGAACCGGCCCCTCACCGACGACCAGCCCGCCGGCATCCGCGCCCGGATCACCGAGCTGGACCACCGCTCGGCTTCCCACCTCGCCGTGCACATGCTCGACGGTGCCACCCTGGCCCACGGGCTGAGCGACTCACCCGCCGGACTGCTCGCGTGGCTGCTGGAGCGCTGGAACGCCTGGAGCGACAACGGCGGCGACCTGGAGTCCGTCTTCACCGAGGACGACCTGCTCACCCACGCCACGATCTACTGGGTGAACAACTCCATCGCCACGTCGATGCGTTACTACGCCAACGCCAACCGCTACCCCTGGACCCCCGCCCACGACCGCACCCCGGTCGTGCAGGCCCCGGTCGGCCTCACCTTCGTCACGTACGAGAACCCGCCCGGCATCCACACCACCACCGACCGCGTCCAGGCGTTCAGGACCGGCCCGCAGGCCGATTGGTTCAACCACGTCAACGTCAACGCCCACGACCACGGCGGCCACTTCATCCCCTGGGAGAACCCCGACGCCTGGGTGAGCGACCTGCGCCGTACCTTCCGCGGCCGCAGGCCCTGAACGACCCCGTGGGCGCGTCCGGCGACGGGCCGGGCGCACGCCGCCGATCGGACGAGGAGTGTGGCCGATCGGCAGAAGCGATGGCGCGGTGGGTGCGCCTAGCGTTGTTCGAACCAGGTCGGCACGCTGTGAGGGGAAATTGATGAGTCAGCGAGGGACGGCCGGAGCGGCCGACGGCATGACGGTGACCGGGGCGACCACGGAGTTCGAACCGGACGTCATGGACCTGTTCGTGGAGACACTGCGCCGTGCGGCCAGGCGTGAGTTGCCGGTGGTGGGGACGGACACCCTGCTGGGGGAGCTGGTGATGGGGGACACGGGCGCAGGTGCGGCGATCGCCCCGGGTGTGCGGAAGGCCGGTTCGCTCAGCGGGTTGATCACCGGCAGGGCCGGCCGAGGCTGGGTGAGCGAGGACGAGGCACCCGGTGCGCCGGTCGGGGCGGGCACCGGTGTGGAAGCTGATCAGGTTACCGACGGGCGGGAGGTGGATGCCGCGTGGTCTGAGGCTCGGTGGCGCGTCGGGCTCGGGGCACGCGGATCGGCCGCGGACGGCGGCGGGGTGCTGTCCGGGATGAGCGGGGCGCTGCGCGCGTGCCTGTTGCTCGCTCTCAGGTCGGCTCATGCCGAGGGGACGGTCTCCGTGCGTTGCAGGCATGTGGCCCGTGCCTTGCTGGACCTGCCGGACAGCCGGGCGCGGGAGGCCCTGCTGCTGCAGCGGCTGGACGTGGCCGCCGCGTCGAGTGTGCTCGACCGCCTGGACGCGAGCGCCCCGGCGGAGACCGAGGGACCGGAATCCCGCGGCGTGACTCTGCTCCGCCGGGCCGGAACGGTGGGCAGGAGCGGCAACCGCTTGACCCGCGCGCTGACTTCATGGACCTCCGGAAGCACCGAGAACGGCTCACCGGTCCTGTTCGCGGTGTCCGTCGAGGCCATGCGGCAAGCGGTACGGTGCGGACGCGCCGAGGTGGAGCCGGTGGATCTCCTGCTGGGAACGCTGGCGCTGGACCGGGCACTGCACGTCGCCGGGCGCTCGCTTCCCGGGAGCCTGGAGGACGCCAACTCCGCTGCTGCCCTGCTGCGCCGACACGGCGTACGGCAGGTCTCCCTGGTCTCCTCGGCCTCGGCGGAACCGTCCGCCGCCGTCCCCGCCGACGGTGTGCGGCGGTCCGCCGCCGCCGAGCGGGCCGTGTCGATGGCGCGGCTGTCCGCCGCCGAGCACGGGTCGCCCACGGTCGGTACGGTCCACCTGCTGTCCGCGCTGCTCGACGAGCCGGCGGCGGATGCGGACGGTGGGGCCGGTGGCGCGGTCGTCGCGCTGCTGGCCGCCGACCGGGTGGACGTGGCCGCGCTGCGGGCGGAGCTGAGCCTCCGGCAGGGCGCATGACACCCGGGCCCGCCGGGCGGCGACCGCTGCGGCTACCGTTCCTCGCGGGAGACCCAGCGGCGGGGCAAGGGAGATCATGAGTCAGGCGCCCGAATCCACACGGCTGTCGCGCCCGTCCGTACGGCTGAGGCGCACGTCGGCCGGTGCGACGCGGTGGCTGCGCCGTGAGGCGGTGGAGAGCTGGTCCGCGGTGCGTGCGGCCGAGCGCCGTACGGTCGTGACCGAGGCGCTTCTCTGCGCTCTGGTGGCGGCCGCCGGTCTGATGCCGCTGTTGCTGGCGCCCCCGGACCGGCCGGTGCCGGCCGTCGCGGAGGCGTTGTGGGCGGCGGTACTCGTCCCCGCCCGGCGCGGCCGGCCGGTCGCCGCGGTCCTGGGTTGCTCCGTGCTGGTCGCGGGCGACAACGTGTGGACCCTGGCGGTGGCACCACTGATCGTGCTCTCCGCCACCCGTCGTATCGCACCGCCCCGGCGTGTGTGGCAGCTCGTCGGGGTGGCCTGCGCCGCGGTCGGTGCCCTGAGCCTCGCTCGTGCCGTGGTCGGGCCCGGGACCCTGCTGCCGGAACTGTCCGAGAACGCCGTCTCGGCGGTGCTGCTTCTTCTGCTTCCGGCCCTGGCCGGCACCCTGCTGGGGCGGCGGCGGCCCCTGGTCAGCCTGCTGCGGGAACGCAACGCCTATCTGGAGCAGGCCCGTGTGCTGACCGCCGCGACGGCCCGGATGGAGGAACGGACCCGGATCGCGGGAGAGATGCACGATCTCCTGGGACACCGGCTGAGCCTGATCTCGGTGCACGCCGGCGCGCTCGAACTCGGCGCCGCGCGGCAGGCCCCCGCCCTCGTCGGACAGGCCGAGTTGCTCCGCACGACCGCCGGCTTCGCCATGGAGGAACTTCGCGAGATCCTCGGCGTCCTGCGGTACGAGGACATGACCGGCCCGGCGGACGGGACCCGGGAGGAGAGGGGAACGCGTGCGGACATCACCGCGCTCGTGACGGAATCCCGGCAGACGGGCAGCACCGTCGAGTTGGACTGGTCCGTCCCCGACACGTCCGAGGTGGGTCCCCGTACGCGTCAGGCGATCCACCGGGTGGTCCGCGAAGGGCTGACGAACGTGCTGAAACACGCCTCCGGCGCGCCCACCAGGGTCGTGGTGAGAGGCGCGGACAGAGGTGTCGAAGTGTCCGTCACCAACGAGGCGCCCCGCGCGTCCGGCCAGTCCCACGGCGGAAGTCACAGCGGGCTGGCCGGCTGCCAGGAACGGATCTCGTTGCTCGGCGGCACGTTCCGGGCCGGTACCTTGACCGACGGCGGATTCCGCTTGGCGGCCTGGCTGCCCGCACACGGCAACGAGCCCGTGGGATTCGCCGCGCTCCAGGGGGCCACCGCCGATCCGCTTCCGCAGCCGGCCCGCCGCCGATCCGACGGCATCGAACAGAGAGGGGCACGAGCCCCGCTGCCGGACGAGGTCCTGACCTGGCCGCGAGTCCTGGGATCGGGCTGCCTGGCACTGCTCGTGACCCTGCCCACGGTCGCCTTCCTCATCATCCTGGTGGTTCACGCGGCCCTAGGATGACCTGATGATCCGAGTTCTGGTCGCCGACGACGAGGCGCTGATGCGCGCGGGAATCCGGATGATTCTGGAGAACGCCGAGGACATCGCGGTGGTCGCCGAGGCGGGCGACGGCCGTGAGGCCGCCGCGGCATGCCGCGACCAGGACATCGATGTCGCCCTGCTCGACATCAGCATGCCGGTCAGAGACGGGATCGCGGCGGCCGAGGACATCACCCGCCTCTCGCCCCGCACCTGTGTCGTGATGCTGACGGCGTTCAGTGAGGAAGCGAGCGTGACGCGCGCCCTGCGGGCCGGTGCGAGCGGATTCCTCCTCAAGGACACCGGGCCCGCCGAACTGATCCGCGCCGTGCGACGCGCCGCCGGCGGCGAACCGGTACTGGCCCCCCGGATCACCCGGCAGCTGCTGGAACGGCACGTGAAGTCCGGCCGGGACACCGAGGCGGCGCTGCGCCGGACCGAAGAACTGACCCCGGCCGAACGGGATGTCCTACGGCTGCTGGGCACGGGCCTGTCCAACGCGGAGATCGCCGACCAGCTCTATCTGAGCGCGGGCACGGTCAAGGCCCACATCAGCCGGATCCTCACCCGCACCGGCTGCGCCAACCGCGTACAGGCCGCCGTCCTCGCCCACGACGCCGGGCTGCTCACCGATCGTTGAGCCGGTTCTCCGCGGTCCCGCACCGGCGGACGCGAGCGGCACACACCGGATCGGGGCGGCACGCGGCGCCTCCGTACCCGCACCGGCGGAACCGGGTTCACCGATCGAACGCCTCGATCGGACGGCGGCGGACGGCCTCAGCCGGACCGGACAGCGAGAACGCCTCCCCGCGGTGACAGGAGGCCCCGTTCCGCCGCCGGGCCGGTGACCTTCCGCGTCCTGCGGCTCAGCCACCGCAATTCCACACGACGACACACGAACGCTGGCACAGGGGTTTGCCAGGCGATAGTTTCCGATATATCGTTGACGCATCGCGACAGATCAACGATGGAAGGAGCGTAGCGATGCGTTCACATGGGCACGAGCATGAGCACGGACATGGACACGGGCACTGCGGGCCCGGTCACCCGGGCCGGGGCGACTTCGAGGGGCGACGGGCGGCCTTCGGGCAGTTCGGGCCGCCGTTCGGTGGCGGTCCCTTCGGCGGTGGCCCCTTCGGTGGCGGGCGTGGGCGTGGTGGCGGCCGGGGAAGGGCGCGGCGTGGTGACGTACGCGCGTCGATCCTGGCCCTGCTGAAGGACCGGCCGATGCACGGCTACGAGATGATTCAGGAGATCGGTGAGCGCAGCGGCGGGGCCTGGCGGCCCAGTCCCGGCTCCGTCTACCCGACCCTCCAGCTGCTGGAGGACGAGGGCCTGATCGTCAGTGCCAGCGAGGGCGGCAAGAAGCTGTTCACGCTCACCGAATCCGGGCGCGGTGAAGCCGAAACCGGCCCCGACGCACCGTGGGAGGAGGCCGGGCGCGGCGTCGACTGGGAGAGCGTGAACGAGATCCGTCAGGCCGGCTTCGGTCTGATGGAGGCGTTCGGGCAGGTCTGGAAGACCGGCTCGGCCGATCAGCGGGAGAAGGCGCTGTCGGTCATCAACGACGCTCGTAAGAAGCTCTATCTGATCCTTGCCGGCGAGCACTGATGGTCCGGTGCGTCGTCATCGGTACGAAGGGCCCCGCGGTCGATCCGCGGGGCCCTTCGATGCTTCCGTGTCCCGTCGGTGTACGGAAGGTCATGCGGCGGCGAGGCCGCCGAGCTTGCGCAGCGACTCGTGCAGCGCCGCCGTCGCCGAGTCCTTGAGCTTGCCCGCCATCAGGGAGACCGCGGCCCCGGTGAACTCCCCGTCGATGCGCATCGTGGTGGCGTCCCCGTCCGGGGTCAGTGAGTACCGCATGCACAGGGCGACCCCCATCGGGCCCTTGCCCCGGGTGGTGAGCAGCCGGCCGGTCTCCAGCTCGTCGACCGTCCAGGTCACCTCGGCGGGGAAGCCCATGAGTTTCATGTTCTCCTCGTAGGTGGCGGCGAGTTCCAGTACGGCGGGGCCGCCCTTGGGGAAGCTGGTGTGGGTGGCGTTCCACTCGCCGTACGTGGTGAAGTCCGTGAGTTGTGCCCAGACCTTGTCGGCGGGTGCCTCGATGCGCGCCTCGGCGCTGACCTCGGCCATGCGACCACCCCTTGCTCGTCGGGTTACGGTGTCGCGGAACGTAGCGTCGGCGGCGGGAACAAGCAATGCTGATGGGCCGTCAGATCTGTTGGGTCTGCCGGTTCCGCCAGATCACCGCCGAATCGAACCAGTCCGATGCGCGCGGATGCGGACCCTCGTCGTGGCAGTGGAACGCCGCCCAGAAGAGGTCGGCGGGCAGGGCGTCGTCCGGTGCGTACACCCGGTAGACGTACTGCAGTCCGTCCTGCGCCAGCAGGGCGACCATCCAGAACACCGCCGCCGCGCTCCTTCCGGGTGCTGTGAGTTCGCTGTTGCGTGAGGGACGTGTACCACGGGGCTCGCGGTTGCCCGGGGGTGTGGGGCAAGGCGGCGCGCGCCCTTTTTCGGCTTGGTTGTGCGCCTGGCGAGATCTCATCCGGAAGGATGAGGGGGTGATCTGATGTGCCCAACTTGGGTGGGATGGGTAAATGGGCCCCTCCGGGGATGTTCCGGCACCGGGGGACTGATGGGGTAAGAGGTGTGCAAAACCGGACGCCGCGGATACCCGAACAGCCCGCACCGAACCCTGTCGATATCGACGCCGGACTCACCGTTGAGCTGGCCTCGGTGGTGACCGGCGCGCGCAGGCGGGCCCTGCGCGACGGTGACCGTCAGATCGACACGGCCCATCTCCTGCACTCCCTCATCGAGTCGGACCCGGCGGTCCGGGAAGCCTTCGACGGCGGGCCGCAGCTGGCCAGGGTGCTCGGCTACCTCGTGCAGCGCAGTATCGGCTACGGGCTCCGCTGGCAGGGTTCCGTCGAGGACTCGGGTGCGGTCCCGGTGGTCCGGGAGGCGGCGGTGGACGGCTGGTCGCCCTCGGCCGTGTCCGCGATGGAAGCGGCCGGCCACAGTGCCGGACTCCGCGGCGAGTCGCGGGCGGGCGGTCTCGACCTGCTCTCCGCGCTGGCGGCCGACACGGAGTGCCGGGCCGTGGAGGTACTGGCACGGGCGGGTGTGGACGCGGCGTGGCTGGCGGCCCGCGCGGCGGAACGGACGGCCGAGGCGTCTCGACAGGTGTGACAGGGGTGACGGTGCTGATCGCAACTGTCATGATGTGCCGATGCACGCGTCTCAGGGGAGAAGCGCCGGCCTGGGACTAGCCCTTGCCTCGGCCCTCGCATTCGGTGGTTCAGGGGTGGCGGCCAAGCCGCTGATCGAGGCCGGGCTCGACCCGCTGCATGTGGTGTGGCTACGGGTGGCCGGCGCCGCACTCGTCATGCTGCCGGTCGCCTGGCGCCACCGGAACCTCGTGCGTGAACGGCCCGCTCTGCTGGCCGGGTTCGGCCTCTTCGCCGTCGCCGGTGTCCAGGCCTTCTACTTCGCCGCGATCTCCCGCATCCCCGTCGGTGTGGCGCTCCTGGTCGAGTACCTGGCCCCGGCGCTGGTTCTCGGCTGGGTCCGCTTCGTCCAGCGCAGACCCGTCACCCGGGCCGCCGCGCTCGGCGTGATCCTCGCGGTCGGCGGTCTGGCCTGCGTCGTCGAGGTGTGGTCCGGACTGAGTTTCGACGCCGTCGGACTGCTGCTCGCCCTCGCCGCCGCCTGCTGCCAGGTCGGCTACTTCGTCCTGTCGGACCAGGGCAGCCAGGACACCGCGGGCGGTGGCGGGAAGGGCGTCCCGCCGCCTCATCCGGTCGGGGTCATCGCCTACGGGCTGCTGATCGGCGCCGCTGTGCTGACCGTGGTCGCCCGGCCCTGGGGCATGGACTGGGCGATCCTCGGCGGGACCGCGGACATGAACGGGAACGCGGTCCCCGCGTGGCTGCTGATCGGCTGGATCGTGCTGCTCGCCACCGTGCTCGCCTATGTCACCGGAGTGATCTCGGTGCGGCTGCTCTCCCCACAGGTGGCGGGCGTCGTCGCCTGTCTGGAGGCGGTCATCGCGACCGTGCTCGCCTGGGTACTGCTCGGCGAGCATCTCTCCGCACCGCAGCTCATTGGTGGCGCGGTCGTCCTGATCGGTGCGTTCATCGCCCAGTCCTCGGCGCCGAAACCGCCCTCCGGGCCGGTCGCGCCGGCACTCGCCCCGCCCGAGGGGGCCGTCGGCGGCACCGCCGAGGGGGAGTTGTCCGTGGGACGCACCTCGCCGTAGTGTGCCGAGCATGCATCTGACCGTACTTCCGCCGCCTGCCGCCTAGCGCGGGCGGCCACTCCTGACGAAGACCGGGCTCGGGCAGTCCCCGAGCGGTTCGTCGCTGCCCGCGTGCGGAGCCGAGCGACCACCACCCCGTCCTCCTCTGGAGAAGTCACGTGTCGAACCCTGCTACCGGCCTGCCCGTCGTTCCCGGCCTGCCCGTCGGGCGGAGCCTGCTGTACCTCGTCGTCGCCGGAGTCGCCTGGGGCACCGCCGGAGCGGCCGCCTCCCTGATCTTCCGGGTCAGTGATCTCGGGCCTCTCGCCCTGTCGTTCTGGCGCTGCGCCGGCGGCCTCGTCCTGCTGGCCGGAGCACTGGCCCTGCGGCCGCGCCGTACCCCCGGCCCCGCGGAGACCGGGCGCCGCCGGCTGCTGCGCATCCTCGGGACCGGGATCGGTCTCACCCTGTTCCAGAGCGCGTACTTCGCGGCCGTCGAGGTGACCGGCCTCGCGGTCGGGACCGTCGTCACGCTGGGGGCCGGGCCGGTCCTCATCGCCGTGGGCGCGCGGCTGACCATGGGCGAGCGCCTCGGCCGCGGCGGGCTGGCCGGGGTGACCGGTGCGCTCGCGGGACTGGCCGTGCTGGTCCTCGGCGGTGACGGCGCCGAGGTACGGCCGCTGGGCGTCGCCCTGGCGCTGCTCTCCGCCGCCGGATACGCCGCGATCACCCTGCTCACCCGGTGGCTCGGGCGGGACGGCGGGGGTGGCGACGCGCTCGCCACCAGTGCCTGGGCGTTCGGGATCGGCGCCGTGGGGCTGCTGCCGATGGCCGCTGCCGAGGGGCTCGTGCCGCACACCGCGGAGACCGGTCAGGTGCTGTGGCTGCTGGTGTACGTGGCCGCGGTGCCGACGGCGCTGGCGTACGCCCTGTACTTCGCCGGCGCCGCGGCGGTCCGGTCGGCGACCGTCTCCGTGATCATGCTCCTGGAGCCGGTGAGCGCGGCACTGATCGCCGTGACCGTGCTGCGGGAGCGGCTGACGGCGGCCACCGTCGTCGGCACCCTGCTCCTGCTCACCGCGGTGGCGGGGCTCGCCGTGGCCGAGGCACGCGGCGCGGCGGCCGGCCGTCGGAAGGCGGCCGTCACGGTGTGACCGCCGGGCCGTTGCCGCGCGGCGGGTCCGCCGTCCGGTCGGTCCGACGCGCGTGACCGGTCGGCGTCGCAGGTCACGGCTCCGAGACACACCGGCAGGTGTCGCGGGTCAGTGTGGCGAGATACGCCGACCAGCCGCCGCAGGCCCCGTGGCGAAACGCGTCGGCAGGTGTCGCGGGTCAGCGTGACAGATACGGCGGCACCGCGATGGCCGGGTCGAGATCGTCCGCCGGGACGGGCTCGGCGTATCCACGGGTGAGCGGGACGATGCCCGCCCAGTGGGGCAGCCCGACATCGGCCGGTTCGTCGCCGGGGCCGCCGGTGCGCACCTTCGCGGAGACTTCGTCGAGGTCGAGCCGGATCACCGCCGTCGCGGCCAGTTCCTTCGCGTCGGCGGGCCGCGCGTCCCGCGACCTGCCGGGGACGACCTGGTCGACGATCGCGTCCAGTGCGATGCGCCGCTCCTCGGGGTCGGTCACCGTGACCGCCACCCCGTGGACCATCACGGAGCGGTAGTTCAAGGAGTGGTGGAAGGCGGACCGGGCCAGCACCAGGGCGTCGACATGCGTGACCGTGAGGCAGACCGGCAGACCGGGGTCCGCCCCGTCCGCCGCGCGCAGCGGCCGGGAGCCGGTCGAGCCGTGGACGTAGAGCCGTTCGCCGATCCGGCCGAACAGGGTCGGCAGCACGACCGGCGCACCGTCGCGGACGAAGCCCAGATGGCAGACGTACGCCGCGTCCAGTATCGAGTGGACCAGCTTTCGGTCGTAGGAGGCCCGCTCCTTGCTCCGGGTGGGAACCGTGCGCTCGGTGGGCAGATACGGGGCGGCGGCGTCCGGGCGCGTGCTGTCGGGCGTTGCGGTCTCCGGCATTGCGTACTCCATTGCACTAGTGCATAATGTGGTTTGTGCTAGGAGAGTATCGGATCAGTGGGCGGCGCGCATCGGAAATCGCCGCCAGTGTGGAGCGAGGCGTCGGCTCGGGAGATCTCGCGCCCGGACAGGTCCTGCCTCCCATGCGGGAGTTGGCGGAGCTCCTGGAGGTGAATCCGAATACGGTGGCGGCCGCCTATCGCACCCTGCGCGAGCGCGGGGTGATCGAGACGGCGGGACGCCGGGGGAGCCGGGTGCGACCGCGCCCCGCCAGTACCGCGCGCGGCTCACTGCGGATCGAAGCCCCACCGGGCGTACGGGACCTGGGGGAGGGCAACCCGGACCCGGAGCTGCTGCCGGATCTGGGGGAGGCGCTGGCCGTGTCCGCCGCCGCGTACGCGCGGCAGCCGGGTCTCTACGGCGAGGCGCCGGTGGTCGCGGAGTTCGCCGCGTTCGCGCGTGCCGCGATGGATGCGGACGGGGTGCCGCCGGGGCCGCTGGCCGTCACCTCCGGATCCCTGGACGCGATCGAGCGGGTGCTGTCCGCGCACCTCAGGGCGGGTGACGCCGTCGCGGTCGAGGATCCGGGATGGGGCAGCCTGCTCGATCTCGTACCGGCGCTCGGGATGCGGGCCGTGCCGGTGGGCGTGGACGACGAGGGCCCGTTGCCCGCGGACGTGGAGCGCGCCCTGCGGGCGGGTGCCAGGGCGCTCATCGTCACCGACCGGGCGCAGAACCCGACGGGGGCCGTGATCGGTGCGGAGCGGGCCGGGCAGTTGCGTGCCGTGCTCGCGGGCCACCCCGGGGTGCTGCTGATCGAGGACGACCACGGGCACGCCATCGTCGACCTGCCGCTGCACCCGCTGGGCGCGGTCACGGACCACTGGGTGTTCGTACGGTCCGCGGCGAAGGCGTACGGCCCCGATCTGCGGGTCGCCGTGCTGACGGGCGACGCGGTGACCGTCGACCGGGTGGTGGGGCGGCTCGGCCTGGGGCCCGGCTGGGTCAGCAAGTTGTTGCAGCGGGCCGTGCTGCATCTGTGGACCTCGGGCGCCGTCGATCCGGTAGCGGTCGCGGGGTCGTACGCGGAGCGGCGCGACGCCCTCGTGCGGGCACTGGCGGAACGGGGCGTGCGGGCGCACGGCCGCAGCGGGATGAACGTGTGGGTGCCGGTGAGCGACGAGACCGGAGCCGTGGCCCGGCTGTTGCGCGCGGGCTGGGCGGTGGCGCCCGGGGCGAGATTCCGGCTCGCCGCGCCCCCGGCGGTGCGGCTCACCGTGTCGACGCTGGGCGCGGCGGACATCGAGCCGCTGGCGGACGCGGTGGCCGAGGCAGCGGGACCGGCACGCCCGATCAGTTACGGCTGAGAGGCGGCGGTGCGGCCCGGTCGGATACACGGCAGGGCCGGGGAGCCAGGCCCCTGTTCCGCGGCCGGGCGCCCGGTCACGGTGCGGCGGCGCGGTCCGGTCGGCGGCGGCCGGGCCGTCGCGACGGGCGGGTCGCCGCCGACCCGGCCCGGCTCTGTGTGAGAGCGGCGCCCGCGAGGACGATCAGGGCGCCGGCCGGGGTGTTCCAGTTCAGCTCCTCGCCGAGGAGGGCGACCCCGGCCGCGGTGGCGATCACCGGGATGAAGTAGGTGACCATCTGCGCGGTCGTCGGGCCGACCTCCGTCACCAGGCCGTACTGGAGCAGCACCGCGAGGCCCGTACCCAGAGCGCCCAGCGCGACGACGGCGAGCGTCGGCAGAACGGGAAAGGCCGTCGGTGCGGAGGTGAACAGCGGTGTCACCACGGCCAGTTGGAGCGTTCCGACGAACAGTTGGCTGCCGGTCAGGGCCAGCGTGGACGAACCCGTGCCGGCCAGCGTCCTACGGACGTAGATCCAGCCGATCGGGTAGCTGAGGGAGGCCAGCAGGGCCATCGCCGTACCGCTGGGATCCAGGCCGGAGAACCCCTGCCATGCGCCGAGCACGGTCAGCACGCCGAGGAAGCCGAGGCCGAGGCCCGCGACGCGGCGGCGGGTCGGCCGGTCCTCGGACAGCGCGACGATCGAGAGCGCCATGCCCCACAGCGGCGACGTCGCGTTGCAGATTCCGGCCAGCGTGGACGGAATCGTCGTTTCGGCGTAGGCGAAGAGCGAGAACGGCAGCGCGTTGAGGAAGAACGCGGCGACGCTGAGATGGCCCCAGGTCCGTGCCGAGCGCGGCAGCCGCTCGCGCCGTACGGCCATGGCGACGGCGAGCACCGCCGTACCGGACAGCAGGCGGCCGAAGGTCACCTGGAACGGGGCGTAGGCATCGGTCCCCACCTTGATGAGCAGGAAGCTGAAGCCCCAGATGAGTGAGAGCGCCCCGAACCGGATGCGCCAGTCGGTCACCGGCCGCCGGGCGGGCGCGGATGCGGACAGGTGCGGGTGAGGGGGCGTGCGCGGGGGTGCCGACGCGGCGCCCGTCGACGGTGCACGGGGCGCGGTCGGTGCGGTCGCCGGTTCGGAGGGGGCTCTCATGGGGACAACGATGACGAAGGCAATCGCGTAGAACAAGTGAAAGTTACTGGCACCGTCCGCGTAGCATCACTTACATGTTGAACCTGGAGCGCCTTCGTACGCTGGACGCCCTAGCCCGCCACGGCTCGGTGAGCGGAGCCGCCGGAGGGCTGCACGTCACCACCTCGGCGGTCTCCCAGCAGATGGCCAAACTGGAACGCGAGGTGGGTCAGCAGCTGCTCGCCAGGAACGGCCGCGGGGTTCGCCTCACCGACGCGGGCCGGCTGCTCGCCGACCATGCCGCACGGATCCTGTCCCAGGTGGAACTGGCCCAGTCGGACATCGAGGCCCAGCGGGGCGAGGCGGTGGGCGAGGTGCGGATCTCGGCCTTCCCGACCGCGGCGCGCGGGCTGCTCCCCGCGACGCTGGCCGGGTTGCGCGCGGACCATCCGGAACTGAAGGTCCGCACGACGGAGCTGGAGCCGGAGCAGGGCATTCTGGCGGTGTTCCGCGGTGATGTCGACCTGGCCGTGGTGCTCGACTGGAGCAACAAGCGGCTGCCCGTGCCCGGCGGGCTGACCAAGGCCGAACTCCTCGCCGACGCCCCGGACATCGCCATGCCGGCCGGTCATCCGCTCGCGGACCGTGCCGAGGTGGCCCTGGCGGACTTCGCCGAGGACGAATGGGTGTCCTGGCCCGAGGGCGAGTTCTGCTACGAGTGGCTGATGTTCACCCTGCGCTCCGAGGGAATCGAGCCGCGTATCGCGCATCTGGCGGGCGAACACCACACCCAACTGGCCCTGGTGAACGCCGGGTTCGGCGTCTGCGTCGCGCCGCGTCTGGGGCGCGGTCCGGTGCCGGACGGTGTGCGGCTCGTGCCGGTACGGCAGACCGTGCGGCGGCACATCCACGTCGTATGGCGCACGGACGCCGACCGGCGCCCGTCGATCAGGGCGGCGGTCGAGGCGCTGCGCGGAGCGGGCCGGGCCGCGGAGGCCGCCGGGGAGCGTCCCTGAAGACTGCCCCCGCCGTCCCCGGGGGGACGGTCCTCGGTCGGGACCGCCCTGCGGAGGGCTCTCGCCCTCCGGTGCCCGGCGCGGGCCCGTCAACCGGTCAGCTTGCGGAAGTCCCAGGAGGTGACCGTGTCCGGCGTGAGCCGCAGCCAGGCGTGCCGCCCGTCGTGCGGCATGGCCTCCATACCGAAGTACTTGGGCGGGAAGAGCCGTTCCGGTACCTCCAGTTCGGCGCAGGCCGCACCCGTGCGAGGTGCCTCGCCCACGAACTCCACCGCGCCGGACAGCTCCACGCCGCGCAGTTCTCCGTACTCGACCCCGTCGTCGACCACCACGGCGATCCGCCGATCGTGACGCAGCTGGGCCCAGCGAAGGCTGCGGGTGAGGGAGTACAGCCAGAGCGAGGTGCCGTCCCAGACGAACCAGAGCGCCCCGGCGTGCGGCCGTCCGTCGGCGGCGAGGGTGGCCACGCGGCAGGTGCGCTGCTCGGTCAGGTAGGCGTCCCGTTCGCCGTCGGTCATCATGATCCGGCGGCCTCGTCGCTGAGTGACGGCCATGGAGTGTCCCCTCCTGGTGTCTGACTGTGTGTCAGAAATCATGGGGGCTCTTCCCTCGTCGCGCAATGCCCGTTACCCTCGCGCGCCCGGTCCGTCCGGGCGATTCCGTCCCTCACCGGGGCGGCCGGCCGACAGGAAGCGAGGCACCGTGCCGTCCAAGGATTCGCGGGAGCGGCTCGTCGCGCAGCTCGACCCCGCCACCACCGCGCTGCTGACCGTCGAGTGCCAGCAGGGCGTCGTGGGCCGGGACAGTGCCCTGCCCGAACTCGCCCGGGAGGCCCGGTCCTCCGGCGCACTGGCGAACGTGGCCAGACTGGTCTCCGCGGCGCACGAGGCCGGTGTCCAGGTGGTGCACGCGGTCGCCGAACGCCGCCCCGACGGCCGCGGCGCCGGAGACAACGCCCGGCTCTTCCGGGCAGCCGCCCGGCTGCCCGTCCAGCAGTACTCCGGCAGTACGGCCGTGCGCGTCGCCGAACCCATCGAGGTGGCCGACGAGGACCTCGTCGTACGACGGCTGCACGGTCTGTCTCCCCTCGCCGGTACGGAGGTGGACGCGCTGCTCCGCAACCTGGGCTGCCGGACCCTCGTCATCACCGGGGTGTCGGCCAATGTCGCCATCCCCAACGCCGTCTTCGACGCCGTGAACCTCGGCTACACGGCGGTCGTGCCGTCGGACGCCATCGCGGGGGTGCCCGCCGAGTACACCCCCGCGATGATCCGCAACACGCTCGCCCTGGTCGCCACGATCACCACCACCGACGACGCGCTCGCCTGCTGGAAGCGCCGCCGCGGACAGGGGGCGGCCATGTCGGGGTGATCACTCCGGGGCGGCTGGGCCAGGGTGATCGCGGCTAGGCCAGGGTGATCGCGGCTAGGCCAGGGTGATCGCACCGTCCTGCACCGTGATCCGCCGGGCGGGCAGCGGCCGGGTGGCGGGCCCGGCGGTCACCCCGCCCGTCGCCGCGTCGAACGTCGAATCGTGGCACGGGCAGTTGATGGATCCGTTGGAGACATCCTTCACCGCGCAGCCCTGATGGGTGCACTTGGAGGAGAACGCCTTGAACTCACCGGCCTTGGGCTGGGTCACCACGACACCCTGCTTCGCGAACACCGTCCCGCCACCCTCGGGAATGTCCGCGGTGTTCGCGAGGACCTCTCCGCTCTTTCCCGCTCCGGCCTGTTCGACCGTGTCCGAACCCTCCGAGCCGTCCGATCCGCCGCAGGCGGTGAGTGCGGCGGTCACTCCCGCCGCGCCCACGGCCGCGACGACGGTGCGGCGTCCGAGGAGGACCCTGCGCTCCTGCGATGCGCTCATTGCGGCATTCCCTTCATCGGTGTCCATGGCTTCGTCCGGGGATACGTTCCGGTGGGCGTCCGCGTTCACGCTGCGCCCGGGAATCAGCCGGACCGGACGCCTCCATGTACCGGTCCCCGGTCATCGGACGCGGGGCCCGTCCGGTCCGAGGGGCAGCCGTTAGCCTGGGGAAATGCTGAAAGAGGTCACAGCGACCCGTTACGTCACGCCCCTGCGTGAGGGCGGCTCGCTCCCGGGCATCGTCGAGGCCGACGATCTCGGTACGTATGTCATGAAGTTCACCGGCGCGGGGCAGGGCCGCAAGACGCTGGTCGCGGAGGTCATCTGCGGAGAGCTCGGCCGACGGCTGGGGCTGCGCGTCCCCGAGCTCGTGACCATGCAGCTCGACCCCGTGATCGGGCTCGCCGAGCCGGACCAGGAGGTGCAGGAGCTGCTCAAGGCGAGCGGCGGACTGAATCTCGGGATGGACTATCTGCCCGGCTCGATAGGGTTCGACCCGCTCGCCTACGAGGTCGGTCCGGGCGAGGCCGGCCGGATCGTCTGGTTCGACGCGCTGATCAACAACGTCGACCGGTCGTGGCGGAACCCCAACATGCTGGTCTGGCACGCCGATGCCTGGCTCATCGACCACGGCGCGACCATGATCTGGCACCACAACTGGCCGGGCGCCGAGGCGTCGGCGGCCAAGCCGTACAACGCCTCCGACCATGTCCTCGCGTCCTTCGGGCCGGACATCGCGGCCGCCCACCGCGAGCTGGCCCCGCTCGTCACCGAGGAACTGCTCACGGAGGTGGCCGCCGACGTGCCCGACGCATGGCTGACCGATGAGCCCGGCTTCGGCTCGACCGACGAGCTGCGCCGGGCCTATGTGCGGCCGCTGCTGGCGCGCGCCGCCACGATCCATGAGCGGATCTCGCTGGACACCCCCACCAGGACCACCCCCTCCCGGGCTCCGGGGTGGCTCGCCGAACGCCTCACCCCCGGGCCGCACCCCACGAAGAACGACCGCGCCGCACAGGGCGTCGCCGGTCCGGACGGCGCCGCGCGCAGCGGCAAGGAGAACGGCTGATGAGCAAGCGCGATGTCTTCGAGTACGCGCTGCTGCGGGTCGTCCCGAGGGTCGAGCGCGGCGAGTGCTTCAACGCCGGTGTACTGGTGTACTGCCGGGCCCGGTCCTTCGTCGCGGCCCGTACGTACCTCGACGAGGGCAAGCTGAAGGCGCTGGACCCCCACGCCGACGTGGTCGGGGTGCGGGCGGCCCTGCGGGCGGTCGAGGGGGTCTGCGGAGGCGGCGACGATGCCGGGCAGGCGGCGGGCGACGACGCCGGGCGGCGCTTCCGCTGGCTGATCGCGCCACGCTCCACGGTCGTCCAGCCGGGCGCCGTGCACAGTGGTCTCACCCTGGATCCGGCGGGCGAGGTCGACCGGCTGCTCGACCTGCTGGTGCGCTGATCCGGCCCCGGTGGCGGCGTCCGGGCGGTGCCCGGCGCCGCGCCCCCGGGTGTGACATGCGGCCTCTGCGCCCGTGGGCCGTTGACACCGGGTGCCAGGGCTTCTAGCGTCACGTCTGCTGAAGGTACTAAGCGGTTGCTCAGCCATCGGGATTCTTCTGTCAGGGAATGTCCCAGGAGTGTCCCGACGTCCGCTGAGCCCCCGATCCAAGGGCGAGGAGAACCAAGCATGTCCACCACCGAGCAGCGCGTCGCCATCGTGACAGGAGCGGCGCGGGGCATTGGCGCCGCGACCGCGGTACGCCTGGCGGCCGAGGGCCGCGCCGTCGCCGTACTCGACCTCGACGAGGCGGCCTGCAAGGACACGGTCGAGAAGATCACCGCCGCCGGGGGGAGCGCCCTCGCCGTCGGCTGCGACGTGTCGGACAGCGCCCAGGTGGAGGCCGCCGTCGCGCGGGTGGCCGCCGAGCTCGGCGCGCCGACGATTCTCGTCAACAACGCGGGCGTGCTCCGCGACAACCTGCTCTTCAAGATGAGTGAGCTGGACTGGGACCTCGTGATGAACGTGCACCTCAAGGGCGCGTTCCTGATGGCGAAGGCCGTCCAGTCGCACATGGTGGAGGCGAAGTTCGGCCGCATCGTGTCCCTGTCCTCCTCCTCGGCCCTCGGCAACCGCGGGCAGGCGAACTACTCCGCTGTGAAGGCGGGTCTCCAGGGCTTCACCAAGACCCTCGCCAAGGAGCTCGGCAAGTTCGGCGTCACCGCCAACGCCGTCGCCCCGGGATTCATCGTCACCGAGATGACGGCGCAGACCGCGGCCCGGGTCGGCATGGGCTTCGAGGAGTTCCAGGCCGCCGCGGCCACCCAGATCCCGGTGCAGCGCGTCGGCCGCCCCGAGGACATCGCCAACGCGATCGCCTTCTTCACGGGCGAGGACGCCGGGTTCGTCTCCGGACAGGTCATGTACGTCGCCGGTGGACCCCTCAACTGACCCGAAGGGCAGCGGACATCATGACTGTGCAGGACAGTGGCAAGGTCGCCCTCATCACGGGCGCCAGCCGGGGCATCGGCTACGGCATCGCCGAGGCGCTGGTCGCCCGCGGCGACCGGGTGTGCATCACGGGCCGCGGTGAGGACGCCCTGAGGGAGGCCGTCGAGCGGCTCGGTTCCGACCGGGCGGTCGGCATCGCGGGCAAGGCCCACGACGAGGCCCACCAGGCGGCGGCCGTCGAGTGTGCCATGGAGGCGTTCGGCCGGGTCGACTTCCTCGTCAACAACGCCGGTACGAACCCGGTCTTCGGCCCGATCGCCGAGCTCGACCTCAATGTCGCCCGCAAGGTGTACGAGACCAATGTGATCTCGGCGCTCGGCTTCGCCCAGCAGACCTGGAAGGCGTGGCAGAAGGAGAACGGCGGGGCGATCGTCAACATCGCCTCCGTCGCCGGAATCTCCGCCTCGCCCTTCATCGGCGCCTACGGCATGAGCAAGGCGGCCATGGTCAATCTGACCCTTCAGCTGGCCCACGAGTTCGCGCCGGTCGTCCGGGTCAACGCGATCGCTCCGGCCGTGGTCAAGACCAAGTTCGCCCAGGCCCTCTACGAGGGCCGTGAGGCCGAGGCGGCGGCGGCCTATCCGCTCGGCCGGCTCGGGGTCCCTCAGGACATCGGCGGCGCGGCGGCCTTCCTCACCTCCGAGCAGTCCGACTGGATCACCGGACAGACCCTCGTGGTCGACGGCGGGATCTTCCTGAACGCGGGCGTGGGCTGAGAGTGGCCTGAGCCGGTTTGGCCCCGATTGACTCAAGTGCCCCGCCGGGCCAGCGGATTGACCCGGTGGGGCGCTGCGGTATGGTCTGCCGACCCATGGCTGATCGAGGAGCGTGCACGTGTTCTACCGGGCCAGTCTGCAGGCTGCTGCAGCCCTTGCTTCCCTGTCTTTGCTGGCCGGCTGCGGTCTGCTGTCCGGCAGCGAGTCGGACACGGACCAGAAGATAGTCGTCGGTTCGACGAGCTCGCCCTCGACCCTGGATCCGGCGGCTGCCTGGGACAGCTCGTGGGAACTGATGCGGAACGTGTTCCAGACGCTGGTGAGTTTCCCCACCGGCACCACGAGTCCCGAGCCCGACGCTGCCGACAACTGCAAGTTCACCGACTCCACGAGCATGGCCTACCGGTGCACGCTGCGGAAGAACCTCAAATTCTCCAACGGCGAGAAGCTCGACGCCGAGGCCGTGAAGTACAGCATCGACCGGATCGTGAAGATCAAGGTCAAGGGCGGCCCGGCCGGCATGCTCGGCTCCCTCGACCGGGTGGAGACCAAGGGAGACGACACCGTCATCTTCCACCTGAACACCTCCGACGCCACCTTCCCCTTCATCCTGGCCACCCCCGCGATGTCGATCGTCGCGCCCGGTGACTACCCGAAGGACAAGATCCGCGACGACGGCAAGGTCACCGGATCCGGCCCGTACCTCCTGGACTCCTACAAGCCCGCGGTCGCGTCGGAGATGACGAAGAACCCCGATTACCGGGGCTTCGCCAACCGCAAGAACAACGCGGTCACCGTGCGGTACTTCAAGGAATCCACCCGGATGGTGACCGCCCTCAAGAAGAAGAAGATCGACGCCATCTACCGGGGTCTCACCGCCGACGAGGTCGTCAGCCTGGAGGACAACAAGGCGGACAACGACGGCCTGCAGATCGTCGAGACGGTCGGCGCGGACATCCGCTTCCTCGTCTTCAACCCGAAGGACCCGGCCGCCGGAAAGCCCGCCGTCCGCCAGGCCATCGCCCACCTCGTGGACCGGGACGCCCTGGTCGCCAAGGTCTACCAGGGCACCGCGGAGCCGCTGTACTCCATGGTGCCCAAGGGCATCGCCGGACACACCACGAGTTTCTTCGACACCTTCGGCGACCCGAGCGTGACCAAGGCGAAGGACATCCTGACCGACGCGGGTATCACCAAGCCCGTCAAGATGACCTTCTGGTACACCACCGACCGCTACGGCTCCTCCACGAAGCCCGAATTCGAGGAGCTCAAGCGTCAGCTGGAGGATTCCGGCCTCTTCGAGATCACGCTGAAGGGCGAGCCGTGGACGACCTTCCAGGAGGGTTTCACCAAGGGGGAGTACCCCGTCTTCGGCCGAGGCTGGTTCCCTGACTTCCCGGACCCCGACAACTTCATCGCGCCCTTCGTGGGCAAGGAGAGCGTCACCGGGACCCCGTACCTGAACAAGGAGATCACCCAGCAGCTGATCCCCGCCACCCGGCAGGAGAGCGACCGGGGTGCCGTCAGCCAGCAGTTCGAACGGGCCCAGGAGATCCTGGTGGAGGACGTCCGGCTGCTGCCCCTGTGGCAGGGCAAGCTGTACGTCGCGTCCGGCGAGGACATCGGCGGCGGTGAGCGCGCACTGGACCCGCAGACCGTCATGCAGCTGTGGGAGCTGTACCGCAAGACCAGCTGGTAGGGCTCGCGGGGGCCGTTGTCAGTGGTCCCCGGTAGGTTCTGTGGTCAAGAACCGATTGCTTACCGGAGGTTGTGGACGTGACCGACACCGACCTGCTGCCCGAGTCCTGGCGCGGCGTCCTCGGCGAAGAGCTGCAGAAGCCGTACGTCAAGGAGCTCGCGGACTTCGTCGAGGAAGAGCGGGCCAAGGGGCCGGTGTATCCGCCGCGCGAGCAGGTCTTCGCCGCGCTGGACGCCACCCCGTACGACCGGGTGAAGGTCCTCATCCTCGGCCAGGACCCGTATCACGGCGAGGGCCAGGGGCACGGACTGTGCTTCTCCGTGCGGCCGGGCGTGAAGACGCCGCCCTCGCTGCGCAACATCTACAAGGAGATGAAGGAGGAGCTCGGCCTGCCCGTCCCGGACAACGGGTATCTGATGCCCTGGGCCGAGCAGGGAGTCCTCCTCCTCAACGCCGTGCTGACGGTACGGGCCGGAGAGGCCAACTCCCACAAGGGCAAGGGCTGGGAGAAGATCACCGACGCGGTGATCCGCGCGGTGGCCTCGCGGCCGGACCCCGCGGTCTTCGTGCTCTGGGGCAACTACGCGCAGAAGAAGCTTCCGCTGATCGACGAGGAGCGCCATGTGGTGGTGAAGGGCGCCCACCCCTCGCCGCTCTCCGCCAAGAAGTTCTTCGGCTCCCGCCCCTTCACCCGGATCAACGAGGCCGTCGCCGCCCAGGGGCACGAGGCCATCGACTGGCGCATCCCCGACCTGGGCTGAGTGTGCGGGCCCGGCCCGGCGGCCGGGCCCGCACCCGCGCGGGAATGCCGACGGCCGCGGAGCCGGCGGTGTCCCGCCGTCCCGACGGATCACGGCCCGGTTCATCCCCTGCGGATCGGGACCCCGCCGGGGATGAACCGCCCCGGTGGATCGGCGCGCGGCGGCGGATACGGTGCGTCAGAAGGCGGAGGAACGTCCGCATACTGGATGTATCGGGGCGTTCCGACAGCGCCACGAGTCGCCGTAGCTGTCGCCGTGCGCCCACCGGGGCTCGTGGGACATCCCTTTGGCGTCGGCACGACCGCGACCGGCTGTACGGGCACGAGGGAGAGCGCAGTGATGGAGCAGCGGGAGGCGTCCCCGGACGCCGTCATGACCAGGATCGGCCAGGCGATCATGCTGCTCCACGGCGGCGACCGGGAAGAGGCGCGCAACCGTTTCGCCGTCATCTGGTCGGAGATCGGTGCGGACGGCGACGCCCTCCACCGCTGCACCCTCGCGCACTACATGGCCGATACGCAGGACGACCCGGCGGATGAACTGGCCTGGGACCTAAGGGCGTTGGCAGCCGCGGACGGGCTGAGTGACGAGCGGGTCGCGGAGCACCAGGACGCCCTGGCGGTGCGCGCCTTCTACCCCTCCCTGCATCTCAACCTCGCGGCGGACTATCTCAAGCTCCGGCGCCCCGACGCGGCCCGGACCCATCTGCACCGGGCCAGAGCGGCGGCCGAAGCGCTCCCGGACAGCGGGTACGGCACAGGGGTCCGCACGGCCATCGAGCGGCTGGAGCTGCGGATGCGGCAGCCATGAGCTCGCCGTGGCCCACCGGCTTCCGGCCGGTGGGCCACGGCGATGAGACTCCGGGGACGCTGCGGTGGGCCCTCAAGGGCTCGGTGGGCCGGGGCGAACCGTGGGGGCGTGGACCGGGCGTGGGCGGGTGCGGGGGCTCAGCCGCCGTACGTCCGGTCACAGATGGTGGACTGGGGGCTGCCCGCAGGCCAGCCCCCGTACCCCCGGCCGAGCGCGCAGACACCCGCGCCGGTGGCGGGGGCACGCGGTACCGCGCGTGATTCGGGACGCGGGATGCGCGGCAACTGGAGCGGTGCGCGCTGCCGGGGCGGGTCTGCGGCCTCCCGCTGCCGAGGAGTGCGCGGCACGAAGCGCGGGGTGCCGGACGGCGCCCCGGTGGAGCCGGCGGAAGGGGGAGGGGCGGAGGAAGGGGAGGGCGTCGGGTCCGGGAGAGCTTCCAGGACCTCGCGGGCGGGTGGCTGCACGATCTGCGGTGCCACGTCCTGGACCGGTCTGCCGACGCCGGGCCGCGGCGGGAGTTCCGCCGCCGGCTCCACCGACACGCAGCCGGAGACGGCCGTGACAGCCACTGCGACCAGGATCTTCGCGGTGATTCTCGTTCGATGCACCCGGGCAACTCTGCTGTGCGCGGAGGCTGTCCGGGGAGCGGGTGCGGCAGGATTGGCCCGCACGAGTGACCCGGCCCGCCCCCGACCCCCGGCAGACGGACCGCACCGCACCGCACCGGGACCCGTTGCGGGTGTGTCCGGGGGACCCGCGGTGCCGTGGGCGTCAGACGCCGGTGGCGCCGTCGATCCGTTCGCGGACGAGGTCGGCGTGGCCGTTGTGCCGGGCGTACTCCTCGATCATGTGCGTGTAGATCCACCGGAGGTTGTACGTCTCGCCCCTGCGGCTCAGCCCCGCGGACATCTCGTCGAGGCCGACCTTCGCCGCGTTCTCCCGTGCCTGCGCGATCTCCGCACGCCAGGTGGCCTCCGCCTCCGCCCAGGTGTCCGCCTCGGTGAGATGGAACTCGGCGTCCGGGTCCTCGTCGGTGCCGTAGATCGGCGCCGCGTCCTCGCCGGCCAGCACGATACGGAACCAGCCACGCTCCACCTCGGCCATGTGCCGGACGAGCCCGAGCAGCGTGAATTCCGACGGCGGCACGGACGCCTCCCGCAGCTGGGCGTCGGTGAGCCCGGCGCACTTCGTCGCGAGCGTCTCGCGGTGGAAGTCCAGCCAGCCCTCCAGCATCGGGCGTTCGGCGGCGTCGACGGCGGGTTCGGAGCGTTCAGGAGCAGTCATGGCGGTCATCCTCGCTCATCGATCATGGTCGCGGACAGGCAATATCGCCGCCGCACCCCGCACAGGCCGCGCCGCGGCCCGACGAAACGGGTGCGCGTCCGGCCCCGGTCGGCATCGCCGACCGGCCGCCGTCGCGGCGCACGTATGCTGCCGGAACCACGTCAGGCATATGACACAGCGATAGGGGACCCTTGTGAAGGTCGGTTGCATCGGGCTCGGCGACATTGCGCGGAAGGCATATCTGCCCGTGCTGACCACGTTGCCGGGAATCGAGCTGCATCTGCAGACCCGCACCCCCGCCACGCTCGCCGAGGTCGCCGAGACGCACCGGATTCCGGCAGGCCAGTGCCACACCTCCCTCGACTCGCTGCTCGCCCAGGGACTCGACGCCGCCTTCGTGCACGCCCCGACCTCCGTGCACCCGGAGATCGTCGGCCGGCTCCTGGAAGCCGGTGTACCCACGTACGTCGACAAGCCGCTCGCCTATGAACTCGCCGGTTCCGAGCGGCTGGTCAGCCTCGCCGAGGAGCGCGGTACCAGCCTCGCCGTCGGCTTCAACCGCAGGCTCGCCCCCGGCTACGCGCAGTGCCTGGAGCACCCGCGCGAACTGATCCTGATGCAGAAGAACCGCGTCGGTCTGCCCGAGGACCCGCGGACCATGGTGCTGGACGACTTCATCCATGTCGTCGACACACTGCGCTTCCTGGTCCCCGGCCCCGTCGACCACACGTCCGTACGGGCCCGGATCGTCGACGGTCTGATGCACCATGTCGTGCTCCAGCTGTCCGGCGACGGGTTCACCGCCATCGGCCTGATGAACCGGCTCAGCGGATCGACCGAGGAGATCCTCGAAGTCTCCGGCCAGGACACCAAGCGCCAGGTGGTGAACCTCGCGGAGATCATCGACCACAAGGGCCGGCCCACCGTGCGCAGGCGGGGCGACTGGGTGCCGGTCGCCCGGCAGCGCGGCATCGAGCAGAGCGTGCTGACGTTCCTGGACGCCGTACGGGCCGGGGAGACGCTCAGTGCCCGGGACGCCCTGGCGACCCATGAGCTGTGTGAGCGAGTGGTGCGGGAGTCGCTGGAGCAGGCTTCCTGAGGGACCGCAGCCCCTCGGCGGCGAGCAGGGCCGCCAGTGCCGCCAGCGCGCCGTACACGGGCCAGTCGCCGAAGCGGACGTAGAGCGTGGTGCCGCGGGCCAGCGGTACGTCGAAGACGGCGGCCGCGCTCGAACCCGTACCGAGCCGTCCGCCCACCCGCTCTCCGCGCGGCCCGTACACCGCACTGGTGCCGGTGAGCGTCGCGTGCACCATCGGACGGCCGCTCTCGGCGGCCCGCAGCGCCCCGAGCGAGGCGTGCTGGCCGGGCGCCCAGCTGTGCTGGAACGAGGACGTCGACGACTGGGCGATCAGCAGTCCCGCGCCGTCCCGGATCAGCTGCCTGCTCATGTCGGGGAACGCCGACTCGAAGCACACCAGCGGGCCGAACCGCAGCCCCCGCTCGCCCGACAGAGCCATCACCACCGGCCGGGTGCCGCGCAGCCGGTCCTCGCCCGCCGCCCTGCCGACCGAGGTCGCCCAGCCGAGCGCCGCCCGCGCGGGGACGTACTCGCCGAACGGCACCAGCCGCATCTTGTCGTAGCGGTCCCCGGTGGGCCCGTCCGGCCCGATCAGCACCGCGGACTTGAAGATCCCGGTCCGGCCCGACGCGTCCGTCTGCCGGGCGTCCACGTTCACCAGCACCTCGGCACCCACCAGCCGCGAGAGCGCCGCGAGGCGCGACGCGGTCTTCGGGCTCCTCAGCGGATCAACGCCGACACTGCTCTCGCCCCACACCACGAGATCGAGATCCCGGCCCGCCAGCGAACGCGTCAGCTCCTCACCGCGCGCGAAGCGGCGCTCAACACTGTGGGGCCCCTCCACCACACCCGGCTGCACGACGGCGATCCGGGCCGTCGCGACGCGCTCCGGCCGCGGCGCCCAGCTCCAGATCGCCGCCACGGCGAGGGCGCACGCCACGAGGGAGACCCCGGTGGCGGCGCGGGCGGCGGGCGCCACGAGCAGCAGAACGACGCCGGTGTTGACCGCCAGTACCAGCAGGCTCACCAGCCACACGCCGCCCACCGACGCCACCCGGAGCGCAGGCGCGAACTCCCACTGGGAGGCGCCGAGCAGCCCCCAGGGGCCGCCGAGGCCCTCCCAGGAGCGGACCAGCTCGATCATCAGCCAGCCGGACGGTACGAGGACGACCGCGGCCACCGAACGCGGAGCGGACGGGGCGCCGCCGAGCAGCCGGGACACCAGCAGACCCCACGGGGCCCAGAGCAGGCCGAGCAACGCCGCCAGGACCACGATGAACACATGCAGGCTCGGCATCAGCCAGTGATGCACGGCGATCATGAAACCGGTGCCGCCGATCCAGGCGTCCAGTGCCGCGCGCCGCGGCGTCACCGCCGACCGGATCAGCAGGAGCAGGGGCACCAGCGCGACATGGGCGAACCACCAGAGCCCCGGAGCGGGGAACGCGAGGGCGGGCAGGGCGCCGGCGAGCAGGGCGGCACCGCCGCGCACCCAGGGGGAGGCGGGCAGCCGCCGACCCGCTGCACGCGGACCGCCGGGTGCCCGCGCGGCAGGGGTGGTACCGGTCGGAACGCGCCCGTCCCGCATTCGCATGGCGTGCCCTCCTCGTCCTGCCCCGGGCGAGCAGTGTGTTTGCGCCGGACATCGTCTTCGTGTCCCGTGACAACGTCTATGTGCCCAGTGTGGGGGAGGGGAACCGGGGGCGACAGGGCACCCGGCCGCGGCGCGTCGCCGTCCGGACGGCGCGGAATGGACAGCGCGGGCCGGACGGTACAGGAGACGGGCGGCGCGGAATGGACAGCGCGGCGAGGTGGGCGGCGCGGGCCGGGAGCCGGGCGGCGGGACGGACGGCGCGCGGGACTCAGACCGGGGCGGGGCCACCCGGTGTACGTCGCCACTTCTCGTGGACGACGACGGAGCGGATCCGCCAGCCCGACTCCGTACGCAGCAGCTCGAAGGAGTACCGGCCGCCGGAGACGAAGTCCGGTGCGGTGTCGCCGCCCTCGGCCGTGCCCGGACGCGACCCCGCCACCAGCCGCATGGGGTTGAGGTAGTCGGCCTGTACGTCGGCCCGGTCGCCCGGATAGCCGCCGAGATCCTGGAGGCCGATGCGGCGGTTGACGATCAGATGCTGCCGGACGGGGAAGAGCCGCATCGTTTCCGTCAGCCACTGCGCGACCTCGGTGGCCGGGCCCTCCACACCGCCGGCTTCCCGGTAGTCGGCACGGCCGTCCGGGGTGAACAGACCGCCGTAGCCGGGCCAGTCGCCGTCGTCGACCGCCACCGCGTAACCAGTGATCACTGCATCGATGGCGAGCTGGTCCATTACGGTCGCGAGTGCCACACGCTGCGTCATTGGCCAAGTCTCTGTGAAGACGCGCGTGAGGCCAAGGGTTCCGCGCTGCCGGTCGCACGGGCGGGCCGGGTGCCCGGCCCGCCCGTGCGCTGCGCCGCTGCCCCGCCGCGCGCTGCGCCGCTGCCCCGCCGCGCGCTCCGCTCTTCGCCTCCTGAACCGATGTCAGCAGGGGACGACGGCCACCGGCCCCAGCGCGTGTGTGACCGTCGTCTGTGCCACCGGCGACAGGCCCAGCCCCAGCGACTCGCCCCCCTTGCGACGCCCGATCACGGTCAGTGCCGCCGTGGCCGACGCGGTCACCAGGGTGCGCGAAGCGGAACCGCTCACCGGCTCGCGTACGACGTCCACCTGCGGGTACTTCTCGTGACGGCCCGCGGTGAGCTCCGCGAGTGTCCGCTCCGCCGCGCCCGCCGCGGCCTCCCGGTCGAAGACCGGACCGCCCGAGAGCATCGAGGAGAACATCGTCCAGCCGTGCACGATCCGCAGACGTGCGCCCGGACGGGAGGCGGCGGTCTCGAAGGCGAAGTCCAGCACCGCCTCGCTGCTCTCGTCGGCGGCCACCCCCGCCACGATGTCGGGGAAGGCGCTCTCGGCGGCCTCCGCCTCGTCCTCGTCCGCGCGGCCGCTGTGGACGACCACCACGGGACACGGGGCCATCGACGCGGTCGCCAGGCTGTTGGAGCCGATCATCAGCGAGCGGAATCCGCCGAGCCCGCGCGAACCCACCACCACCATCGAGGCGTCCCGGCCGAGCGAGACCAGCGCGGCCGACGGGAAGTCCAGCGGGGCGAGGGTGGAGGGATGCAGCTCGGGAGCGATCAGTGCGGTCCGGCGTACGGACTCGGTGAGCAGCTCCTCGGCCTCGCGCAGCTGGGTCTCCTGACTGATCCGCCGGGTGAGTGGCCGGACGTGCACGATCGTCAGCGGCAGCCCTCGTCGCACGGCTTCGTGAGTGGCCCAGTCGAGCGCGTCCCAACTGTGCGACGAACCGTCCACAGCGGCGATGACGGGAAGCTCGGTGGTGGTCATGAATCCCTCCAGGGTCCGGGTCCTGCACGTCCCAGCCTTGTCCTTCCCGGCACGGAACGGGAGGGACTTTCGGCCCTGACAGCGGGTCGGAAGCCCTCAGCTGTGTGCCGCACGTCCCGGCCGGGCGCCCATATGTCCCGGGAAAGCGCCTTTTCCGTACGCTACGGCCGGTCGGCGCCCGGCGCCCTGGCGAGGTGTGCCTGCCGTGAGGAGCGAGGCGTGTCAGTCGTGGTTGTGACTGGAGGACGTGTCGTCCGGCGGAACGGTCCGGCCGCCGTCATTCCCGCTGACCACGACGGCGACGAGGGCCACGAGGACCCCGGCCACGGCGAGCCGGCCGCCCAGGCGCAGGGCCCAGCCCGTTCGGGACCCCGAGGAGTCGCCGGGCCGCGCGGACAGCTTCTCCGAGCGGCGGGCGGGCCGCAGCAGCCGGAGGAGCAGCAGCGCCGCGATCGGCAGCTGGAGGAGCCACACGGAGGTGCGGAACCAGCCGTCGTACCAGACGTTCGTCCCGTACAGCAGGGTGTGCCAGACGCTCAGGACGTAGACGACGATCACGCAGCGGTGCAGGATGCGCCAGGTTCTGGGGCCGATGCGGTGCCTCACGTAGAAGAGCAGGCCCAGCGGTACCGCGAGGTACAGGGCCGCCTGCCCCACGGGGATGGCGATCCGCCCGGTGCCCGAGTCGTAGCCGCCGGGTACGAAGGCTTCCGTGAGGGCGGTGGCGAGCGCCGAGTTCCAGCCCGCCGTGTCGTGCCGTATCAGCTCCGCGGCGAACAGCAGCGCGTGGGCCGCGATGAGCGCGATCGTGTTGAGGCTCGTCGTGCGGTGCAGGCGCTCCAGCCGGGGGCCCGACAGCGGCAGGCGCCCCGGACGCGGGCCCGACAGCAGCAGTCCGAGGATGACCGTCCCCCAGGCCCAGAGCAGTGCGGACCAGCCGAACGCCTGGCTGAGGAAGTACATCCAGAAGCCGCCCACGTCGGCCATGAACGGCATGACGGAGACCGTCGAGGAGGACTTGTCGCGGATCCGGACGTAGAGCACGGCGAAGACGGCGGCGGTCACCGCGAGGGCGACCAGGCCGTCGGGCAGGGAGGCGCGCAGGTCGGAGCGGAGCGTGGGGCGTGGCTGCCGGGTGCCGGGAGAGGTGGGGCCCTCGACGGGTGCGGGTGCCTCGGTGCCGACCGGTGCGGGTTCGGGGGGCGGGTTCGTCATGCGGCCTCTTCGGGGGCGTCGGCTGGCGGGCGGATGCGTGTCCTCGGCCACGAGGTCCGCGCACACGCGTTGTTGGAGCAGTCGGGAAGAGGAGGAGGAAAGTTCCCCGCACGCAGGTGTGACATGGATCACTGATCGCGGGTGTCATCCGATATCCGATGAACCCGACCCATTTACTGACCTGTTGGTCTTCTCGCGGGGGCGGGTGACGCTGGCACGATGGCCGCCATGAGAGGCGGAACCGCCCCCCGCGCAGTACGGACCGTGGTGTTCGCGGCCGTGTGCGTCGCGGTGTCCGGACTCGGCCATGCGCTCATGTCCGGGGGGTCCCTTCCGCTGCCCAGCCTGGCCTCCGCCTTTCTGCTGGTGTGCGGAGGCGGTTGGTGGCTGGCGGGCCGGGAGCGGAGCGCCCCGGTGACCGCGGCGGCGAGCGCCGTCGGCCAGTTGTCGTTGCACACCTTCTTCACCTCGGTGCAGCCCTGTCTGCCGGGCCTCGTGGGCCCGGACGGTCACGGGGGCTCCGGTCACCCGTCCGGCGTCATGACGCACTCGGCCCATGACGCGATGGCCGGAACCCCCGCCGACGCCATGACCCTGGCCGCCTTCGACGTCACCGCGGCCGGCACGGGCATGGTCGCGGCCCATGTGATCGCCGGACTGCTCTGCGGCTGGTGGCTGTGGGGAGGCGAGGCGGCGCTCGTCCAACTCGGCCGCTCCCTGGCCCTGTTCGTGTGCGCCCCGCTGCGGGCCGCGTGGCGGCTCTGGTGCGCCGGAGGAGCCGACCGCACCCCGGTGACACGGTGGCGGACCCGCCGCAGGCCGGGGCGCCCCCTTCAGGATCTCCTCGCGCTGCACGGACTCTCCCGTCGGGGACCGCCCCTTCGCGTCCGTACGCACTGACCTTCACCCGCCCCCGGGCCCGATCCGGGCCGGGGCGGCTCAGGTGCGCGCCCATGAGACGGGTGAACACCTGTGACAGGCATGCCGACTTCCCGGGACGCCGATATCGCCCGGAGGCCGGTCACGAGGAGCCGCGCGCTATCGCGGCGGCTCCGCGAGGACGCTAAGGAACCGTAGTGACGCCCCCTGCCCCGATGCCCCCTGCGCGATTGTTCCCCGCCCCCCTCCTGTCCGGGCGGCCCACGTCCGCCGCGCGGGTGCCCGTCAGCCCGTTACCCGCCGTCCGCGTGCCCGCCGCGCGGATACCCGCCGCTCCGGTGCCGCCCGTGCGGCCGTCCCGGCCCCGGGTGTTCGCCGCCCGGCAGAACGACGCACAGATCACCGACTGGGCACTGGCCGCCGGTGGCGGCGACCGGGAGGCCGCCGAGCACTTCGTCCGCGCCACCTACGACGACGTCAGGAGGTTCGTCGCCCACCTCAGCGCCGATGCCCCCGGCGCCGACGACCTGGCCCAGGAGACCTATCTGCGGGCCATGAGCGGCCTGGCGAGGTTCGCGGGCCGGTCCTGTGCCCGAACCTGGCTGCTGTCCATCGCGCGGCGGGTCGTCATCGACCGCCACCGCACGGCCGCCGCCCGGCCGCGGATCGCGGACACCGCCGACTGGCAGGCGGTGGTGGAGCGTGCCCAGCCGTCCCAACTGCCCGGATTCGACGAGTCCGTCGCGGTGTTCGACGCACTGCGGAGCCTGGAGCCCGCGCGGCGCCAGGCCTTCGCGCTGACCCAACTGCTGGGCCTCTCCTACGAGGAGGCGGCGGCCGCCGCCGGATGCCCCATCGGAACGGTGCGTTCCCGGGTCGCGCGGGCCAGACGGGATCTCGCGCTGCTGTGGAGCGAGGAGACGGCCGGCCGGACGGCTCCGCGGGAGCGGCAGGGATGTTCCTAGCGCGGTGAGCGGAACGGGCCGCCGGGACCACCCGGCGGCCGGTCCGTGCCCGGTGCGCGTACCGGGCGCGATGGCCGGTCCGTGCCCGACGGGCTCTCCGTGACTGACGGGCGCCCGGCACCGGCGTCCGGGCCGGAGTGCCGGCCGAGGAGGAACAGGGGCAGCAACAGCCCCTGCACACACACCGCCACCCAGAATCCCGGTACCGCGTCGGCCGCCTCCGCCGCCCCGTACAACTGGCCGCCGACGACGCCGCTCCCGAACGCGCCGATCCCCGCCGCCAGCCGCTGGCGCCCGAAGACCGAAGCCGCGGGGGCGGAGGAGCGGGCCAGGGCCTCCAGGTCGTTCTTCAGGAAGAGGACGATCTCGCCCAGGCACATCAGGGCGCTGCCCGCGCCGATGCCCACGTACCCGCCGCAGGCGATGCTCGCCGCCCCCGCCGCCATGGCGGCGAATCCCACCCGCATCGCACCCCGGTACGTCAGCGCCGCGATCCGGTGGGCCAGCAGCGGCTGGGCGACCACGAGGAGACCGGCGTACCCCATCAGCACGCCGCCGTAGAAGGCCGTCGAGGTGCGCGGGACCGCGTACAGCGCCACATAGTGCTGGAAGAACATGAAGACGTACACGCTCAGAACCGTCACCGCGAAGGGGGAGGGCCCGGCCCGCCGTTCCCGGCGCCGGTCCTCGTGGCGGCCGGCACTCCGCCCGCCGGGCCCCTCCTTCCCGTCCCCGCCGGCCGGGCCCGCCGTCGTGGCGCCGTTCCCCGGCGGCAGCAGCGCGTGGCAGGCGCCGACCAGCGCGAACAGAGCGGCGACGCAGGAGAAGACCACCGAGGGCGAGCCCAGCACGAACGGTGCCGCGAGCGGCGGCCCGAGCGCCATCCCCGCGTTGAACGCCGAGCCGCTCGCCGACAGCAGCCGGGGCCGCTCGGCCTCGGCGGCGCCGTCCACGAGGTACGCCTTGTTGGCGGGCAGATAGAGCGCTGCCCCGGCCGACACCAGAAACAGGGCACCGACCGCGAGGAACGGACTGGTCAGCCCCGGTACGAACGCCGCGAATCCGGCCGTACGCAGCGCCAGCGCCACCCACATCGCGCGCCGCAGCCCGATGCGCCCGGCCACCGGGCCCGCGACCACGCCCCCGGAGAACTGCAGCAGCGAGGCGACGGCCAGGACGAACCCGACCGTGCCCAGCCCCAGCCCGAGCCGCTGGTGCAGCAGCACCGACATGTAGGGCAGCACGGCGAAACTGCCCAGCGTGATCAGGAACGAACCGGCCAGCAGAAACACTTGCGGGCCCGTGAACCGCCTTCCACCGGCCGCCCGTTCAGCACCCACCCGCGCCTCCCGCCCGGCGTACGCTCATGCCCGCTCACGCCCGCTCACTGTTTCCGCCCGGCGTACGCTCAGGCCTCGCCGACGACGATCGGGCGCACCCGGGTCGCCGCACTCCACGCCCGGTGCTGTGCCAGCTCCGCCGTGGCCCCCTCGGCGAGCACGATGCCGGTGCAGCCGCGCTGGTCGCCGACATGGGCCAGGGACTCCCCGGGCTCCCGGGTGGGATACCAGCACACGGAGCCGGGGAACGCGGCCAGTTCGCCGAGACCCTGCCAGCCCTTGAGCACCCCGGGCCGGTCCGCGTGTACGAGGACGAAGCCGTACGCGGGTCCCTTGCGGTCCAGCGGATCGTCCATCAGACGCGGCCGCCTGCCGAGGGCCTCCTCCATCATGGCCGTGTACACATTGGTCCCCAGCGAACGGCACAGCACCTCGCCCACCAGCGCCCCGCCGATCCTGCGGTTGATCTCGACCAGCTCCGGGCCGTCCGCGGTGAGGATGAACTCCACATGGGCGAAGCCCCGGCGGTGCCCCGCCGCGTCCAGGACGCGGCCGACCCACCGCTCGATGCCGCCCCGGCTGTCCGCCTGCCCGTCCGCGCGTCCGCCGTCCGGCCCGTCGTCGGGCAGCGCGACCGGAAAGGCGGCCGCCTCCTCCCGTACCGCTGGTTCCCGGGACGTCTGTCGGCTGAGCACCCCGAGCAGCCGGGTGGTGCCGTCCCAGCTCAGCGTCTCCGCGCTGTACAGCGGCCCGGCCAGGAATGCCTCGGCGAACAGCGTTCCCATGAAAGGCCGTCGCCCGGCCTCGTCGAGCGCCCGGTGCAGCGACTCCTCGTCCTGGACGATCCAGACATTGCGCGACGAGGTGCCCGCCGAGTCCTTGAGCACCGCGGGCAGACCCACCCGGCTCAGCACCTCACCGGCCGACGCCCGGTCCGGGACGACACGTACGGCGGTGCTCGTGCTCAGCCCCCGCTCGTGCAGCAGGGCGCGTACCCGGGACTTGTCGCGCAGCAGCCGGACGGCCTCCGGGTCGGGGCCCGGCAGCCCGAAGTCGGCGGCGAGTTCGGCGGCGGGCACGCCCCAGGTGTCGGTGGTGTTGATCAGCCCCGCCGGAGCGGGTACGGCGGCCAGCGCGCGACGGGTCGCCTCCGGGTCGCCGGTGTCGACGTCGACGACGGTCAGCGCGTCCGGCGGCAGCGTGGCGAGTTCGTGCCGGTACACCGACCGGTCACCGGTGAGCAGGCACAGCCGGTGCCCGGTCTCCGCGGCGGCGGAGACCATCCGGCCGAGCCCGAAGGACAGGGACTCCAGTGCGACGAGGGTCATGGTTGCAGCTCCACGCTCGGTACGGGGGTGGGGGCGTTGTCGTCGTGGCCGGCCCGGTGAGCGGTCTCCGGCGCGGGGCGTCCCGCCCACTCCAGCACCGACCAGGGCGGTCGCAGGGCGTCGAGCGTATCGATGCGCCGGGGCCGCAGCGCCGCCATGTCCAGCGCCTCACGGTGGCGGGCGAAGACCCGCTCCGCGTAGCGGTGGCCGGTGTCGGCACCCAGGACCAGATGCGTCCGCCCCGGAGCACGGGCCGCCTCCCAGGAGGCGACGAGGTGCGCCGCACCGGTGGAAAGCCCCGCGAAGACCGCGTGCTTGCGCAGCAGACCGACGGCACCGGCCATGGCGTGCCGGAAGTCCAGCCAGTGGACGGTGTCGTACAGCTCGTGGCGGACGTTCTCGAACGGGATGGAGCTGCCGATACCCGCGATGATCGCCTCCGGGTCGCTGAACCCCTCGCTGCCGAAGGTGACGCTGCCGAACGGCTGGATGCCCACCAGACGCACCGGGCGCCCCGACTCCCGCAGGGCCTGGACGAGCCCGCCGGTGGACGCCCCGGTGCCCACCGCTCCCACGACGGTCACCGGCCCCTCGGGCAGGGACCCGGTGATGAGATCGGCGAACTCCCGGTACCCCTCGTAGTGGACGGCGTCGTGGTACTGCCGCATCCAGTGGAAGTCGGGGCGTTCGTCGAGGAGCCGGCGCACATGGCGTACGCGGCGCTCCTGGTCCAGGCGCAGGCTCTGCGAGGGCGGCATCTGGTCGACGGTCGCGCCCAGGATCTCCAACTGGGCGCGCATCACCGAGTCGACCGTCGTGGACGCCACGATGTGGCACCGCAGCCCGTAGCGGTGGCAGGCCATCGCCAGGGCCAGGGCGTAGATGCCGCTCGAACTGTCGATCAGCGTCTGTCCGGGCACGACGCGCCCACGGCGCAGGAGCGAGCGGACGGCGCCGAGTGCCGCGTACACCTTCATCGTCTCGAAGCGGGCGAGCACCACATCGCCGTCCAGCCGGATCAGGTCCGGTGCCTTGACCGCGTCGGTGATGTGTTCGTGGACGACGGCGCGGGCGGCACGCGGGCCGCGCTCCGCACGGGGCCTCACTTGCGCCGCCCGCGGACGATCAGCCGCGCGGACCGGTGGTCGTAGCCGGATCCGTCGAAGCCGCCGAAGCACTCCACATCGGTGAATCCGGCCTCCTCGAACAGGGCGTGCAGTTCGGCGGCGCTGTAGAGCCAGGACGTCAGCGACGCGGTGCGTGCCGATGCGCCCCGCACCAGCGTCCAGTCGGTGCGCAGTCTGCGCCAGCTGTCGAGGACGACGTCCCGCTGGACCACGTACGAGCCGTCCGGCAGATCGACGGCCTGAGGGCGCCCGATCCAGCCGGCCAGGACCTCCTTGCCCATCACGTCGACCAGGAGCTGCCCGCCCGGGGCGAGGCTCCGGTGGGCGTTGCGGAGCACCTGGAGGTTGTCCTCGGCGTCGTCGAAGTACCCGAACGACGTGAACACGTTGAGTACGACATCGAATGCGCCGGGAACCGCGTACGCGAGCATGTCCGCGCGCTCCAGATGTGCTTCGGCACCCGCCTGCTCGCAGGCGCTCCGGGCCCGCTCCAGCATCGAGGGCGAGAGGTCGACGCCCGTGACGTCGTAGCCGCGCAGGGCGAGCGGCACCACGAAGAGCCCCGGTCCGCAGCACAGGTCGAGGACCCGTGAGCCCGGTGGGAAGTCCAGCAGGGGGGAGGAGTGCACCAGATCCGCGGCGGCCTCGGCTCGGGCGGGCGGAAACATCGTGGATGCGAAATCGGACCAGAGCGCGTCGTCCTCGTACCAGTGCATGCCTCTCGGCCTCCTCCCGGGCCCCGGGGCCCTGGTTCCGCGCGTGCCGGTGATCGTCCTCCCAGTAGTCGGCGCGGTGGCACGTGGAGTTCCCGAGGACTCCGCAGGACTGTCCGCCACCCGTACGGCACGGTCCCGCCCAGCGGGACTCCGGTTCTGCCGTCGGGCGGTCAGGAGCGGGCCGTTCCCCTTCGCGCTGCCGACTCAGCAGGCCGCGAAAGGCACCTGAACGCACGCCTGGAAGCGACCGGACCCGGTCGCTTCCAGGAGGAGATGCCCGAGGTCCCGCAGCTCTCGCCGCGCGTCCTCGCGGGGGGCCCAGGGAGCGCCCTCAGCCCGCGGACTCGCCCGCGTGCGGGCTCAGCACACCGGCCGCGACCAGGGCGAACAGGACGATGCCGAGGATCACGCGGTAGATGACGAACGGCATGAAGCTCTTGGTCGTGATGAACTTCATGAACCACGAGATGACGGCGTAACCGACGGCGAACGCGATCACCGTGGCGAAGATCGTCGGGCCCCAGGACACATGGCCCTCGCCCGCGTCCTTCAGCTCGAAGACGCCGGAGGCCAGCACCGCGGGGATCGCGAGGAGGAACGAGTACCGTGCCGCCGCCTCGCGGGTGTAGCCCATCAGCAGACCACCGCTGATCGTGGCGCCCGAGCGGGAGACTCCGGGGATCAGCGCCATCGCCTGGCAGAAACCGAAGATCAGACCGTCCTTGATCCCCAGCTCCTTGAGGGACTTTCGCTCCTTCACCGCACGGTGCTTGCCGCCGACCTCGTCGCGGGCGGCCAGCCGGTCCGCGATACCGAGGACGATGCCCATCACGATGAGTGTCGTCGCGATCAGCCGCAGATCCCGGAACGGGCCCTCGATCTGGTCCTTGAACGTCACACCGAGCACACCGATGGGGATCGAGCCGACGATGACGAGCCAGCCCATCTGCGCGTCGTGATCGCTGCGCATCGAGGCGTTGGTCAGTGAGCGGAACCAGGCCGACAGGATCCGCGCGATGTCCTTGCGGAAGTAGATGAGCACCGCCGCTTCCGTGCCGATCTGGGTGATGGCGGTGAACGCCGCGCCCGGGTCGTGCCAGCCGGCGAACGCCGCGGTGAGCCGCAGATGGGCGCTGGAGGAGATCGGCAGGAACTCGGTCAGTCCCTGAACGAGGCCCAGGACGAATGATTCGAACCAGCTCATGGGGCTTTGGCCATCCCGGAGGTGATCGTGCATCGGCCGAGGGACTCGAAGGCCGTCGGCAGCGTGCGGATTGCGGTCAAAGAGAGAAGGGACGCCTCGGGGTATCGGCCCCGGAGTCCCTTTGTGGGTCGCGGGCAGCGTATCGCCTACAGGTGAACGTTCCTTCCGCTGCCCCCGGCCGCCCGCCGCTCGGGTCCCGCGTCGCCCGGATCATCCGGCGCCCAGCCGGTGGCGCTTGCGCCAGGCGACGAGCGCCCCGCCGATGCCCGTCAGCACGATGAAGCCCATCGCGGCCAGGAACGCGGGCGAGGTCGGGGAGGCCGCCTCGCTGCCCGCGATGACGTACGCCGCCGTGTTGGGGATCGAGCCGAGTCCCGTGGCCAGCAGGAACGGCGGGTAGCCCATGCGGGAGGTGGCCGCGCAGTAGTTGGCCGCGGCGAACGGCACTCCGGGAAAGAGCCGGAGCGCCAGCATGGACCGGAAGCCGTGCCGGCTCAGCAGCCCGTCCGCGGCCTTGAGCCAGCGCCCGCGCAGCAGCGTGCGCAGTGCGTCCTGGCCCAGTACCCGGCCCAGCATGAACGAGACACCCGCGCCGAGCACCGTGCCCGCCAGGGCGGCGGCCAGACCCGCCTGCGCGCCGAACAGGGCGCCCGCGGCGATGTTGAGCAGGGGGCGCGGTACGAACGCCACCGTGCAGACCCCGTACGCGAGCCCGAACAGCATGGCCGCGGCCCCGCCGGTCAGCTGGGGCGGCCACCCGGCGGCCAGCAGCCGCTGTGGTTCGAACAGCAGCATCGTCGACGCGGCGGCCAGCAGCACCACCACGAGCAGCGAGAACCGGGACCAGGGCGAGAGCAGCACCCTCGAACAACGCACGGCGAGACCACCGGTGGGCCGGGCGGCGGGGACGGGGTCGAACATTCGGGGAGAGTAACCGAAATGAGTGTGTGATCGTCGTAACGCCCATGTGAGGTGCTTTCGTCGCGCGGTGCGGAAAACCATTCGACGCCCTCCTCCCGCCCGGCCATGATCGAGGCATGTTCCGGTACGCCTTCCTCGCAGCGCGGTCCGCAGTCGCGGCCGCGCCGAAGGCTGCCGTGAGCGCCGTCGCGGTCCCCGCGGCAACGGCACTTTTCGCAGCGGCTCCCGCCGCTGCCGCGGCGCCCCTCGGCGGCGCCCGAAGCTGACCCTCCCCCGACAGTCCGGCGGACCCCGTAAGGGGAGGGTCGGCAGGGCACTGGGGTCTCTTGCTCTCAGCTTCGAACACCAAGGAACGAGCCATGCCCAAGACGGCATACGTGCGTACCAAGCCGCACCTCAACATCGGCACCATGGGCCACGTCGACCACGGCAAGACCACGCTCACCGCCGCCATCACCAAGGTCCTCAGCGAGCGTGGCGGCAGCAGTACCTCCTACGTGTCGTTCGACCGGATCGACCGGGCGCCCGAGGAGGCCCGGCGCGGCATCACGATCAACATCGCGCACGTCGAGTACGAGACCGACACCCGGCACTACGCGCACGTCGACATGCCCGGCCACGCCGACTACATCAAGAACATGGTGACCGGCGCGGCGCAGCTCGACGGGGCGATCCTCGTCGTCTCCGCGCTCGACGGGATCATGCCGCAGACCGCCGAGCACGTCCTGCTCGCCCGTCAGGTCGGCGTCGACCACATCGTGGTCGCCCTCAACAAGGCCGACGCGGGCGACCCCGAGCTGACCGACCTGGTCGAGCTGGAGGTCCGCGAACTGCTCACCTCGCACGGCTACGGCGGTGACACCGTCCCCGTCGTGCGGGTCTCCGGACTCAAGGCGCTGGAGGGGGAGCCCCGGTGGACGGCGGCGATCGAGGGGCTGCTGGACGCCGTCGACACCTACGTACCGATGCCGGTGCGTTACACCGACGCGCCGTTCCTCCTCCCGGTGGAGAACGTCCTGACCATCACCGGACGGGGCACGGTCGTCACCGGCGCGGTGGAGCGCGGCACCGTCCGCGTCGGTGACCGGGTGGCGGTGCTCGGCGCGGACATCGACACGGTCGTCACCGGCCTGGAGACGTTCGGCAGGCCGATGGAGTTGGCGGAGGCGGGCGACAACGTGGCGTTGCTGCTGCGCGGTGTGGAGCGCGACCGGGTCCGTCGGGGCCATGTGGTGGCGGCGCCGGGAAGTGTGACTCCCAGCCGCCGCTTCACGGCGCAGGTGTACGTCCTGTCGGCGCGGGAAGGCGGCCGGACCACCCCGGTCACCACCGGCTACCGGCCGCAGTTCTACATCCGTACGGCGGACGTCGTCGGAGACGTGGACCTCGGCGAGGTGGCGGTCGCGCGCCCCGGCGACACGGTCACCATGACCGTCGAGCTCGGCCGTGACGTTCCGCTGGAGTCCGGTCTCGGCTTCGCGATCCGTGAGGGCGGCCGCACGGTCGGCGCCGGCACGGTCACCGGACTGCTCTGAGAGACCCGGACCGCCATGTGCGACCCGCCTCCCGCCAACCCCGGGGAGGCGGGCCGCACGGGGGCGCGGCGGGTCCGAGCGGCGCGGACCAGCCCGCCGCACGCCTCACAATGGGGGAGTGAACGAGCCGATACCCGTCATCCGCGACGTCGACCGCGGCACCGCCCGCCTGCTGCCCGATGTGGACCGCGACCGGGCCTGGCTGCTGACGGTCGACGAGGCGCCCCAGTCCTACGTCGACCTCGACGACCCCACGTACCTCGAATTCGAGTACGTCCGCAGGCTCGCCCATGTCGTGGACCGCGCCGCCGGCCCGGGCGCCCCGCTCGACGTCCTGCACCTCGGCGGCGGCGCCCTCACCCTGCCCCGCTATGTCGCCGCGACCCGGCCCGGATCGCGGCAGCACGTGGTGGAGGCGGACAGGGGGCTGCTGGACCTGGTCGGCGAACACCTGCCGGTGCCCGAGGAC
Organism: Streptomyces sp. NBC_01237; assembly: GCF_035917275.1. NCBI lineage: Bacteria > Bacillati > Actinomycetota > Actinomycetes > Kitasatosporales > Streptomycetaceae > Streptomyces > Streptomyces sp. NBC_01237. The sequence goes on along the minus strand of NZ_CP108508.1, from coordinate 1,296,714 downwards.
AGCGGCATCACGGTGCACGGCACGGACGCCCGCGCGTGGCTGGAGCAGGCGGCGCCGGACTCGGCCGACGTCCTGGTCGCGGATGTCTTCGGCGGCTCGCGGGTACCGGCCCACCTCACCTCCGTCGAGTACGCGCGGGCCGCCGGGCGGGTCCTGCGCGGGGACGGGATCTACGCCGCCAACCTGGCCGACAGCGCGCCCTTCGGCTTCCTGCGCTCCCAGCTGGCCAATTTCGCGGCGGTCTTCGGGGAGCTCGCGCTGATCGCCGAACCGGCCGTGCTGCGCGGGCGCCGCTTCGGCAACGTCGTTCTCGTCGCCTCGCACACCGCGGTCGACACGGCGGCGCTCACCCGCCGCTGCGCCGCCGACGCCTTCCCGGCGCGGGTCGAGTACGACGACGCGCTCGCCCGGCTCATCGGAGGGGCTGAGCCGGTCGGGGACGCCGACGCGGTCGGCTCGCCCGTGCCGCCCGACGGGGCGTTCAGCATCGGCTGAGGCGCGGGGCAGTAGCGCGGCATCCGGTTCGGCCTCATGGTTGCTCGCGCCGCGCGCCCGCGCGCCCGCGCCCCCGCCACCGCCTGAGAACGGCGAACGCCGCCGCGATCAGCGAGCTCCGGAAGTCCGTGACTCGCATGGATCGTCGGCGGCGTCCTGCTGTCCTCAGGTGCGGCCCGGACAGCGTGGGAGGTCGGCCGTCCTATCCGGCCGATGCCTCCGCGAGCCGCACCGTGCTGAGGATCTGCTGGATGGTGGTGTCGGGGAGCTCGTCCTTGACCGCCGCGTTGGCGTAGAGCACCCATGTCGAGTACTCCGTCTTGGCGTTCTTGAAGCTGAAGGCGATCGACTTGCCGTCGGTGTCGCACTTCTCCTTCTTGGACACTCCCGACGCGGTGGCCGTCACGACACTCCCGGTCAGGCCCGACTTCGTCGTGAACGGCTTGGCCTTGCCGACCTTGACGGTGCCCTTGGGCTCGGTCTGGGCATAGGCGGCCCACACCCAGTTGCCCGCCTCGTTCGTCGCGGCCTCGTCGGTGCTCTTGGCACCCTGGGCGCCCTTGGTGCCGACGCCGGCCAGACCGGTGTCCTCCTTGGTGCCGTCCTTGTCGGAGTCGTCGATGCACCACTTGCTCTTGTAGTAGGCCGGTGCGGAGAAGCCGACGACGGGCGGACCCTCGGGCTTCTTGGCGTCCTCGAATCCGGCGAACACTCCCGAGCCCGCGACCTCCCAGTCACCGGGCACGTCGAACTGGGTGCCCCACTTGGGGTTGGTGACGACCTTCCAGCCCGGGATCACCGGCTTGGGGTCCCCGTCGGCACCTCGCGGATTCTCCGGCGCGGTGGCGGAATCGGACGGCTTCGCGGTCGGCGACGACGACTTCTTGTCGTCGGCGACCGTCGGGCCGTCGCCCTTGTCGCCGTTCTTGTTCATCACGACCACGCCGGTCACGACGGCAGCCGCGACGACCGCGGTCGCCGCGACGATCGCGACGAGGGTCGTCTTCTTCTTGCTGTCGGGCTGCGGCCCTCCGGGCGGACCCGGAACGGCGTGCTGCGGCATGGTCGGCTGCTGGTACGGGTTGGGCTGCGGGTACCCCGGCTGCTGGCCGGGCTGTCCCTGCGGATATCCCGGCTGCTGACCGGGCGCTCCCTGCTGCTGGTACCCCGGCTGCTGATAGGGGTTCGGCTGCTGGTATCCCGGCTGCTGATACGGGTTCTGATTCTGGTCCTGCGGGTTTTGCTCGCCCCCGGGCGGCTGCTGTCCTGGCCACATGGCCAGTAACCATAGAGGGGCGGCACGTCCCCTGCTACGCCCGCCCCCGGGAGGGGATGGCCAAACGGTTCTACCGGTGAGTAACATGCGGACGCATGAGCGCTGAACAGATGTCCGTCGGCGAGATGCTCGTCGCGACGGTTCCGATGGCCCGGACCCTCAACCTCGACTTCCTGGAAACGACCGCCGAGCGGGCGGTCGTGCGGCTGCCGGACCAGGCGGAATACCACAACCACGTCGGCGGACCGCACGCCGGAGCGATGTTCACGCTCGCCGAGTCGGCCAGCGGCGCGATCGTCATAGCCGCCTTCGGCGACCAGATGACGCGCGCCGTACCGCTCGCCGTCCGGGCGGAGATCGGCTACCGGAAACTGGCCATGGGCGAGGTCACCGCGACCGCGACCCTCGGCCGTCCCATCGCCGAGGTGGTCGCCGAACTGGACGGGGGCAAGCGGCCGGAGTTCCCCGTCACCGTCGAGATCCGGCGCGGTGACGGCGCGGTGACGGGCGAGATGACGGTGGTCTGGACGCTGCGCCCCAACAGCTGACCGGCGAGGACGGCGAGCGGGGCCGTCGCGCATCCCCCGTCCGGGAGCGCGGCGGCCCTTCGCACTGCCGGGGCAGGTAGGCTTCCCGCCTGCGCCGCGGCACCCGCGGCCGCACAACCTGCACGGGAGGCACCGGCGTTGCACGTTCAGGAGTGGCTGGAGACGGTCCCGGCGATCAGTGTCTACCTCCTTGTGGGGGTCGTCATCGGACTGGAGAGCCTGGGCATTCCGCTGCCGGGCGAGATCATCCTCGTCAGCTCGGCGCTCCTGGCCTCGCAGCACGGTGAGATCGACCCGGTGGTGCTCGGCGCCTGTGCGACCGCCGGGGCGATCATCGGTGACTCGATCGGCTACGCGATCGGCCGCAAGGGCGGCCGGCCGCTGCTCGCCAGGCTCGGCCGGAAGTTCCCGAAGCACTTCGGCGAGGCCCAGATCGCCATGGCGGAGCGGTCGTTCGAGAAGTGGGGCATGTGGGCGGTGTTCTTCGGCCGCTTCGTCGCGCTGCTGCGGATCTTCGCGGGGCCGCTCGCGGGAGTCCTGCGGATGCCGTACTGGAAGTTCCTGACCGCCAACGTGCTCGGCGGCATCATCTGGGCGGGCGGCACCACGGCCGTCATCTACTCGGTGGGAGTCGTCGCCGAGGCCTGGCTGAAGCGCTTCTCGTGGCTGGGTCTCGTGGTCGCGGTGCTGTTCGGGCTGGCGTCGATGCTCGTGCTGAAGAACCGGGCGAAGAAGGCGGCGGCGCAGTCCGGCGGTCACCCGGCGGCCGAACCCGCGGTGGCACCGGCCACGGACTGACCGCGCGAGGGAGCGTGGCCGGAGACGAAGCCGGGGCCGGGGCCGGAGACGGGCCGGAGAAGGAGCGGCGGGGGCGGAGAAGGAGCGGCGGGGGCGGAGAAGGAGCGGCGGGGGCGTCCTCAGCTCTCGTGCGCCGCGCGGTGTGCCTTGGCCAGCTCCACATAGCCGACCGCGTTGAACTTGATGCCTTCGAGCTCCTCCTCGGTCAGCGCGCGCTTCACCTTGGCCGGCACCCCCGCCACCAGCGAACCCGGCGGCACCCGCATTCCCTGCGGGACCAGCGCCTGCGCCGCGACCAGTGAGCCTGCGCCGATGTGCGCGCCGTTGAGCACCGTGGCACCCATGCCGACCAGGACGTCGTCCTCGATCGTGCAGCCGTGCAGCACGGCGTTGTGGCCGACGGAGACCCGGGCGCCCACCGTGAGCGGGAACCCGGGGTCGGTGTGCACGCTGCAGTTGTCCTGGATGTTGCTGTCCGGGCCCAGCGTGATCGGGCCGCAGTCGGCGCGCAGGACGGCCTGGTACCAGACGCTGGAGCCCGCGGCCAGGGAGACCTCGCCGATCACCACGGAGGTCGGTGCCACAAAGGCATCCGCATCGATGTCCGGCTCCTTGCCGCCCATGCCCGTGATCAACGCCTGCTCCGCCATGGCCTGCTCCTCCGTGCTCGGGTGTGCCGCGCTCGCGCCACGGAAACGGTAAGCGACGGTGCTTCGCGGACGAAACGCAGTGGGGTGAACATCACAGGTCACCGCGCGGATGGCCCGATGCGCCGCGGACTACCGTGAGCGCGTGCCGAACAACCGGAACGTGTTCTCCTCCCTCGCCCACTGGCGGCGCCGTGCCGTGTCCCGCGCGGTCCATCGCGGCTGGGCCTGGGTGCGGGATTCCGGCGCGGTCACCGCCCAGTACCCCGGACGTCTGCGCTTCGGCCGCATCGGGGCGGGGACCCGGCTCGCGTTCCCGCAGGGGACGGTGTTCGGCGAGCCGTGGATCGTGCTGGGCGAGCACTGCGTCATCGCGGAGCAGGTGACACTCACCGCCGGAATGATGCCCGGCCTCGATCTGGGACCCGATCCGATCCTGACCCTCGGGGACGGTGTGGTGCTCGGCCGGGGCAGTCATGTCATCGCCGACACGACGGTACGGATCGGCTCGGACACGTACTGCGGCCCGTACGTCTACATCACCTCGACGAACCACAGCTACGACGACCCGCACGAGCCCGTCGGCAAGCAGTGGCCGCGGATGGAGCCGGTCGAGATAGGCCCCGGCTGCTGGATCGGCACGGGGGCCGTGGTCCTGCCGGGCGCCAGGCTCGGACGCAATGTGGTGGTCGCGGCCGGAGCGGTCGTGCGGGGGGACGTCCCCGACCACGCGGTGGTGGCGGGCGCTCCGGCGCGCGTCGTACGACGCTGGGACCCGGACACCGGGTGGCAGCCGCCCCTGCGTACGCCGGCGCCCGTACCGATCCCCGCGGGCATCACGTCCGAGCAGTTGGTGGCCCTGGCCCGGTCGGAGGAGTCCCCGGAGGCGGCCGAGTAGCGCTGCGCCGGCGCGAGCGGGACCGCTCCCACCAGGGCCGGTCCGGCCCCCGCCGCCTCGTAGAAGCTGAGCAGCGCGACCGGCCCGACGCGTCCGCCGCGACCGCGAACCACAGCTGACCGCCCGCCTCGCTCCAGGCGCCCGTGCAGGCCGGTGGCCAGGGCCAACAGCGCCTGGCACGGCATGCCTCGCAGTACAGCGTCGGCACCACGGTCAAGGGTGTCGATCCCGCCCGGACGCTGAGACGCCCGACCGGAGGGGGAAGGGCCGCTGTTAGCGTGAGCCCATGCGCGCTCCCCTCGGCACCTTCGACGACGCCTCTCCCGCTTCGGAACGGCTCGATCTGCTTCCCGCCCCGGTCGCCGAGGCGCTGACCGCCGGATGGGGCGGCATCAGCGCCGCGCAGATCATCCACGTCGACACGGACCCGGCGATCGCCGACACCGCCGTCTTCGCCGAGCACCACGGGGCCGACCTGCTCGACACGTCCGCCAACTGCGTCGTCGTGGCGGGCAAGCGCGGCGGCGAGGTCACCCTGGCCGCCTGTGTCGTGCTCTCCCGCACCCGGGTCGATGTGAACGGTGCCGTACGCAGACACCTCGGCGCCCGCAAGGCGTCCTTCGCCCCGATGGAGGTGGCGGTCGGCGAGAGCGGCATGGAGTACGGCGGCATCACCCCGATCGGCCTCCCCGGCTCCTGGCCCCTGCTGCTCGACCCCGCCGTCGTGGACGAGGAATGGGTCCTGCTCGGCAGCGGCAGGCGACGCGGCAAGCTGATCGTCCCCGGCAAGGCACTCGCCGCGCTGCCGGGCGCGGTGCTCGTCGAGGGTCTCGGCGTCTGACCGGAGCGGCCCGCGCCGAAGCCCCGGTCCTCAGCCGGGGGCGGGCCGGTGGGCCGGGAACCAGGCGGCGGCGAAGTCCACGGCCGCGGTGAGGCGGACGAGCCGGCACGGCGCCGACCCGACCCGACCGGTGCGTACGGCCCCGTCGTCGGCCGCGTCCGCGAAGGCGGCCCCCAGCGCCCCGAAGTCGCCGTCGTCCAGTGCGATGTCCTCGTACTCCCACCACTGCCGCAGCCCGTCGCGCGTCACCACACAGCGGTAGCGACGGCGGGGCGGATCGGGGACCCGGTACTCGCCGAGGTGGAAGGCCGTGCAGGTGCCGAAGCCCGTTCCCAGCATCAGGATGCGGGCATCGGCCTCGTACAGCCGGGCCAGCGGCGAGTCCTCCCCGAGGTGGCAGTCCGGGCGGTGCCCCGCGAGCAGCGTCCGCGCGGCCGGGCCGATCGCGGCGAACGAGGTCTGCGGATGGCCACTGCGCTCGGCCCCCGGCGCGGTCCGCACGGTCTCGGCGAGGCGGCCCATCGACGGCGCCGCCGAGGTGGCCCGGTCGAACGGCGGTATCGAGGCGCGCAACGCCTCTCTGGCCCCGGCGTCCAGTCCGCGTGCCAGGTCGCGGTAGTGCGGAGAGGTGTCGGAGTTCTCCGGGGTGAAGGTGGGAACCACCACGGTTCCCGCCGGCCCCAGAACCCCGCGCAGGGCGTCCAGAACCGTCCGGGCACCCCCGTCGACGGGTCCCACCGCCCGCAGCGAGGCGTGCACGATCAGGACCCCGCCGGGGCGTACACCCAGTGCGGTCAGATGGGCGGCGGCCAGGTCACCGTCGAGAGGAACGCTCACGGTGGTGATTCTTCCCGTCCCGGTACGGGTGCCACACCGGCGGCAGCCCGCCCGGACCCGCGGAGCCCGGGGAGCTGATGCCCCGGACCCGCGGAGCCCACGAGCCCTCGGCGGACGCGGGGAGCCGAATGTCCCCGCGCCCGCGGAGCCGAAGGTCCCCGCGCCCGCGGAGCCGACGCTCTCCGGGGAGGCGTCGCTCTCAGGCCCGCGGAGGCAGCGCGGGAATTTCGATCGCGGGGCACCTGTCCATGACCATGTCGAGCCCCGCCGCGCGGGTGCGCTCGTACGCCCGCTCGTCCGTCACCCCCAGCTGGAACCAGACCGCCTTCGCGCCCACCGCGACCGCCTCGTCCGCGACGGCGCCCGCCAGCTCGCTGTTGACGAACACGTCCACCACATCGACGGGGAACGGAATCTCCGCGAGCGAGGCGTACCCCCGCTCGCCATGGACCGCCTCCGCCTTGGGATGCACGGGCACCACGCGCTTGCCGAAGCGCTGGAGGACCTCGGCGACGCCGTAGGCCGCCCGGGAACGGTTGTTGGACAGACCCACGACCGCCCAGGTGTCGCCCGAGTCCTGAAGAATCCGCTGGATCGTCTCTTCGTCTGCGTACATGCCCGGACAACGGACAGCCCCCGCGCACCATTCCCGCCCGAACGCGGGCGGGGACCGGCGCATAGGGTGGCCGGATGCAGGAGCAGTACCGGACAGTCGCCCGCGCGGGCGTGCACGAGACCGAGATCAACCGATCGCGCTTCCTCTGCGCGCTCGCCCCCGCCGCCACCGAGCAGGAGGCGCAGGAGTTCGTCGCACGCGTCCGCAAGGAACATCCCACCGCCTCGCACAACTGCTTCGCGTACGTGATCGGCGCCGACGCCTCCGTACAGAAGGCCAGTGACGACGGTGAGCCCGGCGGAACCGCGGGCGTCCCCATGCTCCAGATGCTGCTGCGCCGCGAGGTGCGGTACGTCGTCGCGGTCGTCACCCGCTACTACGGTGGCGTCAAACTGGGCGCGGGCGGCCTGATCCGGGCGTACGGGGGAGTGGTCGGCGAAGCACTCGACGCGCTCGGCACCCTCACCCGGCAGCGGTTCCGGCTCGCCACGATCACGGTCGACCACCAGCGGGCGGGCAAACTGGAGAACGATCTGCGGGCCACCGGCCGGGACGTGCGCGAGGTGCGGTACGCGGAGGCCGTCACCATCGGGATCGGACTCCCGGACTCCGACGTCCCGGCGTTCACGGCCTGGCTGGCCGACGCGACCGCCGGCTCGGCGACGCTCGAACTGGGCGGCGAGGCGTACGGCGACGCCTGACACCGGGCCCGCACCGTGGGAAAACCGTGATCGATGAGGGTTCGGGGGCGCAGCGGCGTTAGCGTGGTCGATGCTGACAGCGTGATCACGGGCCGAAGGGCACGGATCCGGTGCGGGGCCGATCCGGCCCATGGGGTGGAGGACGAGGAACATGCAGGTCGGAGTCGGCGGAGTGATGTCTTGAGGATTCTGCACACCTCGGACTGGCACCTGGGACGGTCCTTCCACCGCGTCCCGATGCTCGACGCCCAGGCGGCCTATCTCGACCACCTGGTGGCGACCGTGCGGGAGCGGGACGTCGATGTGGTCCTGGTCTCGGGCGATGTCTACGACCGCGCCGTACCGCCGCTCCCGGCCGTCGAGCTCTTCGACACCGCCCTGCACCGGCTCGCCGACGCCGGGATCCCGACCGTGATGATCTCCGGCAACCACGACTCGGCGCGCAGGCTGGGCGTCGGCGCGGGTCTCTTCGGGCGGGCCGGCATCCATCTGCGTACCGACCCCGAGGGCTGCGCCACACCGGTCGTCCTGTCCGACGACCACGGGGACGTGGCGTTCTACGGCCTGCCCTACCTGGAGCCCGCCCTGGTCAAGGACGCGCTGGGGGCCACGAAGGCCGGGCACGAGGCCGTCCTCACCGCCGCGATGGACAAGGTCCGCGCCGACCTCGCGGGACGGTCCGCGGCCACGGAGAGCAGCCCGGGACCGTCCGCGGCCAGGGAGGACACCTCGGGACGGACCGGGACCGCCGGAAGCGGCACCACCCGGTCCGTGGTCCTCGCCCACGCCTTCGTCGCGGGCGGGCGGCCCAGCGACAGCGAGCGCGACATCACCGTCGGCGGGGTCGCCGCCGTCCCGGCCGGAGTCTTCGACGGCGTCGACTACGTGGCACTCGGGCACCTCCACGGCTGCCAGACGGTCACCGAGCGCGTCCGCTACTCCGGCTCACCCCTCGCCTACTCCTTCTCCGAGTCCGACCACCGCAAGACCATGTGGCTGATCGACCTCGACGGCTCCGGCGACCTCACCGCCGAACGGGTCGACTGCCCGGTCCGGCGCCCGCTCGCCCGGCTCCGCGGCCGGCTCGACACCCTGCTGGAGGACCCGGCCCTGGACCGTCACGAGAACTCCTGGGTCGAGGCCACGCTCACCGACCCGGTACGCCCCGCCGAACCGATGGCCCGTCTCGCCCGGCGTTTTCCGCACGTCCTCAGCCTCGTCCTCGATCCCGAGCGGGCCCCCGAGGACCCCCTCGCCTCGTACGCCCAGCGGCTCAGGGGGCGCGACGACCAGCAGATCGCGGAGGACTTCGTGGCGCATGTCCGGGGCGGCAGCGGGCCCGACGAGCGCGAACGCACCGTGCTGCGCGCGGCCTTCGACGACGTACGGGTGGACGACAGCGTGCACGAGGTGTCCCGTTGAGACTGCACCGCCTGACCCTCACCGCCTTCGGCCCGTTCGGCGCCACCCAGGAAGTCGACTTCGACGCACTCTCCTCGGCCGGACTCTTCCTGCTGCACGGACCGACCGGTGCCGGGAAGACCTCGGTCCTCGACGCCGTCTGCTACGCCCTGTACGGAGCGGTGCCCGGCGCCCGGCAGAGCCCCGGCACGTCGCTGCGCAGCGACCACGCCCCCGCGGGGCTGCCGACCGAGGTCCTGCTGGAGCTGACCGTCGGCGGCCGGCGCCTCGAAGTCACCCGCAGGCCCGCCCAGCCCCGCCCCAAGAAGAAGGGTGACGGCTTCACCACGGAGAAGGCCCAGAGCTGGCTGCGCGAGTACGACCCCGAGAACGGCTGGCGGGCGCTCAGCCGTTCGCACCAGGAGATCGGCGAGGAGATCACCCAGCTCATCGGCATGAGCCGGGACCAGTTCTGCCAGGTCGTGCTGCTGCCCCAGGGAGACTTCGCCCGGTTCCTGCGCGCCGATGCCGAAGCCCGCGGCAAACTTCTCGGCCGGCTCTTCGACACCCGCCGGTTCGCCGCCGTGGAGGAGCGTCTGGCCGAACTGCGCCGGGGGGCCGAGGCCAGGGTGAAGTCGGGCGACGAACAGATCCTCGCGGTCGCCCAGCGGATCGCCCAGGCCGCGGGACCGGCGGCCGGGGAGGCGCCACTGCCCGCCGCCCAGCCCGGCGAGCCGGGACTCGCCGAGGGCGTCCTGGAATGGGCCGCGATCGCCCGCAGCGCGGCGCACGAACGGCTCGACATCGCCCGCTCCGTCCTGTCCGAGGTGGAGAACGGGCAGGCCGCCGCCCGCCGGGCGCTGGACGCCGCGCAGGAACTGTCCAGGCTCCAGCAGCGGTACGAGGAGACCCGGCGCCGCGCCGCCGCGCTGGAGGAGCGCCGCCCCGAACGGGACCGCTGCCACGCGCGGCTGGAGCGCGCCCGCAAGGCGGACCGCGTCGCTCCGGCGCTGGAGCTCCGGGACGAGGCCGAGCGGGTGTACCGCACGGCGAGCGAGGCCCGCGAACGGTCGCGCGCCCGACTTCCCGCGAGCCTCGTCGACGCGGGCGCCGAGCAACTCGCCGAGCTGGAACGCCGATTCCGCCAGGAACTCGGCGGCCTCGACGCCGCCCGCCGTGCCGAGCGGCGCAGTGCGGAGATCGACAGCGAGCGCGTCCGGCTGGAGCGGCAGTCGCGGGCCGACGACGAGCTGATCCGGGAAGCGGCCGACTGGCTGACGGGCTGGGACGCCACCCATCAGGAGCTGCGGGAACGGATCGAAGCGGCGCAGGAGTCCGCGACCCGCGCCGAACAGGTGGCCGGACGCCTGGCCCCGGCCCGCAGGCGGCTCGACGCGGCGCGTCGGCGCGACGCGCTCGCCGTGGAGGCGGCCGACGCCCGGGACCGGCTGGACGAGGCCCGTGAGCACGCACTCGGCGCCCACGAGAGCTGGCTCGGACTCCGCGAGCGGCGGCTGCGCGACATCGCGGCCGAGCTGGCGGCCCAACTCGTCGACGGCGCGGCCTGCACGGTGTGCGGCTCGGCCGAGCACCCGGCACCCGCCAGCGCGGGCGACGGCCATGTCGACCGGGCGACGGAGGAGGCGGCGCTCGCCACCCACCGCCGCGCGGAGGAGACCCGCGCGCGGGCGGAACACGCCCTGGGAGTCGTACGCGAAAGGCATGCCGCGGCGCGCGGGGAGGCTGCTGGGACGGAGGCGCCGGAGGCACCGGGGGCCGGGAACGCCGCCCAAGCGATGACCGGCGGTGCCGCCCGCGACTCGGCCGTCGACCCCTCGGCCGTCGACCCCTCCGTCGTGGAACTGCGGGCGCTCGTGGACCGGTTGACCCGGGAGCACGCCGAGGCACACCGCCTCGCGGCCGGGACCCATGCCGCGCGCGAAGCCCTCGCCGCAGCCGAACGGGAGCACCTGGGCCGCCTCGACCAGCAACAGCAGGCCGAGCGGAGGGCCGCCGCCCGGACCTCGCAGCGGGAAGCCCTCGACCGCGAACAGACCACGTTGGAAGAAGAGCTGGCGACGGCGAGGGGTGAGTCGGACTCGGTCGCCGCACACGCGGACCGGCTCGCGCGCCGGGTCGCCCTCCTCGCCGAGGCGGCCGAGGCCGTACGCACCGAACAGGACGCCGCGCAACGGCGCAAGGAGGCCGACGACCGGCTCTCCGACGCCGCGTTCCGAGCGGGGTTCGACACCCCGCAGGAGGCCGCGGCGACCCTCCTCGACGCCGTCGGCCAGCGTGACCTGCAACAGCGGATCGACACCTGGCAGGCCGAGGCAGCCGCAGTCGCCGACCGGTGCGCCGAGCAGGACGCGCGCGCCGCAGCCGAGCGCCCGCGAGCGACCCCGGACCTCGCTCGGGCCGCGTCCGACCGGGCGGAGCGGCAGCTGCGCGACGCCGCCGCGGCACTCGCCGCCGCGCGGGAACGCTGCGCCGAACTCGACCGCCTCTCCCGGCGCGCCGCCGAGGAGGTCCGCAGGCTCGGCCCGGTGCGTCAGGAGTACGAGCGCGTCGCCCGGCTCGCCGGACTGACCGCGGGAACGGCGGCCGACAACGAACGCAAGATGCGGCTGGAGGCGTACGTACTCGCCGCCCGGCTCGAACAGGTGGCCGCCGCCGCCACCGCCCGTCTGCAGCGGATGTCCTCGGGCCGCTACACCCTGGTCCACTCCGATGCCCGTACCGGTGGCCGCCGGGCCGGCCTCGGCCTGCACGTGGTCGACGCGTGGACGGGCAGCGAGCGCGACACGGCGACGCTCTCCGGCGGCGAGACCTTCTTCGCCTCGCTGGCCCTGGCACTCGGCCTCGCCGATGTCGTCACCGACGAGGCGGGCGGCGCCGGGCTGGACACGCTCTTCATCGACGAGGGCTTCGGCAGCCTGGACGACCAGACCCTCGACGAGGTGCTCGACGTGCTGGACTCACTGCGTGAGCGGGACCGCAGCGTGGGCATCGTCAGCCATGTCGCCGATCTGCGCCGCCGTATCCCCGCCCAGCTCGAAGTGGTGAAGGAGCGGCACGGATCCGCGGTGCGTCACCGTGTGACCTGAGGTCTCAGCGGCTGATCGCGCGCCGGGGGAGCGGTGAGGAGTACACGACGCTGGTGGTGACGGAGCCGAGGGCGCCGATCCGTCCCGCGACCTCCTCCAGGTGGCTCATCGACCGCGTGGTGACCTTCAGGACGAAGCAGTCGTCCCCGGTCACATGGTGGGCCTCCACGATCTCCGGCGTGGTGTCGAGCAGATCGTGGAACGGCTTGTAGTTGCCGTTCGGATAGCGCAGCCGCACCAGCGCGAGGATCGGCAGCCCGAGCCGGTCGGGGTCCACCACCGCGGCGTATCCGCTGATGATCCCCACCTCTTCGAGACGGCGCACACGCTCGGTCACCGCACTCGGGGACATCGCCACGGCGCGGGCCAGCTCGGCGAACGTCGCCCGGCCGTCGCGCTGGAGTACGTCGAGGATGCGCCAGTCGGTGGCGTCCGGGGAATAGTCGGTCATGCACCAGAAGTAGCAGCAAGATCCCCGGCGGATCAAGGCGAGCACCGGGGATCTCCGCTTCCGGCCGAGGGGTGCTGACCATAGATTTCTGGTCATGACCTCACCGCTCACCGCCACTGCCGGTAACCCTGTCCTGCGTGTTCCGCCCGCCTCCCCGGCCGTGGCCGCCGCCTACTTCGGTGCCTCGCTCGCCTTCCACGCCGATGTATCCGACGTCGCCGCGGCACTCGCCTCCGAGGACGCGCCCGGGTTCGTCGTCCTGGATTCCCGGTCCACCGCCTCCTGGGACCAGGGGCACGTTCCCGGCGCGGTCCACCTGCCGACCGCCCTCGTCCCGGAGCGGGCGGCCGCTCTCCTCGACCCTGCCGTGCCGGTGGTCACCTACTGCTGGGGCCCCGGCTGCAACGGTGCGACCCGCGCGGCCCAGGCCCTCGCCGAACTCGGCTACCAGGTCAAGGAGATGCTCGGCGGGTTCGAGTACTGGGCACGGGAGGGCTTCGCGTACGAGACCTGGGAAGGCGTCGGACAGCGCACGGCCGACGCGCTCACCGCTCCGGTGGACGCCGAGGACTGCGGCTGCTGACCGGTGTGCGGCGCCCCGCGTCCGTCAGGGCGGCGACCAGGGGAGCGGCGTCGGCCCCGGCGGGCAGCCCGCTGACCTGTCCGTCACCGACCTCCACCACGCGCCAGACTCCGTCCTCCCGCAACGCCAGATCGGTGGTCACCCACCGTCGCCCGAGCCGCCGCACCGCTTCGCGCACGGCGGTCAGGTCCGGTGCGGGCAGGTGATGCGGAGTGTCGGGGTGCGCGGTGACCAGCACCGGTTCACCGGCGACCCACCACACCCGTGCCTCGCCACCCGGCACGAACGCCTCGAACGCGCGCAGCACCACGCCCCCGGCGAGGTGGTCGCCCTGCAGCTCGACGAACCGGCCGACGACCGCGGCGAGCCGTTCCGGGTCGGTCAACTCCGTTATGTAGCAAGCCTCGTGCCACTCGTGCTTGCGGGACTTCACGTAGTCCTTCACGATGCCGGGCCCCGGACCGAGCGGTGCGGCGAGCGCGCACAGGGACGAACCGCCGGGGGCCGGGCTCCCCGGAGCCATGGCTCGCCAGACGCTGAGCGGTGTCAGCCCGGCGAACGTCTCGTACCAGCCCGGGAGTTCATGTGCTCCTCGGTACGCGACCGCGTCCGTGTACAGCGAACAGCCCCGTGCGCCGAGCGCCCGTTCCAGCTCCCCGTACCGGGCGGTGGGAACCATCCAGCCCCGGTACCAGTACGGCCCGGAGCCCCGCTCGATCCGGGCCGTCGCCCCGGCGGCGTCACCGGCGAGCAGTGCGTCATGGTCGAGCGTCGAGCAGGGCGACCCGGCCGCCGGACGCCCGCACGGCGGCGGCCTCCCCGGCGAACTCGGGGTCGGGCCGGCCGGCGCGCAACGGGTCGGCGCAGAAAAGGAATCTGGTCGTCGTGGACATGGCGTGCGACCTCGCTTCGGTGAACACCCGTCCTCGGTCGAGGGAGGCGACTGGTAGAACGTGGTGATGAAGATCGAGATCAGCCCGCCGCTGACCGACCCGGAACTCAACGCCCTCTTCGCCGCCGCCTGGCCCGGTCACCGGCCGACGGAGTTCGGCCCCGTTCTGGCCCGCAGCCTGCTGTGGCTCGCAGCCCGGCGGGGCGGGCCGAGCGAGGAGCGGGGCGACGCGCCGGCCGCAGGGCAGGGCAACGGACGCGGCGAAGGACCGGGCAACGGACGTGGCGAGGGGGAGGGAGACGAACGCGGCGAGAGGAAGGGAGCCGGACGCGGCGAAGGATCGGGCGGCGGACGGCTTGTGGGTTACGTCAATGTCGTCGGTGACGGCGGTGTGCACGCGTTCGTGCTCGACACCACCGTCCATCCCGACGAGCGGCGCCGCGGGCTCGGCCGCCGACTGGTCACGACGGCGGCCGAGCAAGCCCGCGCGCGTGGTGCCCGATGGCTGCACGTCGACTACGAACCCGCACTGGCCGGTTTCTACGCCGGTTGCGGCTTCCGGCCGACGGCGGCCGGGCTCATGGCCCTGGACTGAACAGAACGGAACCGAACCCGGCCGCGCGGGAGCCATGCGCGCAGGATCAGAGCTTCGACAGCTCGTCCACCAGGTCGTCCAGACCCAGCGATCCCTGCGAGAGCGCCGCCATGTGCCACGCCTTGAGGTCGAACGCGTCGCCGTGCGCCTTGCGGGCGTTCTCCCGGCCGAGCAGCCACGCACGCTCGCCCAGCTTGTAGCCGATGGCCTGCCCCGGCATCGACAGATAGCGGGTCAGTTCGCTCTCCACGAAGTCGGCCGGCCGGCCGCTGTGGTTGCCGAAGAACTCCTGGGCCAGATCCGGGGTCCAGCGCTCGCCCGGGTGGAACGGTGAATCCGCCGGGATCTCCAGCTCCAGGTGCATGCCGATGTCCACGATCACCCGGCAGGCCCGCATCATCTGGGCGTCCAGATAGCCGAGCCGACGTTCGGCGTCGGGCAGGAAGCCCAGCTCGTCCATCAGACGCTCCGCGTACAGCGCCCAGCCTTCGGCATTCGCGCTGACCTGCCCCACCGACGCCTGGTAGCGGGACAGGCTGTCGGCGACATGCGTCCACTGGGCGATCTGCAGGTGATGGCCGGGAACGCCCTCGTGGTACCAGGTGGAGACCAGGTCGTACACCGGGAAACGGGTCTCACCCATGGTCGGCAGCCAGGTGCGGCCGGGGCGCGAGAAGTCCTCGGACGGGCCGGTGTAGTACGGGGCGGCGGCGCCACCGGACGGGGCGATCCGGGACTCGACCTTCCGTACCCGCTCGGCGAGTTCGAAGTGGGTGCCGTCGAGCGCCTCGATGGCCTCGTCCATCAGGTTCTGCAGCCAGTCACGGACCTCGTCGACGCCCTCGATGTGCTTGCCGTGCACATCGAGGTGGGCGAGCGCCTCCCACGGACCCGCGCCGGGCAGGATCTTCGCGGCCTCGGTCTTCATCTCGGCGAGCAGCCGGTGGTATTCGGACCAGCCGTACGTGTACGCCTCGTCGAGATCCAGGTCGGTGCCGTTGAACTGCCGCGACCAGCGGGCATAGCGCTCACGGCCCACCGTGTCGGGCGCACCCTCGACCGCGGGGGCGTAGACCTCGCTCATCCAGTCCCGCAGCTCAACGAGCGCGGCCGTGGCCCGACGCGCGGCGTCGTCCAGGTCCTCGCGCAGCGCGGCCGGACCGGGGGCGGCGAAGTCCTCGAAGAACGACGGGCCGTTGTTCCCGATCCACTCCGTCAGCTGCTCGATGAACGTGGCGGTCGGGCGCGGTCCGCCGTACAGCTTGCGCTCCAGACCGAGGGCGAGCGAGGCCCGGTACCCCTCCAGCGCCGCGGGAACCGCGCGCAGGCGGTCCACCACCGCCGCCCAGTCCTCGTCGGTCTCGGTCGGGGTGACCGTGAACACCTCACGGACGCTGTGCGGGGGCGAGTGCATGTTGGAAACGGCCCGCAGCCCCTCGTCGGCTTCGTGGACGGCCAGTTCCGCGGTCAGGCGCTCGCGCAGCAGCCGCCCGCACCGGCGTTCCGCGTCGCTGTCCGCGCCGGGCAGCAGCTCCGCGGCATCGAGTTCGGCCAGCGTGGCGCGGGCGAGAGCGGCGACGGCGGCCTGACCGGCCGGTGAGAAATCAGGCAGGCGGCGCGAGCTCTCCGGCACGCCCAGATAGGTGCCCGTGATCGGGTCGAGTTCGATGATTGCGTCGACGTAGGCGTCGGCGACCTGACGGGGCAGCGCGCGGCTCGATGTGTCTGGCATGCGGACATCCTCGTACGGCGCGGCCCTCCGCGTCACCACCATTCGGTGTCAGGCATCCGGATCCGCGTCGTTGCCGGGCGCCGGGGATCCGGACCGGGGCCTGTCGGCCGGCGCTCCGCCGGGTGGCAGCAGGGGGCCGCACTCCCACTCCTGGAAGATCAGCCGGGTCTCCACCCGGGCCACCTCGCGGCGTGAGGTGAACTCGTCCAGCACCAGCCGCTGGAGATCGGCGGTGCCGGCCACCGCGACATGGACGAGATAGTCGTCCGGGCCGGTGAGGTGGAACAGTGCACGGGACTCCGGCAGGGCCCTGATCCGCTCGACGAACGGGCCGATGAGCTCCCGTCGGTGCGGCCGGACCTGCACCAGAAGCAGGGCTTCCAGACCGCGGCCGAGCTTCGCGGGGTCCAGGCGCAGCTGGTGGCCGAGAATGACACCGGAGCGGCGCAGCCGGGTCACCCGGTCCAGACAGGTGGAGGGCGCCACGCCCACTTCGGCGGCGAGCTCCCGGTACGTGGTCCGTGCATCGTTCTGCAGCAGTCGCAGAATATGCAGATCCACCGGATCCAGGACGACAGAATCAGCCATCGGCCGAACGTAGCACGGGGTTTTCGCCCTACGTTCCGGTAGCTGTTCAGAGTGAACCCATGGACAACGAAGTCTCGATCACCGCCTCGGCCCCATCCCGGTCCAGGGCGCTGGCCACCGAAGCCGTGCACGCCGGACGCGACGATCTCGCCTCACTCGGCCTGCACGCCCCGCCGCTCGACCTGTCCACCACCTACCCCTCGTACGACTCCCGGGGTGAGGCCGAGCGGATCGACACGTTCGCCACCACCGGCGCGCGGCTCGACGGGCCGCCGGTCTACGCCCGGCTGGACAATCCGACCACCGCCCGTTTCGAGACGGCACTGGCCCGGCTGGAAGGGACCGACAGCGCCGTCGCGTTCGCCAGCGGAATGGCGGCGCTCACGGCGGTCCTGCTGGCCCGCGCGAGCATGGGGCTGCGCCATGTCGTGGCCGTCCGCCCCCTCTACGGGTGCAGCGACCACTTGCTGGGAGCGGGACTGCTGGGCACCGAGGTGACCTGGACCGACCCGGCGGGCATCAGCGACGCGATCCGGCCGGACACCGGCCTGGTGATGGTCGAGACGCCCGCCAACCCCACCCTGGCGGAAATCGACATCCGGGCCGTCGCCCACTCCTGCGGCACGGTTCCGCTGCTGGTCGACAACACCTTCGCGACGCCCGTGCTCCAGCGGCCCGCCGAACACGGGGCCCGGATCGTCCTGCACAGCGCGACCAAGTACCTGGGCGGGCACGGCGATGTCATGGGCGGCGTCGTGGCCTGCGACGAGGAGTTCGCGGCCCGGCTGCGCCAGGTGCGCTTCGCCACCGGCGGCGTACTGCATCCGCTGGCCGGCTACCTGCTGCTGCGCGGGCTCTCCACCCTCCCGGTGCGGGTACGCGCGGCGTCGGCGAGCGCCGCCGAACTCTCCCGCCGGCTCACCGCCGACCCCCGGATCTCGCGGGTGCACTACCCGAAGCTGGGCGGGGCGATGGTCTCCTTCGAGGTGTACGGCGACCCGCACCGGGTGATCGCCGGGGTGCGGCTCATCACTCCTGCCGTCAGCCTCGGCAGTGTGGACTCGCTGATCCAGCATCCGGCCTCCATCAGCCACCGCATTGTGGATGAGGGGGACCGCCAGGCGTCCGGTGTCGGGGACCGGCTGCTGCGGATGTCGGTCGGTCTGGAGGACGTCGAGGACCTGTGGGCGGATCTGTGCCAGGCGCTCAGCGACGGGTCCGCTCAGCCCGTGCGGCGTGTTCGCTCCGCTGAGCCCGAGCCCGCTGTTCGGCCTGCTGCGACGGAGTGGTCGGAGCGGTCGATGTCGTCGGAGCCGTCCTCAGCCGGGCGGTGATGACCAGGGTGCCTTCCTCGATCTGGTAGTCGAGGGGCAGTTCGAGCGCGCGCATGGCCGCGACCATGCCGGTGTTGTGGGACTGCGTCACGGCGTAGACGCTCTCGCAGCCCGCCTCCACGGCGAGTGCCACCAGGCGGCCGAGCAGTTCGGATCCGATGCCCCGGCGCTGCCAGTCGTCCTCGACGAGGAGCGCCACCTCGGTCTCGTCCCCGTCCCAGAGGAGGTGGCCGAGTGCCACCAGCCGGCCGGAGGCCGTCTGTGCGGCGAGGGTGCGGCCGAAACGTGGGCTCAGCAGGTGGTCCAGGTACCGGTTCGCGTCGCCGACCGGGCCGTGGTACCGCAGCCCCAGCGTGCGCGGGGAGCAGCGGTCGTGCATCGCGCGGGCGGCGGCGAGGTCGTCGCCGTCCGCGCGGCGCACGGTGATCTCGTCGCCCTTGGGGAGGGTGAGCACGTCCTCACCGCGGGGGACGCGGGGGCCGAGCCGGGCGTCGAGCTCGACCAGGGCACGGGCACGGGCGAACTCGGTCGGTGTGAAGGGCAGATAGGGGCGTTCGACGGTGATGACCCCACCGGACGGGTCGCGCAGCCGCATCACGGTCTCCTCCAGCACGCCTTCCACCGGTGCGCTCTCACCGGTCGGGCGGCCGGTGATCGAGACCGCCGGCAGTGAGTGGATGGTGCATCGACCGAGCAACTGTCGCAGGGCCAGTGGGAGTTCCGCCGCGTCCAGGGCGGTACGGGTGGCCAGCCCGAGGACGCGGGTCGGGGTGTCCACGAGATCGTGGGCGTCCGCCCGTTCGATCCAGGTGGAGCTGCCGCCCGCCGCGGAGATCTCCCGGGTCAGCTCCTGGGCCTGGAGCGTCGCGGGCGCGCGGAGCAGGAACTCGTCGACGGTGCCGCGCGCCAGCGGGTGCGTCTGCAGGGTGAGGATGTCGATCCTGAGCCGGGCGAGCGCGGTGCACAGCGCGGCCAGGCTGCCCGGGTTGTCCCGGACCGTCGTCCGCATCCGCCACAGCACCGTGTCCTCGGCGGACGGTGACGGCTCCTCCCCGGTGGACGCCGCGACCGCCGCGCCGCGATCCCCGGCGGCGCCCGCCGCGCCGGGGTTCGGCGGTGGGGCGTGGCTGTGTCGCCGGGCCCACCAGGTGTGGAACGTGGCCGTGGCAACCAGCGCCACGGCCGACGCGATCAGGAGATAGGGCCCGTCCGGCTGGTGACCGATCAGGTTGGCGATCGCGTCGGCCACGGCGACCGCTGTGAACAGTGCGGCCAGTTCGATCAGGTCCCGGCGCCAGTGGTGCGGACGCCGGGCGGTCTTCGCGGATGTCACATCAGTCATGACCTCACTGTGACTGAGCGGTGTTGCCTGATCACGAACGCCTTGTGACTGATGGGTTAAGTGTGGATCTGGTCGCCTATCGTCGCTTTTTGGTCAGATTCCACGGCCTGATTTCGCCTGCTTGCCGCATCGACCCCGCTGATGCCCTCGTCGTTCGCGGTGCTGGTGCTGGTGCTGGTGCTGGTGCTGGTGCTGGTGCTGGTGCTCTGCGAGTCGGTCCCAGGGCCGGCGCCGGTGGTGGATTCTGTGGTGGGTCCGGCATCGGGGCCGCAGGCGGCGAGCAGGCGGCCGGCCTGACACACCAGCTGCGAGGAACCCTTGCGCCCCGCCATGGCCGCGAGCCCCTCGACCGGCGCGAGGTCCTGGGCACCGCTGCGTTCCGCGCAGTCGGCGGTCACGGCCAGTACCTCCCCGAGGCCGTGCGGAGGCTTCGGATAGGTCAGGAGCGAGGGCAGCAGTGCCACCAGCACGGACAGCACCGTCCGGTACGCGCCGGTGGCGGCAGCCGTCCGCGCCGAGTCGGCGATCCGGCTGGGTTTCACCAGGTCGTGATCGATGAGGATCGCCAGCTCCCGGCCGAGCAGGGGCGCGTCCAGGCGGCCCTGGGCTGCCAGCACCAGCAGGGCGTCCACCGCCGACAGCCGGTCCTGGGGGTGTCGGGCCCCCAGGCCATAGGCCAGCGCCAGATGTATCGCACCACCGGCCGGGCCGCCGGCCTCGGCGAGGACCGGGAGGGTCCAGGCCGCCCCCTGCGTGCCCTCGTCCGCACAGTGCATCAGGTTGGGCATCAGCCAGGCGGCCAAGGTCTCCCCGTCCTCCGGCAGCGCGGCGATCCAGTTCTCGGCACGCCCGTCCATCCAGTGGTAGCACTGGCGCGCGTCGGGAAGATGCGGACGGCCCAGCCAGTGGAAGGAACGCGGGAACTCCTGCTGGATCACCAGACGCTCCTTGGTGGCGAGCAGCACCCGCCGGGTACCGGTGGCCGAGCGCTGCCACCAGTTGCCGGACGAGGGCGGGCCGCTGGGCGGGCGGTGCCGCAGCACCGGCGCGAGCGGCTGGTCCGCACGTATCCAGGCGGCCAGCCGGTCGCCCTCCGCGGTGCCGAGCAGGGCGGCGGCCGCTGCCGCCTCCTGCTCCCCGCTCCGGCGCACGCGCAACAGGGCCTGGGCGAAGTCCACGGGGCCGGGACCGGCGCCGAGCCGCTGGTACGTCCGCAGCCGCTCGACCAGCTCGGCCGGGTCCAGCGAACCGGTGTGCCAGGTCGGCGTCGCCAGCAGGAACGGAATCCGTGCGGTCCGCACGGCAGTGGCTGCCTCCCACATCCGGGCGAACAGCACGCCGTTCAGCGCGGCATGGGCGCAGGTGCCCGTTCCGGTCCAGCGGGCACCTCCGTCGCGTACGGCGCCGGGCGACACCAGGCCGAGAAGGGAGGCCACGACCAGGTCCAGCCCGCCCGGGTCCCTGGTGAATCTCCGGTCCACCTCGTCCTGCGGGACTCCGCCGAGGAACCAGTGCCCGGCCAGCGCCTCACGCAGCGCGGACTCCAGCGCCGAGCGGTCCGTCCGGGCGTGCCGGATCAGCCCGTCCAGCGCCCGCTCGAAGACCGTGGTCTCCCGCGAACCGGACTTCACCAGGGCCGCCACCTCCTCGACGAGCTCGGCGACACTCTCCGGTGCCGGTTCGAGTCGCCGCAGGGCGGGCGCCGGTGGCAGCAGCTCCTCGTAGGGGCCGCTGTCGGCGGTCTCGTCTGGGAGATCACCGAACAGCTCGGCAGCCGCCGCCCGGTGCATCTGCCCGACCTGGCCTGCGGCGAGGGTGAGCTCCTCGCGGACCGCGGGGTCCACAGTGGGGAGATACCGGGCCACCAGCTTCAGTGCCCGCTCCTGGATGTCCGTGTCCTCGTGACCGAAGGCTTCCGCGACGACGGGCAGCAGTTCGTTCGCCGTCGACGCGTCCCGGCGCAACACCTTGCCCAGAAGGACCAGTTGGCTGCGGACGAGCTTCTTCTCCCGGCGGAAGAGCACCGACCCCGAGACATCGGCGAGATCACGTGTGGTCAGCCTGCCGAGGCCGTCCAGTCGGGTGAGGACGGCCTGGGCGTGGCCCGCCACCGTCGAGATGCCGTCCGCCGCCATACCCATCCAGTCGGCGAGCCGCGCCGTCTCCTCCTGTTCACTCAGAGCGAGCTGACGCAGCAGCACCAGGAAGAAGCGCTGCTCGCCGGGCTTCCCGCCGCGCAGCAGCCGGGTCACGCAGCCGTCGACCAGTACGCCCCGGTCCAGCAGCCCTTCCCCGGCCAGCGCGATGAGCGAGGCCGGCCAGTGCCTGAGCGAGTCGGCGTCCTCGTACCAGCTGAGTTGGGGCGGCAGTTCGGGCAGTTCGAAGATCCGGGGCGTGAGAACGGCCAGATGCGGGTCGGCGCGCAGCACATCCAGCAGCGATGTGGCGGACGAACTCTGCCATCGCGCGAGACCGCAGCGCTCGGTCCAGCCCCGGACCAGGCCGTCCGTGGCGGGAATCGGGCACTGGGCGATCCGTACCAGCTCGCAGACGAACCAGTATTCGGACTCCGAGGTGACCGACCGCTCGGCCAGCCGGTGTGCCAGGTCGCCGAGCCAGACCGGATCGCGGTCGGCCAGCGCTTCCAGGACGAAGGGATACGGGGACCTCACCCAGTCACGCATCTCGCGGGAGCCGATCCAGGTGGCGCAGCCGGCCGCGCCCGAGTGGCAGCCCGCACCGGCCACCAGGAGGGCCTTCCGCATCTTTTCGCGCTTCCGCCACTCCCAGGTCCGCGACTCCTTGCGCAGCTCCTTCAGTTCCACCAGTGCTGCCCTGCGACCGGCCGGGTCCAGCCGGAGCACCAGCGCGGGGACGTCTTCCTTGCGGCCTTCCCGTACCGCCGTGAGCAGCTCACTCATCGCACACCTCCGGCAACCGTCGCACCGCGGCGGACCATCCGGACAGCCAGCGCGTGCTTGCACGGCCCCCGCCGCCCCCGGTAGTCCGCCCACCACTGGCAGGTACAGCTCAGCACGCCGTCCTTCTCCCGGACTCGGTATCCGCGCTCTCCGGAAGCTACCGAGGCCAGCTCTCCGTCCAGGGTCACCGCGCCCGAACCGGCGAGCTGCCGGGCGGCCACGAGCCGGGGATTGTGACGTTCGGCCCGGTCCGCGTCATAGGGCAGCTCCCGGTGGAAGTACGCGGTGTCCGCCAGGTCGTAGCCCACCCGGCCGGCCGTGCCGAGCCGGGTCAGCGCGGCCCGTACCCGCTCGACCGTCAGTCCCGACTGCTCGGCCAGACCGGCCGGCTCGATCCGGGGCTCCCAGGCGAGCAGCACGGACACCAACTCCGCGTCCGCGGCGGCATCGTCGGTGGCCAGTGCCTCAAGGACGCCGCCCTCACCGGAGAACCCGCGTGAGGCATCGGGCGACAGCGTCAGTGTGAGCCGCATCCCCGGCAGCACCACCTCCCAGGCGCTCGCCGTCGCCACGCCGTCGGCCACCGGCCCGTACACCCGGAGGGCCGACGCGTGACGCAGCACCCGCTGAAGAGCCACCAGCCGCTCGGGCCCCGGCAGGCACACCGCCCCCGGAACCGGGCGGGTCGTCGGCCGCAGACCCGTACCCGTGGCAACCACCCACTGGGCGCCGCGCGAGGCATTTCCCGAGGAACGCGGCAGGGACCGGAGGAACCTGACGGCCTCCGCCGCAGACAGCTCGGCCCGCAGGTCGAAACCGGCCGAGGCCACCTGCGCCTCGGCGAATCCGCGCAGCCACCGGTCCGGCAGCGGAACCTTCTTCTCCACCACCGGGCCGTCCAGTGTGGTGACCGCCATCTCCTCGGGTCCGACCCGAAGATGCAGCGGATCATCCGCCGTTATCCGCGAAAGTGCTTCCCGCAAGGGATTGTTGACGTCGACATTCGTCGTGCCGTGCCCCGTCCGTGCCCCGTCCAGACCTTCCTGCAGCACATCGAGACGCGCGTACACCCCGCAGCAGCCGGAGAACGACTCGAAGCGCAGCCGGTCGCCGTTCCCCGTCACCACCGGGTCGAGGGACGCGGCCAGTGCCCGCTGGTAGTAGCGCGTGGAAGCCACGTCGGCCACCGCCAGCAGACCGCGGGCAGCGATGCGCGGCGAGGTGAGAAAGCCGTTGAAGAACCGGGGATGGGCCTCGGCCCCGCGCGGGGTGAGACCACCTGCGGTCTCCAGCCCGAGCAGGGCCCCGGTCTGGGAGGACTCCAGAGCGGACGGGCGTGAGTAGGCCAAGGCCTGAACGGATCGGGTCATGGAAAAACCGTAGAGCCCACCACTGACAATCGGCCTCGGCAGACGGTCCGGGCCCGCCCGACGGCGCGCGCCCACAGCCCTGTCAGCGATCCCTCACACCCGCGGGGGCATGGGCCGGAACGCGCGCGGACTCACTGCCCTGTCAGCCCAGGCCGGAGAACCTTGCTGAACAGCACGGAGCCGCCCTGCGCGCGCAGCCGTACTGTCAGTTCTCCACTGTCGCCGTCGATGTCGACCTCGCCGAAGAACTGCGGTGACTCCATCGGGGACACGTTCGCCCGGTCCGGGGCGCGTACGAAGACCCGCTCGGGACCGAAGGTGCCGTCGAGCGCGTTGGCGGGGAATCCACCGGCGGCCAGCGGGCCCGAGACGAATTCCCAGAACGGCGCGAAGTCCTTGAAGGCCGCACGCTCGGGGGCGTAATGCTGAGCCGAGGTGTAGTGCACATCCGCCGTCAGCCAGAGCGTGCCGGTGATCCGCCGGTGCTTGATGAACCGCAGCAGCTCGGCGATCTGCAGTTCCCGGCCGAGCGGAGCGCCGGGGTCGCCCTGTGCCACCGCCTCGAAGTCCGTCGCGCCGTCGGTGACGACGAGCCCGAGCGGCATGTCCGCCGCGATCACCTTCCACACCGCCCGGGAGCGCGACAGTTCCCGCTTGAGCCAGCGCAGTTGATCGGCACCGAGGATGCCGCTCGTGTCATCGGGCTGCCGGCCGGGGGAGTTGGCGTTGCGGAAGGAGCGCATGTCGAGGACGAACACATCGAGCAGCGGACCGTGCCGTACGACGCGGTGCACGCGGCCCTCGCGCGACGGACCGTGGAGCGTGGAGACCGGGACGTACTCACGGAAGGCGCGCATCGAACGCGCGGCCAGTATGTCCACGTTCTTCTCCGTGTAGCGGGCGTCGTCCAGGATCTGACCGGGATACCAGTTGTTGCGTACCTCGTGGTCGTCCCACTGGACGACCGAGGGAACCTGCGCGTTGAACCTCCGGAGATTCTCGTCCAAGAGGTTGTAGCGGAAATTGCCCCGGTACTCGTCGAGGCTCTCGGCGACCTTCGCCTTCTCCTCGGTGGTGATGTTGCGCCAGATCCGCCCGTCGGGCAGCGTCACACTGGGCTCGATCACGCCGTCCGCGTAGATGTTGTCGCCGCTGCACAGAAAGAAGTCGGGGTCGAGGCGGCGCATTTCCTCGTACACCCGGTAACCGCCGATGTCCGGGTTGATGCCCCAGCCCTGTCCGGCGATGTCACCGGACCACAGGAAGCGCACGCCGTCCCGGCGCCGGGCGGGAGCGGTACGGAACGTTCCGTACACCGGCCTGCCCGTACGGCGCGGATCATGCGGGTCCGAGAGCGTGACGCGGTAGTGCACCTGCTCACCCGGGGGCAGGCCGTACAGGGGAGTGGTGCCCGTGAAGTCGGTGCCCGAACCGACCAGCGGCCCGTGCCATCGCCTGGCCCGGCGGAAGGACTCGGTGGCCGAGGTCTCCACCAGCATCCGCGCCGGCCGGTCCGACCGTACCCACACGAGCGCGGACGACGACGTCACATCGCCCACCTGTACACCCCACGCGGCCTCGGGCCGCCCCGAGAGCGCGAAGGCTGGCGCGGCGACGGCGGCGGGCAGGGTGACAGCCGCCGAGGCGAGGAGCGAGCCGCGCAGGACGGTTCGGCGGCCGGGGGATTGCGTACGCGGGCGGTTCGGCATCTTTGCGCCTCCAGGGCGAGGAGTCAGAGGGCGAGGAGTCAGAGGGTGAGGCAGGGCGGTGGTACAGCGGTGGCGGTGCACGGGGCGATCATTGAACGGCTGATCGCCGAGTCATGCCTAGTGCCCGACGGCGGCTGCCACACCAACCCCAGGTGAACAACCGGGCCGGTCCCGCACTCCCGTCTACGCAGGACGACCGCGCTGGTTTCGTCCTCCCGTCTACGCAGGACGACCGGGCCGGTTCCGCACTCCCACCCGATCAGCCCGCTGCGAGTCGGCCAACAGCCCCACCCCCCGGCGGATTTCGGCCGGGGGAAGATGGGCATAGCCGAGCACGAGGCGAACGGTGCTGTATTCGGCCCCCGTCGTCCCGGAACCGGCGGTACCCGTTCCCGCTGCCCCGGAACCGGCCGTACCCGTTCCCGCCGTCCCGGCCGCCCCCCGGCCGAGCGCATCTGCCCCCGTCGTCCCGCAGTCGCGCAGCGGCCGCAGTGCGATCCCCGCCCCGGCCGCCCGTTCCAGGAACCGGGTTTCCGGACCGTAGCGTTCGGGAAGCCGCGCGATGATGTGCAGCCCCGCCGCGATGCCACTGACCTCGGTACCGGGAAAGTGTTCGACGAGCGCGCCGACCATGGCGTCGCGACGCTCCCGGTAGGCGCGCTGGCAGCGGCGCAGCTGCCGGTCGTAGCCGCCCCGCGCGATGAAGTCGGCCAGCACCGCCTGGTCGATGGCGGGGTTGCCCAGGTCCATCGTCCGTTTGCGCGCGATGATTCCCTCGGTCAACGACGCGGGCGCGATCAGCCAGCCCAGCCGTAGTCCGGGGGCCAGCGACTTGCTCACCGAACCGGTGTACGCGACATGTTCGGGATCCAGTCCCTGAAGTGCGCCGACGGGCGCCCTGTCGTAGCGGAAATCCCCGTCGTAGTCGTCCTCCATGATCACTCCGTCATTGCCGCGCGCCCAGTCGAGCAGTCGGCTGCGGCGCTTCGCGGAGTAGCCGATTCCGGTGGGGAACTGATGGGCGGGTGTGGTGACGACCGCGCGCACGCCCGAACGCAGCAGCGGTTCCACCGCCAGCCCCTCGTCGTCGAGCGGCAGCCGGACGACGCCGAGACCGGTCGACGCGAACAGCGAAGCGTGCTCCGGGCTGCCCGGATCCTCGACACCTACGGCCGACAGTCCCCGGTCGCGCAGGACGAAGCCGAGCAGGGTGGTGGCCTGCGCCACGCCCGAGCAGACCACCAGCCGTTCGGGATCGGCCACGACCCCGCGCCGCCGGGTCAGCAGGGCGGCCACGGCTTCGCGCAACTCCGGCAGCCCACGCGGATCCGGGTACCCCAGGGCGCTGTGCGGCAGCCGGTCGAGAACCGCGCGCTGCGCCGCGGCCCAGGCCGCGCGCGGGAAGAGCGAGAGATCAGGGGTGCCCGGCCGGAAGTCCACCCGTGCCCCGGGCGCACGCGGTGCCAGGTCCCGCGCCCCGCGTGCCGCTGCCCGGACCCCGCCGCTCACCCAGGTACCCGCTCCCTGACCGCTGCGCAGGTAGCTCTCCGCGACGAGTTGCTCGTACGCCTCGGTGACCAGGCCGCGTGACACCCCGAGATCGGCGGCGAGCTCACGACTGGACGGCAGCCGGGTCCCCGCCGCGAGACGGCCCGAGCGCACCGCCTCGCGCAACGCCGACTGGAGCGCACGACCGCGTTGCCGCGCCGGTGCGGCAGCTGCGGGGAGCAGCAGCTCCCACGCCGCGGAAGCGGAGTCCGGCGGTCGGCCGTCGGCCACCCGGCCACCGTTTGCCAGGCTGCCGAGCGGCGAATTGGTCCCCGAAGACGTCATGGAAGTGGACCTTAAGCCGAGCCGGTTCGGAATCTAGCGTCGGCCGCATGAACGCATCCTCTCTACGCGGGGTACTCCTCGCAGCCCTTGCCTGTGTCCTCGTGGGAGCTTCCTTCACGGCCAACAGCGTGCTGGGCGACTATCCGTATGCCGGAGGCCAGGCACTGCGCTATGGCCTGGCCGCACTCCTGCTCGTACCGCTGCTGCGCCGAAACGGACGCTCCGGCCTCGCTCCGCTCCGTACCCTCACCCGACGCCAATGGGGCAGGCTCACTCTTCTCGCGGCAGTCGGCATGGTCGGGTTCAACCTGGCCGTGCTGGCCGCCGAACAATCGGCGGAACCAGCGGTTCCAGGCGTTCTCGTCGGCTGCGCGCCCATCGTCGTGGGCGTCCTCGTGCCGGTGCTGGAGGGACGCCGTCCGTCCCGCGCCGTCCTGTACGCGGCCGGGCTCGTGGCGGCCGGGGCCTTCACCGTCCAGGGCTGGGGGCGTACGGACCTCGCGGGAATCCTGTTCTCGGTGGGTGCGCTCGCGGGTGAGGTCGGGTTCGCCGTGCTCGCCGTGCCGGTGCTGCGCCCGCTCGGACCGAAACTGCTGTCGGCGACCGTCTGCGGCATCGCCGCGCTGGAGGCCGCACTCCTCGGTGTCCTGCTGGACGGGGGCGGATTCCTGCGGATGCCGACGCCCGGCGAGACGACGGCATTGCTCTGGCAGGCCGCCGTCGTCACGGTCATCGGTTTCGTCTGCTGGTACAGCGGGATCCAGCGCATCGGTGCCGAACGCGCCACGCTCTTCTCCGGTCTGATCCCGGTCTCGGCCGCCCTCACCGCGCCCCTCGTCGGAGCCGGTGCGTACGGCATCGCTCAAGGGGTGGGAAGCCTGCTGGTCGGCGCCGGGGTGGCGCTCGGCTCCGGTGTCCTGGGACGCCGCACGCCCTCCACGGACGCGGCGGGGCGTGCCGCCGGGTCAGCGGCTCGTGTCGAGGACGACGCGCGCCACCAGCGCCGGGTCGTCGTTCATCGGGACGTGGCCGCAACCGGGCAGCCGCACGAGCCGGGCGCGGGGGATCCGGTGCTTGGCCCGGATCCCCTGGCGGCGCAGCAGCAACCGGTCGCGGCTGCCCCAGGCGACGGTGACGGGAAGCCCCGGCACATCATCGGTGAACCCGCCGTTCCGGCCGACGGCCAGCGTCTGGTGAAATCCCGTCGCCTCGCGCAGAGCCAGGGTCTCGGCGACCACGGCCTCGGGTGAACGCTTCCCGGGCCTCGCGTAGATGGTGCTGGTCAGAGCCGCCCGCCCGGCCGCGCTCCGCGACATCCGTTCGATCATCGTCAACGGCAGCGACAGTGCTCCCCTGCGCATCGCGCGCAGGGTCGCGAAGGCGTAGCGCCGCTCGTGTTCCGTCCAGAATCCGGCCGGGGACAGCGCGGTCACTGAACGGGCGAGCCCCGAGCGGCCCATCTCCAGGGCGAGCAGCCCGCCGAGCGAGTTGCCCGCCACATGCGGACGGTCGAGGCCGAGCTCCGCACAGAAGGCGCCGAGAACGGGGGTCACCGACTCCAAGGTGTATGGGACACCGTCCGGCAGCGCCGGGGAAGCCCCGAATCCCGGCAGGTCCACGGCGATGACATCGTGCTCGGTGGCCAGGATCCGCAGCACCGGGTCCCACGCCTGATGGTGGTGTCCGATGCCGTGGAGCAGCAGCAACGGTTCGCCGGAACCGATCCGTTCGTACGTCACGGAGACGGGGCGTGGGCCGTGGGCCGATTCGATGGTGAACGAGACCGTGGTGACCATGTCGCTGCTCCCTGAGGTGAGTAGACGTCGCGTCAATAATAATTACCGTTCGGTAGCTTGCAGTTCAAGGGGCCCGGCGATTCCCGCTGGACAGTGTCCGGCGTGTCGGCTGGGATGGGGGAGTGACAGCCGACACCGCGACCGACCTCTTCGAGGAACACCGCCCCGTGCTCACCGGGGTCGCCTACCGCATGCTGGGCCGCGTCGCGGACGCCGAGGATGTGGTGCAGGAGGCATGGCTGCGATGGTCGTCCACGGCGCATGAGGAGGTACGGGAACCGAGGGCGTTCCTCGTACGGATCACGACCCGTCTCGCCATCGACCGGCTCCGGCAGCTCCGCTCGCGCCGCGAGGCGTACATCGGGCCCTGGCTGCCCGAACCGGTCGTCACCGACTTCGGGCCGTCCGTGCCCGACACCGCGGAACGGGCCGTACTCGCCGATTCCGTGTCCTTCGCCGTGCTGGTCGTCCTCGAATCGCTCTCGCCGCTGGAGCGTGCCGTCTTCGTCCTGCGCGAGGCCTTCGGGTTCCCGTACGCCGAGATCGCGCTCGCCCTGGACCGCACCGACGCCGCCGTCCGCCAGCTCGCCGGACGCGCCAGGCGTCATGTGGAGGAGCGCAAGCCGCGCTACGACGTGGATCCGGCGGAGCGGCGCGACCTCACCGAACGGTTCCTGGCGGCCGCGTCCGGCGGTGACATCGAGCAGCTCCTCGCACTGCTGGCCCCCGATGTCCGGCTCGTCAGCGACAGCGGGGGCAAGTCGAAGGCGCCGAGGCGGATCATCGAGACCGCGGACAAGGTCGGCAGGTTCCTCTTCGCGGTGGCGCACGAGATGGAGCCCGGTATGGAGGTCCGGTTCGCGGAGTTCAACGGCGGTCCGGGCGTGGTGCTGTTCTCCGGAGGAAAGCCCGACAGTTTCTTCCAGGTGGATGTTCGTGACGGAGCCATTCAATGCGCCTATATTATTCGAAATCCGGACAAGCTTGCCGCTCTGTCCATCGAATAGTGGCCCGTCCCAGCGGTAAGGGCTGACTTCTCGCGCCTCACAGGTTCCCAACGTTCCTGGTCAGAGCCCCACGGGCCGCCGCGCTCGTGGGGCTTTGTGCTGCGCGCGGCTCACCGTGTCAAGAACGTCCTGTGAACGCTCTGCGCCAAAGCCCCGTTTCGCTCCGTTACGGAATAAGGATTGGTCTTGACCAAGGGGGTGCGTCACCCTAAGGTCACCTTAAGACAGGAACCTTTAATAAATAACGTCGCGGAATAGACGCTGGGCGATTGCGGAGGACAGGGTGGGGACCACGCAGCTGGAATCGGTTCAGGAGCCGAAGTACTGGCACCTCAAGACCGTGCTCAGCGAGGCACTCGACTCGGACTTTGCGGTGGGAGCGGTCCTGCCCAACGAGCGTGACCTCGCGGCACGGTTCGGTGTCGCACGAGCCACGCTCCGCCAGGCGCTGGAGCAGCTCGAACTCGAAGGCAGGCTGCATCGCCGCCGTGGTGTGGGGACGACCGTCGCCCCGCCGCGCGTAGGCGTCGCGGTCTCCACCGCGCAGCACGACTGGACCGGCGGAGTCGCCGGCGAGGCGTGGCAGCCCATCGACTGCACCACCGACACGGCCCCGGCCGCGGTGACCGCCATGCTCGACGCGAGCGCGGAGGAGCAGGTGCACGTGGTGCGCCGGATCCGTGTCACCCATGGGCAGTCGGTCGCCGCGGAGCTGCTGTACGTCCCGGCGTCGTCCGTGCCGGAACTCTCCGCGATCGACTCACCGTCCGGTCCCGCCCGCGCCCGGAGTGTGCTGCGCGAGCTGCACCGGCTGGGCCTCGAAGGACAGGACCGTTCCGTCGAGCTCGGGTCCGCCCGTGCGGACGACGCCAAGGAGCTCGACAGGCTCCCCGGCGCGCCCGTCCTCGTGGTCACCACCCGCTACTTCGCCGCGGGCGGCACTGCGGCCGTCTCCGTCGCCACGTACCGGGCCGACACCTGCCGGCTCACTTTCGGGGACTCGGGCGCGCTGGAGATCACCCACGACGAGCAGGAGCGCCAGGCATCCTGACGCGGCCCGGCTCCGGGTTGGAGCGCCCGAGCCGCCCGGGTCCCGTACGCACGGGTCCCGGGTGATCGAGCCCACCCGCCCCACCGGCTACGCGTCGCAGCGCACGGCCCGTCGCACTCAGCGGCGGGCCGTTACCGTGCCGTCCACCGCGAACAACTGCTCCTCGACATGATCGAGTGCCAGTCGCAGGGCACCGGTGGCGACAGCCGCCTCGCCCAGGAGCGACAGCGCCACTCTCGGAGGGCGCAGACAGTAACGCGCCAGCTCGTTGCGGAGCGGGTCCAGGACACCGTCCAGACCGGCCGCCCAGCCCCCGATCACGACCAACTCCGGGTCGAGTGCCAGCACGAGAGCCGCCACATCGTGCACCAGCCGCTGAATGAACCGCTCCACGGCCGCCTGCGCTCCGGCATCGCCGTGCCGGGCCTTGGCGAACACAGCGGTCACGGCGTGCTCGTCCAGAGGCACCAGCGGTGTGTCCGTCGTCGACAGCAGATGCTCCGGGGTCACATCCCTGCCCAGAAGGTGCAGGGCGCCGATCTCACCGGCCGCGCCGCCGAAACCGCGGTGCAGACGCCCACCGATCAGCGACCCGGCACCGGGGCTCAGCCCCGCCAGTACGAAGACGATGTCGTCGGACTCGGTCGCCGCACCCTTCCAGTGCTCGGCCACCGCCGCGGCATTGGCGTCGTTCTCCACGAGCACCGGGCAACGGAACGAACGCCGCAGCCGCTCCCCGAGAGGCAGGCCGGTCCAGTCCGGCAGGGCGGTTCCCAGCCGCACGGTCCCGTCCGCCTCCACGATGCCCGGACTGCCCACACCCACCGCACGCAGACTGCTCCTGGCCACGCCCGTGCGCCGCAGAACATCCGCGATCACGGCCCTGACCTGGTCGAGCCGGTCGTCCGCGCCCGCGGTCTCGGACACCGCACGCGACCCGGCACCGATGATCCGGCCGTCCAGCCCCGAGAGCATCGAGGAGACCCGGTGCGGACCGATCTCGATGCCCAGCAGATGCCCCGCCTCGGCACGGAACCGGAACCGTCGCGCCGGCCGCCCCTGACGCCGGGCCTCACTCTCGTCGGGCACGGCCTCGACGACCAGGCCCGCTTCGAACAGCCCCTCGATCACGCCCTCGACCGTCGGCCGGGACAGACCCGTGATCCGGGTCAGATCGGTCAAGGTCGGAGTGCCGGCCCCTCTCAGGGCGTGCAGCACCACCGCGGAATTGATCCGCCGCAACAGCGAAGGGTCTCCACCGGTCAGCCGGCCCACCGTGTGTCCTCCCACCTCGTGCGCGCATGTCTGCCGGATCGTACTCGCTGGCCAGGGGCTCGGCGACCCTCGGCCGCAGCCGGTACCGAGCCGCAACCTACGTCATCGCGGAGCGACGAAACCTGACTCGTACGCGGCGATGACCGCCTGCGTCCGGTCCCGCGCGCCCAACTTGCCGAGCACGGCGCTGACATGCGTCTTGACCGTCTCGACGCCGACCACCAGCTTGCCCGCGATCTCCGCGTTGGACAGCCCCCGGGCCATCAGCCTCAACACCTCGCCCTCGCGCTCCGTGAGCGCGGCCCGGTCCATGGCCGCTCTGGCCTTGCTCGTGCCGTACTCGGCCGCGAGCTGCCGGACCGCCGCGGGGAACAACAGCGACTCGCCCTCGGCCACCAGGCGCACCGCGTGCACGATCTCGGCGGGCCGGGCGCGCTTGAGCAGAAAGCCGTCGGCCCCCGCCCGCAGCGCCTCATAGACGTACTCATCGTTCTCGAACGTCGTCACCACAAGGATCTTCGGCGGATCCGGCACCGTCCGCAGCACCACCCGGGTCGCCTCGATGCCGTCCATCAGGGGCATCCGCACATCCATCGCCACTACATCGGGTCGCAGCTGACGCACCAGAGGGATCACCGCGGCGCCGTCGGCCGCCTCGCCCACCACCTCGATATCGGGCTGAGCCCCAAGGACGGCACGCAGGCCCGCGCGTACAAGAGGTTCGTCGTCGACCAGAAGAACGGTAACCGGCATCCGGTCAGCGTATGCGGTCCAGAGGGAGGCTCACATGGACTCTCCACTCGCCGTCGTAGGGCCCTGTTCTAGCCATTCCGCCCAGGAGCGCCGCCCGCTCACGTATGCCACGCAGCCCACTTCCGCTCCCCGACAGCCCGGAAGATCCCGTCAGCGGATTGGCCACCTCCAGCTCCAGGCACCCGCTCATCACGGCAATCCTCACCCGGACGGGGACCGACCCGGCGTGACGCAGCACATTGGTGAGGCACTCCTGAAGAATGCGATAGCCCTCGCGGGACACCGGGCCCGGTACCTGGTCCAGAGTTCCGGACACCTCCGCGTCCACCGTGGCACCGGAGCCGCGGGCCGAGTCGAGGAGGCGGTCGGCCTCGCCGAGCGTCGGCCGTCGGCTCACCGGCGTACCGGACTCCCGCAGCACCCTCAGCACCCGCTCCAGATCGTCCAGCGCATCACGCCCCGTCTCCTCGATGGCGGCGAGTGCTCGCTCGGTGAACTCGGGATCGTTCGCGGTCCGCGCCGCACCCGCCTGCACCACGGCGACCGTGAGCGCGTGCCCGATGGAGTCGTGCAGCTCGCGAGCGATGCGATTGCGCTCCAGCAACTGCTCGGTGAGCTCCTCAAGAGCGGTCATCCGCTCCGCCGGTGAAGGCCCGAGCAACTGGCGGGCCGCCGCTGTGGCGAGAGTGCCCGCGAGAACGATCACGGGGAACAGCAGCACCATGGGCAGAGGAGCGAGCAGCAGCGTGCACCAACCGGGCGGATCGCCGTACGCGAGCAGTCCGTCGTCACTTGGGACTCTGCCCAGGCCGATCAGGACGAGGTCGACCGTGGTGGCGGGCAGCCAGATCGTCGCCAGCCCTGCTGTGAGGGCCAGCAGCAACCGCACCTCCAGCCACAGAACGGTCCGCCACCGGTCCGCCCATGTAACCGCGACCGCCGCGGAGATCGAGGCATCCGGACTACCGCGCTCGTCAGGAGTGAGGAGCAACTGCGCCTGGACCCCCTCCGCGAGGCGCATCGCGGGGACGAGTCCCACCGGCACCGCGAGGAGCATCGGCATCCACGGTGTGTCCATCGAGATGAACAGCCACACGCTGACGACGGCGGCCGGAACGAGCAGATGCAGCCAGCGGGTGTAGGTGACCGGCCTGGCCAGCGGGATGAGGAAGCGGCGCATGCCGTCATCGTGTCAGCCGCGCAGCACACGACGGCTCCCCCGAGCGAGGGAGATGAACCCCACGGTCGGGGGAGGCAGGGCGGCGGGCACGGCGGCCAGGCTGAGGACATGACCAGCATCGACGTCCACGAACTCACCAAGGAATACGGCCCCGCTCGCGCCGTGGACCGCCTCACGTTCAGCGTGCTGCCCGGCCGGGTCACTGGATTCCTCGGTCCGAACGGTGCGGGAAAGTCCACCACCATGCGACTCGTCCTCGGTCTCGACCGGCCGACCGGTGGCACGGCGACCGTGGGCGGGAAAAGCTACGCCGCGCTGCACAATCCGCTGAATCGGGTCGGTGCGCTGCTCGACGCCCAGGCAGCTTACGGCTCGCGCACAGCGCGCAACCACCTGCTCGCCCATGCCGCGAGCAACGGCATAGCGCCCACCCGTGTGGACAACCTGCTGGAGGAGGCCGGACTCGGACCGGTGGCGAGAAAGCGGATCAAGACCTTCTCCCTCGGTATGCGGCAACGCCTCGGAATCGCGGCGGCGCTGCTCGGCGACCCGGAGGTGGTGATGCTGGACGAGCCGTCCAACGGACTGGACCCCGAAGGCATCGTCTGGATCCGCGAGCTGATGAAGAGGCTGGCTCGCGAAGGCCGCACGGTTCTGATCTCCAGCCATCTCATGAACGAGACATCGTCCTTCGCCGACCACTTGGTGGTTCTCGGCAGGGGCAGACTCCTCGTCGACATGCCGATGCGGGAGTTCCTCGACTCCCGCAGCCGGCCCCGGGTGCGACTGCGTACGACGCAGTCCAGCAGGCTCCGAGACGTGCTGACCCGGAAAGGTCATACACCCGCACAAAGTGACGACGGGAGTTGGACGGTCGACGGTGCCACGGCCGAGGACATCGGGGTCCTGGCCGCTCTTGAAGGCATCCCTCTCCTTGAACTCATCGACGAGCGGATGAGCTTGGAACAGGCATACCTGGATCTCACGGCGGACCAGACGGAATTCGCCGCCGCCACGGCGTCGCCCAGCGATCGCCAGGAGGCGTGACCATGTCCCCGACCGCAGTGCTCCACTCCGAGTGGATCAAGATCAGATCGATGAGGTCCATCTCCGGCTCGCTGGCAGCGGTCTTCGTCGCGACACTTGCCATCACTGTTCTCACGTTCGCCACGATCGGCCGCGCGGAGGCGGGCAACGCGGGTGCCGAGCCGGTCTTCGACGCCTTCTACGCCTTGAATTTCGGACAGATCGCCGCCATCAGCTTCGGTGCGACCGCACTGTCTTCGGAGTTCCTCAACGGTGCTCTACGGATATCGCTGTGTGCCGTCCCGCGCCGCGGTCTCTTCTACCTGTCCAAGATGACAGTCGTGGGCGGCCTGGCCCTTGGCGTGGGGCTGATCACCAGCTTCACCGCGTTTCTGGTGGGACAGCTCTTCATGGGGGACTTCGCGATCGGCCTCGGGCATCCGGGCGCACTGCGGGCAGCCTTCGGAGGCGGTGTCTACCTCGCGCTGATGGCCTTGTTCGCGGCAGGGCTGGCGGCGCTGTTCCGTAGTGCCGTGGCAGTGCTCAGCCTGCTCATACCCTTCATCCTGATCGTCTCCTTCGTGATCGGGGACATCGTGGGCGGTGTGTCTCGATATCTTCCGGACCGGGCGGGCCAGTTGGTGCTGCACCAGAATCCGGACGGCAGCCTCGGGCCGTGGACGGGACTGACGGTGACGGCGGCCTGGGCCGCGGCCGCGCTGCTCGCGGGCTGGTGGGCGATACGGAAACGGGACGCGTGAGGCCCAATAGCGGAGGCAGAGGGAGGCGCCTCGGGAGACGAAGCCGCTCCAGCCACCCGGTGCGCTTCACGGCAGGGGCCAGGACGTCACTTGTCAGTGCCAGACGGTTTACTGATGGCATGACGACCGCACATCACCTCCGCCTCATCGACGGGATGCGCACCAGGGAGTTTCCCGAGGAGCGCACCCCATGGGGTTCAGGAGTCAGCGGACCCGGCTATCACACTGCCTCCCTGCACACGGATGAGGAGCACTGGGACGACGACGAGCCAGGTGGTCCTGAGCACCGGGCCCAGTGTCTCGCGGAGCACGACGCGCTGCTGACTCTGCTCACCTCGCGCTGGGGCGAGCCGCAGTTGGTGAGTCTGTGGAGCGCGCAGGAGCGGATGATGGCAGGCGAGGTGATACCGGAACCCTGGGCGGATCCGGTCGCCGGTTGCGAGTACCTTCAGCTCTGGCGGATAGAGGACCGGTGGCTCGCGGTGGGGCTCTTCCTGGAGGCGGGCGGACCGGGCTGCGAGCTGACTGTCCTGGTGACCGTGATCGACCCGCCCTGATCGGTTTTGCCGCGAGGCATGAACGGAGTGAACTCTCTCCGGCATGGGGCCGACGGGACGGTGAGGTCTTGTCGGCGCAGAGGTACCTGGGTGAAGCCCGGTTTCCGCAGCGTTCAGGGACAGGCCGATGGGGGCGACTCGACGGCTTCACGGAGGCGGGCGTACTCGTCGGCCATGGTGTGGGTGGTCCAGTGGGCGTTGAGGCCGCTGGGGTTGGGCAAGGCCCATACGCGGGCGCCGCCGATCGTCCGGTCCTGCGGGCCGATCCGCGCACCGCGTTCACCGAAGGCCGTGCGATACGCCGTGACACCGACCACGGCGAGCCACAGCGGTGCGAGCCGTTCCGTCTTCTCCGCCAGGATCCGGCCGCCTTCGCGGAATTCGTCGGCGCCGAGTTCGTCCGCCCGAGCCGTCGCACGGGCCACCACGTTGGTGATGCCGAGTCCGTGGGCCAGTAGTTCGCCCTGCTCCGAGGGCTTCAGCCGACGGGGCGTGAAGCCCGAGAGGTGGAGCACCGGCCAGAAGCGGTTGCCGGGGTGCGCGAAATGATGGCCCGTGACGGCGGTCATCAGGCTCGGATTGATTCCGCAGAACAGCACACGCAGGCCGCCCGCGACCACATCGGGAACGACGCGATCGCGGGCGGCCTGGAGCTCTTCGGGTGTCATCGGGTGACCGTGGTGACCGTCAGAGGATGGAACCGGGGGTGTAGGCCGCGGCCTCCGGGTGCTGCTTCGTGATGTCCTCGATCCGGGACACCAGGGCGGTGACCTGGTCGCCCGCCGCACCGGTGAAGGACAGCTTGTCGGCCATCAGGGCGTCCAGCTGTGCGCGGTCCAGCGGGATCCGCTCGTCGGTGGCCAGCTTGTCCAGCAGTTCGTTGCGTTCCGCACCCTGCTCGCGCATCGCCAGGGCGGAGGCGACCGCGTGCTCCTTGATGGCCTCGTGGGCGACCTCGCGGCCCACCCCGGCCCGTACGGCGCCCATGAGGACCTTGGTGGTGGCCAGGAACGGCAGGTAACGGTCCAGCTCCCGCGCCACGACAGCCGGGAACGCGCCGAACTCGTCCAGAACGGTCAGGAAGGTCTCCAGCAGGCCGTCGAACGCGAAGAAGGCGTCCGGCAGGGCCACCCGGCGGACCACGGAGCAGGACACATCGCCCTCGTTCCACTGGTCACCGGCGAGCTCACCCGTCATCGAGGCATAGCCGCGCAGGATCACCATCAGCCCGTTCACACGCTCGCAGGAGCGGGTGTTCATCTTGTGCGGCATCGCGGACGAGCCGACCTGGCCGGGCTTGAAGCCCTCGGTGACCAGTTCGTGGCCGGCCATCAGCCGGATGGTCTTCGCCACCGACGAGGGGGCCGCCGCCAGCTGGACCAGAGCGGTCACCACGTCGTAGTCGAGCGAGCGGGGATAGACCTGACCGACCGAGGTGAAGGCCTGGGCGAAGCCGAGGTGCCCGGCGATGCGCTGCTCCAGGTCGGCGAGCTTCCCGGCGTCCCCGCCCAGCAGGTCGAGCATGTCCTGCGCCGTACCGACAGGGCCCTTGATACCGCGCAGCGGGTAGCGGCCGAGGAGGTCCTCCAGCCGCCCGTACGCCACGAGCAGTTCGTCCGCCGCGGTGGCGAAGCGCTTGCCGAGGGTCGTCGCCTGAGCCGCGACATTGTGCGAGCGCCCCGCGATGACCAGCTCGCGGTACTCGGCCGCCAGCTTGCCGAGACGGGCCAGGACCGCCACCGTACGGTCGCGCATCAGCTCCAGCGAGAGCCGGATCTGCAGCTGCTCGACGTTCTCGGTCAGGTCCCGGGAGGTCATGCCCTTGTGGACCTGCTCGTGGCCCGCGAGAGCGTTGAACTCCTCGATCCGGGCCTTCACGTCGTGCCGGGTGATCTTTTCGCGCTCGGCGATCGAGGCCAGGTCCACCTGGTCGAGGACGCGCTCGTAGTCGGCGAGAGCCGCGTCGGGGACCTCGATCCCGAGGTCCTTCTGAGCGCGCAGCACCGCCAGCCACAGCTGACGCTCCAGCTTCACCTTCTGCTCGGGGGACCAGAGGACGGCCAGCTCCGTGGAGGCATAGCGGCCGGCCAGGACATTGGGGATGCGAGGCTTCGCAGACACAGCAGTCACGTGAACAGATTCTACTGGCGGTTTGTGCAGGCCAGCGCCGCAGGCCGGTTTGTGGCTTGCTACGAACGCGCGCGGGGTATGGCAGCGGTGAGTGGGGCCGGGGTCAGTCCCTGCCGTCGGGCGGTGGAATCCACCGCGTGCACCCGGAGGCGTCGGATACCCGGGAGCCGAGGCGCCCCGGATGCCCGAGAGCGAAGGATGCCGTGCACGGGCCCCGAGGCGCCGTCAGTGTCCGGAGGACTTCACCCGGTCAGTCCGTGTGAGGTCTTTCACCCGGTCAGGGTGCGGAGTCTTCCACCCGGTGCCAGCTCGCCACCGGGCCCGGAGCGGCGGAGTCGGCGGGCGTGATCCAGAAAGCCCGGCCCGTCTCCGCGCTGAACTGTGCCCCCGACCGCCCGTCCCCCGACGACCGGCCGGTGAGCCGACGCCCGATCCAGGGCGCCAGGTGCTGCCGGGCGAAGCGGAGGTCGTCGACCCGCCGCGTCGGCCAGCGCAGAGGCGGTGTCGCCCGCATCGGCGTCCGCCAGTCGAGCTCGGAGGGGAGGCCCAGGCTCTGCCAGACCGCCTCGGCCACCCTGCGGTGCCCCTCGGCGGTGAGGTGCAGCCGGTCGACGTCCCACATGCGGGGATCGCCGAGCGAAGGCGCGCCGTACAGGTCCACCACCAGTGCCCCATGCCGGTCGGCCAGGTCGTCGACCAGCGAGAACAGCTCCTCCATGCGCGGACGGAAACGTTCCATCACCGGGCCGTTGCGACCGGGGCTGCGCATGAGCACCAACTGCTTGCAGGACGGAGCCAGCCGCTCCACCGCTTCTTCGAGCCGGGCGCGCACCATGCCCATGTCGCACTTGGGCCGCAGCGTGTCGTTGAGACCGCCCACGAGGGTGACGACATCCGCCTGCAGGGCTGCCGCGGGTGCCACCTGCTCGTCGACGATCTGGCCGATCAGTTTTCCGCGTACGGCGAGGTTGGCGTACCGGAATCCGGGGGAGCGGGCCGCGAGCCGGGCGGCGAGGACATCGGCCCACCCCCGGTACGTACCGTCGGCCAACAGGTCCGACATGCCCTCGGTGAACGAGTCGCCGACCGCGACAAGACTGGTGTAGGAGGCATTCAATTCCATGGCCTTGCGATCGTACCGTGGCAGCCGCGCCGGGGTCCGGGCGTCCGGGACGGGGGATGGACAGGCACGGCACATGAGTGAGGGGCGGGGCAGCCGTGCACGTCGGCTGTCCCGCCCCTCCTGGTGACTCAGCGCGCCTGTGGCCTGCCCACGAGCTCGCGCAGTACGTCCTCCATCGTGACCATGCCCGCCAGCCGGCCGTCCTCGTCGAGTACGGCCGCCAGGTGGGTGCGGCTGCGCCGGAGCGCGGTGAGCACGTCATCGAGCGGAGTCGCCGCGCGCACCCGTGCGATCGGCCGCATCGCGGTCACCGGGAAGGGGACATCGCGCGGAGTCGCGTCCAGCGCGTCCTTCACATGGAGGTAGCCCAGGATGCGCTCCTCGGTGTCCATCACGGGGAAGCGCGAGAAGCCGGACACGGAGGAGAGGCGTTCCAGCTCCTCGGGTGTGGTGCCGATCCGGGCGTACACCACCCGGTCGACCGGCATGACCACGTCCCGCACCGGGCGACGGCCCAGTTCCAGGGCGTGCCGCAGCCGCTCCGCCGAGCGGTCGTCGACCAGCCCGGCGTCCCCGGCGTCCTTCACCAGCCGCGCCAGTTCGTCGTCCGAGAAGGTCGCGGACACCTCGTCCTTCGTCTCCACCCGCAGAAGCTTCAGGAGCGCGTTGGCGAAGGCGTTGATCGTGAAGATCACCGGACGCAGGGCGCGGGCGAGGGCCACCAGGGGCGGCCCGAGCAGGAGGGCGCTGCGGGCAGGCTCGGCCAGGGCGATGTTCTTGGGGACCATCTCGCCCAGCAGCATGTGCAGATATGTGGCCACGGACAGGGCGATCACGAACGAGATCGGATGGACCAGTCCGTGCGGCACACCGACCGCGTCGAAGACGGGCTCCAGGAGGTGCGCGATGGCCGGCTCCGCGACGATGCCCAGCACCAGTGTGCAGAGCGTGATGCCGAGCTGGGCCGCCGCGAGGAGCGCAGATACATGCTCCAGTCCCCAGATGACGCTGCGGGCCCGCCGGTTCCCGGCCTCCGCCTCCGGCTCGATCTGGCTGCGGCGTACGGAGATCAGCGCGAACTCCGCGCCGACGAAGAAGGCGTTGACCACGAGGGTCAAGAGGCCGATGAACAGCTGGAGGGCGATCATCGTGCGTCCTCCATGTCTTCCTCGGAGCCGGGCAGCGGGGCGTGCAGAAGGGCACGCGCGGCGCGGCGCCCGGAGGCGTCCACCACATCGATCCGCCAGTCGGCCAGTTCGACGGTGTCACCCACCGCCGGGATGCGGCCGACCTCGGTGGCGATCAGCCCGGCCAGCGTCTCGTACGGTCCGTCCGGCACCCGCAGCCCGATGGTGCGGAGCTGGTCGGTGCGGGCCGCGCCGTCGGCCGACCACAGGGTGCGTCCGTCGGCGTCCTCACCGGCGGGGGCGAGGTCCGGTGTCTCGTGCGGGTCGTGCTCGTCGCGCACCTCGCCGACGACCTCCTCGACGATGTCCTCCAGCGTCACCACGCCGGCCGTGCCGCCGTACTCGTCGATCACGACGGCCATCGCGAGTTTGCCGGACAGCCGGTCCAGCAGCCGGTCCACGGTGAGCGTCTCCGGTACGAGAAGGGGTTCGCGCAGCATCTCCGAGACTCGTCTGCGCGACCTCTGCTCCGCCGGGATCGCCAGCACGTCCTTGATGTGGGCCACGCCGACGACCGTGTCGAGGCTGCCCCGGTAGACGGGGAAGCGGGACAGTCCGGTCGCCCGGGTGGCGTTGGCCACATCCTCGGCCGTCGCCTGTATGTCGAGGGCGGTGACCTGGACCCGCGGCGTCATCACGTTCTCCGCGGTCAGTTCCGCCAGATTGAGGGTGCGGACGAAGAGCTCGGCGGTGTCCGCCTCCAGCGCGCCCGCCTTGGCGGAGTGCCGGGCCAGTGCCACCAGCTCCTGGGGGCTGCGGGCCGAGGCCAGTTCTTCCGCCGGTTCGAGACCGAAGCGGCGGACGATCCGGTTGGCGGTGTTGTTGAGGTGGCTGATGAAGGGGCGGAACACCGCGGTGAACGCACGCTGCGGTGTGGCGACCGCCTTGGCCACGGCCAACGGGGAGGAGATCGCCCAGTTCTTCGGGACGAGCTCGCCGACCACCATCAGGACCACGGTGGACAGGGCCGTGCCGATCACGAGGGCGATCGAGGACGACACACCGGGTGAGAGGCCGATCGCCTCCACCGGTCCGCGGATCAGCTTGGAGATGGACGGTTCGGAGAGCATGCCGACCACCAGGTTGGTGACCGTGATGCCGAGCTGCGCACCGGAGAGCTGGAAGGTGAGGCTGCGAACGGCCTTCAGGGCACTCGACGCGCCCCGGTCGCCCCGCTCCACGGCCCGTTCGAGCTCGCCGCGCTCCACCGTGGTCAGGGAGAACTCCGCGGCGACGAAGGCGCCACAGGCCAGGGAGAGCAGTACCGCGACGAGCAGCAGAAGCACTTCGGTCATCGGTTCACCTCCGTCCCATGATCGGGCAGGGTCAGGAGGATCGCGCGATGTCGGCGATGTCGGCTACTGGGAGGCTCGCCCATGGGCGGACGCTCACACCTTTCGAAGAGGGGGGTGGTCGAAATGAGATCCCATAGTAAAGGATCAGCAAAGTCGCAGGCGGGTCGTCGATATCGCATGCGGGTGGTCGATCGAGGGTAGTCGGTCCCTCCGCGGGGGTCATCCGGTCAGATGCTTCACCCACCGGCTCCACTGGGCTTCCGGGACGTATCCCGCCGCTCGCCAGGCGTGCCGCGCGAGATCGTTGCGGTCGAGCACCATGGCGTCGCCCCGTCGCCCGCCCAGCCGGACGAACCGTTCCTCCGCGGCCGCGAGCAGTGCACCACCGACTCCTCGGCGGCGCTGGTCGGGGTGGACCGCGAGCCGGTACAGATGGCAGCGCCAGCCGTCGAAACCCGCGATCACGGTTCCGGCGAGGGCGCCGTCCCGCTCCGCGAGGATCAGGGACTCGGGGTCGCGTTCCACCAGGCGTGCGACGCCTTCCCGGTCGTCACTGATGCTGGTGCCCTCGGCCGCCACCTTCCAGAAGGCGAGAATCCCGTCCAGGTCGGCGGGCGTCGCGACGCGTATCGAAAGATCATCCATGACGTAATCCCAGCACCGGGCGACCGGGGCGTCGACAGTGTT
Source organism: Streptomyces sp. NBC_01237 (assembly GCF_035917275.1). Classification (NCBI taxonomy): domain Bacteria; kingdom Bacillati; phylum Actinomycetota; class Actinomycetes; order Kitasatosporales; family Streptomycetaceae; genus Streptomyces; species Streptomyces sp. NBC_01237. The sequence goes on along the minus strand of NZ_CP108508.1, from coordinate 1,253,371 downwards.
TCGGCATGCGATACCCCGTACCCCGCGGCCCGTATTCCGTCACGCTCAGTCGCATTCCTGCTGATTCCGACACGCGCCGACGACACGCGCCGACAGACGCCGACAGCGCGCGCCGACGTGCTCCGGCGGGTTCCGTCATGCTCCGGTACGGGGCACTCCGCGCCGGGTTCGCGCGGTCAGCTGCCCGCCAGCTCCTCGATCACCAGTCCGAACGCCTCCATCGACGGCTCCAGCACGCTCAGATACGAGAAGCCGAACCGTTCCCGCTGTTCGCGCAGCTGGTCGGCGATCTGCCGCACGGTGCCGACCGCGAACAGCGGCAGCTCCAGCACCGTTTCGTCGTCGAGGTCCGCGAAGGGCGGCAGCAGGCCGCTCACGGCCGCACGCCGGTTCTCGGTCACCTCGACCTTCTGGAGGAGCAGATTCAGCTCTGCCGGGGTCTCGCGGTCCCTCGCGAACCCCTGGTAGGCGGCGACCCGCTCGTCGAGCTGTTCGGCGCTGATCATGGAGAGTGAGCCGTCCTTCCCCGTCGCGGCTCCGGTGAACGCCACGATGTCGGCGTACTCGGCCGCGAGTCGCAGGACCCGGTCCCCGTTCCCGCCGATCATCAGTGGGGGCCGGGGCCGCCGCACGGGGGCGGGCAGATGGGCCTCGTCCCGCAGGAGCCGGTCCACTTCCTGGACCGTACGCCGCAGGTGATCCACCCGGTCGCCGGGGGAGAGGAACGGGATGCCTGCCTGCTCGTGCTCCCCGCGTACGTATCCGGTGCCGATTCCCAGCTCCAGGCGGCCCTCGGTGAGCGCGTCCGTCCCCGCCGCCTCGCGGGCCAGCAGCGTCGGATTCCAGAAACCGGCATTCAGTACGAACGTGCCCACCTGAGGGCGCTCCGTGGCCGCGGCGGCGGCGACCAGGGCGGGAAAGGGGGCGGGCATGCCCAGATGGTCCGGGACCAGGATCACGTCGAATCCGAGCTGTTCCGCCCGGCGGCAGCGATCGCGCCACTCCGCGCCGCCGGTCGGTGTCAACATGTTCACGCCGAAGCGGAACGGCCTGGTCATACCGTCTCCTCACTCCGCCGGCGCCCCGAGAACCCCGGCGGTACGGAACGCCGGTGCGCCGGGCGCACAACGGCGGTGGACCGGTGGACGGTCCGATCGATGGCTTGCCACCCACCATGCCAAGCGCACGGCGGGGCGTCCGCCGAACCGGGGAATCCCGCGATCCATGGAGCGGGAACGGTGTACGGGGCAGCTCCGGCTTCCTCTTGCCGCTGCTAGCGGAGTCGCGCTAGCGTGAGGCTGTGCCCAAGACTCAGCTGAACGTTCGAGTGGACGAGGCCACCGCCGAGGCCGCGCGGCAGCGCGCGCTGCAGAGGGGGATGAGCGTGAACCGCTACATAGAAGAGCTCGTCAAACAGGACGCGGGCGAGGTGGGACACACCTTCGTCGAAGCGGCGGCCGACTTCATGAAGCAGTACGAATCGGTGTTCGCCGATGAGTTCGGCCCGGAGCGCGAAGGTACCCGTTGAACCTACGGATCGACCTTTCCTGGCTGCTCATGGTCGCCGAGCACAAGACGCCCGGTGATCCGCAGGTCGTCGACTGGGGCGCGCTCGTCGCCGCGGTGAGCCGCCACGAGGCGGAGATCTTCGGCAGCCCCGTCTACAGCGACCCGCATTCCCGTGCCGCGGCCCTGCTGCAACTGCTGCTCCACGTTCCCGCGCTCGAACGCTCCAACGCCATGTTCGCCTCGGCCGTGGCATACGGCTACCTGGTCGCCTCCGGGCTGAAGGTGATCACCTCGCCCGAGCAGGTGAGAGATCTGGCCCGGCTGGTCAAGGAGGGCAAGGCCGACGTCCGGGCCATCGCGGACGAGCTCCGGCAGTGGAGCGTGTGAGGGCCCTCCCGCCCGGCCGCTGTCGGCCGATGTACGACCGTCCGGTCGACGTGAGACCGGACAGCAGCCCTGCGCGACCGGTCGGCCACCCGCCCCGGAGTGGGACGTGACGGGTCATTCCGCCGCGGCCGGGCCGTCCACCGTGAAGGGCCGACGGGCCACGCCCAGCACACAGGGCGAGGTGGGGAGCTGCACGCCCTTCTCCGGAATCCGCAGCCTGCGGTACGTCCCCATCTCGAAGCCCGCGGCCTCGATCGCGGCGAGGGTGTCGCGCGCCGTGTGACAGCCCCCGAAGAGCAACGGCCAGACGGTCCGGTCCGCGGCACGCTGTGCGACCGCCAGGGGCCGGCCCGGCGCCAGCCCGTGTTCGAAGAAGCGCAGTTCACCACCGGGCCGCAGGACGCGCTTGAGCTCGGCGAGCGCCCGGGGCAGATCCCGTACCGTGCACAGGACCAGTGAGGCCACGGCCACGTCGAACGCCTCGCTCTTGACCGGCAGCGCCTCCGCCGCGCCGGGCACCACGTCCACCGGCACCTCGGACCGCAGTGCGGCACGGACCGCCAGTTGCCTCAGGGTGCGCTCCGGTTCGATCGCCACCACCTCGGAGACGGCGCCCGGGTAGTGCGCGAAGTTCAGCCCGTTGCCCGCGCCGATCTCGATCACCCGGCCGGACACCCCGGCCAGCAGCTCCCGGCGGTACGCGGCGATGCCGCCCCGCTGATCGGCGCTCACGCTCATCCGGGCATAGAACCGGGCGAAGACCGGGTGGTGCACGGCGTCCCGGGGGATCTTCGTGCTGCGCAGATGCATGACGGGCCTCCGTGGCGGGAAAACAGCGGCTGCCTTCGATTCTCCCCCGTACCGGCCCGCTCAGCCCCCCGTCGTCCACGTACGGACCCCGCCGAGCTCCGGGGCCAGCCAACTGGCCGCCCGCGCCCTGAAGTCGGCGGGTGCCAGCGCCCCCGCCCCGGCCGGGACGGCGCCCAGCAGCGGGGCGCCGGCCGCCACCGGCAGGTCGTCCACATTGCACCGTGCGGCCAGATCCGGCTCGGCCGGCATGCTGCCCACCACCACACCGAGGCACGTCAGGCCCCGGGCCCGCAGGGCCTCCGCGGTCAGCGCGGTGACATTGAGCGTGCCGAGACCCGCCTGCGCCACCACCAGCACCGGCGCCGCCAGCAGCCGGGCCGCGTCCGCGAGTGTGGCGCCCTCGTCGTCGAACCGCACGAGCAGCCCGCCCGCCCCCTCCACCAGCACCAGATCGTGCTCGGTGGCCAGCTTCTCGGCCGCCTCGGCGACCTCGTACGGGCGCACCGGTGCGAGACCGGCCCGTCGCGCCGCGGTCGCCGGGGCCAACGGCTCGGGGAAGCGCGCCAGTTCGACCGCTGTGACATGACCGCCCGCCAGACGCACCACCTCGGAGGCGTCCCCCGGCTCCCCGGGCCGGAGACCGGTCTGGGCGGGCTTGAGCACCGCGACCCGGCAGCCCCGGGCGGCCGCGGCCACGGCGGCGGTCACCACCGTCTTGCCGATCTCGGTACCCGTACCGGACACCACCAGAATCGTCATCTCAGCCCTCCTCGGCCGCCGCGCACACGGCCCGGCAGATCAGCGCCACATCGTCATCACCGGTCACATACGGCGGCATCGTGTACACGAGATCGCGGAACGGCCGGAGCCAGACACCCGTGCGTACGGCCGCCCGGGTCGCGGCCTCCATGTCCACCTCGTGATCGAGCTGTACGACACCGATGGCGCCCAGCACCCGTACATCGACGACACCGGGCAGACCGGCCGCGGCGGCCAGTCCGTGCCGCAGCCCGGCGCCGATCCGCTCGACCTCCCGCTCCCAGTCCTGGCCGACCAGCAGATCCACGGAGGCGCACGCCACCGCGGCGGCCAGCGGATTGCCCATGAACGTCGGGCCGTGGGCCAGCACCGGAACCTCGCCGCGGGAGATGCCCTCCGCCACCCGGGAGCTGCACAGCGTCGCCGCCATGGTCAGATAGCCGCCGGTCAGGGCCTTGCCGACACACATGACATCGGGGGAGATCCCGGCGTGCTCGGCGGCGAACAGCTTTCCGGTGCGGCCGAAGCCGCTCGCGATCTCGTCGAACACCAGCAGGACGTCGTTCTCGTCGCACGCCTCGCGCAGAACCCGCAGATACGCGGGCGAGTGGAACCGCATCCCGCCCGCACCCTGCACCACGGGCTCCACGATGACCGCGGCGAGTTCGTCCGCGTGGAACGCGATCAGTTCCCGCAGACGGCGTATGTAGCCGGGGTCCGGCTCCACGTCGAAACCGTCCGGTGGCGCGTCGGCGAACACCTGCCGGGGGAGCGCCCCCGACCACAGTTCGTGCATCCCGCCCTCGGGATCGCACACGGACATCGGCTGCCAGGTGTCCCCGTGGTAGCCGCCGCGCCAGGTCAGCAGCCGGTGCTTGGCCGGCCGACCCGCCGAACGCCAGTACTGGAGGCACATCTTCACCGCGACCTCGACGGAGACGGAGCCCGAATCGGCGAGAAAGACGTGGCGCAGCGGCTCCGGGGTGATCTCCACCAGCCGTGTCGCCAGGCGCACGGCGGGCTCATGGGTGAGCCCGCCGAACATCACATGGCTCATCCGGTCCAGCTGACCGCGCGCCGCGTCGTTGAGTACCGGGTGGTTGTAGCCGTGCACCGCCGACCACCAGGACGACATGCCGTCCACCAACTCGCTCTGCCCGTAAGCCGGTTCGGCGAGCCGGAGTCGCACCCCGGACGCGGACTCCACGACCAGCGGTTCCTGCCGGCCCGGCATCGGGCCGTACGGGTGCCAGACGTGCGCCCGGTCCAGGGCGCGCAGTTCGGCGGGGGCGAGCGCGGGCGTGCGCGGGAGCGAGGGAGCTACGGACGACTCGGGGGCGCAGGTCTCAGGCATTGGGCGCGAGATCCGTACCGGCGCCCCGGCGGCGGACCGCCACCAGATCCGTGCGCGCCGCCGGGACCTCGGCGGAGACGGGCTCCTCGCCCTCCGCGGCCGTGTCACCGCAGGGTGCGCAGCCGCCCTCGTGCGAACCGCAGCCGCCACCGGACGGCACCCGGTGCTCGGGCAGCGTCGTCGTTCCCGCGCCCTCCACCTCGAAACCGGCATCGGCGATCATGTCCAGGTCCGTCTGGCCGGCCTGGCCCTCGCTGGTCAGATAGTCGCCCAGGAAGATCGAGTTCACCAGGTTCAGGGCGAGCGGCTGCATCGAGCGCAGATGCACCTCGCGCCCGCCCGCGAGGCGGACCTCGACGTCGGGGCAGACGAAGCGGACCATGGCCAGAATGCGCAGGCAGCGCTGTGGGGTGAGGTTCCACTCCTTGGCGAGCGGGGTTCCCTCGAACGGGATCAGGAAGTTCACCGGAACGGAGTCCGGGTCCAGCTCCCGCAGCGAGAAGACCACGTCCACCAGGTCCGCATCGCTCTCACCCATACCGGCGATCAGCCCGGAACAGGCCGAGAGCCCCGCGGCCTGCGCCTGCTGGACGGTCTCCACCCGGTCCGCGTAGGTGTGCGTGGTCGTGATGTCCCCGTACGTTCCCTCGGACGTATTGAGGTTGTGGTTGTACGCGTCCGCGCCCGCCGACCGCAGCCGGTCGGCCTGCCCGTCGGAGAGCAGACCGAGACAGGCGCAGACCTCGACGCCCTCGTTCTGCTCCTTGATCGCTTCGATCGTCTGCGACACCCGGTCGACGTCGCGGTCCGTCGGCCCGCGTCCGCTCGCCACCAGACAGACCCGCTTCGCCCCGCCGGCCACCCCGGCGGCCGCGGCCTTGGACGCCTCATCGGGCTTGAGCCACGTGTACTTGAGGATCTCCGCCTTCGACCCCAGCCGCTGCGAGCAGTAGGAGCAGTCCTCGGGGCAGAGCCCGGACTTGAGGTTGACCAGATAGTTGAGCTTCACGCGCCGCCCGAACCACTGGCGGCGCACCTTCCCTGCGGCGGCCACCACATCGAGCAGTTCGTCATCGGAGGTCGCCAGCACGGCGAGCGCTTCTTCGCGGGTCGGCAGTTCGCGCCGCAGCCCCTTGTCCACCAGCGTGTTCAGCAGGTCCATGGCGTCGATCCTGGCCTACGCCGGGGTCTCCGGCCAAGGAGGAACCAGACAGGAGAGCCGGGTGAGCGTGTGTGTATTGCCACACCCTGACCTGCTGCGCACCCGGCTAGGGTCTGTGAGCTGCCTACAAAAGGGACCGTCTCATGTCCTTCGCCCCGTTCGACTGGATCAACGACGAGGCCCGCCGCCGAGCCGCCGCCGGACTCGTCCGCACGCTCCGCCCGCGGCCCGCCGAACCGGACGTCCTCGACCTCGCGAGCAATGACTATCTCGGCCTCACCCGGCACCCCGAGGTCACCGCCGCCGCCGCCGGAGCGGCGCACCGCTGGGGCGCGGGTGCCACCGGATCGCGGCTGGTCACCGGATCCACCGCGCTGCATGCCGAACTCGAACGCGAACTGGCCGATTTCTGCGGCTTCGAAGCGGCTCTGGTGCTCTCCTCCGGATACGCGGCCAACCTCGCGGCTCTCACCGCGCTGTCCGCCCGTGGCTCGCTGATCGTCTCCGACGCGGGCAACCACGCCTCGATCGTGGACGGTTGTCGCCTCTCCCGGGCGGAGACCGCCATCGTTCCGCACGCGGACCCCGAGGCGGTGCGCAAGGCGCTGCACACGCACGGCGGACGGGCGCTCGCCGTGACCGACTCCGTCTTCTCGGTCGACGGCGACGCCGCCCCGCTGTCCGCGCTCGCCGACGCCTGCCGGGCCGAGGGTGCCGCACTGGTCGTCGACGACGCGCACGGTCTGGGTGTGCTCGGGGACGGCGGACGCGGTGCGCTCGCCGCCGCCGGGCTCGCGGGCGGCGAGGACATCGTCGCCACGATGACCCTCTCCAAGTCGCTGGGCAGCCAGGGCGGAGCGGTGCTCGGTCCGGCCCGGGTCATCGACCACCTGGTCAACACGGCGCGTACCTTCATCTTCGACACCGGACTCGCTCCGGCGTCGGCGGGCGGCGCCCTCGGCGCGCTGGGACTGCTGGGCCGGGAACCGGAACGCGCGGACCGGGCCCGAGCGGTCGCCGCCGCCCTGTACGAACGGCTGACCGACGCGGGGCTGACCGCCGTGCGACCCGACGCCGCGGTGGTCTCCGTGCGCGCGCCCTCCGCGGACGCGGCGGTGCGCTGGGCGGCCGACTGCCGCGCTGCCGGGGTGCTGGTGGGATGCTTCCGCCCGCCGTCGGTGCCGGACGGCATCTCCCGTCTTCGGCTGACCGCGCGGGCCGACCTCACCCAGGAGCAGATCATGACCGCGGTGGACACGGTCGTACGCACCGCGCCCCGGGCGGAGGCCGTCCCGGTCCGGGTCAGCTGACCGGGCGGTCGCCCAGTCCTGTCACGAACGACGTCCAGGCCGGCGCGGAGAAGCGCAGCGCCGGCCGGTCCACGTCCTTGGAGTCCCGCACGGCCAGGTGCTCACCGTCGAGCGGCGCGGTCTCCACGCAGTTGTTCATTCCGGTGCTGCGGCTGCTGCGGCGCCACCGTAACGCGGGCTGTGCAAGGCGGTCGGACATGAAGCACCCCTCGGGCAGTCGGAAGGTCCTAGGGGGAGCCCGGCGGGTCCGGCCCGATCTCCCCCTAGTCGCCGCGGTTGACCGCGGCGATGAGGTCCAACGAACGCTCCGGCGACAGCGCGTGAGCCTGCAAGGTGCGGAAGGCCGAGCTGTACGCCTCAAGGTCTTCTTTCCGCTCCAGGTAGAGGCTACTCGTCAAGTGGTCAAGAACGACCACATCCAGATCAGAAATGTTCGGAAAGGAGAAAATAACGAAAGGGCCGGTGAGCCCGACGTAGCCGCCTACCTTGAACGGCAGTAACTGAAGTTGCACGTGCGGTAATTGGGCCACACGCGTCAGATGGGCCAGCTGGTCCTTCATCACCTCGGGCCCGCCCACCTCGCGCCGCAGTACCGCCTCGTCGAGGACCGCGGTGAAGTGCAGTGGTGGCTTCGCCCACAGAACCCGCTGACGGGTCAGTCGCACCTCCACCAGCGAATCCAGCTGTCCCGCAGGCAGTCCGTCCAGCGACGCATGGGTCACCGCACGGGCGTACTCGGCGGTCTGGAGCAGTCCGGGCACCACCGACGTCTCCAGCGTCCGCGCGGTCCGTGCCTGGGACTCCAGGCTGATGAAGTCGCGGTACTGGGGCGGGATCAGGCCCCGGTACGCGTGCCACCACCCCGTACCGCCGCCCCCCGCCGAACCGGCGAGCACTTCGAGGAGAGCGCGCAGCTGTATGTCGCGTACGCCGTAGGCGTCCAGCAGCCGGGTCACATCGGCGGGACTCACCCCGCTCGCGCCGGTCTCGATACGGCTCACCTTCGACTGGTGCCAGCCGAGCAGCCGCGCCGCGTCCCGGCTGGTCAGCCCGGACGAGTGGCGCAGACCGCGCAACTCCTCGCCCAGTTTGCGTCGGCGTACCACGGGGCCGTGCTGCATGCCGGCCTCCTTCCGCTCGTACAGAGGAGCCGGCCCGCACCGGGGTCCGGCCCGCAAAGAGGTCAGTGTGCCGCGTGTTCGAGCCCCACCGGAGCAGAGTTCACCGCTTCGAGCGACAGATATATGCATATCTTGGTCGATCGTCGTTACAGAGGGCAGCATCAGTGGCAATCTGGCGCGAAGCACAATCCTGGCCGATCGCGGGTCGGCCGGGGCGGGAAAGGGACGGCGTCGCCATGGCAGACCATCAGGAAGCAACCGTCACTCTGCCGAGCGATCCGGTATCGGTCTCCTCGGCCCGCAGGTATGTCGCCCGGACGCTCGCCGAGTGGGGCATGTCCGAAGACACCGAGATCGCCGAAACCATCCGGCTGATCGTCTCGGAGCTCGCCACCAACGCCGTGCAGCACACGTTCGGGCAGTCGCCCACCTTCACGGTGGACCTCCGGCTGGACCGAGAGGAGGAACTGCACCTGGGGGTGACGGACAGCCACCCCCGCTGGCCCCAACGGCTGCCGGCCGCCGTGCAGCAGGACAACGGACGCGGCATGGTCATCATCCGGGCCCTGGCCAAGGAGTTCGGAGGACGGCTCACCGTCACTCCCACCGCGGAGGGCGGCAAGACCGTCTGGATCACCCTGCCCTGGACGGTCCCGGTCCAGGGCTGACCCCGGCCCTGTCGACAGCGCTCGTGGTCGATACGCCCGAGGGCTGTCCCGTCATCCCCGGCGGGCGCACGACGACGCCTACGGCACCTCGCGGCGATGTCGGAACGCCCGAACACGTCCCGTATGCGGATGTCCCTCCGCCATGCGACGCACCGCATCCGAGGTCGCGCGCCGATCCACCAGGGACGACGGGACAGCCCTCAGCGCGTCGCGGCACCACGGCCGAAACCGCTGCGCAGCAGGGCCATCAGCGTCGACGCCGCGGCGCTCGCCCGGTCGCCCCGGTGCGCGACGGAGATCGTCCGCCGGAAGGCCGCGGGCTCCAGCCGTCGCACCGACAGCGGGGTCGGGGACATCGCGGCGACCATCTCCGGCACCACGGCCACCCCGAGCCCCGCGCTGACCAACGCGCACACCAGGGCATAGCCGGGCGACTCGCACACGACGGCAGGGGTGGCCCCGGCCTCCGCCAGGGCCCGTTCCACCCCGCGACGGGGCGGATGTGTGGGCGCGCTGCTGATCAGCGGCCGGCCCGCCAGCTCGGCGACGGGCAGCCGGCCCGTGCCCTCGGACAGCATGTGGCCGACCGCGGTGATCAGGACCAGCTCCTCGACCAGCAGAGGTTCGATGGTGACGCCCGCCGGAGGCGGATCGGCGGCTGCCGGTTCGTATGTGTGGGTCAGGGCGAGATCGACCTCCCCGGCGGCCACCGCGGCGACCGTACCGGGCGGCTCGTAGTCGGTCACCGCCAGCTCGACATCGGGATGGGCGCGCCGGAACGCGCTCAGCACCGGCGGCAGCAGATGGATTCCGGCCGTGGTGAACGTGCCGACCCGCAGCCGCCCCCCGGAGAGCCCCGCGAGCTGGGCCAGCTCGTGCCGCGCCTGGTCCAGCTCGTCCAGGACCCGTCTGGCCCGGCCCGCGAGCAGCTCACCGGCGGCCGTGAGCCTGGCGCCGCGGTGGTGGCGCACCAGGAGCGCCGCACCGGCCTCGCGCTCCAGCTTGGCCAGCTGCTGGGAGAGGGCGGGCGCGGTGTAGCCCAGCCGGGCCGCGGCCCGAGTGATCGATCCGGCCTCGGCGACCGCCACCAGCGCCGCGAGCCGTGTCGGGTCGTACATTAAGCGTTCCTTTTGGCAGACCCAGAAGATTGCAAGTACACGCTAAAGGCTACTTCGGGCCAGGCTGTACGCATGGACGCACAACTGCTCGCCTTCACGGGAGTCGCCGCAGGCATGGTGGCGCTGCCCGGCGCCGACTTCACCGTCGTCGTACGCAACGCGCTGGCCTCACGCCGTTCGGGGGTGGCCACAGCGCTGGGAGTCGCCGGGGGGCTGCTGGTGCACACCGCGCTGGCCGTGGCGGGGCTGGCCGCGGTGCTGGTGACGATGCCCGTGCTGTTCCGCACCGTCCAGCTGCTCGGCGGGGCGTATGTGCTCTATCTCGGTCTGAGCGCCCTGTACGCGATACGGCGACGGACCGCGGCGACCGACGGGGTGGCGGCACAGGCCCCCGGCCCCGCGCCGAAGGAACTCGGCCGCTCACTGCGCCAGGGCTTCCTGACCAACGCGCTGAACCCCAAGGCGCCGGTGCTCTTCCTCAGTCTGCTGCCCCAGTTCGTCCCCGACGGGCAGCCGCCGTTGCCCAGGACCCTGCTGCTCGCGGCCGTCGTCGTGGTGCTGGCGCTCATCTGGTTCCCGGCCGTGGCCCTGCTGGTGGACCGGTTGGGCCGGTGGCTGCGCCGGCCGCGTACCGCCCGTGCGATCGAGGGCGGCAGCGGCGCGGCGCTCACCGCACTGGGGCTCGCGCTGGTGACCGGACCGCTGCTGCGCTGAAGCGGTTCCGGCCGGGGATCAGGGGATCAGCGCACCCGCCCGTACCAGACGCTGTTCGACCAGATCTTCTCCAGCCGGACCAGGGCCCCCGTCTTGGGGGAGTGCCAGATCTTCCCCTTACCCGCGTAGATGCCCACGTGGTACACGCTGCGGCCGGAGTGGAAGAAGACCAGGTCGCCCTTCTTGCGCATCGAGGAGGAGATGTGGCGGGTCTTGTTGTACTGCTGCTGGGCCGTGCGGGGGAGCTTCTTGCCCGCCTTCTTGAACGAGTAGAGAGTCAGCCCCGAGCAGTCGAACCGGCGGGGGCCGGATGCTCCGTACTTGTAGGGCGATCCCTTCTTCGAGGCAGCGATCTTGAGCGCCTTCGTCGAGTGAGTGGCGGCCTCGGCATCGGTCACCAGACCCGGCGCCAGCATGGTGCTGCCGACGGCGAGAGTGAGAACCGAGGCCGTACCGACCCGGGCAAGCAGAGACGGGACATGTACCTGCGCAGTCATGCGCAACCCTTCGTCAGCCGCCTGTGAAGGATGACCTGTCGGGTTCGGGCTGGCGAAGTTGCCCGGCCGCACTTGGCGGCTTCACCCCGAGGGGCGACCGGTTGCCCGGTCGACCCGTTGTGCTCGGGTCCTCCACTCCTGCCGATCCACTTCTGTCGACCAGTCATCCGGGCAGCGGCAGGACTCGGCGTCCGCCCGGACCGCCCCGCCGCGGTGGCGGGGGCTTGTCGTCCCAGGGATCTTGACTCACGAAGTGCCGGATTTCCGAGGCGAAACAGTGATTTGTGAGGCTCATCACGACTGATCCGTTCGGGTGGACGGGTCGGATTCGAGCCCTCGGCGGCGCTGTCCGACCAGTCTCGTACCAGCGGCGGAACCGCATATTCCGAGTACCGTCCACGCGCAGAGCGCAAGTTGGGTTGTCCCTCATGAGGGGGACTGCCTACGCCGAACGAGCGAGGAAAATTGATCAATCGACCGGGCGTGTCGCGTCGGCTCAGCGGCGCCCCGGTCCGGCTCCCTCACGCCCGGCCCGGCTCCCTCTCACCCGTGGCCACGGCCCCCCTCACGCCCAGACCCCGGCCTCAGCCGCGGGGGCGGGAGGGGCCGGGGTCGGGGTCGGGGTCGAGGTGGAGGGGCGGTCAGCCCGTCGGTGGTGGGGGTACCGCGACCCGGCCCGCGCGCCGCTCCCCGTCGAGCAGGCGCAGCGCCCGCGCCAGGGTGGTCGCGTGGATCTGTGTCTCGCCCCGCTCGTGCATCAGCGTCAGGGCGTCGCGCAGTGCCGCGGCCCGGGAGGCCAGTGCCTGGGCGGCCCGCAGAGCGCCGTAGGTGTCGCTGCCACGGGCCGGGTTGATCCGGCCCAGCTGGTCGAGGACTTCCAGGTAGCGGTCGATGAACTCCCCTTCGGCGCGGGTCAGGGCGGGGAGCGGTGGGAACTCGGGTGGCAGCATCGTCGGTTCACCTCGCGGGGTGCGGCGGCCGGGGCGGGTTGCGGTTCTCCACGACGTGGTCGACCAGCCCGTACGCCTTGGCGGCCCGTGCGTCGAGGATGGTGTCGCGCTCGATGTCGGCGGTGATCCGCTCGGCGGACCGGCCCGTGTGACGGACCAGCATGCCCGCGAGCATCTCGCGTACCCGCATCAACTCGCGCGCTTCGATTTCGAGATCGGACGGCTGGCCCTGCACCGGTTCGTCCAGCACGGGCTGACGGATGACTACCCGGGCGCCGGGCAGGGCATGTCGGCGGCCCGGTGCCCCGGCCGCCAGCAGTACGGCCGCGCTGGAGCCGGCCTGGCCGAGGCAGAAGGTCTCCACGTCGCAGGCCAGGTACTGCATCGTGTCGTAGATCGCTGCCATGGCGCTGAACGATCCGCCGGGAGAGTTGATGTACAGCGATACGGGCCGGTCCGGTTCGGCGTATTCCAGGTACATGAACTGGGCGATCAGGTCGGTGGCCGCGGTGTCGTCCACCGGGGTGCCGAGGAAGACGATCCGCTCGGAGAGCAGCTTGGAGTAAGGGTCCAGAGTCCGGGTCCCCGTCGCGGTGCGCTCGGTGAACTCGGGCAGGACATAACGGGCGACAGGTCGGATCATCGCGGTGCCTCTCCTGGGATCTGCGCAGGCCTCGGTCCGCATGCGTGCTTCAGCTGCTGCATGCCGGTAAAAAATGTACAGGACGTACAGAAGGGTGTGGTGCTGGTGTGTTCCTCGACGGTGGCCCTGACCGTGCGCTCGCGCGCAGAGGTGAAGTCGACGTCTGCGGTTGAGGATTCTGCTCGTGTGTCCCGCGGCCATGACGCCGACCGCGGCCCGGCGGCGTCATGGATTCGGGGCAGAACGGCGACGGAGCCGCGCCCGTGGGCTCTCTTTCGCCGACCGAGACCGCAGGCCGGGTGGAGGTGGAGGGCCGAGGCCGGTGACGGAGGTCTCGCCGTGGGCGGTGGCCGGCGAGGATGATCAGCCTGCGCAACGACTGCTCGGTCGGCAGTCGCATGGACCGATCGCCAAGGCCCACCGGCGGTGTCCGCGGCCGCGTGGCAGCGTGGCGGACGTGTCCGTACGCGGCGAGAGCCCCCACCGGGTCCGTGGTGCGCACGGTGCCCGATGCGGGGCTCTGCTCAGGGAAATGCCACGGTCGCTACGATTCCGGAGAGTTGAGGGCGATGGCCCCGGCGGGGCAGAGGCCGACGGCCATCCGGGCGGCGGCGCGGTGCTCGGGTGCCGGTGCGGGCCGCAGGAGTATCACCAGGCCTTCCTCCTCGTCCTGGTCGAAGACCGCGGGAGCCGTCAGGGCGCACATGCCGGCGCCCGCGCAGCGCTCACGGTCGACGCCGAGACGCAGCGGTGCTTGTGGGTCGCTCACGGTGCTACTCCTTGTCCCAGGTGACGGGCAGGCTGACCACGCCGTAGATGTTGGAGCGCTCACGCAGCGGCACCTCCTGCGGTGGCACCGCGAGGCGCAGGGTCGGGAATCGGGCGAGTAGCGCCGGGAACGCAACGGCCATCTCGACGCGGGCGAGCTGCTGGCCCAGGCACTGGTGGGCGCCGTGGCCGAAGGACAGGTGCCCGGTGGCCTTGCGGTGGATGTCGAGCCGGTTGGGGTCGGGGAACCGGCGTGGGTCCCGGTTGACGGCCTGGACGGAAATGGTCACCGTCTCGCCTGCCCTGATGAGCGTGCCCTCCACCTCGACGTCCTTGAGCGCCGACCGAAGCAGAGGGTCGGCCACGCTGAGGTAGCGCAGCAGCTCCTCGACGGCCTGCTCGGCAAGGCCCGGGTCGGCGCGCAGGGCGTCCATCTGGTCGGGGTTGCTGAGCAGGGCGAAGGTTCCGAGGCCGAGCATGTTCGCGGTGGTGTCGAGTCCGGCGGCGAGCAGCAGCCCGCCGACTCCGGCCAGTTCCTCATCGGTGAGGTCGGAGGTCGTCAGATCACTGAGCAGATCATCGGTGGGTTCGGCGCGCTTGGCGAGGACGAGTTCGCCCAGGTACCGCACCAGCGCCGTATAAGCCCCGCCCGTCGCCTCGGCATCCGCCGTCTGGTCGAAGATGGTCGCCACGTGGCTCTGGAATCGCTTCCGGTCGGTGTACGGAACGCCGAGCAGCTCGCAGATCATGAGCGCGGGCACGGGCTGCGCGAACGCCTCCACCAGGTCGGCCGTGGGTCCGGCCTGTTCCATGGCATCCAGGCACTCCTCGGTGAACTGCTTCACGCGTTCCGTGAGTTGTCGCATCCTGCGGACGGTGAACTTGCCGGTGAGCAGGCGACGGTAGCGGGTGTGCTCGGGGGCGTCGAGGCCGATGATGTCGCCGACCGGTGCCGGTGGTAAGTCCCCTGACACACCCTCCATCGGCACCGGTAGACGCAGAAGTTCGTAGCGCGAGCTGAAGAGGGGGTCGGCCAGGACCGCGCGGGCCGTGGCGTGGCCGGTGACCAGCCGCCCCACATGTCCGTCGGCGTAGCGCATGCGGCGCATCGGCTCGTCGCTCAGGGCGGTGAGCCCTTCGGGCGGGTCGAAGGGGCAGCCGGTGTGCCGGTCGGTGGGCAGGGTGGGCAGATCATCGGCGGTGATGTCGTCGGTCGTGGCACCGGTGATGGTGTCGACGGCCGTCGGGTCGTGCGACATGGGGTCCTCCCGTGATCGTGGGGCGGGGTGCGGCTGCTGCGAATCGGTGAAGCGGTGCGAGGCAAGCGGCGGATACCGCTTGGGCCCGGTCCTGAGGGCGCGGGTGCGCCCATACGTGACCGACCGGGGGAGCGCTTCGCACCGGGCGAGGCCGCTGACTGCGCTGGAGCCGGTCTCGGTGCAGAGCCGTTGTTCGCGCAGCGTCTCGATGAGTGGAGTCAAGAGCTGGTACTCGGCGAGCGAGCGCGGGTCGGTGGGCATGGACCGCGTCGGCACGATGACGCTGCCGACGCCGACGCTTCGCGCCGTCAGGGGTGGTGGAAACGGCCCGCGACGGCCGGGTGTTGACCGCCCGGCGCGTCCGCTGCGGCGTTCGCGGTGCGGGTGCGGGTGCGGGTGCGGGTGCGGGTGCGGGTGCGGCGGGGCCGTGACCGGTGCCCGCTCCCTCCGGAATGGTGCGGGTGGCGGCGTCACCGCGAATAAGGGGCGAACCGCGCTCGGGCAGGGTGCGGGCTTCGTGACCACACATGCCCGCCGGGGCGACCAACTGGCGTCGGAGGGCGCCGACATAGGGCATGAGGTTCATGGTGCCATCGTGGCACATGATCGGCGCCAGGGCGAAGTAATCTGACTATTTGTTGCCGATTGGGACCTGACCTGCAATGTTTTACTGGACATTGCGCAGTGTCATGTCGTTTCGGCGAAGAAATGGCTTGCGTTGGCGGGAAGTTGGCGCCAAGGTGACACCACTGGATCGAGTGTCGGACACGTCGCTGTGCTACGGACGACGAGTGGGCTTTGACCAAGCCGGTGTTCGTCACCGGACACCAGGGCAAGCAGGCGTTCCTCGCCCCCGACGCAGATCGTCCGGGGACCACGAAGGCCAAACCAGGCACTCGCTCCGTCAGCGCCTCTGTGCCCGGTAGTGCTTGAGGAGAGCGGTGATCTTCGCCGCTTCAGCGGCACCGTTCAACTCTGCCAGGAGAGCGTCAGGGCAGAGTGCGTAGTGGTCACCCCACCACCGCCGACCCTTGTTGTCCCAGATGCGATAACCCCCGGGTACACCCCGCGCCACGTACCGTCGTCTGCTGATATCACTCACCCCATGGCAGTTTCCTCACAGTACAACTGGCGGGCCCTCTGCCCGACCTGAGTTTTCCTGCCGGGGGTTTTTGACAAGGCGGCGGTCCATGCGGATCGGTGCCGGTCTCGCAGGCGACAGGCGGGATTGAACGGGAGATGGGACGGCTCTGCGGGACCGGTCGGCGGTCGAGGTGCAGGGCAGAAGTGGACAGCCTTTCGTTCACCGATCCAGGCCACGTGAAATCTGGGGGTGGCTACCCGGGGCGGGACAGCGGCATGTGTCCAATTCTGGTCTTGGGTGGAAGTCGGATATCTCGCGACGGGTCCGTGCTGCGATTTCCGTTCGCGAGTGATGGTGGCCCTCAGTTCCGCCTGGCGTGAGCCGCGTACTTTCGTGTCAGCTCGTCGGTTGTTCGGGTCGGTGCCGGACAGGGTGGTGGCCCGGCTCTCGTGTCGTACGGCCTCGATCAGCAACAGCCCACCGGCGTACCGGACCATGCGCGTCGCCGTGCGGATCACCTGCCGCTGCCTCCGTCTTCGGATGTCGGCGACACGTGGCCCTGGCGACATGCACTCGCCGCCGCATTTCGCCGCCCGGCCGCACTATCCCGCCCCGCCGACTGACCCGTTGTCCCTGCCCATCCTCGGCTCAAGGACCTCGAAAACCCAGCCCCGCGTCGGGCTCACCTCATGCCCACCGGCCGACACAGCCTCGAACAACCGCACTCAGCCACCACGCACCCTCAGTCGACAGCGAGGCCAACTCAGCGACTTCACTGGGTGCTTGGGTGAACCTGTTGTTCGGGGCGATCGGTGATGACACCATCGGTCGAAACTGTATTCGGGGGGTACATCATTATTCTCATCGTCTTGGGCGGCCTGTTACTGGCTGCAATCTGTCTGGCGTTTCTGGGCCCGGTCATGCTTCGTGAGCGGATCGGCTGCTCAGGCTGCCTGGTTGTCACCATTGTCGTCTGTCTGATCGGTGCAGGCATCACGATCGCGGTCATGGGGAACTAGTGCCGCTCCAGGCGGCGTTTGCCGTGTCGACGACGGCGCGTAGGCGCCGGTCGTCGGCACGGCGGTTTCGCCAGATGATGTAGCGGCGAATCATGCTGCCCTGCTCCCTGTGGTCGACGTGGTCGGTGCCGTCGAGGGTGAGGTGGCGCAGGGCCGCGGACTGGGCCTCGATCCGGTTCAGCCAGGAGGAGTCGGCCGGCATACAGGCGGTCTCGATGGTCGGCGGTCGCGTAGAGGTGTTCGGCGTGGGCCTTCTTGGCTGCGTGGTCCGGATCGCGGAGGTCTTCCAGGTCTTGCAGGTCCTCCAGGTCTTCAGGCGTCGAAAGGGGGACGGCCTCCTCGCGGAGCGGAAGGCGCCGGCCCTCGTCGCCATCGATCTCGCGAACGCGCACTCGTTCTGCCACCCATATGCCTTGGCGGCGTGATGCCGAGGGGACGTCAGGTCCGGGAGGAGTCGTTGGAGTCGGCCGCGAGTGCCTTGCGGGCAACTCCGGACCGGGTGACGCCGTCGACTGTCATGCAGATGCCGAAGACACGATCGTGGCTGGTCCAGCCATTGACGCGGCCACGGTTGTTGCTGATCTGCACCCGCTTCCTGGCGGGGTCCACGGACGACACCAAGTGCAGGTAGACCGACCCGGCTACACGGGCGAGAACGATGTCCCCGACCTCCAGTTTCGACGGGTCGACCGGGGCAACGACCACCCGCTGCCGACTGCGTATCAGCGGGACCATCGAGGAGCCGCTGGGCCGGAACGTCACGGTGGCCCCGCCGGCGACCCTGCCTGCCACTGCATCCAATGCACCCATCCGATGATCGTGGCAGATTCCCCTGCATTACCCCACCGATTTCCGCTCCGCGCTTCATCAATGAGGCGAACGCTGCCTGATGCGGCTCCAGGGGCTGTGTGAGGTCGTGATCACTCTGCTGTCCAGGTGAGGGCGTTGAGCCAGATCATCAAGGCCCGGAGGCGGAGGCCGGCGTCGTAGTTTTCGGGGGTTCTGTCGTAGCGGGTGGCGATGCCGCGTCAGGCTTTGAGTTTGTTGGTCATGCGCTCGACGGTGTTGCGGTCCTTGTAGAGCTCGGCCTCGTAGGTCGCGGGTCGGCCGCCTCGGCTGCCGCGCCTCTTTCTGTTCGCGGCCTGGTCCTTCTTCTCCCGGATGAGGGCCTCGATGCCGCGCCTGCGCAGGTGGGCGCGGCTGGCGCGAGAGGAGTACGCCTTGTCGCCGGCCACCGCGTCGGGCCGGGTACGGGGCCGGCCGACGGGCAGCCGGATGCGGACCTTGCTCAGGACGGGCCCTTGCGGATTTTGCTGAGCGCGTGAAATCCATCGAGAACGAGCAGCGGAAGCGGCAGCTCGATCAGCCGACGGAGACCCCTCAGGCTTGAACTCAGTAGTTGTACTCGAACCAGGTCAGAATGGCCTTGACGCGGCGGTTGTCTTCGTTCGGGGGCATTCCGAGTTTCACGAACACATTGGCCACGTGCTTACTCACGGACGCTCCGGAAAGAAACAGCTTTGATGCGATCTCCGCGTTGGAGCGCCCTTCCGCCATAAGTGCGAGAACCTCGCGTTCGCGGTCGGTGAGCCGGGCGAGCGGGCCCTGGGGTGCGTCCGCGTGTGTGACGTAGCGGACGACTTCCGGGTCGATCACGACGCCGCCGGCGGAAACCGTATCGAGTACGCGCAGGAAGTCGACGACTCTGCCGACCTTTTCCTTGAGCAGGTACCCGACGGCCCCGTCCGCGCCCGGACCGTTCAGCAGCTCTTGGACGTACGGTCCGGTGACGTAGGCGGAAAGGACGAGGACCGGCAGATCCCGATGGCGTGATCGCAGGTCGATGGCGGCGCGGAGTCCGTCGTCGGTGTTTCCCGGGGGCATGCGGACATCGGTGATCACCAGGTCCGGTGCGGCCCCGGAGCTCGCGAACTCGTCGACGGCGGTAACCAGTTCGGTAGCGTCCTCACATTCACGGATCACTTCGTGAGAGTGGGAGGTCAGGATTTCCCGGATTCCGGCACGAATCAGCATGCTGTCATCTGCCAGGACAATTCTCATGGCCTCTGCCTCACCTGTTCGCCTTCATTCACTCTATTCCCATGTGGGTTGGCCGGGAGCGGATGCTATGACTTCGGTCCCACGGCCATCCGCAGGACTTCGGATCTCGAGCTCCCCACCGATGCTTCGCATCCGCTCGCGCAGTCCGGCAAGACCTGAACCCGCGTCGATTTCCGCGCCGCCCGCACCGTCGTCACGCACGCAGACGCGTACGCCACTTGAATCGCACTGCAGGTCGATCCGGGCGCTGCCCACGCCCGCGTGCTTCGTAATATTCGTGAGCGCCTCGGAGACCGTGAAATAGGCCGCTGTCGCAGTCGGCGACGACAAACGGGCATCATCTCCGGTGCTGTTCAGCTCGACCCGCAGCGGTGATCGGGCGGCCAGCTCGCGGACGGCGGCGACGAGGCCGAGGTCGCTCAATTCGCGAGGGTGGATCTCGCGCACTGTTTCCCGGAGCCGTTCCAGCGCATGCTCGGCCTGGTCCTGTGCCTGACGTGCCAGTTCCACGACGCGTTCCTCGCCGCTCGCCGAGGCTGCGGCCTCCAGCATCCCGAGGCGCATCACGACGGCGACCAGCTCCTGTTGAGCGCCGTCGTGCAGATCACGTTCGATGCGGCGGCGCTCGAATTCGAAGGCCGTTGTCAACGAGGCCCGGCTGCTGCGGAGTTCCTCCAGTTTCGCGAGCAGATCCGGGTCCTGGCTTCTCGAGAATGCGTGCAGGACGAGGTCCCGGAGAAGAGAAATTCCGGTCAGGAGAACTGTGGTGAACGCACCCAGAAGTACCCCTGCGGGCATCGCCAGAAATGATTCCGTAAGCGATTTCGGAGTGAAAGGGCCGACCTGTGCGGCGATACCGAACGACCAGAAAACAGGAGAGAAAACCAGCGCGGCGGCACCGATGAACCCGAAGAATGCCACCGCCAGTGAAAGTGCGGAAAGAAGCGTGGCGGCGACGAGGACCGGGAGGCCGGTACGCCACATCGACCGCGATCGCAGCTGGCGTGCCACCCACTGCGCCCAGCTCTGGTCCGCGGGCCGCAGCGGCATCGTGCCGACGCCGCACCACCGCGCTCTCGAGCGGTCCAACTCCGTCAGCACAGCCGCCGAGGCCGGTGCAACAAGAAGGGAGAGCAGCAGAATCGGGAAGGCCATTGCTGCGATGATTTCCGTCAGCACCCTTCGGGCGACACGAATCTGCGACATGATCATTATTATGGCATACGGCGGATCTCAAGAAGGTAGACCTAGGTCTACCTACAAGTAGTGCTGACACCCGTGCGGAGCGTGTTCAGTGCTGCCCAATATTGCCATATGCCTATCGCAGCCCCCATTTCCGCACCGTGTATCCGTATGCGCGGCCTCCGTATGGACTTCCCCATTCCCGGCCGTAAAAGAGAAATTACACGTGTACTGCGCGATATCGATCTGGACATTCCTGAGGGCCGACTGACCGCGATCGTCGGACCCTCCGGATCGGGAAAGTCGACGCTCCTGCTCTGCATGGCCGGCCTGGAGCGAGTGACCGCAGGTTCCATCGAGATTCTCGGAACGGATGTCCTGTCGCTCGGCCCACGCAAGCAAGCCGCGTTCCGCAGCGAGAACATCGGTTTCGTCTTCCAGGAGTACAACCTCGTCAGCTCGCTCACGGTCGAGGACAACATCTATCTGCCGTCGAGACTCGCCGGCCACCGGGTGCCCAAGTCACGGGTCCGCGAGGCCATGTCGCGGCTCGGCATCGCCCAGCACGCCAGGCGGCGACCCGACCGGCTCTCCGGAGGCGAACGCCAGCGCGTGGCCGTGGCCAGGGTCCTCGCGAATCAGCCACGGATCGTCTTCGCCGACGAGCCGACCGGCGCGCTCGACCTCAAGTCCGGTCATGTCGTACTCGATTGGCTACAGGCACTGCCCGCACAAGGATCGACGGTGGTCATGGTCACGCACGACCCGCATGCGGCTGCGCGTGCCGACCAGGTCGTGGTGATGGGGTCCGGGCGGGTGCACGCCGTCATCTCCGGCGGCGACCCGCACACGGTGAGCGATGCCGTCCTCGCGGCGCAGTCGAAGGATGACGCGAACGAGGCGGCGGCGTGAGCGGCGTGAGCGGTACGAGCGGCATGTTGCGGCTCGTCCTGTCGGACGTCCGCATGCAGGCGTCGATGTGGGTGTGGACGCTCGCGTGCGCGGTCGTCGGCGCGGCCTGCTCCGCGGGCTCGGTCATCGCCATGTTCACCGCCGTCTCGGCGGCGCGGACGGCGGGCGACGCACGGATGGTCTCCGCGTCGATCGCGCTCGGCGGCAACATCGTCTTCTTCACCGTGCTGGCCGCCGTGGGTGTCGTCGCCTCCACCGTCGGTCTGACCTTGACGACTCAGCGACGCGAACACGCCCTGTGGGTGATCCTCGGGATCCCGCGCCGCCGCGTCAGGTCCGTTCTCCGCGCCGAGCTGGTGGTCCTCGGCACGGTGGCCGGCGCGCTGGCCGTACCGTTGGCCCCCTTCGTCGCGAACACAGCCCTCTCGCAGTGGACGGCGACGGGACTCGACCTGCACGGAGCCACCGCCGGACTCCAGCTCTGGCACATCGGCGCGAGTCTGCTGGCCGGAGTGGTCCCGTGCCTGCTCGGCGGCTGGGGCGTCACACGCCGAGCCGCCAGGACGCCGGAGATGCGCGCCTTCCGGGACCACTCCGATCCGCCGGCGCGGCCCGGTGTCACGCGGAGCGTTCTCGCCCTCTGCCTTCTCGCCGGTGTGCTCGGGATGTGGATTCCCGGCCTCGGCCTCGAACTTGAAGGGGGCATCGAACAGCGGACCGCCTTCGCCTTCGCCGGAAACCTTTTCCTCATCTGCCTGTTGCTGCTGATGGGGCCGTGGGTGCTCACACCTCTGATGAGACTTTGGACCGCCCTCGTCCCGTCGCGTGGCGTCGCCTGGCACCTCGCCGTGCAGTCGTGCCGAACGCGCGCGGCCCGAAGCGTCACCACGGTGCTGCCCTTCGCACTCTCCCTGTCGTTCATCGCACTGTTCATGACGATGGGCAGCGTCATGCCCGGAAGTACCGCAGGGCTGGGCGATGTCATGACCGTTCTGGGCTGGGTCTTCGTCGTGTCCTGGTCCGGTGGCCTGGCGGTGATTGCCCTGGTCGGGCGGGAGCGCACACGCGATTCCGCGGTCGTTACCGTCGCCGGCGCGCGGCCGGGCGTCACCACGCGGTCCACGGTCTACGAGGGCGTGATCTACGCAGGCACGGCGATCGTCTTCAGCGCCGTCTTCCTCGCGGTGGCGAGTACCACCATCGCCGTGGGAGCCAAGGTCGGCGTGGGCCAGGTGCTCGACGGCCTCCCGTGGGCGACGCTCGGCGCACTTGCTGCCGTGACGCTCGTGACGACCTGCCTCGCCCTTGCACTCCAGGCCGCCCGCGTCTCCCGCACCGTCCCGGCCCGGGCTCTGCGCTCCTGAACCGAACCGGGACGACGACCGAACATGCAACTGAATCACTTGGGAACGGAAACAATGAACGACAGCCGGACACGCACGATCCTTGCCCTCGGCGCAGCCGCCTTCCTCGCACTCGCGGCAACCGGCTGCGACCCGGATGCCGACCAGGCGAATGCCACTTCTGAGTCGAAGTCCTTCGGCTTCAGCGGCGACAGCCTGACCGTGAAGTCGAACTCCGCCGACCTCCACCTCATCGCCTCCGACGTCGACGACGTCGAAGTGGAACGCCGGGTCAGCGGCACGAAATTCGGCGGTGAGATAGATGCCGGATGGCAGTTCGAGGGCGGGATTCTCACACTCTCGGTGGATTGTGGTGGTGTTTCCGTCAACTGCAATGCGAAGTACACCGTGAAGGTGCCGCACAATGTCGCGCTCACGGCCGAGTACGGCAACAGCGACGTGCAGTTGTCGAACCTCGGCGGCGCCGCCCTCCACCTGGAAGGACGCGACGGAACCGTGCAGGGCGACGGGATCTCCGCGACGTCTGTGAGCGCCGTCTCGCGAAACGGCGACATCGACCTCGGCCTCACCTCCGTACCCGATCGTGTCGATGTGCAGAGCCAGGACGGCAACGTTCAACTCGGCCTGCCTGCATCGGCATACGCGGTCCGTACGGCGGCGAAGAAAGGGGACGTCACCGTGGATGTCGCGGACGACAGCACGAGCAGCCACAGCGTGCACGTGCAGACGCGTAATGGCGACATCGACATCAGCGAGGGGGAGTCGTCCTAGGGACTGTGTGAGGTCGTGATCACTCTGCTGTCCAGGTGAGGGCGTTGCGCCAGATCATCGAGGCCCGGAGGCGCCCTCACCCAGTCCTTGGTTCTGCTGCGGTGCCAGGGTGCGCAGAACGTCGAACTCGTTGCCCTCGGGGTCGGCCATGACCACCCAGTTCCGGTCCGAGCCCTGACCTGCATCCGCTGTGATGGCGCCGAGTGCGAGCAACCTGGTCACCTCGTCCTCGGTGCTGCCGTCGATCGGGCTGACGTCGAGGTGGAGTCGGTTCTTGATGGTCTTCGCCTCGGGTACCTGGAGGAAATGCAGGGTGGGCGGCATCTGGCGGGCCCGCACCTCTTCGACTGTCGGTACCCAGGATCCGATCTCGACCCTGCCCTCGCTCCGGTCGATCACCTTGAAGTCCAGGACCGCGCACCAGAACGCTGCGAGCCGTTCTGGATCACGGCAGTCAACGACCAACTCAGTGAACCTACTTGTCATGACTCTCCCCTGTAATGAGGTCTGCGTGGAACATGCGCTCCGGTCCCGAGAGGTGTGGCACGTTGCTCACCCTCACCTCACGGGCGGGCTTGATGTCATCGGGGCATTGTTCGGCCCTCGCGAAGTTGTTGCTCCAATGCCGCGGAGGTCCCGGGGTACATGAGGGCGCCCGCGCCCTGGGCTCGTCCGGACGTCTGCGGCCTGATGGGCCCGCTGTCGCGCGACGGGCCTCATGAGGGTTTCCCCATGCCGGTGAAGAGGGCTTGGAGGACACGGTCGACGTACTCGTGGGTCAGGGGCTCCTGGGTGATCAGGAATTGGAAGTAGAGCGGGCCGGAGAGGATTGCCATGGCGAGGCCCAGGTCGAAGGCGGGCGAGAGCTGGCCTTGTTCCTGTGCCGCCTTCAGTCGGGCGACGGTCCTGTCGGCCTGGGGCTTGATGAAGCGCTCGTTGAGCGCGTCGGCGAGCTGCGGGTCGTGCTGGGCTTCACCGACCAGGGCTTGGTACAGCGGGCCGAAGGGCGGGTTGCCCAGCAGGTCGACGGCCGCGTGGATCTGTGTGCGCAGGTCGGCGACGATGTCGCCCGTGTCGGGGTAGTCCAGGCTGGACTTGTACAGAGAGAGCAGCGAGTCCAGGAACAGGGCGCCCTTGGAGGGCCATCTGCGGTAGATGGTGTGTTTTCCCGCGCCGGCCCGGGCCGCGATCGCTTCCATGCTGAGCTTGGCGTAGCCGATCTCCTGGCCCAGTTCCAGCGTGGTCCGCATGATGGCCTCGGTCCGGGCGGCGCCGCGGCGGGAGTCGGTCATACCGCCACCCTATCGGCACGGCACGTGCCGTACTTGACGAGATGCCCGCATGTGCGTTCTTCTGTCGGCACGACACGTGCCGTTCCGAAGGGAGTGTATGGACACCGCCCTGCACGCCGCACGGCCGCTCCTCCTGGACCTGGTCGGCCCCGAGGAACTCCGCCGGGCGACCCGGGACCGGCGCTCCCGCGTCGACATCCACACCACCAAGGCCCACGACAGCGCTGCCGACGCCCCTGATCCTGCCCGGCGCGCACATCGCCCGAGCCGCGGCCGTCGAGGAGCCTTCGCCGTCGCGGTGCCGGTACTGCGCGAAGGTTCTTCCGGCTGGTTCGGCGCCGTTGAAAACTACGCCTGACGTCCCCGTCTCCGGAAAGGATCGATCACAGATGCCGCTCGTTACCGACCACGGCATCGTCGGCGGCAACCCCGCCCGGCTGCTGCGCCGCCGCCACAGCGACGCCGGCATCGACCGCCTCCTCGCACTGGCCCGGTGGGACTGGCCCTTGCCGCACCTCACCGAACATCTCCCCACCACCATGTCCGGCACCCTCGAAGCCCTGGAGGCCGCGGCCCCCGGCCCCTTCCCGCACTGAGAATCGAGCCGCCAGTATGCCCCGTCCGTCCTCCGCCACCCCGTTCACCGGCTGGCTCGGCGAACACGCCGTCCCCCTCGCGCACCTCGATCCCGAAGCGCCGCTCGACGACCTGGAACCGCTGCGCGGCATCATCGGGGACGCCCGCGTCGTCGCGATCGGCGAACACTCCCACTTCATCGAGGAGTTCGCACTCCTGCGCCGCCGTCTTCTGCGGTTCCTCGTCGAACGCTGCGGCTTCAACGTCCTCGCCTTCGAGTACGGCTTCAGCGAAGGCATCCCCCTGGACGCCTGGGCCCGGGGAGAGGGAACGGACGAGGACCTGGCGGTCCACCTCGCCACGGCCATACCCGTGGGGATCACCGAGCCCGTGCAATGGGTCCGCCGGCACAACCGCACCGCCTCACCACCGGTGCGCTTCGCAGGCATCGACATCCCGGGGGCAGGCGGTTCCCTGCTCCCCGCTCTGGCCCCGGTCGCCGACTACCTGCGCCACATCGACCCCGAGACCGCGCCGGCGGTCGAGACGGCCATGCGGATCGCCGCATCATTCGCAGGCGGCTCGGCGGCCGTTGCCGCACCCGCCTGGGCGCGCCTGCCCACCACCGAACAGAACGCCCTCACCGCGATCCTCGCGCGCCTGTTCGTCCGATTCCGTTCCCTCGAACCGCTGTACGTCACCCGCGGCGACCAGGACGACTACGACCTCGCCCTGCACCGCCTCGAAGGCGCCTGCCACGCCGACTACACCTTCCGCGCCATGGCCGGGCTGTTCGCAGACAACGGCCTCACCGCCGACACCTCGGCCCGGGACGCCTACATGGCCAGAACGGTCCTCTGGCACCTGGAACGCCTCGATCCTGGAACCCGTATCGTCCTGGCCGCCCACAACGCCCACATCCAGACGGCACCCATCTCCTTCGACGGGCGCCTCACGGGGCTGCCGATGGGACAGCAGTTGCAGCGTGCACTGGGCGACGGCTACTTCGCGCTCGGTCTGACCAGCGTTGCCGGTCACACCGCGGACATGCACCGCGACGAGAAGGCGCCCTTCGGCTTCACCCTGGGCCACACGACGTTGGAACCGCCCGAACCCGGAAGCGTCGAGGGCGCCTTCGCCGACGCCGGCCTGGGACTCGGCATCGCTGATCTCCGCAAGGCACGCACGGAGACTTCCGGCCCTCCCGACCGCATCCGATTGCAGGGCACCTATGTGCACACCCCCGTCATCGACGCCTTCGACGCCGTCCTGACCACCCCTGCTTCCAGCGTCACCAAGGACCTCCGCATCTGATGATCGGACGCGCCGAACCGTGGCGTGCACGGGGCACCCGCTCCATATCTGTGCGCGCCGCCGGACCCGTGCGCGCCGCCGAAAGGAGGCGCACCGAAGTCCGCGCCGGACACGCGAACCCGGTAGAAACGGCAGGCGGGACGCAACAGCGGGAACGAGGCCGCGAGTGCCGCGGCGAGAAGCCCGGTCCCGGCCCCATGGGGTGACCTGCATGGTCGCGCTGCAACCGGCCACCGCGACGGTCCGTGCGGCCCGGCCGGCGGCGCAGGTGATCTGCCCGCCGGGCGCGCTGAGGAACACGGCGCCCAGGACGGTGACGCCCAGTGCCCAGTGCCCAGTGCCCAGTGCCCAGTGCGCTGCCGAGCTGCTGGACGGCGGTGACGGCCCCGGAGGCGGAGCCGCTCGTCTCACCCCGTCTCACACATTTCTCACCGACGAGAGCAGACGAGAGCCTCTGACCTGGACAATCGCTGTCGCCGCGGACCACAGCGGACCAAGTGGGCATTGCATAAACTGGGGACCATGGCCTACGAGATTCCGGTGACGCAAGCCCGGGCAGAGCTCGCCGAACTGATCAACCGTGTCGTCTACGGCGGTGAGCGCGTCGTCGTGACGCGGCACGGCAAGCCGCTCGTGGCGCTGGTCTCCGCCGCTGACCTGGAGCGGCTCGAGGGCGAGGAAGCCGCCGCGGAGGAGCAGGTGATCAGCTCGGTGTCCTCGATCGGGTCGGTGACGTCCGCTCCGGGGGAGCGGCGCCGCTTCGGCATCGCCGCCGAGCACCGCGGGCACCACGAGCGGAACGACTGAAGGCCCCGGGGTCTCAGGGGTCCCGCCGGCCCCAGGAATCTTCCCGGGCGCACCCCCGCCCGGAACAGAAAGGCCGTGCGTCCCCGTCCGCTGCGGACGGGGACGCACGGCTGTCTTCGGGCCTCGCGGTGGCGAGGACCACGCCCGTATACGAGACGGTCGCGAGGGCGGTACGGACACTCCGGTGCATCCGCCGACGGCAGGGTGCGCACGGTGATCGCCACGGCCCGGAGTCTCGTCGCCCAGGAGGCGCTCTTCGGGCGCGTACGGCCCGAAGAGCCGGAGGGCGGGTTGTGCGGCCCGATGTCCATGGCTTCACCAAAGATCAGTTAACGCGGTGGAAAAACTTCCGCCCTAACGTGCAATACCTCGCCGCGAGACCCTCATTCATCGTTCAACAGACTGTTGATGGCGGATAGGGTCCCGCTGCGCCCAGGGCCGGTACTGGGCGGAAGACGATGAGGTGGAAGCGTGCAACTGACCCCGCACGAGCAGGAGCGTCTGCTCATCCATGTGGCCGCCGACGTGGCCGAGAAGCGCCGGGCACGCGGGCTGCGGCTCAATCATCCCGAGGCCGTCGCCCTGATCACCTCCCATCTGCTGGAAGGCGCCCGGGACGGCCGCACAGTGGCCGAACTGATGGCGTCCGGACGCACACTGCTCACCCGGGCCGACGTCATGGACGGCATACCCGAGATGCTCCACGACGTGCAGGTCGAGGCCACCTTTCCGGACGGCACCAAGCTCGTCACCGTCCACGACCCGATCGTCTGACGAGGAGCGCCGCCGATGATTCCCGGAGAGATCCTGTACGCGGACGGGACCGTGCCCATCAACGAGGGCCGTGCCGTCACCCGCCTCACCGTCCTCAACGCAGCCGACCGCCCGGTCCAGGTCGGCTCGCACTATCACTTCGCCGAGGCCAACCCCGGGCTCCGTTTCGACCGCGCCGCCGCGCACGGGCTGCGCCTCCACATCGCCGCCGGTACGGCCGTCCGCTTCGAACCCGGCATTCCCGTCGACGTCGAACTCGTCCCGCTCGCCGGCCGCCGGGTCGTCCCCGGCCTGCGCGGTGCGACCGGAGGTCCCCTCGATGCCTGAGCTCCACCGTGCCGTGTACGCCGATCTCTTCGGGCCCACCACCGGCGACCGCGTCCGCCTCGCCGACACCGACCTGCTCGTGGAGATCGAGGAGGACCGCTGCGGCGGCCCCGGAATGGCCGGTGACGAGGCCGTGTTCGGCGGCGGCAAGGTGATCCGCGAATCGATGGGCCAGGCGCGCACCACCCGCGCCGAAGGTGCCCCCGACACCGTCATCACGGGCGCCGTCATCATCGACCACTGGGGCATCGTCAAGGCCGACCTAGGCATCCGGGACGGCCGGATCACCGGCATCGGCAAGGCCGGGAACCCGGACACCATGGACGGGATCCACCCCGACCTGATCATCGGGCCCGAGACCGAGATCATCGCGGGCAACGGCAAGTTCCTCACCGCGGGCGCCGTCGACGCGCATGTCCACTTCATCTCACCGACCGTCATCGACCAGGCGCTCTCCAGCGGGGTGACCACACTGGTCGGCGGCGGCACCGGTCCCGCCGAGGGCACCAAGGCCACCACCGTCACGCCCGGCCCCTGGCATCTCGCCCGGATGTTCGACGCGCTGGAGGCGTACCCGGTCAACATCGGGCTGCTCGGCAAGGGCAACACGATGTCCCGCGACGCGATGTACTCACAACTGCGCGGCGGAGCCCTGGGATTCAAGATCCACGAGGACTGGGGTGCCACCCCCGCCGTCATCGACGCGTGCCTGAACGTCTGCGAGGAGACCGGAGCCCAGCTCGCCATCCACACGGACACGCTCAACGAGGCCGGATTCGTCGCCGACACCCTCGCCGCGATCGCCCGGCGTTCCATCCACGCGTACCACACCGAAGGTGCCGGCGGCGGCCACGCCCCCGATATCATCACCGTCGTCTCGGAGCCCTACGTCCTGCCGAGCTCCACCAATCCGACCCGGCCGCACACCGTCAACACCCTCGAAGAACACCTCGACATGCTGATGGTCTGCCACCACCTCAACCCCTCGGTCCCCGAGGACCTCGCGTTCGCCGAGTCCCGGATCCGGCCCTCCACCATCGCCGCCGAGGACATCCTGCACGACCTCGGCGCGATCTCGATCATCTCCTCCGACGCCCAGGCGATGGGCCGCGTCGGCGAGGTCGTCCTGCGGACCTGGCAGACCGCCCATGTGATGAAGCGGCGGCGCGGCGCACTGCCCGGGGACGGGGCGGCCGACAACCACCGGGTCCGTCGCTATGTCGCCAAGTACACGATCAACCCGGCGGTGGCACAGGGCCTGGACCGGGAGATCGGCTCGGTCGAGACCGGCAAGCTCGCCGATCTCGTGCTGTGGGACCCGGCCTTCTTCGGCGTCAAGCCGCAGACCGTCATCAAGGGGGGCCAGATCGCGTACGCGCAGATGGGCGACGCGAACGCCTCCATCCCCACTCCGCAGCCGGTGCTGCCGCGTCCGATGTTCGGCGCACACGGCAGGGCGCCCGCCGTCAACTCCTTCAACTTCGTCTCGGCCACCGCGATCGAGGACGGTCTGCCCGAACGGCTCGCCCTGGGAAAGCGGTTCGTTCCGATCACCAGCACCCGAGGTGTCACCAAGGCGGACATGCGGCAGAACGACGCTCTGCCGCACGTCCACGTCGACCCCGACAGCTTCGCCGTCACCATCGACGGCGAACCGGTCGAACCCGCACCCGCCCAGGAACTTCCCATGGCCCAGCGCTACTTCCTCTTCTGACCGGCGGATCCGACCATGTCACGCGCAGCTCTGCTCGTCCTGGCCGACGGCCGGTTCCCCGCCGGAGGGCACGCCCACTCCGGCGGCGCCGAACCGGCCGTCAAGGCGGGACGCATCCGCGACGCCGACGATCTCGCGGACTTCTGCCGGGGCCGTCTGCACACCAGCGGACTCACCGCCGCGGCACTCGCGGCGGCGGCCGCCCACGGCCTCGACCCGCTCGCGCTGGACGAGGCCGCCGATGCCCGCACCCCGTCCCCCGCCCTGCGGGCTACCGCGCGCAAACTGGGCCGGCAGCTGATGCGGGCCGCCCGTGCCACCTGGCCGAGCCCCGAACTCGCCGCGCTCGCCGCCGCCCGGCCGCGCGGTGCCCACCAGCCCGTCGTCCTCGGGCTCACCGCACGCGCGGCGGGGCTCGGACCACAGGACGCGGCCCACTGCGTCGCATACGAAACGGTCAGCGGACCGGCCACCGCCGTGGTCCGGCTGCTCTCCCTCGACCCCTTCGAGGCCACCGCCGTCCTCGCCCGCCTCGCCCCCGAACTCGACCGAGTGGCCGCGCTGGCCGCCGCTGCCGCCCGCCAGGGCATCGACGCCCTGCCCGCCGCATCGGCCCCGCTGCTCGACATCACCGCCGAAGCGCACGCGGCCTGGCCGGTCCGGCTGTTCGCCTCGTAACCGCAAGAATCAGGAGCCGCACCCCATGCACCTCGACCACTTCCACGACGGACCCGCTGCCGTCGCCGCGGACGCCGCACGCCCCGACGGCACCCGCCGGGCCCTTCGGATCGGACTCGGCGGGCCGGTCGGCTCGGGCAAGACCGCGACCGTCGCCGCGCTGTGCCGCACCCTGCGCGACCGGGTGTCCATCGCCGTCGTCACCAACGACATCTACACCCGCGAGGATGCTGCCTTCCTCCTCCGCAACGCCGTCCTGCCGCCCGAACGCATCCAGGCCGTGGAGACCGGCGCCTGCCCGCACACGGCCATCCGGGACGACATATCCGCCAACCTCGAAGCGGTCGAGGACCTGGAGGACGCCGTGGGTCCGCTCGACCTGATACTCGTGGAGTCCGGCGGCGACAACCTCACCGCCACCTTCTCCAAAGGGCTGGTCGACGCCCAGATCTTCGTCATCGATGTGGCGGGCGGCGACGACATCCCGCGCAAGGGCGGCCCCGGCGTCACCACCGCCGACCTCCTGGTCGTCAACAAGACCGACCTCGCCCCTTACGTCGGCTCCGACCTGGACCGGATGGCCCATGACGCAGCCGAGCAGCGCGGCGAACTCCCCGTCGTCTTCACCTCCTTGACCTCCGCCGAGGGCGTCGGGCCGGTCGCGGACTGGGTACGGGCGCAGCTCGCCGCCTGGACCGCGTGAGCGTGCGGGCGACCGCCCGGATCGTCGCCGCACCGGACGGCCGGGGTTCCACCGCGCTCCCCGTGCTGGAGAGCGACGGGCCGCTCGCCCTGCGGCGCACCCGGTCCGTCGTCGGATCCTGCGCCAGGGTCACGGTCGTCGGCGCGATGAGCGCACCCCTGGGCGGTGACCGGCTCACCATCGAGGCGCGTGTCGAGGACGGCGCCCGGCTGACCGTCGACTCGGCTGCGGCCACGGTGGCGTTGCCGGGAGCCGGACCGGATGCCGAACCGGCCTCGTACGAACTGAAGTTGTCCGTGGGGGAGGGCGCGGAACTGCGCTGGCTGCCGGAACAGCTCATCTCGGCGTACGGCAGCGAGCTGCGGATGGCCACCAGGGTCGAACTCGCCGCCACCGCACGGCTGGTGCTGCGCGAGGAGCAGATCCTCGGCCGCCACGGCGAGAGTACGGGGGACCTGGCCACCCGGCTCACCGTTCGACGGGCCGGCCGCCCGCTGCTCGACCAGCAGATCGCCTACGGGCCCGGCGTACCCGGCGGCTGGGACGGTGCGGCCGTCCTCGGCGGTCACCGCGCGATCGGTCAACTCCTCGTCGTCGATCCGTACTTCGAGGACGCCCCGGCCCGGCCGGGGCTCATCGGCGACACGGCCGCGGTGACCCCGCTGGCCGGGCCCGCCGTCCTGGTGACCGCCGTGGCCGCCGACGCGCGCCTGCTACGAGGAGTCCTGGACGCGGCGTTGGACGACGTACTGGACGGGTTGCGGTCCGGTCGCGGTGAGTGAGTCCGCTCAGCGGGACAGCGGGCACCGGTTATTGGTTCGGTAAAGAAACATGTGTACGCACTGTTCTCAGGAACCCCACAGACGAAAGGATCCCGGGGAAGTCCCGATGAACTGCGCCGCCACCGGCGGCGCATCGGATAGATGGGGGAGGTTCCACTTGAGACGCACCGCAGTGCTCGGTTCGGCCGGCACTCTGATCGCGGGCACGCTCATAGCGGGCGCGATAGCCGCACCGGCGGCCACTGCCGACGGACGCCACCACAACAACGGCTCCGAGGCACGAGGCGTCCAGCTCGCCGCCGAGCGAGCGGCGAGGGCCGGGATCGACTGGACGGACTGTCCGGCCGACTGGGCGATCGCCAAGCCCATCCAGTGCGGCTGGGTGACCGTTCCGCTCGACTACGCCAAGCCGAACGGCAAGAAGATCAAGCTTGCCGTCGACCGCCATGTCAGCACCGGCACGAAGGCGGAGCGCCAGGGCGCGCTCATCTACAACCCGGGCGGTCCGGGCGGCTCCGGCATGGCGTTCCCGAAGCGGATCGTCACCAAGAACCCGCTGTGGACGAAGGTCGCGAACGCGTACGACTTCGTCGGCTTCGACCCGCGCGGTGTCGGCCACTCGGCGCCGATCTCCTGCATTGACCCGCAGGAGTACGTCAAGGCTCCGAAGGCCGACCCGGTCCCCGACAGCGAGGCCGACAAGCGCGCCCAGCGCAAGCTCGCCGCCGAGTACGCGGACGGGTGCGCCGAGCGCAGCGGCGACATGCTGCCGCACATGACCACGCCCAACACCGCACGCGACCTGGATGTCATCCGCGCCGCGCTCGGTGAGAAGAAGCTCAACTTCCTGGGTGTCTCCTACGGCACCTACCTGGGCGCGGTCTACGGCACCCTGTTCCCGGGCCATGTGCGCCGCATGGTCGTCGACAGCGTGGTCGATCCGTCGAAGGACAACATCTGGTACCAGGCCAATCTGAACCAGGACATCGCCTTCCAGTCCCGCTGGGACGACTGGAAGGCATGGGTCGCCGAGAACGACGCGGCCTACCACATCGGCAACACGCCCGCGAAGGTCGAGAAGGCGTGGCTGAAGCTGCGCGCGGCCGCCAAGAAGAGCCCGATCGGTGGCGTCGTCGGACCCGCCGAGCTCATCGGCTTCTTCCAGAACGCGCCGTACTACGACTCCACCTGGGCGCTCGTCGCCCAGACCTGGAGCGACTACCTGGGTGGCGACACCCAGGCGCTGGTCGACGCCGCCGGCCCCGATATGTCGGACATCGCGGGCAACATCTCCTCGGAGAACGGCAACGCCGTCTACACGGCCGTCGAGTGCGCGGACGCCAAGTGGCCCACCAGCTGGCGCAAGTGGGACCGCGACAACACCCGGCTGCACAAGGACTACCCGTTCATGACCTGGGCGAACGCCTGGATGAACCTGCCCTGTGCGACCTGGTCGTCCAAGCAGCGGTCCCCGCTCGACGTCAAGACCGGCAAGGGTCTGCCGCCGGTCCTGATCGTGCAGTCCACGCGTGACGCCGCCACTCCGTACCAGGGTGCCGTCGAGCTGCACAAGCGGTTCAAGGGTTCGCGTCTCATCACCGAGAAGGGCGCCGGATCGCACGGCGTCACCGGGCTGGTCAACCCCTGCGTCAACGAGCGGGTGGACGCCTACCTGCTCAGCGGGACGACCGACCGGCGTGACGTGACGTGCGCTCCGCACGCCACGCCCAAGCCGTAAGGACCCGGCACGGCAGGGGCGGGCGGGCGGAGTCTCTCCGTCCGCCCGCCTCGTCCCTCCGCCCGTCTCGTCCGTCCGCCCCGCCCCGATCGTCCGCATGGACCGGTAGGGGCAAAGGCGGTCCGGGCCCGCGACGGGCAGGGCGTTTCCGCCCGCCCCGGCAGGCCCCGAGCTGCCGGGCCCTCAGGCCCCGAGCTGCCGGCCCCCTCATACCCTCCCGTCGTACCGCGCCAGCCACGCGTCCTCCGCCGCGTAGTCGAAGAGCCCCGGACCGTAGTTCTTGAGCATCTTGGGAAACGCCTCCGTCCACTCCCGCCCGGCGAGCTGCGCGGACAGCCATTCGACGGTCTCCGGCAGCGACTCGGTGTAGCCGGTCACCGGCCGGTACCCCAGCTCCCGCTCGGCCGCCGACATGTCGTACACCACCGGATGCTCGGTACCCCACGGTGTGTCCCCGACCCCGTCCGCGCCCGGCGCCCCCGCCATCAGCACGGTCTCCGTCTCCCGGCCCAGCACCTCATCGACCGCCGCACCGATCTCCGCGGCCGTCGGCGTCTGCGGGTCCCCGGCGTTCAGCACGCGCGAGGCGGGCCGCAGCGCGGCCAGCCGGATCAGCTCGGCCACATTCGACGCGTGGACCGGATGGAAGACGCTCTTCCCGCCGTACGCCAGCACCCGGCGCCTGCGCCCGTCCAGTGCCCGCTTCACGAAATACAGCTCGCGGGGGGTGCGGCAGTACGGCCCATGGATCGCGCCCGCCCGCAGCAGGGTCACCGGCAGCTCCTCGCCCGCCGCCAGCAGCAGCCGCTCCAGCTCGATCTTCCGGGTCCCGTACGTCGTGTCCCCGGGCGACACCGTGCGCTGCGTCTCCGCGATCGGTACCGGATACACCGGAGCACCGCCGGGCTGCTGCTGGGTGTCGAAGCCGCGCCCCTCGTCGTCCTCGTACACCGCGCCGCTGGAGACGACGACCGCCGAACCGATCCGGCCGGCGAGGCCGGTCAACTGCCGGGCGTGGGACGCGTCGAAGGCCACCATGTCGACCAGGACGTCACAGCCCGTGCCGAGCGCCGACGCGAGCGCACCCTCCTCGTTCCGGTCGAGGCGCACCGTGCGCACTCTGTCGGCCCACCGTTCGTCACGCCCGCCGCCGAGCGAGGCCGCGGTCACCTCCCAGCCGTCCTCGACGAGGGCCCGCACCGCGGCCCGCCCGATCTGTCCCGTCGCCCCGAGTACCCACGCGTTTCCCTTGATCATGCGAGGAACGCTAGGCGCGACCGGTCTGCCGGGCGAGGGTTCTTCGCCGATCGCGAATTCGCCGTCAGCGTCGCAGTTTCGGGAACCTCTTCGCCTGAGCCGGCTGCTCGGCCTTCACCTTGACCGCGTACTCGTCGACGTACTCCTGGCCCGAGAGGTTGAGGATCGCGTACATGATCTCGTCGGTGACGGCCCGGATCGCCGCCTTCTGGTCCGCCAGGCCCGCGTAGCGGGAGAAGTCCAGCGGCTCACCGAACCGGATGGTGACCCGCTTGATCCGCGGGACGACCTGACCGGGCGGCTGGATCTCGAACGTCCCGACCATCGCGCACGGAACCACCGGAACCTGTGCCGTGATCGCCATCACCGCGACCCCGACCTTGCCCTTGTACAGGCGGCCGTCGTGCGAGCGGGTGCCCTCCGGGTAGATGCCCAGGAGCTCGCCCTTGCTCAGCACCCCCAGCCCCTCGCGGATCGCCGCCCGACCGGCGTCCTTGCCGGACCGGTCCACCGGAATCTGCCCCGCGCTGCGGAAGAACGCGGCGGTCAGCCTGCCCTTCAGGCCCGGTCCCGTGAAGTACTCGGCCTTCGCCAGAAAGGTGATGCGCCGCTTGATGATCGCGGGCATCAGGAAGTGGTCGGAGAACGAGAGGTGATTGCCCGCGACGATGGCCGCGCCGTCCGCCGGAATGTGTTCCAGACCCTCGATCCGGGGGCGGAACAGCAGCCGCAGAACGGGTCCCAGTACGACATATTTGAGGACGTAATAGAACACGGAGAGTGCACCTCGCTCTGCCGGGGTCGGCGTCAGGGCTGCGTTGTACCAGGTCATCGTGGTGCAAAGGACCGTCAGTCTAGGGTCCCGGTGGCGCGGTGTGACCGTTCCGACCGGTCACGGCCCGGTCACCTCTCACGCCTGCCCGTACTTCCGCGGGGCACGCTTCCCCTCCGGACGTGAAACGCCGCGGCGGCCCGGCCCCTCCTCCGGGGCCGGGCCGCCGCGCCGCCCGGAATGCCCTGTGGCGTGGAGCCGGGTCAGGTGTCCTGGGTGGCGAGCACCCCGAGTGTGGCCAGCCCCAGCACCACCCAGCCGAACCAGAGCCAGCCGTTGCTCCCCAGCGCCACGGTGTACGCGGTCACCGCGACCAGCGCCCCGACGGTCATGACTCCCATGGTCTTCGTCGATCCGGACATGAGCACACGCTCCTCATCGGCCACGCGGCCGTTGAGCCCATGGTCGCCCCACCGGCGTGCCCGGCGCTACTGTCCGCGGGCCTGCAAAGAGGCCAGATAGGTGTTGTACGCCGCCAGCTCCTGGTCGCCGTCCCGGTCGGCTGCCCGGTCGGCGCGCTTGGCGATCCGCTGGTCGGAGCGGTACCACTGGAAGACCAGGGCGATCAGCACCAGCACCGACGGGATCTCACTGAACGCCCAGGCGATGCCGCCGGCCCAGCCCTGATCGCTCAGCGCCTCGATGCCCAGCGAGGCCGGGGGGTTCTTGTACGTCTCCACCATCGGCGTGGTCGCCATCATCAGCGCGATGCCGAAGAACGCGTGGAACGGCATGCCGGCGAACAGCTCCAGCATCCGCATCACATAGCCCGGCCGGTGGGGGCCGGGGTCGATGCCCATGATCGGCCAGAAGAACACCAGGCCGACCGCGAGGAAGTGCACCATCATCGCGATGTGGCCGGGCTTGGACCCCATCAGGAAGTCGAAGAGCGGGGTGAAGTACAGCCCGTAGAGGCTGGCGATGAACAGCGGGATCGTGAACACCGGGTGCGTGATGATCTTCATGTAGCGGCTGTGCAGCAGCTTCAGCAGCAGCTCGCGCGGACCGGTGCGCCCCCGCCGGCTCGCGACCGGCAGCGCCCGCAGCGCGAGGGTCACCGGGGCGCCCAGCAGCAGCAGGATCGGCGACAGCATGCTGATCACCATGTGCTGCACCATGTGCACGCTGAACATGACCATGCCGTAGTCGTTGAGCTTGGTGCACATCACCAGGGCGATGCTCAGCACACCGATGACGAAGAAGACGATCCGGTTGACCGGCCAGCTGTCCCCGCGCCTGCGCAGGCGCACCACGCCGTAGCCGTACAGGGCGAGGCCGAGGAGGCAGCCGATGAAGAAGAACGGGTCCGCGGAGAATTCGAGCCCACGACCCAGCGTGAACGGCGGCAGATCCATGTTCATGCCGTGCCCGCTGTGATCCATCTGTTCACTCCCGATGGGGACGTCCCCGTTTCGTGCCGGTTGTCCGGTCCAGAGTAGAACTGCCCCCGGCCGCGGTTGCGGCCGGGGGCAGTTCCTCAGGTCATGTCGTTCAGAGCACGCACTCCGCCTCGGCGTACCGCTCGGCGGGGACCGTCTTCAGCGTCTCCACGGCGGCGGCCAGCGGGACCATGGTGATGTCCGTGCCACGCAGCGCCGTCATCATGCCGAACTCGCCGCGGTGCGCCGCCTCCACGGCGTGCCAGCCGAAGCGGGTGGCGAGAACCCGGTCGTACGCGGTGGGGGTGCCGCCGCGCTGGACATGGCCGAGTATCACCGGGCGGGCCTCCTTGCCGAGGCGCTGCTCCAGCTCGATGGAGAGCTGTGTGGCCACTCCGGCGAAGCGCTCGTGGCCGTAGATGTCCTTGGTGCCCTGCTCGAACTCCATGGAGCCCGCGCGCGGCTTGGCGCCCTCGGCGACCACGACGATCGCGAACTTCTTGCCCGCCGAGAAACGCCTTCCGACGACCTCGGTCAGCTCGTCGATGTCGAAGGGGCGCTCGGGGACGACGATCGCGTGCGCACCGGCGGCCATGCCCGAGTGGAGGGCGATCCAGCCGGTGTGCCGTCCCATGACCTCGACGATCAGTACCCGCTGGTGCGACTCGGCGGTGGTCTTCAGCCGGTCCAGGGCCTCGGTGGCGACACCGACCGCGGTGTCGAACCCGAAGGTCACATCGGTGGAGGCGATGTCGTTGTCGATGGTCTTCGGCACTCCGACGATCGGCAGGCCCGCCTCGGAGAGCAGATTGGCCGCCTTCAGGGTGCCTTCGCCGCCGATCGGGATGATCGCGTCGAGGCCGAGGTCCGCGACATGGCCGCGGGCCCGCTCCACCCCGTCACGCAGATGCGCGGGCTGGACCCGGGAGGAGCCGAGTATCGTGCCGCCGCGGGCCAGGATGCCGCCCACCGCGTCCAGGTCGAGCTTGCGGTAGTCGCACTCCAGCAGTCCCTTCCAGCCGTCGTGGAAGCCGATGACCTCGTCGCCGTGGTCGACCACCGCGCGGTGCACGACGGAACGGATGACTGCGTTGAGGCCGGGGCAGTCGCCGCCGGAGGTGAGCACACCAATTCGCATTGCCCGGGAAACCTTTGCAACGTGGGCCGACGACCGGACCACGTCGTCCGGTTGGATCCCCGCCACCCTACCGGCGCAGGGTGGCGGGACCGAACCGGGCGTCCGCCTGCTGGACTCCGCTCAGCTGAGCGAAAAACGCCTCAGGCGGGCTGTGTCGCCGCGGAGATCCGTTCGGCGCGCAGCGCGTCGTACCAGCGCTCGTCCGTCGGCGGCAGCGCGTTCACATCGAGCGCCAGCTTCAGCAGCAGATCGGCGATCTGCGGGTTGCGGGCCATCACCGGACCGTGCATGTACGTACCGAAGACGGTGTCGTTGTACGCACCCTCCGTACCGTCCCCGGTCCCGTTGCCCCGGCCGAACTGCACCCGGGCGAACGGCCGTGCGGTGGGGCCGAGATGGGTGACGCCCTGGTGGTTCTCGAACCCCGTCAGCGGCGGCAGCCCCAGGTGCGGGTCGATGTCCGCCAGTACGTCGCCGACGCACCGCGCACCCTCGCCCCGGGTGGACACCACATCGAGCAGACCGAGACCGGCCTCGCGCTCACCGAGGTCGTTGACGAACTCGTGCCCGAGGATCTGGTAGCCCGCGCACACCGAGAAGATGATCGCGCCGTTGGACGCGGCCCGGCTCAGCCCGCCGTCGCGGCGCAGCCGTTCCGCGGCCAGTCGCTGCGGCCGGTCCTCGCCGCCACCGATCAGATAGATGTCGCCGGAGGTGGGAACCGGCTGGTCGCTGCGCACGTCGACGCGCTGCACGTCCAGACCGCGCTGCCGGGCCCGGCGCTCCACGACCAGGGCGTTGCCCTGGTCGCCGTACGTGCTGAGCAGGTCGGGGTAGACCCAGACCAGACGCAGACCGTTGTTGCTCATGCTTCGTCCTCTCCGGAGGTGGCCGGCGCCGGGGTCAGTTGCCGACACGACGGCGCAGATCCTGGAAGGCGGTGTAGTTGGCGATGACCTCGATACGGCCGGGCGGAGCCAGCTGCACGGCCTCGTCGAGGGTCTCGCAGACCCGGAAGTCGAGACCGGCCACTTCGAGCCGGACCGCGAGGTCCAGCTTGCGGTCACCGAGCACGAAGATCGGGTGGCCGGCGAGCTGGGTGTAGTCGACGTCCCACAGCCAGGAGGTGTCCGTACCGTCCGCGCCACGGGCGTTGACCGAGAGGATCACCGGCGTCGGCGGCGGGTCGATCAGGGAGAACGTCTCCAGCCAGCCCGCCGGGTTCTTCGCCAGCAGGAGCCGCAGCTCACGGCCCTGGAAGGAGACCACGTCATAGCGGCCCGCGACGGCCTGCACCTGGTACATGCGTTCCAGGGCGACCTGCGGCGGCACACCGAAGACGGCCGCGACGGCGGCCGAGCTGGTGGCGTTCGCCTTGTTCGCCCGGCCGGGCAGCTGGAGGTGGATCGGCCATGCCGAACCGTGCGGGTCCAGCACGTAGTCGCCGTTCAGCGCCCAGCTCGGGGCGGGACGGCGGAAGCCGCACTGCCCGCAGAACCAGTCGTCGCCCGGCCGCTGCATCACGCCGCCGCAGGACGGGCAGGACCACGCGTCGTCCTTCCACGCCTGACCGGCCGCCACCCACACCACATTGGGGGAGGAGGACGCCGCCCACACGATCAGCGGGTCGTCGGCGTTGGCGATGATCACGGCCTTCGAGCCGGACAGCCCCTCGCGCCAGTGCTCCGCGAGCATCCGGGTCTCCGCCGCGCGGTCCAGCTGGTCGCGGGAGAGATTGAGCAGCGCGATCGCCTTGGGCGTCGTGTCGCGTGCGACACCGGCGAGGTACTTCTCGTCGACCTCGATCACGCCGTACTTCGCGTCCGAGCCGCCGGCCAGCGCCGAGGTGATGCCCGCGGGCATGTTCGCGCCGAGCGCGTTCGACACGACGGGCCCAGCGGCCCGCAGTGCCTCGGCGATCAGCCGTGTGGTGGTCGTCTTGCCGTTCGTCGCCGACACGAGGATCACGTCCAGGTGCTGCGCCAGCCGCCCCAGCAGGTCGGGGTCGAGCTTGAGCGCCACCCGGCCGCCGATCACCGATCCGCTGCCGCGCCCCGCGGCGCGCGACACCGCCGCCGCGGCCTTGCCCGCCGTCACGGCCAGCTTGGCCCGCGGCGACAACGGCTCCGTGTTGCCTGCCATCGTCCTAGATCCTCCTTGCATCGGTCCGCGCCCAGCCTATCGATGTCCGGTGCGACGACCGCACCGCGGCACCACGGGAAGTCCGTGGCCGCGGCGGAACGTACGCTTGCCGGCATGCGAAACCGCCCGATCCCCGGCAGTTCCGGACTCATCCGTGCCATGAGTCTGCTCGGTGACCCGGTGCTCCACAGCGCCTGCGAGGACGTCACGGACTTCGGACCCCCGCTCGCCAGGCTGGTCGAGGACATGTTCGCCACCATGTACGCGGCGCAGGGTGTCGGGCTCGCCGCCAACCAGATCGGCGTCCCGCTCAAGGTGTTCGTCTACGACTGTCCGGACGACGACGATGTCCGGCACCTGGGGCACATCGTCAATCCGGAACTGGTCGAGGCGGACGGCCTTACCGTACGCGGACCGGAAGGGTGTCTTTCACTTCCGGGTATCGAGGCGGGTACGGCACGCTTCGACCGCGCGGTCGTCGAAGGGGTCACGATGACCGGCGAACCGGTACGGATCACCGGCACGGGCTGGTTCGCCCGCTGCCTCCAGCACGAGTGCGACCACCTCGGCGGCACGGTCTACACCGACCGGCTGACCGGGCTGCGCCGCGCCAGGGCGCTGCGCGCGGCGCGGCGGGCGCCCTGGGCGAGCGGCGGCTGAGCGGCTGAGCGGTGGTGCCGGGCGGGGGGTCAGAAGCCGGGACCGCCGGGCCGGTCGCCCGCGCCGGCCAGCCTGCCCCACAGCAGATCGGCCAGGCTGCGCACCAACTGCGCGCGGGAGCAGGGCCGGTCGCCCAGCCACCAGTCGCCCGCCGCGTGCATCATGCCGACGATGCCGTGGCCCCAGATGCGCGCCATCTGCTCGCTGTCCGGGCCCAGGTCCACCCGCTCGGCGATGACCTTGCCGAGCTCCTCGCCGAGGCGGCGCAGCAGCGGCGCGGAGTGCCGGCCGACGTCGAAGCCCTGCTCGGGGGAGGGGGCGGCGTCGTCGGACGGGTGCATCAGGAAGCGGTAGACCTGCGGGCGGGCCTCGATCGCGGCGAGGTAGGTGTCGAGCGTGGCCTCCACCCGTTCACGGCGCTCAGCCGGTGCGTCGAGCGCCGAGCGCAGCGCGCTCAGCAGCGCGTCGGTGTGCCGCTTGGCGAGTGCGCGGTAGAGCCCGCCCTTGTCCCCGAAGTGGCGGTAGAGGATGGGCTTGGTGATCCCGGCCTCGGCGGCGATCGCGT
The DNA here is from genome assembly GCF_035917275.1 of Streptomyces sp. NBC_01237. Lineage (NCBI taxonomy): Bacteria > Bacillati > Actinomycetota > Actinomycetes > Kitasatosporales > Streptomycetaceae > Streptomyces > Streptomyces sp. NBC_01237. The sequence continues at coordinate 1,211,271 of NZ_CP108508.1, read as the reverse complement.
TCATCGACGCCTTGGGCCCGTCCCTGAGCACCACCCGGTCCGCGGCCTCCAGCAGCTCGCGGCGGCGGCGTTCGGCCGCGCTGCGCTGCCGCTCGGCCTGTCGCGTGGTCTCCATGTCGTGTCTCTCCCCACCCCTGCCCTGCAGTTTCTTCACGCCGGGGCAACGTAACACCCTGCCCCGGGAGGGTGCCGATCGGCATCTTGGCTGTTGACAGTGGCTACTTGCCGGTAACAGACTGTTGTTACCGCAAGTAACGCACGCTTTTGACGGCAGTGCATGGAGGGGAACATGGCCGAGTTCACGCTTGATCTCAACGACGACCAGAAGCAGGTCCGCGACTGGCTCCACGGCTTCGCCGAGGATGTGATCCGTCCGGCCGCTTCGGAGTGGGACGAGCGTGAGGAGACGCCCTGGCCCGTCATCCAGGAGGCGGCCAAGATCGGCATCTACTCCCTCGACTTCTATGCCCAGCAGTTCTTCGACCCGACGGGCCTCGGCATCCCCATGGCCATGGAGGAGCTCTTCTGGGGCGACGCGGGCATCGCCCTGTCGATCGTCGGTACGGGCCTGGCGGCCGTCGGCGTCCTCGCCAACGGCACCGAGGAGCAGATCGGGACCTGGATCCCGCAGATGTACGGCGACGCCGACGATGTGAAGGTCGCCGCGTTCTGCTCCTCCGAGCCGGACGCGGGCTCCGACGTCGCCTCGATGCGCACCCGTGCCGTCTACGACGAGGCCAAGGACGAGTGGGTCCTCAACGGTACGAAGACCTGGGCGACCAACGGCGGCATAGCCAACGTCCACGTCGTCGTGGCCGTCGTCGACGCGGAGCTCGGCTCCAAGGGCCACGCCTCGTTCATCGTGCCGCCGGGCACGCCCGGTCTCTCGCAGGGCCAGAAGTTCAAGAAGCACGGCATCCGGGCCTCGCACACCGCCGAGGTGGTCCTGGAGGACGCGCGCGTCCCCGGCCACTGTCTGCTCGGTGGCAAGGAGAAGCTCGACGAGCGTCTCGCCCGCGCCCGTGAGCGGGCCAGGGCCGGTGGCGGCGAGCGCGTCAAGAACGCGGCGATGGCCACCTTCGAGGCGTCCCGCCCGGCCGTCGGCGCCATGGCCGTGGGCACCGCCCGCGCCGCGTACGAGGTCGCCCTCGACTACGCGAAGACCCGTACCCAGTTCGGCCGCCCGATCATCGACAACCAGGGCATCGCCTTCCAGCTCGCCGACATGCGGACGCAGATCGACGCGGCCCGGCTGCTGGTCTGGCGCGCCTCCTGGATGGCGTCCGCCGGAAAGCCGTTCACCTCTGCCGAGGGCTCCATGTCGAAGCTCTACGCGAGCGAGACCGCGAAGAAGGTCACCGCCCAGGCGATCCAGATCCTCGGCGGCAACGGGTACACCCGGGAGTACCCGGTGGAGCGGATGCACCGGGACGCGGCCATCTACACCATCTTCGAGGGCACCAGTGAGATCCAGCGCCTGGTGATCGCGCGGACCCTGTCGGGCATGCCGATCCGCTAGTGCCTCGGCCGGCAGTGTTCGCCCCGTAGGGGGCGTGCGTGCTGGGCGGCGCGACGGGGCAGAGCCCGTCGGGAGGGGCCGCCGGCCCTGAGGCGTCCGGCCGTGTGCCGCGCGGGAACACGCTCCCGCGCGGCACACGGCGTCGGCTCAGGACGGGAGCTGGGCCTCGATGGCCGCGACGACCTCGGGTGCCTCCGGCTCGGTGCCGGGGCGGATCCGGGCCACCGGCACACCGGCCGGTGAGATGACGAACTTCTCGAAGTTCCACTTCACGTCGCCGGCCTCGCCCTCGGCGTCCGCGAGCTTCGTGAGTTCCGCGTACAACGGGTGCCGGCTCTCGCCGTTGACGTCGAGCTTCTCCAGGAGCGGGAAGGTGACCCCGTACGTCGTCGAGCAGAAGGTCTGGATCTCCTCCGCGCTGCCCGGCTCCTGGCCCGCGAACTGGTTGCAGGGCACGCCGAGGACGGTGAAGCCGCGGTCCCCGTACTGATTCTGGAGCCGCTCCAGGCCCTCGTACTGCGGGGTGAGGCCGCACTTGGAGGCCACGTTCACCAGCAGGAGCGCCTGGCCGCTGTAGGCGCCCAGGGTGGTCGGCTCGCCGGTGAGGGTGTGCAGCGGGATGTCGTGCAGCGTCATGGAATCGCTCCTCGTGTCCAATGCGTCGGTGTTCATTGTGACGCCCAGAGGTTCATGGGAACGAAGCCGACGGCCCGCCCCTCGGGATCCAGCAGCCTGCCCATCAGCTTGACCGCGCGCAGGGCTACCGCCCGGTCGGCGATGCGCAGATGGGGCAGGGCGGCGGCCAGACGTACCTCCAGGGCTTGGGCGTCCACCAGGGACGATACCCAGACTGTGGCGATCAGATTCTGCGGCCCGGCAAGTCCCAGGCACTGCCGGATCTCGGGCAGCTTCGCCAGCTCCCGCGCCGTCGCGTCCAGGTGCTCGGCCGCCACGGTCCCGAAGAACGTCACGGCGACCGGTGAGCCCGACAGCGAACGGGCCAGGTCGCAGCGGAGCACCAGCTTCCCGGACTCCAGCAGCCGGTTGAGCCGGCGGCTCGCGGTGTTCACCGAGATCCCCAGCTGGTCGGCGAGTTCGCTCAGCGAGATGCGCCCGTTCTCCCCGATCGCGGTGACCAGGTCGGCGTACTCGGGAAGTTCGTTCGAGCTGCCCGCCGCCGCCCGCCGGGACGCGGCCAGGACCTCCTGCTGCGAGCGGCTCAGGCTCGTCAGCCGCCAGACGCTGCCCTCCGTATAACTGCGGGTGACCAGATGCGCCCGGGTCGCGATGATGCCGGGGATGGTGCCGAGCCGGTCCACGATGTACCGCGAGAGGGCGCCGAAGCTCGTGGCCATGGCGGTGATCAGCAGGTCCCGGCCGCCCGCCGCGTGTTCCACGGTCACCGCGTGCGGGTCCGCCGACAGGATCGCCGCCACCGCCCCCGCCTGACCGGGCGCGCAGTCGATCTCGATCAGCGCGCCGCCGCCGGCGTCCCCGTACGGATAGGCCGTCACCCAGGCGTGCCCGGCCGTCCGCACCCGCTCCCAGCGCCTCGCCACCGTCGCCGCGTCGACGTCCAGGGCCTTGGCCAGCTCGGTCCACGGCGCCCGCGGGTTGATCTGGAGGGCGTTGATCAGTGCCAGATCGAGCTCGCTGAGCGGGGGCAGATTTTCGGTCATCGGTGATCCGCATCCTGGGCCGTCGTGGGAAATTACTGCATTTGATGTTGGGCAGTGACAGGAATCAGCAATTCCTGGCCGCTTCTTGATCGGAGACTAGCATCGCCGTACCCCATCAGATCCAGCCACTTTCAGCGTCCGGAGGTGCGTCGTGCAGCAGCCATTCCCGACTCTCACCGAGGCGGTCCACAGCCTGCGCTCGGGTGCCGTCGGCAGCCGGGAACTCGTCGAGGCGGCCCTGCGCGACGCCGACCGGCTCGACCCGCTGCTCGGTGTGTACGTGACCCGCTTCCCGGAGCAGGCGCTCGCGGCGGCCGACGCCGCCGACGCCCGGCGCAGCGGCGACCGGGGTCCGCTGCACGGACTGCCGCTCGCCGTGAAGGACAACCTCGCCACGGTCGAGGGTCCTTCCACCGCACAGAGCCCCGTGCACGACCCCGGCTGGTGGCACGGCCAGGACGCGCCCGCCGTCGCCCGGCTCCGCGGCGCCGGGGCGGTCGTCCTCGGGAAGACCACCATGGCCGAGTACGCCATCGGCCGGCCCGACCCCGTCCACACCTTCCCGGTGCCCCGCAACCCGTGGGACCCAGAGCGCTGGACCGGCGGATCGAGCACCGGCAACGGCGCGGGGATCGCCGCGGGGCTCTTCCTCGGCGCCCTCGGGACCGACACCTCCGGAAGCGTCCGGCTCCCGGCCGCCCTGTGCGGCACCACCGGCCTGAAGACCACCTTCGGCCTGCTGCCCGCCGAGGGCTGCGTACCGCTCAGCCCCTCGCAGGACGTCCTCGGCCCGATGGCCGTGAGCGCCCGCGACTGCGGCCTGCTGCTCGACGCACTGACCGGACGGCCGAGGCCCACGGCCCCGGTCGCCGGGGTACGAGGTCTCCGCATCGGTGTCCCGTACGGTCTCGTCGAGGGGGCGGGCGTCACCGAGGAGTGCCGCACGGCCTTCCACCGCTCCTTGCGCGAGCTCCGGGAACTCGGTGCGGAGATACGGGAGTTCGACCTTCCCGAATTCGGCCCCCTGCTCGCCGTGAACGCCGTGACCATGCTCGCCGAGGCGTTCGCCGTGCACGGCGAACGCCTCGCCGCCCACTGGCAGGGACACGGGCGCGGATTCCGCAGGCTGGCCGCCGCCGGGGCCGTGCTCCCCGCACACCTCTACCTCCGCGCCCAGCGGACCCGCGAACAGCTCACCGCCCGCCTCCTCGCCCGCCTGGACTCACCCGGCGGCGTCGATGTGGTCGCCACCCCGACCTGGCCCGCGCCCGCCCGCACCTACGCGCACGAAGCGGCGCCCGGCGACGAGCTCAACCTCACCGCGGTCTGGAACCCCACCGGCTTCCCGGCCCTCGCGCTCCCCATGGGCGCCGATCCGGCCGGACTGCCGCTCTCCCTCCAACTGGCCGGCCGCCCCCACACGGAGAGCACCCTGCTCGCCGCGGGCGAGGCCTTCCAGTCCGCCACCACCTGGCATCTGCGCCGGGCCGCGCCCGACCCCCGGCACCGGCCCGCCCCGCTCCGGGACCCGGACGCCACCGGGGCCGACCCGAAGCCCCCCGTACCGTCCGCTCCCGCCCAGGCCCCGGAATCCGCCGGCATCGAGGCCGCCCTGGCCGCCGTCGGCATCACCCCGGGACCGGCCGATCTGGCCGCCGTACGGGCGGTCGCCCAGGCACTGCTGAACGCCGGAACACGCCCGGCCGGCTGATGCCGGGTCCTCCCCGTACCCGCTCCACCGCCATCGCTTCACCTCCTGCCTCAACCGCCGCGTCCCGATGCGGCCGTTCCCCAGTGGAGAACCCATGTCGCGTATCCAGCCCGTCAAGGGCACCGGCGCGCCCGGCCTCGACGGTCCGAGAGTCGCCGCCGTCGTCGGATTCCTCGTCTTCGTCGAACTGACCAGCGGCATCATCCAAGGAATGATGCCGACGCTCCTGCCGGAGCTCGGCGCCGTCCTGAACGTCGGCGCGGGTGACCTCAACTGGGTCAATGCCGCGCAACTGCTCGCCGCGGCCGTCTCCGTACCGGTCTTCGGACGCCTCGGCGACATGTACGGCCACCGGAGGCTGCTCCGCATCGCCGTTCTCTGCCTCGCCGTCGGCTCCGTCCTCGTGGCCTGGTCACCCTCCTTCGAGGTGCTCCTCGTCGGCCGGGTCCTCCAGGGCCCCCTCGCCGCCCTTCTCCCGCTGGAGATCGGCCTGGTCCGCGACCGGCTCGACGCGGCCGGCAGCCGCAGCGCCATCGCCATGCTGGTCGGCTCGCTCACCTTCGGCGCCAGCGCGGGCATGGTCATCGCCGGGCTGCTGCGCGAGGTCATCTCCTCCGTGCACGGCGTCCTGTGGATCCCCGCCGCCGCCACCGCCGTGTGCGCTGCCGTGGTCTTCTTCCTCGTCCCCGAGTCCACCGTCCGCGCCCGGGGCAAGGTCGACTGGGCGGGCGCGGGGCTCCTCAGCGTCGGGCTCGCCACCCTGCTGCTCGCCATCTCGCAGGGCCCCAAGTGGGGCTGGACCGACGCCTGGACGCTGACCCTGTTCACGGTCGCCGCACTCGCCCTGGTGACCTGGGTCCTGGTCGAGCTCCGGGTCGCCGAGCCGATCGTCGACATCCGGCTCACCGTGCGGCGCACCCTGCTCCCGGTCTACGCGGCGAGTTTCCTGCTGGGCACCGCCCTCTTCGGCGCCCAGACCGCCGCCGTGCTGTTCGTCTCCTCGCCCGCCGAGAAGCTGGGCTACGGCTTCGGATACGACGCCCTCGGCATCGCCTGGCTGATGCTCCCCTCCGGTGTGATGGCCTTCGTTGCCTCACTGTTCGCCGCGCGGCTCTTCAAGCGCATCGGCGGCCGCGGTGTCCTGGCGCTCAGCGGGGTGCTGATGACGGCCGGGTACCTCTTCCTGATCGCCGCCCATGACGAGCCCTGGCAGTTCGTCGTCGTCAACGGCGTCGTGGGTCTCGGCATCGGACTCGCGCTCAGCGCGATGCCCGTACTGATCGTCGACGCCAGCCCCCAGGAGCGCACGGCCGTCGCCACCGGCATCTACAACACCGCGAAGACCGTCGGAGGCTCCGTCGCGGGCGCCGTCTTCGCCGCCGTCCTCACCGCGATCACCTTCAAGGGCACCGAGATCCCGACCATCGACGCCTACACCACCGTGTGGTGGTGCTGCGCCGCCGTGTCGGCCCTGGTCGCCGTCGCCGCTTCGGTCGTGGCCCGGCCCCGCGCGGGCACGGCCACCTGAGCGCCCCGCGCACGCACCCCGCAACCACCCCCTCCAGAGAAGGAACCGTGCCATGCCCGCGCCCGCAACCACCCCCGTACTCCTGCACAACGGCCTGCTCATCGACGGCACCGGGGGCGAACCGGTCCGGGACGGCGCGGTGCTCGTGGTGGACGGGACCGTCCAGTGGGCGGGACCGTCCGCCGAGCACCCCGGACTCCCCGATCACACCCGCCGGATCGACGTGCGGGGCGACACGATCCTGCCCGGCTTCATCGACTGCCACGTCCATATGGCCGCCCCGGGCACCGCGATGAGCCACGCGGAGATCGCGACCATGCCGCGCAGCCTCCTCACGTTCCTGGCGGCGCCCCGGATGAAGCAGACCCTGGAAGCGGGTGTCACCACGGCCCGTGACCTCGGCGGAGCCGACGCCGGGCACCGGCACGCCGTCGAATCGGGACTCCTGGTCGGCCCCCGGCTGCTGATCGCCGTCGCCATGCTCAGCCCGACCGGCGGCCACGGCGACTTCCGTGCCGCCGACAACGACGGCGCGGTGGACAGCACCATGGGCCGCCTCGCCGACGGACCCGCGGAGTGCCGCAAGGCCGTACGCGGGGTGCTGCGCCAGGGCGCCGACTGTGTCAAGGTCGCCGCGACCGGGGGAGTGTGGAGCCCCACCGACCAGCCGGACGACGACGGATTCCTGGAGGACGAGATCCGTACGATCACCGAGATCGCGGCCGGACACCGGGGCAAGAAGGTCGCCGCCCACGCACAGGGCCGGGGCGGCATCCTCAACGCCGTGCGCGGCGGGGTCGCCAGCATCGAGCACGGTTACGAGATCGACGACGAGGCCATCGATCTGATGCTGGAGCGCGGCACCTTCCTCGTCCCGACCCTCACCACGGCCAACACCGACCCGGACCCGAAGAAGGCGGCGCCCTGGGCGTACGCGAAGAAGAGGCACTGGCAGGAGGTCGCCCGCACCCACATCCCGCACGCCATCGAACGCGGTGTGCGGGTGGCCATGGGAACCGACTGCGGCATCGCCGAGCACGGCACCAACCTGCGGGAGCTCGGCCATCTCGTGGACTGCGGGATGACCCCCATGGGCGCCCTGCGCGCGGGCACGAGCGAAGCCGCCGAACTCCTCGGCCTCGCCCATGAGATCGGCACCCTGGAACCCGGCAAGCGCGCCGATGTCGTCATCGCCCGCGGCAACCCGCTGACCGACATCCACGCACTGGGCAGGCCCGAGAACATCCTGCTCGTGATGAAGGACGGTGTCGCCTACAAGGACGTCGACGGGCTCGCGGCCTGATCCGTCGCCCGGCCGGTCGCTCCCGCCGGTCGGCCGGGCGCGGCGGAGCCGACCTCCTTGTAGTAGAAGGTGGTCGGCTTCAACACGCCCGCCGGGTCACCGGCGTACGCCGGAACCGTCCCGCACGCGGTCCAGCCCGCCGCGCGGTAGAGCCGCTCGGCGGGGCTCCCCGTCTCCGTGTCCAGGATCAGCAGCGTCACCCCGGAGCCGGCCGCCCACTCCTCGACCGCGGCCAGCAGCGACCGGCCGACGCCCCGGCCGCGTGCGGTGGGGCGGACCATCAGTTTGGCGACCTCCGCGCGGTGCCGCGCGTTCGGCAGCGGAGCCCGGACCAGACCGATGGTGCCCGCCACCCGCTCCCCGTCGCGGGCGATCCAGACGCCGAGGCCGCCCGCGTCGACCGCCGCGGCCCGCTCGCGCCACCAGGCGGCGGCGACCTCACGGTCCAGCGGGGCGAGGAAGCCCACCGACGACCCCTCCTCGACGGTCTCCACCAGGAGGGCGGCCAGCTCATCGGCGTACGTGACCAGTTCGGGGCCGGACACGGGGACGATCTCGGTCATGGGGCAGGGTCCTTTCACGGCAGAACGATCACGAGGGCGTAGCGGACCCGCTCCGGGCCCGGACAGTGGAAGTGCGAGGGGCCGTGCAGCCGGAAGCGCAGACTGTCACCGCGGCCCACGCGGTACGCGGTTCCGTCGACGGTGATCTCCACCGTCCCCTCCAGCACCCAGATGTGCTGCTCCACCCCGGGCACGGGAGCGTGCTCGTACGCGAGGGAGGCACCGGCTTCGAGCGTGGACTCGATGACCTCGGCGCGCAGTCCGGCGTGCGGGGGCGAGACCGAGCGCCGGACGAAACCGGCCGCCTCGTCCCGCCACACGGGCTGCTGATCCACCGGCACGAACATCACAGGCTCGGCCTCCACCTCCATCAGGAGCCGCGACATCGTCCGCCCGTACACCGTGCACAGGCGTCCCAGCAGGGTGGCGGTCGGGCTCAGCTCGCCCCGCTCCAGCCGGGAGAGCGTCGAACGGCTCACTCCGCTGCGCCGGGACAGTTCGTCCAGCGACCAGCCCCGCTCGCCGCGCAGTTCGCCCAGCCGCCGGGCGAGCCCGGCATCGAGGGAACCGGGTTCCACAGCCTCAGCGTCTCTCACTTGAGAGACGATATCCCATATCCGGGATGCCCTGAGGTGCTGGCCTACTTCTTCCCGTCGTCCCACGGGTGGCCGAGCCAGCCCTCGAAGGTCGGTACCAGTGCCACGAGCGCCGCACCGAGCCGCCAGTCGCACCACGGCGCGTGCAGATGGAGTTCGTCCTTGTCCGAGCGGAACTCCAGCGGGGCCTCCTCGCCCGTGCGCCACACGATGCGCCGGGGCCCGCGGGCGACGTCGCCGTTGCCGCTGAGCAGAGCGAGCGTGGCGACGACCGCCTGGACGGGCAGCAGCAGCCACCAGACGTACCACCAGAAGATCCGGCCCTTGTAGCCGACCGCCGCCGGGCAGCCGGTCTGGGTCACCGTCCAGCGCGTGCGCAGCCCCTTGCCGGAGAGGGCCTTCTCGCGGACGAGCGTGCCGATCGGTTCGTCCTGGGCGCCCAGCACCTGATAGGTCCACACGCCATGGGCCACCGACGCGGTGACCAGGGTGGCCAGCCGCTGCCGCCGGTCCGGATCGGCCCACAGGACGAAGGAGCGTGCCCCGTTCTTCCGGGCCGCGAGGTACTCCGGTATGCCGCCGGGCGGCAGCTCGCGCTCCACATGAGCCACCGCCCGGGGCTCGCCCCGGCCGTCCCGGAGGTTGATGACGCGCCCCACCGGAGCGGGCGGACCGCCCGTTCCCGGCGCCCGGACCGTCGTGTCCCGGGGGACGGATCTCATGGTCAGTACGCCGCTCATGCGCCCGCTCCTCGTTGTTCTGTCGCTGGGACCGCAGCGTAGACCGGACGGTTTGAGAGGATCACACCGTGGAGTCCGCCGAACCCTTCCCCGAACCGCTGCCCCAGCCCGCCGGAAACGCCGAGGCCGCCGGGACGGCGACGTCCGACGACCCTCCCGTACGCCGCCCCGTGCGCTGCCGGCTGTGCGGCCGCCCGCTCATCGGCGCCGGGTCACGGCGCAAGGCGCTCGGGCCGTCCTGCGACGCCAAACTGCACCCCGCGCCGCCGGACATCCGCACCCGCCGTCACGAGGTCGATCAGGACCCGTTGCCCGGCATCTGAGCCGGTCCCGGCCCGAGGGAACCCCCTACGCGTCCAGGCGCCGGAACAGCCCCTCCTGCACCACGGACACCAGCAGCCGGCCCTCACGGTCGTAGATCCGGCCGCGCGCCAGACCCCGTCCGCCCGTCGCGATGGGCGACTCCTGGTCGTACAGGAACCACTCGTCCGCCCGGAACGGCCGGTGGAACCACATGGCGTGGTCCAGCGACGCCATGTCGAAACCGCGCGGGCCCCACAGCGGTTCCACCGGAATGCGGACCGCGTCGAGCAGCGTCATGTCACTCGCGTACGTCAGCGCGCAGGTGTGCACCAGCGGGTCGTCGCCCAGCGGTCCGACCGCGCGCATCCACACCGCGCTGCGCGGATCCGCGTCCTTGATCTCCTCCCGCGTCCAGCGCAGCCGGTCGACGTAGCGGATGTCGAAGGGCTGGCGCCGGGCCATCCGCTCCAGCGCCTCCGGGAGCGCGCCCAGATGCTCACGGACCTCGTCGGCCACGGTCGGCAGCCCGTCCGGGTCCGGCACCGTGCGGGCCGGCGGCAGCTGGTGCTCGAAGCCGCCCGCCTCGGGGCGGTGGAAGGACGCCGTCAGATTGAAGATCGTCCGCCCCTCCTGGACGGCCGTGACCCGGCGGGTGGTGAAGGACCGGCCGTCCCGCACCCGTTCCACCTCGTACACGATCGGCACCCCGGGGCGCCCCGGCCGCAGGAAGTAGGCGTGCAGCGAATGCACCGGCCGCTCCCCGTCGGTGGTCCGGCCCGCCGCCACCAGCGCCTGGCCCGCGACCTGCCCGCCGAAGACCCGTTGCAGGGACTCCTGCGGACTGCGGCCGCGGAAGATGTTGACCTCGATCCGTTCCAGGTCGAGAAGGTCGACCAGACGCTCCGGGTTCGTCATGCCGTTCGTCTCCACTCCCGCGTGCGGTCCGCGGTGGCCGCCCGCCTCATCCGGTACGTGCTCACAGCTGGCCCACCGAGGTGACCCGGACGACCGCCCGGCCCTCCTCGTCGGAGGCCGCCAGATCGACCTCCGCCCTGATGCCCCAGTCGTGGTCCCCGTTCGGGTCGGCGAAAGCCTGCCAGACCCGCCACAGACCGTGCTCCGGGTCCTCCTCGATCTTCAGCAGCTTCGGCCCGCGCGCGTCGGGGCCGGTGCCGAGGTCCTCGTACTCGTCCCAGTAGCCGTCCATCGCCTCGCCCCAGGCGTCCTCGTCCCAGCCGGACTCGCCGTCCATCTCGCCCAGGTCGCGGACCCGGTCCAGAGCGGCCAGCTCCACCCGGCGGAACATCGCGTTGCGCACCAGCACCCGGAAGGCACGGGCATTGGCGGTGACCGGCTTGACCTCGTCGGCCCGCTCCTGCGCCTGCTCGGCCGTCTCCACCTCGGGGTTGGCGAGCTGCTCCCACTCGTCCAGCAGACTGGAGTCCACCTGGCGGACCATCTCGCCGAGCCAGGAGATCAGGTCCTCCAGGTCCTCGGACTTCAGGTCGTCGGGGATCGTGTGCTCAAGGGCCTTGTACGCGCTCGCCAGATACCGCAGCACAATGCCCTCGGTGCGGGCCAGCTCGTAGTGCGAGGTGAACTCGGTGAACGTCATGGCCCGTTCGTACATGTCCCGGATCACCGACTTCGGCGACACCGGGTGGTCGCCGACCCACGGGTGGCTCGTGCGGTACACGTCGTAGGCGTGCCACAGCAGTTCGCTCAGCGGCTTGGGGTACGTGACGTCCTGGAGCAGCTCCATCCGCTCCTCGTACTCGACACCGTCCGCCTTCATCTGCCCCACGGCCTCGCCGCGCGCCTTGTTCTGCTGGGCGGCGAGGATCTGCCGGGGGTCGTCCAGCGTCGACTCGACGACGGAGACCATGTCCAGCGCGTACGAGGGCGATTCGACGTCCAGCAGGTCGAACGAGGCCAGGGCGAACGTGGACAGCGGCTGGTTCAGCGCGAAGTCCTGCTGAAGATCGACGGTCAGCCGCACGATCCGGCCCTCGGCGTCCGGCGCGTCCAGCTGCTCCACCACACCGCCGTCGAGCAGCGAGCGGTAGATGGCGATGGCCCGGCGGATGTGCCGCAGCTGCGCCCTGCGCGGCTCGTGGTTGTCCTCCAGCAGATGCCGCATCGCCTCGAAGGCGTTGCCGGGGCGCGCGATCACCGCGAGCAGCATCGTGTGGGTGACCCGGAAGCGGGAGCTCAGCGGCTCCGGATCCGACTGGATGAGCTTGTCGAACGTGGTCTCCGACCAGGCGACGAAGCCCTCGGGGGCCTTCTTGCGGACGACCTTGCGCTTCTTCTTCGGGTCGTCGCCCGCCTTCTTGACGGCCTTCTCGTTCTCGATGACGTGCTCGGGCGCCTGTGCGACGACGAAGCCCGCCGTGTCGAAGCCCGCCCGCCCCGCGCGGCCCGCGATCTGGTGGAACTCACGTGCGCGCAGCGTTCGGACCCGGGTGCCGTCGTACTTGGTGAGCGCGGTGAACAGCACCGTGCGGATCGGCACGTTGACGCCGACGCCCAGGGTGTCGGTGCCGCAGATCACCTTCAGCAGGCCCGCCTGGGCGAGCTTCTCCACCAGGCGCCGGTACTTCGGCAGCATGCCCGCGTGGTGCACACCGATCCCGTGGCGTACGTACCGGGAGAGGTTCTGGCCGAACTTGGTGGTGAAGCGGAAGCTGCCGATCAGATCGGCGATCTTCTCCTTCTCCTCCTTCGTGCACATGTTGATGCTCATCAGCGACTGCGCCCGCTCGACGGCCGCGGCCTGCGTGAAGTGCACGATGTAGACGGGGGACTGCCGGGTGTCCAGCAGTTCGGTCAGCGTCTCGGTGATCGGGGTGAGCCGGTACTCGTAGCTGAGCGGGACCGGCCGGGTCGCGGAGCGCACCACGGAGGTGGGGCGGCCGGTGCGCCGGGTCAGATCCTCCTCGAACATCGCGACGTCGCCGAGCGTCGCCGACATCAGGATGAACTGTGCCTGCGGCAGTTCCAGGATCGGAATCTGCCAGGCCCAGCCGCGGTCCTGCTCCGCGTAGAAGTGGAACTCGTCCATCACGACCTGGCCGATGTCGGCGTGCTTGCCGTCGCGCAGCGCGATGGAGGCCAGCACCTCGGCCGTGCAGCAGATGACCGGGGCGTCGGCGTTGACCGAGGCGTCGCCGGTGAGCATTCCGACGTTCTCGGTACCGAAGAGCTTGCACAGGTCGAAGAACTTCTCCGAGACCAGTGCCTTGATCGGGGCGGTGTAGAAGGTGACCTTGTCCTGGGCCAGCGCCGTGAAGTGGGCACCCGCCGCTACCAGGCTCTTCCCCGAGCCGGTGGGGGTGGACAGGATCACGTTGGCCCCGGACACCACCTCGATCAGCGCCTCCTCCTGAGCGGGATAGAGGGTAATGCCCTGGGTCTCCGTCCATGACGAGAAGGCCTCGAAGAGGGCGTCGGGGTCGTCGGTCGGGGGCAGCTGATCGATGAGGGTCACGCCCCCATCTTGCCTGTCTTCCACCCCGATGAGGGAACCGGAGGACAGCACGAAGATCACGGACGATACGCTTCCCACTCAACTCGGCCGCGCCGCAACGGCGATGGCCGCACCACCGTACTGGGGGCGGGAACGACCATGATGGGACCGGCACACTCACTGTCAGGGGCAGCGGCCTGGCTGGGGGTGGGTGCGGCGGCGGCCGCCGCGGGCCACACGATGCCCTGGCCCGTCCTGGTCGTCGGGGCGCTGATCTGCGCGGGCGCCGCGCTCGCCCCCGACCTCGACCACAAGTCCGCGACCATCTCGCGCGCCTTCGGCCCCGTCTCGCGCGGCCTGTGCGAAATAGTCGACAAGCTCTCGCACGCGGTCTACAAGGCGACCAGGGGCCCCGGTGACCCCCGCAGGAACGGCGGCCACCGGACGCTGACCCACACCTGGCTGTGGGCGGTCCTGATCGGCGGCGGGGCCTCGGTCGCCGCGATCACCGGCGGCCGCTGGGCGGTCCTGGCGATCCTCTTCGTCCACCTGGTGCTCGCGGTCGAGGGCCTGCTGTGGCGGGCCGCCCGGATGTCCAGCGACGTCCTGGTTTGGCTGCTCGGCGCCACCAGCGCCTGGATCCTGGCGGGCGTCCTGGACCAGCCGGGCAACGGCTCCGGCTGGCTGTTCGACGCCCCGGGCCAGGAGTACCTGTGGCTGGGGCTGCCCATCGTGCTGGGCGCCCTCGTCCATGACATCGGCGACGCGCTCACCGTCTCGGGCTGCCCGATCCTGTGGCCGATCCCCCTGGGGCGCAAGCGCTGGTACCCGATCGGACCGCCGAAGGCCCTGCGCTTCCGGGCGGGCAGCTGGGTGGAGCTGAAGGTGCTGATGCCCGCGTTCATGGTGCTCGGGGGAGTGGGCGGGGCAGCCGCCCTCAACTTCATCTGACGGGGGCGTACGGGGGCGGGCGCGGCCCTGGGACGTCGGGGACGTACGGGGGCGCGGTGTCCCTGGGCCGACGTCGGCGTACGGGGGTACGGCGCACGGACCGGGTCCGCGATGCGCCGCCCGCCGCAGGTTCTGCGCGGGCGGTGTGTCCGGCGGCGTAGGACGATGAACCCATGCTGCTCGCCCGGCTCGCCCACGTGTCCCTCCAGGTCGCCGCCACGTCCGGGCGGAACCGGAAGGTGGCCCTGCTGGCCGAGCTGTTCCGGGACGCCGGGCCGGACGACGTACCGATCGTGATCCCGTACCTCGCGGGCCGCCTGCCGCAGGGGCGGCTGGGCATCGGGTGGCGCACGCTGGGCGACCCGGTGCCGCCCGCAGCCGCTCCCACGCTCACCGTGACCGGGGTCGACGCCGAGTTCACCGCGCTCGGCGCCCTGTCCGGCACGGGGTCCCGGGCCGTGCGCCGCGAGCGTCTGCGCGCCCTGCTCGGCGCGGCCACCGCCGACGAACAGCACTTCCTGCGGGCACTGCTCACCGGCGAGGTGCGCCAGGGCGCGCTCGACGCCGTCGCCCTCGACGCCCTGGCGCGGGCCGCCGGAGCGCCGCCCGCCGAGGTGCGGCGCGCCGTGATGCTCGCCGGGTCGCTCCAGGACGTGGCGCGGGGCCTGCTGGCGGACGGGCCGGACGCGCTCGCCACCTTCCGGCTCACCGTGGGCCGCCCGGTCCAGCCGATGCTGGCGCACACCGCACGCTCGGTCACCGAGGCGGTCGAGCGGCTCGGGCCGTGCGCCGTGGAGGAGAAGCTCGACGGCATCCGGGTGCAGGTGCACCGGGACGGCTCCCGCGTACGCGCCTATACGCGCACCCTCGACGACATCACCGAGCGGCTGCCCGACGTGGTCAACGCCGTGGCCGGATTCCCGGGGGAGCGGTTCATCCTCGACGGCGAGGTGATCGCGCTCGGGGACGACGGGAGGCCGCGCCCGTTCCAGGAGACCGCGGCCCGGGTGGGCTCCCGGCGTGACGTGCCCGGCGCGGCGGCGAACGTCCCCCTCGTCCCCGTCTTCTTCGACGCGCTGTCCGTCGACGACGAGGCACTCCTGGACCTGCCCTTCACCGCCCGGCACGCGGCGCTGGCCCGGCTGGTCCCCGAGACGCTGCGGGTACGGCGCACGCTGGTACCCGATCCGGACGACGAGGCCGCCCGGCTGGCCGCCGACACCTTCCTCGCCGACACTTTGGAACGCGGCCACGAGGGCGTCGTCGTCAAGGGCCTCGGCGCGCCGTACAGCGCCGGCCGGCGCGGTGCCTCGTGGCTGAAGGTGAAGCCCGTGCACACCCTGGACCTGGTGGTGCTGGCCGCCGAATGGGGACACGGCAGGCGTACCGGCAAGCTTTCCAACCTGCACCTGGGGGCTCGGCTGCCGGACGGCTCGTACGCCATGCTCGGCAAGACCTTCAAGGGACTCACCGACACGATGCTCAGCCGGCAGACCGAGCGGCTGGGCGAGCTGGCCACCGGAGACGACGGATTCGTGGTGACCGTGCGCCCGGAACTGGTCGTGGAGATCGCCTACGACGGACTCCAGCGCTCCACCCGCTATCCGGCCGGGGTGACCCTGCGCTTCGCACGGGTGCTGCGCTACCGCGAGGACAAGCGGCCGCAGGAGGCGGACACCCTGGAAACGGTGCTGTCCCGGCAGGGCTGACACAGGGCCGCGCCCCGCCGTCGCGGCGGAACACGGCCCTGCGGTGGTGCCGGGGCGGACCGGCCGTCAGTGGCGGATCACCGCCGACTCGGTGTACTCCTTGATCTGCTCCGGCGTCAGATACGAGTCCGTGTACTCGAAGTCCCGCAGCGTGGCCGGCTTGCGGGACTGGAATCCGGTCCGTACGAAGTCGTCACCGGCGACCGCGTTGAGCATCCAGTTCGTCAGGACCCGGGTCCTGGCCACATTCGTCCGCAGTGCCGACCAGTGGTAGCCGCGCGCCACCGCCTGCGCGGGCAGCCCCTTCAGCTCGATGCCGAGCGGCTTGGACACCGCGTCCGTGCCACCGAGGTCCACGACCAGACCGAGATCCTTGTGGACGTAGTTCCGCAGCGGGCGGCCACGCAACGACGCGATGAGGTTGTCCGCCAGCAGACGGCCCTGGCGCATGGCGTGCTGGGCGGTCGGCGGGCAGATCGCGCCGTCGCCCTTGGCCAGGTCCGGCACCGCCGCTGCGTCACCGAGCGAGAACACCTCGTCCGAGCCGGGCAGCTTCAGTTCGGGTGTCACGGCGAGCCGGCCGCGTACCGTCTCCGCGCCGAGCGTGGCGACCAGCGGGCTGGCCGCCACCCCGGCCGTCCAGATCAGCGTGCGGCAGGGCAGCACCCGGCCGTCGGTGAACGTCACCTGTTCCGGTCCGGCTTCGGCGATCGAGACCCCCAGCGACACTTCGATACCGCGCTTGCGCAGCACCTCCAGAGCGCTCAGCCCCAGCTTGTCGCCGAGCTCCGGCATGAGCTTGGGAGCGATGTCGATCAGATGCCACTTGATCAGCTTCGGATCCAGCCGCGGGTAGCGCTTGACGGCGCTCGTGGTGAGCCGCTGGAGACAGGCCGCGGTCTCCGTGCCCGCGTAGCCTCCGCCGACCACGACGAACCGCAGCCGGGAGGCCCGCTCCTCCTCGTCCTGGCTGGCGTCCGCCAGATCGAGCTGGGCGATGACATGGTCGCGGATGTAGGCGGCCTCGGCGAGCGTCTTCATGCCCCGGGCGTTGTCCAGCAGACCGGGGATGTCGAACGTCCGGGTGACGCTGCCCGCGGCGAGCACGATGTAGTCGTACGGCTCGTTCACGATCTCGTCGGTGATCTTGCGGATCACACAGACCTTCGCCGCCGTGTCCACACCGATGGCCCCGCCGGGGACGATCCGGGTGCGGTGCCGGCTGCTGCGCCGCAGCGAAACGGCGACCGACTGCGGAGTGAGCACCCCGGCGGCGACCTGGGGCAGCAGCGGCAGGTACAGCTGATAGGAGAACGGGGTGACGAGCGTGATCTCGGCTTCCCCGGGGGCCAGCCGACGCTCCAGACGGCGTACGCATTCGATACCGGCGAAGCCGGCGCCGACGACGAGAATCCTGGGTGGTGCCACGGTGTGCGTCCCTTCTCGGGCTTACGCGGTCCTGAGCTCGCCTGCCCCGTATTCCGGGACGGTCACCTCATCCTCACCGGGCACCGCTGAATTCGCCTCCCGGCGCCGGGCAGCCCCGGGGCGGTGGCCGCGGCCGATCCGCCCCAGGGGTGACCCGTGTGGCTCAGCCGTGCCAGGAGCGCCACAGCGCCGCGTACGCGCCGTCCGCCGCCACCAGGTCGTCATGGCTGCCCAGCTCACTGATCCGCCCGTTCTCCACCACCGCGATCACATCCGCGTCGTGCGCGGTGTGCAGCCGGTGCGCGATCGCCACGACCGTACGCCCGTCCAGCACCCGGGCCAGCGAACGTTCCAGATGGCGGGCCGCCCTCGGGTCCAGGAGCGAGGTCGCCTCGTCCAGCACGAGCGTGTGCGGATCCGCGAGCACCAGCCTGGCGAGCGCGATCTGCTGCGCCTGCGCCGGGGTGAGCGCCAGACCGCCCGAACCGACCTCCGTGTCCAGACCCTTCTCCAGCGCCTTCGCCCACCCGTCCGCGTCGACCGCGGCCAGCGAGGCCCACAGCTCCGTGTCGCCCGCGCCGTCCCGGGCGAGCAGCAGGTTGTCGCGGAGCGAGCCGACGAAGACATGGTGCTCCTGGTTGACCAGGGCCACGTGCTCACGCACCCGCTCCGCCGTCATCCGGGACAGCTCGGCACCGCCGAGTGTCACCTCACCGGTCCTCGGCGCGTAGATCCCCGCCAGCAGCCGCCCGAGCGTGGACTTGCCCGCACCCGAGGGGCCCACCAGAGCGAGGCGGGTGCCCGGGGCGACGTCGAGTGTCACCTCGTGGAGCACGTCGACCCCGGCCCGGTACCCGAAGCGCACCTCGTCGGCCCGTACCTCACGGCCGTCGGGACCGACCCCGGCGTCGCCCGCGTCCGGCTCGATCTCCCGCACACCGACCAGCCGGGCCAGTGACACCTGGGCCACCTGGAGCTCGTCGTACCAGCGCAGGATCAGCCCGATCGGGTCGACCATCATCTGGGCCAGCAGCGCCCCCGTCGTCAGCTGCCCGACGGTGATCCAGCCCTCGATGACGAACCAGCCGCCGAGCATCAGCACGGCACCGAGAATCGTCACGTACGTGGCGTTGATGACGGGGAACAGCACCGAGCGCAGGAACAGGGTGTACCGCTCCCAGGCCGTCCACTCCTTGATCCGCCCGTCCGAGAGCGCCACCCGCCGGGCCCCCAGCCGGTGCGCCTCCACGGTCCGCCCGGCATCCACGGTCTCGGCGAGCATCGCGGCGACCGCCGCGTATCCGGCGGCCTCCGAGCGGTACGCGGACGGGGCACGCCGGAAGTACCAGCGGCAGCCCACGACGAGCACCGGCAGGGCGACCAGCACGGCCAGCGCCAGCGGCGGAGCGGTCACGGTCAGCGCGCCGAGCAGCAGCCCGGCCCACACCACCCCGATCGCGAGCTGCGGCACTGCCTCGCGCATCGCGTTGGCCAGCCGGTCGATGTCCGTGGTGATGCGGGAGAGCAGATCACCCGTACCGGCCCGCTCCAGGACACCCGGCGGCAGCCCGACCGAGCGTACGAGGAAGTCCTCGCGCAGATCGGCCAGCATCTCCTCACCGAGCATCGCGCTGCGCAGCCGCATGGTCCGGGTGAACAGCGTCTGGACGACCAGCGCGAGCGCGAACACCGCGGCGGTGCGCTCCAGATGGAGGTCGGTCACCCCGTTCGACAGGTCCTCGACCAGTCCGCCCAGCAGATACGGACCGACGATCGACGCGATCACCGCCACCGCGTTCACCGAGATGAGCACGGTGAACGGTGTGCGGTGGCGCCGCAGCAGGTCGCGTACGTAGGCCCGTACGGTCGCCGGTGTACCGACCGGCAGGGTCGTCGCCGACTCCGGGGCGTCCGGGTCGTACGCCGGTGGTGCGACGCCGATCATGCCCTCTCCTCGATTTCCTCGATCGCGTTGATCGCTTCGATGCCGGCGATCCCCTCGGGTGCGGCCGATGCCGCGGCTTCGTCGTCGGTCTCGCGGGTGACGACCGCTCGGTAGTGCGGTTCGGCGCCCAGCAGTTCGCGGTGGCTGCCGACGGCCACGACGGTTCCCCCGTGGATCAGGACCACCCGGTCGGCCAGGTCGAGCAGCAGCGGTGACGAGGCGAACGCGACCGTCGTGCGCCCCTGGCGCAGCCGCTTGATGCCCGCCGCGACCCTCGCCTCCGTGTGCGAGTCGACGGCGGACGTCGGCTCGTCGAGCACCAGTGCCTCCGGGTCCGTGACCAGGGAACGGGCCAGTGCGAGCCGCTGGCGCTGGCCACCGGAGAGCGACCGGCCCCGCTCGGTGATCCGGGTCCTCATCGGATCGCCGTCCGTGTCGAGCGACGCCTGGGCCAGCGCGTCCAGCACATCGCCGCACTGGGCCGCCTCCAGCGCGTCCTCGGCGGCCACCTGGCCGGACGACGGAACGTCGAGCAGCTCCCGGAGCGTCCCGGAGAGCAGCACCGGGTCCTTGTCCTGCACCAGTACGGCGGCCCGCGCCGAGTCCAGCGGCAGTTCGTCCAGCGGTACGCCACCGAGCAGCACCGAAGGAGCCGTCGCGGCGGCCCCGTCCCCCTCGTCGGTCTCCTCGGTCTGGGCGTGCCCGCCGAGCCGCTCGGCCAGCCGGCCCGCCTCGTCCGGATCGCCGCAGACCACGGCCGTGAAGAGACCCTGGGGGGCCATCAGCCCGGTGGCGGGGTCGTACAGATCGCCCGACGGCGCCGTGCCGTCGATCGTGGCGGTCCGCGCGCTGCGGTGCAGCGACAGCACCCGTACCGCGCGCTGGGCGGAGGGCCGTGAGAAGGAGTACGCCATCGCGATCTCCTCGAAGTGCCGCAGCGGGAACAGCATCAGCGTCGCCGCGCTGTACACCGTGACCAGTTGGCCGACGTCGATCTTCCCGTCCCGGGCCAGTGTCGCCCCGTACCAGACCAGTGAGATCAGCAGAACACCCGGCAGCAGGACCTGGATCGCCGAGATCAGCGACCACATGCGGGCGCTGCGCACGGCGGCCTTGCGGACCTCCTGGGAGGCACGCCGGTAGCGGCCGAGGAACAGCTCCTCGCCGCCGATGCCGCGCAGTACCCGCAGACCGGCGACCGTGTCGGAGGCCAGCTCGGTCGCCCTGCCCGCCTTCTCGCGCTGGAAGTCGGCCCGCCGGGTGGCGCGGGGGAGCAGGGGCAGTACGGCCAGTGCCAGCACGGGCATGGCGATCGCCACCAGGACGCCGAGGGAGGGCAGATAGAGGACGAGCCCGACGCAGATCAGCACCAGGGCGGCGGCGGCGGAGGCGAACCGGGAGATCGCCTCGACGAACCAGCCGATCTTCTCCACGTCGCCGGTGGAGACGGCGACGACCTCGCCCGCGGCGACCCGCCGGGTCAGCGCGGAGCCGAGTTCGGCGGTCTTGCGGGCCAGCAGTTGCTGGACCCGGGCGGCCGCGGTGATCCAGTTGGTGACCGCGGTCCGGTGGAGCATGGTGTCGCCGACCGCGATGAGTACGCCGAGCACCACGATCAGCCCACCGGACAGCGCGAGCCGCCCGCCGGAACGGTCGATGACGGCTTGGACGGTGACACCCACGGCGAGCGGGAGTCCGGCGATCGCCAGCTGGTGAAGCAGCCCCCAGGAGAGGGCCTTCAGCTGCCCGGCGAGCTGATTGCGCCCGAGCCAGAACAGGAAACGTGGGCCTGAACGGACATCGGGATCGCCGGGATCTGCGTACGGAAGATCGCGAATCTGCATGACGTCCCAGGGCTCGGAAGGGCGGAGATCAGTGGTGGATCCCGATGTGCAGGTGGGGGGACCAAACCGTGCAAGGTTCGCTTCCCGCCCCCGTCCGGGGCAACAGGTTTTCCGCGCGGTGGACTTCGGCCGTTCCCGCGGCGACGGTGGCAGCACTGGCAGCAGTGCAGGGAGAGCAGCGACAGCAGTGGCAGCGGTGGCGGTGACGGCCTGGTGTCCTCGGCCGGGGGAGTGGAGTCCGGCCGGTCTCCGACCCGGCAGGTGGGGGTGCGACCATGGGCGGATGCCGAGGCAACGCGCAGTGCGCATGGCGGTCGCCGCAGGAGTCTGCGGCGCGCTGTTGATACCCCTGACCTCCTGCGGTGCGCCGCAGGGCGGCACGAGTCACCGCGACACCGGCCACGGGAAGGCGCGGGCCACGGCTCCCGAGCGCGTACCGGGCGTCGGTGACCGGTTGCGGTCGAAGATCCCGAAGACCTCTCGCCAGGTGGTCGCGGTGTACGGCGCGGGCAAGGACTCCCCGGACGCCACCGTCGTGCTCTACACGAAGGACGGCGCCGGCTGGGAGACATCGGGCCGATGGGCCGCCCACAACGGCAAGAAGGGCTGGACCACCGACCACCGCGAGAACGACAAGCGCAGCCCGGTCGGTGTCTTCACGCTCAGCGACGCGGGCGGGGTCCTGCCGGATCCCGGCGCCCTCCTGCCGTACGCGGAGTCGGCCTCCTTCCAGGCGCCCCACTACTGGTCCAAGAGCCACTGGCACGACTTCGACTACGTCATCGCCATCGACTACAACCGTCTCAAGGGCACCCCGCCCAACGAGCCGACGCGCCCGCGGGGACGGACGAAGGGCGGCAGTATCTGGCTTCACATGGACCACGGCAGCGGCACATCGGCGTGCGTGAGCGTGCCGAAGTCCGCCATGCGGGTGCTGCTGCGGACCCTCGATCCGCGCCAGCACCCGGTCGTCGTCATGGGTGACCGGGCCACCCTCAAGGTCTGAGCGTGCGGGTGGGGGTCCCACGCGCGCCGGCGCGGAACCCCCGGGCCGTCACGCCTCCGGGTTCTCCGAGTCCATGCCGGAACGGGCCTTCTTCCACTCACCGCGGGTGAAGTCCGGAATCTGCTGCGGGGCGCCCTTGGCCTTGATGGACAGATGACTGAGCGGTACGGGTGCCGTCCAGGTCGCCGCGTCGTAGACATCGAAGTCGGGAACGAGCCCGAGCCTCATGCACTGCATCAGCCGGAACACCATCATGTAGTCCATACCGCCGTGGCCACCGGGCGGATTGGCGTGCTCCTTCCACAGCCAGTGGTCCCATTCGGCGTACTTGGAGAAGTCCGCCCACTCGTCGTCGGTGTGGTCGGGCTCGATGTAGATACGGGCCGGGTAGTCCTCGAAGACGCCCTTCGTGCCGCCGAGGCTGTTGATGCGCGAGTACGGGTGCGGCGTCGACACGTCGTGCTCCAGCCGGATGACCCGGCCCTTGGCGGTCTGGACGAGACTGATCGTCCGGTCGCTCTCGATATAGGTCTCCTTCCAGCTGGGGTCACCGGCCGGCATGTGCTCCTTGCGGTACGCGGCAAGGCCGAGCGCGGGCGAACCGACGCTGGTGATGCTCACGGCGCGGTCCCCGCGGTTGATGTCCATGTAGTTGGAGACCGGCCCGAACCCGTGGTTGGGGTACAGGTCGCCCCGCAGCCTGGTGTGCCAGAGCCGGCGCCAGGGCCCCTCGTAGTAGTCGGGGTCGAACATCAGGCCGCGCAGATCGTGGTTGTACGCGCCCGCGCCGTGCAGCAGATCGCCGAAGAGACCGGCGTGCGCCATGCGCAGGACGCGCATCTCGTTCTGGCCGTAACAACAGTTCTCCAACTGCATGCAGTGCCGCCGGGTGCGCTCGGAGAGGTCGACCAACTCCCAGAGCTGGTCGAGCCGCAGCGCGATCGGACACTCCACACCGACATGCTTGCCATTGAGCATGGCGGTCTTCGCCATCTCGAAGTGGAAGTCCCAGGGCGTCGCCACATAGACGAAGTCGATGTCCCCGCGCTTGCACAGGTTCGCGTAGTCGTCCTCACCGTTGGTGTAGACGGCCGGTGCCGGCTGACCGGCGGCGGTGACCTTGGCGGACGCTCTCTCGGCCTTGGCCCTGACCGGGTCGCAGACGGCCACGACCCGCACTCCGGGGACGGCGAGGAAGAGATCGATCATGCTGCCGCCGCGGTTGCCGAGGCCCACGATGCCGACCCGCACGGTGGAACGTCCCTCGAAGGGTACGGAGACCATGGTGCGGCCCTTGCGCGCGGGTACGGCGGCGGCCTCCGGGCTCCGGGAGCCGGTGGCGGGCGCGGCGGACGCGGTACCGCCGCCCGGACCGCCGAGGACGAGCCCGGCACCGGCCACTCCCGCCGTGGTCCAGAGCACCGAACGGCGGCTCGGTGAGCCACCGTTCGCCTCCTGCGGAGCGTTCTCGTGCTGTGCGTCGTCGTTCATCGAGCCTCCAGGTGGGGTGGGGGTTCTGACGGTGCGCGTGCGGATCCGGAACCCCGGCTGTGCGTCGGGGCCCGAACCTCGGTAAGGACCCTGGACGGTGAGGCTGGTGATGCGCAAGAGATGCAATTGGACTCTCGCGCCGAAACCATGGACTTTCGTCCCGGCGGCGGGCCGTCACGCCGTACGGGATGCGTGCACGCAGCACGAACGCCGGTGCGCCGCAGAGTGCGGCGCACCGGCGTGAGCGCACCGGCGTGCGGGGTGCACGGCCGTGCACGGGCGTACGGGGTGCACGGGCGTGCGGAGTGAGGCGGTGTACGGCGGGGGCGTGCTCCGGCGTGAGGGCACGGGCGTGCGGGGTGTGCCGGTGTGAGGCGGTGGGCGTGGGCGCGCGGCTACGTCACCCGATGCCGGGACCCACCACGGTCACCCGGCGGCCGGCCTCGGCTCCACCCCGCCCGGCGGCCGTCGATCGCTCAGCCGGACGGCCGGGTGGCCCGTTCCAGCTCCATCAGCACCGAGTAGTACTCGCGGCCGGTCGCCCGGTCCATCCCGATCTCGCACATCCGGTTCGCCGACAGATAGGCGTCGTACTCCCGGCTGTTGACCTCGGCGGCCTCCTTCGCGGTCGCCGAATCCGTCAACTCCTTGTGCAGCATGCCTCGGTCGCCCGCGAAGGCGCAGCAACCGGCATCGTCCGGAATGACCACCTCGTCCGCGCATGCCTCGGCCAGCGTACGCAACTGCTCGACGTCGCCCAGGTGTTCCATCGAACACGTCGGGTGGAGGACCGCCGAACCGGCCCTTCGCAGCACCGTCAACTCCGGCAGCAGTTCATCGGCGGCCCAGACCAGGGAGTCGACGACCGTCAGCTCCCGGTGCAACTCCCGGTTGTCCTCGGTGAGATACGGCACCACCTCATGGGCGATACCGAGCGTGCACGACGAGGCGTCGACGACCAGCGGCAGCTTTCCGCCCGCCGTCCAGCCCCACGCCGCCTCCACGATGCGGTTGGCCATCACGGCGTTGCCCGCGTCGTACCCCTTGGAGTGCCAGATCGTCGCGCAACAGGTCCCCGCGACGTCCTCCGGGATCCACACCGGCTTTCCGGCGCGGGCGGACACGGCCACGACGGCCTCGGGCAACGAGGGCTCCCGGTGCCGGTCGGGGCCCGCGAAGATGCGGTTCACACACGCCGGGTAGTACACGGCGCTCGCACCGACCCGCGCCGTACGGGGCAGCTTCCGGGCGGCGGCACCGGGGATCTCCGGCAGCCACTCCGGTACGAGATCGGGGCGCACGGCCTTGCGGGCCAGCCCGGTCACGGACTCCAGCAGCCGGTCACCGATCCTGTCGGCCGCCGCGACCGCGAGCCGTGCCGAGACCTCGACGGACTTGAAGTTCTTCGCGGTGAGGGCGGCGACGCGCTCCTCGCGCGGCGAGTGCCGACGGTGGCGGAAGTCCTTCATCATCGCGCCGGTGTCGATGCCGACCGGGCACGCCAGCTTGCAGGTGGAGTCGCCGGCGCAGGTGTCCACGGCGTCGTACCCGTACGAGTCGAGCAGCGCGGTCTCCACCGGGGAGCTGTCCGGCTGCCGCATCATCTCGCGGCGCAGCACGATCCGCTGGCGCGGTGTGGTGGTCAGATCCTGGCTGGGGCAGGTGGGCTCGCAGAAGCCGCACTCGATGCACGGGTCGGCGACCGCCTCCACCTTCGGGATCGTCTTCAGGCCACGCAGATGGGCCCGGGGGTCGCGGTCGAGGACGATGCGGGGAGCCAGGACCCCGTCGGGGTCGATGATCTGCTTCGTGCGCCACATCAGCTCCGTCGCCTTCGGCCCCCACTCCAGCTCCAGGAAGGGGGCGATATTGCGGCCGGTGGCGTGTTCCGCCTTCAGCGACCCGTCGAAACGCTCCACGACGAGGGTGCAGAAGTCCTCCATGAACGCGGCGTACCGCTCGACGTCGGAGGGCAGCGCGGCGTCGAAGGCGAGCAGGAAGTGCAGGTTGCCGTGTGCCGCGTGGCCCGCGACGGCGGCGTCGAAGCCGTGCTCCGCCTGGAGCCCGAGCAGGGCCTCGCAGGCGTCGGCGAGCCGGGACGGCGGGACCGCGAAGTCCTCCGTGATCAGTGTCGTGCCCGAGGGACGGGAGCCGCCGACCGCGGTGACGAAGGCTTTGCGCGCCTTCCAGTAGCCGGAGATGGCCTTGGTGTCCCGGGTGAACTCATTGGTGACGGAGGCGGCCGGCGCGACCAGGTCGAGACCCGCGACGACCGCGTCCGCCACCCGCTCGTACTCCTGCTGACCGGCTTCGTCGGGGGCACGGAACTCCACCAGCAGCGCCGCGGTCTCCTTCGGCAGGGCCGCCCAGTCCGCGGGAACGCCCTGGACGCTGACCGAGGCGCGCAGCGTATTGCCGTCCATCAGCTCCACCGCGATGGCGCCCGCGTCGTTGAAGCGCGGAACCGCTGCCGCGGCGGCGGTCAGCGACGGGAAGAAGAGCAGCGCCGAGGAGATCCTGCGGTCCAGCGGAAGGGTGTCGAAGACGACCTCGGAGATGAAGCCGAACGTGCCCTCGGATCCGACCATCAGCCCGCGCAGGATCTCCACGGGCGTCGAGCCGTCGAGGAACGCGTCGAGGCGGTAGCCATTGGTGTTCTTGATCTCGTACTTGGCGCGGATCCGGGCGGTGAGCGCGTCGTCCGCCTCGATCTCCGCCTTCAGCGCCAGCAGTCCTGCGCACAGGTCCGGCTCGGCGTGCGCCAGCGTCGCGTCGGCCTCGGGATCGGCCGTGTCGACGACCGTGCCGCTCGGCAGGACGAAGGTGAGCGAGGAGACGGTGCGGTACGAGTTGCGGGTCGTCCCGGCCGTCATGCCGGAGGCGTTGTTGGCGACGACACCGCCGACGGTGCAGGCGATGGCGCTCGCCGGGTCGGGGCCGAGCAGGCGCCCGTGCCGGGCCAGCGTGGCATTGGCCCGCATCACGGTGGTCCCCGGCCGGATCCGGGCCCGCGCCCCGTCGTCCAGGACCTCGATCCCCGTCCAGTGGTGCCGTACGTCGACGAGGATGTCCTCGCCCTGCGCCTGCCCGTTCAGGCTGGTGCCGGCCGCCCGGAAGACGACGTCGCGGCTCTTGCCGTGCGCGTACGACAGGATCGCCGAGATGTCGTCGATGTCCTCGGGGACGACGACGACCTGGGGAAGGAACCGGTAGGGGCTGGCGTCGGAGGCGTACCGCACGAGGTCGGAGACCTTCCACAGCACCTTGTCGGCGCCGAGCAGCGCGGTCAGATCGGAGCGCAGTGGCTCCGGGGTGCCCTGCGCGTTCCGGTCGGGCACCCGGTCGGGCGAGGGCTCACGCACCGTACCGGGACGAAGGGATTCCGGGTTCGGCTCCAGCAACGGCATGTCAGGTCCCCTCAAGCGGCTCGGCGCGGTGCCCCGCGCCCGTTCGGTTTCAGCATGTCAGCAATGCCTTTCCGGCATTCCGTCGACCAGGGCGGACAGCAGTCCGCCGAGCACTTCGCGCTGATCGGCGGTCAGTGGAGCCAGGATCTCCTCCGCGGCGGCCCGGCGCGCGCTGCGCAGGGACCGGAGCGTGGCGTGCCCCTCATCGGTGATCTCGATGCGCACCACCCGGCGGCTGTCCGGATCCGGGGCCCGCCGCACCCGGCCGCTCGCCTCCAGGGCGTCGACCACGGTGGTCACGGCGCGCGGCACGACGTCCAGGCGCTGGGCGAGATCCGCCATCCGGGGTGCGGCGTCGTACTGCGCGACGGTGCGCAGCAGCCGGAACTGCGCGGGCGTGATGCCGATCGGCTCCAGCTGGCGGCTCTGGATGCGGTGGAGCCTGCGCGTCAGCCGCAGCAGTTGCTCGGCCAGCAGGCCGTCGGAGTCGGGGGAGTCCATGAGGGAACAATAACAGGACCTTGTTCATTGTGAGTATAGGTAACAATGAGCTATGCTCTCAAAAGTTCGGCAAGCTTGTCCGTGATCGCATGTCCGCCACCTCACGCCCGGCGAAGGAGCACATGAAACCCGACGAACCCACGTGGACGCCCCCGCCCCGAGATGCCGCCCAGCCGCCCGCCGAGCTGCGCCGCATCTTCCGTCTCTTCCATCCGTACCGCGGCCGGCTCGTGCTGGTCGGGCTGCTGGTCGGCGCCTCGTCGCTGGTGTCGGTCGCCTCTCCGTTCCTGCTCCGCGAGATCCTCGACACCGCCATCCCGCAGGGGCGCACCGGCCTGCTCACGCTGCTCGCCCTCGGCATGATCCTCACCGCCGTGATGAACAGCGTCTTCGGCGTCCTGCAGACCCTGATATCGACCACGGTCGGCCAGCGGGTCATGCACGATCTGCGCACAGCCGTCTACACCCAGCTGCAGCGGATGCCGCTGGCCTTCTTCACCAGGACCCGCACGGGCGAGGTGCAGTCCCGCATCGCCAACGACATCGGCGGCATGCAGGCGACGGTCACCTCCACCGCGACGTCACTGGTCTCCAACCTCACCGCGGTCATCGCCACCGTCGTCGCCATGCTCGCGCTCGACTGGCGGCTGACCGTCGTCTCCCTGCTCCTGCTGCCCCTGTTCGTCTGGATCAGCCGACGGGTCGGCCGGGAGCGCAAGAAGATCACCACGCAGCGTCAGAAGCAGATGGCCGCCATGGCCGCCACGGTCACCGAATCGCTCTCGGTCAGCGGCATCCTGCTCGGCCGCACCATGGGCCGCTCGGACTCCCTCACCCAGGGATTCGCCGAGGAGTCCGAGCGGCTGGTCGACCTCGAAGTGCGCTCCAACATGGCCGGGCGGTGGCGGATGTCGACGATCGGCATCGTCATGGCCGCGATGCCCGCCGTCATCTACTGGGCCGCGGGTCTCACCCTCCAGTCCGGCGGCACGGCGGTGTCCATCGGCACGCTGGTCGCGTTCGTCTCGCTCCAGCAGGGCCTGTTCCGTCCGGTCGTGAGTCTGCTCTCCACGGGTGTGCAGATGCAGACCTCTCTCGCGCTCTTCCAGCGGATCTTCGAGTATCTCGATCTGGACGTGGACATCACCGAGCCCGAGAAGCCCGTACGGCTGGAGAAGATCCGGGGCGAGGTCGCCTTCGAGGACGTCGACTTCAGCTATGACGAGAAGAGCGGCCCGACGCTCACCGGAATCGATGTGGCCGTGCCGGCGGGCGGCAGCCTGGCCGTCGTCGGACCCACCGGCTCCGGCAAGTCCACCCTCAGCTATCTGGTGCCGCGCCTGTACGACGTCACCGGAGGCCGGGTCACGCTCGACGGGATCGACGTGCGGGACCTGGACTTCGACACCCTCGCGCGGGCCGTCGGCGTGGTCTCGCAGGAGACCTATCTCTTCCACGCCTCGGTCGCCGAGAACCTGCGCTTCGCCAAGCCGGACGCCACCGACCAGGAGATGGAGGAGGCGGCCCGCGCCGCGCAGATCCACGACCACATCGTGTCCCTGCCCGATGGGTACGACACGCTGGTCGGGGAGCGGGGCTACCGCTTCTCGGGGGGCGAGAAGCAGCGGCTGGCCATCGCGCGCACGATCCTCCGGGACCCGCCGGTGCTGATCCTCGACGAGGCGACGAGCGCCCTCGACACCCGTACGGAACATGCCGTGCAGCAGGCGATCGACGCCCTCTCCGCGGGGCGCACCACGATCACCATCGCCCACCGGCTGTCCACGGTCCGCGACGCGGACCAGATCGTCGTCCTGGACGGCGGACGCGCGGCCGAGCGCGGCACGCACGAGGACCTGCTCGCCCAGGACGGCCGGTACGCGGCCCTGGTCCGCCGCGACGCCCAACTGGTCCCGGCGGCCCCGTGAGCACGGCACACGGCGACGCCGCCGCTCCCGTGGGACGGGGAGCGACGGCGTCAGGTGATGCGATCGTCAGACGAGCCAACCCACGAAGTGGATGACGCCGGCAAGCAGGTTGGTGAGGAAGTTCATCTGGTGCTTTCTCCTTGTGCGTGGTGCATCTGTGGGACTGCGCAGTCGCGGTCTGCAGCCCGTTGCCTGCGCTCTGTAATCATCAGGCCCCGTACGGGGGATGAGCAACGAAAACCGATACGATCACGCGTTCCAGCGAACACCCGATCCCTTGTTCGTGTGTTCTGGTCCTGCTCGGTGGTGCGCGTGTCGCCGATGTCGGGCTACCGGACCGCGAGGGCAGCGCGGGTTAACGTGCCCGCATGGTGAACGAGTCCCCGGACGTCCGGCCCCGCCGCAGACTCCGTCCGACGCGTCGCGGACGACTGGTCCTGATCATCGGCGCGCTGCTCGTCGTGGCGGCAGCGGTGGCGGTGCCCCTGCTGATCAGCGGGACGGAGGGGAAGAAGGAGCAGGTGCGTTCGCTGCTGATCCCCGAAGGCATGCGGGCCTCCCAGGTGTACGCGGCGGCCGACAGGAGCCTCGGCGTGGCGGCAGGCACCACCGAGAGGGCTGTGCCGTCCGCGGACCTCGCCCTTCCCGTCGAGGCCAGGGGCAACCCGGAGGGGTATCTCTTCCCGGCCACGTATCCCCTCGCCTCCGCCACCACCCCGAAGAGTCTGCTGCGCTACATGGTGGACACCGCGCTCCAGCGGTTCGGGGCGGACCGCATCACCGCCGGGGCGCAGCGCAACAGCGTCTCCGTCTACCAGTCGGTCACGATCGCCAGCGTGGTGCAGGCCGAGGCCGACACCACCTCCGACATGGGCAAGGTGGCCCGCGTCGTCTACAACCGGCTGGCCCGGGACATGCCCCTCCAGATGGACTCCACGCTCAACTACGCGTTGAAGCGATCCACCCTGGACACCACCACCGGCGACACCCGGATCGACAGCCCGTACAACAGCTACGAGCGCAAGGGACTCCCGCCGACGCCCATCGGCAACCCGGGCGAGCAGGCGATGCGGGCGGCGATCAGCCCCACGCCCGGCCCCTGGCTGTACTTCGTCACGGTCGCACCGGGGGACACCCGCTTCACCGACAACTACGCGGAGCAGCTGAAGAACGTCGAGGAGTTCAACCGCAACCGCCGCGCCGCCACCGCGGGCTGACCACGCCGTCGGGGCCCGCTCGGCCCCGAGGGATCGCCGTGCCGCGGTCCGGTCAGGCCGGAACGGATGCCGGGGCTGCCTCGTGGCGCCCGGCCGAGTCCAGCAGCCGCCGGACCGACCGGACCGCCGCCCGTCCCGCCCGGTTGGCCCCGATCGTGCTGGCCGACGGACCGTACCCGACGAGATGCACGCGCCCGTCCCGTACGGCCCTGGTGTTCTCGGCCCGGATGCCGCCCCCGGGCTCGCGGAGCTTCAGGGGCGCCAGATGGTCGACGGCGGCCCGGAAGCCGGTCGCCCAGAGGATCACATCGGCCTCCGCGGTCCGTCCGTCGTCCCAGGCCACCCCGGTCGGCGTGATCCGGTCGAACATCGGGAGCCGGTCGAGAATCCCCTGCTCACGGGCGCGCCGGACGGCGTCGGTGACCGGAAGGCCGGTGACGCTCACGACGCTCTGCGGTGGCAGCCCGCGGCGTACCCGTTCCTCGACCATCGCCACGGCGGCCCGTCCCGCTTCCTCGCCGAAGGGCCCTTCCCGGAAGACCGGGGGGCGCCGCGTCACCCAGTACGTCGCGGCGGCGACATCGGCGATCTCCATCAGATGCTGCGTACCGGAGGCGCCGCCCCCGACGACGATCACCCGCTGCCCGGCGAATTCCTCGGGTCCCGGGTAGTCCGCCGTGTGCAGCTGCCGCCCCCGGAAGGTCTCCTGCCCCGGGTAACGGGGCCAGAAGGGCCGGTCCCAGGTGCCCGTCGCGTTGATGAGCGCGCGCGTGGCGTACCCGCCCTCGGACGTCTCGACGAGCAGCCGCCCCCCGTCCCCCTCGCGTACGGCGCTGACCTCGACGGGGCGGTGCACCCGCAGGCCGAAGCGGTGCTCGTACGCGTCGAAGTACTCACCGATCACCTCGGACGAGGGCCGGCTGTCGTCGGCGCCGGTCAGTTCCATGCCGGGCAGCGCGTGCATCCCGTGGACCTTCCCGTACGTCAGCGAGGGCCAGCGGAACTGCCAGGCGCCGCCGGGGCGGGGCGCGTGGTCGAGGACCACGAAGTCACGGTCCGGCTCCAGCCCCGAGCGCCGCAGGTGGTAGGCGGCGGACAGGCCCGCCTGCCCGGCGCCGATCACGACCACGTCCAGCTCGCGCACCCCAAAGTAATTCACGCTTCTACTAACTGTGAGGGGTTCCCGGATCTTCCCGCCGGAAGGAAGTCCGGGAAACCCGCGCGCCGGCCTGTCACCTTCACTTTCGCCTTCCGGCTCAGCGCCGCGGCTCGGTCCCCGGCTCAGCGCCCCCCGGCGAACAGCAACGGCGCCCCGCCGGGTGCCGACGCCGGACGGCCATTGACCGCGGGCACGCCCAGCAGCGGAGAGGCCGGGACGGTGGACAGCAGCCCGCGCGCCGCCAGCTCGGGAGTCACGCCCTCGCCGAACCAGTACGCCTCCTCCAGATGCGGATACCCCGAGAGCACGAAGTGCTCCACGCCCAGCTCGTGATACTCCTCGATCCGGTCGGCGACCTCCGCATGGCTGCCGACCAGTGCGGTGCCCGCGCCACCCCGTACCAGACCGACGCCCGCCCAGAGATTCGGCGCGATCTCCAGCTTGTCGCGGGAGCCGCCGTGCAGCGCCAGCATCCGCTGCTGACCCACCGACTCGCTCCGGCCCAGCGCCTGCTGCGCCGCCGCGACCGTCTCCGCGTCGAGATCGCCGAGCAGCCGGTCGGCCGTCGCCCATGCCTCGCGGGAGGAATCCCTCGAAATGGTGTGCAGCCGGATGCCGAACCGGACCGTGCGCCCCCGCTCCTCCGCCAGCCCGCGAATCCAGTCGATCTTCTCCTTCACGGCCGCCGGGGGCTCGCCCCAGGTCAGATAGACATCGGCGTGCGCGGCGGCCACCGGACCGGCCGCCGCCGACGAGCCACCGAAGAAGATGTCCGGCAACGGGTCCGGCGGCAGGGCCGTCAGCCCGCCCTCCACCTGGTAGTGCTCGCCGTCGTAGTCGAACGGCCGCCCGCTCCACGCGCCCCGCACCACCGAAAGGAACTCCGCGGTCCGCGCATAGCGCCGGTCGTGGTCCAGATGGTCGCCGAACCGTCGCTGCTCCGTCGAATCGCCGCCGGTCACCACGTTGAGCAGCAGCCGTCCACGCGTGATCCGCTGATATGTCGCGGCCATCTGCGCGGCCAGCACCGGCGAGATCACGCCGGGCCGGAACGCCACCAGGAACTTCAGCCGCTCGGTGTGCTGGGCCAGCGCGACCGTGGTCAGCCAGGCATCCTCGCACCACGTCCCGGTCGGTGTCAGCACGGCTTCGAACCCCAGCTGCTCCGCCGCCTTCGCGATCTGCGCCAGATACTCGATGTCGGGAGCGCGCACCCCGCTCACCGGAGTGATCCGGTCGCGTTTGATACCGCCGTCGGTGTACGCGTGCCGGTCGACGAGGGTGCGGCCGTCACCGCCGGTGGGCAGGAACCAGTGCAGATGTACGTTCACGAGGAAGCCTTTCCGTACGAGCGGGGAGCCGCGGACGACGCGGGGAGGTCGCGGTTGAAACGGGTGTCGACGTAGTCCTTGAAGGAGAAGCGGCGCGGGATCAGACCCAGTTCGGCGAAGGTGTCGGCGATCTGCTGCTCGGAGGCGACGGCGGCCGCGTCGACGGCCACCGGGACCCGGGTCCCGTAGGTGAGCTTCACGGCGTCCAGTGCCACCTCGTACGGCATGCCCGTCTCCTTCGCCCAGACCTTCGCCCAGGCTTCCGGGTGTGCGAAGACCCATTTCTGCGCGCGCTGAAGGCGGACGAGTAGATCGCCGATGGCCCGGGACTTCTTCTCGTCCCTGAGTGCGGCGGGTGAGGCCACCTGGAACCCGAGTCCGTTGACCACCCCCTCACCCGTGGTGAGCACCCGGGCCCGCGCGGTCCGCAGGATCTGTGAGGTGTACGGATCCCAGATCGCCCAGGCGTCGACCTTGCCCCGGCTGAACGCCGCCAGCGCGTCGGCGGGCTGAAGGTAGTTCAGCTTCACATCGGAGATGCGCAGTCCGGCCTTCTTGAGCGAGGCCACCAGCTGATAGTGCGCGGAGCTGCCCTGGGCGACGGCGATCGACCTGCCCTTGAGCTGGGCGGGCTTCTTCAGCGGGGAGTCCTCCGGCACCACGATCGCCTCGCCCGCCGACGAACCGTGCGTGGCACCCACCACGACGATCTTCGAGTCGGACCCCGCGGCGAAGACCGGTGGTGTGTTCCCCACTCCGCCCAGGTCCACCGCCCGGGCGCTGACGGCCTCCAGGAGCGGTGGGCCGGAGGTGAACGTCGACCAGGTGATGCGGTAGTCGAGATCGTCCAGCTCTCCGGAAGCCCGCAGGATGGCTTCGTAACCTCCCCTCTGGTCACCGATGTCGAGGACGACACCGCCCTTCCCGTCGGTGTTGCCCGCCGTGTTCGCGGACGAGGCACCACCGCAGGCGGTGACCAGCAGGGCGAAGGGGAGAAGCAGGCCGGGCAGGGTGCGGCGTCTCATGATCTGTCTCCAGTGAGTCCGTGCGGAAGGAGAGCGGCAGGGGCGGGAGGGCGGGACTCAGGCGGCCGCGTCCGGGGCCTCGACACCGAGCTCGGCCAGGAGCCGGGAGCGCAGGGCGGCGAACCCGGGGCTGCCGGCACCGCGCGGCCGGTCCAGGGCGACCGGAGTGTCGTACGCGATCTCCCCGTCCCGCATCACCAGGGCCCGGTCGGCGAGCAGCAGGGCCTCATCGACGTCATGGGTGACCAGCAGCACCGCGCAGCCACGCCGCCGCCAGAGCTCGGCCACCAGCCGCTGCGCCCTGATCCGGGTCAACGCGTCGAGTGCGCCGAACGGTTCGTCGAGCAGCAGCAGGTCCGGTTCGCGTACGAGGGCGCGGGCCAGGGACGCGCGCTGAGCCTCGCCCCCGGAGAGCGTCCGGGGCCAGGCCCCGGCCCGCTCGGCGAGCCCGACCTCGGTCAACGCCTGCTCCGCCAGCGCCCGTTCGGGCTTGCCGGGCAGCCCGAGCAGCACGTTGCGCCAGACCCGCTTCCAGGGCATCAGCCGCGGTGCCTGGAAGGCCACGGCACGCCGTCTGGGCACGAGGACGGTGCCCTTGATCTCCCGGTCGAGTCCGGCCAGCACCCGCAGAAGGGTGGACTTCCCGCAACCACTGCGTCCCAGCAGAGCGGTGAACTCCCCGGCCCGAAGGGTGAGATCGAGCCCGTCGATCACCGGCCGGCCGTCGAATGCGCGGGTGAGCCCCTGGACCCGTACAGCGGCCTCCGGTTCCTCGGGCGGTGTGAGCGAGCGGGTGGTCACTGGCCCGTGAAGGTCGGTCGCCATTGCAGCAGCAGCCTTTCGAGAGTCCGGACGATGACATCGGCGGCGAGACCGAGGAAGGCGTAGACGACCAGGCAGACGACGATCACATCGGTGCGGAAGAACTCCCGTGCCTGGTTCATCAGGAACCCGATTCCGGCGTCGGCGTTGATGGACTCGCCGAAGACGAGGGCCAGCCAGGCGGTGGCGAGGGAATACCGCAGTCCGGTCATGGCGCCCGGAAGCGCCCCCGGAAGCACCACATGCCGCACCAGCCCCCATCGTCCGAGCCCCAACGACCGGCCCGCCTCGATGAGTTCGGCATCCACGCCCCGGATGCCGGCGTACACGTTCAGATACAGATGGAAGGCGACTCCGAGGGCGATCAGCGCCACCTTCGGGGCCTCGCCGATGCCGAGCCAGATGATGAACAGCGGAATGAGCCCCACCCAGGGCACGGTGCGCAGCATCTGCACGGTCGCGTCCACGAGATCCTCGCCCAGCCGGGAGAGCCCCGAGACCAACGCGAGTACCGTCCCCGCGATGCCGCCCAGCAGCAGCCCCATGGCCACCCGCTGGAGCGACACGGCCATGGCGGAGGGCAGGGTCCCGTCGGCGATCAGACCGGACCCGGCCCGCGCGATGGTGCCGGGCGAGGCGAGGACGTCCGGGTGCAGCACGCCCGTGGCGCTGAACACCTGCCACAGCGCGAGGAGCGACAGCGGACCGATCGTACGGCGAAGCCATCGGGGCAGGGAGCGCAGGCGGGAGGTGCGCACGGACGCCGGGACGACGGGTTCCAGATCGAGCGGCCCCGGCCAGGGGCCGGGAGTTCTTCCTGATTCCACGGTTATGTCGGGTGGCGGGGACGATGCGGGGGCATGGCCGATGGTCATGAAGGCTCCACGGGCAGTCCACGAAAGGAGCGGGGAGGGCGGCATGGCGCCGCCGGGACCGCACGCGCCCACCGGTCGGCTACGACCGGGGCACGGGGCTTACGTCGCGGGTTCGGTGAACCACGACGCGGGGGTACGTACGGCAAAGTGGCGCGAACCCGGTCGGATCGGGTGCCGCCAGACCTGAGAGAACGTCAGCAGCCGCGACAACACGCGGCGGAAGCCACTCGCAGCAGGTCGATGTGACCGCGCGCAGTGAGCAGAGCTGATCGGAACATGTCGCCGAACGTAGCGATGCGGTCCGGAACGGGTCAATGGTGTCTCGGCACGTGGACGCGCCATCTCGCCGCGCGGGCGGCAGGATGGGGGCATGGCCGATACCTTCACCACGAGCGTTCTCCACGTCACCACCGGCGCGACGGAGACCGTCACCGACCTGACCCGCGACTGCGAGGAGTTCCTCACCCGCACGGCGGCCGGCCGGGACGGGCTGCTCAACATCTTCGTCCCCCACGCCACCGCCGGAATCGCCGTGCTGGAAACCGGCGCGGGCAGCGACGACGACCTCCTCGCCGCACTGCACACCCTGCTGCCCGCCGACGACCGCTGGCAGCACCGCCACGGCACCCCCGGCCACGGACGCGACCACGTGGTACCCGCCTTCGTCCCGCCGCACGCCACGCTGCCGGTCATCGGCGGACGGCTGGAGCTGGGGACGTGGCAGTCGGTGTGCCTGGTCGACACCAACGTGGACAATTCCCACCGCCAGGTGCGGTTGAGCTTCCTCGGCTAGCGGGCCGGTGCGGTGGGGCCGCGGGGCTGGTCCCACGCGCGCCGAATGAGCGGCGCGCGTGGGGGCAGCATGGTGGGTAGGGGAGCAGCCCCGGACTTCCTGTGGGTCACCCGCTTTGCTCTGTCGTACTGCCTTGCGGCTAGTTTGTGTGCAGGACAGATACGCAGGCCCGTGGTGGCAGAGATGCACGGGGGACGGGAGGTCGGGAAGAGTGTCGCTGCGCGGAGGTGATCCAGCCGAGATCGGCGGTTATCCGCTTGAGGCGCGGCTCGGCTCGGGTGGCATGGGCACGGTCTTCCTGGCCCGTACGAGCTCGGGGCGGCCTGTCGCGATCAAGCTGATCCATCAGCAGTTCGCCGCCGACGACGAGTTCCGCACCCGTTTCCGGCAGGAGGTGGCGGCGGCGAGGCGGGTGAGCGGCGCGTTCACCGCCGCCGTGGTCGACGCCGCACCCGAGGCCGAGCAGCCGTGGATGGCGACGACCTATATCGAGGGGCACACGCTCGCCCAGCGCATCGCCATGAAGGGCCCGCTGGACGGAGCGGAGCTGAGGAGGCTCGCCATCGGGCTGGCCGAGGCGCTGCGCGACATCCACCGGGTGGGGGTCGTCCACCGTGATCTGAAGCCCTCGAACGTCGTGCTCTCGCCCGAGGGCCCGCGCGTCATCGACTTCGGCATCTCACGCGCCGTGGACCAGGAGACGCTGACGATGACGGGACGGGTCATCGGTACGCCGCCCTTCATGTCGCCGGAACAGTTGCAGGCGCCGCGTGGCGTGGGGCCGCGGTCCGATGTCTTCTCGCTGGGGACGCTGCTGGTGTACGCGGCGACGGGGCAGGGGCCCTTCGATGCGGACAGCCCCTACCTGACGGCATATCAGGTGGTACATGAGGAGCCGGCGCTGGGCGCCGTGCCCGCGGCTCTGCGCGCGGTCGTCGAGCCCTGCCTGGAGAAGGAGCCCGAGGGGCGCCCCTCGGCGGACGAGCTCCTCGTACTGCTGCGGGACCTGCCGCTCGATCTCGGCGGGACCGAGACAGGTGGGGTGGTCACGGGCCGCACCCGCGACATGATCACCCAGCATCACCTGGCGACACCGGCCACCCCGACGCCGGCTGCCCCTGCGCCGGCCACCCCTGCGCCGACTGCCCCGACACCGGTCACCCCGGCCGCCGACACGGCCGGTCCCGACACCGGGAGCACCGCCACCCCCATCGGGCGCCGTCTGCGCCGCCGGTGGCGGCCCGTGCTCGCGGCCGCGGTCGCGGTGGCAGCGATCGGCGGCGGAGTCGCCGCGGTGACGGCCGACGGCTTCGGGGGGAAGGGCGGCGTCGACAAGGACAACGGCGTCGCGGCGCCGGGCGCCGCACTTCCGGCCGGTTTCGCACCGTGGCGCACGACCGTGCCGGGGGGCCGCGAGGACATCCCCGACGAGCTGCGCTGCCTCGCGCACGGCGACGCGCTGTTCTGCGGGGGCGGCGGAGTCGTGGCGACCCGTATCAAGGCCGACGACGGCTCGCGGGTGTGGACGGCGAAGAGTCCGGGCATCCCCGTCCAGGGCATGCACCTGGTGGGCGCCACCGACGACACGGTGCTCGGCTACCGCTTCGCGGACCAGGACGCCCCGCAGGGCCCTCCCAGTGAGGTGGTGGCCATCGACGCGAACACGGGCCGGGAGCTGTGGTCCGTGCCGTCCGGTGCTCAGTCGACGGCTGTGACGGGCCGGACTCAGGACGCCGTGGTGGTCGGCTCCGCCGTCGTGACGGTGGACTCCTCCAACTCCCGCTTCGAGGCCCGGGACGCGCACAGCGGCAAGGTGGCCTGGCGCACGCGGTTCCCCGCGGGCAAGCAGTGCGCACCCGTTCCGGCGGGTGCCCAGCTCTACGCGATGTGCGCGACGGACACGGAGGTGGATGCCTTGGAGGTTCGCCACCCCACCCTGTACACGGTCGACCGCGCCTCGGGGACACTGGGCAGGCCCGTCGCGGTCGACGGCCCCGCCGTGCCGATGGGCGTCGCCGACGGCGGGCTCGTACTCCTTCAGAGGCGCATGGAGGGAACGGCACTGGCCGGCTACGACGGCGTGGCGCGGGTCGACCCGACCTCGCGCGAAGTTACGTACTCCCGGCTGGCCACGACATACGCGGGGACGCCCGGTATGGCGGACGGCACCGTCTACGTGAGCGGGCAGACGGGTCTCGTCACGGCGCTCGACCCCGCGACCGGCCGGAAGAAGTGGTCCCGGCAGACGGGCGTGGAGGGCGCGTCGGGCCCCGTGGCGGGAGCCGACGCGGTGTATTTCAGCTCGGCCACCGGCCGGGTGGTCGCGCTGTCGCCGCGCGACGGCGAACCTCTGTGGACAACGGATCCGCAGGCCGACGGCCTGACGGGCGAGCAGGGCGCAAGCCCGCGCGTGACCGTCGCGGGGCGTGCGCTGGTCGTCGCCGCGGCCAAGAACACCCTCTTCGCCTTCGACACACAGAAGCCGCCGAAGTCGGGCTGACCCCGGCGGAACCGGCCGTCGGCCGTCGTCTTCCTCGCCCGTGCCGACTCGGGAACAGGGCATCGGCGGCCCGGGGCGAGCGGGGCCGCTATCCGGGGAACGGGGCGACCGTCCGCCCGCCGGCCAGCGCGTCGAGCCGTCCGGCCGCGTCGTCGTCGAGGAAGAAGAGCGTCATGGCCTGGCCGTTGTGCCGGACATGGAAGCGCCGGTTGCCCTGTTCCAACTCGTCGACGAGATAGCCGACCACCAGCAGGTCGGCCCAGTCGTCCCTGACATCGATGGGCCAGTTGACCCGCCGGCCGTCGGCCGTGTACTCGATCCACGCCTCCTCCGTGCCGAGGTCGACGTGGTCCCGCACACCGGACAGGGCGTCCGGCCGGCCGGCGATCCGGCACAGCTGCCGGGCGATCGCCACGTACGAACCGGGCCCGCGGACGCACTCGGTGTCGAAGTGCCATGCCCGGTCGCAGAACCACCGCTCCCACGGCTCTTCCTCGACCGCGCACCCCAGCGCGAACAGCACCAGGTCGAACGGCTTGAGTTCGTACTCCTCACGCGGCCACGCGCGCAGCAGCTCCTCCACGGTGCGGCCGGCCGCGAGCGGCAGCCCCA
This sequence comes from Streptomyces sp. NBC_01237, assembly GCF_035917275.1. Classification (NCBI taxonomy): domain Bacteria; kingdom Bacillati; phylum Actinomycetota; class Actinomycetes; order Kitasatosporales; family Streptomycetaceae; genus Streptomyces; species Streptomyces sp. NBC_01237. Next base: position 1,171,316 of record NZ_CP108508.1, on the reverse strand, counting down.
GTTCCGCCAATATGTCCAGCTGATCTTCGAGACGCATGGCCGGGATCGTAACCGCCACCTCGGACAGGACCGAGGCACACCGTTCCGGCGGGTGACGCCAGGGGTGGCAGGCCGGGGCGTGGATACCGACGGACTGGACCCTTCCAAGATCCCCGGCACATACAATCGGGTGCCGAATTGCGTGATGGGACGGGGTATCAATGCCGGGTTCACCGGTGTCGCGACGATCCGCGAAGAAGTGCGAGCAGACCTGGGCCCAGGCCGTCACACTGCTGCGGCAGGGGAACTGGGCCGGTGCCGCCGACGGGTTCCGCGCAGCCATCGGGCATGATCCGACGGCCGCTGACGCCTGGCTGGGTCTTCACGCCAGTGGCCAGGGCCGGGACGAGGCGGTCGACGCGATGTCCGCGCACCGTGAATCGTTCGGCGCTCTGCGGGCCGGACTCGGAATGCCGGTGAAGTCCCAGTTCCAGATCGGGGTGTATGTGCGCTTCCGGCTGGAGTCGGCCCGTGATCTGTGGCTGGCGGGCATGACACGGCTGCTCGATGACGGCCGGCCGGACGAGGCGTGGCAGGTGCTGTCGTCCGCCATGCTCGACTGCGACGAGACGCGGTTCGTCTGCACGCGCTACGCGTTCCTCAAGAGGGACTGGCCGCTGGTCCTCGCCTTCGCCGAGGGCATCGGCGACAGCTTCCTGCGGGACGAGTCCCAGTTGTACGTCGCCTCGGCGCTGGTGGCGCAGCAGGTCCACCACGAAGCCCTCAACGTCCTGGCTCCGCTGCCGCTCGCGCTCGGGGAGCAGACCGAATTCCTGGCGGAGGTCGCCTATCTGCGCGGTTGCGCGTACGAGGGGCTGGGCCACGACGAGCAGGCGCTGAAGCAGTACCAGACCGCGTTCCGGTACAACCCCGGCCTCGCGGACGTCGCCGAGCGCGCGAAGGCTGCGGTGCGGACCGGACCGGCCGTCCCCGCCGAGTCCGCCACCTCCGACGGTCCCACCGCACCCCTCCCGCCCGCCGGGGCCGCCGCGCCCGCCGAGGCCCCGGGCGCCCTCACCGCCGCGGACCGGGCCGCGCTGCTGGACGAGGCGATGGCACAGCTCGACGGGATGGTGGGGCTCGCTCCGGTGAAGCGTCAGCTGCGCACCCTGTCCGCGCAGCTGCGGATGGCGGCCGTGCGCAGGGCACAAGGGCTGTCCGTCGTCTCCACGCCACAGCACTTCGTGTTCGCCGGGCCTCCCGGAACCGGGAAGACCAGCGTCGCCCGTATCGTCGGCAAGGTCTTCGCCGGGCTGGGTCTGCTCGAACGCGGCCACGTCGTCGAGGCCCAGCGCGTCGACCTGGTGGGGCAGCACCTCGGGGAGACGGCCATCAAGACCACGCGGGCCATCGACTCCGCGCTGGACGGCGTCCTGTTCGTCGACGAGGCGTACGCCCTGGTCAACAGCGGGTACTCGGGCGGCGACGCGTTCGGGAACGAGGCGCTCCAGGTGCTGCTCAAGCGGGCCGAGGACGACCGGCACCGCTTGGTCGTCGTCCTCGCGGGTTACTCCGAGGAGATCGCCGGACTCCTGGACAGCAACCCCGGGCTGGCGTCGCGCTTCACCACGCGGGTGGACTTTCCCGCGTACGCGGCCGATGAACTCGACCGCATCGCCCGTTCGTTCCTGCATGACCAGGGCGACGTCCTCGCGCAGGACGCGGCCGCCGCCCTGGCCTCGTGCTGTGATCTCGCCGTGGACGACGGGCTGATCGACCGGTTGGGCAACGGCCGTTTCGCGAGGGAGCTGAGCCGGAAGGCGGCGGCCCTGCGCGATCTGCGCGTCTTCGACCTGTACGGCAGTTCCGGCACCCCCTCGCCCGCGGAGGTCACCACCCTCCACCTCGGCGACATCATGGACGCCTACCAGGAACTCACGGAGGGCGTCCGGCCGAAGGCGTAACCGGATTCCCGATGATCGCCGGGCCGCGGACCGGCCGCGTCGAGATTCCTTCGTCACCGCGTTGACCAGCCAAAACGCTCAAATAGGGTGAGGAAATCCCCATGGGGGGATCATTGCTTCCACACCGGAATTCTCCAAGCCGTACGGAGACGGCATGAGGCACCCCAGAGCGACCACCGGCTCCGGTTCGGGGCTGCGACGCCTGCTGGACCTGCGCACCGCCGCCGGGCAGGTGTTCGTGCTCCAGGTCGTGATCGTGGTGCTGCTGGTGGCGGCGGCCGTGACGGCGCAGGTGGTCCAGGCCTCGCGGGACGCCACGCGCGAGGCCCGGCATCAGTCGGTGTCGGTGGCCGAGACGTTCGCCAACGCGCCGGGCACGGCCGCGGCGCTGAAGAGCCGGAATCCGACGGCGATCCTCCAGCCGCGCGCCGAAGCGGCCCGCAAGAAGGCCGGTGTCGACTTCATCGTCGTCCTGAACACGAAGGGGATCCGCTACACCCACCCCGACCCGGGCCGGATCGGGAAGAAGTTCATCGGCACCATCGGGCCGTCGCTGGACGGCCGTACCACCGTGGAGAAAGTCAGCGGAAACCTCCAGCCCGGCAAACGGGTGACGGTCGTCCAGGCGGTGGTCCCGGTGATCGGGGCCGACGGTTCGGTCGTCGGTGCGGTGTCCGTCGGGCTCACGGTCATGAACGTGACCGGCGTGTCCGATCAGCAGCTGCCGATCATCTTCGGCACCGGTGCCGCGGCGCTCGTGCTGTCCACCGCGGGGACGGCACTGGTGTCGAGGCGGTTGCGCCGGCAGACGCACGGGCTGGGCCCGGCCGAGATGACGCGGATGTACGAGCACCACGACGCGGTGCTGCACGCGGTGCGGGAGGGTGTGCTGATCATCGATGCCGACGGACGGCTGCTGCTGGCCAACGACGAGGCGCAGCGGCTGCTGAACCTGCCGAAGGACGTGGAGCGGCGGCAGGTGACGGACCTCGGTCTGGACGGGGACACCATGCGGCTGCTGGCATCGGGTGAGCCGGTCACGGACGTCGTGCATCCGGCCGGGGACCGCCTTCTCGCCGTGAACAAGCGGCCCACCGCCCTGCACGGAGGACCGGCCGGCAGCGTGGTGACACTGAGGGACACCACGGAGCTGGCGGCGGTCACCGGGCGGGCGGAGGTGGCACGGGAGCGCCTGAAGCTGCTGTACGACGCCGGGGTGCGCATCGGGACGACGCTGGATGTGGTGCGTACGGCCCACGAGCTGGCGGAGGTGGCGGTGCCGCGGTTCGCCGAACTTGCCGTCGTGGATCTGCTGGACGCGGTGGCACGGGGGCAGGAGCCGGTGCGGGAGTCCTGGGGGCGTATGCGCCGCACGGCGATCAGCGGGGACCGTGAGGCGTCGCCGCTGTACCCGGTGGGGGAGCTGATCACGATGGTGCCGACGACGCCGCAGATGCGGGCGCTGGCGTCGGGGCGGGCGGTGCTGGAGGCGGATCTCACCCGGGCGGAGGGGTGGCGGGAGCAAGATCCTGACCGGGCACGGAGGGTCCTGGCGTACGGGCTGCATTCGCTGGTGACCGTGCCGTTGCGGGCGCGCGGTGTGGTCCTGGGGATAGTGACGTTCTGGCGGGCGGATGATTCTCCGGCGTTCGACGAAGAGGACCTTTCGTTCGCGGAGGAACTGGCGGCCCGCGCGGCGGTGGCCATCGACAACGCGCGGCGGTTCACGAGGGAGCACGCGATGGCGGTGGCGCTGCAGCGGAGTCTGCTGCCACGGGTGCTGCCGGAGCAGGACGCGTTGGAGGTGGCATGGCGCTATCTGCCGGCCCGGGCGGGGGTGGGCGGGGACTGGTTCGACGTCATCCCGCTTCCCGGCGCCCGGGTGGCGCTCGTCGTCGGCGACGTGGTCGGTCATGGTCTGCACGCGGCCGCGACGATGGGCCGGCTGCGTACCGCCGTGCGCAACTTCTCCGCCCTCGATCTGCCACCCGACGAGCTGCTCTGGCACGTCGATGAACTGGTCGCACAGATCGACGGCGAGGAGAGCGGTGCCAACGGTCCGGCGGACGGGGAGAGCGAGGGGGTCACCGGTGCGACGTGCCTGTACGCGATCTACGACCCGGTGACGGGCGTGTGTACGGTTGCGCGGGCCGGACACCTGTGCCCGGCCGTGGCGTATCCGGACGGGAGCGTCACCTATCCGGATGTTCCGGCCTCCCCGCCGCTGGGCCTGGGCGGCCATCCTTTCGAGACGCTTGAGCTGCTTCTGCCGGCGGGGTCACAACTGGTGCTGTTCACGGACGGGCTGGTGGAGCGCCGGGACCGGGATATCGATGTCGGGCTGGACGCGCTGCGCACGGCGTTGGCGGCCGGAACGGACCGTACCGCGGAGGAGACCTGCCGGGCGGTGACCGACGCGACGATGCCGGCACACCCGGCCGACGACATCGCGCTGCTGGTCGCGCGCACCCGGCTGCTCGCGCCGTCGAGGGTCGCGGAGTGGGACGTGCCGGCGGACCCGGCGGCCGTGGCGCCTGTGCGCGCGGAGTGCGGCGCGCGGCTGCGGGAATGGGGGCTTGAGGAGATCGGGTTCAGCACGGAGCTGATCCTCAGCGAGCTGATCACCAACGCGATCCGGTACGGGTCGCCGCCGATCAGGGTGCGGTTGCTCCACGACCGCAGCCTGATCTGCGAGGTTTCGGACGGCAGCAGCACGTCCCCGCACTTGCGACGGGCGGCGACCACGGACGAGGGCGGGCGCGGACTGTTTCTGGTGGCGCAGTTCGCGCACCGGTGGGGGACGCGCTACGTGCCGGACGGCAAGATCATCTGGACCGAACAGCCCCTCCACGGGGCGGTCGCCGCCGCCATGAGTGCCACCCCGGCCGACGTCCTCCTCGACCGGTTCGACGACCCGCCCCTCTGAGACGCCCGCTCTTCCGGAAGGACGGGCCACGCGTCCGGGACCCGCTCCCCGCAGAACGGGGCAGATGGATCGTCAGGGACGAGCGGGAGTCCTGGTCCGGAGGATCTCGTCCATGGACTCCTCGCGCCATCGCCTCAGGAGGTCGTGGAAGGCGCACGCCCCGTGGGGGTAGGCGAACGGGCCGTTCGGCCGGCCGCGCCCTTCGCGGTTGTAGTAGCCGGGGGTGCACTCGGCGTGGAACCACTCGTGGTCGGGGGCGTCCTCGGCCAGCGCGGCGATCCAGGTGTCCTCGGACTCGCGGGACGGTTCGATGAGGGCGCCCCCGGCTTCGGCGGCGGCGACGAGGGCGGCGGCGTGGACAGCCTGCTCGTCCAGGATGTGCGTGTAGTTGACGCTGCTGGCGTTCTGCAGGGAGCCCATCAGGATCAGGTTCGGGAAGCCGTTGCTGGTGAAGCCGTGCAGGGTGCGCGGACCCTGTCGCCCCCACGCGTGCAGCAGCGGGACGCCGCCGCGGCCGTGGACGGGGAGCTTGCCGGACAGGACACCGGAGGTGCCGACGGAGAATCCCGTGGCGAAGATCAGGCAGTCGAGTTCGTACGCGGTGTCGCCCACCACGACGCCGTTCTCCGTGACGCGCTCGATGCCGTGGGTGTCCGCGGTGTCGACCAGGGTGACGTTGTCGCGGTTGAACGCGGGGTAGTACCGGTCGGAGAAGGTGGGGCGCTTGCAGGCGTACCGGTACCAGGGTTTGAGCCTGTCCGCCGTCTCCGGGTCGGTGACGGTCTGCTCGACGCGGGCGCGGAGCTCGTTCATCTTGGCGGCGTCGGCCTTCTCGTACGCGGCTTCGAAGGCTGTCCGGTCGCCCTGGCGGCGGAAGCTCGGCAGGAGCTTCTCCAGGAGTCCCGCCGACGTGGTCCAGCGGTCCGCCACGAGATCCTGTTCGGCCGTCTCGCCGGAGACGATACGGAGGTAGTTCTCGCGGCGCTCGCGTGCCCAGCCCTCGCGGTCGGCGCCGACGTCCCGGGCGGTGGTACGGCGGTTGGCGCGCACGTCCACGGTGGAGGGGGTGCGCTGGAAGACGTAGACGTGTCCGGCGTCCTCGGCCAGCAGGGGAATGACCTGGACGCCCGTGGCTCCGGTGCCGACGATGCCCACCCGCTTGTGCGAGAGGCCGCTCATGCCGCCGTCCGCGGTGCCGCCGGTGTAGGCGTAGTCCCACCGCGAGGTGTGGAAGGTGTGGCCCGTGAAGTCCTCGATGCCGGGTATCCCGGGGAGCTTGGGCTCGGAGAGGGTGCCGGTGGCGGTGACGACGTACGTGGCCCGGAACGCGTCGCCGCGGTCGGTGGCCACGATCCATGTCCCGGATTCCTCGTCCCAGGTCAGCGAGGTGACCGCGGTCGAGAACAGGGCGTCCGGGTAGAGGTCGAACTGCCGTGCCACCCGTACCGCGTGGCGGCGGATCTCCTCACCGGGAGCGTACTTCCACTCCGGCACGTATCCGGTCTCGTCCAGCATCGGCAGGTACACGTGCGACTCGATGTCGCAGTGGACGCCCGGGTAGCGGTTCCAGTACCAGGTGCCTCCGAAGTCGCCGCCCTTCTCCACGATACGGACGCGCGCCACACCCTGTTGCCGCAACCGGGCCCCGGCGAGGATGCCGCCGAATCCACCACCGACCACGGCGACGTCGACGGTGTCGCGCAGCGGATCGCGTGCGGCCGGCTCCCCCGCGTACGGATCGGCGGCGTAGTAGCCGAACTCGGTCTCGGCGTCGCGGTACTGGCGGGTGCCGTCGGGCCGTACGCGTCGTTCACGTTCGAGGCGGTATCGCTGCCTCAGCGCGGTGAGGCCGTCGGGTGTCGACGCTTGAGTAGGTGTCATGCGGGGACCTCGATCCTGCCGATCGGACCGTCCCGGGGTGAACGGCCGTCCGCTACGGTAGCAACTACCGGACAGTGGTGTCCGGTTGAAGCGCGGGCCCATCGCGACACTCGGCCGGAGCACGTCCGCACGCCCGAACGGGCGCTTGCGAACCTCCCGGCCCGCGGCACCCGCACCCAGCGGACAGGAAGAGTGATCCCCCATGCGACGACTCCCGATCCGATCCCTTGCCGTGCTCGCCGCGATGGGCGCGCTGGCCCTCACCGGATGCGGTACGGAACCGGGCGACCCTCGTGACCGAGCGGCCCCCGCAGGTACGGACCGGACCATCCGCGCGCACAAGGTCATGCGGCTGACGCAGGTGCACGAGGAGACCGGGATGACCCTGCTGGAGGGGCCGACCTTCGACGAGGACGGCCACCTGATCGTCGTCGATGTCACCGCACCCGCGGGCAAGCCGAAGGTGATACGCGTCGACGTGGAGAAGAAGACGTCGCGGGCGCTCCACACCGACGCCCGGGGGGCCTACACCTCGGCACAGTTCAGCCCGTACGACGGACGGCTCTACCTGACCGACTACGCCCACGGCGAGGTCGTGAGCCTGGCCCCGGACGGCAGCGATCCGCGGACCTTCTTCTCCGGCGAGGTCGACGGAGCGCAGATGAACCCCGACGACATCGCCTTCGACGAGGAGGGAAACCTGTACGTCAGCGACTCACGCGGCCTGGCCGAGGGAGTGGCGCACGGGCGTGTGGTGCGGATCGGCCGCGACGGCGGAAAGGCCACCGTCCTGGCCGAGGACCTCGCCGCGACGAACGGCATCTCGTTCGACGCGGACTACCGAGGGCTGTGGATCAGCGAGCTGACACAGAACCGGATCTCCTACCTCCGCCTCGACGGAAAGGGCGGGGTGGCTTCCCGGCACACCGCTGTCCGCGTCGACGGGGGGATCGCCCAGACCGACTCGATCGCCGTCGACGCGGACGCCAACCTCTACCAGGGGCTGCACGGCCGGCCCGCGATGGTCGTCTACGACCAGCACGGTGAGCGTCTGGCGACGGTCGAAGTACCCGCCCGCGACAAAGGGCTGGAGTCGGTGACGAACGTGGCGATCACGCCCGGCGGGACCAGGGCGTACATGACCGTCAGCGGGCCCGCCGGGGGGTATCTGTACGCCTTCGACGCGCCCGCGGAAGGCATCCGGCAGTCCAACGGCGGCTGACACCGCTCCCGCACTCACCCGTCGAAGGGCCGCACCGGTCCCACCTCGACGCCGAGCAGCCGCCAGGCGGCCAGGGCCCGGCGTTCCCGCTCCTCACGGGTCGGGCCGGTGACGGCGCCGGAGACCATGGCGACCGCGAGCATGAGGTCGTCCGCCGCACCCAGCCGGTGACCGTCCGTCAGGTGCCCCCGCAGGCCGCGCTCGACCCGCTCGGAGAGCGCCAGGGCGTGGGCGCGGATGCCGGATCGGCCGGCCGCTCCATCGACGTGTAAGAGGCCGATGAATGCCGCCGACTCCGTCAGGTGCCACGTCATGACACCGAGGGCGTCGGCCAACGTCGCGTCCTGGGCGGCGGCTGCCTGCTCGACCTGCCGCACGTTCTCCTCCAGAACCGCGGTCGCCACGGCGGCCCGGTCGGGAAAATGCCGGTACAGAACGCCCTGCCCGACCCCGGCCCGGCGCGCGATCGCGGAAAGCGGAGCGTCCAGCCCGTACTCCGCGTAGATCTCCCGCGCGGCGGCGACCAGCGCGGCCCGGTTGCGGGCGGCAGCCTTCGGCCCGTCGTTCGCGGGACGCCGTTCGTCCGGCATGGGGTGCTGCGTCACCCCGGAAGCGTACCGGCCGGACGGAGCGGGCTCATGCCTGCCGAGTGTGCGCACCGTCTTCGGAGCCTGCGGCGTCCGGCGCCCCGTGGACCCGCTGGTCCACGAGGGCCCGGAAGGCGTCCAGGTCGCCGATGATCTCCTCGGCACGGTCCCGCCGCTGATACAGGGTGTAGTACCGGGCCCCGATGACGTCGGGGTCGGCCTCACCGCCACCGGGGACGATGCCGCGGGCGATGGTCACGGTGCCGACGTGGACCCCTTCCGGAGCGAGTTCGGTGTGCAGGGCGTGTGCCCAGTTCCGCAGCCCGGCCATGGCCATGCCGACGTTGGCCAGGAAGGGAGCCGGGACCGTCGAGGAGACGCCCGTGGTGAGCAGCAGCGTGCCATTGCCACGGGCGCGCATCTCCGGCAGCACGTGCCGCACCGCGGTCACGGCTCCCAGTGCGTGCAGTTCGAACTGTGCGGTGGCCGAGGCGACCGTGGTCGCGGCGGCGTGCGTGATGGCCCCGGTCGGGCTGGGGCTGTATTCCAGGACGTCGATCGGACCCAGCGCGCTCCTCGCCGCGGTCAGAGCCGCGGCGAGGGCCTCGCGGTCGCGGATGTCGGCGGGGAAGGCCGCGGCGGTGACGCCCAGCGCGGTCAACTCAGCGACCAGGGCGTCCAGTTTCGCCTTGGTACGTGCGATCAGTCCGACCCTGAAGTCATGGCGGCCGAACGCACGGGCCACCCCCATCCCCAGCCCCGGGCCCGCACCCACAACGATCAGTGTCTTTGCCACCAAGGTTCCTTCCCGACCGGAGCGTCGGACGTAACACCGGCCCGAGCCCCAATACTTACGTATTGTTCGTAGCCCCATGCTTCGTTACTACGAGGAGAGGGACAAGACGGCACATTGCTGTCAGTCACGCACACGGAGGTAACCGTTGCCTTCCATCCCGGACAGCTCGTCGGCGGCCAGGACCGAGGGGCACGAGCGAGGCGAGACCGAGGAAGAAGCATGCCGACAGGTGCTCCAGATCCTCGGCGTGATCGGCGACAAGTGGAGCATCCTGGTCATCGGCCGGCTCCGCGACCGCACGCTGCGCTTCGGTGAGCTCCACCGCGCCGTCACCGGCATCTCGCAGCGGATGCTCACACTGACGCTGAGGCAGCTCGAACGGGACGGACTGCTGACCCGCACCGTCTATGCCAGCGTTCCTCCCCGCGTGGAGTACACCCTGACCGGACTCGGCTCGACACTGCTGGATGCCGCCACCGCCTTCGGTGAATGGGCTGCCTCGCACCGGAAGGAGATCGGCGACAACCGGCGCCGCTACGACGACACGCTCCGGCCCTGACCCGAATCCCGTCCTCGCCTCCGTTGTCGTGCGCTGTCCGCCGTGCCGCGGCCGGGGTGCCCGTAGGGGCCGGGGAGCCGGTCGGCGCGCCCCGGCCCCTTGGGCACCTTCGGGTCAGGCGGAGGGCAGCTCACCGCGGACGGTGCGGGCCGCGGCGACCAGGTTCTCCAGGGATGCCCTGGTCTCTCGCCAGCCGCGGGTCTTCAGTCCGCAGTCGGGGTTGACCCAGAGCCGTTCGGCGGGGATGGCCTCCAGGCCCTTGCGGAGCAGGGCGGCGGCCTCGTCCGCGCCGGGCACCCGGGGGGAGTGGATGTCGTACACCCCGGGGCCCGCCTCGCGCGGGTAGCCATGGGCGGCGAGTTCGCGGGCGACCTGCATATGGGAGCGGGCGGCCTCCAGGCTGATGACGTCGGCGTCGAGGTCGTCGATGGCCTGGACGATGTCGCCGAACTCGGCGTAGCACATGTGGGTGTGGATCTGGGTGTCGGGACGCACGCCGCCGGTGGTGAGGCGGAACGACTCGGTGGCCCAGTCGAGGTAACCGGCGTGGTCCGCCGCGCGCAGGGGCAGGGTCTCGCGCAGGGCGGGTTCGTCGACCTGGATGACCGAAGTGCCGCTCGCCTGGAGGTCGTCGACCTCGTCGCGCAGGGCGAGGGCGACCTGGCGGGCGGTGTCGCCGAGCGGCTGGTCGTCACGGACGAAGGACCATGCGAGCATGGTGACGGGCCCGGTCAGCATGCCCTTGACCGGGCGGTCGGTGAGGGACTGGGCGTACGAGGTCCAGCGCACCGTCATCGCCTCGTGGCGGGAGATGTCGCCGGCCAGGACCGGCGGGCGGACGTAACGCGTGCCGTACGACTGGACCCAGCCGTGCTGTGTGGCGAGGTAGCCGGTGAGCCGCTCGGCGAAGTACTGGACCATGTCGTTGCGTTCGGGCTCGCCGTGGACCAGGACGTCGATGCCGGTCTGCTCCTGGAAGGAGATGACCTCGCCGATCTCGGCCTTGATCCGCTCCTCGTAACCGGCCGTGTCGATCCGGCCCGCGCGCAGGTCGGAGCGGGCCGTGCGCAGCTCGGCGGTCTGGGGGAACGAGCCGATGGTCGTGGTCGGCAGCAACGGCAGCCCGAGGTGCGCCCGTTGAGCTGCGGCACGCTCCTCGTACGGCTGGGAGCGGCGGCCGTCGGCGTCGGTGATGGCGGCGGCCCTGGCCCGTACGGCGGGGTCGTGGGTGATGGGGGAGTGGGCGCGGGAGGCGAGGTCGGCCCGGTTGGCGGCGATCTCGGCGGTGACGGCACCCGTGCCCTGTGTCAGGCCCTTCGCGAGTGTGACGACCTCCGCGGTCTTCTGTTCGGCGAAGGCGAGCCAGCGAAGGATCTGAGGGTCGATGTCCCTCTCCGGGGCCGTGTCCAGCGGGACGTGCAGCAGGGAGCAGGAGGCCGCGACGTCGACCCGGCCGGCGAGGCCGAGGAGGGTGGCGAGGGTGGCCAGCGACTTCTCGTAGTCGTTGATCCAGATGTTGCGGCCGTTGACGACACCAGCGACGAGCCGTTTGCCGGGAAGCCCGCCGGCGGCGGCGAGGTCTTCGAGGTTGGCGGCGGCGGCATCGGTGAAGTCGAGGGCCAGGCCGTCGACCGGGGCCTTCGCCAGGACGGGAAGGGCCTCGCCCAGCCGGCCGAAGTAGGAGGCGACGAGCAGCTTGGGGCGGTCGGTGAGGCCGCCGAGGTCACGGTAGACGCGGGAGGCGGCGTTCAGTTCGGCCGGGGTGCGGTCCTGGACCAGCGCGGGCTCGTCCAACTGCACCCATTCCGCGCCGGCGGCCCGCAGATCGGCGAGGACCTCCGCGTACACCGGCAGCAGCCGGTCGAGCAGGGTGAGCGGTTCGAAGCCGGCCGCCACCCCGGGGGCGGCTTTGGCGAGCAGGAGATACGTGAGGGGGCCGACGAGCACCGGGCGGGCGGTGTGCCCGAGCGCGAGGGCTTCCTTCAGCTCGGTGACCTGCTTGGTGGAGTCGGCGGTGAAGACGGTGTCCGGGCCCAACTCGGGTACCAGGTAGTGGTAGTTGGTGTCGAACCACTTGGTCATTTCCAGCGGTGCCACGTCCTGCGTCCCGCGCGCCATCGCGAAGTAGCCGTCGAGCGCGTCGGCTTCGACGGCCTCACGGTGCCGCCGGGGGACAGCACCGACCATGACGCTGGTGTCCAGGACGTGGTCGTAGTAGGAGAAGTCGCCGGTGGGCACTTCGTGCACTCCGGCATCCGCCAGTTGCCGCCAGTTGGACCGGCGCAGGCCCACCGCCGTCTCCCGGAGGGCGTCGGCGGTGATCCGGCCGTTCCAGTAGCCCTCGATGGCCTTCTTCAGCTGCCGCTTCGGGCCTTGGCGGGGGTAGCCGTACACGGTGGCCTGTGCTGCCGCGGCTGCGGGCTGGGTTGTCACGGAAATCTCCTTCGCGAGATGACTCCTTGAGATCCCGGAGACGGGACACGGACGCGAAGGGGTGACGAACCGGACGGACCCGGTGTACGCCATCGGCGTGCAGTTCCGTCTGGTATGTACGCCGACCCGCCCACGAGGTCACCGGGATATCCGCACACGAGGGGTCGCGTGCGGGCAACGGGCAGGTCTTCGGACTCGTGGGCGCATCTGCCGGGGCAGATTCCTAGTGGCCGTCGCTTCCCGGATCCGACCGGATCCAGTGCGTATGACGGCGGTCGTTCCCACTCACCGCTGCGGGGCAGTCCCGGATTCCCACCGGGTTCCCTCTTACGACGCGTCTGCCTGGCGGACAGGGCGAACCAGCTGCACCGCCAGAGTAGAGGGCGGGCCACTTCCGGTGCGCCGATGTTCACCATCCGGAACGTGACATGAGACACGGGATCCGCCCCCACGGGTCATGCCGAAGGGGCGTGCCGCGGGCCGCTGCCCCGCTCTCCACGCATCGTCGGCCCCTCGCGGAACCGTTCCGGCCCGACGCCTTATTGCACATCTGTTGCAACTACACTGGGTGTGCGAAAAGCCTGGGTGGAGGAGATGCCGGTGGCAGCGGGGCGCATTGTGCTGGGGATCGAGTCGTCGTGCGACGAGACGGGCGCGGGGATCGTCTCCCGGGGACGTCTGCTCGCTCACGCGGTGGCGTCCAGCATGGACGAGCACGCCAGGTTCGGCGGCGTGGTACCGGAGATCGCCGCACGGGCGCATCTGCACGCCTTCACCCCCGTCGTCGGGCAGGCCCTCGACCAGGCGGGTCTGCGGCTGTCCGGCATCGACGCGGTGGCCGTCACCACGGGACCGGGCCTCTCCGGTGCGCTCCAGGTCGGCCTCGCGGGCGCGAAGGCCCTGGCCTACGCGATCGACGCCCCGTTGTACGGGGTGCACCACCTGGCGGGGCATGTCGCCGCGGACACGCTGGAGCACGGCCCGCTGCCCGACCCGTCTGTGGTGCTGATCGTCTCCGGCGGGCACACCTCCCTGCTGCTCGTGCGGGACCTGGCCCGCGACCCGATCACGCATCTGGGGGACACCCTGGACGACGCCGCCGGCGAGTGCTTCGACAAGGTCGCCCGGGTCTTCGGTCTGCCGTATCCGGGAGGCCCGGCCATCGACCGCGCCGCCCGGGGAGGCGATCCGCGCGCGGTGGCCTTCCCCCGCCCGCTGACCGGTCGGACGGAGGACCCGTACGCGTTCTCCTTCTCCGGTCTCAAGACCGCCGCCGCGCGCTGGGCCGAGGGGCACCGGGGCCGTGAGCTGCCGGTGGCCGACGGCGCGGCCTCGCTCCAGGAGGCGATCGCGGACGTCCTGACCCGTACGGCGCTGGCCGCCTGCCGGGACCACGGCGTCGGGACCCTCGTCGTGGTCGGTGGTGTGGCCGCGAACTCAAGGGTGCGCGCGCTCGCCGAGGAGCGGTGCGCGGCCGCGGGCGTGCGACTGCGCGTACCTCCGATGACCCTGTGTACGGACAACGGCGCGATGATCGCGGCTGTCGGCGACCTCCTCGTACGAGCGGGAGCGGAGCCCGCCCCCCTCGATGTGTCGATCGATCCGTCCGCGCCCCTGGAATACGCGGCCCTGACCCCCGGGGCGGCTGCGGCGACGGCCGCCTGAGGGCTGTCCGCGTCAGGATTCCGCGAGGCGGGTGACCGCTCGCGCACGCCGGTGTCCCGCGCGCCTGGAGGAGCGGACGTCGCCCGTTCACCACCGCGTGGGCCACGCGCCCTCTTGTGTCGCTCCGGTCCCTCCGGCCGCTCCGGTCCCTCCTTGTTCCGAGGTGCGCCCGGCGCGCGGTCACGGCATAAGCCGGCTGCTCGGGAAGGCCGTTCGGGAGGCCGGTCGCGACGCGGGGTGAGGAGGGGTGGACTTACTAGGACGTCCAACTATATGTTCGTGGCACAAGGTCCGCGGTGCAGGGAAGCCGGTGTGAATCCGGCACGGTCCCGCCACTGTGACCGGGGAGTGTGCTGCCATCCACACGCCACTGGCGAGGTCTGCCGGGAAGGCGGGCGGCACGCGGGGATCCGGGAGTCAGGATACCGGCCGCGGAATGTTCCGTGTTTTCCACGAGGATGGAGCAGACACGCATGGCACCGGTCCGTACGCATACCCACGACCCTGGTGATCCGGCGGAGCGCACCCGAACCACCGCGCGCTCATAGACCTCCGAGGCCCCCGGCCCCGCTGTTCGCTGTCCCACGGCCTTCCCGGCGGTGCGCCCACCCGTGCGCCCGACGGCGTCCCGCCGTGCCATCCCCGGATCTCACCTGACGAGAGCAGGCATCCATGGTCCGTGAACTCACCCACTTCATCGGCGGCAAGCACACCACCGGTACGTCCGGCCTCTTCGGCGACGTGTACGACCCCAACACCGGCGCCGTCCAGGCCCGCGTACCGCTCGCCGGCCACGCCGACACCGGAGCCGCGATCACCGACGCGGCCGGCGCGCAGCAGGAATGGGGCCGGTGGAACCCGCAGCGGCGCGCCCGCGTCCTGCTGCGCTTCCTCCAACTCGTCGAGGCGGAGCGCGAATCCCTGGCCCGGATGCTGTCGGCCGAGCACGGCAAGACCGTGGCCGACGCACACGGCGACATCCAACGCGGGCTGGAGGTCGTCGAGTTCGCCGCCGGAATCCCGCATCTGCTCAAGGGCGAGTTCACCGACAACGCGGGCACCGGAATCGATGTGCACTCGCTGCGTTCCCCGATCGGAGTGGTCGCGGGAATCACACCGTTCAACTTCCCCGCGATGATCCCGCTGTGGAAGGCCGCACCCGCTCTCGCGTGCGGAAACGCGTTCGTCCTCAAGCCGTCGGAGCGGGACCCGTCCGTGCCGCTGCGCCTGGCCGAGCTGTTCCTGGAGGCCGGTCTGCCGCCCGGTGTCCTCAACGTCGTCAACGGCGGCAAGGAAGCCGTCGACACCCTCCTGAAGGACCCCAGGGTCGGTGCGCTGGGCTTCGTCGGCTCCACTCCCGTCGCCGCCCACATCTATGCCACCGCCGCAGCCCACGGCAAGCGCGCCCAGTGCTTCGGCGGCGCCAAGAACCACATGATCGTGATGCCGGACGCCGACCTCGACCAGGCCGTCGACGCGCTCGTCGGCGCCGGATACGGGTCCGCGGGAGAGCGCTGCATGGCGATCTCCGTGGCCGTACCCGTCGGGGAGGAGACCGCCGACCGGCTCGTCGCCGCGCTCAGGGAACGCATCGCCACGCTCCGCATCGGCCGCTCCGACGACCCGGAGGCCGACTTCGGCCCCCTGGTGAGCCGGGACGCCCTCGAACGGGTCCGCCGCCATGTGGACATCGGCGTCACCGAGGGCGCCGAACTCGTCGTCGACGGAAGGGATTTCACCCTCCCCGGCCATGAGAACGGGTTCTTCGCCGGGGCCTCCCTCTTCGACCGGGTCTCCTCGCGGATGCGGATCTACCGGGAGGAGATCTTCGGACCCGTCCTGTGCGTCGTACGGGCCGCCGACTACGAGGAGGCCCTGCGCCTGCCCAGCGAGCACCCCTACGGGAACGGGGTCGCGATCTTCACCAGGGACGGGGACACCGCCCGCGACTTCACCCGCCGGGTGAACACCGGCATGGTCGGCGTCAACGTCCCCATTCCGGTCCCCGTCGCCTACCACACCTTCGGCGGCTGGAAGCGATCCGGCTTCGGCGACCTGAATCAGCACGGCCCGGACGCCATCCGCTTCTACACCCGCACCAAGACCGTCACCTCGCGCTGGCCCTCGGGCGCCAGGGAAGGCGCGAGCTTCACCCTCCCCACCATGGGATGAGCGCCATGACCACGACCTCGCTCACCGAGGACCAACAGGCCCTGATCGAGACCACCCTGGACTTCGCGCAGGACCATCTGGCCCCTCATGCCGTCCAGTGGGACCAGGACAAGCACTTTCCGCTCGACACGCTGCGCAAGGCGGCCGGGCTCGGGCTCGGCGGCGTGTACGTACGGGAGGACGCGGGAGGCAGCGGCCTCTCCCGCGCCGACGGTGTCCTCGTCTTCGAGGCCCTGGCCTCCGGCTGCCCGTCCATCGCCGGCTACCTCTCCATCCACAACATGGTCGCCTGGATGCTCGACACCTATGGCGACGAGGGGCAACGCGCACGGTGGCTGCCCCGGCTGTGTGCCATGGACGACCTCGGCAGCTACTGCCTCACCGAACCCGGCGCGGGATCGGACGCCGGGGCGATCGGCACCCGCGCGGTGCGGGACGCGGACGGCTACCTCCTCACCGGCGTCAAGCAGTTCATCTCCGGGGCGGGCGCCTCCCAGGTGTACGTCGTCATGGCCCGCACCGGGGGAGCGGGCCCCGACGGCATCTCCGCGTTCGTCGTGGACCGGGACGATCCCGGCCTGTCGTTCGGGCCGAACGAGAAGAAGATGGGCTGGAACGCCCAGCCCACCCGCCAGGTGATCCTGGACGGGGTCCGGGTGTCCGCGGACCGGCTGCTCGGCCGTGCGGGCGACGGCTTCCGCATCGCGATGAACGGCCTGAACGGCGGCCGGCTCGGTATCGCCGCCTGCTCCCTGGGCGGCGCCCGCAGCGCCCTCGGCAGGAGCCTGTCGTATCTCGCGGGCCGGGAGGCGTTCGGCGCCCGGCTGCTGGACCAGCAGGCCCTGCAGTTCCGCCTCGCCGACATGGCGACCGAACTCGCCGCGGCCCGCGCCCTGGTCCACCAGGCCGCCGAGGCCCTGGACCGCGGAGACCCGCAGTCCCCGCAGTTGTGCGCGATGGCCAAACGTTTCGCCACCGACACCGGCTATTCCGTCGCCGATCGCGCCCTCCAACTCCATGGAGGCTACGGATACGTGCACGAGTACGGCATCGAGAAGATCGTCCGCGACCTCCGTGTCCACCAGATCCTGGAAGGAACCAACGAGATCATGCGCGTCATCGTGGCCCGCGGACTGACGGAGGCGTTCCGGTGACCGCCGCCGAGGAGCACGTACTGCTCCGTACCGAGGGCCGCGCGGCCCACCTCACGCTCAACCGGCCGAAGGCGCTCAACGCCCTCACCCACAGCATGGTGCGGCGCATCGACGCGGCACTGACCGCCTGGGAGCACGATCCGGCGGTGGAGACCGTGATCATCACCGGTGCCGGCGCACGCGGCCTGTGCGCCGGCGGCGACATCCGCTCCATCTACGAGGACGTGCGCGCCGGGAACACGGCCTCGGCCGGTTTCTGGCGGGACGAGTACCGGCTCAACGCCCGCATCGCCCGCTACCCGAAGCCGTACGTCGCCGTGATGGACGGAATCGTGATGGGCGGCGGCGTCGGGGTCTCCGCGCACGGCAGCGTCCGCATCGTCACCGAACGCTCCCGGATCGCGATGCCGGAGACGGGCATCGGCTTCGTCCCCGACGTGGGCGGCACCTATCTGCTCGCCCTCGCACCGGGCGAACTCGGTACCCACCTCGCGCTGACGGGTGCGCGGATCGGCGCGGGTGACGCGCTGCTGTGCGGGCTCGCCGACCACTTCGTCCCCTCCGAGGATCTGCCCCGGCTGCTCGCCGACCTCGCCGCGCGGCCGGTGCACGATGTGCTCCCCGCGTACGTGCGGGAGGCGCCGCCCGGCGAACTGGCCGGTCACCGGCCCTGGATCGACGCCTGCTACCGGGCCGCCACCGTCGAGGAGATCCTCGCCCGGCTGCGCGCCCACGGCTCGCGTGCCGCCGCGGAGAGCGCCGGCACCCTGGCCGACAGGTCGCCCACCGCGCTGAAGGTCACGCTCGCCGCGCTCCACCGGGCACGGGGACTCGGCCCGTTGGAGCGTGTTCTGGAACAGGAGTACCGGATCTCCTGCGCCGCACTCGCCTCGCACGACCTGGCGGAGGGGATCCGGGCGCAGGTCATCGACAAGGACCGCAGCCCCCACTGGACACCGGCCACCCTGGCCGAGGTCACCGAAACGGACGTGGCGCGCTACTTCGCCCGGCCCGCCGGGGGCGGACTCCACCTGGCCGCAACCGCACAGGAGGTGCCGTGGTGAACAGCAGGCGCACGATCGGCTTCATCGGCCTCGGCCACATGGGCGGCCCGATGGCGGCCAACCTCGTCCGGGCCGGCCACCGGGTCATCGGCCACGACCTGATGCCCGAACTGCGCGGCACGGCCGTGGCGAACGGGGTGGAACCGGCCGGATCATCGACGGAGGCAACCGCTGCGGCGGACGTGGTGATCACCATGCTGCCCGCGGGACGCCATGTCCTGGGCCTCTACCGGGAGGAGGGGGCGTTGGCCGCCGCCCGGCCCGGCACCCTGTTCATCGACTGTTCGACCATCGATGTGGCCGACGCGCGAAGCGCCCACGGGACCGCGGTCGCGGCGGGGATGCGGGCGCTGGACGCCCCGGTCTCCGGGGGAGTGGTCGGCGCGGAGGCCGGCACGCTCACCTTCATGGCGGGCGGCGGCGAGGCCGAGTTCGCCGAGGCGGACCCACTGCTGGCGATCATGGGGAAGCGGGCGGTGCACTGCGGCGGCCCCGGCGCCGGGCAGGCCGCGAAGATCTGCAACAACATGATCCTCGGTATCTCGATGATCGCGGTGAGCGAGGCGTTCGTCCTCGGCGAGAGCCTGGGCCTGTCCCACCAGGCCCTGTTCGACGTGGCCTCCACCGCGTCCGGCCAGTGCTGGGCCCTGACCGTCAACTGCCCCGTGCCGGGCCCCGTCCCGGGCAGCCCGGCCAACCGCGCCTACCGTCCCGGCTTCGCCGCCGAGCTGATGGCCAAGGACCTGGGACTCGCGGCCGACGCCGCCAGGGCCGGTGGTGTGCACGCGGAACTCGGCGCGAGGGCGGCAGAGGTGTACGCGGCCTATGCCGAGGGGGCCGGGACGGGCCGGGACTTCTCCGGGATCGTCGGAACCATCAGGGAGAAGTCGGCACCGCACACGGTCCGGGAAGGAGACGGCGCATGACCACAGAGCCCTACGGGACGATCCGGGTCGAACGCACGGGGCGTACGGCACTTCTCACGCTCGACCGCCCCAAGGCCCTCAACGCACTCAACGTCCAGGTGATGAACGAGGTCGTCGCCGCGACGGCGGACCTGGACCGGGACCCCGGCGTCGGCTGCATCGTCCTCACCGGATCGCCCGAGGCATTCGCGGCCGGAGCCGACATCAAGGAGATGCGGCCCCACAGTTATATGGACATGTACCTCAGCGACTGGTTCACCGCCTGGGACCGGCTCGGGGCGCTGCGGACTCCGACGGTCGCGGCCGTCTCCGGATACGCGCTCGGCGGCGGATGCGAGCTGGCGATGCTGTGCGACATCCTGCTGGCCGCCGACACCGCCGTGTTCGGACAGCCCGAGATCAAGCTGGGCGTCATCCCCGGTATCGGAGGCTCCCAGCGGCTGACCCGTGCGGTGGGCAAGGCCAAGGCCATGGAGATGTGTCTGACCGGCCGCACCATGGACGCCGCAGAGGCGGAGCGGGCCGGTCTCGTCTCACGGGTGGTACCCGCCGACGACCTCATCGGCGAGGCGCTCGCCGTCGCCGGGACCGTCGCCGCGATGTCCCTGCCCGTCGCGATGATGGCGAAGGAAGCGGTGTCCCGCGCCTTCGAGACGACCCTCGCGGAAGGGGTCCGCTTCGAACGCCGGCTCTTCCACGCCGTGTTCGCGACCGCGGACCAGAAGGAGGGCATGACCGCCTTCGTCGACAAGCGACAGCCCGGTTTCACCCACTCCTGACGCAAGAGGCCGGCCGTGCCACCCGCCGAGGACGGGTGGCACGGCCGGCCGCACCGACATGCCGGTCCGCTGTACCGATCCGGCACGTCGGCCGGTCGGGACCGGTCAGAACACGAACGGGCCGGGCGACTGCGCGGAGGTCGCGTTGCAGGTCGCGGTGATGCCGAAGACCACAACCTTGAGGGATGTGGCCGCCAGGCTGTCTCCCGGGGCGACCGTCCCGGCGAGCGGCCCCGTCGACACGGGACTTCCGGCCGGGATGGCCGGGTTGGAGTTACCGGTGAAGGTCACCGCGCCTGCGCCCTTGTTGCTGAGCGTGAGCGTTGATTTGACGGAGTTCGCGCCGATACTGATGGGGGCGGTGATGGCGGACGTCGAGACGTTGATGGTCGCGGCCGTACCGCTCTGGGTGGCAGTGAGCGTCGCACTGCCCGAGCCGTACGAGCCGCAGTCGAAGGAGATGGTGGCGGTGGTGGGGGCGACCGCGCCGGCCGTGGGGGCCAGAGCGAGCGTGCCCGCGGCGAGGGCGGAACAGACACCGAGCCGCCGTAAACCGTGCCTCATGATGTTTGCCCTTCATGTGGGGGGACTGCCGGCGCGCCGGGGCTGCGTGCCGCGCCGACCAACTTCCTGACGAGCCATCAGCAAGGTGGGTCCCCCATTGAGACACGGTCGCCTTGAGGCAACAAGACACATCGCCATGATTTTTGACATGCTACGGTCAATCAAGGGTGTGGCGTGTCGCGCGGACCGCCGTCGGCGGGGCCTGTGGCCCGGCTCCGCCCCGCTCGGTCCGGGCGGCGTGCCGGTCTCGTCGGGCGATGGTGCCCGGGTGTGCCCGGTGCGCTCATCCTGTGCCGCCGGCGCTTCCGCCGACGGCTGGATGTGCGGCCGGTGTCACATGAACAGCAGGCCCACGAGGGCGAAGTAGGCGACCGTCGACGCGGTCAGCAGGAGGATCGTGGCCCATGGGCGGGCGTGCCACCACGGCAGTCGCACGTGGGGGTACTGCCTCTTCAGCTCCTTGGGCGAGAAGGTCTGCGCGTCCATCAGGGGTATGTCCCGAAGCCGGCGCGACAGCCGCTCCACGTCGGCCGCTCGCCACAGCCGCAGGT
Organism: Streptomyces sp. NBC_01237; assembly: GCF_035917275.1. NCBI lineage: Bacteria > Bacillati > Actinomycetota > Actinomycetes > Kitasatosporales > Streptomycetaceae > Streptomyces > Streptomyces sp. NBC_01237. The sequence goes on along the minus strand of NZ_CP108508.1, from coordinate 1,150,094 downwards.
CGAGCACGAAGGGCCGGGTGGACTGCGAGGCGATGACCATGCGTTCGGGTGTGGGGGCGAAGGGGCCGGTGCCGAACGTGATCGGGTGCAGCGCGGTCAGGAACTCCAGAGGAGCGCTGTAGAGGTTCACTCCGAAGGAGTTGTCGATCCGGAGTTCGTCGTCGATGACCGTGATCTGGGCCATCGAGGAGCGTAACGCCATCATCACGAGAGTGGTCGCCACCGGCAGGAGGATCAGCACCACGAACGGCAGGAGCCAGCTCACCCCGAACTCGCCGATGGTCATGGCCCCCAGGGAGCAGAGTGCGGGAACGCCGATCACCCCGTACATCGCCAACCGTCGACGATAGAGGGAATTGTCCGGTGTGACGACCACACGTGCACCCACCGTACCCACGGCATCCCCCTGCCCCGCGAAGTTTTGTGCACAGCATCGCACCCGCGCACTCCTCCGGGACAGGGTATGGGCCACCCCGCCTTGGAACAGGCCCGTCCCGGCGGTGCGGGCGGGCTCACAAGTGAGTGCGCCGACGCTACGGACGGGGGTGATCGGTGGGACCGCGAGACGATATGACGGGCAGTCATGCGACGTGGGGCCGCCTCGCGCGAGTCGGTCGACGCCCATTCCGCTTTCCCGTATCCCCCACTCGTGAGTTAGGTTAGCCTTGCCTGGGTTGAGCGCGAGAGGGGGAGTTCATGGTGGCCTGGAACCTGAGAGGCCGGGGCTTGAGCGTCGACGTCGACGAGGCCGGAGCGGAGGGCGCGGACACCTTCTCCCTCGCCACCGCCGGGATGCCCTGCGACGGCACGGTCGCGTACACCGTGTCCACCGCGCGAACCCGCCCCCACGGCCCGGAGTCCGCCCGCGACGGCATCCGTTGCGACGTCCCCCGGCCCGGCCCGAACGGCACCCCGGCACCTCGGCCGGGCGTCGGACGGACGGGGACGACCGTGCACGGGTGATCGCCTTCCGGGCGGTTCCCGGCCGGGCGCACCGCCGACGTCGTGCTGCACCCGCTTCCCGGCCGCGCCCGGCACCCCGCCGTGCGGGACCTGTTCGCCGACCTCCCTCGCGCACGCCATGGCCGGGCGGGCGTCCACCTCCCACGTCGCCCAGTGCTGTGGCGTCGTCCCCACCATCACCGCCGGCCTGCTGACCGCCGGGCCGGTGCCCATCCCCGCAGGAGTGAACCGATGAACAAGACCTTGTCGCCCGAACGTGTCCGCGCCGACGTCGCGGAGCTGCTCGACTGCGACCCCGCGGACATCGCGCCCGAGGAGAACCTGGTCGACCTCGGCCTGGACTCGGTGCGGATCATGATCCTGGTCGAGCGCTGGCGCGCCGCGGGGGCGGCCACGCTGGAGTTTCCCGATCTGGCCGAGCAGCCCGAACTGGCGCACTGGACGGCGCTGCTGACGGGGGGTGCCGCATGAGCCGCGTCGATCACCGGCACCGGCACCTGGACCGGATCGCGGAGGTGCGGGCGGGCCGTCACGCGGAGAAGGTGGGCTACCCGATCGGCATCCGGGAGACCGAGGTCGTACGGACCGCCATGGTCGGCTCCGGCCTGCTGCGGGTGACCCTGGGCGGGGCGGGCGCCGAGGGGTTCGAGGCCCATGCGCCGGACGAGCACGTGAAACTGATCTTCCCGGATCCGGACGGCTCGCTGCGGCTGCCCGAGCCGAACGGGGCGATGCTGCGCTGGCCGCGCCCGGCGCTCGTCTCGCGGGAGTACACCGTGCGCCGGTACGACCCCGTCGCGGGCGAGATCGATATCGATATCGCGCCGCACGAGGGCGGTCTCGCGTCGGACTGGGCGCTTGCGGCCCGCCCGGGCACCGTTATGCACATCGCGGGACCGCCCGGCGGGCTGATCGTCCCGCACGCCTACGACCACTATCTGCTGGCGGGCGACATCACGGCCCTGCCCGCGATCGCGCGCCGGCTGGAGGAGCTGCCCAGGGCCGCGAAGGGCTGGGCGTTCGTCGAAGTCGCCGATGCCGCGGAGGAGATCGAGCTGTCCGCGCCCGAGGGTGTTCGGGTGCACTGGCTGCACCGCGGCGGCCTGCCGGCCGGAACCGGCGACGCGCTGGCAGGGGCCGTGATGTCGGTGACCGTGCCCGAGGGGGAGCGCGTGTACGTGTGGGCGGCGGGTGAGGCGGGGCAGATCAAGCCGCTGCGCCGCTGGGTCCGCGACGAGTTGTGCCTGGACAGGGCTGACAGCGACATCACCGGCTACTGGAAGCGCGGCGTCGCCGACTTCGACGAGGACGAGCACTGATCAACCGGCCGGACCGGGGCGGGCGTTACGCCCGCTCCTGGCTTGTCCTGCCGAAAGGCCATCAACTAAGGTGAGCCTTACCTAACTAGCAAGGAGCAATCGCATGTCCATACGCAGATCGTTCGGCCTGGTCGGCGCGGTGTCGCTGACCCTCGTCCTGGCCGGATGCGGGTTCTCCTCGGAGGGCGGGTCGGCCGCCTCGGAGGAGGGCGGGACCCGGGTGTTCGCCGCGGACAACGGCAAGATCACCATCCCGGCGAAGCCGAAGCGTGTGGTGGCCACCGGCTATGCCGTGCCGGTCATGATCGAGGCCGACGCGCCGCTGGTCGGGATCTCGTCGTGGAAGCGCGGTGAGCCGATGATGTCCAAGGAGGACCTGGCCGCGTACAAGAAGCTCCCCAAGGTGGCGGGAGAGCAGGCGGCCGAGACCAACTACGAGGCCGTGGCCGAGGCCGAGCCCGACCTGATCGTCATCGGGGTGCCCGCCCCGGTGCTCGGCGACATCGACATCAAGCGACTGGAGTCCATCGCCCCGGTCGTGGCGATCGGCCCGACCGTGCCGTCCGCATGGCGCGAGCTGTCCCACAAGCAGGCCGACGCCGCCGGCGCGCTCAAGCGGTTCGACGCCGCGAAGGGCACGTACGAGGCCAAGGCCGCCGAGCTGGCCACGAAGTACAAGGACGTGCTGCCCCAGCTCAAGCTGGGCCACGTCGGCGCGTACGGAGAGGTCGCCAAGGGCACCTTCCAGCGCGAGTTCGGTGGTTCGTGGGGCACCAACATCGCCGAGGACCTCGGCGCGAAGTACTACGGCAAGGTCAAGGAGTCCGGTCCGGGCTCGCGCTCGGTCAGCGAGTACCCGTCCATCGAGGAACTCCCGGCCGCTTTCGGTGAGGCCGACGTCATGACGTACTCGGTCAACGCCGACGGCAGCATCCCCAAGCCGGTCCAGTACGTGATGGACTCGAAGCTCTGGAAGAACCTGCCCGCGGTCAAGGCCGGGAAGGCATACCCGCTCCGCTACACCGAGGCCGCGACCTACGGGCAGGGCATGCAGACCCTGGACGCGATCGACAAGTCGCTCGCCCCGCTGCTGAACCGGTGACCGTCGCGGGCCGCGCGTCCGGGGCGGCGGAAACCAGGCGGGCCGTACCGCAGACCGGCCTGCTGATCGGCGGACTGGTGCTGCTGGCGGCGGTCGCCGTGCTCAGCATGGGTGTCGGGGCCCGCCCGGTCCCGCCCGCCGAGGTCGTGCGGGCGTTCCTGGACTTCCACGGCACCGACGACCATGTGATCGTGCGGGACGTCCGGGCGCCGCGCGCGCTGCTGGCCATCGCGGTGGGCGCCGCGCTCGCGGTGGCCGGCGCGCTGATCCAGACACTGGCCCGCAACCCCCTGGCCGAGCCCGGCATCCTCGGGGTCACCGCGGGCGCCGGGTTCGCCGTCACCGTCGGATCGGCGCTCGGGCTGGCCGCCGGACAGGCGGGCGAACTGGGCTTCGCGATCGCCGGCTCCGTGCTCGCGGCGCTGCTGGTCGCCGCGGTCGGGCGGCGCTCGCCACTGCGCCTGGTGCTCACCGGCGTGGCTCTGACCGCGGTGCTCAGCGGCGTCTCGCTGGGCATGCGGCTGATGCTCCCGGACGTCTTCGACACCTACCGGTTCTGGTCGGTCGGGTCGCTGGCGGCCCGCGAACAGGCTCCACTGGCACTGCCGTTGGCCGCGATCGCCGTGTCCCTGCTCGGCGCGCTGATGCTGAGCCGCGCACTCAACGCACTGACGCTGGGCGAGAGCGTGGCGCACACCCTGGGGGCGGGCGTGGGCCGGGTCCGGGCCCTCGCCCTGGTGCTGATCACCGTGCTCAGCGGGGCGGCCACGGCGGTGGCCGGGCCGATCCTGTTCGTCGGGCTGATCGTGCCGCACCTGGTCCGCAGACCGGCCGCGGGCTCCGTGCCGTGGCTGATCCTCTACACGATGGTGCTGGGTCCGATCCTGCTGCTGGTCGCCGACATCGGGTCGCGGGTGCTGCTGCCCACCGGCGAGGTTCCGGTGGCCATCGTGACCGCGTTCCTCGGCGGCCCCATGCTCATCTGGGCCGTTCGCCGCTACGGGGCGGGGTCGCTGTGAAGGCGCTCGCGCTGAGGGCCGGACGACGCACGGTGGTGCTCTGCGCCGTGCTGGTCACCCTGATGCTGGGCCTGGGCCTGCTCGGGCTCTGCTACGGGGCGTCATGGTCCACCCCCGGCGAGGTGTTCGCCGCGCTGAGCGGGTCGGACCCCTCCGTGGTGATCCGGGACTGGCGGTTGCCACGCGTGCTCGCCGGACTGGTCTTCGGCGCCGCGCTCGGTGTGGCGGGGGCGATCTTCCAGAACCTCACCCGCAACCCGATGGGCAGCCCGGACGTCATCGGTCTCGACGCGGGCGCCTACACCGGCGCCCTGGTCGCCATCACCGTGCTGTCGGGCACGTCCGCGCAACTGGCCGTCGGCTCGGTGCTCGGCGGGCTGGTCGTCGCGGCCGCGATCTATCTGCTCTCGTTCGACCGGGGCTTCTCCGGGATGCGGCTGGTGGTCATCGGCATCGCGTTCAACGCGATGGTGACCGCGATCAACTCGTGGATCGTGCTGCGCGCCGAGCTGGAGGTGGCGATCGCCGCCGTCGGCTGGAGCGCCGGCTCGCTCAACGGCGTGGGCTGGGCCGACCTGGGAATTCCGTTCACGGTGATCGCCGTCCTGCTCACCCTGATGACCGCGCGGGCGCACGCCATGCACCAGGCAGCGCTCGGCGACGCGATCGCGGTGACCACCGGGGTCGGGCTCGACCGGCTGCGACTGCTGATGGTGCTGGTCGGCGTCGGCTGCACGGCCACGGTGACCGCGGTGGCCGGGCCGATCGCGTTCATCGCCCTCGCCGCCCCGCAGATCGGCCGCAGGCTCGCGGGCGCGGCCGGAGTGCCGCTGCTCCCGGCCGCGCTCACCGGGGCGGTGCTGCTCCTGGGCGCCGACCTGATCGCCCAGATGCTGCTGGCGCCCGTCGCGCTGCCCGTCGGCGTGGTGAGCACCGCGATCGGCGGTTGCTACTTGATCTGGCTGCTGACCAAGGAGGTGAGGCGCGCGTGACCGCACGCCTGACGGCGCGGGAGATCACCCTGCGCTACGGAGACCGCGTCGTGTCCACACGGCTGAGCCTCGACATCCCCGATGGCGCGTTCACCGCCATCGTGGGCCCCAACGCCTGTGGGAAGTCGACCCTGTTGAGCGCCCTGGTCCGGCTGCTGCGCCCCGACTCCGGTCAGGTGGAACTCGACGGCCGCGCGGTCGGCGGCTATGCGACCAAGGCGCTGGCCAAGCAACTCGGCTTCCTGCCGCAGGATCCGCTGGCACCCGACGACATCAGGGTCCGGCAACTCGTGGGCCGGGGGCGGTTCCCCCACCAGTCGATGCTGGCGCTGTGGTCGCCGGACGACGAGGAGGCCGTCACCGGGGCGATGGACGCCGCCGGCGTCGGCGACCTGGCCGACCGGCCGGTGCAGGAGCTGTCCGGCGGACAGCGTCAGCGGGTGTGGATGGCCATGGTGCTCGCCCAGCAGACGCCCTACCTGCTGCTCGACGAACCGACGTCGTTCCTGGACATCACCCACCAGTACCAGCTGCTCGGACTGCTGACCCGGCTGCGCAACGAGGGCCGGACGGTGGTCGCGGTCCTGCACGACATCAACCAGGCCTGCCGGTTCGCCGACCACCTGATCGCCATGAAGGACGGCCGGGTGGTCGCCGAGGGCGATCCCGGGGACATCGTGGACGCCGCGCTGATCAAGGACGTGTTCGACCTGCCGAGCGTCATCGTCCCCGACCCGGTGACCGGCACACCGATGATCGTTCCCACACTTCTAGGAGAGTAAGTTGAGCACCGCAAGCGTGTCATCGGACGGCCTCCTCGCCCTGACCAGCGCCCAGTTGGGCATCTGGAACGCGCAACGCCTCGAACCCGACTCGCCGTACTACATGGTCGGCGACGTGGTGGAGATATCCGGCAGCGAGCCGGTCGACGTGGACGCGCTGGCGGAAGCGGTCCGGGCGACCACCGAGGAGGCCGACACGCTGCGGCTGCGGGTGTACGACACCCCGGACGGGCCGCGCCAGGCGGTGAGCCGGGAGCCGGTCGAGCCGCCCTCGGTGGTCGATGTCAGCGGCGCCGCCGACCCTGTGGCCGCCGCACACGCGCTCGTCGACGCCGAGCGGGGCCGGGCGGCCGAGGCATGCCGGGGGATGGTGGACCGGCCGCTGTACGCGCGTACCGTCATCAGGCTGTCCGACCGCGAGGTCTGGTACACCCAGCTCGGCCACCACCTGGTCTTCGACGGTTACACCGCCGCGATGCTCGCCCGCCGCACCGCCGCCCGTTACACCGCCCTGGTACGCGGGACCGAGCCGCCGAAGTCGACCTTCGGCGCCTTCGACCGGCTCGTCGCCGCCGACCGGGCCTACCGGGACAGCGACCGGTTCGCCGAGGACCGCGCGTACTGGGTCGAGCGGTTCACCCCGCTCCCCGACCTCGGTCACCTCGCTGATCCCGACACCGCCGCCGGTTCGCCCGACCGCACCCTGACCGCCCGCGCCGTCGTCACGCCCGAGGAGACCGCCCGGCTGCGCGCGTTCGCCGACGGGCAGGGCGTCACCTGGGGCGAGGCACTGATCGCCTGCTACGCCGCCTTCCTGCACCGCATGCTGGGCCGCACCGATGTGGTGTTCGCGCTGCCGCTGATGTGCCGGGCGGGTTCGACCGAGCTGCGTACCCCCGCCATGGCGGTCAATGTGCTGCCGCTGCGGGTGACCGTGCGCGGCGGGGACGGGCTCGGGGAGCTGAGCCGGCGGGTCGCCTCCGCCATGCGCGAGATGCGCGACCACCAGCGCTACCGGGGCGAGGATCTGCCGAGGGACCTCGGAGCACCCGGCGCAGGCGCGCTGCTGCACGGACGCGGGATCAACCTCAAGGCGTTCGACCTGGCGATCGACTTCGCCGGGGCCGGCGGCGTGATGCGCAACGTCGCGGGCGGTCCGCCCGAGGACATGGGCCTGAGCGTCCTGCCGACCCGTGACGGTGGGCTGCTGCTCGGCTTCGAGGTCGACGCCCGGTCCAACGACCAGGCCGCGGTCGACGGTCTGCTGTCCGGACTGCGGGCCCTGCTGTCCGGGCTGACCGACGGGCTGCCCGTCGCACGGATCGCCCTGACCGCCGACGTGGACCGGCTGCTGGCCGACTGGTGCCCGCCCGCGCTGCCCGGCACGCCGGTGGACGTGCCGACCGCGTTCGACACGATGGCCGCCGCCGGTCCGGGGCGTACGGCCCTGGTGTGCGGTGAGGACCGGCTGTCCGCGGCGGAGCTGGCGGGCCGGGTGCACCGGCTGGCCCGTGCGCTGCGGGCCCGCGGGATCGGGGCCGACGACGTCGTGGCGCTCGCGCTGCCGCGCTCGGCCGACTCGGTGGTCGCCCTGCTGGCGGTGCTGGACGCGGGCGCCGCGTTCCTGCCCCTGGACGCCGCGTACCCGCCCGAGCGGCTGCGCGAGCTGATCGACGACACCCGACCCGCGCTGGTCCTGACCACCGGCGCGGTCGACGGGCTGCCGTGGACCACCCTGCTCGACGAGGCCGCCGCCCTGTCCGGCACGCCGCTGGCGGCCGATGAACTGGCCGAGCCCCGGCACCCCGAACACCTCGCCTATGTGATCCACACCTCCGGGTCGACCGGGCGCCCCAAGGGCGTGCTCGGCCGGGCCGGCGGTCTGGCCTCGCTGCTGCACCACCAGCGGGCGACGGTCGTCGCGGAGGCCGAACGGTCCGCTGGCAGGCCGCTGCGCGCCGCGCACACCTACTCGTTCGCCTTCGACTCCGCGTTCGACCACCTGGTGTGGCTGCTGTGCGGGCACGAACTGCACGTCTACGACACCGAGACCGCCCGCGACGCCGACGCCCTCCTCGCCGCGTACGCCCGCGACGGCATCGACATCGTGGACACCACGCCGTCGATGGCCACGCCGCTGATCGACGGCGGCCTGCTGGACCGGCGGCCGACGCTGCTGGTCCTCGGCGGGGAAGCCACCCCGCCCGCGCTGTGGCGGCGGGTCGCCGCGTCGGGCATCACCGCGCGCAACATGTACGGGCCGACCGAGGCGACGGTGGACAGCACCACCGCACCGGTCGACGGCGACGAGCCGACGATCGGCCACCCGCTCGCGGGCACCCGGATCCATGTGCTGGACAGCGCGCTGCAGCCGGTGCCCCACGGCACCGCCGGCGAGCTGTACCTGGCCGGACCGCACCTGGCCCGCGGCTACCTCGGCCGGCCCGGAGCGACCGCCGAGCGCTTCGTCGCCGACCCGTTCGGCGCGCCGGGGGAGCGGATGTACCGCACCGGCGACCTGGCCCGATGGGTGCCCGGCCGGGGCCTGGAGTACCGGGGCCGGGGCGACGGACAGGTCAAGATCCGCGGACACCGGGTGGAGACCGGCGAGGTCGAGGCGGCGCTCGCCGCGGTGCCCGGAGTCACCGCGTCGGCCGCCAGGGTGCGGTCGTCCCGGCTGATCGGTTACGTCGTGTCCACCTCGGTCACCGGGGACGAGGTACGTGCCCGGCTGGCCGAGCGGCTGCCCGAGCACATGGTGCCCGCGGCGGTCGTGGTGCTGGCCGGGCTGCCGCTGACGCCCAACGGCAAGCTCGACCGCGCCGCCCTCCCCGCGCCCGCGCTGCCCGGCGGCGGCCGGGAGCCGGGCACCGAGCGGGAGCGGCTGCTGTGCGCGGTGCTCGCCGAGGCGCTCGACGTCGAACGGGTCGGCGTGGACGACGACTTCTTCGCCCTCGGCGGGGACAGCATCACCGCGATCACCGTCAGCAGCAGACTGCGGGCGGTGGGCCTCGGGCTGCGTCCGCGGGACCTGCTGGCGCGCCGCAGTTTCGCCGCGCTGGCCGCCTCCGCCGAGCTGTTGGAGGACGCTCCCGAGCCGGCGGACGACCCGGTCGGGCCCGTGCCCGCGCCGCCGATCGTGCGCGGTCTCCTCGACCCGCATCCGGATGTGGACGTCGTCGCCGGCTACGCGCAGTGGACCGCCCTGCGTGTCGACGAACTCGCCCACGACGACCTGGTTACCGGCGTGCAGGCCGTACTCGACCACCACGACGCACTGCGGCTGCGGGCGGGCGAGGGACTGGAGATCCTGCCCCGCGGCGCCGTGCGGGCCGTCGTCGGAGAGGTCCACGGCGAGGACGTGACCGCCCTGGCCCGGCGGCTGGCGGGAGAACTCGACCCGAGGACCGGCGACCTGCTGCGGGCCGCGCTGCTCCGCACCGGTGACGACACGTCGGACCGGCTGGTCGTCGTCGTGCACCACCTCGCCATGGACGGCGTGTCCTGGCGCATCCTGCTGCCCGACCTGTACACGGCCTGCGCGGGCGGCACCCCCGACCCGGTCGGCACATCATGGCGGAGGCACGCCACACTCCTCGCCGACCAGGGAGAATCCGGCGCGCGCCGGGGCGAACTCGACCACTGGCGGACCGCGCTCCGCTCCGCGTCCCGGCTGGGCGCCCGGCCGCTGGACCACACACGGGACACGGTGTCGACCGCCCACCGGTCGGTCACCGTGGCCTCGGCCGAAGCCACCGAGGCGCTGCTGACCACCCTGCCCGCGGCGTACCGCGCCGGGGTCGACGAGGTGCTGCTGGCCGCCCTCGTACTCACCCTGCGCAACTGGGGCCTGCCGGGCGACGCGGTGACCGTGTCGATGGAGGGCCACGGCCGCGAACACCTCGACCTGTCGCGCACCATCGGCTGGTTCACCAGCGAGTACCCGGTGCGCGTGCCCGCGTCCGACGACATCGGGCAGGCGCTGCGCGCCGCCAAGGAGGCCAGGCGCGGCGTCCCCGACGGCGGTGTCGGCTACGGCGTCCTGCGCCACCTCGACCCCGAGACCCGTGCCGAACTCGCGGCCACCCCGCCGCCGGACGTGCTGCTCAACTACCTGGGCCGGTTCGCCCCGCTGTCCGGAACCGGCTGGCGCCTGCCCGAGCACGACGCCTTCTCGGTGAACGAGCCCGGTGCCAAGGCGCTGGAACAGGTGCTGGCGCTCAACTGCTTCGTCCACGAAGAGGGTGCACCACGGCTCGCCGTCGAGTGGACGGCCGCGACCGGGGTGCTCGGCACCGACGCCGTCGCAGCCCTCCAGAGCGCCTGGGCCGCCGCCCTGGACGCACTCGCCGAGCACGCGCTCCGCACCCCGGGCGGCCTCACCCCGTCCGACCTGCCGCTGGTAGACCTCGACCAGACCGCCATCGACGCCCTCGAACGCACCGGCCGCATCGCTGACGTACTGCCCGCCACACCCCTCCAGGTCGGGCTGTCCTTCCACACCCTGGTCCGCGACGACACCGACACCGACGTCTATGTCGTCCAGGCCGTGACCACCCTGGCCGGTGAGCTGGAGCCGGACCGGATGGCCGAGGCCGCACGCGAACTGCTGCGCCGCCACCCCGCCCTGCGCATGTACCTGGGCACGGCCGGGGACGACGTGGTGCAGGTGATCCCCGCCGATGTCGCCCTGGACTGGCGGGAGGACGACCGGTTCCCCGAAGCGGCCCGCGCCGAACTGGAGCGCCCGTTCGACCCGGCCGGGCCGCCGCTGATCCGCTTCCTGCTGTCCCGTGTCGGGCCCGCCGAGCACAAGCTGGTGATCACGAACCACCACGCCCTGCTCGACGGCTGGTCGATGCCGCTGGTCGGCCGCACCCTGCTCGCCATCTACGCCGAGCTGAGCGGCGGCCCCGCCGCCCCCGCCGCCCCGCCGCTGTCGGAGTACTTCCGGTGGCTGGCGGGCCGGGACCGGGAGGCGTCGCTCGCCGCGTGGCGGGACGCGCTGGCCGGAGTCGACGACGCGACACGGCTGGCACCCGCGAGCACTGGAACCGGTGTCGAGCGGCCCGGCCGCGAAATCGTCGGACTGGGACGCGAGTTCAGCGACCGGCTGCGGGCGTTCGCCCGTGAACAGGGCGTCACCCTGACCACGGTGCTCCAGACGGCGTGGGGCCTGCTGCTGGGCAGGCTCACCGGGCGCCGCGATGTCGTGTTCGGCTGCCCGGTGTCCGGGCGGCCCGCCGAGGTCGACGGCGTGGAGTCGATGATCGGCCAGCTCGGTACCACCATCCCGGTGCGGGTGCGGCACACCCAGGACCAGACCGCGCGGGACCTCATGGCACACGTGCACGCCGACAGCGTCGCGCTGGGCGAGCACCACCACATCGGCCTGCCCGAGATCCAGCGGGCGGTGGGCATCGGCGAACTCTTCGACACGATGCTGGTCATGGAGAACTTCCCGCTGTCCAGCCGGAAGCGCACCCCGCTCACCCCCGGCCTCGACCTGGCGGGCGTGGACATCACCGACGCCACGCACTACGCGCTGACCGTCATCGTGATTCCGGACGAGGAGATCACGATCGGCCTCGGCTACCAGCCGCACGCCTTCGCCGCGGAGACCGTGCGCGACTACGGACGCTGGCTGCACCACCTCCTGCGGGAGCTCGTCGACGACCCGGCACGGCCCGCGATCCGGCTGTCCGCGCTCGACCCCGACGAGCGGGCGCGGATGCTGCGTACCGGCACCGCGGCCGTCCCCGCCAAGGCGCGCGGCCACTGGCTGGAGGAGTTCGCCGCCCAGGTGCGCCGCAGGCCCGACGCCGAGGCCCTGGTCTGCCGCGACCGCAGCCTCAGCTATGCCGAGCTGGACCGGCAGGCCAACCGGCTCGCCCACGCGCTGATCGGGCGTGGGGTACGGCCCCAGGACCCGGTCGCGGTCCTGCTCGGACGCGACATCGAGATGACCGTGGCGCTGTTCGGCGTGGCCAAGGCGGGCGCGGTGTACGTGCCGATGGACGCGAGCTACCCGCGGGAGCGGCTGGCGTACATGTTCGACGACATCGCCCCGGCAGCCGCCGTGACGACCGGCGCCGAACTGCCCGTCGACCGCGAGATCCCGGTACTGCGGCTGGACGACCCCGCCGCACTCGCGTCCGCGGCGGACACCGACCCGGCCGGGGCGCGCGCCCGGCTCACCGAGGACGCGCTCGCCTACGTCATCTACACCTCCGGAACCACCGGGCGGCCCAAGGGCGTCGGCGTGACCCACCGGGGCGTGCCCGACCTGATCGCGCTCCAGGAGGAGGTCGTCGGCGTCACCGAGAACGACCGGTACCTGCACTTCGCGTCGACCGGCTTCGACGTCGCGTTCTGGCAGACCATGGTGCCCCTGCTCTCCGGCGGTACGTCGGTGATCGCGCCCGAGGAGGTACGCGTCCCCGGCGACGAACTGCTCGACTACATAGTCGAGCACCGGGTGACCGGAGTGAACCTGCTTCCCTCGTTCCTGGCCGCGATGCCCGACGACCGCACCGTCGACCCCGACGTGTTCTTCGTCGTCGGCGCCGAGCGCCTCGACCCCGAGCTGGCACGACGCTGGGGCCGGGGCCGCAGGGCACTGTTCAACGCCTACGGTCCGACCGAGGTCACCATCAACTCCACGACCTGGCACTACGACCCGGACGACGCCGGGCCGCTGCCGATCGGCCGCCCCGACCCCAACGTCCGCGCCTATGTCCTCGACGGCGGACTCCAGCCGGTCGGCGTCGGCGTCACGGGCGAGCTCTACCTCGGCGGGCCGAGCCTGGCCCGCGGTTACCTGGGCCGCCCCGGTCTTACCGCCGCGACGTTCGTGGCCGACCCGTTCGGACCGCCGGGGGAGCGGTTGTACCGCACGGGCGACCTGGTGCGGTGGCGGCCGGACGGACAGCTGGTGTTCCTCGGCCGCGCCGACCACCAGGTGAAGGTCCGCGGCTTCCGGGTCGAGCTGGGCGAGATCGAGTCCACTCTGACCAGCCACCCCGATGTGCGCGCCGGCGCCGTGATCATGCGGGAGGGCAGGCTCGTCGGCTACGTCATCCCGACCGACGACGCCGACCTCGACACCGCGCGGGTGCGCGCGTACCTGGCCGAGGAACTGCCCGACCACATGGTGCCGACGGTGCTCGTACCGATCGACCGGCTGCCGCTGAGCCCCAGCGGCAAGCTCGACACCGCCGCGCTGCCCGCTCCCGAAACCGTCGCAGCCCCGCGGCGCGAACCCGCCACCGGGGCGGAAGCGGTGCTGCTCGGCGTCTTCCAGGACGTCCTGGGCACCGATGACATCGGCCCCGACGACAGCTTCTTCGCCATCGGCGGGGACAGCATCGTGTCACTGCAAGTGGTGTCGCGGGCCCGGCGCCAGGGCCTCGGCCTGAGCGCGCGGGACGTGTTCGAGGGAGAGACGGTCGCCGGGATCGCGGCGCGGGCGCGCACCCTCGACGACGGTGCGGGACCCGCGGACGGGGACGCACCGCTGACCCCGATCATGCGGGACCTGCTGCGCCGCGCCGGCTCCACAGCGGACGGATTCTGCCAGTGGGTGGAGATCTGCGTCCCGCCGGGCGGCGACGAGCCGGCCTGGCGGGCGGTGCTCGACGCGCTCCTGGCCCGTCACGACGTGCTGCGGGCCCACCTGGCCGACGACGTGCTGCGCATCCCGCCGGTCGGCACGGTGACCGGTGCCGAGGTGCTGACCCGCGTGCCGGCGACGGAGGACCTGCGGGGTCCGGCCGACGCCGCGATCGCCGCCGCCCGGGAGTCCATGGACCCGCGCACGGGCCCCTTGCTGCGCGCGGTGTGGGTGGACGCCGGCCCGGCCCGGCCCGGCCGGCTCGTCCTGATCGCCCACCACCTGGTCGTGGACGGCGTGTCCTGGCGCATCCTGCTGGACGACCTGGAACACGCCCACTCCGGTGGATCACTGGCCCGGCACGGTCAGTCGTTCCTCGGCTGGGCGCGCTCGCTGCGCGACGCCGACCGGCGGACCGAACTGCCGCACTGGCGGCGGATGAACACCACACCGGCGCTCACCCGCCCGCTCGACCCCGCCCGGGACACCGTGGCGACCGCGACGCACCACGAGATCCGGCTCGACGCCGACTCGACCCGCGCCCTGATCACGACCCTGCCGGCCGCCTGCCGCATCACGCCGGACGCCGTGCTCCTGACGGCGCTCGCCCGGGCGGTACGGGCCTGGCGCGGGACACCGCGGGTGCTGGTCGCGCTGGAGAGCCATGGCCGCCCCCGGCAGGTCGACCTGTCCCAGACCGTCGGCTGGTTCACCGCCGTCCACCCCGTGCGACTCGACGCGGGCGACGACGTGAAGGCGGTCGGGGAACGGCTGCGCGCACAGGGCGACGGCCTCGGCCACGGCATTCTCACCGCGGCGGGCCTGCTGGATCCCGTGGCACCGGAGATCGCCTGGAACTACCTCGGCCGGTACCCCGGCGCCCCGGCGCGGGAGACGCCGTGGCAGGCGCCCCCGGACGCCGACCCGCTCGGTTCCAACGGCTCCGACGCGATGCCCCTGCCGTACAGCCTGATGATCAACGCCCTGGTGCGCGACGACGCGCTCGGGGTCCGGATCACCTGGCCGTCCGCGCTGTTCACCGCAGCCGAGGTCGAGGAACTGGCCGAGAGCTTGCGGACCGCGCTCCTGCACGTCGCCGCCGCCCCGGAGATCAGGGCGCTCGACCAGGACCGTCCGGTCGCCGACATGCAGCCGCTGACCCCGTTGCAGGAAGTGATGCTGCGGCACTCGCGCACCGAGCGCCCCGACCCGTACACCGTGCAGTCGGCGTTCACCCTCGCCGGCCCGCTCGACACCGAAGCCCTGCGCGACGCGGGCGCCGACCTGCTGGCCCGTCACCCGAACCTGGGTGCCGTGTTCCCCGCCTCCCTGGCGGTGATCCCCACGTCGCCCCGCCCGGACTTCCGCGTGATCGACGGGCCCGCCGAGGAGGTGCTGGCGGCGGACCTGGCCGAGCCGTTCGACCTCGCCCGGGGCCCGCTCTTCCGGCTGACCGTGATCCGGCGTGGCTCCGAGCGCGCCGATCTGGTCCTGACCAGCCATCACGTGCTCTCCGACGGCTGGTCGGCCCCGCGCATCCTCACCGAGCTGTTCGCCCTCTACACGGCGAGGGTCCGCGGCGAGGCCCACGGTCTGCCCACCCCCGTACCGTTCGGCGACTACCTGGCCTGGTGCGCCGACCACGAGCCCGATCTCGGTGCCTGGGCAGCCGAGTTGGAGGGCCTGCCCGAGGGTGACTATCTGGGTGGCGGCGCACCCGGTCCGGCCTGGCAGGAACCCGAGGTCATCGCGTTCGACGCGGCACTGGTGGCCGACCTCACCCACCTCGCCGCCCGGCGCGGTCTGACCCTGAACACGCTGGTGCAGGGCGCGTGGGCGGTGCTGCTCGCACGGCGATCCGGCCACGCGGACGTCTGCTTCGGCGCCATGGTCTCCTGCCGTCCCCCGGAGCTGGAGGGTGTCGAGGAGATCATCGGGCTGCTGGCCAACACCGTGCCTGTACGGGCCCGGCTCGGCGGCACGCTCGCCGACACGCTCACCGGTCTGCAGGCCGGACAGCGGGCACTGGTCGAGCACCACCACGTCGCCCTCACCGACCTGGAACGGCTGACCGGGCGGCGCAGGCTGTTCGACAGCCTGGTGGTGTTCGAGAACTACCCGGTCGACCCGGACCGCCTCCGTGAACCCGCCCCCGGGCTCACGGTCGTCGGAACCCGCTTCCGGGAGGCCACGCACCACCCGGTGACCCTGACCGTCATGCCGGACGGCGACGGCTGGACCGGCGTGTTCGCCCACCGGGCCGGGACGGACGCCGACGGGCTCGCCGAGGAACTGCTCGACCTGCTGCGCACCCTGGACAAGCACCTCGACAACGACGTGCTCGATCTCCTGGAGGGCCGATGAGCGGGAAGACCGCGCCGCCGGACGGGAACGTCGCGCCGGCGGACGACCGCATGGACAGGCAGTTGCTGCGGGTCGCGTTCATCCTGGTGCTCGGCACCTTCATGGCCACGCTGGACGCCACGATCGTCAGCGTCGGCATCGACAGCCTGACCCAGGAGTTCGGCGCCTCCGTCGCCGAGATCCAATGGGTCACCACCGCCTACCTGCTGGCCGTCGTGGCCGCCGTACCCGCGTCCGGCTGGCTGGCCGGCCGGTTCGGCGGCCGACGGACGTGGCTCGTCGCCGTGGGGGTGTTCCTGCTCGGCTCGATTCTCTGCGCCTCGGCCTGGTCGGTGACCAGCCTGATCGTGTTCCGGGTGATCCAGGGCCTCGGCGGCGGGCTGCTGCCCGCGACCGGGCAGGCGCTGCTGGCCCGCGTCGCGGGCCCCGGCCGCACCGGGCGGGTGATCAGCGTCGTCGCCGTCGTCCCGCTGCTGTCACCGGTGTTCGGCCCGCTGGTCGGCGGCTCCATACTCGAAGTGGCGCCCTGGCCGTGGCTGTTCCTGGTCAACCTGCCGATCGGAGTGGTCGCGGCCCTGCTCGCCCGCCGCCATGTGCCCGTGGTGCCGCCGTCGACGCGGCGTACGGCGTTCGATCTGCGGGGGGCGCTGCTGCTCTCGCCCGGCCTGGCCGTGCTGGTGTTCGGGCTGACCGAGGTCGCCCACGGCCGCACCCTCCCGGCCACGGCCGGCGTGGTGGCGGGGCTGGCGATGCTGACCGGCTTCACCGTGCACGGGCTGCGGACCCGCCGCACCCCGCTGGTCGACCCCCGGCTGTTCGCCCGGCCGCCCTTCGGCGCCGCCGCCGTCGCGCTGCTCGTCCTGGGCGCGTCGGTGTTCGGCACGATGTTCCTGCTGCCGCTGTACTTCCAGACCGGCCGCGGAATGTCGGCGTGGGAGGCCGGGCTGCTGCTCGCCCCCCAGGGGCTGGGCGCGGCGGCCGGGTCCGTGCTGGTCAACCGCACCATCAACAAGGTCGCGCCGCGGACCCTGGTGGTCACCGGCATCGTGCTGATCCTGGCGGGCACGGTTCCGTTCACCCAGCTCGGCCATGAAGTCCCGGACGCCGTGATCGTCTCGGCGCTCGCGGTCCGCGGCGTCGGGATGGCCATGGTCGGCGCGCCCGTGATGAACATCGTCTACAGCCGCATCGAGCCCGAACAGCTTCCGCGCGCGGCCGGAGCGCTCAACCTGCTCAACACCGTGGGCGGTTCGGTCGGCACCGCTGCCCTGGCCGTGGTCCTGCAGAACCGGCTGTCGGCCCGCGGCCCGGACGTCGC
Organism: Streptomyces sp. NBC_01237; assembly: GCF_035917275.1. Lineage (NCBI taxonomy): Bacteria > Bacillati > Actinomycetota > Actinomycetes > Kitasatosporales > Streptomycetaceae > Streptomyces > Streptomyces sp. NBC_01237. The sequence goes on along the minus strand of NZ_CP108508.1, from coordinate 1,132,623 downwards.
CGCGGCGTTCGGTGACACCTTCTGGTGGGTGCTCGGCTTCTGCCTGATCGCCGCCGCCGGAGCCACGAGGCTGCCCCGGACCCGGACCGGGAAGCCGTGACGCGCCCACTCGCCGGCACCGGCCGAGCGCACACCCGCCGGCGGGAGGCGAACGCCACGGCCGCGGTGACGCGGTGTCGGGTTGCGGGTTCACCACAGGGCGATGACGGCCACCGGGCCTTGTGGACCGTCCGGCCGTCCGTCACGATGGTGATCGTGACGATCTGCCGAAAGGCCCATGCCGCGTAGACGGCCCGGCGCGCTTCGCGCCGAAGACCCGGTGGCGCCGGTCCCAGGCCCCTGGACCGAACGGATTCCGGGCCTCTCCGAGCGCACCTGCGCCGAGGTTCAGCGCATGGAAGGCGAACACGACGACCCTGCGGGCGGCCTGTGGCGTGGCGCGGTCGAGGCCGCGCTCAGGCACTATCGGGCGTTCCTGCGGCAACCCGGCCGCTACCTCGACCTGTGTTTCGAGGTCTCTCCCCATCCGGAGTCCTCGCTCGTCAACGTGGCGAACGCCCGGGACCTCCTGCAAGAAGCGCTGTGCTCCCTGCCCCCGTCCGCCCGCGCCGAGCTCGGGCGGCTGGTGGCGGCCCTCGATACCGAGCTGCGACGTCGGACCCTGCCCGATCCGCTCGCGCACCGGCGCGTTCGGTGCGGTGGCGGATGGTGGCACCGGCGGCTCTACGACGGTGAGTTCCGGTGGTGAGGTTCTTCGGCCGGCACCGTCGCGCCCCAACGCCGGTGATACGGAGCGGAGATCGGCCCCGTCCACCCCCGAGAGAGTGGCCGAAAAGAGCGGGTGGGAGGTGTTCCTCTGGCGCCCCCTCGGCAGAGGGGCATCATCCGTCTACCCCCGATGCCCCCTCGCAATCCTGTGCTCTTGTTCACCGTTAAACAATTCCGGAATATCCAGGAATATACGTCCAGTTCATCCCAGCTGCTCGTCTATCGTCCGGGATCATGAGCACCACCAGTACCTCGCAAACCACCGCACGTCACCCCGTACGCGTCCTGCGCCACGTATGGATTCCTCTCAAGGACGGCAACAGGCTCGCCGCCCGGGTGTGGCTGCCCGCCGACACCGAGGGGCCGGTTCCAGCCGTTCTGGAGTACATCCCGTACCGCAAGAACGACGGCACCGCGCCCCGTGACGTGACCCTGCACGCTCAGTTCGCCGCCGCCGGATACGCGGCCGTGCGCGTCGACTGCCGGGGCAGCGGCGACTCCAGCGGCATCATGCTCGACGAGTACCACGCCACCGAACTCGCCGACGCCCTCGAAGTCCTCGACTGGATCGAGGGCCAGGACTGGTCCGACGGCCAGGTGGCGATCATCGGCAAGTCCTGGGGCGGATTCAACGGCCTCCAGATCGCGGCGCTCCAGCCGCCGCAACTGCGCTGCATCGTCACCGTCTGCTCCACGGACGACCGGTACGCCGACGACGTGCACTACGCGGGCGGTTCCCTGCTCGCCTCCGAGATGCTGCCCTGGGCCGCGACCATGCTCGCCTACAACGCCCGCCCCGCGGACCCCGCCGTGCTCGGCGACTCCTGGCGTCAGGAATGGCTGGACCGGCTGGACCGCACGGTCCCCTACGCCGAGGAGTGGCTGAGCCACCAGCGCCGGGACGCCTACTGGCAGCACGGATCGGTCTGCGAGGACTACTCCGCGATCAAGGTGCCCGTCTACGCGGTCGGCGGCTGGCTCGACCCCTACCGGGGCGCCGTCCTGCGGCTCATGGAGAACCTGGAGGTGCCTTTCAAGGCCATGCTCGGGCCCTGGGCGCACACCTACCCCCACCAGGCCGAACCCGGCCCGGCGATGGACTTCCAGAGCGAGTGCGTACGCTGGTTCGACCGCTGGACGGGCGGTGTCGACGACGGCATCATGGACGAGCCGGCGCTGCGCGCCTGGATCCCCGACCCCGCCCCGGTCGGCTCCGACCTCACCGGGCGTCCCGGCCGCTGGGTCGGCGAGCCCTCCTGGCCCGCACCCGGTGTCGAGGCGCGCGAGCTGCCGCTGAGCACGCTCGGCGGAGCCCCGGGCGCCGCGGTACTCCGCTCGCCGCTGACCATCGGCGCCGGTGGCGGCGACTTCCTCAAGTTCGGTGACGTACCCGGCCAGTACGGGGACCAGGCCGCCGACGACGGCCGGTCGCACACCTTCACCGGTCCCGCCCTGACCGAGCGGCTGGAGATCCTCGGCACCCCCGGGATCACCCTCCGGGTCACCAGCGACCGGCCGCAGGCGCAGCTCGCGGTGCGGCTGTGCGAGGTCGCCCCGGACGGCAGCTCGAAGCTGGTCACGGCGGGATTCCTCAACCTCACCCACCGCGACGGACACGCCGACCCGAAGCCCCTGGAGCCGGGCCGCGCCTACGAGGTGTCGGTGCCCCTGTTCGCCATCGGGCACGCCTTCGCCGCCGGAAACCGCGTCCGGGTCTCCGTCTCCGCCTCCCTGTGGCCCTGGCTCTGGCCCTCGCCCGAGGTGGTCGCCCTGGAACTGGACACCGCCCACGGCGCCCTGACGCTGCCGGTACGCGCGCCCCGCCCCGACGAGGAGGCGGCGCTGCGCCCGTACGGTCCGCCGCGGGCGGTTCCCCCGCACAGCATCGAGACGGCGCCCATCCCCGGCGACCGGAAGGTCAGTCACGACGCCGAGACCGGGGAACAGGTCATCGTGACCACCCCGGCGGACGGCACCATGACGGACCACACCGACGGTCTCACCCGTTCCGGCAAGGATCTCAACCGCTTCCGGCTGGTCGAGGGCGATCCGCTGTCCGCGACGGTGGAGAGCGAGCGTGAGGAGTTCATCAGCCGGGGCGACTGGGCGACGCGCGTGCGCACCCGGTCCCGTATGACCGCCGACGCCAACGACTTCTGTGTGGTCAATCAGCTGTCCGCGTTCGAGGGCACCGGAGCGGCGGAGCGCGAGATCTTCACCCGCACCTGGTCCTTCACCGTCCCCCGGGACCAGGTGTGAGAGGCATCCGCCGCGTGTCGGCGGTCCTGTCCACCCTGGTCGGCAGAGTACGCGGAACGGATTCGGCCCCCACCCGGCGCTCCCGGCTCCGCCGTCCGGCAAGGGGAGCGGCGGCCGGGCTGCTGGCCTTCGCCTCCCTCGTCGCGCTCTCGGGCTGCGGCAGCGCCGTTGCCACGGTCGGCAAGCCCACCGTGGTCATCGGGGCCAAGCAGTTCACCGAGCAGTGGATCATCGGCGAGCTGTACAGACAGGCGCTGACCGAGGCCGGTTACGACGTCGAGCTGAAGTCGAACATCGGCAGCACCACGATCATCGACGGCGCGCTCACCTCCGGTCAGATAGACGTCTACCCCGAGTACACCGGGGTGATCCTCCAGGTGCTGGCCAAGAGCGATTCGATGCCCCCGACCGCCGCGGCGACCTTCCGCGAGGCGAAGACGTATCAGGAGACCCGCGGGCTGACGATGCTCGACCCGACCCCGTTCCAGAACCGCAACGCGGTCGCGGTCAAGCCCGCGTTCGCGAAGGAGCACGGGCTGAGGACCATCGGCGACCTGGCCAAGGCGGACCATGTCGTCTTCGCCGAGTACCCGGACAACATGGAAGGCGCACTCGGCTACCACGACATGGTGAAGGCGCACGGACTCACCAACACCGAGGTGAAGTCCCTGAACATCGGCCTCCAGTACCCCGCGCTGGACAACGGTCAGGTCGACGCCGCCGACGTCTTCACCACGGATCCGCAGCTCGCCCGCGGCGACTACACGATTCTGGAGGACGTGAAGGGCTACTACGGCTACCAGAACGTGGCCCCCGTCATCCGCCAGGGCGTACAGGAGGAGCAGGGCCCGGGGTTCGCCGAGACGCTCAACCGGGTGGACGCGCTGCTCACCGACGAAGCGGTACGTGAGATGAACCGGGGCGTCGACACCGTACGGCTCGCTCCGTCCGAGGTCGCGGCGGAGTTCCTGCGGGTCAACGACCTCATCTGACCTGCGGGGGACCGAACGTCCCGCCCGCACCCCTCGTGTCCGCGACCGTCCGCACCCGTCGCCCTCCAGGAGAAGCCCCATGAGCCAGGAAAACCAGAGAATTCCCGCCGGCGCGCAGGAGATCGTCTTCGACCATGTCGTCAAGACCTACCCCGGCAGCACCTCGCCCGCCGTCGACGACCTGTCGCTGACCGTCCCCGCAGGTGAGATCTGTGTGCTGCTCGGTCCGTCCGGCAGTGGCAAGACCACCGCACTGATGATGGTGAACCGGCTGGCCGAGCCGACCGGTGGCGACATCCGCATCGGCGACCGGTCCATCCGCGACCTCGATCCGATCCAGCTGCGCCGCTCCATCGGCTACGTCATCCAGCAGAGCGGCCTCTTTCCCCACCTGACGATCGCGGCCAACATCGCCACCGTCCCGAAGGTCCTCGGCTGGGACCGGAAGCGGGTGACGGACCGGGTGGCCGAACTGCTCGACCTCGTCGGGCTGCCGGTCGCGGAGTACGGGTCGCGCTACCCCGCCCAGCTCTCCGGCGGCCAGCGGCAGCGCGTCGGCATCGCCCGAGCGCTGGCGGCCGACCCACCGGTGATGCTGATGGACGAGCCGTTCGGCGCGCTCGACCCCATCACACGGGAGCATGTGCAGGACGAGTTCCTGGCACTGCACGAACGCATCCGCAAGACCGTGATCTTCGTGAGCCACGACATCGACGAGGCCGTGAAGATGGGCGACCGCGTCGCGATCTTCCGCGAGGGCGGCAGACTCGCCCAGTACGACACCCCGCAGAAGCTGCTGAAGGAGCCGTGCGACGACTTCGTGGCCCGCTTCGTCGGCGCCGACCGGGGCCTGCGGCGGCTCTCCCTGATCCGCCTCGCGGACCTGGAACTGACCCCCGGGACCACCACGCCCGCGGCCGGGACCGAGCTGCCCGGCCTCGCCGCCGACGCCACGCTCCGCTCCGCGCTCTCCCTCATGGTGGCCGAGGGCACCGACGCCGTCCGGGTCACCGGTGACGACGGCACGGTCCTCGGCACCGCCTCGCTGGACGCGATACGGAAGGCGGGCGCGGCATGATGGGCGGCCCCGTCATCCCCGACTACGGGGACCCCAGTACCTGCGTGGCCAACGACGCCACGTTCTGCGCGGACTGGTTCGCCGACCACTGGTCCAGCCTCTTCTGGCCCGCGCTCGTCCAGCACATCGAGCTCACCCTGATCGCCGTGGTGACCGGCTTCGTCATCTCCTTCCTGATGGCCGTACTCGCCCACTTCCAGGGCTGGTTCGCGGCACCCGCCTCCGCCGTGTCGTCCTTCCTCTACACGGTTCCGCCGCTGGCGCTCTTCCAACTCCTCGTACCGGTCAGCGGATTCTCCGTCCTCACGGTGGAGATCGCGCTCATCGCGTACAGCCTCTACCTGCTCTTCACCACACTCCTCACCGGGCTGCGCGAGGTGCCGGAGGACGCCGTGCGGGCGGCTCGCGGCATGGGGCTGACCAGACGGCAGATCCTCTTCAAGGTCGAACTGCCCCTGTCCCTCCCGGCGCTCGTCTCCGGGCTGCGCGTGACGACCGTGATGACCGTCGGGACCGTCGCCATCGCCGCGTACGTCATCGACGCCGGTCTCGGGTCGCTGATCCTCAAGGCGCTCCAGTCGCCCTTCAACACCCAGTTCGTCGGCGCGGGCGCGCTCGCCGTCGTCCTGGCGCTGACCGCCGACGGCCTGCTGGTACTCGCCGGACGACTGCTCACCCCCTGGGCCCGAAGCAGGAGGGCATAGCCACATGGACACCTTCATCGGCTCGTTCACCTTCATGCACGAGCGGCTGCCGCTGATGCTGGAGAAGACCGGTCAGCACGTGTGGATGTGCGCGGTGGTCATCGCCGTCTCGCTCGTCGTCGCCGTACCGGCCGGACTCTGGCTCGGGCATCTGCACCGCGGTGAGTTCCTCACCACCAGCATCTCCAACATCGGGCGCGCCCTGCCCAACCTCGCCGTCATTGCGATCGGGCTGGGCATCTTCGGCCTCAACTTCACGAACATCGCCGTGGCGCTCCTGATCACGGCCGTCCCGCCGATCCTCAGCCAGGCGTACCTGGCCGTGGACCAGGTCGACCCGGACACGGTCCGCGCGGCGCGCGGGATGGGCCTCACCCCGGTACAGGTGCTCATCAAGGTGGAGCTGCCGCTCGCGCTTCCGCTGCTCTTCGCGGGTATCCGTATCGCGGTGGTGTACGTCATCTCCGCCGCGACGCTGGCCACCGTGGCCGGCGGCGGCGGGCTCGGTGACATCGTTCTCGGCCAGGCCAACTACGGGCTGGAGGGGGTGATCGCCGCCGCGCTCTGGGTGGCGGCGCTGGCCCTCCTGGCCGACGGCCTGATCGGACTGGTCCAGCGCCTGCTGGTGCCCAAGGGGCTCCGCGGCTCACGGGCCTGAGCGGCGGAGACGACCGGGAGAGACCGGCCCCGGACCCCGGCAGGATCTCCTGCCGGGGTCCGGGGCCTGCCGCCATGAGCCGCAGGACGGGCCGCTCCGGTCAGGGCTGCCGGATCGCGGACACATCGAACTCCAGCACGACCTTGTCGCCGACCAGGACACCGCCGCCCTCCAACGGGGCGTTCCAGGTGATGCCGTAGTCCTTGCGGCTGATCGGTACCGAGCCTTCGAACCCGACACGCAGATTGCCGAACGGGTCCGTGGCGCTGCCCTGGTACTCGAAGTCGATGCCGATCGGCCGGGTGACGTCCTTGATGGTGAGGTCCCCGGTCAGCCGGTAGTGGCTGTCGTCGAGCTGCTCGACGCCCGTGGACACGAAGGTGATGTCCGGGAAGTTCGGTGCGTCCAGGAAGTCGTTGGTGCGCAGATGCTCGTCGCGCTGCGCGTTGCGGGTGTCGATGCTCGCGGTCTTGATGGTGACGGACACGGAGGAGTTGGCGGGGTCGGCGCCGTCGAAGTGGCCGGCGCCCTCGAACTCGTCGAACGAGCCCCGGACTTTGGTGACCATGGCGTGCCTGGCCACGAACCCGATCTGGGTGTGGGCGGGGTCGAGGATGTAGTTCCCTGACAGGGAGGCGAGGGGGGTGGTGGTCATGGACCTGCTCCGCGTGGCTCGGGGACGGGATGGGAAGGCGCCCGCCCACGCTAGCCAGGCCCGGCGCGACAGGCGTTCGACCGCGCCCGCACGTCACCCGATCGGCCGGAACGGGCCCGCGGTGAGGTCCATTGCGAGGTTCGCGGCGAGGTCCATGGCGAGGTTCGCGGCGAGGTCCATGGCGAAGTTCGGGGCGAGTTCCATGGCGAGGTTCGCGACGTGTGGGGAGGGGGCGGCGCGGATCTCCGCCCGTACGCCGCTCCCGCTCAGGCGGCGGGGTCGATGGTGACCTTGACGTGCTTCATGATCGGCTGGTCGCTCTGGGTGCTGTAGTCGCTGAGCGCGCACAGCACGTTCATCTCGGGCATATAGCCCGCCGCGCAGCCGCGGGGGATGTCGTAGGGGATGGCGAGGTAGCCGTTGAGGGACCGCCGGCTGCCGTCCTTCGCGGTGCTCGTGATGTCCACGGGGCCGAGGTCGGCGATACCGCGGTCGCGCATGTCGGCCCGGTTCATGAAGACGAGCGTGCGCAGGTTCTTGATGCCGCGGTAGCGGTCGTTGTCGGAGTAGATGGTGGTGTTCCACTGGTCGTGGGACCGCATGGTGCCCAGTGCCAGGGTGCCCGCGGCGGGGACGACGTCGGGCAGGGCCGCGCTGGAGAACTCGGCGCGTCCGGACGGGGTCAGGAAGACCAGTTCACGGGCGGGCTGCTTGATGCGGAAGCCGAGGGGCAGGCGCACACGGCGGTTGAAGTCCTCGAAGCCGTCGAGGGCCCGGGCCATGGTGTCGCGGATACGGTCGTAGTCCTCGATGTACCACTCCCAGGGCGTGGCACTGTCGGGCAGGGCCGCGCGGGCCATGCCCGCGACGATGGCCGGCTCGGACAGCAGGTGCGCGGAGGCGGGCCGTTTCATGCCGATCGACAGGTGGACCATGCTCATCGAGTCCTCGACGGACGTGCTCTGGACGCCCTTGCGCTGATGGTCCTTCTCGGTACGGCCGAGGCACGGCAGGATGAGCGCCCGGCGGCCGTGGACGATGTGGCTGCGGTTCAGCTTGGTGCTCACCTGGACGGTGAGGTCGCAGGTGCGCAGCGCCGCGCAGGTGGCCGGGGTGTCGGGTGCGGCGAGGGCGAAGTTGCCGCCCATGCCGACGAACACCTTCACCTCGCCGCAGCCCATCGCCTTGATCGTGCCGACCGTGTCCAGGCCGTGCTCACGGGGCGGCTCGATCTCGCAGGCCGCGGCGAGACGTTCCAGGAACGCTTCGGTGGGGCGGTGATCGATGCCGCAGGTGCGGTTGCCCTGGACGTTGCTGTGCCCCCGCACGGGGGAGGGGCCCGCCCCTTCACGTCCCAGATTGCCGCGGAGCAGAAGCAGGTTGACGATCTCCCGGACGGTGTCGACGCCGTGCTCGTGCTGGGTGAGCCCCAGACACCAGCTGACGATGCTGCGGTCGGCCTCCCCGTACACGCGCGCCGCCCTGAGGATGTCGGCGCGGCTCAGCCCGGACTGGTTCTCGATCTCCTGCCAGGGTGTGGCCTCGCAGAGCGCGCGGTACTCCTCGAAGCCGGAGGTGTGGCGGTCGATGAACTCCCGGTCCAGGGCCCTGGGGTCGGTCTCGGACTGGTCCAGGACCGCCTTGGCCATGCCGCGCAGCAGGGCCATGTCGCCGCCGATGCGGGGCTGAAGGTTCAGGGTGCTGGTCCGCGTCGTTCTGTAGAGGGCCATGTCCAGGAAGTCGTGGGGGACGATGGTGCGGGTCGCCGCTGCCTCGACGAGCGGATTGATGTGCACGATCTGTGCGCCGCGGTGATACGCCTCGGCGAGGGCGGTGAGCATCCGGGGTGCGTTGGAGGCGGCGTTGACCCCGAGGATGAACAGCGCGTCGGCGGACTCCCAGTCCTTGAGGTCGACGGTGCCCTTGCCGGTGCCCAACGAGGCCTGGAGAGCGCGGCCACTGGCCTCGTGACACATGTTGGAGCAGTCGGGCAGATTGTTCGTGCCCAGTTCACGGGCCATCAACTGGTAGAGGAAGGTGGCCTCGTTGCCGAGCCGGCCGGAGGTGTAGAACGCTGCCTGATCCGGATGGTCCAGCCCCCGCAGAGCCCGGCCGGCCACCTCGAACGCGTCCTTCCAGCTGATCGGGACATAGTGGTCCGACTCGGGGTCGTAGACCATCGGCTCGGTCAGCCGGCCCTGGTTCTCCAGGTCGTAGTCGCTCCACCCGGCCAGCTCGGTCACCGAATGGGCGGCGAAGAACTCGCGGCCCACCCGCTTGCGGGTCATCTCCCACGTGACGTGCTTGATGCCGTTCTCGCAGATGTCCAGGTGGAGGCCCTTGGTGTCGTCCGGCCACGCGCATCCGGGGCAGTCGAACCCGGTGTTCTCGTGGTTCATCCGCATGATGGCCCGCGGCCCGTCCACCAGCGCCCGCTCGTCCACCAGGAAGCGGCTCACGCTCTTGGCCGCGCCCCAGCCGGCGGCGGGGTGGTGGTAGGGCTGGAACCGCGGATCGCCCTGGGGAGCGGGACCGACCGAGGGTTCCAGGGGTTCCTGCTCGTCACGGTCGGTACTCAAGGCACTCAACCCTTCCACCGTTCGGGCACGTGGCGACAAATCGACACTTTTGGGCAGGCTACGCAGGGGGGCCGGCCCACGCCACTCGACCTCGGCGCGCTACGCGGAGTGCGGCTCGCCGCACGGTCACCGGCGCGTGCGGATGGGGACCGGTGCGCCGAGCCGCCGGACTGCGCCTTGTCGGACGCCTGGATAGGCTGAGGACCCCGTTGGATCAGTTCCGATCCCCTGCCTGTTCCATGGGCGGCCTCCCGGGCCGGAGACGTCACCACCTGGCCGAAGGAAAGCCCCGGACCCTCCACCGAGCCGTCGAAGGCGGTCGCTCTTGAGGTCGACGAACCGTTGGCAGGCGCTCTCCGCCGTTCCCCGACTCACCGGAGCGACCGGCGTCGGGGCACTGATCGGTGTGGTCGCGGGCGTGCTCTCCAATGTGCCGCTGGGAATTCTCGCCGGTATCGCCGGGGCGCAGCTGATCTTCGTCGTGACGGGGTGGATCGTGCTGTGGCCCATGGACGCGGCCACCACGCACAGCAATGTCCGGCGCCAGGAGTTCCGGCCCGTCCTCGAAGAGCTCTTCGTCGTCGCGGCAGCCCTGTGCGGGCTGGTCGGCATCGTGGTGCTGCTCCTGGTCGGCCACTCGGACCTGAATCAGGCCGCGGCCGCGATGGCACTCTGCGGCGTGTTCCTGGCGTGGGCGTCACTCCACCTGATGTACGCCACCCGCTACGCGTACCTCTACTACCTGCCGGCCGAAGGCGGGATCGACTTCAACTCCCCCGACCGCCCGAAGTACGTCGACTTCCTCTATTTCAGTTACAACCTCGGAATGACCTATCAGGTCTCCGACACCGACGTCTCCAGTTCCATGATCCGCGCGGTCGCCCTCCGGCACTGCCTGCTGTCCTATGTGTTCGGCGCCAGCATCCTGGCCACCACCATCAACCTCGTCGCCGGAATCGTCACGGGCTGATGGGCTGACGGGCCGAACGCCCCACGGGTGCGGGCCGGGTACGCGGGTCCGTACGGCGGGGCGTTCCGCTACGACCTGCCGCGGTCGCTGTCGCCGCCGAGCGACAGCACGAGCACGGTCGTCCGTCCCTCGGGGGCGTCATAGGTGATCGAGTCGCCGGCGCGGTGTCCGAGCAGCGCGCGCCCCAGGGGGCTGTCGGCGGTGATCAGCGTGCGGTCCAGCACTGCGGCGACCTCACCGATCTGGAGCGTCATCTCCGTGGAGTCCGCGAACCGCACGGTCACGGTGCTGCCCACGCCGACGGCTTCGGTCGGGGCGGGCCCCGCGACGTCCGCCTCACGCAGGCGCGTACCGATCTCGGAGATACGGGTGTCCAGGCGGTCGAGTTCCGTGGCGCGTTGCAGCTCGTCGGCGGAATCGGCCATGTCGCTCACCTGCTCGCCGCCGCTCAAGGTGGCGGCCACCGCCGCGCGCTCGGTCCGCAGATCGGCGAGCTCTCGATCGAGCGCCTCGCGGGCGGCAGTGCTGATGGGTTCGGGTCCACCGGTCATTCCTGCTCCCGTCGTGCGGGCGGCACGGTTGAGTGTCGCAGGCTCTATACGGCATTTTTCACGGTATCAGGCTGATCGGCACACTGTGGGGGTGGGCCGATCCGGCGGCGGGCTCGCTTCAGCCCCTGCCCGGCAGGTTGAAGAGCCGCTGCGCCCTGCGCCCGTTCTCCCGGCGCAGAGCGGTTCCCCACGGCCAGAGGTCGTGCGCCGCGGACCAGGGGCAGACCGAGCGATGGGAGATCCGGCAGCGGGATCCCGGGATCGGCTCCGCGTCCCAGGTGTTCCAGGCGATGCCGTCCGGGGTGATGAGCCACCGACGGCGGGGCGGCACCATGTGGGACGCGACCGTGATGCCGGGTTCCAGTAACACCCAGGTCTGCGGGTAAAGGGTGGGGTAGCGGTCCTGCGGGAGTTCGCAGCTCGGGCAGACGGGTGGGCTCGGAGGCGGGGGAGCGGTGGCTCCTTCGCAGGCGGCCTGCAGAGCGTCGTCGGGGTGGTCCGGGGCGGGCGCGGCGTTATCGGTGTACCCCATGGTTTTCAGGGTCCGGACCCGGTGTCGGCTTCGGTAGGACGCGATCCGGCCGTGACGGATGAGACAGGTGTCAACCGGAGTGACGTCACTCGCCACATGAGGCGTGGATCGGCTCAAGCGCGGTGAGACCGCTTGGCCGGTTCCTTACTGGCGAGTGCCGGACCGGCCTGTTCGCCGGGGACGACTTCCGCGCCCGGACAGGTGGCGAGACCCGATCGGCCCGCCTCGCGCTTGCCCTTGACGCGCGGGTGAGGGTTTAGCGTCTGCGTGCCTTCCGGCCGTCCGGTCGAAGGGGACCACACCTCCGAGGAGTTCACCATGTCCGTCGCAGAGTCCGCCCCGTCCCGTGCGCTGCCCGCCCCTCGCACGTCGAGAGAAGTGCGGCTGGCCGCCTTCCCCGACGGTCTCCCGCGCCCGGAGCACTTCGAGGTCGTGGAGACGGAGATCCCACCGTTGGCCGAGGGCGAAGTGCTCGTGCGGAACCGGTACTTCCAGGTGTTCCCGGCCCTCCGCACGGTCATCGCCGGAGGTGTGGAAGGGGCGCCCTTCCCCGGCGTACGCCCCGGTGAACCGCTGTTCGGAGCGGCTGTCGGCCAGATCGTGGCCAGGGGGGATGCCGGGGCCGAGGGCCGGAGCGGTGGCGCGGTGGGGCACCGGGCCGGTGAGTGGGTGTCGCACTGGCTGGGCTGGCGGGAGTACGCGGTGATTCCGGCGGGCGGGTACACCCCGCTCGGTGATGTACTGCCCGACCCGGCGGCCCATCTCTCCCAGGGGGCGCTGGGGTACGCGGCACTCAGCCGGGTCGCCGGACTCCGTTCCGGGGAAACGGTGTTCGTGTCGGGCGGGGCCGGTGCGGTGGGCTCCATGGTGGGACAGACAGCCCGGCTCCTGGGCGCGGGCCGGGTGATCGGAACCACCGGCTCGGCGGTGAAGGCGGAGCGTATGACGGCCGACCTGGGCTACGACGCGGCCATCCTGCGGGAACCCGGAACCTCGCTCGCCGCCCGGCTGGCCGAGGCCGCACCCGACGGCATCGATGTGTTCGTCGACATGGTCGGGGGCGAGCAGCTCCGGGCCGCCATCGAGGTGGCCCGGCCCGGTGCGCGGTTCGTCCTGATCGGCGCTCTGTCGGGTCAGTTGGCGGAGCGGGGGAACGGAGCCTTGGCCCCGGTCGAGATCGACTCGTTCCAGCTCATCGTCAAGCGGATCACGATGCACGGCATCAGCGGACTCGACCACCCCGAAGCCAACGAGGAGTGGAACCGGAGGTTCGGCGAGTGGCTGCGCTCCGGGGAGATCGCCTTCCCCCATGTGCGTATCGCGGGCATGGACAACGCGGCCCGCGCGTTGTACGAGTTGATCGACGGTCAGCATCTTGGCTCGGTGATCGTCGAGGTACAGGCATAGGTACAGGCGTAGGTATCGGTGAAGGTCCACGTGCTCGTACGTGCGGCCGCAGGTGCTGTCGGGGGTGGCGGATGCGGATCGGTGACGCGGCGGCAGCGGCGGGGACCACGCCGAGGGCACTTCGGTTCTACGAGGAGCGAGGTCTGCTGCCCCCTCCGCCGCGCACCGCGACGGGCCAGCGCGAGTACGGTGTGCGCGACATCGCCCGGGTCAGGGTCATCCGCGAACTGCTGGCGGTCGGACTCACCGTCGGGGACGTACACCGGTGCGCCGACCGTCTCGACACGCTGATGGACGCCCCGCCGCAGCAGTGCCGCGGCCTCGCGGACGCGGACGGGGGCAGGGGCGGCGAGGGAGTGGCGGCACGGCGGCTCGCCGCCCTTGACGCGGAGATCGCCCGGCTCACCGCACTGCGTGAGCGGCTGGCGGCCAGAGTCGTCCCGGAAGCGATCCCGGACCGGGCGAATTCCGCTGGTGGAGCCGTGAAGGCGCTGCCTGGCTAGTGCCCCTCCCGGCAAGCTTTGCCCCGTCGCAGACATTGCCGGTCGCGGCACCAAGGGCTGTCCCGTGATCCCTGGCGGGCGCACGACGACGGCTACGGCACCTCGCGGCGTTGCCGGAACGCCCGAATACATCCCGTGTGCGGACGTCCCTCCGCCTTGCGATGCACCGCATCCGACGCCGTGCGCTGATCCACCAGGGATGACGGGGCAGCCCTTAGTATCCGGTCGTGACGACACCTGCGGACGAACAGATCCTGGACGCCCTGGACAGGGCCGACGCCGGATGGCTCGCCCGGCACCTCGACGCGCGGGTCTGTCCGCCGGCCGTCCTCGGACGCCTCGTCCGGCACGAGGATTCACGGGTGCGGTATCTGGGGCTCACCCTCCTCGCCGAGCGGGTGGGATCCCCGTACGGCACGGCGGGAGAGGCCGGACCCGCCGGGCCGGCCGGAGGAGGCGATCCGGCCGGACTGGGGGAGCCGGCAGCGCTGTTGCCCCGCCTTCCGGCCGGTTCGCCGGAGGAATCGCTCGTCCTCGCCGGACTCCATGAACGTTTCGGGCCGCGGCTGCCGCGCGGGAGCAGGCCGGACTGGCGGGCCGCCCGGCTGCCGGTACGGGTACAGGTCGCCTGGCTGCGCGCGGAGGTTCTCACCGATCCCGCCGCCATCCGCGACGAGACGCCCGGGGAGCTTCTGTACCAGGCCGTGCGCGGCAGCGACATCATGAACGCGCACCGGCCCGCGCACCTTGTGTCCGAACTCGTGGACACCCGGAACCCGGTGCTCCAGGCAGAGGCCCTGCGGCTGGCCCGGCAGGGGCTGCACGCCGGACTGCTCTCCCCGGCGACGGTGCGCGCCCGGCTGATCCCCCTGCTCGGGGCGGCCGACGCCGATGTCGCGGCCGGCGCACTGGGCGAACTCGCCGCACCGTGGGCCGCGGTGAGGCCGCTGGATCCGGCGCTCCTGGCCCCCGGCCTCACCGCGGAGTCCGCGACCGGGAGGCCGGCGGTCGCGGCGGCCGCGCTCATCACCGCGGCCCGCCACGGGCACGCCCGGCTCCTTCGGCGGACGGCGGAGGACCAGGACCTTCCGCCCGCCCTTCGCCGCAACGCGCTGGAACTCCTCGGTGATCTCGCGGAACGCGACGACATCAGTGGGCTCCTGGCCGTCGCCGCGCGCGATCCGCTGCTGTTCGGCGGGCCGGCGCTGACCTGTCTGCGCGGACTGCACCGGCGCGGGCACTTCCCGGTATCCCCGGACGTACGGACCGTCGTCGGGCTGGCGCTGGCCGACCATTCGGTCCCGTCGCGCGATGTCGCCACCGTGCTCTACACCTGCCGCCGGGAGATGCTCGACGCCCTGACCGACGCGCCGGCCGATGACCCGAGCTGGCCACGCCGGCTCGACCTGCTCGTCGCGCTGGGCGCTCAGGGCACGGGCGAACTGCCGATCGGCGCGGCCGTCACCGCTCTGCTCCGGGCCGCTCCCACGCCGGGGCCGTTTCTCGCCGCCCTTCGTACGCTGCGTCACGCGGACGCCGAGGAGGCGGTGATCGGTCTGCTTCCCCACGCCCCCGTGTCGGCCCTGACCACCCTGGAGGCCATCGGAGGCCGCCGGACGGCCGAGGTGCTGGCCGAAGGGCTCGGCCTCGACACGGACGAAGGTCCGGGCGCGGGCGAGGACACGGAGGCGGGCCCGAGCGCGGACACGGGCGCGTACCCCCGCACGGCCACGGGCACGATCGCGCCGCCGTTCCGCGGCGTCCGGGACCGGGCCTTGGAGCTCCTGTGGCATCTGAGCCACGATCCGGAATCACGGCATCGCCTTCTCGTCCGTCTCGACCCCACGGACCTGCCCGCCCGCATAGCCGCCGACCTCGGGGGCCCCGACGAGGCCGAACTGGCGCTCCTGAGCGCGCGTCCGGACCCCGACGACCCGGTGGCGGCGCTGTGCCGGCTCGCGGATCACGGGGGCGCCGGAACACTGCCCGTCATCGCCGATCTGCTTCTGCGCATCGTGCGCGACCTCGCCCTGCCCCGGGACGCGAACCCCGCCGCGGTCCGCCCCCGCGCGGCCGGGCCCACGGACGAAGCCCGCCCGGACACGGCCGGGCCCACCGGCGAACCCGAGGTACCGCAGGAGGTCGTGGACGCCGTGCACGCTCTGGGGTGCCGACTCCACCGGCGGCGGCGGATCCGGCCGGTCTGCCTGCTCGACGCGGCGGACGCGCAGGAGGCGGGCCACGCCCTCGTCGCCACGACGGCACTGGACCTGCTGGACCGCCCCGCGTTGTCCGGCGGTGAGCAGGCGGTGCTGCTGAGGCTGCTGCTCCAGGTGCCGGCCGCGGTCCGCCTGCGGCCGCGTGTGCACTCCTTGCTGCGCAGCCGCGACCCGCAGGTGCGCAAGCATGTGATCGCCCTGCTGGCGCGGGATGCCGAGGGCGACGACGCCCAGGCGCTGTCGGCGACCTTGACCGTGCTGACCCGGTCCGATGACATCAGGACCGTACGGCAGGCGCTGCTGGCACTCGGGCACGCGCGTGCCCGCTGGGCGTCCGCGTCGGTCGCGGCCTGCCTCGACCACCCGAACATGAACATCAAGAAGACCGCCGCGTCGGTCCTCGTCCGCGCCGGCGCACCGGCGGCGGTGCCGCGGCTGCTCCACTGGCTGGGCCGGCACGACAACCCCGGGCTGCGTACCGCGCTCGTCGAGGCGTTGCGCGCGATCCTCGGTGACGCCTGCACGGCGACCGTTCTCGCCGCCGCCGAACAGAGCGAGGACGGACGCGTCCGCGAACTGCTGCTGGCAGGTCTCGACAACGTCCTGACCCCACGTGCGGTTCTGGCCCTCGACGCCCAGGCGTCGCCGGCCGTTGCGGCGTTGCTCGGCCTGCTGTCGTCGGGCGGCGTCCGTCTTGCCTCGGGGTCCGTCGCGGAACTGGCGGAGCCCCTGTCCAGGCACGGCATCACGACGCACCTCTCGCGCGCTGCCCAACCGCCCGACGCGGCGGCCCCCGCCATCGACTCCCTGCTGACCGGGGGATGGAACTCCTCGGTCGCCCTGCGCATCGCCGGGCACTCCGCGGCGCCGGACGCGGACCGGCTGCGGGAGCTGCGGAGGCTGCGGCCCTTGCTGGAGGACTGGCTCAGGCTGGCGGAGAGCGCCCCCTCGGCCGATGTACGGCGCCGGGTCCTGCGCTGCACGCTCCGGCTGTGCCCGGCCCCGTGGACGCCCGGTGAGGTGGCGGCGTTCGCCCGGTTCGGCGGGACGGTGACCGACGCGTACGACGAGGTCGCGCACGGACAGCGGGATACGGCGGTGGCGGGGGAGTACGCCGCGGGACTCATGGCCGTCCTGATTGCCGTGGCGCCCCGGCTGTCCGCCGTCGAGCGGTTCACGGTCGCCGGGGCGGTACGCGCGTCCGCGGCCGGGACGGCAGGCAGCACGTCCGCACTGACCCTGCTGCGCGGATGCGGTGCCGTGCTGGTGCGCGCCGATCTGGACCGGGCTCTCGCCGGCGCCCGCCTCGGAGCCGATCCCTGGCTGACCGGTCCCGCTCTGCTGCGCGAGACCTTCGGAGTGCCGGTGCGGGCGTCCGCCTCCACCGCGTCGACGGCGTGGCGGGCCGCGCTGGACGCCGCCGTACGCACGCCCTGGGCCCTGGAGGAGTTCCGCCGCCGCGATCATGACCCGGCTCCGGGTTCGCGGGACCGTCTCGACGCACTGATCGACGCCTACCCGGGCGCCGGTCCCGGGGTGCGCGAGCGGCTGGTCGACTGGATGACGCGGCTCCAGCCACTCGACGCACCGGCCTGGACGATCTCCGAGACGGCCGTGCCGACGCGGGAAGCGGCGGAATCACGGACCAGTACGCCGGCTTCGGCCGTCAGGTCCGTACACCTCGACGATCTCGACCAGCCGCGTTCCGCCGCCCTGCGTGCCCGGTTGCTGACCCTGCTGGAAGCCCCCGGAGCGGACCGGCGGAACGCCGCCGCCCAGGCCCTGCGGGCGTGGCCCGAACCCGACATCTCCCTGGCCGTGCTCCGCGCCTTCCTGCGCGGCCGGGTGGACGACCCGGCCACCGGAACCGGCCTCGGCGATGGCACCGGCACTGCGTACGGCCCCGGCACCAGGATCGATCTTGCCCGTGCGCTCGTCGCCGTCGACGGGGCGGAGCTGCGCGGCGACGGGGTCCGGCCGGAACGCGTGCTCCGCCTGGCGGCCCGGCTGGACCCCTGGGACCTGCCGCCGCTCGTCCCGCTGCTCCTGGGGTGGTGGGAGAGCGGGCCGCCCGACCTCCGTACGGAAGCCCTGCGGGTACTGCGCGAGGTCCCCGCCGACGTACTGGCACAGCTGCTGGGCGAGCGCATCGACACGGGCGCCACGGGGCTCCTGGAATTGCTGTCGGGGCGGCCACTGCTGCGCACTCCCGCCCTGACCCGGGCCCGGCGACGGCTGCGCGCCGAAGGGCGCGACGCCCTGGCCGACGCGCTCCTCCTGGTCGAGGGGCCGTTGCGCGGACCCGGCGCCGCACGGGCGGACGCCGCCGCGCTCGAAGCCCTGCGCAGTCCGGCACCGGTCGTGGCGGTGGCGCCGGGGGCCCGGCCGAGCCCCACACCGCCGGAGCTGCTGACCCTGGCCCGTACCGGCACCCCCGAGGAGATACGCCGTGGCCTCACGCTCCTCACCGAGGAGCACGGCGACCGGGCAGCGGGGAGCAGTCGCAACGCCCCGTCGCGGGCCGGCCGGAAGCCGGGGCCGGGGTTGCGGGACGGCGGGCACCCGACGCCGGGCGACACCGGCGACCAGGTGGTGCGCGAACTGATCGACGTCTTGCTGCGCCACCCGAGGACCGGTGTACGGCTGCACGCTCATCGGACCTCGCGCGCGCTGCTGGACCGCTCGACGTATGCGCGGCAGACGATGATCCTGCTGGACGACCCGCAGCCGGATGTGGTGCGCATGGCGATCCGGACGCTCGCCCACGCGTCCTGGGAACCGGCGATCCCCGTTCTGGTCGGTCTCCTCGGCCATCCACAGCCCGCGGTCCGCAGCGCGGCCCACGAGGCCGTCGGCCGCTTCGGGGCCGCTGCCGTCCCGGCGCTCCGGCACGCCGCCTCCCACGCACGCCCCGACAAACGCTCCCGGTACACGGATGTCCTGGACCGGCTCACGGGCGCCGACGGCACGTAGCCGCTCCGCGTCCGGCGCGGAGACACGGACGCCGACGTCCACCGCCGGCCCGTCAGCCGTCAACTCCCCGCGCCGCGGCCGCGACCTGGTGCAGCGTGCGTCCGGTGCGCGCCGAACGGGCGTGGTACGGGTCGGGCGATCCGGGTCCGTCGCGTACGGCCAGCCGGTCGTTGGCCTTGATCAGCAGCCATGCCTCCTGGCCGACGCCGTCCTCCTCGTCGCCCACCCGGAACCGGGTGAGGGCGAACTCGCCGTGCAGTTTGGCCCCGTACAGCCAGAACGTGGCATGACCGAGGGCCAAGGACTCGTCGAAGGGCACGGCGGCGCCCTGCCGGTCGTGGCTGAGCGGACGGTACGTGCCCTGGTCCCAGACGATCACGGTGCCACTGCCGGACTCGCCCTGCGGAATGACCCCCTCGAACTCCCGGTACTCCAGCGGGTGGTCCTCGGTCGGAACGGCCAGCCGCCGGTCGCTCGGGTTCCCGGAAGGGCCTCGGGGCACCGCCCATGACTTCAGTACGCCGTCGACCTCCAGCCGGAAGTCGAAGTGCATGCGCCGTGCGTCGTGGATCTGCACCACGAAGCGGGGTCGAAGTGTGTCGTCAGCGTCCACGCCCGCGCTCCCTCCGCCCGCCCCGTACTTCCACTGTGACGCCGTCGGCCGTGGACCGCACGACGGGCGGGGGACCGGGCGTGCGCCCGCGTGTCCGACGATGCTCCGGGTTCAGTCGCACATGCCGGAGGCACGGTCCGTTCCCTCTCCGGTCTGGACCAGGCCATTGACGCCGCTTCGAGCACTCCCTTAGAACAAGTAGTGAAAAGTTCGCCCGAGGTGATCATGCTGTTCGTTCACCTCTCGGTGTGAATCTGTCATGTGCATGCCCCCCACGCGAAGTGATGTGATGACTGTGCACCTCTCGCGACACACTGTGCGGCACGCCTCCAAGCGCCGCCGCGCCACCCTGCTCGCACTCTCCCTGCTCTGCTGCTCCGCGGTCGTGACCGCGCTGCCCGCCGGAGCCTCGGCCGCCCCCCACTCGGCCGCGGCTCCTTCGGCGGTCGCCTTCTCCGACGAATTCGACGGCCCGGCCGGGTCCGCGGTGAACGGCGGCAAGTGGCAGATCGAGACCGGCGACAACGTCAACAACCATGAGCGGCAGTTCTACACCGCGGGCAACAACAACGCGGCACTCGACGGCCAGGGCAACCTCGTCATCACCGCCCGCAAGGAGAATCCCGCCAACTACCAGTGCTGGTACGGCTCCTGCCAGTACACCTCGGCCCGGCTCAACACCTCCGGCAGGTTCACGACGGCGTACGGGCATGTCGAGGCCCGGATGAAGGTGCCGCGCGGACAGGGCATGTGGCCCGCGTTCTGGATGCTCGGTGACGACATCGGCAACGTCGGCTGGCCCAACAGCGGTGAGATCGACGTCATGGAGAACGTCGGCTTCGAACCCGGCACGGTCCACGGAACCCTGCACGGCCCCGGCTACTCCGGCTCGGGCGGCATCGGCGCCGGCTACACGCTCCCGGGCGGGGCCGCCTTCGCCGACGCCTTCCACACCTTCGCCGTCGACTGGTCCCCCGACTCCATCACCTGGTCCGTCGACGGCACCGTGTACCAGCGGCGCACCCCGGCCGACCTCGCCGGGAAGCAATGGGTGTTCAACAAGCCGTTCTTCCTCATCCTCAACCTCGCGGTCGGCGGCTACTGGCCCGGCGACCCCGACGGGAACACCACGTTCCCGCAGCAGCTCGTCGTCGACTACGTGCGCGTCACCACCGGCTGACGTACCTCCGGGCGGGCACCCGCCGGAACCGCCGCCCCTGGCGCACCCGCTTAGCATGAGCCCCATGGAACAGCGCACACTCGGCCGGACCGGCCGTGACGTATCGGTCGTCGGACAGGGCACCTGGCAGCTCGGCGGCGACTGGGGAGAGGTGGCGGAGCCCGACGCATTCGGCGTGCTGGACGCGGCCGTCGAGTCGGGCGTCACCTTCTTCGACACCGCGGACGTGTACGGGGACGGCCGCAGCGAACAGCTCATCGGCCGGTACCTCAAGGACCGCCCGGACGCGGGCATCCTCGTCGCCACCAAGATGGGCCGCCGCGCCGACCAGGTGCCGGAGAACTACGTCCTCGACAACTTCCGCACCTGGAACGACCGCTCCCGCGCCAACCTGGGCGTCGACACGCTCGATCTCGTCCAGCTGCACTGTCCGCCGAGCAGCGTCTACTCCTCGGACGCGGTCTACGACGCCCTTGACACTCTGGTCGCCGAGGAGCGGATCGCCGCCTACGCGGTGAGCGTCGAGACCTGCGCCGAGGCGCTCGCCGCCCTCGCCCGCCCGGGGGTGGCGAGCGTCCAGATCATCCTGAACCCGTTCCGCCCGAAGCCACTGGATCAGGTCCTCCCGGCCGCCGTGGCCGCCGGGGTCGGCATCATCGCCCGCGTCCCGCTCGCCTCCGGACTCCTCTCGGGGAAGTACACCGAGGACACGGTCTTCGCCCCCGGCGACCACCGCACCTACAACCGTCACGGAGAGGCGTTCGACCAGGGCGAGACGTTCTCCGGCATCGACTTCGCCACCGGGGTCGCCGCGGCCGCCGAATTCGCCGAGCTGGCTCCCGAGGGCGTCACCCCCGCACAGACCGCGCTGCGCTGGATCATCCAGCAGCCCGGTGTCACCAGCGTGATCCCCGGGGCGCGCTCGGTGGATCAGGCCCGTGCCAACGCGGCGGCCGCGGCCCTCCCGCCGCTCCCGCAGAGCACGTTGGACGCCGTGCGGGAGCTGTACGACCGGCGCATCCGCGCCGCGATCCACGATCGCTGGTGACGAACGGCCGGGGGCACGGGGCGGCTGACCCCGGTCCCCGCGCCGTGCGGGCGGCCGTCCGCGCCGATGCCGCAGGCCGGACTGTGGAATCCGGGAGCCCGGCGGAGGGCGGCCCAGGACTCCGGGCGATGCGGAACGGAGCCGCTGAGGGCTGTCCCGTCATCCCTGGCGGGCGCACGACGACAGCTACGGCACCTCGCGGCGTTGTCGGAACGCCCGAATACATCCCGTATGCGGACGTCCCTCCGCCGTGCGACGCACCGCATCCGACGCCGTGCGCTGATCCACCAGGGATGACGGGACAGCCTCAGTCCTCCCCGTCCTCCTCGTCCCCTCCATGCTTCTTGTCCCGCTCGCCCTGCTGCCGGCCGTGGTCCTGGTCCTGTTGCCCGGTGCCCGGCTGCTGCCCGGCGTCCTGCTGCCCGGCGCCTTCCTGCCCGCTGCCTTGCTGCTGCCCGGTGCCCGGCTGCTGCCCGGGGTCCTGTTGTTGTCCGGCGTTCCCGGCCGAGGCGTCCTGCGGGGCCCGGTCCTGTGACTGTTCGTTCGGGGCCGGGGCGTTCCCGGTGGAACCGCCGTCCGTCGAACCGCCCTGCCCCGGCGCGTCGGCACCGGCCGAGGGGGTGGGGCCCGACGGGCCGGATTCCGGTGTCCCGGCCGAACTGGAGTCCGGCGAGAACAGGATCATCCCCAGATACACCGCGGCCAGGAAGGTCGCCGTCCCCGCGATCGCGCTCGCCACCCGCGGGCGCCGTCTGATCGCCTCACGTGCGCCGCGCCGACGTGCGGGAGCGGCCCTGCTGCCCGAGGTGTTCCGCCGTCGGCCCGTGGGCTGCGGGAGCCTGTACGTCGTGGGGCCGACCGGCGCGGCCGGAGTGGCCGGCGGCGGCGTGGCGACCGGCGCGATGCGGGGAGTGCGTGCGGCGGCGGGCGTCGGCATCGGCAGCGGCTCCGGACGGCCGCGCCAGGCATCGGTACGGAACCAGTCGGAGACCTGCTGGGCGCTCGGCCGGTCCTCGGGCTGCTTCGCGAGCAGCCCCAGCAGATACGAGTCGAACGCGGCGGAGATGTCCACGCCCCGCTGTCTGAGGGGTACCGGTGCCGTGTCGACATGCTGATAGAGCGTCGCGGTCGCGGTGTCGGAGCGGAACGGCGGCTGTCCGAGCAGAAGTTGGTAGATGACGCAGCCGAGTGAGTACATGTCGGATGCGGAGTCGGCCGTGCGGCCGAGGGCGCGCTCCGGTGCCAAGTAGAGGCTGGTGCCCACGATGTGACCGGCCGTCGTCAGCGCCGTCGAGGGATCGTCGACGAACTGGGCGATCCCGAAGTCGCCGATCTTCACCGACCCTTCGGCGTCCAGCATCAGGTTGCCGGGCTTGATGTCCCGGTGGACGATGCCCTGACGGTGCGCGGCGGCCAGACCGGCCGCCGCCTGGCCCGCGATCAGGGCCACCTGCTCGGGGTGGACGGTCTCCTGCGTGGCCAGCACATCGCTCAGACTCCGGCCCTCGACCAGTTCCATCACCAGATAGAAGCGGTCCTCCCAGGCCCCGAAGTCGAACACGGCCACCAGATGAGGGTGGCTCAGCCGGGCGGCGGTCTGCGCCTCCATGCGGAACCGGGCGGTCGACGAGGCGTCGGCATGGTCTCCCAGCAGCAGCTTCACGGCCACGGCCCGGCCCAGCACCTCGTCCGTGGCACGCCACACCTCGCCCATGCCGCCACGACCGATGGGGGATACCAACCGGTACCGACCAGCTACCAGCACCTGTGCACCAATCTCGAATTGTGGGCCCGCTCCGACTGCCGTGGCACCTGCCCCCGTCGGGCTCTTCCGGAGCGGGGACGGGGCGGGGCGCACGACCCGGTCAGGATATCGGTCTGTAGGACCGCGAATGCCCCGTCGGTCACCCCGGACGCCGGGGAAGCGGTGCAGGAAGCTGACGGACCGGCGGATACGGACCCGGCAGGCCGGGCGCGGCCCGGTCCACCGGGCGCTCGTACCCGGCCCACGGCGTGAACTCGGCCTGCTCCGCCGAGAGATACGGCCCGCTGCCCGGGGCCGTGGAAACCGGTGCCGTTCCCACGGCGGCTCGGGTCAGTCGGGGGCTCCCGCTGCCCGTCCCACGGCTTCCACCAGAGGCAGCACCCGGTGCGCCACCCGCTCGCGCAGCGCCACCTCGGTGCGTGTTCTGACCACCCCGGGGAGCTGGATCAACTGCTGGATCACATCCTCCAGATGCCCGTTGTCCCGGGCCACGACCCGGGTCAGCAGATCCCCGCCCCCCGTCGTGGAGAACGCTTCGATGATCTCGGGGACGGCCGAGAGCGCGTCACCCACCTCGTCCAGATGCCCCTGGGTGACCTCCAGGTGGACAAAGGCCAGGACCGGGTGGCCGAGCGCCGCCGGCGAGAGGGCAGGTCCGGTCCCGGTGATCACGCCGTCCCGCTCCAGCCGCTCCAGCCGGGCCTGCAGCGTGCCCCGGGCCACTTTGAGGAGGCGCGCGTACTCGCGCACGCTGGTACGCGGCTGCTCGATGAGCAGCCGCAGGATGCGGGTGTCGAGGGCGTCCACCGCCATGGTCCGTTGGTCTCCTTCTGGCGCGCCGAATCCGGCTTTGACTGTGCCAATGGCACAGTACTCCCTCATCGATTTGAGCCACTGTCCCGCAGGATGCTTTCCTTTGGTCATCGATGGCGCCGCGCAGCGCCGGACGGCGACGAAGCCGCATCCGGTTCCGCGGCGCCTTTGCCATGCAGAAGAGGGTGTTCTCCAGCCGAAGGGGGCGGTCCGACCGTCGTGAAGAGGATGTTCGTGGCCCCGGATCCGGGGCTTGTACGACTGCGGGTCTCCCTGCGTGCCGTGCTCGGTATCGGCCTGGCCGTGGCCGCGGCCGAACTGGCCGGCCTTTCCCTGACCGCCTCCATCACCGGAGGACTCGCCGCGCTCCTCGCGCTGTTCACGGTCGGCGACCCGACCGTCCGCAGGCAGGCGGTGACCACCCTGCTGCTGCCCGCCGTCGGCTTCCCGGTGCTCGCCCTGGCGAGCACCCTGCACGGACTGCCCCTGCTGCGGGCCGTCTGCTGGCTGGCCGTCGTCTTCGCCGGCGTGTACGCCCGGCGCTGGGGGCCGCGCGGCCACGCGCTGGGGATCTTCGGCTTCATGATGTTCTTCAGCACCCAGTTCCTGCACGCCGTTCCGGCCCAGCTGCCGGAGCTGTACGGCGCGATGGCGCTGGCCGTCGCGGCGTCCTGCGCGGTCCGCTTCGGCGCCTGGTGCATCGAGCGCCGCACCCCGTTGCCCGCCCAGCCCGCGCCCCTCACCGGATACGGATTCGACAGGCCCACCACCCGTCAGGCGCTCCAGGCCACCGCGGCCTGCGCGATCGCGCTCGCGGTGGGGATGCTGCTGTCCCCGGACCGCTGGTACTGGGCGGTCGGCACCGCCTGGTGGATCTTCGTCAACACGGCCTCGCGCGGGGAGACGCTCGTCCGCGGCTTCCGCCGCGTCGTCGGGACCGTCGCCGGGATCGGCGTCGGACTGCTGGTCGCGGTACCGCTCCACGGGGCACCCGCGCCCACCGCCGCGCTGGTCGCCGTCTGCGTCTTCGGGATCTTCTACACGGCAGCGCCCTCGTACAGCTGGATGACCTTCTTCGTCACCGTCATGGCCGGACTGCTCTACGGGCTCCTCGGCGTCCTGCACCCCGGGCTGCTGTGGCTCCGCTTCGAGGAGACCGCGGCCGGGGCCCTCGGTGCGGTCCTCGGGGTCGCCCTGATCCTGCCCGTCACCACGCACGCCACCACCGAGGCGTGGATCCAGCGCGCCCTGCACTGCGTGCACCGCTGCACCGGCGCCGCGGCGCTGCGGCTGGCCGGTGACCAGCACGCCGACCCGGCGCCCCTCGCCGCCGAGCTGGAACTGCTGCTGGGCCGGGCCAGGCTGTCGCTCGCCCCGCTCGTCCACCCCGTCAGCCCGCTGCGCGCCCGCAAGGCCCGCGCCCGCCAGGTACTGGACCTGCTCGACGCCTGCGCCCGCGAGGTGCGCGGTCTCGCCACCGTGGCGGCCGACCCGGACGCCTCCCACGACGCACGCCTCACCGCCGCCTGCCACCGCGTGGAGGCCGCCGTGCTGGCACTGGTGCCTCCGGGGCAGCCCCGTGCGGACCGGCCGGACGTACCGGTTCACGCCCCGCACCACCACCCCGGGGCCGAGGCCGCACTCGCGCATCTGCACGCGCTGGAGGGAGCGCTGGTGGACCTCGCCGCGCCCCTGCGCAGTTCCACGCGGGCACCGCTCGTCTCCGCCTGACCCCGGCACGACGGAGCCCGGCGAGCACCGCCGCCCGACCGGAGCGGATTGGTCCGGACCGCGTCGGGGGCTGCCTGCTACCGTCGGCCGTGAAGATCGCGGCGGACAGCGAAGAGGGGTAGCGCGATGGGCGGCAACAGCGCCGTGCGGGCATTCATAGGATCGTTCACCTCGTCGGGCGGGCCGGGCATCACCGCCGCCGCCGTGGACCGGGACACCGGCGCACTGACCGTGCTCGGGTCCACGGACGTCCTGGCCGATCCCTCGTTCCTCGCCGTCGGGCTGGGGCCGGGGCCGGGCGGAACGGCCCTGTACGCCGTCGGTGAGACCCCCAGCGGCGCGGCTGCCGCCCTCGACATCAGCGGCGACGTACCCCGGCTCATCGGTGGCGTCCAGGCCGTGGACGGCGGCTCGCCCACCCATCTCGCGCTCGCGGCGGGTCACCTGGTCACCGCCAACTACGGCTCGGGCAGTGTCACCGCGCTGCCGGTGCTGGCCGACGGTTCGCTCGGCGCGGCGGTCTCCGTGCTCCAGCACGAGGGCAGCGGTCCGGACGCCCGCCGGCAGGAGGGCCCGCACGCCCACCAGGTGCTGGGTGACCCCTCGGGCGCCTGGGTGTTGAGTGTGGACCTCGGCACCGACTCCGTACGCGTCTGCGCCCTGGACGCCGGTACGGGAGCCCTGCGGCTGCACGGCGAGACGGCACTGCGGCCGGGTGCGGGTCCACGTCATCTGGCCTTCCACCCCGGGGGCGCACTCGCCTACGTCCTCAACGAACTGGAACCGACGGTCACCGTGTGCCGCTGGGACGCGGCCGCCGGACGGCTCGAACCGGTCGGCGAGACCCCCGTGCTGCCCGAGTCCCCGTCCTCGGACGGCGCGGTGCGTACGTACCCCTCCGAGGTGGTCGTCTCGCACGACGGACGCTTCCTGTGGACCGCCAACCGCGGGCACGACACCATCTCGGTGCTGACCCTCGACGAGACCGGTGAGAAGCCGGTCCTGGTCGCGACCGTGGGCTGCGGCGGCCGCTGGCCGCGCGACCTCACCCTCGACCCCACCGGCCAGTGGCTGTACGCGGCCAATGAGCACTCGGGGAACGTGAGCTGGTTCGCCGTGGAGGCGGAGACCGGAGTGCCGCAGTACGCGGGCTCCATCGAGGCCCCTGCGGCCTCCTGCGTCGTCTTCGCCTGAGACTGCGCGCGGCCCCACCGAGGGCCCCCGGGCCCGCGGGGACCGGCCCAGAAGCCGCCACGGGCGTCCTGGGGCCGGCCCGGGGCGCCCGTACGTCACGGCGATGCGGCTCGGCGCCGGGATACGGCAGTGGGGCGCGGACCGGGTCCCGGTCCGCGCCCCACCGCTCGTTACGTCATTACGTCGCTACGCCGGGGCGTGCGGACGCTGATCAGTGCGCCTGCGCGCCCTGGGGCGTCGCCGGAGTGATGCCCAGTGCCGTGGCGTACATCGACAGCACCAGCTTGCCGATCGCCGGGTACGCGCCCAGCGGCTCGGCCGTCGCGCAGCCGGCCTCCTTCGCCGCCGCGTCCAGCAGACCCGGGTCGATCTCGGGGCCCACCAGGTACGGTGCCAGCGCGAGCTGCGCGGAACCGGAGCTCAGCAGCTGCTCCGCGACCGCCGCGACCGAACCCTCCACGTCGAGCGCGGCGGCCATCACCGGCACCGCGAGGCGGGCGGCGAGCAGCATGCCGGTGATCCCGGCCGCCCGCACTGCCTCGTCGCCGCCCACCGTGGCCAGCACGATGCCGTCGGCGGCGGTCGCCACGGTGAACAGCCTCGCGCGGTCGGCGCGCGCCAGGCCGGCCTCCGACAGCCGCACGTGCAGCGCTTCGGCGAGCAGCGGGTGCGGACCGAGCACATCGGTCAGCTCGACCTGGGTACCGCTGTCCATCACTGCCTGCCGTATCCGCCGGATCAGGGCGCTGTCCGGCCCCGCGAGCAGCGGTACCACGACGGCGGGCGGGCCGACGGGTTCGGCGACCTCGCGGCCCACGGCCCTGGCCTGCTCGTAGCGCGCGACGCGCTCGGCGGCGGAGTGTGTGAGAACGGTGGTCAGCGTGGGGTACTCGGCGTCGTCACCGTCGAGGTAGCCGATCCGCGCGTTGAGGCCGGGCAGCTCGGAACGGGCGATGCTGATCACCTCTTCGGCCAGGCTGCGCGTGGCCGAGGAGGGGGTACCGGGAACGACGAGAACGAGCGCGGCAGCGCCCTCAGGCGCGACCACGGGCTCCGGGCGGCGGTGCCGTCCGGACTGGCGAGGTCGCGGCATTCGTACAGGCAGGCCGGAAGCGGGCCCAGTGGGGGTGCTCATGGCGCCGCATGCTACTGGTTTTGCATGCTCCTCTGTTCGGGGAGGGCCCAGTCAGGCGTTATCTGTCCGCTTATGTCTGATGAGTGGCATACCGGTCAACTGCCCCGCTCTGTCGGCCCGGTTTCGGGTCGGAGGACTACGGCCGGGCATCGGCGCAAGAGCGTCGTCAGGGCTGCCCCGCCGCCGGTGCGAACTCCGGTACGGCCCCCTGCGCGGACCCGGGGACGAACAGCAGCGTCGGATGGAGAGGCAGTCTCAGATCCCCTGTCGCCAGGGCCCGCGCGATCCGCAGCGCGCCGGCCAGCGGATCCCCCGAAGCGGGCACCACGCGTGCCTGCGGCACCTGTTGGGCCAGCTCCTCGCGCAGCGGTACCAGCAGGGGGTCACCCATCCTGAACAGGCCGCCGGTCAGGGCCACTTCGCGTCCCGCGTCGTCGTCCCCGGCCTCGGGGCACACGGCGGCGGCCGTCTCGGCGATATGGGCGGCGGCCCTGCGCAGAATGTCCGCGGCGACCGTGTCATCACCGGCGCACGCCGCCACCTCGGGAGCGAACGACGCGAGCAGCGCGGGGCGGTCGGCACGCGGATAGAGCAGGCCGGGCAGGTCGGGTGCCGGACCGAACACGGCGCGGAGCCGGGACAGCAGCGCCGCGGATCCGCCGCGCCGCCCGTCGTGGGCGCGCATCGCCGCGTCGAGGCCGGCGCGGCCGATCCAGGAACCGCCGCCGATGTCACCCAGAAGATGTCCCCAGCCATCGGCCCTGCGCCATGACGTCAGGTCGGTGCCCAGCGCGATCAGGCCCGTGCCGCCCGCGACGACCGCACCCGGCCGCTGGCCCACCGCACCCGCGTACGCGGTCACCGCGTCGGCGGCGAGGGCGAAGCCGCGTACGCCCAACGCGGCCGAGAGCGCCGCGGGCAGCTCCGCCCGCAACTGCCCGCCGAGCGTCGCCATCCCGGCGGCCCCCACGGCTACGGCGGCGATCGGCCCGTGGGCGCCCTCCGGGCCTCCTGCCGCCCCCCGTCCGGCCTCGGCCCGCTCCAACAGCGTCCGTGCGGCGGGCAGCAGCTGCTCCAGCAGATGGGCCGCGTCGATCCCCGCCGGCCCCGTCCGTACGGGTTCGGCACAGACCACCGTGGACAGCGGCTCCCGCGAGCCGGCCGTCGTCCCGAGCGCTACGCGCAGTCCGGAGCCGCCCGAGTCCACACCGAGGACGTAGGGGCCGACGGCCGGTTCGGAGGAATCACCGAGAACCCCGGAAGCAGCGCCGGCCGTCACTCCGGAAACAGCCTGCGAAGCAGTCCCGTGAGCGGCCGTCGATCCCGTTCCTGACGCGGGTCCGGGGGGCGGCGCATCCGTCACGGCAACCGCCAGTCGACCGGCTGCGCCCCCTGGCGCTCCAGCAGTTCGTTGACCCGGCTGAACGGCCGTGAGCCGAAGAACCCGCGGTCCGCCGACATCGGGGAGGGGTGCGAGGACTCGATGGCCGGGAAGTTGCCCAGCTGGGGCCGCAGGTTGCGGGCGTCACGCCCCCACAGGACCGACACCAGAGGTGTGCCGCGCGCCACCAGGGCCCGGATGGCCTGTTCGGTGACCTCTTCCCAGCCCTTGCCGCGATGCGCCGCGGGCCGTCGCGGTGCGGTCGTCAACGCCCGGTTGAGCAACAGGACCCCCTGCCGGGTCCACGGCGTGAGATCGCCGTTGGACGGCCGCGGAAGGCCCAGATCCGCGTGCAGTTCCCGGAAGATGTTCTCCAGGCTGCCCGGCAGTGGCCGGACCTCGGGAGCCACGGCGAAACTCAACCCGATCGCATGACCCGGGGTGGGATAGGGGTCCTGACCGACGACGAGGACCCGCACCTCGTCGAAGGGTTGCTGGAACGCCCGGAGCACATTGGGCCCCGAGGGCAGGTAGGTGCGCCCCGCGGCGATCTCGGTGCGGAGGAAGTCGCCCATCGCGGCGACGCGTTCGGCCACGGGTTCCAGGGCCTGCGCCCACCCGGGCTCAACGATTTCTTTCAACGGTCGTGCTGCCACGGGCCGCACTCTACTGGTGATACGACCACTCCGATCAACTGCCGGTCAGCCGAGCGCCACCGCGCGTACGCACAGCACATCCGGCAGATGCGAGGCGAGCTGCCGCCAGCTGTCCCCGTCGTCCGCGCTGGCGTACAACTCGCCGTTGCGATTGCCGAAGTAGACCCCGGCGGGGTCCGCGTCGTCCGTGCAGAGCGCGTCGCGCAGCACCGTGCCGTAGTGCGCGCCCTCCGGCAGGCCCGCCGACAGCGGCTCCCAGGTCCGCCCCGCGTCGCTCGTACGGAACACCCGGCAGCGGTGCTCGGCGGGCACGCGGTCGGCGTCGGCGTTGATCGGGAAGATGTAGGCCGTCCCACCGCGGTGCGGGTGCGCGGCGGCGGCGAACCCGAAGTCCGACGGCAGGCTCCCGCCGATGTCGGTCCAGTGGTCCCCGGAGTCGTCGCTGCGGAAAACGCCCCAGTGGTTCTGGAGGTAGAGCCGGTCGGGATCGGCCGCGTCCCGGGTGACCTTGTGGACGCACTGGCCGAACTCCGGGTCCGGATCGGGCAGGAAGACCGCCGACACCCCCTTGTTCGACGGAGCCCAGCTCTCCCCGCCGTCCTTGGTCCGGAACACCCCGGCCGTGGAGACCGCGACGGTCACCGCCCGGGCGTCCCTCGGGTCGGTCAGGATGGTGTGCAGGCCCTCGCCGCCGCCTCCGGGCACCCATTTCGAGCGGGTCGGGTGCTCCCACAGCGGACGGACCATCTCGAAGCTCTCACCGCGGTCCTCGGACCGGAACAGGGCGGCGGGCTCGGTCCCCGCGTAGACCACGTCGGGCGCCTCGGGGCCGGCGGGCTGCAACTGCCAGACCCGCTCCAGCGACGCCCCGGTGAACCCGGGGAACTTCACCGCGGGCTGTTTCGGCTCGGTCCAGGTCGCGCCCAGATCGTCGGAGTGGAACACGGAAGGGCCCCAGTGCCCGCTGTCGCCGCCGACCAGGATCCGGGGGGTCGGCCCACGGGTGTCGAGGGCGACCGAGTAGATCGCCTGGGCAGGGAAATCGGGGTCCGCGAACTCCCAGGCCCCGCCGCGCCTGCGGCCGAGGAAGAGTCCCTTGCGGGTGCCTACCGCCAGCAGTACTTCGGTCATGACCGAGACCTCCCGAAACGCCGTTGTGCCGGATACGGGACAGTCTGCACCCGGCCACTGACACCGGCTCGTGCGGAACGCGTCCACGCAGGTCGGAACGGCGGTGGCGCGAAGGTGCGGGCCCGGCGGAGGCGGCAGCCGGCCGAACCGGGACACCCGGACCGCGCGGACCCGGCGGCGCCCGGACCCGGACCGGGCGCGGAATCCCGGTACGGAACCGGGTGCGCGCCCTTGACCGGTATCCGACGGCCGACCTAGCGTGCAACCGCCCGTGGAAAGCGCTTGCCCGCGCAGTCGTGGCGGCCCGAGCGCCCGAATCCCAGGAGTACCCGTGGTGACCTTCGAAGGACTGCCCGGCGCAGTCGCCGTCTCGCACCTGAGCGTCTACGACTGGCCCGCCGAGGACGGGTTGCGGGGCGGGACCCCGCACCTTCATCTGACCTGTTCCGAGGGGTACGTGGTCGTCGGGGGCAGCGGCTCCGTCCAGACGCTCACCGCGTCCGGGTTCCGGCGGACGCCGCTGGCCCCCGGAGCCCTCGTCTGGTTCACGCCCGGCACCATCCACCGGCTCGTGAACGAGGACGGCCTGCGCATCGTCGTCCTGATGCAGAACAGCGGGCTGCCCGAAGCGGGCGACGCCGTCCTCACCCTGCCGCCCCGCTTCCTCGGTGACCCGGACACCTACCGCGCGGCCGTCGCGATCCCCGCCGACGGCACCGAAGCGGAGCAGGAGCGGGCCGCCCGTACCCGTCGCGACCTCGCCGTCGAGGGGTTTCTCGCCCTGCGCCGTGCCGCCGACGCGGGTGACCCCGAGCCGCTGGCCGCGTTCCACCGGGCCGCCGCCGCGCTCGTACGGCCCCGGACCGAGGACTGGCGCGAGAGGTGGGAGCGGGGGGCCGCCGCCGCGTCCGGGGCGACGGGTGCGCAGCTCGACGCGCTGGCCCGGGGTGATGCCGGTCATCTCGCGGACGCCTGTGTGCACGCCGAACAGCCCTCCGTGCGCGGCAGGTTCGGTATGTGCGGGCGCCTGGACGTCTACCCGGGCTGACGAGCGGGCGGCGCCGCCCCTCGGGCATGTGCTCAAATTCCGGGGAAGAGGCTGGTCCGGGGCGGTGCTGGACGGTAGGGCGCCGCCGTCGGGCCCGGCCCGGTCTGTGGCGCGGCGGTGAGGAGAGTGCGGCGATGGGTATCGAGATCACGGACGCGGGCGGGCGGGAAGCGCTGGTGGAGGTGGCCCCCGGTGCGGCCGGCGGCCCGGCACTGGTCGGTGTCCGGATCGCGTCGCCGGCCGGGGAGGCCGACTGGTCCTGCACCCCCGCGACCGCCAGGGCGCTGGCGGCCGCACTCGTCCGGGCCGCCGAGGAGACGGAGGACGCGCGGTCGGCGCGGCCCGTCACCGTCAAGGCGCACGAACTGCTCCGGGGCGATGTGCGGGACACCGGGCGGGCCATGACGGTGGTGAGGGTCAAGGCGGACGGAAACACCGTCCAGGTCACCTGGACCTCGGGCGCCGGACGCAGCTGGACCCAGGGCTACGCGCCGGACGCCGAGATCGCCCTGAGGCGTCGGCTGCGGCCGGAGGAGCGGTGAAGTACGAGGGTTGTCGTAATTCGATGGGCGTCGTAGTACGATCACTCTCGTACTAGGCCCGGTCGTTCCGCCGTGCCGTCAGTCCAGTCGTACCTGCTGAAACGGAGTCCGGCGTGAGCGCCCTTTTCGAGCCCTATGTCCTGCGGTCGCTGACCATTCCCAACCGCATCTGGATGGCCCCCATGTGCCAGTACAGCGCGGAAGCGTCCGGACCCGACGCCGGCGTCGCGCACGACTGGCACTTCGCGCACTACGCCGCCCGTGCGGCGGGCGGCACCGGCCTGATCCTGGTGGAGGCCACCGCGGTCAGCCCCGAAGGCCGGATCAGTCCCGCGGACCTCGGTATCTGGAACGACCGGCAGGTGGCCGCCCTGCGCCGCATCACCGACTTCCTCGCCGGGCAGGGGACCGTCGCGGGCATCCAGCTCGCCCACGCCGGGCGCAAGGGTTCGACCGAACGCCCCTGGCTCGGTGGCGGCCCGATCGAGGCGGATGCCCCGGGCTCCGGCGGCTGGCAGCCGCTGGGTCCGAGCCCGCTCGCGTTCGACGAGGGACACCCGGTCCCGGCCGAGCTGACCACCGACCAGATACAGGCGGTCGTCGCCCAGTTCGCCGACGCCGCTCGCCGGGCCCTGGCCGCGGGCTTCCAGGTCGCCGAGATCCACGGCGCGCACGGCTATCTGATCGGTGAATTCCTCTCCCCGCACAGCAACCACCGCACCGACGCCTACGGCGGCTCCTTCGAGAACCGCACGCGTTTCGCCCTGGAGGTCGTGGACGCGGTCCGTGCGGTGTGGCCCGAGGACCTTCCGCTGTTCTTCCGGATCTCCGCCACCGACTGGCTCACCGAGAACGAGGCCGACGAGCGCGACGGCTGGACCGCCGACGACACCGTCCGCTTCGCGCGGGAGCTGCGGGCGCACGGCGTCGACCTGCTGGACGTCTCGACCGGCGGGCTTGCCCCCAGGGCGAAGATCCCGGCCGCCCCCGGCTTCCAGGTTCCGTTCGCCGAGCGGGTCCGCACCGAGGCGGGGCTGCCCGTCGCGGCGGTCGGGCTGATCACCGAACCGGCCCAGGCCGAGAAGATCCTCTCCGAGGACCGCGCGGACGCCGTACTCCTCGGGCGGGAGCTGCTCCGCAACCCCTACTTCGCCCGCAGCGCCGCACGCGAACTCGGCGGAGAGGTGTCCGTACCCCAGCAGTACGGCCGCGCGGCCTGACGCGACGCCGCCCGTCCGGCGGTGACGTCGGGCCCGGCGGTGACGTCCGTCCGGCGGTGACGTCCGCCCGGACGGGGCGATCCTCCGGACGTGAGGTCTTTGCGGGCCGCCCGCTTCCCGCGGACGGCCCGCAGGCCGTCATCCCCGAGGCCGTCATCTCCGAAGGCGAAGAACCGAAGGGATCCCAGCCGGAGGACATGGCGGCATCCGGCCGGTCATATGGGCATCGCCGTACCTTTGGGCCTGGTTCACCTGCGGTTTTCCGTGCCGGGACACTCTGCGGTGAAGGGCCGACGGCCGCCCTCCGGGGTGGCCCGTCATGGATGCGTACGCAAACGGATGCGACGATCCTGCCGTGTCGGTGCCCTTCCGTACAGAGGAGAACACGCCGTCATGCGCCAGCCCCTGCCCGAATGGGCCGACCCGCAGGTCCCCGCAGAATCTCTCGACGCCCAGGGGCTCAGCCGCCGGGGGGTGATGCGCCGCGCGGGCCTCTTCGGCGCCGCGTTCGCCGCCGCGTCACTGGCATCGCCCGCGCAGGCGTTCGGCCGGGGCGGCGGGCACGGGAACGGTCATGGCCACGGTGGCGGCCACGGCCACGGCGGCAGCGACCCCGAGCTCGTCTACCTCGTCGGGGACCACCACAACCACTCCGTCTACAGCCACGACGCCAAGTACACCTTCTCCCAGCTGGCCACCGCCGGGCGGAAGTTCGGCCTGGACTGGATGGTCTTCACCGAACACAGCAACATCGGCCACGCCGAGTTCGGCGCGCACCAGGAGCACCGCGAAATCCTGAAGGCCCGCGCGCAGAACAAGCGCATGCTGATCTTCCAGGGCCTGGAGTGGTACATCCCCGGCGCCGAACACTGCACCGTCTTCTCCCCGCCCGGACGGCACGAGGTCGATCTGCTCACCCGCTTCGAGTCGGCGTACGACGGGAAGCTGCTCGGCTACACCGCCGGCGCCCCCACCCACCCGGACACGCCCCGCAACGAGGCGCACGCGGTCAAGGCCCTCAAGTGGCTCGCCGAGCAGCGCCGCACCGGGTACGTCGACGACGTACTCGTCCTCGCCAACCACCCCATGAGGCTCGGCATCGACTCCCCGCACGAGCTGCGCGGCTGGCGGGACGCGGCGCCCGGCATCATGATCGGGATGGAAGGCGCGCCCGGCGCGCAGGCCGGAGCGATCCCCGGCTGGCACCCGCCGACCAACGTCCGCGGTGAGTACAGCAATCAGCCGTCCGCCGATTCCTGGCCGGGCTACCCGCGCGAGGCGTACGTCACCCACGGCGGCTTCGACTGGGCGACGGCCACCGTGGGCGGACTCTGGGACGCGATGCTGGCCGAGGGCAAGCTCTTCACGATCACGTCCAACTCCGACGTCCACCGCGTCGCCCAGGACACCTGGGTCAACGGCGCCTGGCCGCCCGGCGCGACGTTCGACAACACCGGCCACCTGCCCGACCCGTACAACACCACCGAGCCGCAGCCGGGCGGCGACTTCTGGCCCGGCCAGTTCAGCCGTACGCATGTGGGCGTCACCCGGTACGGCTACCGCGACGTGATGGCGGGGCTGCGGGCGGGCCGGGTCTGGGTCGACCACGGTCACCTGCTGGACGCCGTCGACGTCCGGCTGCGCGGCGAACGGGGCCGCGGCGTCACCCTCGGCGGCAGGCTGCGCGCCCGGCGCGGCGAGAAGCTGACCCTGGACGTCACCGTGACCACGGCCTCCCGTCGCAACCCGCACGGCCTGCTGCCCAAGCTGGCCCACGTGGACGTCATCCGCGGCGCCGTCAACGGACCGGCCGCCGACCGCGACGAATGGCGGGCACCGGACACCCGTGTCACGCACACCACGGACGTCTCCGGACGCCGGGGTACGTACACCCTGCGCATCCCCGTCGGACGCGCGGACGAGCCCTTCTACCTGCGGCTGCGCGGCAGTGACGGCAAGCGCCACGGAACCGGCCCGCTCGGCAGGTCCGTCGACCCGCACGGTCCGCTCCCGCACGAGCCGGGGCAGGGCAATCCGTGGCTGGACACCTGGTTCTACACGAACCCGGTCTTCGTGGACGTGGCCGGTCGATGAGCCCGGACAGGGGCCCTCGGTCGGTACGCTGACCGGCAATGTTCACACAAACGGGCCCCACCTTCCGCGAGCTGGCCGTCCAGGCGCTCTCCTCCACCGAGCGCGGATACGACCTGCTCGCCCCGAAGTTCGACCACACGCCGTACCGCACGCCCGACCGCGTGCTCGACGCCGTCACCAGCGCCCTCCGGCCGTCGGGGCCGTTCGACGCTGGGCTGGACGTCTGCTGCGGCACCGGCGCGGGCGTGGGGGTGCTGCGCCGGCTGTGCCGGGAGCGGGTCACCGGCGTCGACTTCAGTGCGGGCATGCTCGCCGAGGGCCGGTCCTCGCTGCCGGAGGGCACCGGGGGACCGGCGGTGGACTGGGTACGGGCCGACGCGCGGGCGCTGCCCTTCACGGCATCCTTCGATCTGGCGCTGAGCCTCGGCGCGTTCGGCCACTTCCTGCCGAAGGAGCGCCCCGGTCTCTTCGCCCAGGTGCACGGGGCGCTGCGACCGGGCGGCCGGTTCGTCTTCCCGTTGGGCGCACCGCCCGCCGTGGGCTCCCGGACCTACTGGACCCTGCTGGGATTCGACGCGGCGATGCGGGTGCGCAACGCACTGTGGCGCCCGCGATTCATCATGTACTACCGCACCTTCCGGCTCCCCGACGTCCTGGCCGACCTGACCCGCACCGGGTTCACCGTGCGGCTCCTGCCCCTGACGGAACTGGGGCTGCGGGACGACGGGAGCCCGCGCGGCCGACTGGTGGTGGCGACCCGGGAATGAGCCGGCCGCCGGCTCCGGCCGACGCCCCGGACGGGAATTACGATGGCTCTCGTACAATGGAGTCCTCAGGACGAAGTGGAGCCACCGTGACCCCCGCAAGCGCCACCACCGCAGTCCCGGCCGTCGTGGCGGGGGCCCGCGCGCTGTCCCATCCCGCGCGCGAGGAGATCCGGATCGAGAGCGTCCTGCACGCGCTGGCCGACCCGATGCGGCTGCGCATCGTCCGCCAGTTGTCGGGTGCGGCCGAGGAACTGGCCTGCTCACGGTTCGACCTCCCGGTGTCCAAGTCCACCTCCACGCACCACTTCCGGGTGCTGCGCGAGAGCGGGGTCATCCACCAGATCTACCGGGGCACCGCCAAGGTGAGCGGTCTGCGGCAGGACGATCTGGACGCGCTCTTCCCCGGCCTGCTCGACAGCGTTCTCCGGGCCGTGGACCGACAGGCGCAACGCCTGGGCGAGGACGGACCTGCCGAACGCCTCCTGGAAAGCTGACACGGCCCACCGGCCCGGAGCCGTCCGGAGGGCTGACGCGTCCCACCGGCCCCGGCCCATGGCACCCCCGGCCGCCGGTCAGCCGCTGTCGCCCCGTGCCGCGTCGAGCAGCCCCGCCCAGTCCGGGATCTTCACCGGGCCGCGCCCCAGCGACCGCCCCAGTGCGGCCTCCGCGCGCTCGATCGACAGCCAGCCGTCCCACTCCACCGGCCGCAGCCCCCACTCCCGCAGCACCGACAGCGGATCGGCCGTCACCGACCGCCGCGCCAGCAGCGGCGCGTCCTCGATCAACGAGGCGACGGTCTCCTTGGCGCACGAACGGTTCGAACCGATCACCCCGGTCGGCCCGCGCTTGATCCATCCCGCCACATACTCACCGGGCGAGGGCTCCCCGCCCCGCAGCACCCGCCCCGCCAGGTGCGGCACGGTGCCGTGGGCGGGGTCGAACGGCAGGCCCGGCAGCGGCATCCCCCGGTAGCCGACCGCCCGCAGCACGAGCTGTGCCTCGATGTCCTCGTACGCACCGGTGTCCCGTACGCCTCCGGAACCGTCCGGTGCCGTACGGGCGAACCGCACCCCGGCGACCCGGCCGCCCCGCTCCAGCAGCTCGGCCGGGCGCAGGAAGAACCGCAGACGGATACGGCGCCCCCGGTCCGCGGCAGTGGGCGGCGGGTCCGCTGCCCACCCGCGCAGCACCTCCAGATTGCGCCGCACCACCGCGGGCAGCGGCGGCGTGCCGGGCCCGCCGGCCGGGGCCGCGTACGCCGGGTCGAGCGCGAGCTCCGCGGGGTCGACGACCAGGTGCGCCCGCGGCAGGGCGCCCAGCTCCCGCAGCTCCTTCGTGGTGAATCTGGCCTGGGAGGGGCCACGTCTGCCCACGATGTGCACGTCGCGCACCCGGCTCCCGGAGAGTGTGTGGAGCGCGGCCCGGGGCACATCGGTGGAGCGCAGCTCGTCCGCGCCGCGCGCCAGGATCCGGGCCACGTCCACCGCTACGTTGCCGACCCCGATCACCACCGCCGAGCGGGCGCGCAGCGCGAACCCGTCGGCGGCCGTGTCCGGGTGCGCGCTGTACCAGGAGACGAACTCGGTGGCGGAGAAGCTGCCCGGCAGATCCTCGCCCGGTACGCCGAGCGGGCGGTCGGTCGCCGCGCCGACGCAGTAGACGACCGCGTGATAGAGCTCCTTGAGCCGTGCGGGTGAGAGCCCTTCGGCTCCGCCCACCTCGACATGGCCCACAAAGGTGATCCGCTCGTCCTCCAGGACGGCCCGCAGACTGTTCTGGAGCGACTTGATCTTTTCGTGGTCGGGGGCCACCCCGTAGCGCACCAGACCGTACGGAGTGGGCAGCCGGTCCAGTACGTGGACCCGCACATCGGGCACCAGCGACTGCTGCAACAGGGACTGGGCGGTGTAGACCCCGCTGGGGCCCGACCCGACCACGGCGACACGGAGCACGGTGCACCTCTTCCCGAAGTGTCCCTCCAGCATCGCACCGCCCGGCGGAAGGGGGGAGAGGCGCGCACCGTCAGTCCATCAGCTTGCGCATCCGGTCGATCTCCACCGTCTGCTGCGCGACGACATCGCCCGCCATCTCCTCCACCAGCACGTTGTTGCCCTCCGAGAGCGCCTCGGTGGCCATCGTGATCGCTCCCTGATGGTGGGTGATCATCAGCTTCAGGAACAGGGTGTCGAATGCGTCGCCCCGCGCGGCGCGCAACTGCTTCAGCTGCGCCTCGGTCGCCATGCCGGGCATCGTGGAGTGGTCGTGCGTCTCCTTGCGCCTGTCCCCGGCATTGCTTTTCAGCCACCCCTCCATCGTGCCGATCTCTGGCTTCTGGCCTGCGGAGATGCGCTCCGCGAGCCGTTTGACAGATACCGAGGAAGCGCGGTCCGGGACGAGTCGGGTCATGACGAGGGCCTGACCGTGATGCTGGATCATCATCTGCGCGTAGCGGAAATCGGCGGAGTTCGCCGGGTCCTGACCGGCCTCCCGCACGGCTTCCTCGGCGGAGAGTGTCCGGGCCGGCTCGCCCGGCTTTCCGGGGGCCACCACCGCCGGACCTGCGTCCGACCCGGCCTTCGGGCTTCCGTCACCCCCGGCCGCATCACAGGCTCCCAGAGTCAGGGCCAGAGCAACGGCCGCTGCCGCGAGGACGGTTGCGCGCACGCGTGTGGACTGACGGCGGATCGACACGGCGACCTCCTGTGCCATGAAAGGTTTGTTGCGGACCGTCCTAGCACGCTTCCGCACAGCGATGATCAAAAACTTTTATTACGTCTCTGTTGCCATCTGTTGGTGTGTACATGGAAGGGACGATACTGCCGGAGTCCGTAAGCCGTTCAACTACGAACGGATACAAGGGAGGACGCAGTGACCTCGTTGCCCACCACCCGCGTGCGGCGCAGACGTCTGGGCGTGGCAGCAGCCGCGGCCGGGCTCTTCGCCACTCTGCTGACGGCCACCACCGCGGCCGCGACACCCGACCCGGGTGACGCCCCGGCCAAGCGCGGCGGAATCTCCGCGAGCCAGGAGGCCGAAGCCGCGGCAGCCATCAAGAGCGGTGAGATACCCGGCGTGGACGAGATCGTCCACAGTGACAACATCGAGCACCTCACCAACATCCCGAAGGACGCCCTCCAGGGCACCAACACGGATCTGGCTTTCCAGGGCAAGTACGCCTTCGCCGGCAACTACGACGGCTTCCGCATCTTCGACATCAGCAACCCGAAGAGGCCGAGGACCGTCGCGCAGGTCCTCTGCCCCGGCTCCCAGAACGACATCTCGGTCTCCGGGAACCTGCTGTTCCTGTCCACCGACTCCTCGCGCAGTGACAACTCCTGCGCCAGCACCACCCAGCCCGCCACGGAGAAGTCCTCCTGGGAGGGCATGAAGGTCTTCGACATCAGCGACAAGCGCCACCCGAAGTACGTCGCCGCCGTCGAGACCGCCTGCGGTTCGCACACCCACACGCTGGTGCCCGAGCGCAGGAACGTCTACGTGTACGTCTCCTCGTACTCCCCGAGCGCGGCGTTCCCCGACTGCCAGCCGCCGCACGACGGGATCTCCGTCATCAAGGTGCCGCGCAACGCGCCCGAGAAGGCCGCGATCGTGAACTTCCCGGTCCTCTTCCCGGACGGCGGGAACCCGGGTGCCCCCGACAACCCGGGCGTCTCCAAGACGACGGGCTGCCACGACATCACGGTGCTTCCGTCGAAGGACCTGGCCGCCGGTGCCTGCATGGGTGACGGCCTGCTGTTCTCCATCAAGGACCCGGAGAACCCGAAGATCATCGACCG
This sequence comes from Streptomyces sp. NBC_01237, assembly GCF_035917275.1. Taxonomy (NCBI): domain Bacteria; kingdom Bacillati; phylum Actinomycetota; class Actinomycetes; order Kitasatosporales; family Streptomycetaceae; genus Streptomyces; species Streptomyces sp. NBC_01237. Next base: position 1,091,663 of record NZ_CP108508.1, on the reverse strand, counting down.
GGTCCAGGACAACGTGAACTTCGCGTTCTGGCACTCCGCCACGTTCAACCAGGGTGCCGACAAGGTCGTCTTCACCGACGAGCTCGGCGGCGGCGGCGCGGCCACCTGCAACGAGGAGATCGGCCCGAACCGGGGCGCCGACGGCATCTACGACATCGTGGGACGCGGCGACCACCGCAAGCTCGTCTTCCGCAGCTACTTCAAGATCGACCGCCACCAGGCCGACGTCGAGGTCTGTGTCGCCCACAACGGCTCGATCATCCCGGTGAAGGGCCGCGACCTCATGGTCCAGGCGTGGTACCAGGGCGGCATCTCCGTATGGGACTTCACCAACTCCTCGAAGCCCAAGGAGATCGCCTACTTCGAGCGGGGTCCCGTCACGCTCGACGGTGTCACCACGGCGGGCTCCTGGTCGGCGTACTACTACAACGGCTACATCTACTCCAACGACATCGCCAAGGGCTTCGACGTGCTGAAGCTCGATGACCGGCGTACCGACCCGGCGAAGAGGGTACGGCTGAAGGAGCTCAACGTGCAGACGCAGCCGGACTACTTCGACCGCTGACCGTTCAGCTCCCAGGCATCCGAAAGCACGGGACACCAGTGTGGTCCGCCGGGCAGTTCCCCGGCGGGCCACACCCCGTGAGGCCGCGCAGCCGTAATTCATTGACCGATGAGCCGCGCGGGGAGATGCTGTATGTCTGCGTCGACGGCCTCCGGTTCTTCGGTCGTCGCCGTGGCCCACGGCCGTATCCTCCGGGACCCGGCCGCGGGTGCGCGCCTGGATCCGGCGACGCGGGGGATCGCCGGAGTCAGGCGTGCTCCATGCACACGAGCCCGTCCCGGGCGTCCCAGGAATCGACCACGCCGAAGCCGGCCCGCTCGTACAGGGCGATGGCACCGCTGCGCCAGCTCCACACCGAGAGCCGCACCCTGGACGCACCCGACTCCGCCGCGTGCGCCAATGCCCCATCGACGAGGGCCGACGCGACGCCGCGCCCGCGTACCGAGGGATCCACCCAGAGCCGTTTGATCTCCGATGCGCCCTCCACGGGCGCGGTCACCACCACGCAGCCCACCACCGCACGCCCTTCCCGGGCGACCACCACGGTGTCGTCGGCGAACGCGCTCCGGGGCGAGCGGATCTCGGACCGGTAGCGGTCGGGCAGCTCGTCCACGCTACCCACGGCGAGGCCCTTCTCGGCCTCCGTGAACAGGTGGTAGGCGGTCAGCAGCTCGGCCAGGCCGTCCGCGCGGGACAGGTCCCGGCCCGCCACGGCGGTAACGGCGACAGGGGGCTGATCAGTCATGACCACCACCATCGCACCGGGCTCCGGAGCCTGTGACGCCACCCCCGCGCTCCGTCAGGCGGCGTCCCGGGCGCTTCCGCCCGTCGCCGCCGCCCACTCCACCAGCAACCGCTGGTACTCCGCCTCGCCGTCCGGCGACAGCAGCCCGCCGGAGCGCTGCCACAGGTCGCGGATCTCTTCATTGACCACTGCTGCGGAACGCACGGAGCGCATCGAACGCACGGAAGGGGACGAGGACGGAATGGGGGACATACGTACAAGGCTACGGCCCCGGTCCGACAATCCGACCCATTGCGTGGCAGGGACATCCCTCACACTCCGGCCGCCCGGTGCCACTACGGGGTGTGAGACCGGCCACCCGGCGTGTTCGCACAGCCCGGCGCAGGCGCTCAGCCGCTACGGGGCAGGCCGACCGCTCCCGATGTCCGGCGAGCCGCCCACGCGGCGTATCCGACGACCGAGAACGCCACCGCCGCCACGCCCAGCAGTACGCCGCCCAGCACATCGGTCAGCCAGTGCACGCCCAGGTAGATCCGGGTGAATCCGACCCCGGCCACCGAGACGCCCGCCACGGCACACGCCCCCCACCACAGTCGCGGACCCGCTCCGAACAGACGCAGCAGCCACAGGAACAGCCCGCAGCTCACCACCGCGGTCATGACGTGACCGGACGGGAACGCCGCGTAGTTGGCGGAGTCCACCGGATCGGGCCACTCCGGGCGCTCCCGGCCCATGGCGCTCTTCAGACCCTGTTGTACGAGGGTGGAGAAGAGGCTCGTCGCCGCCACCCATCCCGCGAGCAGCCGGAACCCACGCCACCACAGGGCGATCACGACGACCGCGACGAGCGCGCGCATCGTCCATGGGTCCCACACCCAGTCCGTCATCACCCGGTTGGCGTGGACCAGCCCCGGCTCGGTCACCGCCCGCCGGTGCAGGGCCTCGGCGACCGTACGGTCCAGCGACATCAGAGGGGACCAGCGCACGGCGACGAGGATCAGCAGTACCGCGGAGAGGGACGCGCTGACGACGCCCGTCCGGAAGGCGGTCGCGGTGGCGGGGGAGTGGTCGGAGTGGTGCGGGAGCGGGGTGTGCATGGGGTGATCCTCGCGGACGACCCGGCCCACCGGCTATCCCAGGGCGCTGAGTCCCGGAACGAAGGCGACCAGCAGCGGTACCACCGGCACCAGCGCGGCGGCGGCGGTGAGCCGCAGCCGACGGCCCGCGGTGAGCCGCTCCACCGGTGCCAGCAACCGGTTCACCCGCAGCGGCAGTTGCGCGTGCGGTGTGGGGCACGGGCCGAACACCCCGCGATCCTCGTTGAGTTCGACCAGGGCGAGCGCGATCGTGAGACGCCCGAAGCGCCGCGAGGCGACATCGTCGGCGGCCAGCTCGACCAGCCGGTGCATCTCGTCCCGGAACGCGGCGAAGACCGGGATCTGGGGGAAACCGGTCGCCAGCGCGGAGGAGCAGTTCAGCAGCCAGTCGTGCCGCGCCTGGGCGTGGCCCTGCTCATGGGCCAGTACGGCATCGAGCTGACGTCCCTTCAGGCGGCCCAGCGCGGCGGTGGTGATGACCAGTTGGGGAGCGGCGCCGGGGAGCCACCAGGCATCGGGACGCTCGCCCTCCAGCACCACGAGACGCCCGCTGCCCGGTTCCTCCCCGGGCATCAGGGGGGAACGGACCAGCAGTTCGGCGCGCCGCTGCCTGCGACGCCGCTGCGCGCGGTGGATCTCCCGGATCAGCATGGCCGCCGTCCAGACGCCCCCGAGGGCCAGCAGCACCGCGATGACGGCCGACCACGGCCCGTACGCCGCCAGTGCGTACGCCTCCACGACGGCGTGCGGCGCGGGGGCGAAGACATGACCGCGGACCGCCTGCCAGGCGGCGGCGGCACTGAACGTCATCGACAGCCCGAAGGAGAGCAGCACCCCCGACACGACGCACTGCCACACCCACAGTGCGACCACGGGCTCGCGCTCCGGCCACTGGGCCCGTGCCATCAGCCGCGGAGTCAGCACAGCGGTCAGCACACCGAGCGACAGCAGCACGAGGGAGACCAACATGGGCGTCAGCCTATGAGGGGCACGGCATCCACGGGTATGGATGCGACCGGCAAGTGACGTAGGACACCGTTTGAAGCGTGTGCTGTCTCACAGTGTGAGCAGCATCGCGAACATGGCCATCCCCATCGTCAGCCGGCAGGCCGACGTCAGATCGGGCAGGCCCGCCCAGCCGCTGCCCGTCCCCGCCGGCCCCGGCGTGCCGCCCGCACCGCTCGAAACGCCCGGTGCGACGGGTCCGGCGGGAACGGGCACCGGTATCAGCCGCCCGGCGGACCGCAGCACGTAGAACGCGTAATACACGAGCAGGGCCCCCGTCAGCAACGGTATCCCCCCGGCCGCCGGTGCGACGCCGTGCGAGCCTGCGGCCCCGTGCCCGGCGTGTCCGCCCTGACCGCCGCCGCCCGCGATGCCCGGGGCCATCATGACGGCCATGTAGACCATCGCCAGCGAACCGACCAGGTGATGCCGGTGGTGCCCGCTGATCCGGGCGAACCACAGGGCCCGCAGCGCGGCGCCGCCGAACAGCACCACGTACACCCCCCAGGCCCACCTCGGGGGTGTGAGCAGGGCGGCCGGGACGGCCATCGTGGCCATACCGAAGCCCATCAACGCCTCCGCCCGCGCGGTTCTGCGTTCCTGCGCGGTCCCCTCACGCGTGCGCAGCAGGCAGTACGCGCCCGTCACACCGCACAGCACCATCAACAGCCAGCCGGACAGGGCCGGTCCGTGCACAGCGCACCTCCCCCTGGAGCAGGCCGCTCAGGACCTGCGACACCGGTGTCGCGTCGACTGATCGATGCCCGTACCGCACCGGTCCTACCCGGCGCATCGAAGTGCGAGGGGAGTGCGCCGGGGCCTGCGGGGGGCGGTTCCGGACGGGTTAGTCTCGTACGGGACCATCGGCAGCAGCGAATCCGGCAGCGGAGGAGCAGCAGGGAATTCCGCAGCAGAGAAGCAGAGAAACGGAGAGCTCCACCATGGACACCGCCCCGGCCCGCGACTCGCACCGGCTCACCTTCCGCGACGCGACCGAGGACGATGTCCCGGCTCTCGTGACCCTGATCGAGTCCGCCTACCGCGGCGACTCCAGCCGGACCGGCTGGACCACCGAGGCGGACATCCTCCAGGGGCAGCGGACCGACGAGGACGGGGTGCGCGCGGTCGTCACCGCACCCTCCGGCCGACTGCTCGTGGTCGAGCGCGACGGCGCGCTCATCGCCTGCTGCCAGCTCGAACACCGTGGCGAGGCCGCGTACTTCGGAATGTTCGCCGTCCGGCCCGGACTCCAGGGCGCCGGTCTCGGCAAGGAGATCATCGCCGAGGCGGAGCGCACGGTCCGGGAGGACTGGGGCGTGAGCGAGATGCACATGACGGTGATATCCGTGCGTGAGGAACTGATCGCCTGGTACGAGCGCCGCGGCTACCGCCGTACCGGAAAGCTCACCCCGTTCCCGTACGGCGACGAGCGCTTCGGTATCCCGCAGCGCTCGGACCTGGCCTTCGAGCTGCTGGTGAAGGGCCTGTAGCAGCCGGTCGCCCCGACCTGCGGACCCGCGGACCCGTGCTCCCGGTCAAGGACCTGCGGAGTACGGGTCACGGGCCGGTACGGCCCCCGGTGGACGCTCAGGCGGTGAACCGGCCGGCGCGGCGGATCTCCGGGAAGTCGGTCGTCGCGCCGTCCAGGCCCAGCGCGCGCACCAGACGCAGATGGTCCTGGGTGTTCACCACCCAGCCGATCACCTTCAGACCCTCGCCGTGCGCCCGCTCGACGACCTCCAGCGTGAGGCGGCGGATGTTCAGCGCGAGTGTCGCCGCGCCCACCGCCGTCGCCCGCTCCACCACATCACCGCCCCAGCGGCTGGCGATGAGTACGGTCCGGACTCCCGGTACCAGCCGTGCGATCTCGGCGACGGCCTCGTCGTGGAACGAGGACACCTCGACCCGGCCGGCGAGGTCGCGCCGCAGCATCACCTCGGCCAGTGCGCGCGCCGCCGCGACATCCTTGATCTCCGCCTGGACCGGTGAACCCACGGCGTCGAGGACCTCCTCGAAGACGGGCACCCGCTCGCCCTGCCCGGCGTCCAGCCCGCGCAGCTCGGCCAGCGTCTTCTCAGCGATCAGCCCGCTGCCGTCGGTGGTGCGCGCCACGTCGGCATCGTGCATCACGGCGAGCGCGCCGTCCTTGCTCAGATGGAGATCCAGCTCGATGGCGTCCATCCCGGCCTGCTCCGCGCGGACGAAGGACCGCAGCGTGTTCTCCGGTTCGACCCCCATGACCCCGCGGTGGCCGATGGTGAGAAAAGTCAAGGCAATCTCGCTTCCGTCGTCGGCTCCCCCTGAGCTGCTCCTGCCCACAGGGCTGTACGGCATTACGGCACTGCGGAGAGTAATGGCCCCGGTGGCGACTGTCTTCCGCCGTGCCGGGCCGGTCCCACCCGTCCCGGCACGGCGGGGGGAACTAGCCGTCATCGCGGTTCACCGCAGGAAAAATGACGGTGACCATGGGGGGTCGGCAGGATAATTTTCTGATGCCCACTTGTCCGGAGCAACCGCACATGGATACGGTTGCTTAACGCGAGGTTCTCCCGTGGAGGAAGTGTGATGACGGAAATTCTTGTGCACGACGCCGCCGAAGGTGCGATAACTACTGCCCAGCGGGTGGTCGAGCACCCGGCCTGGCCCGCGCTCAAGGATGCCGTGGAGGAGATCCGGCCCTGGCAGTCCAAGGACGGCTCCATCGACTTCGAGGCCGAGGGCGCCCCTGCGCCGTCGACGGCCACCGCGGCCGTCGACCGGGTGATCAGCGCGGTCGAGGAGCTCGCCCCGCTGCTCCCGCACGACGCCGCGTATCACCGCGCCCTCGTCTCGGACCTGCGCCGCTGGGCCGCGGACGGCTTCCGGGTCCCCGACTTCCTGGACTCCCTGCTCGCCTTCCAGCCCGCCAAGGACCGCGTCGACGGCCTCCAGCACCTGGTCGTCTTCGCGATGTACACGCAGAACGGCAACCCGGACCGCAACCTCGAAGCGGTCGTGCTGCGGATGGTGTGGCCCGAGTGGCTGGCCGACCTCGAAGCCACCCGCTACGACAACCCGCTCTTCTGCGGCATCACCTTCGAGGACTTCACCGCCGGCTACGACACCAACTCCGCGGTGCTCTTCCCGGAGACCATCGCCGTGCGCGAGGCCCCCGAGCGCTTCAGCTGGGGCGGCATCTTCTGCGACCGCGAGGCCGCCCGCTTCCGCCGGGTCACCGAGGCGTCCGTCGACATTCTCGGCGTGGAGCTGCCCGAGGACATCCGCGAGATGGTCGGCGACCAGCGACGCTGCGAGCAGGCGTTCGTGCTCTGGGACATGGTCCACGACCGCACCCACAGCCATGGGGACCTGCCGTTCGACCCCTTCATGATCAAGCAGCGGCAGCCGTTCTGGATGTACGGCCTGGAGGAGCTGCGCTGCGATCTCACCGCCTTCAAGGAGGCCGTGAAGCTGGAGGCCGACGGCTTCGGCCAGGGGCGGGACGTGCAGTACGCCGTGCTGTTCGACCGGATGTTCCGGTTCCCCGTCACCGGTGAGCGCGTCCGCAACTACGACGGCCTGGGCGGCCAGCTGCTCTTCGCCTACCTCCACAAGCACGACGTCGTCCGCTGGACCGACAACACCCTGAAGATCGACTGGGAGCGGGCCCCGCAGGTCACCAACCAGCTCTGTGCCGAGATCGAGAAGCTCTACCGCGACGGCATCGACCGCCCCAAGCTGGTCCACTGGTTCGCCGCGTACGACCTGGTCGCGACCTATCTCGCCCCGCACCCCGGCTCCCGCTGGGCCAAGGGTCCGGACGCCCTGGACCTCGCCCAGCCGCCGCGCAAGCTCGTCGACGACGTGCTTCCGGACGAGTTTCCCCTCAGCATGTTCTATGAGGCGCTGTCCAAGAAACTGAAGAACGTGATCGCCTCCACCAAGGGGATCACCGCGACGAATGCCGAGCAGGCAGCCGCGTGAGCGCTCGTGCCGAGGAGGCGGTGGCCATGAACGGAACCGGTAGGGCCAATGGGAGCGGTGCGCTCGAAGGCGCCGTGGTCGCGGTGGCCGGAGCGGCGGGACCCGCGGGCCGGGCGACGCTGCTGCGGCTCGCCGAGGCGGGCGCGACCGTCGTCGCGTCCGACGCCCACCCCGAGCGGCTCGCCGAGGCGGTCGACGCGGCGAGGTACGCCCACGGCGGCGCGACCGTCACCGGCGACACCGTGGATCTGCTCGACCTGGCCGCAGCCCGGGAGTGGGCGGCCAGGACCGAGAAGGAGTTCGGCCGGATCGACGGCCTGGTCCACCTCGTCGGCGGCTGGCGCGGCAGCGCCTCCTTCGGTGAGACCGAGCTGGCCGACTGGGACGTGCTGGAAAAGCTCCTGATCCGCACGGTCCAGTCCACCTCGCTCGCCTTCCATGAAGGGCTGCAGCGCAGCGACCGGGGCCGCTACGTGCTGATCAGCGCGGCCGGGGCGAGCAAGCCCACCGCGGGCAACGCCGCCTACGCGTCGGCCAAGGCCGCGGCCGAGGCATGGACGCTCGCGCTGGGCGACGCCTTCCGCAGGGCGGGGGGCGACGAGGGGCCGAAGACCGCGGCTGCGATCCTGGTCATCAAGGCACTGGTGCACGACGCGATGCGCGCCGAGCGCCCGAATGCGAAGTTCGCGGGCTACACCGACGTCAAGGAGCTGGCCGAGGCCATCGCCGGCGTCTGGGACAAGCCCGCCGCAGAAGTGAACGGAAAGCGCCTGTGGCTGACCCCGCAACCGTAAGGACCGACGCTCGACGTCATCACGACCCGCAGGTGCGCGGCTTCGCCAGCGACAACTACGCGGGCGCGCACCCGGAGGTCATGGCGGCCCTCGCCCTCGCCAACGGCGGCCACCAGGTCGCCTACGGCGAGGACGACTACACCGGCCATCTCCAGCGGGTCATGCACAGCCACTTCGGGGCCACCGCCGAAGCGTTCCCGGTCTTCAACGGCACCGGAGCCAACGTCGTCGCCCTCCAGGCGCTGACCGACCGCTGGGGCGCCGTGATCTGCGCCGAGTCCGCGCACATCAACGTGGACGAGGGCGGCGCCCCGGAACGGATGGGCGGCCTGAAGCTGCTCACCGTGCCGACCCCGGACGGCAAGCTGACACCCGAGCTCATCGACCGGCAGGCGTTCGGCTGGGACGACGAGCACCGGGCGATGCCGCAGGTCGTCTCGATCACCCAGAACACCGAGCTGGGCACGGTCTACACGCCGGACGAGATCCGCGCGATCTGCGACCACGCCCATGAGCGCGGCATGAAGGTGCACCTCGACGGCGCCCGGATAGCCAACGCCGCCGCGTCGCTGGACGTACCGATGCGTACGTTCACCAACACCGTCGGCGTCGATGTGCTGTCCTTCGGCGGCACGAAGAACGGTGCCCTCTTCGGCGAGGCCGTCGTCGTGCTCAACCCCGACTCGGTCCGTGCGATGAAGCACCTGCGCAAGCTGTCGATGCAGCTCGCCTCCAAGATGCGCTTCGTCTCCGTGCAACTGGAGGCGCTGCTCGCGCGTGACCTCTGGCTGCGCAACGCCCGCCACGCCAACGCGATGGCGCAGCGGCTCGCCGACGGGGTCAGGACGGTCGACGGGGTGGAGATCCTGTATCCCGTCCAGGCCAACGCCGTCTTCGCGCGGCTGCCGCACGACGTCAGCGAGCGGCTGCAGAAGCGCTTCCGGTTCTACTTCTGGGACGAGACCGCCGGTGACGTCCGGTGGATGTGCGCCTTCGACACCACCGAGGACGACGTCGACGCGTTCCTGCAGGCGCTCAAGGAAGAGATGGCGAAGTAGCACCCCCGCCCCTCACGCACACCCGGGTTCGTAGGGATATGCGGCCGACCGGAGATCAGTTGATCTCCGGTCGGCCGCATGCGTGCGTTTCCGGGCAGGAACTGATGCGGCACGTCCCGCCGGTCTTTGCCCTCGCCCCCGCGCCGACCGGCGAGCTCGAAGCCGCAGGCGCCGAACTCGCCGAGCCGCTGGACAGGCCGGGCCCCGGTGCGTGGATCACCGTCCACGCGCCGGAGTGACGTTTCCCCCGCCGGGGCCGCGCCGGGCCGGGTCAGCCGAGCTCGCGCACCTCGGCGGGCGTCGGAGCCGTACCGCCGAGATGGGCGGGTACCCACCAGGTGTCGCTCGCGTCCTTCGGGCGCACCGGATAGGCCCGCTGCGCCGCTTCGAGGAGCTCCTGGACCCGCTCGCGCAGCCGTCGGGTGATCGCACCGGCGTACTGGTCGGCGGGCGCCTCCATCGGCTCCCCGACCCGGATGGTGACCGGGATGTGGCTGCGCCGGAAATTGCGCGGCCGTCCCTTGGTCCAGAGCCGCTGTGTACCCCACAGGGCCATCGGGATCAGCGGTACGCCGGCTTCCTGGGCCAGCCGTGCGGCGCCCGACTTGAAGCTCTTGAGCGTGAACGACTGCGAGATGGTCGCCTCGGGGAACACACCGACGATCTCACCGGACCGCAGCGATTCGAGCGCGTGCGCGTACGCGTCCTCACCCTGGTTCCGGTCGACCGGGATGTGCTTCATCCCGCGCATCAGCGGGCCGGAGATCCGGTGCCGGAAGACCGATTCCTTCGCCATGAACCGGACGAGCCGCTTCTGCGGCAGGGCGCCGAGACCCGTGAAGATGAAGTCCAGATAGCTGATGTGATTGCTGACCAGTACCGCACCGCCGGTCTTCGGGATGTGCTCCGAACCCTGAGTGTCGATCTTCAGGTCCAGCGCCTTGAACAAAGTGCGAGCGGCGCCGATGACCGGCCGATAGACGAGTTCTGCCATCTGGAGAAGACCCTTCTTCAGCGCCTGAGGAGGGTTCTCCCGGCGGAAGTTACGCAGCCGTAGGTTTTCGGCATTGTGGCGATGGTGCCCCATGCGCGACGTGGTGGCCAGTCCCGGCGGGTGCGGGGCGCGAGATTCTCGTCACGTGAGAAGAGCGGGAATGTCCTGCCGCCGGCCGGTGCTGAGTCTTTGCGTAGAGCTCTGACAGGAGGCCGGAAGTGGACGTGCAGGCAGGCAGCGACAGGCTCGACGCGTCCCAACTCGGCGCGGAACTGGGGGATCGGGCCACCCTCGTCCAGTTCTCCAGCGCCTTCTGCCAGCCCTGCCGGGCCACCCGCCGCACGCTCGCGGAGGTGGCCGGAATGGTCGAGGGGGTCGCCCACATCGAGATCGACGCGGAGGCGCATCTCACTCTCGTGAGGCAGCTGGACATCAGCAGTACGCCGACCGTCCTGGTGCTCGACGCGCACGGAGAGGTCGTCCGCCGGGCCACCGGGCAGCCACGCACCGTCGACGTGGTGGCGGCACTGGGCCGGGCCATGTGAGAGAGGGACAGGGATGCGGAGCCATTGTTGCGTGGGGAGGGCACATGACGGACCGTGAGGCATCTCCCACATTGCGGAACGCCCTTGACCTCAGCCATCCGCATCGTCAGTCTGACGCTATGCCGCCAGAACTCCTTCTCTACGGGCGGGTCCATGTGGACCTCGCACGCAACGCGAGTGCGCGCTGTCCGGGTGCCTGAGCAACCACGGTCATGTACGCCACTCCCGCAGAAGGACACCTCCATGACGGCCACACCCGATCTCGCCACCGCCCGGACGGCTTCGCCCGGCCTTCTCCGCTCCGTCTTCAGGCAGCACGCCGCAGGCGTCGCCGTGATCACCGCGGCCGGTGACGGCCCGGTCGGCTTCACCGCCACCTCGCTCAACTCCGTCGCCGCCGAGCCGCCGCTCATCTCGTTCGGTGTGGGTACCTCCTCCTCCAGCTGGCCGGTGATCGCCGACGCCGAGCACATCGGAGTCCACATACTCGGCGAGCACCAGGAGGAGCTGGCCGCCAGGTTCGCCCGCAGTGGCGCCGACCGGTTCGGCCCGGCGACGGACTGGCGTGAGGGCCCCGAGGGCGTACCGCTTCTGGACGGGGTGCCGGCCTGGCTGGTCTGCCGCGTGGTGGACCGTATTCCGGCGGGGGACCACCGCATCGTCATCGCCCAAGCCGTGGTCGGCGATCCGGCCGGAGGCGGCCGTCCGCTGGTCTACCACCAGGGGCGATTCACGGCTCTGCGAGACTGAGGGCACCAGGCGGCGCAGGGGCCGACCACGTTGGCAAGGTCACAGTGCGGAGCGCTTGCCCATGAGTGAACCTCTGGGTGTACTGGCGAGTAATATTTCGTTCGGAGCGTCGGTCGCCCCGACCGGAAACCGCCCCATAAGGCGCCTATGCTGCGTGCAACAAGGCAGCCCGGAAATGACGATGCAGTAGGAGAGCCGGCGTGAGCTTGAGGATCGTTGTCTGTGTGAAGTATGTGCCCGACGCGACCGGTGACCGGCGTTTCGCCGATGACCTGACGGTGGACCGTGAGGATGTCGATGGTCTGTTGTCGGAGCTGGACGAGTATGCGGTCGAGCAGGCGTTGCGGATCGCGGACGGGGTGGACGGGGCTGAGGTGACCGTGCTGACGGTGGGTCCCGAGGACGCGAAGGACGCGTTGCGCAAGGCGTTGTCGATGGGTGCGGACAAGGCTGTGCATGTGGAGGACGACGGTCTGCACGGTTCGGATGCGATGGGGACGTCGCTGGTGCTGGCGAAGGCGGTCGGGGGTGCCGGGTTCGATCTGGTGATCTGCGGGATGGCGTCGACGGACGGCACGATGGGTGTGCTGCCGGCGTTGCTCGCGGAGCGGCTGGGGGTGGCTCAGGTGTCGTTGCTGTCGGAGGTGTCGGTGGCCGGTGGTGTGGTGACGGGGCGGCGGGACGGTGACACGGCCAGTGAGGTGCTGGAGGCGTCGTTGCCGGCGGTGGTGTCGGTGACGGACCAGTCGGGCGAGGCGCGGTATCCGTCGTTCAAGGGGATCATGGCGGCGAAGAAGAAGCCGGTCGAGTCGCTGGATCTGGATGATCTGGGGATCGATGCGGGTGAGGTCGGTCTGGCGGGTGCGTGGACGGTGGTGGACGCGGTGGCCGAGCGTCCGGCGCGTACGGCGGGCACGATCGTGAAGGACGAGGGCGAGGGCGGCAGGCGGCTGGCCGAGTTCCTCGCGGGCCAGAAGTTCATCTGAGGCCCGCGTTCCGGGTCCGCTGTTCCGTTCAGTTCGTGATTGCCCTTTTCGTTTCGTTTCGCAGGAGATTGAAGTCCCATGGCTGAAGTTCTTGTCTATGTCGATCATGTGGACGGTGCCGTCCGCAAGCCCACGCTGGAGCTGCTGACGCTGGCGCGGCGTCTGGGTGATCCGGTGGCTGTCGCGGTGGGTGCCGGTGCGCGGGAGACGGCCGGTGTGCTGGGTTCGCACGGTGCGGTGCGGGTGCTGGCGGTGGAGGGGCCGGAGTTCGCGGAGTATCTGGTGGTGCCGAAGGTCGATGCGCTGCGGGCGGCGTTCGACGCGGTGTCGCCGGTCGCGGTGCTGCTTCCGTCGTCGGCGGAGACGAAGGAGATCGCGGCGCGTCTGGCGGTGCGGACGGGTTCGGGGATCATCACGGACGCGGTGGATGTGGAGGCGGGCGAGTCGGGTCCCGTCGCGACGCAGTCCGCGTTCGCGGCGTCGTTCACGACGCGGTCGCGGGTGGTGCGGGGTGTCGCGGTGATCACGGTGAAGCCGAACTCGGCGCCGGTGGAGCCGGCCGGGGCCGCGGGTGCCCTGGAGGACCTCGCGGTGGTGTTCTCGGGTACGGAGAACGCGGCGCGGGTCGTGTCGCGTACGCCGCGTGAGTCGACGGGCCGTCCGGAGCTGACCGAGGCCGCGATCGTGGTGTCGGGCGGGCGCGGGGTCAACGGTGCGGAGAACTTCCCGCTGATCGAGGCGCTCGCGGACTCCCTGGGCGCGGCGGTCGGTGCCTCGCGTGCCGCGGTCGACGCCGGGTGGTACCCGCACTCCAGCCAGGTCGGGCAGACCGGCAAGTCGGTCTCCCCTCAGCTGTACATCGCGTCCGGGATCTCCGGCGCGATCCAGCACCGGGCCGGGATGCAGACGTCCAAGACGATCGTCGCGATCAACAAGGACGCCGAGGCCCCGATCTTCGACCTCGTCGACTACGGCGTCGTCGGCGACCTCTTCGACGTCGTCCCCCAGCTCACCGAAGAGATCAACACCCGCAAGAGCTGACCCCCACACAGCACAACACACAACACGCAACACACAGCGCGCGGGCGCACCACCCCCGGGGCCGCACGGTGAAACCCACCGCGCGGCCCCGACCCATTACCGGACACCATTGACGCAGGTACGACGGCCTTATAACTTCACTATACGGATTGTTGATTCCGAGAAGCGGAAAAAGCGAGAGCGTGGAGGGTACGGGAATGGGTCAGCAGGAGAAGGTGGCAACGAGCCTCGCCGGGACGGTCGGCGAGCACATCAGCGCCTCCCTCGCGGCGGTGGACGCCGAACTCGCCCGCCGCTACCCGGGAGACCCCGGCACCCGCCAGCCCGTGCACACCGTCTACGTACCCGGCGACGTGTTCGCCGCCGACACCATCCGCTCCTGGGGCGACCGGGCGCTGGAGGCCCTCGACACGCACGCCCCCGACGCCGCCTCCTTCGCCACGGCCCTCGGCATCCCCGAGGAACTGGCCGGGCCCGTCCATGACCGCGTACGCGCCAAGCTGGAGCGCGAGCCCGTCGAGGACCTGCGCATCGACTTCGAGGACGGCTACGGCCCGCGCTCCGACGCCGAGGAGGACGAGGCGGCGGCCCGCGCCGCCCTGCTCGTCTCGCAGGCGTACGGGGACGGCACCTCGGCCCCGTACATGGGTATCCGGATGAAGTGCATGGAGGCCGCCGTACGCGATCGCGGAATCCGCACCACGGATGTCTTCCTCACCGGCCTGATGCGGGCCGGCGGGCTGCCCGACGGGCTCGTGCTGACCCTGCCCAAGGTGACGTACCCCGAGCAGGTCACCGCCTTCGTCCAGCTGCTCGAAGCCTTCGAGAAGGCCCATGGGCTCGACGCCGGGCGGATCGGCTTCGAGATCCAGATCGAGACCAGCCAGTCGATCCTCGCGGCGGACGGCACCGCCGCCGTGGCCCGCATGATCGACGCCGCCCGGGGGCGGGCGACCGGTCTGCACTACGGGACCTTCGACTACAGCGCCTGCGTCGGTGTCAGTCCCGCCTACCAGGCCAGTGACCATCCGGCCGCCGACCACGCCAAGGCCGTCATGCAGGTCGCCGCGGCGGGTACCGGCGTACGCGTCTGTGACGGTTCCACCAACGTCCTGCCCGTCGGCCCCACCTCCCGGGTCCACGAGGCGTGGCGGCTCCACTACGGACTCACCCGCCGCGCCCTGGCCCGCGCCTACTACCAGGGCTGGGACATGCACCCGGGCCACCTGCCCACCCGGTACGCGGCCGTCTACACCTTCTACCGCGAGGGTCTGGAACAGGCGGCGGGCCGTCTCGCGGCGTACGTCGCCAAGGCGGGCGGCGACGTCATGGACGAACCGGCCACCGCCAAGGCCCTCAGCGGCTATCTGCTCCGCGGCATCGACTGCGGCGCCCTGGACACCGCCGAGGTCGCCCGTCTCACCGGGCTCACCCGCGCGGACCTCGACGCGTTCGCCTCGCCTCGCCGCGGCGGGCTGACGGTCACCGCCCCGTAGCGGTCCCGGCGCGGTCGCTCCCACGGCCGCGCCGGTGCCGACGGCGACGCGCGTACGGGCGACGGGCCGCCCGCATGCCGTCGGACGGCATCAGGCGGGCGGGCGTTCGCCCGACCCGCGCGCGATGAGCGTCGTCGGGAGTTCCACCCGTACCGGGGCGTGGTCGACGCCGTCCAGGCGGCGGAACAGATGCTCGGCGGCGGTGCGGCCGACCGCCGCCGCGTCCTGGGAGATGACGGTGATGCCGAGCAGATCGGCCAGCTCGATGTCATCGAAACCGACCAGGGCCACAGGGCGTTCCCGGTCCGCCAGGACGCGTACGACGGTCACCGTCACCCGGTTGTTCCCCGCGAACAGGGCGGTCACCGGCTCCGGGCCACGGAGCATCGACTCGGCGGCGTCCCGGACCCGGTCGGGGTCGGTGGAGCCGAGCGAGACCCAGGCGTCCTGGACCTCGATGCCCGCGTCCGTCATCGCCGCGTGGTAGCCGCGCAGTCGCTCGGTCGCGGTGTGGATGCGGGGCTGGTCACCGATGAAGCCGATCCTCCGGTGGCCGTGCGCGATCAGATGGGCGACGCCTTCGCGGGCGCCGCCGAAGCTGTCCGAAAGGACCATGTCGGCGTCGATCCGGCCCGCCGGGCGGTCCACGAAGACCGTGGCGATGCCCGCCTTGATCTCCGGCTCCAGATAGCGGTGGTCGTCCCCTGCGGGGATCACGATCAGACCGTCCACGCGGCGGGCGCACAGCGCGAGCACGAGTTCCTGTTCGCGCTCGGGGTCCTCGGCGCTCGAACCGTTGATCAGGAGCGCGCCGTGGGCACGGGCGACCTCCTCCACGGCGCGGCTCAGCGGGCCGTAGAACGGGTCGGCGAGGTCTTCCAGGACCAGGCCGATGGAAGCGGTGCGGCCCTTGCGCAGGACCCGTGCGCTGTCGTTGCGGCGGAAGCCGAGGGCATCGATCGCCTCCTGCACGCGGCGTTCGGTGTCGGGGGTGACGCCCGGTTCGCTGTTCACCACCCGCGAGACCGTCTTGAGGCCCACTCCGGCGCGGGCGGCCACGTCCTTCATGGTCGGCCGGTTGCCGTAGCGGGTCTCGGAATGACGGGTGGTCTCGGCCACGGTGCGCTGTCCTGTCGTCGGTACGGTCGGGTGTGAGAGGCTCCGGCGGGTCCCGCGAACGGTCCGGGAAGGCGCTGGAAGGCTGTGGCGTCGAGCATAGGCCCTGGACAACGTTGTCAGAAGAATGGAGACTGTGCAGACCATCGACTGAACTCGCAGGTCCCGCCCCCTCACTCACCCGGAGAGCCCACACCGATGCATACCGACCTCGTCGCCGCGCTCGACATCGGAGGCACCAAGATCGCCGGTGCGTTGGTGGACGGCGGAGGAACCCTGCTCGCGCGGGCGCAGCGGCCGACGCCCGCTCTGCGGGACGCCGAAACGGTCATGGAGGCCGTCGGCGACGTACTGAACGAGCTGATGGAGTCACCGCTGTGGGGCGGGGCGGGCTCCGTGGGCATCGGCAGCGCGGGCCCCGTGGATGCGTCGGCCGGCACGGTGAGCCCGGTCAACGTCCCGGCCTGGCGCGACTTTCCGCTGGTGGAGCGGGTGCGCAAGGCGACCGGTGGGTTGCCCGTGGCGCTGGTCGGCGACGGTGTGGCGATGACGGCGGCCGAGCACTGGCTCGGTGCGGCCCGCGGCTATGACAACGCGCTCTGCCTCGTGGTCTCGACGGGCGTCGGCGGTGGCCTGGTTCTCGGCGGCAGGCTGCACCCCGGTCCCACGGGCAACGCCGGGCACATCGGCCACCTCTGTGTGGAGCTGGACGGCGATCCGTGCCCGTGCGGCTCACGCGGGTGCGTCGAGCGCATAGCCAGTGGGCCGAACATCGCCCGACGGGCCCTCGACGGCGGCTGGCTCCCCGGCCCGGACGGCGATGCCACGGCCGCCGCCGTGGCCGCCGCCGCGCGCGCCGGGGACCCGGTCGCCGTCGCCTCGTACGAGCGCGCCGCCCAGGCGCTGGCCGCGGGAATCGCCGCGACCGCGACGCTCGTCGAGATCGACATCGCGGTGATCGGCGGGGGAGTGGCCGGTGCGGGCGAGGTGCTCTTCGCGCCGCTGCGCCGGTCCCTGCGCGACTACGCCACGCTCTCGTTCGTACGCCGCCTCACCGTGGCGCCTGCGGTGATGGGCACCGACGCGGGGCTGGTGGGAGCGGCGGCCGCCGCCGCCACGGCCGTGCGCCGGCCACAGGCCCTCTGAACTTCCGGGGGGTGCCCGGATCGTCAGGCCGGACACCCCCTGGACGGATCGTGTCGGCCGCGACGACCCCCGGCCGCCCGCCGTCACGGCTCCGCCACGCGGGGCCTCGTACAGTGGGCTGCCCGCCGACGGGCACCCGGCCGCCACTTCCCGGCAACAGCATCGCCACATCGGGGTTTCCGCGGCAGGGTGTTGCGGGCAAGCCACAGGGGGCTACGGAAGAGGGGGAACCGTGATCGTCTGGGTGAACGGTGCGTTCAGTGCGGGCAAGACGAGCGCCGCGTGCGAACTGATCGATCTGATCCCGAACAGCACGCTGTACGACCCCGAGCTGACCGGCGGCGGGCTGCGCGCCCTGCTGCCCCAGAAGAAGCTCGCCGAGGTGACCGACTTCCAGGACCTGCCGATCTGGCGGCGACTGGTGGTGGACACGGCGGCCGCGCTGCTCGCCGAGGTGCCGGGAGTGCTCGTGGTACCGATGACGCTCCTGCGCCAGGAATACCGCGACGAGATCTTCGGCGGGCTCGCCTCCCGGCGCATTCCCGTGCGCCATGTACTGCTCTCACCTGAGGAAACGATCCTTCGTGGCCGGATCGCGGGGCGGACGGAATTCCCGGACGACCCCGAACACAGCGAGCGGATCCGACGGTGGGCCTACGAGCACATCGACCCCTATCTGGCG
Organism: Streptomyces sp. NBC_01237; assembly: GCF_035917275.1. Classification (NCBI taxonomy): domain Bacteria; kingdom Bacillati; phylum Actinomycetota; class Actinomycetes; order Kitasatosporales; family Streptomycetaceae; genus Streptomyces; species Streptomyces sp. NBC_01237. The sequence continues at coordinate 1,073,680 of NZ_CP108508.1, read as the reverse complement.
GCCCTCGACTGGATCACGGCGGACGCCCACACCATCGACACCAGCACCCTCACTCCGCACGAGACGGCACAGCGGATCGCGGAGGCGGTGCGCAACGGGCAGGCCGAGGCGTGCGAGATAGTCCAGACTCCCGAACCGACCGCGGAGACGGTCGCCTCCGGGGTGCTGCTCTTCGACGAACAGGACCGCGTCCTGCTCGTCGACCCCACGTACAAGCCGGGCTGGGAGTTCCCCGGCGGAGTGGTGGAGGCGGGGGAGGCTCCGGCGCGGGCCGGGATGCGTGAGGTCGCCGAGGAGATAGGGCTCAGGCTCGACCGGGTACCGAAACTCCTGCTGGTCGACTGGGAGTCGCCGAAACCGCCCGGCTACGGCGGGCTGCGCTTCCTCTTCGACGGCGGGCTGCTGCGCAGCGAGGACGCCGCGAACCTGCTGCTGCCCGGCTCGGAGCTGCGCGGCTGGCGGTTCGTCACCGAGGCGGAGGCGGCGGCGATGCTGCCGCCCACCCGCTACGAGCGGCTGCGCTGGGCGCTGCGGGCGCGCGAACGGTCGACCGTGCTCAATCTGGAGGCCGGGGTGCCGGTGGGATGACGGACCGGGGCCCGCCCCCGCCCCGGCTCCTGCCCGGATCACCGGGCGACGGGGCAGGGCCGGGGGCGAAAGCCCACCGTCGGACCGGGCGCGATCCGACGCGGCGGACTAACCCTTCTTGGACTCCGCGTAGTTCCGCAGGAACAGCGCCTCGGCCACCGAGAGCCGCTCCAGTTCCTCGGGCGACACGCTCTCGTTCACCGCGTGGATCTGGGCCTCGGGCTCACTGAGACCGATCAGCAGGATCTCCGCCTCCGGGTACAGGTTCGCGAGTGTGTTGCACAGGGGGATCGAGCCGCCCATGCCGGAGGACTGCATCTCCTCGCCCGGGTACGCGACCCGCATGGCGTCCGCCATCGACGTGTACGCCGGGCTCGTGGTGTCCGCACGGAACGGCTGACCCTGGCCCACCTGCTCCACCGTCACCCGCGCCCCCCACGGGGCGTGCGACTCCAGGTGGGCGGTCAGCAGCTCGGTCGCCTTGACGGCGTCCTGGCCCGGCGGCACCCGCAGGCTGACCTGGGCCCGCGCGCTCGCCTGCAGGGACGGCGTCGCACCGACCACCGGCGGGCAGTCGATCCCGATGACGGTGACGGCGGGCCGGGCCCAGATCCGGTCCGCGACCGTCCCCGCGCCGATCAGCTCCACCCCGTCCAGGACCTTCGCGTCCTTGCGGAACTCCGCCTCCGGGTACTGCAGACCGTCCCACTCCGCGTCCGCGGTGAGACCGTCGACCGTCGTCGTGCCGTCCTCGGCGCGCAGCGAGGCCAGCAGCTGGATCATCGCGGCCAGCGCGTCCGGGGCCGCGCCGCCGAACTGCCCCGAGTGCAGGTTCCCTTCGAGCGTGTCGAGCTTCACCCGCAGCATCGTCATCCCGCGCAGCGTCGCGGTGACGGTCGGCAGGCCGACCCGGAAGTTTCCGGTGTCGCCGATGACGATCGTGTCGGCGGCCAGCAGCTCGGGGTGCGCCTCCGCGTACCGCTCCAGACCGCCGGTGCCCTGCTCCTCCGAACCCTCGGCGATCACCTTCACGGAGACCGGGACGCCGCCGTTCGCCTTCAGCGCGCGCAGCGCGAGCAGATGCATGATGAATCCGCCCTTGCAGTCGGCCGCGCCGCGGCCGAACCAGCGGCCGTCGCGCTCCGTCAGCTCGAACGGCGGGGACAGCCAGGCGGACTCGTCCAGCGGGGGCTGCACGTCGTAGTGCGCGTAGAGCAGTACGGTGGGCGCGTCGGCCGGGCCGGGCAGGAAGCCGTAGACGGACTGGGTGCCGTCGGGAGTGTCGAGCAGGGCCACGTCCTGGAAGCCCTCGGCGCGCAGTGCGTCGGCGACCCATCCGGCCGCCGCCTCGCACTCGCTCTTCGGGAACTGGGCGGGGTCCGCCACCGACTGGAAGGCCACCAGCTCGGCCAGCTCCGTCCTGGCGCGCGGCATCAGCGAGGCGACGGTCTCGGAAATCGGACGGGCGGTCATGGGCACGCTCCTCGTGGGTGCGACGTTATGTGTACGGCGCGTTGTGTACGCGGCCGTGGGCGACGCCTTTTGTCCGGCGTTGTCAGTACGACGAAATCATGGCCGATCCTCCCACAGCGGGGCTTGGCCGAATCGCGCCGTAGGATGCCGTGAGCAGCTTGGGGCCACTGGTCGGATCGGGAGCAGAAGCACATCGTGAGCAGCGAGAACGCAGACGCCGGACGTGAGTCGGAAGAGTCGTCCGTTTGGGACGTCGTCGTGGTCGGCGCCGGACCGGCCGGAGCATCGGCGGCGTACGCGGCAGCCGTGGCGGGCCGGCGGGTGCTGCTGCTGGAGAAAGCGGAACTGCCCCGCTACAAGACATGCGGCGGCGGCATCATCGGGTTCTCCCGTGATTCGCTGCCCCCCGGCTTCGAACTGCCCCTGAAGGACCGCATCCACGCGGTGACCTTCTCGCTCAACGGGAAGCTGTCGCGTACGCGCCGGTCCAAGCGGATGCTCTTCGGACTCATCAACCGCGCCGAGTTCGACTCGGGTCTGGTGGAGGAGGCGCAGAAGGCCGGAGCCGAACTGCGCACCGGAGCCGCGGTGGTGCGGGTGGAGCAGCACGGGCCCGCCGTACCCGACCGGCGCACGGTCGCCGTGGTGCTGTCCGGGGGCGAGACGGTGCTCGCCCGCGCCGTCGTCGGCGCCGACGGCAGTGCGGGCCGGATAGGCGCTCATGTCGGAGTGAAGCTCGACCAGGTGGACCTCGGTCTGGAGGCCGAGATCCCCGTGCCGGCGACGGTGGCGGAGGACTGGGCGGGGCGGGTGCTCATCGACTGGGGCCCGATGCCCGGGAGTTACGGCTGGGTGTTCCCCAAGGGGGACACCCTGACCGTCGGGGTGATCTCGGCGCGTGGTGACGGTGCGGGCACCAAGCGGTATCTGGAGGACTTCATCGCCCGGCTCGGCCTCGCCGGGTTCGAGCCCGCGGTCTCCTCCGGCCATCTGACCCGCTGCCGGAGCGATGACTCACCGTTGTCGCGCGGCCGGGTCGTGGTGTGCGGCGACGCGGCGGGGCTGCTGGAGCCGTGGACGCGGGAGGGCATTTCCTTCGCGCTGCGGTCGGGGCGTCTCGCCGGTGAGTGGGCGGTCCGGATCGCCGAGTCGCACGACGCGGTGGACGCCCGCAGGCAGGCCCTCAACTACGCGTTCGCCATCAAGGCCGGGCTGGGTGTGGAGATGGGCGTCGGACGGCGCATGCTCAAGCTGTTCGAGCGCCGCCCGGGGCTGCTGCACGCGGTGCTGACCAGTTTCCGCCCGGCCTGGAAGGCATTCGCAGGGATCACCCGCGGGACCACGTCGCTGGCCGAGCTCGTCCGCACGCACCCGCTGGCGCAGCGGGCGATGAGCGCGATGGACCGCTAGGGCTGTTCCGCGGGTTGCGGGTCCGCGTGTTAGCTGCGGTTCGGCGTGTTCCTGCGCCCCCGTGCTTCTGCGCGGTTCGGCCGGATCGCGGTCTTTGGGGCGGGCGCGCCGGCCGGTCGGCTGTGCGGGCGGTCACTTCTCGACGGTGATCCGGAAGACGGGGTGGTCCGGGCACGCGGCGAGGAGCTCGGCGTCCGTGGACTTCGCCGTGATGCCCTTGAAGTAGCTGTTGACCTCCCAGCCCCAGCGCTCCAGGTAGGTGCGGAGGATGCGCGTCTTCTGCTCGTCGTCCGCGATCTCCACGGCCGTGAACGCGCGGACCTTCCGGCCCACCCGCAGCTCGCCGCCGCCGGCGACCCGCATGTTGCGCACCCACTGGGAGTGGCCGCGGGCCGATACCAGGTACTGCGTGCCCTCGTAGGTGTGCGGGTTCACGGGGATGCGCTGCATCTGCCCGCTCTTGCGCCCGCGCACCGACATCTCGGCCGACCCGAGAAAGCTCACTCCGTGCCGGGCGAGCCAGCCGATCGCGCTGTTCAGCCGGATGGTGAACGGGCTGCCCTGAAGGTAGTACGGCTGCGACATGGTGACTCCCGCTGTTGGGAGAGCAGTGCTCTCGCTTGAGATCAGTGTGCACGCGTTCAGTGCTCAAAAGCAAGAGCGCTGCTCTCGTTAGTGTTCAGTGATCCGCCGCCGTGGCAGACTGAGGCCATGAGCACTATCCGAGGGGCCCGGGAACGCGCCCGTATCGAAGTGACCGCCGCCATCAAGGACGAGGCCCGGAAGCAGCTCGCGGCCGAGGGCGCCGCCAAGCTCTCCCTCCGCGCCGTCGCCCGCGAGCTGGGCATGGTCTCCTCCGCGCTCTACCGCTACTTCCCCAGCCGCGACGACCTCCTCACAGCTCTTATCGTCGACGCCTACGACGCGGTCGGCGAGGCGGCGGAGTCCGCCCGTGCCGCGGGAGCCGCTCCCGCTGCCGAGGCCCAGGACGGTGCCGGTTCCGGTGGTGGCGCGCGCCGCGCCGCCGCCTCACCGTCCGGCCCGTACCTCGCGCGCTGGACCGCGGTCGCCTGCGCCGTACGCGACTGGGCCCTGGCACACCCTCATGAGTACGCACTGATCTACGGCTCGCCCGTCCCCGGCTACATCGCTCCGCAGGACACGGTCGGCCCCGCCTCCCGCGTCGGGGTGGTGTTCATCGGTCTTCTCCGCGAGGCGTACCGCGCCGACGGCCTGGCCGTGCCGCCCCTCGACGGCGAACTCCGCCCCGAGGCGGAGCGGATGGCGGCCGACCTCGCCGCGGATCTCCCGCCCGCGGTCGTGGCCGCGCTCGTCGCCGCCTGGGCGCAGCTCTTCGGCCTGATCTCGTTCGAACTCTTCGGTCAGTTCAACCGGGTCGTCGAGGCGCGGGACGTGCTCTTCCGGCACGCGGTCGGTGAACTCGCCCGCTCGGTGGGACTGACCGGAAGCCGGGCCGGAACCCGGTAGGGCACCTGCGGGGGAGCCGGAGAGCGAGCCCGACCGGGAGCCGTCCGCCGGAACCCCGGGCATCGCCCGTCCCGCCACCGCCCGCCGCCCTCACGGTGTACTCCCCGGGGAGTACGTGTGATCACCACGCCCGGCTGACGCCCGCGCGGCGGTGGCCCGTCTAGCGTTGCCGCCATGGAAGAGCAGCAGCGATCACACACGCGTGGTGGCCCCCGCGGCCCCTGGGGGCGCGGGGAACCTCCGCACCGGCTGTCCGGTCCGGGGGCACGGTCCGGAGCCGGGCTTCCGTGGCCCTCGACCATCGCGCTGCTGGTGTTCGTCATGGTCGGCACGGGCTTCGCCGCGCACGGCCAGGACAGGCAGCCGGTGGACGTCCTCGCGCGGCTGCTGCTGTTCGTCGCGGTCGCGGTGCTGCTGGTGCGCCACCGGCATCCCGTGGTGGCGGTGACCACGGCCTCCGCCGCCGCGCTCCTCTATCTCGCCGCGGGCTACCCGTACGGCCCGGTCTTCATCGCCGTCGCCGTGGGGTGCTTCAGCGCCATCGTCTCCGGGCACCGGAAGGCCGCCTGGTGGTCGCTCGGCGGGCTGTGGGCCGGGCATGTGCTGGTGGGCCACTGGCTCTACCGGTGGCTGCCGCCCGCCGGGGACGGTGCCGCGCCCTGGGGGCAGGAGGCGTTCATCACCGCATGGGTGGTGGCCATCGTCGCCGCCGCCGAACTGCTGCGGGTACGCCGCGAACAATGGGCGGCGGCCAGGGCGGAACGGGCGGCCGCGGAGCAGCGGCGGGCGGACGAGGAGCGGCTGCGGATGGCCCGCGAGCTGCATGACGTCCTCGCCCACAGCATCTCCGTCATCAACGTCCAGGCCGGGGTCGGGCTCGCCCTGCTCGACTCCGATCCCGAGCAGGCCCGCTCGGCCCTCATCACCATCAAGGGAGCCAGCAAGGAAGCGCTCGGCGAGGTACGGCAGGTCCTCGCCAACCTCCGTACGCCGGGCGACGCCCCTCGCGCCCCGGCCCCCGGCCTCGACCGGCTGCCCGAACTCGTCGACCAGGCGGCGGGCGCCGGCCTGACCGTCACCGTCGGGACCGAGGGCGCGGAGACCGCCCTCCCGCCCGGCACCGATCTGGCCGCCTTCCGGATCGTGCAGGAGGCTCTGACCAACGTCGTGCGGCACTCGGGCTCCCGTACCGCACTGGTCCGGATCGGCTACAGTGCCGGGCGCCTCCGCCTCCGTATCGACGACGAAGGCCCCGCGACCGGCGGCGACGCGGGCGGCAGCGGCAATGGGCTCGTCGGCATGCGGGAGCGGGCGGCGGCGCTCGGTGGCACGATCGAGGCGGGCCCCCGGACCGGCGGCGGTTTCCGGGTACGGGCGGAACTCCCGTTGCCCGCCGCCCCGCGACACCCGGAGACCGGGCCCGGGGACCCAGCGGCTCAGCCGGAGGAGACACCGTGATCCGCGTACTGCTCGCCGACGACCAGCTCCTGGTCCGGGCCGGCTTCCGGGCGCTGCTGGACGCCCAGCCGGACATCGAGGTGGCCGGAGAGGCGGCGGACGGCGAGGAGGCCGTGCGGCTGGTGCGCGAGCTGCGCCCGGACGCCGTGCTGATGGACATCCGGATGCCGCGGCTGGACGGCCTGGCCGCGACCCGGCGGATCACCGACGATCCCGCGCTGAACGGGGTGAAGGTGGTCATGCTCACCACCTTCGAACTCGACGAGTACGTCTTCGAGGCGATCCGGTCCGGGGCTTCCGGCTTCCTCGTCAAGGACACCGAGCCGGAGGAACTGCTGCGCGCGGTACGGGCGGTGGTGAACGGGGACGCGTTGCTCTCGCCCGGAGTGACCCGTCGGCTGATCGCGGAGTTCGCCGCCCGGTCCAAGGAACCCACGGCCGCGACCGCTCTCGGCCGGCTCACCGACCGGGAGCGGGAGGTGATGGCGCTGGTCGGCATCGGGCTGTCGAACGAGGAGATCGCCCGCAGGCTGGTGGTCAGCCCGCTCACCGCCAAGACCCATGTGAGCCGCACCATGGTCAAGCTGGGCGCCCGCGACCGGGCTCAACTGGTCGTCATGGCCTATGAGTCGGGGCTCGTACGCCCCGGCTGGCTGGGCTGATCGGCCGGGACGGGCCGGCCCTCCGCGGTACGGGGGAACCGCCACAGCACATGGACGGTCCGGGTGAGGAAAGCGAGAGCGGCGGCTCCGGCACCGATGCCGAGGAGGAGGCGTTCGCCGTGGTGCGTGAGTTCGAAGAGCAGGGCGGGCGCGCAGATCCCCGCGAAGGTGACCGCCGCCACGACGGCCGCGCTCACCAGCGCGTAGCCGATCTCGATGGTGATCGCGTCCCGGTCCGCCTGTGTGCGTCGCCCCATGCCCGGATTCTCACAGGGGCGTCCGGTGGCGGCAAGGGAGCCCCGCCGGTGGTGTGCCGCGCTTCCGGGAAAAGCGCGGCACGACGTCAGTTCCAGGTGACCGCGGAGTTGTCCGTCCACAGCCTCGCCACCGTACGGTCGCCGGTCAGCGTGACGGCCGAGAGGGGCAGCCGGTTCCAGAGGGCCAGATAGACGCCCTCCGCCGTCCCGCTCAACTCGCAGTCGGCAGGCGGCACATCGCGCACCTGTTCACGGGTCGCCTTCGGCGGTTCGGCCGACAGGCGTACGGTCCACACCGCGTCGGCGCCCCCGTCGGCGTCCGCGCCCACGGCCCGCACACGGAGGGTGCGAGGGAGGTCGGTGCGCACCCGGCTCCTGGGACGGGCGTGGAACCCGTTCAGCAGCTCGTCGATGCCGTCCAGCGCCTGCTCCGTACCCACCTCGGTGAGCGCTCCTCCGAGCGCCGACTCGGCATCCGCTCGGTGCACCGCGGTCTCGTGCAGCTGGCGCCGCGCCCAGAAGGCGAGGGGCGAGGGCGCGGGCAGGAAGGCCCAGCAGTCGAGATCGGCGGGGGCCGCCGCGAGGGCTTCCACCAGATGGTGGTGGCCCGCGCGGAACCAGTCGAGCAGCTCGACCCCGTCGAGATCCGGTTCACCGCCGTCCGGGTGGTACTCCCTGTGCCCCTCGGTCACGAACGCCGCCGCCCAGCGGTGCACCATGCCGGTGTGCCGCAGGAGATGGCGCACCTGCCAGCCGGGGCAGGTCGGGACCGACGCGCCCGGACCGGCCTGTTCGGCCGCCGTCGCGAGCAGACGGCCTTCCACGGAAAGGGACTTGAGGTAATCCACGATCTCCATGGTGCCGATTGTGGCAGGGGGCTCAGGCGCTCTGCGGGTGTGCGGACCTGGCCCGGCCGCCGCGGCGTACCAGACGGGCGAACCATCCGAGCGCCAGCGACTGGACCAGGACCGACACCACGAGGGCGAGGCAGAGGAACCAGGTCGGCCCGCCCGCGTCCGCACCCGCCAGGGAGCTCCCGACGAAGAAGACGAACACGGTGGGGGCGGCCAGCAGGAACAGCCAGACCCCGGAGAACGAGGCGTCTTCGTGGGTGACGAAGAGAGTGTCCACCGTGACGAGGACCGTTGCCGCGAGCACCAGGCCGAGATAGCACAGCGAGGCGGCGTTGCCGAAGGTCAGACGCACCAGTGCGCGCAGCTGCGGGTGGTTGATGACCTGGTTCTTCATAGCCGGCTCCCGATCGAGTGGTTGAGGCTTCCAGCGTGCGCCGGGGGAGCCGGGAACGCCTGAGTACGGCTACTCAATCGCGCATGTGTGCGTAGCTCACGTGTGTGTGGCGTTGCGTGCGCCGTACCCCAGAACGGCGGCTCCCATGGCCAGCAGGGCCACCGTCGTCAGGGCGACCGGCAGGGAGAACCAGTCGGCCAGGAAGCCGATCGCGGGCGGGCCCAGCAGCATTCCGCCGTAGCCGAGCGTCGAGGCGGCGGCGACCCCGCTCGGCCCTGCCAGCTCCCCGGCCCGGCTCACCGCGACGGGGAAGATGTTGGCGAGACCCAGGCCCGTGACGGCGAAGCCGACGAGCGCGAGCCAGACGGTCGGCGCCAGCGCGCCCAGCAGCATTCCGGCCGCGGCCGTCGCGCCGCCCAGGACGAGCGTCCGGGTCTGGCCGAACCGTTCGAGAAGGGTGGTGCCGGTGAGCCTGCCGATGGTCATGGTGAGGGCGAACAGGGAGTATCCGGCGGCGGCCAGGCCGGGGTGGGCGTCGAGATCCTGTTCGAGGTGCAGGGCGCCCCAGTCGGCGAGTGCCCCCTCGCCGTACGCGGTGCACAGCGCGATCACTCCGAAGAGGAGGACCACCCGGCGGGCCCGTCCGTCCAGCCGCCGCTTCGGGGCCGACGGGGCCTGCGAGGCGGCGGGCGCCGCGGATCGCGAGGGGTGGCGCAGCAGCGTCGGCCCCAGCGCGGCGGTGGCGATCAGTCCGACTCCGGTGAGGGCGAAGAGATGCGTGGCGGGGGAGAGCCCGCCCGCGACCAGTCCGCCGAGCCCGGCGCCGATCATTCCGCCGAGGCTGAACGCGGCGTGGAAGCTCGGCATCACCGGTCGTCGCAGGGCGGCGACCAGATCGACCGCGGCGCTGTTCATCGCCACGTTCATGCCGCCGTAGGCGGCGCCGAAGACCAGCAGCACCAAGCCGAGGGCGGTCGCCGAATGGGTCTGCGCGGGAAGCGCGATGCTCAGGGAGAGGAGGACTCCGCAGACCACGGTGACGGCATGGCTGCCGTAGCGCCGGCAGAGCCGGCCGGTGAGCATCATGGTGATCACCGCACCCGCCGAGACGCCCAGCAGGGCGAGTCCCAGGGTGGAGGCGGTGGCACCGGTCTGCTGCTTGATGGCCGGGATACGGACCACCCAGCCGGCGAAGAGGAAGCCATCGAGGGCGAAGAACACGGTCAGCGCGGTACGGAGGCGGGCCGACGAGGGTGGGGCGGTGTCTCCGCCGAGTCCCCCCGGTAGGGCCGTCCGCGGTTTGTTTAGTTGCGGCACAAACTCAGCATAGGGGCGCGCGGACGAAGGGCGCAAGACGGTGGCCGGAGGTGGCCGACGGCGCGGCGGCATACGGCACGGGAGCGGGTGGCGCACGGCTCCGAAGCGTCGGCGGCACCTCCGGATCATGGGAGACTCGCCCCCATGAACGGCAAGGTGACCACCACCCGGACGAAGTTGGAGAGGGGCCGCAGCGCGCTCGGCCCCGCGCTGGAACTGGTCCACACCGGACGCGCGCCCACCCGCGCCGTACTCACCTCCGAGCTCGGCGTCACCCGGGCCACCGCCGGTGCGGTCGCCGCGGAACTGGAGGCGCTCGGGCTCATCCGGGTCGACTCCAGCCCCGGTTCGGCGGCCGGCTCGCAGGGCCGCCCCTCGCACCGGCTGTCCGTCCGCGAGAACGGACCGGTCGCCCTCGCGGCCCAGGTGCACGCCGACGGCTTCCGTGCCGCGCTCGTCGGCCTCGGCGGCCGGATCGTCGCCACCGCGCCCGGCTGTGTCGCCGTGATGGCCGACCCCGCCCAGGTGCTCGGCGAGGTCGTCGCCGAGGGCGCCCGGCTGCTGCGCGAGAGCGGGCTGCGCTGTGTCGGCGCCGGGCTCGCCGTACCGTCCGCCGTTGCGGAGCCCGAGGGCACGGCACTCAACCCGCTCCACATCGCCTGGCCGGCGGGCGCCCCGGTCCGCGAGATCTTCGCCTCCTGCGTACGCGAGGCGGGCATCACCGCACCCGCGTTCACCGCCAACGACGTCAACCTCACCGCGCTCGCCGAACACCGCCACGGCGCGGGACGAGGCGCCCGGCATCTGCTCTGTGTCGCCACCGGCCACCGCGGCGTCGGCGGCGCCCTGGTGATCGACGGCCGCCTGCACAGCGGGAGTTCGGGGCTCGCGCTGGAAGTGGGACAACTCACGGTGAACCCCGAGGGGCGCCCCTGCCACTGCGGCGGGCGCGGCTGCCTCGATGTGGAAACGGATCCGCTGGCCTTCCTCACCGCCGCCCGCCGTGCCCCCGGGCCGGAGGAGTCCCTGCTCAAGCAGGCCGGTGATCTGCTGCGTACGGAGTACGAGGACGCCGCCGTACGCAACGCCGCCGAAGAGCTGATCGACCGGCTGGGGCTCGGTCTGGCCGGTCTGGTCAACATCCTCAACCCGGACCGCATCATCCTCGGCGGGCTGCACCGCGACCTCCTCGAAGCCGACCCGGAGCGGCTGCGGGCGGTCGTCGCCGACCGCAGCCTGTGGGGGCGCAGCGGCAGCGTGCCGATCCTGCCCTGCACCCTCGCCCACAACAGCCTGGTGGGCGCCGCCGAACTGGCCTGGCAGCCGGTGCTCGACGACCCGCTGAGCGCCCTCTCCTGAAGAGGGTGCCCGGCGGTCCGGGCCCGTGAGGTGCCCGGCGGCTCAGGGCGTGGGACTCAGCACGCTCCGGCGCGCGGCGCATCGGCTGTTGAGCCGGAGCGCGAGGGTCGGTTCCCGTGCCGGAGCGCGGGGGGTCGGAGATCGCACACCGGCGTGTGCCGTCGCCCGGCCGCCCAGCATCGACTTCGCCGCGCGCTCAGCCACCGCGTACCGGCGTGAAGGAGAAGGCCCGCGCCGGGTTGCCGATCAGCGCCGCGTTCAACAGCTCCTTGCCCAAGGTCTGTTCGAGCCGGGGCCGCACCCTGCGCAGCAGATGGGGCATGCCGGGTGTCTCGGGCACCGTCGTGTCGCCGCCGAGCAGCAACTGCCCGCCGAAACCCGCGTCCGCGAGCGCCGCGAGCTGCTCCGGCAGCCTCCAGTCCGTCGCATGGTTCGCCCGCGAGGGACCGTCGAACGCCAGGAACGCCCCCGCCGCCGCGGCCTCGCGCTGCACGACTCCGTCCGGGGAGCGGCCGAGGTGGCCGAGGATCACCCGACGCGGATCGACCCCCGAATCCCCGCACAGCAGATCCAGCACGTCGAGCGCACCGGTGCCCAGTTCCAGGTGGACGGCGATCGGCGCACCGGTCCGGTGATGCGCCTCCGCCGCCGCGGTCATCGTGCGCCGCGCGTGGGCGTCGACCCCGTGGAACGCCCCCGCCACCTTGATCAGCCCGGCACGCACCCCGGTCGTGCCGATGCCCCCGGTCAGCTCGGCGACAAAGAGATCGGCGGGCCGGGGGCCGATGCGGCGGAGCAACTCCTCGTCGTAGTGCACCGCTTGATGCAGCCCGGTCGCCGCTACCACGTGCGCGCCCGTCGAACGGGACAGCGCCGCGAGATCCGCCGCCCGTCTGCCCATCCCGTACGGCGTCCACTGCACCACCGAACGCCCGCCGAGCCCGCGGAACGCGCGCAGCCGCTCGCCCGCCCGGCCCACGTCGTCCAGCTCCTGCCCCGCCAGGCGCGGGCTGCGCAGGAAGAGATGGTCATGGGCGTCGCAGACCCCCAGCTCCCCGGCGGGAATATCACCGAGGACGGTACGGACCACCGCCACCGCCGACTCTGCCTCCACTGCTTCCGTCACCACGGTCTCCGCCGCCTCGGTCTCGGTCTCCGCCGCCTCGGTCACCACTGCCTCCCGCGGGCCAGCCGCTCGCGCTCCGGCGCCGACAGATGCAGCACCTCGTAGTGGTCGCCGACCGCTTCCGGGCTCGCCTGCTCCCAGAGCGTGAAGTAGACCAGCTCCCAGTGGCGCGGGTCCACCGCGAGCGCGGCGGCGACGGCCCCCGGCGCGGCGGCCAGCCGCACCGACTCCTCCAGCGCGGCCTCGACCGCCTCCGCGGGCCGTACCGCCGGGGGAATGCGCTCGCGGCGGCGGACGGCGGTACGGGGGAGGGCGCCGGCCGAGGGACCCTCCCCGTACGACAGGCCCGTCCAGTGCTGCACCTCCGGCCGCCCGAAGTCATCGACGACGCCCTGGAATCCGGGCCCCCAGAGGAAGGAGTTCATGCCTTCGGGGGCCGCCCACAGATAGCAGGGGGCGTACTGGTTCACGGGCGAACCCTTGCCGCGTTCACGGATCAGGTACGCCTTGAGGCCGAGGCCGGGAAAGGCGTCCAGCAGAGGGCCCTTCGTCGCGACCCGTTCACGGATGATCTCCATGTCGTAGTCGGCGGGCAGCGTGATCTCGTACTGCATGACGTGCATGGCGCACTCCTCGGGCCCCGCCGTCGGGTGGGGGCGGGTGAGCGGGCGGACGGGTATGGAGGCGGGGGATCAGCCGGTCGTGGGGCTCGGTGCGGGGGCCGTCAGCAGGGCGAGGAGGCCCTCGACGGCCGTGTCGAAGGCGGCGGTCGAGCCCGAGGCGCGGGCCAGCACATAGCCGCCCTGTACGGTCGCGACGATGGTCGCCGCGACCTGTCCGGGAACGAGCCCGGGAGTGAACTCGCCCTCGTCCAGGCCCTCCTGGACAAGCTCGGCGAGCCGTCCGCGCAGCCAGCCGATGGTCTCGTCGACCGGCGCGCGCAGCTCGTCGTTCGCGATGACCTCCGGATCCATCGTCAGACGCCCCACCGGGCAGCCGCGCAGCACATCGCGCTCCCGCAGCAGATAGGCCGAGATCCGCTCCCGGGCGGAACCGGGGCCGTCCAGCAGCCGCCCCGCCGTCCCGCGCATCTCCTCGGCCGTACGCAGGATGGCGGCGAGTGCCAGGTCGGGCTTGCCGGTGAAGTGGTGGTACATGCTGCCCTGGCCCGCTCCGGCCTGCTGCTGGATGGCCTTCGGGCTGGTGCCCACATAGCCGCGCTCCCACAGCAGTTCCCGGGTTGCTTCGATCAGACGTTCCGGAGTGCTCATGAGCCTACTGTACATACCAGTAGGTACAGATTGCGGGATGGGTAGGCGGGCGGGCGGCCACGGGCCGGGAGCGGCAGGGATACCGCCGACTACTCCCACGGGGGTACGCACACTGCCGCCGGTCGCACGACGCGCCGGACCCCCTGCCGGGGAGAGGCTCGTAAGCGACAGAAGAACGTGACTCCACCCGTGAACCGAGGGAGCTGACCGAGATGAACACCTTGGCGTACGACGGCGGACCCGGGCCCTGGATCCTCCTCTTCCCGATCCTCTGGGCGGCCGTCGTCGTCGGCGTCGTCACCCTGCTGCGACGCACTGTGTGGCGCTCCCGGCGCGGACCCTGGCAGGGCGCCGTAGCCCGGACCCCGCTCGGCGCTCCGGGCGAGCCCTCGCCGATCGCTCTGCTCGGCCGCCGGTTCGCCGCCGGAGAGATCGACGAGGACGAGTACTGGCGCCGGCTCTCCGTCCTGGACGAGCAGTTCGGTCCCGGTGCCCACGGCCGTGCGGCATGACCCCGCGCGGGCGCGTGAGCCATCCGGCGGTGCTCACCACCTCCGGGACGTGAGCCCGCCCTGCCCGGTCAGCCGACGACGGCCGACCGGGCGGGGCTCGCGACCGACTCCACGGGGTCGGTGCGCACGGCACCGAACGGCCCGTCGGTCATCGACCCGTACACCGGGAGCGGTGGCAGGGTGGTGGTGTCGCAGGGCGCCGGAAGGGTGAACCAGACCGCCTTGCCGGACACGCCGCTCGGGCGCACGCCCCAGCTCTCGCTGACCGCGGCGATCAGTGCGAGGCCCCGGCCCGAGGTGGCGAAGGAATCCGCCTCGTTCACGGTCGGCAGCCGTGGGTCGTGGTCGTGGACGGAGACCGTCAGCCGGTCGAGCAGCAGCTCGATCTCGACGGTGCATGACTTGTCCGGCTGGGCATGCCGGTGGACATTGGTCAGCAGTTCGGTGACGCCCAGTGCTGCCGGATCGATCAGAGGATCGAGATGCCAGTAGCGCAGTTGCGCCGAGATGATTCTGCGGACCTGACCGATCCGCGACGGCAGGGCCTGGAGCTCCACCGTGCAGTGCCTGCTTGGCTCGCTGATCACGGCTGCGACTCCCCGAAATAGGTCCGGAAGAAGACGAAGGAACGGATCCAGCAGATGGCTGGCTGCTGTTTCTGGTCTGCTTGTTGCTCGGTCCGTCCTGATTGCTGGTGCCCGGCGGACTGGATCGCAGTGTTACCGCCGGTGCACCATCAGTGACGTATGTCCAGCGTGGACCAGTGGTTACGGCTCCGCAACTCGCGGTGCCCGCCCGGCCACTCCGCCCGGCCGCCGGACGGCCCTCGCGGGGCCGTCCGCGCCGCAGCCTCCCGCGGGCCGTCCGCTCTGTCCGGCCGTCAGCCCCGCCGGCCGCCCGCGTTGCGCAGCACCTCCAGGAAACGGTGGACCGGAGCCGCACCGTCCCGTCTGTGGCTGCGCTGCCCCATCGTCAGCCGGTACCGCACGCCGTTCACCCGCGCGGTCGCCGAATCGGCGGTCGCGAACCAGGGTTTGCCCGCGCTCACCGCCCCCACCGGGGCGCTGTCGATCTCCCGCCCGTAACTCGTCAGGAGGGCAACCCGGCCGTCCTTGACGACCACCTGCCCCGCATTGGTCAGCGACCTGGCCCATCGCTCGATCCTGACCCCTGTCGCACTGAACTCGGCGTCCGTCATCGCGGCTTCGCCCCCCTTCGTACCGACTCCTGCTTGGGCAGTCTGCCCTGGTCGGGCCGAGTTCACCAGGTGTCATCCGGACGGGATGTGCGCCCCCCGGCGCCGCACGTCACAGCCGTCACACGCGTCCACGTCCGGCAGGGGCGCGAGCTCACACCGGGCGGGTGCGCGGGTTCGCGCCGGAGCAGCGCCGCAGATCCGCACCAAGGCAGTGCTATGGAACATCAAAGTCAATGTTTGCGCAGGTGGGGGGAATATCGTGGGTGGACGGGAGTATCGGTGACACGAGGAGGAACGCGCTGATGGACACCAGTGGGCACGGACGTGACAGTGGGGCCAGGGCGACCGTGGACATCGACCGCAGCGACCCGGAGTACCGGGCCTGGCTCAAGGAAGCCGTACGCAAGGTGCAGGCCGACGCCAACCGCTCGGCCGACACCCATCTGCTGCGCTTCCCCCTGCCCGAGCAGTGGGGCATCGACCTCTACCTCAAGGACGAGTCGACGCACCCCACCGGCAGCCTCAAGCACCGGCTGGCCCGGTCACTGTTCCTCTACGGGCTCTGCAACGGCTGGATCCGCCGGGGCAAGCCGGTCATCGAGGCGTCCAGCGGCTCGACGGCCGTCTCGGAGGCCTACTTCGCGAAGCTGATCGGTGTGCCGTTCATCGCGGTGATGCCGCGCACCACCAGTCCGGAGAAGTGCCGGCTGATCGAATTCCACGGCGGGCAGTGCCACTTCGTCGACGACTCCCGGAAGATGTACGAGGAGTCCGCGGCCCTGGCCGCGGAGACCGGCGGCCACTACATGGACCAGTTCACCTACGCGGAGCGGGCGACCGACTGGCGCGGCAACAACAACATCGCGGAGTCGATCTACCAGCAGCTGCGACTGGAGCGGTACCCGGAACCCGCCTGGATCGTCGCCACCGCCGGGACCGGCGGCACCTCGGCGACCATCGCCCGGTACGTCCACTACATGCAGCACGACACCCGGATCTGCGTGCCCGACCCGGAGAACTCCTGTTTCTTCGACGGCTGGACCCACCACAATCCGCTGGCCACCAGCGACTGCGGTTCCCGCATCGAGGGCATCGGCAGGCCCCGGATGGAGCCGAGTTTCGTGCCGGGCGCCATCGACCGGATGATGAAGGTGCCCGACGCGGCCAGCGTCGCCGCGGTGCGCGCCCTGGAACGTGCCATCGGCAGGAAGGCGGGCGGCTCGACCGGCACCGGTCTGTGGAGCGCGTTCAAACTGGTCGCCGAGATGGTGGAACAGGGCCGGACCGGCAGTATCGTCACCCTGATCTGCGACCCGGGGGACCGTTACCTCGACAAGTACTACTCCGACAGCTGGCTGCGCGAGCAGGGCCTCGACATCGCCCCGTACACCGAGACCGTCGACCGCTTCCTCAGCACGGGCAAGTGGCCCGACTGACCGGCCCCCGTGCGCCCGACCTGCCCGACCTGCCCGACCTGCCCCCGTGCGCCGGACCCGGCCGACCGGACCCGTGCGGCCGGCCTGCCCGACCGGCCCCCGTGCGCCGACCCCGTGTGACGGACCCCGGCTGACCGGACCCCGGACCCGCGCGCCGGGCGGCCGCGCGGCGCACGGAAGCGCGTCGCTCAGGCGGCTGCCCCCGCAAGCCGGTCGCCGAGCCGCCGCACGGCGTCGCGGAACGAGCGCCCCACCCCCGCCCGCGCCAGCCCCAGGATGAACCGGAACGGGGCGGTCCCGTCAGCGGCGAACGTCCACTGCACATGCGTCCCGGTCGCGGACGGGGTGAGCCGCCACTCCTCCAACAGCGCCCGCAGTCCGGGGGCGTTGGACTCATCGACCCGATAGGCGTACCGCACGTCCGGTTCCGCCGCGACGATCGTCTCGCGGAACACCGTGCCGCCCCTGAGCCGTACCTCCCGGCCCGCCCCCGCACCGGTGGGAGTGGCCCTGGTCACCGCGGTGAACCAGTACGGCCAGGACGCGACATCCTCGGCGAGCGCCCGGTACACGGCGTCGGGAGGCGCGGCCACCTCGGCGGCGAAGACCAGGCGCAGTGGCGCGGACTCGGTGAAGTCCAGGCCCACGGGACGGAGTCGGCGTGCCATGGAACGCACCTCCCGGGCGATCGGCGACGGAGAGCCGCGCACACGATAGCGGTCACGACGTCAGATGTCTGTACCAATACGCTGATCAGCCCGCTCCCTGCCCGCGCCGGGCTGTTCCTCGCCGGTGGCGACCCTTGTCGCGAACGCGCACCCGCTCCCTGCCCGTGCCGACCCTTGTCGTGAAAGCGCACCCGCGCCCCGCCTCAGCGCACCGCCGACATCGTCCCGCCCTCCCGCAGCCGGGCCGTCAGATCGACCGCGGCGTCCTGCGGCGCCCGCAGCGCGAGCGTCGTGCCGGGCACGCTGCCGCGCACGGCTCCCGCGGCCTCGATGCGGTTCACCGCCCGGCTGCCCGCGGCCAGCACGTACCACCGGCCGGACGGTGCCTTCCAGCGGGCGCTCGCCAGAATGTGCTGCCCGAACCGGCTGCACAGCGCCGTGTCGCTCCGGTCGGCCACCACCGCGGCCGGGGCGGTGGGGGAGGCGGACGGCTGGAGCAGCTGGACCAGGATCCGGCCCGGCCCCTGCCAGGTGTCGGCCCGTGTGCACACCCAGTCCATCCGGGCGCCGCCCTCGGGAAGCTTCTGCTCGGCGAACTCCCAGTTGTTCACGGCGCGTACACCGGTGCCCCGCAACGTGCGCAGCGAACACGCGGTGCGTGCCCAGCCGAGCAACGCCTCGGTGCCCGTCGCCTCGCGCGGCTGACGCGACGGCGCACCCCGGCCGGGCTTCGGCGTGTACGTGAGATGGACCGGGGTGAGATCACCCAGGTCGGTCAGGAGGAAGGCGTGGTTCTCCACGATGCTTTCCGAGGACCGCAGTTGCATGACCGGCCAGGAGCCGCAGTCGCCGCCGGGCGCGGGACGGGGCACCGGAGCGGTGACACCGTCCGCGCCCACGTCCAGGGGGCGGGCCGGGGTGTCCGGAGTGAGCAGGTCCCGGGTCGTGGTCTCCGAGACCCACGGGGCCAGCAGGAACCTCGCCCGGTCTCCCGTCCGGCTGACGACCACGGCCGCCCCCGTCGTCACATCGGCGTCGTCGGCCCGTGCGAAGTCCAGCGCCGGGGCGCCGGATCCGGACAGCGGTTCGGCATAGCGCATCACCCGTACGCCGCCGTCGTGGAGCAGCACCACGGCCGCCCCGTCCACCTCGCCCGCGTACAGCAGTCGGGGTGGCTGGGCGGGGGGCGCGTCGGACGCGCCCGGGGCGGTGGAGACCCGCAGGGCACGCGGGGGCTGCCCCCAGGCCCGCAGGGCCCGGCCGAGCAGGGCCCGGTCGCCGCGCCGGTCGCCGCGGGCGGGCCAGGCGGTGAAGTCCACCCGCGAGGTGTCCGCCCACTCCTCGTCCGGCGCGCGCAGCAGCCCCGCGGGATCGAGCGCGGCGACGGGCGACGCCCGCTGGAGGGCCCCGTCCGTCACGCCGCCGGAACTCTCCCCGGCCACCACGGCGAGTGTGCC
The DNA here is from genome assembly GCF_035917275.1 of Streptomyces sp. NBC_01237. Lineage (NCBI taxonomy): Bacteria > Bacillati > Actinomycetota > Actinomycetes > Kitasatosporales > Streptomycetaceae > Streptomyces > Streptomyces sp. NBC_01237. The sequence continues at coordinate 1,054,752 of NZ_CP108508.1, read as the reverse complement.
CGCCACCACGCACAGGGCTGCGAGCGCCGCCGCGGCGCGCGTCCGGTGCCTGCGCCGCAGCAGATCGCTGGGCCGGGTCTGCACCGTGCACGGATCGAACTCACCGGATCGCAACAGCGCCTCGGCCGCCGAGCGGTCGGGCCGGCCCAGCCGCCCGGCAGCCCGCACCGCGTCGGCGGCATGGCTCCACCCGGCCTCGATGAGCACCGCGCGGACCTCGGGCTCCGGCAATCCCTCCAGCAACTGGAGGGCGAAGGCGGCCCGTACCCCTCCCGACACCGTGGACAGGGCCCGGTCCAGCGCGAGTTCGTCGACACCGCCCGCCCGTGGAAAGAGCCGCAGCCCCCGGACCGACGGCACGGTGGGGCGCAGGGCGGCCGGCGCGGGAAGGCGTCCGGGCCACCAGCGGGGCCGGCGCTCGTACGCCAGCGCGGCACGGAGCACCCGTAGCCGCACCCAGGTGTACGCGGCCCCCCGGGGCCCGTCCGGTCCCTCGCCGGAATCGGGGGCTCGTGTCTGTGCCGGAACCCGGACCCGGCCGGGTGCGGCACTCCGCCGTGCGGGCAGGGACCGTTGCACCGCCCCGTGGGCGGCGAGGACCCTGCGGTGCCGGCCGAGCGAGGGCGGCAGCACGAGATAGGCGAGCCGGACGAGATGCGGGTAGTGCTCCATGAGCGCGGCCTCGGCCTGCTGGACGCCGGGGCGTTCGCTCGTGGGGTCGGTCCGCTGCTGCGGTTGATGGATCGGCATGAGTTCGGTGCCTTCCGGGGCCACGTGGGGAGAACGTCATACCGGCAAACGAGTCAATCGTGTGACGGTCACATCACCCGCACCGAATCGTGCGCCCGGTCGTTGCCGATCGGCCCGGAACCGTCAGCAGCCCGTCAGGACCTGCCGGGGGCCCCGGACCCCTCGGCGGCCCGGCCCGCCGGCGCGTCGAGCAGGGAGTCCAGAACCCCGCCGAACATCCGCCGACCGCACGAGGCGAGCAACGGATCACCCCAGGAGGGCAGCAGCCGGACGCGCAGTTCCTCCACCCACACCACATGGGACCCGGAATTGGTCGGCAGGACATCGATCGACGCCCGGCCCAGCACCACGGACCCGCGCTTCTCCAGTCGGCAGGCCCCGGCACGCCCGGCGGACGGCGGAGTCCACCGCACCACTTCCATCGGATCGTCGAAGGCCAGCGGACCCACCCCCGTCCGGGCCACGAACACGGTGCCGATCCGGGACGGAGAGCCCGTCGGGACAGTGACCGAGGTGAGCGGGACATGCGCGGCGTGCCGCTCCCAGTCGGTCACCCGGCGCCAGGACTCGGCGGCGGGAAGGGGAGTGAATCGCTCGATCCGGAAGACGGCCACAACATGATCCTAAGACCGACCGCCCCCGCGCGCCGGTCGGATCAGCGCTCCGGGGCCGCCTCGTCGGGAGTTCCGTCCGCCACCACGAGACCCGGCAGATGCTCCTCGATCTCCTCGCGAACCCCGGTCGACAGGCCCGAGTCCGTGACGAACGCGGCCACCTCGTCCAGCGTGGCGAAGGAACTCAGGCCGACCGTGCCCCACTTGGTGTGATCGGCCACCACCACGACCCGCCGCGCCGCCCGCACGAAACGCCGGTTCGTCTCCGCCTCCGCGAGATTCGGGGTCGACAGACCGGCCTCGACCGAGATCCCGTGCACACCGAGGAACAGCACATCGAAGTGGAGCGAGGCGATGGCCCGGTCGGCGACCGGACCGACCAGGGAATCCGACGGGGTCCGTACCCCACCGGTCAGCACCACCGTCGCCGCTCCGGCGCGCGCCGCGCCGCCGGAGGCCGGACGCTGCGCCCCGTGGAACACATCGGCCACCCGCACCGAGTTGGTCACCACCGTCAGATCCGGCACGTCCACCAGATGCTGGGCCAGCGCGTACGTGGTGGTCCCCCCGGACAGGGCGATCGCACTGCCCGGTACCGCCATCGCCGCGGCAGCCCGTGCGATGTCCTCCTTGGCGCGCAGCTCCAGCGTCGACTTCGCCTCGAACCCGGGCTCGTGCGTGCTCGCCTCGACCACCGGCACCGCACCGCCGTGCACCTTCTCGATGACGCCCTGACGGGCCAGCGCGTCCAGATCCCGGCGGATGGTCATATCGGAGACGTTCAGCTTCCGGGTCAGCTCATTGACCCGGACACCCCCGCGCCTGCGCACCTCGTCGAGGATCAGGGCACGCCGCTGCTCCGCGAGCAGATTCTGATTCTCGCTCAACGCCGGGTCCCGGTCCTTCCCTCTGGCCGTACCGTCCCGCAGCGGCCCGCAGAACGTACTCATCCTGCCACGCAGGAATGTCGGCCGCGTCACTGGGGAGATTCCGTGAGAGCTCTGCCGCACCCGCCCCGGGTCCGGGATTCTGGTGACCGCGCGTCGGCCCGTGGCCCCGCGCGGCGCGCCCCAACTCCTCCCACGGCTTCTCCTCCGTCGTCCCTCCGTTTTCCCCCCGTCGGCCGTGAGGCCGAGCGCCCCAGAGAGCGAGTCACCCCATTGCCCCCTGCCATCCAGGCCCCGCAGAGCACCGGGGCAGCGCTCGAACTGCTCGTCCACGGCGTCGGCGGCACCACGCCCCAGGAGATGCTCGGCGATCCCCGTACGGTCCGGGTCACCGGTGACGCGACGGCGGCCGTCTACCGGCGCCCCGAGGACATCGACGGCGAACACCATCCCGAGCGGTACGGGAAGGAACCCGTCGCGGAGGCGTACTGCTGGTCCAACCTCACCTCCGGCAACGGCTCCCGCGCCCTGTGGCTGCTGCTGCTCCCGTTCATGGTGGTCAACCTCGCCCACTGGATGCGGCCCACCGCCTCCGGCCGCGCCCGCGCCGTCCGGCTGTACGGAGTGCTGGTGCGCCTCGTCGCGCTCAGTCTCACCGTCCTGCTGACCGCCGCGGCCTGCGAGGTGGCCCTGGACCTGGTGGCCTGGCAGTGCGCGGGCGTACCCGACTGCTCGAACCGGCGGTCCTGGCTGGGCTTCCTGTCCACGGAGCAGGGCGGCTGGTGGTCCCAGCCGGGACGCCGCCTCGCGGTCGCCGCGCTCGTGCCCACCGCACTGGTGGGACTGCTGTGGTACCTGTCCAACCGCACCTGGAGCGCGTACGAATCACAGCGCCCCCTGGACGGGGCCGAGCCGGAGGAGGAGACCCCGAACGCGCGGGCGCACACCCCGGCCGACCCCGTCCGCCCCGCCCTCGGCCGGCCCGGCTTCTGGTACGGCCGCAGGCTCGTCGCCCGGCTCCGCGCCGCCCACACCACGGCCGGATTCCTCACCGTCGCCGCCTGTCTCACCGTGGCCGCCGCCCGCCACGACCGGGCCGCCGACAGCCCCGTACCGAACGTCCTCGGCGGGCTGCTCGGGACGGCGCTGGCACTGTGCGCCCTGGTGGCCCTCTGGGTGGTGTGCAGCCGAGGCCGCAGCGAACGGCACCTGGACAAGAAGCTCGACAGCGCCCTCATCACGTTCCTGCCCGGCACCGCGCTCGCCCTGCTCGTCCTCGCCGCCGGATACGCGGCCTGGTCGCGCCCCGACTGGGGCTCCGCGGGCTCCCTGCCCGGCGAGGTCGCCTTCCGTGCCCTCACCCTCGGCCAGGGCACGCTCGTCGTCGCCCTCGCCGTCGTGGCCATGAGCCTGTACCGCCGCACACCCGAACCCCGCACGATCATGTACGGGCTGGGCGGGCCCGCCGTCGCGATGCTCGCCTGCGCGCTCGGGGGCGTCATGACCGGCGGGGTCGCCCAGCGCGTGGCCGACTGGCTCGACGGACCCGGCACGCCCGGCATGGGCGTCGGCGCCGCCATCGAAGGCCCGCCGGTACTGCTCAGCTGGCAGGCATCCATCATCCCGATCCTGCTGCTCCTCCTGCTCGTTCCGGTGATCGCCCTGGTCGTCCGCACCGCGCGCAACGCCCGCCGCATGGGCAGCGTCATCGAGAAGGAGTACGGCGTCGAGCGGCCCGACCCCGGACGCACCCGGCGGATCGCGCGGACCCGGGCCGCTGCCGCGCTCACCGATTCCGCACCCTGGATCGTCGGCCTGGTCTCCGGCGCCACCCTGCTGCTCGGAGCCGGGGCGGTCGCCGGGGCCTGGGCGAGCGGCCAGGTGCCGGGGCTGGCGGCGGACGGCGCCTCTCCCGCCATCGAATCTCTCGCGGAGACCGCCCAGTCGACCGGCTCCTGGCTGATCGGCTTCGGCTTCATCCTGTTCGTCGCCTGCGGCCGCCGTGCCTACCGCGACGCCTCCGCCCGCCGCACCATCGGCATCCTCTGGGACGTGGGAACCTTCTGGCCGCGCGCCGCCCACCCCTTCGCGCCACCCTGCTACGCCGAACGCGCCGTCCCCGACCTGGCCTCCCGGATGACCGCCTGGACCGGCGGGAACCCCCAGGGCCGGCTCGTCATCTCCGGCCACTCCCAGGGCAGCGTCCTCGCCGCTTCCGCGGTCTGGCAACTGCCCGACGAGACCCGCCACCGGGTCGCCCTGCTCACCTATGGATCGCCGCTGGAACGGCTGTACGGACGGTGGTTCCCGGCCTACTTCGGTCCCGGTCCCCTGCGCGGGCTGCACCGCTCCGTGCACTGCTGGCGCAATCTGTGGCGGCCCACCGACCCGATAGGCGGCCCCGTCCGCATCGCCGGGAGTCCGGGCGCCGACGTCGACCGAGGACCGCTGAAGGACCCGCTGGCCTACGGGCGTACCCCCGAACTGCCCCTGCCCGAACCGATCCTGGGGCATTCCGACTACCAGGCCGACCCGGTCTTCGCCCAGGAGCGGGCCGCGCTGCTCGAACAGCTCGGGCCGCTCCTGCCGCGGCAGACGGGCGGGGAGACTCAGACCAGCTCCGGGAGGTCCTCCGGATAGAGCAGGGTCAGGTCGTCCGTGCTCGTCTCGGCGAGCTGGGCGACCCGGCCCGCATGCCGCTCCACCATCGACTCGAAGGTCTGGCGGGCCGTGCGGCCGTTACCGAAGGCGGGGCCCTTGGGAAGCGCCGTGAAGTACTTGAGCAGTGCCTCCCCGGTCCCGTCCGCCAGGCTGTACTCGTGCTCCTCGGCCTGCTGCTCGACGATCCGCAGCAGCTCCTCGGGGAGATAGTCGCTGAAGGTGATGGTCCGCGAGAAACGGGACGCCACACCGGGGTTGACGGTGAGGAACCGCTCCATCTCGTGGGTGTACCCCGCGACGATCACCACGACCGCGTCCCGGTGGTCCTCCATCAGCTTCACCAGCGTGTCGATGGCCTCCCGGCCGAAGTCCCGGCCCGAGTCCTCGGGCGAGAGCGCGTACGCCTCGTCGACGAACAGCACCCCGCCCCGCGCCCGGTCGAACGCCTCCTGGGTCCGGATGGCGGTCGAGCCGATGTGCTCGCCGACCAGATCGACCCGGGACACCTCCACGAGGTGACCGCGCTCCAGCACCCCGAGGGAGGCCAGGATCTCCCCGTACAGCCGGGCCACCGTCGTCTTGCCGGTACCGGGGGAGCCGGTGAAGACGAGATGGCGGCGCACCGAGGCGGCCTTGAGCCCCGCCTCCTGGCGCCGCCTGCCGACCTCGATCATGTCGGTGAGGGCCCGTACCTCGCGCTTGACGCTGTCCAGGCCCACCAGCGCGTCCAGTTCGCCGAGGACGGCGCCCGGGTCACGAGCGGGCTCGGCCGCGGGCTCCGGGACCGGTGCGCTCCGCACGGCCGCGCGCTGCTCCGGCATGGCGCCGAGCAGCCCGGGAGTCGCCTGGGTCGCCGTCAGTACCGCGGGGGCCGGAGCGGCGGCCGCCCCGCGCAGCCCGCTCTCGTCGCTGGTGCAGTCCTCCACCACGGGGCCTGTGCCGTTGCCGTCGTTGTGCGGGGCGCCGCCCTCCGCGAACTCGTAACCCCCGCGGGCACACCGTTCGGTACGGCAGCGGGTGAGGGTGGTGCGGCAGCCGTCCATCACATGGAAGCCGTAGCCGTCGCTGCCCGTCACCCGGCAGCCGTGGAAGGTGCCGCGCCCCTCGGCGGAGACGTAGAAGCCCGCTTCGGCGGGTGAGGTGACCGTGCAGCGCTCGATGGTCGGGTCGGCGCCCTTGGTGACGATGACTCCGGTCTGGGCGGCGTCGATGGTGCAGTTGTTCAGCGTGCCCCCGCTGCCGTGGTCGCGGAACCACGCACCCGTGGACGCCTCCCGGATCCGGCAGTCGTCCAGCTGGGCGGTGGCTCCGTCGCTCACCGAGACCGCGGTGTTGCGGATCTGGGAGAGATCGCTGTCCACGACGTCGGCCCGTGAACCCCGGTCCAGGACGAAGATCGCGTCGGGCACGTCATGGACGCGGCAGGCGTCGAGTATGACCGTCGCCCCGTCGCTCACCCAGACCGCCGGGTAGTCGCCGGTGCTGTCGTGGATCTCGCACTGGTTGGCGTCGACCCGGGTGCCCGGGTCCCAGACCGAGAGTCCGTTGCGGCCGAAGCGGCGCACCGTGGACCGGGTCAGGGTCAGCACCGAACGGGACCGCAGATCCACCGCGTTCTCCGGGATGTCATGGATGTCGCAGTCGGCGAGTGTCAGCACCGCGTCCGTGTCGAGCGTGACCCCGTCGGCGGATGTGCGGTGCACGGTGCAGTCGGTGAGGTGCGCGGAGGCGCGGGCGGTGATCTGGACCCCGCTGCCCTTGATCTCGTACACCTCGCAGCCGACGGCCTCCAGGCCGCTGCCCTCTCCGGTGACGCTGAGGCCCGCGCCCGACGCGTGATGCACCCGGCACCGGTCGAGGCGCGGATGTCCGCCGTCGCGCACCGCGACACCGGACTGACCGGCGGACACGACCTCGCACTCCTCGAACACCCCGCCACCGCCGTCCAGTACGGCTATGCCGACACCGGCGGGGTTGTCCACGGTGCACCGCCGCACCGTGGGCCGGGCGGCGCCCCGTACCTCTATGCCGGCCGCCGACCGGGTCACGATCCGCAGATCCGTGAACTCGGGCGCACCGTCCTCGACGAGCAGGGCGGGGGCCGCCGAGTCCTGGCCCTCCACATGCAGATCCTGGACGATCGCGGAAGCCCTGACGGTCAGCGGTACGCCGTCGACCGGCGCGATCCGCACGGAGCCGACCGAGCCCTCGGGACCGCGCAGCGTGACCGCGCGGTGGACGACGAGATTCTCCCGGTAGGTTCCGGGCGCGACGGTGAGGACGTCGCCGTCGGCCGCCGCCTCCAGAGCCGCGGAGAGGGAGGCGTATTCGCCGGTACGGCGCCGCCATCGAGATGTGCCGGTGTGCGTCACCTGGACCGAGCCCTGTGCCATGGCGCTGCTGTGCCCCCACCTCGTGCTGTGTGCGATCCCCCGGGTCCGTCCGCGTACGGCGGGCGATGTGCCGGTGCCACAGCCATGGGACGACGACAGCACCGGGTCCGCCTGCCGAGGGGGCGGGCGGCCGGTCCACCGTAGCGCGCGCGAAGGGCGGGAGTTGACGAGTCGGCCGTCGATCAGCCCGACGGGCCTTTCCGTATGACTGTGCGTGCACCGTCTCTCACCGTTTCGTCTCCGGTGGCGGGTGCGGGACGACGGGCAGAGGCGTCCGTCAGGTGCCCGTCCCGGTCCTGCCCCAGTCCGGACCGGCCCTGGCCCACGCCCGGTCGAGCCGTGCGTACCGCCGCCGGGTCATGCGCCAGAGGACCAGCCGTCTGCCCGCTTCGACGAACCCGGCGGCGAGCAGGAACACGCCGACTCCGGCCAGCACCGCGTGGGTGTGGGCCGTCGGCGGGTCCATCGGGCGCAGCGCCGGACGCCCCGCGTCATCGGTCCAGATCCGCACCCGGGAGCCGGGGCCGCCGACCTTGGAGGCGGTGGACACCGTCCCCTTGCGGGGCCTTCCGTCAGGGGCTCTCCACGTGGCCACCACCGAGGTCTGCGCGGCCCGTCCGGAAGAGCTTTCCTGGTCCCCGGAGAAGCGCGGTGGCGCCGCGGCCCGGCGCACCACGACCGCGGCCGTGAGATGCCGGTGCGCCTGCTGGGCCCGCACCGACTCCTGGAGGGCGTCGTCGGTGAGCGCACCGCATATCCAGCCGAGCACCGGCGCCGCCAGCGCGATCAGCAGCAGCGCGGTCAACGCCAGCCATGCCTCGCTGCGATCGGTGGACCGGCGCAGGGGGTTGTGCCGCCAACGCCAGACTCCCGCTACCGCCCGTATCACCGTGCGCCCCCTTCCGTATCCGTGGCCCACCGAATCCGTGATACCCGATACGGCGGGTCTCGCCTGTCGGGGAAGCGGGGAGAGAGCGATCCCGCTCCTCCAACGTCCGGTGTGTCCGGGCGAGTTCCCCGCTCTTCGGCCCGGTCCGGACTCCTTGTCGTCAGTCGAGGATCCGGACAGGATCCCCGACCCGGATCACTCCGGTCCCGTCGGGGATCAGATTCTGGCCGAAGAGAAGGTCCTTCCCCACCCGACGATGACGGGCGAGCGTGCGCAGCGGTTCCTTTCCGCGTTCGGAGGTGCGCTGGTCGGTGGTGGTGATGACACAGCGGCCGCACGGTTTCACCACGCGGAACGGGACCTCGCCGATGGAGATCCGCTTCCAGTCGTCCTCCGCCCAGGCACCGGTGCCGTCGACGACCGCGTTCGGCCGGAACCGGTTCATCGGCAGGGGGCCTTCCTCCGGATGGCCGCCCGAGGCGATCAGCACGTTGAGGGCGGCGAGCGAGGCGGTGGTGGTGAGGAGCAGCGGATACCCGTCGGCGAGCGAGACGGTCTCGCCGGGGCGCCCGAAGGCGGGGTCGATGAGTCTGCGGTGCGACGGCGCGTCGAGATGGACGAGCCGGACCGGCGTACCGAGGAAATCACCGAGCCAGGAGTGCGCGTCGGCGGCGGCCTGAACGACCTCGAACCTGCTCCCGTGGAGCTCGGCGGTGAGGGTGCGGCCGGGCGGGGGCACCCGCACGGTCAGGGGCGCACTCCCCGGCGCCCTCAACGTCACCCCGCCGTCCCCGGTCAGCGCGGCGGACACCTGCCCCATGCGCGGCTGCTGACGTTGTGTGACGGCCCTGCCCGTGCGGTCGATCAGCATCCAGCGCCGGTCGCCGTCGAGTCCCCATGGCTCGACGACGACCTCGTCGCGGGCGCACGCGGCCAGTGATTTGACCGGATGCACATGGAGGGACCGGAGCATGGGAGAAGCCATGCCGTCCATCCTGCCAGCCACCCCTGAACGTGCATGACCGGCCCGGAACGGGCATACGGTGCCGTCGCGCGTGTGTGGCCGTGGCGGTGCCTGTCGCCCCTGTCAGTACCCCCGGCCCTGGTACGGGCGGTTGTTGTACGGGTCCTCGTAGGGGGACGGCGCCGGGGCGGGCCGGGGCGAAGCCGGGCGCATCGACTCGTACCCGGTGCCGGGTGCGGGCCGCGGCGGCTGGGGCTGGGGCTGGGGCTGATAGCCCCGGGCCGGGGGCTGCTGCTGATAGCCACGCGCCGGGGCCGGCTGCTGCGGGATGTAGGGCGCCGGGGCGTGCTGCAGATGAGCGGGCTGCATCGGCGAGTGCTGCGCCGGTGCCTGCTGCTGATACTGCGGCGCCATCGGCTGCTGGTAGCCGTACGACCCGGTGGGCTGCGAAGGAGCCGCGGGAAGGGCGGGCAACGCCGACGGCAGGGCCGGCAGGTAGCTGTTGCCGGTGTCGTAGGCGGCAGGCACTCGGATCGGCGCGATCTGAGGGGTACCCCGCTCCGCGACCAGGGAGTCGTAGATCGGAGTGTCGGGGAACGACGGTGCGGCGTAGTAGCCGCCGCCGTAGGTGGAGCGGGGGGAGGTCATGCCACCTAAGTTAAGCCCACGATGTGCTGGTTGGGGAGCCCGATAAGAGGGTTGTTTTGCGTGTTGTGCGTGAACCGCGATCCCCAATGCGAGCGAACTTGGCAAAAAAGGGCGCCCAGTGGCGTAGTGATCGTGTAAAGGGCGAGTTCACGGGGGGTTACCGGCAGATCGCCGAGCCGGTCCCGGTGAGGGCGGCGGGTGCCCCGGCCGGCCGGGGGATTAGGTTTGGCGGGAAAAGGCTTTTCGGGCAGCCCGACTCGTGATGGGAGCGAGCATGACCATGCTAAAAGGAACCAATGTTCCGGTGCCGGCTCAGGCCGTGCGGGTCGAATTGGGATGGCGGGCCTCTCCGGGGACCCCGGATGTCGATGCGTCAGCCCTGCTTCTGGTGTCGGGAAAGGTCCGCAGTGACGCGGACTTCGTCTTTTACAACCAGCCCGCGCACGCCTCCGGTGCCGTCCGGTACGAGGGTAAGGCCACCACCGGCGACAGCGTCACCGACACCCTCGCGGTCGACTTCGCGCGGATCGAGCCCGCGATCGACCGTGTCGTCGTCGCGGCTTCGGCGGACGGCGGCGGTTTCGGGCGGGTGAGCGGTCTGTACGTACGGATCGTGGACACGGCGAGCGGCGCGGAGATCGCCCGCTTCGAGAGCACGGACGCCACGGTCGAGACCGCCTTCATTCTCGGGGAGCTGTACCTGCGTCAGAGTGCCTGGAAGTTCCGTGCCGTCGGTCAGGGGTACAGCACCGGACTCGAGGGCCTCGCCACGGACTTCGGGATCTCGGTCGACGAACCCCAGAAGCCGCAGCAGGCCCCGCAGGCCCAGCCGTCACGGCCGACGCGACAGCCGCAGTCCCCGCCGCCCGTGGTCCGGCCCGCGGCCACCGCACCGCCCGCCGTACCCGCACCGCCCGCCGCCCCGCCCGTGAGGCTGACCAAGGTCACGCTGACGAAGGACGCCCCTTCCGTCTCGCTCGCCAAACAGGGCGGTACCTCCGGAGAGCTTCGCGTCAATCTCAACTGGGAAGTACGCAAACAGTTCAAGAGCTGGGGCGCCAAACTCGGCCGGGCCATCGCCATGCACGCCGACCTCGATCTCGATCTCTGCGCGCTCTACGAACTCACCGACGGCAGCAAGGGAGTTGTACAGTCACTCGGAAACGCCTTCGGCTCTCTGCGGCAGCCGCCCTATATCCATCTGGACGGGGACGACCGCACCGGCGCCGTCTCCACCGGTGAGAACCTCACCGTCAACCTCGACCACAAGGACCGGATCCGCCGCGTTCTGATCTTCGTCACCATCTACGAAGGTGCCCGGAGTTTCGCCGATCTCCATGCCACCGTCACCCTTCAGCCGCGGAACGGCGCGGCGATCGACTTCTCCCTCGACGAATGCACCGTGCCCTCAACCGTCTGCGCGCTCGCGCTGATCAGCAACAACGCCGGAGACCTCACGGTGCGGCGCGAGGCCCGCTATCTCGTACCCGAGCGCGGAGTGAGCCCGCAGCGCACCATCGACGCCGCGTACGGGTGGGGAATGAACTGGACCCCGGGCCGCAAGTAGACACCGGCCGGCGAGCCCGCGCAGGGCCTCGGCGGGCCTCCGGCAAGACGCCCTGCCGGTCACGGCACGGGGGCGCGGCGGCCGGGTCACACGTCGGGGGTGGCCTCGGGGCGTGAGTAGGTGCGCCCCTTCCAGGCCGCCCCCCGGCCACGGTAGTGCTGCACCGCCGAGTCCACCGTCATCAGCAGATACAGCACCGCCGTGAACGGCAGCAACGGCGCGAGCCACAGCGACTGCCGGTAGTACGTCAGCATCGGCAGATACGTCGCCGTCATCACCGCCCACGCCGCCCCACCCGCCCAGGCCGCCACCGGATCACCCGTCAACAGCCCGGCCACCAGGGTGACGGGCGGACCCAGATAGACGAGCGCGAGTCCCGGCACGGTCCCGGCGAGCAGCAGCGGGCTGTGCCGCAGCTGCGCGTACGCACTGCGCGAGACCATCTGCCACAGGTCCCCGAGCCGCGGGTACGGGCGCACACTGTCGACCCGCTCCGCGAGCCCCAGCCAGATCCGGCCACCGCTGCGCTGCACCGCACGGGCCAGCGACACATCGTCGATCACCGCCTGCCGGATGGACTCCGGGATCCGGGCCCGCTCGGCTGCCTCCGTGCGCAGCAGCACACAGCCACCCGCCGCGGCCGCCGTACGGGCCCCCGCCCGGTTCACCCGCCGGAACGGGTAGAGCTGCCCGAAGAAGTACACGAAGGCGGGCACCACCAGTCGCTCCCAGCCGCTCGCCACCCGCAGCCGCGCCATCTGGGAGACCAGGTCGAAAGAGTCCGGCCCCCCGGTACCGGCCGCGGCCACGAGATCGCGCAGGCTGTCCGGCTCATGCGCGATATCGGCATCCGTGAGCAGCAGGAACTCCGGCTTGCGCTGCCGGGCCAGCGCGATCCCGTGCCGCACCGCCCACAGCTTGCCCGTCCAGCCGGGCTCCGGCTCCCCGGGCGAGACCACGGTCAGCGGCAGCCCGCCGTGCCGTACCGACAGGTCCCGGGCCACCTGCCCCGTACCGTCCCGGCTGCAGTCGTCCACCAGGATGATCTCCGCCTCCCCGGGATAGTCCTGGGCCAGCAGCGAGGGCAGGCTCACCGGCAGCATCGCGGCCTCGTCGCGCGCGGGCACGACGACGGTGACCGACGGCCAGCGCGGGGGCTCTGCGTGGCGGGGCAGCCGCTGGTCGGTGCGCCAGTAGAACCCCTGCCCCAGCAGCAGCCACACCCACGCGATCAGCGAACCCACGGCGATCCAGGCAACGGCGCTCATCCGCCGAAGTCTGCCCCACTTCGGCCGGGGCGCAAGGGCTGTCGACTATGGTGACCGGGTGAAGATCGCACTTATGGACTCCGGAATCGGCCTGCTCCCGACGGCTGCCGCCGTACGCCGTCTGCGGCCCGACGCCGACCTGGTGCTCTCCTCCGACCCGGACAGCATGCCCTGGGGCCCCCGCACGCCGCAGGACGTCACGGCGCACGCGCTGGCCGTGGCCCGTGCCGCCGCCGAACACCGGCCGGACGCGCTGATCATCGCCTGCAACACCGCCTCCGTCCACGCTCTGCCGGCACTCCGCGCCGAGCTGGAACCCACGTTGCCGGTCATCGGCACCGTCCCCGCCATCAAGCCCGCCGCCGCGGGCGGCGGTCCCGTAGCCATCTGGGCCACCCCGGCCACCACCGGCAGCCCGTACCAGCGCGGGCTGATCCAGGAGTTCGCCAGCTCCGCACAGGTCACCGAGGTCCCGTGCCCCGGCCTCGCCGACGCCGTGGAGAACGCCGACGAAGCCGCGATCGACCGCGCCGTCGCCGCGGCCGCCGCCCTCACCCCGCCCGACGTGCGGGCCGTCGTCCTGGGCTGCACCCACTACGAGCTGGTGGCCGAACGCATCCGCGCCGCAGTGCAGCGCCCCGGCCGCCCGCCGCTCGCCCTGCACGGTTCCGCGGGAGCCGTCGCCGCCCAGGCGCTGCGCCGCATCGGTGTCGTACCGGCTCCGTCGGCCGAACCGGCCGGCACGCTCGCGGTCATCCTCAGCGGACGCGCCGCGGCACTGCCGGAACCCGCAATGGCCTATGCGGAGGGTCTGCTCCTGAAAGCGGTCAGCCCCGCGCACTGACCGCCCGGACCGGGGGAAACAGGGCCGCTCGCCCCCTCCCGGCGACGCGGAACGTGAGTACGCTGCTGGCATGACGCACCACCCCGACAGTGCGAGGCACGGCTCGACCGAGGCGCCGTCCACGGTGTGGACCGGCCGGGCGACCAATCGTGTGCAGTGGCTGCTCGCGGCCGTGGGCGCGGGGTGCATGGCGCTGGGCATCCAGCTCGCCGTCGACTCCGCGTGGACCTCCGGCATCGTTCCGCTGCTGATGTCCGTGATCGGCTGCGTCGCCGCCGGGCTGCTCATGCTGTTCGGGACGCTCGCCTTCGTCCACGTGGCCGTCAAGGTCGACGGGGACGCCCTGGAGGTGCGCTGCGGACACGCCGGCCTGCCGCGCCGCCGCATCCTGCTCACCCATGTGGTCGGCGCGGAGTTCGCGCCCACGGTCAATCCGCGGCAGTGGGGCGGCTGGGGCTACCGCTGGCGTCCCGAGCAGGGCTCCGCCGTGGTGGTGCGCAAGGGCGAGGGCCTGGTGCTCAGACTCGGTGACGGCCGGACCTTCACCGTCACGGTGGACGACGCGGAGGCGGCCGTACGGTTCATCCGCGACCGTCTGCACCTCCCGGCCCCTGGACCGGCCGCCGGAGCCTGACCTCCTCGGCGCGGCCCCTGCCGGCCCCGCGCGGTCCGGTGAGGCGGAGTCCGCCTTCTCCCGCACCCGTATCCGTAGCCGTGTCCGAGGGCTCGCCCACGGGGCGCCGCGCCGAGGCGAGGCCGGCCAGCAGTCCGGCGCCCGCGGTCACCGGAGTGAAGCTCAGCGCGTTGCCGACGACGGCCAGAGCCGCCAGCGCGGTCAGTGCCGCGCCGGCCGTGAGCACCACCACCGTCGTACGGGGAGAGCGCCACAGGACGTACAACAGCCAGCCGAACGCGGCCCCCAGCAGCGCCACCCCGACCACGCCCTGTTCGGCGGCCTGTTGCAAGGGGGCCGAGTGCGGCTTTCCGTCGGAGCGCAGTGTCTCCTGCGCGGTGGGGCTCAGCTCTCCGAACCGGTCGGGCCCCACCCCCAGCAGCGGATTCTCCCGTGCCAGCTCCACCGCGTCGCGCCACAGCAGCACCCGGTTCCGGGTGAGCTGCCCCTCCAGGGAGACCGCGAGCCCTTCCGGCAGGGCGTTCTCGGCCACCGCCCAGGACGCCCCGGCCATCAGCCCGGCGATCAGGGCCAGCCCGGCCAGACCGGTCAGCCGGTGCCGCATCCGGACCGCGGCCAGCGAACAGAGCAGCACCCCGAGCGCCGCGGCGAATCCGACCGCCGAGCCGAGCGTCAGTGCGGCACACGCGGAACCGAGGGCCAGCAGCCGCAGGGTGACGCGCAGCGAGGCCCGCCCCGCCGCGGCCGCCGCGCAGCAGGCGGCGCCCGCCGCCAGCACCATCAGAGCGGTGGCGGCACCGGTATGACCGGGAACGATGTCCGAAGCGGCGGTGGCCCCCGGCATACCGTGCCGCGAGCCGAGCCCCATGACCAGGGCGGCGACGGAGACCACGGTGGTCGCGGCGACGGGCAGCAGCGTTCCGCAGATCCTGCCGCAGGTGAAGCCCGCCGCGACGGCCAGCAGGGCGAGCAGCACGCCTTCCGGCCTGGTGTCCCGGCCCGCGGCGCTCACCAATGACCAGACGGCGCAGGCGGCGAGGATCACGGCCCCGGCCGCGTCGGACGCGCCGCCGCGTTCCCGGGTGCTGTCCCGGCCCACAGGTGCAGTCATCCTGATCGACCCCCCGACCATGACCGTCCCGCCACGACGGCCGGATAAGCCGGCCGACAGGGGACTGGCGCACACCGTAACCGGCCATGGGGCGCGGGTGTGAGGGAATGGCGCAGAAACGGTGTGGCAGGAAGAGGCGCGCCGGGCGGCGGGCCCCGGCACGTTCCTCCCCCCGGGATGTCGAGCCGGCCGATTCGACCGCGGACACACCGTCCCGGCCACCGGCCACACCTCCACCGGCCACACGGCGCACCGGCTACCGCCGCCGAAGCCCGCCCCGGCCACGTCCACCGCGCACAGCGGCCCACCGTAGACTCCGCCAGGTGAGCGCCACCATGACCACCGTCGACGACTCGTCGCCCGCCGCCACGCCCTCCGGCCGCAGGCTGCTGCCGGGGCTCGTCCGGCCGTTCGCTGCCGCACTCTCCGGTGTGCTGCTGTACGCGAGCTTTCCGCCCCGGCCACTGTGGTGGCTGGTTCTGCCCGGTTTCGCACTGCTCGGCTGGGTCCTGTTCGGCCGCAGGCTGCGCGCGGCCCTGGGGCTCGGCCTCCTCGCCGGGCTCGGTTTCATGCTCCCGCTGCTGCACTGGACGGGTGAGGAGGTCGGCCCGGTGCCGTGGCTGGCGCTCGCCGCCGCCGAAGCGCTGTTCATCGCGGTGGGCTGCGTCGGGATCGCCGCCGTGTCCCGGCTCGCGTACTGGCCCGTGTGGGCGGCCGCGGTCTGGACTCTGGACGAAGCGGTCCGGGCACGGGTGCCGTTCGGCGGCTTCCCCTGGGGCAAGATCGCCTTCGGCCAGGCGGACAGCGTGTTCCTGCCGCTCGCCGCGCTGGGCGGGACCCCGCTGCTGTCCTTCGCGGTGGTGCTGTGCGGCTTCGGACTCTTCGAGGCGGTACGCCGGTTCCGTTCCCGTCGCACCACCGGCGGGGTGCCGCGCGCCGCGGTCGTCGCCGCGGCGGCGACCGTCCTGGTCCCCGTCGCGGCGGCACTCGCCGCTCTGCCACTGGTCGACGACTCCGCGGAGGACGGGACGGCGACGGTCGCCGCGATCCAGGGCAACGTGCCGCGCCTCGGCCTCGACTTCAACTCCCAGCGCCGCGCGGTCCTGGACAATCACGCCAAGCGCACGGAACAGCTGGCCCGGGAGGTCAAGGCGGGCAAGGTGCCGCAGCCCGACTTCGTGCTGTGGCCGGAGAACTCCTCCGACCTCGACCCGTACCGCAACGCCGACGCCCGCATCGTGATCGATGACGCCGTGAAGGCGATCGGCGTGCCCACGGTCGTCGGCGCGGTGGTCGAGCCCGACTCGGGCAACCTCCGCAACACCCTCATCGAGTGGGACCCGGACAAGGGCCCCGTCGCCACGTACGACAAGCGGCACATCCAGCCGTTCGGCGAGTACATGCCGATGCGTTCCTTCGTCCGGATCTTCAGCAAGGATGTCGACCGCGTCCGCCGGGACTTCGGGCCGGGCGAGAAGGTCGGTGTCTTCGACCTGGCCGGCACCAAGGTCGGCCTGGTCACCTGTTACGAGGCCGCGTTCGACGACGCCGTACGCGACACCGTGAAGCACGGCGGGCAGCTGATCGCCGTACCGAGCAACAACGCGACCTTCGGACGCAGCGAGATGACCTACCAGCAGCTGGCGATGTCCCAGGTGCGGGCCGTCGAGCACGGGCGCTCCGTCGTCGTACCGGTCACCAGCGGGGTCAGCGCGGTGATCAGGCCGGACGGCACGATCGTGCGGAAGACCAAGATGTTCACGCCCGACGCTCTGGTCGACGAGGTGCCGCTGCGCTCCTCGCTGACGCCCGCCACCCGGATGGGACCGCTGCCGGAGGGCGTCATCGCCCTGCTCGCCGTCGCCGGCCTCGGCTGGGTCACGGTCCGCGCGGTGCGCGCCCGGCAGGCTCGACGCGGTGAGGCGTAGGGCCGGGAGCTGATCCACCGAGGAGTGCGGCACACCCTCTAGGCTCGCCGCATGGCTACTCCCGACTTCATCCGCGACATCCGCGCCACCGCGGGCCACCAGCTGCTCCTGTTGCCGGGGGTCAGCGCGGTGGTCTTCGACGACGACGGCAGAGTACTGCTGGGGCGGCGCGCCGATACGGGCAAGTGGGCGCTCATCGCCGGTATCTGCGAGCCGGGGGAGGAGCCCGCGGAGACGGCCGAACGCGAGGTGCTGGAGGAGACGGCCGTGCAGTGCGTGGCCGAGCGGGTGGTGCTCACCAAGGCGCTGAAGCCGGTGCAGTACGGCAACGGCGACCGGTGCCAGTTCCTCGACATCACCTTCCGCTGCCGGGCGACGGGCGGCGAGGCTCGGGTCAATGACGAGGAGTCGCTGGAGGTGGGCTGGTTCGACGTCGACGCACTCCCGCCGCTCGCCGAGTTCAATCTCTTCCGGATCAAGCAGGCCCTCACCGACGGACCGACCTGGTTCCAGCCCACCGCCCCCGCCTGAGGCGGCCGTCCGCCGCCGCCCGAGGTCTCAGACCGGACGGGCGTCGGCGGGCAGCTCCGCCCGGTCGGCCGGTTCCCGCCCTTCCGCCGCTTCGGCGTCGATGTCGGCGAGGTCCCGGTGCCGGGTCTCCTTCGCACACAGGAGCGCCACCACGGTGAGCAGTGCCGCGGCGATGACGTACAGCGCGATCGGCGTCGAACTGTCGAAGTCGGCGAGCAGCGCGGTGGCGATCAGTGGTGCCGGAGCACCCGCGGCGACCGACGAGAACTGGGCCCCGATCGACGCACCCGAGTACCGCATCCGGGTCGCGAACATCTCGGCGAAGAACGCCGCCTGCGGTGCGTACATCGCGCCGTGGAAGATCAGCCCCACGGTGACGGCGAGCAGCAGACTCCCGAAGCTCCGTGTGTCGATCAGCGCGAAGAACGGGAACATCCACAGCCCCACTCCGATCGCCCCGACCAGATAGACCGGCTTGCGCCCGATGCGGTCCGACAGGGCGCCCCACAGCGGAATGACGGCGAAGTGCACGGCGGAGGCGATGAGTACGGCGTTGAGTGCCGTCTGTTTGCTGAGATCGACGGCGGTCGTCGCGTACACGAGGATGAACGCGGTGATGACGTAGTAGCTGATGTTCTCCGCCATCCGGGCGCCCATGGCGATCAGTACGTCCCGCCAGTGATGGCGCAACACGGCGACCAGCGGCATCTTCTCCGCCGCGGCGGACTCCGCCCTGCGCTGGGCGGCCTGCGCCAACGCGGCCTTGAAAACAGGGGATTCATCGACAGAGAGACGAATCCACAGGCCGAGAATCACGAGCACGCCCGAGAGCAGGAACGGGATCCGCCACCCCCACGCCAGGAACGCGGAGTCCGACATCAGCGCGGTGAGCGCGGACAGCACCCCGGTGGCGAGCAACTGCCCGGCCGGAGCACCGGTCTGCGGCCATGACGCCCAGAATCCGCGCCGCTCCGCATCCCCGTGCTCGGACACCAGCAAGACGGCCCCGCCCCACTCACCACCGAGGGCGAACCCCTGCACCAGCCGCAGGACGGTGAGCAGTACGGGGGCGGCCGACCCGACCGTGGCATGGGTCGGGAGCAGTCCGATGGCGAACGTCGCCCCGCCCATCATCAGCAGACTGAGCACCAGCAGCTTCTTGCGTCCGAGGCGGTCGCCGTAGTGCCCGAACACCAGGGCCCCGACAGGCCGAGCGGCGAAGCCGACGGCATAGGTGAGGAAGGAGAGGAGGGTACCGACGAGCGGGTCGGATTCGGGGAAGAACAGCTTGTTGAAGACCAGCGCGGCAGCGGAGCCGTACAGGAAGAAGTCGTACCACTCGACGGTGGTGCCGACGAGGCTGGCGGCGACGACTCGCTTGAGGGAGCCGGGTGTTGGGGGAGAGGTTGCGGGGGCGGCCATGGGACACCACTTCCGGACGGTTGGCGGGGACGTTCCGTGTCGCCACACCGTAGGAATCTGCAGGTCAGGCGCACATGTGGCGGGACAACATAGTTCGAGGGTTCGCTGTGCGTCCGGCCGCCATGCCAGCTTGTGGAAAGGCGGTTGAGGGGAGTGAGGGTGGTCGAAAAGGGTGTCGCCCGGGACGCGTAGTTCAGGGTGATTTGCCGGTGTGGTGCTGACTCCCGTGCTGGTTTGGTGCTGACTGACGGCCAACGTCATCACCCTCTTCGCCTGTCCCGTGCTGACTTGGTGCTGACTTGGTGCTGACTACGCTCCGTTGAACTCGGACGGGCCCGGGGTGATCGCTCAGAGTCATGGTGTGGCAGGTGGGTTGGGCTGCGATACCGAAACCAGCTCTGTCGTTCAGCCGCCGCGGTCATTGGTAAGGCGCTGATCCTTGGCGCGGTGTGGGTTCGTTCCAGCAGATTCTTCGTCTGCTGGTGGTACACGTCCCGCACCGCTGGGGACCAGCGAAAACACGTTCCTTGGTGGTCTTCGAGTGAGACTTGGTCCGCGAATGGCCCGGACCTTGGGGTAGCTGAGGGCCTGGGTGTCCGTTGCAGCCTGGCTTGGGCAGGGGGCGAACGTGCTGTATGTCGGAGTGCCTGGGGCCTGGCTCCAGATGCCAGGCACTCGGCGAGAGAGGGGGTGGAGGTGCTGGTGGGACTGCCGAGCAGTTCTGACCGAGCGTCCACGGAACGGTTGGCGGTCGGGCTGGCGCCGACAGCTTCACCGCTCGCCCAACTCTGCTCCTACCGACGGGCTAAGAGCTCGTAACACGATCTTGTCGAAGTGTGCTGGTGGGGCGCAACCGGTGTGACGATTTGGCCGTTCGTGAGGGTGTGGGTACTCGACCGTGGAGCGTGGACGATGATTTGTGGGCGCTGATCGAGCGGCTTTACGATCTGCCGCAGGCTACCGGAATCCGCGATGCCGGTGTCCGCGCAGCGCGGGCAGGGCAAGATGTCATTCTCGGCGTCTCGGTGCGGACGTAGCCGCAGGAGGGGCAGAACCGCCAGTGCCGCCAGTCTTGGTCCTTGCCGGTGACGATGTCGATGCCGGTGATGCGGTGTTTGTAGTCCTCGGCGTAGAACGTGTTGCCGGGGGCGAGTTCGGACAGCGCGAAGCCGCGCGGTCTCTCATAGCGATACGACTTCGACTTGTAGTTGTCGCGTCCCTCGGCCGTCTTGCCCTCGGGCCAGTAGACGGTGGCGTCCAGGGTGGTCACGGCGTCGATGAGGGCGTAGTTGGGCAGCAGGCCGAGGTCGCACAGAACTTTCTGGGCGGGCCGGCGCTGTCGGGCGGCGCCGTGCTTGGAGGTGGCGTGTAGTTCGGCCTCCAACTCGGCCTTGGTGCGCGCCTGTTCCTCGTCGCCGTCCCTGAGTTCATCAATCGCAGCCCGGATCGTGCGGATCCGGGTGCGGAGCTTCTGGTTGTCGATATCCCACGCGAGCTCGGCCTTCTCCACCGCGCTGCGGAGGCCGCGCACCGCGGAGGAGATGCCCGGCCAGGATTCGGGTCAGCGGCGAAGCGCGGCCGGCCCGGCTCTTGCACATGGAGGCGGTGACGGTGGTGCAGAGGACCACCGTCACCGTCCGTCCAGCTCCGCACGGTTCCTCCCGGCGGGCGGGGCCGGTGCTGAGGGTGCGGCGTCCGGCCGGCCGTACGACGGGAGGTACGGCGAGGGCGTCGGCCAGGCGTTCGGCGGCGAGCACCGCCAGGGGCGCGCCAGCGGGTATGGCGGGTCCTGTGCCCAGGGTGCGGCGGGTGGTCACCGGGCGGTTCTCGCATACCGGACGTCGGCACGGCGGCGGTACCGGTGTTGCCGGGCTGCTCGCGTGCAGTGACTGTCGGCTCGTCCTTCAGTTCCTCCCCTGCGGTCGGTGGCTCAGGGCTCCCGGCCACCAGGCCTTCGGGCCGATGTCCCGGACCAGCGCGGGCACGAGGAGGGACCTGACGACGAGGGTGTCCAGCAGTACGCCGAAGGCGACGATGAACGCGATCTGGACGAGAAAGGCCAGCGGGATGACACCGAGGGCTGCGAACGTGGCGGCAAGAACGACGCCGGCGGATGTGATGACGCCTCCGGTGGCTGTCAGGCCGCGTAGCACCCCTTCGCGCGGGCCGTGCTTCAGTGATTCCTCGCGCACACGCGACATGAGGAAGATGTTGTAGTCCACACCGAGTGCCACAAGGAAAACGAATCCGTAGAGCGGCACCGAGGCGTCGGTTCCGGAGAAGCCGAAGACGCCCCGGAAGACGAGGGAAGCGATGCCGAGTGTCGCCAGGTAGTTCAGCGCCACGGTCGCCACGAGGAGAACCGGCATAAGCAGGGAGCGGAGCAGCCCCACGAGAATGACCAGGATGATCCCCAGAACTACGGGCACGATCAGCGTGCGGTCGCGTTCGGCGGTCTGCTGCGTGTCGTACTGCTGGGCCGTGTAGCCCCCGACCAAGGAGTCGGATCCGGGGACCGCGTGCACGGCTTCGCGTAGACGGGCGATGGTCTCCTTGGCCGCGTCGCTGTCCGCCGGGGCTTCCAGCGTTGCGTTGATGCGGATCTTGCCATCGGCCACCTGGGGTGCCCCGATGCCGGGCTTGCCGGAAGCGGTCACTGGTAGCGCTGTCACTACGCCGGTGGTTCCAGCAGCCGCCGAAGCCACGCGATCAACTGTGTCGGCGTTGGCGATGACAACTGCCGGGTTGCCCGAACCCCCGGGAAAGTGTTTTCCCAGCACTGTCTGCGCGGCGACGGACGGTGCATCGTTGACGAAGAGTTCGTCGAGCGGGACCCCCTTGGATTCGAGGGTCGGCGCGAACGCAGCACAAGCGAGCAGCCCTGCGAGGGTGAAGCCCCATACCTTGCGGGGAGCGCGATCAACCAGAGCCGAGATCCTGAGCCATATTCCGTGACCGCGGCTGTTCTCCTCAGCGGCTCCGGTCGGCTTCGGGCGAGTCGGCCAGTAGGCGCTGCGGCCGAGCAGTACGAGGGCCGCGGGGAGGAAAGTGAGAGTGGTGAGGACGGCACACACGATGCCGATGGCTCCGACCGGCCCCAGCGCGCGGTTGTTGGTCAGGTCGCTGAGCAGCAGTGCGATCAGGCCCAGGGCGACGGTGGCGGCGCTTGCCACGATGGGCCCCGCTGATTCTCGTACTGCTGACCGTATGGCCGTCACACGGTGCTCGTGGCGCTCCAGCTCTTCTCGGAAGCGGGCTGAGAGAAGCAGCGCGTAGTCCGTCGCGGCGCCGATCACGAGGATGGAGAGAATCCCCTGTACCTGCCCGTCGACTCGTACCATGTCCCGATCCGCCAGCATGTACACCACGCCGCACGCCAGTCCGAGCGCGAAGACGGCGCTGATGATGATGACGAGCGGAAGGATGAGGCTGCGGTACACCAGGAGCAGGATGATAAGAACCGTCGCAAGAGCGACGCCGAGAAGCAGACCGTCGATTCCCGCGAACGCGCCTGACAAATCTGCCTGACTGGCCGCTGGTCCGGCAATCTGCACGGACGTGCCGGGCACCTGCTCTGCCGCCTTGCCGACCTGTTCCAGTGCGACGGGAAGCCGGTCGCCGAGGTTGGGGCGCAGTTGCACCACTCCCTGCAGGGCCCGGCCGTCCTTCGACGGGAAAGCCGCAGTTGCGACGCCCTGGGTTCCGGGCACACCTTCGAGCGAAGCCAGCGCTCTGGTTGCGGATTCGCGCTGGCCGACGGTTACTTCGCTGCCGTCCACAGTGGTCCAGACGACGATGGCGGGGAGAGTCTCGTCCTGACGAAAGGCCTTCTGCGCGTCGATGACCTTGGTGGACTCAGCGTTCTGCGGTAGGAAGGCCGCCTGGTCATTGGTTGCGACCTCACCGAGCTTGCCTGCGTATGGGCCGAGTATCCCGCCGATTCCGACCCAGGCCACGAGCAGGATCACGGGCGCAAACCACCGCACAAGCCGCGTGGAGTTGAACATTGCACTCCTGGTGAGAAGATGAGAGTACCTCGATGGGAGACTATCTCAACCGTTAAGATACCCGCCTTACGGCTGGACCCACAGCTGCTCTCGGCATACCCGTAGCCGTAGGCTGAGGTTTGCGGCATTGCAGGCGGAGAGTGGGTCAGCGTTCTTGACGTAGCTGACCCAGTTCGGCGTTCAGTGTCTCCACGAAACGCAGCACCGTTGCGAGCTCGTCGCTGCTGAACCGGCTCTGTGCGCGGGCGGTGGCCTGAGCGAGCGGCATGAAGTGGTGGCGAGCCGCCGACCGGGCATGCGGAAGGTAGTGCAGGTGCACCACGCGACGGTCGTGACTCTCCCGGGCTCTGCGGATATGCCCGGCCTTCTCCAGCCGGTCGATGCATGCGGTGACCGCCCCCGAGGTGAGGCCAAGGTGTTCACGCAGGCGGCCCGGCGTCAGGGGCGTCTCCGAATCCAGGATTGCGGCAAGCGCCTGGACGTCAGTGGCGTGCAGGCCCTGATCGGCGGTGAATGTGTGCGCGATTCGGTTGATCTCGCCGTTCATCTGCCGCAGCTGCACCGCGAACGCCTGCAGCTCATGTCCGTGGGACTCGGCGCTGGTGTCCGCTGCCTGGGTCTTTCTGGTGTTCGCCACCCCGTCAGCCTATAGAGAGGGTCACGTTTCGTGACTCGGAGCATGCGCGGCGAAGGCTGACCGTGCGGGAGATCCATGCCGAACCCGGGCCTGCAGCCTCACCACGGGGGCGTCAGATCCTCTCAAGGTTCCCGGACGCCGACATCGTCTCCATCGCAGCGTGACCTGCCGGTTCAAGACGGGCGGGCAGCGGCGGGAGACGCCGCCAGAGTTCGGAGCCTGGTCATCAACCGCCTGACAGGCCAACCTGACCGCTACTGGTGCCTGATCCTGCCCGGAACGCAGGCGTTCCGTCCGACCGCACTACGGGCACCGCCGGTTCCCGGAGCCCACACCCGCGAACCCAGCCCTTTGCAATCCTGGGCATGAAAGGGCGCTCGCGCATGACGCGGGCGATGCGCTCGCGGTTCACTCGCCGCCCCGGACACCGCAGCTCGGCGTGGATGGGCGGGGCGCCGTACGTCTTGCGGGAAGCGATGTGCAGCATGGTGATCTCGTGCGCGAGCGCGTCGTCGGCCGCCTGGCGGGCGGCCTCGCCCTCGCGCCAGGCGTAGTAGGAGGAGCGGGTCACGTGCAGCACCCGGCACAGCATCGTGACCGGATAGATCGCCTTCTCCGCGTGGATCAGCCGGTACGACGCGGTCACCGGTCGCTCTCCTTCACGAAGACGGCGGGCCGCGGTCCCCGGGGTGGGGCCCGGTGTCCGCGGCTCGATGAACTCCCGCTGCCCGCAGCGACGTTGCGGCCCGCCCCTTGCGTGTGGAACTCGTGTCGTGAACGCCATCGGCCCGGGCTCCATCTCGCCCCCGGTCGTCATACAGGACCGATCCCGGCACTGAGAGGGCGTTTGATCTAGGCGAATTAACCTTTCTGTCCTAAGTCCTGTCCCGCAAGGGGATGGGCCTTGACCCTGGGTTTAGGACACCGAAGAGACTTGGATCTTGATGGTCCAGGAGAACGGAGTCCCCGTGCGGATGAAGCATTGCCCGGCCGAGTTCAAGGCGGGCGCGGTCGCGTTGTACCGGCCCAGGCCGGGAGCGACGATCAAGTCGGTGGCCGGTGATCTCGTAGTGAACACCGAGACGCTGCGGAACCGGATCCGGGCGTCGTTCCGGCGCCCACTCCTCGCCGCCGGCCGTCGTTCCTGCCAGTGGTGACGCCGTCGAGGTGGAGCTGGCCGCTGCCCGGAAGAGGATCCGTGAGCTGGAAGAAGAGCGCGACATCCTCCGCAAGGCGGCCCGGTAATTCGCGACGGAGACGCGCTGGTGAACCGCTACCAGTTCGTTGAAGACAACCAGCGCCGACACGGCGTGAAGCGGCTCTGCGACATCCGTCGCAGATCTCGCCGGACGGCGGCCGAAGCAGGGCTGAGCTCATCAGTGTCTGTCTGGCATCCCTAGCCGTCGCGTCTGAGTTGGCCCTCGACGGCGCTCCTGCCGCTGCGTGCGACACGCACCTCATCGTTCGGGTGCGGGCCCAGGTTGCGCTGGTCAAGGTTCGAGTCTTTCTCGATCACGGTGACGGGGATGACCACGGAAGTGACAGAGAGCCTCTGACCACCGTGTTCGACGGGCATCTTCTGCTGAGTGACGGTCGGCTCGTAGTGGGGGATGCCGTTGGCGAGAGCCGATTCACCACTTCCCTGCTCGGGAAGCCAGGTAGGCGGCGGGTTCGGGTCTCGGTTGACGATCCGCAGGGATGGGCTCGCGCGGTTGACGTCGTCATCAGCGCCGAGGCAGTGTGACGGAGCCGCGTATCAGCTCGAATGATCTTCGAACTAGGTGGCTCACGTGTAGATTCGCCGGACGTGGGGGCGGCCTTCGTTTGATCCTGTGCTCCGACCAAGGTGCACGTGACCAAGACGAAGGCCGTGAGGGTGAGTCTGCTGCCTGACGCTGTCCGGAGGGAGGCGCTCGCGGAAGCGTCACGCTTCCGGGGCGAGTTCTACGAGTGTCTTACCGCGCGACGCGACGAGCTGTTCGATCTGGTGGACGCGATGCTGTGTGCGGACGGGGCGGTGAGGACGCCGGTGGACCTGACGTTGCTGCCCGAGCATCGACGTGGCCACGAAGCGATGTACGGCGGCCTGAACCACGGCAGGATTGACGCCGACCAGCTGCGTATCGCGCTGGCCGGGCTGTCGCTGCCGCGGTTCGACGGCGGACGCCTGGTCCTGGCGGTCGATGTCTCGCCGTGGCTTCGTTCGGACGCGCCTTGTTCGGCGGACCGGCTGTTCTGCCATGTCTACGGCCGTGCGAAGACGGCCTCGCAGTTCATCCCTGGCTGGCCCTACTCCTTCGTCGCTGTGCTGGAGCCGGGCGCCACGTCCTGGACCGCGATCCTGGATGCGGTGCGGCTGGGACCAGTGGACGACGCGACCGCCATCACGGCCGGCCAACTGCGAGGCGTCGTCGAGCGGCTCATCACCGCTGGCCAGTGGAAGGCCGGGGACCCGGCCATCGTGATCGTCAGTGACGCGGGCTATGACGTCACCCGTCTGGCCTGGGTCCTGCGCGACCTGCCGGTCCGACCGCGTCATGCGCCTGCCGAAGCCACCGAGGATGCACGGTGTCAATGGCCGACCGCCTAAGCACGGCCCGGAATTCCGCTTTGCCAAACCGGAGACCTTGCCCGAGCCGACCATCACCACGATCACGGACACCCCCAACTACGGCAAGGCCGAAACCCAGGCATGGGAGCGGGTCCACCCCCGGCTCACCCACCGGTCCTCATGGCTGGACCACGAAGGCGAACTGCCCTTGGTCGAAGGGACGCTGATCCGCCTGAAGGTTGAGCACTTGTCGAAGGACCGGGATGCTCCGCCGGTCTGGTTGTGGTCCTCGAAGACCGGCGCCACCGCGGATGACGTGGACCGCTTCTGGCAGGCATTTCTCCGTCGTTTTGATCTGGAGCACACCTTCCGCTTCGCGAAACAGACCCTCGGCTGGACCACCCCGAAACTCCGTACTTCTGACGCCGCAGACCGCTGGACCTGGCTCCTGATCGTCGCGCACACCCAGCTTCGGCTCGCCCGGCCTCTGGCTGCGGACCTCCGCAGGCCCTGGGAGAAGCCCACCACCTCCGGCCGGCTCACCCCGGCCCGGGTCCGCCGAGGGTTCAGGAACATCCGCGCTCATCTCGCCTGCCCGGCCCGCGTTCCCAAACCTCAAGGCGCCGGACCCGGACGGCCACCCGGCGCCAAGAACAAACACCGGGCCCCCGCTACGACGTCGGCAAAACCGTCAAGCGCCCCGAGACCCTCAAGGCCATCGGCAAGCCCGGAAGATCCTGGTAGATAAAGAACAAACTTAGTCAGATCATCTGCGTCGAGGTGTGGCCTCCCATGAGCTCTACCTCGTATCGTCGTCGAGCCGATCTTCCCCTTCTCGTAGTGCCGGGAAAGGGAGCTGACGACCTTGACGGAACTCCTGCCCCGGGTGTTTCACCCCGGCGGGGGGATCGCGGGCGGTGACGCCGTGCAGGGTGAGGCGGCTGCCTGGTGTGCCGCGGTAGGAGAAGACCGGGACGGTTCCGGCCGGGGTGGCGGTGGCGTGATGGTGTCGCTGTCCGTGATGCTCCGGTCGGTCGCCGACTGGTCGCCCAGGTGGAACACAAAGGCCGGCTGTCTTCCCGTGAGCGTGGGGCCGTGTCATTGCCGGTTTCCGGCAGGTTTCATCCGTCACGCTCTGCCGGTCGTGGCTCTTCTGGATCTCGCCTGTCCGTGCCAGCCTGGGGCGTCTGGGGGACTTGGTGGGTCACCGATGAGGGGAGGCGAGGGTGGGGGACGTCGCAGTGCGGGTGAACAGCGGCTTCGACGGCCGATTGAAGTGGCGCTCTCGCTATCTGATCCACAGAGCCCGCCGTCGAGGACGGTCCGGGCTGCTGTTGCAGGTGGACCTGCGTGATCCGCCCCGCAGCATGTCACTCAAGTGGTGCCTGGTGTCGGTCGCCGAAAGTGGGCGCCAGCTCTGCAGGGTCGATCGGACCAGCATCAGAAAGGTCCGTTTCATCGCTTTGCCTCCAGGGCCGCGCCTGCTGCAGCTGGAGGTCACGCGGTATCGCAAACGTTCTTCCACACAGGCCCAGCGGAATGTTGTGCTCGGTCAGGGAGACATTCTCCTGGTGACGTGCGACCCAGTGCAGCCGAACGTCTTCTACCGGCGCAGCCCCGTGGTGGACACCTGGAGTGTGCAGTTCCTTCAAGCGGATCCGAACGCCTGAGGAGCTGAAGCGCGCCAAGGGCTGCCCGAGTCTCGCTTTCTGCCGCGATGTGTCCCGACGGGCAACTGCTCAGACGGATATCAGGGCTGGACGCTTCGCAGTTCCGCGAGCTGGTCGTGCTTGGTGTGCCGTTGTGGCGGCGACGTCCGGTGTGGCCGGCCCTGGCGGCTCTGCCTGGGGGACCTGTTGCTGCGGGTGGTCACCTACCGGCGCACAGACCTGACGTTGCGGCAGATCGAGCCGCGAGCTCCAGGAGGGCCAGAAGGTCCAGTTCGACGTCACGAAGGGCCAGAAGGGCCCGCAGGCGGAGAACATCACCGTGGTCTGAGCGTTCCGTTTTCCTGACGCCCCGTCGGCAGCCGCCCCCGGCTCCCGGCGGGGCGTTCGCTTGTTCGGCCGTGACGGTCGGGTTCTCGCATGCCTGCCGCTGCCAGGCCGTTGAGTCCTATGCAATTTTGCACATTTTGTCCGCTGGGTTGACTTCGATGTGCGTCTGGGAGGCCGCGTGAGCCGTCGCAGCCGCAGGGCGTCCCTTCCGCCTGCTGATCACAGCCGTCCTGGGCGGACCAGTCCGAAAGGTTTGATGTCTGCCTGGAGCCTGGCCGGCCGCATCCGAGAGTTCCGGGCACGAGACTCCGGCGCCGGGAAGGGAAGGAAGAATGAGGGCATGGTGATGTGCAAGAAGTGCGGTGGGCGAAAGCGCCGTTGGCCCCGGTCCTGCCCGCGGTGCCGTTCCGAGTCGGACCGGGCGGACACGGCCGCGGATGCCGCCGAGCTGGCTGTGGAGGCAGGAGTGCTCGGGTGGATCGGGCGAGGGGCCGCGGGAGTTGTGCGGATGGTGTTGCGGGCGTTCGACTGACCGGACTCGCGCGGGCGTGATGCGCTGACGGCCGCTCGGTCACCAGGCGGTCAGGTCGACGGCGTGTACGCAGTGTGGGTCGGTCGTGTCCTTCTCCCAGCGTTCCTTCTCGTGGACGAGTGCGGGGAGTGCGGCCAGCAGGGCTGTCAGCGCGCCGGTGAGCCGCACGTCGGCCGCGATCAGGCCGCCGGCTTCCTCGACCGCGACGTAGAGGCGCATGCTGTCCTGTCCGGTGAGGAGGAAGCCGCAGAGGGCGGGGCTCGGTGGTGTCTCGACATACGGCCTGGCCAGTGTCCGCAGCACGCGCAGCGCCCGGTCCGTACGGGTCGGGGCGGCGGCTTCGAGGACGGCGGTGTCCACCGGGACCAGAGCCATGCCCATCACGGACGTGTTCACGTGGGGGAGAGCGCTGGATGCGAGCGTTCGTGTCCAGCCCAGGATCAGAGGGGCTGTGACCGCTTCGTCGTCCTCGTCCGTGAGCGGGATCTCGTAGGCGACCAGCTCTCCGGCCGCCGTCGCGTCGGCTGGGCCGGTCACGATGCGGACCGCTTCCCGCCCCGGGAGGACACCACGCAGATATGTCGCCCCGGCAAGGGGTACCGCGGTGTAGTCGAGAAGGAACCGCGTGATGTAGGCCTGCTGCTCGATCCCTTCCTCACCCGGGCCGTTCACTCGTTGACCCAGTTCGGGCACTTGGTGACGCCCTTGCAGTAGGCCGTGATGACACCGATCTTCTCGCCCCTGCCCGCGTCGTACTCCCCATCGGCGGTACGGCGGGCGTACTGCACGATGACCACGATGGTGACCAGCTTGGTCCTGTTGCGGGCAACCCCGTAGCACTCCAGGCGCCCCCCGCTCTTCTTGTCCACTTTCCCGGCCAGGGCCGCGTCACTGATCCGGCACAGCAACGAGCACGGCACCCACAACCGCTGCGGCCACGAAGCTGATCATCCTCATGACCCGACCGTGCCACACCACACACCGGCCCATGCCCCGCCCACCGCAAGATACGTTTCGCCGCTCCCTGAAAGGATGAACTCGTCCGGTCCGGGCGCGCGGGTTTCTCTGTCTCTGCGCCCGAATTCCCAGGAGCGCGCTTCCCACAGGTCATGCAGTCCCGCTGGCGCGCAGCCCTGCTTCGGCCCGTGCGTGTTCGAAGATGTGGGCTTCGGCGCCGGGTACGGCGAGGGCGGCTTGGAACTGTTCGCGCGCCTCACGGCGGCGTCCCGTCGCTGCGTACGTCTGGCCGAGACGGCAGCGGATGTCCATCTCCAGGCGGTAGTACTGCGGTTCGGCCAACGAGTCGAGCAGGTCGTGCCGGGCGAGTGCCTCATGGTGGTGGGCGAGGGCGCTGTCCGCGTCGCCGGTGCCTTCCTCCGCTGTGCCCAGCCGGGCCAGCAGGAGCGCCTGGAACAATCCGTCGTCGTCCTGTGCGATCAGGTCCATGGCGCGGCGGAACATGTCTCTCGCCGCGTCATTGCGGCCCAGGGCGAGTTGGACGTCCGCGATGCCGCACAGGGCCCGGCTCACCAAGTGGGGTCTGTCGCTGGCCTCGGCGTGGAGGTAGGCGCGGCCGAGGCAGTCCAGTGCCGCGGCGTTGTGTCCTTGTACGTGGTACATCATGCCGAGCGTGCCGAGCGACAGTCCGGCGAGCCAGCGGTCGCCTTCTGCCTCGGCCAGGGCTACCGCTGTGACCAACGGGCCGGCCGCTTCCTCACCCCGGCCGGAGTTCAGGTCGGTGGCGCCCAGCCCGGTGAGGGCACGGGCCTCTTCACGGGGTTGTGCCGCGTGGCGGCTGATCCGGAGAGCGGCGGCGAACCATGTGCGGGCCTTTGCGAACCGCCCCTGATAGAAGTCGATCATTCCCATGCAACTGCGCAGGGCGGCGGCCATCCGGCGGTCGGTCGCCTCGTCCGCAAGGGCGAGTGCGGTCTCCAGGGCGGTACGGCACTCGTGATAGCGCCCGCGGCGCAGCAGGTAGTCGCTCAGGGCCTCCGCGATCCAGCAGGCGTGATCCGTTTCCCCCAGCGCTACGGCGTAGGCCACGACGTCCGGCAGTTCCGCGCCTGCCGCGTCCAGCCACTTCTCCGCCTCCTTCCAGTCCGAGAACGCTGTGCCGGTCGGCTGCGGTCCGGTGGGGAATCCGTCGGGGCCCCAGTCGCTGGCGATGCGGCCCGCGTCCAGGTAGAGGCGGAGCACGGCGGTGCGCGCCGGGATCTCCTCGGCAGGAATGGTGCGGGCGAGCCGCCGGGCGTGGGTCCTGACGAGATCGTGGAGTCGGTAGCGGCCCGGGCCCGGCTGCTGGAGCAGACTGGCGTCGACCAAGCCCTCCAGTACCTCCTCCGCGTCAGCGGCCGGGCAGCCCAGCATGGCTGCCGTGCCCAGCCGGTCGACCTCGGCCGTCGGCGCGATGCCCAGGACACGGAATCCGTGCCGCAACGGCGGCGGGAGCTGTTCGTAGGAGAGACGGAACGCGGCTTCCACACTGCGGTCCCCGGCGCTGAGTTCACCGAGCCGCCCTTCGTCACCGGCCATGCGTTCCACCATGTACGCCAGCGTCCACGTGGGCCGGGTCTGCAGCCGTGCCCCGACGATCCGCAGTGCCAGGGGCAGCCCGTCGCACAGCCGGGCCAGTTCGTGCAGTGCCTCCGGCTCACGCTCGGCGCGGTCCTTCCCCGCGAGCCGCCCCAGGAGCGACACGGAGCCGCCTGTTTCCAGCGGCTCCAGGGTGATCCTGAGGTCGGCGTCGAGGTCTGCCAGCCTGCGGCGGCCGGTGACCAGAACAAGGCTGCCCGGCCCGGCCGGGAGCAGCGGCCCGACCTGCCGGGCGCCGGCGGCGTCGTCCAGCACCAGCAGAAGCCGCAACGAACTCGTCGCGGTGCGCCACGCCGCGGTGAGCTCGTCGAGGTCGCTGGCCTCCTCGCTGGGTTCCCCCAGGGACCGCAGCAGTCTGCGTAGCGCGCGTTGCGGGGCGAGGCTCCGGCGGTCTTCGCTGTATGCCTGCAGGTCCAGGTAGAGGCTGCCGTCCGGGTAGTCGCTGCGCAGCTGGTGGGCGGCCTGGAGGACGAGCGTGGTCTTGCCGACGCCCGCGGTGCCGTCCACCGTCACGACCGACACCGACCCGGACGGGGACGGCGCGGTGAGCCTGCCCAGTTCGTCGATGCGTCCGGTGAGCTGCGCCGCCGCTCCGGGCAGATCGTTCACGACGCGCCGCGCCCGGGCCGGGCGGGCCGGTGCGGGGTCGAGGAGGAACGCGTCGTCGCGTCGCAGGACCGCCTCGTGGACACGCCGGATCTGCTTGCCGGGGCTGACCCCGAGTTCGTCGGCGAGCCGCACACGCATGGCCTCGAACACTTTCAGTGCCTCGTCCTGCCGCTCGACCGCGTACAGGGCACGCATGCGCAGCGCGGACAGAGGTTCGTTGAGGGGGTCGGACAGGGTGAGCGCCGCCAGCTCGTCGAGGGTGTCACTGGAGCGCCCGAGTCCGACCAGGCACTCCAGTCTTCCTGTCTGGAGCGCGCTGCGGCGTGTTGTCAGCAAGTGCCGCTCGCCCTGGGCGAACGGGCCGGGCAGCCCGGCCAGCGGTTCTCCGCGAAACAGGGCGAGTGCGGCGGTGAATCTGTCCGTGGCGGTGGCCAGGTCGCCCGCGTCCTTGGCCCGTCGCGCCGCCTGGGTGTGTGCGTCGAGTTCCGCGATGTCCAGTTCGAGGGTGTCGAGGACGAAGCGGTATCCGCCGCCACCGCTGCGGATCACGGACGCCTTGGGCCCGGCTCCCTGCGGGTCGAGCGCCTTGCGCAACGCGAAGACGTAGCTGGGAAGTACGCGGTGGCCGGTTTCCGGCGGGTGCGTGCCCCATACGTCGTCGAGCAGCTGCCCGTAGCTGACCGGTCCGCTCCGGCGCAGAACCAGCGCCACCAGCACGGCCTGCCTTCGCACGGGACCGGCGTCCAGAGAGGTCGTGCCGCAGCGTACGGAGACCGGGCCGAGTACGTCGATACGAAGCCGCCCCGAAGCCCCGCCGCCCGTCGCTGGCCCCTGGCTTTCCCTCATGCCACCTCGCACATCATCAAAATTTCATCCGCGCTGAAACGCGTGCGGCCATCGTTGGCGAGACCGCGCAGGACCGGAGGCCAGGTCGCCTGCCTGCAACGGAGTTCGGCACGGCATCCCTCGGCAGTACGGGACGGGGGATGGGAAGGACACGAGTGGATCTCTTCCCCGTTCTGCTCGGCCCGTCCGCGCCGCACTGTTCCGGCCGCTGGGTGTTCGCAAGATCCGCCTTTCCTGCGAAGGGTAGCGCTGCGACACCCGTGGTCGGCGGGCAAATGGGGCAAGTCCCAGCGGTCAGAAGCTGGTTGGCCGGAAGCAGGCCATCAGGGTGCGACGTGCGGAACAGAAGTGAGGAACAGGTCCACATGGCGGAAACCAAGGGTGTAGTGCTGCCGGCCTACGTGCTGGCCGACGAATCCGGCTCGATGGCCCCGTACGAGGGCGATCTCACCAACGGCCTGCACTCGCTCTGCGAGGGACTGCGGGCCGAGCCCATGGTCGCGGCCAAACTGCGGCTGGCGGTACTGGGCTTCTCCGACGACGTACAGGTACGCCTGGCGGTGGCCGACATGCGACACGAGACCAGCCTGCCCAAGATCGAGATCCGGGGCCTGACCAACTACGAGGCGGTCTTCGAGGACCTGCTGGGCCGGATCCCGGCAGACGTCCAGTGGCTGCGCAGTGAGGGCTACAAGGTGCACCGGCCGGTGGTGTTCTTTCTCAGCGACGGACAGCCGACGGACGGTGGAGCCTGGCGGCGCCCGCACAGCCGGCTCACCGACCGGGCCCGGACGCCGACCGTCCCCAACATCGTGGCCTGCGGAATCGGCGACGCCCAGGCCTCCACGATGGTGGAGGTGGCCACCCGGCCGGAGTTCGCCTTCGTGGCCAAGCCCGGAACCGGCATCGGGCAGGCGGTCGCCGAGTTCTTCCACGCACTCACCGCGAGCCTCGTCGCCTCCGGCCACGCAGTGGGCTCGGGCATACCGGAGCTCGTGGTGAACCGCCCGGACCAGTTCAGCATGGCAATCGACGAGGTCCGATGAACGCGCCCGTAGACCGCCACCGGCTCAAGGTGCCTGCCCCGCCCACCTCGTCCCCGGCCGCCTGGGCCGTGCCGTGGCAGCAGGTAGCCGTGGGTACGCCGGGTCCCGAGTTCGAGGCCCGGCCGCCGGGCCAGTACGCGTGCGACTTGCCTGATACCGAGTGCGACGGCCGGTCGACGCCGGTTCTCTGTATTCGCTTCGCATCGGTGCGCGGCGCCAAGCACCGCTACTACCGCCGGCCCCGCCAGGACGCGGCGCGTGCCGCGGTCCACGAGGCCACCGGCAGCATCGTGTTCGCCGTCGCCGACGGCGTGTCCAGTGCCGCGAATTCGGAGCTCGGCGCCGTCGAAGCATGTAAGGCCGCACTGGAACGAACACACCGCGGGCTTCACGAACACAAACAAGGAAAGCGGGATTGACCATGGGAGACCACTCCTGGAAGTCCGGGTCGGACGGGCCGGGCGGAACCGGCAGACAGGGCAGCGCGGGCGAGTCCGGTCAACACCCACGGACAGACGGGGCGACACCAAGCACCTCGCAGCAACCCCCCCGCTCCACACCACCGCCACCGGCAAGGCCCCCCGCCGCGCACCCGACCCCTGACTCCGCCACTCCCTCATCCCCCGGCGCACCGGCAGCCCCGTCCTCGCCCGCGCAGGGGCCGCCGCCGGCACCAGCCGGCCCCACACCCGCAGGCTCCCCACCTCAACAACCGCCGCCCCCGACCGTGCCCGGTAGCAGCCCATCCGCAGGCGCACCCGCAAGCCCGCCGGGCCGGCCCCTGACGCTGTTACGCCGATACCGCCAACTCTCCCCACGCCAGAAGCTGGTGAGCCTGATGGGGACCGGAGTCCTGGCCCTGGCATTGGTGGCAGGGCTCCTGTCCCTCACGTCCTCGTCCTCCGACTCCCATGCGGCGAAGGCAGCTCAGCGGAACCTCAAGCCGTTCAGGGAAGCTGTTGACGACCTGGCCAACGCCCCTGGCCTGCGCTACAAGGACACCTCGTTCCTCGGCATCACCGAGAACGAGATCACCGTCACCGCCAGCGGCAGCCAGTTCGGCACCACCTCCTCCGGCCGGAACAGCACCGGCAAGGACAGCAACGGCCAGGATGTGCTGCGCATCGGCGGCAAGACGTTCCTGCGGTGGCAGTCCGACCCCGCCCCCAGGAAAGACGTGACGGCGGGCGAGGAGGCACCGCCCAGCGAGTGGATGGTGGGGCTGGACGACGGCTCCGATCTCATGGACAAAGCGCTGGCCCGCACCATCGCCCCGCCGGAACTGGCGAACGTGCTGGCCAAGGCTCTGACCAGCCTGGAGAAGTCACCGCAAGCAGCGAACGAGTCGAAGACCACGTCCGGGAGACAGCAGCTGAGCGTGAACGGTACGCCTGCGCTCGGCATCGACACCTCGGCCGGCCGCCTGCTGGTGACGAAGAAGAAGCCGCACCGGGTATTGAGGCTGGAGGCCTACGACCTCCGCGAAAACCTCTCCGACATGAAGGACCAGCTTGAGAACGGAGAGGAGCCGACAGCACCCCCCAAGGTGACCACCGGGCCCCTGGAGTCCGGCGACGGCGAGGGAATGGACCTGACCCCCATCCTCGCCGACGCCGCCGACAAGATGTTCGACACCCTGGTCGAGTACACCGCCCAGCTCAAGGACGCGACCGACCACGGCATCAACTTCACCATGGACAGCGCGGGCGAGATGGACTGCAGCCCGGCGGGCTGCACCGCCACCCAGAACTTCACCGGCGAGGTCAGCTCCATTGCCCGTAAGGAACGCGTCACCAAAGGCGCGGTCACCGCCGTGATGAGCGCGACCTTCTCCATCGACGGCAAACCCGCCGGCCAGTGCACCAGCCCACAGCGCACCTTCCCCGTCCGGGGCAACAGCGTCTCGGGCACCCTGAAATGCTCCAACCCAGGAGCCGGACCGCTCTACGCCTCGGTCTCGGACCGCAACAAGGCGCAGGCCAACGCCAGAGCCCAGGCTTGTAGCTGCAAGATCACCCTCAGCTACCCACTCCGCGCCAACACCCTGATCGACGCCCGCGCGCTGGCCAGGGTCGATGCGGAGAAACTCGCCAACCAGGCGAAATCCGAGCGCGACGCCGCAGACTGCGTCAAGCCGCACAGCTTCCCGTCGGGCACCCAGGTGCTGCTGGCGGACGGCTCCACCCGGGCTATCGAGGACATACGTATCGGGGACTGGGTCGCCGCCAGTGACCCGCAGGCACAGCGCACCGCCACGCGGCCGGTGACCAACACCTTCACCACCGAGGGCGACAAGGACTTCACCCAGCTCACTGTCACCACCAAGCAGGGCCCCGCCACCGTCACGGCGACTGACAACCACCCGTTCTGGCTTGCCGATGACCAGCGGTGGAAGAACGCCGGTGACCTTCGGGTGGGCGACGAATTGCGCACCCCGAACGGCGCTAGCGTGGCCGTGACTGAGGCCCGCGACCAGCAGGGCTTGCAACGCACACACGACCTCACCGTCAACGACCTGCACACGTACTATGTGCTGGCAGGGGCCACGCCTGTCCTCGTTCACAACTCGTCATGCCCACGGTTCATTGCAGACGCCTCCGGTAATGTCATCGAATTGCCGCAGGTTAAAGCGAGCATCAGCAGTCAGAAGCAGGGACGGCACATACTTGGCGGGAGGGGATATAAAGGCGGAGGTTATTTCAAGTCGCAAGAAGACGCGCAGGCAGTGCTCGACGCCTACCATTCCGGATCGGCGCAGGTCATGGGGATAACGAAGACGGGGAATATTCAAATTCGAGTTCCTTCCGTCGTGGGCTACGACAATAATCCAGCTATGAACCGTCTTGGAGTTCCCACGAATATCTTCATGATCAAGGGGACTAAGAGTCCGAGCGTTGTGCCGATGAATCCCAAGGCGGGCGCGCCGTGACCGACAAGCAAAGGAATCAGCGCGAGAACGAGATCACGCTTCTTGCAGTGCAAGCACTGCTCGGCATGATTTCGACTGATGTGATCGCCGTGGCTGTGCGTGTTGAGGAAGCTCGCGTGGAAGTGGTCTTCTGGACTCATCGTCAATCGAGTGAACTTGAAGACGATGCCGAAGAGGTTACCTTCGAGCTGGACGCGCTATTTTCCGAAGATCATCCGTTGGTGGAGTACGTGATCAAGATCGGCGAACCGGATCCGAAATCAAATTCGTCTGGGTATCGCATGATCTACTGGGCAAAGCCGGACGCCGCACGGATTAGTG
The DNA here is from genome assembly GCF_035917275.1 of Streptomyces sp. NBC_01237. Classification (NCBI taxonomy): domain Bacteria; kingdom Bacillati; phylum Actinomycetota; class Actinomycetes; order Kitasatosporales; family Streptomycetaceae; genus Streptomyces; species Streptomyces sp. NBC_01237. Next base: position 1,017,571 of record NZ_CP108508.1, on the reverse strand, counting down.
ATGAATAGGCAGGCCTGCTGAAGCCTTATGAGGTCCCGCTGGGCTGCACTCCGGCGGGACCTCAGACGTGCCTGACGGCAGTAGCTGACGGCAACGTCAGCGGACGAAGGTGCGCATGATGGCGGTTGACCCCCTCTGGGGCTCGCATCACCGGGCAGCCGAGTACGGTGCCGAGCAGGTCGATGGCTTGACGCTGTAGGCGGGTTTGGACGGGGGCAAGACGGCTGCGTTGACGCCGGTATGGGCGTGGTTGAGGAGCTCCTTGATCGCGACGAGTTCGACGCGCTGTACTAGGAGGAGCGTCGCGGTTGAGGGGCGGAGGTCGTCTGTCAGCGGCAGGAGGTCAGGTCCAGTCGTCACAGAGAATGAGCTGTTCAGAGTTTCTTTACTTGATCAAGGCGACCCGCTGACGCGGGTCGCGCGCGGCACGGCCGCCGCGGGCCGGTCAGCGACCAGGCCGCGCAGAAACAGCGCAGTGTTGTGCCGGAGGCGCGGAGAAGCCGGACGCGCCAGCACGGCGAACGCCAGGCCGACGGTGAGGCGACGGCGGGGAGTTGGCCGGGGCGAAGGCCGGGAGGTGGGGCCGGTCGGCTCCATGGGCTTTACCCACCTCCCCGGGCCGGGGCCCGCGTCGGACAAGGCCAGGGGGCCACTCGTTCAAATTCCGTGCAGGATCACGACCTGCCCGAGTTGCCGGGCCAGCGTAAGGCCCCCTGACCATGCCCGACCCCAACCCGGGCAGGGCACCGGCCAAAGCCCACTCCACCGCCCTCACGCACGTAGCCGTCTGACGGCAACGCCGACGGCAATACAGGCGCACAACCCGGCGCTTCCACGCACGCCCACGGACCCGCCGGAATTCACTGACCAGCGAAAATGCAGGTGACGACCGCCCGGCGCCCACACGTATTATGTGCTCGCAGGCAAGACGCCGGTTCTGGTTCGCAACGCTGGTAGTGATCCAGGTCCCGGAATGGCTAACGTTGGACGCTGGATGTCGCCAGACGAATATCAAAAAATGGTGAGTACGGGAATGGTTCAGGAGGGGAAGGGCGGTTATAGGTACGTAGTAAGCCCGGGGGATCCAGAAGCGTACAAGCTACATATAAAGGTTCCATTTATGTAGAATTCGATGTCCCTAAATCATCTCTCATAGCCGGCGGTCGTCCTGGTGACTACAAGATGGCAAATCCCGACACGTTGTACGGACGCATTCTCGCGGAGGAGTGGTACTTCCGGCATGCCGGAAGAAAGGAAAATTCGTAAAGGTGGTAGCGTATGCTAAGGGGCTTGCCGCTTCTTGCTGCTGTGCTTGAGGCCGTAGCGCGAATTCAGTCCGATGCGTCCCTTGTTGGAGCGGAGTCAACGATCAGGCGACCTGATAGTGATGATTTCCCAAACAAATCCGCTGCCTGGGCCGTAGAGGTGGGCAATTTGGGCGGTGAGGTTACCGTTTGGGAGGACGGCAGTTCGGAGCTTGGTCTGATCGATTTTACGACAAATGATGCACATTCCGAGCACCGACAGCTAGACGAATTGGGGAGTATTCAAGTTGCAGTAGAGCTCGTTCGTGACTGGGTAGTGGGACGTCGGCTCCCTACAATGGAGTAACGAAGTCGACCTAGAGATTCACAGTCGACCATTGGCGGAATGGTCGCAGGTCGATTCGATGAGCTTCCCAGCTCTCCCAATGAAAAATTGATACCTGACGCGAATTTTGGCCGCCCAGCGGAGAAATTCCCGATCAGTAACGGCCAGTGATTCCCCACAGGCCTCACCGGAATGATGGCGAATTCCAGGGGTCGTCACAACACGTGATCACTGAGCCCTTTCCAACCTCATGTTGAGGCGTGGTGGAGGACGAGGACTGCCTTCACGATGTCGGTGATCCGGTTGGTGCTGCAGCGGAGCTTCCGCAGGAGGCGCCAACCTTTCAGCACGGCCATGGCCTGCTCGCCGACGCAGCGGATCTTGGCGTGACTGCTGTTGTGCCGTCGCTTCCAGCGCTTGAGCCGTCGGCCCCGGAAGGGGACTCGGATGTGTCGGCCGGCGCCTTGGTAGGCCTTGTCCGCCCAGCACTTCAGTCCTGCGGCCGCGAGCGCGTCGACGATGCCATGGCTTCGGGCCGCGGTCAGGTCGTGAGTGGCTCCAGGCAGAGCCGGGGAAGCCCAGAGCAGTCGGTCGAATGGGTCGGTGAGGACCTGGACGTTCATGCGGTGCCGCTTGTGTTCTCCCGAGCAGCAGGGGGTGTCGGCGGCGATCCGGTCGATCGGCAGCAGAGTGCAATCCAGGATCACGAACGCTTTCGTCCGGGCCGTCTCCATCGCCCGGGCCAGGGCGAGCAGGGCCTGGCGGCCGGCGGGCAGGCGTCGCCACCGGGTACCGATCTCCCGTCGCCGGACTGCAAGCTGCTCGGCCAGGTGCTGCAAGGTACTGCTGGAAAGATCGATCGACGACGGGTAGGCGAGCACGCGAAGCTCCTGGCGGACACGGGTGATCTTGGTCAAGAACCCGTCTACCAGGAGCTTCGTCGTTCCGTACAGCCCGCACCAACCAACACCACAGCCCCACGGTCAGGTTGAAAAGGACTCATTCTTATGTACTCCCTCGTCGACCGACTGTGGCGTAATGCGAAGAAGGCTGCGGGCATCTCGCGGAGGATTACCACTCGTTGGCTTCGCCGTTTCTTCGTCTCCGCCGGCTTGTCGAAAGGTGTTCCGGTGACGGACATGGCTGAGTGGCTGGGGCATCGCGACCCGAGAATCACCCATCAGACGTACGCGCATGTCATGCCTGAGGCTCCCGAGCGCCTGAGGTCACTGATGGATGCCGTCTTCGCAATGCAGGCCGAGCTCAACTTGCCCCTCGAGTTTGACGCGGTGCTCGAGGTGGCCTGACGTACTATCCGCGCACGCGTGGGGGCATCAGCCAGACAACTGGTTGATGCCCCCACGCGTGCGGTTTGGTGGCCCAGACCCGTTAAGGAGGTCGGCAGGCAGCCGGTCGGCGTGGCGCTACTGACGCGGGAAGCGCTACGGTGAGTGACGATCTTCGGTGCCCGTCACCAAGCCCCACAGCCAGTCAGATTGAGCACGGCCTTGTTTCCTGTCGGGCACGAGATTTCTCGGTGCTGGGTTGGTGCTGACTTCGGAAGGTCAATGGCGGCAAAACCGCAGCTCGTAGCTCTGTTCGGATGAGTTGTCATACCACTCGACGGTGGTGCCGACGAGGCTGGCGGCGACGACTCGCTTGAGGGAGCCGGGTGTTGGGGGAGAGGCTGCGGGGGCGGCCACGGGACACCACTTCCGGACGGTTGGCGGGGACGTTTCGTGTCGCCACACCGTAGGAACGGGCAGTTCGGGGGCGTATGTGGTGGGGCACCACAGTTCCGGTCGCCGGGGTGCGTGTGCCCACCATGGGGGCGGTGCGGGGGCCTGCGTGCCGACCTCGTCAGCCGGCCGTCGCGTGCAGGCTCGATCAGCCCCGTACGGCCCCTCGCGTCCGGTCCTCAGCGTGCGGGTTCCGTGGCGTGGCGCGGAACCGCCCAGGACGTGTGGGTGTTGACCTGGGTCACGGTGGCCCGGGTCAGCTCCCTGTAGCGTTCCGCGATGTTCTCGGCCTGCCCGGCGGGCAGCGCCCCGCCGTGGTCCGCGGCCCGCGCGATGATCTCTTCCGGCCCCAGGGCCCGGTTGGCCAGCACGACCGGGTTGACGACCGGCCGGCGCATCAGGTCGTAGCGGCCGAGCGCGGCGGCGGGGTCGTTGTCCCGGGCCAGGCACCAGGCCAGTACGCGGGTGTCGACGACGGACTGCGATCCCCCGTTCATGCCCACGGGGAACATCGGATGTGCGGCGTCGCCCAGCAGGGTGACGCGTCCGAAACTCCAGCGCGGCAGGGGATCGCGGTCGAGCATCGGGTACTCGAAGATCGCCGGGGAGCGCTCGGCGAGCGTCGCGAGGTCGATCCACGGCAGGTTCCAGGACGACAGCCCGGCGCGGGCCTCCGCCTCCGTGACCGGGCGGCCGGGGCCGCCCGGGGGAGCGGCGGACGGCTCGTGCCGGACCTCCAGTACCCAGTTGACCAAGGCTTCGCCGTCCGGGGTCGCGGGGTCCTCGATCGGGTAGGCGACGAACTTGGCGCCGGGGCTGCCACCGGCAACCACGATCGAACGGCCGTCGAGGACATGCGGGTGGTGCGCGACCCCACGCCACATGTGGACGCCGTTCCACCGCGGGCCGCTCTCGCCCGGGTGGAGCTGGGCGCGGACGGCGGAGTCGATGCCGTCGGCGCCGACCAGCACGTCGCCGTCGACGGTCGTGGGCAGCCCGCTCGACCGGTCCAGGAAGTGGGCGCGGACGCCCCCCTCGGTCTGCTCGAATCGCTGGAAGAGCAGGCCCGTACGGACCGCGTCCAGACCCAGACGTTCGCGCACCGCGTCGAGCAGCAGCATCTGCAGACGGCCGCGATGCACGGAGTACTGCGGCCAGTGGTATCCGGCGGCAAGTCCCAGTGGCTCCTCCCAGACCGCCTCGCCCGCCCGGTCGTGGTAGCTCAGCCGTCGCGGGGGCAGCGCGGCGGAGACCAGTTCACCGGCCAGTCCGAGTTCGGAGAGCTCCCGGACGGCGTGCGGCAACAGGTTGATGCCCACGCCGACCGCCTCGACCGTCCGCGCCGCTTCGCACACCTGAGGTTGGAAGCCGGCCGCATGCAGGCTGAGGGCACAGGTCAGTCCGGCGATTCCTCCGCCGACGACGGTCACTCTCATCGGTCTGTTCTTGCCCTTCACCTGGGCCGCGGGGCCGGCCGACACTCGGATATCAGCCTCGGGGTGCCGACCGCGTACGTCCAATACGCAGCGGTGATGGCCGTTGTCACGATCCCTGATCGCACCGGGCCGGTCACCCGCCCGTTATCGGTGACGGACGGGCTCCACCTGCAACAACCCGTGCTGTCAGCAGCGGAGTTGGTAGCTTGTCGGCCATGGAGCTCCGTACCCTTGAGTACTTCGTCGCGGTGGCGGAGGAACGGTCGTTCACCAGGGCGGCGGCCCGCTGCCATGTGGTTCAGCCCGCGATCAGCCAGCAGATCCAGGCCCTGGAGAAGGAGTTGGGCGAGCTCCTGTTCGATCGGCTGCCCCGACAGGTGGTCCTCACCTCCGGCGGTGCCGCCCTGCTGCCGCACGCACGCGCCTGTCTGGCGGCGGCCGCGGCGGCGGCCCTGGAGTTCGCCGACCGTTCCGGACTGCTGGGCGGCTCGTTCGCGCTGGGGACCGTCGGCGGCCTGGAAGGCACCCGCATCCCCGGGCTGCTGGGGGAGTATCACCGCCGATACCCCCGGGTCGCGGTGAGCCTCACCGGGGCATCGAGCCCTTCTCTGCTGGCGAAGGTCCGCGACGGGGCGATCGACGCGGCCGTGGTCGCGGGGCCGCCGGACGGCGCGCTCGCCGCCGTCGCGTCGCGGGTGCTCCTGGAGGACCGGATCGTGGCGGTCCTTCCCGCCGGAAGCCGGGCCGCGGACCGGCCGATGACTCTTGAGGAGGTGGCCCGGAGCCCGGTCATCAGCTACGGCCCCGACAGCGGTGTGCACGCGTTTGTCCGAGAGGCCTTCGCCGCGAAGGGGCTGCGGCTGGACATCGCCTACGCGACGAACGATGTCGCCCTCCAGGTCGCGTTGGTCGCGGAGGGGATCGGTATGGCCCTGACCTCCCACGCGAGTCCGGTACTCGCCGCCGACCCGAGGTTCGTCGTCGTGCCGCTGGAGCCCGCCATCCGCTTGCGGAAGGTGTTCGTCTGGAGGCCGGTCACCCGGCCGAGTACGCCGCTGCGGGCCTTTCTCGACCTGTGGGCGGAACTGTACGACCCACCGACGCACGACGAGTCTTTCGCCGGGGCCGCCACGGGCGGATGAGTACCGGTGGGCCGAGCCGCCGTGCGAGTCGCTCCGCCGGTCGGCGTTCCTGCGGGCCCTTCGGTGCCTGGTACCGGTCGCTCGCCGTGCCGTTGGTGAGGGGGAGGCTTCCTGCCCGCGGGTCGGTGGGGAGGCGTTGTCGTCCGGCGGCGCCGTGCGGGGGTGCGGGTGCTGCCGACGGCGTGGTCGAAGGGGAGGCACTCGCCGCCCGGTCTGCGAAGGGCTCGTGAACCGCCCCCAGGGGCGCCAGGAGCACCCCGGCCGATGGCGTGGCACCTTCCCTGGTGGGGGGCGCCGACCTCGCCCAGGCCGATCACCGCCGGCCTCCGCTCGTTCACCCTGTCGTCCTTCCGGCCGCCCTGCGCGAGCGGGGCGGAAGAGACGGGCCCGCGCCGGCGTCCATTCACCGCCGGTGTTCCGTCGGTTGCGCCGGCGGGTTCCGTGGCGTCGCGGCCTCGGCGGGTCGGTGAGCACTGTCGGGCGGCCCTGCTGAGCTGCCGGTCCGCACGGCGAAGCGGAGGGGGCCCGGACCCATTGTCACTGGTGGCGCCTAGAGTCTTTTCCACTCGTCACGGTGCGTTGCCGCTGACGGGTTTCATCAGCGTGCCGCCGGTTCGGCGGCCGTCCGGAACGACGGGGAGAACAGCGCATGGGGTGGGTTCCGGCGGGCGACTACGAAGTCGCTCTGGAGGCGGGCAAGGTGGTCTGCCGCAATGGGAAGGGCCGACGGCTGAAGTCCGTCCCGGCCAGCTTGAAGGACGACCCGGCGGTCGTCGGACTCCGGCAGCTGACGGAGTGGCTGGAGCGGCACGAGCGACAGTGCCTGACCGACGTCGAGCAGTGGATGGTGCGTTCGTTGCCCGTCCCCACGGCCGTGCTCGCCCGGGTCTGGCCCGACCCGGCATGGCAGGCGGCCCTGCGGGACGTGGTGGTCACCGGCGTGGACGGTGGGGTCGCCGGTTTCCTGCGCGATGTCGACCCCGACCGCGGTCTCGGCCTCGTCGACCTGGACGGCGACACCGTCCGCATCACTCCGGACGTCGTCAGCGTGCCCCACCCCGTTCTCCTCGACGACCTCGACGAGCTGCGGGAGTTCGCGGTCGAACTGGGGGTGCGCCAGAACGTGGAGCAGTTGTTCCGCGAGGTGTGGCGCCGCCCGCCGGGCCTCCTCCCGGACACCACCTCCGTGGACACCTACGCAGGCGGCGTGTTCAAGGAAGCGCGCTTCCTGCACGGCCGCGTCACCCAACTCGGGTACCGGTCGCGCGGCGGATACGCGGTCTGCCCGGTCGTTGAGGGCAGCGTCACCGTCGAGGCGCGCATCTGGATCGGCGAGCACGACGGATACGACGAGTACGGCACCGAGACGGGCCCCTTGGGCTGGACCGAACCTGCGGGGCGCGCGCTGACGGCCGCCGAGGTCGGCCCTGTCGCGTGGTCCGAAGGCATGCGCATGGCGGCGGCGCTCTACGCCGGCCGCGACGTGGCGGACGAGGAGCGGGCGGCATGAGCACCACGACGACGAACACCAACGCGAACACGACGGCAGCGGGCGCGGCGCTCCTCCCCGCCCAGGCCCGGGGCGGGAGCGCCTCCACCCCGGTCGACGAGGCCCGCGCGGCGGCCCTGCTGGACGCCGGCACGATCCTCCCGGTCGGTACCACCGACCGGGACGACGCCGACACGCTGACCGCCCGCACCTACACGCACACCGCCCTCGGCGAGCGCCCCGTGGTCCGGCTCGTGCCCGGAACTCTCGGCGAAGCCGAGGACCTGGCCCTGGAGTTCCTCGGGCTGGCCCGGACCACCGAGGCCCCCGTCGTGGGCCAGGTCCGCCGCGAGACGCTGGGCTTCCCGGCCTGGGCGTTGGTCAACGACCCCGCCAACGGGCACCACGCCCTGGCCCTGGTCAAGGACATCGAGCGGCTGGGCCGGCAGGCGAGGACCCGCGCCGGAGCGGCCAAGGAGGGCTTCGACGCACTCGGCACCCGGCTCGGCCGGGCCGTGCCCCACTTCCTCCCCACCTACTACGAGCAGGTGGCACGCCTCTTCCTCCAGGCCGAGAACACCACCTACGCCGCCTCCTTCTTCGGCAAGGCCCGCGAGGCCGAGCGGGTGCACGGGCTGGTCGTGGACGAGGACCGGCAGCGCGCGGTCTTCCTGGAGTTCGCCTTCGCCGGCGCGCTGACCGTCAAGGCGCTGCGGCAGTACGTGCGGGACTTGGTGGCCCGGCTCGCACCGGCGGACGCCTGGGCGCAGTTCCGCCGTCTGCTGGTCGAGCGCTGCGCGGCCGGTGTGCCCCCGTACGCGGCGCTGCCGCAGGACGTGCGCGCACTGGTCAAGGCCGCCGGGCTGGACCGCGATGCCGCCGAACGCGACCTGGTGGCCGATCTGATCGGCTCCCCGGGAGTCGTCCGCGCCCCCGCCTCGTTCTGGGTGGCCTACCGCTCCGCGCTCATCGCCCTCGCTCGGCGGGATGCGACCGTGCGGGCCAGGCTCCTCGGCTTCTTCCCGGAGACCTTCAGCGAGAGCGGCCGGGACAAGGACGGCGAATCCGGCTGGCTCGCGCTGCTGGCCGAGTCCGGCGCCGAGGACCTGCTGACCGCCCTCCCGGACGCCTCCGGCATCGCTCCCTCCGACTCCGCCGCCCCGTCCGTCTCCCCGGCGGACTGGCTCGCCCGCTGGGAGGCACACCGCCGGCGCAACCGGGTCACCGCGGCCCGCAGCTCGCAGACCCTCGACCTGGCCGCCCGGATGACGGACCGGCTGCGTGCCGACGGGCGCCCCGTCGAGCTGTTCCAGGGCCGCTGGCAGCCCATCGCCGATCTGGACCTGCTCGACCTCTGCCTGGCCTCCGGCGTCCCCGTCGCCGAGCCGGACGACCAGGGAACGGGCGCCGCACAGCCCCCCGGTGTCACGTTCGGCCCGTGGCTCACCGACACCGTGCCCGGCGCACGGGATCTCACCGCCGTCGCCGAACGGCCATTCTTCCGCGCCCTTCTGCGCCGGAACCTCGGCAGCCTCGGCGACGGACACGGTCAGCGGCTGAGCGACGCCGGTATGGCGAAGCTGGCGGCGCACCCGGTGCTCTCCGCGGTACTGCGGGAGTGGCTGACCGCCCGCGCCGCGGAGTACACCGCCGCGCGAGGGCTCCCCGGGCTGCACACCGCTCTCAGCAGGCTCTCGGTCTTCCGCGACGTGGTCGCGGACGTCGCCCCGGAGGCCGTGCGACTCCTCAAGGGCCACGCCGTCGTGCCGCTGCTCGCGTCCAGCCTGCGTACCGGCGTCCTCGACGAACTGGGCTGGCCCGCGCTCGACGAGACCTACACCGAACTGGCCGCCGAGGCCGCCGCCGCGCGTCAGCAGGGCCACCGGCGGCAGGGCGTCGGTGTCACCGGCGCCTGGCCCGCGCTCATCCTGAACACTCTCGAACGGGCCGTCGTCATCGGCCCGGAAGGCGTTCTGCTGCGGCACACCCTGCGGCTGCCCGGCCCCCTCGACCACTGGCGGACGTTCGCCTTCCGGTACGTCGACGGCGAGTTGCTGGTCATCTGGTGGGAGGACGGCAAGCAGCGCGGCTACTGGTCGAACCGCCCCGCCGAGGTGTTCACCGTCGGCGGCGAACAGACCCCCCGCTGGGGCGGCTCCGGCCCCTCGGACGAGGTCTGCCTGCCGCTGCCCGGCGGTGGCCGCGTCACCGGCGGCAAGACCCTGCACGCGGGCGACACCTCCCTCCCGCCTCAGCGCGCCGTCATCTCCGACGGCACCGGCCACTGGCGGGAAGGCCGACAGGGCACGCAACGGGTGTGGCTGGAGTACGACCCGGTCAGCGGCACGCACGGCCGCGCATCCCTCCCCGCCTTCCTCCGCTCCGGGGTGCAGGACGGCGCCCGGCTGCTCCCCGAGCACTGCCAGGTGCTGCCCCTCCAGCCCGGTCTGGAGACCACTCCGTTCGGTACGGACGGCTCGGTCCTCGGCCGCTGGGTCCGCCGCACGGTCACCGAGCCCGGCACGGCCGCACCCGCCGACGGGCACCTGATCGTCGCCGGCACCCCCGACGGCCACACCGTTACCCTGCCGCACCCGCTGCCGGGCGACGGCTCCCCGATACCGCTCGGCGCCCTCATGCTGCCCGGCGGGTCACGGCCGGTCGCGGCCCTGCACCACCGCTCCGTGGAAGCGCACCCGGCGGACACGGACGGCACCGGCGGCAGCCTGTGGTCCGTCACCACCGACTCCTCCGGCGGGAGCAACGCGGCAGGCACCCCCTACGTGCCTCCCGTCGCCTACTGGCACGCCCTGCGCCCCAGGGACGAGCGGGGTTCCCTCGCCCTGCGGAATCTGACGGACTCCCGCGCGGGGGAGCTGTTCGAGGAGGTCGCCACCGTGGTCGCCCGGCACCTGGAGGCGTTCCGGGCTGTCGAGGAGTACACCGGGCCCTCGTCGCAGGAGCTGAGCCAGGAAGCCGTCGCCCGGGTGCTGCCCGAGGTGACCGACGTACGGCTCCTCGCGGGCGTCACCGGGCTTGTCCGGAGCGCGGTGGACCGCGCCGCCGCGGTCGCCCGGTACCTGGAACCGCCCAAGCCCGTGCAGCCGGCCACCCCCCGGAACACCGCCCGCACCCAGGGCATGTTCTTCGATCACAAGCCCGAGCACGGCGACGACACGACCCTGCGGAATGCCACCGCCTGGGGCTCCGAGCGGATGTACGGCAACTGGTGGGGAGGCGGGAGCCGGTGGACCGTGATCCGGCAGATCCTCGCCGTCAACCATGTCCTCGGCGGTGAGCCGGCGTTCGGCCCGCCGACGCCGTCCAAGGTCCCGTTCACCCCTGCGGACGGCTGGCAGCGGGACGAGTACACCGTGCCCGGCGACTCCCTGAACTGGACCTCCCTCCTCGACAAGCTGCCCGAACTGGCCTACCGGGCCGCCTCGGCGACCACCTCCCCCGAGCACCGCGCCGGGCTCCTCGTGCTGCTGGAAACCCTCGCCGCGGGCCCGTTGGCCGATCCGGCGGGCACGGTCCGGCAGGTGGAGCTCGTCGAGCCGTTCGTCGGAGGGGCATCCGGGCCGGGACGCCCCGAGGCCGTGCACCGCCTCGGTCAGGTGCTGCGCAAGGGCGCCCGCACCGTGGTGGTCCTCGCCAACCGCGACCGGAACTCCCGGAACGACGCGGCACGCTGGCTCGCCCTGGACCACGACCCGACCGGCGCCTTCGGCCCCGTCCCCGGCTTCACCCTGGACCACGAGCACGTTCACCGGCAGGGCATCGCCCGCGACCGGCTCACCCGGCTCACCGCCCTGGTACGGGAGCAGGGCCCGGCACCCTGGCTTCCGGAGGCCACCGAGGCAATGCACACGGCCACCGGAATCGGTCCCCTCCAGTCGGCCGCCCTGTTGTCGGCAGCCATCGAGGAGCCCGGCACCGAGGCGCTCGCGCTGCTCGGGGCGAAGACACGTGCCTTCGAGGCGGCCCAGGCCAGACTGGACGCACTCCCCGGAGACGACCGGCACGCCCTGCTCCGGGCACTGCTGCCCGCGGACCCGGCCGAGCTGTGGTCCACGGGCCCCGACGTCCGGGCCGCCGCCGAGGTCTGGCAGGAGCGCCTGGCCTCCCTCGTCCGTGTCCCCGAGGAACTCGACCTCGACCTGTCGGGCACCACCCCGAGCGCCGTCGACCTGGTCCTCAACACGGGCTCCCGGACGTGGCTCGCCCACGGCATCGAGGTGCAGGACGGCACCGGCCGCCCGGGCCTGCGCCGGGTGGGCGCACGTGGTGCGGTCTCCGCGGCCCTGACCGCCCTGAGCACCCTCGCCTACACACTGCCGTACGGGCATCCCCTACGCGCGCATCTGCCCGTCGGGCTCGCGGCCCTGCGCGACCGCCTCGCCGACCCCGGCCTGGTGCTGGACCTCGGCCTGGACTGGACGGAGTCGGGGGGCTCGATGGGCCCCGTGGTCCGCGCCGCCCACGGGCTCCCCGAGTCCGGCGGCGCCGGGGCCGACGGTCTCGTCCGGGCCGGCACGGCGCTGCTCCTCGCCCCCGGCCACGGCAGCAACGAGAAGCTGCTGATCCGCCCGGCCGGCCTGGCGGGCCCCGACGACCCGGCGTTCGGGCTCGTCGAGGGCACCGTCGGCCGCCACGGCACCGGTGATCTGCTCGCCCTGCGCGCACTGCTGGGTGAGGAGACCGACGCGTTGGCGTCGGCGGGCGCCCCCGACGGCTCCCCGCACCACCCGGCCCAGGACCCGACGCGTGCGGTGCCGGACCTGGTGGCCGAGGCATCCGACGCCCTCGGCCTGAGCGCGGACGCCGCCGCCCTCTACCTGATGCTGCTCGCCCTGCCCGACCCGACGGACCGCAACTGCCTCCGCTGGACCGAGTGGAAGCCGGCACGGATCAAGAAGGCCCGGGCCGAACTCACCGCCACCGGCCTTGTCGTGGAGGCGAAGCGATCCCGGGCCGGCCGCACCCTGTTCCTCCCCTGCGGCTGGCTCGAACGCGGCGCCCCCGGACTGCCGTTGGAGACCTGGAAGGAACGCCTGTACCCCGTGGCCGGGTCCACCCGGACCCTTCCCCACCTCCCCGTGCCCGCGCTGTTCACAGCCGCTTGGGCTCGGGTCCGCGGCGGCGACGCCCCCGCATTCGAAGAACTGGACACCCGCGCAACCCGGAAGGGCCGCCGCCGATGACGAACGACACCACGACCACCATGGACAGCACCACCACGGGCGGCGTCCCGGACCAGGCGACGGCGCCCGGCCGGGAGCACCGCCAGGTCACGCCGCCCGAGGACCGGTACGCCACCGAGCTGGCCTTCCTCGCCGCCCACGACTCCGGGCCCCGCCCACCAGGCTGGCTGCTCACCCCGCGAGCCGTCGTCACCTTCGTGACGGGCAGCGCGGGCGAGGCACTGGGCCTGCCGAAGGGCGCCCGGCCCGAAGCCGGGGTGCCGCGCCGCCTGGTGATCGAGCAGAAGTTCGTCGGCGAGCGCGCCCTGGTCGAACGGTGCGTGGTCACCCTTGCCGGAGAGCGCGGACTCCTGCTCGTGGGTGAACCCGGCACCGCCAAGTCCATGCTCTCCGAACTGCTGTCGGCGGCCGTCTGCGGGACCAGCGCGCTCACCGTGCAGGGCACCGCGGGCACCACCGAGGACCAGCTCAAGTACGGCTGGAACTACGCGCTGCTGCTCGCCCAGGGCCCCACCGAGCAGGCCCTGGTGCCCTCCCCGGTACTCACCGCCATGACCCGGGGGGCCGTCGCCCGCGTCGAGGAGGTCACCCGCTGCCTGCCGGAGGTCCAGGACGCCCTCGTGTCACTGCTCTCCGAGCGGCGGATCGCGGTCCCCGAACTCGCGGGCGGGGAGGGCGCCCAGGTGCACGCGGCCCCCGGGTTCACCCTCATCGCCACCGCCAACCTGCGGGACAAGGGCGTCTCGGAGATGTCCGCGGCGCTGAAGCGGCGCTTCAACTTCGAGACCGTGGGCCACATCGGGGACGTGGATGCCGAGACCGCGCTCGTCCGGCGCCAGTCACGGGCAGCCGTCGAACGCGTGGGCGCCGCCTACCAGGTGGACGAGGCGGTCCTCGAAGCCCTTGTCACGGCCTTCCGGGACCTGCGCGAGGGCCGCTCCGTGGAGGGCTGGGAGGTGGAGCGCCCCTCCACGGTGATGAGCACGGCGGAGGCGGTCTCCGTCGCGGGCTCCCTGGGCCTGGCCGCCGCCTACTTCCCCGGCGACCGGGACGTTCTCTCCCTCCTGCCCGGCCATCTGCTCGGCGTCGTCCGAAAGGACGACCCCGCCGACGCGGCACGGCTGCTGGGGTACTGGGACGGGCCGGTGCGCAGGCGCGCGGAGCAGGGGGCGGCCACCTGGCGTGCGCTGTGGGACCTGCGCTCGGTGCTGGAGAACTGACGGATGAGCGAGCCGACCACCTCCGAAACACGGTCCACCGCCGAAACCCGGTCCACCGCCGAAACCCGGTCCACCGCCGAAACGGGGTCCATCTCCGAGGCGCTGTCCACCGCCGGTGTGCCGGGCGCTTCCCCGGTACGGGGCCCGGCCGCCGGGCCCCGTACCGGGGAAGCCGCGGTGGAGGCCCTCGCGGCGACCGGACCCGGGCTGCCGTTCCTGATCGGGGTGCGCCACCACGCGCCCTCGCTGGCGGCCGCCCTCCCGGCACTGCTGGACGCGGCGGCCCCCGACGTCCTCCTCGTCGAACTGCCCGCCGAGTTCCAACCCTGGCTGGGCTGGCTCGCCCACGAGGAGACCGAGGCCCCGGTGGCGCTGGCGGCCGTGCCCGCCGACGGGCCCGGCTCGGCAGGCGAACGGGGGCCGGCCTTCTACCCGTTCGCGGACTTCTCGCCCGAACTGGTCGCTCTGCGCTGGGCGGCGAGGAACGGGGTCCCGGCCGTGGCCTGCGATCTCCCGCTGGCCGACCGGGCGTGGGCGGGAGGCGGTCCGGACACCCCCACCCCCACCCCCGCTCCTGTCCCGGGAGCCGACTCGGTACCCGTGCCGGGGGAGGGGCACGGGTTGTCCGCCGCGCTCCGGGCCCGGCTCACCGGCCGGGACGGCGACGACCTGTGGGACCGGCTGGTGGAGGCCCTCGCGCCCGGTTCGACGCCCGAGGCGCTCCGCCGCGCGGCCCTGCTCACCGGCTGGGCACTGCGCTACGAGGCCGAGGCGCGGGGCGGGGTGCACGGCACGGACCTGGTGCGCGAGGCATGGATGCGCGGACATGTCGCCGAGGCCCTGGCGAGCGGCCGTCGGCCCGCCGTGGTGGTGGGAGCCTTCCACACCCCGGCGCTGTTGCCGTCCGCCGCCGGGGGCCCCGCACGGGACGCGGACGGCCATGTGAACGGCGCTGCCGGGACGGCGGCGTGCACGGTCTCCCTGGTCCCGTACACGTACCCGCTGCTCGACTCACGGTCCGGCTACCCGGCCGGGATCCGGGACCCCGAGTGGCAGCACACCGTCCTGGACGCCGCCGGGGACCCGGCAGCGCTGCACGAGGCGCTGATCCGCACCGCCGTCCGCGTCTGCGCCGCCCTGCGCGAACAGGGCCACCCCTACGGCCCGGCGGACGGCCGGGAGGTCGTCCGGGTGGCCGGTGACCTGGCCCGCCTGCGCGACCTGCCCGCCCCCGGCCGCGGTGAATTCCTGGAAGCCGTACAGACGGTGCTCGGGCGCGGCGAGACCTACGGCACGGGCCGCGCCGTCGCCGCGGCCCTCGAACGCGTACTCGTCGGAGCCCGCACCGGACGGCCCGCGCCCGCCGCCCCGCGCAGCGGACTGGGCCCCGCCGTCGAGGCCGAGACCGCGGCGCTCTCCCTCCCCGGCCCGGAGGACGCGCACGAGAAGACACCGCGTGACCTCCGGCTCGACCCGGCGCGCTCCGCCCTGGACCGCCGCCGCGAACTGCTGCTGCGCAGGCTGACGGTGTGCGGCATCCCCTATGCGCAGGAGCAGGCGGTGACCGGCGCGGCGGGCACGGAAGGACTCACGACACGCTGGCAGGTGCGATGGACCCCGGCGACGGCCGCGATGCTCACCGCGGCCGGGGCCCGCGGCGTCACCCCGGCCCAGGCGGCCGAGGGCGTGCTGCGCCAGCGGCACGCGGCCGAGCGCGCGGAGGGCGGCCCGACGGCCGCCCAGGTCGTCCGGGGTCTCATGGAGGCCGCCGAGTGCGGGCTCCCCGCCCTGGCCGACGAACGGCTGACGGAACTGGCGGCCGTACTCCCCGCGAGCGGTACCCTCCCCGAAATCCTCACCGGGCTCGACCTGCTGGACCGCATCGACGCCGGCCATCTGCCGGGCCTGGCCGCGCCCGACGATGCCGCGCCCCCGGACGCCACCGCCGCCGCGCCCCGGGACGGCTCGCCCCCCGACGACGCCGCGCCCGCGGACGCCACCGCCATCGCGCCCCGGGACGCCTCGCCCCCCGTCGCCACCGCGCCCGCGCGTGCCGCCCGCACCGCGCGCGCGGCCGAACTCCTGACCTCGGCCGCCGTCCGCCAGGTCGACGGTCTGACCGGCTCCGAGGAGCCCGAGGACGCCCGTGCGCTGCTCGAACTGGCCCAGCGGGCCGACCGGGTGGGCGGCATCCGGCTCACCGACGCCCTCGCCCGGCTGGCGGCCGACGGCACCCCGTTGATCGCCGCGGCCGCCGGGGCGGTCAGGGTGCTCACGGGCCACGAAGAGGCCGAGACCTTCGGGGGGCGCGTCGCCTCCTGGGTGGACGGAGCCGTGGACAGCACCTCCCGGGCCGCGCTCACCGCCCGCCTCACCGGCGTCCTGACGGTGGCGGGCCCGCTCCTGACCGTCGGCGCCGGTGCCCTGGACCCGTTGCTGCGCCGGGTCGTCGAGCTGGAGGACGCCGCGTTCCTGGCCCGGCTGCCGGCCCTGCGCGGTGGCTTCGACACCCTGAGCCCGGCCGCCCGGGACCGGCTGCTGGACACCGTCGAGGAGCGGCTGGGCGAACGGGTGGACACCCTCGACGGACACGATCCGGTCGAGTCGGCCCGCCGCACGGTCGCCGACCTCGCGGCCCGCGAGCTCCTGACCGGCCTGGGTCTGCCCGTCCCGCCACCCGCGCACGACGTACGGTTCCCACCGCTGTCCGGCCACCCCGCCGCAGCGCGCCCCACCGTCACCCCCGCCACCGCATCCGCCATCGAGGCCGCCCCCGCGCGGACCCTCGCGCCCGCCGACCGGTGGCGGCTCGTGCTCGGCCGGCGTCCCGACCAACTGCCGTCCGGCGCCGCCCGCCTGGCGACCGCTCTGGACGAGCTCTACGGCGCGGGACACGGCGAGGGGTCCCGCGGCGGTCTGCCCGGCGGCTCCGGATCGCGCGGCGGCCGGGAACCGTCGTTCCCCGGCGTCCGCGAGTGGTCCGAGGAACTGGCCGCGCTGTTCGGCCCCGGCGTCCGCGAGGAGGTCCTCGCCGCCGCGGCCGCGACAGGGCGTCAGGACGTCCTCGCCGAAATCGACCCGGCGGCCGTCACCCCCTCCGTGGAACTGCTCCGGACGATCCTGCGGTACGCCGGCGGCCTCCCCGAAGCCCGCGTCGCGGCGCTCCGGCCGCTGGTCCGCCGCCTGGTCGACGAACTGACCCGGCAGCTCGCCACCCGGCTGCGACCCGCCCTCACCGGCACGATGCTGGCCCGGCCCACCCGCCGCCCCGGCGGCCGGCTGGACCTGCCGCGCACGCTGCGCGCCAACCTGGCCACCGCCCGCAGGGCGGCCGACGGAACGGTCCGGGTGATCCCTGAGAAGCCGGTGTTCCGCAGCCGCGGCCGCCGGTCGGCCGACTGGCGCCTGATCCTGGTCACCGACGTCTCCGGATCCATGGAGGCGTCCACGATCTGGTCCGCGCTGACCGCCTCCGTGCTCGCCGGGGTGCCGACCCTGAGCACCCATTTCCTGGCCTTCTCCACGGAGGTCGTCGACCTCACCGGCCATGTGCGCGATCCCCTCTCCCTCCTGCTGGAGGTGAGCGTGGGCGGGGGCACGCACATCGCCGCAGGGCTGCGGCACGCCCGCGGCCTGATCGCGGTGCCCACCCGCACCCTCGTCGTCGTCATCAGCGACTTCGAGGAGGGCGCGCCGCTCGGCGGACTGCTGGCCGAGGTGCGGACCCTGGTGGCCACCGGCTGCCACGTCCTCGGATGCGCGAGCCTCGACGACGCCGGCCGGCCCCGCTACTCGACGGGCGTCGCCGGGCAGCTCGTGGCCGCCGGCATGCCCGTGGCGGCCCTCAGCCCACTCGAACTGGCCCGCTGGATAGGGGAGAAGACCGCATGAACGCCGCCCAGTTGCCCCCCGTCGCGCCGGAGGTCACGGCCACGCTCGTGGAGGACCTCTCGCCCCGGCTGCGCAAGCGGCTGGACGCGGCGGTCACCAAGCTCGCCGCCCGCCCGACGCACCGCGACGGGGACACGGTGACGGTCACCGTCGACGACGAGACCGAGTTGCGCCTGCACGCCCCGGGCGGCGTGGTGGCGACGGCGGACGCCATCACCTGCGGCTGCCTCCTCGCCCCGGCATGCATCCACCGCGCGGCCGCCGCCTGTGCCGCCCCCACGGCGGACCCGGCGCCGGAACCCGCTGACCGGCCCACCCGGGCGGTCCCCGGACCCGACTCCGCAACGGACCCCGGTCCCGCCCCGGATGACGCTTCCCCGCCCGAGGTGGCGAGCCCGGCCCAGTGTGCCGCGGCCGACGCCCTGTGGTCGGCGGGTGCCGCCGTGCTGGAGGCCGGCATCGACGGGGCCGGCGCCGTCACCCAGTCGGCCCTCCTCCGCGCCGCGCACACCGCCCGGCTCCGGCATCTTCCGCGCGCCGCGGGCGCCGCACTGTCCGTCGTCACGCTGCTGCGCGCGGCCCGCGCCGGGGACCCGTCCTACCGCACCGCCGACCTCGTCACGGCCCTGGCCGAACTCCTGGGCACCGCACACCGAGTGGGTACGGCGTCCGGGGCGGAACTGGCCGTCGTCAGGGGCCGCGTACGCCGCCCGTACAGACCGGACGGCTCGCTGCGCCTGTACGGCCTGTTCACCGAACCCGTGGTCACCGCCTCGGGGCACGGCGGCGTCCGAACCTGGGTCGCCGGATCCGACGGCCGCCTCTGCACGGTCGGCGACGTGGCACCCGGCGGCGTCGGGCGCGCCCTGGGCGTGGCCGACCGGGCCGTGCGCCTGGGGGACAGCGCGCTCACCCACCGGGAGCTGGGCCGGGCGGGCCTGGCGGTCTCGGGGGCGACGGTCTCACCGGACGGCAGACTGGGCGCAGGGAAGGGCGTCAAGGCCGTCACCGCCCGGGGCGCGGCGTGGACGGAGCCGCCGCTCGCCGCCCTGTGGGAGACGCCGCCGTCCGAACAGGCCGCCCGCGCCCTGCGGTCCACCTCCCGCTACGCGGACCCGGACGGTGGCGGCAGCGACCTGCTCTTCCTGGATGTCGAACTCCTGGGCGCGGTACGGGAGTCGGGTGGAACCTGCCTGCTCGCGCTGTGCGAGGGAGGCATTTCCGTCCGGCTCACCGTCGCCGACGACGACCCCGCGCTGGCCCACCGCGACAACCTGATGCTGCTGGCCACGGCGCCGGGGACACGGCTGCGGATCATCGGCCGCCTGGTGCCCGCCCCCCACCCCCGGCTCGCCCTCCTCGCCTGCTCGCACCCCACCGGCGAGGGGCCGATCGACCTCGGCCTCGACCGGCTGCTCCGTGCCGACCTCCCGGACCCGGCCGCCCCCGTGCGCCCCGCCCCGTCACAGCCCGAAGGGTCCGGCGCGCACTCACCCCTGTACCTCCTGGAGCGCCGGGTCGAACAGGCGGTCCCGGCGGGCCGCGCCGCCCTCGGCATGCTCGGCGACGTCACCGCCGAGACCCGCCGTATCCGCCGCGCGGGCCTCCCCACGGCCGCCGGACTCCTCGCCGCCCTGTGCACCTCGGCGGCCCAACGCGATCGCGACCTCTTCGGCCGCCTGCTCCCCGCCGACACCGACGGCTTCGCCACCTACTGGCTGGCCGCCGCCCGTTACACGGCCTCCGTGGCCGAGTCCCTGTGCGCGGCGGCCTGGGAACCGGCGCAGGCCCGATAGGCGTTGCTTGCTCCGGCCCTCTGCTCGTACGCCTCGCGGGAAGGCGTGGCGCGGGCGGCGTACGCCTTCCCGCCCCTGCTCCCTGACTCCGCGGCCGGGGGTGGGTATCGGTGAGGGCACCGGCGCCCCGCGTGTGCTCGTCTCAACGCGTGGAGGCGTCGAGGCCGGCTGCGCACACCCCGAACGGGAAGTCGGCCGACGGTTCGGCTCGACGCGGGTGTGCGCCGGTGATGCCTGGTCAGCGGCGGCCGGCGGACAGGGTGACGAGGAACTGGCCGCCACCCGGCTCGATGCCGGCGGTCACCGGCAGTCCCGGTACCAGTCGGGAGAACCGGTCCACCAGCCAGTCCGCAGCCTCCTGGGCGTCCCGCCTGGTCGGACAACGGCCGACCATCTCGCGGCCCCCCTTGCGCTCCAGCCTCCCGGCGACGGTGATCAGCGGTGCGGGTTCGACCACGTACAGGTGGTCGGGCCAGGCGATGACCACCTTGACCGCACCCTTGCGGGTGTTGCATCCGCGGTGGGCGAGCCGCTCGGCGACCTTGGCCTTCCGGTCGGCCGTCCGGCTGTCGACACTGGGCCCCCGCGGGTCGTTCACCGATTCGTCGGGGTCGACCGCTTCGTCGCACACCCAGCATCGCCAGCCGTCGCGCTCGGCCACATCATCAAGGAGACTCATCCGAGTAAACTAGCCTGCCAGGCCGCCACCCCGCGCTCCAGGGCCACGGCAGGGTCCTCACACCGGCCGGCGAGCCGCAACGCCTGGCAACCTGCATCACCGATGCTGCGACCTGCGTGAATGCCGATGTCTTGAGGGCCCGTCACGGTATCGGATTCCGCTTCGCCGACCTACGTGACGACGAGATCGCGGAGGGGCGAGGTGTCGTCAACTGCGTTGAGCCGGCATGGCCCGGCGCGGCGGACTTCACGTCCAGAGCTGTTCGCCGAGGGTTGCGGTGCCCGGGGCGCCGGGCAGGACGTATGCCACGGCCGACGCCCGGTGCTGGAGGAAGGGATTCAGCGCGTCGCGGGCGGACAGGCGGTTCTGGACACGGGTGAACTGGGCCGGATCGCGCATGAAGGCGCAGAAGAGAAGGCCGCGGTCGGCGGGACCGTCGTCGTAGCTGTAGCTCCGGCGGAGCATACGGGCGCCGCGGTCGAAGCGTGGGCTGGCCAGACGCACGTGGGCGGTGGCGGGGATGACGTAGGAACCGTCCGGGTTCTTGGCGTAGATGTCCGGCTCGTCGTGCTCCGCGGTGCCGCTCAGCGGGGCGCCGTCATGTGCGCGGCGGCCTATCGCCCGGTCGCGGTGCGCCTCGGGAAGGGCCGCGAAGCCGGCGACGTCCATGTGGATCCTGCGGTAGACCAGGACGGTGCCGTTCCGGTGGGCTCCGGAGGGATTCCAGACCCACTGCTCGGCCGCCGTCCGATCGGGATTGGCGGTGCCGTCCCTGGAGCCGAACAGGTTTCGGGGGGTGGTGCCCGGGGCCGTGCGGGGCATGAAGCCGGACTGGGACCAGCGCGGTGCGGCACCGGCGGCGTGCGCGGCCGCGCCGACGAGTTCGGCGGCGACGGCGAGGGTCCAACGGTCGGCCGCGCACAGCTGGACCAGGACATCGCCGTCGCTGCGGCGCGGGTCGAGGCGGTCGCCGGGGAAGGACGGCAACTCGATGAGAGAAGCGGGGACGCCGAGACCGAGGCGGGCGGCGAGCGAGGGGCCGATGCCGACCAGTGAGGTGAGCCGGGTCGTGGCACCGCCCTGGAGCCGTGGGTCCGGCGGGGCGTCGGAGGTGACGGTGGCCAGTGTGCCGGTCAGCGCACCGAGGACATCGCGCAGGGTCTTCCGGCCGGTGGCGGTGGTGGTCCGCGGGAGGTCGAAGGAGAGCAGATGCGTGGCCGGTTGCTGGGGCGCGGTGACGCCCGCCTGCCGGGCACCGTGGAAGGGGATCGCGGCCGGCGGGGCGTCGGCGCCGGCCCGGCCGTCCGTGCGGTCACCGGCAGCCAGTTCGCCGGCCGCCGCGCCCATCCCGGCCGCGAGGACCGCTCCGCCGGCCAGCAGCGCCCGGCGCCGCCCCACCCGAGCTGCCGCAGGCCGGGATGAATCCTGCTCTTTTCCCTGTTCGGTGGGCATGTGCCTATTGGAGACGATAGAACAACATGCATGCAAATCCTGTCTGCACAAGGCCTGTTGGCGCGAGCGGCCGTTCCGTCGAGGGCGTCCCGGGCGATGCTGCGGCTGTCGGTGCTGATCGCCTCGGCCGCATTGGCGGCCACCGGCTGCTCCGGCCCGGAGCCGACGGCCACCGATGCGCGGCATCCGGCGGGGAGCGTGCTGCGCGTGCCGCAGGACTACCCCACCGTGCAGGAGGCGGCGGACGCCGCTCGCGAGGGTGAGACGGTGCTGATCGGTCCGGGTGTGTACCGGGAGAGCGTGCGCGTGACCGAGCCCCGCGTGGTGCTGCGCGGAACGGACCGCAACAAGGTGGTCTTCGACGGGGGTGTGCGGCTGGCCAACGGCATCACCGTGACCGGTGCCGGCTCGGTGGTCGAGAACCTCACCGTGCACGGCTATCTCGCCAACGGCGTGCTGTTCACCGGTGTCACCGACGAGCGGCTGCAACAGCGCGGCGCCGGGGGCTCCGCCTACGACCCGCTGGACACCGAGCGTTTCCCCGCCGTCCGGGGCTTTCGCGCGACCCGGGTGACGGCGTACAACAACGGCCTGTACGGCATCTACGCCTTCGACGCCCGCGAGGGCGTGATCGAGGACTCGTACGCCTCCGGGCACGCCGACTCCGGTATCTACGTCGGTCAGTGCAAGCCCTGCGACACCGTCGTGCGGGGCAACACCGTGGAGCGCAACGCCGTCGGCGTCGAACTGACCAACGCATCGGACCGTCTGTTCGTGCTGGGCAACCGCGTCGCCGGAAACCGGGTCGGCATCACGGTCAACTCCAATGACCTGGAGGCCCTCGCCCCGCAGCGCGGCGCGGTGATCGCGGGCAACGCGGTCCTCGACAACAACGCGGACGACACGCCCGAACAGGCGGACGGCGGTTTCGGGATCGGCATCGGCATCGGTGGTGGCACCGGGAACCGTGTCCAGCGCAATCTGGTCCGGGGCAACCGGGCGGCCGGGGTGGTGGTGACCGATCCGCCGGGACATCCGGCGAGCGGCAACCGCGTCGAGGGCAACCGCGCCACCGGCAACGGCACCGACCTCGTACTGGCCTCCGCGGACCCCGGCAACTGCTTCGCGGGCAACCGGCCCGTCACCCAGAGCCCGGACGGCCTGGAGGGTCTCGCGGGCTGCGGCACACGCCGCCGGGAGGCACCGCCGGGCGGCCGGACGACTGCGGTACAGGCGCCGCCCGGCGTCCCGTTCAGCCAGGTGCCGGCCCCGTCAGCCCAGCCGTCCATGCCGGACCCGACGGCTCCGGGCAGCCCGGCGAACGGTCTGCCCGGAGCCGTCGACCCGGCCGCCTACCCGCTCCCGAAGAACGTGGACGCCGTGCCGCGCACTCGCTGAGCACGACGCTCCGGCGGGCTGCGACGGCCCCCTGCCGCCCCGGCAGCCCGAGCCCGGGGCGGCAGGGCGACCGGGGGCCGTCGGCATTCGGCATTCGGCGGAACCCGGGGCAGGGGCCGGCGGGCGGTCAGCGGGTGGCCCACGGCGCGTCGGGGAGCTTCGCGCGGCCGTCGCGTCCGAGGAACTCCAGGGTGGCCGGGACTCCCAGCCCCGGCATCCGCATCGTCACCCGTCGCAGGCCGCCGTCGCCGTCCACCCAGTACGTCAGCGGTGACCGTCCGCCGTCGGTCCCCGTCCCCGGAGTGGAACCCTGGGCGCGCGGCCCGGAGAACCGGTCGTAGTCACGGCCGTCGATGCGTTCGCGCGCCAGCAGGCGTGCTCCGGACTGTGCGAGCAGCAGCGGGTTGTCGGGGCGGTCCGCGCCCAGCCCGATCAGCAGCTGGAGCCCGGCGTCCAGCGGGTCGGTCGAGTAGGAGCGCGCGGACCAGCCGGAGCGCGGGATGTGCTCGGCCTGCTGCCAGAACGGGCTGTCGTCGTCCTTGGGCGCGGGAGCCAGCCCGAGACCGCCGGTGTCCCAGACGATCAGCCCGTGGTCGAGCTGCGCCGCGGCGGACCCTGAGGCGCCAGAGGCGCCGGTGACCCGGTAGCTCCCCACAGCCCGGTGGTTCCGGTAGTCCACGACCCCCCGGACCCGCACCACCACATCGCCGCCCTCGGCGGCGGTGAGCGTCACCGCCACGGGACTGTCCCTGTAGAGGCTCAGCCGTGACAGCGCCAGCCTGGACGCCTCCTCCGTCGTCACCGGCCGCTCGGTGACGGTGTCGGCGGAGAAGGCCTGCCAGACCGCCAGGCCGCCCACCGCGACGCCGCACACCGTGACCGCGATCAGCGTGCTGAACCAGAGGGTCCGACGCGGCCTGCTGCCGCCGGTCTTCCTCTTTCGCACCATGCACTCGCCTTCTCTCGTCGGTCGCACAAGAGGGCGGGTTCGCGGACATCCGGTCCGCGAACCCGCCCGAGCCGGCCCGGAGAGTCACCCCGGAGCCGGTCGCCCCGTTACGGGGCTAGAGGGGCTGTGCCCTCCGCCTGCGGCGCATCGTCACCACCAGCACCGTGCCGAGGACGGTGAGCGCGGCGCAGCCGGCTGCCAGCGGAACCGCAAGGCTCACACCGGTGGCTGCCAGGCCGCCCGAACCGTGGCCCGGGGCACCGGGGGCACCGGGTTCCCCTGGTGAGCCGGGCGCGCCTGGCGCACCCGGAGTCGGCTCGGGCGTCGGTGTGGGCTTCGGATCGGGACCGGGCAACCGGTGGTTGACCGCCGTCACCGAGATCCCGTCGTCGAGCTTGTCGGGGGTGAGCACCAGCGGTCCGAACACGGGCTCCTTCGGCGCGGCGTAGCCGTCCGGCGGGCTGACCTCCTGCCAGTAGTACGTGCCCGGCAGGCCGGTTCCGCCGCAGTTGCCGTCGGTGCCGGTCACGCAGGGCTCGCCGACCTTCGTATCCGGTTCCGCCCCGGAGGTCTGCAAGGCGTCGGAGCCGTTCGTCTCCTTCCACAGCTGGAACGTGGCCCGGGCCAGGGGTTTGCCGTCCTGGTCGTGTTTGACCAGGCTCACCGTGCCTTCCTGCTGCCGGAAGCCGAAGTCGTACGTGTGGTCGTTCTCCCCCGGCCCCCCGGTGGTCAGCGCCCGCTCGGGGAACTTCCCGCCGGATGGGACGATGCCCTTGGAGTCGATGAAGCGGTTGTCGCCGACGTCCGCTTCCGTGGGCACCCACTGATGGAGGGGACCGCCCTCGGCGTAGTCGGCCGGCTTGTCGATGCGGATGGTGTACTTGGTCTTCGGCCGGAGGCCTCCGGTGACGTTGGAGTCGTCGAAGTAGTACTCGCCGCGCGCCGTCGTCACCGTCGTCCCCACGAGCTTGTCCGTCTCGTCGTACAGGTTGACGGTCGCACCCCCGACCGGGCGCTGGCCCGGCTTCTGGATGCCGGTGCGCTCGGGGTCGTACCAGACCCGGTTGCCGATCTGGAGCGGGGCCTGGTCGCAGAGCACCTCCAGGTCGCCCATCGAGGCGCCCTTGCCGAACGGGGCAGCGACCCCGGCCGGGTTGAGACGCAGACCGGACTTCGGGTCCTGCCTGCCGTCGCGCTTGTTGAAGGTGGTGCCGTACCCGAAGGCGGTGCTGTTGGGGTCGAAGCCCGAGGTGGCGATGGTGTCCTCGACCTTGGAGAACGCCATCCCCGCGAAGGAGGCGTTGTGATGGGAACCCATCCGGCTGGTGTCGAAGAAGCGGGTGCCCCGGGGGGAGAGCCCGCAGCCGTTGTTGGTGTCCATCACGTACGCGCCGTCCACCAGACACGCCTTGTTCAGGTCGCCGCCGGACAGGACGGTGCCGACCGAGCCGGGGGTGGGACCCGCCGGGGACCGGTCGCCGAAGCGGTCACGGAACGCCAGCAGCATGGAACCGTCGGATTCGAAATCGATCTCACCCAACTCCGGCTCGGGCTGGGCGATATAGGTCGCGCACGCCTGACCGTTCTGGGAGGCCGGGAACGTGTCGGTCCAGGGGAACCAGCCCGCCCCGTCGCACGGAGGCCCGCCGATCGTGGACTGGCGCGGGTAGTCCAGCGGCTGGTCCAGGACCGGTTCCTGGAACGCTCCGGTGGACAGGTCGAAGGGAAGGACCACCGCGCGCAGGTCCGAGACCTTCCCGGTGGACTCGCCGGAACAGACGCCGCCGACATAGCCGACGCCGTCGTGCAGGCCGAGGCCGAACGGCCGCCAGTCCACCGCTGCGGGACAGCCCGGATCCGGGATGGCCGCGACTGCCTCGGGCGCCGCCGCGGTCGCCGCGGTGGCGTCGTAATGGTAGAGCTTGCGGGTGTTGAGGTTGACGACGAACAGGTCCTGGCCGTCATCGGTGATCTTGATGCCGCCCAGGCTCTCCCTGCCGGGCGCGGCGAGGAAGGCGTCGTCGGTGCCCGAGGCGTGTGCCGTCGTTCCCGCGTCGGGGACGACCGTGAACAGGCTGGTCTTCTTCTGCGCCAGGTCGGTCACGTAGATCCCCCCGGCGCCGCCCGGACCGTAGTCCGTGGTGCGCTTGGCCACCGCCGAGGAGAACACCCGCTTGTCGGCCTTGTTCCACGCCATGCCGTAGAGCGTGCCGGTCTCGGCGTTGGTGGCGATGTCGGTGACGTCGACGTCGACGCCGTCCTGGCCGCGCGCCGAGTACGGGAAGGAGACCAGCGTGCGCTGTGTTCCGCCCTCGCGGGTGGCCGGCTGGCAGGTGGTCACCAGGGGCGCGTTCTTCTGGCAGTAGTCGCCGGGGCTCCACAGCCCGGTGGTGTACGCCACGTCCTTGTCGCCGGAGAGGTCGACGAACTCCTCGTTGCTGCTCAGCTGGTCGGGTGCGCCGTCCAGTCCCTGACGGGAGGCGAAGGCCGGGAACAGCACACCCGGTTTCGGATTCACCACCTGCACCCGGTACTTGCCGTTGGTGTCGCCGTCCGCCGTGGGGGTCAGGGACACGGTGCCGTCGGCCGCCGTGACCCCCTCGACGCCCACTCCGGCGTCGTCGGTGAGGGTCACCCTGACGCCGGCGATACCCGGCTCCAGCGCAGGTGTCCATACACCGCTGTCGTCCACGGCCCGGATCACCCGGACCGTCACTGATCCTTGCTCTGCCTGCGAGTAGGCCGCAGGCGCCATGGCCAACGAGCCACTGCCGATTCCCAGGGCGAGCACGCCCAGACAGCCGAGGGTACGGCGGCCGAGCACGCCCGACCGCGGCCGACGCGGTTCGGGTGTGGCTCTCCTGGCGGCGTCAAGTGTGTAGGTCATCCCCTGCTCTCAAGTGTTGGAAGGGGCTTTCGTCCTGCTCGTGACGGAGTACACAGAGATGCGGAGAACCGCCTCGCCGGAGATCTTAGAGGGGCTTTACATAAGATCGTGGCGGAATGGCGAAGTCATTCTCCGTAGATTCCCTACGCAACGGTCTCTGCGCCTGTCACGGCGGAGGGCGAGCCTAAAGCCCTTGAGCCAGGTGTAGTTGACGAGTCGTCAATGAACTCCGTAGTGAGCCGGGGCGCCCTCCACGCACCCGCCGCACCGGGCATCCCGGTTCGGGTGCCGGGGGCCTTTGACGGTCCTCGCACCGGCCCGCAGTCCGAAGCCCTCCTCCCACTGCGGGTCCCCGAACCGCCCGTCGGCCGAAGCGGGCCCCGACCGTGCCGGGGACCCGCGGCGGGTCCCCGTCGGCGGTTGCCTATCGTCGCGGGGTAATGAAGACGTCGTTCACGACGTATCCATCCAGCCCGTGGAGCTCGCCGTACGCGATCAGGTCGCTGTTGCGGTTGATGAACCCGCGCCCCGAATAGTTGAGCGAGGTGTTGCAGAGGACGCTGAATCCGGTCAGTTCGCCGAAGGAGGTCAGCAGGCCGGCCATTTCCGGGTTCGCCGTCGGGTCGACGGTCTGGGTACGCGCCGTTCCGTCGACGTGTGTCACCGCCCGCAGCTCGTCGGACTCGACCTGGCTGAAGTACAGCATGTAGGGGTCGGGGACTCCGCCGCCGAACCAGCGGCCCGCGTCCTGCTCCAGACAGATCGGGGCGATGGGGCGGTAGCTCTCGCGCTGCTTGATCCTGTTGAGCCTGACGGTCGTCTCCTCGGTGAAGGGCGCGGCCAGGATCGACCGGTTCCCGAGTGCGCGGGGGCCGATCTCCCAGCGGCCCTGTGCCCAGCCGATGATGTTCCCGTCGCGGAGGTAGCGGGCGACCTCGTCGTAGCGCGCCGGGCGGATCTCGTAGCGCTGCGGGTCGAACTCCATGTCCTCGACGAACTCGCCACCCGCGTAGACGTCCCAGTCCAGGTCGGCCGACCCGGTGTAGAAGTGCTGCGCGTCGATGGCGGTCCCGATCGCGGAGCCGCTGTCGTTGGGGCACGGCGGGACGAAGACCGCGGGGAAGAGCCCGCACTCGCGCCAACGGCGGTTCCACTCGCAATTGAGCCCGCAGCCACCTGAGATGAGCAGGGGGAGGCCCTCGGTCATATGCTCCCGGGCGTATGTGTGGAAGCGGTCGAAGATGGCGTTCGACAGGCGGGCGGCGAGGCTCTTGTACGCGGGTGATTCCACGCCGATGTCATGGAAAGGGGAATCGGTCATCCGGTCCTTCAGGCTGCCGGTGATGACCTGCTTCTGGCCGAGGATGAAGTCGACCACTTCCTGTTCCTCCCGGGTCGCCGATCGATCCTCGGCGAATCCGGCCAACGCCATCTGCTTGCCCGCGTCCTGGAAGCGGACGAATTCCTCGTGCGGACTGTACTTGGGGTCCGCGAGCGCGAAGCCGTAGGAGTACTTGTTGCCCGGGTAGTTGAGCACCTCCTTGAGGTGGGTCACCTTCCCGCGCTCGTCGATGCGGTAGAACGAGCCGATGTTCCCCTCCCACACCAGGCTGTAGAAGGGCTGATCCCGACGGAATGCCGACATTCCATAGGACGTCATGATGTGGGAGCGCTCATGCGTGGAGGAGAAGACGCGCACGCCCTTTCCGAAGAACCGGCCGGCCTCGTCCGAGATCGCGGATTCGCCCACACCGTAGTAACCGGCACGCGAGGGCTGGTCGGTGGCCTGCGTCCCCTTGATCCAGCCACTCATGGCGATGACGTCCGGCTGCTTGTCCAGCCGGTCCGCCGCTACGGCGAACACCTCGGCGGTCACTTCGCTGTAGCGGCCGAACGAGTCCTTCTCCGCCTCCAGGGAGAAGAGCAGCCTGCCGTCCTCGACAGCTGCGATCGCCCCGTCATGGCCTTCCTTCAAGGAAAGAATCAACATGATGGTCCGTCTCTCTGTGGGTTTCCGACCTGACAGTTGGGTGGGGCGCCTGAATCAGGCGGGACCGGTACCGAGAGGCATTCCAGGGCCAGTTGATGCAACCGCGGGTTGGCGGACAGGGCGCCGGTGCCGCCCTGGGGCGAGGCGCCCAGGAGATCGGTACAGACACCGCCGGCTTCCTCCACGAGGATCTGCACGGCGGTGATGTCCCAGGGATTCACGACCGGTTCGGCCGCGATGTCGAGGGTTCCTTCGGCGACCATGCAGTGCTGGAGGAAGTCGCCGAAGGCACGGTCCTCCCAGCATGCTTCGGCCAGGCGCAGATATGCCGCACGGGAGTGGAACATGTCCCAGGTACGGGTGCTGGTGGTGGACAGATAGGCATGGGCGAGGCGCGTGTTGCCGGAGACCCGCAGGGGCAGGGGGGCGCTTTCGACCGACCCGCGCCGCAGCCAGGCGCCCTGTTCGGCCGCCGCCCACCAGCGGCTGCGCAGGGCGGGGGCGCTGATCACGCCGACGGTGGGTCGGCCGTCCTCCAGCAGGGCGATCAGCGTGGCCCAGACCGGTACCCCGCGGAGGAAGTTCTTGGTGCCGTCGATGGGGTCGATCATCCAGGTGCGCCCGGCCGTGACGGAGCCGCCGGTCTCCTCCCCGGCGAAGGCGTCGCCCGGGCGGGCGGAGCTCAGCGCCTCGCGTACGGCCGTTTCGACGGCGATGTCCGCGTCGGTCACGGGCGTACGGTCCGGTTTCTCGCGGATCCGCAGGTCGCGGGCCTGGAAGCGGCGACCGGTGATGCTGTCGGCGATATCACCGAGTCGCAGGGCCAGTTCGAGATCGGTCTGCTGTGACATGGAGCGCCTCACCGCACACATCGTAGGTTTCGGGGGCTCGGCCGGGTCACTTCGCGTGCAGTTCGAGTACGTGGTACTCCATGACCCGTACCTCCTCGATCCGGCGCACCCGGTGCAGCAGTTCGACCCGCAGGCCGGCTTCCTCGGCAAGGGCGTCGAGCCTTTCGCGGTCCCCGAGGTCGGCCGTGCCCAGCAGCAGCCTGCCGCCGTCGGTGAGATGCTCATGGGCGCCCGCGAGGTACCGGGCCTGGCCCCGGTAACCCGGGTCGAAGACGGCGGAGTGCAGATCGGTGGAGAGCGAGAAGCCGTCCTCCACATAGGTCCAGGGCACGTTCCAGAAGATGGTGTCGAAGCGCTCCATGGGCCCGAGCGCCGTGTACATGTCGCTGTGGAGAACGCGTACCCGGTCGCCCACACCGTGCCGCTCGACGTTGGCAGCCGTGTTGGCCACTGCCTTTTCGTTGATGTCCAGCGCGGTGACGGAGGCACAGCCGTTGAGCGCGGCGGTCACGGAGATGACGCCCGTGCCGCAGCCGACCTCCAGGAAAGAGCCGCCCCGGGGGTAGGGCACGATCGAGGCCAGCACTTCGGTGGCGGCGCTCAGGGTGCTGGGGAAGACGCCTCGGTGCAGGCTCCACTCCCGCCCCAGCAGGGTGAAGGTGTCCGGCAGGTCGTCACCGGCGAGAGCGTGTTGCAGGACCTGGGCCACGGCCTCGGGGGACTCTTCGAAAGTCATGGTCTCCACCTCTTCGGTGATGTCGGTCATCGGGACGGGCCGGCCGCGTATCGCACGAGCGCTTCGCGGTGACGGCCGATCTTGCGGAAGGCTTCGGCGTACTGGTCGATGAGCCGTGTGTCCTCGGGCCAGTCGGTGAACGTGGGCAGGGACAGCGCGTGCTGCTCGACGTGCTCGGCGTGTGAGCCGGTCTCCGGCGCGATGCCCTTCTTCGGCGTTCCGGGAAAGAGGGGGTTCTCCGGGCGGGCGTAGAGCGGCAGGGTCGACAGCCGGGGGCCGGAGGGGGCGCCCACTTCCATGCCTTCGGCGCGCAGCGCCTCGATGAGCACGGAGCGTGGGACGCCGCCCAGGGCCTCGGGGCGGTAGAGCGGTTTGTAGCCGTACCAGGCGCCCATGTCGACGTGGTCGGCGACGTGTACCGGCTCCAGATAGGACACAGCACCGAGTTGCTCGCCGAAGTAGCGCAGACAGCGGTGCCGGGCCTCCTTCCGTGCCGGGAACGCTGCGAGCGCGTGCCGGGCGACGATGGCGTTGAACGGCGACATGCGCAGCTTGAGGCCGAAGCCGGTGACCCAGTGCGTACGCAGGTCCTCGTCGAGGACGTTGTCCCGGGAGCGGTCCCGGTAGTGCCCGAGGAGGGTGGCGCGGTCGTGCACCTGGGAGTCGCTCGTGACGAGGATGCCGCCTTCCCCCGCGTAGACGGCCTTGTTGGCCTGGAGGGAGAAGACCGCGGCGTCGCCGAAGGTACCGACGGGCCTGCCCTTGTAGTGGCTGCCATGGGCGTGGGAGCAGTCCTCCAGGACGCGCAGCCCGTGTCGCTCGGCGATCCGCAGGATCGCGTCCATGTCGCAGGGGTGGCCCCACTGGTGGACGACCGTGATGACCTTGGTGTGTTCGGTGATCGCGGCTTGAAGTGCTGTGGGGTCCAGGCCACGGGTATCGGGATCGATGTCGGCGAGGACCACGTCACCGCGGAGCGCGAAGACCGGACTCAGCGCCGCGTGGTAGGTGAGTGCCGGTCCCACGACGTCCACGCCTTCGCGCACACCGAGGGCGAAGTAGGCGGCGAGGAGGGCGCTGGTACCGGAGTTGAAGGTGACCGCGAAACGAACTCCGTCGTTCAGGAAGGCGAGGAAGTCGGTCTCGAACCGGCCGATGGGACCACTGTTCCCCTTGATGGAGATGTCGATGTTCCGCTGCTCGGCCAGTTCGGACAGCTCCGCCGCGTCGGCGGGAGGCGGCCAGACCTCGTGCGGCAGCGGCTGATCGATGGCGGGCTCGCCTCCCAGGAGGGCGAGTTGTTCGGCGGTGGTCATGTGTCCTTCCTGCCTTTCGCGGGTGGGTACGGGACCGGCGCGTCGGGGCCGGTGGCGTACACCTGTTGGGCGTACAACTCTCGGGCGTACGGCTGGCGGGGTCAGGCGCACCGGTCGGCGAGCTCGTTCCGCTCACGCAGCCGGTCCCGGTAGATCCCGTCGATCGTGCGCACGGAGGCGAGTTGACGCTGGAGGTGGTCCTGGCGGTAGTAGCGGTCGTCCAGGTGCCCCAGATGGTGGGCGATCATGGAACGCACGGCGTCGAGCTTGGGGCCTTCCCAGCTGAAGCGCTCCAACGGCAGCCCTCCGACGGAGTGCAGGGTGGCGACCCCGGGAGCGACGTTCAACGCGCCCTCCGTACCGAGCACGCAGAGGTGTTCGATCTTCTCGTGGTTGTGGCGTGAGATGCGGAGCGAGCCCGCCAGTCCCGTCGAGGGATAGCTGCACATGAGGCTGACGAGATCCTCCAGTCGACGGTCCCGCATCTCCTGGTACTGGTGCACGAAGGCGGAGTGCACCCGAGAGGGTTCGGGGAACATACCGCTGAGCACATCGATGAGGTGGTAGCCCATGTCGAGCAGCACACCGCCCCTCGCCTTCTCGCTGGAGGCGCGCCAACCCGTGGTCGGATGAGCCAGGTTGAAGTGGTAGTCGTAGGAGAACCAGTAGGGCTCCCCGATCCGCGCGAGGTTCTTCCGGGCGAACTGGAACACGGGGTCGAAGTTCCGTTGCAGCAGCGTGAAGACGCTGCGGTCGGCCCGTTGCGCCAGGGATATCAGTTGCCGGGCTTCTTGTTCGGTGACGGCGAACGGCTTTTCCTTGATGACGTGTCTGCCGTGCGCCAGGAGTTCCGCGCAGACCGGGAAGTGCTCACTGTGCGGCACGGTGACCACTGCGGCGTCGAAGTCGAATTTCTCAAGTGCTTCACTGAGGAAATCGACATGCGGGAACCCCCACTCGCCGGCGAGTGAGGAGGCCGTCGGGGCGGGGTCGACGCCGCCGATGATCTCTGCGCTCTCCCGCACGATCGGCAGATACTCTTTTCCTTGATGGCCGGCGAATCCGACCATCAGTACTCGCACTCGCGGTCGCACGTCCTTTGGTCGGCCACTGGGCATGCAGAATATCCCATCGCAGAATAGCGTTCGAGGATGAAGCGGGCAGCCGGAAAGGCTCGTGGAGATCCGGATCGGAGTCGTGGTCGTCAAAAAGTTCAGAGAGCTCCGCGGCTCTTCCCGGAAGTATCGGCGAGCCAGACGTGTGCTGCGGTCACCACGTCCTTGATGAAGGTGCTTCCGCTTCGCTGTGCGTTCTCGTCGAGCAGCGAGGCTTCCTCGGCCGCTATCCAGGCGAACTCGGTGTGCTTGTCCCGTTCGAGTTCGGGCGACGAGAGGTCCCCGTCCACCTCGACGACATAGTCCGACTCGATGTGCCGCATTCCGTCCGCCGTCCACTCCTTGTGCGACACCCGGGCGAGGACGCGGCGCAGCCGCCACCCGGTCTCCTCCGCTATCTCCCTGCGGAGCGCGTCCAGGAGGGATTCCCCCTTCTCCACGGCGCCGCCCACCACGTCCCAGCAGTGGGGGAAGAGGCGCCGGCCGGCCGAGCGGCGCTGGACGAAGATCCGGTCGTCCGGGTCGCGGATCAGCGCTCCCACCACCAGCCGGGGTCCGGTCGCCTCGGTCACGTCAGCTGTTCACCGCGCCCGGTCGACGGTGGGCACAGCCTGCAGCCACACGATCTGTTTCGCGGAACCAGCGGACCATTCTTCCCTCACCTCACTGCACACAAATTTCGCGTGCATCATGCATCCGGGTAGAATATTCACGAGTCGAACAGGTCGAACATGCATACTGGAGAGGTCTGGACTATCAGTGGATCGTGATTGTCGTCAGACCGACATTTCCGCCCTGTGACACTACCTGGCATCCCGGGTGGCGCAAATGGGGTAACATAGTCTTCGGACGCCTTGACTTCTTCTTGACACGGTATCAACTCCTATGCCGTGGAAGGTGACCCAGTGGGTGCCGCGCGTCCCGCCGGGCGCAAGTGGTTCGGGCGGCCCACGCCGATCCGCGGGTCGTTATCACCTCGGTCCCCTCCTTCGTGGAGGACGGGTTTTGTCATCGCGCCGCTTCTCAGCGATGATTTTCTGCCACCTTCTCCTGTCGCGCGGTGGAATATGTTGGCTGGATT
The DNA here is from genome assembly GCF_035917275.1 of Streptomyces sp. NBC_01237. NCBI lineage: Bacteria > Bacillati > Actinomycetota > Actinomycetes > Kitasatosporales > Streptomycetaceae > Streptomyces > Streptomyces sp. NBC_01237. The sequence continues at coordinate 983,610 of NZ_CP108508.1, read as the reverse complement.
GGTCAGGTGAAGTGATGTCGCCCGTCGATCGTATAAATGTGCGATAGGGGTGATTGGTGGGCCGGACCGCCCGGACCGCGACCTTGGGGCCGAATGATGTGCGGAGCCGTCTCAAGCGGTCCATTGTGAAGGCGAGTTGGTCCAGCGCCGGATGAGGAACGGCTCGAACCTCGAAGCTCGTGGCGCATTCGGAGCCGCTGAACTGGTGGAACCAGGCGAAGGGCCGGTGCGTGAGCCGCCTCTTTGGGGTCCGGGCACGAACATCCACCGGCTCACGCTCCTCAACGCACCCCGCCCTCAACGGTTTCGTCGATGCCGCCCGTATCGTGCTGGGTCGGCGGGAGGCTGGGGCCCGGTCGCGACCCATGAGATGTGGACGTCCGGTGCCGACACCGGGTGCCTCGCCGTGGCGATCGGCGGCAGCGACCATGCGGCCGTCGGGCGAGAAGCCCGGATGGGGGTGGCCGGGATGGGCGGAGCCCCAGCCGGCCGGACCGAGGGTACGCGGTGGGTGTACGCCGGTGAGGTCGTGTCGGGCGGCAGCGCCGGGGCCTTCGCCGACCCCCCCATGCGGCTCCGGTCACGGCTGCTGTTCACACCGGCCGCCCCCGGCGACGCACTGACCTGCCGGTTCCACCAGCCGGGCTGCGGGCGGGCGTCAACACGCTCCGCCTGACCCACCTCGGCCGGCACGCCGACAGCACCCGGACCCCGGGCAGCTGCGCGATCGACCGCATCGGCGTGCGGCACCCCGGCTGAGGGCTCGCGGATTGCCCTCCGTTCACCGGCGGCGGGCGACCAGGAAGGCATAGCCGACCTGTGGGAGCGCACCGAACCGGGGAAGGGAGCCGGTGGAGTTGAAGAACTCGTGATGGCGGTCATCGTCGGAGGGCGCGACAGCGTCGAAGGCATCGGCGAACGCCTGGTAGGTGCGCCGGACATGGTCTCCGATGTCATTGAACTCCACCACCTCCAGACCGGCGCGGTCGAGGGCCGTGCGAAGTTCCTCCGGTTCGGGCAGCGAGGGGGACTGGAAAGCCCGGCACGCCCGACGGACCGTCTCCGCGGCATCGCCCGCCACCGGCGACCGGAGCAGCACATCGGTGATGACCAGTGGGCTACCGGGGCGCAGGGTCCGGGCGATCTCGGTGAGGGCGGTGGTCCGGTCGGGGATGTGCATCATGGACTCGATCGCCCAGGCACCGTCGAAGGACGCGGCTTCGAAGGGCAGTGCGCAGGCGTCCGCGTACCGGAAGTCCACCCGGTCGGCGAGCCCGGCGGCGTCCGCCCGGCTTCGGGCGAGGTCGATATCCGGGTTGCTGACCGAGATCCCCGACACACGGGCGCCGGTGGCGCGGGCGATGCGCAGAGCGGGCCGTCCGGTTCCGCAGCCGACGTCCAGCAGGCGCCGGCCGGGTGCGGCGGTCAGCCGTTCCGCCACGAGGTCGGTCAGTCGGTCGGTGGCTTGGTTGAGCGAGCGGTCGTCCGCGGCGCTGTCCCAGTAGCCGACGTGGATGTTCCCGTCGACGGCCGTGCCGTCCACGCTCGCGGTGTGCTCGTCGTACAGCACCTCGCTGTCCGGGGACGACGGGACGGTGCGGTGCGCGGATGGGTCGTTGGTCATCGAGGTCTCCCGAGCATGAGGGTGTGCCAGCTGGTGAAGAGGACCATCTGCCGCATGTCACCGAGTGGGCGGTGAAAGGCGTGCGGGGCGCACGCGATGTTCTTGTCCGTGGGGCGGCAGAGAGGAGGGAGGGCATGGCGTTCCGGCAGGGCATCCGGCCCGGAGGTGTGGCCCGCGCCGGTACTCCCTCACCGGTAGGGGGACGGATGTGCCCGTCCCACTACCAGGATCCTCCTACGGGCCTCATCAACTCCGCCATGAGCGACACCAGTTCGAGCGACTGACTACGGTTGAGGCGGGGATCGCAGGCCGTGGTGTAGCGGCGGGGGAGGTCGGGGACGGCGATGTGCTGCGCGCCGCCCAGGCATTCCGTCACGTCGTCGCCGGTCAGCTCGACATGCAGGCCGCCCGGATGGGTGCCGAGCGCCCGGTGCACCTCGAAGAAGCCGCGTACCTCGTCCACGATGCGGTCGAAGTGCCGGGTCTTGTAACCGGTGCGGGTCAGCACGGTGTTGCCGTGCATCGGATCGCACTGCCACACGACCGAGTGCCCGGACGCGGTGACCTTCTCCACGAGGGTCGGCAGCACGTCCCGCACCTCGGCACTGCCCATCCGGGTGATGAGGGTGAGCCGGCCCGGCTCGTCGTGCGGGTCGAGGCGTTCGACGTACTCGACGATCTGCTCCGGTGTGGTCGTCGGGCCCAGTTTGATGCCGATCGGGTTGGCCACCAGTTCCGCGAAGGCGATGTGCGCGCCCTCCAGTTGCCGGGTGCGCTCGCCGATCCAGAGGAAGTGCGCCGAGGAGTCGTAGAGCCCCGACCGGCCGGCGCCGACGAGGTCCGGGGCGCGGGGACCCACTCGTAGCATCGCCCGCTCGTAGTCGAGCAGCAGGGCCTCATGACTGGTGAAGAACTCGCCCCCGGGCCCCGCCGCGCCGGGTGGGCCCACCGCCCCGGTGGCGACCAGCGCACGAACCGTCGTCATGGCGGCACTGGAGTTCACATAGGCGCGCAGCATCCTGGCCGGGTCGGGGGTCCGGGTCTCCGGGATCGGCTCGAAGCCGTTGACGATGTCGCCCCGGTAGGCCGGCAGCCCCAGAGCATCCACCGGGGCCGAGCGTGGTTTGGCGTACTGGCCGGCCATCCGGCCGACCTTCACCACCGGCAGCCTCCCCGCGGAGCTGAGTGCCGAGGCCATCCTGTGCAGGGTGTCGACCGTGCTCGCTATCGACCGTTCGTTGTTCTCCGTGAACGTCTCCGCGCAGCTTCCGCCCTGGAGCAGGAAGGCGGCACCACGTGCCACCGCGGCGAAGTGTGTACGCAGCCGGGCCACTTCCTCGGCGGTCACCACCGGAGCGACTCCCTCAAGGACCCGTCGTACCCGGTCCACGGACGGGAGGTCGGGCCACTGGGGCTGCTGGGCGGCGGGACGTGCCAACGCACGCTCCACCGCGGTGCTCAGACGGTGCGGTAGTGCCCCGTCGGGGAGGAGTCGATGAGCCGTCAGTTCGTGTCTGTTCAACGCTCTCCCTCGTACGTCTCGCGCGGGCGGCATGCGAGTGCTTCGGCATACTCCGGGACGGAGTCGATGACGTCGTGTGGGCGCGAACGAGCAGGCGCGGAAGGCCGCTCTGCCCGCATGTCGACCTTATCGTTGATGGCCTGTGTGCCAAATGCTGTACAGGCACGTCCAGTTGTCGGGCCTCGGTAAGGATGAACTACGGCGTCCGCTTGGCTACGTTGGTGGGATCGAACCGCGTCGGGACCGTATCCGGTCATCTCAGAATCGGGAAAGGACGTGTGCGTTGAGCGGACTCATGCAGGGGAAGGTCGTTCTGGTGACCGGGGCGGCCCGTGGGCAGGGGCGCGAGCATGTGGTGCGGCTGGCGGGCGAGGGCGCCGATGTGATCGCCGTGGACCTGTGCGCCACGCTGCCCGGGGTGGCCTACACCTCGTCGGAGCCCAGCGACCTGGACACCACCGTCGCCCTGGCCGAGGAGTCCGGGCGAAGGGTCGTCCCGGTCGTCGCCGACATCCGTGACCTCGCGGTTCTGCGGGAGTCGGTCGAGACGGCGGTGGAGAAACTGGGGCGCCTGGACGCCGTCGTGGCCAACGCGGGGATCTGCATCGCCTCGGCCTGGGACGAGGTCACCGAGGAGATGTTCCAGGACACGATGGACGTCAACGTCAGGGGGACCTGGAACACCGTGATGGCCACCGCACCCCATCTCATCGCGGCCGGCGGCGGCTCCATCGTCCTGATGAGTTCATCCGCCGGCCTCAAGGTGCAGCCGTTCATGCTCCCCTACACCACCAGCAAGTTCGCGGTGCGCGGGATGGCCAAGGCGTTCGCCGCCGAACTCGCCCGGTTTCACATCCGGGTCAACAGTGTGCATCCCACGGGCGTCGACACGCACATGGGAGGCCGTCCCATGCTCACCCAGGTGGCCAAGGCGAGCATGGCCGATCCCCGGTTGCGCGGGATGCTGGTGAACATGCAGCCGGTGGAGGGAATCTCGGTGGAGGACGTGGCCAACGCCGTCCTGTTCCTTCTCTCCGATTCCTCCCGGCACGTCACCGCGCACGCCATGGCCGTGGACGCCGGGGTCAGCGAGTTCTGAGCGGCTGCGCGAGTGGGCGGGGGACGGCGGAGTGCCGTTCCCCACCCAAGCTCGACTTCACGCCCAGGAGGCCTGGTTCTCCCGCAGACGGGCCCGCAGTACGTCGGGGCTGCTCACAAACAGCGTTCGCATCCCGAGGTCGCGGGCGGCGGCGAGCACCGTCTGCCGGTCGTCGATCATCAGCGCCTCGTGCGGCTCGATGCCGCACCGGCCGAGGGTCTCGGCGAAGTACTCGGCGGAGGGCTTGACCTGGCCCACGCGCCATGACGAGCAGAGGTGGTGGAAGAGCCGGTAGTGGTCGTGCCGGGTGTTCTTGAGGTGGTCCCAGTGCTCGGCCTCATTGTTGGCGAGTACCAGGGTGAGTTCGGGGAATTCATGGGCCACCTCGGCCAGGGCGGTGAGGTTCGTGCGGTAGCAGCGGACACTGTCGAGGTAGGTGTGGTCCACCCAGTCCCTGTCGAAGGCGTCCGCCGAGGGGCTTCCCGCCTCGGTGAGCAGCTCGCGCAGAACGTCGTGCACATGGACCGCGCCGCTTTCGTACAGATGGGCCGACGACAGAACGCCGCGCATCAGCCGCTTCGCGTCGGCGGCGTGGCGATGAGCGACCTTCCGTATGAAGGACGTCTCCTCCGTGATGTTGTTGAACAGGACACCGCCCGCGTCGGCCAGCAATGCTTGAATCATTTATCCGTTCCCTTTCGTCGAATGCGTATTTTCACCGCTGTTTATTCTCGCCATGGGGCGCGAGGTGTTGAAAGGTGAAATGTCATGGCGCTGTACCGTGAGCTCGTCGGGCGGGAATGGGATTCCGGAACCCGGCACTGGACGTTCTTCGACACCGCGCTCTACGCGTTGGGCGTCGGTGCGGGCGGCGACGATCCCACCCGTGAGCTGGCGTTCACCGCGCAGGGCTCCCAGGGGGTTCTCCCCGCGGTGCTGCCCACGTTCGCGACCACGCTCGTCTCCCTCCGGGCCCAGCCCGCACTCGGCGATTTCGACACGGCGCAGTTGCTGCACAGCCGGCAGTCACTGACCCTGTACGGCCCGCTCCCCGTCGAGGGCACGGCAACCACGACCTCCCGGCTGGCCGCACTGCACGACCAGGGCCGCAGCGCGCTGGCGGTGATCGAATCCCGCTGTGCGGACCCGCGCACCGGCCGGGTGCTCGCCGACATCCGCACCGGCCTGACCATCCGGCGGGAAGGCGGTTTCCGCCCCGACCCGGGGGAGACGCGACCGGGGGAGGCGCGACCGGACGAGGAGGAGCCGTGGGAGCGGCCTGCGGGGGAGCCCGACCACACCGTCCGTTGGCACACCCCGGCCAACCAGGCCCTGCTCTACCGGCTCAGCGGCGATCACAACCCCCTGCACTCCGACCCCGCCGTCGCCGCTCGCCTGGGCTTTCGTCGCCCCCTGTTGCACGGGCTGTGTACGTACGGCTTCGCCGGGCGGGCGCTGCTCCACACACTCTGCGGTGGCGATCCCGCCCGCTTCGGCAGCCTGTCCGGCAGCTTCACCGCGCCCGTCCTCCCCGGCCAGGAGCTGACGGTTCGGATCTGGGAGCGCGGGGAGTCGGCGCTGTTCGAGGTGCGCTGCGCGGGGCGGCCCGTCCTGGACCGGGGCCGTTTCGCACGGCGGGCCGACCTGGCCGGGTGACCGCGGCGCGGGCCCCCTTGCCGCGCGCCGCCGGCGGTCACGGCTCCTCCGGTCACGGCTCCTCCGGTCACGGCCCCTCCGGGCGCGCCCCGGTATCCGGGCCGGCGGCGTGGTCGGCGTACCAGCGCATCGTGCTCCGCACCCCGTCCGCCAGCTCGATCCGCGGCTTCCAGCCCGTGGCGCGCAGCCGGGAGACGTCGAGGAGCTTGCGCGGCGTCCCGTCCGGTCTGCTCGTGTCCCACGTGATGCGGCCCGTGAAACCGGCTGCCCCGGCCACCAGCGCCGCCAGATCGGCGATGGTGAGCTCCTCGCCGACCCCGATGTTGACCGGTGACGGGTCGTCGTAGTGGTCGAGGAGGTGGAGACAGGCAGCCGCCAGGTCGTCCACGTGGATGAACTCCCGTCGCGGAGCGCCGGTGCCCCACACGACGACCTCCTCGGCGCCGTCGCGCACCGCCTCGTGGAAGCGGCGGGCGAGCGCGGGCAGGACGTGCGAGCGGGTCGGGTGGAAGTTGTCACCGGGGCCGTACACATTGGTGGGCATCGCGGAGATCCATCGGCGGCCGTACTGCCTGCGGTACGACCTCACCGCGACCACACCCGCGATCTTCGCGATCGCGTAGGCGTCGTTGGTCTCCTCCAGCGGGCCGGTGAGGAGAGCGGACTCGGGGATCGGCTGGGGGCTGTGCTTCGGGTAGATGCAGGAGGAGCCGAGGAACAGCAGCCGGTCCACGTCCGCAGCGTGCGCGGCGGTGAACAGATTGGTCTGGATGGTGAGGTTGTCGTTGAGGAACTCCACCGGTTCCGCGTCATTGGCCGCGATGCCGCCGACCCGGGCGGCCGCGTCGATCACGACGGCCGGCCGGAGCGAGGTGAGGTAGTCGAGGGTCGCCGGGCCGTCGGTGAGGTCGAGGTCGGCCGAGTGGGTCCCGACGACGGAGGTGAAGCCCCGGGCCCGGAGGTGACGGAGTACGGCCGAGCCCACGAGGCCGGTCGAGCCCGCCACGAGGACGGTCGCCGAGCGGTCGAGGACGTGGTCTCCCCGCTCGGGAAGGGGAGCCGACCGGGCCGCGCCGGAGCGCGATCGGATCGCGGAGGACGAGGGGCCGGCCGGCTCGGACGGCCGTCCGTCCAGGGGGGACGAGGACGCGCGCATGGTTCTTCTTCTCCTTCTCGGATCGGGCCCGGCGGTCAGGTTTCTCGCATCGGCCCCGGCGGTCGGGCTTCTCGGATCAGGCCCGGCGGTCGAGCGGCGCCGGAAGGTCCAGACCCCGGCAGTGCAGGGCGCCCAGCAGCCGTAGCAGCGAGACCGGTTCGGGGGTCGCCCGGCTGCCCGAGGCGATCACCAGCGGGTCCTCGACCCCTTCGGCCCGCAGCGTCTGGCGGATCGGCGAGATGAGCACGGGGTGCGGGCCGATCTCCACGTATGCCCGGATCCCGCGCCGCGCGAGGGCCGACACCGCCTCGGTGAAACGGACCGGACGGCGCAGATTGTGCGCCCAGTACTCCGCGGTGGCGTCCACCGGCCGGCCGTCGGGCTCGTCCTCGACCGTCGAGATCCACGGGACGCGCGGCGCCGCGGGCGCGAGGTCCGCCAGCTCGGCGCGCATCGCGGGCAGCACGCCGTCCACGAACGGGCTGTGCGAGGCCGCGTTGATCCGGATCCGCCGGCACCGCACCCCCTCGGCCTCCAGCGCGGTCACCAGTGCCCCGGTCGCTTCGCTCTCCCCGGTGACCACCGTCTCCGTGGGCGCGGAATGGGCGGCGACGACCACCGTCCCGGGGATCTCCGCACAGCGCCGCTCGACAGTGCGCCGGTCGAGGCTCACCGTCGCCATGGTCCCCCCGCCCGCCGTCTGTTCGAGCAGACGGGAGCGTACGGAGACCACACGGGCCGCGTCGGCGAGGCTGAGCGCGCCCGCCACATGGGCTGCCGCGACCTCGCCGAGACTGTGCCCCACCACGGCGCTCGGGCGCAGTCCCATCGACCACAGCCAGTGGGCGGTGGCGACCTGTATCGCGAAGATCAGCGGCTGGGTCGTCGCCGGGCTGCCGGGCTCGCCGTCCGCCGCGTTCATCAGGGGGTCGATGACTCCGGTGGGCAGCAGCGAGTCGAGTTCGGTGAGGACCTTAGCGGCGGCCGGCGCCCAGTTCAGCAGGGCGCGCCCCATGCCGGGCCACTGGCTGCCGTGCCCGCCGAAGCACCAGGCGGCCCCGGTGGCGGCCCCGTCGGGGCAGCCCGAGGAGTAGCGGGGGCTCGCCAGTCCGTCGGCGAAGAACGACAGCCCCTCGACCAGTCCTTCCCGGTCCGCCGCCGTGACGGCCAGGCGCCGCACATCGTGTTCCGCCGACACCGGTCGGGTCTGGGGAACCGACCCGGGCTCGGCGCCGTCGGTCAGTAATGCGGCCGCCGACCGCACCTCGGCCGTCAATGCCGCCCGGTCGGCGGCGGAGAAGACCAGCAGCCACGGAGGAGGGGGGCCCACCGCACTGTCGATTGACATAAGTACTCCTGTGCACGGAATGGGATCGGATGGGTCGTCGATAATTGCTACGATCGCTGTGGCAATATCGGACTGTTGCTTGATAAATGTGATGAAGGAGTAGGGGAAGCATGCCGGAAACCTCGTTCCAGGGCCAAGCCGTCGACACCGAACCCGCATCCGATGTATTTCTCGTCATCGGTATTCCGGGGTCCGGCAAGAGCTCGGTTTCGGCCGGCCTGGCCCGTCGGTTCCCCCTCGGCGCGCACATCGAGGGCGACCACCTCCAGGACCTCATCGTGTCGGGCGGGCATCTGCCCTCGCCGGAGGAGGACCTGGAGGCGGACCGGCAGTTGCTGCTGCGGGCACGTAACGCGTCGGTGCTGGCGCGGAGCTTCCACGCCGCCGGGGTCACCGCGGTCGTGGACGACGTGGTGGTGCGCCGTGCGCATCTGGACTTCTACCGGGAGCAGTTGAAGGATCTGCCGCTGCGGCTGATCGTGCTGGCCCCGTCGGCGGGCGTGGTCTCGCGGCGGGTCGCCGAGCGGGACAAGGTGCTCGCCGACGACTGGTCGTTCCTGGACGACGCGCTGCGCAAGGAAATCGCGGGTGAAGGGGAGTGGTTCGACAGCTCTGAGCTGACGTTGGAGGAGACGGTCGACGCCGTCCTGGCGAACCGGTCGGAAAGCTGACCGTACGGCCGTGACGTCCCGCCGGAAACCCGGTGGGAACGCGCCCCCACCCGGGGTCCCGCACAGGGCTCCCGGGCAGGGGGCGCTGTCGGTTCAGGAGCCGTCGATACGGCGTACGGCGGTCAGCCAGGTGCGCATGAGATGGGCGCTGCGGTGCAGGAATGCCCGTGCCTCCGGCGACCATGCCCGGCCCCGCGCTTGTTCGGCGAAGTCCTGGAGGCCGTAGCTGAGTGAGGTGTACGCCTCCTGGTAGTCGTTGCCATCGAGCCTGAACTCCCGCAGCCAATCAAGGAGTTCGTCCATGAAGCGAATCGCCGGCAGCTCGATGGCGAGGTCGTTGAGCAGATCGTGCTCATTACGCTCGTGGTTGACCAGTGGCCCGCCGAACCGCACCGAGTGGTCGAGGTGTTTGGCGCAGGCCGCGACGAAGTAGCCGCTGAAGATGTCGCCGAAGCGTTCGACGGCGGCCCCGCCGATGGGCTGGCCCATGCGCAGGAAGTAGTAGGCGGGCAGCGCGTCGTGGTGGATCGCGGTGTTCTGCGAGTTGACGGGGCACCAGGTGTCCTTGGCGAGCACGGCGGGGTTGCCCCGGTAGGCGGTGACACGCGGCCGGACCGCGAGCCGTGTCACCGCGTCCACATCCGGATCGTCCAGCCACAGACCGGCGTTGATCCTGACATCGGCCACCTCCTCCGCGGCGGTGAGCTCCGCGGCCTCCCCCCTCGGGCCGTAGGGGAAGCCGCGCGGGAAGACCCGGCACGGCTCGACGTCGAGCAGGTCGCAGGCGTTGAACCAGCCGTCCGCCGCCGACACCACACGGTGGTCCACCGGTCCTTGAAGCACGATCCGGTGCTCGTCCAGGAAGGGGCGGTCGATCGGCAGGTTGTCGTCGTCCATGGAGACGGTCAGCGCGCTGCCGTTGAGGTACGACAGCAGATAGCCGATGTTCCGGCGGTTGTCGGAGTCGTACGGGATCAGATCGGGCACACCCAGCTTCGCCAGCAGCCGGTCCTGCTCCTCGACATCGGGGGAGACGATGTCGGCGCCCCGGGCGCGGGCCTTGTCACAGGCGTCGTAGAACGCCCTCGGGGTCTTCCGGTCGGGGATGACGACGAGACGGGCGCCGTCCTCGGCGAGCGTGTCGTCGTAGTGCTCCAGGAACGAGCCGGAACCGATGGTGGTGATGACGATATCGAGCGTCTCAGTCATGTGGTCACTCCAAAGTGGGATCGTCCCGCGTGGGGATGTCCCGCCAGAACCGTAGGTGCGAGGACGCGGTGATGATGGGGGCGGTGAGCCAGAGGAGCATCACGACGGTCAGCCCGAGGCGGGGGCCGAACAGACTGCCCAGTCCGCCGCCGACCAGTCCGCCGAAGAAGAGCATCCCGCGGCTGACGAACCGTACGCAGGCCACCGTCCGGTTCAACAGGTCGGGAGGGGTGAGCAGTTGGACGAGGAGGGCCTGACCGACCGTGAAGATGGAGAACCCGGCGTGGAAGAGCAGGGCGCCGCACAGGAACAGCAGCAGCCCCGGGCCCTGTTGGGTCAGCGGCAGAAGCAGGCCCGCCGGTGCCAGGACGGCGGCGGGCAGCCACACGGCGCGGGCGGTGCCCAGCCGTCTGCTGACCTTGCCCGCGCTGAACGCGCCGATCAGACCGCCGATGCCGACCGACCCGAGCAGCATGCCCAGAGTGCCCGGGGTGATGCCGACGTCATGGGCGAGGAAGATGATGACGAGCGCCTCGTAGGCGGCGAAGCAGCAGTTGCCGACCGCCGAGCCGGCGATCGAGGCCAGCATCACCGGCCGCTTGGCGATGAACCGGGCGGCCTCGGAGAGTTCGGCCCACAGGCCCGAGGTGCGGTTCGCGCTCTTGGCGGACCGGATGCGGGAGCGCATCAGCAGATTGCAGGAGGCGGACGCGATGAACCCCACGGAGTTGAGCAGGGGCGCGCTCTCGGGACCGGCCAGCTGCACGGTGAAGCCCGCCAGGGTCGGGCCGAAGGCCAGGGAGACCGCGCGGGCGATCTGGAGGCGGATGTTGCCGTAGACGAGTTTGTCCTTCGGCAGCATCCGTGGCGGCATGGACAGATACACGATCTCGTAGAACACGGTCGCGCAGCTGACCAGCACATTGGACAGGTACAGATGCCACAGGGCGAGATGGCCGGTGACCGACAGGACCGGTACGAGGGTCACGACCGCGGCGCGGCTCAGGTCGGCCAGCAGCAGCACGACGCGCGGGGGCAGCCGTGTGCTGTACACGCCGGCGGGCAGAGTGAGGATCAGCCAGGGCAGATACCCCGCCGCTGTGATGAGGCCGACCTCACCGACAGAGGCGCCCAGCGTCTGAGCCGCGAGCAGCGGGAAGGCGACCACCGTCGCCATCCCGCACAGCTGGCTGATACCGCTGCCGATCCACAACAGGCGGAAGTCCCGTTCGCGGACGGACTCGGGCGCCAGGGTGGCAGGATCGGAGCTCACAGGTGTCCCCTTCTTTCTCGGTCCGCGTACGGGGCCGGTGGTTCATTGATGTGCTCGCCGCCCGGGGGTCGGAGTGGCGGCGATGAAGGCCTCGACTGCGTCGAAGGCATCGGAGTCGCGGTACTGCTCCGGGGGCGACTTCATGAAGTACGACGACGGGGCGAGCAGCGGGCCGCCCACACCCCGGTCGAGTGCGATCTTGGCAGCGCGGACGGCGTCGATGATGACCCCCGCCGAGTTCGGTGAATCCCACACCTCCAGCTTGTACTCCAGGGACAGCGGTACGTCGCCGAACGCGCGCCCCTCCAGGCGCACATACGCCCATTTGCGGTCGGCGAGCCACGGCACATGGTCCGACGGTCCGATGTGCACGTTGTCCTTGCCCAGGTCGCGCTCGATCTGGGAGGTCACCGACTGGGTCTTCGATGTCTTCTTCGACAACAGACGCTCGCGCTCCAGCATGTTGCGGAAGTCCATGTTCCCACCGACGTTGAGCTGCATGGTGCGTTCGAGGTGGACACCGCGGTCCTCGAGCAGCCTGGCCAGGACGCGGTGGGTGATGGTGGCGCCCACCTGGGACTTGATGTCGTCGCCGATGATCGGCACACCGGCCTCGGCGAACTTGGCCGCCCAGTGCGGGTCGGAGGCGATGAACACCGGCAGGGCGTTGACGAACGCCACACCGGCGTCGATGGCGCACTGCGCGTAGAACCGGTCGGCCTCCTCGCTGCCGACCGGCAGATACGAGACCAGGACGTCGGCCCGGCTCTCGCGGAGCGCCGCGACGACATCGGCCGGGTCCTCCGCCGACTCCGTGATGGCTTCCCGGTAGTAGTGGCCCAGACCGTCCAGGGTGGGCCCCCGGAGAACAGTGACACCGGTGGGCGGCACATCGCAGATCTTGACCGTGTTGTTCTCCGACCGCGAGATGGCGGACGACAGGTCCTGCCCGACCTTCTTGGCGTCCACGTCGAACGCGGCGACGAACTCCAGGTCGTGTACGTGATAGCCGCCGAACTCGACGTGCATGAGCCCGGGGACACGGGCCGCGGGGTCCGCGTCGGCGTAGTAGTGCACTCCCTGGACGAGTGAGGCGGCGCAGTTGCCGACCCCGGCGATCGCTACGCGGATCCTGCCCATGGTGTTCCCTTCGTCAAGTCGCTCTACGGCAACGGGGTTGGGAGACTGTCGTTCGGAGGAGATGTCACAGGAGCGTGAGGAGTACGCGTACGGGCGACGGTCACAGCTTCACCGGTACGGATCCCGAGCGAGCCGACCGCTCGGCGGCCAGCGCACACCGCAGCGCCTCGTAGGAGTCGCGCCAGCCGCCCGAGGCCGGATCGGCGGGTCCGCCCGCCGCCATCGTCAAGAACGCCTCCACCTGGTGGCGGTACGCGGTGGCGAACCGGTCCCAGTAACCCCGGAAGCGCGGTTCGGGTGCGCCGCCCTCGCCGGGGGTGCGCGCATGGGTCAGGGCGGCCTCCAGATTGCCGTTCTCGGCCAGCACCTCGGCGCGCACGTCGTAGCCCACGGGTTGCAGGCGGCCGGCCGAGAGCGCGGCCAGGGCGCCGTCGTCCAGCCGCAGCAGCGCGGTGACCGTGTCGAAGTCGCCGATGCCGGCGAGCTCCGGCTCGGACAGTGCCGAGCCGTCGGCGACGACCTGGACGATGCCGCGCCCGGTCAGCCACCGCACCATGTCGAAGTCGTGCAGCATCAGATCGGTGAAGATCGAGCCGCTCTCGCGCAGCCGGGCCAGCGGCGGCATCGATACATCGTGCGAGACCAGCCGCAGCAGCTGCACCCGGCCCACCCTGCCCTCGGCGGTCCGGGCCCGCAGATCGGCGAAGCCGGGGTCGAAGTGGCGCTGGAAGCCCACCCACAGAGGCACCCCGTGCTCCTCCGCCCGCAGCCCCAGGGCCTCGGTCCGGGCCAGGTCGGTGGTCAGCGGCTTCTCGCACAGCACCGGGATCCGGGCGTCGACGAGCGCGCCGACCAGTTCGGGGTGGCTGGTGGTGGCCGCCGTCACCAGCGCCGCGTCACAACCCCGCTCCACCAGGTCCTCGACGGAGTCCGCGACCGTGCCCGAGGCCACCGACCGCGCCAGCTTCTCGGCCCGGTCGCGCTCGGCATCCACACACACCAGCCGGAAGGGGCCCAGTGCGTCGAGGTGTTCGGCGTACATCGCGCCGATCCGGCCGCAGCCCACGATCGCCACGCGCAGGTCCTCGTTCATCGGTGCGCCTCCGCCCGGTGCGGGGCGGCCGAATGGGCGAGGGACACCAGGTCGGCCGTTTCCCGGCGCGCCCGCAGCCGCTTCCCCCAGGCGGCCGCACGTTCGGTGTACGTCGCGTCGCCCAGGACCTCGGTGATGCCCCGGCGAATGTCGCCGACGCCGACGCAGGGCTGGTCGGAGGGGCCGGAGTAGCGGTCGCTGAAGGCGAGCCGTCCGTACGCGGTGGTCCGGCTGGTCCTCAGCAGCACCCCTGCGCCGGTCGCATCGACGAGCTCACGGCCGTTCATCTCCTGCTCGGACATGAACGGCATCACGACCGACGGCCTGCCGTGCAGCAGAGTGGCCAGCACCGTGGCCGAACCGCCGTGGCTGACCACCACGTCCGCCCACTCCAGCGGGGTGTCGAGCCCGGTGAAGCCCGCCACCACGACGTTGTCGGGCACCACCAGATCGCCCTCGAAGGCGAAGCCGCTGGAGACGTACACGGTCCACGGCTGGTCCGCGCACGCGTCGAGCACGTTCTGCAGGGCCTGGCGGCCCACCGTGCCGCCGCTGCCGATGGTGACGTAGACCTTCGGCCGGTCCGTGTCCGGGGGAGCGGACCCGGCCGCGCCCGGCGGGTTCCAGTACATCGGTCCGACGAAGTGGAGGGCGCCCCGGTGAGGCGGTCCCTCGACCGGTTCGAGGTCGGCGAGGCTGGAGACCAGGGTGACCTCGCCCCACAGCAGGTGCTCCGCCCGGCTCACCTCGCCCAGGCCCAGCTCGCGTGAGACCCGGTCCCACACCGGCAGGCTGGAGGGGTGGGGCAACAGGGTGCGCGGTGTGACCGTCGACCAGGGCATCCAGCCGTTCTCCCGCGGGGTGATGAAGTCCGCGTCGGCAAGGGAGACGACGGGGATCCCGGCGGCCCGCGCGGCGAGCGCCGCGGTCGGGCACATGTCGATGACGACCAGGGTGGGCCGGTACTCCTCGATGAGCCGGGCGTCGGCCGCGAGCCGTCGCTCCACCCGCTCGATACGGTGGTAGCTCGCGGCGATCGCGAACACGCGCTCCACGTCGGCGAAGGGCAGATACGAGGGCATCGGGTGCCGGTCCGGCGGGCGGGGAGCCTCGGGCTCGGACTCCAGCACCGTGAACCCGGCCTCGCGCACCATGGAGTTGATGCCGCAGTCCGCGAACGCCACCTCGTCGCCGGCCCCGGCCAGTTCGGAGGCCAGGGCGAGGCAGCGGCCGGTGTAGGCCGCGCCGCCTCCCCAGCCCCAGGGGAAGAACAACACTCGCTCGCTCACACGTCCTCCTGCTCGTCCCGCTCGTCGTGCCGGTCGGTTGTGCTCATGCCGTCATCCCGCCGTCCACCGCGATCACCTGCCCGGACACGTACGAGGCCGCCGGGGAGCAGAGGAAGGACACCACCGAGGCGATCTCCTCGGCCCGGCCCGGCCGGCCCAGGGGGGTGCGGTCCACCACCGCCTCGCGCGCCCCGGCGGACAGGCCGGCGTAGGCGGGGGTGTCGGCGATCAGTCCGGGTGCCACGCAGTTGCAGGTGATGCCGTACCGCCCGTACTCCCTGGCGGTGGTCCACGCCAGTCCGTGCAGACCGGACTTGGTGGCCGCGTAGGCGGCCTGGCCGGGCTGGCCGCGCAGCCCGGCCACCGACGACACCAGGACGATCCGCCCGCCGGAGTGCCGGGTCATGGCCCGCACCCCGGCCCGCACACAGCCGAAGGCCCCGGTCAGATTGACCGCGAGCTGTTCGTCCCACTCCTCCTCCGGCACGTTCAGGAGCAGCCGGTCACGGTGGACCCCGGCGTTGACGACGAGGGTGTCGAGGCGGCCGAACTCCTCGACCACTTCACCCACCACCCGCGCGCCGCTGCCGGGGCGGGACAGATCGCCGGCCACCGCGTGGGCGGCGGCGCCCGCGGCGCGCAGTTCGCGGACCGCGGCCGCCGCTCCCTCCTCGTTGCGGTGCGCGTGCACCGCGACGGCGTGGCCCGACCGGGCCAAGGCGTGCGCGATCGCCTGCCCCAGCGGGCCGGAGCCGCCGGTCACCAGGGCCACCGGCACGCTCATGCCGTCGCCTCCTCGCGTACGGGGAAGTTGATGCTCTCGATCTGCGCGAACCGTGCGCGCAGCCGGTCCGTCGCGGTGGGGTCGGCGGGACCCTCCCGGCCGCCCGCCGCCACCAGAGCCTCGCGCAGCCGTTCCATGGCGTCGCGCAGCGGCCGGCTCAGCGGCAGCACACGCGGATAGACCGCGAGCGGATCCGGCTTCTCGTGCGCCGCGATGAGGGCGATGCCCAGACGTTTGGCGTGCACCCGGGCCTCCAGCGCGGCCGTGCGCACCGCCGCCAGCTCCGGGGGCAGCACCAGTGGTTCGCCCGAGGAGGGCGGGACGGCGAGGGCATTGGCGTAGATGAACAGCTGGGGCTGGATGTCACCGAGCACCAGGAGGTGCAGGGCACGGGCGGTCACCGCTTCGAGCCCCGTCCCGGTCAGCTCCTCGATGAGGTCGTCGAGAGCGCGCGCTCCCACCGAGAGCAACGCGGTGTCCCGGTCCAGCCGTTCGGCGAAGTACTCCTGCGGATCCCGCCGGTCCGGCTCGCCCGTCACGGAGACCGTGCCCACCCAGGTGAAGAGCGCCCGCAGGGCGGGGGTCAGCGTCCAGTGCCTGCGGAAGCCGTCGGCCGGATCGGCGTCGGTGTCCAGTACGGACATCACGCTGTCCTCGGGCGACCAGTCCACCGCGAGGACCGCGTGGTCGTGGAAGTGGAAGCGCCCCTCGTACACATCGCCGGGCAGATGGAACCGGTCCGGCAGGACCATGACCGGCTCTCCCGCGGAGAGGCTCTCCAGGACGAACGGCACATTGCGGGAGCCGTCGTCGAAGTCGGTGCGGTAGTTCACCCGGCAGCCGTCGAAGTCCTTGGCCAGATCCCGGCCGACCGGGTCCAGCGGGCCGTTGAGCGCGCGGGCCACTTCCTGGGGTCCGAGCCCCCGGAACGCGAGGACGGACTCGACGCAGCGCAGTACGCAGTTCAGACCGTCGAGCGCCCGGTCCTGCCAGCCCAGCGCGCCCAGCTGGTCGAACCGGGGAACCGCCGGGGCCGTCACCGTCGTTCTCGCTCGACGGTACGGGCCCGGGCGACCAGGGTGTCGGCCAGGTGTCCCAGATTGTCGAAGGACGCCCAGTCGGCCTCCTCCCCGCTGTAGGGAACGTCCCACTTCTCCTCGAAGCGCGACAGCACCACGATCAGGTCCAGGGAGTCGATGCCGCTCTCGTCGAGCGTGGTCGTCTCGCTGAGCTGGTCGGGCACATGGGGCCGTTCCGCGAGGACGGTCCTGATGAGCTCCATCACGTGTTCGCGGTCCGCGGGTTCGGAAACGGCGTCGTCGGCCATGGTGTTCTCCTTCTCGTCGGCGATGGTGGGATGTCGGACAGGTGGGGTGGGGCGGCCGTCAGCCGCCCTCCTCGATGAGCAGGCCCCGGCGGATCTTGCCGCTGCCGGTCCGGGGCAGCTTGTCGACCCGGCGGAACACCGTCGGCACTTTCACCGCCATCAGCTGCTCCCGGGCCCGCCGGCGCAGCACGGCGGCGTCGAACTCGGCGGCGCCCGCTTCGACGAACGCCCATACCTGGTGGTCGCCGGAGGGTCCCGGCCGCCCCACGACGGCACAGTCCTTGACCCCGGGCATGGCGCGCAGGACCTCCTCCACCTCGGCGGGCGAGATCTTGTTGCCGCCGATATTGATGAGCAGATCGCTGCGCCCGGTCAGCCGCAGCCCGTCGTCGCCGAAGACCCCGAGGTCACCGGTGTTGACCCAGCCCTCCTCGTCGGCGAGCGGCACCGCCCGTCCCGCCTCCATGCGTACGGGGGACAGACCCGGGAAGCGCGCCGCGACCGGCCCCGGCTCGCTGCCGCCCGCCCTGATCCTCACCTCCGGCAGCGGGTGCCCGACACCGCTGCCGCCCCCGACAGGGTTGAGGGTCAGCTGGCCGAGCTCGGAGTTGCCGTAGTGGTCGTAGACGGTCAGCCCCGCCTCGCGCCAGGGCGCGGCCGCCTGCTCCGACAGGGCGTCGCCCGCGCTGACGCACCGCTTCCAGGAGCCCGCACGCACCACGTCACCCTGCCCCCACCAGTCGAGGACCAGCGGGACGCTCTGAAGGACGGTGGGCCGGTGGCGCTCCACGAGGAGTGCCGCCCGGGCCGGTGTCAGGGCTCCCGCGGGCACCACCTGACAGGCACCGGCGTAGAGGACGGCCAGGGTGCCCGCCTCGATGGCGTAACTGTGACCCAGCGGGCTGGTCGTGAGCACCACGTCGTCGGCGTCGAGGCCCAGGCCATGGGCGAATCCGGCCGAGTTGAGGAGGGTTCCCGACCACTCGCGCGAGATCACCTTCGGCCGTCCGCCGGTGCCCGAGCTGGTGACCGCGAAGGCCGGGTCACCGCCGTGGTCACCGCCCGGCCGCAGCCGGGTCACCACCGCGCCCTCGACGCTCAGCTCGGCGCCGAAGTCGGCCAGCGCGGCCGAGCGTTCCGCCTCACCGGCCTGCTCCTGGAGCACCAGCACCGGGGCGTGCAGGGAGGTCGCGGCGGCGAAGTCGACCACCGAGTCCAGCAGGTTCGTCAGCACGACCCCGGTCCGCACCCCGGGGCCGACACCCGATGAGGCCAGATCCCTCGTCCGTGCGCCGACCTCGCGTTCCAGTTCGGCGTACGTCACCGACCGGCGCCGGTCCACCAGGGCGGGCCGGTCGCCGCGGCCACCACGGCGGTGCCCGGCCAGGACGTCCATCAGGGTGTCGTCCACGGTCATCCCTTCCTGGACGCGGTGCAGCGGTAGCCGGTCCGCCCGCCCGCCGCCGTCACGGTCGCCGTCGTCGGTGCGCCGGTTCCGGTGAGCACCGAGACCAGCTCGGCCAGGGGCGCGGTCACGAGAGGGTCGCCGGGCCGCGCCGCGCGGTCCGCGGCGGGAAGCGGGAACGTCTCCACCGGACCGAGCGTGCCCAGGACACGGGCACCGCGCCCCCGGGCCCGCGCCGCCGTCTCCAGCACCAGGAACGCCGCCCGCCCGCTCACCGGGTCGCTGCCGCGGGCCCTGGCGGCGGCCGGGCTCAGCAGTTCATAGGTGCCGCACAGCACCGGGCCGGCATCCGCGGGCCGGAGCCTGCGCCGTGCGATCGCCAGGGCCTGAAGCCCGGCGCCCGCTCCCAGCACGGTGGCGCAGTAGCCGCGCAGCCGGTGACGCAGACAGATCAGCGACGTCACGCCGTGCGCGTTGAAGTACAGGAAGGACTCGGGAGCCAGCGACGAGCGCGCCCCCGCGTCGAGCCGGGCCCGGATGGTCTCGGCCACATGACCCGAGCCGTAGCCGGAGCCGATGACGCAGGCGGTGGCGGCGGGGTCGGGCGTGGCCAGGTCGGTACCGGCCGCGCCGGTCACCGCCGCGCCGGCGAGCGCCTCGCCCGCCATCTCGGCTATCCGCTCGGGCAGTTCCCTGGTCCACTTGTTGACGTCCTGCCAGCCGTCGCGGCCTGCCGCGAGCGCCTGCCACAGGTCCGCCGTGTCGACCTCGCCCGAGGCCGCGGCGGTGATCACGACCGAGTCGTCCATCAGGGCCTCCGGAAGATGAGTGCGGTGTTCATCCCGCCCAGACCGCACGACACGCTCAGGGCGGTCCGCAGCTCCGGCATCGGCCGGGGCGCGTCGTCGAGTACCAGGTCGAGATCGGCACAGATGGGGTCGACCGGCCGGGCGCCCCACGTCGGGGTCACCGCGCGGTGTGCCAGCGAGAGCACACAGGCCATGGCCTCGACGGCGCCCGCGCCGCCCTGGAGGTGCCAGAGCACGCCCTTGACACTGTTGACCGGAACCGACGGGAGCCGCGGCCCGAACACCGCCCGCAGCGCGGTGATCTCGGCGGCGTCGCCGCGCCGCGTCCCCGGGCCGTGGGTGTTGACGAAGTCGATCTCCTCGGGGCCGAGTCCGGCGTCGGCGAGCGCGAGCCGCACGGCCAGCTCGATGCCGTCCGCGCCCGGCGCGGCCAGATGCCCGGTGGCGTTGGTGAGCCCGCAGCCCGCCAGGACCGCGAGTGGCTCCCCGGCGCCCGCGTGCGGGTCGAGAGGTTCGAGCCGCAGCACCGCCGCGCCCTCGGACAGGCCGATGCCGCGCCGCTCGGTGCTGAAGGGCCGGCAGCCCTGTGGGCCCAAAGTGCGCAGGGAGTTGAGGCCGAGGAAGGCCATGTCGGTCACTGCGTCGGCGCCCCCGACCACGGCCGCCGGCGCGTCCCCGGCGGCGATCAGGTCACGGGCCACCGCGATGGCGGCGGCGCCCGACGCGGAGGCGTTGGCGATGGTGAGGGCCTCGCCGTGGAGCCCGGTGCGGTCGGCGCAGGCCGAGGCCAGATCGCCCGTGAAGTACCCGGGCCGCGGTGGCACCAGACCGGGGTCGGTGGTGCCGAGCACCAGCGCGGTCCGCTCGCGCCCGGCGCCGTCCACCCCGTCCAGGGCTTCCCGCACGGCGGTCTCGGCGAGGTCGAGCGCCCGCCACACCCCGTCCCCGCCCGTGTGCCCCGGCACCTGGCCCGCCGCCTGAAGGGTGGCGCCGGTGGCGTCGAACGCGGTGATGGGCGGGTGGTACGCCTTTCCGGTGGCCAGCGCCTCCCACAGCGCGGACACCCCGACCCCGGCCGGGCCGCACACGCCGAGTCCGGTGACGGCGACCGCTCCCGTGGCGCTCATCGTCGATCACCCCGGCTCAGTGCCGTGGCCAGCGAGCTGATGCTCGCCGAACCGAGGACCGCGTCGTCCGGCAAGGTCACGCCCAGCTCCCTCTCCAGCTCACTGACCACCGTGATGACCAGCACCGAGTCCACACCGGCGGGTGCCAGCGGCTCGGTGTCGCTCAGCCATGGAAGGCTCGGATCCTCCTGCAACTGGTGCGCGAGTTCGGCTCGTACGCGCGCCAGCAGTGCCGATCGGGTCTCCACCGCCTACGCCACCTTCGCGGCGGCCTTGAACGCCTCGTCGCAGGCGGTCAGGGTGTGATCGAGATCGGCGTCGGTGGTGGCGCCGCAGATGAACCAGTGGTGGGTCGGGTGCAGCAGAACGCCCCGGCGTGTGGTGTGGGTGAAGAACGCGTCCTGCATCAGCCGGGCGCGGGCCGGGTCGGGGTGGGAGAACGTCAGGAACGGCATCTGCGGAACTCCGCGCACCTGGGCAGGCACACCGTGCCGCCGCGCCTGCTCGCCGAGTCCCTTCTGCAGCCGTACGCCCAGCTCGCGCACCCGGTCGAGCACGGTCCCGTCGGCGAGGCGGTCCATGGTCGCCACCGCGGCGGCCATCGCGACGGTGTTGGAGTAGAACGTGGACGAGATGTGCGTCCGGCCGACCATGGCCATCACATCGGCCCGGCCGGTCAGCGCGGACACCGCCCAGCCGTTCGCCATCGCCTTGCTGAAGGTGGCGAGGTCGGCCCGCACGCCGAACAGCTCCTGCGCGCCGCCGAGTGCCACCCGGAACCCGGAGCGCATCTCGTCGAAGACCACCAGCGCGCCGTGTTCATGGGCGAGATCGATCGCGCCCTGGAGGAACCCGGGCTCGGGGCTGTCGAGTTCGAAGGGCATGAGCAGCAGACACGCCACCTGGCCGGGGTGCGCGAGGAAGACCTCGCGCAGGCTGTCCAGGTCGTTGTACCGGAAGGTGTCGACCTGCGTCCGCACGGTGTCGGGGATGCCGCCGGGGCGCTGGGCTGCCCAGTCGTGCCACCCGTTGTAGCCCCAGCGCACCACGCGGTCGCGGCCCGTGTAGGCGCGGGCGAGGCGGACGGCGGCGCTGGTGGCGTCCGAGCCGGTCTTGAGGAGGAACACCCGTTCCGCGCCGGGGACGATCCCCACCAGGCGCTCGGCGAGTTCGATCTGGGTCCGCTTGCGGAGCGTGATCGAGAAGCCCTCCTCGATCTCCCGCAGCGCCGCCTCGGTCACCGCCGGATCCGCGTGGCCGAGGATGATCGTGCCGTAGGCCAGGATGAAGTCGAGGTACTCGTTGCCGTCGGCGTCCCAGAGGCGGGCACCGCGTGCCCGCTCGCCGTAGACGGGGTAGGCGCCGTCCACCAGCCGGTCGCGTTCGATGACGTAGTCCTTCTCGGACAGTGTCGCGTCGACGAGCCGCCCGCGGGCGAGCAGCTTCATCGAGTTGTCGAGCCGGAGCCCTCCGGTCGTGTCGGTCACTGCGTAGTCCCCTCGGTAGTGTCGCGTCGTCGGTTCACAGGACGACCGGGCCCGGCCGGGTGCCACGGACGAGCCTGCCGGGCAGGGCGCCCGTCGCCTCGCCGTGGCGGAAGGTGATCTCCCCGGCGACGACCGTCGCCGCGTAGCCGTCCGCGCGCTGGATCAGCCGCCCGCCGCCCGCGGGCAGGTCGTGGACGAATTCGGGGGAGCGCAGGGACAGCCGGTCGAGGTCGATGACGTTGATGTCGGCCCGGTAGCCGGGACGCAGCAGGCCGCGGTCGCGCAGCCCGTACAGGCCGGCGGGCTCCGAGGTCTGCTTCTTGATGACGAACTCCAGCGGCAGCCGGGCGCCCCGGGTGCGGTCGCGGGCCCAGTGCGTGAGCATCGAGGTCGGTGTGCTGGCGTCGCAGATGAGCCGGCAGTGCGCACCGGCGTCGCTGAGCCCGAGCACCGCCTGGGGGTGCAGCAGCATCTCGCGGATCGGATCGAGGGTGTACTCCGTGTACCCGAGCAGCGGCCGGAAGATCATTCCGCTGGTGTCCTCGGAGCTGAGGAAGTCGTAGATGAGGGCTTCCGGGTTCTCGCCGGTGCGCCGGGCCAGGCTGTCGAAGGACTGGCCGGCGTCGGGTTCGTAGTCCGGTGATGTCGAGCCCATCGGGAAGTGCCGCTCGTAGCCCTGCGGGAACAGTGCCGAACGCGGGTCGGCGTTCTCCGGTAGCTCGGCGAGGATGCGCTCGCGCAGCGCCGGGTCGCGCATCGCCACCCGCCGCTCGTGCGCGGGCAGATGGGCGATCCTCTTGTACGAGGGCCGTTTGTGGAACGGGTGGGTCGAATCCAGACTGATGATGACGCTGAACGGGCGCCCGGCCACCTGCGGATGCAGATCGGCGCCCTCGGCCACCGCGTCCTCGGCGATCTGGAGCAGTTCGCGCCAGCCGTCGGGGTCGTTGTCGTTCTGGAAGAGCCCGAAGGTGATCGGGCGGCGCACGGCAGCCGAGAGCCTGCGCATCCACTTGATCTCGCCCAGCGGATCGTCGACCTTCTCGCCGCCCGCGCCCAGCGGCACCAGCTGGAAGACCCCGGTACCGGCGTCCCCGAGCACCCCGCCGAGCGCGAACAGTTCGTCCTCGGCGGCGAAGGTGCCGGGCACCGGGGCGCCGGTGATGGCCAGATGGGTCAGGGTGCGCGATGTGGAGAACCCGATGGCTCCCGCGTCGAGGCCCTCGCGCACCAGCGCGCACATCCGCTTCAGGTCGTCCTCGGTCGGCGGTTCGTTGTCGGCGCCCCGGTCGCCCATCACATAGGCGCGCAGCGCGCCGTGCGGGACCTGCGCGGCCACGTCCATCACACGGGGCACGCGCTCCACGGCGTCGAGGTAGTCGGGAAAGGACTCCCACTCCCAGGTGATGCCCTCGGAGAGGGAGGCACCGGGGATGTCCTCGACGCCCTCCATCAGCCCGATGAGCCAGTCGTGGCGGTCCGGCCGGGCGGGTGCGAAGCCGACCCCGCAGTTGCCCATCACCACCGAGGTGACACCGTGCCAGCAACTGGGGGTGAGCAGCGGGTCCCAGCTGACCTGCCCGTCGAAGTGGGTGTGGATGTCGACGAAGCCGGGCGTGACGATGTGTCCCTCGGCGTCGATCTCGGTGCGGCCCCGCCCGGCGACCCGCCCGACCTTGGTGATCACACCGTGATCCACCGCGACGTCGCCGATACGGGCGGGGATACCGGATCCGTCGTACAGCGAACCGTTCCGAATGATCAGGTCATGCATGGTGCTACGGCCTCCTGGGGTCGGACGGGTGCCACTGGCCCTCCGGTGCGAAGAGCAGGTTCTGGTACGTGTAGTGGTTCCGCGGCCGGTGGGGGGCCGGGGTGCCCCGGTGCAGTTCCCAGGGCTCGTATCCGGCGTCCACCAGCGTGTCGACCAGCTCCCGGCTGGTCGGCGCGCCGGCCACGTCGAGGTCGCCCACCTCCAGCGAGATGACGGGGCGCTGGCCGGACAGGATCTCGCGCATGCCGGCCAGGACGTGCGCCTCGGCGCTCTCGGCGTCGATCTTCACGAAGTCGACGGTCAGTCCGGCGTCGCGCACGTAGTCGTCCAGGCTGACCGCGTCGACGGTGAACGGCTCGGAGGGGATACGGGCGCGGACCGCGTCGGGCAGCCGTGCCTCGAACGTCGAGTTGTAGGCGCTGTAGCCGGGTCCGTGGTCGAGGAAGACGAGCCGGTCCTTCTTCGACCAGACGGCAGCGGGCACCACCGAGGCGTTGGGCAGGCGCGCCGCGTTCATGCGCAGCGTCGTGAGCGTCGACGGCGTCGGCTCGAAAGCGGTCACCGATCCGCTCGGGCCGACGAGTTCGCTCGCCCACATCGTGTAGTAGCCGATGTGCGCGCCGACGTCGAGCATCGTCGCGCCGGGCCGCAGGTGCGAGAGCAGGAAGGCGGTGAGGTCGTAGTCCACGAATCCGCGGCGGTGGATGGAGATGGAGACCTCTTCGGGCAGCGCGATCGACATCTCGCGGCCCCAGAACGTCCGCGCGGTCGAGGGGCTGCCCTCACCCCGGTGCCGGAGCTCGCGCAGCGCGCGGGTACTGGGGTAGGAGGTGCGGACCGGATGGCGTAGGCGTTGGGCGAGCCCGCGGATCCCCGACGTGTGCGAGCGCCGGTCGAGCGCTGTGCGCCAGGCGGTTCGGTCGTGTGTGGTCACAGACGGCTCCGGGTGCCGGGACGGAAGGGCGGATGGGACGGTCAGGGAAGCGGGGACCCGGTCGACAGGGCGTCCGGGTCCGTACGGGGCCGCGTCAGCGGGGGGCGATCCCTCTGGTCGCTTCGTGGTGGGCCCGGGAATCGGCGAACGGGATCGCGTGGTGGGGCTCGCGCGGGTTGGTGCCGATACGGGTGAGTTCGGCGTCCACCATGATCTGAGCCAGCCGGTCCACCGGCGTCCGCGCGCTCCAGCCGAGCTTCTCGCGCGCCTTGCCGGCGTCGCCGATCAGGGCGTCGACCTCGGCGGGGCGTACGTACGCCTCGTCGTAGCGCACATGGGCGCGCCAGTCGAGGCCGACGTGGGAGAAGCAGAGCTCGACGAACTCCTGCACGGTGGTGCCGACTCCGGTCGCCAGGACGTAGTCGTCCGGCTCGTCGCACTGGAGCATGCGCCACATGCCCTCGACGTACTCGGGGGCGTAGCCCCAGTCACGGACGGCGTCGAGATTGCCGAGGTAGAGATGCTGGTCCAGACCGTTCTTGATCCGTGCCGCCGCACGGGCGATCTTCCGCGTCACGAAGGTCTCGCCCCGGCGCGGGGATTCATGGTTGAACAGGATGCCGTTGACCGTGAACATCCCGTACGCCTCACGGTAGTTGCGCGCCATCCAGTAGCTGTAGACCTTCGCCGCGCCGTACGGGCTGCGAGGGTGGAAGGCGGTCTGCTCGCTCTGCGGGGGCGGTGTCGCCCCGAACATCTCCGAGGACGACGCCTGGTAGTACCGGATGTCCCTCGCGGACATGAGGATCGCCTCAAGCAGCCGGGTGGTGCCGATGCCCGTGATGTTGCCGGTGTTCTCGGGCTCGTCGAAACTCACTCGCACGTGTGATTGGGCCGCCAGGTGGTAGACCTCGTCCGGCCGGATGCGCACCAGCAGGGTCACGAGCCGGCTGGCGTCGCTGACGTCGCCGTAATGCAGGATCAGACGGCGCCCGGCCTCGTGCGGATCCCGGTAGATGTGGTCGAGCCGCCTGGTGTTGAACGACGAGCTGCGGCGCACGATGCCGTGGACCTCGTAGCCCTTCTCCAATAACAGGTCGGCGAGGTAGGAGCCGTCCTGACCGGTGATTCCGGTTATCAGAGCCCGTTTCACTCCGAGTCACTCCGGAGCGGCAGGCTGATTGTGGATGCCATGTCTATGACCCATCCTTTTTCGGTGGCACGAACCGGGGGTTGAACTTCTCATGGATGTACACACGTCCCGCGTCACCGCAGTCGATGATGTATTCCTTGCAGACGCACTCCGGTGAGGTGCTGCCCAGCGGCCATGTCTCATGGGACACGGCGAGCGGTTCCCGTTTCAAGGGCAGTCCTGCCCGCTTGAGATAGGGGCCGAGTAATTCTCCGGGCGGTGGTACGAGTTTGTCGCGGTCGCGCCCGGCGATCACCACATGGTTCACGCTGATCACGTCGTTGTTGGTGTTGAGGATCCGCGACTGGCGGTCCACGACCAGGGCTTCGGGTGCGACGCCCAGGATGTGGCAGCCGATACGTTCCAGGCGCGCGGCGGGAACTCTTTGCTGGTGGTCGACCCCTACGCTCAGCTTCTCGCCGATGAGGGCGTCGAGCAACAGGGTCGTCGATCCGTCCGAGGACAGGATCATTCTCGTCTGTGGAGGAGCTGAGGAGAATTGATTCAGCCGTTCTGTCATATCACGACCGTTCCACGCTGCGGGGCGACCAGTGCCCTCGGGTTCCTGACGTTGTCGTCACTGAGGATTCGGGCTGGGCAGGGGACGAACGGTGCGCGCGTGATCCGCGCGGTGGAATGAGGAGGAGGCGATTTCGGGCCGGGCCCGGCTGGCTGGATGATCAAGTGAAAAGAAGGCTAGGAGTTCGGGAAGCGGCGGGTCAAGCCAGTGTTCGACGGCGGGTGTTCGACCGCGCATTGTTGTGCAGTCGAACACCCTGAGGAAGCCCGGACGGGGCGGGGCGGGGGCCTCAGCGCTGTTCCAGGTTTCTGGCGAACTCCTCCAGATTGGCCATGCACATCCGCATGGCCTGTGCCGCCATTTCGGCGCAGTGCTCGGGGACGCTGTTCACGATCACCCGGCGGTTCTTGCTGATGGCCGCCGTCAGGCGCAGCCACTGCACCAGCATGCGGCCGGCGTCGGTGTGCCGTACCGACGGGTCCCGGGCCAGCAGTTCGAGGTGACGCAGTTGTTCCGGCCCGCCGGGGCGGGCCCCCTGCTGGGGGACGGTCGACAGCCGCGACGGCGGGAGCTCCGCGGAGCCGAGCTGCCGGGTGGCCCGCCTTCGCACGTCCTGCGCGGTCGATGGTGAGATGTTCGCCGCCCGTGCGATTTCCCGCAGAGAGGCATGCGGATTCTCTTTGAGATACTCTTCGGCAATCCTGCGGTTCTCTTTTGGATTCATGGGCCTGGCGCGCCCGTCCGCGCCGATGCGCGATTCCTCGGACCGGCCCGTGGGCAGTTGGTGTCGGATCTTGGCGACGGTCTGCTGGGCGAGTCCGGTGATTTTCGACAGGACGCGGTCCGACATGGTGGGAAAGGAGGAGATGATCCTTGCTGCGGCGGCCCGGCGATCTTCACGGGTGAGCGGGAGGCCGTGCTTCGTATTTGAATGGACGGCGAACAGGAATGCTTCGCTCTCACTGCCCGAGAAATACAGTGCGCGAATGGTTGTATCTCCGCGTGCGGCACCCGCTCGAAGCCGGTGCATTCCGTCGATGACCCGCATCGACTGCTGGTGGACGACGATCGGTTGGAGCTTGTCGTCGAGTTCCGCCATCAGTCGTACGTACTCCATGTTCTCCCCGTTGAGGCGGGGGGAGTCGCCGGGGAGCAGCGACTCGATGGGGAGGGATACGCAGTTCTCGCTGATGTACTGCTGGAGCGGAGGGAAGGTGGCGGTACGGCTCTCGCACGGTAAGTCAGGAACTGTCGACATGATTCCCCAAGTCGTGGCGGTGACAATTGCTGCCCCACTTACTCTTTGCCGGCGGAGTGGGGGGATTCACTACGCCGGTACCCGCTCCTGCGTCCCTGAAGCATCACGGGTGTCGGAGTGCGGGCACCCTGAGGTCCCGGCCCCGTTGAGGGGTCGGCGGGAAAGCCGGTCGAAGCATTCGGTCTCCCCTCCGGTTCGGAGATCCATTGCATGAGATTTTCTACAGCCCATGAGCCGGACGCAAGGTCGGATTCTGGACAGTCGTGATGATCACGCGGCCCCGAGTGTCGCTGCTGCCGGTGTCTCGCGATTCTGTTCGCATTACTTGACCTCGTGCGGGTCATCCCCTTGGTGAGGACTTCCGCGGAACGGGCCACTGAGTTGCCGGAGTTGGTCAGCAGCCGCTATATGCGTGCGGATATAGCCATGTGGGGCCGGATCGTGACCACGCCGGAAGTGCAGGCTTGGCCGACAGGCAACCCGCACGCGTTTGATTCCGCTTCACCCCCGCCGGGTCTTCCCCGATCGATCGGATCGAGATCCGGGTTCGGCGTCCCGACCCCCCCCGTGCGGGACCGCTGTGGCGAGGCATGTGCACGACATCAGTGCGTGACCGAGAGCAGAAGGAAGGACGAACCGATGCCCACAGCCCTCACTCGGACCACCGTCGGGATCATCGGCGCCGGCCCGGCCGGTCTGATGCTGTCGCACCTGCTGGCCCGCGCGGGCATCGACTCGGTGGTGGTCGACCACCGCACCCGCGCCGAGATCGAGGCCACCGGCCGCGCGGGGATCCTGGAGGCCGACAGCGTCCGCCTGTTGACCGCGACCGGGGTCTCGGACCGGGTACTGCGCCAAGGCCATCCGCACGCCGGTATCGATCTGCGCTTCGGCGGCGAGAGCCACCGCATCGACTTCCAGGACCTGGTCGGGGAGAATGTGTGGCTCTACCCGCAGACCGAGGTCTTCGCCGATCTCGCCGACGCGCGCCAACGGGACGCGGGAGACGTGCGGTTCGGCATAGCGGGGACTCAGGTCGTCGACCTCACCACGCCGTCCCCGGGCATCCTCTTCACCGATGCCGACGGCGTCGCCCAGGAGGTGCGCTGCTCCATACTCGTCGGCGCGGACGGTTCGCGCGGGGTGTGCCGCCCGGCCGTGCCCGAGGCGGCACGTACGCACTTCTTCCGTGAGTACCCCTTCGCCTGGTTCGGCGTCCTGGTCGAGGCGTCGCCCAGCGCACCCGAGCTCGTCTACACCCACTCCGAGCGGGGGTTCGCGCTCATCAGCCAGCGCACCGAGTCCGTACAGCGCATGTACTTCCAGTGCGACCCGGACGAGGATCCGGATGCCTGGCCGGACGAGCGGATCTGGGCGGAACTCCAGGCGCGGGTGTGCGGGGCGGACGGGTTCTCGCTCAAGGAGGGGCCCGTCACCGACCGCTCGGTGCTCCCCTTCCGCAGCTTTGTGTGCGAGCCCCTGAGGTACGGGAGCATGCTGCTGGCCGGGGACGCCGCGCATACGGTCCCCCCGACCGGGGCCAAGGGCCTGAACCTTGCCCTGGCCGACGCGCGGGTGCTGGCCGAGGTGGTGGAGCGGGCCGTCAGCCGTCGGGACCACGCGGTCCTCGACGAGTACGGCCCCCGGGCACTGGCCCGGGTGTGGCGAGCGCAGCACTTCTCGTACTGGATGACCACGATGCTGCACCGTGCCCCCGGCGCCACCGACTTCGATGTGCGGCGCCGACTGGGCGAGTTGGAGGGCGTGGTGGGATCCAGGGCGGGGGCCGCGTACCTGGCGGAGGGATACACGGGCTGGAGCGGTGCGGCGTGAGGACGGCCCGCGCCCATGGCCGCCCGAGCGACGGCCGGCCCGGCATGTGCCGGGCGTCGTCCCCGCCGGGCTCCCGGAGCACGCCCTTCCCCGACCGGGATACGGCCTGAGCCGAGCCGGGTCACCGCACCGAAGGCCCGGTTTTCGAGCGGCGCTCCCGGCACCCTCTCGACGTGGCCCACCGCCGTGCGGTGGACGATCGCCTCGTAGGGGTCGCTCGCGGTGCGGCTCATGCCCAGCGGAGTGAACAGGTGCCGCCGGGCGCAGACGTCGAACGGCTCCCCGCGCAGCACCTCGACGATCCGTCCGAGCACGCAGTACCCGGCGTTGTTGTACGAGAACATCGCGCCCGGCTCGAAGAGCTGCGGCACGTCCCGCAGGACGCCCAGATACTTTTCCAGGCAGTCGTCACCCTTGCCGGTGTCGGTGAAGATGTCTCCCTCGAAACCCGCGACATGACTCAGCAGATGCCGCGTGGTGATCACGCGCGCCGCTTCCTCGTCGGCGATCCGGAACTCCGGCAGGACGGCCCGTACGGGAGCGTCCAGATCCAGTCGTCCCTCGTCGGCCAGCTGCATGATCAGCGTCGCCGTCATCACCTTGGTGATCGACCCGATCTGGAAGAGCGAGTCCACCGTGGCGTCGACCCCGGTGGCCGTGCTCAGCACACCCGCCGCGGCTTCGGTCCGGGCGTCACCGGCCTGGACCGCCACGGCCGCCCCCGGCACCCGGCTCTCGACGAGCAGCTCCGGCAACCGACGGCGCAGCCAGGCGCCGATCTCTTCCAGCTTGTTCAGCTGATCCGACCCGTCCAGCTTGTGCACGGCATCCTCCCCGCTCGACTGCGCAGGAGCTTAGAACGTGCGGAAACCGCCCTCTTCGTCCGCTTCCACCACATGCGGACCGGGCATTGGTGCGACTGGCCGAAGCGGGCGCGGGCCGTCCGCGTGCGGCGCCCTGTTGCCGCTCGTCTGCCGGAGGAGCGCGAGGGCCTCTTCGGACGAGGAGCCGGCGGGGGTTGTGCACACGACGAGCGCCTGCTCCGGTGAACGGGCGATCGACAGTGTCTGCTGTGTCACCGTCACCGTGCCGACGACGGGATGGTGCAGCTCGTAGGTCGCGGCATCGCACGGCACCACACGGTGGTCCCCCCACAGGGCGACGAACTGCGGGCTTCTCATCGTCAGTTCACCGATCAGCTCCGCGAGCAGCGGGTCCTCCGGGTGTCTGCCGACGGCGACGCGCAGATTGCCGACCACCGCGCGCGCCTTGCGCTTCCAGTCCGCGTACAGCTCCTGGCAGTGCGGGTCCAGGAACAGCATCCGGCTCATGTTCGGGCGTCGCGCCGGGTCGTCCGGGCCGAGGAGGTCCAGGTGACCGGCGAGCAGGGCATGCCCGAGGGTGTTCCAGGCCAGCACGTCCGTACGGCGGCCGAGTACCACCGCCGGGACGCCGTCGACCGCGCGGAGGAGGTCGCGTGTTTCGTCGGCGAGCCTCTCGGGCCGCGGGCGGCGCAGCCGGGGCGCGTGGCGGGCGGCGCCGGCGAGCCGGTCGAGGTGCTCACGCTCGTGGCCGTCGAGCAGGAGAGCGCGGGCGATCGCGTCGAGCACCTCGGCGGAGGCCCCGCGTGACTGGCCCTGTTCCAGCCGTGCGTAGTACGAGACGCTGACGCCCGCCAGCTGGGCCAGTTCCTCCCGCCGGAGCCCGGCCACCCGCCTGCGGGGTCCGAGGTCGCGCAGGCCGACGTCCTCGGGGCGCAGCCGCGCCCGTCGGGCTTGGAGGAAGGCGCCGAGAGGCCCGGGTCCGTTCATTCCCCCAGTATTCGGCGCGCGCCCCGGCCCAGCCACACCCTGCGAGGGGGAGGACAACCCGGGAGTGGTGCGTGCCCGCCCGCGTTGCCAGGCTCGGTCCCCGTCAGCGACGTAACTCCCCGACCGAGGACGGACCCCATGGACCAGAGCCCCGAGCAGATCACCCTCGGCGATGTCACCGTCAGCCGGATCAAAGAGTTCTTCGGCTCGTCGGAGATGTCTCCGGGCCAGTTCTTCCCGGACAGCCCCCACGGCTCGTGGGACGAGCACCGCGACTGGCTGGCACCCGACTTCTGGAACCCGCGGACGGACGAGTGCCGTACGGCGATCCAGTCCTGGCTGTTGCGCAGCGAGGGGCGCACGATCCTCGTCGACACCGGCGTGGGCAACCACAAGGAGCGGCCCTACGCGCCGGTGTGGAGCCGCCTGGACACGAACTACCTCGACAACCTCGCCGCCGCCGGGGTGCGGCCCGAGGACGTCGACATCGTGGTCAACACCCACCTGCACATCGACCACGTCGGCTGGAACACCCGCCTCGACGGGCGGACCTGGGTACCGGCCTTCCCGAACGCCACGTACCTGATGACCCGGCGGGACTTCGACTTCTGGAACCCCGCCAACGAGAACCGGAGCGTGCTCGGCCGCGGGAACCAGAACGTCTTCGAGGACAGCGTCGCACCGGTCCACCGGGCGGGACTGACTCATCTGTGGGAGGGGACGTACCGGATCGACAAGAACCTGCGTCTCGATCTCGCACCCGGGCACACCCCCGGCTCGTCCGTGCTCACCCTGCAATCCGGCGGCGACCAGGCCCTGTTCGTCGGGGACCTGGTGCACACCGCGTTGCAGATCGCGGAGCCGGACACCAATTCCTGCTTCTGCGAGGACCCGGCGGAGTCCCGCGCCACCCGGCACAGGCTGCTCGGCCGCGCCGCCGAGAACAACGCGCTCGTCTTCCCGGCGCACTTCGGCGGCCGGGGCGCGGCGGAGGTCGCGCGCAGCGGTTCGAAGTTCGCGATCAAGGAGTGGGCGGGCTTCCCCCGCTTCTCCTGATGTCCCCCTCCGGAAAGGAAGTGTCTCCCGTGCCCCGACAAGCAGATCCGGTCGTCGAAACCCCGGCGGGCGCCGTGCGCGGCCTCAGGGACGGATGCGGCGAGCGCTACCGCGGCCTCAGGGACGGATGCGGCGAGCGCTACCGCGCCCTCCCCTACGCTGCGGCCCCCACCGGCGCCGGCCGTTTCGCCCCGCCCGCACCGCATCCGGGCTGGTCCGGCGTCCGCGACGGTACGCGGCCCTCGCCCACGGCTCCCCAGCCGGCCCGCGACTTCGGCCGGCTCGACATGGTCCCCTACTTCGGGCCGGGCTGGGTGCCCGGCGAGGAGTACCTGACCGTCGACGTCCACACGCCCGCCGCCGACGGCGGCAGGCGCCCCGTCATGGTCTTCGTGCACGGCGGCGGGTTCGTCACCGGCTCGAACCGTGCCGCGCTCTACGACGGCAGCGCGTTCGCCCGCGACGGCGTCGTCCTCGTGACGGTGAACTACCGCCTCGGCATCCCCGGTTTCCTCGATCTGGCGGGTGCTCCGGCCAACCGCGGACTGCTGGACGTGCTCGCCGCGCTCGGCTGGGTACGCGACACCGTCGCCACGTTCGGCGGTGACCCCGGGAACGTCACGCTCTTCGGCCAGTCCGCGGGTGCCACGCTCGTCGGCGCACTGCTCGCGACACCGGAGGCAGGCGGTCTGTTCCGGCGAGCGATCGTCCAGAGCGGCAACGGCACCGGCGCGTTCACCCCGGAACAAGCACGACGGGTCACCGCCACGGCGGCCGTCGCACTGGGCGTCGAGCCGACCGCCGAGGCGTTCGCCCCGATCCCGGACGAGCGTTTCCTGACGATCCTGCCCGCACTGGCCGGCCTCGACCTCCGCACCGGCACCGCCACGGACCCGCTGGCCGGGCTCAGCCCGTTCGGTCCGGTCCTGCCGGTCCAGCCCGCCGACGGTCTCGCCGACGGCCCGGCCGGCGACGTCGACCTGCTCATCGGCACCAACACCGAAGAGGGTCACCTCTACCTCGCGCCGCGGGGCGACCTGGAGTCCACCACGGAAGCCGACCTGCTCGCCGTGGCCGCCCGGGTGCATGCGGACCCGGAAACCGTCCTCGCCGCGCACCGCGCGGCACGGCCGGACAGCACACCGGGCGAGACGCGCTCCGCCCTGCTCGGCCAGGTCCTGTTCGAGGCCGGTACGAGACGCATGGCGCACGCCCACGCGCGGATCTCGGGCGGCCGTACCCACGTCTACTCCTTCGGGTACCGCTCGACGGCCCTGGACGGGCGACTCGGCGCAGCCCACACCGTCGAACTCCCCTTCGTGTTCGACATCGCCGACAAGCCCTGGCTGCACGGGGACACCCGCCTGCTCGGCCCCGACCCCGCCCCGGCGGGACTCGCGGCCCGGGTACACGGCGCCTGGGTCGCGTTCGCCCGCACCGGGAACCCCGGCTGGGCTCCCTACGCCCCGCAGCATCCCGCGGAGGAGATCCTCGGCGCCCCGAAGTGAGCCGGGGGGCGGGCCTGGGCGGCCGCCGGCGCTGGTGGCCGCCACCGCCGGATGCGCCTTCGCGGACCTGCCGGTCGCCGTGACCGCGCTGACCGATGTGCCGCTCGCCATCGCCGTGGTGGGAGTGGCCAACATGTGGGCACAGAGTGGGATGCGCTCCGTCCACACGGCGTGGTTCGCGGGCATGCTCTGCTGCTACGACCTGGTGGCGACCGGACTCACCACCGTCATGGACCGGTTCGCCGCACAGGTCATGGGACTGCCGTTCGCCCCGCTTCCGGCCGTCACCCAGGACGGACCACCGGTGGCGCTCGGACTGGGTGACCTGCTGCTCCTCGTGCTCTTCCCGCTGGTGGCGCTCAAGGCCTTCGGACGGGCCGCCGCACTGCTCGCGGCCGGAGTCGGACTGGTGGTCTCGGCGAGCGTCAGTCTGCTGTTCGGCCTGGGCGTGCTGACGGGCGCCATCCCGCCGCTGACGGCCCTGGGACCGCTGATCGTGTTGCAGCACGTGCTCCGGTCACGGTCCGGGTCCGCGAGCGGACCACCGAGCCGGAGTCCCGGCACGGCAGCACCACATACGGCTCCCGACGGACCGGCCGGGTCGCGGGGTCCGGCGGCGCGGCGCTCGATTGTTCACGGAGCCCGGCGTCACCGCGCCGACCCGCCGACGGCACCGGCCGGGACGCGTTCGTCCGGTGTCGCGGGCGGCGTGGCGTAGCGGCCCTGCCGGACGAGCACGAGGCACAGGCCGGTGATCAGGACCAGGGTGATCGCGCTGGCCACGACCATGCCCCAAGTGAACGGCACCAGGAGTACGGTGCTGGCCAGTTCCGCAGCGATCAGGACGAAGAGGACCACCCTGATCGTGAGCGGCGTCAGGTGGGTGCAGATCCACGCTCCCAGTGGGGCGCCGACCGCGACGACCGGAGCGGCAGCCACCCAGTAGCCGACCACCGGCCCCGTGAAGTCCCCGGTGACGAACACGTGGGTGAGGAACGCCGTGATCGACACCACGGTCATCATCACCACCGTCGTGGGGGTGGCGACTTTCTCCGATACCCGGAACAGCAGTACCAGCAGCAGGAACATCACGCAGTTCTCCCCCACGCCGACGACTCCGCTGACGATGCCGCCCGCGAACCCGGCGCACACGACCAGCAGCAATTCGCGCCCCGTCCACACGGGGATGGTGGCGTTGCGCCGGTAGCCGCGCTGGCGCAGCTGGACGACGAGTGCCACGGCGAGCGCCACCAGCAACATGGTGAACAGCGCGCGCACGGTGGGCAGCGGTACGAGTGGGGCGAGCAGGGTCACGCTCAGCATCACCCCCACCGCCCCGGCGGCCGAGCCGTAGAGCACCACACGCCGCTCCACCGGTACCCGGCACAGAAGGATGGACAGCGACGCGGCCGCCATACCGATGGACTGGATGGCGAAGGTGAAGATCCGCGCCTGGTCCGGCGGGACGGCCAGACCCTTGGTCAGGACGGGGAACGCGATCGCCCCGCCGCCCTCACTCGTTCCGCCGCCCACCAGCGAACCGAACACCATCGTCACCGCCACCCGCCAGTCCTGGGCGAGGACATCGAAGTAGCGCGCCCCCCACACCATGGCCCAGATCAGCCACACCGTTCCGGCGAGCGCGGCGTTGACCACCAGCACCCGAGGAAGCCTGGAATTTCCCGACACGGCTCTTCCCTCCGTCGCGCGGCGTCCCGGGGGACACCCCTCTGTCGAACCAGTCGTCCGGCGGACGGGCCGAGTTCCCCGGACACCGCGGATGCGCACGATGCGATAAGGGTGACGGCCACCCGGTCCGCGGTCGGATCGTCCGGGGAGCCGTACGGGGCGGCCGGACTTCACCCACGGGGCCGGAGCGGAGCCGGCCGGTCAGCGGGCTCTGCGCGAGAAGCGGGGGCGATCGGGACCGGCAGGCTCGATGCAGCGCGACTGGACGTGCTCATAGGCCATGGTGGTCTGCACGTCGGCGACTTCCCTGCGTTCGGTGAGACGGTCGATGACGAAGGCGTACACGCCGTCGACGTCGGCGACGGCGATGTGCAGGAGGAAGTCGTGCGTGCCGGAGGTGACGAACAGGCCGATCACCTCCGGCAGGCGTGCGGCCCATTCCCGGAACCCCTCGATGACGGGACGGGCCGGGGGCCGGATGCGCACCGAGATGAGTGCCTGGACGGGCCGGCCGGCCGCGTCGAGGTCCAGGACGGCGTGGTAGCCGGTGATCACGCCTCGCTCGCGCAGCAGCCGTACCCGCTCGAGCGAGGTGGAGGGGGAGACCCCGGTCTTGGCCGCGAGGTCGCGGTTGGTCTGCCGTGCGTCGTTCTGCAGCTCCCGCAGAAGGGCCAGGTCCAGCGCATCAAGTTCCATGAAATCGACCCTACGGCGTACGAAGTGCGGCCACTGGCCGCATCGCTCGGGAGTTTGCCTAGAGTCGCCGACTATGGACGGACGAACGAACGGCCCGTCGCTCGGTGCTGACGCATCACGTCCGCCGCTGCCTTCGAACCTCTCGCATCCGGCGAACGAAGTTCAGAGCCGACGTCGCAGTTCCGTACGTCTGCCCAGCCCTTCCCTCCCTGGTCGAACAAGCAAAGAGGATCACATGTCTGTGGTGAACGCTCCCGGGACGACGACTGCCGTCGGCTTCGCGCCCGAGGAAATGGACTACTCCCTGTCCACCCGCCAGGCCCGGCTGAAGTGGGTCGTGGTCGTCGACTCGGACCTTCCACCCGGTCGGGCCGCCAATGCCGCCGTCTGCGCCGCGGCCCCCACCGTGGCGTCGGTCCCCGGCCTGCTGGGCGCCGACGCCGCCGACGCGGAAGGCGGAGTGCACCCGGGCCTGCCCTGGACCGGCTGTTCGGTGCTCGTCGCCGACTCCGCCACGCTGCGCGCCATCCGTGCCAAGGCGGTGTCCCGCACTGACACCTTTGTGGCGGACGTGCCCGCCGCGGCCCAGAGCACCCGCGTCTACGGTGACTTCATCGCAGCCGTGGGCACGACCCGTACCGAAGACATCGAGTACTGCGCCGTGAGCGTCGTCGGTCCGCGCAACCGGGTCGACAAGATCATTGGCAAGCTTGCCCTCATGCCCTGAGTCAGGAGCGGCGGTCTCGCCGATGCGTCGGCAGCAGCAGGCCGGCAGCGGTTCCGGGCGGGCGATGGCCGCCGCGTGCGATGGGCGGGACATCGGTGGATGCGCCGAGGCCCGGGTCACTGAGCGGTTCAGTCGTGGAGGGTGACGTGGGGCAGGGGACGGCCGACGGCGTCGAACAACGTGACTCCGCAAGTGCAGCGCTCGTCGGCCAGGGTCTGTGCCGCCGGCAGTTGCCAGACCTGCGTCTCCGAGCAGTTCGGGCAGTCCAGGCTGATCAGGGTCTCTTCGGGTTGCGAGCCCCAGGCCCGTACCGGGATGTCCTGGTGCGTCAACCCCGTCGGCTCGCGCTCACCGGTCAGCGCGACCAGTACCTCGTAGGTGTCGTTGCCGCTGTCCGGCACCATCAGCGTGCAGCCGAGAGGGGCCAGCACTCCGGACAGGTGATCGAGCTGGCGGATGGGGAAATCACCGCGGCGCGGAGTCGGGCCGGCCTCGGCCGCGCGGTGGACGACGTCGGTGTCGACGTCTGTCGGCTCCACCCCGAAGGCCCGTACCCGCGCGGCCACGAACGCCGCCAGCTCGCCCGGGACTTCCTCACCGCTCCAGTCCATGGTGAATATCACGCGGTCGACTTGGACTCCCCGGGCGCGCTCGCCGGGGGGCAGGACCAGTTCTTCCAGCTCCGTCACGACGATCACGCTATCAACCGCCGGGCGCTGCCCGGTTGTCAGAACGATCGGCCCCACCGGCGGGCGGACATGACGCGTGCCACCGCGGGACCCCTCGATCGTGTCGGCGTCGGCGGTGCGGGAGAGCCACCGCGGTACGGCCGTCCGGTACGCGGAAGCGGTCCACGGCCCGGCGTCGTAGGGCCGGCGGCAGGCCCAGTAGGCCTCGGCGAAGGCGTCCGCGGGCACGTTGCACCGGGCGGCCGTCTTCACCAGGGTGCCGGGGCGTTGACAGCGGGCGATGACCCCGTAGAGGTCGAACAGCACGATGCGCCGGTGGGTGGACATGGTGGGTCCTCCTCCGGGTCCGGGGCTCGGGTTCAGCCGACTCCGGCCGCCGCGTCATCGTCGCCGCGGACAGCACCGAACTCAGCCGCACCGCCCACGCGTACGTCGGCCCCTCCACGCTTCTGCACACCCTCGTCACCGGCACCACCGCGCCTGCCGAAGGGGTGACCGCACTGGAAGCGGCCGGCACCGTCGTCAGGACCGTCCGAGGAAGTCGCACGCCGGCACGCCGCACCGCGATCCGCGCCCGAGGCCGGATTCGGCCGCAGCGGCACCGGTCGTCCGCGTTCGTCGGGGACGCGTTTCGGCGATGAGTTCAGGCGGCAGGTGGCGATGGTCGCGCGGTCACGGACATGACCTGGCCGGCACCTTGGTCAGGTGGGGTGCCGGCCAGGGGCCTCGGGGGCGCGGGTCAGGGATTCCCGCTCGCGCTCTGTGTGATGCGGGCGACCGCCTCGACGGTCAGTGCGCGGTCGTGCGGTTCGGTCTCCAGTGCGCGGTGGATGGCGAGTCCCTCGATCAGTGCGTCGAGCTGCCGTGCCGTCGCCGGGTCGAAGTGCCACTCCAGCGCGCGGCGGCTCCGGCGCATCCACTCCCGGGTCAGCTCGCGGTAGGCGGGTTTCCGGGCGGCGAGCGTGTAGAGCTCGTGGGTGAGGACGAGTTCGCGCTGATTCCCGATGGACAGATGGTGGACGAGGCCGACGACCGCCTCCCGGGCTTCGTCGAGGGTGTTCGCGGCGCCGAGACGCTCCTCGAAGACGGCGACGATACTGCTGGAGAAGCGGGTGAACGCTTCCCGCAACAGCTCGTCCATACCGCCGAAGTGATACGTCATCGATCCGAGCGGCACCCCGGCGCGGGCGGCGACCTTCCGGTGCGACGTCCCGGCGACCCCCTCCTCCGCGATGAGGTCGAGCGCGGCGGTGATGATGCGCTCCCGCCGCTCGGGGTCGTTCCTTCCAGTCGCCACGGTGCTTCCCTTTTCTAGATCGAGCGGATCACCCGGGCCGGATTGCCCACGGCGACGACGTTGGCGGGAACGTCCTTCGTCACGACGGCTCCGGCGCCGATGACACTGTTGTCCCCGATGGTCACCCCGGCGAGCACGATCGCTCCGCCGCCCAGCCAGACATTGTCGCCGATCGTGATCGGCCCGGCCGCCTCCAGCTTGTCCCGGCGCGGCTCCGGCTCCACCGGGTGGGTGGGGGTGAGCAACTGTACGTTCGGCCCGATCTGGCAGTCGCGCCCGATGGTGATGGGTGCCACGTCGAGCGCGGTGAGGTTGTAGTTGATGAACGTGTCCTCGCCGACCGTGATGTACGTGCCGTAGTCCACGTGGAGCGGCGGCCGGATGTGGGCACCCGCGCCGAGACCGCCGAGGAGTTCGGCGACGACGGGCTGCGCGGCATCGGCGTCCTCCGCGTACGCCGCGAGGTACCGGGCGGCCAGGCGCACGGCCCGCTGCTGGGCCTTGGCGATGTCCGGGTCATCGGAGATGTAGAGGTCTCCGGCGAGCATCCGCTCGTGATTGGTACGGGGGTCCCCCGCGAAGTGGTCCTTCATGCGTACGATCGTACACTCAAGGCGTACGATCGTACGCTCCTGTCGCTCCCCTTCTTCGATCCGTCTGCCGAGGCCCCACTGTCATGGATGCCGTTACGCGCCGCCGGCGTACCGCCCTGTTCCTCTTCATGCTGGCCGCCGGTACCGGTATGGCGTCCTGGGTGGCCCGCACCCCGGCGGTGCGGGACGGCCTCGATGTGTCCACCGGAGCAATGGGGCTGGTGCTGTTCGGTCTCTCCATCGGTTCGATGGCCGGCGTCACGGCCTCCGGCCCGCTCGTACGCCGTTACGGGGGCCGGGCGGCGATCGGCGTCGGCGCGGCCCTGGTCGTCGTCGGGCTCCTGGTCGTCGCGGCGGGCACCAGCCTGTCGCTGGCGGGCGGGGTCTTCTGCGGACTGGCCCTGTTCGGCGGCGGGATGGGGCTCGCCGAGGTGGCGCTCAACATCGAGGGGGCGGCCATCGAGAGCGTCATCGGCAAGCCCGTACTGCCGGTGCTGCACGGCTGCTTCAGTCTCGGCACGGTCGTCGGTGCGCTGCTGGGCATGGGGCTGACCGCCGCCGCGCTCCCCGTCGGCCGGCATCTGTCGGCCGTCGCGGTGCTCATCGCGGCCGCCGCGGTCCGGGCCGTCGTCTCGATCCCGCACGGCACCGGGAAGGAGGCGGCCGGTGCTGTCAACGGCGCTTCGGGGCAGGGCGGTCGGCGGTCCGGGCCGCGGGTGTGGCGGGACCGGCGGCTGGTCCTCATCGCGGTGATAGTCCTGGCCATGGCCTTCGCGGAGGGCGCCGCCAACGACTGGCTGCCGCTGCTCATGGTCGACGGCTACCACGTGAGCGCCACGGCGGGGTCGCTGACCTTCCTGGCCTTCGCCTCGGCGATGACGCTCGGCCGCTTCGCCGGCGGCCCCCTCCTGGAGCGCTTCGGCCGGGTCGAGGTCGTCCGGGTCAGTGCGCTCACCGCGGCCGTGGGGCTGGTGCTGGTGATCGTCTCGCCCAGCCCGCTGGTGGCGGGCGCCGCCACGGTGCTGTGGGGACTCGGTGCCTCGCTCGGCTTCCCGGTCACCCTCTCCGCGGCGGGTGACCACCCGCACGACGCGGCGGCGCGGGTCGGCGCGGTCGCCACCGCGGGGTACGTCGCGTTCCTCGTCGGCCCGCCCGCGCTCGGCTTCCTCGCCGACCACATCGGACTCCGGCTCACCATGACCGTCGCCCTCGCCCTGCTGATCGTCGCCTCCACGCTGGCCGGGGCGCTCGGGCCCCAGCGCCGCACCGGCGCGGAACCGGCCCCGGTCACCTCGTAGCGGCGGACGAGAACACGGGCGGGGATGTTTTCCAACCCGCTCCGGAGCATGACGATGTGATCCGCCCCCGGACATGCGGGAAACCGCCGGGACGGCCACCGGCCCAGAGGCGTGGCACAGCGCCACGAGGTTCAGTCGGCGGATCATGAGACCGGCCCCGCTACTCGTACCGGTACCTCAGTGAGTCCGCCTCCGCCTGTTCGATGTCGGCGATCGTCAGCTCCGGCGTCCGCAGCTGGGCCGGCGTCACCTCGGCCGATCGACCTCGGTCGGTGGGGGCGGGGACGGGGAGACGGCCGCCGGCCCGCGCCGCCCGCCCGACCCAGGTGCATGCGCAAGCGGCTTGCAGTTCTTGCGGTGAACTTACGTTTTCTGAAAGCCGTCGCGAAAGTCCCTGGTGTGAACGGGTGTTGGCTTGCGTGGGGCCGATCCGACGCCTAGATGCGGGTGCGCGATCGGTAGACGGGTCAAGGGTTCTCTGCAACCCTCTGATCGATCCACGCAAAAGATCGAGTGCATCGTGCATAAACCTGCATCATGCATAAACCTAATCCGCAGCACGACATCGACTGAGCCGCGCCTCGTCGCCGTCAGGGCGCGAGGCCGAGGACGGGGTTACATGAGAGTGCGACGCTGGCGGTCGCGGGGCATGAGTACCGTGATCGTGACCAGTCTCCTGACGCTCGGATGGCCGGCGCTGACCGCATCGGCGGCGGACGGCCCGAACATCGCCGTCGGCCGGTCGGCCGCGGCGAGCAGCGCACAGAGCGCTAACGCCGCGACAGGCATCACCGACGGCAACCAGAGCACGTACTGGCAGAGTTCGGGAACCGATCTACCCCAGTGGGTCCAGACCGACCTCGGGGCCACGACCCGGACGGACGGGGTCGTCCTGAAGCTTCCGGCCGGCTGGAAGAGCCGCCGTCAGACGCTCTCCGTGCAGGGCAGCGCCGACGGGACGAGCTTCACGACCCTGAAGAACTCCGCCACCTACACCTTCAGTCCCGCAACGGCCAATGCCGTCACGGTGAACTTCCCCGCCACCAAAGCCCGTTACGTCCGGGTCAACATCACCGCCAACACGAGTGGGCGCACCGCTCAGCTCTCCGAGCTGGAGGTGCACACGGCGGACGAATCCTCGGTCAACCTGGCGACCGGACGCACCCTGACCGCGAGCAGTCATACCGAGGTCTACGCGGCCGGCAACGCCAACGACGGAAACCGGGTCACCTACTGGGAGAGCCGCAACAACGTCTTCCCGCAGTGGATACAGGCCGATCTCGGCTCTGCCGTCCGGGTCGACCGGGTCGTCCTGCGGCTGCCCGGAGGGTGGGGCGCGCGCAGCCAGACGCTGAAGCTCCAGGGCAGCACGAACGGCACGGACTTCACCGATCTGACCGCGTCCAAGGCGTACACCTTCGACAGCGCGGGCGGGCAGTCGGCGACGATCACCTTCGACGCGACCACCACGCGATACGTTCGCGTCCTGGTCACCGCCAACAGCGTCCAGCCGGGCGCCCAGCTCTCGGAGCTGGAGATATACGGCCCGGAGTCGGGTGACACGCAGGCGCCCGCGGCACCGGCGAACCTGGCCTTCACGGAGCCGGCGAGCGGTCAGGTCAAGCTGACCTGGAGCGCGTCCTTCGACGACACCGGCGTCACCGGCTACGACATCTACGCCAACAACGAGCTCCTGACGAGCGTGGGCGGTGGCGTCACCACGTACACCGACAACCGCCCCGCCGACCAGACCGTCTCGTACTACGTGCGGGCCAAGGACGCGGCCGGAAACCAGTCGGGCAACAGCAACACCGTCACCCGGCGCGCGGACTCCGGTGACACGCAGGCGCCCACGGCACCGGCGAACCTGGCCTTCACGGAGCCGGCGAGCGGTCAGGTCAAGCTGACCTGGAGCGCGTCCTTCGACAACACCGGCGTCACCGGCTACGAGATCTACGCCAACAGCACGCTCCGCGGCAGCGTCGCCGGGAACGTGACCACCTACACCGACACCCAGCCGGCCGCCACCACGGTCAGCTACGTGGTCCGGGCCAAGGACGCCGCCGGGAACCGGTCCGGCGACAGCAACTCCGTCACGCGCAACGGTTCCGGCAGCGCCGGGTCCAACCTCGCGGTCGGCAAGCCGATCAGCGCGTCCTCCGTGGTCCACACCTTCGTGGCGGCGAACGCCAACGACAACAGTGTCACCACCTACTGGGAGGGGGCCGGCGGCAGCTACCCCAGCACCCTCACCGTCAAGCTGGGCGCGAACGCCGACATCAGCGGCCTCGTCCTCAAGCTCAACCCGGACAACGCCTGGTCGGCCCGCAGCCAGACGATCGAGGTCCTGGGCCGGGAACAGAGCGCCACCTCCTTCACCGGGCT
Source organism: Streptomyces sp. NBC_01237 (assembly GCF_035917275.1). Classification (NCBI taxonomy): domain Bacteria; kingdom Bacillati; phylum Actinomycetota; class Actinomycetes; order Kitasatosporales; family Streptomycetaceae; genus Streptomyces; species Streptomyces sp. NBC_01237. The sequence continues at coordinate 940,331 of NZ_CP108508.1, read as the reverse complement.
GGTCGCGGCCAAGAGCTACCCGTTCGACCCGGCGAGCGGGAACAGCGTCACCGTCCCCGTCCCCGTCACCGCCCGGGTCGCCGACGTACAGCTGAGGTTCACCGCCAACACCGGCTCCTCGGCCGGACAGATCGCGGAGTTCCAGGTCATCGGGGTCCCCGCGCCCAACCCGGATCTTGTGGTCACCGGGCTGACGGCCTCGCCCGCCGCACCGGTCGAGTCGGACGACATCACCCTCAGGGCCACTGTGCGCAACAGCGGCCCGCTCGCGGCGCCCGCCGGCAAGGTGGACTTCCGTCTCGGCGGCACGAAGACCGTCACGGCACCGGTCGGAGCGCTGGCCGCCGGCGCACAGACCACCGTCAGCGCCTCCATCGGGGCCCGGGACGCGGGCACCTACCCGTTGAGCGCGGTCGTCGACGAGGCGAACGAGGTCATCGAGCAGAACGAGTCCAACAACACCTTCACCAGCCCCGACCCGCTCGTGGTGAAGCCGGTCGCCAGCTCCGACCTGATCGCGGCCGCCGTGAACACCTCACCGTCCAGCCCGGCCGCGGGCGACGACGTGAGCTTCTCCGTCGCGATCAGGAACCAGGGCACCGTCGCCTCCGGGCCGGGCGGCCACGGTGTGACGCTCACCCTGGCCGACTCCAAGGGCGCCACCGTCAGGACACTCACGGGCGCGTTCACCGGCACCATCGAGCCCGGTGCCACCGCCGCTCCCGTACGGCTCGGGACCTGGGCCGCGGCCAACGGCTCGTACACCGTCAAGGTCGTCGTCGCCGACGATGCCAATGAGCTGCCGGTGAAGCGGCAGAACAACACCTCCACCCAGCCGCTCTTCGTCGGCCGCGGTGCCGACATGCCGTACGACATGTACGAGGCGGAGGACGGCGCGGCCGGTGGCGGTGCCCAGACCGTGGGCCCCAACCGCACGGTCGGCGACATCGCGGGCGAGGCGTCCGGCCGCAGGGCCGTGAATCTGGACGCGACCGGTGAGTACGTCGAGTTCACCACCCGTGCCTCGACGAACACGCTGGTGGCCCGCTACTCCATCCCGGACGCACCGGGCGGCGGAGGCATCGACTCCACGATCAACGTCTACGTCGACGGTGTCATGAAGAAGGCGCTCCCGCTGACGTCCAAGTACGCCTGGCTGTACGGCGCCGAGGCCGGGCCCGGCAACTCCCCGGGTTCGGGCGCACCGCGCCACATCTACGACGAGGCGCACATCATGCTCGGCGAGACGGTCCCGGCGGGCAGCAGGATCCGGCTGCAGAAGGATGCCGCGAACACCTCCACGTACGCGATCGACTTCGTCAGCCTGGAACAGACCGCGGCGGTCGCCAACCCGGATCCGGCGACGTACACCGTGCCCGCCGGTCTCACGCACCAGGATGTGCAGAACGCGCTGGACAAGGTGCGCATGGACACCACCGGAAAGCTCGTCGGTGTCTACCTGCCCGCCGGTGAGTACCAGACGTCGAGCAAGTTCCAGGTGTACGGCAAGGCGGTGAAGGTGACCGGCGCCGGGCCCTGGTACACGAAGTTCCTGGCCCCCGGCACACAGGAGAACACCGACATCGGGTTCCGGGCGGACGCCACCGCGAAGGGATCGTCGTTCGCGAACTTCGCCTACTTCGGCAACTACACCTCGCGGATCGACGGACCGGGGAAGGTGTTCGACTTCGCCAACGTCAGCGACATCGTGATCGACAACGTCTGGAACGAGCACATGGTGTGCCTCTACTGGGGCGCCAACACCGACCGGATCACCATCAAGAACTCCCGGATCCGGAACATGTTCGCCGACGGCATCAACATGACCAACGGGTCGACGGACAACCTCGTGTCCAACAACGAGGCGCGTGCCACGGGTGACGACAGCTTCGCGCTCTTCTCCGCGATCGACGCGGGCGGGGCGGACATGAAGAACAACGTCTACGAGAATCTGACGTCGATCCTGACCTGGCGGGCCGCGGGTGTCGCCGTCTACGGGGGCTACGACAACACCTTCCGCAACATCCGCATCGCGGACACCCTCGTCTACTCCGGGATCACCATCTCCTCACTGGACTTCGGCTACCCGATGAACGGCTTCGGGACCGAACCGACGACCTTCGAGAACATCTCCATCGTCCGGGCGGGCGGCCATTTCTGGGGAGCGCAGACCTTCCCGGGCATCTGGGTGTTCTCCGCCTCCAAGGTCTTCCAGGGCATCAGGGTCAACCACGTCGACATCGTCGATCCGACCTACAGCGGGGTCATGTTCCAGACGAACTACGTGGGCGGTCAGCCCCAGTTCCCGATCAAGGACACGATCTTCACCGACATCTCCATCTCGGGTGCCCGCAAGAGCGGGGACGCGTTCGACGCCAAGTCCGGGTTCGGCCTCTGGGCGAACGAGCTGCCCGAATCCGGGCAGGGACCGGCGGTCGGTGAGGTGACCTTCAACGGTCTGCGGTTCACCGGCAACGCGGTCGACACCCGGAACACCACCTCCACCTTCAAGATCAATATCAACCCGTAGAAAGGACGGGGAGTCCGCACGATCGATACGCAGGACTAGCGCAAGCCGTTTGCGGGGCTTGCGTTAGTCTTGCGTTCATGACGCGACGACTTGCTCAGGTAGCGAAGAAGGTGGGTGTCAGCGAGGCCACGGTCAGCCGGGTCCTCAACGGCAAGCCGGGGGTGTCCCAGGCGACCCGGCAGTCCGTGCTCACCGCGCTGGACGTGCTCGGATACGAGCGGCCGACCCAGCTGAGGGGCGAGCGGGCGCGCCTCGTGGGGCTGGTCCTGCCCGAGCTTCAGAATCCGATCTTCCCGGCCTTCGCCGAGGTGATCGGCGGTGCGCTGGCGCAGCAGGGCCTCACGCCTGTCCTGTGCACCCAGACCAAGGGCGGTGTCTCCGAGGCCGACTACGTGGACCTGCTGCTCCAGCAGCAGGTCTCCGGCGTCGTCTTCGCCGGTGGCCTGTTCGCCCAGGCGGACGCCCCGCACGAGCACTACCGGCAGCTCGCCGAGCGCAAGATCCCGGTGGTCCTCATCAACGCCGCGATCGAGAGCCTCGACTTCCCCTGCATCGCCTGCGACGACGCCGTCGCCGTCGAACAGGCCTGGCGCCACCTGGTCTCGCTGGGCCACGAGAGCATCGGGCTGGTGCTGGGCCCGACCGATCACGTCCCCTCGCGGCGCAAGCTGGCGGCCGCGCAGGAGGTCGCGCGCGCCAACGGCGGCGGGCTGTCCGGCGAGTGCGTGGAGCGCACGATGTTCTCCCTGGAGGGAGGCCAGGCGGCCGCCTCGCGTCTGCTCGACCGGGGTGTCACCGGCATCATCTGCGCCAGCGACCCGCTGGCCCTCGGTGCCGTCCGGGCGGCGCGCAGGCGCGGGCTCGCCGTGCCGGGCGACGTCTCCGTGGTCGGCTACGACGACTCGGCCTTCATGAACTGCACGGAGCCCCCGCTCACCACCGTGCGCCAGCCCATCGAGGCGATGGGGCGCGCGGCCGTCGACCTGCTCTGCGCCCAGATCCGGGGCGGCGAGGCCCACTCCGGTGAACTGCTCTTCGAGCCCGAACTGGTGGTGCGGGGCTCGACCGCCCAGGTGCCGAGGTAGAAGCCGGCCGCCGTCCCGCTCCCGTACGTCGCGTAGCCCCGGGGCCCTGTCCGACTCGGACGGGCCCCGGGGCATTTCTCTGTCCGTATCGCCGGGAACGTTCAACGGGCCCCGCACCCCCGGCGCGCCTCATGCGGTCATCTGTCAAACAATTACGAAATCGGCGCGACATATTGCGTCCACCTGTCGGCGGTGGTTGAGTGTGCGACGCCCCACAACGCATCGGCGGTGGGGCGACTCCCACGTTCATGCCCGAAGGGGTCCACCCATGAGAAGTGCCCGGTTCCGTCGTACCCGCCGCTCCAGTGCGGTCGCCCTCGTCTCCGCGCTCACGCTGACCGCACTCGCCGCCTGCGGCACCAGCAGCAGCAACAACGGCAGCGGTGGATCCGACGGCGGCGGGAACTCCGACCCCGCCGCCCCGTTGGACCCGAAGGCCAAGGTGACACTCACGATCGACTGCATGCCCCCCGCGGCGAAGGCGGCCGAGCTCAAGGAGTGGAAGGAGGACGTCGCCGAGTTCAACAAGACGTACCCCAACGTCACCGTCGAGGGACGCTCCACCCCCGGCCAGTGCCTGGAGCCGCCGCGCTTCACCGCGATGCTCAAGGCCAAGTCGCAACCGGACGTGTTCTACACGTACTTCACCGACCTGCCGCAGGTCCTCGACAACGACGGCGCGGCGGACATCACCGCCTACGTCAACGACAAGAGCGTGCCCCTGCTCAAGGACATCGACCCGAACGTCCTCGACTCGCTCAAGCAGGACGGCAAGCTGTACGGCCTGCCCACCAGCAACTACACCATGGGCCTGCTCGTCAACCGCAAGCTGTTCCAGCAGGCGGGCCTGGACCCCGACGCCCCGCCGCGCACCTGGGAAGAGGTCCGCACGGCGGCCAGGAAGATCGCGGGCCTGGGCAAGGGCATCGCCGGGTTCGGGGAGTACAGCGCCGGCAACACCGGCGGCTGGCACTTCACCGCGCAGATGTACAGCGTCGGCGGTGAGGTCGTCGACGCGAGCGGCAAGAAGGCCGCCTTCAACAACGAACTCGGCAAGCAGGTCGCCGAGAACCTCCACGCCATGCGCTGGGAGGACGACAGCATGGGCAGGACCCAGCTGCTCAAGTGGGGCGACCTGCAGAAGCAGATCGCCACCGACAAGCTGGGCATGTTCCTCGCCGCCCCCGACGACATCGCGTACATGGTCCAGCAACTCGGCGCGAAGTACGAGAACTTCGGCATGGGACCGATACCCGGCGCGAAGAACACCCTGGCCGGTGGCAACAACTACATGGTCAAGAAGGGGATCCCTGGCGACCGGATCAAGGCCGCTGTCGCCTGGCTGAACTTCAAGAACCTCACCGTCGGCAAGGGGCAGTTCGCCTGGGCCCGCACCAAGGCGGACAAGCTGCCCGTGGGCGTTCCCCAGCCCAACTTCTGGCTGAACGAGTCCAAGACCAAGGACGACGCCGCCCGCATCGAGCACGCCACCATGCCGGTCGCCAACTTCAAGACCTTCATGGACAACCCCGTCGCGGGCAAGGCCGAGCCGCCGAAGGCCCAGGAGGTCTACAAGGTCATCGACAACGTGATGTCGGGCATCCTCACCAACAAGGACGCCGACATCGACAAGCTGCTCGCCACCGCCGAGGCACAGGTCAACCAGGTCCTCGCCAACCAGTAGCCGGCATCGGGGGCCGGGCCGCCCGGCCCCCGCGTCTCGTCCCAGCCCGGACCGCGCTCCGGCACTTCCGCACCGAGGAGGCGACGATGTCGGCCCCCACTCTCTCCACGACGACCGCGAAGGAGCCCCGCGACTCCGGGCTCCACGGGGACCGTCCCCAGCCGTCCGGCGGAGCGTTCACCAAGCACCTGCGCCGCAATCTCACGGCCCACGGTTTCCTGATCGGCGCCGTGATCTGCTTCTCCCTGTTCTCCTGGTACCCGATGGTGCGGGAGTTCGTCCTCGCCTTCCAGAAGACCGAGGACGGACAGACCACCTGGGCCGGTCTGTCCAATCTGAGCACCGTCTTCAACGACCCGGCGTTCTGGCAGGCATGGCGCAACACCCTCCTGTTCACCGCACTCGCCCTGGTCCTCGGCTTCGCCGTGCCGTTCGTCGTCGCCGTGGTCCTCAACGAGTTCCGGCACGCGCAGGGATATCTGCGACTGCTGGTCTACCTGCCGGTCATGCTGCCGCCGGTCGCCTCCGTACTGCTCTTCAAGTACCTCTACGACCCGGGGTACGGCCTGCTCAACGAGATCCTCGGCCTCTTCGGCCTGCCCGCGCAGCAATGGCTCCAGGACCCCGACACCTCCATGCTCTCCGTCGTCGTCGCGGCGACCTGGATGAACATGGGCGGCGCCACCCTGATCTACCTCGCCGCGCTCCAGGGAATCCCCGGTGAGCTGTACGAGGCCGCCGAGCTGGACGGGGCCGGTCTCCTCCGCAAGATCTGGCATGTCACCATCCCGCAGACCCGGCTCATCCTCTCGCTGCTGCTGCTCATGCAGGTCATCGCGACCATGCAGGTCTTCGTCGAACCGTTCCTGCTCACCGGCGGCGCGGGCCCCGAGGGCTCGACCACCACGGTCGTCTACCTGATCTACCAATACGCCTTCAACTTCAACAACTACGGCGCCGCGGCGGCGCTCGGTCTGGTCCTGCTCGTACTGCTGGCCGGGGTCTCGGCCGTGTACGTGAAGCTCAGCCGCGCCGAGGACGAATAGGACCGGGGGATACGACAGATGTCCACACGCACACTCATCTCGCCGGCCCAACTGGCAAGGCCCCGGGGCAGGATCGTCTACTGGGTGACGTTCGTACTCGTCGTCGGCCTGTTCACCCTGGTCTTTCTCGGACCGCTCTACTGGATGGCGTCCGGCGGCCTCAAAACCACGCAGGAGGTCGTCCAGACACCCCCGACCTTCGTCCCCGAGTCGTTCAACCCCGCGAACTACTCGCGGGCCTGGGAGGTGATGGACCTCTCCCGGCTCCTCTTCAACACGCTGTACTACGCCTTCGGCGCCCTGGCCTTCCAGCTGATCTTCGATGTGGCCGCGGCCTATTCGCTCTCCAGGCTCCGGCCGGTGTTCGGCAAGGCGATCCTCGGAATGATGCTCGCCACCCTGATGATCCCGGCGACCGTGCTCGTCGTCCCGCAGTACCTCACGGTCCTGGACGTGCCGATCGTGGAGCGCAACCTCCTGAACTCGCCGTGGGTGATCTGGCTGCCGTCCGTGACGAACGCCTTCAACATCTTCCTGCTGAAGCGGTTCTTCGACTCCATCCCGAAGGAGCTGCTGGACGCCGCCTCCATGGACGGAGCCTCACCGATGCGCACGCTGTGGTCGATCGTGCTGCCCATCTCGCGGCCGATCCTCGGCGTCGTCTCCATCTTCGCCGTGGTGGGGGTCTGGAAGGACTTCCTCTGGCCGATGCTCACCCTGCCCGACCCGGCCATGCAGACACTCAACGTCGGCATCTACTCGCTCTCCACCGGGGTACCCGAGAACGTGCTGATCGCCGCGCTCACCATCGCGTCCCTGCCCACGCTGCTCATCTTCCTGATCTTCCAGCGCAACATCATGAGCGGCCTCACCGCGGGGGGAATCAAGGGCTGAGCGCCCGCGCGCACCCGAAGAACCCCGCACCCAGCACTCCCGCAGTCCCGCATCTCCATGAAGCCTCCGCCGCCGGCCCGTTCTCCGACGTCCTGCTGTCCGGGCCGGTGGCGGAGAAACCCCTGCCCGAAAGGACCGTCACGTGGCAGCCCCTCACTCGGAACACACCGACGACTGGTGGCGCACCGCCGCCATCTACCAGGTGTACCCACGCAGCTTCGCCGACGGCGACGGCGACGGCACCGGGGACCTCGCGGGCGTCCGGACGAAACTGCCCTACCTCGCCGAACTGGGCGTAGACGCCCTCTGGTTCACGCCCTGGTACGTCTCCCCGCTCGTCGACGGCGGCTACGACGTCGCCGACTACCGCACGATCGACCCCGCCTTCGGCACGCTCGCCGAGGCGGAGAAGCTCATCGGGGAGGCCCGCGAGTCCGGCATCCGGGTGATCGTCGACATCGTCCCCAACCATGTGTCCGACCAGCACGCCTGGTTCCGGGCGGCCCTGGAGGCCGGGCCCGGCAGCCCCGAGCGCGAGCTCTTCCACTTCCGCCCCGGCCGGGGCGAGAAGGGCGAACTCCCGCCCAACAACTGGCCCTCCCAGTTCTCGGGACGCACCTGGACCCGGGTGCCGGACGGGGAGTGGTACCTCCACCTCTTCACGCCCGAACAGCCCGACCTCAACTGGGCCCACCCCGCCGTCCGCCGCGAGCACGAGGAGGTGCTGCGCTTCTGGTTCGAGCGGGGCGTCGCCGGCGTACGCATCGACTCCGCCGCGCTGCTCGCCAAGGACCCGGCGCTCGCCGACTTCGTGGAGGGCGTCGACCCCCACCCCTACATCGACCAGGACGAGCTCCACGACATCTACCGGTCCTGGCGCGCCATCGCCGACGAGTACCGGGGAGTGTTCGTCGGCGAGGTCTGGCTGCCGGACTCCGACCGCTTCGCCCGCTACCTCCGCCCCGACGAACTGCACACCGCCTTCAACTTCAACTTCCTCGCCTGCCCGTGGGAGCCCGACCGCCTGCGACGGACCATCGACGACACGCTGGCCGAGCACGCCCCGGTCGGCGCCCCCGCGACATGGGTGCTGTGCAACCACGACGTGACCCGGACCGTGACGCGGTACGGCCGCGAGGACACGGGGTTCGACTTCGCGGAGAAGACCTTCGGAACACCCTCGGACCCGGCGCTCGGCACCCGCCGGGCCCGCGCCGCGGCCCTGCTGACCCTCGCACTGCCCGGCTCGGTCTATGTGTACCAGGGTGAGGAACTGGGCCTGCCCGAGGCCGACGTACCCCTGGACCGCATCCAGGACCCGATGCACTTCCGCTCCGGCGGCACCGACCCGGGGCGCGACGGCTGCCGGGTGCCCCTTCCCTGGGTCGCCGACGCTGCCGCCTGCGGCTTCGGTACGCCGGGCGAGCCGTGGCTGCCGCAGCCGGAAGGCTGGTCGGCCTACGCAGTCGACCGCCAGAGCGCCGACCCCGCCTCGATGCTGACGCTGTACCGCGAGGCGCTGCGGCTGCGGCGCGGCGTCCCCGGCTTCCGGGGCGAGCCGCTGACCTGGCTCCCGTCGGAACGGGGAGTCATGGCCTTCCGCCGCGGCCCCGGCCTGACCTGTGTCGTCAACCTCGCCGAGGAGCCCGTGGAGCTCCCGGCCCACGGGGACGTCCTGATCGCCAGCGGCCCCCTGGACGAGGGCGGCGCTCTCCCGCAGGACACGGCGGTGTGGCTGCTTTCCTGACCCCCGAGGCCGGACCGCCGGACAGCCGATCCCCCGGCCACCGGCAACACCGCGACCCCGGACCTGCCGCCGGGCACCAGCACCCGGCACCTGCGGGTCACCGCCACCGCCGACACCGGCCGGCCCGCGGCCCAGATCGGCGAACCGGAGGTCTACCGCTCCTGATCCGCTCCACCGGCGCCCCGCCCGCACGCCCGGCGGGGCTCCTCACTCGAACGTGGCCGCCGCCTCCCTGAGCGCGGCGGCCACCGCCTCGGGGGAGTCGGGTCCCGGGGCCCCCGGGCGGTAGGTCACCGACCTCAGCCGGCCGCGGTACCGGAAGGAGCGATGACGTTCGTACAGTGGCCAGGAGACCGGGGACTTGCGGTCGATCCCGACACTGATGCCCTGGAACGGGGCCATGCCGATGAGCTGGTGGACGCTCGGCGGGGCGGCCCGCACCACGCCGTCGACGCTCACCGTGAACCCCCAGCGCAGCCCCCGCTCGGCCGCGGCGGCGAGCACGACGACATGCTCCCCGCGCGTCAGGGGCCCGGCGTCGCTCCCGTGGAGCACGCCGTACTCGTTGTAGGCGAAGTGGAGCCGGCCGTCCTCCACGTACAGGCTGTAGCCGCCGCCCTGGTCGCCGTGGGAGACCAGCACCCCCTCACCGGCCTCGTCGAGGACGACGGAGATCTCGAAGGACCGCAGCGCGATCAGACGGGAGGAGCGGTAGCGCTCCAGCTCCGGGGTGCCGGGCAGCAGGGTCAGCGGGCGGGACAGCCGCCGCTCGGCCGGGTTGCGGCGGGCGAGCGCGCCACTGCCGTCGGGCAGCGGAAAGACCCCGTTGCGCCGAGCCGCCTCCTCCCAGGAAGCAGCCAACTCCGCTACCAGATGAGGATGCTCTGCGGCCAGGTCGTGGATCTCGGTCGGGTCGGCAGCGATGTCGTACAGCGCCCACTCGGATTCGTCGTAGGGCGTGCCGGGCCGGTGCAGGGTGACGAGCTTGTGTCCGTCCCGGTAGAAGCTGCGGTTGCCGGTCATCTCGCAGTACTGCTCGCGATGGGTGGAGCGGTGCTCCGCGTCCGCGAGTACGGGGGTGAAACCGAACCCGTCCGGCTCCTGGAGCGTGACGCCGCGCCGCTCGGCCGGCCGTTCGAGACCGGCCAGCCGCAGCAGGGTGGGGGCGATGTCGGTGACGTACTGGTACTGCGTACGCGGCCCGGGGGCGATCAGCCCCTCGCGTGCCCCCTTCGGCCATGACAGCACGAACGGGACGCGCACACCGCCGGCGTAGGTGTGTCCTTTGTAGAGGCGGAAGGGGGTGTTGGAGGCCATGCCCCAGCCGCGCGGGTAGTGGACCAGGCTGCGCGGGCCGCCGATCAGTTCGGGGTCGCGGTCGACGTCCGGGGTCCAGTCGCCGGGGAGGGCGGGGTGGTGGACGAAGCGGCTGAAGTAGGAGCGGGTCCCCTCGGCGCCGCCCTCGCCGGTGCCGCCGTTGTCGGAGGTGAAGACGATGACGGTGTTGTCGAGCTCCCCGAGCGCTTCCAGGGTCTCGGTCAGCCGGCCCAGGTTCTGGTCGATGTTGTCGACGAGTGCCGCGTACACCTCCATGTAACGGGCGTAGAGCTTCCGCTGCTCGTCGGTGAGGTCGGCCCAGGCCGGTACGTCCAGCCCGGCCTCGCTGTTGCGCTCGGGAAGCCGGGTGCCGGGCGGGAACAGCCCGTCGGCGAGCTGGGCGGCGAAGCGCCGCTCGCGCAGCACGTCCCAGCCCTCGTCGTAGCGTCCGCGGTGGCGGGCGATGTCCTCCTCCTTGGCCTGGAGGGGGCCATGGACGGCGTTGTGCGCCAGGTAGAGGAAGAACGGTTTGTCGGGGTCGTGGGCGCGCAGCGACTTCACCATGGAGATCGCCTGATCGGTGATGTCGTCGGTGTAGTAGTAGCCGTCGGGGAACTCGTCGATGTCCAGGGGGCTGTTGTCCCGGACCAGCTGGTGGGGGTGGAAGAGGCTGGTCAGCCCCTCCAGGACGCCGTAGTACCGGTCGAAGCCCTTGCGCAGCGGCCAGTTGTTCCGGTCGTCGGCGGCGTTGGACGCCGAGTCGCGGACCAGATGCCATTTGCCGACCGCGTAGGTGGCGTAGCCCGCGTCGTGGAGCAGTTCGGCGAGGGTGGGGATGTCGTCGGCGATCTCCATGCCGTAACCGGGAAAGCCGGGATCGGAGTTGGCGACCATGGCGTAGCCGACACGGTGCGGGTTGAGCCCGGTGAGCAATGCGGCGCGCGCCGGTGAACACAGCGGCATGGTGTGGTAGTTGGTGAGCCGGACCCCCTCCTCGGCCAGCGCCGCGAGGGTGGGGGTGGCGATCTCGGAGCCGAACGGGCCGATGTCGCTGTAGCCCATGTCGTCGACGAGGACGACGACGATGTTCGGGGCCCTCGGCGGCGGGGCGGTGCGCCGCGGCCAGGCCGGCTCGGACTCGGCGAAGGTGCGGCCGATCCGGCCGGGGAAGCCGTCGTGGGGATCGCGTCGGGTGCCGGCGTTCCCCCGGCCGTTCGGGGCCGGACTGTCGCTGGTGGTCATCGGCGGGGGTCTCCGTCGTCGTGCGTCGGGAAGAGCCGGGCCAGTTCGTCGGCCAGGGCGGTGAGCTGGGCCCGCCCGGGATGTCCGGCGAAGCCCGCGATCTGGAGCAGGGTGCCGCCGCCCCGGACCGTCAGCAGTTCGGTGTCGAGCAGCCCGGGAACGATCCGGCGGATCGCCTCGGCGGCGGCGGGCTCGGCCAGGAGCCGCACCAGCGGGGTGCGCAGATTCAGCGCGCCCTCGGTGAACTCGTCCGAGCGCGGGGCGGGTTCACGGGCCGCCTCGCCCCGTTCGCGCTGGGCGGCGGCCGGCAGATGGGCGTCGCCGACCTCGTCGGGGTCCTGCGGGAGGCCGAGCCGCTCGTACTGGTCGGCCGGTGCGTCGCTCGCTCTCAGGCGCTCCACCAGGAGCCGGATCATCCGCAGTTCGACGGTGTCGTCGACGAGCGGTTTCTCCTGGTGCGGGTCGGTCTCCAGGTCGAAGAGGAGGGTGCCGAACCGCTGGGGCCCGAGCAGCGGTGAGGGATGGGCGGCGATCCTGAGGGTGCGTACGCCCTTGGTGAAGGTGAACGGTTCCGCCAGGGTCAGGCCGGACAGTTCCCCGGGGGTGAAGCGGCCCCGGATACGGGTGGGCATCAGGGTGTGTTCGTACAGCGGCCCGTTGCTGTCGTCGTGGCAGGACCGCATATAGACGTACCGCCCGTCGGTGACGTTCACATGACCGCCGAACATGCCGAACAGGGCTGACTCACGGGGCTGTTCGGCCTCCCTGAGGGGGCGGCCCTGCATGTCCGGGGTGCGGTCGGCGCCGAAGAAGTCGAGGAGGGTCGGCGCGAGGTCGATGGTCTGGACGAGTGCGCCGTCGCGGCTCCCGGCCCGGTCCGGGCGGCGCGGGTCGTGCACGAAGAGCGGGGTGTGGACCAGCTCGTTGTACCAGGGCTGGACGACCTTCGCCCACCAGCCCTTCTCGCCCAGCAGATAGCCGTGGTCGGTGCAGACGATGAGCATCGTGTCGTCCCACAGGCCATGGGCGTCCATCGCGTCGAGGACCCGGCCGAGCGAGTGGTCGCACATGGAGAGCAGCGCCGCGTACTCGTAGCGTGCGTGCGTCTCCTGGTCCTTCGTCTCGGTGACCCGGTTGTAGTCGGGCCAGTCGAAGTGCGGCCCTTCGTAGTCGTGCGGGTAGAGGTCCTTGTAGTGGTCCTGGGTGAAGAACGGTTCGTGCGGGTCGAAGGTCTCGATCTGGACGAACCAGTCGTCCTCGGCGTGATTGGTCCGCAGGAATTCGAGCCCGGCGTCGAAGGTGAGGGTCTGCGGCTGCTTCGCCTCGGTGTCCAGGTACTGACGGTTGACCCAGTCCTGTCGCCACAGGTCGTTGCGGGTGGCCCGCAGGTCGTCGGGGACCTCCGGGTCGGCGACCTGTCCCTTCCAGGCATCGCCCTCCTGGCCGCGGAAGAACTCCCAGGAGCTGTAGCGGCCGTGGTAGGTGGCGCCGCCGTCCTCCCAGTAGTGCTGATGGTCGCTGACGAGGTGGGTGTAGACACCGTGCCGCTTCAGGATCTCGGGCATCGAGTCGTCGAACGGCTCCAGCGGCCCCCAGCCGCGGTGCAGGAAGTTGTGGCGCCCGGTGTGCAGTTCGCGGCGGGCCGGCATGCAGGGCATGGACCCCGCGTAGCAGGTGTCGTAGGTGACCGTGCGGTCGGCCAGACGCCGGAAGTTCGGGGCGTGGATCCAGCCCGCGCCGTAGGGCGGCAGCAGATGCCGGTTGAGGCTGTCGAACATCACCATGACGGCCTTCACTGGGTGGTACGTCCTTCCGGAGCGGTGGGCGTGGGGAGGTCGCGGGCGCAGCGGAAACCGCCGTGGCCGGTCGAGGAGTCGGGGGTGTTGCGGGAGCGGGCGGCCACCCGGTAGCGGTTGCAGTACGAGGCGTGGCACAGGTAGGAGCCGCCCCGGATGACGCGCTCGCCGGGCCCGAAGGCGTCGGAGCACCACTCCCAGACGTTGCCGGAGGTGTTGAAGAGGCCGTAGCCGTTGGCTTCGTACGCGGTGACGGGCACCGTGCCCGTGCGGCCGCCGGGCCGGTCCGAGCGGTGCGGGAAGCGGCCCCGCCAGGTGTTGCACATCTCGCGTCCGCCGGGCGTGAGGTCGTCGCCCCACGGATAGCGGGCGCCCTCCCGGCCGCCGCGGGCCGCGTACTCCCACTCGGCCTCGGTGGGCAGCCGGACCCCGGCCCAGTCGCAGTAGGCCAGGGCGTCGTCGTGCGAGACATGGACGACCGGATGGTCCGCCCGGTCCGCGACTTCGGAGCCCGGCCCCTCGGGCGCCTCCCAGGACGCCCCCGCGACCCCCAGCCACCAGGGCGCACCGGGGACCCGCCCGATGATGTGCGGCCGGGCCGCCGGGTGGAGGCACTGGTGGAACACGTAGGAACTGCCGTGGCGCTCGGCGTCGGTGCGGTATCCGGTGGCGTCGGCGAAGGCCGCCCAGTCGGCGTTGCTGACGGCGGTGGTGTCGATGGCGAACGGCGCCACGGCCACCTCGCGGGCCGGCCCCTCCCGGTCGGTGGGACAGCCCTCGCCGAACGCGTCGCCCATCCGGAAGACCCCGCCCGGCAGTTCGGCCATCGCCCGGTGCGCGACGGCCGGGGCCGGAGCCGCGCGGGGTACCGGGGGCAGCGGGAGCACACCCGTACAGGCGCGGCCTGGCGCGCAGCACGCGTTCACGCGGGCACTCCCGTCCTCCGGGCGAGCGGAAGCCGCGCGGTCCTGGGTACGGGTTCGGGCACCGCCGCCAGCAGGGCGCGGGTGTACGGGTCCCGGGGGTGCTCGCAGACCTCGTCGGCGCTGCCGCTCTCCACGATCCGGCCGCGGTGCATCACGGCGATGCGGTGGCTCACCTGCCGGACGACCGCGAGGTCGTGCGCGATGAAGACCAGGGCGAGACCCAGGTCGCGCTGGAGGTCGGTGAGGAGCCCGACGATCTGCGCCTGGACGGAGACATCGAGTGCGGAGACGGGTTCGTCGCAGATGAGGACGGACGGTTCGGGGGCGAGGGCGCGGGCGATCCCGATGCGCTGGCGCTGCCCGCCGGAGAAGGAGCGCGGGTGCCGGTCGGCGACCGCCGGATCGAGACCCGCCCGGCGCAGCAGTTCCGCCACCCGCTCCTCCCGTTCCTCCCGGCCGCCGAGGCCGAACGCGATCAGGGGTTCGGCGACGATCTCACCCACCGTCATCCGCGGGTTGAGCGAGGCGTAGGGGTCCTGGAACACCATCTGGACCTGGCGGCGCACCGCGTGCAGTTCACGGCGCGAGGGCCGTGTGACGTCCGCGCCGCGCAGCCGCACGGTGCCGCCGTCCGGCCGGTGGGCATGGGCCAGGACCCGGGCCAGGGTGGACTTCCCGGAGCCGGACTCGCCGACGATGCCCAGGGTCTCCCCGGCGGCGAGGGTCAGCGACACCCCGTCGAGCGCGGTGAAGGCACGCCCGCGGGCCCCGCGCCCCTTGTACGTCTTGCGCAGCTCGTGGGCCTCCAGGACGACGGGCCCCGGCGCGGGGCGGTCGATGCGGCCGGGCGGGGCGGGGACGGGCAGCGGTCCGGTGCGCCCGGCGGCGGGCGGACAGGCGGCGCGTACGCCGTCCGCGACCGGGGTGAGCGGCGGCGTTCCGGTGCGGCAGCGCTCCTCCACCAGCGTGCACCGCTCGGCGAAGGCGCAGCCGTCGCCGAGCAGCGTGAGGTCGGGCGGGGTGCCCGGAATGCCGGTGAGCCGGGTGCCGGAGGGGCTGGACAGGCGGGGCACCGCGGCGAGCAGGCCCGCGGTGTACGGGTGGCGTGGGCGGGTGAGCACCTCGGCGGTGGGCCCGTCCTCGACGACCGTGCCGCCGTACATGACCAGGACGCGTTCGCAGGAGCGGGCGACGACGCCCATGTTGTGCGTGATGAGGACCAGAGCCGTGCCGGTCTCCCGGTTGAGGTCGGCCAGCAGGGTGAGGATCTGGTCCTGGACGGTGGCGTCGAGTGCGGTCGTCGGCTCGTCGGCGAGCAGGATGTCGGGCTCGCCGGCCAGGGCCATCGCGATGAGGACGCGCTGCCGCTGGCCGCCGGAGAACTGGTGCGGATGGTCGTCCGCACGACGGTGCGGGTCAGGGATGCCGACCCGGTCGAGGAGTTCGACCGTGCGGGCACGGCGTGCTCCGCGGTCGTGGTTCCCGTGGGCGCGCAGTACCTCGTCGAGGTGACGGCCGGCCGTCAGGACCGGGTTCAGGGCCGTCATCGGGTCCTGGAAGATCATCCCGATGCGGGCGCCGCGCACTGCGCGCAGCTCCTCCTCGGTGGCCGAGGCCAGGTCCTGGCCGTCCAGCCGGACCGAGCCGGTGGTGATGCGGCCCGTGCCGGGGAGCATCCTCGTCAGGGCGAGCGCGGTGGTGGACTTCCCGGACCCGGACTCGCCGACGACGGCCAGGGTCTCGCCGCGGCGCAGGCCGAAGGAGACCCCGCGCACGGCGCGCAGGGCCGAGCCGTCGGGGGCGGTGAACTCGACGCCGAGGTCGCGGACCTGCAGCAGCTCCTGGGCGGTCATCGGCGTATCTCCCGGTTGAGCGCCTCCGCGATGAGCGAGAGGCCGAGGACGAGCGCGGTCACGGTGATCAGGGGGCCCGCCGCGAAGTGGGGGGCCTGGGCGAGATAGGGCATGGACTGGCTCAGGACGGCTCCGAGCGTGGGCTCCGGCGGCCGTACCCCCACGCCCAGGAAGCTCATCGCACCCTCGATGAAGACGGCCACGGTCAGCGATACGGCGATCTGGACGATGAGCGGGTCGGCGGCGTTGGGCAGGATGTGCCGGACCAGCACCCGGGGGCCCGAACTGCCCCCGACCCGGGCGGCGGTGACGTACTCGCGCTCCCGCTGGACGAGGATCCCGCCGCGCAGCAGCCGCCCGAAGACCGGGATCTCGGCGAGGGCGATGACGAGGACGACGGGGAGCCGTCCGGGTCCGAGGACCGCCGTGACGGCGAGCGCCAGAATCAGGCCGGGGAAGGCGAGAAGGAGGTCGAAGATCCGCTGGACGACGGTGTCGGCGACCGGGTGCGCGGCGGCGACGAGGGCGGACAGGCAGCCGAGCACGGCGCCGACGGGGACGGCCGTGGCGATGATGCCGAGGTCGGCGCGGATGCCGTACAGGAGCCTGCTGAGCAGATCCCGGCCGAGATCGTCGGTGCCGAGCGGATGCCCGGAGGTGCCGAGGGTCGCGAGGCTCCGGCCGCTCTGCTCGGTGGGCCCGTACCCGGCGAGGAGCGGCGCGAGCAGCCCGGCGAGGACCACCGCTCCGACGAGGACGAGACCGGTGCGGCCGCGTGCGGTGGACAGCGCGTCGCGGTACGGGTGGCGGTTGCGGGCCGGGCGGCGTGCCGTGCGGGTCGTGGTGGCCGGGGGCGGGCCGCTGGTGAGGCCGGTGGTGAGGTCGGCGGTCGGGGGCATGACGGTTACTCCCACCTGATACGGGGGTCGAGCCAGGCGTACACGAGGTCCGTGACCAGCTGGACGAGGACGAAGACGGCGACCAGGAGCAGCAGGAGGTCCTGGACGACCGGATAGTCCCTGCGGGCGAGGCCCTGTTCGGCGAGCCGGCCCAGTCCGGGCCAGGCGAAGATGGCCTCGACGAGTACGGCGCCGCCGAGCAGATGCCCGGTCTGCATGCCGAGCAGGGTGACGACGGGCGGGAGGGCGTTGGGCAGGGCGTGCCGCCACAGCAGTCGGCGCGGTGCTATCCCGGCCGCGGTCGCGGTCCGGACGCAGTCCTCGGCCAGCGCGCGTTCGATGCCGTCCTTGAGATAGCGGCCGAGGACGGCGGCGCTGGGCAGGGCCAGGCAGAGCGCGGGCAGCAGCAGGTACTGGACCGCGAGGTCGGGGGCGGTCAGGAAGGCCACCCGGCCGCCCGGCGGCAGCACACCCAGGACGACGGCGAACAGCATCACGAGGAGTACCCCGCTGACGAAGGGCGGCACGGCCAGGGCAGCGGTCGTGATCACCCGGATCGCGGTGCGGACCCAGCGCCTGCGGGAGGTGGCCCCGAGTATGCCGAAGGCCGTACCGAGCACGATCACCAACAGCAGCGCTGCCAGAGTGAGTTCGGTGGTGGCCCCGAGCCCGTCCCCGATCAGGTCACCGGTCCGGCCCCCGATCGCGTACGACGGTCCCAGGTCACCCGTCAGCAGGGAGCCCAGCCAGTGGACGTACTGGGTGGGCAACGGTGCGTCGAGGCCGAGCCGTTCACGGATCGCGGCGACGGTCGCCGCGTCCGCGTCGGGGCCGGCGAGCGAGGTGGCGGGGTCGCCGGGGACGAGCCGCAGGATGGCGAAGATCAGGAACGAGGCCCCGAGCAGGACGAGGAGGGCGGACGGCAGCCGTCGGAGCAGATAGCCGCGCATGTCACACCAGGTAGGCGTGGTCGAGGTTCAGGTACGAGAACTTGTTCAGGGTGACGCCGCGCAGCCCGTCGGCGGCGACCTGGACCTGCCCGCGCACGACGAGGTCGATGATGAACGCCTCGTCGAGCAGGATGCCGGAGATCTTCTCGTGCAGGGCGTTGGCCCGCGCCGCGCTCGACTCCGGCTTCGTCCACGCCTCCTGCACGACAGCGGTGTAGTCGGCGGAGCGGTACTTGGAGGTGTTCTTCTTCTCGTTGAACGGATAGGCGCTCACGGCGAGGGTGGAGGGCTGCACCTGGGAGAAACCGTGCCCCATGGTCCACAGGGCCGGCATGTCCTGGGAGATCAGCTTCTTCTGTGCGGTGGCCGGGTCGGTGGGCTGGAGCGTGACGTGGATTCCCACCTGCTGGAGGTCGTACTGGAGGGCTTCGGCGATCGCGGTGTCGCCGGGCAGCGCGAGGTGCAGCAGGGGAAGTTCGAGCTTGCTGTGCCCGGCCGACCTCAGCAGCTCCCGGGCCTTGCCCGCGTCGTGGGTGTAATGGGTGCGATGGGCCTCGGTGAAGGCGGGCGAGGACTTGGGCCACGGGGCGGCGGAGGCCAGCCCGTAGCCGCCGAGCGCCTGCGCGAGGAGCCGCTCGCGGTCGACGGCCCAGGCGATGGCCTGTCGTACGGCCCGGTCGTCGAGCGGTGCGACGGTGGTGTTGACGCCGATGTAGACGGCACCGGAGCCGGTGTCGTAGGTGGTGATGGTGAGTCCGGGGTCGTCCTTGACCGTGCCGAGGCTCTTGCCCGGCACGTTGTAGGAGAGCTGGGACTGGCCGGAGCGCAGGGACGAGATCAGCGCGTCGGCCTGGGGTATCACCCGCAGTTCGACCCCGTCGAGATAGGGGCGGCCGGGCTGCCAGTAGCCGTCGTGCCTCGTCAGACTCAGACCGGAGCCGGGGCTCCACTTCTTGAGCTTGAACGGGCCGGTGCCGATGAGCTTCCTTCCGGTGACGGCGTCCTCGACGGTCTCCGGGTCGGTGATGATCATGAACTCGAAGAGGTCGAAGAGATTGTTCACCGGATGCGCCAGCTTGAGCACCAGCTCGTGATCACCGCGCTTCTCGAACCCGGTGATCGTCGCGGCCGTGCTGCGCAACTGGGCCGCGCGTACCGGATTCTGAAGGTTCTTCACGGCGAAGATGACGTCGTCCGCGGTGAACTTCCGGCCGTTGTGGAAGGTGACGTCGTCGCGCAGCCGGAGCGTGATCCCGCGTCCGTCCTTCGCGTACGTCCAGGAGGTGGCCAGCTCGGGCTTCGGGCGGAGCCGGTCGTCGTAGCGGGTCAGGGTGTTGTAGATCAGCCGGTGTTGATAGGACTGCCCGCTCTGCGAGAACAGCAGGCCGGGCGTGAAGTCGCTGTTGACGGCGACGTCGAGGGTGCCGCCGCGACGGGGCGAGGCACCGGCGTCCCCGGAGCCGGACGAGGTCTCCGAGACCGCCGAACGGCAGCCCGCCAGACCCAGTCCGAGAAGCAGGGTGCCGCCGCCCGCGGCGCGCAGCGCGGAGCGCCGGGTCGGTCCGGTGGACAGGGAAGGGTGCGGTTCGGTCATCGGAAGCCTGCCTGTGACGGTGAAGGGTGGTGAGGGACGGTGAAGGGCGTCGAAGGTGAGGTGAAATGGGCGCAATCGCGTATTGATTCCGCTGCGGGAGGAATTGAGGGAGCAAGAGGCCACGGTTCGAACGACGCACGAGATCCCGGGGCGTTCGGGCTCCGGGGGCGTACGGCTCCGAAGGGCTACGGCTCCGCTGATGTGGGGCTCTTCGGGCGTGCGGGATCAGCGCGGACAGCCGCGGGGGTTGCCGCCGGAACGGAAGGGGGGAGCGGGCCGAAGGATCAGTCCGGAACGCGGTGCGGGGACGCGGGGCAGCGCTCCGGCGGGACGCGCCGCTCCGCCGGTGCTGTGTCAGGCACGCGCTGCGGACACCCGGCAGGGCCCGCAGAAGAGACGGTCCGGGTCAGTGGTGGACGGCACAGACCGCGCTGGCCTGTCGACAGAGGTCGACATGCCTGCGGGAGATGAGGCGCAAGTCCGGGTTCACGGGAGCAATATGGCAGTGGCTCCGCCGGGCGGTCAACCTGGTCTGTCCGGATCCTGGTACGGATCATCCTCCCGCCGCCCGCCCGCGGCTATCGGTCGAACGTTGCCAAAGGGCTCCTGAACAGCGGGTTCAGGAGAATGGTGCCGGCGGCCACGGGCAGAACCGCCGTACCGGCATGCGGACTGACGATCCGCTCGGGGTCCCCGCAGACATGCGACAGATCGATCGCGGCGCCCCGGATCTCCTCCAGGTACTCCGGGTTGACCAGGCTGGAGTGCTCGGTCACCACGACCAGATCGGGGTTGAGGACATCGAGCAGCAGGGCCGTCGCCCGGCCGACCGCACGGGCCCGCTCGCGCAGCAGCCGGTCCGCGCGCCGGTCCCCGGCAGCCGCCGCGTCGACCACCAGGAACACATCGGGCTCGGGCACGATCCCGCGCCGCACGGCGGTCAGTGCGACGGCCGTGTTGGAGGCCGTCGCCTCCAGACAGCCGGACCGTCCGCACGGGCAGGGGGCCGTGGAATCCGGTACGGGCAGATGCGCCACGTCCCCCGCGCCGGACCCGGGGCCCTGGTGGACCACTCCGGCGATGCCGAGCGCGGCGTCGACCACATTGCCGACGAAGAGATGGACCAGGCTGCGGCGCGCCGCGGGCCTGCCGAAGAGGATCTCGGACTGGGCGATGGCGCGGGCGTGATTGTCGATCCGCACCTCAAGTCCGCCCAGCCCACGGGCGAGTTCGGCGGCGAGCGGACGTTGGTGCCAGCCCAGTGCGTCATGGCGCACGGCCGTACCCAGGCCGGGATCGACCCACCCGCCGAGTGCCGCGCCCACGCCCAGCAGACGGCGGCCACGGCCCGCTTCGGCCAGGAACGTGCGCAGCCCGCCCAGGATCCGGCCCGACAGTTCCGCCGGGGCGATGCCGTCGTGCGGAAGCGAGCGACGGGCCAGCAGCCGGCCGCGCAGATCCAGCAGCCCGAACGTCGAACCGGGCACGCCGATGTGCACGCCGCCCGCCACCGGGCCCGAGGTCTGTCCGGTGTGCAGGTCGACCGGGATCTGGGGTCTGCCCACCCCGGTGCTCTCCACCAGGTCGGGCAACTCCCTCACCAGGCCCAGGCGGACGAGATCGGTGCACTGGCGTGAGACGGCGGCCGGGCTCAGACCGGACAGCCGCGCGATGGATCTGCGCGCGACGGGCCCGTGATCGAGCACGGCACGCAGCACCGTGGCGGCGTTGGCCTCCCGGCGTCCGTCACCGGTCGTCCGGGAGATCTGCGGGGGAACGGTCATGGGGGTGTTCCTTCGGTCCTGCGACACGGAGCGGTCGCAACATTACGGCGGCATGAAATCGCGCCGGGGCTCGTGCCCTGCCCCGGGGCAGGGCACGAGCCCCGAGTCGGCGCACCGGGAAAGTCGCTGCTCAGAGGTGCTTTGACGGTGCGTGGGCGGAGGGGGCGCGGGCCTCGCGCAAGCGCCGATTGAACCACTGCGGGGGACCGTCGGGGGAGCGGTCGCGTGCTTGACGTCCGGCGCGGGGCGCTGGAAGTCTCCGGGACATGTTCGCGACGGCCGTTCCCCGAGCGCGGCCCGCCCGCGCCGGCCGCTCCGCCGTGCCACTCGTGTGTCCGGGCCGCTGTACCGCTGCCTGACCTCGCTCCGGCCGCCCCCGCACATCCCGCAGCCCCGCCCCATCGCACTCCACCTCGTCGCGCGTCCCTGACGGACGCACGCTCGGCCCAATTACTTCCTCTCCAAGATTAATCAGTGACGATCTTGGCCTCCGAAAGGAACCCCGTCATGTCGACCACCTCCGCCTCCACCGTCACCGTCCAGAAGCTCGGCGGCCGTATCGGCGCCGTCATCTCCGGCGTGCGCCTCGGCGGCGACCTCGAACCGGAGACCGTCGCGGCCGTCCGGGCCGCCCTGCTGGCCAACAAGGTCGTCCTCTTCCGGGGTCAGGACCACCTGGACGAGGACAGCCACGAGGCGTTCGGCCGCCTGCTCGGCACACCGGTCGCCCACCCCACCGTCCCGTCCGCCGACGGCCGCTACTCGCTCGGCATCGACTCCGATCACGGCGGCCGGGCCAACCAGTGGCACACCGACGTCACCTTCGTGCCGGCCTACCCGGCCTTCTCGATCCTGCGCGCCGTCGTCATCCCTCCGTACGGCGGCAACACCCTGTGGGCGAACACCGCGACGGCGTACGCCGGACTCCCCGAGCCGCTGCGCGTCCTCGCCGACAGCCTGCGCGCGGTCCACTCCAACGACTACGACTATGCCGCGCTGCGCCCGCAGGCGCGGCCCGAGGCGCTGGCCCAGTACCGGAAGGTGTTCACCTCGACGAAGTTCCTCACCGAGCACCCGGTGGTGCGCGTCCACCCCGAGACCGGCGAACGCACCCTGCTCCTGGGCAACTTCGTCCAGCGCATCAGCACACTGACCGGCCGCGACTCCCGTGCACTCCTCGACCTGTTCCAGGCGCACATCGAGCGCCCGGAGAACACCGTGCGCTGGCACTGGCAGACCGGCGACGTCGCCATCTGGGACAACCGTGCCACCCAGCACTACGGGGTGGACGACTCCGACGCCCACGAGCGCAAGCTCCGCCGCGTCACCATCGACGGTGACGTCCCGGTCGGTGTCGACGGGCGCTCCTCCACCCTCATCAGCCCCGAGGAGGTGCCCGACCCCGCCTTCGGCATCGCCTCCGGCGCCTCGGCGGCGGCCCCGGCCGCCGAGAAGGCCGGAGCGTGAGCGGGTCCGCCCCGCGCGACGGGACGACCCCACCGGTGGGAGGCGCCCCGGTGCCGCCCACCGGGGCGCCTCCCCAGGTGATCGTGGTCCTCACCGACCAGCAGCGATGGGACACGACCGGCGCCCACGGCAACCGGGCCGGGGTGACCCCCGAATTCGACCGGATCGCCCGCGAGGGCACCCTGTTCGAGCAGGCGATCACCTCCAACCCGGTCTGCGCCCCGGCCCGTTCGGCCCTGCAGACCGGCCGCTACCCCACGGCGACGGGCGTGTTCCGCAACGGGCTGCCGCTTCCGCAGGACATCCCGACGCTCGCCGGGGAGTTCGCCGCGGCCGGGTACACGACCGGCTACATCGGCAAGTGGCATCTGGGGGGCGAGGACGGCCCGGACGGCCCCGTGCCGCCCGGCCGCCGGGGCGGCTACCGGAAGTGGCTCGCCTCGGACCGGCTCGAATTCACCTCGGACGCCCACCGCACCGTGGTGTACGACGAGGAGGGCGAGCCGGTCCGGCTCCCCGGCTACCGCTCCGACGCGCTGATCGACGCGGCGATCCGGTTCGTGGCCGACCACCACGACCGTCCGTACCTGCTCTTCCTGTCCCTGCTGGAGCCGCACCACCAGAACCCGGCCGACGACTACCCGGCCCCCGCGGGCTACCGCGAGCGCTACGAGGGCACCTGGCTGCCGCCGGACCTCGCCGCGCTCGCACCGGGTGCCGCGCAGGGTGGGGCCCATCGCCATCTGGGCGGCTACCTCGGCCAGATCAAGCGGGTCGACGAGGGGGTGGGCCGGCTGCGCGACGCGCTGCGGAGCCTGGGCACCGAGGACGGCACGGTGCTGGCCTGGACGGCGGATCACGGCTCCCACTTCCGTACCCGTAACAGCGAGTACAAACGCTCGGCGCACGAGGCGTCCGTTCGCGTGCCGCTCGCCCTCACCGGGCCCGGCTTCACCGGAGGCGGGCTCGTCCGGGAGCCGGTCGGCACGGTGGACCTGATGCCCACGCTGCTGGCGGCCGCGGGCATCGCGGTACCGGACGGCGTACAGGGGCGGTCCCTGCTGCCGCTGACCGGCGGGGGCCGTGACCCCGGTCGTCCCGGCTCCGTGTTCATCCAGATCAGCGAGGACCGGGTGGGCCGTGCGGTACGCACCTCCCGGTGGAAGTACGTGGTGGAGGCACCGGGGGCGGACGCGTGGAACGACCCGGACGCGGACCGCTACGAGGAGAGCGAACTGTACGACCTGGCAGCCGATCCGTACGAGCTGGACAACCTCGCCGGGCTCGCCTCGCACCGCGAGGTCGCCGACGGGTTGCGCCAGGAGCTGCTGGAGTGGCTGGAGCGGGTCGAGCACACGGAACCCGAGATCGGACGGGCGGCCCCGCGCCCGTCCGGTCAGCGCCGTGCGGAGTCGTTCCCGTCCCAAGTGCCGTGGAAGGGAGTGGCGTTCGGCCATCGGTCCGCACACTGACAGCCCGTCGGCGGGGTGCCCCACGACCGGGTGGCGGGCCGTCCTCGCCCGCACCATCTGCCGACGTTCTGCCGCTTTGCCACTCTGCCACTCAAGGAGAGCGCGGATGTCCGGAGCCGGGCCCGCTCCGATCGCTCCGAACGTCACCCGCCAGGGTTTCCGCGCAGGTGAGGGCGCGTCAGGGATCCGTAAGCGGCGTATGGAACACGTCAGTGCCGCTTCTCCCGTGCGCGTGGCCCGAAGCAAGATCAGTCCCGGCCTCGGAACCGGGGCCGATCGAACACCCGGCCGCGGCGTACATCGCAGCCGGGGAAAGGAGTGGTCATGTCGTCTTTCCAGGTCGCGGAGCCGTCCAAGCGTACGGAGATCTCCAAGCGCGCGGCGCTGAGCGTGGCGGCGCTCGCCGTCGCCGGAGGTGCGCTCTTCGCACCGTCCGTCGGGCACGCCGCCGCACCTCCGGCGTCGGACCAGAAGGTCGAGGCCGGCTGCGGGGACTGCTACCCCGACGTCATCTGACCGGCTGACCGACGCGCACGCGAGGGCTCGCACGCATGACCGGGACCCGCCGATGTCCGCATCGGCGGGTCCCTTCGAGGAAGGACCGACCGATGGACTGGCTGGAGCGGTGTGTACCGGACGTGGAACAGCTCCTGGGCTCGTACTGGCGGAAGAGGCCGGTGCTCCTGCGGCCGGGGAACCCACCGTCGGAGGTGCTGACCCGCGCGGACGTGGACGCCCTTCTGGACGGCGGGCTGCTGCGCGTTCCGTACGTCGGCCTGTACACCGCACAGGGCGGCATCGCCGACGAGCGTTTCTGCCCGGCGCGCGTGATCACCGGGCAACCCGCCGAGGGATACGTCGATGGGGCGGCGGTGCGCCGGCTCATCCGTGAGGAGCGGGCGACGCTGCAGTTCCGCTACGTCGACCAATGGCATCCCCCGGTGCGTGAGCTCACCGACGGCATCGCCGAGCGGCTCGGCAGGCTCGTCGAGGCGTTCTACTTCCTGAGCCTTCCCGGCCGCCGGGGTCCGGTGCACCGGGACGACGGGGACCTGCTGGCCATCCAGCTCAGCGGTGCCAAGCACTGGCAGGTGTACGCGGGGCCGGGCGACGGCGACTGGGCGCCGGTCCGTGCGGAGGATCCGGGAGAGCCCCTGCTGGACACGGTCCTCCGGGCGGGCGAAGTGCTCTATGTGCCCAGAGGATTCGCCCACACCGCCGCGGCCGTGGGCGACGATTCGTCGGCCCATCTGACGGTGGTCGTCAGGGAAGCCGGTGCGGAACATCTGCGCAGCGCCCTGCTGGCACAGCTCGTGGACGGTCTCTCCCTGCCGGGCCGCCCACTGGACGATGACGCCCTGCTGCGCTCCGCCGCCGGACTCCTGGACCATCTGCGCGCACGGCTCGCCGCGGCCACTCCGGAGGAAGTCATCGGCCGGGCACGGCCGCGTGCGTACAGCAACCGCCAGACCGTCTGATCAGGCCGACGGCACGGAAAACGAAGAGGCAACGATGGACTGGCTCGCACGATACGTGGACGACGAGCAGGCATTTCACCACACACTGTGGCGCCGCACCCCCGCCGTGCTGCGCCCCCGTACCCCTCCGCCGGACGTCCTGACGGTCGCCGAGCTGGACCGGATCCTGGACGCGGGACTCCTCACCGCCCCTTACGCGACCCTCGTGCACAAGGACGGCCCCGTACCGCACGAGAGCTACTGCTCCCCTCGCGTCATCCTGGGCGGGATCGACGACCGCTACCTGGACGCGGGGGCCGTACGACGACTGGTCGGCGAGGAGGGTGCGACGCTCCTTCTGCGGTACGTCGACCAGTGGCACGCGGGCGTACGGGAGCTGACCGACGGACTCGCGGAGCGATTCCGACGCCAGGTGGAGGCATTCTTCTTCCTCACCCCGCCGGGAACACAGGGCCGTCCCGTGCACCGCGACGACGCCGACGTGCTGGCCGTGCAGATCCACGGCTCGAAGCGGTGGCGGGTGTATCCGGGACCGCCCGACGGGAACTGGCAGCCCGAGCGTGTGGACGGCGACCCGGGCGAGCCGTTGCTGGACGTGGTTCTGCGGCAGGGCGAAGTCCTCTACGTACCACGCGGGTTCGCGCACATGGCCGAGACGGCCGGGGGAAGCGCCTCGGCCCACCTCTCGCTCACGGTCCGCGAGGCCGGTTCCGCCCATCTGTACGCCGTGGTCGAAGCACTCCTGCTGGACGGCGACGGACTGCCCGCCCGCCCCAACGACGACGCGGCACTGTCCGGGGCCGCGAGCGACCTCATCGCGCATTTCCACCGCACGCTCACCGGCCTCACGCCGGACGAACTGGTGCGTCTGGCCCGTGGCGCGATGCGCGGCGAACAGCGCACCGCCAACGGTTCCTTGAGCGCACTTCTGGGCTGACCCGGCCATGAGCGCGAGGCCGGGCGCGGGCTCGTCCGCTCCCTGTCCGGTGCGGCCGAACGCGGCTCGTCCGCTCCCTGCCCGGTGCGGGCCGAACGCACGAGGGGCTCGGCCCGCACCGGGCATCCGGCCGTCACGGAGACGGACGGGACGGCCCTCAGGCGGGTTTGATGCCCGCGAGCTGGCCGATCAGCAGGATCAGTCGGTAGGCGTCGGCGAAGTGAGCGGCGGTGAAGGTGATCGTCCGGCCGCCCTCGGCACGGGAGACGCCCGGCACGAGCGTCGCCAGATCGACCGTGTGCGGGTAGAGGTCCACCTCGACATCGAGCGGTCCGGCAAGGGCGAGCGGCGAGACCCCGGCCCTCCGGGCGAGGGCGTCGGCCGCCGCCCGGCGCAGCCGCTCCCGGGCCTCCTCGGGGTGCAGAGCGACAGCGGCGGCCTGACCGAGAGCCTGCTTGACCGCGACGGTGACCGCGGCGGGGACCAGGTCACCGAATTCGGCGCAGGCGGCGTCGTCGCCGCTGAGCAGCACGACCGGCGCGCCCAGGTGCCCGGCCATGGCGGCGTTGAGGCCGATCTCCCCCATGGGGCGCCCGGCCACGCGTACGTCGAGGATGCCGTCGTTCATGGTGTGTGCCAGCACGGCCGGCCCACCACCGGCGCGGGCGTGGTAGCCGACCAGCATGACGGCGTCGGTGTGTTCGTCGAGGCCGCCGAGCATGCCCAGCGGGCGCGGTTTGCCGCGGACCAGGTGGGCCCGGCGGTCGAGCTCCTCCGGCAGCAGGTTCCGGAACGGCCCGTGTGCGTCGGTCACCAGAACCGTGGCGGAGGGTTCGGCCTCCAGCACACCGGCGATCACGGCGTTCGCCTCGGCCGTCATCAGGGCCCGGCCGCGCTCGTAGTCGTAGCGATCCGGGTTGGTCTCGGTGGGATGCACGATCCCCGAGATGCCTTCCATGTCCACAGAGATCAGTACGTTCATGACCGGGGAGTCTATGCGGGCGCACTCACCCCTCGGCCCGCCCCGGCAGCGACCCGTGGACCTGGGGCGAGCGAACGCGTCCGGGGCCGATACTCACGCGGGTTGCGGGGTGAGACGGCGCAGGCCCCGGCGGTCGTAGTAGTGGGTCATGGCGAATCCGAACGCCAGGGCGAGGACGAAGCCCACGGCGATCATGGTCCAGCCGCGGGTCAGACCCGCGTCGGCGCGGGCGTCGAAGTAGAGGAGGGACCGTACCCCGGAGCTGAGTTGGTGCATCGGCTCGAAGGTGGCCAGGAAGCGGTAGAAGCCGGGGGTGGCCTCCAGCGGGACGGTGGCACCGGAGGAGGGGAGGGCCAGCGCGATGAAGACGAACATCGAGACGAGCTGTCCGATCCCGCCGAAGGCGGCGTTGATGGCCTGGACTCCCAGGCCGACGGCCACGGTCGCGCAGTAGGAGAAGAGCCACAGCATCGGCAGGTGTGTGGCGTCCATGCCCAGGATCGAGACCGTCGCCACCATGACGAGCGTGGTGGTCAGCACGGAGATGCCCGCTGTCATCAGCATCTTCAGCAGCAGCGTCTGGGTGCGGCTGATGGGGACGGTCGGCCGGCGGGTGTGCCAGGGGCCGATCTCGCTGTCGGCGTATCCGAGCGCGGTGTCGACGCCGCTGTTGACGAGGTTTCCTCCGATGAAGCCGCTCAGGACGAGCAGCAGGGTGTAGTAGAAGGCGGTCAGCCCGAGGCCGCTGTGCCGGCCGATCGGATGGCCGACGCGGGTGGTGACGGTCACGGGGTCGGTCAGGAGCAGGCGTGTGGTGGGGTCGGCGGCGGAGGCCGTGAGCTGCTTGCCGAGCTCCAGTGAAGCCTGTTGGGCCGCCCTCTGGTTGATCTGGGCCGCGAGTGAGGAGCCGAGGCTGCCGAGGCCGGGGTTGGTCAGCACGGTGAGCGTCGGCCGGACTGTCGCCCGGCTGGTGGTCAGGGCACCGACGGACCTGGTGAAGCCGTCCGGAATGATCAGTGCGCCGAAGACCTTGCCGGAGGCCAGCTCGTCCTCGGCCGCCGCGAGGCCGAGCCGTCGCCACTGCACGGTGTCCGAGGGGCCGGCCGAGCTGACCGAGGCGGCGAGCTGCTTCCCCAGGTTCTGCCGCTGCCCCGGCAGCGGGTGGCTCCGGTCCTCGTCGACGAGGGCGATGGGCAGCCGGCGCAAGGAGTCGCTCGGGTTGAGGATGCCGCCCATGTAGAGGAGCGACAGCACCAGCGCGACCAGTGCGCTGAGGACGGTCGGTACGAGCCACAGCTTGGCGTGCCGGACGAGGGCGCCGGCACCTGCCTGTGGGGCCGGGGCGTCCGGAGGGATCGCAGAGGCCATGGTTCTCCGTGGATGCTGGTTCGGGCATGGTGGGGCGGCGGGACGGGAACCCCGTGAAGGGTGGTGCTCCCGTCCCGTTCCGCGCCTGCCCATCGTCGGCGGACGGAGTTCACAAATTGCGCATTGCCAGCAATATCTGTGCGGCGGGCGCGTCGCCATGACCTGTCGTCCGGCCGCGCCGCGCCGCGGCGTGGTCCGCGGCACCGGGCCGCAGGCACCGGGTCAGGCCAGCGACGCGGCGTGGGCGGGGTCGATGGCGTACTGGAGGGGCTCGTTCCGGGTGAAGCGGCGGAGTTCGTCGAGCACGAGCTCTCCGAGGCGGTGGCGTTCGGCCCCGAGGGCGCCGGCCAGGTGGGGGGTCAGGACGACGTTGGGAAGGGTGAAGAGCGGCGAGTCGTCGGCCGGAGGCTCCGGGTGGGTCACATCCAGTACGGCGGTGAGGTCGGGCCTCGCGCGCAGGACGTCGGCTGCGGCGCTCTCGTCGAGGAGCGCGCCACGCGCGGTGTTGATCAGCGTGGCGCCCGGCCCCAGGGAGTTCAGCAGCCGGGTTCCGATCATGCCGTGGGTCTCGGGCAGGAGGGGCGCGTGGAGACTGACGACATGGCAGGTGGCGAAGAGCTCCTCGATGCTGACGAGCCGGACGCCCGCCCGCAGGGCCGTGCCGGTGGAGGCGACGGGGTCCGTGGCGAGGACCTCGATGTCGAAGCGGCCGAGGTGGGCGGCGACCAGGCGGCCGATGTGCCCGAGCCCCACCAGACCCACGCGTGAGCGGTAGGCGCCCGGGACCTGGGGATTGTGCGGGAAGCGACGGCTGCTCGCCACGTCCCGGGTGATGCGGTGCACCTGCTTCAGCCCGAGAAGGACCTGGGCCAGGGTGAACTCCGCCACCGGTACGGCGTTGGCCGCGGCCGCGGAGACGATCGGGATGTCGCGTGCCCAGAACGCGGGTGTGGTCAGGTGCCGCACCGAGCCCGCCGCGACGAGGACGGCCCGCAGCCGAGGGGCGTGCGACAGGAGGGCGGCGTCGAGGACGGGTGCGCCCCAGCCCGTGAGCAGCACGTCGATCCCTCGCAGCACATCGGGATCCTCGTCGAGTC
Organism: Streptomyces sp. NBC_01237; assembly: GCF_035917275.1. Taxonomy (NCBI): domain Bacteria; kingdom Bacillati; phylum Actinomycetota; class Actinomycetes; order Kitasatosporales; family Streptomycetaceae; genus Streptomyces; species Streptomyces sp. NBC_01237. The sequence goes on along the minus strand of NZ_CP108508.1, from coordinate 910,183 downwards.
GCCGCCGGGTGAGGGGCGGTCCCTGCCGGTCCACGAGCCGGTCGATCCCGGCCAGAACCTCGCGGGGGTAGACGTCTGCCCTGCGTTCTTCCTCCATGACCAACAGTGCTGTCGGCCTGGCTGCCGGCTCGTTCATGCGGATTGCGCTCCTCAGCACCTCAGTTGACGGTTCATCAGTGACGCGACGTCCGGCCCTGGTTGGGCGTGTGGGGAAATGTCCGAGCGGATGTCGCGGATTGGCGTGGCTTGTTCGGCATCGCGGTCCGCGTGCCTGCAGCACGATACATCGGATGACTGGAAAAGCCCCTAGGCGGTTCCCCGTTGCCTTGTGCTCGTCGTGCCCCGGCTGCTTCCGTGTCCGTGCGTGAGGGTGTGGAGAAGGGTGACGGGCGTCCTGAGTGGCTGGTCTGCCGGTTCATCAGGCGGTATCTGGGGGTGGACATTCCTCTTGTGGAGGCGTTGCGTCGCAGAGGTGACATGCGGGGGTGTGTCAGTCGCGTGTTCGGCGGTCCGTAGCGAGATTTTTGTATTCATCGGACTATTGACCGCGGATTCCGACCCCGTTAGCGTCCCCAGCAAGCGCTTTCCAGGCCAGCTGTGATGCGGCGAAACAGGAGTTGTCATGCAGAGATCGCACTGGGTCGGTGCGGGGTTCCTCGCCTCGGCGCTGGTCCTCACCAGCTGTACATCAGGGCCTGCGGGAGTGTCCGCCGAACAGGACTCCAAGGCACCGCTCGAACTATGGACCAGGACGACACCGGGCGGACCGGGGGAGCAGGGCACGCTCAAGCTCGCCGCCGCGTTCGAGAAGGCCACGGGCTTCAAGGTCGAGGTCACGGCGATCTTCGACGACTTCGAGACCAAACTGCAGCAGCGGGCCGCGCAGAAGAACCTGCCCGACATCGTCATGAACGATGTGACGCAGCTCGGTGCCATGCACAGCCAGGGCCTGCTCCGCGAGATCGACCTCGGCAAGATCAAGAGCGCCGAACAGATCATCGGCCAGGGGCTGGACTCCGGCAAGAGCGTGGACGGCAAGCAGTTCGGCCTGCCGTACTCGGCACAGGCGTCCGCGTTGCTCATCCGCAAGGACTGGCGGGAGAAGCTGAAGCTGGAGGTCCCGCGGAGCTGGGACGACTTCGCCGCGATGGCCTCCGCCTTCACCACCGAGGACCCGGACGGTGACGGCAAGAACAACACCTCCGGCCTTGCCGCTCCGCTCTCCACCAAGCGCGGATACGCCTCCTGGTACTTCTCCAACTTCCTCTGGGCCGCGGGCGGCGACTTCATCACCGAAGCCGGAAAGGGCACGTACAAGCCCACGATGAGCACAAAGGAATCGGTGGCGGCCACGCAGTGGTTCCGCGATCTCGGCTGCAAGGACAAGGTCATCCAGCCCGGTGCCGTGACCATGGAGACCCCGCCCACGAACGAGACGTTCGAGGCGGGCCGGACCGGCATGTTCGTCGTCGGGCCCTATCTGCTGCCCCGCTTCGACGAGACCCTCGGCAAGGACAAGTACGAGGTCGTGCCGATGCCCAAGGGGCCCAAGGACGCGACCGTCCTCGCCGAGGGGGCCTCCGTCTATCTGATGGCGGGCTCCGAGAACATGGCGGGCCAGGACTCCTTCGCCGACTTCGCCCTCTCCGCCGAGGGGCAGAAGATCGGGATGCAGGGCGACACCGGCTTCACCGTGCAACTGCCCGTCAACAAGACGGTGGACGTCTCCGCGGTCCGCCCCGACCCCCGCTGGAAGACGTACGCCGACGTGTACGAGAACTCCGGCCGGTACGCCCCGTCCATCCCCAACTGGACCCCGGTGCGGCAGACGACCGCGGAGACCGTCAACGCGCTGATGGCCGACTGCGACCTGGACGTCGAGACGAAGCTGGGGGAGCTCGACAAGCAGCTCGCCGACATCCTCAAGGAGCAGGGAATCGCCGCGTCATGAGCCTTGACCAGGCGGATCCGGCCGCCCTCCCGGCGGCCGGCCCCGCCGCCCGGAAGACGGGCCGCAAGGACGGCGGGGCCGCCTCGGCCCGCCGAGGCAGCAACCGCCGGGCGGGCCGATGGTGGACGCCGTGGCTGTTCCTGGCCCCCGCGCTGCTCCTCTTCCTGTACTTCAAGTTCATCCCCATGGCCAACGCGCTGACCATGTCCTTCCAGGAGGTCCAGCCCTACCTCGGAAACAAGTGGGTCGGCACCGAGAACTACTCCACGGTGCTCCACTCCGAGGGATTCCGCGAAGCCGCGTGGCACACCGTCGTCCTCGCCGCCGGGCAGACGGCCGGTTCGATGGCGCTGGGTCTCGCGCTCGCCCTGCTGATGGAAGGGCAGGGCCGCCGGCTGGGATTCGTGCGCTCCGCGGCGTTCCTGCCGGTGGTGGTGCCGATCGCGGTCGTCGCCGAACTGTGGCGGATCATGTACCACCCGACCGAGGACGGCATGCTCAACGGCATCCTCGGCATGGTGGGGCTCGGCCCCTCGGGATTCATCAACGACCCCGACACCTCGATGGCCTCGATCATGCTCACCGGCATCTGGCGGGGCGCCCCCTACGACATGATGATCATCCTCGCCGGGCTGACCAGCGTGGACCGAGGTCTGTACGAGGCCGCGAAGGTCGACGGCGCCTCCAGGACGCAACGGGTGTGGCATGTGACGGTGCCCGGACTGCGGTCGGTGTTCTCGATCCTGTTCATCCTCGCCGCGATTCGCGGACTGCGGGTGTTCACCGAGGTGTTCCTGCTCACCAACGGTGGGCCCGACGGCTCCACCGAGGTAGTGATGACCCTGATCTACAAGCTCGGGCTGGAGCAGAACCGACTCGGCGTCGGCGCGGCTGGAGCCGTCCTGCTGTTCATCGCGACGCTGATCCTGACCATCGTCGTCCATCTGTTGCGACGCAGGGAGAGCAAATGAGTGCGCCGACCGAGACCGCGCTGGGGCTGACCGAGAGCAGGAGCACGGGCGGGCGGATCCTCAAAGCCGTCACCTACCTGCTGGTCCTGATCGTCTTCGCCGGGCCCCTGCTGGCCCTGCTGGTCAGCGCCTTCAGCCACGTCAAGGACCCGACGGAACTGAGCGTCATCCCCTCGGGCGCCACGCTGGACAACTTCAGGATCGCCTTCGACCAGGGGGTGCTCGGCTACCTGCTGAACTCGTTCTTCGTGGTCGGCTTCGGACTGCTGCTCCAGGTGGCGGTCTCCGTCCTGGCCGGTTACGCGCTGGCCAGGAAGGTCTTCCCCGGGATGACGCTGGCGCTCGTCGCCATCCTGGCGACGCTGATGCTGCCCGAGGAGATCCTGGCCCTCCCGCTGTCCCTGATCCTCGCCGACCTGCCGGTGGTCCACTTCAACCTCATCGGCACCCTCGCCGGAATGATCGTCCCGCTGGGCGCCTGGGGTTTCTCCATCCTGGTGATGACGGAGTTCATGAAGGACGTACCCCGGGAACTCGAAGAGGCCGCCCGGATCGACGGTGCCGGAGATCTGCGTATCTTCGCCCAGATCATCATGCCGATGTGCAAGCCCGCGCTCGGCGTCATCGGAGTCTTCGGCTTCACCATGATCTGGGACCAGTACCTGCTGCCGCTCCTCGTCTCCACGGACTCCTCCTCCTACACGCTCCCGCTGGCCCTGCGCACCCTGCGGATCGACCCCGCCGTCACCCCCGGCGTGGTGATGGCCGCGTCCCTGCTGGCCCTGCTCCCCTCCGTGGTCGTCTTCCTGTTCTTCCAGCGGTCCTTCGTCCACGGTCTGACCTCCGGCGCCCTGAAGGGCTGACCCGGCACAGTCTCCCGACCCCGGGCCGCGAGCCCGCCCGCCCCCGCTCTTCGCGACCCCCGCACCACCAGCCCCTCCGGTCGCGTCCGCCGGAGCGCCGAGCGCGCCCCGAGCACGCCACCCGATGCCGACGACAAGGAGCGATACCCCCATGACCCCGAGCGCTGACACCCCCGCGGCGCAGTCGCCCGCGCCCGCCGCGACCCCGGCGCCCGCAACGGCCCCGGAGACGGCCTGGTTCACCCATGACCGGTTCGGCATGTTCGTCCACTGGGGCCTGTACTCCCTCGCCGCACGGCACGAGTGGGTGAAGAACCGGGAGAAGCTGACCGACGAGCAGTACCAGGTGTACTTCGACCACTTCGACCCCGACCGCTACGACCCGGTCCAGTGGGCCAGGGCGGCGAGAGCCGCGGGCATGCGGTACGTCGTCCTCACCACCAAGCACCACGACGGCTTCTGCCTGTGGGACAGCGCCCTCACCGAGTACAAGGTCACCAACACCCCGCACGGCCGCGACCTCGTCGGACCGTTCGTCGAGGCGTGCCGTGCCGAGGGGCTCAAGGTCGGTCTCTACTACTCCCTGATCGACTGGCACCACCCCTCCTTCCCCGTGGACGGCACTCATCCGCAGCGCGACGACGAGGAGTTCAAGACGGCGACGGCCGACCGCGACATCCGCGACTACCGGCGCTACCTGCACGGCCAGGTCCGAGAGCTGCTGACGTCCTTCGGGCGCATCGACTACCTGTTCTTCGACTTCTCGTACGCGGGCCGCACCTGGTGGGGCGGCAAGGGCCCGGACGACTGGGACTCCCCGAAGCTCATGGAGACGATCCGTGAACTCCAGCCGCACGTCCTCGTCAACGACAGGACGGGCATTCCCGGCGACTTCGTGACCCCCGAGCAGTACCAGCCCTCCGGTCCCATGACCGACGACGGGCGGCCCGTGCTGTGGGAGGCCTGCCAGACGCTCAACGGAAGCTGGGGCTACGACCGCGACAACCTCGACCACAAGAGCGCCGATCTGCTGATCCGCATGCTGGTCGACGGGGTGTCCAAGGACGGCAACCTGCTGCTCAACGTCGGCCCCACCGGCCGCGGCGACCTCGACCCGCACGCCGTCGCCGTACTCGGGGAGATCGGCCGGTGGATGGAGCTGCACGAGCGCTCGGTGCGCGGCTGCGGCCCCGCCCCGTACACCGCACCCTCCGAGTGCCGGTACACCCGGCGCGGCAACCGGCTCTACGTCCATCTGTTCGCCTGGCCGTTGCGCCATCTGCACCTGCCCGGACTCGCCGGCCGGGTGCGCTACGCCCAGTTGCTGAACGACGCGTCCGAGATCACCCAGGTCCACATCGCCCCGGACCGGCCCGCGGTCAACACCGAGATGGGCGGACAGCCCGCCGGAACGCTCACTCTCCAGATCCCCGTCCAGCGCCCCGACACCCCCGTGCCCGTCATCGAGCTGTTCCTGGACGAGCCGGCCGACGGCTGACCCGGTACCGGCCCCGATCCACCACTACACTCTCGGAGGCATCATGCAACGCCGCACGTTCCTCATGGGCACAGCGGCGGGGGCGGCGCTGGCCGCCGTCCCCACCGGCTCTCTCCTGACCGGCAGCGCCGCAGCCGCCCCGGCCGTCGCCGGCTCGCTGGACGAACTCCAGGCCGCGATCGACCGGGCCCGGCCGGGTGACCGGATCGTCCTGGCCGACGGCAGCTACACGGTGCCCCCGGACCGGCCCCTCACCATCCGGAACAAGCGGGGCACCGCGCGCGCACCCATCACCATCGCCGCCCAGTCCCTCGGCGGGGTCGTCCTCGGCGGCGTACAGAGCTTCGTCCTCGACGCCTCCAGCCACCTCACCCTCAGCGGGTTCTCCTTCCGTCAGAGCAGCACCCTGGAGATCCCCGACAACTGTTCGCACATCAGGCTGACCCGCAACGACTTCCAGCTTGCCGACATCGAGGGCCTGCACTGGGTCATGGTGCGCGCCGACGACAGCGAGGTCGACCACAACCACTTCCACGGCAAGACCACGCTCGGCGTCTACCTCTGTGTGGAGGGCGCGGGTACGGAGGAGATGGCCCAGCGCGTCCATGTGTTCAGGAACTACTTCTCCGACCACAGCTTCGCCGGGTCCAACGGCGGTGAACCGATCCGCCTCGGCGTCAGCCCACGGGCGCTGTCCCCCGCCCACGCGGTCGTGGAGTACAACCTGTTCGAGCGCGCCAACGGCGACCCCGAGGCGATCTCCGTCAAGAGCTCGGACAACACCATCCGGTACAACACCGTCCGCGACAGCCTCGGCGGGATCGTCCTGCGGCACGGCAACCGCAGCAGGGTGGAGGGCAACCACCTCATCGGTGGCACGGACGGCCTGCGGATCTACGGCGACGACCATGTGATCGTCAACAACCACCTCGCCGGACTGTCCGGTCGGGCCCTGGTGATCGGCAGCGGTTCGGCCCGCGACCACCTGCCCGGAGAGCCGGCCGACCAGCGCCGCGGCAACGACGCACCCGACCGGGTCGTCATCGCCCACAACACCCTGGTGAACAACCACGGCATGCTCTCCGGCGAGAGCCAGCGCCCGCACGAACCGCGGGACGTGACCGTCGCCGACAACCTGCTCGTCGCGGAGTCGGGCGAGCTGGTCACGATGGCGAACACCGTACGTTTCACCTGGTCGGGCAACATCCTGTGGGGTGCGGCCGCCGACGGCAACATCCCGGCCGGCGGCTTCACCCGCGTCGACCCGAAACTGAGGACGGGCCGGGACGGCATCGCCAGACTGACCGCGGGCAGCCCGGCGATCGGCGCGGCCACGCTCCGGCGGCGCTACGTCACCCATGACATCGACGGGCAGCCGCGCGGGCGGGCCCGGGATGTGGGCGCGGACGAGTACACCCGCGGGCCGGTCAGGCGCGAGCCGCTGACCCCGGCCGACGTGGGCCCCCGGTCCCGCTGAACACACGTCCGCGGGGGGACAGCCGGACCGGTGCGCCGGCGGCTGTCCCCTCCGCCGGTCGCAGCACGTCCAGCCGCGGGGGCTGCACGGAGCGGCCCGGCACCTTCCTGTCCCTACATGGAGGCATCATGCAACGACGCACGTTCCTCAGAGGCACCGCCGTGGCAGCGCTGGCCGCCGTGCCGCTCACCCACCTGCCATCGGCGGGCGCGGCGGAGGCCGCACCACCGGTCGCTACCCTGGCCGCGCTCCAGACCGCGATCAACGCCGCCGCGCCGGGCGACCGGATCGTTCTGGCGGACGGCACCTACACCGTCCCGTCGGGCGGCATCAGCGTGTCGGGCAGGAACGGCACCACCGACGCACCGATCACCATCGTCTCGGAAACCCGCGGCGGTGCGGTGCTCCAGGGCGAGCGCAGTTTCGTCTTCAGCAACTCCAGCAACGTCACCGTCAGTGGCTTCGCCTTCCGCCAGAGCACCTCGCTGGAACTCCCGGCGAACTGCTCGCGCATCCGGCTGACCCGCAACGACTTCCGGTTCGCGGACATCGAAGGGCTCTACTGGGTCGTCGTGCGGGCGGACGACGCGAAGATCGACCGGAACCACTTCCACGACAAGACCACCGCGGGCATCTTCATCGTGGTCGACGGCCCCGGCTCGACCGCGATGGCCCAGCGCCTGCACATCTTCCGGAACCACTTCTCCGACCACAGCTTCGGCGGGGCCAACGGTGGCGAGCCGATCCGTCTCGGCGTCAGCGGCCGGGCGCTGTCCGGCGCCAACGCGGTGGTGGAGTACAACCTGTTCGAGCGGTGCGACGGCGACCCCGAGACGATCTCGGTGAAGTCCTCCGACAACATCATCCGGTACAACACCATCCGCGACAGCGTCGGCGGAATCGTGCTGCGGCACGGCAACCGTTCCAGGGTGGAGGGCAACTACCTGCTCGGTGGCACGGACGGCCTGCGCCTCTACGGCAACGACCACCTCGTCCTCAACAACTACCTCGGCGGGCTGTCGGGCCGGGCCCTGGTCGTGGGCAGCGGCACCACCCGCGACCACAACTCGGGTGAGACGACCGAGGAACGGCGGGGCAACGACGCCTGCGACCGCGCGGTGATCGTGCACAACACGCTGCTCGACAACTCCAGCACCCTGTCCGGCGAGACACGGGCGTTCGAGCCCCGCAACGTCGTCATCGCCGACAACCTGCTCGTGGGCAGCGCGGGCAGCCTCGTCGCGATGGGGACGACCACCGCCTTCACCTGGCAGAGCAACATCCTGTGGGGAGCCGCGTCCAACGGCAACGCGCCCTCGGGCGGATACACCCGCGTGGACCCGAAGCTGGCGACAGGGACGGACGGCATCGCCCGGCTGTCGGCGGGCAGCCCGGCGATCGGCGCGGCCACGCTGGGCAGCCCCGTGGTGACCGACGACATCGACGGCGACGCACGCGGCAGCGCCCGTGACATCGGCGCCGACGAGTACGCCACGGTGCCCCCGGTCCGCCGCCCACTCACGACCGCGGACGTGGGCCCGAACGCCGCGTGACCCGTCACCGGTGACGGGGCGCCGGTGAGACGGTCCGCCCGTCCGCCCCGGGCGGACCGCTTTCCCCGCAGCCACCGAACGGGCCCCGGGGATACACCGCGGAAGAGCAGCAGCAGACCGACAGAAGAGCCGCCGAGAGGCGACCGCAGGGAGAAAGGGATGCCGTGACCAGGATGGGACTGTGTTCGGTCACCTTCCGGGGGCTGCCCGCCGCCGACGTCGCACGCCGCGCCGCGCAGGCGGGCCTCGATGTGGTCGAGTGGGGTGCCGACGTGCACGCGCCGCCGGACGACCCCGGCGCCGTCCGCGCGGCCCGCGACGCTTCCGACCGGTACGGGATCACCTCCTGCTCGTACGGTTCGTACTTCCGCGCCACGCCGGGTGAGGCCGCCGAATTCCCGGCGATCGCCCGAGCCGCGGTGCTCCTGGGGGCGCCGCGGGTGCGGGTCTGGGCGGGTGGAGCCGGCTCGTCGGCCGCCGCGCCGCAGGAGCGGCGCGGGACCGCGGACTGTCTGCGGGAAGCGGCCCGGACCGCCGCGGACCACGGCCTGGAGATCGCGCTGGAGTTCCACTCGAAGACCCTCACCGACACCGTCGCCTCAACCGTCCGGCTGCTGGACGAGGTGGGCGCGGACAACCTCCGTACCTACTGGCAGCCACCGCTCGACGTTCCCGACGACGAGGCGCTGGCCGGGCTCGCGGAGCTCGGCGACCGGGTCGCGGCGGTACACGTCTTCTCGTGGTGGCCGGGCAACCGCCGACTGCCGCTGGCGGACCGTGAGGCCCTGTGGACCGGGGTCTTCGACCTGCTGAAGCGGCGGCCCGCCCGGCTGGAGGCGCTCCTGGAGTTCGTACCCGGCGACGATCCCGCCGTGCTGGCGCGCGAGGCCGCCACCTTGCGGCGCGCGGCGGCCCGATGACCGGCTCCACCCCCTCCACCCCCGACGCCAGGACGGCGGACATGCACATCGGGCAGAACGACAGGCTCCTGTTCATCGGTGACTCCATCACCGACGCGGGCCGCGACCGCTCGGACCCCGCATCGCTCGGCGACGGCTACGTCCACGAGATCGCGCGGACACTGCGCGCCCGGCAGAGCGCCGGACCCGGCCCCACCGTCATCAACAAGGGCATCGACGGCAATCGCGTGTACGACCTCGAATCCCGCTGGGCCGCCGACGTCATCGGCCACCGGCCCACCGTGGTCACGGTCAAGATCGGAATCAATGACACCTGGCGGCGCTACGACCGGGGACTCCACAGCCCGGCCGACGAGTTCGAGGCATGCCTCGCGCGCCTCCTCGCCGGCACCGCGCGGCAACTGTCCGCGCGACTGGTCGTCATCACTCCGTTCCTGCTTCCGGTCACCTCGGACCAGGAAGGCTGGTTCGAGGACCTGTCGCCCCGCACCGACGCCGTCCTTCGTGCCGCGACGGCCAACGGAGCCCAGGTGGTACGTGCCGACCTCGCCCTGCTCCGCGCGGCGGAGGACAGCGAGGCGGCGGAGCTGGCCCCGGACGGGGTCCATCCCAGCCCCCTCGGTCACCGGCTCATCGCCGACGCCTGGCTGCACGCGGTCGGCCGGGACCGCCCGGACGGCTCCCGCGCCCGTGAGGGGCACGGTGGGCCTTTGGGTCCACGGTGACCCGTGGGTCTGCGTTCGGACCGAGGCCACCGGCGAACGGCCGCGCGGGGTCAGTCGGTGAGGTCCACCCCTACGGTCAGCAGGTCGGTACCGAAGGCGCGGACCGCCGCACTGTTGAAGCGCGGCAGCTGCTTCAGCCGGGCGCGCGTCGTCGTCCGGGACCAGGTGCGCGGTGCCGTTGTGCCGGCGCCCCTTGATCCGGACCCGGACCTGCGGGGGCCGCACCGACGACACGCCACCGCCAGGGGCGGGACGGTCGGGGCGACGACGGGCGGCCGGGGGCACACTGGGTGGCCCGGTCCACGTACGAATGGAGTCTGCCGTGGCACTCACCCGCGAAGAGCGTGAACAGTTCCTTGCCGAGCCTCACATCGCCGCGTTGGCGGTGGCGGCCGGGGACGGGGACCGGGCGCCGCTCAGCGTGCCCATCTGGTACCAGTACACCCCGGGCGGCGACCTCAGGATCCTGACGGGCCGCACCTCACGCAAGGCCGAACTCATCGGTGCCGCAGGCCGGTTCACGATCCTGGTGGACCGGGTGGAGCCCACGATCCGCTATGTGTCCGTCGAGGGCCCCGTCGTCGAGACCCGTCCCGCGACGCGCGGTGACCTGGAAGAGGTCTCGGCGCGCTACCTCGCGGCGGACAAGGTCGCCGGCTATGTCGATTTCGCCTCGGAGAACCACGGTGAGCAGGTGGTGATCCGGATGCGGCCCCAGCATTGGGTCAGTTCGGATCTCGGCCAGGTCTGACTCCGCGCCCGGGGCGGCGGCCGGCGTATCGCGAAGCCCCCGCGCGCTCACCGCGGCGGCTTCGCCCGGGTGAGCGCGCGGCGGCCCGTCCCCCGTCAGCCGACGAAGCGCACCTCCGGATAGCGGGCGGACGGACCTTCGAGGACGCGGGCCGGCCGGTCGCGCAGATGGAGGTCGAAGAAGGCCCGCAGGAAGCGCCGCTGGATGTCGATCGACCGCGCGCTGTCGAGCGGGCCGATGAACTCGGCTACCTGCTCGTCGGTCGCCCCGAGGCGCGCGGCCGCCTGGGGCAGGAAGCTCTCGTAGTCCGTGTACGAGAAGTGCCGCGTCCCGGTCATACGGAGCCGGCGACGCCAGCCCCGCAGATGGGGCCAGACCTCCACCCAGCTCGGGTTGGTGTCCGCGTCCTCGCTCATCAGGAGGAACGGCCTGCGCAGCCCCGATGTCACCACGGGGCCGAAGAGGGTGCCGTCGAGGTCCACGCCCGCGCGGAGCGGCACCCCCGACGCGATCGCCGAGGCCGCGGTCGCGCCGCCGAGCGAGTGGCCGAACATCGCGAGCGCGGAGAGGTCGAGGAGGTCGGCGAGGCCGCGCGGGAGCGGTCCGGCGCCGGAGCGCCGCAACCGTACGATCCGGGACAGCTCCTCCACGACGAACCGGGTGTCGGCGACCCGTACGTCGACCGCTTTCAGGATGACCGGGTCGTCGTCCTCCTCGCCGAAGGGCGGCATCGCGTAGGGGGCGACCCGGCCGCCGGGGAACTCGACCTGCCCGGCGTCGTAGGTGTGGTCGATCGTGACGACGACGTATCCATGACTGACGAGGTCCTCGACCAGGGTCATGCTGGACGCGCGGTGCTGACCGTGTCCGTGCGAGAAGAGGATCACCGGGCGCCGGCCCGCTCGGGTGTCGGCCGGGGCGCCGGTACGTCCGTGGGTGACCGGCAGCGTGACGTATCCGGCGGGCAGGACCCCCGTCTTCTGGAAGACCTTGGCGGCCTCCGCGGTCATCCATGGAGCCCTGGGGTGGCCCGGCCTGCTCCGGACGGCGGCTTCGCGGGCGGGGTACCAGAACTGGACCATCAGCTCCCGCACCGGCTGGGTGGTCACCCATGGATCGCGGCGGCTACGGTCGCTGAGGTGCAGGGCCACGGTGCCGATGGGGTGACGGCCGGTCGGGCGGGGCAGGACGAGCCGCACGGGCGGTTCGGTGCCGGTGGGCCGGACGGCACCCGGTGCCCCTCCGGACGCCGCCGCGGCGGCGGGTGCCGCGGTCACGGCGAGGCCGGAGGCGATACCCGCGGCGAGGGCCGCGCCCGTGCTCACCACGTGCCTCCTGCTGAGCCGGTGCGGAGTCGGGGCCGGGCTCGACATGATGTCTCCTTGGCGTTCGTACGTGCGGTGTGCGGTCACCGGGTGTGCCCGCTCCCTCGAACGCTAAGTGCCGTCGGGCCCGCGATCCGTTGGGATCTCTCATGGCTTTCGCTGATATGTGTCACTGGCGGCGGGGGCCGTGGGCGCGCTATGTCACGGAGGGCCGGAGCCGTTCAGCCAGAACGCTCCGTACACCGAACTCACGACGGTCATCGCCGGGAGCACCACCACGGTCCAGGCGGGGCGCGCACGGGCCATCCCGATCGCCGCCACCAGCAGAAGGGGAAAGGCGGGGATCAGCAGACGGGGCTTCGACCCGAAGTATCCCGATGCGCCGACCGCCATGATCGTGATGATGGCGGAGTAGACCACGAGCGCGATCGGCTGCCGTTGCTTCCAGGCGATCCGGTGCGGCCACACACAGAGCAGGACAAGGGCCAGAAGGATACCTGCGGAAAGAATTCCGGAATTCCCCAGGGAAGCGGCCAGGAATTTCGCGAAGGCGATTCCGCCGTCGAATCCGTTTCCCCACTCCGCCTGCACGTCGAGATAGCCGAGAAATTTCCCTCTCTGCTGTCCGACCCACACAATGTAGCCGGCCGCGCCGAGCGGGGAGACGAGAGCGCCCGCGATGACGCTGATGTGCTTCCTTCTGCTGAGCTCGGACCGCCTGGTCGCGAGCACGACCGCCGCGGTGACGACGATGGCCGCACTGATCGCGATCCCGACAGGCCGCGTGAGCCCGGCGAGGAGCGAGAGAACGCCTGCCGTCATCCACTGATCGCGCAGCAGGGAGAGCAGCGCCCAGACCGCCAGCGCGACGAAGAGTGATTCGCTGTAGGCCATGGACTGCACGATGCCGACCGGCAGGGCGCCCCACAGACAGGCCAGGATGACTCCGGCGCGTGCACTGTGGACGTGGCGTCCCAGGTGGAAAAGTCCCAGCGCGGCGGCCAGCGAGGACACCGCGCTGATGGCCAGCCCGGTGTCGGACGCGTTCCAGGGGCCGATGCGGGATCCCGCATCCTCCAGCCAGGGGAGGAGCGGGAAGAAGGCCATGCTGGAGAGATTCCGCCCGTCGGGGGCCTGGACCGTGAACGAGTAGCCGCTCTCGGCGACGCGCGTGTACCAGAGCGAGTCCCAGCGCCGGCCCAACAGCTCATGGGCGCTCTTCTGATGGAAGGCGGACCAGGTGATCAAGCCGATGAGGCCGATGATTTTGATCGCCGCGTAGAGGGATACGGCCGCGAGGGCGCTGTCGAGGCGATTGCTCTTGACTTCTACGGAGGGTCGGCGGGGTTGTGATGTGCCGATCGACTGCGCTTGGATTGCCAACCCCCGGGTAAGAGTGGTTCATGGGAAAATGACGCGTAAGGCGCTTTCCTGATCTCGGGAAAGCAAGGGAGAGCGCGGCATCCAGGCGAATTCTCCGTACGGTGGAACGATGATCCCGGTGACGTGTTCGGGGTACACGGTACTCAACGGCCTGGAAACCGCGGGCCGCGGCTCTCACATCGGCGCCCCGACAGAGAGACCCCCTCCGCGGGTGCGGAAGGGGTCTCGCCGAACACGGGCGGGGGCCGATCGCCCGACGGTGGTGCCGTCGGGCGGCCCGGCGGATCAGCTGTAGAAGTTGCGCTCCCACCGGTGCTTGGCCAGCACCGCGAGCTGGTCGACGGTCAGCGGGCGTCCGTCGCTCACCGCCGTGTTGCGCTCGACGTTGCGCAGGGTGCGCATTCCGGGGATGACGGTGGAGACCGCCGGTGAACTCAGGACGAACCGCAGCGCGTTCTCCGCGATCTCGTCGGGGGCGATACCGAGGTCGGCGACGATCGCGGACACCCGCTGTTCGATCTGTGCCGGGCGGTCACCGCGGAAGTAGCGGTTGCGCCAGTCGCCCTCGGGGAACGTCGTACCGGCGGTGATCCGGCCGGTGAGACCGCCCTCGTCCAGTGCCACGCGCACGATGACACCGACACCGTGTTCCGCGCAGAGCGGCAGCAGCTCGTCGGCGGGGGACTGGTCGAAGATGTTGTAGATGATCTGCAGGCTGTCCACGGAGCCGCTGCGTACGAGTTCGAGTGCGCTGTCGGGCCTGTGGTCGTTGATGGAGACGCCGAACAGTCCGATCTTTCCTTCCTTCTTCAGTTCGGTGATCGTCTCCAGCCAGTCCCCGCGGCCGACCCACTCGTCGTTCCAGACATGGAACTGCAGGACGTCGAAGTGGTCCAGGCCGGCGGCGCGCAGGCTGGTCTCCAGGCTCTCGCGGATGTGCTCGCCGGGGAAGGCGGCCGCCGGGTCCAGGCCGTCCGGTGCGGGCCATACGGCGTTCTTCGGCGGCACCTTCGTCGCGACGCGTACCCCGTCACCGGCCCGCTCGCGGACGACCCGGCCGACGATCCGCTCGCTCTCGCCGTAGCCACGGGCGGTGTCGATGAAGTTCACCCCGAGGTCGATGGCGCGGTGCAGGGCGCGTACGGATTCGTCCTCCGTGGCACCCACCCAGCCGGACTCACCGATGCCCCACGCGCCGTAACCGATCTCGGATACGGACAAACCGCTGCGTCCCAGCTCGCGGTAGCGCACAATCATCCTCCACGTCATGGTCCTTGCCCTGGCGCGGGCCGAGGCCCGCGCCAGGAATCACGTCGACGATAGGTGACCCGGGCCGCTCGGTCAGGCGGGTTTCGGAGCCCGCTGTCCTGATGACAGCCCCCGCTCCCACCCGTGCCCGTACCGGTGGCGGAGCCGTCAGCCGTTCTCGGGGGCGTGGACGCGGATCTTCGACTGGCCGTGCGGCCGGTCCTCCCAGTCCTCCATGAACCGGGCGACGAGTCCGTGTTCGGCGGCGAGGGCGATCAGGGTCTCGGTGCGGTAGTAGAAGTCCTCCCGCAGCACCGCGTGTTCGACGCCGTCGGTGCGGTCGAAGGTGAAGTCGAAGAAGCCCCCGGGCGCGAGGATGCGGCCGACGTGGGCCAGGCACTCCCCGATGACCTCGATCGGCGAGTGCGAGAACACGCTGTGCGCGTGAACCACGTCGAAATGGCCCTGCGGAAGGAAGTCCAGGGTCAGGTCATGGGTGATCGTGAGATGCGGAAGCTTGTCCTGCAGGTGGTACGTGCTGACGGTGCGCTTGGCGGAGATGAGGATGTCCGGCGAGATGTCGATCCCGTAGTAGTTCCCGGCGTCGAGGTAGTCGATGAAGCGCCAGCCGGCCCGCAGGTTGCCGCAGCCGATGTCGAGCATCCGGTGGCCGGGCTTCAGATGGTGCTCCGCCAGGTAGTCGAACTGCATCGCGCCGAGCGCGAGCCAGCGCTCATGGGTCTGGCTGCCGACGGCCGCCTCGGGGTTGCGGCTGGTGTCCGACGCCATCACCGCGCGGTAGTAGTCGACGTGGTTCGGGTGCTTGGCGCTCAGCCAGGTGTCGCGCACGGAGCGGCGCACATAGGGAGCGATGCGCGCGGGGTTGCGCAGTGCGTAGCCGATCCGGTGGGTCAGGGCGGAACGGTTCACGGCCAGGGATGCGGGGGTCTTCTTCGGCATGATGCGACTTTCGGCGTCGGGTGAAATGGGCATGGCGGGGTAGGGAGACGGCGCCCTGGGGCTCCGGGAAACGGGGAAACAGGGGAGTGGTGGAGTACGGAGAGGGAGGAGAGGGAGAGGAAGGCGGGGACGGGAGCGGGCGGGGTGCGGATCGGGGGCGGGCCGGGATCAGTCCCTGCCGCCGATGACCACCACTCCGTTCTCGTAGGCGTAGATGGCGGCCTGGGTACGGTCACGCAGCCCGAGCTTCACGAGCACCTTGCTGACATGCGTCTTGACGGTGGACTCGGTGACGAAGAGATGGCTGCCGATCTCGGTGTTGGACAGGCCCTGAGCGATCAGGGCCAGCACGCCCGTCTCCCGTTCGGTCAGCTCGGGAAGGCTGGTTCTCGCCGGTGGCCGCGGCCCGTGGTGGGGACCGCTGTCGTTCCCGGTCGCGGCCTCGGTCCCGGCGAGGCGGGTGAACTCGGTGATCAGCCGGCGGGTGGCGGACGGGGCCAGCAGGGATTCGCCCGCGGCGACGATCCGCACACCTTCCGCCAGCTGCCGTGCCGAGGCGTCCTTGAGCAGGAAGCCGCTCGCCCCGGCGCACAGCGCCTGGTACACGTACTCGTCCAGGTCGTACGTGGTGAGGATGAGCACCTTTGTGTCCGGGGTGCTCGCGACGATCTGCGCGGTGGCCTCCAGACCGTCCATCTCCGGCATCCGTACGTCCATGAGCACGACGTCCGGGCGCAGCTCGGCCACCTTGACGAGGGCTTCGAGGCCGTCCGCCGCGGTGCCCGCGATCTCGATCCCGGGCTGGGACGCCAGGAGTACGGCGAACCCCTCACGGACCATCGCCTGATCGTCCGCGATCAGTACTCTCACCGGCGGCTGCTCAGACATTCTTGATGTCCTCCTCGTCGGTGCGCGACACGTCGGGCAGGAAGGCGGTGACCTCGAAGCCGCCCTCGGCGGTCGGCCGCGCGGTGAGCCGTCCTTCGAGCATGGAGACGCGCTCGCGCATCCCCACGAGGCCGTGTCCGGCGCCCGGCGAGGCGCTTGCCGGGCGGTGTGCGGGACCGTTGACCACCCGCAGGCCCAGGCCGGTCGTCACGTAGGAGAGTTCGACGTCCACCGATGCGCCGGGCGCGTGCCGCAGGACGTTGCTGAGTGCTTCCTGCACGATCCGGTAGGCGGACAGTTCGACGCCCGGGGCCAGTACGCGCACTTTCCCGGTCACGGTCCTGGTCACCGCGGACCCCGATGTGCGCACCCCGGCGATCACCGTGTCGAGGCGGGCGAGGGTGGGCTGGGGCGCCCTGCTCCCGGTACCGGTCGCAGGTTCCGAGTCCGCCCTGATGACGCCCAGGATCCGGCGCATCTCGGCGAGTGCGAGGACGGCGTTCTCGCGCAGGGTGGCGAAGGTTTCCGTCAGCTCGGGCGGGGGGTTCTTCACACGGTACTGCGCGGCCTCCGCCTGAATCGCGACGACCGACATGTGGTGCGCCACGACATCGTGGAGTTCACGGGCGATGGCGGTGCGTTCCTCCAGCCCGGCCCGCCGGTCGCGCTCGTCCTGGGCGGCCGAGGTCTGCTCGGCGGCGCGTCGTCCCGCGCGCAGCCAGCCGCTCAGCAGCACGGTGACGACCGCGGCGAGAGCGAGGACGAGGAGGGATACGGGGGCGGGGACGGCCAGGCTCCCCTCACCCCCGAGAACGACGGCACCGGTGATCAGCCACATCCAGGCGGCACCCCCGGGACGCAGCCGCATCGTGGCGACCATGAGCACCAGCGGGCAGGTGACGTGGATGAGGAGGAAACCCGAGCCGCCGAGGCCCGCCAGGTCGAACGAACCCACTACGAGCGCGAGCAGCGTCAGCAACCAGGCCGT
Source organism: Streptomyces sp. NBC_01237 (assembly GCF_035917275.1). NCBI lineage: Bacteria > Bacillati > Actinomycetota > Actinomycetes > Kitasatosporales > Streptomycetaceae > Streptomyces > Streptomyces sp. NBC_01237. The sequence continues at coordinate 892,682 of NZ_CP108508.1, read as the reverse complement.
CACCGGCATCAGCAGGGTCAGCATGACGGGCCCGCCGATCAGGAGGAGGCCCGGTATTCCCGCCGCCGGGCTCACGAACCGCAGCGACACCAGTACGGCCACCAGGGCGAGCGCGCAGACCGCGAGGTGCGGGGCCCACCGGGCGGAGTGCTCCAGCCCGGACGGCAGCAGCGCGCGGGCCCGGCTCAGAGCGGGTGACTCGTTCAGCGGGGGGAGGGGGCGGACGGCGAACGCGTGACGGCAGAGGTCGTCGCGCAGGGCGGCGAACGCCGGTGCCGGGATGCCGCGCCCACCACTCTTCGTACCGCTGGGTGTATCGCGCACCATGTCCGCCGTCCGAGGGGGGTCGAGTTGATCGGGTTTCACAAGGAAGACGCTAAAAGATGCTGGTGGCCGGGGCATCAGTCGTAGGTCCCGTTGCCCGATCTCATACTCACGACCTACGCGGACGGCACCTCGGTACCGGCTCCGGCGGTGTGCGCCGACGGCCCGGGTGCCGGAGAGGTGTCGGACGGCCGGGGCGTAAGAGAGGCGTCAAAGGAGCGCCGGTGTACGTCAGGGAGGCGTCAACGCGGGGCGGGTCCGCCGGGTGAGGGGGTTTCCTCAGGGAGTCCGTTCAGCCCCTCCTCCGCTCAGGAACGTGCGAGGGCAGGCCGTCGCGCCGGGGCTGGCTCAGCACCTCGATGACAGGAAGGCGGCACGCCGATGACCCGGGTGCTCGTGGTGGAGGACGAGCCACAGCTGGTCCGGGCCCTGGAGATCAACCTGAAGGCGCGCAGGTACGAGGTGGACACGGCGCCCGACGGGGCCACGGCGCTCCGGCTGGCCGCCGCCCACCACCCGGACGCGATCCTGCTGGACCTCGGTCTGCCCGACATGGACGGACTCGACGTTCTGAGGAACCTTCGCCGCTGGATCCGGGTGCCGGTGCTCGTGGTCTCCGCCCGCCAGGCCTCCGACGAGAAGATCGAGGCGCTGGACGCGGGGGCCGACGACTATGTCACCAAGCCCTTCGCCATCGACGAACTTCTCGCCAGGCTGAGGGCCGCGATCCGTCGCGCGGTGACCGTCACGACGGCCGAGGAGGAGGTGATCGTCACCACCGACGAGTTCACCGTCGACCTCGCCGCGAAGAAGGTGCACCGGGGCGGCCACGACGTCCGGCTCACCCCGACGGAATGGCATCTGCTGGACGTACTGATCCGCAACCCCGGCCGGCTCGTCAGCCAGGTTCAGCTGCTCCAGGAGGTCTGGGGGCCGTCCTACCGGACCCAGACCAATTACCTCCGCGTCTACATGGCCCAGTTACGGCGCAAACTCGAAGCGAACCCGGCGCACCCCCGGCATCTCATCACCGAGCCCGGCATGGGATACCGCTTCGAGAAGTGATGCCTCCACCCACACTGTCCCGACCGGAAGAGAACCGAGAACCATGGCGCGCGGCAAGCTTCGGATCTATCTGGGTGCGGCACCCGGTGTCGGTAAGACGTACGCGATGTTGTCGGAGGCTCATCGTCGGGTGGAGCGGGGTACGGACTGTGTGGTGGCGTTCGTGGAGCATCATGGGCGGCCGCGTACGGAGGTGATGCTGCACGGTCTGGAGCAGGTGCGGCGCAGTGAGATCGAGTACCGTTCGGCGGTTTTTACCGAGATGGATGTCGATGCGGTGCTGGAGCGGGCTCCGGCGGTGGCGTTGGTGGATGAGCTGGCGCATACGAATGTGCCGGGTTCGCGTCATGCGAAGCGGTGGCAGGACGTGGAGGAGCTGCTGCGGGCGGGTGTCGATGTGATATCGACGGTGAATATCCAGCATCTGGAGTCGCTGGGTGATGTGGTGGAGTCGATCACGGGGGTGCGGCAGCGGGAGACGGTGCCGGACGAGGTGGTGCGGCGGGCGGATCAGATCGAGCTGGTGGACATGTCGCCGCAGGCGTTGCGGCGGCGGATGGCGCACGGGAATATTTATCAGCCGGACAAGCTGGACGCGGCGTTGTCGAATTATTTCCGTCCGGGGAATCTGACGGCTCTGCGTGAGCTGGCGTTGTTGTGGGTCGCGGACCGGGTGGATGAGTATCTGCAGCAGTACCGGGGTGAGCACAACATCCGTTCGACGTGGCAGGCGCGTGAGCGGATCGTGGTGGGGCTGACGGGGGGTCCGGAGGGGCGGACGCTGATCCGTCGTGCGTCGCGGATGGCGGCGAAGGGGTCGGGCAGTGAGATTCTCGCGGTGTATATCGCGCGGAGTGATGGTCTGACGGCGGCGTCGCCGAAGGAGCTGACGGTCCAGCGGACGTTGGTGGAGGATCTCGGGGGGACGTTTCATCATGTGATCGGTGATGACATACCCGCGGCTCTTCTGGAGTTCGCGCGGGGGGTGAATGCCACGCAGATCGTTCTGGGTTCCAGCCGGCGCAAGACGTGGCAGTACATCTATGGTCCCGGTGTCGGGTCGACCGTCGCGCGTGACTCCGGCCCCGACCTCGATGTCCATATCGTCACGCACGAGGAAGTCGCCAAGGGGCGTGGTCTGCCCATCGCCCGTGGTGCCCGGCTGGGCCGTGCCCGCATCATCTGGGGCTGGCTCGTCGGCGTCGCAGGACCCGCCCTGCTGACCACCCTGCTCACAAGCTTTCAGCCGGGCCCGGGACTCGCCAACGACGTGCTGCTGTTCCTGTCGCTCACGGTGGCCGCGGCGCTCCTCGGTGGTGTGCGGCCCGCGCTCGCCTCCGCGGCGGTGGGCTCACTGCTGCTGAACTACTACTTCACTCCGCCCATCCATACGCTGACCGTCTCCGACCCGAAGAACATCGTCGCGATCGTGATCTTCTTCGCGGTCGCGGTGGCGGTCGCCTCCGTGGTGGATCTGGCGGCCCGCCGCACCCATCAGGCGGCCCGGCTGCGTGCCGAGTCGGAGATCCTCTCCTTCCTCGCGGGCAGCGTCCTGCGCGGCGAGACCAGTCTGGAGGCGTTGCTGGAACGGGTCCGGGAGACCTTCGCCATGGATTCCGCGGTGCTGCTGGAGCGGGGCAGCGACGTCGAACCGTGGACCTGTGCGGGCAGCGTGGGAAACGCCCACCGGGTCGAACAGCCCGAGGACGCCGACGTGGACGTACCGGTCGGCGACCACATGGCGCTCGCCCTGTCCGGCCGCGTCCTGCCTGCCGAGGACCGCAGGGTACTGGCCGCGTTCGCCGCGCAGGCCGTCGTCGTCCTGGACCGCCGGCGCCTGGTCAGCGCGGCCGAGGCAGCCCGCACCCTCGCCGAGAGCAACCGCATACGCACCGCGCTCCTCGCCGCCGTCAGCCACGATCTGCGCACCCCGCTGGCCGCCATCAAGGCCGCCGTCAGCTCGCTGCGCTCCGACGACGTCGCCTGGTCGGAGGAGGACGAGGCCGAACTCCTCGAGGGCATCGAAGCCGGTGCCGACCGCCTCGACCATCTGATCGGCAACCTCCTGGACATGTCCCGCCTCCAGACCGGCACCGTCACCCCGCTGATCCGCGAGACGGATCTCGACGAAGTCATCCCGATGGCACTGGCCGGGGTGCCGGACGACAGTGTCGAACTGGACATCCCTGAGTCGCTGCCGATGGTCGCCGTCGATCGCGGCCTGCTGGAACGGGCAGCGGCCAACGTCGTGGAGAACGCCGTCAAGTACAGCCCCGGCGGAGAAGCGGTCCTGGTGTCGGCCAGCGCGCTCGGCACCCGGGTCGAACTGCGCGTCGTGGACCGGGGCCGCGGGGTTCCGGACGAGGGCAAGGAACGGATCTTCGAGCCCTTCCAGCGGTACGGCGACGCTCCGCGCGGCGCCGGGGTCGGCCTCGGTCTCGCCGTCGCCCGCGGCTTCGTGGAGGCCATGGGCGGCACACTCGACGCCGAGGACACCCCCGGCGGCGGCCTGACCATGGTGCTCACCCTCCGGATCGCGGACGGGCGCCCACCCACGCGGCCCGACCTCCCGGCCCAGGCCACCTCGTGACCAACGGCTGATCACGGGACGCCGCGCGGCCCACCGTCCGGAGCGGGCCGCCCTCCTCGGCGAGCGGCACCGGACCCGTGGGGACGACAGGACGACCCACCGGGCGAGCCGCCCGCCGACCACCGGGGACGACGGAACAGCCGGGGGCGGCGGAACAGCCGGGGGGACGGCGGAACGACCCCTACTCGTCGAAACGCGAGATCTTGAAGATCGTCAGGGCGGTCGCCCCGTCGATCTGCCGTGACAACTCCAGCAGCGCCGACTCCCCGTACCGCAGCCGCCCGCGCGCCTGCGAGACACGGGCCGCCGCGTCCACCTGATGCCACAGCGCGGGATTCGAGGCCAGCACCCGCGGATCCAGCTCGGCCCGGCCCCCGTCCTCGTCGCAGATGACGAGCCGTCGCACCACCTCGCCGGACCATCGCGCCGAGACCAGCCGGTCGGTCCGTACCCGCTGTCTGCGCAGTGGCCCGCGCGACTCCAGCCAGTTCTCGCCCGCGGCCACCCGTGGGGGCAGCAGGATCACGAACAGCAGCAGCGCCAGCCCGGACCACAGAACCGCGCGGGGTGCCGTCAGTGTGCCGTCGCCCGCGTCGACGGTGACCAGCAGCCCGAGCAACAGCACCGCGCAACCGCACGCCGCCCGGAATTCCCCCGGCCAGTAACTGTCGTGGACCGCGCCGGGTGTCGCGGGATCTCCGGCGGGCGTCCGGGTACGGCCCGGTGTGATGCGTCGATGCATGAGGCGACATTAGGAACGCCACCCCTCGATCCGGCACGGTCTGACGTGACTTTGACGCGGTGGCCGCCCGTCTTGACGGAGGTCTGATACGGCGGGCCCCCATCGGTGCGCAGACACGCGCTGCCGGGAGTGTGCGCACTACGCCGAATGCTCCACCGCTTCCGGGGTCCCCACGCGCGGCGACTTACGCTCGCCCTGTGTTCAACGTGCCGGAACTCCTCAAGCGCCTGGTGATCGGCCGGGCCATGCGCAGCGAGGAACTGGGCGAGACGCTGCTCACCAAGCGGCTGGCCCTGCCGATCTTCGCCTCCGACCCGCTGTCCTCGGTGGCCTACGCCACCCAGGAGATCCTGCTCGTGCTCACGCTCGGGGGCCTGGCGTACCTCCACTTCACCCCATGGATCGCGGCCTCCGTCGTGGCGCTGATGACGGTGGTGGTGCTCTCCTACCGTCAGGTCGTGCACGCCTACCCGAGCGGTGGCGGTTCGTACGAGGTGGCCTCGACGAACCTGGGACCGTCGGCCGGACTGGTGGTCGCCGCCTCGCTGATGGTCGACTACGTCATGACCGTGGCCGTGTCCGTGGCGTCCGGGGTGGACAACATCATCTCGGCGCTGCCCGCGCTGGTCGACTACCGGGTGCCGATGGCGCTGGTCTTCGTCGCGCTGCTGACCGCGATGAACCTGCGCGGTGTGCGCGAGTCGGGCCACATGTTCGCCGCTCCCACGTATCTGTTCATCGGCGGCGTGCTGATCATGGTCGCCACCGGCCTGCTCCGCTATGTGCTCGGCGACGCACCGGTGTCGGAGAGCGCGGCGTACGGCATCAGGCCGGAGGCCGGGGAATCCGACCTCATGGGGCTGGCCCTGGTGATGCTGGTCCTGCGGGCGTTCTCCAGCGGCTGTACGGCCCTGACGGGTGTGGAGGCGATCTCCAACGGCGTGCCCGCGTTCCGCCGCCCCAAGTCGAAGAACGCCGCGACCACCCTGGCCGCGATGGGCCTCATCGCGATCACCATGTTCGTCGGCGTCACCACACTCGCGCTGATCGCCAAGGTGCACATCACCGACAACGCCTGCCGGCTGACGGGCCTCGGCGGCGACTGCGAGGGCCACACCCAGCGCACCGTCATCGCCCAGGTCGCCGCCGCCGTCTTCGGCGGCGACAGCGTCGGTTTCTACTTCATCCAGGCGGCCACCGCCCTGGTCCTGATCCTGGCCGCGAACACCGCGTACAACGGCTTTCCGCTGCTCACCTCGATCCTCGCCCAGCACCGTTACCTGCCGCACCAGTTGCACAACCGGGGTGACCGGCTGGCCTTCTCCAACGGCATCCTGGCGCTGGCCGTGGTCGCCGGACTGCTGCTGTGGGGCTTCAAGGCGAATGTGACGAGCCTGATCCACCTCTACATCCTCGGCGTGTTCACCTCCTTCACGCTCTCCCAGTCCGGCATGGTCCGGCACTGGAACCGTGAACTGCGCACCGAGACCGACCTCGTCGTACGACGCCGGCACCACCTGGCCCGCACCATCAACGCCACCGGAGCGGTCGTCACGGGGCTGGTCCTGGTCATCGTGCTGGCCACCAAGTTCACCCAGGGCGCCTGGCTCGCCGTGCTGGCCGCCGGGGTGCTGTGGCTGCTGATGCGGGCCGTCCGCCGCCACTACGACAGTGTCGCCGCCGAGCTGGAAGTCACCGACCCGCACAGCGAACTCGCCCCTCCATCAAGAGTGTTCGCGATCGTGCTGGTCTCCACGCCGCACAAGCCGACCCTGCGTGCCCTGGCCTACGCCCGAGCCTTCCGGCCGTACCAGCTGGAGGCCCTGACCGTCGCGGTCGACCCCGAGGCACTGGCGGACCTCCAGCACAAGTGGCAGGAGTACGACATCCAGGTGCCGTTGAAGGTCATCAGTTCCCCGTACCGCGAGATCACCAGGCCGGTCGTGCTGTACGTCCGCTCGATCCGGCGCGCCGGTCCGCGCGATGTCGTGGCGGTGTTCATCCCCGAGTACGTCGTCGGCCACTGGTGGGAGAACGCGCTGCACAACCAGTCGGCGCTGTGGCTGAAGAGCCGTCTGCTCTTCACGCCGGGCGTGATGGTGATCAGTGTGCCGTGGCAGCTGCACTCCTCCCGCCACGCCAACCATCCGGCAGTACGGGCGCCGGGCGCCGTACGCCGCGGCGAACCCGCCCCGCCCGGCCAGTCGGCCGGGAAGCCGGTCGGCCACGACCGGCCGACGTGAACCCGCCCCGCCCCGCCTCGGGGGGCCGGGCAGGGGCCGTGACCGGCCGGTGCCGGTATGTCAGAGGCGACGGCAGTGCAGGAACAGCTGCGGCTCGGGCTCGCCCGCCGGGTGGGCGGGGGTGAAGAGGCTGTCCTGCTGCCACTGGACCGCGAACCCGGCCCGCACCACCAGCGCGGTGAACTCCTCCGCGCCGAAACTGGTCACCCGCACGGGCCGGCCCATGAAGACGACGCCGGCATCCTCCACGTCCAGCGGCACCGTCGCCACGACCAGCCGACCTCCCGGCCTCAGCGACCGGCCGAGCTTGCTCAGCAGCCGGGACTGGTCCTCGCGGGACATCTGGAGCAGTGAGAAGTACGCGCAGACGGCATCGAAGCCCTCTTCCTCCGCGTCCGTCCCGGGCAGCGGCAGCGTACGGATGTCGGCGCACCGGAAGGCCGCGCCGGGCACCTGCCGGGCCGCGATCTCCGTCATGACGGGCGACACATCGACACCGAGCACCTCATGGCCCGCGTCCGCGAGGGTCTGTGCGGTCGGCCGCCCCGTACCGCAGCCCACGTCCAGGACCCGGCTGCCGGGCGCGAGGTCCTCCAGCAGCCGGTGGAGCGAGGCGTGGTGGGCGGCCGAGTGGGCGAAGGCCCGTTCGTAGTCGGCCCCCAGCGAGTCGAACGCCGCTGCGGCCGAGAGGTGGCGGTCCTCATCCATGAAGTCGGTCCTTCCCTTGCCCGGCGGTTCCCCGGGATCGTCGCATCATTCCCGGCGGCCCTCAACGTCCACGCGGCAGTCGACGCCCATCGGGACACCCGCCGTCCGCACCGGAGAACCGGCTGACCTGTCGGGAGACCCGCTGCCGTCACCGGGCGGCGGGCGGCCGGGGCGGTGTCACGCGGACGAGACCCGTCCGGTAGGCGATGACCACCAACTGGGCCCGGTCCCGGGAGTGCAGCTTGGACATGGCCCGGTGGACATGGGTGCGTACGGTCAGCGGGCTCAGGTGCATCGGCCCGGCGATCTCGGTGTTCGAAAGCCCCTCGGCCGCCTGCGCCATGACTTCGCGTTCGCGTGCGGTCAGTACGGCCAGGTCCTCCGGCGCCGAGAGCTCCGGCTCGGGACGGGCGAGATAGCGGCTGATGAGCGAACGGATCGCGACGGGCGAGAGGAGGGACGGCTTCCGGCGTGAGCGCGGAGCCGCCCGGCGGCGAGCAGCGCCACCCAGATCAGGACGACGAGTCGCCGTTTCCGGAAGGACAGACGGCCTAGCCGGTAGAGGAAGGTAGCCACGAAGGAGGCGCTCCAGACTGGATCGTGCGACGGGACGGTGGTGCTGCGCCCTCCGGGCCGGAGCCCGCGACGAGGCGGGGCGGATCCGGGACCGGGGGAGTACCGCAATCCTTCGTGACGGGGGGCGTCACGTCGTCGTGCACGTGCAGGCCGTTGTCCGTACTGCCCCTGCCGTACACGCCGGGCGCGGGCGCATGACCCTCCGCGGTGAACTTCCGCCCCCGCGCGGGTGAGTCAGCGGTTTCGGGACCCGCCCACGGTCCGGCACCCGCTATCCAGAGGGACATGATCACGAACTGGTGCCGCGGTGCCGGCGCCCTCACCCTCGTCGGCGTCCTGGCTCTCGCCCTCCCCGCCTTCGGCCCGCCCTCGCCCGCCCGTGCCGCCGGGGTCACCACGCTGGCGGACGCCGTGGGCAAGGTCCCCGTCGTCCCGGAACACAGCGGCGGCTTCACACCCGGTGCGTTCCCTCACTGGAACGCGGGCCAGGACCCCGAGGACGGCTGCGACACCCGGGGCGAGGTGCTGCTGGAGGAGGCGATCGAGGAGCCGAGGACCGGCGCCGGATGCGTGCTGTCGGGCGGCAGATGGCGGTCGAACTACGACGGTCAGGAGACCACCGAGCCCGGTGCCCTGCAAGTCGTCCACACCGTGCAGCTCGCCGAGGCATGGGGATCGGGGGCGTCGAAGTGGACCGCGGCCCGGCGTGAGGCGTACGCCAACGACCAGGGCGCGAGCACCTCGTTGACCGCGATCACGGCCCGTACCGCCAAGCAGCGCGGCGACCGCGACCCGGCCGACTGGCTGCCGCCGGTGCCGGCGGAGCACTGCCGCTACATCGCCGAATGGGTGGCGACCAAGCTGCGGTGGCGGCTCGACGCCGACACCGACGAGCACGAAGCGCTCAAGGTCTTCGCCGAGGGGCCCTGCGAGGACACCATCGTTCAGCACGTGACAGTGCCGTAGCGGCCGCGAGGGGCAGCCGGCTTACTGCCCCGTTCGAGTTCTGAGTAGGTGACAACCGGCGGCTGAGTATCTTCTCCGATTCGCCGTGGGCCGCCAACTGGTGGGATGACGGCATGAACAACGACTCCGAAGCGCCGCGGCACCCGCGCATCCAGCACGTCACCACCGCCGGAACCGCCCTGGCCGTGACGCTGCTCCCGCTCGTGGTCGGAGTCCTGCTGGCCAGGACGATGGCGGCGGACCCCATGACGTCGGTGAACGCGCTGGTCACCAACGGCGGCCATCGGGTCCGTGTGCCGCCGAAGGAGTGGCGCCGCTGCGGCAGGCACGCGCTGCGGCGGTGGAGGACCGCCGAGCGCGTCTGACGGAACACCCCGTCGCGGGCTGCGGACCCCGGCCGTGCGCGAGGCCCGGCTACACCACCGCCGACGGCGACAGCCGCTCGACGGGAAGCTCGTCCTGTGCGTACCGGCGGCGCAGTTCCTTCTTGTCGAACTTGCCGACGCTGGTCCTGGGGATCTCCGGCAGGGCCGACCAGCGCTCCGGGAGCTGCCAGCGGGCGACCCGGTCACCGAGGTGGGCACGCAGCCCGGTGTAGTCGCCCGCCTCCCCGGCCCAGACCACCACGGCGAGCGGGCGCTCGTCCCACCGGTCGTCCGGGACGCCGATCACCGCCGCCTCCCGGACCGCGGGGTGGGCCATCAGATGGTTCTCCAGCTCGACCGACGAGATCCACTCACCGCCCGACTTGATGACGTCCTTCGCCCGGTCCGTCAGGCGCAGATAGCCGTCGGAGGTGAGGGTGCCGAGGTCGCCGGTACGCAGCCAGCCACCGTTGAACTTGTCGGACGGCGCCCCGACGAGGTGGTACGAGCCGGTCACCCACGGGCCCCGGACCTCGACCTCTCCCACCGTCGCACCGTCGTTCGCCAGAACCGTGCCGTCCTCACGGGTGAGCCGGAGTTCGACCCCCGCCGGGGGCCGGCCGGCCGTGGAGCGGTAGAGCATGGCCCCTTCCGGGGAGCGGACATGATGCGGCGCCCTGGCGACCGTACCGAGCGGTGAGGTCTCGGTCATGCCCCAGGCGGCGACGACCCGTACGCCGTGCCGCTCCTCGAAGCCGGTCATCAGCGACGGCGGGCAGGCCGCACCGCCGACCAGGACCTCGCGCAGCGAGGACATGTCGCCGCCGTGCGTGTCGAGGTGGGCCAGCAGCGCCGCCCAGACGGTGGGCACGGCGGCGGCCGTGTGCGGCTTCTCGGCGGCGATGAACCCGGCCAGCGGTTCGGCCTGGAGATGGGGGCCGGGCAGGAGGAGGGAGGCGCCGGCCATGAAGGCGGCGTACGGCATTCCCCAGGCCATGGCGTGGAACATCGGCACGACGGCGAGGGCGCGCTTCGTGTCGTCCAGGCAGAGGGCTTCCGGCATGCACACCTGCATGGAGTGCAGATAGATCGAACGGTGGGAGTAGACAACTCCCTTGGGATCGCCGGTGGTTCCGGAGGTGTAGCACATCGCGGCAGCCGCGTCCTCGTCGATCTCCGGCCAGTCGAAGTCCCTCGGTGCGCAGGCGAGCAGTTCCTCGTAGCGGTGGACCCGTACTCCGGGGAGGTGCGGCAGCGGTCCCTCGCCCACGACGACGAGGTGCCCGACAGCGGGCAGTCCGGGCAGCAGTGGGGCGATCAGCGGAACCAGGCTCGCGTCCGCCAGGACGACGCGGTCCTCGGCATGACGGGCGATGTGCCGCAACTGATCGGCGGGCAGCCGCAGATTGAGCGTGTGGAGCACGGCGCCCATGGAGGGGATGGCGAGATACGCCTCCAGGTGTTCCTGGTTGTTCCACATCAGGGTGGCCACCCGCTGGTCGCCGGTGACGCCGAGGCCGCGCAGTGCGGCCGCCAGCCTGGTCGCCCTGAGAGCGACTTCCGCGTAGGTGGCGCGCCGGGCCGCCCCGCCCGTCCAGGTGACCGCCTCGCTGCGGCCGTGCACGGTGGCGCCGTGACGCAGCAGGGTGGTCACGGTCAGGGGATGACGCTGCATGGTGCTGAGCACAGGGGTCTCCTGGTGAACGGGAAGGGCGGCTACGGGCGTTGCGGCGGTGTCACGGGAGGATGCGGCAGCCCGTCCTGGTGGCGTTGGCCGGATCGAGGACGTTCATCACCTCGTGCAGCACCTCGGAGTCGACCTGCATCGTGGCGTGCTGGGCCAGGTCGTACCAGCACATGTCCTGGGTGTAGAGGTTGCGGACGTTCGGCCCCTGGAGGAACTGCGAAGCGACCGGTGTCACGATGTAGTCGAGCTTCGTGGAGATCACGGTGTACTCGACGCCGGGCGCGGTGTCCCCGCCCGCGTTGACCTTCTGCAGGAACGCCGAACCGGGGGTCTGGTCCAGGCAGCCGGGGCACCAGCTCTCCAACAGCGCCTCCGGTGCGCCCTTGATGCTCTGCAACAGGGTGGCGAGGCCGGACAGGGTGGTGCCGTGGCTGGTCGGAGCGAGCGCGATGTACCTCTCGGTCTTCTCCGCCCCGCCCAGGAACTTCTGGTAGTAGCGCGGCAGCAGCCCGCCCTGGGAGTGCCCGACCATGTCGATCTTCGAAGCGCCGGTCGCTGCGAGAACACCGTCGACGAAGGTCTTCAGCTCGGCGGCCGACCGCTCCATCGGGGCGATCGCGGCCAGCGCCGGGATGTTGGGCATCCGGCCGTACGTCGGCGCGAACACGCAATAGCCCCTGGCCTTCAGCAGCGGGGCCAGCTCGATCCAGTTCAGGGTGCCGGTCACAAAGGTGCCGTGCACCAGGACGACCGGGCGCGGGTGTGCGGCGCCCGGCTTGCAGTTCCAGTCGTTCGCGCCGGGCAGCGCGACCGCCTGCAGCGCCTTGGCCGCGTCGATCGCACCTCCGGCGTCGGCGGTGGACGCGGCAGCGGTGGTGGTGGGGGTCGTGGGGGTGGGGGAAGCGGTGGGGGTGGCTGCCGCGGCGTGGGTGGCGCCGAGGCCGGCGGTGATGAGGATCCCGGCCGCGCACAGAGCCGCGGCGCGTCCCGTGCGCCGAAGCCGGATGCGGATGGACATGATGCCCTCCCGGATGTCGTCGACCCGGCGGCTCCGGGTCGGCGCACATGGCAGCACCACCGGGTCCCGGACCGCGAGGCCGGAGGCGGGATCGGTTGCCGGGTGCCAAACCCGACGGTGCCGCGTTGTGCGCCGTGCACAGTGGCGGCAAGGAATTCCGGTCAGGGGTCTCCCGTTTCCGGCCGGGGCGTGCCACCCTCACCGGCCATGGAGCCGACGACGCTGTCACCCCGCACAGACGGTGCGCCGCCCGTCAGTGTGCCCCTGCTCATCGGGGAGGTACGGGACGAGCTGCGGAGCCGGTTCGCCCCGGCGGCCGACCGGATGGCCGCGCAGATCCTCGTCGAGGACCCCGCGTACGCCAGGCTGATCGGCCGCAAGGAACTGGGCGACCGCATCCATCGCAACCTCTGCCAGGCGCTCACCGGTGTCGCCCAGGCCGCGCAGAACCTGCCGGTGGACCTCCACGACGCCATGAGCACCGGGAGCCGTCGCATCGAACAGGGGCTGCCGCTGGCCTCCCTGCTGCACAGCTACCGCCGGGGCGGCAGGCTGCTGTGGGAGATGATGTACGAGGTGATCGCCGAGCGTCACCCCACCGCCCTGCCCGTGCTGCTGCCCGCGGCCGCCGTCGTCTGGGACGTCCTGGAACAGATCACCGACGCCGTCGCCGAGTCCTACCGCCAGGCCGAGGCCGCCCGTGCGGCCCGCGACCAGGAGCGCCGCCACTCGCTGCTCGACGCCCTGCTCGACGGATCGGGAGTGGCCGCCGGGCTCGCGTCCGAGGCCGCCGCCCGCCTGGGGCTCCCCGAACGCGGCCGCTACGCCGTCATCGTCCTGCGCCCGGTCCCCGGTGCGCTCCCGCCGTCGTCCGATCCCGGCGCCGAACTCTTCTCGGGCCTGCGCATCCTCTGGCGGATCAGGGCGGACGGCGAGACCGGGCTGGTGCCCCTGGGCAGTGGCAGCCCCGAGGACCTCCGCAAGCACCTGGCGGGCTACGACGTACGGGCCGGGGTCAGCCCGGTGGTGGGCTCCCTGGCCGACCTCGGGCGGGCCCGCTGGCTGGCCGAACTGGCCCTGCGGACCTGGCGGCCCGGCGGGGCGCCGACCGTGCTGCTCGACGAACGGCTGCCCGACGCCCTGGTCGCCGCCCAGTCGGACCTGGCCAGACGGCTGCGTACGGTGGTTCTGGGGCGGGTCCTCGCGCTCCCCGCGGAGGAGTGCGGCACGCTGCTGACCACGCTCGGCGTCTGGCTCCGGGCGGGCGGCTCCTCGCTCGTCGCGGCCGAGCGCCTGTACTGCCACCGCAACACCGTCTCCAACCGGCTGCGGCGCCTGGAGCAGCTCACCGGACGGACACTCACCGACCCGGCCGGCGCGGTCGAACTGTCCCTGGCCCTGGCCGCCGTGGAGCAGCTCGGGGCGCAGTGAGATCCATGGCCCGCCGTCCCGCCATCCGCCGTCCCCGGTGCTGAACGGGGGAGGTTTCGCACGGTGTTCACCCTGCCGACCCCCGGCGCACTCCCACTGTCGGCAGCATCGACGTGCCCGGCCGCCCCTTCCTCATCCCTCCCCTGGAGCACGTGTGAAGATCCTCCGCAAGACCTCGTCGGACGGCGCGTCGCGCGGCACCCGGGTCCGTGATCTCGACGAGATGAACCGGCGGACCGTACGGCAGGCCGCGCGGACCCGGCCGGTCACGACCTCGGACATCCTCACGGGCCACCGGAAGGCGTTCCCGTACCACGGGTGGGTGGAGGTCGAGTCGGGCCTCTGCCCCGCGTTCGTCATGTTCTGCGTCAACGACGAGGCCGTCGCCCTCGACACCGTATGGAACGGCCGGTTCGGCTACGAACAGGGAAGCCTGTACCACTGGAGCCGGCTGGCCGCCGCGAGCCGCACGGTGCTCGACGTCGGTGCGCACGTCGGCTACTACGCGATGATCGCGGCCCTCGCCGCCCCCGGGGCCACGGTGCACGCGTTCGAGCCGGTGCCCCCGATCCACGCCAGACTGGCGGTCAACCACCGGGCGAACGGGATCAGGAACCTCGTGCTGCACCAGAACGGGGTCTCCGACCGGGCCGGGAGCGCGGACATCAACATCCGCTTCCCGCTGGCCAATCTGCTGTCCACCGGCTCCTCGCTGGAGGAGTTCGCCCGGCCGGTGGCCGGCGCGTTCACCACGCGCGTCCAGCTGTGCACCCTGGACGAGAAGCTGGGGGACACCCCGGTCGACCTGATCAAGATCGATGTCGAGGGGCACGAGCCCCGGGTGCTGGCCGGGGCCCGTCGCCTCATCGAGCGTGACCGCCCCGTCATCATTCTGGAGGCCCTGCAGTCCACCCAACTGGCCTCCCTCACCGAGCCGTTCGCCGATCTCGACTACACCTTCCGCTGGATCTCGGAGGCGGAGGGCCGGCTCGTCCCGGTCACCGAGGAGCGACCGGACAAGAGCCGGAACCTGATCTTCGCGCCGCGGGAGAAGGAGTACGCCTGACACGTGAGGCCGGGCCGGTATCGGCCGCCGGGCCGGTGGGGCGGAGGGCGGGGCGCTCCCGGCGGCCGGTGGTTCAGTGGACGGGGTGCGCCTCGGGGGCCGAGGGCCGCTCGAACTGGGTGCGGTGCAGCTCCTCGTACCGTCCCCGGGCGGCCAACAGCTCGGTGTGCGTGCCGCGTTCCACGACCCGGCCCTCCTCGATGACCAGGATCAGATCGGCGGCACGTACGGTCGAGAGCCGGTGGGCGATCACCACGGCCGTCCGGCCCTCCAGCGCTTCGGCCAGGGCCTCCTGAACGGCCGCCTCCGAGGTGGAGTCGAGGTGGGCCGTCGCCTCGTCGAGGATGACGACCCGCTGGCGGGCCAGCAGCAGCCGGGCGATGGTCAGCCGCTGCCGCTCGCCCCCGGAGAGCCGGTAGCCGCGCTCGCCCACCACCGTGTCCAGACCCTCGGGCAGGGACGCGATCAGGCCGTCGAGCCGTGACCGGCGCAGGGCGTCCCAGATGTCGTCCTCGGTGGCCCCTGGCCGGGCGAGGAGCAGGTTGGCGCGTACGGACTCGTGGAAGAGGTGCCCGTCCTGGGTGACCATGCCGAGCGTGTCCCGGATCGAGTCGGTGCTCAGATCGCGTACATCGACGCCGTTCAGCCGTACCGAACCGGAATCCGCGTCGTACAGCCGGGGCAGCAGCTGTGCGATCGTCGACTTGCCCGCGCCCGAGGAGCCGACCAGGGCGATCATCCGGCCGGGCTCGGCCCGGAAGGAGATGTCGTGCAGGACCTCGGTGCCACCGCGGCTGTCGAGCGTCGCGACCTCTTCGAGGGAGGCGAGGGAGACCTTGTCGGCGGACGGGTAGCCGAAGGAGACCCCGTCGAACTCCACGGACACCGGACCGTCGGGAACCTGTCGGGCGTCCGGCTTCTCGGCGATCAGGGGTTTCAGGTCGAGGATCTCGAAGACCCGCTCGAAGCTGACCAGGGCGCTCATCACCTCGACCCGGGCACCGGCCAGCGCGGTCAGCGGGGCGTACAGCCGGGTCAGCAGCAGGGCGAGGGCCACGACGGCGCCCGGTTCCAGGCTGCCGCGCAGGGCGTAGTAGCCGCCGAGCCCGTAGACCAGGGCGAGCGCCAGGGCGGAGACCAGGGTGAGGGCGGTGATGAACGTGGCCTGCGCCATGGCCGTACGGATGCCGATGTCCCGTACCCGGCCGGCCCTGGCGGCGAACTCGGCGGACTCGTCGGCGGGGCGCCCGAAGAGCTTGATCAGGGTCGCGCCGGGGGCGGAGAACCGCTCCGTCATCTGGGTGCCCATCGTGGCGTTGTGGTTGGCGGCCTCGCGCTGGAGGCCCGCCATCCTCGCTCCCGTCCGGCGGGCGGGCACGACGAACACCGGTAGCAGGACCAGGGCGAGCAGGGTGATCTGCCAGGAGATGGTGAGCATCACGGCGAGCGTCAGCAACAGGGTCACCAGGTTGGACACGACGCCGGACAGCGTATTGCTGAAGGCGCGCTGGGCGCCGATCACGTCGTTGTTCAGCCGGCTGACGAGCGCGCCGGTACGGGTCCTGGTGAAGAAGGCGACCGGCATCCGCTGCACATGGTCGAAGACCGCGGTGCGCAGATCGAGGATCAGCCCCTCGCCGAGGGTGGAGGACAGCCATCGGGTGAGCAGACCGAGCCCCGCCTCGGCGACCGCGATGAGGGCGATCAGCAGGGCGAGCCGGGTGACCGTGCCGGTGTCCCGGCCCTGCACGATCGCGTCGATGACGCGCCCCGCGAGTACCGGCGTGGCGACCGCGAGCAGCGCGGTGACCACGCTGAGCAGCAGAAAGCGGGTCATCCGGCGGCGGTGCGGCCGGGCGAAGGCCACGATGCGGCCCAGGGTGGCCCGGGAGAAGGGCCGCCGGTCCTGCTGGGCGTTCATCGCGCTGTGCAGCGATGACCACGCCGTGACTTCCATGTCCATGGGATGCTCCGGAATCTGATGGCCGACGTGCGGATCCCGTCGGCCGTGCGGCCTCCGGTACACAGCACGCTAGGACCTCAGGCAAGCTTGAGGTCAAGCGGGCGCGTGCGGGCGGGGACTCCCGTACCTTATGGGCGCGCGAAGAGAGAACGCCGTATGTGCGTACGAGAGTTGGGTGTCGGGCTCGACGGCCGGCCGGGGCGGGGGTACACGATCGCCGATGCGCTGGGATGCCCGGTGGCTGCCGGGGCGACGGGCGCCGGGTGGAGCGGGTGAGGTGCGGGGCGGGCGCCGCGCGGGGTGGACGTCACGTGGAGCGGACGACACCTGGGGCGGCGTCCGCAACCGCGGAGCCGTAGCGTTGCCCCGGAAGCGACCGTTGCGCGCGAGTCCGGGCCCGGGGGTGACGTCATGTGCTGGAGTGCGACCGCCGACCTGGCGGCGGGCACCGTCATCGTCGCGATCGGCGTGGCCGCCGTCGCGCGCACCCGCCGGGCCCGCGATCTTCCCCTGGCCGCACTGCCCCTGCTGCTCGGGGCGCACCAGATCATCGAGTCGGTGGTCTGGCGCTCCGACGGCGGCACCGGCCCGGCCACCGTCGCCTGGGCGGTCATCGCGCTTCCGCTGCTGGCCGTGTGGGTGCCGCTCGGCGTGTTCTGCGCGGCTCCGCCCCGTGCCCGCGCCCGGCTGCTGGTGCCCCTCGCCGCCGGAGCGGTCACCGCCGCGTTCCTCGGGTACTCCCTCTCCGCCCGCCCGGTGACGGCCGAGATCAGGGGGCACACCCTCGGGTACGTACTGAACCTGCCGCATCCGCAGCTGCTCGTCGCGGGCTATCTCCTGGCCACCGTCGGCTCCCTGCTCCTGTCGGGCGACCGGCGCCTGTCGCTCCTCGGAGTGCTGGTCGCGGTCGGTGCCGTCGTCTGTGCGGCGCTGTGGCGGCTGGAGTTCATCTCCACCTGGTGCGCGTTCGCGGCGGTGTGCTCGGTCGTCCTGCTCGGCTGGGCCGGCCGAAGGCCCCCGGTGGCCGTGGCGTCGCCGTGAGCGAGGGTGACGCCGACCGGTACGCCGGAGCGACGGAACCGACCGGTCATGCGGTGCTGGCATGATCGGAGGTATGGACGAGTGCATCATCGCCGCGTGTGACGGGGCGTCGAAGGGTAATCCCGGGCCGGCCGCCTGGGCGTGGGTCGTGGCCGACGCGCAGGGGCGCCCGGAGCGCTGGGAGGCGGGCCCGCTGGGCACCGCCACCAATAACGTCGCGGAGCTGACGGCTCTGCTGGAACTGCTGGAATCCACCGATCCCGCCGTGCCCGTCGAGGTGCGGATGGACTCGCAGTACGCGATGAACGCGGTGACGAAGTGGCTGCCGGGCTGGAAGCGCAACGGCTGGAAGACCTCGGGCGGCAAGCCGGTGGCCAACCGGGAGCTGGTCACACGGATCGACGACCGGCTGAGCGGCCGGAACGTGACCTTTCGCTATGTGCCCGCCCACCAGGTGAACGGGGACCCGCTGAACGCGCTGGCCGATCAGGCAGCCAGCGAGGCGGCGGTCACGCAGCGGGCGGCGGGCACGGCACACGGTTCCACGGAACTGCCGACGCCCGCTCCTGCCCGGTCCACCAAGGCCGGCCGGTCGGAGGGTACGGACGGGACGGCCGGCAAGGCGGCAGGTGCCTCGCGCTCGGGGCGCTCCACCAGCAGCACGATCCGGGCCAGATTCGCGGGCCGGTGCCACTGCGGAAAGCCGTACGCGGCCAAGGACATGATCGCGAAGAACCCGAACGGCTGGGGCCACCCTGAGTGCCGGGCCGCCTCGGTCTGACGCGGTACTGGGCGGCGGGGGCGCTCGGCCCGGACGTGGTGCTCGGCCGTGCGGGCAGGGGGCGCCGAGCCCTGAAGCGGTACAGGGGGCTCCGCGGCGGTACCAGGGGCCCGGGGGCGGTGCCCGGTGGTCCGTGGCGCCGTCCGGCGGCGTGATGGCCACGCCCGGCCCGGTGCCGGCGCTCGGATCAGATGTCGGCCCAGACCAGCCGGCCCGCCAGGGCGACGCGCGTCCCCCACCGTGCCGCCAGCGCGTCCACGAGCAGCAGGCCCCTGCCGTCCTCCGGCAGTGACATGTCCGCGTCCCGGACAGCGGAACCGCCGGGTCCGTCGGGGCAGCCGGAACCGTCCGGCGTCTCCGCGGCGCCGGGCTCGGGCCCCGCCCGGTCTCCGGGTGGGGCCGGGGACGGAATGGCGGCCCGGCCGCGGTTCCATACGCAGATGCGTACCCCGTCGGCGGAGCGGAGCAATCGGCACCGGATCCGTCGGGTGCTGGTGTGCTGCACGGCGTTGGTGATCAGCTCGGTCACTATCAGGGCCGCGGCTTCGACGCGGTCCGCCGGTTCGCCCCACGCCCGCATCGCCTCCTGCACACGGTGACGGGCTTCCGGAACGCCTTTGGCGATGCGGGGAACCCACCAGCTGTGTGCCCGTGTGCTGCCAGCATCGGGAGCGCGTTTCGCGCAACTGACTATTTCCGACATGTATGTACTCTCGGTGCAAAGCGCATACTTTGCAAGCGACAGAGTGTGTGGATTGCTCCCTATTGAGGCCCCACCGAGGAAGGCACGTGCATGAGACCCCGATCCGGCCCCACCGTGGAGCACCGCGTCCTGGCGGCACGACTCCGGCTGCTGCGGGAGCGGGCAGGCGTCAGCCTGCAGGCCGCGGCCGAGGCGCTGGACGCACACCCGGCCACCGTGCGGCGCATCGAACGGGCCGAGACCGGACTGGACGCCCGGCAGGTCGGGGAACTGCTCGACTGCTACCGGGTCCCGGCCGCGGTGGCCGAACCGATCATGGCCGGACTCGGCGCCGCGAACCTTCCCGGCTGGTGGCACCAGTGGCGGGACGCGATGGAAGGCTGGCAGCAGGACGTCATCGGCATGGAGTCCTCGGCCGGCCTGGTGCGGACCTGGCACCCCGCGCTCGTGCCGGAACTGCTGCGCACCCCCGCGTACGCCGATGCGCTGTACCGGGCGCAGTACCCCGAAGACACCCCCGCCCAGCGGGAGAGGCGCGTCGAGCTGCTGCGGGAGCGCCAGCGCCGCCTGCGCGACCGAGGCGCCGCGCTGTGGGCGCTGCTGCCCGCCGCCGCCCTGCACACGCTGGTCGGCAGCCACGACGTCATGGACGAACAGCGCGGGACACTGGCCGACGCCGCGCACCGGAAGCACCTCACCGTGCAGGTGGTTCCGCTCGGCCATCCGCCGCACGCCATGACCGGCGTACCGCCGCTGCACCTGCTGCGGGTGCCCGCACCGGAGATCGGTGACCAGGCCATCCTGGAGACCCCGGGCGTCCGGGTGGACATCATCGACGACCCGGACACCGTGATGGGCCACCGCATCCGGCTCGACGCGGCGTGCGCGGCCGCACCGCACCCCGGCACGCCGCTGCCCGGCTGGTGAGCGGGGCCGCGCACCGGCGGTGACCGGGATGGCGGCGGGCGCCGGTGCCGGACAGTGTGGGGGAGTGGTGCAGCCGCGCAGAGCCCAGTGGATCCCCGTCGGGGTCATCGTCCTGGCCGTCGTGTTCGACCTGGTGACCCCGACCGATGTGACCTCCGCGCCGCTGCTCACGGTGGCGCCCGTCGCCGCCGCACCGCTGCTGGGGCTTCGGGGCATCATCGCGATCGGCCTCGTCTCCATGGCCGTCCATGCGGTGCTCGCCCAGGTGGACGGCACTTTCGGCTGGGAACGGGGTGTGGCCAACCAGATCACCCTGCTGGCCGTAACCGTCCTCGCCGTCTTCATCAACCGCACGCTGGAGGGCCAGCACGCCACGACCCGGCGCGCCCGCCAGGTCGCCGCGGTGGCCCAGCGCGCCGTGCTGCCCAGGCCCCCGTCGCGCCTGGGCGAGCTGCGGATCGCGGCGCTCTACGTGCCCGCCGAGGACGAGGCCATGATCGGCGGCGACCTCTACGTCGTACAGGACACACCGTTCGGCACCCGTGTGATGGTCGGGGACGTACGGGGCAAGGGGCTCGGTGCGGTGAGCGCGGTCTCCGCGGACCTGGGGGCCTTCCGGTATGCCGCGGACCAGGCCGAGGACCTGCCCGGTCTGGTGTTCTCACTGGAGCGGGCGCTCCTGCGCGAGGGCGGGCGGCGGGGCGGCCAGGAGCAGGAGGAAGGGTTCACCACCGCCCTGATCGCGGAGTTCGCCGCGGACCTCACCGCCGTACGCATCGTCAACCGCGGCCACCCGCCGCCCCTGCTGCTGGACGAACAGGGGGCCGCCACCGCGCTCGAACCGTCGGAGGAGGCGCCTCCGCTGGGGATGAGCGCGCTGGGAGCCTGGACGTCCCCCGTCGACACCTTTCCCTTTCCGCCCGGCGCGACGCTGGTGTGTTTCACGGACGGCATCACCGAGGCCCGCGATGCCGACGGAATGTTCTACGACCCCGTCGTGCGCCTGCCGGAGCTGCTCCGGAACCGTGCGCTCGTCGGCGACGCGGCCACTCCGGCGCAGATCCTCCACATCCTGATCGAGGACGTGGGACGCCACACCGGTGGCAGGGCCCAGGACGACCAGGCACTTCTCGCCCTGCACCGCCCCCGGCACTGACCCGGCCCCGGAGCCGCACCGGCCCCCCCCCCGGGCCTGCCCCCGGTACTGACCCGGCCCCGGAGCCGCGACTCCCGGGCGCCGGCTCCGAGCGGCCCGACCGACCGCCGGGACCGGCCCGGTTCCGCCCCCGATGCGTACTGCCGCGCCTTTCGTGGTTTCAGGTGCCGGTTGGCGGTCAGGCGCACCGGTACGGACCGAACCAACCGACCCCGAACATCGGGAGTGAGTCACATGGAGAACTGGCGCATGCGCGCGGCCTGCCGCGAGGTGGACCCCGACCTGTTCTTCCCCATCGGGAGCACAGGCCCGGCACTCGTCCAGACCGAGGACGCCAAGGCGGTCTGCGCGACCTGCCCCGTGCGGGAGCAGTGCCTGCGGTGGGCCCTGGAGAACGGACAGGACTCCGGCGTCTGGGGCGGCATGGGCGAGGACGAGCGGCGCGCCCTGAAGCGCCGCACCCGCAGGCGCGTCAAGGAGACCCGCTGACCGCCGCCGCGCCGATGCCGCACCACCCGCGGCCCCGCCTTCCACACCGTTCCGGTGCACGATGAGTCATGGACACCACCGCTTGGCTTCTCATCGGCGCGGCCGCCGCGCTGCTCACCCTGGGCGTGGCGGCGATTCTCCTCGTCCGCGTGATCAAGGCCAGAAAGCTCCTGCTGGACGCGGGAATCCCGCTGCGTGACAAGGCACTGGTGTGGGCTGCGGTGATCTACACCGTGTCCCCGGTGGACCTGCTGCCGGACCCCGTCTACCTGGACGACATCGGGTTCCTGATGCTGGCCCTGCGCTCGCTCCACGCCGCGGCCGCAGTCGGGGCGGGAGGGACCCGCCGGCGGGCGGCGACCTTTCGGCGGCCGGGAACGACTGACGGTACGTGACCCGCCCCGGCCGGAAGGTGCGTACCGTGGATCACCCGCAGCCCCCCAACCGCCGCCGTCGCCGTCGGGCCGCCCCTGCCTGCCCGTGCGCCGCACCCGAGTTTCACGATCGGTGCGGCGCGCCGGTCGCCCCGCGGCCCGATGTGAGCACTCCGTAGCGGTCGGGGCCCGGCATCCTCCCGGTCGGCGTCGGCGGTGGGCCCTGCCACGGTCGTCGTACGCTTCCGGTCGTCGTACGCTCCCGCCGGGGCGTCCGCCACGGACCCGGCCACCGGCGCCGGGGAACTCTGCGGCGTCGCGGACATCGGCGGGCGGTCATCGGCGGGCGGTCATCGGTGTCCGCCGTCGTCCCCCGGTGGTCAGTGTCCGCCGTCGTCCCCCCGGTGGTCAGTGCGGAACGCTGGCCGTGATGACCTTGCCGCCACCGGACCGGTCGCGCACGCTGACCCCGGGGGCCAGCCGCCGCACCATCAGCCATCCGAAGCCGCCGGTCCGCCCCGTCAGGTCGGGTGTCCGGGGCTGGGGATGGACGGAGCTCGGATCGGTGACGCTGATGTGGACGCCGCTACGGTCCACCTTCAGCCACAACGCGGTGACACCTCCGGCGTGCCGGAGCGCGTTGGTGACCAGCTCCGACACGAGCAGCAGGAGATTCTGGAGCGTGTGCGCGGCCGGTGCGGGACTCAGCCGCAGCAGGAACGAGGCGACCGCCTCGCGCGCTTCGGCGGCCCGTTGAGGCCGGCAGACGAACTCGGTACGCGTCTCTCCCATGGGTGAACGCGTCATCGGAATATGCTCTTCGGTACTCATGCACACTCACCCCGTCGAGTTGGTACCTTGACAAGGGTTCGCCTACCCCCGCTCACGGATTGCATGGACCGTGTCCGGAGAATTCTGGCGGTGCGCGGCGGTCGCCCGCCCCCCCCGTCCAGGGTCACGGCCCGTGAGGCAGCAGGCGGCGCCTGCCGGATGCGTATCAGGATCGGGCGTGCGCCCCTGCTCACGAACACGGCGCCGCACTCCTCGTGCCGGGCCCGGCTGACGTCGATGCCGGAGCACGCCGGATCGGGACGACCGGCGGAGCGCTGGGAGCTCCGGGTGCGAGCCGGCGTCCCGGGCCCCGGGAGGAGGGTGGCGCGGGCAAGATCGCGCAGGGCGCTCATGACGGCGGGGGTGCGACGCCGGCGGATCTGACCGGCATCTTCGGCGAAGGTCACGTCTTTCGTCCAGTGGACGGTGTTCTCGATGATCCAGTGGCCGCGCGCCCATGCGCGATCTCTGCGGGAGACGCCTGATGGGTCGCGAGACCGGTGACGGCGTAGACAGTCTCGGTCTGCCACTTCGATGTGCCGATTCGGCGGCGTTCGCGGTGGATGCGAACAACCTGGCGGGCATGGGGGAACAACAGTCCGTCCACACTCACCACCTTCGCCTCGCGGACCTCCTCCCGGCCGTGCCCGCGGTCGCGGGACTGGTCGAGGACCGGGTACCTGCTTCCAGGGCAGTTTGGTCAACTGGCGTACCAGGGCGGGCTGGTTGTTCTTCACCGACAGCAGGCAGTGGGCCTGTCGGTCCTGGACGAGGTAGCGAGTGTGGCTCGTCTGGGCGTGCAGGGCGTCGACGGTGACGACGGAGTCGGTCAGGTCCTGATCATCGAGGGTGTCCAGCAGCGGAGCGAACTCGGGTATCTCGTTCGTCTTCGCACCGATCTCGCGTGGAGCGGCGGTCAACGCATCGTGGTGGCGCACTGCGGACAGGACGAAGACGCGGCTGCCGTCCGCACGGACGGCTCCGCGCAGGCATTTGCCGTCCACGGCGAAGGCCGTACGACGTGGTCGCGGCGGGTCCGTCCCGTGCTGGGCGGTGCGGTGGGCGCGGCGCTGTTCGCGCTCTACGGTCCCGTCCGGGGTTGCTGCGGATATCGGGCGGGCCTGGAGTCCGGTGTAACCGGTCCGGGCCAGGACATCCTGGTCGCAGCGGCGTACCCACTCGGCCATGGCGGTCAGGGAGTTGTGTCCGGCGCTGGGGAGTGCACATACGCCGACCGCGAGCAGCGTTGCCGGCCGGAACCGCACCCCACGTGGATTCCTCGGATCTGGCACCTGGGCCAGTGCGTCGAGCAGACCGGACGGCACCACCGCCTCGGGCCGTGACGCTCCAGACGCGGCCTGTGGCAGGTGCGGAGCGGACGGATCAGATGATGGTGCAACGAGCACGGCGACCTTACCGGAACCGGGTTGGTTCACCGGTCGGTGCCGTGAGTTCCTTGGTCATGAAGACGCGGCTGGTGCCCGGCGGATCGCAGGGCACCTCTCCGAGCCGCTTCCACCCGTGGTTCTGGTAGAAGCCGGGGGCCTGGAAGGTGATCGTGTAGAGCACGGCCGTGCGGCAGCCACGGGCACGAGCCTCGTCCTCGGCCTGCCGGAGTAGCTCTGTTCCCAGCGCGCTGCCACGCAGCCGGGGCGGCAGGTAGAAGAGGTCGAGGAAGAACAGCCCGAGCGAGGTACGCCCGGTCAGTCCGCCGACCACCTGGCGCGTCTCGGGATCACGGACCAGGACGGCCAGAGGTCTGCGGTCGGCGATTCCCGTGTGCTCGATGTTGAAGCGGTCCAGCGCGTCGGAGATTGCCGCGACGTCCTCCGACAGGGGGGAGTCGGTGAGCACCCAGTCCGTCGGGGGTTTGGGCTGGTGGGAGGCGGTGACGGCAGTGTCGGACGCAGACATGGTTGCTCCAGTACGTGAGCGGATGCGGGTGCGGGGCCGGTGAGCCCGGCGCACGGGCCGACACTAGGACCCGGACGCTTCGACGGACGTCGAAGGGACGTCGGCGACAATGGGCACCGTGGACATTCAGCGCGCAGACCAGGATGTGGGTGTGGACCTGGCGGGCGTGGCCAAACTGGTGGCCGACAACACCCGGGCCGCCTTCTGCCTCGCACTGCTCGACGGCCGGGCGTGGACGGCGAACGAGCTCGCGCGCTACGCCGGAGTCGCACCGTCCACCGCGACCTCGCACCTGAACCTGCTCGTAAACGGCGGACTCCTCGTCGAGGAGCGGCACGGACGCCACCGCTACGTACGGGTGGCCGACCGCAGAGTGGTCGAACTGATCGAGAGCCTTGCCGCGCTGGCCCCGAAGCACAGCCCCCGGCCACGCTCACTGGCGGCCTCCGGCCGGCAGCAGGCACTGGCCCGCGCCCGGCTGTGCTACGACCACCTGGCCGGAACCACCGCGCTGGCTATCACCGACGCGATGGTCGAACACGGACTCCTGGAGTGGGGGCGCGAGCCGGGCCTGACCGGCAAGGGCGCCCTCTGGCTTGCCGAGGTCGGCATCACGGTGCCCGTCGGCTCACGCCGGCCACCGGTGCGCGCCTGCCTCGACTGGACCGAGCGCCGTCCCCACCTGGCCGGCGCGGTGGGCGCCGCCCTGTCCGCCCACGCACTTGCCACCGGGTGGATGACGCGCATCGGGACCAGCCGCGCCCTCCTCGTGACACCCGTCGGCCGCCGGGCACTGCGCGATTATCTGGGCCTGTCACCAGCTGAACTCTGATCCTGAACCCCCTGGGCTCAATCTCACCTTTCGGGAAGTGCGGAAGGCGAATCGGGGATGGTGTCCAAGGAAATGATCGAGAGAATCAAGGGTGCGTCGAAAAATTCGGCGACCGGCCGCTTATGGCGACCGGCCACTTATGGGGTGTCGGCGGGAATCGCAGTGGGGTGACTGGCGGCCATGCCCGGTACGTGACGGCCGCCTCGTCCGTGGCCTCCTACCGCGGTGTCTGCGGCTGCGGTTACGCGCTGATCGGCTCTGTTGACCTGGGCGGTGAAGCGGCCTTCTGTCTGCCGTACGACAGTGGTAACGGGAGAAACCGCGCAGTGACCATTCGTTGTGCGGCGGGGGATTCGGAGTTGACGGGCACAGTCCTGAGGCGCTCAGGGATGACGTGTCGACGGTGTGGGGCGGCGGAAACTGCACCTCCTGTGCCGATCCGGTTCATCTCTGTGCGAAGGGGTCGTGCACAGACGGAGGGATTTTCCGTAGGAGGGTGACCATGGGTAATTCCCACTGCGGGTAACGCGGGGGCCGGACCGTCGGGACGTGTGGGCGTAACAGGCCGGAAGGGCGGCGCTCGCGTCTCCGCGTCCGCGTGCGTCCCGCGCTGCCCCGACCGGGCCGGTCGCCGGGCTGTCCGGTCGCGGGACCGCGCGGCGACGGGTGGGCGGACGGGTTCCGCCTGCTCCGGGCCGTGTCCCCGGCCGGGCGGCCGGGGGACGCGGCCGTGTCAGATTTCTATCGTTGGAAATTTTGCGTGCACGACCGTTGTGGTGCGTTTGGCGGTGTGGCTCAATGTTCGACCATGTGCTGTGCCTCACAGGTCCGAGGCACTTCGGCTCCTTCGACGAGGACGACGCCTTGAGACGACAACACCCCCGCCCCCGAGCCCTGTTCAGGGCGCTGGCCTGTGCCGCGGCCCTGCTGATACCCGTCGGTGCCACGCTGGTCCCGACGGCTGCCGCCGCGCCTGCCACGCCCGCCGCCGCGCCCGCCGGAGCCGCGGCGACCGCCTTCGCCCACGACGACCCGGCCATCGAGGTGAACGGGCTGAAGGGCGAGTACTTCAGCATGTCCGCCCCCGGTGCCCGCGACTTCGCCGAGCTCGGTGCGACAGTCCTGGATCCCGAGATCAACTTCCCTGGACTCACCGGTGCGTTCGAGTCCGCGACCGGCAGGACCGAACACACCACGGCCCGCTGGACCGGCCTTCTGGAGGCGCCCGAAACGGGCGAGTACACCTTCGCAGCCAGCGGCGACAACGGGTTCAGACTTTTCCTCGACGGCAACGTTGTCATCGACCACTGGCAGCCGGACTGGGACAACGAACAGACCAGCGAGCCCGTCGCGTTGACCGCCGGGGAGCCGCACGAGTTCCGGCTGGAGATGTTCCAGGACACCGGCGGCGCCAACATGTTCCTGCGCTGGTCGAGCGAGAAGCTCAAGAAGCAGATCGTGCCCGAGTCCGCCTTCACCCCGCCCGCCGGCTTCGAGGTCTACCCGGTGGGCCTGGGTGTCGCCGAGGACGGCACCCGGATCCAGGCCACCTTCGAGGGCCGGGTCAGCGGCGTCGCGGGCGTCAAGGACCACCTCAGGATCGAGACCGACACCTCCCCGATGCCGGTGAAGTCGGTCGTCAGGGCCTCGGACAACCCGAAGGCGCTCATCGTCACGCTCGCCGGGCCCGTGCAGAAGGGCCAGCAGGTCCGGTTCGCGTACGACGGTGAGGGCGGTCTCCGGTCGGGCGACGAGACCGTCCCGGAGATCAGCCGCACGGCCAAAAACCTCTCCACGCACCGGCTGACCACCTCGTGGGGAGACAAGCTCGACCGGCAGCACCCGCTGCCCGAGTACCCCCGGCCGCAGCAGGTGCGGGCCAAGTGGCAGAACCTCAACGGCCCCTGGGAGTTCGCCGGCGCCACCGAGGGCGAGCGGCCCGTCTTCGGCAAGAGGCTCGCCGAGCGCATCACCGTGCCGTTCCCCGTGGAGTCCCAGCTGTCGGGCCTCGAACGCCACGAGGACCACATGTTCTACCGCAGGCTCGTCACGGTGCCGAAGAACTGGTCCGTCGGCGGCCGTGGGGCCCAGCGGCTGAAGCTCAACTTCGACGCCGTCGACTACCGGGCCACGGTCTGGGTCAACGGGACGAAGGTCACCGAACACACCGGCGGCTACACCGGATTCAGCGCCGACATCACCGACGCGCTGAAGGGCCGCGGCCCGCAGGAGATCGTGGTGGCGGTCACCGATGTGACCGGACCCGACCAGCCCAAGGGCAAGCAGTCCACGAACCCCGGCGGCATCGTCTACACCCCCTCCTCCGGCATCTGGCAGACCGTGTGGATGGAACCGGTCGCCCCCGCCTCCGTGGACACGCTGACGACCACCCCGGACATCGGCAGCGGCACGCTCGCGCTGACCGTCAACTCCGCCGACGCCTCGGCCGGGGCCCGCGTCAAGGCCGTCGCCCGCGACCGCGGGGGCAGGACCGTCGGCACGGTCACCGGACCGGCCAACCGCGCGCTGACCCTGCCGGTGCGGAACCCGCACCTCTGGTCGCCGGACGACCCGTACCTGTACGGCCTCGATGTGACCCTGACCGACGGCCGGTCCACGGACACCGTCGAGAGCTACTTCGGGATGCGTTCCCTGAAGATCGACACGGTGGGCGGTTACCAGAAGCTCGTGCTCAACGGAAAGCCCTTCTTCTCCCTCGCCATGCTGGACCAGGGATTCTGGCCCGACGGCCTCTACACCCAGCCCAGCGACGCGGCGCTCACCTTCGACCTCAAGGCTCAGAAGGACCTCGGATTCAACGCGGTGCGCAAGCACATCAAGGTGGAGTCGCCCCGGTGGTACTACCACGCCGACCGGCTCGGTCTGCTCGTGTGGCAGGACTTCGTCTCCGGCGACATCAGCGGCGACCAGGGCAGGCGGGCCTTCCTCTCCCAGGGTCGGGAGATGATGAAGCAGCTGCACAACTCGCCCTCGATCGGCGGCTGGATCGTCTTCAACGAGGGCTGGGGCGAGTGGGACCGCACCGAGACCGGAAAGATCGCCGAAGCGGTCGGGGCCGATGACCCGTCCCGTGTCGTCAACGCCCACAGCGGGGTCAACTGCTGTTCCTCGAAGGGTGATTCCGGCAAGGGCGACATCATCGACCACCACGACTACGTGAACAACGACGCGCCGTTCCCCGACCACCGGGCCGCGATGGACGGCGAGCACGGCGGATTCACGCTCCGTACCCCAGGGCACATGTGGCCGGGCGCTCCCGCCGCCATCTACAGCGGGGTCGCGGACAAGGCCGCGCTTACCGCGAAGTACGTCGACAACACCCGTACGTACTACCTCGCGGCCGCCGGCGCCGAACTGTCCGGCTCCGTGTACACCCAGGTCAGCGACCTGGAGAACGAACTCAACGGCCTCTGGACATACGACCGCAGGGAGATCAAGGTCGACCCCGTCGAGGTCCGCCGGATCAACCGGCAGGTCATCGCGGCGGGCGCGGCGGCCGGTGACCGCGACGCGCTGAAGGGCGGTGCCGCGTGGTCGTTGGACGAGGGCAGGGGCACGACCGCCGCCGACAGCGGCCCCAACAGGGCGCCCCTGGGACTCGTCGCGGGTGCCTCCTGGACGCCGGGCGTGAAGGGCTCCGCCCTCGGGTTCGACGGCGCCGGACAGTACGCCGAGACCCGCGGCCCGGTGGTCGACACCACCGGGGCCTACTCGGTGTCGGCCTGGGCGTCGCTGGACTCGCTCCCGGGCAACTACGCCACGGTGGTCAGTCAGGACGGCCGGCGCCAGGAGAATCCGTTCTATCTCCAGTACGGACAGGGCGCGTTCGCCTTCAGCACCCCGGGCGGCCACCGCGCGCGGCTGGAGATGAAGCCGCGGACGGGCACGTGGTACCACCTCGTCGGCGTACGCGACGGTGACGAGCTGAAGCTGTACGTCGACGGGAAGCCGGTGGCGACCGCCGCGGCGGGTCCGGCCGACGTCAGCACCGGGCCGCTCTCCGTGGGCCGCGCCAAGTGGGGTGGTAGCAACGGTGACTTCTTCGACGGTTCCATCGACCAGGTGAGGGTGTACGACAGGGCGCTCACCGACGACGAGGTGAGCGCACTCCACAGCGGCGAACGGCCGTAGGCGTCCGCGGAGGGGCCGGTCGGGCGGCGACGCGGCGCTCATCGCCGCCCGGCCGGCCCGCCGTCGGTGCGGTGGGCCTCCGATGCGACCGGCCGGGTCACTCCGGCGGATCGACCCGCGTCGCAGCCTTCGCATCGCCGACCTCCGTACCGAGCCCCCTGGTCGCGAGCCCGCCGATGTGCCGGCGCGGAATCGACGTGCGCAAAACCCTTATGCACGACCGGAGTTGGCCAACCTGCTCGCTGCCGGAGCCGGGCGTCGACACAGGAGGGAAACCCTCCGAACGCGCTCTTGCCGCCTGTACCGCACCGCATATATAACGTTGTAAACCGAGCCGCCGACAGGCCGCGCAAGCCCCCTCGACCGCCGTTCACGCAGGACGGCACAGGGGGGCGTGAGCGATGCGGTCCCCCTCGGCCGTCGAGCGGCCGCCGCGTCATCCAGTCATCGTCCCTGTTCCGACCGCACGCCGATCGGCGTGCGGTCAATCCGCCAAGGAGCGTCCCGCGCATGATGATCCAGCGCCGATCCCGTACCCTCGCCGCGGCCTGCCTGCTCGCGGCCACCGCCACCCTGGCCGCCGCCGGCTGCGCCAAGTCGGAGACCACGAGCAGCGCGGGTTCCGACAGCGGCCAGGGCGCCCAGGCGGCCGAGTCCCCCGAAAGCAGCTCCGGTTCGGGCTGTTCGCTACAGACCTACGGCGCGCCGAAGCTGGACCTCAAGGACGCGGTGGTCGGCTTCTCCCAGTCGGAGAAGGAGGCCAACCCGTTCCGGATCGCCGAGACCCAGTCCATCAAGGACGAGGCCAAGAAGGTCGGCGTCAGGAAACTGCTCACCACCAACGCGCAGTCGCAGCTCTCCAAGCAGATCAGTGACATCCAGGACATGCTGTCGCAGGGCGCCCAGTTCCTCATCGTCGCCCCGCTGAACTCGGACGGCCTGGAACCCGCCCTGAAGGCCGCCGCCGCCAAGAAGGTGCCCGTCCTCACCGTCGACCGCAAGGTCAACTCCACTGCCTGCAAGGACTATGTGGCCTTCCTCGGCTCCGACTTCGTCGAGCAGGGCAAGCGCGCCGCCGACGCGATGATCAAGGCGACCGGAGGCAAGGGCAAGGTCGCCATCCTCCTCGGTGCCTCCGGCAACAACGTCACCACCGACCGGACCAAGGGCTTCGTCGACCGGATCAAGGCCGAGGCGCCGGGCATCGAGATCGTCGCCCGGCAGACCGGCGAGTTCGCCCGGGACAAGGGTCAGCAGGTCATGGAGCAGCTCATCCAGTCCAAGCCCGACATCACCGCCGTCTACGCGGAGAACGACGAGATGGGCCTCGGTGCCGTCACCGCGCTCAAGGCCGCCGGGAAGAAGCCGGGCAAGGACGTCAAGATCGTCTCGGTCGACGGCACCCGCAACGCGGTGCAGGCACTGGTCAACGGCGAATACAACGCCGTCATCGAGTCCAATCCGCGCTTCGGGCCGCTGGCCTTCGCGACCGCGCAGAAGTTCTACGGCGGCGAGGAGATCCCGGAGAACGTGATCATCACCGACCGCGCGTACGACGAGTCCAACGCCGGGGCCTCCCTCGGCGGCGCGTACTGACCCCCCTCCCCCCGGCTCATGGCCGTCGCGGCGCCGCCCGATGCCACGACGGCCGTCGGGCCCACATTCCCGTAACACCGGAAGGTCAGGTTCGATGGCACCACCCGAAGCAGTACCCGAGCCGTCGCAGGCCCCCGCCGGGCCCGTCGCGGCCGCCCCTGCCGAAGCCCCGGCAGCCGACGGAGCCCCTACGGCCACTGCGGGCCCCACAGCAGGCGGAACCGCGGAACTTCCGGTCGGCACCGTGCTGGAGGCCCGCTCGGTGAGCAAGCGGTTCCCGGGGGTCGTCGCCCTCGACGACGTCTCCTTCGCCCTGCGCGCCGGGGAGACCCATGCGCTGGTCGGTGAGAACGGCGCCGGGAAATCCACCCTCATCAAGGTGCTGACCGGGGCGTACCGGCCCGACGGGGGCGAACTGCGGATGGCCGGATCCCCGGTCCGCTTCGCCCGGCCGTCCGAGGCCCAGCAGGCCGGGATCTCCACCATCTACCAGGAGGTGAACCTCGTCCCGCTGATGAGCGTGGCACGCAACATCTTCCTCGGCCGCGAGCCCAAGAACCGCCTCGGGCTCATCGACTTCGCCCGGATGCACCGCGAGACGACCGAACTCCTCGACGGCTTCGGCGTCCGCCTCGATCCCCGAAGGCCCCTGCACACCCTGGGAATCGGCACCCAGCAGATGGTCGCGCTGGCCCGTGCCGTCTCCGTCCGCGCCCAGGTCGTCATCATGGACGAACCCACCTCCTCCCTCGAACCGCGCGAGGTGGAGACGCTCTTCCGGGTCATCGCGAACCTGCGCGGCCAGGGCATCGCGGTCCTCTACGTCAGCCATCGCATGGACGAGCTGTACCGCGTCTGCGACCGCGTCACCGTGCTCCGCGACGGCCGCCACATCCATACGGGCGACCTCGCGGACCTGGACCGGATGCAACTGGTGTCGATGATGCTCGGCCGCGACATGGCCGAGGTGCGACGCTCCGGGGTCACCGGCTTCGCCGCCGAGGGACACGACGCGGCCCGTACCCCCGTGCTCACCGCCACGGGACTCACCAGCCGCCACCAACTCCACGACATATCACTGTCCTTGTACGCCGGCGAGGTGCTCGGACTCGGCGGGCTCCTCGGCTCCGGTCGCAGCGAGACGGCCAAGGCCCTGTCCGGCGCCCTCGGCCTGGACGCCGGAGACGTGAGCGTCGACGGCCTCCGGCTGAGCCGCCTCACCCCGGCGGCCGCGATCCGGGCGGGCATCAGCCGGCTGCCCGAGGACCGCAAGGCCGACGGGATCGTCCCCGGCCTCTCCGTCCGCGAGAACATCGTGCTGGCGGCCATGCCCCGCCTCTCCCGTGCCGGTGTCATCTCCCGGGCCAGACAGGACCGCATCGTCGACATCTTCATGAAGCGCCTGCGGATCAAGGCGTCCAGCCCCGAGCAGAAGGTCGGTGAGCTGTCCGGCGGCAACCAGCAGAAGGTGCTGCTGGCCCGCTGGCTCTGCCTGGAACCCAAGGTCCTGCTGCTGGACGAACCCACCCGGGGCATCGATGTCGGCGCCAAGGCCGAGGTCCAGAGCCTCATCGACGACCTGGCCCGTGAGGGCCTGGCGGTCCTGCTCATCTCCTCCGACATCGAGGAACTCGTCGAGGGCGCCGACCGCGTCGTCGTGCTGCGCGGGGGCTCCGTCGCGGGCGAACTGGCGGGCGACGACGTGGCGGAGAGCCGCCTGCTCGCCGTACTCGCCGACCACACACCGGAGCCGCCCCGAGGGAAGACCCCGGCCGCTCAGGAGGACCCCCGATGACCACCCCCGCCACGCTCTCCCCGCCCACGGAACCCGCGAACCCACTGGCGCGGCTGCGCGACCCCGCCTGGTACCAGGAGTACGGCGTGTACGCGGCCGTCGTCGTGGTGCTGCTCTTCAACGCCCTGTTCACCGAACACTTCATGACCGCCGACAACCTGCGTACCCAGCTCGTCCAGGTCGCTCCCATCGTGATCGTCGCCCTGGGCATGGCCCTGGTCATCGGCACCGAGGGCATCGACCTGTCCGTCGGCTCCACCATGGCCCTGGCCACGGCGCTCCTGCCGCTCTACCTCGGATACGGGCTCGTGCCCGCGCTCGTCGTCGCGATGCTGGCGGGCGCGGTCGTCGGCGTGATCAACGGAAGCCTGGTCTCCCTCGTCGGGCTCCAGCCCATCGTCGCCACACTCGCGCTGTTCGTCGGCGGCCGGGGCCTGGCCCTGGTCCTGGCCGACGGCCGGCTCAAGCAGATCGTCAACCCGGACCTGCTCGCCCTGGGAACCGGTTCGTTCCTCGGCATCCCGCTGGTCGTGCTGATCGCGGGCGCGCTCGCCGTAGCCGTCGCGTTCCTGGTCCACCGCACCACCTTCGGCCGACGGCTCGTCGCCATCGGCGGCAACCGCTCGGCGGCCACCCTGGCCGGACTGCCCGTCACCCGTGTACTCATCGGCGTGTACGTGCTCTGCGGAGTGCTGGCCGCGCTGGCCGGCATCCTCGCCACCGCGAGGCTCACCGCCAGCGACCCGTCCTCGCTGGGCACCCTGATGGAACTGTCCGCCATCACCGCCGTCGTGGTCGGCGGCACACCGCTCGGCGGTGGCTCCATCCGGGTGCTCGGCACCGTGGCGGGCGCCCTGCTGATGCAGCTGCTGCGCGCCACGCTCGTCAAGCACGACCTGCCCGACTCCACCGCACAGATCGCCCAGGCGGCCATCATCATCGCCGCCGTCTACGTCGCCCGGGAGCGTCGGTCCCGATGAACGAAACCACCCCCGCCCCCGCGGCCCAGACCCCGGCACCGCGGAAGACACCCACGGCCGGACACGGCGGCGCGCCCCGCCCCCTCGCCGGCCCCGAACCGGCACCCCGGCAGCGCATCGCCGAACTCGTCCAGCGGCAGGGCGTCCTCGCGGTCCTGCTGACCGTCGTCGTCATCGCCTCGTTCGTCTATCCGACGTTCGCCTCCCTGGACAACGCCCGCGGCGTGACGGTGCAGGCGTCCTTCCTCGCCGTCGTCGCACTCGGCATGACGCTGGTCATCATCACCGGCGGCATCGACCTGTCGGTCGGCTCCGTCTTCGCCCTCGGCGGAGTCCTGGCCGCCTGGGCCTCGCAATGGGGCCTCCTGCCCGCACTCCTGGTGCCCCTCGTGGCGTGCGGCGCGATCGGACTGCTCAACGGCTTCCTGATCGCGCGGGCGGGAATGGCACCCTTCATCGTCACCCTCGCCACCCTGCTCGCGGCCCGGGGCATCCTCCTCGCCCTCACCGACGAGGGCGCCACCACGTATCTGGTGCCCAAGGGGTCCGCCTTCGCCGAACTGGGACAGGGCAGCGTCCAGGGCTTCGGGTACCCGATCCTGATCGCCCTGGTGCTGTTCGGGGCGGGCGGCCTGCTGCTCCAGCGCACCTCGTTCGGGCAGACCCTGTTCGCCGTCGGAGGCAGCGGCGACGCCGCCACCCTGATGGGACTCCCCGTCGCCCGTACGAAGATCCTCGTCTACACGCTGAGCGGGCTGCTGGCCGGACTGGCCGGGGCACTCAACGCGGCCAGGCTGTCCTCCGGCGTGACCATCGTCGGCGTGGGCATGGAGCTGGACGCGATCTCCGCCGTCGTCATCGGCGGAACGCTGCTCGTCGGCGGCGCCGGTTCGATCAGCGGCACGCTCTGGGGTGTTCTGCTGCTCGCCGTCATCCAGAACCTCATCAACCAGATCGGCTCGCTCAACTCCTCGTACCAGTCGGTGGTCAGCGGGGGCTTCCTTATCGTTGTCGTCGTGGCCCAGCGCTATCTGGCGCGCAGTCGCAGAACCACCTGAACCGGTCGGGGCCGGGCAGAGCCGAATCCAAGTCAAGGAGTGCCGTGGGCGTCAGCCTCAAGGACGTTGCGCAACGGGCGGGCGTGTCCATCAAGACCGTGTCGAACGTGGTGAACAACTATCAGCACGTCACACCCAAGATGCGGGCCAAGGTGCAGCAGGCGATCGACGAGCTCGGCTACCGGCCGAACCTCACCGCCCGCCATCTGCGCAAGGGCCGCACCGGCATCATCGCCCTCGCGGTGCCCGAGTTCGGCAACCCGTACTTCGCGGAACTGGCCGGAGCCGTCGTCGACGCGGCCGCCCGGCACGACTACACCGTGCTGGTCGACCACACGGCGGGCCTCCGGGAGAAGGAACTGCTGGTCAGTCAGGGATTCCGGTCCCATGTGATCGACGGCCTCATCCTCAGCCCCATCCACCTGGAGACGGAGGACCTGATGGCGCGCACCGAGACGGCACCGCTGGTCCTGCTGGGGGAGCGCGAGTACGAGGCCCCGTACGACCACATCGCCATCGACAACGTGGCCGCGTCCCGCGAGGCCGTACGCCACCTGATCGACAACGGGCACCGCCGGATCGCGTTCCTCGGCTCGCGCACCGGCCGCGAACGCCAGCCCGCCCACCTGCGGCTGCGGGGCTGGCGCGAGGAACTGGTGGCTGCGGGCATCGAGCCGGACGAGTCCCTGGTCGTGGTCACCGACGGCTACGGACGCGAGGACGGGGCCGCGGCCATGGCCTCCCTCCTCGACCGGGGCGAGCGGCCCGACGCGGTGTTCGCCTACAACGACCTCATCGCGGTCGGGGCCATGCGCACGATCACGGAGCGCCGGCTCGCGGTCCCGGCCGACATCGCCGTCGTCGGCTTCGACGACATCGAGGAGAGCCGGTACGGCACGACCACCCTCACCACCATCGCCCCCGACAAGGAAGCCATCGCCCGGCTCGCCGTGGACAGCCTCGTGGAACGCCTCACGGGGGACCCGGTGTCCGAGCCCCGGCGGCCACGCCCCGGATACCGCCTCATCGTCCGCGAATCCACCGCGCCCCGAACCGGCCCCGACCCCCTCGGCTCGTAGGGCCCCGCCCGGCGGCGCGCTCCCACAAGGAAATCCGATGCCCCGCCCCACCGCGCACCGCACACCGTTCGGCTCCGCCCACGGGCATACGGAGGCCGACCTCTGGACCCTCGACTCCGGTACGGGGGTCCGGGCCGAAGTCCTCACCTACGGCGGCGTCCTGCACAGCCTCACCGTGCCGGACACCGCCGGGCGCCCCGGTCACATCGTCCGGTCGCTCACCGGGATCGACGACTACACCGGAGAGAACCCCTACTTCGGTGCCGTCGTCGGACGCTACGCCAACCGCATCGCGCACGGCCGCTTCACCCTCG
Source organism: Streptomyces sp. NBC_01237 (assembly GCF_035917275.1). Lineage (NCBI taxonomy): Bacteria > Bacillati > Actinomycetota > Actinomycetes > Kitasatosporales > Streptomycetaceae > Streptomyces > Streptomyces sp. NBC_01237. The sequence continues at coordinate 855,916 of NZ_CP108508.1, read as the reverse complement.
ACGGCACCACGCACCACATTCCCGTCAACGACCGCGGCCACGCGCTGCACGGTGGCCCCGACGGCTTCCACACCAAGGTGTGGCGGGCCACCGCCCGGGTCACCCGCACCGCCGCGGCCCTGCGGCTCACCCTGCGCAGTCCCGACGGCGACATGGGCTTTCCCGGTGCGCTGGACGCCGCCGTGACCTACACCCTCGACGCCACCGGCACCCTCGCCCTCGACTACACCGCGACCACCGACCGTCCCACGGTCGTCAACCTCACCAACCACGCCTACCTCAACCTGGGCGGCGGCGACATCCTCGGCCACACGCTGGAGGTCGACGCCGACCACTACCTCCCGATCGACCCCGACGGCATCCCCGAGGGACCCGCGGCGCCGGTGCGGGGCACCCCGTTCGACCTCACGGCACCGCGCCGGGTGGGGGAGCGGATCGCCCTCCCCCACGAGCAACTACGCCTGGAGGGCGGCTTCGACCACTGCTGGATCCTCCGCGACCCGGACGCGGACCCGGAGCCGGATCAGGACGCCGAACAGGACGCCGGCCCGGAGCCCGGTCCGGACCCTGCCGCCGGCCCCCGGCACCCCGGCTCCCTGCGCCGCGCCGCACGGCTCACCGCCCCCGACGCGGCCCGGACGCTGGAGATATGGACCACCGAACCGGGCATCCAGGTCTACACCGCCAACCAGCTCGACGGCACGTTCACCGATGCCAGGGGCCGCCGCCACGGGCGCCACGGCTCGGTCTGCCTGGAGACCCAGCACCTCCCCGACTCACCCAACCGTCCCGCCCACCCGAGCACCGTGCTGCGCCCGGGCGACACGATGCGCAGCCGTACGGAATGGCGCTTCCCCCACCTCACGGGCGCCCCGGGGAACGCCCGGGCCGATTAACCGGTTGCGGGCCGCCGCGGCGCCCTGCTGTAATCCCGGCACACGCATTCGACCCAGGAGATGATTATGCGCGGAGCTTTTGTGTCCACCCAGACAGGAATTCACACCTATCTTGAGGGCATGAAGCTCAGTGCACACGTTGAATCTGGGAATTCTGGCGCACGTCGACGCCGGTAAGACAAGCCTGACCGAGCGGCTGCTCCACGCCGCCGGAGTCATCGACGAAATCGGCAGCGTCGACGACGGCAGCACACAGACCGATTCGCTCGACCTGGAACGGCAGCGCGGCATCACGATCAAGTCCGCCGTCGTCTCCTTCGTCATCGACGACATCGCGGTCAACCTGATCGACACCCCTGGCCACCCGGACTTCATCGCCGAGGTGGAACGGGTCCTCGGCGTGCTCGACGGCGCCGTGCTGGTGGTCTCCGCCGTGGAGGGCGTCCAGGCGCAGACCCGCGTCCTGATGCGGACGCTGCGCAGGCTGCGCATCCCGACCCTGATCTTCGTCAACAAGACCGACCGGGCCGGAGCACAGTACGAACAGACCCTCGCGAGCATCGCGGAACGGCTCTCCCCGGACGTCGTCGCGATGGGCTCGGCCCGGGGGCTGGGCACCCGCGACGCGTGCGGTACCCCGTTCACGGCGGCCGACACCGCCTTCACCGCCGCGCTGACGGACCTGCTCACCGCCCACGACGACGACCTGCTCGCCGCGTACGTCGAGGATCCGACGGCCGTCCCGTACGAGCGGCTCCGCGGCGAACTGGCCGCGCAGACCGGGCGGGCGCTGGTGCATCCGGTGTTCTTCGGCTCCGCCGCCACGGGCGCGGGCATCGCCGACCTGGTCGCCGGAATCACCGGACTGCTGCCCACCACGGCGGGCGACGCCCACGGTCCGGCCTCCGGCACGGTGTTCAAGGTCGACCGGGGCCCGGCGGGGGAGAAGATCGCGTACGTCCGGATGTTCACCGGGACGGTGCGTACCCGCGAAGTGCTCCGGTTCCGCAGCGCGGACGGCACACAGGGCGAGGGCAAGGTCTCCGCGATCAGTGTCTTCGACCGGGGTGCTCAGGTGCGCGGCCATGGTGTCGACGCGGGCCGGATCGCCAGGATCCGGGGGCTCGCGGACATCCGGATCGGTGACACGATCGGCGACGCGGCGGCCGGACCGGCGGTGCACCACTTCGCCCCGCCGACCCTGGAGACGGTCGTCGTCCCCCGCCGCCGGGCGGACCGGGGCGCCCTGCACCTCGCCCTCGGCCGGCTCGCCGAGCAGGACCCGCTGATCGCCCTGCGGCACGACGACATCCGGCAGGAGGTGTCCGTCTCCCTCTACGGCGAGGTGCAGAAGGAGGTCATCCAGGCGACGCTGGCGGACGAGTTCGGCGTCGAGGTCACGTTCCGCGAGACCACGACCATCTGCCTGGAGCGGCCCGTCGGCACGGGCGCCGCCTTCGAGATCATCGACAAGGCCCCCAACCCCTTTCTCGCCACCGTCGGACTCCGGGTCGAACCCGCCCCGCCCGGCAGCGGAGTGGAATTCCGGCGGGAGGTGGAACTCGGCTCCATGCCGTATTCCTTCATGAGGGCGGTGGAGGAAACCGTACGGACCACACTGCATCAGGGAATCCACGGCTGGCAGGTCACCGACTGCGTGGTAACGATGACGCATTCGGGATACTGGCCCAGACAGAGCCATTCCCACGCGACCTTCGACAAGACGATGTCGAGCACCGCCGGTGACTTCCGCCATCTGACGCCGCTGGTACTGATGAGCGCCCTGCGAGAGGCCGGAACCAGGGTGTACGAGCCGATGCACCGCTTCCGGATCGAGCTGCCGTACGACACCTTCGGACCGCTGGTGCCGGTGCTCGCCCGGCTGCGCGCCGTGCCGGGGACACCCGTGGTGCGGGGCTCGGCCTGCACGCTGGAGGGAGATGTCCCGGCCGCCCGTGTACATGAACTCCAGCAGCTGCTGCCGGAGATGACGCGGGGGGAGGGCGTCCTGGAGTCCGCCTTCGCGCACCACCTGCCGGTCACCGGAACGCCCCCGGAGCGCTCGCGCACGGACCACGATCCGCTGCACCGCAAGGAGTATCTGCTGCGCACCCTGCGCCGGGTCGGCACGGGCGGCGACGGCAGCTGACCACGGAAGGGGTGGTGCGGGTCCGGTTCAGCGGCCCGCGCCACCCCCGACCGCTCTCCGCTCTCCGGGACCGATGCGTTCGGCAGGGTGCCGGCGACGGGCAGTCGTCTTCTGTTGATCACAACGCGGCTCCGCTACGACTCGATGATGAATCGGTTCACGACGATGCGGCTGGAGTTGTGGGTGTGCTCCATCGGTAGGCATGTTGGGACTGAAACCTTTCATGACTGCTCGGGCGTGCGGCGGCATGGCCCCGCGCGGCCCGTGGCGCCGGAGCGCGGAAATTCATCCGTGTGCGCGGCAAGCTCCCTCCACCAGCCCTGTCGCTCCGTCAGATCCCCCTCTGATCGGTTGACTACGGAGTGTGGGTGACATGTTCCGCTGCGTTATGGGGGAGATAGGGGAGGTCTGTTTCCGGGCCCGGAGCCGGCACGCCCTGAATTCCCCGAACCGGTCATTGGGAGAACCTCGGTGGAGAACACGGAATCCGTACGCAGCTGTCCGTTCGACTATGCCCAGCAACTGGAGTTCGACCCACAGCTTCGGGAGTTGCTGACCGAAGCGCCGGTGTCCCGCATCCGTATGGCGTACGGAGAGGGCGAAGCCTGGCTCGTCACCCGCTACGAGGACGTCCGGACGGTCACCACCGACCGGCGCTTCAGCCGCAGCGCCGTCACGGGCCGCGACTTTCCGCGGATGACCCCGGAACCCATCGTCCAGGCGGAATCCATCAACCTGATGGACCCGCCCGACAGCAGCCGCCTGCGGAGCCTGGTGGCCAAGAGCTTCACTCCCCGCCGGGTGGAGCACATGCGCCACCGGACCCAGCGCATCGTGGACCAGCTGCTCCAGGACATGGAGGACGGCGGGTCCCCGGCCGACTTCGTGGCCCGGGTGTCCGCTCCGCTGCCGCTGATCACCATCTGCGAGGCGCTCGACATTCCCGAAGCGGACCGCCCCTGGCTCCGCGCCCACGCCCTGACCATGATGAACACCGGCGCCGCGGGCAAGGACGCCGCGGTACGCGCCAAGGCCGAACTGCGGGCGTACTTCAGCGAACTGACGGCCGAACGGCGCCGCTCGCCCGGCGAGGACCTCATCAGCACGCTCGCCACGGCCAGGGACGGCGCCGAACTGCTCGACGACAACGAACTGGCCGTCATGGCCATGGTGCTGCTCATCACGGGCCAGGACACCACCACGTACCAACTCGGCAATATCGCCTACACGCTGCTCACCAAACCCGCGCTCCTGGAATCGCTGCGGGCGGCCCCCGAGCAGCTGCCCCGGACCCTGGAGGAGCTGCTGCGGTACATCCCGTTCCGCAAGGGCGTCGGCATCCCGCGGATCGCCACCGAGGACGTGGAGCTCAGCGGCGTCGCCATCCGGGCCGGTGACGTGGTCCACGTCTCCTATCTCACGGCCAACCGGGACGCCAGGAAGTTCGAACGCCCCGACGAGCTGGACCCGGACCGGCCGTCCATCCCGCACATGACGTTCGGCTGGGGCGCGCACCACTGCCTGGGTGCGCCGCTCGCCACGATGGAACTGGAAGTGGCCTTCTCGTCGCTGCTGACCCGTTTCCCGGCCCTGAGCCTCGACGTACCGCCCGAGGACGTCCAATGGAACACGACCTCCATCTGGCGTTATCCGCTCGCCCTGCCCGTCACGTGGTGACGAGAGCCCCGCTCCAGAGAACGAGGAGAACCCATGGCGACTCTGTGCCGACCGGCCATCGCTGTGCCCGAACACGTCATCACGATGCAGCAGACCCTGGACCTGGCCCGGGAGACACACGCCGACCACCCCCAGCGCGGCCTCGTCCTGCGGCTCATCCAGAACACCGGAGTGCAGACCCGGCACCTCGTCCAGCCGATCGAGGAGACCCTGAGGCACCCCGGGTTCGAGGTACGCAACAAGCTGTACGAGGCGGAGGCGAAGGCCCGTGTCCCCGAAGTCGTCCGGCAGGCCCTGGCGAACGCCGAACTGGAGGCCGCGGAGGTCGACCTGATCGTCTATGTCTCCTGCACGGGCTTCATGATGCCCTCGCTGACCGCATGGCTGATCAACTCGATGGGCTTCCGCTCCGAGACCAGGCAGCTCCCCATCGCCCAGCTCGGCTGCGCCGCGGGCGGCGCGGCCATCAACCGGGCGCACGACTTCTGTCTCGCCTACCCGCGGGCCAATGTGCTCATCGTGTCCTGCGAGTTCTGCTCGCTCTGCTACCAGCCGACCGACATCGGGGTCGGCTCGCTGCTCTCCAACGGACTGTTCGGGGACGCGGTTTCGGCAGCCGTGGTCCGTGGGCAGGGCGGCACCGGCATGTACCTCGAACGCAACGGTTCCCATCTGGTGCCCGACACCGAGGACTGGATCTCCTACGCGGTACGCGACACGGGATTCCACTTCCTGCTCGACAAACGGGTGCCCGGCACCATGGAGATGCTTGCGCCGGTGCTCAAGGATCTGGTCGACCGGCATGGCTGGACAGTTCCGGCCATGGACTTCTTCATCGTGCACGCGGGCGGCCCGCGCATTCTCGATGACCTCTGCCACTACCTGAACCTGCCGCCGGAGATGTTCCGCTTCAGCAGGGCCACGCTCACCGAACGAGGCAATATCGCCAGCTCGGTCGTCTTCGACGCGCTCGCGAGGCTGTTCGAGGACGGGTGCCCGGCGGAATCCGCGCAGGGCCTGATCGCCGGATTCGGACCCGGCATCACGGCCGAGGTGGCGGTCGGCCGCTGGGCCGTCCACGGGGAACAGGTCCGGGAGCACGGCGACCGTACGGACCGGGAGCTCACAGAGAGCGTTGCGCTGTCCGGCTGATCCCGCTAAGGCATCCCCGGGGTGGGGACGAAGGAACTGGTGTTCGCACTTCGCGGATCTGCCTCTTCCCCGCACGATCCCCCCACCCCGAGGAGAACGTATGCGCCTGCGCGCCCACTGGGCACCAGCCGCTCTGCTGCTGATCGTCCCCCTGATCGGCACCACCACCCAGGCCACGGCCGACACCGGATCGAACGGTGTCGCGGTGCGGCCCTCCGCCCGCGCCGTCCCCGACCAGTACATCGTCACCCTTCGGCCCGAGGTGTCGCCGGACACCGTCCTGCGGCAGTTCGGGCTCCGCGCGATGTACACCTACGGACGCGTCGCGCGCGGCTTCGCCGCCACGCTCACTCCCACACAGCTCGACCAGGTGCGGGCCTTCCCCGGCGTCCGGTCCGTCGAGGAGAACGGCGAGGTCGCCGTCGTCCCCACGGCATCGAGGACGCGGACCACCGGCCTCCGGGCCGCGGCCGCGTCCTGGGGGCAGGACCGGATCGACCAGCGACAGCTGCCGCTGGACAAGTCCTTCACCACGACCGCCACGGGCGACGGCGTGACGGTGTACGTCGTCGACACCGGGATCGACGCCGGACACAGCGAGTTCGGCGGGCGGGTGGCAGCCGGATTCGACGCCATCGGCGACGGCCGCGACGGTCAGGACTGCAACGGCCACGGCACCCATGTGGCGGGCACGGTCGGCGGGGCGACATACGGCGTGGCCACGTCCGTCTCGCTCGTCAATGTGCGGGTGCTCGACTGCGAGGGCAGGGGCACCTGGGCCGGGATCCTCGCCGGATTCGACTGGGTGGTCGAGGACGCCAGGAACTCCGGCCGTCCCGCCGTGCTGAACTCCTCGCTCGGCGGGGCGAAGTCGCAGGCCGTCGACGACGGGATCAACGCAGTCGCGGACGCGGGCGTGCTGCCCGTCGTCGCGGCCGGCAACGACAACATCGACGCGTGCGACATCTCCCCGGCGGGTGCCGAACGCGTGGTCACCGTGGGGGCGAGCGACAGCCTCGACCGGCAGACCTCGTTCAGCAACTGGGGCGAATGCCTCTCGCTGTACGCCCCCGGCGAGGGCATCGTCTCCGCCAAGCTCGGCGGCGGCTCCGTCGCCCTCGACGGCACCTCCATGGCCAGCCCGCACGTGGCCGGTGTCGCCGCCCTGCACAGGGAGGCGGACCCGGCGGCGAGCCCCGCGACCCTCGCGAGCCGGCTGGCCGACGAGTCGACCCCGGACGCCCTGTCCTATCTGAGTCCCGGCTCGCCCGACCGGCTGCTGTACACCGGCGGACTCTGACGGTCCGGTCCGCGTCGCAGGTCCTGCGGCGGATGCCCGGGTCGGATCCCGACCCGGGCGGCGTACCGCAGGATCGCGGGGCAGCGGGGGCTGCGGCACAGTGGGCGTATGGATGACCTCAACGCCCTCGCCGACGAGCACCTGGCCGCCGCCCGCGTCGCCGCGCACGGGCGCAGCGCCCACCTCCTGCTCCAGCAGCCTCCGCTGCGCCAGACGGTGATCGCCTTGACCTCGGGGACGGCGCTGGACGAGCACAACGCGCCGCCCGCAGCCTCCCTCCAGGTGCTGCGCGGCTCGGTCCGGCTGACGGCGGGCTCCGGCGACGTGGAGCTGACCACCGGGGAGCTGCATCCGATCCCGCAGGAGCGGCACGGCCTGCTGGCCCTGACGGACGCGGTGGTCCTGCTGACGGCGGTCAACGACTGACGGCGTCGGGGAGCTGCGGCCCGGGAGGGCTGCGGCCTCGGGGAGCCGCGGCGGTCGATGACCGGCCGCAGTCCACCGCCGGATGCGGGGGCCGCGGCGGACGGATCTCACCGGCCGGCGGAGGCCGGACCGCGGGACCGGTGTGCATCGGCCCGGACGAGGCATGAGAGAAAGGTGCAGCCGGGGGCGTCCGAGGAACGGGCGAAGGATCCCGGCCCGCCGCACCTGCCCACGCCCCCGGAGTACGAGCTTGTCCAGCCGGACCGCCACACCCGCCGCCGAACGCACGCCCCGCACCACCGGGCACACCGGGGTGCGGCGCCGCTGGTTCAGCGCCCTGCGCCGCACGCCCGTCGCCCTGTGGAACGACGACATCTCCGACTGGGCGGCCGCCCTGACGTACTACGCCATCCTCGCCCTGCTCCCGGCCCTGCTCGTCACCGTCTCCGTGATCGGTCTGGCGAATCCCGGGGCCACGAACGCGCTGATCGCCGACATCACCGCCTTCGCCCCCGCGGAATCCGGGGCCGCGCTCCGCCAACCGCTGGAGGCGGCCACCCAGGAGCGCACCGCCGTCTGGCTGCTCGTCGCGACCGGGACCGTCAGCGCCGTATGGTCCGCGTGCAGCTACCTCGCCGTCTTCCGCAGGGCGCTGCACGCCATGCACCACGTCCAGGACACCCGGCCGGCGCTGCGCAAGGCCCACATCATCGTCGCTTCGGCCGTCGGGCTTCTGGTGCTGCTGATGGCCAGCGCCTTCGCTCTCGTGCTCACCGGGCCGCTGGCCCGCTGGCTCGGGCACCGAATGGGGCTGCCCCATGCCGGCGAGGCCCTGTGGGCGGTCCTGAAATGGCCCGTACTGCTCTGCCTCGTCGCCTGTCTGATCCTGGTCCTCTTCCGCACCGGTCCACGATCGGCCCGGGGGAGGAGCCAGGGGCTGCCCGGTGGCGTCCTGGCCGCGTTCCTCTGGCTCGTCGCCTCGGCGGGATTCGCGCTGTACGCGACCCACATCGGCAGCTACAGCCGGCTGTACGGTTCACTCGCGGGCCTGGTCGTCTTCCTGATCTGGGTCTGGTTCACCAATCTCGCCCTGCTGGCCGGGGCGCAGTTCAACGTGGAACTGGCCCGGCCCGCCCGTGAAGCCTCCGGCGAGGCCGCCCCGGACTGAAGCGCCACGCGCCGCGCCCGGCCCCCGGACGGGAGGCCGGGCCGGAAAGACTCAACGGGCCCGGACCCGCTCCAGTACCCACAGCGCCGTGCTCATGGCGGCCAGCGAGGCGCCGAGGACACACACGCCCGACCAGCCCGCAGCGGCCCACACCACCGCGGCGAGTGACGCGCCCACCGCGCCGCCGACGAAGAACAGCGTCATGAAGGCGGAGTTGATCCGGTTGCGGGCCTCCGGGCGGAGCGCGTAGATCACGTTCTGGCTGCTGTTCAGGCCCGCCTGCTGGGCGATGTTGAGCACGATCACCCCGGTCGCCAGCCACCACAGCGAGGTCTCGCCCGCGAGCAGCGGCAGCCAGGCGAGTGTCAGGAGGATTCCCGCGGCGCCCGACACCGCCTGGACATGGCCGCGGTCGCCCAGCCGGGCCGCGAAGTTCATGCCCACCACGCCGATGATGCCCAGCAGGCCGAAGAATCCGATGGCGGCCGCGGTCCAGTCGTAGGGCTGCCGGGTGAGCAGAAAGGTCAGCGCGGTCAGCTGCACGCTGTACGAAGCCATGGAGAAGGCGCCGATGGCGGACCGTGAGCGCAGCAGGGGTTCCCCGCGCAGCAGGGCGAGCGTGGAGCGCAGCAGCGAGCCGTAGGTGGTCGGCGCCGCACCGCTCGCGACGGGCAGCCGGGGCAGCTTGCGGTGGAGCAGCACGGCCATGACCGCCATGAGCAGGGCGTTCACCCAGTAGACGGTCCGCCAGCCGCCGAGTTCGGACAGGGCACCCGCGGCCATGCGCCCCACGAGGCCGCCGAGCAGCACCCCGGACATGACGACGCCGACGACCCGGCCCCGGGCCTCCGGGGCGGCCAGGGTGGCAGCGAAGGGGACGACGACCTGGGCGCCGACCGAGGTGAGGGCGACGAGGGCCGTCCCCACGAGGAGGAGCGGGCCGGAGGGGGCGGCGGCCGTCAGCAGCAGGAACAGCGCCGTCGCGGCGAACAGTCCCACCGCCAGGCGTCTGCGCTCGGTGATGTCGCCGAGCGGTACCAGCAGGATCAGGCCCAGCGCGTAGCCGGCCTGGGCGGCCGCCACGATCAGTCCGGCCAGGGTGACGCCGATGTGCAGGTCCTGGGTGATCAGGTCCAGGAGGGGCTGTGCGAAATAGTTGCCCGCCGCCGACAACCCGGCCGCCAGCGCCATCAACAGGATCAGACCGCGTCCCAGGGAGGCCGACGAGGCGGCGGGGAGCGCCGAGCCCTGGTGCGGTGTGCGGGTGTTCGAGGAGTGAGCCATACGCAACAGCGTCGCGCCGCACCCATCGATCGGTCCAACACATGTTTTTCATTCCAGCGATCGTGATTCACGATGGCTGGATGGAACTGCAGCAGATGCGCTACGTCGTCGCGGTGGCGGAGACGAGGAACTTCACCCGGGCCGCGAAACAGTGCCTGGTCGTCCAGTCCGCACTCAGCCACCAGGTCGCCAGGCTGGAGAAGGAGCTCGGCGCCCGGCTCTTCGACCGGTCCAGCCGCCATGTGCGGCTCACCGCGGCGGGGGAGGCGTTCCTGCCCGCCGCCCGGCAGGCCCTGGACGCGGCGGAGCGGGCCCGCGCCGAAGTGGCCGCCGCGGCCGGTGAGGTCAGCGGGCGTCTCGCGATCGGGGCCATTCCCACGGTCACCGCGGTCGACGTGCCGGGCGCGCTGGGGGAGTTCCACCGCCGTCATCCGAAGGTGCGGATCGTGCTGCGCGACGGGGCGAGCAAGGACCTGGTGGAGGGTGTCCGGACGGGCGCGCTCGACCTGGCCTTCCTGGGGGTCCTGCCGGACTACCGGCCCAAGGGCGTCAGTGACCATGAGCTGGCCCGGGGCGAACTGGCCGCGATCACGGCCGCCGATCACCCGCTGGCCGACGAGGACGAGGTGGATCTGGAGCGGCTGGCACGGGAGACGTTCGTCGACTTCCCCGACGGTACGGCGGCGCGGGCGCAGTCGGAGGAGGCGTTCACCGCGATGGGACTCGTCCGTGACGTCGCCTACGAGGTCACCGGCGCCGACTTCATCGCCCGGCTGGTCCGCAAGGGGCTCGGGGTGGCACTCCTGCCCACCACGTTCGCCGAGGAGGTGCCGGGGGTGCGGGTGCTGCGGGTGCGCGATGCCCCGGAGCGGGTGGAGCGGCTCGTCTGGAGCCGGTTCCGCCCCACCCCGGCCGCCTCGGCGTTCCTGGCCGGCCTGGGCCTCGGGCCGTGGAGCACGGACGCCACGGACGCGGGTGGCTGAACGGGGCGCCGTCGGCGACGCTCAGGGCCCTGGACGGCTGCTGGTGGCGGGCGGCGTCGCGCGATGGTCGTGGTGCGGCCGCGTCCGCGCCGGGGGTCAGCTCCGGTCGCGGTATCCGGCGACGACGGGCAGGGTCTCGCGCAGGGCGCGGGCGCTGTCGTTGGACGTGTCGCCCAGGCTGCGGCCCCGCCAGCGGCCCTCGGCGCTGGAGAACCGGCTGATCCGTTTGCAGTGGTCACCGCACGAGGACCGGTACGCCATGATCGTGTAGTACTTGCGGTCCTCGGTGACCCAGCCGGTGTTGTACGGGCGGACCGGGCTCACGTCCATCGAGCCGTCCGCGTTGTCCTCGATGGTGCCCCGGTCATGGGCGAGGCCCAGATTGTGCCCGATCTCGTGGCTCACCGAATCCAGGGCGATGCCGTCGACATCGACGACCGAATAGGCGTACTCGTCCGAGGAGCTGTCGAGCGTCGACGCGTAGTCGGCGGTGCCGCCGCCGCGCTCCGGCTGGTCCACCACGAGGGTCACCAGATCGGCCCCGTACCTGGCGCGCCGCTCGTGGACCTCCCGGCCCAGGCGCGAGCCGGTGTGGTCCTTGAGGCTGCGGTAGGCGGCGTGGAACTGCTCCGAACCGTCGTACGCGCCGTCGGTGTACGGGCGGACCATCCTGATGGCTCCGCAGACCCCGCTCTCGCGCAGGGAGCGGTTCATCCGGGTGGCGATCTGCTGAGCCGACGCGGGGACCCGGTGAGTGCCGCCCACGCGCGCGGCGGCCTTCGGGGTGTAGACCGCGAGCACGTCGACGACCGGGCAGCGGGCCGAGACGTGCCGGGCCGGGATGTCCCGCGAAACCGCGTCATGGGCGGAGGCCGCGGAGAGCGATGCGCCGAGGAGGGCGGCCATGGTGGCCTTCAACGTGGTCGATTTCATGGGGAGTTGTCTCCAACCGGGCGGCCGAGCGGGCGATGACACGGAGTGCCCTATTTCTAACAGCCGGTGATGGGTCGCGCCCGCTGTGCCGGCCCGTGCGACCGGCGCGGCGGTGGTCCGGCCGCACGGCGCGTCATCGTGTTCACGGAATTCCCACGCGGGTGCCCGGTGCGCGTCCAGGGGGGTGCGGTGCCGGGTGGATCAGGTACAAGTCCGTTGAATGTAGGACCGGTTGACGGCCCGTCCTACAGGCGGAAGGACGCGGTACGATGATCGGCCCGCGAGGTCTCGCGGCCGCGGATCGGATGAAATGTAAAGAATTGTGAAGGTGTGTCGAAGGAGCGGCCGGGCGGTGCGATCGCGTGGCGCGCCACCGCCGCGGGTTCCGGGGGCGTGCGACGGCGGGCGTGCGGCGGCGGGCGTGAACGTGAGGGCGGGCCGAGGGGTGTGGCGGCGGCGGGCTGGGCAGGTACACCTGTGCGAGTGCGGACGAGCGGGCCGGCGGTCGGCGGCAGAGGGGCGTGTGTGACGTGACAGTGCAGAGCGAGTGGCGGTTCTCCGACGACCGGGGCCGGCTGTCCACGGCCGCACGGCGCCCTTCCCGGGTGCTCGCGTACGTCCAGGCCGGCGCGACGCTGTGGGACTACGGGATACGGCCGCGGGGGATATTCGGCTCCGACCACGACGGCTCCGATCCCGACCGGGCCAAGACCGGGACGCTCCCGCTGGACGAGGTCGACTATCTCGGCGCGGGCGACGCCCTGGACGTGGAGACGCTGCTGCGCGACGAGCCGGACCTCGTGGTGGCCGTCAGCTACGGCGGCGGCCATGTCTACGGGCTGGCCCAGGACACCGCCAAGCATCTGGAGGAGCGGGTCCCGGTCGTCGTCCTGGACGTGGGCACGGCCCGGACGTTCACCGAGATCGGCGACCGGTTCGCCGAGCTGGCCCACTCCCTCGGTGCCGAGGTCCGGCCAGCGGCGACCGGTGACCAGGAGGCTGCCCGGGAGCGGCTGCGCGCGGCCGTGGGCGAGGGGTCCGGCGACGTGGTCCGGGTGGCCGCCCTGTCCCCGGCCGGCGTGGCGCAGGCCCATGTCGCCCGCCCCCGGATGTGGCCCGAGCTGCGGGTGCTCGCCGAGCTCGGCGTACACCTGGTGGAGCCGGCCGAAGGGCCCGGTGCGAACTGGTCCACCGTCGGATGGGACGCGGTCGCGTCCCTGCGGCCACAGGTCGTCCTCACCGACATCCGGTCGAACGCCACCCCGCTCGACGAGCTCCGGGAGAACGCGGACTGGACCGCCCTGCGGCGGGGTGCGCGCATCGTGCCGTGGAACCCGGAGCCGCTCTACGGCCCCCCTGCCCATGCCCGCTTTCTCGGCCTGGTGACGGACGCGGTCCGCGCCGCGCGCGGAGAGTGAACGGCCTGCCCGCCGTCCGGCCCGGCGGGCGAACGCCCCGGCCCTGAGTGAGAAGGCGTACGGGGCGGGGCGGCACGCGGCAGGATCGGACGCAACGTGTCCGGAGGCCGAGCCTCCTGCCAGGACACCGTCGTCACGGCACTCCAGGAGCCCCCTCATGTCTCGCATGCTCGACAGTCCCGACCTGCTGGTCATCGGCGAATGCGTGGCCGACGTCGTCCGGATGCCGGGCGCGGCCGACCAGGTGCACCCGGGCGGCAGCCCGGCGAACGTCGCGTACGGCCTGGCCCGGCTCGGCCGCGCCACCACCCTGCGCACGCAGCTCGGCCCGGACGCCCACGGCCGGCTGATCCGCCGCCACCTGGAGTCCGCCGGGGTGGACGTGCGGACCGACGGGTCGGCCGCACCCACCCCGTCCGCCGCCGTGGCGCTGGACGCCGACGGCCGGGCCACGTACGCCTTCGAGATCACCTGGACCCTTACCCCGGCGGTGGAGGACCGGCCGCCCCACCATGTCCACACCGGGTCGATCGCCGCCGTGATGGAACCCGGCTCGGCCACCGTCATGGACGCCGTCCGGGCCCTGCGGGCCACCGCTACGGTCAGCTACGACCCGAACGTGCGGCCGGAACTGATGGGTGATCACGACAGTGCGCTGCGCCGGGTCGAACGCTGCGTCGCACTGAGCGATGTCGTCAAGGCCAGCGACGAGGACCTGGAATGGCTCTACCCGGGGGAGTGCGCGCAGGAGATCGCGAGACGCTGGCTGGCCCGGGGTCCGGCCGTCGTCCTCGTCACGCGGGGCGGCGACGGCGCCGTGGCCGTACTCCCCGAAGGCCGGGTGACGACGCCCGCACTGCCCACCGCGGTCGTCGACACGGTGGGCGCGGGCGACGCCTTCATGTCGGGCACCCTGCACGCCCTCGCCCGGCACGGACTGCTCGGGGCCGAGGCCCGGCAGCGGCTGCGCGCCCTCGACCGGGACACCGTCACGGACGTGCTGCGCCACGCGGCGGCCTCCGCCGCCGTGACCGTCGCACGGGCGGGCGCCAGCCCGCCCGACGAGGCGGAACTGCGCGCGGCGCTCGCCCGGACCTGAAAACCACGAGTGCTACCTCCCCGGGTACGGGAGCGGCGGCACCGTCAGGTCCCGATCCGGGACTCACCGGCCGGCCTCTCCCCATCGGGGGCCTCGGGAAACATCTTTAACCCGTTCGGCCCAGTCGAACGCACCCCCACCAGGCATTCCGCCGTTCGTCAACGGGTTGGCACGTTCGACGACGGAATCGGGGCAGTGGGTGGCGAGGGGACAAGCAGTCGACAGCGGTACGGGGCCGGGTGCGCGACGGGGAGTCTTACGGGCCGGCGCACGCACGGCGGTGCTGGAGAGCGTGGCGGGATGGGTGCCGGGGGAGCCGGTGGGCAATGACCAACTGCCCGCCGCCTGGGGGGTGGACGACACCTGGGTGCGGTCACGGACCGGCATCGGCAGCCGTCACCGGGCCGGGCCCGGACTGGCCACCGGCGATGTCGCCTTCGAGGCGGCCGGCCGGCTGCTCGGCAGGTCCCCGGCGCCCGGACCGGTGGACGCCCTGGTCCTCGCCACCGCCACCCCCGACCACCTCTGTCCGGGTACCGCGCCCGCCCTGGCCGCACGTCTGGGGCTGGGCACCGTACCGGCGCTCGACATCGCCGCGGTGTGCAGCGGTTTCGTCTACGGACTGGCCGTCTGCCACGGCCTGGTGGCCTCGGGCCTGTACGAGCGGGTGCTGCTCGTGGGTGCGGATGTCTACTCGGCCTGGCTGGACCCGGCGGACCGCTCGGCGGGCGTGGTCTTCGGCGACGGGGCGGGGGCGGCCCTCGTGGCGGCCGGGCGCACCGGAGCGCCCGGCGAGCTGCTCGCCTTCGACCTGGGCAGCGACGGCACCGGGTACGACCTGATCACGGTGCCGGGCGGCGGCGCACGGGCCCGGTCGACGGACCGCCCGGCGGCGGCGGGCGACGAGTTCTTCCGGATGCAGGGCCCCTCCGTGTACCAGCACGCCGTCCAGCGGATGACCGGATCGTGCCGCGAACTGCTCACCCGGGTGGGCTGGGACGCCGCGGAGGTCGACCACTTCGTCCCGCACCAGGCCAACGCGAGGATCCTGCGCGCGGTCGCCGAACGCGTCGGCATCGGGCCGCAGCGCTGTGTCACCCATCTGGAACGGGTGGGCAACACCGGCGCGGCCTCCATTCCCCTGGCCCTGGCGGACGCCGAGGGGCGGGGCCGGTTCAGGGCCGGCGACCGGGTCCTGATCACCGCCTTCGGGGGCGGATTGACCTGGGGTTCCGCGGCACTTCGCTGGCCGGGCACCCCGCAGACGATTTCTATGGAAGGAACACAGAATGGCGCGGTCCGCTGACAAGGACACCGGCACCGACACCGCTGTCGCGGTGACGGGAGTGGGCCTGGTGACTCCCGCGGGTGCGGACGAGCACAGCTTCTGGGAAGGGCTGTGCTCCGGATACTCCATGGCCCGGCGCTGCGACGAACTCGCCGGTCTGCCCGTCGACTTCGCCTGTTCGGTCGACGGCCTGGACCTGGACGCGGCGGTGGGCGGACGCTCGGTGTGGCGGATGGCCCGGTTCGTGAAGCTGGCCGTGGTCGCCGCCCGGCAGGCGGTCGCGGACGCCGGGTTGGACCCGGCCCGCTGGGACGGCGACCGGGTGGGCGTGGTGCTGGGCGTGGGGGTCGGAGGCGTATCCGTACTCGTCGACAACGCCGCCCGGCTGGCGGCGGGGGGCCCCGACGCGGTGTCCCCGTTGCTGGTCCCGATGATGATCCCCAACGCGGCGGCCGGAGAGGTCGCCATCGCGCTGAAGGCCCACGGCCCCAGCCTGGCGCCCGTGACGGCGTGCGCCTCGGGAGCCACCGCCATCGCCGTGGCGCGCGATCTGCTGCGCAGCGGCGAGTGCGACGTGGTGGTGGCCGGCGGCTCGGAGTCCGTGCTGACCCCGCTCGTGGTCACCGCCTTCGCCAGGATGGGCGCCCTGTCCACGCGGACCGACGATCCGGCGGGCGCATCCCGGCCGTTCGCGGCGGACCGTGACGGCTTCGTGATCAGCGAGGGCGCCGCCATGCTCGTCCTGGAACGCGAGGACGGGGCCAGGGCCAGGGGCGGACGTACCCGCGCCCTGCTCACCGGGGCCGGGTCCAGTACGGACGCCCACCACCCCACCGCACCGGAGCCCGGCGGCCGGGGCGCCCAGCGGGCCGTCGAAGCGGCCCTGCGGCAGGCGGGCTGGGAGCCGGGCGATGTCGACCACATCAACGCCCACGGCACCTCCACCCCGCTCAACGACGCCATGGAGACTACCCTCATCTCCCGGCTCTTCCCGCACCGCCCCCCGGTCACCGCGCCCAAGGGCGTCGTCGGACACACCCTGGCGGCGGCGGGCGCGATCGAGGCGGTGGCCACCGTGCTGACCCTGGAACGGTCCCTCATCCCGCCGATCGCCAACCTGGATTCCCTGCCGGACGCCTTCCCGCTCGACTGCGTGACCAAGGAACCCCGCCACCGACGGGTCGAGACCGCGGTGAGCCACTCCTTCGGCTTCGGCGGCCACAACGTCGCACTCGCATTCCAGAAGGCCTGACCAACGCCCATATCCGGGAACGGCGAGGGGTGTCCTCGCCGTTCCTTGATCGTTCTACGTCCGTGACCGTAATGATGAATAGCTCGGCTCCTACGTCGACCACAGATCTGCTGACCCGGGTGCTCTACGGGGAGAACTTCCGCCAGGAGCACGGGTTCTGGCGACGTCTGCTCACCACGGAACCGTTCCGTCGTCCCGCCTCGGGAACCCCCGACGAGCGGCTCGCCCTTTCCTACGACCGCCTGCGCATCCTCAACGAATCGATCGACAGCGCCGCCCGGCTGGCCGCCGATCCGCGTGCCCTCGCCGCCCTGCACGAGTGGCTCAGTCCGGCCGACCCGTCGCTGGCCACGGTCGCGGGCATCCACTACAACCTGTTCCTCGGCAGCCTCCTCGACCACGACAACGGCAGCCGCCGCGATCTGTCGGAATTCCTCCAACTGCGGCGCACCGGAACCTTCCTGTGCACGGAGGTGGCGCACGGCAACGACGCGCCGGCCGTCGAGACCACGGCGACGTACGACCGTGAACGCGACGGCTTCGTCCTGCATACCCCGCACAGCGGGGCGCAGAAGTTCATGCCCAACACCGGCCCGGCCGGCGGACCCAAGGCCGGACTGGTGGCCGCCCGGCTGCTGGTCGACGGCACCGACCACGGCGTCTTCCTCTTCCTCGCACCGCTCACCGACGACGTACGCCCCCTGCCCGGTGTACGGGTGCGCCGGCTGCCCGCCCGGATGGGCAGCCCGGTCGACCACTGCCTGACCTCCTTCGACCGGTTCTTCGTGGGGCGCGACGCCCTGCTGGCCGGTGAGCAGGGCGCGGTCGGCGAGCGCGGGAAGTTCACCAGTGAAGTGGCCAACCGCAGGCGTCGGTTCCTCGCCTCCATCGAGCGGGTCGCCCCCGGCAAGATCTCCATGAGTGCCTGCGCGGTCGGATCGGCCCGGGTGACCCTGGCCATCGCCGTCCGCTACGGGGGCCACCGCCTCATCACCGGCTCCCGCGCCTCCCAGCGGGTACCGGTCTACGCCCACCGGACCCACCACGGCCCGCTCGCCGGGGCGATGGCCACGGTCTTCGCCATGAGCCTGCTGCACCGCAGAGCGCTCCAGCGGTGGGAGGAGCGCACCGACGCCGACCGGGACGAGGCGGAGCGCCTGGTCGCGGTGGCCAAGGGATGGATCACCTGGCAGGCCCGCGATGTCATCGTCGAGTGCCGGGAGAGGTGTGGAGCGCAGGGGCTGCTGGAGAACAACGGCATGACCGAGGTGTTCAGCGGTGTGGAGGGAGTGATCACCGCGGAGGGGGACAACGTCGCCATCCACGCCAAGGCGGCCGCCGAGATGATGTTCGGCTTCGCACCGCGGGCGAGGTCCGCCGCCCCCGCGGCCCCGGGCGATCTGTCCGACCCCCGGTTCCTGCGCCGGCTTCTCGCGGCCGTGGAGGAGATCTGCTTCACCCGGGCCCGGGAGCGGATGAGCGCGGCACCGTTCGGCGACTTCCTCGGCCGTTGGAACGCGGCGTCCGGGCCGGCCCTGCGCGGTGTCGAGGCGTACGCGTACCGGCAGGCGGCCGAGGCGTACGCACACGCCGTGGACGGCCTGCCCGCAGGACCGGCCAGGGACCGACTGGGGGAGCTGCAGAGGCTGTTCGCCCTTCAGTGGGTGGACCGCAACAGCGGCGACCTGCTCGCGGCCGGACAGGTGACCGCCGAACAGGTGGAAGAGCTGCCGGACGCCATCGAACGGCTGATCGCCACCGTCGCGGCGCACGCCCCGGAGCTGGTCGATTCGTTCGCCCTGCCGGACGCGCTGCTCGCCGACCGGCCGATCGCGGGCCCGGACTACGCGGATGCCTACGACGACCCCGACGGCGCCTGGCACCAGGGCGAGGACCGGGCGCCGCAGTGCGGGCGGGAGACCCGGTCCGCGCGTCTGCGCGTCCGCGACCGCATCCGCCGCCGGTCGGTGCGCGAAAGCGTGGGGGCGGTCGGTGTCGGCGGCGTTCTGCTGGCGTACTGGGGAACGACATCGGTGTTGTCCCGGTGGCTGGAGAAGCCGCAGGTGAGCGTAGACGAATCGGTTCGCCGGAAGGCGTAACCGGAACGCCTGCATCCAGTTACTTCGGCGGTGGGTAGATGCGTTCAACTACCCGCCGTTCGAGGTACATGCCGATGAGAGGTAGACAGTGAACACCGCGAAGACCGTGACGGCCGCGAGGACGATGAACACGATTCACCCGAAGATCACCGAGGTCCTGGCCGGGACCTTCAAGGTGCCCGACTCCGAGATCTTCCCGGAGTCGACGATGGACAGCCTGGAGATGGACTCCCTGGCCGTCGCCGAGTTCGCCGTCATCATCAAGGAGACGCTGGGCGTCGAGGCCGACTCGGACACGCTCTACAAGGACGCCACACTCACCGACATCTCGGAGTTCATCCGTGCTGCCGTCGACGGTGCGGTGCCGGTGAGCTGCGCCCGATGAACAAGCCCGCCATCGCCGTCACCGGCCTGGGGATGATCACCCCGGCCGGCAACGACACCGACACCACCTGGGACGGCGTCTGCGCCGGGGTCTCACCCGCCCGCACCGTCCCGGAGCTCGAAGGCTGCGCGGTCGACTTCGCCTGCACGGTCTCGGGCATCGATCTGGACGCCGCGGTCGGAGGCCGTGCCGCGTTCCGCATGGGCAAGTACGTCAAGTTCGCCGTCCTGGCCGCACGGGAAGCGGTCGCCGACGCCGGACTGGACCCCGCCGACTGGGACGGGACCCGGGTGGCCGTGGTCGTCGGCACCAGCAGCGGAGGCTCCGCGGGGCTGACCGAACAGGCCGTCGCGCTGGACCGGCGCGGACCCGCGGCCACCTCACCCGCGGGCATCCTCCTGACGATCCCGAACATGCCCGCGGCGGAGATCGCCATCCAGATGCGGGCGCACGGCCCCAGTCTGGCGCCGTGCACGGCCTGTTCGTCCGGAGTCACCGCGCTCTCCGTGGCCCGGGACCTGCTGGCCACCGGCCAGTGCGACATCGCGATCGCCGGAGCCACCGAGTCGATCGTGTTCCCGGTGGCCATGACCGGCTTCGCCCGCTCGGGAGCCGCAGCGCTCCGGGACGGCGACCCGTCCAGGCTCTGCCGGCCGTTCGCGGCGGACCGGGCCGGACTCGTGATGGGCGAGGGCGCCGCCATCATGGTGCTGGAACGGGCCGAGGACGCCCACGCCAGGGGCACGACCCCCAGAGCGCTGCTCGCGGGCACCGGCGCCACGACGGACGCCCACCATCCCACCAGCCCGCATCCCTCCGGCACCATCGCCCGAGCAGCCGTCGACGCCGCACTGCGGGATGCCGGATGGCGCGCCGAGGACGTCGACCACGTCAACGCGCACGGCACTTCCACAGCGCTGAACGACGCCACCGAAGCCGCCCTCATCAGCCGGGCCTACCCGCACCGGCCGCCCGTCACCGCCCCCAAGGGCGTACTGGGACACTGCATGGGGGCAGCCGGTGCCATCGAGGCCGGGCTGACGATCCTCACGCTTCAGCACGGTGTCGTACCGCCGATCGCCAACCTGGACGCCCCGGCGCCCGAGTTCGACATCGACTGCGTCACCAAGCTCCCGCTGCGGCTGCCCGTACGGCGGGCCGTCAGCCACTCCTTCGGCTTCGGCGGCCACAACGCCGTGGTCGCTCTCCAGCGTCCGTAGCCGACGGAGACACTTTCGGGCCGGTGCGGCGGGACGACCTCCCAGCCGCACCGGCCGCACAGGCATCTGCCGCGCAGGCATCGGCCCGCACACGCACCGGCCGCCATCGCGGAGCCCTTCCTCGCACGGCCGTTCATCGCGCTCTCCTCGCGCGGGCCGCAACGCGTCAGCCGTCGTCGCGGAGGCCGCAACGCACTGCCGCCGGGACCCGACGCAGTGCGTGATAGCTTGCCGAAGCCAGTCGAACTCCACGCAAGGAGTCAGGGAATCCGGTGCGAAACCGGAACTGACGCGCAGCGGTGAGGGGGACGGGCGGGGCCACGGCCACTGGAACACCGCGGTGTTCCGGGAAGGCGCCCCGTCCGAAGGAACCCGAGTCCGAAAACCTGCTGGCACCTGCGGCCCCCACCGGGACGCAGCGCTCCGTACCACGGGCTCCGCGCATGGGCCCAGAGACGCAGGGGGACCCGTGCCGCCCATAGCCCAGCCCATACGTGCCGCTGCCCTGCTCACGGCGGGACTCGTCCTGCTGACCGGCTGCAGCGGCGGAGACCCCGCCCCGACGGCCGGTGGGAGCGGAGCCGGGGGCTACCCCGTCACCATCGAGAACTGCGGCCGCACCGTCACCGTCGACGCCGCCCCGCAACGGGCCGTCTCCCTCGACCAGGGGTCGACGGAGATCCTTCTCTCCCTCGGCCTCGCCGACCGGCTCGCGGGCACCTCCACCTGGACCGACCCGGTCATGAAGGGGCTGGAGAAGGCCAACGCGACAGTGGAGCGGATCGCCGAGAACCGGCCCTCGTCGGAGAAGGTCCTCGACAGGGAACCCGACTTCGTCAGCGCGTCGTTCGCCTCGACGCTCGCCAAGGGCGGCGTCGCCCCCCGTGACCAGTTCGAGCAACTCGGCGTCCCCACCTATGTCTCGCCCGCCGACTGCACCGGCAAGGACAACAGCAAGGGCGGCGACGGAGCCCGCACCGCGAAGCTGACCATGGACAGCGTCTACGCCGAAGTACGCGACCTGGCCCGGGTGTTCGGTGTCGAGGAGCGGGGCGAACAGCTCGTCGGCCGGCTGCGGGCCCGGGTGGCGAAGGCGACCGCGGACAGCGACGCCTCCGACGCCACCCTCCTCTACTGGTTCTCCGACTCCAAGGCCCCGTACCTGGCCGGGTGCTGCGGCGCCCCCGGCATCATCACCAGGGAACTCGGCGCGAGGAACGTCTTCGACGACACCCACGAGGAATGGCCGCAGATCAGCTGGGAGACCGTCGCCGACCGCGACCCCGACGTCCTGGTCATCGGTGACCTCACCCGCAAGGCACAGACCGCCGAGAGCGCCGCGAAGAAGATCGCCTTCCTGGAGTCCAACCCCGTCACGAGGAACATGGACGCGGTCAGGCACCGGCGGTACGTGCTGCTCAGCGGCCAGGCCCTGAACCCGTCCATCCGGACGGTCGAGGGCCTGGAGCGCGTCGCCGCCGGACTGCGCGACTTCGGACTCACCGGGTGACGGACACCGAACGCGCCACCGCCGCACCGGCGGGGAAGACCCGGCCGGCCCGACCCGCCGGTCCGGGCGGGGCGCCCGGGCCCCCGACCCCGCGGGCCGGTGCCCGCGTACGGCGCCTGCGCGTCGCACTGCTGTGGAGCTGCGGTATCGCGCTGCTCCCGCTCTCCGTCGCGGTCGCCGTCACCATCGGGCCGGCCCGGATCTCCGTCCCCGACGTCTGGTCCGCCGTCGCCGCGCATCTCGGCGCCGGTGAATCGACACTCACCCCGATCCGGGACGGCATCATCTGGAACCTGCGCATGCCCCGCACCCTGCTCGCCGCCGTGTGCGGCGCCGGACTCGCGGTGTGCGGCACCGTGATGCAGTCGCTCCTGCGCAACCCGCTCGCCGACCCCTTCGTCCTGGGAGTCTCGTCGGGCGCCTCGACCGGCGCGGTCGTGGTGGTCGTCCTCGGGACCGGCGGGGGAGCGGTGTCCCTCTCGACCGGGGCGCTCATCGGGGCCCTGTGCTCGTTCGCCCTCGTCCTGCTGCTCAGCCACACCCTCGGGGGCACGGTCGACCGGGTCGTGCTCTCCGGTGTCGCGGCGATGCAGCTGTTCTCGGCGCTCACCTCCTTCGTCGTCATGACCGCGGCCGACGCCGAGCAGACCCGCGGGGTGCTGTTCTGGCTCCTCGGCTCGCTGGCCGGGGTCGGCTGGAGCGACGTGGGGCTCTGCGCCGCCGTCCTCGCCGCCACGCTGCTGATCTGCCTGGGCCACGCCCGTACCCTCGACGCCTTCGCCTTCGGCCAGGACGCGGCGGCGGCCCTCGGTGTCCATGTCGCCCGCACCAGGCTCGTGCTCCTGTGCACCACCGCCCTGCTCACGGCGGCGCTGGTCAGCTCCGCGGGCGCCATCGGGTTCGTCGGCCTCGTACTCCCGCACGCCGCCCGTGCGCTCGCCGGCTCCGGGCACCGGCGGCTGCTCCCGGTCACCGCCCTGGCCGGGGCGGTGTTCCTGGTCTGGGTCGACACCCTCGCCCGGACCGTCCTGGACCCCCAGGAGGTGCCGGTCGGCGTCGTCACCGCCCTGATCGGGGTGCCCGCCTTCGTACTCGTCCTGTACCGCACCCGGAGGACCGCATGACAGGCCGGGCCACCGAGGCAGCCGAAGGCACGGGAATCCCCGAAGACACCGGGGCGACCGCGAAGAGCACCGGGGGCGTCAGGGGTGTCGGGGGCCTGTGGGCCGAACGCGTCAGCCGCGAGGCGGGCGGCCGGCTCATCCTCGACGGGGTGAGCATCACGCCGCCGCCCGGCGCCACCGTCGCCCTGCTCGGCCCCAACGGGTCCGGCAAGTCCACCCTGTTGCGGGTCCTCGCGGGCGTCCTCGCCCCGGGCAGCGGCACGGTCACGCTGGACGGCCGCCCGCTCGGCGACATCGGCCGCCGCACCGTGGCCCGGCGCGTGGCCGTGGTCGACCAGCACGCGGCCACCCAGGTCGAACTCAGCGTGCTGGACGTCGTACGCCTCGGGCGCATCCCGCACCGCCGCGCCTGGTCCGCACCGGACCGGGCCGACGAGGAGGCCGTCCGCGAAGCGCTGGAGCGCACCGGACTGGCCGACCGTGCCGGACAGTTCTGGCACACCCTGTCCGGCGGTGAGCGCCAGCGGGTCCAGATCGCCCGCGCCCTGGCCCAGCAGCCGCGCGAACTCCTCCTGGACGAGCCGACGAACCACCTCGACATCCAGCACCAGCTGGAGCTGCTGGCCCTGGTCGCCTCGCTGCCGGTCACCAGCGTGATCGCGCTGCACGACCTCAACCTCGCCGCGATGTTCTGCGACCGGATCACGGTGCTGAAGGCGGGCCGGGTGGTCGCGGCCGGCACCCCGGCCGAGGTGATCACCGCAGAGCTCGTCGAGGACGTCTACCGGGTACGGGCGGTCGTCACGCCCGAAGGTCCGGACGGGCGGCCGTCGGTCCGCTTCCTGCCGGGGCGCGGGCCGGCCGCCGCGCGGTAGGGACACCGTCGTACCGGCCAGGAGCGCCGCGGCGGAAAGCCCGCTCCGCACCGCGCCGGACGGGCTGCGACAACAGCCCGTCCGGCGATCGAGACCATGGGAGCGGCCTTCGGCCGCGGTGTGCGGGGGTCAGTGGCGGCGTCCCTGGCCGAACTCGCCGCCCATGTCCTTGCCCGTGCCCATGTCCTTGCCGTCCGCGTAGTCGATCTTCTCCTTGCGGACCTCGGCGGAGACCTCCTTCTGCTCGGTGACCTTGTTGGTCTCCAGGCGGACGCGCTCCACCGGGACGGCCTCCTTGCGGACGGTGGCGCGTTCGGCGTGCAGCGTCACCTCCATGTCCTGCTCACCGATGTTCGTCGTCCCGGCCGACTTCTCGCCCGGACGCAGCGGCTCGCGGACCACCCGTACCTCTTCGTGGGACACCGGCACGGTGCGGGTGACGTTCTCCGTCACGACGTACTTGTGCAGACGGGCCCGTCCGCTCTCGTACTCCTCCGTGCCGACGTGCAGCTGCTCCTCGGAACGGATCATCTCCTCCTTGCCACCGGAACCGGTGGCGGACCGTTCGGCCCCGGCTCCGGCGAGCGGACGTGCCGTCGCGGAGGTGTCCATGTCGCGGTGCTTGCCCATGCCGGTACCCGCTCCTGCCATGCCCGTGGTCGTGCCGGTGCCCGTGGTGGTGCGGCCCGTCGAGGCCGCGTCGCGTGTCCCGGCGCCCGCGGCACCCGCAGCGCCCGCCGCGCCCATCGCACCGGTCTTGGCGGCGTTCGGCGCGCCGGCCCCGGCACGCCCCTTGTCACCGATGGCGCCGGCCTTCCTGGTCAGCCCGTAGTGCCGGTAGAGCTCTTCCTCCTCCGAGACGGACAGGTGCGCGTCCGCGTCCACCCTCGGGGCGTCCTTGACGCTGTCCTTCGGATACGAGACGTGCAGGTCGGAGCCCACCCGACGGGCTCCGGCGAGCGGTACGAAGCTCTCCTTCATGCCGAACAGCCCGGTCTTGACGGTGACCCAGTCGGGCCTGCCGGTGTCGTCATCGACGTACACCCGGCCCACACTGCCGACCTTCTCGCCCTCGTTGTCGTAGACGGTCAGACCGTCCAGCTCTCCGGAATCCGTGAAACCGTCAGCGGCTCCCATAACCGATTCCTCCTCGCCCGGACATGCCCTGTGGGTGGATCCACCAGGTGAGGCGCGTCCGACTTCCATCGCGCCTCACCCGGATGGACGCTGCAACTTCCCGGCTCGCGGGGCCGGGACACCGAAGCCCCGGTCATGGCGCCAGGCCCCGTACGACGCGGCCTCGATCCGGCCGCCGCGGTTAGGCCGATCGGGTGAGGTCGGACGGGTGCGGGCCCGGGGGCCGAGGGCGCGTCATCCGCGCGCAACGGCCGGATCATGTGGTATCGGGGATCGGGCGAACCGCCCATGGAGTGAGGTGATCGCGGTCTCTCCTAGAATCGACGCGAGCCTCCAAGGGCCGTCCCTCACCGTCCGCCGTTCTGCCGTTCCACCCGGGGGTACCTCATCCGATCCACCAGCACACCTCTGCCCGGACAGCGCGGAGCCCTGCTGTCCCGGCGGGAGGACGGACAGGACCTGCACCACCTGGTGTGGCGGCTGGGGGCGGGCGTACGGGTGTGCAGCAGCGCCGTACTCGGCGGCGGCATCGGACCCCGCGCCTGGATCCTCAACGCACAGGTACCCGGTGGCTATCCCCGCCTGGACCCCGAGCGCCACCTCGCCGAGATCGCCGCCGCGGAAGGGCTCACCGGACCGGGCGCCGGGCTGATGACGGCGGCCGACGTCACCGCTCACACCCGGGCCGCCGACGAGGGTGTGACAGCCACCGTCACCTGCGGGCTCGGCGTGCGGGGCTGGGCCGCGGCCCCGGCCGAGGCGATCGCCGGAGCGCCGCTCCCCGGCACCGTCAACATCGTCGTCACGGTACCCGCCGCCCTGTCCGACGCCGCTCTGGTCAACGCCGTCGCCACCGCCACCGAAGCCAAGGTCCAGGCGCTCCTGGACGCCGGTCTCGACTGCTCGGGCACCCCCACGGACGCCGTGTGCGTCGCGGCCCCCGAGCCGGGGCCCGAAGGCGGCGAACCCTTCGCCGGGCCGCGCTCGCCGTGGGGCTCCCGCATCGCCAGGGCGGTGCACGCCGCCGTGCTGGCGAGCGCGCGGACCGCTCCCTGAGGCTCAGGCGCCGGACGGGGGCGCCGGCGCGATCCGCTCCGTGGCGCCGCCGAAGGCCAGCACCAGGGTGCGCGAGGCGAGCAGCCAGACCCCGTCGACCTTGCGGAACGTGTCCTCGTAGTGGCCGACATTCGCCGGCAGCCGCGGAGCGGGCAGCGTGTCCCCGGCACCGTCGACCCGGAAGGTCGCGAAATACGTCGTCGACGAGGCCGTGGTGGGCGAGTCGACGGTGACCAGGATGTTCGTGCACATCCGACGCGAGTGCCGGTCGGCGGGCCGGGACCCGAAGTAGGTCCGCAGCGCCTCCCGCCCCTCGATACGGCGCCCGCCCGCGGGCCACTCCCACCGGCCGTCCGGGGTGAACAGGTCGGCCACCGCGGGCGGATCGCCGAGGTCGAGCCTGCGGACGAACTCGACGACGAGCCGTTCGCACGCCCGCTCCGCCAGCAGCTGTTCCATCGGGTCGACCGGGTGCGCGTCATGGTTCATGCCGGGTTTCTACCAGCCGCCCGGCCGGGCGCGCGCGCCCTTTTCCCGGCCGCGCGCCCATCCCGCCGTCGTACGCCGGGTCCCCGGCCGTACGACGGCGGGACCCGGCGTACGACTGTCACCGGGTCAGAGCACCGTCACCGGGTGCCGGACCACCGCGTCGAACAGATAGCCCTGTGTGTTGTGGACCGCCACCTCCGGCTGCGTACGCCCCGAACGGTCCGTCGCGCGGGCCAGCAGCACCCCGGGCCCCCGGTCCCCGGGCACCCAGTCGGCCGACCACCGGACCCAGCTGCCGGACCGGGGTTCGTCGCGCAGCCGGGCACGGCGCCAGCGGGTACCGCCGTCGGTGCTGATCTCGACGGAGCGCACCGGCGCCCCACCCGACCAGGAACGGCCCGTCAGCAGCACCCGCCGGTGCGCCGGGAACGAGGCGCCGAGGTTCAGCTCGAACGCGCTCTTCAAGGTCTGGCGGGTCAGCGGCGCGCTGCCCTCCGGCGGATGCTCGGGGCCGAACAGACGGTACAGACCCGTGTTCCACGGCGTGAACAGCGGCTCCGCGCTCACCTCGATGTCACCGACCCACTTGATGTTCGCGACCCCCACCCACGAAGGGACGATCAGACGGACCGGATGGCCGTGGTCGGGCGGCAGCGGCTCACCGTTCATCTCGTAGGCGAGCAGTACGTCGTCCAGAGCCTTCGCGACCGGCAGCGGTCTGCGCACCCGGCCCAGGTTGACGCCCTCGCTGATGACCTCCGCGTCCAGGCCGCGCGGCAGCACGTCGACCGCGTTCCGGCCGATCCCCGCACGGTGGAGCACGTCCGCCAGCCGCACCCCGCGCCAGCGCGCTGTGCCGATCGCGCCCATGGTCCAGGCGGTGCCGCTGACCTGCTGATTCTGCTGAGAGGCGTAGAAGCTGCGGCCATTGCCCGCGCACTCGACGAAGGCCGTGCGGGTCACCGCGGGCAGGGCGCGCAGATCGGCGTACGAGAATTCGACCGGCCCTCCCGTCAGCCCGCTGCCCCACACGGTCAGCCGCCAGCCGGCCGCGTCGATCCGCGGGGTGGCGGTGTGGTTGCGGACGAAGAAGCGGTCGACGGGGGTGAGCAGGCCCGTGGAGCGCAGCGCCGCGAAGTTGGTCTCGGCGTTGGTGCCGCGCACCGTGAACAGCTCGGGAGGCAGCGGCTTCACCACGTCCGGCGCGATCGCGGCCGCCCGCGCGGGCGAGGCGGCGGCCGCGACCAGCGGCGCGGCCGCCGAAGCCGCCGCGACCAGTTTCAGCAGGTCCCGGCGGTCGAATCCGGCCGAGCGCGCACGGCCGCGCGACCACTGGCGAAGCCGTATCCGCTCGTAGTGGTCCTCTGACTCGGACAGCGGCACGGAAGTCATGGGCGCTCCTGGGGAAGATGAGAGGGACGGGGAACGGGAAGCAACTCCCGCATCAGCATGCCCACTTGATCGGTCTCGATCAGGAATCCGTCGTGCCCGTACGGTGATTCGACGGTCCTGAGCCGGTCCGCGCCCGGCAGCAGCGCCGCCAGCTCCGCCTGCTGCGTCAGCGGATACAGCCGGTCCGAATCGACACCCGCGACCAGGGCGGGCATCCCCGCCCGGCGCAGCGCCCGGGCGACACCGCCCCGGCCCCGGCCGACGTCGTGCCCGTTCATCGCCTCCGTGAGCACCACATAGCTACCCGCGTCGAAGCGGTGCACCAGCTTGTCCGCGTGGTGGTCGAGATAGGACTCCACCCGGTAGCGGCCGCCCCGCTCCGGCTGTTCACCCGGCTGGGGCTCCCTGCCGAACCGGGAAGCCAGCTCCGGCTCGCTGCGGTAGGTGACATGGGCGATCCGCCGGGCCTGGCCGAGACCCCGGTGGGGGCCCTCGCCCGGTGCCGCGTCGTGGTAGTGCCCGCCCCGCCACCCCGGGTCCGTACGGATCGCGGAGATCTGCACCGACCCCCAGGCTATCTGCTCAGCGGAGGCGGCGGCCGGGGCCGCCAGCACGAGGAGGGACCCCGTGCGCTCCGGATGGCCCACCGCCCATTCGAGGGCCCGCATGCCGCCCATCGAACCCCCGACGACCGCCGCCCAGCGTTCGATGCCGAGCGCGTCGGCCAGCGCCACCTCCGCCGCCACCTGGTCACGGACCGTCAGATACGGGAATGCGTCACCCCAGCGGATGCCTTCAGGCCGCCGGGACGAGGGGCCGGTGCTGCCCTGGCAGCCGCCCAGCACATTCGGCGCGACGACGAACCAGTGGTCGGTGTCGAGTGCCTTCCCCGGACCGACCAGCGCATCCCACCACCCCGCGGTCGGGTGCCCCGGTCCCGCGGGTCCGGCCACATGGCTGTCACCGGTCAGCGCGTGCAGGACCAGCACGGCGTTGGCCCCGTCCGGGGCCCGCCGCCCCCATGTCTCGTACGCCAGGCCCACGTCCGGCAGGGCGGGGCCGGACTCCAGCGTCAGCGGCCGCTCCAGGACCACCCAGGAGCGTCCGCCGGGCGGGTCCTCCTCCCGCCGGCCTCCGGCGGCCGGCGGGAGGGGAAGGACACGGGACGTGGCCGTCGGGTTCAGGACGCCGCCTTCGCGGCCCGGAACCCCGCCTCCAGATCCGCCGTGAGGTCGTCCACGTTCTCCAGCCCCACCGACAGCCGTACGAGGCCCGCGGTCGCACCGGTGGCGGCGAGCTGCTCCTCGGTCAGCTGGCTGTGCGTGGTCGACGCGGGGTGGATGATCAGGCTCCGTACGTCACCGATGTTGGCGAGGTGGCTGAACAGCTCGACCGCGTCCACGAACCGCTTGCCCGCCTCGGCCCCGTCCCGCAGCTCGAACGACAGCACCGCACCAGCACCGCGCGGCAGATAGTGCTGCCCCGCCTCGTACCAGCGGTTCGACTCCAGACCGGCGTAGTGCACCGCCGCCACCTCGTCGCGCTGCTCCAGCCACCGGGCGAGCGCCAGCGCGTTGGAGGTGTGCCGCTCCAGCCGGAGGCTCAGCGTCTCCACCCCCTGGAGCAGCAGGAACGCCGAGTGCGGAGAGAGCGCGGGCCCCAGGTCGCGCAGCAGCTGGACGCGGAGCTTCACGGCGAAGGCGGACGGTCCGAGATCCGGCCAGTAGCGCAGCCCGTGGTAGCTCGGGTCGGGGGTGTGGAAGTCGGGGAAGCGCTCGGAGTGCGTACCGAAGTCGAAGGTGCCGCCGTCCACGACCACCCCGCCGAGCGTGGTGCCGTGCCCGCCGAGGAACTTCGTCGCGGAGTGGACGACGATGTCCGCGCCGTGCTCGATGGGCCGCAGGAGGTAGGGCGTGGGCACGGTGTTGTCGACGATGAGGGGCAGCCCGGCCCCGTGCGCCGCGTCCGCGACGGCCCGGATGTCCAGGACGTCACCGCGCGGATTGCCGAGCGTCTCCGCGAACAGCGCCTTGGTGTTGGGCCGGATCGCGGCCTGCCACTGCGCGATGTCGTCGGGGTCGTCGACGAACGACACCTCGATGCCGAACCGGGGGAGCGTGTGCCGGAACAGGTTGTACGTGCCGCCGTAGAGCGACGTGGAGGAGACGATGTGGTCCCCGGCACCGGCCAGTGTCAGGATCGCCAGGGTCTCCGCCGCCTGCCCCGAGGCGAGCGCGACGGCCGCGACGCCGCCCTCCAGCGCCGCGATCCGCTGCTCCAGAACGTCCTGGGTGGGGTTGTGGATGCGGGTGTAGATATTGCCCGGTTCGGCGAGCGAGAACAGGTCGGCGGCGTGCTGGGTGTCGCGGAAGACGAACGACGACGTCTGGTAGATCGGCACCGCACGGGCACCCGTCGTCGGGTCGGGGGACGCGCCGGAGTGGATCTGCTTGGTCTCGAACGACCAGGCGGGTCCGGCCTCCTGCCGGTCGTGGTCCTCGGGCGTGTGCCCTGCGGTGACGGAGTCGAGGGGCTGGCTCATGTGTTTCCTCGCACGCTGGTTCAGTGGCTGATCGGCAAGAAGCACGCGCTGTCGACGGGCTGACTACGGACCGTAGAGGGCATGGTGCGGGTCCGAGAAGCGTGTCGCGTGCTTGGCCACGAAGCTGCAATACGGAAGCAACACAAGGGCTCCGGCGGCTACTCCTGGGTGAGCATGCCGCTGCGCAGCCGGAGCAGCATGCGGCTCAGCAGCCGCGACACATGCATCTGGGAGATCCCGAGTTCCGCGCCGATCTGCGCCTGCGTCAGCTCCTGGCCGAAGCGCATGTCGATGATGCGGCGCTCGCGGGCGTCCAGCTCCCCGAGCAGCGGAGCGAGAGCGTGCAGATTCTCCACGCTCTCCATGGCCGGGTCCGGTTCGCCCAGGATGTCGGCGAAGGTGCGCCCGCCCGCGTTGTGGCGTCCCGACTGCGAGGTGTCGGTCGGCATGTCCAGCGAACCCGCCGTGTACCCGTTGGAAGCGACGATGCCCTCGGTCACCTCCGCCTCCTCGATGCCCAGATGCTCGGCCAGTTCGTGAACGGTGGGGTCCCGGTCGAGATCGCCCGCGAGGGACTCCTTCGACTTGGCGAGGTCGACACGCAACTCCTGCAGCCGGCGCGGCACATGCACGGCCCAGCTGGTGTCCCGGAAGAATCGTTTGATCTCGCCGACGATGTACGGGACGGCGAACGAGGTGAACTCGACCTCGCGGGAGAGGTCGAACCGGTCGATCGCCTTGATCAGACCGATCGTGCCGACCTGGACGATGTCCTCCATGTCGCCGCTGCCCCGGTTGCGGAACCGGCCCGCGGCGAACCGGACCAGGGACAGGTTCATCTCGATGAGCGTGTTCCGTGCGTACTGGTACTCCTGGGTGCCCTCTTCCAGGTCCTGGAGCCGGTCGAAGAAGAGCTTCGAGAGCTTGCGCGCGTCCTTCGGCGCGATCTTCCCGGCATCCTCGATCCATGGCAGCTGCTCGGCGAAGTCTGCTCGTTCCACTGCGCCGGTCCGTTCCGCAGCGGTGGCGGTCTGCGCGGTGTGCGCCGTCATCTCGTCACGCTCCCCTGGTCGTAGGCCATGAGGTTTAAGCGCCTGCCCTCACTCATGACTCCCATGCGTCCCGGACGGATCGAACGGGTCACACGTGGGGAATTGGCCGGGAATCGCCGTGTTCGGCTCTGCGCGGCCGTCATGAGGGAGTGTCACGAAGAGGCGTCATGAGGGGGCGTGCGGTACCGGGAGAGCCGCCGGGCGCCGACGGTGGTGGGACACCGGAGACGCGGAGGACACGAAGAACCGCCCCACCGGTACGGGGGAGCCCGGTGGGGCGGTCTCCACCAGACTGCCACAGCCGGGGGGCGATTGGGGCCCGACCGGCGCGTATTGAACGGTGGTTGAGTCGAATTCGACGGTTGCCCGACCATGTGTACGCGTGTCAACGGGCTCTGCCGACCGGATCCGTCAGGGGGTGATCCTGCTGACGAGCTCCGGGACCCACTCCACGTACTCGACCTCCGCCCCGCCCGCATGCCGTGCGTAGAGGTAGCGGCCGGTCGGGCCGGTGGCCTCAGGTGTGGTGATCCGCCCGTCGCTCGCGGCGAGCCGGGCGGACAGCTCATCGAGGTCGGAGACGACCACCGTCGCCGAGGCATGGGCGTACCGCGCGCGTTCTTCCGCGGGACCGGCGATGACGAGGAAGTCGCCGATGGCCGCGAGCTCGATCGAACCGAAGGCGAAACGCAGATCGGGTTCGCCGCCGACGAGCTGCCGCAGCAGTGGCAGGCTCGCGTCCATGTCGTCGGCCCACAGGCGTGCGTATGTCTTGAGGATGGTCATGGGGGATGCCTCTCCGCGGCTTTTTGGCACAGCGAGCGGGGCCCGGAGCGGGGCGTGCTCGCCATGGGCTACGCGGAAACCGTAGAAGACCGGCCGAGGGTGCCGGAAGAAGGCACTTTTCGGAAAGAGAGGCACCTCAAGGTGACCCGAGCCGTATGGGCTGTACCCGAGGAGGCGGTCCCACCCGCCCCCGCGGGCCGGACCTGACATCGAGCCCGCCCGCCGGGGCCGGGAAGCGGCGGCCGGTCCGGCGCCCACGCCGTGACCACTTGATTGCGGGCCCGTGAACAGTCCGCCGCCCGGGGAATACGATCCGGTCCCTCGCCTTTCCGCTGCTGTCGGGCGCCCGCGGCCGTCCGGCGGACCCGAGACGGACCGGAACGAGGGACCTCATGCCCAAGGTGTACATATTCCACCGCTACGGCGGACCCGAGGCGGAAGCCTTCAGCGAGCGGCCGGTGCCCGTCCCCGGGCCCGGTGAACTGCTCGTCGCCGTCCGGGCGGCCGGGGTCAACCCGGTCGACTGGAAGCGGCGGTCCGGTCTCCGCCGACCGGGAAGTGATCCGGCGCCCCTGCCGGGTGTCTTCGGCAGCGAGGTGTCGGGGACGGTGGAGGCGGTCGGGCCGGGTGTCGAGGGCTTCGCGCCCGGTCAGCCGGTCTTCGGCTCCCCGCTGACCGGCGGTTACGCCGAGTACGCCCTGCTGGCGGCCGACGCCACCGCCCACAAGCCGGACGGGCTGTCGTTCACGGACGCGGCGGTGCTGCCGGTCGCGGCGGCCACCGCGTACGACGGACTGCGCCAGCTCGACGCGGCTCCCGGCTCCACTCTGCTGGTCACCGGAGCCGGTGGCGGTGTCGGTGTGGCCGCGGTGCAGCTCGCGCGCCACTTCGGGATCCGGGTTCTCGGTACGGCGAGCGCGGCCAAGCAGGACCTCGTCGAATCGCTGGGCGCCGTTCATGTGACGTACGGGCCCGGAGTCGAGGACCGGATACGGGCCGCGGCCCCCGAAGGCGTGGACGCGGCCTTCGACCTGGCCGGCGGCGAGGCGCTGACGGCCGCCGCCGCCGTGGTGGGGGACCGGAAGCGGCTGATCAGCGCCGGGTCGCCGGGGGAGGTCACCGAGCTGGGCGGTGCGGCCGTGCGCCGGACCCGTTCCGCGGCCGTGCTCGACGAACTGGCACGCCTCGTCGTCGGCGGAGCGCTGCGCACCCAGGTGACGCGGACGTTCCCGCTGGCCGAAGCCGACCGGGCACTGCGTACGGTGGAAGGCGGCCACGCACGCGGAAAGATCGTGATCGAGGTGGCCGGATGAGCGCTCCCGCCGCCGTATCAATCCCGGCCCCCGCCGTATCCGCCCCCGCATCAATCCCGGCCCCCGCCGCGTCCGCCGCATCCGTCCCGGCCGCCGTGTCCGCGTCCGTATCCACCCCCGCATCCGAGACAGGAAAGACGCTCGTGCCCGTACATTCCTCCGCCGGCCACCCGGCCCATCCGCTGGACAACCCCGCCCGCTCCTCGCTGACCGGCCCGCACGCCCACTTCGCGGAGCACCGCGGCCGCATTCTGCGCTACCCCGTCGACGTCACTCCGTGGCTCGCCCTGCCGGACGCCCCGGACGCCCAGGACTGGTCCGATGTCGCCGCTCTCGCCGGTCCCGGGGCCTCGGTCACCCTGACCGCGTTCCGTGAGCCGCCGCCCGGGGACTGGGAGATCCTCTTCCACGCCGAGGGTGTCCAGCTCGTCGACGAGTCGGTGGCCGCGGCACCGGACCCCGAGGCCGTGCTCCTGGGGCCCGCCGATGTCCCCGAGATGCTGGAGCTGGTGGCCCGCACCCGCCCCGGACCCTTTCTGCCGCGCACCATAGAACTCGGCACCTACCTGGGCATCCGCCGCTCCGGCGTCCTCGTCGCGATGGCGGGGGAGCGGCTGCACCCGCCCGGCTGGACCGAGATCAGCGGGGTCTGCACCGACGAGTCCGTACGGGGGCAGGGGCTCGCGGGCCGGCTCGTCCGGGCGGTCGCCCACGGGATCAGGGAACGCGGCGAGACCCCGTTCCTGCACGCCGCCGCGTCCAACACCAACGCCGTCCGGCTCTACGAAGCCCTCGGCTTCCGGCTGCGCCGCAGGACGGAGTTCCTGTCGGCCCTCGTTCCCCAGCAGGTCACGGTCCCCCGGCCCGCTCCCGCCCCCGGCCCGGCAGCCGGGGCCTTCGGCGCCCCCGCCCGTGCCGAAGGCCCCGGGCCGAAAGTCCCGACCGGGACCTTCGGCCCGCGCTCGGGGTCGTAAGACTCGTGTGCCGACGCCGCGGTCCCCGGTCCACTGGGTGAGGAACCGTCCTACCGACGGCCGACACCCGGGACCGAGGACCGAACAGGAGGCACACCGTGGCCATGGGCCTTCAGCGAGCGGCAGCCGTGCGCGAGGCGGAGCTGCCGGGCGCGGACGCGAGCGAGGCGGCGGCGGGCGCACCCCGGATCGGGAACTGGCCGCTGGCCGGGGGGCTGGCGCTGCTGACCCTCGCGGTCGTGCTCCTGCACGTCTTCACCGGTGACGACTTCGAGGTGGCCCCGCTGCTGGTCGTCGTCCCCGCCCTGGCCTCCGTCTTCTGCACGGTCCGCCAGACGGTGGGGGTGGCCGGCTGGATCATGATCGTGGTCGTCGGCTCCCGTATCGCCTCGGACGGGTCCTTCTGGGACCTGGTACTGGGCATCGGCTTCACCGTGCTGGCCTGCGCCCTGGGTGTCGGTTCCTGTGCGGCCCGCATCCGGCACGCCCGGCAGATCGCCAGGCTGCGCTCCGCCGCCGTCGCTCTCCAGCGCCAGATCCTGCGCCCACTGCCGGTCCTGACCGACCAGGTCTTCGCGTACGGGCTCTACGAGCCGATCGAGGAGGACCGGTTCGTCGGCGGTGACATCTACGAGGTCGTCGAGTCTCCGTACGGCACCCGGGTGATCATCGGCGATGTCCAGGGCAAGGGGCTCCCCGCCATCGGCGCGGGCTTCGCCGCGCTCGGCGCGTTCCGTGAGGCCGCCATCCGCGAACCCACGCTCACCGGTGTGGTGGACGCCCTGGAGGACGCCGTCGTGCGGCACAACGAGTTCTCCTCCCAGACCGGTGAGACCGAGCGGTTCGTCACGGCGCTGATCCTCGGGTTCGACGGCGGCGACCGGGTGGAGGCGGTCAACTGCGGCCATCTGCCGCCGCGACTGCTGCACAACGGCGAGGCGTCGGCGATCGCCCTCCAGCGGGCCTACGTTCCCCTCGGCATGGCCGAGCTGAGCCGCGAGGCGCGTACGGCGGAATGGTTCGACTTCCCCCCGGGCGCGACGCTGCTGGTCTTCACCGACGGCGTCACCGAGGCCCGTGACGCCTCCGGCCACTTCTACCCCCTGGACGAACGGCTCGGCCGCTGGGCGCGGCGGGGCCCGCGCGAGGTCCTGGACTCGCTCCACGCCGACCTGGAGGACTTCTCCGGTGGCGTCAGGCGCGACGATGTCGCCGCCCTCGCCCTGCGCCGGGCCCCGTCCGGCGGCGCGCGGCGGCCCGAGGCCGTGCCCGGGAACGCCCTGCGGGCCGTGGAAACCCTCGGCGACCGGTAGC
Organism: Streptomyces sp. NBC_01237; assembly: GCF_035917275.1. NCBI lineage: Bacteria > Bacillati > Actinomycetota > Actinomycetes > Kitasatosporales > Streptomycetaceae > Streptomyces > Streptomyces sp. NBC_01237. Next base: position 819,623 of record NZ_CP108508.1, on the reverse strand, counting down.
CGAGGGGCTCGGCGACACACCCGACACACCCGACACTCCGTCCCATGATGTCCTGATGGGACGAGTGTCGCGGTGGGACATTTTCGGGTGTACGGTGCAGGTATGAATCCGGAACGGAACATCCCGGAGAGGCGCAGCCGCAAGGCCCGCCGGACCCGGGAGACGCTGGCGCAGGCCGCGTTCGAGCTCGTACTCGACCGAGGACTGCGGAAGGTGACGGTCGAGGAGATCGCGGAGACCGCCGATGTCGACCGACGCACCTTCAGCCGGTACTTCCCGAGCAAGGAAGCCGCCGTACTCGACTCCGTACGGGGCGACGGCGACCGGATCAACGAGGCCCTGAAGGCCCGCCCCGCCTCCGAGCCGCCGCTCACCGCCTACCGGCGCGCCGTGCTCGACTGGCTCGGCGACCCCTCGGCGGAGCCCTGGCACCGCCGCCCCCGGTTCTTCGACCTGCTGGTCGTCGCCGAGCGGGAACCGACCCTCTACGCGGCCTTCCACCACATCCGGGTGGACGCGCAGGAGGACTCGGTCGCCATCGTCGCGGACCGGCTCGGCGTCGATCCCCGGCTGGACATCCGCCCCGCCGTCACGGTGGCCGCGGGAGCGGGCGCCCTGCTCGCCGCCCAGGCCGCCTGGGTGCGGGGGAGCCGCCAGGACGCGTTGCCCGAGCTGGTCGTCCAGGCGTTCGACGCCCTCGCCTCGGATCTGCTCACCCAGCGGCAGGCCACTACGGCACCGCACAGCACCACAGAAGGAAAGGCAACATCATGAGCACCGACACCCCCGCCACGTCCGACACGGAGTTCGCCGGCCGGATCGCCCTCATCACCGGTGGCGCGTCCGGCATCGGCCTCGCCCTGGCCGGGCGGCTCGCCGCGAGCGGTGCGGCCGTCGTCGTCGCCGACTACGACGAGGAAGCCGCGCGCAAGGCCGCCGCCGAGCTGGAGAGCACCGGTGCGAAGGCCGCCGCGGTCGCCATGGACGTGACCGACCCGGCCTCCGTCGAGGCCGCCGTCCGCTTCACCGTCGACACCTTCGGCGCACTCCACCTCGCCGTGAACAACGCGGGCATCGGCGGTCCGAGCAACCCCACCGGTGAGTACGCCATCGAGGACTGGAACCGCGTCGTGGCGACCAACCTCAGCGGCGTCTTCTACTCGATGCGCTACGAACTCCCCGCCATCGTCGCCGCGGGCGGCGGTGCGGTGGTCAACATGTCCTCGATCCTCGGCACCAACGGCTTCGCCGGTTCCCCCGCGTACGTCGCGGCCAAGCACGGCGTCGTCGGCCTCACCAAGACCGCCGCCCTCGAATACGCCGCACAGAACGTCCGGATCAACGCCGTCGGCCCCGGCTTCATCGACACGCCCCTGCTGCGCAACACCGACGGTCCGGCCCGCGACCACCTGATCTCCCTGCACCCGGCCGGACGCCTCGGCACGGCGGAGGAAGTGGCCGAGCTCACCGCCTTCCTCCTCTCCGACAGGGCCTCCTTCATCCACGGCAGCTACCACCTGGTGGACGGCGGCTACTCCGCCTCATGACCGCCCCGAGTGGCGAACCGGGGGCACGGGGGCGAGAAAGAGAACAAGGAAAGACTGAGGAGACCCCATGAAAGCCGTTCAGTACCGCGCCGTCGGATCCGCTCCCGAGGTCGTGACCGTCCCGGACCCCGAGCCCGGCCCGGGGCAGGTCCTGCTGAAGGTCACCGCCGCAGGTGTCTGCCACTCCGACATCGCCGTGATGAGCTGGCCCGCGGACCAGATCCCCTTCCCGCTGCCCCTCACCCTCGGGCACGAGGGCGTCGGCACGATCGCCGCGCTCGGTGACGGCGTCACCGGCTTCGCGACCGGCGACTCCGTCGCCGTCTACGGCCCCTGGGGCTGCGGTACCTGCGTGAACTGTGCCGAGGGCAAGGAGAACTACTGCCTGCGCGCCAAGGAGCTCGGCATCGCGCCGCCCGGACTCGGCGCCCCCGGCGCCATGGCCGAGTACATGATCGTCGACGACCCGCGCCACCTGGTGCCGATCGGCGACCTCGACCCCGTGAAGACGGTGCCGCTCACGGACGCGGGGCTGACCCCGTACCACGCGATCAAGCGCTCCCTGTCCAAGCTGGTGCCCGGCGCCACCGCCGTGGTCATCGGCACCGGCGGTCTCGGCCACGTCGCGATCCAGCTGCTGCGCGCCATGACCGCCGTGCGCGTGATCGCGCTCGACGTCACCGAGGACAAGCTCGCCCTCGCCCGCACGGTCGGCGCCCACGAAGCCGTCCTGTCCGACGAGCACGCGGCCGCCAAGGTGCTCGAACTGACCGGCGGTCTCGGCGCCCACGTCGTCCTCGACTTCGTCGGCGCCCCGCCCACCGTGAAGACGGCCGGAGCGGTCGCCCGGGTCGACGGCGATGTCACGATCGTCGGCATCGGCGGCGGCGCCCTGCCCGTCGGCTTCGGCACGCTGCCCTACGGCACGACCGTCACCGCGCCCTACTGGGGTTCGCGCAAGGAACTGGTCGAGGTGCTCGACCTCGCCCACGCCGGTTCGGTCGACGTCCATGTGGAGACGTACTCCATCGACGAGGCGCCGCTCGCGTACGAGCGACTGCACTCCGGCAAGATCAACGGCCGGGCCGTCATCCTTCCCAACGGCTGAGATCCGACCTCCTCCCCACCAGCCGGGAGCCGGTCCCGTCGCCCGACGACGGAGGTTCTCCGTCACTCACGGTGGGCCCCCGTCGCCCGACCCGACGACGGATGGCCCCACCGGACCGTGCGGGCCGCCGCAGCACAGCGACGGCCCGCATCCTCCGGTCCGAACCCACGTCGCGAAACCGGTGCGCCCGGCCATGGACATGGGTGAGACTGGCCCCATGGGGTTTCTCGTACTGATGACTTTGCCTGGACTGGTGATCGGGCTGACCCTGCTCGCCTTCGTCGACCAGCTGCTGCTGCGCGCCGGGCGGGCCGGGATACTGCCCTGGCGCAACAGCGCCCGGCAGGGCCAGGTGTCGGCGACCGGCTTCGAGCAGCTGCACGCGACCTTCTCGCCCGGCAAGCAGAGCGAACTCAAGGAGCGTCAGAGCGCACTGCTGCTCAGGGACGACGAGGAGGACGGCGCCCCGCCGAACAGGTCCACCGTCGACCTGACCGGCGGCCGGGCGGTCATCCGCCTCCCGAAAGCAGGCTGACCCTTCTATTGCCGAGCGAGTCCTCCCGGCCCTCGCTGAGGGCTGTCCCGTCATGCCTGGCGGGCGCACGACGACAGTTACGGCACCTCGCGGCGTTGTCGGAACGCCCGAATACATCCCGTATGCGGACGTCCCTCCGCCTTGCGATGCACCGCATCCGACGCCGTGTGCCGATCCACCAGGGATGACGGGACAGCCCTTAGACTTCCGTCCATGCGTTCGTACTACTTCTTCCGCTGATTCCCGGCCAGGACGCCGCCGCCCGACGCTGAGCGTCGCCGGATGCCCCCCCGGGGCACCCCGCGCGTGCCGCAGTCCCTTCCGCCGTCCGGCATCCATGCCCCGCCGTGCGCTTCCGCGCGCCTTCACGGGCTTGTCCTCAGGGAAGAAGCACCCATGCACCCCCAGCGCGACCGCGCTCAACTGACCTTGAAAGACGTCTCCAAGAGCTACGGAGACCGGTCGGTACTCGACCAGGTGACACTCACCGTCCGCCCCGGTGAGAAGGCCGGCATCATCGGTGAGAACGGCTCCGGCAAATCCACCCTTCTCCGGCTGATGGCGGGGGTGGAGACGCCCGACGGCGGGGACCTCACCGTCCGGTTCCCCGGCGGCACCGGATACCTCGCCCAGACCCTCACCCTCGCCCCCGACGACACCGTTCAGGACGCCGTCGACGCGGCGCTCGCCGAACTGCGCGAACTGGAACGCCGCATCCGTGCGGCGGAGACCGCGCTGTCCGCCGCGGGTGAACCCACGGACACGGAACTCACCGCCTACGGAGACCTCCTCACCGCCTACGAGGAACGCGACGGCTACCGGGCCGACGCCCGCACCGACGCGGCACTGCACGGCCTCGGCCTGGCGCACCTCACCCGCGAACGGCCGCTCGCCACCCTCTCCGGCGGCGAACAGTCCCGGCTCGCCCTGGCCTGCGTGCTGGCCGCGGCCCCCGAACTGCTGCTGCTCGACGAACCGACCAACCACCTGGACGCCCGGGCCGTCGGCTGGCTGGAGGACCACCTGCGGGCCCACCGCGGCACCGTCGTGGCCATCACGCACGACCGGGCCTTCCTGGAGCGCGTCACCTCGGTGATCCTGGAGGTCGACCGCGACCTGCGCGGCGTCACCAGGTACGGGGACGGCTGGGACGGCTACCGCACGGCCAAGGCCGCGGCCCGCCGCCGGTGGGCCCAGGAGCACCAGGAATACCTGGCGGAACTGGCCCGCACCGAGGAACTGGTGGACGCGGCCGGGCAGCGGCTCGCGGCCACCGGAAAGGACCCGAAGGAGGGCTACGGCAAACACCGCCGCTCGCACGAGGCCAAACTCTCCGGCCAGGTCAGGGCCGCCCGGACCCGCCTCGAAGCACTGCGCCGCTCACCCGTGCCCGCCCCGCCCCCGCCCCTGTCCTTCACCGCCCGCCCGGCCGTCGCCACGCAGGACGACCGGCACCACCCGGAGCCGCTGCTCGCCCTGGAATCCGTCTCCGTCGGCGACCGGCTCCAGCTCCCGGCCCTGCGCGTCGAGCCCGGACAACGGCTCCTGGTCAACGGCCCCAACGGCGCCGGGAAGACCACCCTGCTGCGGGTGCTCGCCGGGGACCTCGCCCCGGACACGGGCACGGTCCGGCGGCGGGCACGGATCGGCTACCTTCCGCAGGAACTCCCGCAGCGACCGACCCGGCGCACCCTGCTGGAGACCTTCGCCGCCGGCCGCCCCGGCTTCCCGGACGAGTACGCGCAGGACCTCCTCGGCCTCGGGCTGTTCCGCCCCGAGGACCTGACCGTTCCCGTCGCGGCCCTCTCCATCGGCCAGCAGCGCAGGCTGGCGCTGGCCCGGCTGGTGACCCGGCCCGCCGATCTGCTGGTCCTGGACGAGCCGACGAACCACATCGCGCTGAGCCTGGTGGAGGAGCTGGAGGAAGCCCTCGCGCGGTACCGGGGAGCCGTCGTCGTGGTCTCGCACGACCGCGGCTTCCGCGACCGCTTCACCGGGGACGTGCTGGAACTGCGGGCCGGCCGCCCGGTCCGGAGCCCGGAGAAGGCCCACGGCCGGGGCGAGGGCTACCCGTCCGAGGAGGCGTGCCCCTCGCGGACCTGACCGCGCAACCGGTCGAGGAAGACCCGCTGGCCCGTGACCAGGAGCTCGGCGGCCCGCTCCGGTGTGCACCAGGCGAACCGGTCCATCTCCGGGAACTCCCGCTGCACACCGGACCCCCTCGGCCACTCCATCGTGAACGTCCCCGGAACGGCCGCCGCCGGATCCAGTTCCGCCTCCACCGCCCACACGGTCACCGTCTTGCCGCTCGGCTGACGCGCCGCGCCGAGCGGCACCCAGGCACCGTCCGGAACCGGTAGCCCCACCTCTTCCCGGAACTCCCGGCGGGCGGCGGCGGCTGGTTCCTCCTCCGGGCCGTACTCGCCCTTGGGGATCGACCAGGCGGCCTCCTCGCGACGCGCCCAGAACGGGCCGCCCATGTGCCCGATCAACACCTCGACATCCCGCTCGCTCCCCGTGCCCGTCACCCGGAAGAGGAGGAGACCCGCGCTGCGCCTGAGCGTCGACATGTCGTCAAGTCTGCGGTCCGGAACGGCGGGCCGCCACGCCGACGCGGCGCACCTGGGTGATCATGTCGGTCATCAACCCGCCGCGCGGTGTTTCCTCCGATGTCCCCGTTGCCCCCTGGTGTGTCCCAGTCCGCCCGGCCATGCTGTCCGCCGACAGCGCTTTCCCCCGTGCAACCCGCTTGATTCCAGGAGGATTTGTGGGCCTTGGCATACTGGGCACCGCCATGCGGCCGCTCGTGCTGCTCGCGACGGTGACCGCGGTGACGGCCGGGGCCCTCGCCCCCGCGGCCGCCGATTCGACCCCCGACCCCCGCCCCCGTAACGCCGCCGAAGTCCTCAGACCCGTTGCCCCGCCCGCCGCGAGCGCGGCCGGCGGGACGCGCTCCGTGGTGTTCGGCGACGGCATCGAGACCGCCCGCACATCCCGGCCGATCGCGCCCGGGGTGCGCCTCAGCTCGTACGACCGGCTCGAATCGGACAAGTGGCTGCGGGTCGACGCGCTCTCCGTGGACCTCGACGGCGAGGATGTGCGCGCCGACTACCTCTCCTCGGGCAAGGTCGCCGAGCGGCACCCGGTCTCCGAGCTCGCCGCCCGGCACGACCCGGGCAGCGGACGCCGTACCGTCGCCGCGATCAACGCGGACTTCTTCGACATCAACGAGACCGGTGCCCCCCTGGGCCCCGGCGTCAAGGACGGCGTCCCCGTCCACTCCCCGGCGCCCGGCGTCCACCGAGCCGTCGGCATCGGTCCCCAGAACGCGGGCCGGGTCCTGGAGCTGTACTTCGAGGGCACCCTGACCCTGCCGTCCGGACAGCACCCGCTCGCCGCCCACAACGCCGCGAACGTCCCGGCGCAGGGTGTGGGCGCGTACACCTCCGCCTGGGGCAGCGCGGACCGCAAGCTGACCGTGGACGCCGCGGCGCCCGTCGCGGAAGCCGTCGTACGGGAGGGCAGGGTCATCTCCGTATCGGGCACCCCGGGGTCGGGCCCCGTCCCGGACGGCACCACCGTCCTGGTCGGCCGCGAAGCGGGAGCGGCCCTGCTGAGGGCGCTGCGGCCCGGCGACCCGGTCTCTCTCGCGTTCCGGGCGCGCGCCGGGAGCGGGCCCGTTCCCCGCACCGCGGTCGGCGGCCGTGAGCTTCTGGTCGTCGACGGCACCGCCCAGAACCACGACGGCGAGGGCAACAACACCGCGGCGCCCCGCACCGCGGTCGGATTCTCCCGGGACGGCCGCACCATGCAGGTCGTCACCGTCGACGGCCGGCAGGCCGACAGCGGCGGCGTCACCCTCACCGAACTCGGCCTGATGATGCGCCGTGCCGGTTCGTACAGCGCACTCAACCTGGACGGCGGCGGCTCCTCGACGCTTGTCGCGCGCGAGCCCGGCAGCGACGCCCTCCAGGTGGAGAACAGTCCGTCCGACGGCAGCGAGCGCACCGTCCCCAACGGTCTCGCCCTCACCGCCCCCGACGGCAGCGGCAGACTCAAGGGCTTCTGGGTGGAGACCCGGACCCCCGCAGGGGCCGCGCCGGGCACCGACCCCGTCAAGGGCGGCCACCCGGAGCGGGTCTTCCCCGGCCTGACCCGTTCCCTCACCGCCGCCGGTCACGACGAGACGTACGGCCCCGCCGCCGGAACCCCGCACTGGCGGACCGCGAACCCGGCCACCGGCACGGTCGACCGCCATGGCCTCTTCACCGCACGCCGCAGCGGCAGCACCGACGTGACCGCCCGGCGGGGCGCCGCCCGCGGCAGCACCCGGCTGACCGTCCTGGACGAACTCGCCCGCATCGAGCCGACCACCCGACGCGTCGGCCTCGCGGACGCCAAGGCCACCGGAACCTTCGGCGTCGTCGGCCTCGACGCCCACGGCACCAGCGCTCCCGTCGAGCCGCGCGACATCGAACTCGACTACGACCGGGACCTGTTCGACATCCGAGACAACGGGCAGGGCTCCTTCGACGTCGCCTCCCGCACCGGCAGCGGAGCCGGCCGGGTCACCGCCACCGTCGCGGGCACCACCACCGTCCTCGCGGTCAGCGTCGGCCTCGCCGAACAGCCGGTCGCCGCCTTCGACGACGCCGCGTCCTGGAAGTTCAGCCAGGCCCGGGCCGAGGGCTCCCTCGCCGCCACACCCGAGGGCCACACCGGCACCGGACTGAAGCTCACCTACGACTTCACCCGGTCCACCGCGACCCGCGCGGCCTACGCGAGCCCGCCCCGGCCGGTGACCGTGGCCGGACAGCCCCAGTCGTACCGGCTCTGGATCAAGGGCGACGCCAACGGGGCCTGGCCGACCCTGCACCTCAAGGACGCCGCGGGCTCCGACCAGTTGCTGCGCGGTCCCTACGTCACCTGGACCGGGTGGCGGCAGGTCACCTTCGCCGTACCGCCGGGGGCCGCCATGCCGCTGAGCGTGCACCGGTTCTACCTGGCGGAGACGGCGGCCGCCCGGCAGTACACGGGCGAGATCGTCGTCGACGACCTGACCGCCCAGGTCCCGCCCACCGTCGACCTGCCCGCACGGACGGAGCCGGCCGACGCGTTGATCGACCCGGCAGCGGTGACGGAGCGCCGGGACTGGCGGTTCGCCGTGATGTCGGACGCCCAGTTCGTCGCCCGTGACCCCGACAGCGCCATCGTCGCCCGGGCCCGCCGCACCCTGCGCGAGATCAGGGCCGCGCGGCCCGACTTCCTCGTCGTCAACGGAGACCTGGTGGACGAGGGCTCGCCCGCCGACCTCGCCTTCGCCCGGCAGATACTCGACCAGGAACTCGGCGACGCCCTGCCCTGGTACTACGTACCGGGCAACCACGAGGTGATGGGGGGCAGGATCGACAACTTCGTCACCCAGTTCGGCCCGGCCCAGCGGACGTTCGACCACAAGGGCACCCGGGTCATCACCCTCGACACCTCCAGCCTCAGCCTGCGCGGCGGAGGCTTCGCCCAGATCAAGCAGTTCCGGGAGCAGCTCGACGCGGCAGCCCGGGACCGCCGCATCGGCTCGGTCACGGTGATCGAACACGTACCGCCGCGCGACCCGACCCCGCAGCAGGGCAGCCGGCTCGGCGACCGCAAGGAAGCGGCCCTCATCGAGCAGTGGCTCGCCGACTTCCGCCGTACGACGGGCAAGGGCGCCGCCTTCATCGGCAGCCACGTCGGGGTCTTCCACGCCTCGCACGTCGACGGAGTCCCGTATCTGATCAACGGGAACTCCGGAAAGGCACCCGCCGGCCCGGCCGGCGAGGGCGGTTTCACCGGGTGGTCGCTCATCGGCGCCGACCGGGTACCGGCCGGCGAGCAGGCGGCGGCCCGGCAGCGGCCGTGGCGGGGCGGCCCCGACTGGATCTCCGTCCAGACCCGGGCGCACGTCGACTCCCTCACCCTCGACGCACCGACGGTGATCGTCGCGGGGGAGCGTACGAAGGTGGGCGCGAGCGTCGTCCAGGGCGCGCGCACCGTCCCGGTGGCGTTCCCGCTCAGCGCGGACTGGACAGGGTCACCGAACGTGTACGTCGGGGACTTGGAGGACGCCCGGCACCGCCACACCGCCGTCCTCGACCCGGTCACCGGCACGCTCACGGCCCTGCGCCCCGGCACCGTCACGCTCGCGGTGACGGTCAACGGCACGACACAACGGGCCCGGATCGAGATCGTGGCGAAGGCGGCGGCCCCGGCCGCCTGACACACGGCCGCCCGGTCCCGCGTCCACGAGTCGTGGACGCGGGACCGGGCGGTGTGCGATGGACGCGGCACCGGGGCGGGGTGGCGCCGTGTGCCGAACCGCCCGGAGCGGTTCCGGGCGGTTCACGGGCCCCTACGCCTTCCGGTAGCCGTACGCCTCCGAGGCCGCGGCCTCCACCGCCGCGAGATCGCCACCGGCCGAGGCGGTCACCACGGCCGCCACGGCGCCCTCCACGAACGGCGCGTCGACCAGTCGCGCCCCTTCCGGCAGCTCGTCGCCCTCGGCGAGCATGGCCTTCACCGTGAGCACCGCACTCCCGAGGTCGACCAGTACCGCGATACCGGCCCCGCGGTCGACCGACTCGGCGGCCCGCGCGATCAGCTCCGCGCTCGTTCCGAGTCCACCGTCCGGCAGGCCCCCGGCCGCGGCGACGGGCGCGGTCGCCCCTCCGGCCGCGAGCCCCCGGGCCAGCTCGGCGACGGACTCGGCCACCGGCCCGCTGTGCGAGACCAGGACGATTCCGACCTGTGCGGGCCCGCTCATGCGCCACTCCCGTCGGCCGTCGATCCGTCGGCCGCCCGCCCGTCCTCGGCCGGCTTTTCGGCCTCGGCCAGCGCGGCGACGAGGAGCGCGGAGGAGGTGGCCCCCGGATCCTGGTGACCGATGCTGCGCTCCCCCAGATAGCTGGCCCGTCCCTTGCGCGCCCGCAACGGCACCGTCGCCACCGCACCGGCCCGCGCCGCGTCCCGCGCGGCGGAGAACGATGTGCCCAGGGCGTCGGCGGCGGGCAGCAGCGCGTCGAGCATCGTCTTGTCCCCGGCCTGCGCCCCGCCCAACTGCCCCACCGCCGCGACACCGGCCGTGAACGCCTCGGCCAGCTGCCCGGACGTCACCTCGGCCGACTCGCCCAGGGTCTTGCCCGTACGCCGGAGCAACGTTCCGTACAACGGCCCGGACGCCCCGCCCACGGTGGAGATCAACTGTCGTCCGGCGAGGGTCAGCACGGCTCCCGGCGTCCGAGGGGATTCCTTCTCCAGGACCGCCGTGACCGCGGTGAAGCCGCGCCGGAGGTTGTTGCCGTGATCGGCGTCGCCGATCGCCGAGTCCAGCTCGGTCAGATGGTCCGCCTCACGGTCCACGGCAGCCGCGGTGGCGGCCATCCACCGGCGGAAGAAGTCGGCGTCGAGCACATGATCTCCTGTTCCTCTGGCCCCTCCGGCACAGGTGGGGCTGTCCCGCACGGGGCGGGGCTGTCCGGCACGGGCGGGTGCCGGACCGTACGGCGGACCGGCCGCTGTGGGCGTACCGGCGTTTCAGCGGCCCCAACGGAGCGCGGCCGTCTGCACGGGCGCGTCCCAGAGCCGCAGCAGCTCCTCGTCGACCTGGCAGAGCGTCACCGAGCAGCCCGCCATGTCGAGCGAGGTCACGTAGTTCCCCACGAGCGTACGAGCCACGGGCACACCCCGCTCGGAGAGCACCCGCTGCACCTCGGCGTTGAACCCGTACAGTTCCAGCAGTCCTGTCGCCCCCATCCCGTTCACCAGCGCCAGCACCGGTCCGGTGGGCCGCAGATCCTCCAGTACCGCGTTCACCGCGAAGTCGGCGATCTCCCCGGACGTCATCATGGGACGCCGTTCCCGGCCGGGTTCGCCGTGAATGCCGATGCCCAGCTCCAGTTCACCCGGTGGCAGATCGAAGGTGGGACTGCCCTTGGCGGGGGTGGTGACCGAACTCAGTGCCACTCCGAAACTCCGCGACGACGCGTTCACCTGCCGTGCGATGTCGGCCACCCGGTCCAGCGGCGCCCCCTCGTCGGCGGCGGCTCCGGCGATCTTCTCGACGAACAGCGTCGCGCCGGTACCCCGCCGCCCGGCCGTGAACGTACTGTCGCTCACCGCCACGTCGTCGTCGATCAGCACCTGGGCGACCCGCACCCCTTCGTCCTCGGCGAGTTCGGCCGCCATCTCGAAGTTCAGTACGTCACCGGTGTAGTTCTTGACGATGAACAGGACTCCCGCCCCGCTGTCGACGGCGGCCGCCGCCCGCACCATCTGATCGGGCACCGGGGAGGTGAACACCTCCCCGGGACACGCGGCGGACAGCATTCCCGGCCCGACGAACCCGGCGTGCAGAGGCTCGTGCCCGGACCCGCCGCCGGAGACGAGCCCGACCTTCCCGGCCACGGGCGCGTCGCGGCGCACGACCACCCGGTTGGCGACATCGACGGTCAGTTCGGGGTGTGCGGCGGCGATGCCCCGGAGCGCGTCGTCGACCACGGTCTCCGGGACGTTGATGAGCATTCTCAACGGTTCCTCCTGGGAAGAGTGCCGGCCGGCCCCTGAGCTGGGTTCGGAGTGCATGACACCGAGTATCGAAGAGACCCGCGTGATCGGGAAGCGACGTGGCGCAGGGATCACGCATCCGTCATGTCATCGGGGTGACGTGTCCGACCGGGCGGGCGGGACCCACGAGGGGGAGGAGGCGTCGCGGGCGATCAGGCGGGGCGTGCCGGTGCCGTCGGCCGGTACGGACCAGATGTCCGAGGAGTTCGTCCCGCGCGGGAGGGCGTAGGCCACGGTGCCGTCGCCCAGCCAGGCCGCCTGGTCGTCGACGCTGTGCGTCTCGGCGAGCGGTGTCTCGCGCATGGTCGCCAGGTCGAGGACATGGAGCCGCCACGGGTTCCCGGCCCCCTCGCGGACGCGCTTCTTGAACGCGATGCGCTTTCCGTCGGGGGAGAGGGAGGGGCACTCGACGTTGGTGCGCAGGGTGTGCGCCTTCCACGTTCTGAGGTCCCCTTCGACGAGGTGGGTCCTGCCACCGGTCGACACGGTCGCGTAGAAGCGGTTGTCGTCGTCGGTGAAGGTGACGCCCCAGTAGTTCACGTCGGGGGCGTGGTGGCGTTTGCCGTCGAGGTAGAGCTGGATGGTCTCCATGCTCTTGATCAGATAGCCGGTGCGGGTGTCGAGGATGCCGGTGCGGGTGGAGAACGCGGACGTCGCGTACGAGTCGCCGGAGACGAACACCGTCCACGACACCACCCGGCCCGACGGCGAGACACGGGCGCGGTTCGGTGTCCCGCCGAAGTCGACCGTGCGGCGGGTGCGCAGGGTGTCGTCGAGGATGACCGCTCTGGTCATCGGCCGCAGGCCCGGCCGGGTGGTCAGGCAGACCGCCGTGCCGCCGCTCGTGTGGAAGCGGCGGCACGACAGGGCTGTCTCCTCGCGTGCGGTCCCACCCGTCCTCGTCGTCGGCTGGACGGCGACGGTGCCCTTCGCCGTCCGCAGATACAGCCCGGCGGTGTCGCCGGGTGTGACGTGCGAGGACGTGACGGCGGAGGAGGTGTCGGCGCGGTCGGCGGCGTGCACGGTGTACACGACGGCGACCGCCGCCAGCATCGCGCCGGCAGCGGTCACGGCCACCGCACGGACGCGCGGGGTCACAGGGCTCATGGGGTCTCCCGGAAGGCATGGGCGGGGATCAGGAAGCAGGCGGCGGCGAAGACGGCGGCGAGCGCCACCGCGGCCGCGGCCAGGGCGGTGCTCACGCCCCACGCCGTCCACGCGGCGCCGAACAGGACGGAGGCGAACAGCCGGCCCGTCGCCTGGCCCGTCTGGAGCAGGGCGAGCCCGCCCGCCCGCCGGTCCGGCGGTACCAGCGGACCGGCCAGGGCCATCAGGATGCCGTCGGTGGCCGCGTAGTACGTGCCGTGGAGCAGCAGCACCGCGCCGGCCAGGGGCCAGCCGCCGATCGGGAACAGCAGGGCCGCGTACGCCCCGAGCAGCGCGAGGTGTCCCGCCAGGAACGGAACGCGTCTTCCGACGCGGTCGGCGGCGCGGCCGAGCGGCACGGCGAGCAGCAGGTAGACGGTGGCGCTGCCCAGCGGGAGCAGGGGGAACCAGGCCGCGTCCAGTCGCATGCGGTTCTGCAGGACGAGGTAGAGGAAGCCGTCGGTGACGCTGACCAGGCTGAGGAGCGCGGCGGCGAGCAGGATGCGGCGGAACGGCGGGAGCGACAGCAGCCGCAGGGTCGAGCGGAGGGTCGCGGTGGGCCGCTTCGCCGCGGGTGCGGCGGGCGCGCCCGGGAGCGTACCCAGTTCGTCGCGACCGGGGACGAACGCGATCAGGAGCAGTACGCCGAGCACGCCGAAGCAGAAGCTGACGACGAAGACGGCGTCGTAGGCGTCCGCGGTCGCCCACAGCAGGGCGAAGGCGAGGAGCGGCCCGATCATGGCCCCGGTGGTGTCCATGGCGCGGTGGACACCGAAGGCGCGGCCCAGATGCCGTTCGTCGCTGCTGAGCGAGATCAGGGCGTCACGGGGCGCGGTGCGTATGCCCTTGCCGATCCGGTCCGCGGCGAGCGCGGTGGACAGGGCGGGGATGGAGCCGCCCGCCGGCAGGAGGGCCAGCTTGCACACCGCGGAGAGGGCGTATCCGGAGCCGGCGACGAGTTTGTGGCGCCGCCAGCGGTCGGCGATGTGCCCGCCCGCGAGCCGGACGAACGCGGTGACGCCGTTGTAGAGGCCGTCCAGGAAGCCGAATTGGAGCGGGCTCAGGCCGAGGCCGAGGACGAGGTAGAGGGGCAGGACGGCGGTGACCATCTCGGAGGAGATGTCGGTGACCAGGCTGACCGTGCCGAGCGCGATGACGGTTCCGGCGACGCGGCCGCGTCCGGTGCCGGTGGCCGTGGCGCTGTCGGTCGTGCCGGTCCCGTTCGTCGTGCCGATGGCGGAAGGGGTGGAGGGCGCCGGGGGCGCGGTGGTGTCCTGGCGTGCCTTGTTTGCCGAGAGATACATGTGGGGTCCCGGTGCGTGGGCAGCGGACGGGCGCGGCCGCCCGGAGGGGCAGCGGCCGCGCCCGAAGTGTCAACGGCAGGTGTACGTGGGGCTGGTGTCGCGCACCGTGCCGTCGGTGCCGACGAACTTGGATGTGAAGGAGTTGTCGGTGAAGTCGAGCCTGACGACGCCGAACGTGTCCCAGATCCGCTTGAGGCTGTTGTCCTGGACCGTGTCACCGGCGCCGTAGAGGTCCTTGCCACCGGCGCCGCCCAGGATCTCGACGATGCCGTTGGGGTCGGCCACACCGTCGGCGGTCTGCGGGGCGAACCGCTCGTAGTGGTGGTCGTGACCGCTCAGCACCAGTTCGGCGCCGCCCTGTTGGAGCAGTTTCCACACCGGCTGGCTCACCGGGTCGTTGCCGTGGCTGCCCGAGCTGAAGAGCGGGTGGTGGAAGTAGGCGGCCACACAGCTCTTCTTGTTCGCGGCGAGGTCGGCCTTGAGCCAGTCGATCTGTTCCTGCTGGTCGAACCGGTTGGAGTTGAGGGCGACGAAGTGCCAGTTGCCGTAGTCGTAGCTGTACCACATCTTGCCCTTGGGGGTCGCCCGGGAGCCGAAGTACTCGCGGTAGGCCCGCTCGTCCTGGTTGTCCCAGTCGTCGTACGCCTCGTGGTTGCCGGGCACCGGATACGTCTTGTCCTTGAACGTGCCCCAGGACTTGTCGTAGTAGTTGCGGAAGTCCTCGATGTGGGCGTCGTCGTACTGGTTGTCGCCCATGGTGATGTAGAAGGCCGGATTGATGGCCTTGGCGCGGGCGGCGGTCTTGAAGTGCTGGCACCCGGACTGACCGGCGGTGCACTGATCGGCGATGTCACCGGCACCCACCACGGTGAACGCGCCGGCGGGGTCCGGCGGATCGGTCGGCCCCGGGCCGTCGCCGCGGGCGCCGAACACCTCCAACTCCTTGATCGAGTAACCCCATTCGGTGCCCCGGGAGGTGCCGTACACGCGCAGGTAGCGGCCCTTGCCGGTCAGTCCGGTCCACTCGTCCGTGCCACCGTTCCCGGCGGTCTCCGCGGCCAGCACGGTCCATTTGCTGCCGTCCGCCGACATCTCGACCCGGTACGCGTCCGCGTAGGCTTCCTCCCATTCGACCGTGACCCGTGACACCGTCGCGTCCTTGCCGAGGTCCAGCCGGATCCACTGCGGGTCCTTGCCCTCCGCGCTGCCCCATCGGGTGTTCCGGTCGCCGTCGACGGCCTTGGCGGGCGCCAGGGAAGCGCTCTCGTCGGACGACGAAGTGGCGGGTGCGGAACGGGAGATGAGCTGATCGGCGCGCTTTTCGACTGTCCCGCCGAAGCTGCCCGGGGCGGGCTCGTCGGCGATGTGGAACTCATCGCCGTACACCTTCCAGGTCAGTGGCGTCCGGAGGTCGAAGTTGCCGTTCTCCAGGAACACCCGCTGTGCGGTGTCCACCCGGCTGGTGTCCTCGTGTGCCTCTTCGGACTTCATCTCGGCCACGCGCGCGTCGAGGAACGCGTCCAGGTAGTCGCTCTCGTCGCCGCCGTCCGCGGGGGTCCCGGCCTCGGCGAGGGCGGCGTCACGGATCGCATCGAAGCCGCTTCGGCCGTGCATCACGATGGCGTCGTAGTAGATGAACTGCCCGAGTGTGCGCAGTCCGTCGTCCTTGGCCTGGTCGACCGACGGATCGAAGTAGACCCGGTCGCGCTCGTGCTCCTGCGCCGCCTGGAACCCCTGGGTCCGCGCCGCCTCCTGCCATGCGTCGGTGAAGCCGGGGTCGAGACCCTCGTGGGAGTCGCTGCCGTCGACCTCGCGCAGCGCCGGCAGGTACGCGGCGAGCGGGTTGTCCGGCTCCTGCTCGGTGTAGTACTCGACGAGTTCGAGCATGTCGTGGGTGCCGGAGCAGAAGCCGACGATGCCGCCGGTGTAGCCGCGGCCGTCGTCGATGTCCTCGATGTAGTCGTACTCGCCGCGCCAGTCGAGAGTCGAGTTCTCGGCACTGGAGACGATCTGGAGGGCGATCTCCTTCTTTGCCGGATCGTCGAGGTCGGCCGTCTCGGCGGCCCGGCCGACGCTCATGGCGACGATGGCGGGCACGGCGGCGAGCGCCATGGCGAGGGCGATCCGGAGTCCGGTACGTCGTCGGCGGGGATGCCGTCGGAACGGTGGGGAGACGGACCCCGGGCGGGGTGTGCGCATGTGGTTCCTCCACTTTCCTTGCGGTTGTGGGGCATGCCGGCGCCGGTCCTGCAGCAGTGGGGGCGGCAGCAGTTGACTGTTAGGAAGCTTTCCTTCCTATTGCTGGCCACATTGGTACGCTGTCGGCGAGTCGGGCGCAAGGGTGCGCGCGCAAAAAATATAGGACTACCGGGTGGGCGGGGGGAGTTGGGTGCCCGACGCCCGACGGGGAAGAACCTCCCGGTGAACTGCCCGAATATCAGACGCACTTCGCCCCCGGGGGCGTGAACGTCACCCTGGGGGCGCCCCACACGTTCGGTGCTCTCCTGGAGCGGTTCAGGAACCGGGGCCCACCGTGGTCAGCCCGTGTGCGTGGGTCGGGGGTGTGCCGGCGGGCGTACGGTCACGCGTCGGCCGGTGCCGTGTACTGGCGGCACTCGCCGGTGAAGACGGCCGCGAGCTCGGCGGCGATCACCGATGCCGACAGCTCGTCCGCGGGCACCCCGTTCACCCCGGCGGGATCGCGGTAGACCTGCATCGCGAGCCCTTCCGTCACGGCGGTGAGGCGAACGGCCGCCGGCCAGGGATCCAGGTCCGCCTCGACCTCGCCGCACTCCTTGCCGTGGTGGACGGCCCGGGCGATGTCCTCGCGCAACTGCCGGGCGGTCTCCACGTCGACCTCGGCGAGGGCGGGCGCGTCCAGGGCGCGGCCGGCGAACGCCCTGGTGACCCGGAACTCGGTGCGGCGTCTGTCGTCGAGGGGGATGAACTCGACCATCGCCTCGGCCAGGACCCGCGAAATGGGCCGCCGGTGCTCGGCCCCGGCCCGGATGTGCTCGTCGGCCCGGCTCCGGATGCGCGCGCCGACCTCGTTGAACGCGTGCAGCAGCATCTGGTCCTTGGTGCGGAAGTAGTGCTGCACGAGTCCCACCGACATCCCGGCGGCGCCTGCCGTGCGGGCGACCGTGACGGCGTCGAGCCCGTGTTCCGAGATGAGTTCGCAGATGGCATCGGCGATCTGGCGTCGGCGTTCGTCATGGTCCGCAGTCCTTGGCACTTGATAACCGTACCAGCGTACGGTAAAAACCATATGGCCATACGGTTATCAGTCCTGCCTTCGAGGAACGATGAGGAACCCCATGCGTATCCGCCTGCGGCGCGCCGTCGCGAGCACGTTCGCCCTCCTGTTGTGTTTACTCCTCTGCGCACCGGCGGCCTCGGCCACCGACCCGTCTCGCCGGTCCGAGCGTTTCGCCGCGATCGACGCCTACGTCCGCGACCGGATGGAGGCCACCCGCACGCCCGGAATCTCCTACGCGGTGGTCGGCCCCGACGGGCCGGTCCACCGGAGGCCCTGGGGAACGGACGGACGGGGCCGGCGGGTCGGGGCCGGAACGCCGTTCCTGTGGGGGTCGGTGGCCAAGCCGATCGCCGCGACCGGTGTGATGACCCTCGTTCAGGACGGCCGCCTGAGCCTGGAGGACCGAGTCGTCGACCATCTGCCCGCATTCCGGTTCGGCGGTGCCGCGCACGCGTCCGGGGTCACGGTCCGCCATCTGCTCAACCAGACCTCCGGGCTCCCCGAGTCGGCCACCTTCGACGTCGCCGACTGCCTGGACGCCGACTGCCCCCGTCCGGCCGAACGCATCGGCGACCTGGACGAGGTGCGCCCGCTCGGCCCGCCCGGCACCGCGTACGCCTACACCAGCGCCAACTACGTGGTCCTCGCCGCCGTGGTCGAGTCCGTCACCGGGCGCCCCTTCGCCGACCACCTCAGGCGGAGCGTGTTCGAACCGGCGGGCATGCGCGGTGCCATCGCCGACCAGGCATCGGCCAGGAAGCGGAACCTGGCTCCCGGACACCAGCTGCTGTGGGGCATACCCGCCGCGATCGCCGGTGGGGTGGACAACCACGGCGCGGCCTACGGCTACACGGGCGGCGACCTGAACGACCTGGCGGCCTTCGCCTCGTTCCAGCTCCGGTCGGGGAGGACCGCCGACGGCGACACCGTCCTCACCCCCGACTCCGTACGGCTGATGCGCGAAGAGGGCAGACTCCGGCCCACCGGCACCAGGAACGGGACCGGCGTCGGTACCGGCTACGGGCTGGGCTGGCGGGTCGGCGGTCCGGACGCCCCGCTCGACGATGCCATCTGGCACACGGGTGCGACTCCCGGCTACTCCGCGATGCTGTTCCTGCTGCCGAAGCGGAACATCGCCCTCGTCCTGGAACAGAACCTGTACGGACTGCTCCAGGACGGGGCGGTCATGCAGGTCGGCTTCGGGGCCGCCCGCATCCTCGCGGGCGGTGAGACGCCCACGGGCGACGGGTCCGCCTCCGGCTACTACGCGACCGTCTGGGGAACCACCGCCCTGGCCGCCACCCTGATCCTGGCGGTGGGCCGCTCGTTCCTGCTCCTGCGGCGCCCGCTCCCGCCCGCCTCCGCGCAGCGCCGCACCACCCTGACCGCCCTGTGGTGCCTGGCGGGCGCGCTGCCCTGGATCGGCCTGACCCTGATCGTGGGGCAGATGGGTCCCGGCCAGCTGATGAACTGGGTCCCCGACACGTTCATCGCCCTCTGTGTCGCGGCGCTCGCGGGCGCCATGACCATCGTTCTGCGCCTCGCCCTCGCGATCCGCTCCTCCCGTACCGGCGGCGGGCGAACGAACTTTGGGCGTACGACGGCCCCGCCGATGCCGCCATGAAGGCGACGGCGTCACCGATGACCAGGAGACGGCAGGCGTAAGGGTGTTGACCTGGACCGGCCCGGACCCCGTGGGCTACCGGACGGGGCCGACCAGGCCCGACTCCCAGGCGGCCAGCGCCGCCTCCACGCGGTTGCGCACCCCGAGCTTGCCGAGGATCGCGCTGACGTGTGCCTTCACCGTGCCCTCGACCAGGTGCAGGCGGGTGGCGATCTCGGCGTTGGACAGGCCGACGCCGAGGAGCGAGAGGACGGAGTGTTCGCGTTCGGTGAGCGTGTTCACCGGGTGGTGGGGCGCCGCGCCGACCGGCATGCCGTGCGTGCGCAGTCCACTGATCACCCGCGCGGCGACCCTGGGCGACAGATAGGCGCCCCCGGCGGCCACGGCGTGCACTCCTGCCAGCAGTTCCCTGGGGTCGTCCGCCTTGAGGAGGAATCCACTGGCACCCGACCGCAGGGCACGGGCGATGAAGTCGTCCTCGCCGAAGGTGGTCAGCATGACCGTTGCCGTGTCCGGCAGTTCGCGGTAGATCCGGGCAGCGGCGGCGATCCCGTCCATCCTCGGCATCCGGATGTCCACAAGAGCCACGGCGGGCCGGTGCTCGCGCACCGCCTCGACGGCGGCGAGGCCGTCGGCCGCTTCGGCGACGACCTCGATCGCGGGATCCCGCGCCAGGATCGCGCACACCCCGGCACGGACCATCGCCTCGTCGTCGGCCACCAGCACTCGTACCACCGGCACAGAGTAACCAGGGACTGTTCCGCGATCCCCGGCGGGCGCACGTGGACCCACCGGCGGCGAAGGGCGGAGGGACGGCCCCCGGCCGCATGCGGCGGACTGCCGTACGGCGGAGGCCCCCTGACGAAAGTAGGGGGTGTGATCACCTCCACCGGACGGATGTGGCGGGTGCCCGTCGGTTTCTACCGTCTGGGGAGACCTGGAGAACAACGGCGGACGGAGAGTGCGCATGATCACCCTGAGGGATCTGACGAAGCGGTACGGAGAGAGGGTCGCCGTCGACCGGTTGACCTTCGACATCGCGGAAGGGCAGGTGACCGGGTTCCTCGGCCCGAACGGGGCGGGCAAGTCCACGACCATGAGGATGATCCTCGGCCTGGACCACCCCTCCCGGGGGGAGGCGCTCATCGACGGCCGGCCCTACTCCGCGTACCGCCACCCCCTCCGGGAAGTGGGAACACTGCTCGACGCGAAGGCACTGCACCCCACGCGATCCGCACGCAGCCACCTCCTCGCACAGGCCCGGAGCAACGGCATCTCCGCGAAGCGGGTCGACGACGTACTGGAGACGGTGGGGCTGGCCACGGTGGCGCGGCGGCGGACGGGGGCGTTCTCGCTCGGCATGTACCAGCGACTCGGCATCGCGGGGGCCCTGTTGGGCGATCCGAAGGTGCTCGTCCTCGACGAGCCGGTCAACGGCCTGGACCCCGACGGAGTGCGCTGGGTGCGTGACCTCGTCCGGGAGCAGGCGGCGGAGGGCCGGACGGTCTTCCTCTCCAGCCACCTCATGAGCGAGATGCAGTTGACGGCGGACCGGCTGGTCATCATCGGGAAGGGCAGACTGCTCGCGGACCGGCCCATGCCGGAACTGCTGGCGAGCAGTTCCCGGACCTCGGTGCGCGTGCACGTACCCGGCCAGGAGGGTCTGCGCCATCTGGTCGAGCATCTGACCGGGCGCCCCTCGGTGGAGGTCGCCTCCGCCGGTGAGGGACTGGTCGACATCAAGGGATGCGGTGCCGGTGAGGTCGGCGACCTCGCCCACCGGTTGGGTGTGCGTCTGCATGAACTGCGCACAATCTCGGCGTCTTTGGAGGATGCGTACATGGAACTCACGGCCCGCAGCGTGGAGTACGGGGTCGCCTCCGAACCGGCACCGAAGGAGCGGGTGTGAGTACCGGAAGCATCGCGCAGGCCACCCGGTCAACCGGACAGCGGAACCGCGGGGGCGGGGTGTCCGGAGCGATCCGCGCCGAATGGGTCAAGCTGTGGTCGGTCCGCTCGCCCTATGTCTGTCTGACGGCGGGCGTGGTGGTGACGGCGATCTTCACCTTCTACTACGGTTCCATCGCCCGCATCAACGACCAGCCGCTCCAGCCGGTCGGCAACGCGTCGGCGGCCTCCTTGCTCCTCGTGCAGTTCACCTGCGCCGTTCTCGCGATGCTGACGGTGACCGGCGAATACGCGACGGGCAGCGTCCGCGCCTCGCTGCTGTGGGTGCCGGTCAGGCAGCGGGTGCAGCTTGCCAAGACGGTCGTGGCCGCGGCGGTGGCGTTCGCCGCCGGAGCGCTGTTCGGTGTGCTGGGCATCGCCGTGGCGTGGGTGCCCTTCCGCGGCCATGCGACGTTCCAACTGGCTTCAACCGTGGGCCAGGTGACCGCGATGGGTGTGTACTGCGCGCTGATCGCGGCGACGGCGGTGGGGGTGTCGTTCCTCCTGCGGGCGTCGGCGGGAGCGCTGACGGTGCTCTTCATCCTGATCGCGGCCGTGCCGAGCGTGCTCACCGGGCTGGGGGGAGACATGCTGCTGGCGGTCAACGACGTCATGCCGCAGACCGCGGGCATGCACCTGATGCGGGCAGGCGCGGACGCGCCGTACACGTGGCCGGTGGCCTTGCTCATCGTGCTGTCGTGGACGGTCGCCGCGTACCTGGCGGGCTCTCTGCGGCTGCGGAGCCGTGACGCGTGAGGCATGGGTGTGACGCGCTGAAGGGGCCGTCCGCCCGTCCGGGGGTCCAGGGGATCACCCGCTGCCCGGTCCCCGGGGGTCACCGACCGCCCGGGGTCCCAAGGAATCATTCGCTGCCCGGCAGCACGTCCTTGGACACCAGCCGGGAGTCCGACCAGCAGAGCCGGTACACGTCCACCTGCTCCAGGAGATCGCTGCCCGACCGGTAGAAGTCGCAGGTGGACCGCGGGGGAGCGGGGACCGCTCTCATGCGGTCGGACGGATAGCGGAACGGCCGTGCCGGAAACACCGCGCGGTGATCCGCACGTGCGGCACCGATCCGCAGCGCGGCATAGTCCGTCGGGTGCAGCACGGCAGTGGACATCTGGTAGCCGAGCAGCCCGGCGGACAGGAGAGCGACGAGTCCCACTCCGGCCGGGGCGACGAACGCGAGAGCGAAACGCAGCCGGGCGCGGCGACGGGCGGACGAGGCCAGCTCACCGACGGCGGACGAGGCCAGCTCACCGACGGCGGACGGGGCCGGGGCGCCCACGGTGGGTGTGGCCGGGTCGACCGCGGCGGCCGGGGCCGCGGTTCCCGGCCGGGAACCGGTGGTCCTCGGCCGCCCGGCGCGGGGGTCGTCCGGGAGGACGGCCACTACGTCGAAGCCGCCCGCGGCGGGTTGCGTCCGCAGCGTCCCCCCGAGCATCAGGACGCGCTCCCGCAGCCCGGTCAGCCCGTGGCCCGGCAGCGCGGCCGGTGCCGTCGGACCCTGCCGGGGACGGGAGTTGGTCACCCGAACCCGCGTCCGGCCGCTCTCCCTCACGATGCGTACGAGCACCTCGCTGCCGGGCGCGTGCTTGATGGCGTTGGTCAGCGACTCCTGCACCACCCGGTACGCCGCTCGGTCCACGAGCGGCGGCAGCACAGGCGTCCCGCCGTCGCGGCGCAGTGCGACGGAGACGCCCGACTCCCTTACCCGCTCGACGAGTTGTTCCACGGACTCGGCCGGCAGGGTCCCCGGCGTCCGGGGCGGCTCCGGGGCCGAGGACATCCCCCGTTCATCGGGGACGACGTCCTCCCGCAGAATCCCGATGACGTCGCGGAGCTGGTCGACCGCGTCCGTGACCATCACCCGAAGCTCGGCGACATCGTCCCGGTCCTGGCCGGCCAGCGTCGGGGAGAGCTCCAGGGCCCCGGCGCGCAGCGCGATGAGGCTGAGCACATGGCCGAGGGAGTCGTGCATGTCGGCCGCGATCCTGGTCCGCTCCCGCAGCCGGGCCTGTTCGACGACGTACCGTTGCTCCTTCTCCAGGTTCCGCGCCCGTTGCCAGCCGCCGTGAACCAGTGCCTGCCGGGCGTGCCAGTAGCGGCCGGTCAGCCACGGCAGCACCATGGCCACCGGGAGCAGTGTCACGGCGTAGAACCAGTGCACGGCTGCGGACCCCAGCGCGGCGCAGACCCCCAGGTCGACCGCCACACAGCCCGCGAACACGCCCGAAGCCGCCCGTGCGCCGGCCGACCTCGTGCCCAGCAGGAAGGACAGGACGCCCAACGCCAGCAGGTAGGGGTTCGCCGGTGTTCCTGGCGCGGCCAGACCGAGCGCGCACAGTCCGTTGGCGAGGAGCACGGCGCGTCCCGGGTGCCCGCGACGGCTGTCCGGTATCGCCACCGCCAGCACCAGCGCGGGTATCAACAGCCCGGTGAGAAGCGGTGATTGCGACCGGTCCAGATACCACAGGACGCCGCTTCCCATGAGTGCCGTCCACAGCGCGGCATCCATCAGAGCCGGCCCTGCGGCCGGGTACCGGGCCCGCGAGGCCCACCGTGCGCCATTCCTGCCCACACCCGTACGACTGATCACCCGCCGAGGCTACCGAGGGAGTTCCCGGACCTCCGGAGGCAGGCAGGGCGAAGTCCCGTGCGGACGCGCGTCTCCGTATACGCGATCGCCCTCGACGAGGCCCGTCCGCTGTTGACGCGGCGCTCGGCCGCCTTACAGATGCTCGCTCCCGGGCTCCGGCATCTCCCCGGCGGATTCCGCTGCCGGACCTGGGGAATCACCGCTGTCCCCGGCCGCCGCCGACGGTCTCGCGATCACCGGGGGCCTCGCCATGATCGGCAAGGGAGCCGGTGCACCCGCGCGTGCCACCGGACCGGACCGTCGCCGGCCCGGCCCCGGGCTCCGATCGCGGCATCCCGCCCAGGTGACACCGGCTGGAGGGGCGACACCGTTTGGTTGATCAAAATGGCAGCGGGTTACCATATGAGCGCCGCCTAGCTCGAAAGATAAACCTGTGACTGTCAATGAAGACGCGTTCACCAACTGGAAGCACCGCGAGGAGATCGCGGAGTCGATGATCCCGATCATCGGGAAGCTGCACCGGGAGCGGGACATCACCGTCCTGCTCCACAGCCGTTCCTTGGTCAACAAGTCGGTGGTCAGCATCCTCAAGATCCACCGATTCGCCCGGCAGATCGCCGGTGAGGAGCTCTCGGTCACCGAGACGCTGCCGTTCCTGAACGCGCTCACCGCGCTCGACCTCGGCCCGTCCCAGATCGACATCGGCATGCTCGCCGCGACGTACGCGACCGATGGGCGTGGCCTCTCGGTCGAGGAGTTCACCGCCGAGGCCGTCGCCGGAGCCACGGGCGCCGACAAGATCGAGCGCCGTGAACCGCGCGATGTCGTCCTGTACGGATTCGGCCGCATCGGCCGCCTCATCGCCCGCCTGCTCATCGAGAAGGCGGGCTCCGGCAACGGTCTGCGGCTGCGCGCCATCGTCGTCCGCAGGGGCGTCGGCCAGGACATCGTCAAGCGCGCCTCCCTGCTGCGCCGTGACTCCATCCACGGCCAGTTCCAGGGCACGATCACCGTCGACGAGGCGAACAGCAGGATCATCGCCAACGGCAACGAGATCAGCATGATCTACTCCGACGATCCGACGTCGGTGGACTACACGGCGTACGGCATCAAGGACGCCATCCTCATCGACAACACCGGCAAGTGGCGCGACCGCGAGGGCCTGTCGAAGCACCTGCGTCCCGGCATCGCCAAGGTCGTCCTGACCGCGCCGGGCAAGGGCGACGTCCCCAACATCGTGCACGGCGTCAACCACGACACCATCAAGCCGGACGAGCAGATCCTGTCCTGCGCGTCCTGCACCACCAACGCGATCGTCCCGCCGCTGAAGGCGATGGCGGACGAGTACGGGGTCCTGCGCGGCCACGTGGAGACCATCCACTCGTACACCAATGACCAGAACCTGCTGGACAACTACCACTCGGGCGACCGCCGCGGCCGTTCGGCGGCGCTCAACATGGTCATCACCGAGACCGGCGCCGCCTCGGCCGTCGCCAAGGCGCTGCCCGAGCTGGACGCGCCGATCACCGGCAGCTCGATCCGTGTCCCGGTGCCGGACGTCTCGATCGCGATCCTCAGCCTGCGGCTCGCACGCGAGACCACCCGCGAGGAGGTCCTCGACCACCTCCGGGACGTCTCGCTGACCTCGCCGCTCAGGCGACAGATCGACTTCATCAGCGCCCCCGACGCGGTCTCCAGCGACTTCATCGGCTCGCGCCACGCCTCGATCGTCGATGCCGGCGCCACCAAGGTCGACGGCGACAACGCGATCCTCTACCTCTGGTACGACAACGAGTTCGGCTACTCCTGCCAGGTCATCCGGGTGGTCCAGCACGTCTCCGGGGTGGAATACCCGACGTACCCGGCCCCGGCGGTCTGATCCCGGGTTCCGGGATCGATCCCGCGACTTCGCCGGCCATGAAGGCGGTTCGTCGGCAGTGGGCCGGCGAGTCCGCGATCGCTTCGGCGAGGGCAGCGTTCAGTTGGCGGCCTCCTCGCAGGGCGCGGAGTGTGACGGACGCGAGGTGGGGTCTTCCGCCGGTGGAAGACCCCACAGGCCCCTGGACAGCTGAGGTCACCAACGTTCGTGCGTTCTCGGGGAGCTCGGGCCGGGAAGCGTGCGGATTCTCGCCCTCTGCCCAGCGGGCGCCCGGCACGTCCGGTCCCTCCCTGCCGCCCCGCCGTCCCGGCTACGGCACGAACGAGATGTCCGGGTAGCGCGGGGACGGTGCGGACAGCAGACGGCTGTCGTGGCCGCGCAGATGGAGGTCGAAGAATGCGCCCAGATAGGCGCGTTCGGCGGCGACGGCCCGGTCGGCGTCGATCGTGCCGATGCCGGCGGTCAACTGGGCCACCACCTCCGGCGGGAGGGGGAGCGCCCGCTCCAACTGCTGTACCAGCGGCGACAGATCGGTATAGGTCTGGTGTCCCGAGTCGCGCAGGCGCAGTTCGAGGTGCCAGCCACGCAGATGTGACCAGAACTGTTTCCAGGACGGGTCGTTGTGACGCCCGTGGTTGGCGTTGCTCATCAGCAGGAACGGGCGGTCGAGGCCGGTGGCGGCGACGGCTCCGTTGAAACTGCCGTCCAGATCGACACCGGCGAGCACACGGCTGTCCCGTGCCATGACCTCGGCGGCGGTGTCACCGCCGAGTGAATGCCCGAACATGCCGATCCTCGACAGATCGAGGGAGCCGCGCACCCCCCGGGGCAGCTGCCCGTGTCCGGCGCCCGAACCGCTGCCGCTGTGCGCGGCATTCGTCGCCCTCCCGGCGTTCAGCGCGGCGAGTCTGTCCAGGACGAACCCGGCGTCGTCCATACGGACCCGCAGCGCCTTCCTGACGTCGGCATCGGTCGGCCGGGCCGGCTGCCTGCCCAGCTCCAGCCGGCCGCCGGGGAACTCCACGATCTGACTGTCGTACGTGTGGTCGATGGTCACGACCGCATAGCCCCGGCCGGCCAGGTCCTCGGCGAGCGCGGTACTGAGCCCACGCTGCGCGCGGTAGCCGGGGGAGAAGAGGATCACCGGATGACCGCCGGGGTACGGGCGCACGGGCGCGCCCTCATGGCCGTGGGTCAGTGGGAAGTCCACGTGGTCCATCGGCGTCCGCAGGTCCTTGCTGATCTGCTGCCGGAACTGGGCCGCCGCCTTGGGTGGCAGCAAGGGGGCGCGCCGGAAGCCCCGGGTGCTCCGTGCCGGGTACCACAGGGTGATCATCAGCTCGCGCGGTGACGGGTGCGACGTCCACGGATCCTGGCGCGCACGGTCGATCAGGTGCAGGGAGAGGGTCCCGATCTGCCGCGGTCCGGCCGGCCTCGGCAGCGTCAGCCGTACCCGGCCCGTCCGGATTCCGGTGGCCGATCGTGAGCCCGCCCCCGCGGGCAGGGCGCCGAGAGGGCGGGTGTGCGCCTCGGCCACGCCCGCGGTGGCGAGCACAAGTCCCGCCGCCCCGGCTGCGGTCAGTACTGATCTGCGTGTCGGGCGGCCTGCTGCGTCGCTCATCGGCATTCCTCATCTGTGGTCGGAGGTCACGCGGCCTTCTCCCGTCGAGACTGGCAGCGTCGCGGCGCCCGCCGACGGCGCACGGCGGGAACTCCGGGTACGACCGGGGACATCCCCGACTCGCGCTCAGGGGCGCGTACGCCGCCGGTGAAGGGAGCCTCGGGACGGGTGGGACGGGGCGAGACGAGACGGGGGGCCGGGGAGGATGTGGAGCGGGCTTCCGTCGGCCATCACGCGGTTCCGGCCCGCAGGTCATGGATCGAGCGGAGCACGACCTCCCAACGCTCCTCGTGAAGCCAGCCGTGCCCGGCGTCGTCAAGGATCCGGTGCTCACCGTGCGGGACCGAGGCGACCAACTGCGCGTGCAGCGCGGTCTTGGCCTCGTTGATCCTTCGCAGGGTCTGCGCGGACCACAGCTGGGCCTGGGTGTCGTCGTGCCCCAGGACCGTGATCACGGTCAGCGGTACGTCCGGGAGGTCCGGCGCGTTCCGGAGTTCGTCGGCGACCTCGCCGTACAGATTCCGGTCCTCGTGCAGCCCGGCCTTCCAGGCGGCCGTGATGTGGTGCTCGATGAGCGGTTCGCGGACGGGGAGCGGCCATGTCTCGAAGAGCGGTGCGACCTGGTCACGGGCTTGCCGGAGCTGTTCCCGCGTCAGCTCCGGCACGTCCCGGGCGTGCATCTGCGCCAGCTTGTCCCGTGCCTCCTGGGGGCCGTGCGCGTGAAGGTCCTCGTGGAAGGGGTCCAGCAGGAGCAGCCCGGCCACCTCGTCGGGGAAGCGCTGCGCGTAACGGCGCGCGTAGGCGCCGCCCAGTGAGTGGCCCACCAGTACGTAAGGAGCGGGAACACCGGCGGCGCGCAGGACCGCGTGGAGTTCGTCGGCAACCTCGGCGGCGGAGCGGGGGAGTTGGGCCCGCGCACTCCACCCGGTCCCGGCGCGGTCGTAGAGCACGCTGGTGGTGAACTCGGCCACCTTGTCGTGAGTGTTCAGATAGTCCAGGCCCACCATCCCGGCGCCCGGCAGGAAGACGACGGCCGGGCCCCCGGTGCCGGAGCGGTGCAGCATCAGCTGTCGCCCCCCGATGTCGTACAACCGGCCGAGCGGTGGCCGCGGGAGTGCGGTCCGGGGCTGATCTGCGGGTGACTGACGCGACATGGTCCGCTCCTGGTGTTCTCAAGTTTGAGAAAGGTATCGAAGATGAGAACATACATCCATGGACACGGTCGATCTGCTCCTGCACCCCGTACGCATGCGCATCGTGCACGCCATGTACGACGGTGGGACGCGCACGACCACCGAACTCTGCGCACTCCTGCCCGATGTCTCGAAGGCCACCGTCTACCGGCATGTCGGCCTGCTGGCCGACGGCGGCCTGCTGACGGTGGAGGGTGAGCGGCGGGTCCGCGGCTCCGTCGAGCGTCAGTACCGGCTGCACCGCTCCCGCGCGACGATCGACGCCGCCACGGCCTCGTCGATGTCGCTGGAGGACTACCGCCGCGGCTTCGCCGTGGCCATGGCCACCTTGATGGCCGAATTCGACGCCTACCTCGACCGTGACGGCGCCGAACCGACCGCGGACCTGGTGGGTTTCCGTCAGCACGCGCTCTGGCTGAGCCAGGATGAACTCGCCGAGATGATCAACGACCTGCGCGGCGTGATCGTGGCCCGAATGAACCGTGAACCCTCGCCGGAGCGCTCGCGCTATCTGCTCAGCCCGATCCTGTTTCCCGCCGAGACGCGAACGCCGCGAACGCCGGACCCGTACGCCTGACCCGTACGCCGGGCAGGAGTGGTGGGCGGTCCTCCGGTTCTCCACGCAGCCGGCCGTGCGGCGCGGTTCACCATGTGCCGCAGCGCCGGCAACGCCCCTTCCGCTCCGGTGCCGTGAGCTGTTGACGTCTCCGGAGTGAAGGCCATAGGTTCGTGGAAAGCGCTTTCCAGGCGTATCCACAGGAGACTCGGACATGAGCAGTCCACTGCGTATCACGCATGCCCACGGGGACCGGATCACGGTCACGGACGAGAGCGGCGGCGTCGATCTCATCAGCTACGTCTACCGGCCGGAAGCGGCCTGGGAGGCCCCGAAGCCGTATCTGCATCCCATCCGCACGCTCGGCGATAACGTTGTCACCGACTACCGTCCGAACGACCACCGATGGCACAAGGGCCTGCAGATGACGGCCTCCCATCTGTCCGGACAGAATCTGTGGGGCGGCAACACCTATGTCCACGGCCAGGACTACGTGCCGCTGCCCGAACGCGTCGGCTCCATGGCCCACCTGGGCTTCGACGAGGTCGCGGCGTCGGACGGGCGCGCGGTCGTCGCCGAGCGGCTGAGCTGGCGTCATCATGACGGTACGCACTGGGCGGACGAGCTGCGCCGTATCGAGGTGCACGACGTGGAGTACGCCCCCGCGCCCACCGGCACGGGGGCGACCGCCGAAACGGGCGGCACCTGGACCCTGACCTGGTCCAGCGCCATCACCAACCGGCGTGCCGAGCCGCTGCGCTTCGGCAGCCCCACCACCCACGGCCGGGAGGCCGCGGGCTACACCGGGCTCTTCTGGCGCGGGCCGCGCGCGTTCCGGGGCGGGCGGGTGCTCGGCCCGGAGGGTGAGGGGCCCGGACTGATGGGGACGCAGGCCCCCTGGCTCGCCTACAGCGGGGAGCACGACGGCGCCGACGGGCACGGCACGCTGATCTTCCGGCACGCCCCGGAGAACGACCACATGGGGAAGGACGGCACCCATCCCGCGCACTGGTTCGTCCGCAACGAGCCCTTCGCCGCCGTCGCCCCGTCCTTCGCGTTCTTCGACGAACTGGAACTCGCGCCGGGCGACACCCTCGCCCGCCGCTACCGCGTCACCGTCGCGGACGGCGCGTGGGACCGCGGACGGATCGAGACGTACCTGGAGGAGCACCCGTGGTGAGTACAGGTACGAACGACGCCCGCCTGTACGTGGAGTTGACGCTCGACGACGATGAGCGGGCGCGCCTTCGCAACCTCTGGCGCGGGCCGGTCCGGTTCGCGGAGCCGGGGACCACCGGCGCCGACGACGCGCGGGCCCTCGCCGACGCCGACGTAGCCCTGGGCAATCCGCGGGCGGACCGGGTCGCCTCGGCGCCCCGGCTGCGCTGGCTACAGCTCGCCTCGGTCGGGATCGACAGCTACCTGGGGCTCGACTGGGCGGTCCTGGGGAGGCGGTTGACCGTCACCAACCTCGGCGACCTCTTCGCCGACCCGGTGGCCGAGTCGTGCCTGGCAGGCATCCTCGCGCTCCACCGGGGCATCGATGAGCTGTCCGGCCTCCGTGCGCGGGGTACCTGGGCCAAGCCCGTGGTGCGGCCCCGGCTGCGCCTGCTGACCGGCGCGCGGGTGCTCGTCCTGGGCCGGGGGTCCATCGCCCGGCGGCTGGCCGAACTGCTCGGCCCCTTCGGCTGCGCCGTGTCGCACTTCGCCCGCGGTACGGGGGACATCCGTACCCTCGCGGAGCTCGATGAGCGACTGCCGTCCTTCGACGTGGTGGTCGGACTTCTGCCGGGCACCGCGGAGACCCGCGGTCTGCTCGACGCGCGTCGGCTCGCCCGGCTGCGGCCCGGCGCGGTCCTGGTGAACGCGGGGAGGGGATCGCTGGTGGACGAGGACGCCCTGGTGGCCGAACTCGCCTCCGGCCGGCTCGGCGGCGCGGTGCTCGACGTCACCGAGCAGGAGCCCCTGCCCTCCGGGCACCCGCTGTGGACCTGCCCGAACGTCGTCCTCACCCAGCACACCGCCGGCGGCTCGGACGACGAGAGCAGCCGGGTCATCGATCTGTTCGCGGAGAACAGGCTGCGATACGGGACCAGGGCACCGCTGCGCAACACCGTGCAGTGGACCCGGGGATTCTGAGGTGACGACAGGATGAGTGAACGCACAGATCCCGGCGCCCGGATCGCGGCGATCCGGCCGGTGCTGCTCAGCGCTCCGTACGCGGATCCGGAGAACCTCGAAGTGATCACGTCCCTGCCCACGGGGTGGCGGACGACCGGCCTGGTCGAGGTGACTCTGGACGACGGCACGACCGGGCTCGGCGAGGCGTACCTCGCGGTCTTCGCGCCGCGGGTCTTCACGTCGACGGTCGAGCTGATGGCCCCCTATCTGGTGGGACGCCCGGCCGATGATCTGGCCGGCCGGTATCGCGACATGGTTCTCGTCACGGGGTACTGGAGCCTCCAGGGGGCCGCCCGGCACGTCGTGTCGGCCGTCGAGACCGCCCTTGTCGACGCGCTCGGCAAGCGGGCGGGCCGCCCGGCGTACGAGGTGCTGGGCGGCCGCCGCGCCGACCGCATCCGGCTGTACGCCAGTGGGGGTGATTCGGCCTCGCCCCCGGCGATGGGTGCCGAGATCGAGGCCGTCGCCGCACTCGGCATCGGCACGTTCAAGATCAGGGCCCGCGGCCACGAGGTGGACAAGGCCGTGTGGACGCTGGAGCATGCCGCGCGCCACGGCGTGGGCATCGCCATCGACATGGCGCAGAACCTGGCCGATCCCGGACAGTCGGCGGCGGACACCCTGGCGTTCCTGGACGCGGTCAGGGCCAGGACCCGGGAGCCGGTGCACTTCCTGGAGGAGCCGTTGGGCCCGGCCCGTACGGCGGACTACCCCGCTCTCCGGCGGGCTGCGGGCTGCCCCGTGGCGGGCGGCGAAACGGTTTCCACGGCCGAGGAGCTGGCCGAGCGGATGGCGCGGGGGTGCTACGACATGGTGCAGCCGGACGTCACCGTCGTCGGCGGCCCGCGGCAGGCGCTGGCCGTCTTCGCCGGGGCTCGGGAGCACGGTGTCGAGCCGGTCGTCCACTGCTGGGGCAGTGCCGTGTGCCAGGCCGCGAACTACCATGTGGCCTTCGCCGGGGGCGGGCGGCTGGCCGAGTGGCCGATGCCCGGCTACCCCTTGCGGTCCGAACTCCTCGCCGAACCCTTCCGGCTGGAGTCGGGACACCTCCGTGCCCCGCGGGCTCCGGGGCTCGGTGTACGGCTCGACCCGGAGACGGAGCGGCGCTACCCGTTCCGTGAGGACGCCGTCTACCGCTGTCTGGTCACCCTGCCGCAGGCAGCGCCGGGAGTGTGGGACATGGCCTGATCGCCACCCGCCCGCCAACTCGGGCCACTTGGTCCAGACCTATTGACCGGAGGTCTGGACCATTTTACGGTTTGGCAGGGTCACGACATGGGTGGGGTCGGGTGCGAACCTTTCGCGCCGGACGGCGGCAGGCCCTGGCGGGAAGGGACACGGATGATGGGTCGCACGTCACGTCTGCTGGGCATCGGTCTGGCAACGGCGTTCGTCGTACAGATGATGGTCGCGGCGGCGCCGCCGAGTGCGGAGCGGGCGGACACGCCGAGCGCGGCGCAGGCGGACACCTGCGCGGTGAAGTCGAAACCTGCGGGCAAGGTCCTCCAGGGCTACTGGGAGAACTGGGACGGCGCGGCGAACGGGGTGCACCCGCCGCTCGGCTGGATCCCGATCACCGACTCCCGCATCACGGGCCACGGGTACAACGTCATCAACGCGGCCTTCCCCGTCATCCGCTCGGACGGAACCGTCCTGTGGGAGGACGGGATGGACGCGACGGTCAAGGTCGCGACCCCGGCGGAGATGTGTCAGGCCAAGGCGTCCGGCCTCACCACCCTCATGTCGATCGGTGGTGCGGCGGCCGGGATCGACCTGAGCTCCAGCGCCGTCGCCGACCGCTTCGTCGCGACGGTGGTGCCGATTCTGAAGAAGTACAACTTCGACGGCATCGACATCGACATCGAGACAGGGCTTGTCGGCAGCGGCAACATCAATCAGCTGTCGGCCTCGCAGGCCAACCTCATCCGGATCATCGACGGGGTGCTCGCTCAGATGCCGTCGAACTTCGGCCTCACGATGGCTCCCGAGACGGCGTACGTCACCGGGGGCAGCGTGGTCTACGGCTCCATCTGGGGCGCGTACCTGCCCATCATCAAGAAGTACGCCGACAACGGCCGCCTCT
This sequence comes from Streptomyces sp. NBC_01237, assembly GCF_035917275.1. NCBI lineage: Bacteria > Bacillati > Actinomycetota > Actinomycetes > Kitasatosporales > Streptomycetaceae > Streptomyces > Streptomyces sp. NBC_01237. Next base: position 786,443 of record NZ_CP108508.1, on the reverse strand, counting down.
GGTGGCTGAACATGCAGTACTACAACGGCAGCATGTACGGCTGCTCCGGAGACTCCTACTCCGCGGGAACGGTCCAGGGATTCACCGCGCAGACCGACTGCCTCAACGCCGGGCTCGTCGTCCAGGGCACCACGATCAAGGTGCCCTACGACAAGCAGGTGCCCGGACTGCCCGCGCAGCCTGGCGCCGGTGGCGGCCATATGTCGACCGGGCTCGTCTCGCAGGCATGGAACCGCTACAGCGGCGCGCTGAAGGGCCTGATGACCTGGTCCCTCAACTGGGACGGTTCGAAGGGCTGGACCTTCGGTGACAACGTGAAGTCCCTGCAAGGCCGTTGACCGACACGGTGCACCGGGCGGCGTCGGCGCCCGGTGCACCACCGGCCGGCTCCTCCGGGACGGAGCGGCCCGCCGGTGTGCCGCTCGCCGTCGGACCGCGGCGCGAACCGGTCAGCGCGGCCGCAGGCGGCGCCGGGGATCGGGTACATATCGTGGTGCCCGTCCGCACCGGGCGGTGGCCCGCCCGCGCGGGCCGACCGACGACAACGAGGAGAACCGATGGTGCACGAACGGGCCGGGCAGCCGGCACAGCCCGGAGATCTGGTCGATGTGGCGCGGCTGGTGACGGCCTATTACGCCCTCCACCCCGACCCGGCGGAACCCTCCCAGCGCGTGGCCTTCGGCACCTCGGGACACCGCGGCTCGGCCCTCTCGGCCGCGTTCAACGAGGACCACATCGCCGCCACCACCCAGGCGATCTGCGAGTACCGGTCCCGGCAGGGAACCGACGGGCCGCTCTTCCTCGGCGCCGACACCCACGCCCTGTCCGAGCCCGCCCGGGTCACCGCGATCGAGGTGCTCGCCGCCAACGGGGCGCTCGTCCTCATCGACTCCGACGACGGCTACACCCCCACCCCCGCCGTCTCGCACGCCATCCTCACGTACAACAGGGGCCGCACCGGCGGCCTCGCCGACGGCATCGTGGTCACCCCGTCGCACAACCCGCCCGCCGACGGCGGTTTCAAGTACAACCCGCCGAACGGCGGACCGGCCGGCTCGGACGCCACCTCGTGGATCCAGGACCGCGCCAATACCCTGATCGAGGGCGGGCTCAAGGAAGTCCGCCGCATCCCGTACACCCGGGCGCTGGCCGCCGCGACCACCGGCCGCCACGACTTCCTGACCGGATACGTGGACGACCTGCCGTCCGTACTCGACCTGGACGCCGTACGGGAGGCGGGGATCAGGATCGGCGCCGATCCGCTCGGCGGCGCCTCGGTCGCGTACTGGGGCCGTATCGCCGAACGTCACCGGCTCGACCTCACCGTGGTCAATCCGCTCGCCGACCCGACCTGGCGGTTCATGACGCTGGACTGGGACGGCAGGATCCGGATGGACTGCTCCTCGCCGCACGCCATGGCCTCACTGATCGCCCAGCGCGACGCCTACACGATCGCCACCGGGAACGACGCCGACGCCGACCGGCACGGCATCGTCACCCCGGACGGCGGTCTGATGAACCCCAACCACTATCTGGCCGTCGCCATCCGCTACCTCTTCTCGCACCGCGAGGGATGGCCCGCCGGTACGGGTATCGGCAAGACCCTCGTCTCCTCGTCGATGATCGACCGGGTCGCCGACGACCTCGGCCGCCCGCTGGTGGAGGTGCCGGTGGGATTCAAGTGGTTCGTCGACGGGCTCTTCGACGGCACTCTGGGCTTCGGCGGCGAGGAGTCGGCCGGCGCCTCGTTCCTGCGCCGCGACGGCCGCGTCTGGACGACCGACAAGGACGGCATCCTGCTCGCCCTGCTGGCCTCCGAGATCACCGCGGTCACCGGGTCCACCCCGTCCCAGCACTACGGCGAGCTCACCGCCCGCTTCGGTGACCCGGCCTACGCCCGCGTCGACGCGCCCGCGACACGGGAGGAGAAGGCGGTGCTGGCCCGGCTCTCCCCGGACCAGGTCACGGCCGACACCCTCGCGGGGGAGCCCATCACGGCCGTCCTCACCGAGGCGCCGGGCAACGGTGCCGCGATCGGCGGCCTCAAGGTCTGCACGGACAGCGCCTGGTTCGCCGCCCGGCCCTCCGGCACCGAGGACGTCTACAAGGTGTACGCGGAGAGCTTCCAGGGCCCCGCTCACCTGGGCCAGGTGCAGGAGGAGGCCCGCGCCCTGGTCTCCACCGCCCTGGGCGGCGCCGGCTGACGGCCGCCGGGTCCGGCTCCAGGATCTCCGGAGCCGGACCCGCCGGTGGGAGCCCCTGGCCGTCACCGGGCTTTCCCGAGGTGCTCAGGTGCCGGGAACGGTCCGGTGCACCTGACGGAGGAACGTGGCGTTGTCCGGGGTGCGGCGGAGCTTGTCCAGCAGCGTCTCCAGGGTGGCCTGACCGTCCCTGGCGTGGAGGGCGCGGCGCAGTCCCCGAACGACGGTCAGTTCGGCTGCGGGCAGCAGGAGTTCGTCCCGGCGGGTGCCCGACGGGGCGATGTCGACGGCCGGGAAGATCCGCTTGTCCGCGAGCGTCCGGTCCAGGCGGAGTTCCATGTTGCCGGTGCCCTTCAGCTCCTCGAAGAAGTAGTCGTCGGCCCGGGATCCGGTTTCCACCAGGGCCGTTGCCAGGATGGTGAGCGAACCGCCCTCCTCGGCCAGGCGCGCGGCACCGAACAGCTTCTTGGGGCCGCCGAGCGCGGCCGCGTCGACGCCACCGCTCAGCGTGCGCCCGCCCGCTCCGGCCGCGTTGTTGTGGGCCCGGCACAGCCGGGTGAGGGAGTCCAGCAGCAGGACGACGTCCTGGCCCTGCTCGACCAGGCGCTTGGCGCGTTCCACCGCGAGGTCGGCGAGAGCGATGTGCTCCTTGGCGGGCCGGTCGAAGGTCGAGGCGAACACTTCGCCCCGTACCGAACGGCGCATGTCGGTGACCTCCTCCGGACGCTCGTCCAGGAGGACCACCATCAGATGGCACTCGGGATGGTTGGTGGCGACGGCCGCGGCGAGCTGTTGCAGCAGCACGGTCTTGCCGGTCTTGGGCGGTGCGACGATCAGTCCGCGCTGTCCCTTGCCGACGGGCGCGATCAGGTCGACCAGGCGCATCGCGGGCCCGCCCTGCGCGGTCTCCAGGCGCAGCCGGTCGCGGGGGTGGAGCGGGGTGAGATCGCGGAAGTGGGGGCGGCCGAGCAGCGCGCGGGGGTCACGGCCGTTGATCCGGTCGATCGCGGTCAGGGCGCGCGGCCGCTCGCAGGTGCCCTCGACGACATCGCCCTTGCGCAGGCCGTGCCGGCGGATCAGTGCGGGCGACACCTGAATGTCGTCGGGGGAGGGGTGGCCGCCGTTGACGCGGAGCGTGCCGTGTCCGTTGTTCGTGGTGTCGAGGACACCAGCGGTCCGGACGGGCCGGTGTTCGGCGGCAATGGGGCGTTCGAGTGTGGTGGTCATGAGAGGAGGTCCTTTCGCGGACAGGCGAACGAGAGGCCCGGCGATCGGAGGGGCGGCGATATCACGCCCCGTACCACGGGCGGAAAGAGCCCGGACCGGACTGAGAAGTGGTGCGAGAAAGCTGGATCACGGGTCCTGAGAAGGACGAGCGCAACAGCGGGGGAGAGAAATTAGCACCGGAGCCCGAATACGGGGGCTTACACACGTGCTGTTCGCACTGTACCACTAAGAATGGAGGCAAGGGGAGAGGGGGGCGACGGACGGAAGGCCGACCGCCCGACCGCCGCCGCCGGGCAGCCCGCACCGCACTACTACTGCCTGCCTGCCGCCCCCGCACAAGGTCGAGGCCCGGTGCGGGGGCGGGGGCGTCCGGCCGATCAGCCGCGCGGCCCCGGCGTCGTCCCATCGCCGTCACCGCTGCCATCGACAGCGTCGCCGTCGCCGCGGAAGACACCGAGAATGCGCTCGGCGGCGAGTGTGGCCGTCAACTCGCCTTCCCGTACGCGGTGTTCGAGATCCGGGGCGAGCTCCCGTACCGCCGGATGGTTGCGCAGGCTGTCCAGCAGGTCGTCGCGGACCATCGTCCATGTCCAGTCCACCTGCTGCTCGCTGCGCTTGGCCACCAGCCGCCCCGTGGACTCCAGGAGGGACCGGTGCTGCTCCAGCCGCTCCCACAGCGTGTCGAGACCGCTCGACTCCCGGGCGCTGCAGGTGAGGACCGGGGGAGTCCAGGCGGCGTCGACCGGGTGCATCAACCGCAGCGCGCCCGCCAGTTCACGCGCCGCCGAACGGGCATCGCGCTCGTGCGGACCGTCGGCCTTGTTGACCGCGATGGCGTCCGCCAGCTCCAGCACCCCCTTCTTGATGCCCTGGAGCTGATCGCCGGTGCGGGCCAGGGTGAGCAGCAGGAACGTGTCGACCATGTTGGCGACGGCCGTCTCGGACTGGCCGACGCCGACCGTTTCCACCAGCACCACGTCGTAACCCGCCGCCTCCATGACCACCATGGACTCACGGGTCGCCCGTGCCACCCCGCCCAGTGTTCCGGCGGTGGGCGAGGGGCGTACGAACGCGTTCCGGTCGACGGCCAGCCGTTCCATCCTGGTCTTGTCACCCAGGATGGAGCCGCCCGTGCGGCTGGACGACGGGTCGACAGCCAGCACCGCGACCCGGTGCCCGAGCCCCGTGAGCATGGTGCCGAGGGCGTCGATGAACGTGGACTTGCCCACGCCGGGCACTCCGCTGACGCCGATGCGCCGGGCCCGCCCGGAATGCGGCAGCAGCTCACCGAGCAGACGCTGGGCCAGCGCCCGGTGATCGGGGCGGGTCGACTCGACGAGAGTGATGGCGCGGGCGATGAACGCCCGTTTCCCGTCGAGCACCCCGTTGACATAGGCGTCGATGTCGATCTTCACAGCCATCCGGTCAGCGGCTCACAGCTCGTGGCCGAGCGCGGCGGCGAGCCGCGTGACCAGGTCGTGTGCGGCGTCCGGGATCACCGTTCCCGGCGGGAACACCGAGGCGGCGCCCGCCTCGTGCAGGGCCTCGATGTCCTGCGGCGGAATCACCCCGCCCACCACGATCATGATGTCCTCGCGCCCCTCCGCGGCCAGTTCCTCGCGCAGCGCCGGGACGAGGGTGAGGTGCCCGGCGGCCAGCGAGGAGACGCCCACGATGTGCACGTCGGCCTCGACCGCCTGGCGGGCGACCTCGCCCGGCGTCTGGAAGAGCGGGCCGACGTCGACGTCGAAGCCCAGGTCGGCGAAGGCGGTCGCGATCACCTTCTGGCCGCGGTCGTGGCCGTCCTGGCCCATCTTGGCCACCAGGATGCGCGGACGGCGGCCCTCGGCCTCCTCGAACTCGTCGACCAGCTTGCGCGTGCGGTCCACCGAGGGGGACTCTCCTGCCTCTTTGCGGTACACCCCGGAGATCGTACGGATCTGGCCCGCGTGCCTGCCGTAGACCTTCTCCAGAGCGTCCGAGATCTCCCCGACCGTGGCCATGGCGCGCGCGGCCTCGACCGCCAGCGCCAGCAGATTGCCCTCCAGGCCCGGCCCCGGCTCCCGTCCGGCCGCGTCCGTCAGCGCGCGCAACGCGTCCTGGCAGACCCTCTCGTCGCGTTCCTCGCGCAGCCGGCGCAGCTTCTCGATCTGCTGGGTGCGGACGGAGGAGTTGTCGACCTTGAGCACATCGATCTGCTCATCGGTCTCCACCCGGTACTTGTTGACCCCGATGACGGGCTGGCGCCCCGAGTCGATCCGGGCCTGGGTGCGGGCGGCGGCCTCCTCGACCCGGAGCTTGGGGATGCCGGCGTCGATGGCCTTCGCCATCCCTCCGGCCGCCTCGACCTCCTCGATGTGCTGCCAGGCCCGCTCCGCCAGGTCGTGCGTCAGCTTCTCCACGTACGCGCTGCCGCCCCACGGGTCGATGACCCGGCAGGTGCCGGACTCCTGCTGGAGCAGCAGCTGGGTGTTGCGGGCGATCCGCGCCGAGAAGTCCGTCGGCAGGGCCAGGGCCTCATCCAGGGCGTTCGTGTGGAGCGACTGGGTGTGCCCCTGGGTGGCGGCCATGGCCTCCACACAGGTGCGGGTGACGTTGTTGAACACGTCCTGCGCGGTCAGGGACCAGCCCGAGGTCTGCGAATGGGTCCGCAGGGAGAGGGACTTGGCGTTCTTCGGCTCGAACTCCTTGACGAGCCTGGCCCACAGCAGCCGGGCCGCCCGCAGCTTGGCGATCTCCATGAAGAAGTTCATGCCGATCGCCCAGAAGAAGGAGAGCCGCGGTGCGAACGCGTCGACGTCGAGCCCCGCCGCCCGGCCCGCCCGCAGATACTCCACACCGTCGGCCAGGGTGTAGGCCAGCTCCAGATCGGCCGTCGCCCCGGCCTCCTGGATGTGATAGCCGGAGATGGAGATCGAGTTGTAGCGCGGCATCCTCTGCGAGGTGAACGCGAAGATGTCGGAGATGATCCGCATCGAGGGGCCGGGCGGATAGATGTAGGTGTTGCGGACCATGAACTCCTTGAGGATGTCGTTCTGAATGGTCCCGGCCAGCTTCTCCGGCGGTACGCCCTGCTCCTCGGCGGCCACGATGTACAGCGCCAGCACGGGGAGCACCGCACCGTTCATCGTCATCGACACCGACATCCTGTCCAGCGGGATGCCGTCGAACAGCTGACGCATGTCGTAGATCGAGTCGATCGCGACCCCCGCCATGCCGACATCGCCCGTCACCCGGGGGTGATCGCTGTCGTAGCCGCGGTGGGTCGGCAGATCGAACGCGACCGAGAGGCCCTTCTGCCCCGCCGCGAGGTTGCGCCGGTAGAAGGCGTTGGACTCCTCGGCCGTGGAGAAACCCGCGTACTGACGGATCGTCCACGGCTGGTTCACGTACATCGTCGGGTACGGGCCGCGCAGATACGGCGCGATGCCGGGGTACGTCCCCAGGGAGTCCAGACCGTCGAGGTCCTGCCCGGTGTACAGCGGCTTGACCGTGATGCCCTCGGGGGTCTCCCACAGCAGATCGGTCTCAGGGCCGCCGGTCGACTCCTTCACCGCGGCCCGCCACGCGTCGGCCGTCGCGGTGGGCGGTGCCTGGGACTCCAGCGGGACGGTGGAGAAGTCCGGCACCGGGCTCACGGGTGTCCCCGCGGCCATGGAGGTCTCGCGGGTGTCGGGGGTCTGCATCACGCCACTCCCATGCGGTCGAGTACGGAGGAGAGGACGGCGATCGCGTCGCAGCCGGCGAATACGAAGGAGTCGACGCCGGGGTGATCTCCGGGCCGTCCGGCGAGGAACACCTGACCGGCGCCCGCGGACCTGAGCGCCGAAGTCACCCCTTCCGCGTGCTCCGCGTAGAGCGGGTCGGAGGAGCACAGGCACGCGACCGTCGCCCCACTGGCGGCGAACGCCCCGGCGGCCGTCGACGCGTCCACCGACACCGGGTCGTGCACCGCCTCGATCCCGCCGGCGAGGAAGAGGTTCGCCGCGAAGGAAGCCCGCGCCGTGTGTGCCGAAGCGGGGCCCAGTGCGGCGATGAACACCTTCGGGCGCGCCCCCGTCGCCGCCAGATGAGCGTCCGAACGGGCCCGCAGCGCCTCGAACGCCTCGTCACGGCGGACCTTCGGCAGCCCGCCCTCCGGTGCGCCGGGGCCGGCGGGCACGGGCTCGCGCTCCACCGGCCGCTCCATCAGCTGCGGGAACTCGCTGACCCCGGTCACCGGCTCCTTGCGCCGGGCCAGGTCCTTGGACCGGGCCGCCCAGGTGGCCGCGAGCCGCTCCGCGACCAGCCCGGAGCGCAGGGCGGTGGCCAGGCCGCCCGCCCGTTCGATCTCCTGGAAGAAGGACCAGGCGGCGGCGGCGAGTTCGTCGGTGAGCCGCTCCACGTACCAGGAACCGCCCGCCGGGTCGATGACCCGCGCCAGATGCGACTCCTCCATCAGGATCGTCGAGGTGTTGCGGGCGATCCGCCGGGCGAACGCGTCCGGCAGGCCCAGCGCGTGATCGAACGGCAGTACGGTGACGGCGTCGGCCCCGCCGACGCCCGCGGCCAGCGCGGCCAGTGTGGTCCGGAGCATGTTCACCCACGGATCACGGCGCGTCATCATCACCGGTGAGGTCACGGCGTGCTGACGCTGCGCCCCCGCTCCGGCGGCCCCGCACGCCTCGGCGACCCGCGCCCACAGCCGGCGCGCGGCCCGCAGCTTGGCGATGGTCAGGAACTGGTCGGCGGTGGCCGCGTAACGGAACTCCAGCTGTGCGCAGGCCGCTTCGACGGACATCCCGGCCCCGGTCAGCGCCCGCAGATAGGCGACCCCGGTCGCCAGGGAGAGACCCAGTTCCTCGGCGGCCGAGCCACCGGCGCCGTGGTACGGCAGCGCGTCCACGCCCATCGCACGCAGCCCGGGGTACTCGCGGTCGCACACCCCAGCCCAGTGGACGGCGGCGGTGAGGTCGGGCTCGGCGCCGGTGCGGGCCGCCTGTCCGAGCGGGTCCGCGCCGAGACTGCCGCGCGCGGCGGCCTTCGGTACTCCCCGCTCCTCGTACAGGCGGAGCAACTCCCGTACCGCTGAATCGAATTCGGTGGGGGCGTCGAGGGCGACGGGTGCCAGGTCGAGATAGACGCCGTCCAGCGCGCGGGCGAGGCCGGAGACCGGAATCCCGGTGGGGGCGCCCACGGTCAGCCACAGTGAGGTGACGCCGTTCTCCAGATCGCCGAGCACGGCCTCGTTGAGCCGGGCGGGGTCCGGCAGCGCGTGGCGCTGCCGGACATCCCAGCCGGCCGCTGCCGTCCCCTCCGCCCTGCTGCCTCTGGTGAAGGGGGCGAAGCCGGGAAAACCGGTGTCGGGCGAGGTGTCGTGCGAGGTGTAGAGGGGCCGGGTGGTGAGCCCGTCCTCCAGCGTGGTGGACAGCGCTTCCTCCGCTGCCGCGCCCGAGACTTCCTTGCCCGACTTGCGCAGTACGCCTTCGACGAGGCTCTGCCACTGGTCATGGGAGGGGTCAGGGAACCCGGCGGCCGGAGGGAGCCCGTCAGCAGGCAGGACCGTCATGCTCAGATGTTAGGTCAGGGCATGGAATGAGCAGCAGGGGCACCGTCTGTGACCTTGCCCTCTCCGGAACGCACTTGATCCTTTACGTACCGTGGCGTAACCGGCCGGGCCGTGCGGCGTCGGAGGGGCCGCGCGGGTGTGGCGGGCCGCTCCGCGCCCGCCGGGGATCGGCGACCGGCCGATGCCCCGGAGTGGTGTCCGGCGTTTTCCGTTGTCGATTCCCGCGCCGCATGCGACGTTGATCCTGATATGCGTAATTCACGTAGTTAATCAGGAAAAGAGGCATTTCATCGTGCAGACCGCCCGGGCCGTCCCGGCCGCCACCGTTGTCAATCTGCGCGATCTGGGCGGCATCGCCCTGGGGTGCGGCCGCCGGGTGCGGCAGGGAGTCCTCCTGCGCTCGGGGCAATTGAGCGACCTCGATCCGCAGCGCGACATGGCGGTGGCCGCACTCGGCATCCGTACCGTTGTCGATCTGCGCACCGCCGATGAGCGCCAGTGGGCCCCGGACCGGCTGCCGGCCGGGGCCAGGCTCTTCGTCGCCGATGTGCTCGGGGGGCACCCGGGTGTCGCCCCGGCCAGGCTGCGGGCGCTGCTGGCCGACCCGGAGGAGGCGAGCCGGGCGCTGGGCGGCGGCAGGGCCGAGGGGCTGTTCGCCGACACCTATCGGCAGCTGGTGCTCTCGCCCGGTGCCGCGGCAGCGTACCGGGCTCTGGTGGAGACGGCGGCCGATCCACGGGCGAGACCGGTGCTCTTCCACTGCACGGCGGGCAAGGACCGTACCGGCTGGGCGGCGGCCCTCCTCCTGATGATCGTGGGCGCGTCGAGGGAGGTCGTCAGGGCGGAGTTCCTGGCGGTGAACCCGGCGGTGCGGGCGGCATTCGCGCCGTACGTCCAGAAGTTCCTCGACGCGGGCGGCGACCCCGACATCGCCTCCGCGATCACCGAGGTCCGCCCCCGCTATCTGGACGTGGCGCTGGATGCCATGGAGGAGCGGTGGGGCGGGCTCGACGGATATGTGCGTGACGGGCTGCGGATCCCCGAATCCGCGATGGAGCGGCTGCGCGGCGAACTGGTGATGCCCGTCTGAGGGCTGCCCCGAGCTCGGCCCAACACCCCTGGGGGCGCTCTGCGCGCCGGAGAGCCGGGCGGTCTCGGCCTCACCGTGAGCAGGAACGGCCGCCCGGTCACCGGCCTCCGGCCCTGTTTTGGGCGTACGGGCACCTCGTCGCCCTGCACTCGGGCGACCCGGCCCCTCTGTACTCCCACCCGAACGAGGGCGGACCCGGCACGGAGGTGCTCTTCACGGCGACCGCGCCCAGCGAGGGCACCTGCCGGCTGCGGCGGTCTGTGTATCGTGAATGTGCTGGATCGGAAGACCTTCGAGAGGGGCACGCGGTGACTGAACGGAAGCCGGCCGGGGTCAGTTTCGAATCCTGGGTCGACAAGCAGATCCGTGAGGCCGAACAGCGTGGCGACTTCTCCCGGCTGCCCGGTTTCGGCAAGCCGCTCGCCGGCCTGGAACGCCCGTACGACGAGGCGTGGTGGATCAAGGCGAAGATGCAGCGTGAGGGCCTGTCCGTACTGCCACCGGCCCTGGCACTGCGCAAAGAGGCGGAGGACGCCCGCGACGCGTTGCCCGGAGCCAGGAACGAGGCCGAGGTGCGGCGGATCCTGACCGAGGTGAACGAGAAGATCCGGAAGGCGGTCCTGATGCCGCCCGCGGGGCCGCCGCTGAACCTCACGCCCTTCGACGTCGAGGCCACCGTCCAGGAATGGCGCGCCGAGCACGGCCGCGCCTGACGCGTTCGCCCCCTTCGGTCTCCTTCCCTCCCTCTCGCCCTTCCCTTCCCGCCCCCTGCCTCCCTGCTGCCCGCAGGACCCGTCGGAGCCGGACCGGCCCACGTCCGACGCATCGAAGTCCTCGCTCCGGGCACTCGCGTTGTACGCAGATGTGCCGCGCACCAGGAGATGAAGGAGGCCGACGTGACATCAGCACACGCCCATGGGCGACGTGGTGGAGCGAAGCGGGGAGGCAGACGCTCCGCGCAACGCTCCGCCCCGCGCGAGACGTTCACCGCCGCGGGCCGGGCGGGATTCATGGCCCGCGGCGTGGTCTATGTCCTCATAGGGGTCCTGGCGGCCCGGATCGGTCTCGGCGACCGCGGGGAACAGGCCGACCGGCAGGGCGCGCTGGGGCAGGTCGCCGCGCAGCCGTTCGGCAACGTGATGCTGTGGACACTGGTCGTCGGTTTCGCGGGCATGGCCCTGTGGCGGGGCTCCCGCGCGGTCCGTGGCAAGGGCGGCGGCGCCAAACAGGCGGGTTCGCGGCTGCTGGACGCGGGCCGGGCCGTCTTCTATGTCTCCGTCGGCTGGGGAACGGCCGTCTACGCGGCCGGGCAGGGTCAGGGGGCCGACGGCGACGCCCAGTCGCGCGACTGGACTGCCAAGGCACTGGAACTTCCCTACGGGCAGGTCATGGTGGGCGCCGCGGGCTGTGTGCTGATCGGCGTCGGCGTCGTACTCGCCGGGCGCGCGGGGCTGAGGCGCTTCCTGCGCCGCCTGGACACGGGCGCGATGAGCCGCCGGACCAAGCGAGCGGTCACGGTGCTCGGCGTCGGCGGGGGAGTGGCTCGCGGCGCCGTGTTCGCCGCGGCGGGTCTCTTCGTCGTGGTCGCGGCGGTCCGCTTCCAACCGGACGAGGCCAAGGGGGTCGACGAGACGCTCCGCAGCTTCGCCACGACCCCGGCGGGTCCATGGCTGCTGATCGCGGTCGCCTTCGGCCTCGTGCTGTTCGGGGTGTTCTCGTTCGCCTCCGCCCGCTGGCGCCGACTGTGAGTGCCCACCTGACCGATACGTCATACTTCCTGTATGACGTCACGCATGACGACCTCGCGGAGCGGCCCGCACCGCGACGACGTGGTGATCCGGCGGGCGACGGCGGGCGACGCCAAGCGGCTCACCCGGTTGGTCAGGACCTCGCGTGCGTATGAGGGCCCCTACGCGCCGATGGTGGCGGGCTACCGGGTCGGACCGGACTACATCGAGACGCACCGGGTCTTCGTGGCCACGACCGGGGCCACCGCCGCCGCCCCCGGAACCGAAGCTGCCGGCCCCCGGGTGTTCGGCTTCTACTCGCTGGTCCTCTCGCCGCCGGAGCTCGACCTGATGTTCGTCGCCGACGACGCCCAGGGGCTCGGCATCGGGCGGCTCCTCGTCGGCCATCTGCGCGACGAGGCGCGGCGTGCCGGGCTGAGCGGTGTGCGCATCGTCGCGCACCCGCCCGCCGAGGGTTTCTACCGCAGTGTGGGGGCCGAGCGCACCGGCACACTGGCCGCCAACCCGCCCGCGGTGATGTGGGACCGGCCCGAACTGATGCTCGCGGTCGTTTGAGCGATCCGGCCAGGTCCGAGAGCTTCGCGTCGGCGCGCCCCCTGAGTGTGCCGACGGGCGGGAAGAAGGCGCGGAGGGCGCCCGGCCGGCAGTGGCCGGGCGCCCTCCGCGTTCCGACGCGCTCAGGGAGTCCGAGGGCTACGACCAGCCGCCGTACGGACGCGTGATGAGCTCCAGGGCATGACCGCTCGGATCGAGGAAGTACACGCCCCGGCCGCCGTCATTGTGGTTGATCTCGCCGGGGAGCTTCTTGTGGGGATCGCCGTAGTAGGCGATGTCCTGTTCCTTGATCCGGGCGAACGCCGTGTCGAACTCCGCCTCCGAAATGAGGAAGGCGTAGTGCTGCATCGTGATCGAACCCTCGGGAATCGTCGCGAAGTCCAGGGTGACGCCGTTCGCGAGGACGACCGGAATGAAGGGGCCCCATTCCGCCCCGACCTCCAGGTCCAGAAGGTGCGCCAGGAACTCGGCGGATTCCCGATTGTTCCGGCAATGAACGATGGTGTGATTCAACTCGACTGACACTGTGGAATGCCTCCAACGGGCATCTCACGGGCTACCTCCACGCCTCACCCGGCCGGTGACCGACGCGCGATGCCGTGCGAGTGATCCTAGGCGCGCGGGCGGAAGGGCGTCGAGAGCCCAGGATGCGATGGCTGGTTTCCGCCCGCCGGGCGGGCCGTCGCCCCGCGGTCGTTCCGGCGGGCGGAGTCGCCCGTGATGCGGTCACCTTGGAGATACCGGGTTCACCTCGCGGCACCGGGGGAACCCGTAGCACCTCGCGCACCGTGAGGGAGCCGACCCGCACAGGCGCAGTGAGGAGGCAGCCGGTGGTACGGAGATCCGGCGGTGCCCGGGACACGGGCACGGACCGCGGGGAGAACCCGGACAGCGGGCGTCAGGAGACCGAGGAGGAGCGGGCGGACCGGCGGTGGAGCGATCTGCTCCAGGAGTTGCGCGTCGCCCAGACCGGCGTGCAGATCCTGTTCGGCTTTCTGCTCGCCGTGGTCTTCCAGCCACGGTTCGCCGAGCTTTCGGTGGCCGACCGCAACATCTACGTGGTGACGGTGCTGCTCGGCGCGGCGACGGCGGCCACGCTCATCGGGCCCGTCTCGTACCACCGGCTGCTCACCGGCCGCCGGCTGAAACCGCAGACGGTCACCTGGGCCTCGCGCCTGACGGTGCTCGGGCTCGTGCTGCTGTTCTGCACGATGTGCTCGGCCCTGCTGCTGATCCTCCGTGTCACCCTGCACAACGGGCTTGCCCTGTGGCTGGCGGGCGGCATGGCGCTGTGGTTCCTGATCTGCTGGTTCGCGTTCCCGCTCCGGGAACGCGTCCGCGCCGCCGCGGGTACGGCCCCGCACCGGCGGTCCGGGCCGCCCAACTGACGGGGTCAGCCCCCCGTGGACGCCGGGCTGCGCACATCGGTGATGGTGAAGAGCGCGCCGTCCGGGTCGCGCAGGGTCGCCTCACGGCCCCGGAGCACGGCCTGCTCCTCGATCAGCGTCCCGCCGTGCGCTCGCGCGGCCGCGACCGTTTCGGCCAGGTCCGCCACGGGGAACTGGACCTGCCAGTGCGGGCGCACCACGGGGTCCACGGCCGCTTCCACCGCTCCGGAGCTGATCCGGGCCAGCGGGCGCCCCTCGCACCGGACGATGACCTCTTCCCCCTCGTACGCCACGTCGCAGCAGCCGGGGCGCCCGCCGGCCCAGTCGAGCACCTCGCCGTAGAAGATCGCGGCGTCGAACGCGTTCCGGGTCCGCAGCCGCAGCCAGGCGTGCGAATGGTCCTCCGGTGCGGGGGGCGAGGTGGCGGGTGCGGTCCGCTCCCAGAGGCCGAACGCCGCACCGTCCCGGTCGGCCGCCAGGACCCCGCGCCCCTTGCCGAGCGCCAGCGGGCCCACGGCCACCGTTCCGCTGCGCTCACGGATCCGGGCGGAGGCGACATCGGCGTCCTCGACGGCGAAGTACGGCATCCAGGCCACGGCGACCTGGTAGACGGCCGACATGGCGCTGATCCCGGCGACGGGCACCCCGTCGCGGCGTGCGACGGAGAACTCCTGGCCGAGCCTCCCCGGGCGGAACGTCCAGCCCAGCACCTCACCGTAGAACTGCTGCGCGGCCACCAGATCGCGGGTCATCAGATTGACCCAGCACGGTGCCCCCGCTCCTGTCAGCGGCGCCGGACCCGGGGCCGTACCCGATGCGCTTGTGCTCATGACCCCACCGCCTTCATCGGTTCTGCGGGGGATCCACGTCGGGCGGGATCACCTCATTGCCGTGGTCGCCGAGCTCGTACGGTGACAGGCCCCGGCCGTCCTCGGGAAACCGGTCCGAGCCGTGCACGTCGGGCTCCTCGATATGGCTGCGGTGGTCGGGCATGTGCGGTTGCTCGTCGGGGCGCGGAGGCGGCAGTTCCGCGTCCCGTTTGCGCATGCCCCACCAGAAGGCACCGATCAGCACGGCCACCACGGCGACCCCGGCGATGGGCAGCACGACCCCGAGGGCTCCCGCGTCCGCGAGCGTGGTGGCGAGGGAAGCCTGGGCTCCGTTCGTTACGTCCATGCATGCCGCATACCCCGGATAAAGCCCAACAGTCGACTAACTGCGTTAATTCATATTTTATGGGGATGTAAAAGAAAAAATGTTTCATATGGTGCGCCCGGCTCCCTGACCCGCTGATCATCACGGTTCGCCGGGCACGGCCCGTGCCCGGCGAACCGGGTGGCGCTCTCGTGTCGCCGCCGGCCGGCTGCTGGGTGAGCCTGGAGGGGGTCCCCGAATTCCCGGCTCCCAGCGGAAGGAACCACGGTGAACAGCACGCGAGAGCAGAGTCGAGACCACCCGGCGGGCCGCGAAGTCGTGGTCGCGCTGACCGGATGCGCCACGGAGGACGCCAGGACCGTCTTCGACGTGCTGCGTCGCTCCTTCGACTCCGACCGCCCCGGGAGCGACGCACCCCAGGAGGGGGCGGGACCGCGCCCGACCGTGTGGATGGCCACGGTCGACGTGTCCGAAGCGAGGGCGCCGGCCGAACCCGCACAGCTCTCGGCCCCGGTCACGGTCGATGTGCAGGGCGGCTACTGGGCCGTCGAGCGATTGCGCGGCCAACTGACGGGCGCGTTCACGGTACGGGTCGTCGGCACCGCCGCCGGTGACCAGGAGGAAGAAGTCCGACTGCGGCTGGAGAGCCACTGATGGAACCCCTCGACTCCATGCCGCTGGACGCCGGAAGCCACGACACCGGACGGCGCCGGGCGGCCGACGAGCGCTCCACCCTCACCCTGTACGTCAACGGCACGGCGACGACCCTGACCCTCGACCACCGCACCACCGTCCTGGACATGCTGCGTGAGCACCTGGGGCTCACCGGGGCGAAGAAGGGCTGCGACCACGGGCAGTGCGGTGCCTGCACCGTGATCGTCGACGGCCGCCGCGCCAACAGCTGTCTGCTGCTGGCCGTCGCCCACGACGGCGCCTCGGTCACCACGGTCGAGGGACTGGCCGACGGGGACTCGCCGCACCCCGTGCAGCGGGCCTTCGTGGACCGGGACGCCCTCCAGTGCGGCTACTGCACTCCGGGACAGATCTGTTCCGCCGTCGGCATGCTCGGCGAGGCGGCGGACGGCTTCCCCTCGCACGTCACCCCCCGGTCCACCGGGCCCGGCGGACCCGCCGCCCTGGACGCGGACGAGATCCGCGAGCGCATGAGCGGCAATCTGTGCCGCTGCGGCGCCTACCCCCGCATGGTCGAAGCGATCGAGGACGTGGCGCCATGAAACCGTTCGCCTACCTGCGCCCCGCGTCCGCCGCCGAGGCGGTCCGCCTCGGCGCCGCCCGGCCCGGCTCCCGGTTCCTCGGCGGCGGCACCAACCTCGTCGACCTGATGAAACTCGGGGTCGAGACGCCCGGACTGCTCATCGACATCGGCGGACTGCCACTGGACCGGGTGACCCGTACCCCGGACGGCGGCCTGCGCATCGGCGCGACCGTGCGCAACAGCGACCTCGCCGCGCATCCGGACGTACGCGTCCACTACCCCGCCCTCTCCCAGGCCCTGCTGGCCGGCGCCTCGGGACAGCTCCGCAACACGGCCACCACCGGCGGAAACCTGCTCCAGCGCACCCGCTGCCCGTACTTCCAGGACATCTCCAAGCCCTGCAACAAGCGCTCACCCGGCTCCGGCTGCCCCGCCCGCGAGGGCGCCCACCGGGACCTCGCGGTCCTGGGACACTCCGCGGAGTGCGTCGCCACCAACCCCTCGGACATGGCGGTCGCCCTCGCCGCGCTCGACGCCACCGTCCTGCTGCTCGGACCCGAGGGCGAACGAGCCGTGCCCCTCACCGAATTCCACCGGCTGCCCGGTGAGAACCCGGATCAGGACACCGTCGTCCGGCCCGGGGAACTGATCACCGACGTGCTGCTCCCACCGCGCCCCGACGGCGCCGTCTCCCTCTACCGCAAGGCCCGCGACCGGGCCTCGTACGCCTTCGCCCTGGCCTCCGTCGCCGCGCTCGTCCAGGTACGCGACGGGCGCATCACACACGCCGCACTGGCCTTCGGCGGACTCGCCCACCGACCCTGGCGCGCCCGTACCGCGGAAGGGGTCCTGCGGGGCGCACCTGCCACGAGGGCCACGTTCGCGCGGGCCGCGGACGCCGAACTCGACGCCGCCCGGCCGCTGCGCGACAACGCGTTCAAGGTGGACCTCGCCCGCAGGATGGCGGTCGACGCCCTGGGCGAACTCACCGGGCAGCCCGCGCCGACGACCTGAAACCCCCGACAACCCGAACCCGCCCCGACGACCCGACACCGGATCAAGGACCCCGCCATGACCCACGCCCCCCACCCGCTGGGCGCCCCCGTCGTCCGCCGCGAGGCCCTGGACAAGGTCACCGGCAGCGCGCGCTACGCGTCGGAGCACACCCCGCCCGGCTGTCTGTACGCCTGGCCCGTCCCCGCCGCCATCGCCTCCGGGCGCGTCACCGCCGTGCGCACCGCCGACGCCCTCGCCGTCCCCGGCGTCCACGCCGTCCTCACCCACGAGAACGCCCCTCGGCTCAAGGAGCCCGACGACCCCATCCTCGCCCTCCTCCAGGACGACCGGGTCCCGCATCGCGGCTGGTACATCGCCCTCGTGGTGGCGGACAGCCTCGAATCCGCCAGGGAGGGCGCCGAGGCCCTCCTCATCGAGTACGCGAGCGCCCCGCACGATGTCACGCTCACCGAGGACCACCCGGGCCTCTACACCCCGGAACAGGCCAACGGCGGCCACCCGGCCGTCCGGGAACGCGGCGACTTCGACGGAGCCTTCAGGGCGGCCCCCGTACAGATCGACGCGACCTACCGCCTCGGCGCCCTGCACAACCACCCCATGGAGCCGCACGCCTCCACCGCGGTGTGGGCCGACGGGCATCTGAGCGTCCATGACTCCAGTCAGGGCTCCACCTCGGTCCGCGACAGCCTCGCCTCCGCCTTCGGCCTCGAACCCTCGCGGATCACCGTCGTCTCCGAGCACGTCGGCGGCGGCTTCGGCTCCAAGGGCACCGCGCGCCCGCAGGTGGTGCTCGCCGCGATGGCCGCCCGGCACACCGGACGTCCGGTCAAACTCTCCCTGCCTCGAGGTCAGTTGGCCGGGGTCGTCGGGCACCGTGCCCCCACGCTCCAGCGGGTACGGCTCGGCGCCGACCTCGACGGAATCCTCACGGCGCTCGCCCATGAGGCGGTCACCCACACCTCCACGGTCAAGGAGTTCGTCGAGCAGTCCGCCGTGCCCGCCCGCACCATGTACATCTCCCCGCACAGCCGCACCACCCACCGGGTGGCCGTACTGGACGTCCCCAGCCCGTCCTGGATGCGCGCACCGGGGGAGGCGTCCGGGATGTACGCGCTGGAGTCGGCGATGGACGAACTGGCCTGCGCGCTCGGTGTCGACCCGGTCGAACTGCGCGTGCGCAACGAACCGGCGAGCGAACCGGACAGCGGCCGCCCGTTCAGCAGCCGGGGTCTGTCCGCCTGCCTGCGCGAGGGCGCCGAACGCTTCGGCTGGTACGACCGGGACCCCGCGCCCGCCATCCGCCGGGACGGGCCGTGGCTGCTCGGCACCGGGGTGGCCTCGGCGACGTACCCCGTACTCGTCTCCCGCTCCAGCGCGTCGGCGCACGCGGCCCCGGACGGCGGCTACCGCATCGCCGTCAACGCCACGGACATCGGCACCGGTGCGCGTACGGTCCTCGCGCAGATCGCCGCCTCGGTCCTGGGCACACCCGTGGAGAACATCCGGATCGCCATCGGCGACAGCGACCTGCCCACCGCCCCGCTGGCCGGCGGTTCCTCCGGTACGGCCTCCTGGGGCTGGGCGGTGCACAAGGCCGCCACCGCCCTCGCCGCACGGCTGGGCGAGCACACCGGGCCGCTCCCGGCCGACGGGCTCACCGTCACCGCCGACACCGAGGAGGAGACCGCCGCGGAGTCCCCGTACGCGCGTCACGCCTTCGGCGCCCACTTCGCCGAGGTGGCCGTCGACACCGTCACGGGAGAGATCCGGGTACGCCGGCTGCTCGGCGTGTACGCGGCCGGGCGCATCCTCAACTCCCGTACCGCACGCTCCCAGTTCATCGGCGGCATGGCCATGGGTCTGGGCATGGCGCTGACCGAGGGAAGCAGCATGGACCCCATCTTCGGCGACTTCACCCAGAGCGATCTCGCCTCCTACCATGTGCCGGTCCACGCGGACGTGCCCGACATCCAGGCCCACTGGATCGACGAGGAGGACCCCCACCTCAACCCCATGGGCAGCAAGGGCATCGGGGAGATCGGCATCGTCGGCACCGCCGCCGCCATCGGGAACGCCGTGCGCCACGCCACCGGAGCGAGGCTGCGTGAACTGCCGCTCACCCCGGACCGGCTTCTGCCCTATCTGCCCTGACCCGTCGAAGGTGCGGGGCGGAGACCGGCTCCCGACCGGGGAGTGCGGGCCCGACAGAAGATCCGGCCCCCGAAAACCGCACTATCAGGTCAAATGGCCTATCTGTTGCGCATTCGACACTGCCGGGTCACCCTAATGAGTGACCCATACGTGATAAGTGCTCACGCTTCGTATTCGGGGGTCGGTGGTTCATCAGGGTGAAGCACGTGGGCCTCGTGGTGAGGAGCCTCGACGATGACCGTTCCACTCGACCGGCACTACCTGGTCGAACTGCAGGTGTCCGCAGAGCGGGTTCCCCAGCTGCGGCGGATCGTCGCCGCACACCTGCGTCACTGGAGCCTCGAACTGCACGTCCGGCCGGTGTGCCGGGCCCTGGACGAGCTCCTGACCAACGTCCGCCGGCATGTCGGTGACGACAACGCGTGCGTCATCGAACTCCGCTGGACGGGACGGCACCTGACGGTGTCGGTTTCCGACAACGGGAGCGAGATGCCCCGGCTGCTCGGCACCGGCGGCGGACTGAGCCGGGTCATGGCCCTCAGCGACAGCTGGGGAACCTGCCGGACCACCGACGGAAAAGTGGTCTGGTTCACCCGCTACGCGGAGGCGCCGCGCACCGCGGACCTGCTGCCGCTCACGCCGCCGGACGGCGTACGCGAAACCCGGCTCCAGCCGCTCGCCGTTCTGGTGTGAGCGTCGCGCACGGCTCTCCGGCCGGTGCGGATCGGGTGCCCCCGCGCACGCATGATCCGCGCCGGCCGGGTACGTGTGGGGGACGAGGGGCCGCGTTGCGCGGCGGCGCGAGGCGCGGCACGGTCGGAGTACCGATGCAAGGAGGCCACTGCCATGCCCATCGCGACGGTCAACCCCGCGAACGGCGAGCTGCTCAAGGCGTACGAAGCGCTGGGCGAGGAGGAGATCGAGAGCAGGCTCGCCGCCGCCGAGAGCACCTTCCGCCACTACCGGACCACCACGTTCGCCGAACGGGCGGAGCGGCTGAACCGGGCCGCCGACCTGCTGGACGAGGACCGGGACGACATCGCCCGCACCATGACCACCGAAATGGGGAAACCCATCGGGGCGGCCCGCGCGGAGGCCGCGAAGTGCGCCAGGGCGATGCGCTGGTACGCGGCCAACGCCGAACGGCTGCTGTCCGACGAGCACCCCACGGACGCCGACGCGCACGACTCCGGTGCCTCCCGTGCCCTGGTCCGCTACCGCCCCCTCGGCGTCGTCCTCGCCGTGATGCCGTGGAACTTCCCGCTGTGGCAGGTGGTGCGCTTCGCCGCCCCCGCGCTGATGGCGGGCAACGTCGGACTGCTCAAGCACGCCTCGAACGTGCCGGGGACCGCCCTGTACCTGGAGGATCTGTTCCACCGGGCCGGCTTTCCCGCAGGCTGCTTCCGGACGCTGCTGGTCGGCTCCGGCGCCATCGAGGCGATCCTGCGGGACAGCAGGGTCGTCGCCGCCACCCTCACCGGCAGCGAACCGGCCGGCCGCTCGGTCGCGGCGATCGCGGGCGACGAGGTGAAGAAGACCGTACTGGAACTGGGCGGCAGCGACCCGTACCTCGTCCTGCCGTCGGCGGACGTCGAGCAGGCGGCCGCGACGGCGGTGACGGCGCGCGTCCAGAACAACGGCCAGTCCTGCATCGCCGCCAAGCGCTTCATCGTCCACACCGACGTGTACGACGCGTTCGCCGAGCGCTTCACCGCGGGCATGGCCGCCCTGACCGTCGGGGACCCGATGGAGGAGTCCACCGACATCGGACCGCTCGCCAGCGAGCAGGGCCGCACCGACCTGGAGGAGCTGGTCGACGACGCCGTGGACCGGGGCGCGAGCGTGCTGTGCGGCGGCGGCAGGCCGGAGAACCTGGGCGGCGGCCTGGACCGGGGCTGGTTCTACCGCCCCACCGTGCTCGCCGGGATCACCCCGTCGATGCGCGTCCACCGCGAGGAGACCTTCGGCCCGGTGGCCACGCTCTACCGCGTCGCCGACCTGGACGAAGCGGTGAGCCTGGCCAACGACACCCCGTTCGGGCTCAGTTCCAACGTATGGACGAGGGACCCGGCGGAGATGGACCGCTGCGTACGCGACCTGGAGGCGGGCGGTGTCTTCTTCAACGGGATGACGGCCTCGCACCCGGCGCTGCCCTTCGGCGGAGTCAAGCGCTCCGGCTACGGACGGGAGCTCGCCGGTCACGGCATCCGCGAGTTCTGCAACGCCACCACGGTCTGGTACGGCCCCGTCCGCCCGTAGCCGTAGCCGTAGCCGTAGCCGTAGCCGTAGCCGTAGCCGTAGCCGTAGCCGTAGCCGTGGTGGCAGACGTGCTTGTCGCCCTTCTCATCCTTGGGCCGTGGGCCGGACGACGAGTTCGGTGACATCCACACCGGCGGTCTGAGGGCGTGGAGGACCGCCTCACCGGTCGCGGCGGCGGTCATCGCGATGTCCGTCCGATCAGTCCGCCGGCCGGCCCCGGAGCGGCCGACGCGCCCGCTACCCGAGGGACCGCCGTTCTTCGTCATGGGCGATCATGAGGGCGTTGGATGCCACGAGGGGGAGAGAGTGCCGTGAAGCTGCGCTGTGCCGTGATCGACGACTTCCAGTCCGTCGCCACCACCGTCGTCGACTGGTCCCCGGTGGCCGAGGACGTCGAGGTCGTCCCGTTCCGCGAGCACTTCGGTACGGAGGGCGAACTGGCCGCCGCGCTGGCGGACTTCGAGATCGTGGTCACCCTGCGCGAACGCGTCCGTTTCCCGGCGACGCTGTTCGCCCGGCTGCCCCGGCTCAGGCTGCTCGTCGCCTCCGGTATGCGCAACTCCGTCATCGACTTCGCCGCCGCCGAACAGCACGGCGTCACCGTCTGCGGCACCGCCAGCTCCGTCACCGCACCCGTCGAGCTGACCTGGGCCCTGCTGCTCGGCCTGGCCCGGGGGATCGTTCCCGAGGCCACCGCCCTGCGTACCGGCGGCCCTTGGCAGTCCACCCTCGGGGCCGACCTGCACGGCAGGCGCCTCGGTCTGCTGGGTCTGGGCAGGATCGGCGGCCGGGTGGCCGCGGTCGGCGGGGCCTTCGGCATGGACGTCGTGGCGTGGAGTCAGAACCTCACGACGGAGCGCGCCGAGGAGGTCGGGGTCCGTCGTGCCGCCTCCAGGGAAGAACTGCTGGGGACCAGTGACTTCGTCTCCGTCCACCTGGCGCTCGGCGAGCGTACGCGGGGGCTGATCGGGGCGGCCGAACTCGCCCTCATGCGCCCCACCGCGTATCTGATCAACACCTCCCGGGCCGCCATCGTCGACCAGGACGCGCTGCTCGCCGCGCTGCACGGCGGAACCATCGCCGGTGCGGGCGTCGATGTGTTCGACGTGGAGCCCCTCCCGGCCGACCACCCGATGCGCACCGCACCGCGACTGCTGGCCACCCCGCACCTCGGCTATGTGTCGCGCGGCAACTACGAGACGTACTACGGCCAGGCGGTCGAGGACATCAGGGCGTTCCTCGCGGGCCGGCCCGTCCGCCGGCTCGGCTGACGGTGTGCGCCGGGCGGGCGCCTCGCGGTGTCACCGGCCGGGCGGGCGCCCCCCGGCCGCCCGCCTTTCCACCGGTTCAGTAGCGCAGGGCCGCCGCGATCCGTCCGTGTCCGGCGAGGGAGTCGTCGGCGACGAAGACCACGTCGGCGCCGCTGTCCAGGGCCGCCTCGACGAGTTCGTCCACGATGTCCTCGCGCACCTCTCCGTCCGCCGTCCGAGCGGCGTCCACGCCGACCGGCTCCAGATGCCCGTCCGTCACCCTGACGGTCCGCTGGACGTGTTCCTCCACCGCGACGAGACCGGCGCGACCCTCCCGTACGGCGGCCCACACCTCGTCGAGACCACCGGCGAACGTGTGGCTGCCGCGCGCGTGGTCGAGCCTGGTCTCGATCTCGTCCGCCGTCCGGCCCGACCCCGCCTCCAGTGCGGGCCGCAGCTCCCGGAGCAGTTCGGCGGGGGAGATGTCGGCCGGCGCTCCCTTGGTGACGCGGCCGATGGCCGTCCCGGCGCTCTCGCCGACCTCGTCGAGCAGCGCGAGCGCGGGCGCCAGACCGATGAGGTACAGGGGGCGCGGGTCCGCAGCGAGCACCGCGCGCAGCTTCTCGTCGACCGTACGCAGGAACTGCCGCGTCTCCTCGTCGCTGAAGGTGCTCGGGGTGTCGCCGATCCGCTCCTCGCGCTGCGGGTTCGGCGCCTCCTTGGGCGCCGTCAGCGGGAAGCCGTTCCGCTCCTCCGGGCGGACCGCGTCCGCGGTGCCGCTCCACAGGGCCGCGTGGTCGGCGGCGACGGTGAGCACCCAGAACGGCCGGGCCTGTGCCTTCGCGGCGACGAGGTTGCGGGTGAGGAAGGTGTCGCTCAGGACCACTCGTTCGGGTGCGGTACGCGGCAGCTGCCAGATCTGGTACTCCTCGGCCGTGGCGAGGATGACCAGCGAGTCCAGTGCCCGGCGCGGGTCCACCTCGGCGACCGCCCGGTCCAGCTGTTCCCGGACGGCGGCGCGGGCCTCGCGGGTCACCTGAGGGTCGGCCTCCAGCCGGTTGCCGGCCTCCGCCACGAGGTTGCGCAGCCGTACGGCGTCCTGGGCGTTGTCCGGGGCCCGGCGGTGGGTCGGCATGGTCAGGGAGACGGCCGGATAGGGCCTGGTCGCCCGCAGCTCCCTCAACAGACCGGCGGTCAGGGCATCCGTATCCATCGTTCCCTCCCAGGGCTTGTCCCCGCTCCCGTATGGAACAGGTGATTCAACGAGTTAATTCATACCTTTTGATCCTAATATGGGCGAATTGGTCATCAGGGGTTTTCTCCCGATTGGACGGAGCGTCCGTGAACCGGAACAGTCCTCCGCGGTTGCCGCGCGGCAACCGCGCCGCCCGCGCCCTGGTTCCCGCCGTGCCCGCGGCGGTGGTCCTCGCGGGGAGCGCGGCCCGCCCCCGGACCGCCCGGGCCGGGCGCGGCTGAGGGCCGGGCCCCGATGAGCGCCGCCGACGCCGTGACCGATGCCCTGCGGGAACTGCGCGCCGAGTTCATCGGCGTACGTGAGGGGCAACTGGCCGACTACATCCCGAAGTTGACCCTTGCCGACCCGGACGCCTTCGGGCTGGCCCTGGTCAGCATGGACGGACATCGCTACAGCATGGGTGAGGCGGAGATCCCCTTCACCCTTCAGTCGATCTCCAAGCCGTTCGTCTACGCGCTCGCCCTGTCCGTCCTCGGCCTCGACGAGGTGGGCCGCTGGGTGAGCGCGGAACCGAGCGGCGAGGCGTTCAACGCCATCAGCCTGGAACCGGTCACCGGACGGCCGGCCAACGCCATGGTCAACGCGGGCGCCATCGTCACCACCGCGCTGATCCCCGACACCCCCGACGAGCCCGCGTTCGACCGGATCCTGCACTGCCTGGGCAGCTTCGCCGGACGGCGTCTCGACGTCGACGAGGAGGTGTACGCCTCCGAGGCGGCGACCGGGGACCGCAACCGGGCGCTCGCCTATCTGATCCGCAGCGCCGGAACCCTGCCCGTCGACCCCGTGGCGGCGGTGGAGACGTACTTCCGGCAGTGTGCCGTCCGGGCCACCGCCGTCGATCTCGCCACGATGGCCGCGACCCTCGCCCACGGTGGCGTCAATCCACTCACGGGGGACACCGTGGTCTCGGCCGAGGTCGCGGCACAGGTCCTCGCCGTCATGGCCACCTGCGGCATGTACGACGCCTCCGGCGACTGGCTGCTGCGGGTCGGTCTGCCGGCCAAGAGCGGAGTGTCCGGCGGACTGATCGCGGCGGGCCCGGCCCGTTTCGGTCTGGCCACCTACAGCCCGCCGCTGGACGCGTCCGGCACGTCGGTGCGCGGGCACGCCGCGCTGGGCGCACTGTCGCGGCGGCTCGGACTCCATCTGATGAACAACCCGGCGCTCCCCGGATCCACCGTCACCCTCGCCACCACCGCCGACGATCTGCCGTCGGCGCCCGCCGACGACCGCGAACGCGCACTGCGGGAAAGGGTGGGGGTGGTCGCCGCGCAGGGCGCCCTCGACTTCACGGCCGCGGAACGGGTGCTCTACGCCCTGGACGAGTCCGGACCTGAGCGGACCGGCTCCGTCGTGCTCGACCTGCGCGAGGTCACCACCATCGACTCCGTGGCCCTCGCGATGCTGCACACCGGGCTCTCCCGGCTCGCGGGGGACGGCCGGCGCGCGGCTGTCGTCGACCCGGCGGACCGGCTCGGTCCGCCCGACCTCGTCAGGGAGCGCACCGGCCAGGATCTGCCGCGCTACGCCTCCCGCGAGCAGGCCGTCCAGTACTGCGCCCACGCACTGCCGGGGGCCGGCTGACCGGGGCGGCGCGTGCGGCGGAAGGGGCTCGGCCGGGAACGCTCCCCGACGCGGTGGCACGACGTGGCGCGGGAGGGCACCCGCGTTCAGGTGCGCGCCGCATCGTGCCGGACAGCCGTCCGCGTGGGGGAGCGTGGCCGGAGCGGTCCGCCTACCAGATGGCCTCGACCCATTCGGGGTGGTCGATGAACGGGTTCCGGTTGTGCTGGTACTGGTCGAATATGACGTCGTTGCGCCGCTGTTCGAAGGTGTCCGGCGGGTCTTCCTGGCTCCACTGCTTCAGTACGGACAGCTTGCCGATGTTCGGGGCGGAACCGTTTCCGACCCGGTCGTTGGGTTCGAGGTCGGCGAAGGAGTCGTCGCCCTCGTACCGCACCGCCATGTAGAGGATCATCCGGGCGACATCGCCCTTGACCGCGTCACGCGGTTCGAAGGAGTCGCTGTCGGTGTAGTTGCCCGGGGCCTCGCCCAACTGGCTGCCGCCGTTGTCGAAGTCCTTGTTGCCGCGGGTGGAGTTGACCGAGACATCCTCGGGGCGCAGGTGGTGGATGTCGGTGCCGGGGCCGGTCGCCGTGCCGAAGTCGCCGTGCGACTTGGCCCAGACGTGCTCCCGGTTCCACTGGTCCGCGTTGCCGCCGTTCTCGCTCTTGGACTGCGAGCGCCCGGTGTAGAGGAGGATGACGTTGGAGGAGTTGGCGGGGTCCTCGTCGGTGTTCTTGAGGGCGTCCCACACCTGGCTGTAGGAGAGCTTGGTCTGGTCGCTGATGATCGTGTGCAGGGCGCCCTTGAGCTCGGTACCGGTCTTGCCGAGGGCGTCCTGGTAGTACGTGTCGTCGAGGGCGGTGGACGGGGCCGCCGAGGCCGCTCCGTCCGGCCGGGGCTGGGCCGGTGCGGCGGCCGCGGTGCCCGCGAGCACGGCGACGGCGGCCGCGGTGGCCAGTAGTGGACGCGCGTAGAACAGGTGACGACGGGACATGTGGGGTGTCCTCTCCGGAACGCGGGCACCACGGACGCCGGCACTGGGTTGGGGACGGCATCGCGGTGGTCGTGTGGTGTGTGGTCAGCCGGGAGCCTTCCACACGCACCGTGCCCCCTGTGTGAACGCTGCGTACCTATCATGTGCAGGTCAAGTGAGGGTGGCCCGTACCGCCCCGCCGGGGCGCCTCGGCGGGGCCGCGACCAGTCCGGGAGCGGGTCCGGGAGTGGGTCCGGGACCGGCCCGGGACCGATCCCGGCGGGCGGCTTCCCGACCCGGATGCGGTCACGTCCGTGCGGCGCGAGAATTGCCGGGAAGGACGAGGAGGCGGCATGAGCGAAGAGCCCGAATCCGTATCCGTGACCACACCTGTGCCCGAGTGGCAGGAGGTGACTCCCGACCGTCTTCTGCACACGGGCGGGAGCGACCGGCCGACCGCGGAGGACCTGGTGCTCGCCTCCGGGCGGGATCTGACACCGCAGACGCTGGAGTGGGCGCGGCGCAAGCTGGCCGCCGAGGGGCGGTCGGCCATCGACAAGCAGCTTCCGTAGCGGGTCCGGAGGAGCGGCCGGGAGCGGCCGGGAGCGCGGGGCCCGGCGACGGCCGGCCCCGCCGATGGCCGCCGGACGCGTGCGTCCCGTGAGGGTGGCGCGGCGGGATGCGGGCAAGCGCCGGGGTGCGCGCGGTGACGGGCTGAACCGGCGGTGAGGTGTGCGTGGCGACGCTGGCGAACCGGCGCCGGGGCGGCCCGGGCGGCCCGGGTGCGCAGGGCGCCCCCGGAGGTTTCACCGGCGCTCGGCTAGCCTGGGTGCACAATGAACCGTTTGACGACGTCACAGGGCGCTTTCGATCTCGCCCGCTTCCCCGAGCACCCGCGCGACCCGTTCCGGGCGTGGGACGCGGCCGATGAGTATCTGCTGCGGCAGCTGGAGGACCCCGACGCCGCCGCGCCCGTCGACCTCTCCGGCACCGTGGTCGTCGTGGGCGACCGCTGGGGCGCTCTGACCACCGTGCTCGCGGACCACCGGCCCGTACAGATCACCGACTCGTACCTCGCGCAGCGCGCCACCCTGGCGAACCTCGCCCGCAACGGGACCGACGGCGACCGGGTGCGGCTGCTGTCCGCACGCGACACCCCGCCGGACCGGATCGACGTGCTGCTGGTGAGGGTGCCCAAGAGTCTCGCCCTCCTGGAGGACCAGCTGCACCGCCTCGCGCCGTCCGTCCACGCGGGCACCGTGGTGATCGGCACCGGCATGGTCAAGGAGATCCACACCTCCACGCTCAAGCTCTTCGAGCGGATCCTCGGGCCGACCCGCACCTCCCTCGCGGTGAAGAAGGCGCGGCTGATCTTCTGCACCCCCGGACCGGACCGGACCTCCGCGCCCAGCCCGTGGCCGTACCGCTACGAGCTGCCCGGCGACGTCGGCGCCGTGTCCGGCCGCACCGTGACCAACCATGCCGGGATCTTCTGCGCCGAACGCCTCGACATCGGCACCCGCTTCTTCCTCAACCACCTGCCCGCGCGCACCGGCCCCGACCATGTCGTCGACCTGGGCTGCGGCAACGGTGTCCTCGGTCTGTCCGCCGCACTCGCCAATCCCGACGCGGCGCTCACCTTCGTCGACGAGTCCTACCAGGCGGTCGCGTCGGCCGAGGCGACCTTCCGGGCCAACACGCCCGCCGGCGCCAAGGCCGACTTCATCGTCGGCGACGGTCTCGCGGACCTCGCCCCCGGCAGCGTGGACCTGGTGCTCAACAACCCGCCGTTCCACTCCCATCTGGCCACCACCGACGCCACCGCCCGCAACATGTTCCACGCGGCGCGCACGGCGCTGCGGCAGGGCGGTGAACTCTGGGTCGTCGGCAACCGGCATCTCGGCTACCACACCCAGCTGCGCCGGACCTTCGGCAACTGCGTCACCGTGGCCGGTGACCCGAAGTTCGTCGTCCTGCGCGCCGTCAAGCGCTGACGGCGGACGGCGGCTTTCCGGTCCTCCGGTCGTCGCCCTTCCAGATTCTTGCAACACGTTCTACTCTGTGCGCCGCCGCGCACGGACGACGCGAACGCGAGACTCTGGAGGGGCAGTGCACCTCGAATACACGCCTGAGCAGCAGCAGTTGCGCGCCGAGCTGCGCGCGTACTTCGCCGGCCTGGTCCCCGACAACGCCTATGCGCGCTACGCGGAACCCGCCGCTCAGAAACGCTTCTACCGCGAGACCATCCGCCGGCTCGGCACCGACGGCTGGCTCGGCGTCGGCTGGCCCCGCGAGTACGGCGGACGCGGGCTGTCCCCGATGGAACAGTTCATCTTCTTCGACGAGGCCGCCCAGGCCGGCGTACCGCTGCCGCTGATGGCCCTCAACACCGTCGGACCGACGATCATGCAGTTCGGCACCGACGAGCAGAAGGAGTACTTCCTGCCCAAGGTGCTCGCCGGGGAGCTCGACTTCGCGATCGGCTACAGCGAACCCGACGCGGGCACCGACCTCGCCGCCCTGCGGACCAGGGCCGTCCGTGAGGGCGACGAGGCCACCGGCCACTACACCGTCAACGGGCAGAAGATCTGGACCACCAACGGCGACACCGCCGACTGGGTCTGGCTCGCCGTGCGCACCGACCCCGGGGCGCCGCCGCACAAGG
Source organism: Streptomyces sp. NBC_01237 (assembly GCF_035917275.1). NCBI lineage: Bacteria > Bacillati > Actinomycetota > Actinomycetes > Kitasatosporales > Streptomycetaceae > Streptomyces > Streptomyces sp. NBC_01237. The sequence goes on along the minus strand of NZ_CP108508.1, from coordinate 757,176 downwards.
GCATCACCATGCTGCTGGTGCCGACGGACGACCCCGGATACTCCTGCACCCTGATCAACACGCTCGCCTCGCACGACACCACCGCCAGCTACTACGAGAACATCAAGGTCCCCGTCTCCCGGCGCGTCGGCGAGGAGAACAAGGGCTGGCGCCTCATCACCAACCAGCTCAACCACGAACGCGTCACCCTCGCCGCCCACGGCACCATGGCCGTCCGCGCCCTGCACAACGTCCAGCGCTGGGCCGCCGACACCAGACTGACCGACGGCCGCCGCGTCATCGACCTCGGCTGGGTCCGGGCCCTGCTCGCCCGCACCCACACCCGGCTCGACGCGATGAAACTCCTCAACTGGCAGATGGTCTCCGCGCTCCAGGACGCCACCCTCACCCCGCAGGACGCCTCGGCCGTGAAGGTGTACGGCTCCGAGGCCCGCCGCGACGCCTACGCGTGGCTGATGGAGATCGTCGGATCGGCGGGGCCCCTCAAGGAGGGCTCGGCGGGCGCGGTCCTGCACGGCGAACTCGAACGCGGCTACCGGTCCGCCGTCATCTTCACCTTCGGCGGGGGCAACAACGAGATCCAGCGGGAGATCATCTCGTGGATCGGCCTCGGAATGCCGCGCGTACGCCGGTGAGCGGGAGGTACCTACGGCACCACCGGGGCCGCCGAGACGGCGGGCGCCGGGGTGCACTGCGCCGAGGCCGACTCCTGCCTCCAGGTCGAACGCCGCTCCGGCTGTCCGCTCGCCGACGCCCGGGCCGACCGCTGTGTCGACGAACACCGCGAGGGGGCGCGCCCGGTCGGCCTCGATCCGGACCACGTCCCCGCCTCCGCCGCACACCTCGCCGCCTGCTTCGACCGGGTGCTCCCCGAACTCCTCGCCAGGCAGGAGGCGTTCGGGGGCGACGGCTTTCTCCGCAGGCCGCCCGTCCACGCCCTCCTCGTCCCGGCGCGTGCGCTGCTCCGGCGGCGCGTGGCGGCACTCGGCTACCCGGCGCTGCCTCCGTACGCCCATGAGCCGTACGGCAGACCAGCGCCGCCCCCGCACGTCGTCGACCGCCGTCTGCGCGCCACCGGCGCCCTGCTGCGGGCCATCCCCGCCAGGCTGCGCCGGCAACTGCCGCCCGGACATACTCCGAAGGCGATGGCGCGGCTCGGCCCGGACAGCCGCCCCACCCCGTACAAACTCCGCGGCCGGGCCGCCATACTGGACGGGCCGGGGAGGGCGCAGCAGTAGGCGGAGCGACGGGGGCGAGAAGCAGGCGATGGCGGACACCAGGCTGATCCAGAGCCGGTACCGGCTGCTCGATGTGATCGGGCGCGGGGGCATGGGTGAGGTGTGGCGGGCCCGGGACGAGTCGCTCGGCCGCCAGGTCGCCGTCAAATGCCTCAAGCCGCTGGGGCCCCAGCACGATCAGTCCTTCACCCGGATCCTGCGCGAACGCTTCCGTCGCGAGGCCCGGGTGGCCGCCGCGCTCCAGCACCGGGGCGTCACCGTCGTCCATGACTTCGGCGAGCACGAGGGCGTCCTCTTCCTGGTCATGGAACTCCTGGACGGGAGCAATCTGAGCCAGCTCCTGGAGGGGAACGCACAGCACCCGCTGCCGGTCGAGGACGTCGTCGACATCGCGGAGCAGGTCGCCGACGCCCTCGGCTACACCCATCAGCAGGGCATCGTGCACCGGGACCTCAAGCCCGCCAACATCATGCGCCTCGCCGACGGCACGGTGAAGATCTGCGACTTCGGCATCGCGCGGCTCGGCCACGACATCGGCTTCACCTCGCGTCTCACCGGCACGGGCATCGCGATGGGCACCCCGCACTACATGTCGCCCGAGCAGATCAGCGGCGGCCAGGTCGACCACCGCAGCGACCTCTACTCGCTGGGCTGCGTGCTGTACGAGATCGCCACCGGCGTACCGCCGTTCGACCTGGACGATGCCTGGGCCATCCTGGTCGGACACCGCGACACCCAGCCGCAGCCGCTGCGCACCCACCGCGCCGAACTCCCGGGATTCCTCGACCGCGTCGTCCTCGACCTGCTGGCCAAGACCCCCGACGAGCGGCCCACCGACGCGGGAGACCTGCGCCGCCGCATCGTCCTCGGGCGGACCGGCGGACAGCCCTACGCGGGCCTGTCCGGGCCGGACCGTCCCGCCCCGCACGCCTCCGTCCCGCTGCCGGGCCGCCCGGCCGCGGCCCGGCAGCCGGCTCTGCCGTCGTGGACCCGCAGCATGACCACGGGGCACAAGGCGGGCGGGGGGCGCCCCGGCCCGCAGCTGCCCGACCACACGGCCGGACTGACCGGACAGTGGACGACCGGCGTCGTACTGCCGACGTCCTCGGCCGGTCACCCCTCCGGTCACCCGTCCGGTCACCCGTCGGTCCGCCCGGAGACCCCCCTTCCCACTCCCTCGCCCGAATCGCTCGCCACCCTCGCCGAACGGCACCGCGCGGGCATCGACCTCGGCCGCCGCGGCCACTGGCACGAGGCGGGCGGGGTCCACCGCTCGGTCGCCGCCGAGCGGGAACAGGTACTCGGCCCCGATCACCCCGACACGCTCGCCAGCCGCTACGAGGTCGGGTTCACCCTCAGCCGCACCGGCCGTGCCACCGACGCGCTGCGGGAGTTCGGCCGGGTCGCCGAGGGCCGCGCGCGCACACTGGGCCCGGACCACCCGGAGACCCTGGCAGCCCGTCAGGAGACCGCGTACGTACTGGGCCAGCTCGGCCGGCACCTCGACGCCCACCAGGTGTACGCGGCCGTCCTCGTGTCCAGGGAGCGCTCGATGGGGCCCGACCACCCGGACACCCTGCGCTGCCGCCACAACCTGGCGTTCAGCCTCAGCAGGCTCGGACGTCCGGAGGACGCGTACCGGATGGCCCGGGAGGTCGCGGACGCGCGTGCCCGGCTGCTCGGCGCGGCGCACCCCGACACCCTCGTCACCCTGTACGAGGTGGCGTACACCCTCGGTCAGCTGGGCCGCTGGGAGGAGGCGCTGCGGACCTACGAGGGTGTCGCGCGGGCCCGTGCCGTCGCGCTCGGCGCCGACCATCCCGACACCCTCGCCGCCCGTTACGAGGTGGGCATCAGCCTCGGCAGGCTGGGGCGCGGCACCGAGGCGCTGGAGCTGTACCGCGCCCTGGTCGAGGACCGGACGAGGATCAACGGGCCCGCCGACGCGGAGACCCTGCGCGCCCGCCACATACTCGGCGTCAACCTGGGCCGGGCCGCCCGCTGGGAGGAGGCGCTCGTCGAGTCGCTGGACGTGTGCGCGATCCGGGAGCGGACCCTGGGCCCGGATCACCCCGACACCCTGGTCAGCCGCCGCGAGGTGGCCGTCGGCATGGGCTGGCTGGGCCGCTGGGCGGACGCGCTCACCGTCTACCGGCAGGTCGCCGAGGCCCGCGACCGGATCCTGGGCGCGGACCACCCCGACGCCCTGGCCAGCCGCAACGACGAGGCGCACTGCCTGGAACGGCTGGGGCGCGGCGCCGAGGCCGCGGAGCTGTACCGGTCGGTCGCCGCGCGCCACGGACAGGGCGCCCTCCCACCGCACTGAGCCGACGCCGCGCCAGGGGGCCTCCCCGCGGGGGTGCTCGGCGGGGTCGGTCACGGCACGGCACACAGAGGGGGCGGGCGTCCGGTGCGGCGAAGGTGTTCCGCCCACCGGATGCCCGCCCCCGCCGGACGGCTACTGGCCGAACACGCCCCGCAGCGCGGCGAGCTTGCGCGGCAGGTCGTACTCCGCACCGCCCTCGTGCCCGTTGTACGTGAACACCTCGATCTCGGCCGGTCCCGCGTAACGGTGATAGGCCGCGAACACCGTCGAGGAGGGACAGATCTTGTCCATCAGCCCCACCGAGAACCACGCCGGAGCGGTCGCCCGCGCCGCGAAGTTGACGCCGTCGAAGTACGACAGGGTCTCCATCGCCTCCTCGGCCCGGAACCGGTGCCCCGAGAGCCAGCGGGCGATCTCCGCGTACGGCCCGGCGTCCGTGATCTGGGAGGCGCGCCGGTAGTGGCAGAGGAAGGGCACATCGGCGACCGCCGCCGCCAGGTCGTCGCGCAGCCCGGCGACGGCGAGCGCGAGCCCGCCGCCCTGGCTGCCGCCGAGGACCGCGACCCGCGAGGAGTCCACGGCCTCATGGGCCTTCGCCGCGTCGACGGCCCGCACCGCGTCGGTGATGAGCCGGCGGTAGTAGTGCTTGTACGGGTCCTCGATGCCCCGGGTGAGGAAGCCGGGGGAGGAGGAACCGTGCCCGTCCGGCCCGATGTCCGCGGTGTCCGCGGTCTGCTTGCCACCGCCGCCCTGGCCCCGGTTGTCCATGATCAGGTGGGCGTAGCCGAGCGCGCTCCAGGTCAGCCAGGAGTAGGGGATGCCGCGGCCGCCGTTGTAGCCGATGTACTGCACCACCGCGGGCAGCGGGCCCGAGCGGACCTTGGGCAGCATCAGCCAGGCCTTCACGGGCTGGCCGCCCCAGCCGCGGAACGTCACGTCGAAGACGTCGACGGTCGCGAACCCGGCGTCGTACGGCACGAACTCGGCGTCGAGGCCGTGGCGTTCCGTCTCGGTCAGGGTCTTCGCCCAGAAGGCGTCGAAGTCGGCCGGCTCCTGCGGCTCCGGCCGGTATTCGCGCAGCCGCTCCAGGGGCATGTCGAACAGCAAGGGTCTAGCTCCTCTTCAGCGTGAGGTTGAGGGTCGCACCGTGGTGTGCGGCGGTGTCGGCGGTGATCCTGATGCCGTCGGCGGTGGGCGCGGCGCTGACCCCGGGGTCGGACGAGGCGAGCGTCAGGCCCCGCCCGGTCAGCTCGACGACGACGGAGGACCGCAGCTGCGTCGGATCGGACAGCGACACGGTCACCGTCTTTCCGTCCGGGCGCACGAGCACCGAGGCCGGACCGTCGGCCTTGAGCTCCTGCGCCGTGCCGGCGGTCCAGAAGTTGGCGGCGAGCAGGCCGTCCGCGCAGCGGCGTACCGCGTGCACGGCGGTGGAGTCGGCGACCAGCTTCAGCGGCGGGGCGGTGGACAGCAGCTTTGTGCGCTCGGCGGAGGTCGCCGGGGCCTGGAGGTAGAAGTAGCCCGCACCGCTCGGTGCGGTGCCGTGGTCCTGCCACAGCGTCAGATACGGTCGGGTCACCGGGGTGTCCGTGCCGTACTTGAGGTTGATCTCCCGCCAGGTCGCGGTGCGCTCCTCGCGCAGTCCGCGCAGGGTGGTGGCCGTGGGGAAGACATAGCCGCCGGTCCCGGCGACATGCAGCCACTTCACCTTCTCCAGCTGTGCCGACCAGCCCGCGTCGGTGGGCGCCGCGGTGCCGTTGACCAGCAGCGCCGCCTTCGGGTCGCGCAGTTTGCGGTTCTCCACGACCGTCTCGGCCCGGCCCGCCTCCGCGGTGATGCCCGAACCCACACACGCGATGACATCGTCCAGGCAGAACCAGCTCTTCAGCCCGTGCAGGGTGCTGCCGAACGCGCGCAGTTCCATGCCGTAGGCGCCGAGCGTCGTCCCCGGCAGCGCGGTGCCGCCCGCCCAGTCCGCGGTGCTGGTGGTGCGCTGGCCCGCCGCGTCCGCCGGCCGGCCCGCGATGACGGTGGTGCCGGGCAGCCTGGCCGGGTCGACGGTGGGCCAGTAGTCCTCGCTGTAGTGCCCGAGGTCGTCCGTGTACAGCAGCACCATGCCGTCGGAGAGGTGCCAGGCGCGCAGGTTCTCGTTCTGGATCGACTCGTAGTTGTAGATCCGGGTCGAGTACGCGGAGATGCCGAGCGCGAACGAGGGCCTGTGGTGCGCCGCCTTGTCCATCCGGGGGTGCTGCTTGTGCGCCACCAGCGGGCCGCGGGCGGGCGTGGCGGAGTCGATGACCTTCCGGGCGGCGACCAGGGAGGCCAGGTCGGTGACGGCGAGGAAGTCCCGGTAGGTGTCCTCGGCGATCCACTGCTTGACCAGCGCGGTCAACCGTTCGCCGCTCTCGCCGGGGAAGCTCGGGATCAGCCGCAGCACCGCCTCGATGACCGTCTGTGCCGAGACATGGCCCTGCTTGCTGGGCCGGGCGATCTCGCGTCCGCAGACCGAGGCCATCACGTCGCCGCGGGCCATCAGCGGGTCGAAGCCGTCGTCGACCCAGGTGCGGACGTTGTCGAGATCGGGGTCGGTGACCTTCCACGCCGTACCGGCCAGCAGGTTCAGCAGCCGGGAGAGGTTGTTGAGCAGCTCCTTGCCGTAGCCGCCGTTGTACGGGTGCTTGTAGTGCTGGAGGAACGAGCCGTCCGGGTAGAAGCCCTCACCGGTGCCCACCGCGTCCCCGGAGCCGTTGAAGGCGAGGACGCTGTTGGCACCCGATCCCTCGACGTCCGAAAGAGCGTCACGGACCCGGGCGAGCGCGTCGCCGTCGTCGCGCAGCACCGCGTTGACGGCGACGACGGTGGAGATCCACACGCGGTTGGCGCCGGTCGCGATCTGCCGGTCGGCCCGCCAGAGGTTCGGGTCCGGCGTGTAGTGCCGCACCGCGGTGTTGATCCGGGTCAGCCGCTCGGTGCCGAGCACGTCGAACAGCAGCACCGACGCGTCGTTGAGCGCCAGTGCGGAGCCGATCTCCCAGTCCCAGTCGTTGTCGAACCGGGTGTGCTCGGCTCCGTAGCGGTTGGTCAGCATCCAGTCGATGCCGCCGAGCAGCAGGTCGCGCAGTGCCGTGTCGCCGTACTGCGGGGTGCCGGGGACGGCCCACGCGGTCGCGGCCGTGGCGAGGCGCTTGAACGACGTGGTGACGTGGTTGGAGAGCGTGGTGCTGGTCAGATCGGGGAACAGGCCGTCGGTACGGGTGGGGTCCAGCCCCTTGGCGGCGGTGGTCGCGGCCCGGCCGATCCGGGCGACGGCGGCGGCGATCCGCGTGTCGCCCTGGTCGAGACCGGGGCCGCCGGTCAGCAGCGTGTGCCAGCGGGCGCGGAGCGCCGCCGCGTCCCCGGCCGCGGCCTGGGCGCTGCCGCCGAGGACGAGGGGAAGCGCGGCGACGGCGCCCAGAGCGGCCGCACCCGCGAGAACGGTGCGCCGGGTGGTGCCCCGGGCGGTGTCGGAGGAGGGGATCGGGGCAGTGCCTCGGGTGGTGCCTCGGTTCATGATGCGGGCCCTCACAGGAGGTGTCGGCGGTCCACGGCCGCGGCGAGCGCGGCATGGCCGGAGGGGGTGGGATGCAGGCCGTCACCGCTGTCGTAGGCGGACAGCAGGCGCGAGGGGCGGGCCGGGTCGCGCAGCGCGGCGTCGAAGTCCGCCACGCCGTCGAAGACCCGGCCCGTGCGTACGGCACGGTTGATCTGCTGCCGGACCGTGTCCAGTTCCGGTGTCCAGCGGATCCACCCCTCGAACGGGGTGATGGTGGAACCGACGATCCGCAGCCCGGCGCCCCGGGCCCGCAACGCCAGCTGCCGGTAGCCGGCCAGGACGAGCGCCGGGTCGCTCTGGCCGGGCGGCTGCTGGAGGTCGTTGATCCCCAGGTGCACGATCACGGAGCGCAGTCCCGGCAGCGAGAGCACATCGCGGTCGAAGCGGGACTGACCGCCGGGCCCGAAGCGGGCGTCGTCCAGCAGCATCCGGTTGCCGCTGATCCCGAGGTTGGCGACGGCCGAGCCGGGCAGCCGCCGGGCCAGTTGGTCGGGCCAGCGCAGATCGGCGTCGTCGGGGGTGCCGACGCCCTCCGCGATGGAGTCGCCGAGGACGGCGACGACCGGGCCGTGCGCCCCCGTCGTCTCGACGCCGGTCAGCAGGAACACGGACGTGGTGCGGACGCCGTCGACCGTGTGCGACGCATGGGTGTTGCGGTGGAAGGACAGCGGCCCGGTGGGGCCCGGCAGCCGGGTCGTCACCGTCAGCCCCGCCCCGTCCGCCGCCCGCAGTCCCTCGACGGTGTCACTGGTGAGCGAGGCGCCCGCGGCCAGCCACGCCTGGCTCCGGCCGGCGAACGTCACCGGGCGGCCGCCCGCCGTCACCGGACCCACCAGGATCGGTACGGTGCCGAAGGCGTTGCCGTACCGCAGCCGCACCTGCCCGCCCGCCGACAGCCGCAGCGCCGCGGTGAACTCGCCGTCGGTGAGACCGGCGCTCGCCACGGTGTCCGCGGGGGTCGGCGCGGTCTGCGCGGTCGCCCAGGACGTGGTCCAGCGGGAGCGGCGCCCACCCTTTTCTTCCGCGGCCTGCGCGGTGGGCGCCGTCAGTGTCACGGCGGCCATCCCCGCGGCCCCGGCGGCGGCCGTCAGTACCCCGCGTCTGGCGGGCCCCCGGCCGGTCACTGGGGGCACGCGCCGGTCGGGTTGTACGCGCTGCCGTAGGTGCCGACCGAGTCGCCGCCGGTGTTGCCGCTCATGGTGTTGGAGCAGACGTCCGCCTGCGGGGTGCGCATGAACTTGATGCCGCCGCCCGCGTTGCCCGTGATGGTGTTGCCGTAGACGCTGGTGCCGGTGCCGTCCGTGGCGGTGTCACCGCCGAGCCGGATGCCGGCGCCCGTGTTGGCGTGAATGGTGTTGTAGCGGAAGACGTTGCCGCTGCCGCGGGCGTCGAGCCCGCCCGAGCTGGAGTCCTTCTGGCCGCTGCAGTCGTTGTACTCGACGTAGTTGTTGGTCGAGTTCTCCTTCACGTCCACGCACTCGTTGCCCTGGGTGGCGATGGTGTTGTGGTGGATGCGGTTGTTCTTGCTGATGTCGGCGGCCGCGTCGGGGGCGCCGTTCGCCCCCTGCTGCTCGGGGGCGGTGCCGAGGTAGATGCCCTCGCCGTTCTTGCCGCCCCCGCCGAACTTGAAGTCGGCGACACCGCAGTTGGTGATGGTGTTGTCGTTCACCTCGGCGCCGGTGATGAGATAGCGCAGCCGCAGGCACTCGTCGGCGGCGTTCTTGAGGGTCATGCCGGTGATGTGGAGGGCGCCCACACCGTTACCGGGAGTCGTGCTCATGACATATATGAGCTTGAGGCGATAGCCCGACACATCGGTGGACGAACCGTGCAGCCCGTCCACCGTGAAGCCGCTCAGCGTCGTCGAGTCGTGCTGGACCTGGATGATCCGGGCATCGCCGGCACCCTTGACCACCGCGTTCGAGGGCCCGGTGATGGTGACCCCGGCACGCTTGGTGATCACGTCCTGCTTGTACGTACCGGCCGCGAGGTTCACCACCGCGCCGGTCGGCGCCAGGTCCACGGCCTTCTGGATCGTGGCGAGCGGGGCGCCCGCCGACGTACCGGCGTTGCTGTCGCTGCCGGACGGGGAGACGAAGTACGCGCTCGCCGTCTGGGCGGCGGACGCCGGGGACGGCAGGGCGAACGGGGCGACGCCTGCGGCGAGCGCGGCGGCCAGGGTGGTGCGCATGACACGGCTCATGGGGTATGCCTCCTGGGATCAGCGAAGGACAGAGCGAGCAGTACGGGAATGCTGGGACCCAGAAGCAGCGGACCCAGCGGTACGACGAGGGACAGCAGCACGGCGGAGATCACCGCGCCGAGCAGTGCGGTGCCCCGGGCGGGAGACCCGAAGCCGAGCGCCAGCGCGCCGAGCGACCAGGACCGGAGGGAACCCTCCGGACTCCGGCCGGCCTCGGCGGCGAGCGCCACGTGATGGATGACGAGCGCGGCCGCGATGCCCACCTGCGCGGCGAGCACCACGAACGTCCAGGGCTCGGAACGGCCCAGGAAGTACACGATGTTGGCGGCCAGCATCGCCGCGGCGGCGGTGGACAGCAGTGAGTGCCGCCACAGCGCGCGCCAGTACCGCCCGAACGAGGTGAAGGTGTTGGTGAAGCACCGGCTGTCCCCCTCCGCACGCCACCGCTGCAGGGCGGACCCCATCGCGGCGAGCGCCGGCAGCCAGGTCACCACACCCAACGCCAGCACGGCGAACGCGGCCCCGGCGGCAGCCGGATACGCCACGAACTCCAGGCGGCGCAGCAGTGTCGGCCAGCCTGACGACCGGGTCTCGGGCTCAGGTGCGGAGAGGGTTGCCTGCATGGTTCAGCCGACCTTTCCTGTGTACGGCTCGGTGACGTCGAGGAGCACCCGGCCCGCCAGTTCCAGCCGGGTGGCCGCCACGACGTACGGCGCTCCGGCGGCGGTGAGCAGGACGGCCGCCGCGTCGGCGGCGAGCGTGGCGTGGCGGATCCGGCGGGTGACGGGGGAGAGGAACACCGTCTCCGCGGCCTCCGCGCCCGCATCGCCGCCACCGTCCGGCCGGAAGGCGACGCCGTGCCCTTCCGCGCACGCGACCTCTTCGGCCGCGCAGGTCACGCCGGGCGCGATCGTGGTGAGGAAGAGCCCGTCCGAGGACCGGGCGGTCGTCGACCGCAGCGTGTGCAGGGTGCGGGTGAGGCGCAGCTCCGGCGTGCTGGACGTCGGATTGGCCTCCACTTCGGTGACCTCGCAGGTCACCGAAGCGTCCAGCGGCGCGAACTGCCGTACGAGGGCGGTGGCGGCCCCCGACCGGATCAGCCGGGCGCCGTCCGGCCGCGGCTCGGTCGGCCGGTCGGTCTGGAGCAGGAACGTCCACGCGCGCTCCTCGTCCGCCCCGGCGAGATCGAGCAGGACGAGCCGGCCCGCCGGGGTGAACACCAGGGTCCGGTCCAGGCGCCGCACCCCCAGAGCGGGGTCGTACATCGCGGCGATCTCGGCCGTGGAGTGCGCCCACCCGCCCTCCGCGTCCACCAGCACATCGCGCTGACGGGCCTGGCGCTCGTACGGGATGTCCTTGTAGACGTGGTAGCGGTCCTCGTCGGCGTACCCCTGCCCGTCCACCAGCAGCAGATTGTGGTGAGCGGCCCGCTTGCGGTTGCTGTAGCCCTCGTCCACCGCGAGGAACGCGCCCTGCGAGACCAGCACGAACGAGCCCGAGTCCGGGTGGTGATGCCCCTGGTTCAGGGTCTCCCAGCCGAGCTCCGCACGGTGCTTCTCACTGGTCTCCCACGCCCGGTGACCACCGCCGGGGCTCGCCTTGAACGACACCAGCGTGGCGTCGTCCTCCCAGCCGGTCCGCGCCGCGAGCAGCCCCAGGTCCGGGAAGAACGCCCGGGTCTCGGTGGGCCGCGCCGCCGTCACGGACGGGTCGTACCAGAGGTATTCCAGGTACGCCTCCGGCAGGATGCCCGGCCGCACCCCGCTCTCGGCGGCCTCCGCCCACAGCAGTTCCCCCGAGGCCAGATCGCCCATCCACTGCGCCTCGGGGATGCCGTACTGCGCGGCCAGACGGTAGTAGAGCCCGGCACTGTGGCCGCTGCGCCGGTCGTGGCAGTCGCCGTGGTCCACGTTGAACGCGAAGCCGGGCGCGGTCTGATGCAGCCGGTAGCGGAAGGTGTTGGTGAGGAAGCCGCCGCGGCCCCACCAGTCGATGCCCTCGGCCTCCTGGAGGAGATCCAGATGGATCGCGAGGAACGGCACCCCGTAGCGCCAGTACACGACGCCCTCGGCATGCGAACCGTCCTCGGGCATCAGATCCAGGACCGTGCCGAGATTGTCCTTGGCACGTTCGGTCCACTCCTCCTTGCCCAGCACATAGCCGGCCGTCGCCAGGCCCGCGTAGCAGATCCAGTTGTGGTTCTGCCAGTACGACGACGACCACCAGCGGCCCTCGCTCGCCACCGCGAACTCGTACAGCCGCCGACCCTGGAGCAGCAGCTTGTACCGCAGCAGGGCCCTTACGCCGTCCGGCAGGTCGTCACCGATCCACCGGTAGGCGAGCGAGAGGTGGTGCAGCAGCCAGCCCGCGTCGAGATCGTGGTCGGGCATATGGGCCTTGCCCCAGTGCGGCAGCCGCACCGCCGCCTCGATCCACCGCCGGCTCTCCGCCAGGTCGGCGGGGTCCCCGCCGATCCGGTACGCCAGCGCCGGGTTGGACGCCGCGGGGCCCAGCCAGGTGATGCTGGCCGACGGATGCGTACGGGGCGGGGTCAGCTCGCGATGCCGGGCCGCCTCCTCCCGTACCCGGGTCTCCCGCGCGGGGCGCGGGCCGGGCGGCGGGGTCGCCGAGAGCAGCAAGGATCAGCCCTCCGTCCGGAATCGTGCCGTGGCGCCGTCCGCCAGTTCCACCGTCAGCTCCTCGCCGTCCAGCCGTACATCGGTCACCGCGGGGCCCGCGGACGCCGCCTGGTACACCGAGGCGAACACCACGTGCTCCGCCTCTACGGTGAAGTCGACCCGGGTGCGCATCCGCTGCGGGTCGTCCGCGGGTCCGGGGCCCGGCCGCGTCATCGGGCGGACCGGGAGTCCGGCGGTGTGGGTGTGCCAGCCGTGCAGGGTCTCGTCCCCGTACCAGGTGGTGCGCACCGGACCGGCCGCCTGCACCTGGACGTCCAGCGAGGTGCCCGGACGCAGCTGCGCCGAGATGCGGCGCGCCTCCCGGCCCGTCACCGTCAGCAGGTCGACCAGATAGCAGTCACCGACCGCGACGCGTCGGACCGCGCGCACCGACTCGTACGCGGTGGTGACCTCGGCGGTCACCGAAGTGGCGTCCGAGCCGAGCAGCGTGCCCGTGCACTCGGCCTGTTCGCCGCCGTCCACCCGGAACGCCGGGTGCGCCCCGGTCGACGCGTACAGATCCCGGAACTCGGCATGGGCGTACGGCACCTGGCCGGGATCCGGCTGCCACGGGGTGGTGTTCCCGTACAGATACAGCGACAGCTTGTCGCGGTGCCCGTGCGAGCCGCCGTGCGGACCGAAGTCCACCAGGGCATGGATGCCCGCGGCGCGCAGCACCCCGTAACCGGCCACCGGGTACACGGTGACGGGGGCGGGCGCCGGGCGCTCGGCGAGCGGAGGGCCGGCGAACCAGCCGCCCAGCAGCGTGTCGAGGCCGTCGTCCGCCGCACCGAGCTCTTCCCGGGCCCGCCCCGCCACCGCGTCCAACGCGGCGGAGGGAACCAACTGCTGCGCGAGCGCGACCAGTTCGAGCCACTCCAGGGCGAGCGGGTCACGCAGATACGGGCCGTCGTGCAGCGCGGGAAGAATGCCGCCCGGCGTCGCGATCGTGGCCAGTACGTCCGTCATCCCGGCGAGCACGCCCACCACATCGGCGGGAATAGCCGTCGGGTCGGTGGAGCGCAGCGCCAGCAGCGCCGCCCGCAGCACGAACCCGTGGTAGTAGGTGCTGCCCTCCCACTCCCAGCCGTCCTCGGCGACGGCGACCCGCAGATGCGCGTACAGCCCGTTCTCGCCCTCCAGCCACTGCTCGGCGCCGTCCCACTCCCGGCCCCGGGCGGCCGCGGCCGCCCGGCTCGCGGAGACGCCCGCGGCGTTCAGCCACGCGGTGTAGTTGGAGGCCAGCTGCCCCTGACCGGTGAGGACGTCACGCGCGTCGAGCGCCGCCCGCTCCAGGTCGTCCAGCAGCGGCAGCAGGACCGCCAGGCCCTCGGCGCCCCGCTCGGCGAGCGTGCTCACGGTGTGCCCGACGTTCACCGCCCAGATGGCGTCCGTCAGCGCCTGGTGGAAGAGCCGGCCGCGCAGCATCCAGGTCTGCGCCTCGCCGTGCCGGTCGGTCGCCAGCTCCGCGTAGAGACCCGCGTACTCCACCAGCCGCGCCACCGCCTCGGAGTCCTGCCCGCCCCGGTGGGCGAGCACCCGCAGATGCCGCGCCCACGCCTGGTGCGACAGCACCGTCCAGGCGCCGCGCACCGCCTCGTCGTCCACCCGGCAGCCGTGCGCACAGCGTGCGCCGCCCGCCGGGAAGACCCCGGCGAGCAGATCGCCGTGGTCCAGCTCCACACCGTGCGCCGGGCAGATGTACGCGTGCCACCAGCCGCCGCGCTCCCGCGCGATCCGCCTCAACGCGGCCACACGCCACCGTCGATGTCCACCGTGGTGGCGGTGAGGAATCCGGAGGCGGGCGACGCGAGGTGCACGACCGCCGAGGCGACGTCCTCCGGCGTGCCGGCCCGGCCCACCGGGATACCCGCCTCCATCGCCTGCTGCGCCTCGGGCGCGGTGAACGTGTCGTGGAAGGCGGTGCCCTTGATGAAGCCCGGGGCGACCGTGTTGACCGTGATCCCGGTCCCGGCCAGCTCCTTGGCCAGACCCTTGGTGAAGCCGCGGATGCCGGCCTTGGCGGCGGCGTACGCCACCGAGCCGGGGCCGCCGCCGTTGTGCGCGGCCAGCGAGGACATGGTGATGATGCGCCCGGCGGACGACTTCGTCAGATGCGGCAGGGCGGCCCGCACGGTGCGGAAGGCCGACGTCAGGTTGACGGAGAGGACCTGGTCGAAGTGGTCGTCGCTCATCTCGGCGATCTTCGCGCGGCCGATGAGGTGGCCCGCGTTGCAGACGAGGACATCCAGCCCGCCGAGGAATCCGGTGGCCTCCTCGACCAGGCGGTCCACGTCGGCGCTCACCGTCACATCGGCCGGGAACGCCTTCGCCCGGCGGCCCAGCGCCTCGATCGCCGAGACCGTCTTCGCGGCCTCGTCGGCGGAGGAGTGGTAGTGGACGGCGACATCGGCGCCGGCCTCGGCGAGAGCGACGGCGATGGCACGGCCGATGCCGTGGCCCGCCCCCGTCACCAGCGCGCGGGAGCCGTGGAGATCAGCAGACATGGGTGAAGCCCTTTCGATAACCGGTCACCTGAGGACCGGAACCGGTCACTTGAGACCGGCGGTTGCGAAGCCCTGCACGAAGTAGCGCTGGCCGATGAGGAAGAGAATGACCATGGGGAGGGTGGCCAGCGTGGTGCCGGCCATCAGGAAGTGCCATTGGGGGCCGTTCTCCGTCTTGAAGACGGAGAGCCCCACCTGGATCACCCGCAGGCTGTCCGTGCGGGTCACCAGCAGCGGCCACAGGAAGTTGTTCCACGAGGACTCGAAGGTCAGCAGCGCCACGGTGGTGAGCGCGGGCTTGACCTGCGGGGTCATGATCCGGGCGTAGATCCGGAACTCGCCGAGCCCGTCGAGCCGGGCCGCCTCCTCCAGCTCCACCGGGAGGTCCAGGTAGAACTGGCGGAAGAGGAAGACCGCGAACGGGGTGACGGCACCGGGGATGATGAGTGCCCACCAGGTGTCCAGCCAGCCGCTGCCGCCCTGGCCGAGGATGTCGTTCCCGCCGGCCAGCGGCATGAAGCGGACGATCAGGAACTCCGGCAGCACCTTGGTGTACGTCGGGATCATCAGCGCCGCGATGAACAGGTAGAAGATCACGTCGCTGCCGCGGAACTTGATCCGCGCCAGTGAGTACCCGGCCATCGAGGCGATCAGCACATTGAGCACGGTGTGACTGATCGCGATGATGAAGCTGTTGCGGGCGTACGTGGCGAACGGCGCCGCCTTCAGCGCGTCGACGTAGTTCCCGAACTCCCAGTGCTCCGGCAGCAGTCCGGCGTCCTGGGAGGCGATCTCCACCGGTGTCTTGAGCGAGGTGAGCACCATCCAGATGAACGGCACCATCATCAGCAGGGAGACCACGGACAGCGTCAGATAGAGCGCGATCCTCCCGGCCGAGACCGGTTTGCGGTTCGGCCGGAGCCTTGGTGCGGGCGCCGGCTTCTGAAGCTCAGCTGTGGCCACGGGTGCCTCCCATGATCCGCCGGTTGACCAGGGTGAAGCCCATCAGCAGCACGAACAGCACGAGCGACTGCGCGGAGGCGTAACCGACGCGGAACTCCCGGAAGGCGGACTTGTAGATCTCGAACGTCATCATCGTGGTGCTGTTGGCGGGGCCGCCGTCGGTGAGGATGTAGATCTGGTCGAAGGACTGGAACGCGGTGATCATCGAGGTGATGAGCACGAAGAACGTCGCGGGCTTCAGCAGCGGCAGCGTGATGGCGAAGAACTGCCGCACCTTGGAGGCGCCGTCCACCGAGGCCGCTTCGTACAGCTCCTTCGGCATGGACTGGAGCGCGGCCAGATAGATGAGCATCTTCATGCCGATGCCCTGCCAGATGCCGACCAGGATCACCGAGGGCATCGCCCAGCCCGTCGAGGACAGCCAGGCCGGGCCGTCGATGCCGACGAACGACAGCAACGCGTTGAGCAGACCGTTGCCCGGGTTGTAGATCCACAGCCAGACCAGCGCGATGGCGACGGTCGCCGTGACCTGCGGCAGGAACACCGCGGTGCGGAAGAAGCCGCGCGCCTTGAGGCCGGTGTGCAGCGCCAGGGCCGTCAGCAGACCGAGTACCATCCCGAACGGCACGGTGAAGAAGGTGTAGATGACGGTGTTGACGATGGACTTGCGGAAGACCGCGTCGTCCATCATGTCCCGGAAGTTGTCCAGGCCCACGAACTGCGGCGCCGTCAGCACGTCGTACTTCGTGAAGGCCAGGACCACCGAGGCCACGACCGGCAGGCCGATCCACAGGGAGGCGTGCAGCAGCGCGGGCGCCACCATGAGCATGCCTGCCCGGCGGCGACGGCGCCCCGGGCCCGTGGGGACCCGGCCGGTGCGCTTCGGCGCCGATTTCTCAGGAGAGGCGGGCGGCCGCGCGGGCCGTGCCTTCAATACGGATGTCGCTCCCACAGTGACGGGTCCTCACATCCGGCCGATGGCGGCCTCGGCGAGCCGGCCGAGTTCCGCGATGGCGTCCTTCGCGGACTGGTCGCCCACGATCGCCGGCTCCAGCGTCGGCTTGATCTTTTCGCGGATCTCCATCCAGGCGGCGGTGCCGCCCTCGGAGACGGCGTGCTGAAGGTTCTGCAAGGAGAGATCCACGAACTGGTTCTCCTTCACATAGCTGGAGTCGTTGAGGTCGCGCAGACCGGGCACCGAACCGCGCTGCGCTGCCGCGCCGAGGATCGATTCGGGCGTCGCGAGGTACTCCACCAGCGCGCGTGCCGCCGCCGGGTGCTTGGAGCTCGCGGACTGGGTGACGAGGGTGCCGCCCTGGAGCATCGCCGGCCTGCGGTTGGCCAGGACGAACGCGCCCAGCTTGTCGTCCTTGATCAGCTCCGGGTTCTGCTCGGTGACCTGGACCCACAGCGCGCTCGTCGTCATCATCATCGAGGCCTTGCCGGTCGCCACGTTCGTCGGTGCGCCGAGCTCCGTCTTCTTGGCGTAGACCGCCGAACCGTCCTTGATCAGGTCCTTGAAGAACTGCAGGGCCTCGACTCCGCGGGCGTCGTTGAACAGCACCTTCTTGCCGTCCTCGCTGAACAGCTGGCCGCCGTTGGCGAAGAGGAAGGTCTCCCAGCACTGGCGCAGTTCGATGGAGAACGGGTCGAATCCGATCCGGCCGTCCCTCGTCAGCTGCTTGGCCACGGCACGCAGCTCGGCCCAGTTGGCCGGGGTCTTCTTGATCCCGGCCTCGGCGAAGTGGTCCTTGCGGTAGACCACGATGCGGGTGTCCAGCACCACCGGGAGCGCGTAGAGCTTGCCGTCGTAACGGGACGGCTCCAGCACCCGCTCCTCGTAGTCGTGCGCGGTCGCCAGCTTCTCCGGCAGTTCGGCGATCGCCTTCTTGGCGGCGAACGGCGGTATCCAGCCGACACCCATCATCAGCACGTCGGGCAGCAGCCCGCCCGCGAGACCGGTGGTGATCTTCTCGTTCAGCTGGGCGTACGTGGTGTAGTCCACGTTCACCTTGACGTCCGGATACTTCTTCCGGAACCCGCCGAGGATCTTCCCCTCCAGCAGCGTCTTGCCTTTGGCGCCTTCGTAGATCGGGGTGAGCAGCGTGATCTCACCCTCGGCGGGGCCGTCGGCCGAGCCGGCGGACGTGGAGCCGGTGCCGCAGCCGGTGATGGCCGCAGCAGTGCCCGCGCCGATGACAGCGAGCAGCGACCGTCTGTTGAGTTCCATGGGACACCCCTTTTGAGGTGGAAGCTGTGGATCGATCCAGCGATGGTGTCCCAGCCATGGCTGGGAAGTGCTGGTAAATCGATGCACTGAGACTAGGAACGCCGCGAGAGCGACGTCAACAGCTGATGCACAACAATTTTTCAGGAAAGTTAACGGGTGTATCGATGGAGAGAGTTAAGTAAATCGATACACTACGATCGGCAGGTCGTTCCGAACCGGAGGTGGCATGAGCGGGGTTACGATCCATCAGGTTGCGGCGGCTGCGGGGGTGTCCGCGAGCACCGTGTCCAACGTCCTCAACGGGCGCACGGACCGTATGCAGGCGGCGACCCTGGCCCGTGTCGAGCAGGCCATCGAGCAGCTGAACTACCGGCCCAACCGGGCGGCACGGATGCTGCGCACGGGCCGGATCAAGGTGATCGGCCTCATCGTGCCGTCCGTCGCCAACCCCTTCTGGGGGGCTCTCGCCCGGGAGCTGGAGGCCATCGCGCTCGCCGAGGGCTATCACGTCCTGCTCTGCAACAGTGAGCGCGACCCGGCCCGTGAGCTCAAGTACGGCGAGGAACTGCTCGCCGACGGGGTGAGCGGTGTGGTGCTCTGCTCCTCACTGCCCTCGCTCGAACATGTCGCGCCGCTGCTCAGCCGGGGTCTGAAGATGGTCGCCTTCGACCGGACGGCCCAGGCGGGCGACCCGGCGTCGCTGGCCAGTATCAGCGTGGACAACGCCATGGGGGCCGAGCTCGCCACCCGTCACCTGATCGAACTCGGTCACCGCAGGCTCGCCTTCGTCTCCGGCTCGGTCAACAGTGTCAACCGCCGCGAGCGGCTGCGCGGCTTCCGGGCGGCGCTGGAGTCGGCCGGTCTCGATCCGGCCGACGCGATCGTGTGGCCCGGTGCGGAGACCGCCGAGTTCGGGGACAAGGACGCCGCCGAGCTGGGCCGCAACGCGGCGCGCGAGCTGCTGGGCGGACCGCGTCCGCCCACCGCGTTCGTCGCGATCAACGACATGTGCGCGATCGGGATCTGCCGGGGCGCGAAGGACGCCGGACTCAGTGCCGGCAAGGACATCTCGGTCGTCGGCTTCGACGACATCCTGCTCGCGGACCTGTTCGAACCGCCGCTCACCACGGTCCGCCAGCCGCTCCCCGAGATGGCCGCGGAGACGTTCCAGCAGCTCAGAGCCCGGATCGACTCGGAGCCCTCGGCGGGGCGTTCGCTGCTCATCCGGCCCCGGCTGGTGGTACGGAAGTCGACGGCACCGGCGCCGGTGCTGGTGCCCTCCCCGACGTCCGCACCGTCCCCGACGCCCGCGCCCGCGCCGGTGGCGTGAGCGTGCGGGCGCCGGTGACGGTGCGGACGCGGTGAGCGGGCGTCCGGCCGGTCGGCCCGTACGGTCCACCCGGCTTCGGCCGTCCCGGATGTCTCAGTCGGCCGAAGCCGTCCAGCCGGTCGCCTCGATCCGCCGGGCGTCCCGCGGCCTCGACTCGTCGAAGACCGTGCGGCCGCCGTCCCGGACCCGGAGGCCGTCCACGTACGCGCCGCGCCCCACGTACAGCTGGTCCGTGGTGTAACGCCACCGCAGGCGCACCTCCTTGCCGCGCCAGGCGGCCAGGTCCGCCTCCAGCCGGTGCCAGCGGCGCCCCGACCAGCCGGACACCGAGCCCGTCGGGCGGTGTTCGGGCTCCCGGTCCGGGCCGGAGCCCGTCGCGAGAGTGGTGAACGGCACCGGCTGCCAGCTCGCCCCCGCGTCCGCGGACAGCTCCAGCGCGAGGGCGTCGGAGCCGGGCTCGGTGTCCCACCACAACGCACAGCTCACCTCGGACCGCGCGGACGTCAGGCGCAGCGGGGGCAGCGCGAGCGTGGCGGTGGCGGCGCTCGCCATGCCGGAGAACCAGGCGGTGCGCCCCCGGGCCGGCCGCACCGGGACCGCCCGTGCCATCCGGTTGGCCGCGGCTACCCGGGGTGCGCTGCCGGAACGCCAATTACGTACGGGATGAACGGAATTGCCCAGCACGATCAGGAACGAGTCGGTCGACGGGTCCAGGACCAGACTGGTACCGGTGAATCCGGTGTGGCCCGCGGTGCGGGGGGTGGCCATCGCTCCCATGTACCAGTGCTGGTAGAGCTCGAAGCCGAGGCCGTGCTCATCACCCGGGAACGCGGTGTTGAAGTCGGTGAACATCAGCTCCACCGACTCCTCGGACAGGATCCGGGAGCGGCCGTAGACCCCGCCGTTGAGCAGCGTACGGGCGAGGATCGCCAGGTCCCAGGCGCAGGAGAACACTCCGGCGTGGCCCGCGACCCCGTCCAGGCTGTACGCGTTCTCGTCGTGCACCTCGCCCCAGACGAGCCCGCGCTCCAGGCCCGACCACGGCAGCCGGGCGTCCTCGGTGGCGGCGATCTTCGGCTTCCAGGAGGCCGGCGGGTTGTACCGAGTGCGGTGCATCCCCAGCGGAGCGGTGATCTCGTCGCGGAGCAGTTCGTCCTGAGCGCGGCCGGTGATCTTCTCCAGGATCAGTTGCAGCGAGATCAGATTCAGGTCGGAGTAGAGATAGGCGCTGCCCGGTGTGCTCGCGGGCACCTCGTTCCACAGCAGCCGCAGCTTCCCCTCCCGGGTCGGCTCCTTGTAGAGGGGGATCCACGACCGGAAGCCGGATGTGTGCGTCAGCAGCTGGCGGACCGTGATGCCCTGCTTGCCGCCGCCCGCGAAGTCCGGGAGATACGAGGCGACCGTCGCCTCCAGTTCCAGCGTGCCCCGCTCGATCTGCTGCACGGCCAGGATCGAGGTGAAGAGCTTGGAGACCGAGGCGAGGTCGAAGACGGTGTCCTCGGCCATCGCGATCTGCCGCTCCGCCGGGAACTCCACACCCGTGTCGGTCTTCTCGTCGTACGCGGCGTAGCGCACCGCCTTGCCGATCGGCCGGTGCAGAGCCACGGTGCCGCCGCGTCCGGCGAGCAGGACCGCGCCCGCGTACCAGGGGTGCTTGGGGGAGTCGCTCAGGTACTGCTCCGCGTCGGTGACGAGCCGGTCCAGCTGTCCCTGGAGCAGTCCGGCGCGGGCGGCGGAACCGCGGCGCAGCGTGGGGCGCCCCGAAGCCGGCCCCGGTCGCGCACCCTTGTCCGTACCCACGCCCGTACCCACGCCCGTACCCACGCCCGTTCCTGTGCCCGGTTCCGCCCCGGCGGCCGTTCCCGCGAGGGGGATCGGCGCGAGGGCGAGTGCTCCGCCCAGGGCCAGTATCCCGCCCCCCAGTCTCCGGCGGCTGAATCCGCTCCCTGTCGCGTCCCCGGTCATCCGCAACCCCTCCAGCGTGTGGGGGCATCCACGGGGCGGCGCCCGCGTGGCAGCCCGCGCGAAAGTAACTTTCGAAAAGTTGGTCGAAGAGTGAAACTTCTTGCCGCCGCCGAGATTACTGGCACCCCTGCCGCCCCGTACGGCCCCGGCGGCACAAAGAATCTGACACAGCATCAGAAAATCTCTTCCTTCGGTTGTCCGGCTGCGGCATCCTGCCGCCCATGGAGACGGAGCTGAGCAGAAAACTGGGGATCGAGCACGCCATCTTCGGCTTCACGCCGTTCCCCGCGGTCGCCGCTGCCATCACCAGAGCAGGCGGGCTGGGGGTGCTCGGAGCGGTCCGGTACACCGCCCCGGACGACCTGGCGCGCGACCTCGACTGGATGACGGAGCACGTAGACGGCAAGCCGTACGGCCTGGACGTCGTCATGCCGGCCAAGAAGGTGGAAGGGGTCACCGAGGCGGATGTCGAGGCGATGATCCCGGACGGACACCGCAGATTCGTCCAGGACACCCTCGCCGCACACGGCGTCCCCGACCTCGCGGAGGGCGAGGCGTCCGGCTGGCGCATCACCGGCTGGATGGAAGAGGTCGCCCGCAACCAGCTCGATGTGGCCTTCGACTACCCGATCAAGCTCCTCGCCAACGCCCTCGGCTCCCCGCCCCCCGACGTGGTCCGCCGCGCCCACGAGCACGGTGTGCTCGTCGCCGCCCTCGCGGGCAGCGCCAAACACGCCCGGCGGCACGCCGAAGCGGGCATCGACATCGTCGTCGCCCAGGGATACGAGGCGGGCGGCCACACCGGAGAGATCGCCTCCATGGTGCTGGTCCCCGAAGTGGTCGACGCCGTCGGCCCGCTGCCCGTCCTCGCCGCCGGAGGCATCGGCAGCGGCGAACAGATCGCCGCCGGGCTCGCCCTGGGGGCCCAGGGCGTATGGCTCGGCTCCCTCTGGCTCACCACCGAGGAGGCCGACCTCCACTCCCCGGCCCTGACCCGCAAACTCCTCGACGCGGGCTCCGGCGACACCGTGCGCTCCCGCGCCCTCACGGGGAAACCCGCACGTCAGCTGCGTACCGAATGGACCGACGCCTGGGACGACGCCGCCGGACCCGGCACCCTGCCCATGCCGCTCCAGGGGCTCCTGGTCGCCGAAGCGGTCTCCCGGATCCAGAAGTACGAGATCGGGGCCCTGCTCGGTACACCGGTCGGGCAGATCGTCGGACGGATGAACGCCGAACGCGGCGTCCAGGCGGTCTTCGACGACCTGACCCGCGGCTTCGAGCGCGCCGTGGACCGGATCAACCGCATCGCCGGACGGAGCGCGTCATGAACCAGCCCCCCAACGGCTTCTGGGCCCAGGCCACCGCGGACCCCGGCCGCACCGTCCTCGTCGCACCCGACGGCGAGGAATGGAGCGCGGGCCGGCTGCACGCCGCCGCCAACCGCATGGTCCACGGACTGCGTGCCGCGGGCCTCGGGCGGGGCGACGCGTTCGCCGTCGTCCTGCCCAACGGAGTGGAGTTCCTCACCGCCTATCTCGCCGCCTCCCAGGCCGGTTTCTATCTGGTCCCCGTCAACCACCACCTCATCGGCCCCGAGATCGCCTGGATCGTCGCTGACTCCGGGGCCAAGGTCCTGATCGCGCACGAACGGTTCGCGGACGCCGCGACCGCCGCCGCCGACGAGGCGGACCTGCCCGCCACCCATCGCTACGCCGTCGGCACGGTCGACGGCTGCCGCCCGTACGCGGAACTGCTCGACGGCCGGCCGGACAGCCCGCCCGCCGACCGCACGCTGGGCTGGGTCATGAACTACACCTCGGGCACCACCGGCCGCCCCCGCGGCATCCGGCGGCCGCTCTCCGGGAAACTCCCCGAGGAGAGCCACCTCGGCGGCTTCCTGGGCATCTTCGGCATCAAACCGTTCGACGGCAATGTGCACCTGGTCTGCTCACCGCTCTACCACACGGCCGTGCTCCAGTTCGCGGGCGCGGCCCTGCACATCGGCCACCCGCTGGTCCTGATGGACAGATGGGCACCGCAGGAGATGCTCCGGGTCATCGACGCGCACCGCTGCACACACACGCACATGGTCCCCACCCAGTTCCACCGGCTCCTCGCCCTTCCCGACGAGGTCAAGCGGCGCTACGACGTCTCGACGATGCGGCACGCCATCCACGGGGCCGCCCCCTGCCCCGACCACGTCAAGCGCGCCATGATCGACTGGTGGGGGCGGTGCGTCGAGGAGTACTACGCGGCCAGCGAGGGCGGCGGCGCGTTCGCCACCGCCGAGGACTGGCTGAAGAAGCCGGGAACCGTCGGAAGGGCCTGGCCCATCAGTGAACTGGCCGTCTTCGACGACGACGGGAACCGTCTGGCGCCCGGTGAACTGGGCACCGTCTACATGAAGATGAGCACCGGCGGCTTCAGCTACCACAAGGACGAGACCAAGACCCGGAAGAACCGCATCGGCGACTTCTTCACCGTCGGTGACCTGGGCGTTCTCGACGAGGACGGCTATCTCTTCCTCCGCGACCGCAAGATCGACATGATCATCTCGGGTGGGGTCAACATCTACCCCGCCGAGATCGAGGCGGCCCTTCTCGCCCACCCCGCGGTCGCCGACGCGGCCGTCTTCGGTATCCCGCACGGCGACTGGGGGGAGCAGGTCAAGGCCGTCGTCGAAGCGGCCGAGGGCTTCGAGCCCGGCGACGAGCTAGCCGCCGGGATCCTCGCCCACTGCGAACAGCGGCTCGCCGGGTTCAAGCGGCCCAGGAGCGTCGACTTCATCGCCGCGATGCCCCGCGACCCCAACGGCAAGCTGTACAAACGACGCCTGCGCGACCCGTACTGGGAGGGCCGCGCACGCGCCCTGTGAACCGGTGGTCAGGTCCTGGGGGAGGGGTGGGCCCCTCCCCCAGGACCTGTTCGGATCAGCGGTGCTCGCGTACCCGCACCACCCGCAGCTCCGGCGAGCGCGCGATGTCCCTCTCGCAGAAGCGTGACGTCACCCAGCGCTCACCCGAGTACAGCCGGGTCTGGTCGCTGAAGTGCGGCGACACCGGATTCGAGGACTGGGAGTACGTCAGCAGCGTCCGGGCCACCGGGCACGCGCCGCCGTCCCAGCCGACCGCCTGGATGTAGCTGGAGCCGTCCGACACCTCGGTGTAGCCGCCTGCCGCCGCGTTCCACCGGGGCTCGGTCTTGTTCCAGATGCCCAGCGACTCCGTACCGCCGCCGATCGGGATGCGCCTGTCGCCGCGTACGACGAACTGGTGATCGCCCAGCGGGGCGTCCAGGGCGATGCCCGCCGCCCGCAGCTCCGCCACGGTGTCGGCGAGCGCCGCCGTCACCCCGGGAGCCGCGGTGTTGAGGGTGTTCGGGGTCCGCACCGGATCGGCGGGGCTGTACGGCACCTTCCACAGCTGGGCGGCGGGCACCTTCGTCGCCCGGCGCCAGAAACGGTCGAAGAGCAGTGCGCCCCGGCTGTCGGTGTCCACGCTCCGGTCCCAGCGCCGCAGCACCGGGCACGCCCCCGACACATCGACCGGTGAACCGTCGCTGCCCACCGCGGTGCCGCCCGGCAGCGCCGAGCAGGCCGCCGCCATGTCGGCCGCCGCCAGGTCACCGGCGGGCGCGCGGTTCGCGAACTGCTGGCGCCGCAGGTCCGCGACGCGGAGCCGTCCCCGCTCCGCCATCGCCGACACGTCCTCGATCGCCCCGCGCGTACGCATCGAGCGGTTCGTGCCGATGGTGCCGAAGACCCGCTCGTAGCCCGTCAGCGGCCGCGCGGCATTCGTCAGCCAGGCGCTGTCGTTGGAGTTCTCGACGTACGGGGTGTCCTTGAGGGTCGGCATCCGGCTCGGGCCGAAGATGCCCGGCTGCAACGCGTCCGGGTCCGACCCCGGCGCGCAGTCGCTCTTCGAACCGTCCAGCACCGCGAGCCCGGACGAGGGGTAGGTGGCGCGGCCCATCGGGGTCGAGCAGCGCTCGGCCAGCTCGTCCGTGATCCTCGGCAGGACCTGCGACTGGGAGAAGAAGGAGTGCCCGGCGGAGTCGGCGGCGATCGTGTTCACCCAGGGCAGGCCCTGCGTGCGGCGCAGCGCGTCCTGGATACCCGCGGTGCCGCGCGCCCTGCTGAAACCCAGCGCGGTGTCGGACGCCCGCAGATTCACCGCGTTCGGGTCGTTGAGCGCGTACGCGGTGCTCGCCGTCCACGGCAGCGGCAGCCCGGCGCCGAGCGAGGTGACGACCGGCCCGAACCGGGTCCACCACTGGGTGCGCGTCACCGCGGCGGAGTCCTTCACCGGCACCGACACCGTGCGCTTGGTCATCCGCTCCGGTACGCCGTCCACCAGATACGCCGTCGGATCGGCCGGATCCAGGGTGAGCTGATGCAGATTGAGCGTGACCCCCGTGGCGACCGTATGGCTCCACGCGACGTTCGCGTTGTGCCCGATCGACATCGTCGTCGAGCCGAGCAGCGAGCCGCCGGAGACGTTCAGTTCGCCGGGAATCGTCTGCTGCGACTGCCAGAACCTGCGTCCGCCCTGCCACGGGTAGTGCGGGTTGCCGAGGAGCAGTCCGCGCCCGTTCGCCGTGGTGGTCCCGTTGAACGCGACGGCGTTGGACCCCATGTCCGCGTTCTGCGTGGACAGCAGGCGCTCGGCCGCCTCCGCGGCCTCACCCGGTGTCACTCCCGGCTGCGCCGGTGCGGCGGACGGCGGCTGCGCGGCCGTGATGCCGTCGATGCCGCGGCCCTGCCCGCCGAGCACCGAGAGCGCGAAGGCCCGGACCGCCACGTCCAGTGCGGTGACGGGCCGTACCCAGGAGGCGCCGCGGCACGCCGGATCGGTGATCCGGTTCTGCTCGATCCACGCGTTGTACCCGGCCGCGAAACCGCGCATCGACTCCTTCGCGTCACGGCTCGGACCCGCCGGTGCGGGGACCTCCAGCAGCTTCTCGACGGTGCGGCTCCCGCGTACCCCGCGGAAGTACAGATCGCTGGACAGGTTCTTCGTCGCCGAGGACAGCGAACCGTCCGGCGCCGCGTCCGCACCGAGGTACCGGGACCGTTCGCCGCGCACCGTGAGGAACCCGTCGGCCAGGGTGCACACCTGATCGGCCGCCTGCGCCCAGCCGTTGCCGAAGCCCAGATGCGCGTAGTCCTTCGCCACGATGTGCGGGATGCCGTACTCGGTGTACCGGATGACGGCGGAGAGACCGCCGCCGGACGGATGCCGTTCGTGCGGGGTACCGGCGGTGGCCGACGGCAGCGACGCCGACACGCTGAACAGCGCGAGACCGGCGACCGCGGTCGTTCTCAGTCGGTTACGGAGGGACAAGGCTTCTCCCAACTCTGCGGGCGGGAAAGAGGGTTGCCCGAGTGTCCGGGCGGCCTCGCGCCACTCAGCCAGCAGACCCGTGTGCCTGTCAACCGGTTGATCGCTATCCAGCCTCTTGACCACCCGGACGTGTCCGCTCAGGATCACGCCATGACAGGTGTACGAAGCAGCACAGTCGACGGTGTCGTGACCCGCAGCGCACGGCGGACCCCCGGACGGACCGCCGTCCGTTACGCCGGGCGGACCTGGACCTACCGGTCCCTGGACACCGCGATCAGTACCGCGGCAGCCGTCCTGACGGACGAGCACGGCCTGCGCCCCGGCGACCGGGTCGCCTCCTACGCCCATAACTCCGACGTGTACCTGATCGCCTTCCTGGCCTGCGCCCGCGCCGGGCTCGTCCATGTGCCGGTCAACCAGAACCTCACCGGCGAGGACCTGACCTACCTGCTCGACCAGTCCGGCAGCTCCCTCGTCCTGACCGACCCGGACCTGGCCGGGCGGCTCCCGGCCGGACGTCCGGCCCGCACACTGCGCGACGCGCCGGACAGCCTGCTCGACGCGCCGGACAGCCTGCTCGACGCGCTGGACACCGCCAGGCCCTTCGTCCCCGAGCGCGCCCCCGGCGCCGATGACCTGGTGCAGCTGCTCTACACCTCCGGAACCACGGCCCTGCCCAAGGGCGCGATGATGACGCACGGGGCGCTCGTCCATGAGTACGTCAGCGCGATCACCGCGCTCGGCCTGACGGCCGGGGACCGGCCCGTGCACTCCCTGCCGCTGTACCACTCCGCCCAGATGCATGTGTTCCTGCTGCCGTACCTCGCGGTCGGTGCCGAGAACACCATCATCGACACCCCGGACGCCGGCCGGATCTTCGACCTGGTGGAAGCCGGGCAGGCGGACAGCCTCTTCGCCCCGCCGACCGTCTGGATCGGACTCTCCCATCACCCGGACTTCGCCACCCGTGACCTCGGCGCCCTGCGCAAGGCGTACTACGGGGCGTCGATCATGCCGGTGCCGGTCCTGGAACGCCTCCGCGAGCGGCTGCCGGAGCTGGCCTTCCACAACTGTTTCGGACAGAGCGAGATCGGGCCGCTCGCCCTCGTCCTCGGACCCGGTGAGCACGAGGGCCGGATGGACTCCTGCGGCCGGCCCGTCCTCTTCGTCGAGGCGCGCGTCGTCGACGAGGACGGCGAGGAGGTCCCCGACGGCACGGCGGGCGAAGTGGTCTACCGGTCCCCGCAACTGTGCCAGGGCTACTGGGAGAAGCCCGAGGAGACCGCGGAGGCGTTCCGCGACGGCTGGTTCCACTCCGGCGACCTCGCGGTGCGCGACCCGGAAGGGTTCTTCACGGTCGTCGACCGGGTGAAGGACGTCATCAACTCCGGCGGGGTGCTCATCGCCTCGCGCCAGGTCGAGGACGCGCTCTACACCCATCCGGCGGTCGCCGAGACCGCCGTGATCGGGCTGCCCGACGAGCGCTGGATCGAAGCCGTCACCGCCGTCGTCGTGCTGCGCGGGTCCGCGACCGACACCGAACTGATCGACCACGCCCGCGAGAAGCTCCCCCACTTCAAGGCCCCGAAACGGGTCCTGTTCGTGGACGAACTCCCGCGCAACGCCAGCGGGAAGATCCTCAAGAGGGAGCTGCGGGACCGGTTCACCACCGGCCGGCCGTAGCGGAGAGCACGGCGGACCTCGGCCGGACGTCCGGCGCCGTACGCCCGTTCGCCGTCCGCCGGGCGATTCCTCCACCGAGGCCGTCCCCGCGCCGGTGACCTGCGTAAACGATCACGCGAGAGCCGTCGCTGCGGCTGACCGAGTGACACCCGCGGCGACGGGTCATGTTGCGGAGGTGACGGGGTGTCGGTTGCCTCGGAGACGGAGCACAGCAGAGGCGCCGCGCAGACAGGCCGGACCCTGCTCCCGTTGGAGGATCCTCATGCGCAACACACGCGTCGGTACGGGAATCGGCCTGGTCATCGGTGTCCTCGCGGTGTCGGTGCCGGCGGCCGTCGCCGCCGACACCCCCACCGGTGACCGGGCGGTCAGCATCAGCCCCGGGAACGCCTCTCCGGGGTCCACGGTCACCGTCAGCACCCGCGCCTGCGGGAAGGAGACCTACGGCAAGGGCACCTCGGAGCTCGGCGGGGAGTTCCATCTCTTCGCCGGTGACAGCAAGGGCGAACTCGTCGGCCAGTTCGAGGTCCCGCGCGGGGCCGAGCCGGGCAGCGACACCGTCACCGTCAAGTGCCCGCCCCGGATCAAGCTGACGGACACGTACGAGGTCACCGGCCGGACTCCGAGCGGCTCGGTCGCCGCAGGCTTCGGATCGCCCACCGACCAGGGCACCCAGCTCGCCGTGGGCAGTGTGCTGCTCGCCGGGGCGGTCGGCGGCGGGGTGATCAGGATGCGCCGCCGGACGAGCGGTGCCGGCCTCCGGAGCTGACGGCCCGCCACGGCGCACAGTCGCACGGGCCCCGGGCACCGCACCGGTCCTGGGGCCCGGTCCGTGTCACCGGTCCGCCGGCACGGACCCCACATCCCCCGTAGCGAGGCAGAGGCAGGCTCAGACGCGATGGAAACCGGGCGCAAGACCAGCGGATCCCCGCACTCGTTCACCCCTTCGGTCAAGCATCTTGTCTGGGCCCTGCTGGCGGGTACGGTGCTGGTGATCAGCGGGACCCGCGACAACGAGCCGCCGCAGCCCTCGGCCGCCCAGGCGTTCGCCGCCCCGTCGGCCGCCCCCTCGGCCACTCCCACGGCCGTTTCCCCGGCCGCACCGAGGAGTACCGGCCCCGTGCGAGCCGCCCCTGGAACGTCCCCTGCGCACGCCGCTCCTGACCACACCGGCCCGACCGCACTCCCCACGGTCCGGCCGGTGTGGCCGCCGATGGCCCTGACCTACTTCGCCCCCGTACCGCGCCCAGCGCCCACCCGCACAGCACCTGCTCGCACAGTGCCCACCCGCACAGCACCTGCTCGCACAGTGCCCACCCGTACGGTGCCTGCCCGCACCCTGCCTGCCCGCGCCGCGCCGGTCGCGCCCCCCGGTGTCGAGCCATTGCCCCCGTCGGATCCGGTGCGGCTGCGGATCCCCGCCCTCCGCGTCGACGCCCCGATGACGAGGCTGGGCCTCGACGCGGCGGGGGCACTGCGGCCGCCGCCCGACGACAATCCGCTGCTCGCCGGGTGGTACGGGGAGGGCACATCTCCCGGCTCCAAGGGGACAGCCGTCACCGCCGGGCACGTGGACACGCGCCTCGGCCCCGGTGTCTTCCAGAAGCTTGGGCTGCTGACCAAGGGCGCCACCGTCGAGATCGTCCGGACGGACCGGCGGACGGCCGTGTTCACCGTCGACGCCGTGGAGGTGTACGACAAGAAGGGGTTCCCGGACAAGAAGGTCTACAGCCACTCCGAACGGCCCGAGCTGCGAGTGATCACCTGTGGCGGAAGCTACTCCAAGAAGACCGGCTACCGGAGCAACGTCGTGGTCTACGCGACCCTGACCGCCGTAAGGAGCTGACCGCACCTCAGGCGCTGCTCGTGCCCGAGCCGCTGACCGCACCGGGGCACCGGCGGCACCTGGGCGCCGGCCGCGCCCGGTTCAGCCGGCGTCCCGGAGGTCGATGATCCGCTTGATCTTGCCGACCGAGCGCTCCAATGACTCGGGGTCCACGATCTCGACCCCGACCGAGACCCCGATGCCGTCCTTCACCGCCGCCGTGATGGACAGCGCGGCGGCCGCCCGCTCCGCCGTCGTGGCGCCGGCCCGCGCCTCCGCCCGTACCGTCAGCGCGTCGAGCCGCCCCTGCCGGGTCAGCCGCAGCTGGAAATGGGGCGCCACTCCCGGCGTACGCAGCACGATCTCCTCGATCTGGGTCGGGAAGAGGTTCACCCCGCGCAGGATCACCAGGTCGTCGCTGCGCCCGGTGACCTTCTCCATCCGCCGGAACACCCGGGCCATGCCGGGCAGCAGCCGGGTCAGATCCCGTGTGCGGTAGCGGATCACCGGCATGGCCTCCTTGGTGAGCGAGGTGAAGACCAGTTCGCCCTCCTCCCCTTCCGGCAGGACCTCGCCGGTGAACGGGTCGACGATCTCCGGATAGAAGTGGTCCTCCCAGATGTGCAGCCCGTCCTTCGTCTCCACACACTCCTGCGCGACGCCGGGGCCCATCACCTCGGAGAGCCCGTAGATGTCGACCGCGTCGATCGCGAACCGCTCCTCGATCTCGCGCCGCATCTCCTCGGTCCACGGCTCGGCCCCGAAGATCCCGACCTTCAGCGCGGTCGTCCGCGGATCGACGCCCTGGCGCTCGAACTCGTCCAGGAGCGTCAGCATGTACGACGGCGTGATCATGATGATCTCGGGCCGGAAGTCCTGGATCAGCCGCACCTGCCGGGCCGTCATGCCGCCGGACGCGGGGATGACCGTGCAGCCGAGCCGCTCCGCGCCGTAGTGCGCCCCGAGCCCGCCGGTGAACAGCCCGTATCCGTACGCCACATGAACCTTGTGCCCCGGACGGCCCCCGGCGGCCCGTATCGACCGGGCGACCACGTCCGCCCAGACGTCCAGGTCCCGGTCCGTGTACCCGACCACGGTGGGCAGGCCGGTGGTCCCGCTGGACGCGTGGATGCGCCGGACCCGGTCCTGCGGCACGGCGAACATCCCGAAGGGGTAGTTGTCCCGCAGGTCGTCCTTGGTGGTGAAGGGGAAACGGGCGAGATCGGCGAGCGTACGGCAGTCCTCGGGCCCCAGACCGGCCGTGTCGAAGGCCGCCCGGTAGAAGGGCACGTTCTCGTACGCATGGCGGAGCGTGGCGCGCAGCCGCTCCAGTTGCAGCGCCTCCAGCTCGTCGCGGCCGAGTCGTTCCGCTGCGTCCAGCAGGGCCGTCATGCGCGTGCTCCTCTCCCCGGGCGGTCGACCGATCATTCGGTCGATCTTCCTGGGAGCAGTAATGCAGGATGCCGCGACCATGGCAAGGGGGGTGCACGGTGGACGACCGGCCGGCGCTCCGGCGCCGCCGACGGTGTACCGCTGAGGGAGGCGGAGCGCACCGCGACGCGGTTTCCGGGGGCGCGATCACCACAGCGGCCGTCCCGGGCCCGCCCGAACCGGCACTCCACGCCGAGGTGGCCGCCGTCCTGTTCCTGGCGGCCACCTCGGCGCGGAGTGCCGGTGGGGGAGAGCGCGATCAGGTCCTGTACAGCACGGAGCCGAGGACCTCGTGCAGGGTCGCCTCCGGGTCCGGCACGGGGCCCGGAGACCGCCAGGCCACGAAGCCGTCGGGGCGCACCAGGACGGCACCTTCCGCGGTGACGCCGTGTGCTTCGGCCCAGTCGGTCCCGTCCTCGGTCTTCAGATCGGAGCCCGTTCCCGCCCCGATGCCGGGGGCGTCCAGGGAGACGGACAGCCGGGCGGCGACCCGCGCGGCAGCGGCGCGCCACGCCGTGTCCCCGGCATCGCTCAGCAGCACGAAGGACCGCTCGTAGAGATCGAGGGTGGACACCCGCTCGCCGGACCGGCGCACCCACAGATGCGGTGCCCGCGACCCGGGTTCCCCCGCCAGCCGCATGCCCTCGGGCACCACCGGACCGTCGGGGTCCGCGTCCACCACGGCACCGTGGACATAGCGGTAGCCCAGTACGACCGGAAGCATCCCGCCCTTCCTTCCGCCACCGGGAGCGCCGGCCTCCGGTCCGCCCGCGTCCGGTGCGGGTGCGTAGCCGGGGTGACTGTGCTCGCCCGAGCGGGCCGAGGCGCGTGCGCCGGTCGCCCTCGCCACGGGCAGGCGCTCCGTGCCGTAGGTCTCCAGCAGTCCGGGTCCCGCCGATCCGTCGAGCACCGCGGCGAGCTTCCAGGCGAGATTGTGCGCGTCCTGGATCCCCGTGTTGGAGCCGAACGCGCCGGTGGGGGACATCTCGTGGGCCGAGTCCCCGGCGAGGAAGACCCGCCCGGACGCGTACCGCTCGGCGACCCGCTCGGCGGCGTGCCACGGCGCCTTGCCGGTGATCTCCACATCGAGACCGGGGTCGCCGATCGCCCGGCGGATGTGCTCGGCGCACCGTTCGTCGGTGAAGTCCTCCAGCGTCTCGCCCCGGTCGGGGTGCCAGGGGGCGTGGAAGACCCAGCTCTCCTCGTTGTCCACCGGCAGCAGCGCACCGTCCGCCTCGGGGTTGGTCAGATAGCAGACGATGAAGCGCCGCTCGCCCACCACCGCGGCGAGCTGCCGGGACCGGAAGGTGACGCTCACGTTGTGGAAGAGGTCACCGGCCCCCGACCGGCCGATGCGCAACTGCTCCCGGATCGGGCTGCGCGGCCCGTCGGCCGCGATGAGGTAGTCCGCGCGCACGGTGGTGTGCTCACCGCTCTCGCGGTTCTTCACCACCGCGGTGACCCCTGACGCGTCCTGGGCGAAGGACATCAGCTCGCTGGAGAACCGCAGGTCACCGCCCTGTTCGCGGGCGTGGTCCAGCAGGACCGGTTCGAGGTCGTTCTGGCTGCACAGGCACCAGCCGCTCGGGCTGAAGCGGGCGAGCGCGCCACCGGGGTCGATCTCCTTGAACAGCCACTCCTCCTCGCCGCCGGTCAGCGAGAACGCCTGCAGGATGCCGTGGTTGTCGGCGAGGACCGAGGCGGCGTCCCGGATGAGGGGCTCCGCACCGGCTACCCGGAAGACCTCCATCGTGCGCACGTTGTTGCCCCGCCCGCGCGGATGGGTCGAGGTGGCCGCGTGTTTCTCGACCAGCAGGTGCTCGACGCCGAGCCGTCCCAGGAAGAGGGAGGCGGACAGGCCCACCAGGGAGCCGCCCACGATGAGGACTGGTACGCGGAGGTCGACGTTCTCGTTCATCAGTTGGTTGCTCCAGCTCGGACGCCGTGCGGATGCAGGTTCCATGCCCGTGTTCCGAGCGGTTCGGACGTCGGCTCACCTGAACGGTTCATAAATCTCGCACCAGCCGTACCAGCGTTCCAGGATCAGTGGGAGAACGATGCCCGCGATGTGCGGGCGGACGGCACACACCAGCGGTCGGGCGGGTCCCCGCGCTGAAACTCCACTGGAAATCGACGGTTGACGCAGGGCCACGGAGGTGGCCGCCGTACCGTCTCGAAGGAGAGCGAAAGATGACCACCCTCTCGGAACGGATATCGCAGTCCGCCTTCGACGGTTCAAGGCTCAGGGTCGTGCTGCTGCTGGATCTGCACGACGGAGCGCAGAAGCAGTTCCTGGAGGCGTACGAGCACCTGCGCAACCAGGTGGCATCCGTCCCCGGACACATCAGCGACCAGCTGTGCCAGTCCATCGAGAACCCCTCGCAGTGGCTCATCACCAGCGAATGGGAGAGCGCACCGCCCTTCCTCGCCTGGGTGAACAGCGAGGAGCACGTCGAGACGGTCCAGCCGCTGCACGGCTGCGTACGCGACACCCGGTCCCTGCGCTTCAGCATCCTGCGCGAGACCGGCAACACCTTCGTGGCCGCTCCCGAACCGGCCAAGGGACGCCTCCAGTCCGCGCCCCGCCTGGGCGACGGAGTGGTGCGCCACGCCCTCACGTTCACCGTGAAGCCCGGCAGCGAGGACGCGGTCGCCAAGATCCTGGCCGACTACGACTCCCCGAGGGCCCGGGTCGACGAGACCACCCGACTGCGCCGTACCTCGCTCTTCATGCACGGCAACCGTGTCGTACGGGCCGTGGAGGTCGAGGGCGACCTGTTGGCGGCGCTGCGCCATGTGTCCCGCCAGCCCGAGGTCAGGGCCGTCGAGGAAGCGATCAATCCCTATCTGGAGCAGGACCGCGACCTCAGCGATCCCGACTCCGCCCGGATGTTCTTCACCCGGGCGGCCCTGCCGACCGTGCACCACGTGACGGCGGGCCGGCAGAAGCCCGAGGACGTCCGGCGGCACGCGCTGTTCTACCAGGCCAAGGACGGCTGTGGCATGGCGCTGGCCCGGCTCCTGGCCGGGCAGGACGAGGAAGCCGCCGACGACCAGGCGAGCCCCATCGACAGCAGCACCATCTTCCAGCGCGACGACGTCGTCGTGCGGCTCCTGGAAGTGGGCGGCCCGCTCGACGCGCGGCCCGCGCAGGCACTCGGGATCGAGGGCCTGCGCAAGGCGGCCGTGCTGGGGCGTCTCCTGGACGGCGGCGCGAACGCCGTGCCGACGAACGACGAGGAGGCCGCGCGCTTCCTCGCCCGGTCCGAGATGCGTCTGATCACCGATCGACGGGCCACGGAGTCCTGAGCGACGTACCGGCAACGCAGCGGCAACGCCGTGGAATTTCCCCGGCGTTGTCCGCCCAACACGCAGAAAGCGCCTGGAGGAGAGCAGTCATGACCACGTTCCGGCCTCGCATCGTCGACCTCAGCGAGACGCAGCCCAACCGCAGGCGCGGAGGCGACCTGCGCGCCATGCTCACCCCCACGGCGGTGGGTGCCACCAGCGGCTTCATGGGCCTGGCCCTGATCCAGCCGGGCGATCGCATCGGCGAGCACTACCACCCGTACTCCGAAGAGTTCGTGTACGTCGTGCACGGCCTGCTGGAGGTGGACCTCGACGGTGAACCGCACTCCATGCGGGCCGACCAGGGACTGCTGATCCCCCCGCATGTGCGGCACCGCTTCCGCAACGTGGGCGACGTGGAGGCGCGCATGGTCTTCCACCTCGGCCCGCTCGCGCCGCGCCCCGAACTCGGGCACGTGGACACCGAGGACACCGGCGCGGCCGACGGCAGGTCCGAAGAGCGCGGAGCGCCGCCAGAACGAACCGGGGCGGCTTCATGAACCGGCGCGTGGCGGTCACCGGAGTCGGCGTCGTGGCCCCCGGCGGGATCGGCGCGCAGGCATTCTGGGACCTCCTGGCGGCCGGCCGCACCGCGACGCGCGGCATCACGCTCTTCGACCCGACGGGCTTCCGCTCCCGGATCGCCGCCGAGTGCGACTTCGATCCCGTCGTGCACGGTCTGGACGAGGAGCAGATCGCCCGCTCGGACCGGTACGTCCAGTTCGCGCTGGTGGCCGCCGCGGAGGCGCTCGGCGACGCGGGACTGGACCCCGGGAAGGGCGATCCCTGGCGTACCGGGGTCTCGATGGGCACCGCGGTCGGCGGCACCACCCGGCTCGAACACGACTACGTCGCCGTCAGCGGGTCCGGCGCACGCTGGGACGTCGACCCCCGCCCGGCCGGCCGGCATCTGGAGCGCGCCTTCTCGCCGAGTTCCCTCGCCTCCGCGGTGGCCGAACAGGTCGGCGCGCACGGCCCGGTGCAGACCGTCTCGACGGGCTGCACCTCCGGCCTCGACGCGATCGGATACGCCTTCCACGCCATCGAGGAGGGCCGCGTCGACGTGTGCCTCGCCGGGGCGTCCGACTCGCCGATCACCCCCATCACGGTGGCCTGCTTCGACGCCATCAAGGCGACCTCGGCGAACAACGACGACCCGGAGCACGCCTCCCGGCCGTTCGACGCGGGCCGGGACGGTTTCGTGATGGGCGAGGGCGGCGCCGTACTCGTCCTGGAGGAGCTGGAACACGCCCGCGCCCGTGGTGCGACCGTGTACTGCGAGATCGCCGGCTACGCCACCTTCGGCAACGCGTACCACATGACCGGGCTGACCCCCGAGGGGCTGGAGATGGCCCGCGCCATCGACACCGCCCTCGGCCACGCCCGGATCGACGGCTCACGGATCGACTATGTCAACGCGCACGGCTCGGGCACCAAGCAGAACGACCGGCACGAGACGGCCGCGGTGAAACGGGCCCTGGGCTCCCACGCCTACAAGGTGCCGATGAGTTCGATCAAATCCATGGTCGGGCACTCGCTCGGCGCCATCGGGGCGATAGAGATAGCGGCCTGTGTGCTGGCCCTGGTCCATCAGACCGTGCCCCCGACGGCGAACTACGAGACGCCGGATCCCGAGTGCGACCTCGACTACGTGCCGCGCGTCGCGCGTCCCATGAAACTGCGCAGCGTTCTCTCGGTCGGCAGCGGGTTCGGCGGATTCCAGTCCGCGGTGGCCCTGACCCGATCCGGAGGGAGGACCCCATGAACACCTCACAGGCACGGCGGCCGGTCGTCACCGGCATCGGCGTCGTGGCCCCCAACGGAACAGGCGCCGGAGCCTTCTGGAAGACGACGCAGGAAGGCGTCAGCGTGCTGGACCGGGTGTCGCGCGAGGGATGCGAGCACCTGCCGCTGCGGGTCGCGGGCGAGGTCCGGGACTTCGATCCGGTGGCCCTCGTCGAAGAGCGGTACCTGGTGCAGACCGACCGGTTCACGCACTACGCGATGGTCGCGGCCGACCTCGCCCTGGACGACGCCCGGCTCGGCCGGGCCGACTACGAGGACGCGCCGTACGGCGTGGGCGTGGTGACCGCGGCCGGCTCCGGCGGAGGGGAGTTCGGACAGCGCGAGCTGCAACGGCTGTGGGGCCAGGGCTCCCGCTATGTCGGCCCCTACCAGTCGATCGCCTGGTTCTACGCCGCCAGCACGGGGCAGATCTCGATCCGCGGCGGTTTCAAGGGGCCGTGCGCGGTCGTCGCCAGCGACGAGGCCGGTGGTCTGGACGCGCTCATGCACGCGGCCCGGTCCATCCACCGCGGCACGGACGCCGTCGTCGTCGGTGCGGCCGAGGCACCCCTGGCCCCGTACTCGGTCGTCTGCCAGCTCGGCTACGAGGACCTCAGCACCTGCGAGGACCCGGCGCGCGCCTACCGTCCGTTCACCGCGGACGCCTGCGGGTTCGTGCCAGCCGAGGGCGGAGCCATGCTCGTGGTCGAGGACGAGACGGTGGCCCTCGCCCGCGGAGCCCGGGTCCGGGCCGAACTGGCCGGTCACGCCGCGACGTTCACCGGCGCGTCCCGCTGGGAGCAGTCCCGGGACGGCCTGGCGCGGGCGATCGGCGGCGCGCTGGCGGAGGCCGGCTGCGCACCCGAGGAGATCGACGTCGTCTTCGCCGACGCGCTCGGCGTACCGGCGGCCGACCGCGCCGAGGCCCTGGCCATCGCCGATGCCCTGGGCGCGCACGGACGACGCGTACCGGTGACGGCGCCCAAGACCGGCATCGGGCGCGCCTACTGCGGTGCGCCCGTGCTGGACACGGCCGCCGCGGTGCTGGCCATGGAGCACGGCCTGATCCCGCCCACCCCCAACGTCTTCGATGTGTGCCACGACCTCGATGTGGTCACCGGCCGCGCCCGTCCCGCGGAACTGCGGACGGCGCTGGTGCTGAGCCGGGGGCTCATGGGGTCGAACGCGGCGCTGGTGCTGCGACACCTCGACGGTCCCCTCGCATGAGAAGGAGAAGCCACTGATGACCACTCGACTGACCTACGAGGAACTCGCCGTGCTGATGAAGAACGGCGCGGGACTCACCGTCGACCCCCAGGAGATGGAGAGCCGGCCGGCCGCCGTCTTCGACGAGTTCGGTCTCGACTCGCTCGGTCTCCTGGGCATCGTCGCCGCGCTGGAGAACCGGTACGGCGTACCGCTGCCGGTCGACGCCGACCGGTGCACCTCGCCCCGGGAGTTCCTCGACCTCGTCAACAGCAGCCTCGTGACAGGAGCCTGAAGTGTCCGGACACACCGAGAACGACATCACCATCGCCGCCCCCCTGGACCTTGTCTGGGACGTGACGAACAACCTGGAGGAATGGCCGCGGCTGTTCAGCGAGTACGCGGCGGTCGAGGTGATCGAGCGGAAGGGCGAGAAGACGACCTTCCGGCTGACCATGCACCCCGACGACAACGGGAAGGTCTGGAGCTGGGTCTCCGAGCGGACCACCGACCGGGCCGCGCGCACCGTCGTGGCCCGCCGGGTCGAGCCGGGCCCGTTCCAGCACATGGACATCCGGTGGGAGTACTCCGAGGTCCCCGGCGGCACGAAGATGCACTGGAAGCAGGACTTCGCGATGCGGCCCGACGCGCCGGTCGACGACGAGTGGATGACCGACAACATCAACCGCAACTCCCGCGTCCAGATGGAACTCATCCGGGACAAGATCGAGCAGCGTGACCGGGAGCGGCGTGCCGCCTCGGTCACGGCGAGCTGACCTCCCGCCCGTCCACGGCCCCGTA
This sequence comes from Streptomyces sp. NBC_01237, assembly GCF_035917275.1. Lineage (NCBI taxonomy): Bacteria > Bacillati > Actinomycetota > Actinomycetes > Kitasatosporales > Streptomycetaceae > Streptomyces > Streptomyces sp. NBC_01237. The sequence continues at coordinate 718,720 of NZ_CP108508.1, read as the reverse complement.
CTCCGCCGCGGCGGAGTACGGGGCCGTGCCCCAGAAAGGCACCCTTCGATGCACCACGCACTGATCGTCGCCCGTATGGCGCCGGAGTCGGCGCCGGACATCGCGGAACTGTTCTCCGCCTCCGACAACACCGAACTGCCGCACCTCGTCGGGGTCAACCGGCGCACGCTGTTCCAGTTCGGCGATGTGTATATGCACCTGATCGAATCCGACCGGCCGCCGGGCCCGGAGATCGCCAAGGTGACGCAGCACCCGGAGTTCAAGGACCTCAGCGACCGGCTGACCGCCTTCGTGAGTCCCTACCACCCGCAGACCTGGCGCGGTCCGAAGGACGCGATGGCCCAGGAGTTCTACCGGTGGCAGCGCGACGGCGCCGTCTGAGCGCACGGGAACGCCCCGGGTCCGGTGCCTGCACCGGACCCGGGGCGTTCCCGTGCGCCCGAGGGTGGTCTCACCCGGGGACGACGCACTCGAAGGCGTGCAGATACGCGTTGACCGGACGGATCTCACCGATGATCAGCCCGGCATCCGACATCCGGCCGACCAGACTGTCCCTGGAGTGCTTGGCGCCGCCGACATTGAGCAGCAGCAGCAGGTCCATGGCCGTGGTGAACCGCATGGAGGGGGTGTCGTCGACGAGGTTCTCGATGATCACGACCCGGGCGCCCGGTCTGGCCGCCGCGACCACGTTGCGCAGGGTCCTGCGGGTGCTCTCGTCGTCCCATTCGAGGATGTTCTTGATGATGTAGAGGTCGGCCTCGACGGGGATGCTCTCGCGGCAGTCACCGGCGACGATGTCCGCCCGGCCGGCGAGATCTCCGCCGTCGCGCAGCCGGTCGTCGGCCCTGGCCACCACACCGGGCAGATCGAGCAGGGTCCCGCGGACCTCCGGGTGCTTGTCCAGCAGACTCGCGAGCACATGGCCCTGGCCGCCGCCGATGTCGGCGACCACGGACACCCCCGTCAGGTCGAGGAGTTCGGCGACATCCAGCGCGGACTGCCTGCTGGACGTGGTCATGGCCCGGTTGAACACCTGGGCCGACTCGGCCGCGTCCTGGTGGAGGTAGTCGAAGAACCCCTTGCCGAACGCCTCGGGAAAGACGCTCGTGCCGGACCGTACGGCGTCGTCGAGCCGTGGCCAGACCTCCCAGGTCCAGGGCTCCGTGCACCACAGGGAGATGTACCGGAGGCTGTGGGGGTCGTCCTCGCGCAGCAGCCGGGACATGTCCGTGTGGACGAACGCCCCGTCCTCGGTCTCGCTGAAGATCCCGTAGCAGCACAGGGCGCGGAGCAGCCGTTGCAGCGGCAGGGTCTCGGTCTTCACCGCCTTCGCGAGTTCCGCCGCGGTGGTGGGCGATTCGCCGAGCGCGTCGGCGACGCCCAGCCGGGCGGCCGCGCGTACGGCCGCGGCGCAGGCGGCCCCGAAGGCGAGCTCCCTGAGCCGCATGGCCGGTGGCGGGACGGGGGCGGGGGGCGGCGCCTGGGCGGGGGTGGGCGCCGGGTTGGGGCTCACGGTGGTCATACCGCCTCGATTCTCCTGGTGCGGGGGGACACGCTTCAGCACATCCCCGCGGGTTCGGAAGTCCCGCACTCATTGCGGGTGAAGGTGTTGCCCGTCCCGGTGTCCCGGTTGGCGAGGTCGGCCGGCCGGTTGTCCCGCACCACGTTGTCGCTGATGCTGTTGTCGGTGTTCGGGGAGCCCACGAAGCTCTTGAACAGGACGATGCCGCCGGAGAGTGGTGTGGAGCCCACGTTGTCCTGGACCAGGTTGTTGCGCACGACGGTGCTCTCGCTGCCGGTGAGGACGATGCCGGTTCCCTGAATGGCCGACAGCCGGGGGGTCTCGGGGCAGAACTTGTTGTTCGCGACGATGCGGTTGTCCTGCACGGTCATCGCGCCGGCCTTGGGCTTCGACTCGTCGCCCACGACGAACACGCCGCTGCAGTTGCCGGTCATGGTGTTGTCGTCGATCGAGAGGTTCCTGACCCGCCGGGCGGTGACCCCGATGCGGTTGCCGGTCAGCCGGTTGTCCCGGATGTCCGTACCCAGCGTGTCGGTGGCCCCGTCCTCCTCGTCGACCGTGTTCGCGACGAAGATCCCGGCGTCGCCGTTGTCGCGGGCGGTGTTGCTCCGGAACGCGCCCCGGGTGGACCGCTCCTGGGCGATGCCCCAGGTGCCGTTCTTCTCGGTGGTCACCTTGTGGACGCTCAGGCGGTCGGTCCACGAGCCCCAGATGCCGCTCCTGTCGAAGCCCGAGACGGTCAGCGAGCGGATGTGGACACCGCCGACGGGCTTCGCCGACGTACCGATGACGCAGATGCCGTTGCCGCCCCCGGCACAGGCGTCGACGGTCGCCCCGGCCGCCTTCCCCGCAGTCTTCCCGGCCGTGGTCCCCGGCATGATCACGGTCCGGTCCCCGGACCCGGTCAGGGTCAGGTCCGGCGTCGTGATCAGCACGCTCTCCCGGTAGGTGCCGGGCAGGACGACGACGGTGTCGCCCGGCCGGGCGGCATCCACGGCCTGCTGGATCGACTCCCCGGGACGGACCACGAGGTGGTCGTGCGCGGTGGTCGCGGAGGAGGGGAGGGCCGTGGCCAGTCCCGTCGTGGTGATGACGGCCACGGCCGCCAGACATGTGATGTTTCTTGTCCTCATGAGCCGAAGCTATGGGGGATCAGCCCCCTCTGCCACACAGGGTGAGCGGATGGATACACGGGGTCCCTGAATGGCTTACTCCGGGGTCCGGCGCCCCCGCGGCCGAACGGGGGGTACGCGGGCCGTTCCGCTCCGCCGCCCGCTCAGCTCGGCGGCCCCGTGGGGGGCGCGACGACCGAGCGGGCCCACCGGTAGTCGGCCTTGCCGCTCGGTGAGCGCCGGATCCGGTCGGTGAAGACGGCGCTGCGGGGGATCTTGTAACCGGCCAGCCGGGTGCGGCAGTGCGCCTGCACCGCCGCCAGGTCCAGCGGACCGGCTCCCTCGCGCAGCTGGAGCACGGCCGCCACACGGTTGCCCCACCTCTCGTCGGGCACCCCGGCCACCAGTACGTCGTACACATCCGGATGGGCCTTGAGCGCCTGCTCGACCTCCTCCGGATAGACCTTCTCGCCCCCGGTGTTGATGCACTGCGAGCCGCGCCCGAGGACGGTGACGATGCCGTCCTCGTCGACGGTCGCCATGTCGCCGAGCAGCACCCACCGCTCCTCGCCCCGGCGGAAGAACGTCTCCGCGGTCTTCCCCGGGTCGTTGTAGTAGCCGAGCGGTACGTGCCCGCGCTGTGCGATCCGCCCCGGTTCACCAGGGGCCACCGGCTCGTACGTCGCCGGATCGACCACCTCCGTACGGGAGTTGACCCGGAGGCGGAATCCCCTGTCCGGGCCCGAATCGGCCGTCGCCGTGCCGTTGAAGCCGGACTCCGACGAGCCGAAGTTGTTGAGCAGCATCACCGTCGGCACCAAAGCCTGGAACTCCGCGCGCACCGAGTCCGACATGATCGCCCCGGAACTGGAGACGGAGAACATCGACGAGCAGTCCGTGCCCCTGAGCGGCCCCCTGAGCGAGTCGATCAACGGCCGCAGCATCGCGTCGCCGACCAGCGACACACTGGTGACCTTCTCCTTCTCGATCGTACGGAGCACCTCGTCGGGGACGAACTTGCGGTGGACGACGATCCGCTGGCCGAAGTTGAAGCCGATGAACGCGGTGAGCGTGGAGGTGCCGTGCATCAGCGGGGGAGTGGGGAAGAACGTGATCCCGTCGCCGCCCGCGGCCACCCGCTCCGCCAGCTCCTGCGGGGACTTCACCGGCTCACCGGTCGGCGCGCCGCCGCCGAGCCCGGAGAAGAACAGGTCCTCCTGGCGCCACATCACGCCCTTGGGCATGCCCGTCGTCCCACCGGTGTAGATGATGAACTGGTCGTCGCCCGAGCGCGGTGCGAACCCCCGGCCGGGGGACCCGGACGCCTCGGCGTCCGGGAACGCGACGGCTTCCGGCCCCGGGGAGCCCTCGGCGGATTCCCCCACCCGCACGAGATGGCGCAGCTTCCCGGCCTGCGGCGCGGCGATCGCGACCCGCTCGTCGAACTCGGCGTCGAAGACCAGGGCCGCCAGATCGGCATCGCGGTAGAGGTAGACCAACTCCTCCTCCACGTAGCGGTAGTTGACGTTGACCGGCACGATGCGGGCCTTGAGGCAGGCCAGTACCGTCTGGAGGTACTCGATGCCGTTGTAGAGGTGCAGGCCCAGGTGCTCACCGGGGCGGACGCCCGCTTCGGCCAGGTGGTGGGCGATCCGGTTGGCGGCGGCGTCCAGTTCCGCGTAGGTGAGCCGGCGCTCCGCGCCCGTGCCGGGATGGTCGACGTACACGAGCGCCTCGCGGTCCGGAACCACGTCGACGACCGACTCGAACAGGTCGGCAAGGTTGTACTCCACCGTTCCTCCTGACCCCGGGTGCTGAGTGACTCGGCGGTCATTAGAGCGCCGACCGGCACAAGTGGGAAGGGGCGCCGCCGAAGAAATCTGACTGACTGTCAGAAAACTATTGAACTGCGACCCCTCCTCCTGCAACCTGTTCTGGATCTGGAGACGGAGGCAGGCAATGGCTGGTACGGAACATCTCGGGATGCGGCGCGAAGGCGCCACGCTGGTGCTCACCTTGAACAGGCCGGAGGCCAAGAACGCACTCTCGCTGCCGATGCTGGTCGGGCTGTACGACGGCTGGCTCGCGGCGGACGAGGACGACTCGATCCGCTCCGTCGTGCTCACCGGCGCGGGCGGATCCTTCTGCGCCGGCATGGACCTCAAGGCCCTGGCGGGCGGGGGAATGGCGGGTGAGCAGTACCGGGACCGGCTGAAGGCCGACCCCGACCTGCACTGGAAGGCGATGCTGCGCCACCACCGCCCCCGCAAACCGGTGATCGCCGCCGTCGAGGGGCACTGTGTCGCCGGTGGCACCGAAATCCTCCAGGGCACCGATATCCGCGTCGCGGGCGCGGGCGCCACCTTCGGGCTCTTCGAGGTCCGGCGGGGGCTCTTCCCCATCGGCGGCTCGACCGTGCGGCTGCCGCGCCAGATCGCCCGTACCCACGCCCTGGAGATGCTCCTCACCGGCCGTCCGTACAGCGCGGAGGAAGCCGCCCGCATCGGGCTCGTGGGGCGGGTGGTGCCCGAGGGCACCGCGCTGGCGGCGGCCCTGGAGATCGCCGAGCGGATCAACGCCTGCGGACCGCTCGCCGTGGAAGCGGTCAAGGCCTCCGTCTACGAGAGCGCGGAGATGACCGAGACCGACGGCCTCGCGGCCGAACTCGCACGCGGCTGGCCGGTCTTCGACACCGCCGACGCCAAGGAGGGCGCCCGCGCCTTCGCCGAGAAGCGCCCGCCCGTCTACCGGCGCGCCTGAGCCAAGGAGACAACCGTGCCCGAAGTCCTCAGCGCACCGCTGGTGGTCGAATTCCCCTTCACCCGCTCGCTCGGCCCCGTGCAGAGCGCCTTCCTCACCGGACTGCGTGAGCGGACCGTGCTGGGCGTACGGACCGGCGACGGAAAGGTCCTCGTCCCACCCGTCGAGTACGACCCCGTCACCGCCGAGGAGATCCGCGACCTCGTCGAGGTCGCCGCCACCGGCACCGTCACCACCTGGGCCTGGAACCCGGCGCCCCGCCGCGACCAGCCCCTGGACACCCCCTTCGCCTGGGTCCTCGTCCGGCTCGACGGCGCCGACACCGCGCTGCTCCATGTCCTCGACGCCCCGGGACCCGAGGCCGTGCGCACCGGGATGCGGGTCCGCGTCCGCTGGGCGGCCGACCGGACCGGCGCGATCACCGACATCGCCTGCTTCGAACCGTACGAGGGCGACGCGGACGGCAGCCGGCCGGCCCCGCACAGCGGCGAGTTCACCGACCCGGTCACCACGATCGTCACTCCGGCCCGCCTCGACTACACCTACACCCCGGGCCGGGCCCAGACCGCCTACATCAACGCCCTCGCCGAACGGCGCACCGTCGGCGAGCGCTGCCCCTCCTGCCGCAAGGTGTACGTCCCGCCCCGCGGGGCCTGCCCCACCTGCGGCGTGGCCACCGCGGAGCCGGTCGAGGTCGGCCCGCGCGGCACCGTCACCACGTACTGCGTCGTGAACATCAAGGCCGCGCACACCGCGAACCTCGGCATCGAAGTCCCTTACGTCTACGCCCACATCGCCCTCGACGGCGCCGACCTCGCCCTGCACGGACGGATCGGCGGCATCCCGTACGACCAGGTGCGGATGGGCCTGCGCGTCGAGCCCGTCTGGACCGAGGGCGGCCGCTACCCCGATCACTACCGGCCCACCGGAGAGCCCGACGCCGACTACGACACGTACAAGGAGCTGCTGTAGATGCGAGACGTGGCGATCGTCGCCTTCGCGCAGACCGGCCACCGGCGGCGCACCGACGAACTCTCCGAAGTCGACATGCTGATGCCCGTCCTCCACCAGGTGCTCGGCGAGACCGGTCTGAAGGCGCGCGACATCGGCTTCACCTGCTCGGGCTCCAGCGACTACCTCGCGGGCCGGGCCTTCTCCTTCACCATGGCGCTGGACGGCGTCGGCGCCCATCCGCCGATCTCCGAGTCGCATGTGGAGATGGACGGCGCCTGGGCCCTGTACGAGGCCTGGGTGAAACTCCAGACCGGCGAGGCCGACACGGCCCTGGTCTACGCGTACGGCAAGTCCTCGCCCGGCGAGGTCCGCGACGTCCTGACCCGGCAGCTCGACCCGTACTACGTCGCACCGCTCTGGCCGGACTCCGTGGCCCTGGCCGCCCTCCAGGCCCAGGCACTCATCGACACGGGCGCCGCCGACGAGGCGGCCCTCGCCGAGGTCGCCGCCCGCAGCCGCACCGACGCGGCGGCCAACCCGTACGCCCAGCTCACCGGCGACGTCCCGGCGGGCGACTACCTCGTGCGGCCCCTGCGGACCGGCGACTGCCCGCCCGTCGGCGACGGAGCCGCGGCCGTGGTCCTCGCCGTCGGGGACACCGCCCGCGCCCTGTGTGCCCGCCCCGCCTGGATCCGGGGCATCGACCACCGCATCGAGGCCCACGGCCTCGGCGTCCGGGATCTGACCGACTCCCCCTCCACCCGGCTCGCCGCCGAACGTGCGGGGGCCTTCGAACGCCCCGTCGACACCGCCGAGCTGCACGCACCCTTCACCTCCCAGGAAGTCGTGCTCCGTACGGCCCTGGGGCTGGGGGACGAGGTCAGCGTGAACCCCTCGGGCGGTGCGCTCGCCGCCAACCCGGTGATGGCCGCCGGTCTCGTCCGGCTCGGTGAGGCCGCCGCCCGCATCCACCGCGGCGAGTCCGACCGGGCCCTCGCCCACGCCACCTCCGGACCCTGCCTGCAACAGAACCTGGTCGCCGTCCTGGAAGGGGAGAGCGCTCATGCCTAAGGAGCCCGTCGCCGTCGTCGGTATCGGCCAGACCAAGCACGTCTCCGCCCGGCACGACGTCTCCATCGCCGGACTCGTCCGTGAGGCCGCCGTAGCCGCCCTCGCCGACGCAGGTCTGACCTGGGCGGACATCGACGCCGTCGTCATCGGCAAGGCTCCCGACTTCTTCGAGGGGGTGATGATGCCGGAGCTCTATCTCGCCGACGCACTCGGCGCCGTGGGCAAACCGATGCTCCGCGTCCACACCGCCGGATCCGTCGGCGGATCGACCGCCCTCATCGCCGCCAACCTGGTGGCCGCCCGTGTCCACCGGACCGTACTGACCCTCGCGTTCGAGAAACAGTCCGAGTCCAACGCCATGTGGGGCCTCTCCCTGCCCATCCCCTTCCAGCAGCCACTGCTGGCCGGCGCGGGCGGCTTCTTCGCCCCGCACGTGCGCGCCTACATGCGCCGCAGCGGCGCCCCCGACACGGTCGGTTCCCTGGTCGCGTACAAGGACCGGCGCAACGCCCTCAAGAACCCGTACGCGCACATCCACGACCCCGGCATCACCCTGGAGAAGGTCCAGGCCGCCCCGATGCTCTGGGACCCCATCCGCTACTCCGAGACCTGCCCGTCCTCCGACGGCGCCTGCGCCATGATCCTCACCGACCGCGGCGGCGCGGCCCGTTCGCCGCACCCGCCCGCGTGGGTGCACGGCGGAGCCATGCGCAGCGAACCGACGCTCTTCGCGGGCAAGGACTTCGTCTCGCCGCAGGCGGGCAAGGACTGTGCCGCCGATGTGTACCGCCAGGCCGGGATCACCGACCCGCGCCGGGAGATCGACGCCGCGGAGATCTATGTGCCGTTCTCCTGGTACGAACCGATGTGGCTGGAGAACCTCGGGTTCGCCGACGAGGGGGAGGGCTGGAAACTCACCGAGTCCGGCGCCACCGAACTCGACGGAGACCTTCCCGTGAACCCCTCGGGCGGAGTCCTGTCCACCAACCCCATCGGGGCGTCCGGCATGATCCGTTTCGCCGAGGCGGCCCTGCAGGTACGTGGCCGGGCGGGCGAACACCAGGTGCCGGGGGCCGCCAAGGCGCTGGGCCACGCCTACGGCGGCGGGGCGCAGTTCTTCTCGATGTGGCTCGTCGGATCACAGCCGCCCGCCGGGTGAGACCGGGCGCCCAGGCGGGGCGGGCGGGGGCGGCCGTCGCCGCGCTCTTCCGCCCCGCTGCCGCCCCGCCCCCGAAGCCCTCGAAGTCCGCAGCAGCCGACGCGGCCCGCCCGTTCGGTCCCACTCCCGAACGAATGAATCCACGAACGGGCGAATCCACGAACGAGGGAATCCCGAACGGGGACCCCCCGAACGGAAACCCCCCGAACTAATGGGTGAACGCGAAGTTACCATTAGCCCATGTCCGACACCCGGATCGCCCTCGATCTCGCCCTCACCGTCCGCCACGACGGACCGGGCGGCGTCGGCGACGGTCTGCGCACCGCCGCGGACCTCACCCGATGGCTGCACCGCCACCCCGGTCTCCTCGACGCGGCATGGGAGGCCGACGATCGGGCGCTGGCCGCCGTACGGTCGCTGCGCGCCGCGGTCCGGGCACTCCTGGCGCACGCCGTACGCCCGGGTGCCCCCAGCCCCGCCGACGCGGGACGGCTCCTCCCCCTCACCGAGGCCCTCGCACGGCTCAACGCCACGGCCGCGGCCGTTCCCACCGTGCCCGTGCTGGTGTGGCCGGAGGCCGGTGAACCCGCCGCCGACGACCGTCCGGCCACCGGCGATGGCGCCGGCGCGGACCTTCCTGCCGCGGCTCTCGCCCGCGCCGCCATCCGCTTTCTGGCGGGTCCGGACCGGGCCGCCCTGCGTGCCTGCCAGGCGCCGAGATGCGTGCGCTACTTCGTCAAGGAGCACCCCCGCCAGGAATGGTGCGAGCCGTCCTGCGGCAACCGGGCACGGGTGGCCCGCCACCACGAGCGGCACCGCACGCCCCCCTCGTAGCGTCGCGCGCGGGGCGGCGAGCCGGGCCGTCCGGTCCCGCGGCATGCCCTCGCGGCCGGGGACCGGACCCGGCCCGACCGCCGTCGGCCGGGCGGGAGCGCCCGTCCTTCGCGGGCCGCCGTCCGCACGGGCCCGGCTCCGCAACGTGAGCCGGGACACGTAACATGTCCGCATGTCCTTCCTCCGTCGCCGTAGCGCCGCCACACCCGCGGGCCCGGACTTCGATGTCCTGGCCATGGACCCGGGGGACTGGCCCGGAAACCTCGGCGCCGGTCTGCTCCCCGCACCCGACGGGAGCTGTCAGGGCGTCTTCCTCCGCTACGACCTGTACGGCGGACGCGGCCCGGCCATGATCATCGGGAACCTCCCGACGGGCTCTCCCGCCCGTGAGACCGAGGAGGGCCAGGTGCCCTTCGAGGTGGCGCAGCTGCTGCTCGCCCTGGAGAACGACGAGCCGATCGAGGTGACGAGCACCGAGGACGTCCCGGTCATGCAGGGGGACAATCTGCTGATCGTCCGGCGGGTCAAGCTCTCGGAGAGCCGTATCGCCTGCGTGCAGTTCGACCGCAGTGACGGCGTGCTCGTCACCATCGCCAGCTGGGACCGGCCGATCACCGACGATCTGTACGCCCTGCTGAAGCCGCTGCCCGCGGAGCTGTTCCAGCAAGGCTGAAACGTCACTGCTGAGGCCGCCCGCATCGCGTCGGGCGGCCTTCCGCTTTTCCCCGCCCCCGCTTTTCCCGATTCGCCGGGTTCCCCGGCCCCGTGTCCGTATCCCCGGCCACTTCCGTCCACGCGCCCGTGACCTCCGTCCAAGGGGTCATTTCGTTCGGTCTCTTGCCGCGTAGTCGTCGGACCTTTACGGTGCGGTGACATGACATCCGGGATGACGCGACGCACCACAGTGAAGACGGCGGTCGGCGTAACAGGCGCCCTGGCCCTAGGAGTTCCGGCCCTCTCCGGAACAGCGGCAGCAGCCGTTACCTCCGATGAATCGCCGGATGCGGTGCACCATGACGCATCGGCGGAACTGCCCGCACCGACCCTCTGGTACAGCACCCCCGCCGCGGGCTGGGAGCGGGAGTCGCTCCCCATCGGCGGTGGCGCGCTCGGCGCGAGCGTCTTCGGGACGCTCGCCACCGAACGCCTCACCTTCAACGAGAAGACCCTGTGGACCGGCGGCCCCGGGTCGACGCAGGGATACGACTTCGGCAACTGGACCGCCGCCAGGCCCGACGCCCTCACCGGCGTCCAGGAGCGCCTCGACCGGGACGGCTCGCTCGGCCCCGACGATGTCGCCACCGAGCTGGGCCAGGCGCGCCGCGGCTACGGCGCCTACCAGGTCTTCGGTGATCTGCTGCTCGACCTGCGGGACGCCCCGGCCGCGCCGGACACCTCCTACCGGCGCGCACTCGACCTCTCCACCGCCCTCGCCACCGTCAGCTACACCCACCAGGAGACCCACCACACTCGGGAGTTCTTCGCCTCCCACCCCGGCCGGGTCCTGGCCGGGCGGCTCACGGCCGACCGGCCGGGACAGGTCGCCCTCACCCTTCGCTACACCTCGCCGCGCAGCGACTTCACCGCCACCGCCGCCGGGGACCGGCTCACCGTCCGGGGCGCCCTCCAGGACAACGGGCTGCGCTTCGAGGCCCAGATCCGGGTCCGTACCAGCGGTGGGAGCGTCACCGCCGGGGCGGACGGGACCCTCACCGTGACCGGCGCCGACAGCGCCTGGTTCGTCCTCGCCGCCGGGACCGACTACACGGACCGCTATCCCGCCTACCGGGGCGAGGACCCGCACCGGGCCGTCACCCAAGCGGTCGACGCCGCGGCCGGGACCTCGTACGAGAAGCTGCGCGAGGACCACGTCCGTGACCACCGGACCCTCTTCGACCGGGTCGCCCTCGACATCGGCCAGCGGCTGCCCGACGTCCCCACCGACCGGCTGCTCACCGCCTACACCGGCGGGGCCGGCCCGTCGGACCGGGCCCTGGAAGCGCTCTTCTTCCAGTACGGCCGCTATCTGCTCATCGCCTCCTCGCGGGCCGGATCACTGCCCGCCAACCTCCAGGGCGTCTGGAACGACTCCACCAGCCCGCCGTGGTCCGCCGACTACCACACCAACATCAATCTCCAGATGAACTACTGGCCCGCCGAGGTCACCAACCTCGCCGAGACCACGGCGCCGTACGACCGCTATATCGAGGCGATGCGGGAGCCGGGCCGCAGGACCGCCGAGGAGATGTTCGGCACGGCCGGCTGGGTGGTGCACAACGAGACCAACCCGTACGGCTTCACCGGAGTGCACGACTGGTCCACCGCCTTCTGGTTCCCCGAGGCGGCCGCCTGGCTCACCCAGCAGATGTACGAGCACTACCGGTTCAGCGGCTCCACCGACTACCTGCGCTCCACCGCGTACCCGGTGATGAAGGAAGCCGCCGAATTCTGGCTGGCCAACCTGCGCACCGACCCGCGCGACGGACAGCTCGTCGTCACCCCCAGCTACTCGCCCGAGCACGGAGACTTCACCGCCGGGGCCGCGATGTCCCAGCAGATCGTCCATGACCTCCTCACCAGCACCCTGGAGGCGGCCAGGACCCTCGGCGACGCACGCGCCTTCCGCAGCAGACTGGAAAGCACACTCGACCGGCTCGACCCCGGACTGCGGATCGGCTCCTGGGGGCAGCTCCAGGAGTGGAAGGAGGACCTCGACAGCCGGACGGACGACCACCGTCATGTCTCCCACCTCTTCGCCCTGCACCCGGGGCGGCAGATCGAACCCGGCACCGAGTGGGCCGAGGCGGCCAAGGTCTCCCTGGGCGCGCGCGGCGACGGCGGCACCGGCTGGTCCAAGGCGTGGAAGATCAACTTCTGGTCGCGGCTGCGGGACGGCGACCACGCGCACCGGATGCTCGCCGAACAGCTGAAGAGCTCGACCCTGCCCAACCTCTGGGACACCCACCCGCCGTTCCAGATCGACGGCAACTTCGGCGCCACATCCGGCATCGCCGAAATGCTGGTCCAGAGCCAGTACGGAGCGGTGGAGATCCTGCCCGCGCTGCCCGCGGCCTGGCCGGACGGTTCGGTCCGGGGCCTGCGGGCGCGCGGCGGCGTCACCGTCGACATCACCTGGGCGGGCGGAGAGCCCACCCGGATCGTCGTCACCGCGAGCCGCACCGGTGAACTGACCCTGCGCAGCGGCCTGTTCACCGGTGGTGAGAAGAAGATGAAGGCCCGGGCGGGCGGACGCTACGTGTTCACGGGCTGAGGCATCAGCACGGAGATCACCCTGGCGGCCGAAGTGCCGATCCCCGTGGGGCCGTTGAGGTGCCACGGGGCTCCGCCGGTACCCGACCGCAGGTCCGCCTCGCCGTAGCGGACGCATTCGCGGTGCCAGTTCAGAATCCCGGCCAGCCAGTTCTGCAGATCGAGCACATAGGTGTCCAGGATCTCCCTGGCATCGGCATCGAGTGCGAAGTCGTCGTAGAGGAGAGGTAGTTCGTGTTCGATGACATGCTCGAACTGCCGCAGTCGGCCCTGCATCAGCTCATGCACCATGGATACGGCCGTCGGGTAGTTGACCCCGAAGAAGTTCTGCACGACCAGGACGCAGTTGTGCACCTCGCCCTCGTACTCGATCTCCTTCTGGTAGGAGAAGAGGTCGTTCAGCAGCGTCGCGTAATCGACCGCGGCGTTCTCCAGGGAGCGGATCGGTCCGCTGCGGTAGACATCGGCGGGCACCCGGTCACCGTGCGACAGCCGGCTCAGCCGCATCGTCATGTCCGCGCCGAACGTGAACCGCCGCATCTCGATGTAGTCGACCGGGTCCGGAACGCGGTTCTGCGCCTGGTTGGCCAGCTCCCAGAGCCAGCTGTCCAGCATGTCGTCCACCGCCTTGCGGAACGTGCGCCGCGAAGCCTCGTCCATCGGCCCCGCCGTGCGCGCCCACAGGTCGGCGAGCCCGCGCTCCATGGCGTCGGTGGGCTCGGGAACGGGCTTCCCGTCCAGCGGCATGAACGACCGGAGCCGCTCGTTGGCCGCCCATGCCCCGGCCAGGTCGCGGGCCCGTCCGTAGATCACCGGATAGAGGTCGTCGCCGTACGTGCCCCACGTCAGCCAGTTCGACGACAGGTCCAGCTCCTCCGGTGTCGCGTCCGGATCGATGCCGGCCGAGCAGAGCGGCAGATCGATGTTGCGGGCCCGGCGCTCGTCCCAGACATGCGATCCGGGCCGGCCCGGCAAGGGGCCGAGCATGCCCATCCGCCGGGCCCACTCGATGTTCCGGTTCCGGGCGCCCGCCAGATGCGGACTCAGCGTGAGGGGGTACGGGAGGCCGAAGTCGGGAAGCAGGGAGGGGCCGACATGCTGGAACGGCACATGGGTATGGCTGCGCCGGCGCGCAACCTCCGCCCGGGGAGTGAGGCGGATGGACGCGGCGGCCATGCCCCAGCCGGAATCGGCGGGCCCGGCCGGAACCCCGCCGCCGTTCATGTAGCGGCTGGAGCGCATGTGCCACTCGTGCCCGCCGGACTGCCAGTCCTGGAGCCCCTTGGTGTACGCGAACACGGCGGCGGCCTCGGTGGGCGTGAGCCCCTTCTCGGCGCAGAGCGGGCCGACTTCGGTGAGCGCCGTGTTCTCGAACTGCTGGAGCCGTGAGGTCAGCAGGTCGTTCACGGCCTCGGCCGCCTCCTGCGTGGTGCACCCGAGGAAGGTCTCAAGGACCAGCACACCGTTGCTGTTCTCCTTCTCGTCCTCGACCTCGCGCTGGTACGAGAAGAGGTCGTTGCGCAGATGCACCGCGTCCGAGAAGGCGTCCCGCAACACTCCGAGCGGCCGTGATCCGGCCACCGAGGCCGGGACCTCCGCATCCGCCGCGAACTCCACCAGGCCCGCCGACCAGGGCGCGCCGCCGACCTTCCGGCGCATCTCGATGTACTCGACGGGGTTGGCGATCCGCCCCTCGTCCATGTTGGAGAGCTCCCACAGGGACTCGTTCAGCAGATGCTCGGTGTTCTCGGCGAACCGGGCCCGCCATGCGCCCGACATGGACGGCACGGTACGCGCCCACAGGTCGGCGAGCCCCGCCTCGACGGGATTCTCCGGCTCCGGCATACCGTCGGTGAGGTCCATGGGCATGAAGGCGGGCAGCCGGTCCAGGTAGCGTTTCCCGCCCTCCCGGTCCAGCGTCCGTTTGTAGGTCTCCAGGAAATGGTCGTCGAAGAAGAACACCCACACATACCAGTCGGTCACCAGCGACAACGCCTCGGCGGAGCAGTCGGGGTGGGTGTACGCGCACAGCAGCGCGTAGTCGTGCGCCTCCAGGTCCTTCTCCTCCCAGATGCCGGAACCCTCCAGCATCCGCATCCCGTGTGCCCACTCACGGGTGTGACGTCGTGCCTCCTCCAGATGAGGGTTGAGCCGTGCCGGATACGGAACATAGAAGTCCGGCAGAGAGAAGGGCTGTGCCATGGTGCGTCCGGCCTTTCGGAGATTTCCGCGCGGCGCCCGCACGGACCGTTGGTGTCCGCGCCAGCACTACCCCTCGGCCGTCCGGGGCACGCACAGCGGCAATTAGTCAGATAAACGCGGATGGGTGGCGAGTGCGGGAAACCGCAGGTAGGAGCAGTCGTCAGTGGTCTGGTCCAGTGGCTCATCGAGCCTTCTCCCCGGCACTCTTGACGCGCTATCACCTCACGTCACAGAGTGTGCGCCCATAACGAGGAACACGGACATCACCCAGGGAACGGCTCCTGTACGACCAGCTCCAGGAAGGGTTGTCATGACGTCCAGGCGGAGGACCAGACTCGCGCTCGCCCTGACCGCGGCCGGTGCGCTGAGCGCCGCCCTGCTCGCCCCCGCGGCGCAGGCCGGGGCGGACGGGGTGCGGCCCGAGTGTCCGCGCTCTCTCGACTGCGACTGGGTCCCGGCGGCCTATCAGCAGACCGGGGACCCGGCCGACAAGGAGACGTACGGCAACTACGACACCGCCGACCGGCCGCACAGCAACAAGATCAAGTTCATCGTCCTCCACGACACCGAAGTGGACTTCGACACCACTCTGAAGATCTTCCAGAACCCGCTGAACAAGACCTCCGCCCACTATGTGGTGCGCTCGTCCGACGGCCATGTCACGCAGATGGTCAAGAACAAGGATGTCGCCTGGCAGGCGGGCAACTGGTACCTCAACACCCACTCCATCGGCATCGAGCAGGAGGGCTTCGCCGCCGAGGGCGCCAAGTGGTACACGCCCCAGATGTACCGCGCGACGGCGAAACTCGTCCGCCACCTCGCCGCGCGCTACGGCATCCCGCTGGACCGGCAGCACATCATCGGCCACGACGGCGTCCCGCCCACCAGCGCCTCCGGGACCAAGAACATGCACTGGGACCCGGGCCCGTACTGGGACTGGAACCGCTTCATGGCGCTGCTCGGCGGGCCCACCGCGCCGGCCGCTCCCGGGGGCGCCGAACTCGTCACGGTCAGCGCGGACTTCAAGCGGAACAAGCAGGCGTTCCGTGACTGCGAGAAGGGCCTCGACCTGCCGCGCCAGGGGAGCAGCGCCGTCCCCCTGCACACCGGGCCCTCCACCGGCTCCCCGCTCTTCGCCGATCCGGGCCTGCATCCCGACGGCGCGCCGGGCACCAACTGCGCCGCCGACTGGGGCAGCAAGATCAGCGCCACCCAGCAGGCGGTCGTCGCGGACCGGGCCCCGGGCTGGACCGCGATCTGGTGGTACGGCGAGAAGGCATGGCTGCGGACCCCGGATCGCGCGCGGGTCATCACACCGACGGCCGGCCACGTCGTGAAGCCGAAGGCGGGCAGGGCGGAGGTGCCGGTGTACGGGGTGGCGTACCCGGAGAAGTCCGAATATCCGGCCGACCACACGGCGCCGGCCGTCGGCAGTCCGCTGGTCTACACGATCAAGAAGGGCCAGGCGTTCCCGGGCGGTGGCGAGGCGCCCACCGGGTACTTCTACGCGCCGACGATCGACTTCTCGAAGCCCTACGACCACACGTACTTCGCGGGCGGCCGGAAGTATGTGACGGTCCAGATCGGACACCGGATCGGCTTCGTGCGGGCCTCGGACGTGGATGTGGTCCGGGTGCGGTGACGCACGGCGGCGACGCGGGTCGGGTGCGCGGCGGTGAGGTCTGCCGCAGGGAGGAAGACGCGGGGAGGTGCGCGGCGGGGGAGCCTGCCGCGGGAGGCCCGTGGTGCGGCGGGGCGGAGTGGTCCCCGCCCGCCGCGCGTCGGACGGTGCTCAGTAGGCGGAGTCGACGTTGTCGATCGAGCCGTAGCGGTCCGCGGCGTAGTTGGCCGCGGCGGTGATGTTGGCGACGGGGTCGGTGAGCTTCTTCGGCGTACCACTGACGTGGTAGGTGTCGAAGGTGGGCTGGATCACCTGGAGGAGCCCCTTGGAGGGGATGCCGTTGCGGGCGTTGATGTCCCAGTCGTTGACCGCGTGCGGGTTGCCGCTGGACTCGCGCATGATGTTGCGGTGCAGCCCCTCGTAGGTGCCGGGGATGCCCTTCGACTTCATGATGTCGAGCGACTCGCGTATCCAGCCGTCCAGGTTGTTCTTGTACTGCTTGGGCGCG
Organism: Streptomyces sp. NBC_01237; assembly: GCF_035917275.1. Taxonomy (NCBI): domain Bacteria; kingdom Bacillati; phylum Actinomycetota; class Actinomycetes; order Kitasatosporales; family Streptomycetaceae; genus Streptomyces; species Streptomyces sp. NBC_01237. The sequence continues at coordinate 701,707 of NZ_CP108508.1, read as the reverse complement.
GGGGCGGCCTTGCGGACGGTGGAGCGGTTGGCGCTCTGCTCGGACTCGTGAGCCTTCAGGACGGCGGCCTTCGCGGCCTGCGACTTCGCGGCCGCGGCCTTCCGTGCGGCCGCGTCCTTGGCCACCGCGTCCTTGAGTATCGCGTCCTTGGTCAGCCGGGTGTCGGCTCCGGGGATTCCGGTGGACCCGGCCGCCTTGACGGCGATGGGCGCGTGCGCTGCCGCGGGCTGCGCATCGCTCGACTCACCGGTGGCGGCGAGCGCGGTGACGGAACCGGCCGCGACGAGCACGGCGGCGGTGAGCTTCTGCGAACGGTTGACGCGGATGGTGTTGCGGAGGGTGCTGAGGCGAGGCATGCGGGAGCTCTTCCGGTGGGGGACGGGCGTGGCGGCCTTCGGCGGCGCGGGGTGCAGGAACCGATGGCCCGACCTCGTTCGCCGGATGGCGTGGGTCGCAGGCTCGTTCTCGGTGCTTGCCGGGATCCATGGTTAACGGGCTGAGCAACGGGAGGCAATGACCCCCTTTACTAACCTTCATCGTGAGATAGCGCGGAATACCCCATTTGACGGCCCAGTGCGCCGGGAATGAGAGGGATGCGCCTACTACCGACCGTCGTATGTGACCCAGGTCCTGTGGTGGGCTTCACCCGGCGGCGCCCGGAAGGGCGCGTCGGCGTGGCGCTCGGTCATCGGGCGTTCACCGGGCGTGGAAGGCGTGACAGGAGGGGATCGCCGCGGAAAGGCGGCTGAGGGGGGGCGTACGGCCGCGCGAGGGCCGTGGAAGGGCTGGAGGAAGCTGCGTCAGGGCGATCCGGAAGGCGCGCCTGCCGCGCTCGGAGGCCGAGGCCCGTCAGCGCCCCGCGACCTCCCGGTCCACCTGCTCCACCGACAGCGCGTGCTCGATCGCCAGGATCCCCGCCCCGACCGCCGCCGCGTTCTCGCCCGTCCGGCTGGGCTCGATCCGCAGGACATGCGTGGCCAGCGGGTGCGAGCGCCGGTACACCGCCTCGCGCACCCCCGCGAGCAGCTGGTCGTGCACGGCGGCCAGCGCACCGCCCAGCACCACCGTGTCCGGGTTGAAGAAGTTCACCAGTCCGGCCAGTACCTCGCCCACCGCCCGGCCCGCCTCGCGCACCATCCGTACCGCGTCACGGTTGCCGGACTTCACCAGCCGCACCACATCGCTGCCCGAAGCGGCCTCCAGCCCGAGACCGGCCAGCTTCGCCGCCAGGGACGCACCGCCCGCGACGGCCTCCAGACAGCCCGAGTTGCCGCACCGGCAGGGGTCGTCCAGCTCCGCGACCCGGATGTGGCCGATGTCGCCCGCGCAGCCCTGCGCCCCCCGGTGCAGCAGGCCGTCGGAGACTATCCCGCAGCCGATGCCCGTACCGACCTTGATGTACAGCAGATAGCGGCAGTCGGGGAACGCCCGCCGCTGTTCGGCCAGCGCCATCACGTTCACGTCGTTGTCGACGAGCGCCCGCACCCCGAACCGGGCGGCGAAGAACTCCGGGATCGGATACTGGTGCCACCCCGGCATGATCGGCGGATCGACCGGGCGCCCCGTGGAGAACTCCACCGGTCCCGGCACCCCGACCCCGATCGACCGCAGGGTCGCGGGCTCGCGCCCCGCCTCCTTGAGGAGTGTGTGCAGCGTCCGTTCCACATGGCGCAGTACGGAGTCGGGCCCGTCCCCGATCGACAGGGGATCCTCCTGGGCCGCGAGCATCGTGCCGCCGATGTCCATCAGCGCCACCCGGCAGTGCGAGGCCCCCAGGTCCACTCCCGCCACCGCATGCCCGGCCGTCCTGAGCGCCAGCCTGCGCGGTGGCCGGCCACCCGTCGAGCCACCGTCCGCGTCCTCGTCCACGAAGCCGTGCCCGATCAGCGCGTCCACCCGCTGGGAGACCGTCGAGCGGGCCAGACCGGTGATCCGCGCGATGTCCGCACGGGTCGCCGCCGCCCCCGAACTGATCAGGGCGAGCACCTCGCCGGGTGAGTTCGAGGCGTTCGAGGAGGGGCGAGCCGACGGCGAAGGCATAGCAGTCACCTTAGGGACGACTTCTGCTGCTCACAAGGCGTCAGATGTTCGGTCGTCGCCATAAGTCCGGTCCAACTCCCCAGAAACTAAAGCGGTTTGGAGCCTTGACAGGTCAAAGGTGCATCACGACTCTGCTCTGCAGACCGCTTACCGAGGAGCCAGTCGATGCTGACGATGCAGGGCGTGTCCAAGAGCTTTCTCGGGGTCCGTGTGCTCCACGACGTGGGGCTCGACCTCGAAGCCGGAGAAGTGCATGCCCTCGTGGGCGAGAACGGTGCGGGCAAATCCACCCTGATGAAGATCCTCACGGGCGAGCACAGACCCGACACCGGCACCATCACCATCGACGGCACCCCGCATTCCTTCAGTCACCCCGCGCAGGCTCAGGCCGCCGGGATCGGCATCATCCACCAGGAGTTCGCGCTGCTCGCGCACCGCACCGTCGCCGAGAACGTCTTCCTCGGCCGCGAACCCACCCGCCGCGGCCTCGTCGACCGCCGCGCCATGGAGCGGCGCACGGCCGAACTCCTGGCCCGCATCGACGAGACCGGCATCACCCCGCGCACCCCCGTCCATGAACTGTCGGTGGCCCGTCGGCAGACCGTCGAGATCGTCAAGGCCCTGGCCTCCGACGTCCGGGTCCTGGTCATGGACGAGCCCACGGCCCCGCTCGCCGACCACGAGGTCGGACAACTCTCCGCCCTGGTACGGCGGCTGGCCGCCGACGGGCTCGGCATCCTCTACATCTCCCACCGATTACCCGAGGTCTTCGACCTCTCCCATCGCGTCACCGTCCTCAAGGACGGTCGCCGGGTCACCACCCTCTCCACCCGCGACACCGACCCCGACACCGTCGTACGGGCCATGGTCGGCCGCGAACTCGGCGCCTACTACCCGCCCCGCGCCCGCCCCGAGGAGCTGGGGGCGACCGCCCTCACCGTCAGCGGTGGCGCCAACTCCCGTATCTCCGGCATCGATCTGACCCTCCGCGCCGGCGAGGTCGTCGGCATCGCAGGGCTTCAGGGCTCCGGCCGCACCTCCCTGGCCCGCGCCCTGTTCGGCGCCGCCCCCTTCACCACCGGCACCATGACCGTGGCCGGTGAGCCCCTGCGTCCGGCCCGCCCGCGCGAGGCCATCAGGGCCGGGATCGCCCTGGTCACCGAGGACCGCAAGGAGGAGGGGCTCGCCCTGCGCCAGTCCGTCCGGGACAACGCCCTGCTCGTCACCCGTGCCGTACACACCCGCGGCGGACCGCCCGCGGGCCGCGAGGTCACCGCCCTGCTGGAACGCGTACGCCTGCACGCCCGCGGCGAGGACCAGCAGGTCCAGTACCTCTCCGGCGGCAACCAGCAGAAGGTCGTCATCGCCAAATGGCTCGCCGCACGCCCACGGGTGCTGCTCTTCGACGAGCCGACGCGAGGGGTCGACGTCGGTGCCAAGGCCGCCATCCACACCCTCGTACGGGAATTGGCGCGCGAGGGACTCGCCGTACTGATCATCTCCTCCGAACTGCCCGAGCTGATCGGCATGAGCGACCGCCTCCTCGTCATGTCCGAGGGCCGCCTCGCCGGTGAACTGCCCGCCGGGTCGTCGGAGGAGGCCATCATGCGCGTCGCCACCGGCGGCGACCGGCCGCGGGAGGACGCCGCATGACCGCGCTCCGGACCGGGTCCCGGCCACCGGCGCACCGCACCGGGCCGAAACCGCCCGCCGGGCTGCGCCTCACCGGCCCCGTCGCCGGGGTCTGGCTCGCCGCGCTCGGCGTCACCGTACTGGGCTGGATCGTCGTCGCCGCCCGCGGCGGGGACTTCCTCACCGTCACCAACACCGTGGCGATCCTGCAGAACTGCGTGGCCCTCGGCCTCGTCGCCGTCGGCCAGTCCCTCGTCATCCTCACCGGCTCGCTCGACCTCTCGGTCGCCTACCTCATCAGCCTCGGCACCCTCGTCGCCGCCGAGACCATGCGCGGCGGCGGCGTGCTGATCGCGATCCTGGCCGTGCTCGCCCTGTCCGCCGCCGTCGGGCTCGCCAACGGTCTGATCGTCACCGGACTCAAGGTCAACGCGTTCATCGCCACCCTCGGCACCGCCTTCATCCTGCGCGGCTGGATCGAGGACAACTACACCGGGCCCGCGGGCGAGGTCCCCGACTCCTTCCAGCGCCTCGGCTACGACCGCGTCGGACCCGTCCCGGTCTCCCTCTTCCTGCTCCTCGCCGTCGCCCTCGCCCTCTGGCTCGTCATGCGCCGCACCCGCCTGGGCCACCACATGTACGCCACCGGCGGCGACGAGCACGCCGCCCGCCTCTCCGGAGTCCGCACCCGCCGCACCGTCGTCGCCGCCCACATCCTGTGCTCGCTCTGCGTCGGCGCCGCCGCGCTCTTCCTCGCCGCCCGGCTCGGCGCCGGAGCCCCCTGGGCCGGCACCGAGGCGCGCTACGACCTGGAGTCCATCGCCGCCGTGGTCCTCGGCGGCACCGCACTCGCCGGCGGCCGCGGGGGAGTGGCGGGCACCCTCGGCGGTGTCCTCGTCCTCGCCGTGCTCGACAGCGTCTTCAACCAGCTCGCCGTCGACCCGTTCTTCAAGAACGTCGTCCGAGGCGTCGTCATCATCGCGGCCGTCGCCCTGTACGCCCGGCGCCGCCGCCACCCGCAGGGGAGGACCGCATGACCACCGCAGTCAAGGCCCCGCCCACCGGCCGCCGCGTCCTGCGCGCCCTCGGCACCGGCACCCCCGTCTGCCTGCTGCTCGCCGCACTCCTGGTGGCCCTCGCCCTCACCGACCCCGGGTTCTACGAACCGGACCGCTTCCTCGCCTTCGTCAAGCGCGCGGCGCCTCTCGTCATCCTTGCCGCAGGCCAGTATCCGGTCATCGTCTGCGGCGAGTTCGACCTGTCCGTCGGAGCGGTCGTCACCGCCGGGGTGGTTGTCGCCGCCGAACTGTACGCCGCCTTCCCCGCCGCACCCTGGCCCCTGGTCACCGCCGTCCTGCTGCTCGCCGGGGCGCTGGCCGGACTCGTCAGCGGACTGATCACCACGTTGCTCAGGGTGCCCTCCTTCATCACCACGCTCGGCATGATGCTGATCCTCGAAGGGGCCGTCTTCTTCTGGACGGGCGGCTCCCCGCAGGGTGTTCTGCCCACCGCGTTCCGGCAGCTCGGCCGGGGAACCGCGTTCGGATGGCTGCCCTGGGCCGTGCTCGCCTGCCTCACGGCCGGAGCGCTCGCCGTGGCACTCATGCGCTCCGACTTCGGCCGTACCCTGCTCGCCACCGGGGACAGCGAACGGACCGCGGCGCTCTCCGGTGTACGGGTCGCCCGCGTCCGCACCATCGCCTTCGTCCTCTCCGGCGTCGCGGCGGCACTCGCCGCCGTACTCGTCGGCGGCTTCTCCGGAGTCTCCGCGCAGGCGGGCCGCGGCTACGAGTTCGAGGCGATCACCGCCGTCGTCCTCGGCGGGGTCGTGCTCGGCGGCGGCCGGGGCTCCGTCGTCGGGGCGATGGCCGGCGCGTTCTCCCTCCAGGCCCTGTTCACCCTGCTCAACCTCCAGGGCGTCTCCGGCGCCCTGGAGTCGACCGTGCAAGGCGTCATCGTCATCGCCGCCGTCGCACTCGGCGCGGCCGACCGGTCCCGGCCGCGCCGCCGCCGTACCCCATCCCCGGGAGGGACATCCACATGAGTACGCGACCTACCCGGCACGCCCGCCTCTGCGTCACCGCGGTGCTCGGTGCCGCCCTCCTCGCCGGCTGTACGAGCGATGTGCCCCCCGATACGCCGGCCGCCGGATCGAGCGGCCCCACGGACGGCTCGGGCACCGGCGAGCAGTCGGCGTTCTTCGACCGGGCCGAGTACGACCGGCAGCTCGCTCTCGGCAAGGAGAGGGCCCAGGGCCCGGCGGACCGGCCCTGGGAACAGATGCTCCGGCCGGAGCTCGTCGACACCGCGCGGTACCGGAAGAAGGGCTCCGGCGGCCTGCACCTGTGCTTCTCCAACGCGGGGGTGTTCAACCCCTGGCGGCAGGTCGGACTGAAGAACATGCGGGCCGAGGTCGCGCTCCACGAGGAGATCACCGACTTCACCGTCCTGGACGCCCAGGGCAAGGACGACAAACAGATCTCCGACATCCAGGAACTCACCGGCCGGGGCTGCGACGCCCTGATCGTCTCCCCGAACACCACCGCCACCCTCACCCCCGCCGTGAAGCAGGCCTGCGCGAAGCTGCCCGTCATCGTCTTCGACCGCGGCGTGGAGACGGACTGCGCGGTCACCTTCATCAACCCCATCGGCGGCTACGGATACGGGGCGGCCGCCGCCGGCTTCCTGGTGGAGAAGGTCAAGCCGAAGGGCAAGGTCCTGGCCCTGCGGATCTCGCCGGGCGTCGACGTGCTGGAGACCCGCTGGTCGGCGGCGAAGCTCGCCTTCGACCGGAGCGGACTCGACGTCGTGGACGTGAAGTTCACCGACGGCGACCCGGCCAGGACCAAGTCGATCGTCACCGACGCCCTCACCCGGCACGGCGGCATCGACGGCGTGTGGATGGACTCCGGCGCGACCGCGGTCGCCGCCGTGGAGGCGTTCGAGGACGCGGGCAAGGACGTGCCGCCGATCACCGGTGAGGACCAGCAGGACTTCCTCCAGGTGTGGAAGGACAAGAAGCTCACCGCCGTCGCCCCCTCGTACCCGACCTTCCAGTGGCGTACGCCCGTGATCGCCGCGCTGAGGATCCTCAGGGGCGAGCGGGTTCCCCGGGAGTGGAAGCTGCCGCAGCCCACCGTCACCCAGGACACCCTCGACCAGTACCTCCAACCCGGTATGCCCCCGCTGCACTACGCGATGTGCGGTTGCGAGAACATGCCCGGCTTCCCGGAGAAGTGGGGTGGCAAGAAGTGAGCCCGGCTTCCCCGCCGCTCGGCGCGAACCCATGGATCTGGCACTCCCCGGTGACGTACGAAGCACTCGGCGACGTCCTGCCGCGCCTGTCCGCGTGGGGCTTCGACTGTGTCGAGATCCCGCTGGAGAACGAACGGGACTGGTCACCCGCATCGGTGGGCAGACTGCTCGACGCCTCCGGGCTCGCCCCCGCCGCGGTGATCGCGGTCATGCCGCCCGACCGCGATCTCGTCCACACCGCCCCGCGGACCGTCCAGGTCACCCAGGACTATCTGCGCCGCTGTATCGACGCCGCCCACGCGCTGCGCGCCCCCACCGTCGCCGGGCCCGTCTATACGGCGGTCGGCCGCACCTGGCGCCTGGACCGCCACGAACGCCGCGCGGCCTACGAGGAGCTGCGCGAGAACCTCGCCCCGGTCGTCGACCACGCCCGAGCCGCCGGGGTGCGCATCGCGGTCGAACCCCTCAACCGCTACGAGACAAGTCTGCTCAACACCGTCGAGCAGACCCTCGACGCACTGACCGGGCTCCCCGAGGACACCATCGGCCTGGCGCTGGACACCTACCACCAGAACATCGAGGAGCGGTCCCTGCCCGCCGCCGTGCGGCGCGCCGCGGGCCGCATCGTCCATGTGCAGGTGTGCGCCAACGACCGGGGCACACCCGGCGCCGACTGCCTCGACTGGCCGGGCTTCCTCACCGCGCTCGTCACCGCCGGGTACCGGGGGCCGCTGTGCATCGAGTCGTTCACCGCTCACAACGACGCCATCGCGGTCGCCGCCTCCGTCTGGCGGCCGCTCGCCGCCACCCAGGACACCATCGCGACCGAGGGACTGGCCTTCCTGCGTGATGCCCTCGCTGCCCTGGACCGGCCCCCGGCCGCCCCCTGACCGGACCAATCGCCGCCGCACCCCGCCCGCTCCCCGCCGCACCGCGCCCCCCGCTCGCCCACCCGCCGAGAGAGGACCCCCCACGTGAGCCGCCATCGATGGGCATGTCATGCACGTGACATAGAGCGACTGCTGGTCGCCTCAGTGAGCGCACTGCTCCTCACCCTGACCGCACTGCCCGCCACCGCCGCGACCACCGGCAAGGCGCCCGCCTTCAACGTCCTGCTCTTCACCCGAGCCGCCGGCTACGTCCACACCTCCATCCCGGCAGGCATCCAGATGTTCGAGGAGGAGGCCGCCGAGAACAACTTCTCCCTCGTCGAGACCGCCGACCCCGCCGTCTTCGACGACGCGAAGCTGAAGGACTTCGACGCCATCGTCATGCTGCAGAACTCCGGCATGGTCTGGGACACCGACGCCCAGCGGCAGGCGATGCAGACCTATGTACGCGGCGGAGGCGGCATCGTCGCCCTCCACAACACCCTCGACATGGGCGTCGAGGAGCAGTTCCCCTGGTGGGACGAGGTCATCAACGGCGGCGCCCACATGCCCGCCCATTCACCCGGCGTCCTGAAGGGCACCGCCAAGGTCGCCGACCGCGTCCACCCCTCCACCGCGGGTCTTCCCGAACGCTGGGAGCGCCCCGAGGAGTGGTACAACTTCGACGCCAACCCCCGCGGTGACGTCCATGTCCTGGTCACGGCCGACGAGAAGACCTACGACCCGGGCGGCTCCGCCATGGGCGCAGACCACCCCATCTCCTGGTGCCGCACCACCGAGGGCGGCAAGGTGTGGGCCACCGCCATGGGCCACGACATCCCCGCGTACACCGAAGCGGCCTTCCGCGACCATGTCATCGGCGGTCTCCGGTGGGCAGCGGGCAACAAGCCCGGCGACTGCGGCGGCACCGTGTGGAACGGCTACGAGAAGGTCACCCTCGACGACAACACCGCCGACCCCATGGAACTGGACGTCGCCAAGGACGGCCGGGTCTTCTACATCCAGCGCAGCGGCGAGGTGAACGTCTTCGACCCCGCCACCCACGCCACCACCACCGCCGGAAAGCTCGACGTCTACGGCGGCGGCGAGGACGGCCTGGTCGGCATGGAACTCGATCCGGACTTCACCAAGAACCACTGGATCTACCTCTACTACGCGCCCGCGGGCGCCGCGAACGACGTCAACCGGCTCTCCCGCTTCACGGTCAAGGACAAGACGCTCGACCTGACCAGCGAGAAGAAGCTCATCGACGTCCCCGCCGACCGCGACCGCACCTTCCCCGAACCCGGCCACACCGGAGGCGCCGTCGAGTTCGGTCCCGGCCGCACCCTCTACCTGGGCGTCGGCGACGACACCCCGCCCAACCTCGACCCCGACTGGCAGGGATACGCCCCGCTCGACTGGCGCGCGGGCAAGGAGATGCTCGACGCCGCCCGTACCGCGGGCAACACCAACGACCTGCGCGGCAAGATCCTGCGCATCAAGCCCACCGACGCGGGCGGCTACACCATCCCCAAGGGCAACCTCTTCGCCAAGGGCACCGCGGACACCCGCCCCGAGATCTACGCCATGGGCTTCCGCAACCCGTTCCGCTTCACCGTCGACCCGAAGACCGGCTACGTCCACGCCTCCGACTACGGCCCCGACCGCGGCCTGCCCACCACCGACCGCGGGCCCGAGGGACTGGTCGAGTACAACGTCATCAAGAAGGCCGGGAACTTCGGCTGGCCGTTCTGCCACGGCAACAACCAGGCGTACGCCCCCTACAACCCCGACACCAAGGAAGTCGGCCCCAAGTTCGACTGTGCCGAGCCGGTCAACGCCTCGCCCAACAACACCGGCCTGAGCGCACTCCCCCCGATCCAGCAGCCGGAGATCTGGTACGGATACGGCGCCTCCGAGGAGTTCCCCGAGGTCGGCAGCGGCGGTTCCGCCCCGATGAGCGGACCGGTCTACCACTACGACAGCGAGAACCCCTCCACCACCAAGTTCCCCGCCTACTTCGAGGGCGCGAGCTTCTTCTACGAGTGGGCGCGCAACTACGTCAAGGAAGTCCGCTTCGACAAGGACGACAAGGTCCTGAAGATCAACGACTTCCTGTCCTCGCAGAAGTTCAACAAGCCGATGGACATGACGTTCGGACCCGACGGATCGCTGTACGTCCTCGAATGGGGCTCCTCCTTCGGCGGCGGCAACAACGACTCCGGCCTCTACCGCATCGACTACGCCCAGGGGCAACGCATCCCGGTCGCCAAGGCCACCGCCTCCGCCACCGACGGCCCCGTGCCGCTGAAGGTCGACTTCTCCGGCGAGGGCAGCGCCGACCCCGACGGCGACCCGCTCGGCTACGCCTGGGACTTCGACGGCGACGGCACCTACGACTCCACCGAAGCCACCCCCAGCCACACCTACACCGCCAAGGGGGACTTCGCCGCCCAGCTGAAGGTCACCGACTCCAGCGGCAAGTCCGGCTACGCCAACATCCCCATCACGGCGGGCAACACCGCACCCGAGGTCACCATCGACTTCCCCGTCAGCGGCAGGCTCATCGAGTTCGGCGACAGGATCCCGTACAAGGTGACCGTCACCGACCCGGAGGACGGCCCGGTCGACTGCGCCGCGGTCACCGTCAACCCGGCCCTCGGCCACGACGACCACGAGCACCCCACCACCGACATCCCCGGCTGCGAGGGCACCGTGGACACCGGCGACCTGGGCGGCCACCCCGAGGGCGCCGATCTCACCTACGTACTCAACGCCAAGTACACCGACAAGGGCGGTGACGGCGTCTCCCGTCTCACCGGGTACGGGCGCACCGTGCTCCAGCCCCAGCACAAGCAGGCCGAGTACTACGATGCCCAGTCCGGCACCCGGATCGTCGCCCAGGAAGGCGCCGAGAACGGCAAACGGATCGGTGACGTCTCCGACGGCGACTGGGTCGCCTTCGATCCGATGAGCGTCGAAGGCATCGCCACCGTCAGTTACACCCTCTCCTCACCCAACGGCGTCGGCGCGATCGAACTGCGGGCCGACGCCCCCGACGGGACTCTGCTGGCCACCACCCCCGTTCCCCGCACCGGCGGCTGGGACACCTACCGGGCAACGCCACCCGTTCCCGTCCAGGCACTGACCGGAACCCACAAGCTCTATCTGGTCTTCACCTCGCCGCAGAACAACTCCTTCGACGTGGACGCCGTGGACTTCGCCACCGGCTGACCCCCCTCCGGCCGACTCCTCGGCCCCGACCGGCGAACGAACAGCGCGCTGTGGGACCGGTGTGTCGGCACCGGTCCCACAGCGCGCTTCCCCATCGCCGCGGTCACTTGACACGGGCCGCCGTGCAGAGGCCCGCCCTCCTACCTCGTCCTGTTCACCGTGTGCCGACCGCTGCCCGCACAGCCCGCCGCGCCATGGCGCAGTCGTCGTGCAGCCTGCGCAGCAGCAGCCGCTGCTCCTCGCCCGAGAAATGCGGACCCGGCCGGTCCTGGGCGGAGCCCGCCGGTGGCGTCTCGCGCATGGTGCGCTGCACCGCCGTCTCGTACTGACGGATCTCCCGCGTCAGCACGAGCATCAGATTCACCAGGAACGCGTCGCGTGCCGAGGGGCCGGCGGCCTGCGCCAGCTGGCTGATCTGCCGCCGTGCCACCGGCGCGTCACCGAGCACGGCCCACAGCGTCGCCAGGTCGTACCCCGGCAGATACCAGCCCGCGTGCTCCCAGTCGACCAGCACCGGCCCGGTGGGCGAAAGGAGGATGTTGGAGAGCAGCGCGTCGCCGTGGCAGAACTGCCCCATGCCCTGCCGCCCGCCCGCAACCGCCAGTCCGTGCAGCAGCTTCTGCAGATCACCCAGATCACGGTCGGTGAACAGACCCAGCTCGTGATAGCGGGCGATCCGCGAGGCGTAGTCCAGCGGCGCGTCGAACAGCCCGGCGGGCGGCCGCCAGGCGTTGACCCGGCTGATCGCACCGAGCGCGGCTCGCACATCGGCCCGGGGGGGAGCCTCGGACGGATGCCGCGTCAGAGCCGCGACCCGCCCCGGCATCCGCTCGATGACCAGCGTGCAGTTCTCCGGGTCCGCCGCGATCAGCCGGGGCACCCGAACCGGTGGGCGGTGCCGGACGAACGCGCGGTACGCCGCTATTTCGTGCCGGAACCGTTCCGTCCATGCCGGGGAGTGGTCCAGTAAGCACTTGGCCACGGCGGTCGCGCGGCCGGTGGTGCCGACGATCAGGACGGACCGGCCGCTGCGGCGCAGCACCTGGACCGGGTTGAACTCCGGGCAGATGCGCTGCACCGAGACGATGGCCATCCTTACCTGCGCGCCCTGTGGCCCGGACAGGTCGATCCTCCCGCTGGGGGGCCCGGCGACCGGCCCCCCCGCCCGCCGCGGCCGGCCCAGCACCGGCACCGGTGCGCCGGGGTGCGGGGCGAGATACGGACCGCTGCCCGGCCCCATGGGACGGAGCGGCCGGGGCGGGGCGGACACGGAGGACGATGCTGTGTACATGGGCGAGACAGATCCCTTCGCGCGCCGACAGATTGCGTGCGCCGCCCCGGCCGGCGGCCGATCGGCACCCTGGGGAGTACCTAGGGCTGCCGGGCGGGGTGGCGCTTTCCTACCTGACACCGCGCCACGGGTGGCAGACCATCTGGCGTGCCCTGGCGAACCCTGGCGAATAGTCGACCGGCATCTGACAGGGGGTTAGTGTCAAGTCAGCCGAGAACCTGGGGGCTTGACGTGACCGGAGAACCCAACACCCGCCTTTCTGACCTGTTCGGCCTGGCCGGCTGGTCCAAGGGCGAACTCGCGAGAATGGTGAACCGGCAGGCGGCGGCCATGGGCCACCCCCAGCTGGCGACCGACACCTCGCGGGTCAGACGCTGGATCGACATGGGGGAGTCCCCCCGTGATCCCGTGCCCGAAGTGCTGGCAGCCCTGTTCACCGAGCGGCTCGGCCGTGTCGTGACCATCGAGGACCTCGGGTTCGGCCGACGCGGGCGTGTGGGGAAACGGCGTGACTCCGGGACGGAAGAGAATCCCGACGGATTGCCGTGGGCGCCCGAACGGACGGCAGCGGTCCTCACCGAATTCACGGGAATGGACCTCATGCTCAACCGACGCGGCTTGGTGGGGGCGGGCGCCGCGCTCGCCGCCGGATCAGCCATCACCGGCGCCATGCACGACTGGCTGCACAGCGATCCCGCTCTGGCGGCCGACGCTCCACGTCCCGACGATCCCCTGCACGCCGACCCCGCCGGTTTCGACCGGTACGAGGCCGCACCGGTCGGGTCCCAGGAGATCGAGGCACTGGAGCACTCGGTCGAGGTGTTCCGCGCCTGGGACGCCGCCCGGGGCGGCGGACTCCAGCGCAAGGCGGTCGTGGGCCAACTCAACGAGGTGGGCGGGATGCTCGCCTACCGCCACCCCGACCATCTGCAGCGGCGGCTGTGGGGCGTCGCCGCCAACCTCGCCGTACTCGCGGGCTGGATGTCCCACGACGTCGGTCTCGAACCCACGGCCCAGAAGTACTTCGTCATCGCCGCGCACGCGGCCCGCGAGGGCGGCGACCGGCCACGCGCCGGTGAAGCACTCTCCAGGGCGGCCCGCCAGATGGTGCATCTGGGCCGCCCCGACGAGGCGCTGGACCTGATGAAGCTCGCCAAGTCGGGCTCCGGCGACGAGACACTGCCCCGCACCCAGGCGATGCTGCACACCATCGAGGCATGGGCGCACGCGGCCCTGGGGCGCGGACAGGCCATGCGGCGCACCCTGGGCGAGGCCGAGGAACTCTTCGTCTCGGACAAGGGCGATGTGCCGTCGCCGAGCTGGATGCAGATGTTCGACGAGGCGGACATGCACGGCATGCAGGCGCTCGCGTTCCGGACGCTGGCCGAGCACGACCCGGCGGCCGCGACCACGGCCCAGCGCCATGCGAAGGAGGCCCTGGACCTGCGGGGCGACGGACGCCAGCGGTCCAAGCTCTTCGACTACATCTCGCTCGCCTCCGCCTGTTTCATCGCCGATGACCCGGAGCAGGCCGACCGGTACGCACGGCTCGCGCTCGTGTCGATGGGGGAGACCTCCTCGCACCGCACCTGGGACAGGCTCCACGAGATGTACCGGCTCACCGGCCGGTTCGCGGGCTCCGCCAGGATCCAGGACCTGCGCGAGGAGATCGAGCTCGTGCTGCCGCAGCGGGCGGCGAAGAAGGCCAGGGGTACCCAGATCTGATCCGAGGCGCTGCCGGGCAGCGGCGCCCCCGTCCTCCGTACCACTGCCCCGTGTCCAACCGTCCCGCGTCCACCCACCGATTCCCCGCGCCGGCGGGCGTCACATCGTCGTGCGCTCCGTCATGCCCCGATGCGGGCGATCAGCACACACGCGTCGTCCGGACGATCGGTCCCGCCGAACCCCTCGACGACGGTCCGTACGCAGTCCTGTGCCGTGCGGGCGTGGGCGAACCTCGGTGCGAGATCGAGCAGCGCTTCCGGGCCCGCACCCCGGTCGCCGCGCCGCGTCAGCCCGTCGGTGTGCAGGACCAGCACGTCGCCGGGCAGCAGCGGCACGTCCTCCTGCTCGTAGGCGACCCCGGACGCCGCGCCGAGCAGTACCCCGTCCGGCGGGGGCAGGGGGCGCCCCGTTCCGTTGCGGAAGAGCAGCGGGGCGGGGTGTCCTGCCTGCGCCCAGGAGAGAACGCCGGTCGCGGGGTCGAAACGACAGCACAGCGCACTGCCCAGCGCGGGCTGCATCGATGATTCGAGCAGCTGGTTGAGATGGCCCATCAGGGGGCCGGGTCCGATGCCGGCCACCGCCATGCCGCGCAGGGCGCCGAGCATCATCGCCATGGCCGAGGTGGCCGGGATGCCGTGGCCGGTCAGATCGCCGACGGTGAGCAGTGTCCTGCCGTCGGGCAGCTCCATGGCGTCGTACCAGTCGCCGCCGATGAGACCGCTCGACTCCGACGGCAGATAGTGGGCCGCGATGTCCATCGCGCCGGGGCCCTGCCGGGGGAGCCGTAACGATCCGCGCCACGGAGGCAGCACCGCCTCCCGGAGTTCGAGGGCCAGCCGGTGCTCGGTCCGGACGATGTGGTCCTGGCGGCGCACCGAATCACGGTTCCGGCCGACCGTCCGCTCACTGCGGCGCAGCTCGCTGACGTCACGCAGGACCGCCCACATGGAGGCGGTGCAGCCCTCCGCGTCGAGGACGGGCTCACCCATCATGTGCAGGGTCCGCATCCGGCCGTCCGGCCGCAGGATACGGAACTCCCCGTCTATCGGCCGTCCGTCGACGAGGCAGTCCGTCACCATCGAGGTCAGCGACGGCTGGTCCTCGGGAAGAAGTACGGAGGGCAGTTCGTCCAGCGACAGCGGTCCCGTTCCGGGCGGCCTGCCGAAGATGCGGTACAGCTCGTCGGACCAGCTGACCTCGTCGGTCAGGAGGTTCCATTCGGCGCTGCCGACCCTGCTCAGCAGTGAACCGGGCGGCGATTCGGGTAAGGCGTACCGGCCGGACGCGGCGGCGGAGCCGGAGGTCGGTGCGGCGTCCCCGGTGCTCTGCGTGGGCACCCCCGCCCGCAGCTGTCCCAGGTGGGCATCGAGATCGTCGAGGTGCTGGACCGCGAGTTCGCACAGGGCGCGCCGCCAGCGCAGCTGCGGGTCGTCCTCGTCGACGATCACGGCGTCCCGCCGCACGGCGTCCACGTCTCCGCGCAGCCGGCGGGCCCGATGGATCAGCGCGTCGACGGCATCGTGCTCGGGCGGCTGTGGTGCGGGGCGCTCCGCGAACAGATGGGACGGCATCTCGTACTCCGATACAGGCGCGGCGCGGCCAGTTCTGAGGGGTGGACCGAAGACGACTGTCGCACAGGCTGCGGCAGCCCGTAAGGGATTTGGCAACACTCGATACGTTGTTGCATCCGGCATATGCCATGGGCTGTGTGGGGCGATGGCTCGCCGAACACCCTTGCCTTTGCAGGGATGTTGACGCAAGTCGCCCGGCGTGCGCGGCCGCTGTGCGCGCCCGCGTGCGAGGTTCCCGCGCGGTGTGCGCGAGGGGGGTCGGGGCATATGCCGTCGGCGGGACGGGCGGGGTGGACGGGATGCGTGAGGTGCGGGAGCGGTGCACGGGAATGCGGGCGGACCCCTCCGCGTTACGACACCAGAACGAAAACGACACCCATTCCCGGTACGGGGGCGGGGTCGACGCACACGCCGGGAGGCGCCCATGGCACGCAGTGAGGTCAGGCCCGTCGTCACACTCCGCTCGACCGCCGGAACGGGGCTGAGCTATGTGACGCGCAAGAACCGCCGCAACAACCCGGACCGGCTGGAACTGCGCAAGTTCGACCCGGTCGTGAGGCAGCACGTCCTCTTCCGCGAGGTCCGCTGACCGTCGGGGAACCACATGCCCGTACACCCGCCACCGCGCCCGCGGTGAGGAAGGAACGCATCCATGAAGTCCCGTATCCACCCCGTCTCCCGCCCCGTGGTCTTCCGCGACCGCGCCGCCGGAGTGGCCTTCCTGACCCGTTCGACCGCTGACGCCGAGCAGCGGGTGGAGTGGGAGGACGGCAACACCTATCCCGTCATCGACGTGGAGACCTCGTCCGCGAGCCACCCGTTCTACACCGGCGCAGGCCAGGTGCTGGACACGGCGGGCCGCGTCGAGCGGTTCCGGCGCCGCTACGCAAGCGCCACGACGGCCGGAAGCTGACGCGGACCGGGAACGCCGTGCCCTGGATCACAAGACAGGGCGCGGATTCCCGGGAACAGGTCCGGATGGTTTATCGTTCATCTACCAGTGGGTGTGAGGGGGACAGTGTCCCCGGGCCTCACCTGTAGCCCATGGGGAAGATCGTTCGGCTGAAGCCCCATGGAGCCCCCCGCCGAGAGGCGACCGCCCTTCACTCCCACGCACAGGCCGCCCCGGCCGGATTCCCCCGATCCGGCCGGGGCTTCTCCATGCGGTCACACGGTCTCGTGGAGATCCTTCGCGTAGTGCTCGATGGCGCGCCGGTAGCGCTGCACGGAGCGGTCGTCGCTGGTCGAGGCGAGCAGCTCCAGGAGAACGCGCATCGCCTCGTGGTGCTCATCGGTGTTGAACAGGGCCATCGAGAGGAAGGTCCTCAGCGCACCGTCGTCGGGGAACTCCGCCACGCCCCGCCGGAGCGTCTCGACCGCCTGGCCGTATCTGCCCAGCACGCGGTAGGTGCTGCCGAGGCCGAGAAGCGCGGCGCTGCGGTCCTCGGCGGCGAGTGCCGTGTCCCGCAGGCACCGCTCGTAGTACGGCACCGCCTCGGCCTCCAGGCCGAGCACATCGTGGACCCAGGCGGTCTGGTACGCGACCTCGGCGTCGTCCGGGAATTCCGCCGTGAGGGCGAGGAGGCGTTCCCTCGCTTCCTCGGGGCGGCCGTCGGCGCGCAGTCGTACGGCCTCGGCCAGCAGGGCGTCCCTGTCACGTGAGTTCATGCGGTCATCGTCGCAGGCGGAATCCCGCCACTTTGCCTCAGGTGTGTCCCCGGATGCCGGGGGCACCCGTCCGCCATGACTCCAGAGACCAATCGTGGTGCACACCCGGCGGGAGGGTGGCGCGTCCTGCTGCGTGCGACCGTACTGGTGGCCGCCTTCCTGGGACTTGTGGCCTTCTCCGTCCTCCTGGCGAAGGTGACGCTGACACCGTCGCCCGCGTCCGAGGATCTCGTCAACTCGAATCTGCGGCCCGGGAGGTCGCTGCGGCAGTACGCCGAGGACTACACGTTCCTCGCCGCCTGCAAGCAGGCGGGCGGAAACCTGCTGCTGGGCGTGCCCTTCGGTGTGCTGCTGCCGATCGTCGTGCCGCGCCGGCTCCGGATGATCCGTATGACCTTCCTGACCGTCCTGGCAGTGATCGCCGTCGAACTGGTGCAGGGCGCACTGGTCGCCGGACGGGCCTTCGACATCGACGACGTGATCCTCAATACGGCGGGTGCGCTGCTGGGCTACCTCGTGCTCGGGCGCCGGCTCAGCCACCGCTACCACGTGTTCGCGGCGGGCGGGGGAGAGGCGCGGGCGGGGCGGGCGGACAGCGAGGGACGGGAGAAGCGGACGGAGAGCAGCGGGAAGACACGGACGCGGAGCGACGGGAAGGCGGGGAGCCGGGCCGGGGCGAAGGCGCGGACGCGGACCAAGGCAAAGGCAAAGGCGGGGAGCCAGGGCAAGGGGCGGACGCAGACCGGGGCAAAGGCGGGGAGCCAGGCCAAGGGGAAGGCCGGGGCGGCGGGGTCCAGGGGCGCGAAGGCCCGCGCCGGTGCGGCGGCGCGGGCCCGGCGCGGGCGTGAGCTGATCGCCCGGCTCTGCGGGCGCCGACCGGCGCCGGGCGGGGGAGCGCCCGGCACCGGACGTCGCACTAGAGCGCCGGGTGGGCGTTCTTCATGAGCTCCTGGAACTGGGCGGAGAACCACTGCCCGGAGAGCGGGGCGTCCGGCAGCGCGCCCGACATGTTGTTGCCGTTGCGGACGTTGCCCGGGTACGTCGGGTCGCACATCCGGTCGAATCCCTTGCCCTCCCCGTTCGGGATCTCCTTGCTGGAGCCGTCGGACTCGCCCGGCGGCTTCATCCAGACGTACGCGTCGACCCCCGCCTCGGGCGCCGCCTGCGGCCGCTCGCCGAGACCGGCTCCGGACTGGTTGCACCAGTTGCCGAGGTGGATGCGCCGGTCGTAGCGGCCGCCGTTGACGTAGGTGTCCACGCTGGTGGTCGCGCCGGGTCCGGTCGGCCGCGCCGTGCCGCCCCAGCCGTTGCGGGAGGTGTCGATCAGCATGCCGATGTGCGTGTCGAACCCGATGGAGACGAGTTGGGTGCGGAAGGCCTGGGCGAAGGACAGCTCGTCGGTGTAGCGGTTCCAGTCGACCCACTTCGACTGGCGTACGGACGTTCCGTTGACGGAGTCGCCGATGGCGAAGTGCTCCTCCTTGAGCGCGCTGTAGTTGGCGGTGTTGGTGATGAAGCCGTGTACGTCGCCGACCGTGGCGCCCTCGGCGGTGGCCGCCTGCTTGAAGGTGTCGGCGGACGCGGCGAAGTTGTCGTCCCAGCCGATCCAGCCGTGGTGTCCGGCGTCGATGTAGTTGTAGACGTTGGACACGTCGCCGAGCTTGTTCAGGGCGTAGCCGACGCCCTTCACGTAGTTCCCGTTGGCCTTCATCGTGTCGCAGGCCGGGGTGGCGGTCGGGCGGCCGCCGGTGTTGGTGACCAGGTTCGGCAGCGAGTCGATCTCGACCGTGGTGACGATGCGCAGCCCCGCGTACTTCGCGTCGCCCAGGATCGCCGCTATCGGGTCGATGTACTCCGTCTTGTACCGCCCCAGGTCGTTCGGCCCCAGCTCGCCGTTGGAGGCGAGCGCCGCGCAGTCCCGGCCGGGCAGGTTGTAGATGACGAGCTGGACGACGAGTTCGCCGTTGCCCTTCTGGGCCAGCGCCTCGTCCAGGTGGTCGCGCAGCCCCATTCCGCCGTTGACGCCCTCGATCGCGGCGATGCGGTCGAGCCAGACCCCCGTGGGTTCGTCGGCGATCCGGGAGCCGCCGGGCTCGGCGGAGGCCTTCGCCGCCCACTCCGGGTTCACATAGACCTGGGCGCCGGCATACGGGTTGTCGACGCGGTCACCGGGCCCGGTGGGATCGGTGGGGTCGACCGGGCCCGTGGGATCGCCGTTGCACGTCACGCCGTTCAGCTTGAACGTCGCGGGGACGGTGCTGTTTCCGCCGGCCGTCGCGTTGAAACCGAAGGAGGCCGAGGCGCCGGAGGCGAGGGTGCCGTTGTACGAGACGTTCTTCGCGGTGACGGCCGTGCCGCTCTGCGAGACGGCGGCGTTCCAGCCCTGGGTGACCTGCTCGCCGCCGGCGAACGTCCACTCCAACTGCCAGCCGGAGAGCGCCGCGCCGTTGTTGGTGACGCTGACGGCGCTGGTGAACCCGCCGTTCCACTGGTTCTGGATCGTGTAGGCGACGGTGCACCCGGCCGCCGCGGCGGAGGCCCCGTGGGGACCGGAGGCGGCGGCGGTGCCCGCTGCCGCGGCG
The DNA here is from genome assembly GCF_035917275.1 of Streptomyces sp. NBC_01237. NCBI lineage: Bacteria > Bacillati > Actinomycetota > Actinomycetes > Kitasatosporales > Streptomycetaceae > Streptomyces > Streptomyces sp. NBC_01237. The sequence goes on along the minus strand of NZ_CP108508.1, from coordinate 681,837 downwards.
ACGAGCGCCGCCGCGGCGAGGAGTGACGTACGTGATCGGCGCAAGGTGGTGCGGCTCGTGCGGCTCATACGAATTCCGTTTCCTCAGCTGTCGAGGGCGCGCAGATGATCACGCAGCCCGATTCCGTACGGGGTGGGGGTTCCTTCGTAGTCGCTGATCAAGGACGGGCCCGAGGAGCAGTCCCAGGTGTTCCAGGTCCATCCGAGATACGAGAGTCCGCGGTCGTCGAACCACCGCATGACCCGGTCGGCGAAGTTGTGGGAGCAGGTGTTCTCGCCGATCTCGCCTGCGACGAGAGGGACTTCGGCGGCGACCGGCGCGAGCGTGGAGTTCCAGCAGTCCTCGTTCGCGCAGACATTGAAGTTGTAGACGTGCCAGGCGGCGGCGAGATTGCCCGCCGGGTCCACGGGCCGGTGCCGGAGCCACTGGCCGAGGTCGTTGGAGTACGCGAGTCCGCCGGCCAGGATCAGGTTCCCGGCGCCGGTCGCCCGTACCGCGTCGACCAGATCCTGCATGCCCGCGACCTCGTACCCGATGCCCGGGCAGGTGCCACCGTCCCGCCAGCAGGTCCATGCCTGGTCGGGGGTGGGCGTGGCGCGGTCCGGATACGGCTCGTTGAACAGGTCGAACACCACGGTCGGGTCGTCCTTGAACGTCGAGGCGACCGAGGACCAGAAGTCCGGGGTGTACCGCGCGTCCGGCATCGGTTTCTGGCAGCTCGCGTGCACATCGGAGCAGCCCGCCGAGTTGCCCGTGTACTGGCCCCAGGACCAGTGCAGTTCGACCATGGGGGTCATGCCGTGGTCGCGGACCCGTCGGACCAGGTCCTTCACGGCGTCGATGTAGTGGGTGCCCGCGTACCGCGGGTCGATGTTGTCCAGGCCCAGCCAGCACTCCTCGTTGAGGGGGATACGGACGGTATTGGCTTTCCAGTCGGCGATCGCCCGTACCGAGGCGTCGTCGACCGGGCCGTCGAAGATGCCATGGCCCTGTACGCACATGAACTCTCCGCCGGAGCGGTTGACGCCGAGCATGCGCCGGGTGGCGCCGGACTCGTCGACGAGCCTGTTGCCGGACACCTTCAGTACGGGCGGCCCGGCGGTGGGGTCGGGGGGATCGGTGGGGTCGGTCGGGTCCGGGCCGGGATCCGTGTTGCAGGGGGTGCCGTTGAGAGTGAACGTGGCGGGAGGGGAGCCGGCTTCGGCTCCGGACCCCGAGTCCAGGAATCCCGCCATCACGCTCGCCCCGGTGGCGAGCGTGGCGTTCCACGTCTCGTTCGACGCGGTGACCGCTCTGCCCGACTGCGACCACCGGGCGTTCCAGCCACCGGTCACCGTCCCGTTGCCGGGCAGAGCGAACTTCAGATCCCAACTACCCACGGAGGGACCCAGGTTGGTGAGTGTCACCGCTCCCTGGAAACCGCCGTCCCACTGGTTGGCGGCTGTGTACTCCACCGTGCAGACAGGGGCGGATCCGGAAGCGGGGACCACGGGTCCGACGACGATGCCGGCCGTGGTGAGCACTGCTCCGAGGAGCAGCCGGAACAGGTGCCGTACGTGCGGTAAGTGCGGGGGATGTCGCATGAGCGACTCCTTGCAGTTCGGATGTGTCCCCTACGACACATCGACTGATGGAACCGCTCCCACTGGTGTGGCATGACGTTAGAGCGTCATGAGGTGTCGGTCAACACACACGTTCTGATCTGTCGCTATCGAATTTATTCGACTCTTCAACTCTCTTGACTCCCTTTTTTCCCGTCTCCATGCTGGGAGCGCTCCCACTGGTTCAAGGCTTGTGCTCGACCCCGCACGCCCACCCTGTCGCCGAACTGCGAGGAGGAACCCGCGCATGCCTTCGGGAAGCGCACGAAGACCATGGGTGCCGGGGAGATCCGGCACAACCGGAGCGAAGTCCCGTCGGCTGACGGCATCGCGGACCGGTGACCGGACCTCCCTCGGCGTGGACCGCCGACGCGGTCCCTACGCGTGGCCGGGGGACGCGTCCCGGGCGCGGTGCAGTCCGAAGGCGGCGAGGGCCGCTCCGAGCAGGCACAGCACCCCGGTCACGGTCACGGCGGTGTGCACCCCGTTCATGAACGCCTGCCCGCTGCCCTCGGTCACCGCGGCCCTCAGCCGGTCCGGCATCCCCTCGGAAACGGGCGACACCCCCATCGCCACCGCGTCCCGGGCCTCGCCCAGGCCCTGTGCCACGGGTGCCGGAACCCCCGCGGAGGTCAGCTCGCCCGTCAGGGTGGAGCCCACCCGGCTGCTGATCAGGGAGATGAGCACGGAGGTGCCCAGCGCCCCGCCTACCTGGAGGGACGTGGCCTGCAGCCCGCCCGCCACCCCGGCGTCCCGGACCGGCGCGCTCCCGACGATCGCGTCGGACGAGGCGGCCATGACCATGCCCACACCGAGGCCGAGGGCGATGAAGGACGGCCACATCGCCGCGTACGGCGAATCTGTTCCCAGGCCCAGCAGTCCGAACGAGGCGCCGGCCTGGAACAGCATGCCCAGCGTCATCGACAGCCGCGCGCCGAACTTCTCGGTGAGCGCCGCGCCCAGTGGGGAGGCGACCACGGAGGCGAGACTCAGCGGCAGCGTACGGACGCCGGCCTCGACGGGGCTGTAGCCCCGCACGTTCTGCAGGTACAGCATGATGAAGAAGATCGCGCCGAGCAGCACGAAGAAGTTCACCGCGGTGATGATCGTGCCGATGGTCAGCGAACGGTTGCGGAACAGCCGCATCGGCAGCAGCGGGTGCTCGTTGCGCGTCTCGAACCATCCGAAGACGACGAGGACGAGGAGCCCGGCGGCCAGTGTGCCCATGGTCCGGCCGGAGGCCCACCCCCAGGTCTCGCCCTTGACGACGCCGAAGACGACGACGAGCAGGCCGAGGGCCAGCAGGACGACGCCGGTGATGTCGAAGCGGTGATGTCCGGTGGAGTTCTTGCTCTGCGGGAGTACGAACGCGCCGTACGCGAGCGCGATCGCGCCGATGGGCGCGTTGATGTAGAAGACCGTCTCCCAGCTGGCGTGCTCGACGAGGAGTCCGCCGACGATGGGGCCGAGCGCGGTGGAGACGGACGAGACCATCGCCCAGATACCGACGGCCATCCCGAATTTCCTCGGCGGGAACACGGCGCGCAGCAGGCCCAGGGTGTTGGGCATCAGCAACGCGCCGAAGAAGCCCTGCACGGCGCGGAAGGTGATGACGCCCTCGATGGAGCCGGCCAGGCCGATCGCGACCGAGGCCAGGGTGAATCCGGCGACCCCGACCAGGAAGTACGTGCGGCGCCCGAAGCGGTCACCGAGTTTTCCGCCGAGGATCAGGGCCGCGGCGAGCGCCAGGAGATAGGAGTTGGTCACCCACTGGAGCTGGGACGTGCTGGCTCCGAGGTCCCGGCCGATCGCCGGGTTGGCGATGGAGACGACGCTGCCGTCGAGGCCCACCATGAACAGGCCGAAGGCCACGGCGGTGAGTGTGAGCCACGGGTTGGACCTGCGTCCGGCCGGGCCCCGGGGCGTTTCCCGCACCGGCGTTCCGGCCGTCGGGGGAGTGTGCGCGGGCATGACGAGATCGCCCGCGGAGGGGGAGGACATGCGGAAGTGCCTTTCGACTGAACCGGAATGAGACGCCCCCGCCTCGGAAGCCGGGGCGGGGGAAGTGTGAGGAGAAGGTGGTGGGGAGCGGGGGTGGGCCGGCGGTGTCAGCTCGCGGCCGAGCGGACCTGTCGCGCGAGCGCGGAGAGGGCGGGCAGGGCGCGGGCGATGGAGGCGACATCGTCGTCGCCCAGGGACCGGAGCCCTTCCTCGACATAGGTGCTGAACAGTGCGTCCACGGCAGTGCTGTGTGCGCGCGCCCGCTCGGTGCTGTGCAGATGGGCCACCCGCCGGTCGGCGGGGTCCTGCCTGCGCTCCATGAGGCCCTCACCGCTCAGCTGGGACACCATCGCGCTGACGTTGTTCGGTTTCATGAGAAGGGTCTCGGCCGCCTGCCGGACGGTGATGCCGTCCTGTTCCGTCACCAGTCGCAACAGGGCGAGTTGGCCCTCCGACGGCTTGGGGTGGCCGTATTCCTTCTCGACCCGGCGGTCCGCCGCCCGCAACAGCACCGGAAGTACGGCCGTGAGCGTCGCGGCGATCTCGGCGGGGGTGCGCGGGGACGGGCCGGGGCTGTCGGGAAGCATGGAAGTACCTTAGGTATGAAGTAATAGGTATGTCAACATAGCTAAATTCGCTGCGGTCGTACGGCGTCGATCCGCCCGGTGGGCGCGGGCCGGATCGGCTGACGCGGCCGTCCGCCTCATGAGCCGCCCGGCGGGCACCCGTTCGGCCCGTGGCCGATTGCGGGGCCGTTCGCGCGGACCCAGCGTGGGTCACGTCGTACGCGCCGATGCCGTACGGATCACCTGCCGAGGAGGAGCCCGATGGCCGACGGCCAGTGGAGCCCGGGCCGCGTCGCGGGGGACGCGGACGAATTCCAGCCCGTCGTGGACATCGTCGAACCGTCCCGGCAGCGCCGTCTCACGGTGCTGCTGCGTCTGCTCCTGCTCATCCCGCAGTTCATCGTGCTGTTCTTCCTGTACATCGCCGCCGTGGTCACCGTGATCGTGGGCTGGTTCGCCGCCCTGGTGCTGGGGCGGCTGCCCCAGCCGGTCTTCCGCTTCCTCTCCGGATACCTCGGCTACCACGTGCGGGTCTCCGCGAGCGAGATGCTGCTGATCGACCGATACCCGCCGTTCGCGCTGACGCCGCCGCCGGACTACCCGGTGCGGACCGAGGTCCGGGCCACCGACCTCAACCGGCTCGCCGTGCTGTTCCGGCTGTTCCTGATGATTCCGGCGGCGATCGTGCAGAGTCTGGCGGTGACCGGCTGGTTCGTCCTGGGGTTCCTCTGGTGGCTGATCACCCTGGTCCTGGGCCGGATGCCGCGGCCGCTGTTCGAGGCGACGGCGGCCACCCTGCGCTATCAGACACGGTTCTACGCCTACGCCATGATGCTCACCCCGGCCTATCCCAAGGGCCTCTTCGGGGACGACGACCTCTCCGTCCTGCGGGCCCGGACGCGTTCCGGCACCGAGCCGCTGGTGATGGGCGGAGCGGGCAAGGCCCTGGTGGTGCTCTTCCTGGTGCTGGGCCTCCTGGGCGGTATCGGCTCTTCGACCACCACATGGTCGGACGACGGCGACGACCACAGGATGAGCGGTCAATAGGTTCGCGCCGACGGCCGTCGGCAGGCATGCTCGCCGGATGACATGGACAGCACCCGAAGCAATCGACGCCTACGGCTCCCCGATGGCGGACAGCCCACTCGCCGCGGGCGAGCGCGAGATACTGGCGGAGTTCCTCGCCTCCTTCCGCACCGCGCTCCTGCGGAAATGCGCCGGTCTGACGGGGGAGCAGCTCGCCGAGACCACCGTGCGGCCGTCCAACCTCAGTCTGCTCGGGCTCATCAGGCACATGGCGAAGGTCGAACGCGTCTGGTTCCGTGAGCGCTTCGCCGGCCGGACGCTGCCCCCGATGTACGACGCGGACAAGGGCAAGGACGCCGATTTCGAGGACCTGGCGCCCGAGCGTGCCGAGGAGGACTACGCACGCCTGGTGGAGGAGATCCGCCTCGCCGACGAAGTGATCGCCGGTGCCTCCCTGGACGACACCTTCGTCCACCGGGGCGAGGTCTACTCCTTGCGCCTGGTCCATGTCCACATGATCTCGGAGTACGCCCGCCACGCGGGCCACGCCGATCTGCTCCGGGAGAGCCTGGACGGGGTAACGGGGAGCTGAGGGCGGGCCACTGGGCCTCGCCGCTTCCGTCCGCCGGGGGCGGTGCCCCCGTACGTCGGGGGCACCGCCCCCGGTGCCTTCGTGTACGCGGCGAGCTCCGTGTCACGGTGCTCCCCGCGCACCGTGAGCCTTCGGAGCCGGCTCATGCGCATGGCCGGTTTCCGACTCCCTTCGCCTCCGGTGTCCTTGACGTGTACGCGCCGATCGGTATGGTCTAGTCCAAGTGCAAGGCCTTTCCGGACAGCCGCAAACCGGGCTCCGGCAGTGGTTCTTGCTGTGCCCTTCGCGCCACTTGGCCCCACACTCGCGAGGCCTCGCCGCCCCCGGCCGGGTTACCCCACGGCCCGCCACCACGCGGCACGGCCTCCTGTGAAGGAGAAGCATGCACGCCAAAAGGAAGACCGCAGTCGCCGTCGGCGCCGTACTCGCACCGGTGCTCGCGCTGAGCCTCCCCGTGAGCCCCGCCGGTGCCCACGGCTATATCTCCTCGCCGCCCAGCAGGCAGGCGCAGTGCGCCGCCGGAACCGTCAGCTGCGGTGAGATCAAGTACGAGCCGCAGAGCGTGGAAGGCCCCAAGGGGCTGACCAGTTGCAGCGGCGGCAACAGCAGGTTCGCCGATCTCGACAACGACGCCAAGGGCTGGCGGGTCAGCCCCGTGAGCCGCTCCCAGTCCTTCCAGTGGACCCTCACCGCCCGGCACTCCACCAGCACCTGGCAGTACTACGCGGGCGGCCAGAAGATCGCCGAGTTCAACGACAACGGTGCCCAGCCGGGAGCGACCGTCACCCACCAGGTCAACTTCGGCAGCCACACCGGAAAGCAGAAGGTCCTCGCGGTCTGGAACATCGCGGACACCTCGAACGCCTTCTACGCCTGCATCGATGTGAACGTCAGCTAGAGGGCCCCGCACACCGTGCCCCGGACGGGAACCCCCGTCCGGGGCGCCGTGCTGCCCGCGACCGGAGGCCGGCAGGGCGCCGAGCGTGTCCTGTCGGCGCCCGCAGCTCATCCGGTTTGCCGTACCGGCAAGTTTTCTTGTGCCTGCCGCGGCCCGGTCGAATGATCGTGCAGAGGGCGGCAGGATGGATGATCAGCCGCCTCGCCGGTCGTCGGCGTCCGCTGTCCGGGACGCCCCAGGAGGAAACATGCCGCAGACCACCCCGACGCCCCAGCCGCCGACGACGGACCGGACATGGCCGTCCACCGCCGTTCCCGGCGCGGTCCACCGCCTGGTGGATGTTCCCGGCGGCCGTATCCACCTGGTCGAGCAGGGCGCCGGCCCCCTCGTCCTCCTCGTCCACGGATTCCCCGAGTCCTGGTACTCGTGGCGCCATCAGCTCCCCGCGATCGCCGCCGCGGGCTTCCGTGCCGTCGCCGTCGACGTACGCGGCTACGGCCGTTCGTCCAAGCCCGCCGCCGTGGACGCCTACCGCATGCTCGACCTGGTGGCCGACAACGCCGGGATCGTACGCGCCCTCGGCCAAGAGACCGCCACGGTCGTCGGCCACGACTGGGGCTCGTCCATCGCCGCCAACAGCGCACTGCTCAGGCCCGACATCTTCACCGCCGTGGGCCTGCTCAGCGTTCCCTACGCACCCCGCGGCGGCATCCGTCCCACCGAGGGCTTCGCCCGGATCGGTGGCGACGAAGAGTTCTACGTCAGCTACTTCCAGACACCCGGCCGGGCCGAGGCGGAGATCGAGGAGGACGTGCGCGGCTGGCTGGCAGGCTTCTACACGGGGCTCTCCGGCGACACCCACGCACCGCAGGACCGGCCGAGCCTCCACTTCGTCCCCCCGGGCGCGAAGCTCTCCGACCGGTTCGCCGAGGGGCCGCTGCCCGCCTGGCTCACCGAGTCCGACCTCGACGTCTACAGCGGTGAGTTCGAGCGGACCGGGCTCACCGGCGCACTCAACCGCTACCGCAACGTCGACCGGGACTGGGCGGACCTCGCCGCCTGGGACAGCGCGCCCGTGACCCGGCCCGCACTCTTCATCGGTGGCGCGCTCGACGCCTCCACCACATGGATGGCCGACGCCATCAGCGCCTTCCCCGTCACCCTGCCCGCCCTGACCGCGGCGCACATCCTCGAAGGCTGCGGCCACTGGATCCAGCAGGAGCGGGCCGACGACGTCAACCGCCTGCTGACCGACTGGCTCGGCGCGCTGTGACCGCGGGCCGAATCCGCGGGCCCGCCACGCCCCGGTCGGGGTGCGCCCGGCGGGCCCGCGGGTCATGGTGACCGTATGAACAGTGCAGGTTTGCTGGCCGAATCCTTCGGCCGGGTCCGGGAAGCGGTGCATTCGGCGGCCGAAGGGCTGCCGCCCGACCATCTCAACGCCCGGCTCGACGACGGCGCCAACTCGATCGCGTGGCTGCTCTGGCATCTCGCGCGGGTCCAGGACGACCACATCGCCGACGCCGCCGGAACCGAGGAGATCTGGCTCGCCCAGGGCTGGTCCGACCGGTTCGCCCTGCCGTTCGAGGAGCGGGCGACCGGATACGGCCACAGCGCCGAAGAGGTCGCCGCCGTGCGGGTGGACTCGGCGGAACCGCTCCTCGGGTACTACGACGCCGTGCACGAGCGGACCCTGGAATTCGTCACCGGGCTGAACGGCCACGCGCTGGACCGGATCGTGGACGAAGGGTGGTCACCGCCGGTGACCCTGGGTGTCCGGCTGGTCAGCGTCCTCGCCGAGGGCCTTCAGCACGCCGGTCAGGCAGCGTTCGTCAGGGGCTCGTTGCAGCGCGCGTGAGCCCTGACGGCGAGGGCGCCGACAGTTCTGGAAGCATGCCGGACCGCACACCCGTGCGACACCGTAATTCCGGTGGCATACTCGGAAGCAGTCCCGCTGGACAGACTGTCCCTGGCCGAAAGGCGACACGTCATGAACTGGGCATCCTGGACGACCAGCGGTGTCTACGCGGGCGCCGGCGGAGTCCGCACCGAAGAGGTAGGCATCCTGGCCGGAGATCTGACCGTCCACACCACCTGGTCCGACGGACAGGCGTCGGTGGCCGTGCAGTACAGCGGCTCCTCGGACTGGTTCACCCTGGCGGGCAGCCCCGTGCCGTGCCCCTCCGAAGAGGAGAGCCGCACGTTCCACCAGAGCGTGGTCGAGGCAGTACGTGCCGGAGACGGCGCCACGGTCCCGGTCGCCGAGAGCCCGCCCGAACCGCCTCCGCCACCCGCCCCGTAGCGCCCCCCGTCCCCGCGCTACGTGCCGGCAACGGTACGGGCGTCTGCGGAACGCAGGAGGCGCGGCCCAGGCGGCGCGCGACAGACATGAGCCCGGTGCTCCGTCCGGGAAACCACAGCCACCCTCGGGCCTGAGCCTTGTCCATCGAGTCCCGTACGGCTTCCGGCGGCAGGCCGGGGCGGGGGCCCGCCATGTCGGGGCTGTCGGCGCGGAGTTCTCACTCCGGCCCTGTCGGCTCAGCCCGCAACACCCCGCCCGTACAGGAGGAATGGCCGCTCCCGCAGCCTTCCGCAGCACGCCTTAGAGTGGCCTGCGGGCCACTCCGGGTACGGGGCGGGCGGTGAACACGGGGCGAGGAGCGGCGTGATGGTGCTGGCGGGCGCACGGCGGGGCAGAACGAAGAAGCAGCGTCCGTTCTGGGTGGAGCTTCCGCTGCTCATCGGCATGGCACTGGTGCTGGCCCTGCTCATCAAGACCTTTCTCGTTCAGGCGTTCTCGATTCCGTCGGAGTCCATGCAGAACACCCTTCAGAAGGGCGACCGGGTCCTGGTCGACAAGCTCACCCCGTGGTTCGGATCGGAACCCGAGCGCGGCGAGGTCGTCGTCTTCCACGACCCGGCGGACTGGCTCAGCGGGGTACCCGTCGACAAGCCCAACACGGTCCAGAAGGTGCTGAGTTTCGTCGGTGTGATGCCCTCGTCCGAGGAGAAGGACCTCATCAAGCGCGTGATCGGTGTCGGCGGGGACACGGTGGAGTGTGCGGGCGACGGCCCGCTCAAGGTCAACGGCACCGCTCTGGACGAGCCGTACGTCTTCCCCGGGAACACCGCGTGCGGCGACGACGCCGAAGGCCGGTTCAAGGTGACCGTGCCCGCCGGCCGGATCTGGGTCATGGGCGACCACCGGCAGGACTCGGCGGATTCCCGCTACCACCAGGACGATCCCCACGGCGGAATGGTCCCGGTCGACGACGTGGTGGGCCGCGCCGTGCTGGTCGCCTGGCCGGTCACCCGCTGGGGCACCCTTCCGGTGCCCGGCGCTCTGGACCGGGCCGGTGCGGTGGCCGCCGCGCATCCGGGTGGACCGGCCCTCGCCGGTGCGCTGACGCTCGTTCTGGTGCGGCGCCGGCGCCGGGCGGGCAACTGAGCACGACACCGGGCGTTTTGCCGTAACGGCAACGGAATTCGCCTGCCGCCCGGAACCCAGGTCACAGTGACGGCATGAGCCACCATCACTCGGCCGACCACACCGAGAACACGGATGACCACTTCACCCAGGAGTTCTGGGACGCCCGCTACCGTTCCCGCACCGTCTGGAGCGGCAACCCCAACCCTCTCCTCGTCGAGTACGCCGCGGGTCTCACCCCGGGCACGGTGCTGGACGTGGGCAGCGGCGAAGGCGCCGACGCGATCTGGCTCGCCTCGCGCGGCTGGCAGGTCACCGGTGCCGACCTGTCCACCGTCGCGCTGGAGCACGCCGCACGGAACGCGGCCGAAGCGGGCGAGGACATCGCGGGCCGGATCACCTGGCAGCATGCCGACTTCCTCACCTGGGACCCGGCCCCCCGGCGGTTCGACCTGGTGTCGGCGCAGTTCATGCACCTTCCGCGGCCCTCGCTCGAAGCCCTGTACCGCAGGCTGGCCGCCGCGGTGAATCCCGGCGGGACCCTGCTCGTCGTGAGCCACCACCCGGCGGACCTGGACACATCCATGGGCCGGCCGATGGCCGTGGACACGTTCGTGACGGGCGAGGAGATGGCCGCCGTACTCGACCCCGACGCGTGGGCATCGATCGTCACGGCGGCCCCCGAACGCATGGCGTCGGACCCCGAGGGCCGTCAGGTCGTCATCCGTGACGCCGTGCTCCGGGCCGTACGCCGCGGCTGACCCGCCAGGACCGGACACGACGGGGGAGCGCTCACGCCCGCGTCCGGATCTGGCGGAAGCGGGCGCGGGCGCGCCCCGGCTACTGGTCGACAGTGAAGATCGCCGCCCGGCCCGCCCGCGCTGCCTCACCGTAGAAGTCCCGCAGGTCGGGCAGATAGGCGAGCGCGTAGCCGATGTCGTCCTCACCGCCGCTCCCCCGGTACTCGGAGAAGGTGAGGGCGGCGAAGCGCTCCCTGAGCCATTCCTCGTCGAGCGGCGCCAGGGCACGGGCGATGTCCCGGACCTCCGCCGCATCGACGTACGAAACGATGTAGTCGTCGCCCTCGTGGAGGAGCCTGCCCCCGAGGACGGCATGGGAGAGCGGGTACTCACCTCCGGCGTAGGACAGGCTTCCATCGGTCAGACAGCGGTGCAGGACGTCCCAGGACTTGTCGAGCTCCATCAGCGCCGACACGTCCCAGCCCTCCTCGATCGTTTCGACGATCTCCATCACCCCGGTATCGCTTCCGGCTGCCAGCAGCCGTTCCGCGTCCGCGGCCTCCAGCGCGAAGAGGACCCCGCGACAACCCATGTGCTTTCTCCCGCCCGGTGGCATCGGTCAGGGGAAGATCCAACCACAGGGCCGCGGGCGCTACTTGACCGCTCCGAAGTGCCGCACATAGCGACGCTGCCATGGTGTCTCCACCGCACGCGGATGGTAGTGGCGGCGGATGAACGCGACCGCCTGATCCGCCGGGACACCATCCAGAACGGCCAGGCACGCCAGGGCCGTTCCCGTCCGGCCGATGCCGCCTCCGCACGCGACCTCGACCCGTTCGCGGTCGGCCCGGCGCCACACTTCCGCAAGAAGATCACGCGCCGCCCGCCGGTCGGCGGGGAGCCGGAAGTCCGGCCAGCGAAGCCAGTCGGACTCCCACGGTGTGGGCGGCGGCCGCTTGCCCAGGAGATAGACGCCGAAGTGCGGCACCGGCCCGTCGGGAAGGGGACGGCGCAGGCCACGGCCACGTACCGTCCGCCCGGAAGGGAGGCGGACGACGGCCTCGTCAGCGGGGCTCCAGCTCTCGGTCACGCGGCCAAATCTAGCGAGGTGGCGGGCTGCGCCGTACCCCATTCGGCACACTCGTTCATCAAAGCGGCCTGGAGACGGCACCGGTGGCAGTCGGTGCCGTCTCCAGGGGGGCTTCGCCCGTCCCCGGGGGCCGCCGGTTCAGCTGCGGGCATCGACCGGATCGCGACCGTCCCGGGCGATGGTCACCTTGACCGGCTGACGGGTGGCGGCCCGGACGAACAGCCAGGCCGGGCGGGCGTGGAGGCCGCTGCGGGAACCGACGGTCACGGTGCACAGATGCATGGGCTCACTCCTGTTTGAGGTACACCGGAAAGGTGAGGTCCACCGGCAAAGAGGGTGTGGCGATCAGGCGGTGACGGTGACCTCGGACCCCTCGGCCGCCGACGGGGCGGCCGCCGTCGACCGGCGCATGCCCTTGAGCAGCACGACCAGAGCGGTCGCCACGACCGTGCCGGCCGCGATGGCCAGCAGGTAGGGGAACGGGTTGCCGATCAGCGGTACGACGAAGATGCCGCCGTGCGGAGCCCGCAGCGTGCAGCCGAAGGCCATCGACAGGGCGCCGGTCACCGCGCCGCCCGCCATCACCGACGGGATCACCCGCAACGGGTCGGCCGCCGCGAACGGGATCGCGCCCTCGGTGATGAACGAGGCGCCCAGTACCCAGGCCGCCCTGCCGTTCTCCCGCTCCGTCCTGGTGAACAGCCCGCTCCGTACGGTGGTGGCGAGGGCCATCGCCAGGGGCGGCACCATGCCGGCCGCCATGACCGCGGCCATCACCTTGAGGCTGCCCGGCGTCGGGTCGGCGAGGCCGCCGACCGCGAAGGCGTACGCGACCTTGTTCAGCGGGCCGCCCATGTCGAAGCACATCATCAGGCCGAGGACGATGCCGAGGACGATCGCGTTGGAGCCTGACAGGCCGTTCAGCCAGTCCGTGAGGGCCTTCTGCAGCGAGGCGATCGGCTTGCCGACCACGATGAACATCAGGAATCCCACGACCGCCGAGGCGATCAACGGGATCACCAGCACCGGCATGATCCCGCGCAGGGTCGGAGGGACCTTGAGCCGCTGGATCGCCATCACCACCGCACCGGCCAGCAGTCCGGCGACGAGGCCGCCCAGGAAGCCCGCGTCGACGGTGAGCGCGATGGCTCCGCCGACGAAGCCGGGCACGAGCGCGGGGCGGTCCGCCATGCCGTACGCGATGTACCCCGCGAGGACCGGGACCAGGAAGCCGAAGGCCGCGCCGCCGATCTGGTTGAGCAGGGCCGCCCAGCTGTCCGCCTCGCCCCAGACGAAGTGGTCGGCGACCGACTCGGCGCTCGCCGTCCCGTAGCCGCCGATGGCGAACGAGAGGGCGATGAGGAGTCCGCCCGCCGCGACGAACGGAACCATGTAACTGACGCCCGACATCAGGTACGTCCGCAGCCGCACCCCGAAGCCGGCGTGGTCGGCGTCCGGCCGGTCCGCACCGGGCGACGCACTGCCCGGGGCGTCCGAGGCGGTGCTGATCTCACCGCGCTCCGCCTTGCGGCGGGCCTCGGCTATCAGTTCGACGGGACGGTTGATGCCCGCCTTCACCCCGACGTCGACGACCGGCTTGCCGCCGAACCGCGCCTTCTCGCGCACCTCCACGTCATGGGCCCAGATGACCGCGTCGGCCGCGGCGATGACCGCGGGGTCCAGCTTCTGGAAACCGGCCGAGCCCTGTGTCTCGACGGTGAGTTCGACACCCTCGGTCCGGGCCGCCGCCGCCAGTGCCTCGGCGGCCATGTACGTGTGCGCGATGCCGGTGGGACAGGAGGTGACGGCCACGATCCGCAACGGTGCGCGCTCGGCATCACCGGCCGGGGGGCCGGGCACGGCCCCGGCGGGAACCGGGGCGGACGGAGCGGCGGAGCCGGCCACCGGTGCGCCCCCGGTCGCCTCGGCCTCCCCGGGCGCGGGCTCCTCGCCCCGGATCAGACCCGCCACCGCACCGGGATCGTCCTGGGCGCGGAGCGCGGCGGTGAACTCCGGGTCCATCAGCCTGCGGGCCAGGCCCGACAGGATGGTGAGGTGGTCGTCGTCGGCTCCGGCCGGTGCCGCGATCAGGAAGACCAGATCCGCCGGACCGTCGGCCGCGCCGAAGTCGATGCCCCGTGCGCTCCGCCCGAACGCCAGGCTCGGCTCGCTCACGTGCTCGCTGCGGCAGTGCGGGATACCGATGCCGCCGTCCAGACCGGTCGGCATCTGTGCCTCCCGGGCGGCCACGTCGGCGAGGAAGCCTTCGAGGTCGGTGACGCGATGCTCGGCGACCATCCGCTCGGCGAGCGACCTCGCGGCGGCGTCCTTCGTTCCGGCGGACAGATCGAGGTCGACCAGTGCCGCGGTGATCAGTTCACTCATCGCGGTGCTCCTTGCTCGTGGACCGCCCTGCGGGCGGCCGGGGGACGTGGGGCGGCGGGCTCATGCGCGTGATGACGGCGGGTGGCGCCGCTCATGGGGCGGGCTCCGTCAACGCGCGGTCCAGGGGAACGTCGGAGGTCGTGACGACCGCCGGCAGATCGATGTCGGCCGGGGTGGGCATGACGCTTCCGGGAAGCTGCACCGCCGCCGCGCCGTGCGCGACGGCGGCCGCCAGCGCGGCCGGTCCCGCACCGCCTGCGGCCAGGAAGCCCGCGAGGGACGCGTCGCCCGCGCCCACATTGCTGCGGACCGATTCCACGAAGGCGCTGCCGAAGTACGTACCCGACGCCTCCACCAGCAGTTGTCCGTCGGCCCCCAGGCTGGCCAGCACGGACCCGGCGCCGCGCTCGCGCAGCTCCGCGGCGGCCTCGACGGCGTCCCCGACGGTCGCCAGGGGGCGGCCGACCGCTTCGGCGAGCTCCTGGGCGTTGGGCTTGATCACATCGGGGTGTTCCCGCAGGGCCGCGGTCAGCGCCCGACCGGAGGTGTCGAGCGCGATGCGCGCACCGGCGCGATGGCTGCGCGCCACCAGCTCGGCGTACCACCGGGGCGGCAGCCCGCGCGGGAGGCTGCCGCAGCACGCGATCCAGTCCGCGGCCGCCGAGCGCGCCCGCACGGCCTCCAGCAGGCTCTCCGCTTCGGCCGCCGTGATCCCGGGGCCGGTCGCGTTGACCTTGGTGAGGGTGCCGTCGGGCTCGACGAGCGTGATGTTGACCCGGGTGCTCCCGGCGATCTCCACCCCGGCGGCCTCGATCCCGTGCTCGCCGAGCAGACGGGCGAGCAGGGCGCCCTCCGGTCCGCCGAGGGGGGCGACGGCCACCGTACGGTGGCCGGCCGCCGCGACCGCGCGGGAGACGTTGACGCCCTTGCCGCCGGGGTCGACACGGTCCGCGGCGGCCCGCAGGACGGCGCCCCGGACGAGGCCAGGGAGCTCGTACGTACGGTCCAGGCTCGGATTGGGGGTGACGGTGAGGATCATGCGCGTACTACCTCCGTGCCCCGGCTCTCGATGGAGCGGGCGTCCTCGGGGCTGAGGCCCGTGTCGGTGATGAGCAGGTCGACGTCGTCGAGCGCGCCGAAGCGGGCGAAGTGTTCCTGCCCGAATTTGCCCGAGTCGGCGAGCAGGACGACGCGCCGGGCGGCCCGGATCACCGCCCGCTTCACCGCGGCCTCGGCGAGGTCCGGGGTGGTCAGCCCGGCGTCGGGCGAGAACCCGTTGGTGGCCAGGAAGACGACATCGGCGTTGATCTCGGCGTACGCGCTCAGGGCCCAGGCATCGACGGCGGCTCGTGTACGGTGCCGGACCCGGCCGCCCACGAGGTGCAGGGCGAGGCCGGGGTGGTCGGCGAGGCGGGCGGCCACCGGCAGGGCGTGCGTCACCACGGTCAGGGCCGAGTCGATCGGGATGGCCGCGGCGAGCCGGGCTGTCGTGGTCCCGGCGTCGATGATCACGTTGCCCCCGGCGGGAAGTTCGCCGAGCGCGGCCTCCGCGATGCGGTCCTTCTCGTCGGCCGCGACGGCGTCGCGCTCGGCGAGGTCGGGCTCGAATCCGAGCCGACCCACGGGAATCGCGCCGCCGTGCACCCTGCGCAGCAGTCCGGCGCGGTCCAGGGCCTTCAGATCACGCCGAACGGTCTCGGCGGTCACCTGGAACTCCTCGGCGAGGGAGAGCACATCGACCCGGCCGCCCTCCTGGGCGAGACGGAGGATCTCTTGCTGCCGCTCCGGTGCGTACATGTGGTTTCGTATCCGTTTCATGCCCGAGTCTGTGGTTTCGCGATCAGATTACGTCCGGGGTGCGGGAATGTAAACACAATCGGGCGAAGAGCGGGCATGTGCGGACGGCGCCGTGCGGACAGCACACAGCGGCGGGGCATCCAGGTGGACGCCCCGCCGCCTGCTCGCCACAGGGTTCGGCGGGCCGCGCTCAGTGCGTGTGCGGGCTTCCCTGGCTCACGGGCCGGGCCAGGAGCGGTACTCCGAGGACCTGGTGCCCACCGCTCGCCAGCATGCGTACCTCGCCGCGGTCACTGATCTCCGCGCGGACGATGCCCGACTCGTCCTCGTAGACCGGGTATCCGCCGGCCCCGGACCGGGCGGTCAGCCGCACGGTGACGACATCGTCCTCGGCGCCGGACGCCTGGAAGATCAGTTCGTAGCTCTCCGGGTATTCCATGACGGCCTCCCGACCGGGCGGCGACAGGAACCGGCGCCCGCGTTGCGTCCATTGTTTCCCACCTCCGCGAGACCCGCTCAAGGAGCGCCACCGTGGCACGGGGTGCCACCGCCTGGGACGCCCGAGGGCGGCGGGGACGACGGCCAACGGGCGAAGAGGCCGGTCGATCGGGTGACTCCGGCCGGTCGGGCAACATGACTGATCGCCGGGAGGGCTAGGCATGCGCGTATGAGACTTGAGCCCCGACGAATGACCCGTGTTTCCCCCCGTGCCCGAAACCTCCGTGTCGCAGGTGCCCTCTGCGTGGTCGCCGCCGCCGTGCTGGTGACCGGATGCGGGGCGAGCGGAGACGAGACGACGGCCACGGCCACTTCCGAGGCCGCGAAGGTCGTCCCGCAGCAGACGACCACCGCGTCGAAGAGCGCGTCCGGCAGCCCTTCGGCCACGGCACAGCTGACCAAGGACCAGAAGGAGCGCAAGAGGCTGATCGAGGCCACCAAGGTGACCTTCGACAAGGCGGCCACGACAGCGGTCGGCGAGGTGGCCGGGAGCAAGCTGGTCGAACTCGACCTGGACGACAGGGACAGTGACGCGAGCGCGAGCCCCAGCGGGAGCGCGAGCGCCAGCCCCAGCGGAACCACGAGCGCCAGTGCCAGTGCCAGTGCCAGTGCCAGCGGCAGCGCGAGCCCGAGCGCCGGCGCCGTGAAGCCGGAATGGGTCGCGGAGGTCGTCGAGAAGGACGGCACCGCGCACACCGTCCGCATCGACGCGGTCTCGGGAGAGGTGATCGAGGCCACGGCGGACACCGATCAGGACGCCGCCGAGAAGAAGCAGATGGCCCAGTGGATCACCGAGGCCACGCAGACGCCCGAGCAGGCGGCCAAGGTGGCCACGGACAAGAAGAAGGGAACGGTCACCTCGGTCAACCTGGACGACAACAACGGCAAGGGCGTCGTCTGGTCGGTCGACGTGGTCGACTCCGGGTGGAAGAAGACCACGTTCGACGTGGACGCGAAGAACGACACCATCATCAGCGAGAAGACCGACGAGGACTGACCTGTCGGTGACGTGACCGTACGCCGGCGGTCTGCCGTGAGGGCACACCACCGGCGTACGGGAAGCGTGGAGACCGGCCGGGCGTCCCCGGATCAGTGGAGCGGTGCTGCGCTCAGCTCGAGCGTGTAGAGACGCCCCGGGCGGCCGTCGAACACGGCCTCGCCCGTGGGCTCGAATCCCGTACGCGTCAGTACGGCGTGCGAAGCCGCGTTGTCCACGGTCGTGGCGGCCCGCAGCCTGGTGAGTCCGTAGTCGGCGGCGGCCAGAGCGCAGACCCGGCGGACGGCCGATGTCGCCAGCCCGTGACCCGCGGCCCGCTCGGCGATCCGGTAGCCGAGCTCCGCGGAGCCCTCCGCGACATCGATCAGATTGACCCGGCCCAGTACCGTGCCCTCACCGTCCTCCACGAGGTGGAAGTGGTGCAGCCCGGCCCGCTGTTCTGCGAGCAGGCCGTGGTGCCGTACGTCGAAGTGGGCGAAGTAGTCGTCTCCGCGGTCCGGGACCGAAGCGGCGAAATAGGCACGGTTCTCCTGCTCGAAGGCGAGCAGGGCCGGGGCATGGTCGAGGCGCAGCCGACTTATGACGATCATGCGGTGACGATAGTGTCCGGTGCGCCGGAGGCGCGCGGCGCAAGGGGGCGCGGGACGCCCCTCAGGGAGAGGACTGCCGTTCCAGGGCATGCGCCAGGCCCCGTTCGGCGTCGTCGGCCGAGGCGCGGTGGTAGGCCCGATCGTAGGCGGTGTCGCCCGCGGATTCCCGCGCGTGGCGCTCCCACCGCTCGCGGATCGCGCCGAGCTCGGGGGTGCCGCGATGGGGGTGGCCGATCATCCGCCAGAACGTGTGTCCCGTGCCGGACGTACGGGCCGCCTCGACTCCGTCGCCCTGGGCGGCGATCGCCCCGGCGAGCAGGTCGAGACCGAGGGCGATGCCGAGGCTGTCGTGCAGCGTGTGCTTGCTCGCGAGCATGGCACGCGCGTGGGTCTCGGCATGGCGCGGTCGGCCCTGCAACAGGTGTATCAGGGCGAGTTGGTGGTCGGCGTAGGCGCGGGCCCAGTGTTCGCCGTGGCTCAGGCTGATCTGCTGGAGCCGGGTGGCTTCCTCGTACGCCTCGTCCAGACGGCCGAGCGCGGAGAGCGCGAAGAGCCTTATCACCCTGCAACGCATGTGCGAGGGGGCGTCGCGCGAACTGTCCGGCAGATGGCGCAGGGCGTGGTCGCTCACCGAGTGGGCGGTCTGCGGACGGCCCATCATCAGATAGGTGAAGCTGATGGAGTGGGCGGCGGAGAGTATGGATTCGGCGTCCTGGTCGCGCCGCGCGGCGCGGTTGCACTCCTCACCGACCCGCCGGGCCGCCTTGTGGTCGCCCTGGAGGGTGAGCGTGATCCCGAGGGCCCAGAGCGCGCGGGTGCGGTGCGGGCCGGGGGAGAGCGGCAGGGCCAGGGCCCGCTCGATATAGACGCGGGCCTGGTGCAGATAGCCGCAGCAACTCCAGAACAGGCCCGTGCAGCCGGCCATCTCGACGGCCTTCTCGGGGTCCTCGGCCAGCAGGTGGTCGAGAGCCGCGCACAGATCCGCGTGGGTGTCGGCGATCCTGCGGTACCAGGCGACCTGGGACGGGCCGAGCCAGCCCGCGTGGGCCTGCGCCGCGACGCTCGCGAAATGCCGGGCGTGCCGGTCCGCGAGGGAGGTGTCCTCCGCCAGTTCCGCGAGCCACATGGCGCCGTACTCGCGCAGCGTGTCGAGCATCCGGTACCCCTCACCGACCCGCTGGAGCACGGAGCGGGCGGCCAGTCTCTCCAGCGCCGGGGCGATCGCGTCGCAGGTGAGCGGACCCCCGGAGCACACGGCCTCGGCGTCGGCCGTCCCGATGACGCCGCGGAAGACGGAGAGCCGGGCCCACAGGAGGCGTTCGAGGGGCTCGCACAGCTCGTGGCTCCAGCCGATCGCGGTGCGCAGTGCCCGGTGGTGGCGGGGCCACCGGGCCTCGTCGGTGAGAGCGTCGAGCCGGGAGACGAGCCGGCCGGTGATCTCCTGCGTGCTGCTCTCGCGGAGCCGCGCGCAGGCCAGCTCGATGGCCAGCGGGACCCCTTCGAGGCGGCGGCAGATCTCCTCGACGGCCGTGGCGGTGGCCGGGTCGTCGAGCGCCAGACGGGGTGCCGCGGTCGCGGCACGGTCACGGAACAGACGCACCGCTTCGTCCCCGTCGTCGCCCGCGGGCAGCGGCGGCACGTCGAGGCAGTGCTCGCCCGCGATGCCGAGCGGCTGCCTGCTGGTGGTGAGGACGGTCAGCCCCGGCGCGGCGGCGAGGAGTTCGTCCACGAGGTTCCCGCAGGAAGCGAGCACCCGCTCGCAGCAGTCGAGGACGAGCAGCAGCCGCCGGTCGGCCAGCCACTCGCGCAGCGCGTCCTCGGGGAGGCGCGAGCTGTGATCCAGCAGTCCGACGCCGTCGCAGACGGTCGTGGTGAGCAGCTGGTCGTCGTGGAGATGGGACAGATCGGCCCACCACACACCGTCGGGGAATCGGTCTTCGGCACGGTCGGCCGCGCACAGTGCCAGCCGGCTCTTCCCGACCCCGCCGCTGCCCGTGAGCGTGACCAGCCGGTGTTCTTCGAGTGCCCGTTCAATGCTGGCCAGTTCGCCGCTGCGGCCGATGAAACTGGTCCTCACGACGGGAAGGTTGCCCATCACGCACGCCATCCTGCCTCGGCCACATCCAGGGTCCACGTCCATGACGGATAACAGTCAAAAAAGGCCGACAATGAATCCTGAAGGGGCAGGAATTGGCGTGATCTGACGCCGCGTGAGCAGATGGGTGCAGGAACGGGACGCCTCGCCGGACGTCGCCTCGCGGGTGCGCCGCGCCTACTCTCCGGTGACTCCGTCGATGGCTTCACGCAGCAGATCGGCGTGCCCGTTGTGGCGGGCGTACTCCTCGATCATGTGGGTGAGGACATAGCGGAGGCTGAACACCTCGTCGCGCCACCGCACGCTGGTGTCGAGGGAGTTGACGGATTCGACGATCGCCCGGGACCGCGCGCAGGCCGTCCGCCAGAGCGTGAACGCCTCGTCGGGATCGGCCGCGTCCACATCGAAATCGGCGAACGTGCCGTCGGGCTTCCTCGGCCAGTACGCGGGGACGTCCTCCGTGTTCCAGACGACCTGGAACCAGCTCCGCTCGACCTCGGCCGCATGCCGCACCAGCCCGAGCAGGGACAGTCCGGACGAGTGGACCGCTCTCCTGCGCAACTGGTCGGGGGTCAGACCCGCGCACTTCATCGCGAGAGTCTCCCGCTGGTACTGGAGGAATCCGGTCAACGAGACCCGCTCGTCCGCTGTCCTTGAAGGAGTTGCCCGCTCACGATCACGCATCGGGGCATCATGGCAGGGGACGGCCGCCGAAGCCCCCGGATTTCCGGGCGCGGGGACGGTCACGCGTACGGGCGTGGGGGCGTCATGCCGAGGTGTCGATGCGAAGGCGCTCGGCGCAGGCCCCGGGAGCGGGGTAGACGCGCTCCGCGGGGAGCAGCCGCTGAGCCTTCGATGCGTTCCCGCTCTGTATGAGCCCGGCGACCTTGCGGGCCTGTGCGGTGATGTCGGTGAGGTCGACGATCCACTCGTCGGCGAACGTCCGGATCAGCCCCCTGCCCACCCCCACCTGGATGCTGTAGTGGTTGAGGGCCGCTCCGCGCAGTGAACGCTCCGGATCCCACTGGACATGAACCGGTGCTCGGGCGACGTGCGCGGGATCGGCCGTTGTCAGGACGGCCTGTGACAGGGCTTCTTCCCATCCTTCCCGGGTGATCCGTACGGCGAGAACGCGTTCCTGCCCCGATTTCCGTGCCCAGTTGCTGCGGTGCATGAGCCACAGGAACGACGGTTTGATCCACGTCATGCGAGTGAACGAGAACGGTGGCACGAAGCGGTTGGCGCGCAGAGCGGGATCTGCGACCGCGGGCGAGTACGCCTGATAGACGACGATCGTGCGAGCGTCGTACTGGGCGCGTATCTGACGCTGGGGCAACATGCGGCGCACGCTGTCATGTCACGGATTCATCGGCAAAGGATTTCTAGACCCCCCGGCGCCCGAGCTCGGCGAGCGCGCGGGCGGCCCGGGGAGCGGCGACCGCCGCCAGGAGCAGAGCCACGGGGATGACCGTGTCGGCCCAGGGGGGTCGGATCGGGCGGTAGACCGCGGTGCCCTTGCTGATCTCGATGAACCCCAGGGGCCGGGCCGTCGCGCCGCCGCCCCCGCCGCCGCCCTCGTTCGACCTCCCGTCACCGTCCTCCTGCGTGGCGCCGCCCCCGAATCCGAATCGTGCGGAGGCGACGGGGATGACGGTCACGTCCTCGCGGACGACCGGCTCCCCGAAGACGGCCGACACCGCGGCCCTGCCGCCGAGGCGGGCGGCGACCCGCTCCAGCAGCCGGGTCGCCGCCTCCGTGCTCGCGCCCGCTGCCTTGAGGGCGTCCTGCGGCGTTCTGCGTGGCGTGGTCATGGCGGTGCCTCCGAGCCGATCAGCTGACGAGTGGGCGTACCGAGTATGTCCCTGGAGGCGGGCCGGGGTCTGCCGCAGCAGGAGATCCGGCGGTGCGGCCGACGGGCGCCAACCGTGCGGCGGCGGTGGCGGACTAGGGTCGTCGGCATGCGAGGCGTGCGTGTGGTGTTGATCGGGGGAACCTCGAATGTGGGCAAGTCGACCGTCGGCCGGGCGGTGGCGCAGCGGCTCGGATTCGTGTACCGGTCGACTGACGGGCTGGCGCGTCATCCGGGGCGGCCCTGGCGGACGCCGGATCACGAGGTACCGGAGCATGTGGCCGAGCACTACCGGTCGTTGACGGCCGATGAGCTGCTCACGTCCGTTCTCGACCACTACGAACGGCTGTGGCCCCGCATCGAGGAGCTGATCACGGCTCATGCGGCGGGCAGGGGTGACCGGCCGGGCCTGGTCCTGGAGGGGTCGGCTCTCTGGCCCTCCCGGGTCGTGAGGACGGCGGCTTCGCGCACCGCCGCCGTGTGGCTGACCTCGGACGCGGGCATCGTGCGTGCCCGGGTGCGTGATGCGGGCCGCTACGAGGCGGCGACGGCCGGGGAACGGCACCTCATGGACAGGTTCCTGGCCCGTACCGAGCGTTATCAGACGCTCATGCTGGACGCCGTCGGCCGGCTGGGACTCGATCGTATCGACGCGGGAGACGGGCGGTCCGTCGAGGCGCTGGTCGACGCGGTGCTCGCGGCCGTCGACGCGCAGGACATGGTCGGACGGTCCTCCGGCGGTCGGTGAACAGCCCCGCACCGACGAGCTCTCGGCGTACGTGAGTGGATCGGCCGACGCACCCGGGCGGCATCAACTCTCCTTGCGTACGGGGGTGATGCCGCCCGGGTGCGTCGGCCGGGACGGTCGGACGACCGAAGTGGGGTCAGCCGTTCAGGGTCTGCTTGAGCCAGTCGACGATGACGGGCAGAACCTCGGGCAGCTTGGAGATGGCACAGTGACCGGTGCCGGGGACGAGCTCGACCCGGGTGTCCCGGCGGTCGCCGAAGACGAGGGTGTCGTGCTGGGGGATGTGGACGTCGTCGGCACCGTTGATGACGAGCATGGGCGCGTGGGCGTCCTGGTCGAGGTACGGGCGCAGGTCGAAGCTGGAGAAGGCGTCGCTCAGTTCGTCGGAGCTCGGGGGCCGGTCGAAGCCGAGCGCGTTGCCGACGATCCCCTCCATGCCGAAGGCGAAGCCGCGGCCGGGCGCGAACGCCGCTTCCACGGGGCCGCCGAGGACCACGGAGGCGTCCACCGCGGCGGTGAGGCCGGTGCGGGCCGAGTAGTAGCCGCCCATGGAGAGACCGAAGTGCGCCACCTTGCCGTTGCCGATCCTGCGGGCTTCGGCGACGATGCCTTCGACGATCTCGGTGCCGCCGTCGGGAGTCATGGGGAGATGGCTGGTCTCACCGGTTCCCGCGAGGTCGAAGGTGACGACCCGGGTCTGTGACAGCAGGGCGAGCTGGACCCACAGCGAGTGGAGATCCATCTTCCAGGAGTCCACGCCGCCGCTGGCGAGTGTGACGGGCGCGTCGGCGGGCAGACCCGGTGCCGCCAGGACATGGATCGCGACCTGAGCCGTGCCGCCCCGGTGGGGAACGGTGAGGACGCGCCGTTCGAAGTCCACCGGGAAGCCGGCTGCGGAAAGTGTGTACTGCTCGGTCTGCCGGGCGAGCGCGGAGCGCTTGGGCCCGTCGGCCAGGGTGGGGAACTTCGCCCAGCCGTAGGCCGCCGCCGCCAGGTCGTGGCGGCCGGTGGCGGCGTAGCTCTCGGCGAGCCGTGACCACTCGTGCACCCAGCCGCCGGGCGCGTCCGGCCACATGTCGTCGATCGCGGCGCGGGTGGCGTCGACATCCTCGGCGGGCAGTCCGAAGCCCAGCATCTGCGGGTATCGCTCGACGAACAGTTCACGGGGGTCCAGAGGCCATACGTATGACATGTCCAACTCCTTGCACATCGCTCCGGGCGACGCTAAAAGCGGGAATTCTTGCTTTAAGAACCATGACCCACTTCCTCGATAAAAGCAAGAAATCTGGCATTAGTATGGTGGTGAGGAGTGATGCACATGACCGAGGAAGAAGTCCGGCGCCGGCCCGGCGGCCGGGGCGCACGGGTTCGCCAGGCCGTGCTCGACGCGGCTGTCGAGGCGCTGGTCGAGCACGGTGTGACCGGATTCAGCTTCGCGGACGTCGCCGCACGGGCCGAGGTGAACGAAACCTCCGTCTACCGGCGCTGGCGCACCCGCGAGAATCTGATCACCGACGCGCTGCTCGCCGTCAGCGACCGCCGCGTCCCCGTGCCGGACACCGGTTCCGTGCGCGAGGACCTGTACGCGTTCGCCACCCTGGTGGTGGAGTACCTCAACAGCCCTCTCGGCGGAGCACTCGCCCGCGCCGCCGTGATCACCGTGCAGGACCCCGAACTGGCAGCGGCCCGCGAGGAGTTCTGGCGATCGAGGATCCGGTCGGCCGGGGTGATGATCGAACGGGGCATCGCCCGGGGCGAACTCCGGGCCGGGACGAACCCGCGCCTGGCCCTCGAAGCCCTGATCGCCCCCCTGCACAGCCGGGCGCTGCTGACCCGCGAGCCCCTGGACGAAGATCTGCCGCGGGCACTGGCCGATCTGGTCCTGGACGGGCTGGGCGCGCGGGACGGCGGTCGGGCCGCCACGGCCTGACCCCCGTCCCAGGGGTGCCGCCCGTCAGGGGCGCGTGTCGAGAACGGCCAGTTCGAGCCGTTGAAGACGGACGGGATCGGCGATCACCTCGTACGCCGCGATCCTGCCGCCCTCGATCGTGAGGGTGAGGGCGAGCAGCAGCCGCCCGCGCGGGGCCACGACGATCCCCACCGCGCCGTCCACCAGCGCCGGCGCCGCGAACCGCGAGTTCCGGGCGAGCAGCACGGTCTCCTCCGCCACGGCCCGCGCGCCGCGCACCACGGTCGCCGCGCCCGACGGCAGGGCGGCGGGATCGGCCCTGCGTACGACATCGGGGGCCAGCACCGCGAGCAGGGCGCCCAGGTCGCCGCCGCGTGCGGCGGCGAGGAAGGCGTCGACGACATCGCGGTGCGCGGCCGGCTCGGAACCGGTGACGACGGGCGTGCCATGGACCTTGTGCCGGGCGCGGCTGGCGAGCTTCTTCGTGGCGACCGGTGTGCGTTCCACGATGGGAGCGATCTCGTCGAACGGTACGGCGAACGTGTCATGGAGCACGAAGGCGATCCGCTCGGCGGGCCCCAGCGTGTCCAGGACCACGAGCAGGGCGCGGCCGACCGAGTCCACCAGCAGCGCCTCCTGCTCGGGGTCACCTTCCTCGTCGCCGTCGACGAACCGGCCGGGAAGGTCCTCCCCGGCCGGTTCCTCGCGCCGTGAGGTGCGGGAGCGCAGCAGGTCGAGGCAGATGCGGGACACGACGGTCGTCAGCCACGCGGCCAGATTCGCGATGCCGCCGGGGTCGACCCGGCTCAACCGCAGCCAGGCTTCCTGGACGGCGTCCTCGGCCTCGGCCGGCGACCCGAGCAGCCGGTAGGCGACCGCCCGCAGCCGCCCGCGATGCGCCTCGAATCGCTCCGCCAGCCGGTCCTGCTCGTCCATCGGTCACCTTTCGCCGTCGCGCTCCGTCGACCCTAAGAGGCGCACGATCGCGCCGAAGCGGCAGGGCATCCGGCACCTGCCGACCGTACGACGAGGAGAGCCGCACCATGAGCACAACCCCTGTCACCGCGCTCGGACAGCCCCTGCTGCGCCGGGCGGATCTCGCGGGCCTGCCGCTGCCCAACCGGGTGGTGATGGCCCCGGCCACGCGGGCTCGCGCGGCCAACGACGGACTGGTGCCCACCGAGATGCACGCCGCCTACTACGGTCAGCGGGCAGCCGCCGGGCTGATCATCACCGAGGGAGCCTGGGTCGGCGAGCGGGCCATCGGCTTCCCGGGCGTACCCGGCATATACAGCCAGGAACAGATCGCCGGATGGCGACGGGTCACCGACGTCGTCCACGCCCTCGGAGGCCGCATCGTGGTGCAGCTGTGGCACACCGGCGCCGCCTCGCACCCCGACCATCTGGGCGGAGCCCTGCCAGCCGGGCCCTCGGCGATCGATCCGCACGAGAAGTCGTACACGCCGAGCGGGTTCAAGGACACCGTCACCCCCCGGGCGATGACCGTCGCGGACATCAGGGGCACGATCGCGGACTATCGCGAGGCCGCCGCAAACGCCCGGCGCGCCGGATTCGACGGCGTCGAGATCCATGCCCTCGGCGCCCATCTCATCCCGCAGTTCCTCAATCCGCGCCTCAACCGCCGCTCCGACGCGTACGGCGCGGGGCGCGCCGGCCGACGGCGGCTGCTGCTCGACATCATCGACGCGGTCGCCGAGCCATGGCACGGAGAGCGTGTCGGCGTCCGCCTGTCGCCGTACTGGACGGGCGGCCGGTTCACCGCCGATGACCGTACGCTGGCCGACTACGACGAACTCGTGACGGAGCTGAACGACCGTCCCGTCGCGTATCTGCACCTCCGGGGGCGGGAACTCGCCGCCCCGGGCGCCGCCCCCGACTTCGACGCCTTCGCGCGGTTCCGGCGACGATTCACCGGCCCGCTGATCGCGAACCTCGGCTTCGACCGCGACTCCGGGAACGCCGTCATCGAGGCGGGAATCGCCGACGCGGTGTCCTTCGCGGCCCACTTCATCGCCAACCCCGACCTCGTCGCCCGATTCGCGCTGGGCCGCGAGCCGGCGACCGGCGACCCGGCCACGTACTACATCGGCGGGGCCGGCGGCTATGTCGACTACCCGGTCAGCGACTGGCAGGACGACGAGCACCGGCCGCAGGCGCGGAACGCCCTCACCAGGACGGCCGGAGGCGCTGGATACGGTCCAGTCTCCCGGCGAGTAGATCACCGTGGGTGAGGGAGAAATCGCCGTTGGGCAGCGAACCGTCGAAGCGGGCCCCCATCACCGAGTCGGGCAGGAACTGGCGCAGCCGGTGGCGCATGCGGGGGTCGTGGTCGACCGACTCGCCCCATTCCTCGGGAGCTTCGTCGGTGCCGAAGAGCACCCAGTGGTCCACCGCGACCTCGGTGGTGAACTCGGGCGGCTCCCCCGTATGGCAGTCCAGCGAGGGAAGGGACAGCCGGTCCGGGTCGTGCGGTGAGTACCACATGATCAGCGGTTTCGCCCGGGCCGCCTCGGCGTTGTCGAAGCAGCACACGACGATGGCGTGCCCCGCGTAGTGGTTCGCGTAGAAGCGCAGCAGAAGGGGGTTCAGTGCGGGGCGCCTGTGGGACGGGACCCGTGCGAGTGCGGCGGGCAGCGCGGTGGCGTCGGACGCCAGCAGCACCGTGTAGATGTCGTGGTCGAAGACCTCGACCTCATCACCGGCGCCCCAGCTCATCCACGCGATGTCGGACGGCATGCCCGCGGCGACCGGCCGGACGGCGTCGACCATCCGGCCGAGAACGTCCGAACTGCGCCCCGCCGGAAGGAAGTTCTCCCGGCCCATCCGGTACGCGGGAAGATGGAGGAGCATGGCGTTGGGGCCGTCGGCCAGATTCACCGCGGTGTTCTGGTAGCCGAGCACATGGACCAGCCCGTGGAGGGGGTGACGCAGCCGCCCGGCGTACAGAGTGGATCCGGAGAATTCGGCCTGGTCCACGGAGATGCACATGGGCCGAGCCTAAACCTTGATCCACCGAGGCGGTTCGAGGGTGATCCGCTGTCCGGTTGTTGAGTCGGTTCCGTGCGGGCGGCTGGGTGCGGGCAGGCGGTATCTGCTGGTCTGCCCAGCCTTTCCACGTTCTTCGATTCCGGTCGGGCCCTGGTGGGTGGGGTGGTCAGGGGCTGTTCGTGCACGATCAACCGGGCAGCGGGCCGTTCTCCTGCCCGGCGGCGCATACGCTGAGCCCTACGGGCAATCACAGGAACGGAGCAGATGTCGTGAGTGATGCGACCGGGTCGGTGCGCACATACCGCCTCTTCCACGGCAAGCGGCTCGCGATGGGACTCAGGGGCGAACCGGGGGTGCTCGTAAGCACCTCAACCCCGCCGCCGCTGCCAGGGGCTGCACCGGTCACGCATCCGTTCGCCACCGCGACGTTCCACGTGGCCGAATGCGAGGGCGAGCTCGGAGCGCTCCTGCGCGAGGCATCCGATCTCCATGCGTTCCTCGATGCCGCCGAGCGTTCCGGCTACGCGGTCGAGGCGGTCGAGGACCGCACGGCACCGTTGCCACCTGCCGCAGGCGGCAGCGACGCGGCATCCGAGGGACTCGACCGGCTCGTCGTGGTGGGCAGAGCGCACTTCGCTCGGCTCAGGACCGACCCGGTGCTGAACGTCATCGAGCTGCCCGACAGGCTCGGCGTCTGCCTCGTGCACGCCGTACGCGGCGGAGGCAAGATCTACGTTGCCCCCGACGAATCGGCGCTGTTCGCGGGGTCGGCGGTCGACTTCGATACGGGCCTCGACGCGTTCCGCCACGGTGCCCGCACGCCGCTCGAGAAGTTCGACAACAAGGGCAGCGGCACACAAGGGTGACGCAGCCGCCCTTGCCGCTCAGCCCGTGAGGAAGGCGCCCTCGGAGCAGGAGCGGCAGACGAAGACGTAACCCAGCCGGCCGCCGAGGTTCATCGCTGTCTGCCGGTCGATCCCCTCCTCCAAGTGTGCCGCGAATTCCGCCGTGCCGGAGCAGGAGGGGCACCCGGGCAACCGGTCCTCGTCCAGGTAGGAGGGGCTGCCGCCGAGCGATCCGAGCACCTCGCGTTGCTTCCCGAACTGCTCGCCGGGCTCCCGCTTCCACCCTGAACGGGCGAGGTCGTATGCGTCGGGCGGGAGATCGTCGTCGCCGTCATCCTCCTCGGGTTCGACCGTCACGACCCGGGTCGTGATCGCCGACACCGCGGGCAGCAGCGTCACACCCTTCTCGGGTACGGCCACCGGTACCAGCCCCGCGGGCGGGAAGAGAAGGACCCGATTCGCCCCGGAGGTCGCGTCCCACAGCTCGCAGGCGCCCGGATCGTTCTGGCACACGAAGACCGACAGGACGCCGTACTCGACCGGCAGATGTGCGAAGAACTGCATCGGGCCTCCGCAGTAGTCGTCGCACACCGGCCAGGTGAACCCCTCGGGGGCCAGCGGCACGCCCCCGGTACGTGGTACGTCCGCATCGGGCGCGGCCTTGCCGTCGTAGATCATCAAAGTTGCCTGCATGGAGGAAGGCTACGGGCAGTCGGCAGCTCAGGATCCAGCATGCACAGTGCACCGTCGCGGATCATCCCGGTACACCCCGAGGAGGGGGCACTGCGCGAGCTCGGCGACGCCGTCGGCGGTGAACGGGTCTGGGACCGCGCGTTGCTGATCCTCCGTCAGCTCGCCCCGCTCGTGTCCGGCCCGTGCGGCGACGGCGGAGGTCCTTGCTCCAGCAGGCGGCGGAGGTGCGGTGGCACCGGAGCTTTGACCATCGGGCTTCCCGGACCACGCTCCGGGAAACAGGCCCTCGCACCGCTGCCGGCGTGTACCAGCCCAATCTCCGGTGAGCCCCCCACGGGGGGCTCGTGTTCATACTCGGTCTCTTGTCCACAGCTGACACAACGCATGTCTCACTCCTGTTCGCGGGCCGGGCACCACAAGATCGTGGCTCCTTGGTCCGCCAGTGGCGGCTTGGTGTTCCTGGGGCTCGCGCGGCCCCACTACTTGGTCGTCGACGTTCCCCCGGGCGGTTCCACGGGCGGCGTCGCCGACACCGGCGTAGGGGAGGCCAAGGCCCTTCGCGGCGCGCCGGTCAGGTGTCGAATCTCGCCGATACGGCCTGCTCCAGCGTGAGACCGCTCGCATCCTCGTCCGGTTCGAGGAACCCATGGATCACAGCGAGGGCGACCGTGCCCATGAGGGAGCGGCGCCTCTCGTGGTCGACGACCCCGGAGCCGGGGTCACCGATGGCGCGCAGGGTCATTCCGTCGGTGGTCGCGGACAGCGCGTCGGCGAGGTCGTCGAGTGTGAGACCCGGACGCAGCCGCAGCCCGCGCTCCCGCATCACCGCGCTGTACAGCTCCTTCCAGGAACCGAGATAGTCCTCGTACATGGCGGAGACGGCCCGCATGATCTCCTCGTCCCCCTCGGCGGCGGTCATGAGGGCCAGCCCGAGCCGGACGGAGGGCATGGCGGCGCCCTCGGCGGTGTGCCGGTACGCCGTCTCGTGCACCGCGCGGACGAAGTCCGGCCCGCTCACCAGCTTCTCGGTGTTCGCGGCGCGCTGTTCCCGGTACTCCGGCCGGTAGTTCTCCCGCCACACCGCGAAGCTGA
The DNA here is from genome assembly GCF_035917275.1 of Streptomyces sp. NBC_01237. NCBI lineage: Bacteria > Bacillati > Actinomycetota > Actinomycetes > Kitasatosporales > Streptomycetaceae > Streptomyces > Streptomyces sp. NBC_01237. The sequence goes on along the minus strand of NZ_CP108508.1, from coordinate 651,389 downwards.
TCAGATCGGCGACGAACTCCGACTGGGCGCTCCAGCGGTCCCGCAGCATCGCGACGGTGCCCTGCCGGGGGAACGGCCGGGGGTTGTTGGCGACCTCGGCGGCGATCGCGCGCTGGGAGAGGAAGCTGAGGAAGGGCCGCTCGCCGTGGGCGCGGCCCGGGGAGCCGGGGCCGAGATGCCGCCCGAGCAGCCGCATCCCGGCCGCCAGATACGCGGCCGTGACCGGGTCGTTCGCCAGCCGGGACCGGAAGGCGCGGGTGCGTCGGTTGAGATGGCGCAGCACCCCGGACAGGTCCCGGTCGTAGGGAAAGGGAAGATCGCGCTTCGGCCCCTTGCCCCACGGGGCGCGCGGCTCATTCACGTGTGCCATGGCCGCATACTGCCCCGGCACGCGCCCGGCGGAAAGGGGCGCAGCCGCGCGGAGATCCCCCGGGGCGGACCGGTACCGCGCGCCTGCGGGGCGGCGCATCGCCGGGCGATCGCGCTAGACCGGGACTCCCGACCGACGAAGGTGTGATCGAAGATGCTCTCCATGGAGTTGAGCCAGGCGGCGTGGGTGGTCGCGGCCGTCCTCATCAGCGGCGCGCTGGTCCGGCTGATCCTCGGCGTACTGGCCATCCACGCGACCCGCCGGGCGCTGCGCCCATCGGGCGGCTCCAAGGCGGCCGACCGCCTCCGCGCCCACCGCCTCGCCGTGCTGCGCGCCCTCCTCGACAGCTTGAAACCTCCTCGTGGGTGACTTCCGGAGCCGGCAACGGCCCTGGCTCCCGCACGCGTACGGTCTCTGCGCTCCGGAGCCGGACCGGCGACACCGCGGCCGGGCGGGAGAGGCGGTCACCTGCCGGCCCTGCGCTTGTTCCACACGTCGAACCCGACCGCCGCCAGCAGCACCAGCCCCTTGATGACCTGCTGGTAGTCGGTGCCGATGCCGACCAGCGACATGCCGTTGTTGAGCACGCCGAGCACCAGGCCGCCGATCACCGCACCCATCACCGTGCCGACGCCGCCGCTCATGGACGCGCCACCGATGAACGCCGCGGCGATGGCCTCCAGTTCGAAGTTGAGGCCCGCCTGCGGGGTACCCGAGTTGAGACGTGCCGCGTACACACAGCCCGCGAGCGCGGCCAGCACCCCCATGTTGACGAAGACCAGGAACGTGACGCGCTTGTCCTTGACGCCCGAGAGCACGGCCGCCGCCTTGTTGCCGCCCAGCGCGTAGACATGGCGGCCGATCACCGCGTTGCGCATCACATGGCCGAGGCCGATCAGCAGGGCGCACATGATCAGCATCACCACCGGCACCCCGTGGAAGCTCGCCAGCGTCAGCGTGAAGGCGACAACGGCCGCGACGATCGCCACGCACTTGAGCGCCCACAGTCCGGCCGGCAGCACCTCCAGTGCGAAGGCGAGCTGCCGGCGCCGGTCGCGCCACTCCTGCACGAGCAGGAGGGTGAGGACGGCGAGGCCGATCAGCAGGGTCGGGTTGTGGTACTGGGTGTAGGGGCCCATCTCGGGAATGAAGCCCTTGGCGATGTTCTGGAAGCCCTCGGGGAACGGGGCGAGGGACTGGCCCTCCAGCACGATCTGGGTCAGACCGCGGAAGAGCAGCATGCCGGCCAGTGTCACGATGAAGGACGGGATACCGACGTACGCGATGAAGAAGCCCTGCCACGCACCGGCGACCGCGCCGATCAGCAGCGCCAGCACCAGGGCGAGCACCCACGGCATGTCGTGCTTCACCATCATCACGGCCGACATGGCGCCGACGAAGGCGACGAGCGAGCCGACGGACAGATCGATGTGGCCCGCGATGATGACGATCATCATGCCGATGGCCAGGATGAGGATGTAGCCGTTCTGCTGGATCAGATTGGACACGTTGTTCGGCAGCAGCAGGGTGCCGTCGGTCCATATCTGGAACAGCGCGACGATGAGGACCAGGGCGACGAGCATGCCGTACTGACGCACGTGGGAGCGGATGCTCCGGACGATCAGCGCACCTGCCGAGGCCGCGGCGGGTGGTACGGCCGAGGTGCCCTGCGGGGGAGTGACGGTGGTCATGACGGGACCTCAGCTTCCGTTCAGGGTCATCTGGCGCATCAGGACTTCCTGGGTGGCCTCGGCGCGGGTGACCTCACCGGTCAGCCGGCCCTCGGCCATCGTGTAGATCCGGTCGCACATCCCCAGCAGCTCCGGCAGCTCGGAGGAGATGAACAGGACCGCCTTTCCCTGCGCCGCGAGCCGGTCGATGACGGTGTAGATCTCGTACTTGGCGCCGACGTCGATCCCGCGCGTCGGCTCGTCGAGGATCAGCACCTCGGGGTCGGCGTGGATCCACCTGCTGAGGACGACCTTCTGCTGATTGCCGCCTGACAACCGCCCCACCTGCTCGAAGACCGTCGGCGCCTTGATGTTCATGGTGGTGCGGTAGCGCTCGGCGACCCGGCGCTCATGGTGCTGGTCGACGACACCGCGACGCCGCATCCCGGGCAGCGAGGCCAGGGAGACATTGCGGGTGATGGTGTCGATGAGGTTGAGGCCGTAGCGCTTGCGGTCCTCGGTGACGTACGCGATACCGGCGTCGATCGCCGCGGAGACCGTCCTGGTGGCCACCTCGTGCCCGCCCACCTCCACCGTCCCGGCGACGTACTGTCCGTAACTGCGCCCGAAGACGGACATCGCCAGCTCGGTGCGGCCCGCGCCCATCAGGCCCGCGACCCCGACGATCTCGCCGCGGCGCACGGTGAGCGACACATCGTCGACCACGGTGCGCTGCTGGTCGACCGGGTGCCGCACCGTCCAGCCCCGCACCTGGAACGCGAGTGTCCCGGCGTCGTCGCCCCCGTACGGGGTGCGCTCGGGGAAACGATGGTCGAGATCGCGGCCGACCATGCCCCGGATGATCCGGTCCTCGGACAACTCCGGTTCCGCGTCCGGAGTCACACGGACCATCAGGGACTCGATGGTCCGTCCGTCGCGCAGGATGGTCACCGAGTCGGTGATCCGCCTGATCTCGTTCAGCTTGTGGGAGATGATGATGCAGGCGATGCCCTCCGCGCGCAGCTCCAGGATCAGATCGAGCAGCTTCGCGCTGTCCTCGTCGTTCAGGGCGGCCGTCGGCTCGTCGAGAATGAGGAGCTTCACCTCCTTCGACAACGCCTTGGCGATCTCCACCAGCTGCTGTTTGCCCACACCGATATCGGTGACGGGAGTCTGCGGGTTCTCGCGCAGCCCCACCCGCTTCAGCAGCCCGCCCGCCTTGCGCAACGTCTCGTTCCAGTCGATGACGCCGCGCGCCGAGGTCTGTTCATTGCCGAGGAAGATGTTCTCCGCGATCGACAGGTGGGGGATCAGGGCCAGTTCCTGATGGATGATCACGATGCCCTGACGCTCGCTGGCCCGGATGTTCCTGAAGGCCACCGGCTCGCCCTCGAAGAGGATGTCGCCCCGGTAACTGCCGTGCGGATGAACGCCGCTGAGGACCTTCATGAGCGTGGACTTGCCCGCGCCGTTCTCGCCGCAGATCGCGTGGATCTCCCCGTGGCGCACGGTGAGGGAGACCTCGCTGAGTGCGGTGACGCCGGGGAAGGTCTTGGTGATGCCGCGCATCTCGAGGACCGGGCGGCCGCTCACTTGAGCTGTCCCGCCGTGAAGTACCCCTCGTTCACCAGGAGCTGGGTGTTGGACCTGTCGATACTGACCGGGTCCAGCAGATACGACGGCACGGTCTTCCTGCCGTTGTTGTAGTCCTTGGTGTTGTTGACCTCGGGCTTCTTGCCGGTGAGGACGGCGTCGCCCATCTGGACCGCCTGTGCGGCCAGCTTGCGGGTGTCCTTGAAGACCGTCTGCGTCTGCTCGCCCCGGATGATCGACTTCACCGAGGCCAGCTCCGCGTCCTGGCCGGTGACGACGGGCAGCGGCTGGTCCCCGCTGCCGTAACCGGCGCTCTTCAGCGCCGAGATGATGCCGATCGAGATCCCGTCGTACGGGGAGAGGACCGCGTCCACGCGCGCCTCGCCGTAGTTCTTGCTGATCAGGTCGTCCATGCGCTTCTGTGCCGTACCGCCGTCCCAGCGCAGCGTGGTCGCCTGGTTCAGTGCGGTCTGCTTGCTGCGCACGACGAGCCGGCCCGCCGAGATGTACGGCTTCAGCACCTTCATGGCGCCGTTCCAGAAGTACTTGGTGTTGTTGTCGTCCGGTGAGCCCGCGAAGAGCTCGATAGTGAAGGTGTCCTTGTTCCTTTTCAGTCCGAGCCGGTCGACGATGTACGTCGCCTCCAGCTCGCCGACCCGCTCGTTGTCGAAGGACGCGTAGTAGTCGACGTTCTCCGTGCCCATGATGAGGCGGTCGTACGAGATCACGGGGATGCCCGCGTCGTGCGCGCGTTCCAGCACATCGGTGAGCGCCGAGCCGTCGATCGCGGCGACCACCAGCAGCCGGTGGCCCTTGGCGATCATGTTCTCCAACTGGGCGACCTGGTTCTCCACCTTGTCGTCGCCGTACTGGAGGTCGGGCCGGTAGCCCGCGCGCCGGAACTGCTCGGCCATGTTCTTCCCGTCGGCTATCCAGCGCTCCGACGACTTGGTGGGCATCGCCAGACCGATGGTGCCCGTCGTGCCGTCGTCGGCCCGGTAGCGGCTGCCGCCCCTGGCCTCCTGGCCACAGGCGGTGAGCGAGAGCGTGAGCACCGCGGCCAGTGCTGCCGCGGTGGCGATACGAGGGGTGCGTGTGCGCATGGGTCAGTCCCCTTCCGGGACGGGAAAGCGCCGGAGCGGCCCCGGCAGCCGGGAGCCGAGCGGTGACATTCCGCCGTCCGCTCCGTGCCGGGCCAGCAGATCGAGAGCGAGGCGACCGCGCCGCACCCGCTCACGGGCGGTGGCGAGCGTGAGTTCACGCAGCTGTGCGCCATAGGGATAGATGGCCGGAGATCTGCTCAGGCCGAACTTCAGGTAGAGGGGCGCGCCCCGCCGGATCAGCTCGGCCGCCTCGTACATCCGGACATAGCCGCCGAGGTCGTCGGGGGCCTCGACATAGAGGTCCATCGGGGCGCGGCTGACCCTGCGGATCTCGGTGAGGTGGTCCAGGGTCAGGTCGGAGGGCACGTTGAGGGAGTCAGCGCCGAGCCGTTCGTACACGGTGTACGCGGCCGGATTGACCGGACCGGTGAGTGCGGACAGCTTGAAGGTGGTGCCGTCCGGCAGCAGCCCCGCGGCGCGCAGCCGGTGCAGTGTCCACAGCACGCCCTCGTCGGCGACGAGCAGACAGCGCACCCCCAGGGAGGTGGCACGCAGGGCGTCCTCGACACAGCCGGCGAGCGCGTCATGGCCGCGGGCGCGGAGCCCGCCGCCGCCCGAGTCGGTGCGGGTGGCCGCGCCGATGTCCCAGGTGCCGCGTGGACCGGTGAACAGACAGAGTTCGATGCCGCGTTCGGCGCAGGAAGCCGCCATCCCGGAGATCTCGTCGTCGGTCAGCATCCAGACACCGCTGCCCTGACTGATGCGGTGGACGGGCACGTCCAGGCGGAGGCTCTCCGCGAGTACGACGGCCAGCGCCTCGGGCCCCTCCACCGAGGGGATCTCGGTGCGCCAGGTGCCGCCGTCGGGGAAGGAGTGCGGTGAGGCGTCGGCCGGATCGACGTCGGGGGAGCGATGGCCGATGCGGGCCAGGGCATCGACACCGGGGCGGCGGGGTACGTGGGAGGCGTTCACAGGACTCCTTTGTCCGGTATCCCGGACGTCATTCGGATGTGGGGTCGTGCGGGGGCGCGAGGCCGGCAGAACCGGCCACGCCGGAGCGGGGCCCCGGCGCGCCCCGGTGGTGCGCGGACTACGGCCGGAGAAGCACCTTCCCGGTCTCCGGGTCCCCGCCGCCGACCAGCGCGACGGCCTCGCCGAACCGCTCCAGCGGGAACTCGTGGGTGATCAGCGGCGCCGGGTCGAGCAGACCCAGGCCGAAGGCCCGTACGGCGTCGGACCAGGCGGACGAGGGTGCGCCGAAGATGCTCCGCACCTCCAGCTGGCTCAGCGAGAGATGCACCGGATCGATGCCGGTCGCGCCGGGCGTGAACATCCCGGTCAGGACGACCCGGCCGCCCCTGCGCGCCAGCAGGCAGGAGGACGCAGCCGTGGCCGGCGCGCCCGCGGTCTCCACGACCAGGTCGAAGCGGCCGTGTTCCGCTTCCTCGGGTACGCATGCCGCGCTCGCCCCGGACCGCAGGGCAAGGCCGCCGCGCGGGACCCGCGGATCGATCACGGTCAGCTCGGCGGGCGAGGTGGCGGACAGCAGCTGTACCGCGAGCAGCCCGAGCGTGCCCGCGCCGACCACCGCGATCCGTTCGCCGGGGCGAGGCCGCCCGGCCCGTACCGCTGCCGCGATCACGGCGGCGGGCTCCAGCAGGGCCGCGGCCCGCAGGTCCGCGTCGTCGCGCAACGGGTGCAACAACCGTGCGGGCAGCGTCAGATGGTCCGCGAAGGCGCCCGGCTCGGTGAACCCGGTCTCCGCGTACCCGCCGGAGCACAGGCTGGTCTCGCCGCACCGGCAGCGCTCGCACGTCCCGCAGGACCTGAACCCCTCGGCGACGGTCGCGCGGCCGACGAGCGCCGGGTCCACGCCCGCGCCGACCGCCTCCACGGTGCCGGACCACTCATGGCCCAACGTCACGGGATAGCGGACATAGCCGGTGTCGCGGTGCCCGTCGTACACGTCCCGGTCGCTCATGCAGATGCCGGCGGCGGCGACCCGTACCAGTACGTCTCCCGGCCCCGGACACGGCACTTCGCGGCGCACCAGGCGGTACTCGCCCGGCCGCTCGACGACCAGGGCGCGGCTCACTTCGGCGCCCTCCGCTCCCAGCCCTCGGCCCACAGGTCGAACCGGGCCCGCTGCTGCGGGAATTCGGCGGCGGCGTCCTCGTCCAGCTCGACCCCGAGGCCGGGTGCGTGCGACACCTCGAAGCAGCCGGTGTCGGGATCGACCTGGGGCGCGCCCCTGACCACCTGCTTGATGTCCGCGTCCGCGAAGTCATTGAAGTGTTCGAGGATCTTGAAGTTCGGTGTGCAGGCCGCCAGTTGGAGCGTGGCGGCGGTCAGGACGGAGCCGCCCACATTGTGCGGGGCGAGGAGCGTGTAGTGCGTCTCGGCGGTCGCGGCGAGTTTCCGGGTCTCCAGAATCCCCCCGATGTGTCCGACGTCCGGCTGGATGATGTCGGCCGCCCGGGAGGCGAACAGCTCGCGGAACTCGATCCGGTCATGGATCCGCTCGCCGGTGGCGATGGGCAGATCCACCTTGTCCGCCACCTTCCTGAGCGCGTCGAGGTTCTCCGGCGGCACCGGTTCCTCCAGCCAGGCCGGCCGGAACGGGGCCAGATCCTTCGCCAGCCGCACCGCCGTGGAGGGGCTGAAGCGTCCGTGCATCTCCAGCATCAGTTCGGCGTCCGGCCCGATCGCGTCCCGTACCGCCTCGATGAGCGACACCGCGTAGGTGGTGCCCGCGTGGTCGAGTTCGTAGTGCCCGGTCCCGAAGGGGTCGATCTTCAGGGCCCGGTAGCCGCGGTCCATGACGGTCCGGGCGGCCCGGTGGTACGCCTCGGGGGTGCGCTCGGTGGTGTACCAGCCGTTCGCGTACGCCTTGACCCGGTCGGTGACCCGGCCGCCCAGCAGCTGCCAGACCGGGACGCCCAGGGCCTTGCCCTTGATGTCCCAGCAGGCCATCTCCACCACGGCGATGCCCGACATGACGATCTCCCCGGCCCGTCCGTAGTCGCCGTACTTCATCCGCCGTACGAGATCCTCCACCGCGAACGGATCTGAGCCGGTGATGTGGTTGGCCGTCGCCTCGCGGAGATAGCCGACGAGGGCGTCGGTGCGGCCGAGCATCCGGGTCTCGCCGACGCCGGTGAGACCCTCGTCGGTCCGGACGACGACATAGGTGAGATTGCGCCAGGGCGTCCCGACGACGTGAGTGCTGATTCCCGTGATGCGCACGGCAGTTGCCCCCAGCTCTGTTCGATATTTCGTCACTCGTTCGAAATGCTGGCGCGACCGTATTCAGCGATCCTCGGTAGTGTCAATGGATCGCGCAGCGGCTAGCCTGTGTTCGTCATACCGGCCAATGGTCGGAATTTCGAACGCAAGGGGTGTGCGCCATGGGGCGATTGGTACCGGCCGTGACCCGGGCATTCGACATACTCGAACTGTTCCTGGAAGGGGACGGGACGCTCTCCGCCCCCGACGTCACCCGCAGGCTCCAACTCCCGCGCACCACCGTGCACGAGCTGCTCACCACCCTGGCCGCCCGCTCCTATCTGGTGGCCGTCCCCGAACAGCCCGGCCGCTACCGGCTCGGCGTACGCACCTACCAGCTCGGCAGCCGGTACGCCGAACAGCTGGACCTCGCCGCCGAGGGACAGCAGGTGGCCCGCGACGTCGCGGAGACCTGCGACGAGACCGTCCATGTCGCCGTCCTGGAGGACGCCGATGTCATCTACATCGCCAAGGTGGACTCCACCCACGCCGTGCGGATGGTCTCGGCCGCCGGACGGAGACTGCCCGCGCACTGCACCTCCGTCGGCAAGATGCTGCTCGCCTCGCTGCCCGAAACCGAACTGCGGGCCCGCATCGAAGGGCGCGAGTTCGCCCGGATGACGCCCGACAGCATCACGGATCCCGATGAGCTGCACGCTGTCCTGGCCGACGTCCGGGAGCGCGGCATCGCCGTGGAGCACCGGGAGTCCAACCCGGATGTGAGCTGCGTGGCCGCACCGGTGCGCGACAGCACGGGCCGTGTCGTCGCCGCGCTCTCCATCTCCGTACCCGTGATCCGCTGGAGCGAGGACCGCGAGGCGGAACTCGCCGCGCTGGCGGTCAAGGGCGCCGAGGACCTCTCGGCGCGGCTCGGTCACCGGGGGCGCCGATGAGATCCCGTACGCCCGCGCGGGAGACGGCCGGGCCAAGGGCTGTCCCGTAGACCGGGGGCCCGCCCCGGGACGTGGCGGCCTGCCCGGCTGATCCGGGACGGCGCCCTGTCCGCACGCGTCGACCCCCGCACCCCCGTGAGCGGCCGTCGTACGGTCGTTTCCCTTCGCCGCCCTCGCGGCGGTTCCGGCCAAAGTGCTGGCCTTTGGCCATTGTCGGTCGGCGGGGCGTGCGCCGTAGTGGAGAGGGATAGAAAGGACCGGACGCTCAGCCGTACGTCTCTTGGCATCTCGGTGAATAGTGGGGGGTTTCATCGCGTGATCGGTTTCATGGATCTCGAAGCGCAGGTGGCGAACTTCAAGGAGACCGGCTACCTCGTGTTGCCCGGACTGCTTCCCGGCACCCTGGTCGAGCGCCTCGCGCGCGAAGTCGACGAGTGGGTCGATTCCGGTCTGAGGCAGTTATCCATCGACGCGTGCTTACGCCCGGAGGAATGCGCTCCGCCGTCGGTGGTGGAGTTGCGGATGGAGGCGCACGGAGAACTCGCGGCCTACGCCCCCCTGCTGGAACTGCTCAGTGACGACAGCCTGCTGGGGCCGTCCTTCGTCTTCCACCACCTGCACAGCGACCGCCGCCCGCCCGGAGGCAGCGGCAAGAACTGGCACCACGACTACGAGCAGCGGCCGCAACGGGACCGAGATCAGCCCATGATCCACACCCTGCACTACATAGGCGGGCTCCAGCCCACGGTGGGCTCCCTGGCCGTGCTGCCCGGATCGCACCACCTCGTTGCCGAGAAGGACGCGTGGACACACCTGGGGACGGCCGCGCAGCCGGGTGAAGTACTCATCGAGGAGCTTCCGCCGGGCTCCACCGTGCTCCTGCACTCCGCGCTGTTCCACACCCGCCGCGCCGCGCCCGGTCCGACGGCGGGCGGGGGACCTCGCTACATGATCGACGCGTCGTACTGCCGGACGGGCACGCTGTGGCCCCCGGTCAAGCCGTACTGGCGCGAGGTACTGTCCGTGGGCCGGGAACGGGGACTGGGCCAGGGACGCTGGCCGGAACTGTTCGCCGACCGGCATTTCAGCGAATACGTCCGCACAGGAACGGGAACGTCGGCATGAAGGTGTTGGAAGCGGTCACCTTTGACGCACTCATGAGGCGATTCGGCCGTGAGCACCCCTATGACCCGGACGACGAGGCCAACTCGAACGACGAGGCCCGGACCCACATCCATAACGCCCAGCTGACCCTCGGAGGCCGCTGGCACGAGGTGATGCTGGAGGGCACCGAAGTACTCGACGTCGTGCTGCCCTGGCATCTCGGGGAGAACGGCGGGGTCGAGCTGATCCCGAGGACCGGCCTGACCGTGGCCGCGGCGGCATCCCGGCTCACCGCACTGGGAACGTCGTACGCCGACACCAATCCGCTGTGCCGGCGCAAGCTCGCACGTCAGATCCACGCCCGGCCGCGGCCGCTGTTCCTCAGCACCAGCGCGGTGCCGGGTCAGGACTACGAGGCACTGACGGTCCGCGAGGGGCTGATCCACCTCGACGGACTGCACCGGATGCTGGCCTGGCAGCAGGCCGGGCACCTGGTGCCCGGCCGCTGGGTGCGGGCCTACGTCGCCGGGCTATCCCCGGCCGACGTACGGCATGGAGCTCGGCATGACCAGGACGGACTGAATGTTCACCCCGGCCGGTAGCGCGGCCATGGCGCGCACCATGTCGACGACATGCCGCATGTCCATGGTCGGCTCGGCCCGGAGCGACCCGTCGGCCTGGCGCACCTCGGGCTGCGGCCGGTCGTGCGGGGTCACATTGCCGATGTCGATCTGGCCGCAGGAGATGTCGTAGCGGCGGCCGTCGAGGGAGAGCGAACGGGTCAGCCCGGCCACGGCGTGCTTGGCCGCGGTGAAGGCGATCGAGTCGGGGCGGGGCGCCTGGGCGGAAGGAGCACCGTTGTTGATGATCCGCCCGCCTCGCGGCGACTGCCGCTTCATCATCCGGAACGCGGCCCGCGAACACAGGAAGGTGCCGGTGGCGATGGAGTCCATGACACGGTGCCAGTCCTCGACGCCGACATCCTCGGTGGCGGTGTACGGCATGGTGTCGGCGGCGTTGTTGAACAGCAGGTCGAGCCGGCCGAACCGCTCTCCCACCGCCGCGAACAAGTCATCGACGGCCACCGGGTCGGTGATGTCCGCGGCGACGGCCACGGCGCGGCCACGTTCCGCCGGGGGCGCGAGCGCCACCGTCTCCTCCAGCCGCGCCGTACGCCTGCCGGTCAGCACGACGCTCCAGCCGTCGGCCAGCAGCCCCAGTGCACAGGCCCGCCCGACACCGCTCCCCGCCCCCGTCACCACAGCCGTTCTCACCACCACGTCGCACACATCCTCTCTCCGTGAGCCAGCCACCGCACGCGTGGCTCTCGGAGCGTGTCCCCCCGTCCTCACCTCCAAACAGGAGCAGCGATGAATGACGCTTTCCCGGCGCTCGGCGGTACCGAGGGCAGCAGGTCCTGGTTCGACCGCGCGCAGGCATCCCTCGCCGGCGGGATCAGCTCCTCGGCCCGGCTGACCTCGACCGGACCACACCCGTACCCGCTCTACATGCAGAGCGGTTCGGGTGCCCGCATCCGGGACGTCGACGGCAACGAGTACATCGACTACCTCGTCTCCTACGGCAGTGCGGTCCTGGGCCACGCCTCCCCGCTCCTCACCGACGCCCTCACCGAGGTCCTGCACACCGGCACGATGTTCGGCACCTGCAACGTGCCGGAGGTCGAACTGGCCGAGCTCATCTGCCGGATGGTGCCCTGCGCGGATCTGGTGCGCTTCGCCAACTCGGGGAGCGAGGCGGTACAGGGCGCGGTGCGCGCGGCACGCGGATACACCGGACGGTCCGGAATCCTCAAATTCGAGGGGCACTACCACGGCTGGTCCGACACCCTGGCCATCTCCAACCGCCCCACCCTCGCCGAAGCCGGGCCGTACGACGCACCCCACTCCGTACCCCACTCGCCCGGCATTCCGGCCGGTGTCGTGGACGACGTGGTGGTCTGCCCGTGGAACGACCCGGCGGCCCTGCGGGCCGTCCTGGACGCCCACCGCGACCTGGCGGCCGTCATCTGCGAGCCGATCGTGGCCAACAACGCCTGCACCATGCCCGACGCGGGATTCCTGGACCTGCTGCGAGACGAGTGCACGGCACGCGGGATCGTGCTGATCTTCGACGAGGTGTGCACCGGATTCCGTACCGGCCCCGGCGGCGCCCAGGGGCTCTTCGGAGTGCTGCCGGACCTCGCAGTGTTCTCCAAGGCACTGGGCGGCGGCCTCCCGATCGCCGCCTTCGCCGGCCGGCGCGAGGTGATGGAGCCACTGGCCCGCGCGGAGGTCAAACACGGCGGCACCTACAACGCGTCACCCCTGTGCGCCACGGCCGCCCTCGTGACGCTGCGCACCCTGAACGACCCCGCCGTCACCAAACGGATCGACGAGACCGGGCGCCGTGTGATGGAAACGGTGCGCCGCGCCGCGCACGACAGCGGTGTGCCGTGCGCGGTGCAGGGGGTCGGTGCCATGTTCCAGGTGGTGTTCACCCCGGACGGCACCCCCACACGGCAGTACCGGGACCTGCTGCGGACCGATCAGCCCCGGTACGACGCCTTCCGCCACGAGCTGCTCAAGCGCGGGGTGCACACCAACGCCTACGGCATGGCCTGCTGGTTCGTGCCCGCCGTGGTGTCGGAGGACGACCTCGCGGCCACCTGCCGGGCCGTGGAGGAAGCCTTCGCGGTCCTGTAGCCGCGCCCGGCACGGCATCACACGAGGCCCACCCATGCCTCGGCCCCGAACGTGCCCTTCACGTCGGAGGCGATGGTGGTGGCGTCCACCTTGGCCCCCAGCGCGTAGACGGTGGTCTTCCGTGCGCCGCGGACGCTGAGGTGGACCGGGCTGTCGCCCGGGTGGTCCGCGAGGATCCTCTTCAGTTCGCCCACGGACCGCTCGGTGATCCGGTGGGAGGGGAGCGCGAGCCGTACGGGCGGCCTCCCGCCGTGCTCGGCCGAGGACACGTCCAGTACCGCGAGCTTGCTGCCGAAGATGTTCACCGTTCCGTCGCGGTCCTCGATCCTGCCGGTGACGGAGATGACGTTGTCCTCGGCGAGCGCGTGCTGCACGAGGCGGTAGGAGGCGGGGAAGAAGAGGACCTCGATCCCGGCGTCCCGGTCGGCGAGGTTCACGATGGCCCAGGCGTTGCCCTGCTTGGTCACCTTGAGCTGGACGCCGGTGATCAGCCCGGAGAGCCGCACGTCCCCGGTCGTGCGGCCGGAGGCGAGCAGTTCGGCGATGGAGCAGTCCCGTGCGCCGGAGAGGATGTGTTCGGCACCGTCCAGCGGGTGGGCGGAGACGTACAGGCCGAGCATCTCCCGTTCGGTCGCGAGCAGCAGTCCGCGCGGCCACTCCGCGTCCTCGATGGCGAGGTCCGGGCCGAAGGCCGGTCCGCCGCCGATCTCTTCGCCCAGGCCGGCGAAGAGATCGTCCTGCCCGAAAACGGCCGCCTTCTTCACCGGGATGACCGCGTCGATGGCCGCCTCGTGAATGGCGGCAAGCCCCTTGCGCGAATGCCCCAGGGAATCGAAGGTGCCGGCCTTGACCAGGGACTCGACAGCCCTCTTGTTCAGCGCGGGCAGTCCGGCCTTGTCCAGGAAGTCGGAGAAGGAGGTGAACTTCCCCTTGCTCCGGCGGGCGGCCAGCACGGCGTCGATGACGTTGTCGCCCACGTTGCGTACGGACCGCAGCCCGAACCGCACGTCGTCGCCGACCGCGGTGAACTCCGCGACCGATTCGTTCACGTCCGGCTGAAGAACACGGACGCCGTTCTTCCGGGCGTCGGCGAGGTAGACCGCGGCCTTGTCCTTCTCGTCGCCGACCGAGGTGAGCAGGGCCGCCATGTACTCGGCCGGGTAGTTGGCCTTGAGATAGGCCGTCCAGTACGAGACGAGTCCGTACCCGGCGGTGTGGGACTTGTTGAACGCGTAGCCGGAGAACGGAAGCATCACGTCCCACAGCGCCTTGACCGCCTCCTCCGTGTAGCCGTTGGCGCGCATGCCGCTGTGGAACCTGTCCCACTCCGCCGCCAGCACCTCCGGCTTCTTCTTCCCCATCGCGCGGCGCAGCAGATCGGCGCCGCCCAGGGTGTACCCGGCCAGCTCCCGGGCGATGGCCATGATCTGCTCCTGGTAGACGAGCAGATGGAAGGTGTTCCCGAGGATCGGCTCCAGAGCCTCGCGCAGCTCGGGGTGGATCGGGGTGATCTCCTGGCGGCCGGTCTTGCGGTGCGCGTAGTTGGTGTGCGCGTTCGCCGCCATCGGGCCGGGCCGGTAGAGGGCGTTGACCGCCGCGATGTCCTCGAACCGGGTGGGCTCCATCTGCTTCAGCAGGACCCGCATGCCTCCGCCGTCGAGCTGGAACACCCCGAACGTATTGCCCTCGGCCAGCAGTCGGTACGTGGTGGCGTCGTCCAGCGGGATCACGACGGCCGAGGAGCCACCGTCCAGCGGATCCACGGTGGCCAGGTCGACGCCCCGGTTCTCGCGGATGTTCTCGATGGCCTGATCGATGACGCCCAGGTTCCGCAACCCCAGGAAATCCATCTTGATCAGTCCCATGGCCTCGCACGACGGGTAGTCGAACCCCGTGATCCGCACGCCGTCCGAGGCCCGCATGTGCAGCGGGATCCGGTCGGTCAGCCGCGTCTTGGAAAGGATCACCGCGGCGGCGTGCACCCCGGTGCCGCGCGTCAGGCCCTCCACCCCGCGAGCGGTGTCGATCACCCGTTTCACGTCGGGCTCGTTGTCGTACATCTGCCGGATCTCGCCGGCCTCGCCGTACCGTTCGTGGGACGGGTCGAAGACGGCCGCCAGTGGAGCGGACCTGCCGTTCTGGTCCGGGGGGAGCGCCTTGGTGATCCGCTCGCCGTGGGAGTAGGGGTAGCCCAGGATGCGCGAGGAGTCCTTGGTCGCGTTCTTGGCCTTGATCCTGCCGAAGGTGTTGACCATGGCGGTGTATTCGTCGCCGTACTTCTCGGTGACGTAGCGGACCATCCTGTCGCGCCGGCGGTCGTCGAAATCGAGGTCGACGTCCGGCGGGTTGATGCGCTCGGGATTGAGGAACCGTTCGAACAGGAGGCCGTGCTCCAGGGGGCACAGTTCGGTGATGCGGGTGGCGTAGGCCACGAGGGAACCGGTGGCCGATCCGCGGCCCGGACCCAGGGGGATCCGGTTCTTCCGGGCGTGGGCGCAGATGTCCGCCACCACGAGGAAGTAGGAGCTGAAGCCCATGGGGCCGATGACCGCCATCTCGGTCTCGAACCGTTCCATGACGTGCTGGGGCACCGGGCTCCCGTAGCGCATCGCCAGGCCCGTGAGCACTTCCCTGCGCAGCCATGACTCCTGGGTCTCGCCCTCGGGTACGTCCGGGAACCGCGGCATCTCGTCGGTGTAGTCGAACACCTCGTCGTAGGACTCGACGCGCTCGGCGATCAGCAGGGTGTTGTCGCAGGCTTCCGGAAGCTCCGAGAAGAGGCGGCGCATCTCGGCGGCTGTCCTGAGGTAGTAGCCGGAGCCGTTGAAGCGGAAACGGCCCGGGTCGGCCTTGTTCTTGCCGACCCCGATGCACAACAGACTGTCGTGGGCATCGGCCTGGTCCTCGGTGACGTAGTGCGCGTCGTTGGTCGCCAGCAGCGGGATGCTCAGCTCCCCGGCCAGGCGCAGCAGACCGCCGCGGACCTCCCGCTCGATGTCCAGACCGTGATCCATCAGCTCCAGGAAGTAGTTCTCGCGGCCGAAGATCTCCTGGTAGGCCGCGGCGGCGGCCTTCGCCTCGTCGTACTGGTCCAGCCGCAGCCGGGTCTGGATCTCGCCGGAGGGGCAGCCGGTGGTGGCGATGATGCCGTCCGGCCGCTCAGCGATCAACTCGCGGTCCATACGCGGTTTCCCGGCCGGGAACTGGCCCTCGTAACTGGCCTGTGTGCTGAGCCGGAACAGGTTCCGCAGGCCCTGGACGTTCCGCGCCCACATGGTCATATGGGTGAAACGGCCACCACCGGAGACGTCCTTCGACCCTTCTCCGTCGGCGCTCACGGCGCGACGGCCGCCCGGCCCCCAGAACTCCTGCTTCCGGGCGAAACGCGACGAGGGCGCCACGTACGCCTCGATGCCGATGATCGGCGTGATGCCCTCGAAGTCCTTCGCGACCTGCGCGAATTCATGCGCACCGAACATATTGCCGTGGTCGCTCATCGCGATCGCGGGCATCCGCTGCCGGGACACCTCGCCGAACATCGGCTTCAGCTTCTGCGCGCCGTCCAGCATCGAATATTCGGTGTGATTGTGCAGATGGACGAATGAATCCGGCACGGGCGGGTCGCCTCCGATGCGAGGGGGAAGCCCCGCCCCGGTCCGCGACGCGAGGGAGCCGTCGCCGGCTGCCGAGGGCACCGGCGTGGGTCGCCGGGGTGGGGCCGGGTCCGTCGCGGTGCGGTGACGCCGCCGTCCTGCGGCGTTGCCCGCGAAACCACACGTTGACCCGAGACATCAAAGCGACCTTCGAGTACGGGAATCAAACAACCATTTCGCCCTGGAGGAACAACGATCGGTTGCGTGCCTAGGATGGGACACGTGGACCTCACCGCCGTGCGCACCTTCGTCACCGCCGTCGACGCGGAACAGTTCCAGGAAGCCGCCGTCACCTTGTCGATCACCCCGCAGGCGGTCTCCAAGCGCATCGCCGTGCTGGAGAAGGACCTCGGCGTGCAACTGTTCCATCGCACCGCGCGAGGAGCCCGGCTCACCATCGACGGGCAGGCGTTCCTGCCGCACGCCCGCGCACTCCTCGAAGCCGAGGAGCGGGCGGCGGCGTCCGTGCGACCCGGACGCCGCGCCCTGCGCGTCGATGTGATCGGCCGACGGCTCTCGGTGGCGGGTCTGCTGCGCGGCTTCCACCGCGCACACCCCGACGTCGAACTCGACGTGGTGACCCTCCTGGACTCCGGTACGGCCATCGCGGCCGTCCGGTCCGGAACGATCGACGCGACCTTCCGTGCCGTCACCATGCCCGGACGGGAGCTCCCCGACGGTGTCGAGGCCACCCCGGTGTTCGACGAGCCCCTTCAGCTGTTCACCGGACCGGCCCACGAGTTCGCCGCCGCCGGTGCGATCACTCCCGCCCAGCTCGCCGGGCGCCGCATCTGGATGCCCGGCAACATCCCCGGTACCGAGTGGGCGGCCTACTACGACGAGTTCGCCGCCGCGTTCGGGTTCACCCTCGACGCGATCGGCCCCGACTTCGGCATCGAACCCCTCCTCGACACGATCGCGGATTCCTCGACGCTGGGGACCTTCGTCAGCGAACAGACCCCGCTCGTCTGGCCCGCAGGCCACGACCTGCGGCGCATCCCGCTGCACGACCCGATCCCGGTCTACCCGCACTCCCTGCTCTGGCACACCGACAACCAGCACCCCGCCCTCGCCGCGCTCCGCGCCCACCTCGCCGCCGCGTACCCCGGCCGCCCCGACGGCGAGACCTGGACACCGGCCTGGGCCCGGCGTCCCGATTGAATACGGGGAAGGAGCAGCAGCCGATGTCCCCGTCGGCGACCCGCGTGACGGCGCGGGGCCGCGACCGGGGGTCGTCCGGTCGCGGCCCCCCAGGCATCGAGCTCGGTCACGGGCAGCAGCCACCGGTCCCGACGGGTTCGGCAGGGACGGTCGGGGGCGGGTTACGGGGCGTCGCAGCAGCCACCGGCGTCGGCCTGCTCGGCTGCCGGGTCGTCGAAGAGTCCGGCGCCGCCGCAGACTCCGGTTTCCGGGAGGGTGAGTTCGACGCGGTCGGCGGACTCGGTGTCACCGGCGAGCGCGGCGGCGACGGAGCGGACCTGCTCGTAGCCGGTCATCGCCAGGAAGGTCGGGGCGCGGCCGTAGGACTTCATGCCGACCAGGTGGATGCCGGGTTCGGGGTGGGACAGTTCACGGTGGCCATGGGGGTAGACGGTGCCGCAGGAATGCTGGTTGGGGTCGATCAGCGGGGCGAGCGCGGTGGGCGCCTGGAGCCGTTCGTCGAGGCCGAGACGGATCTCCGAGAGGAAGGACAGATCGGGGCGGAATCCGGTGAGCACGATGACTTCGTCCACGGGGTCCGTGCGCCGGCCGTCCTCGCCGACGAGGACGAGACGGCCGGCGCCGTCCCGCTCGACGGCCTCGGTGCGGAAGCCGGTGACGGCGTCGGCGTACCCGTCGTCGACGGCGGCCTTCGCGGCCAGGCCGAGGGCACCGCGGGCGGGGAGCTGATCGGCGGCGCCGCCGAAGGTGGAGCCGCTGATCCCGCGCCGCAGAATCCACGTGGAGTGGGTACCGGGCTCGTCCTTCGCGACATCCGCGAGGGCGGCCAGGGCGGTGAACGCGGAGGCCCCGGAGCCGATGACGGCGGTGCGCCCACCGGCGTAACGGGCGCGCACGGCCGGGTCATGGAGATCGGGCACGCGGTAGGAGATGCGGTCGGCGGCAGCCTTCTCGCCGAGGGCGGGCAGGCCACCGGCGCCCGCGGGCCCGGGGGTGAGCCAGGTCCCGGAGGCGTCGACGACGGCGCGCGCGAGGACGCGCTCCTCACCATCGGGGGTGGTCAGGTGCAGGACGAAGGGCTGGGATTCGCGGTCGGCGTCGACCACGCGGTCGCGGCCGGCACGCGAGACGCCGGTGACAGTGGTCCGGTAGCGGACGCGGTCGCCCAGTACATCGGCGAGGGGCTGGAGATACCGCTCGGCCCAGTCCCCGCCGGACGGGTAGGCGGCGGCGTCGGGCGTGACCCAGCCGGTCGGCGCGAGGAGCTTCTCGGCGGCGGGGTCGGTGACCTCGCCCCAGGGGGAGAAGAGCCGTACATGGGACCAGTCGCGAACCGCGGAGGCGGCGGAGGACCCCGCCTCCAGGACGAGAGGCGCGATGCCGCGCTCGACGAGGTGGGCGGCGGCGGCCAGCCCGACGGGGCCGGCCCCGATGATGACGACGGGGAGCTCTGAAGTGGTGCTCATGGCAGGTCTGTCCTCCGGAGTACGCGACCGGACCGGTCGCTGTTTCGATCGATGTCGATACTCGTAGCCTGCCACTCGATATCGGTGAGTGTCAATATAGATATGCATCGAAGTTGGCTGCTGGGTGTGGCTCGCACTCCGGATGTCTGGGGCGGCCCGTTCCACGCGTGGCGGCGGTCGCGGCCTGCGCGGGTCCGTACGATCGGCCCCATGCGACCCACCGCCTGCGCAAGGCGCCTACTGACCGTCGGCGCGATCGCGGTCACCGTCTTCACCGGCCCGGCCGCGGTCGGGCCGCCACCTGCCGCCGCGTCGCCTGCCGCCGCGTCACCGACGGTTACTGTCGCCGGGACGGGCTACGGGGCGTACGCCCGGCTCCTCCCGCTGGTCGACCTCTCGTCCCGGCGCCTAGCCACGGCCGACCTCGTCGCCGCCGCCAAGTGGGGGACGCTCAGCCCTGTCGACGACCCGGTCCGCGAGGGGCAGGTCCTCGACGCGGCGGCACGGCAGGCGCGCGAAGCGGGCGGCGATCCGAAGGCGACGGCAGGGGTCTTCCGGGACCAGATCGAGGCGAACAAACGGGTGCAGCGCGCCCTGCACAGCCGCTGGGACGCGGACCCCTCCGACGCGCCGGTGGGGCGCCCGGATCTCGCGGAGGTACGTGAGGAGATCAACCGTGCCAACGTCGACCTGGTCCGCGCGATCGTCGCTTCTCCGGCGGCACGGGCGGCTCACTTCTGCGGCGGCACATTGACCGCGGCCGAGGCACACGTACGGCACGACCGGCGCCTCGACCCCCTCCACGCGACGGCGCTGCGCCACGCACTGCGCTCTGTCTGCGTCGAGAGAACCGGACGCCCGTCGAATTGAGGTGACGCAGCGCCGCTCGTGCCGGACCGGGCAGCATGTGCTCGTTGCTCGTTGCTCGTTGCTCGTTGCTCGTTGCTCGTTGCTCGGTCGCCGGTCGCCGGTCGCCGGTCGCCGGTCGCTCGGTCGGTCTCTGTCGTCCGCGCACGCACGGTCGGCCGGGTCGCGGATCGGCACGACGCACGCTCACCGTGAGCGGCCTCGGCCGGCAAGCACCGCACGGCCACCTCGGCCTGCCCGCGGGAGAGCGCTGACAGCGGCATCGCTCCGGACGGTCAGGCTGTGGTGCCGGGCCACGGGATGTCGGTCCTGACCGGAGCGTCGTAGTCGACTCCGGGCACGGCGAAGCCGTACAGGCGCTCGACCTCCGTGTGGAACCAGTCGAGATCGGCCAGCTCACCGATGGTGTCGGTGGTGGCACGGTTCCAGCGATCCGTGACGGCCCTCTGCACGTCCGGGGCGAGTTCCCAGGTGTCGAGACGGACGCGCCCCTCATCGTCCGGGTCGAGCGGACGGGTGCCGGTGAGCCGGTCCCACAGATCGGTGAGCTGCGCGATCGGCGGTACGAGAGCGTCGCCGAGGGTCCCGCGCAGGAGTCCCAGGTAGAGGGCGATGCCGGGAATGGCGGTGGAGGACTGGGTGACGGCGGCACCGTTGACGGAGGTGACCGCCCTGCCGCCGACGAGTTCGGCCAGTCGCTCGTCCAGCGTCCGGGCGGTCTGTTCGAGGTGGGCCTTGGCCACGCCGATGGTGCCCTGCCGGTAGATACCGGCGGTCAACGGTGAGCCGATGTACGAGAGCGCGACCGTCGTGAAACCGTCCGCGAGCAGGCCCCGCGCCGCGAGATGGCCGATCCACCGTTCCCAGTCGGCGCCGCCCATGACAGCGGTCGTCTGGGCGATGTCGTCGCCCTCGGCGGGCGGCGACTCCACCTCTCGAACCTCGGGCGCACCCTCACCGTCGAAGACGAGAGTCCTCGTCCGGTGCGCCTCACCGACGGACTTGAGGACGGACGCGTAGGTGACGCCGGTGTCCGGGTCGGTGCGCCGGGGCGCGGCCACCGAGTAGACGAGGTAGTCCAGCCGCCCGTCGAAGCGCTGCTTGAGCAGATCGGCCACCTGGTCCTTCATGGCGTCGGAGAAGGCGTCGCCGTTGAGGAAGACCATGTCCCGGCCGTGGTGGCGGGCGAGCCGGGCGGTGGCAGCCGTGCGGTACCAGCCCGCAGTTCCGGTACGCCTGTCGGGAGCCTTCTCGAAGCACACACCGATACCTCGGATGCCGACCCTCGCCAGGCCCGCGACGGTGGCGGCGAGCCCGTAGCCGGCGGACGAGCCGATCACGAGCGCGACCGGCGCGCCGTCCGGCGCGGTGTGCGCCGCTCCGTCCGGCGAGCCGGCGGGGGAGTCGGCCGGGGAGGGGACGGCCTGCCACATCTGCTCGACGACACGCTCACAGCCGGTCGGGTGGGAGTCGATGAACAGGAAACCACGGTTACGGGGGGTGATGACGCGTTCGCTCACAGGCCTGTGTCCTTGGAATGGGGGAGAGGAGTGCGGCCGCGACCGATCCACCGCACTCCGTCAGTCTGCGACCGCACGGACCCGGGCGGGATTCCCGGCCGGGACAGTAACGGGCAGCCGATCTTGGAGACTCCCGCCACTGCCGCTCCCTCTCGCAGGACCACGCGCGCACGCCCCGCGCGCTCTTCCCCTTCCCGCACATCACGGCTGTCGCGGTGCCGGGCATGGTCATGCGCGGGCGGCGTTCCAGACGGCGCTCGTCCCGAAATAGGAGTCGTAGAGTTCCTGCACTTCGAGGAGGCTCTCCGGCGGCACCTTGCCGTAACGGATGCGCTCCAGATGGCGGAAGTATTCGAAGCGCTCCACGCCGGGCGTGATGATGACCAGCATGTCCGCGATCTCGCCGGGTGCCGCGGCGAAGGCGTGCTGTGTGCCGGGCGGTACGACGACGACGTCCCCGCGCTCCGCGGTGACCACCTGATCCCCGGACAGGAGTTGGGCGGTGCCGTCAAGGACGTAGAACATCTCGGCGGACTTGCCGTGGTGGTGCGGACGGGCACCGTTCGCGCCCTTGTCGAGGGTCACCCGCATGCTGGAGAGCGCGCCGCCCGTGGCGGAACTGTCGACGAGCAACTGGTTGGTCACCGGGCCGCCCTTGCCGATCAGTTCGGCTTCTGTGGAACGCACGACGACGGTTCCGTCGAAGTCGGGGATGAAGAGGGACATGATCTGCTCCTGCGGTAGTCGACGCGCCGTGGACCGAGGGCAGACGCGCCGTCGGTCAAGGGCGCGCGCCCTTGACCGAGGGGCACGCACTGTCAGCCGAGGACCGCTACGGCCTCGATCTCGATCTTCAGCTCAGGGCCGACCAGCCGGTTGACCCCGATATGGCTGCGTGCCGGCCTGTGCTCGCCGAAGAACTCCGCGTAGACCCGGTTGACCTCGTCCTGGGCGTCCATGTCGGTGTTGAAGATGGTGACCTTCACGATGTCCCGGACCTCGCCGCCCGCCGCCTTCAACGCGATGAGCAGATTGTCCAGGCAGGCCCGGGTCTGCTCCGCGATGCCCTCGGGCACGGTCAGCTCGGCCTCGTCGTGGGGGTGCTGATGCACGAGCGGGTAGGCGGTGGCGCCCGAGAGCCATACGGTGTCGCCGCGCGTGATGACCGCGGGGGCGAACGGCATCGCGTCTGCCCCGGTGTCCTCCCGCAGCTGTGCGGCCCAGGCCAGGGAATCGGGTGTGACGAACTGCTTCACCGTAGCTCCAAATTTGTATGATGACTGATGAATGACGGCAGGTGATCAGGATACGGTAGGGCTGGAAGATCGCAAATCGGCGGGAAAAGGAGCACTCATGCGCATGATCGGCCGCAGGTCCTCGGTCGACGAGGTCGTCGGTCAGCTCAATGAGGCTCTGGAGCAGGGCACTTGGGCGATCGGGGACCGGCTGCCGACCGAGCAGCGGCTCACCGAGGAGCTGGGAGTGAGTCGTACGGTGATCCGCGAGGCGGTACGGGCCCTGGTCCACCTCGGCGTACTGGAGACCCGGCAGGGGGCCGGTACCTATGTGGTCTCCACGGCCAATCCCGCGCCCATGCTGCGCCGGTTCGGGACCGCCGATGTGCGTGAGGTGTTCGAGGTGCAGCTCGGCTTCGACGTTCAGGCGGCCCGCCTCGCCGCCACCCGCCGCACCGATGCCGACCTGCGGCGGCTGCGCGGCTTGCTGGCCGCCCGGAACCGCGCCACCGGACCGGAGGAGTTCGCCCGCGCCGACGCCGACTTCCATCTGGCCGTGGTGGAGGCGGCGGGCAACGGTGTGCTGCTGGAGTGCTACCGCTTCTTCGTCGGCAGGCTCCACGACAGCCTGCACGCGCTGCGCAGCCAGGACGTGATCCAGGAGAGCGGCGCCGAGCCGCACGAAGCACTGCTGGCGGCGATCGAGGCCGGGGACGAAGCCGCGGCGGCCGACGCGGCTGCGGCGGCGATCCGCCCCAGCCTCAAGGCGCTCACCCCGCCGCAGGGCTGACCGGAGAGCGGCAGGGACGCCGCATGCCCGGGTGGCCCCGGCCCCGCTCGCCGACACGCCGACGGAACGACTGGGGGAGCGATTCGCTCGCTCCCGACGCCCTAGGTCATGGCGGAAAGGAGGGACTCGTCGGCCGCGGAGAGGCGGCGGCGGGTCAGCACCTGGGTCGTGCTGCCGTCGTCCTCCTCGAATCCGCGGACCCGCTCGAATCCGATCCTGCCCAGCAGGGTGAGCGAGGCCGTGTTCTCCGAGGCCACGGTGGCGTGCACCTCGGTCTGCCCGAGCGTGTCGAAGGCATGGGCGACGATCGCCTCCGCCACCTCGGTCCCCAGGCCGGTACCCCAGGCTGCGGGAGCCAGGGCGTAGACGATCTCGTAGCCTCCGACGGTGTCGGTCCGCTTGACTTCGGCGTGCCCGATCAGCAGCCCGCCCCGACGGACGGCCCAGACGTCGAACAGGTCCTGGGCGTAGACCTTGCTGAAGATCCGCCCGAACAGGGCCCGGTCGGCTGCCTCGGAAGCAGGGCCCTCACCCATCCACCGGGACACCCTCGGGTCCTGGAAGAGGGCGACGAAGCTCTCTTCGTCCTCCGGTGTGTACGGGTCCAGGAGGAGGCGGGCCGTGCGCAGGGTCGAAGTCACGAGTGGCGACGCTACGCAGCACGGTCCGAAGCGGCAAACCACTTTCACCGGGGCGGAATTCGGTCCGGGTGCACCTGATAGCCGCTTACCTGGTGGCACGGCAGTGTGCCGGGGTCGGGCCGGTGAGCGCTTTCCGATGTGACCTGCTGCGCGGGCAGTTCGACCTGACCTGGTCGCTGTTCGAGTACCACATGGCGCGGCTGGAGCCCGAGGACTTCCTGTGGGAACCCGCGCCCCTGTGCTGGACGGTGCGCGCGGATGCCGACGGAACGTGGGTCGCGGACCGGGCGGATACGGAGCCGGAGCCCGTACCGATCCCCACGATCGGCTGGCTGACCTGGCATATCGGCTGGTGGTGGAGTGTGAGCATCGATCACGCGCGGGGGCAGGTGCCACGGGAGCGTACCGACGTCGTTTGGCCGGGTGAGGGGAGCGTGGCCATGGAGTGGTTGCGCGTCCTCCGAGGGGACTGGCTGGGCGTACTGGACCGTCTCACCGGCATCGACCTGGACGCCACCGCCCCGGTTCCGTGGCAGAACGACCCCTCGTACACCGTCGCCCACATGGTCGCCCGGGTGAATTCCGAGCTGATGAAGAACGTCGCCGAGATCGGTCAACTCCGTTTGCTGCGTGCCGCGTCGGCGCAGGCGAACGGGTGAGGAATCGATCCGGGGTCTGCTGAGCGAACAGCACACCCCGACCTGGCCGTCCGGTCGCCCCGGGTATGCGCGCGACGCCCGGCCGGGGCACCCCGGCCGGGCGTCGCGGAAGCCCGGGCCGCGGCCGCTGATGGACAGTTCCGCGGCGGGTGGGCCCGGCCGGTGGCGGGTGGGTGCCGCCCCCTGAACTCCCCGTGCCGCCCGACCGGGCTCTTCCGGTCGGGCGGCACGTGCGTCGCGGGCGCGCGATGAGCCCGGCGGGGTTCAGGCCGCGTCCGCCTCGGCGGTCTGCTCACCGCGAGGGGAATCCGCCGCGGGGGCCGTGCGCAGGGTGAGCAGCGACGCGAGCGCGCCGACGGCGGCGAGGGCCGCCGCGCCGAGGAAGGCGGCGGAGAACCCGTTGGTGAGTGCACCGGGGTTGCCGAGTTCGCGGGCGCCGTACGCCGCGGACACGGCCGTCATCGCGGCCAGTCCGAGAGCGGAGCCGACCTGGTAGCTGGTGTTGACGATGCCGGAGGCCAGGCCGCCTTCTTCGGGGCGCGCGCTGGACAGTGCGGTGCCGAGGGAGGGGATGAACGCCAGCGACATGCCGACCGCGGCCAGCAGGGAGGCGGGCAGGACGTCGACCCAGAAGGTGCCGTCGGCGCGGGCGAACGACAGCCACAGCATGCCTGCCGCGAGGCCCAGCAGACCGGTGACGATCAGCGGCTTGGTCCCGAAGCGTGCGATCAGGCGGGGTGCCAGGACGACCATCATGATCATGGTGGCGACCGTCATGGGCAGCAGGGCCGCGCCGGAGGCGAAGGCGCCCAGTCCCAGGACCTGCTGGAGGTAGAGGTTGAGGAAGAACCACATGGGGATCCATGCGGCGGCCATCAGCAGCTGCGCGATGTTCGCCCCGGCCAGGTTGGGTGCCCGCCAGATGCCCAGCCGCATCAGCGGCTCGCGGCGCTTGGACTGGATGGCTATGAACGCGGCGATCAGGGCCACGCCGGCCACCAGTACGAGCCAGGTCTCGGCCGAACCCCAGCCGGTTTCGGGGGCACGGACGATGGCGTAGACAGCGGTGGCCAGTCCCACGGTGACGGTGGCCGCTCCCGCGAAATCGATGGAGCCGCGGCGGACGGGGGCCGAGGGCATGACCGACGGGGTGATGGCCAGCACGACCAGGGCGATCGGGATGTTGATGTAGAACACCCAGGGCCAGCTGGCGTACTCGGTGATGACACCGCCGAGAAAGACGCCGGCGGTGCCGCCTGCCGGGGCCGCGGCGCCGTACAGGGCCAGCGCCTTGGTCAGCTCCTTGGGGCGGGAGCCGAAGAGCATCATCAGCAGGGTCAGCGCGGACGGGGCGATCAGTGTGGCACCGACGCCCTGAAGGGCGCGGCCGGTGAGTTCGACCCAGACCTCGGAGGCGAGGCCGGCGGCCAGGGACCCCGCGGCCATCACCGTCCAGCCGACAACGAAGATCCGCTTGGCGCCGAACAGGTCGGAGAGCCGCCCGCCGAGCAGGAGCAGCCCACCGAAGGCGACGACATAGGCGTTGAACACCCAGGACAGGTTCTCCGGGGAGAAGCCCAGGTCAACCTGCATCTTGGGGAGAGCGACACCGATGATGGACGTGTCCATGATGACCGCGAACTGGGCCAGGGCGATGAGGACGAGCGCGGTCCAGCGGCGCGGACTGGGAGGGGCGGTTGGGCTTGACATAGCTATCTCCTATACCGGAGGGGGGTATCTCCTCGGGATGAGCAATATACCCCCCTCCGGTATTCCGAGCTGCGTCGGTTCCTGAATCGCCGACGGAAAGCGGGTGTCGTCGAAGTGCTCGCGGGCATGTCGTCCGGCGTCCACCGGTCCGGGCGGCGAACCGTTCCGCGTCGTTCGCGGCGAGGGCCGGGAGCCGGTGGGCGGTAGGAGAGGCACCCTTCCGACGGCGGTCGGTCGGACTCCGGCCGTCCCCGGGGGCGCGGGTGGTCGCGGCCGGCCTCACGACCGGGCTCGGCCACGGCAGCGGCGGGTGCCATGCTCAACTGCGTCGCCGAGGTCACCGCCTGCGGGATGCACCTGGTCCCTCTCGGCGGCGGCGTGGAGTACATCGGCGCGACCGGCATCGTGCTGTTCGACCTTCCGACCGGACCCCGCGTCGGTGTCACCCGGTCCCTGCCGCGTTCCGCCACCGACCAGTTCGACGTCCGCCCGGGCGTATCCGCGATCCAGCGATGGCACTACGGCAGCCGACCGGTCGCACTCGACCGGTATCCCTCTCCTCGGCCCCGCCCCCATCGACGGACTGTTCCCCGCCACGGGCACGTACCGCGACCGCTGCCTCCACGCCGCCCATGCCCGTCCCGGCGCCCCGCCGACGGCCGACCGACCCTCTGGCGGGTGCACCGCACGAGGTGGCCTTCGTGCTACGGGTGGTGGCTCGTCCGGACGTCACCACCGGGCCGACGGGGAACGGCCCGACCGTCAGGGCGTGTCGGGAGTGGCGGTCCGTCGTTGGTCGACGTGCGGACCGGGTTCATCCGGCGAGCGGTCCGGTCGGCGGACCACCGGGAAGCCGGTTCCGGCATGGAGGAGAAGCACGATGAGCGTGGGGATGCGCAGCACGGCAAGCGGTGCGGCGAGCGGCAACCAGGTGGGCCTGCCGCCGGTTCTGCCGGGTCATCGCCGCAGGACCGACGGCATCGCGTGCACCGCCCTGCCCGCAGCTGCGGTCTGACCGGATGGGAGCGGGCGAGGACGGAGACGACTGTGGCGGCGGGTGAGCCGGTGGAGCACCCGGCGGTGAGGGAGATGCTGGCGCTGAGCGGGCGGGCGATGCCTCTGCTGCGCGAGTGGGTGGCCAAGGAGCCGGGCTGCGGTGTGGCGAGGGCGCTGCTGGCCCTGGCGACCGGGGACAGCCTGGACGACGCCGCGCTGCAGGAGCAGTTGGTGGCCGCGCACCGCGACGCGCTGGCCGCGGGGGAGTGGCAGGCGAGCCTGGTGTACGGGGTGTTCCTGTACACGCACCGGCAGTACCGGCTCGCGGCCGATCATCTGACGCTGCACTTCGACCGGTGGCCGGCCGACGAGGTGGCGGGGCTGATGCTGGGAGCCTTCTCCTCCTGCGGGGATCCGGCCTACCGCGCGCACGGCGACGCTCTCGTGGAGCGGCAGTCGATGCTGGCAGGCCCGGACAGCTGGCCGTGGACGAGCTGGCTCGCCGCGACCAGGTCGGAACAGGGGCGGGTACGGGAGGCCCACGCACTGGCCGAGCAGGCACTGGACCTGTACCCCCGCGCGGGTGTGGCCGTCCATGCCCTGGCCCACGCGGAACACGAGATGGGGCTCGGCCGCGCTTCCGTCACGTTCTTGGACAACTGGCTCGCCTCCGACCCGCAGGCGGTGCAGCTACGTCATCTGAACTGGCACGCGGCGCTGCAGTCGATCGCCGCCGGTGACTTCCCGGACGCTCGGCGGCGGGCGGACGCGGCACTGGGGCGTGCGGATGTCGGGATGCGGGCCGCGACGAACTGGCGCCTGCTGCTCGCGGGTCAGGCACCCGCCGGACGCAGCGATCCGGCCCAGGTACGGGAGTTGCTGAGTGCACCGGGCGGAACGGCGGAGGTCTTCCACACCTTCAACCTCGCCCTCGCCCTGGCCGTGGAGGCCGCGACCCATGACCTGCGTGCCCTGGCCCGCCGGGCCGCCGCCGATGAACGCCCCGACTACCGCGAGGTCCTGGCCCCCGTGGTCCAGGCGCTGGCAGAGATCACCGCGGGCCGGCCGCGGACAGCGGTGACTCTGCTGAGCGCCCTGGGCGAGAAGGCGGAGCGCATCGGTGGAGTACGCGTGGAACGCGAAATCATCCAGGACACCCTCGCCCGCGCCCTGATCGACTCCGGCGACCACGTTCGCGCGGCCGGTCTGCTCCACCACCGCACGACCACCCGCCACCACCACACCTACGAGGACCTCCTCCTCACCACCGCCGCGCCGGCCGGGGTGACCGTGAACCGCTGGCCCTCCCCACCCGCTGCGCGGGACCCCGATCCACCCGACCGCCGCCTTTCGCCGGAGATGTTCCATGGCCGTGCCCCAGATGATCGTCGTCTCACTGCGAGGCAGCGGTACCCCGCTCCTCGCCGACGTCACCACCGCCCTCGGCTACACCTCCTACGGCACGATGGGCGGCGACCCACGCGGAGGCGACGACCGGCCCGGCCCGGGGGAGGTCTACCCCCTGCTGGAGGCCGCCTTCGGACAGGACCGGGCCACCCTGCTGCTGCACGGTCAGAGGCAGAACCGCGAAGCGCTGGAGGCCGCCTTCCAGGACGCGGTCAGCGCCCTGTGGCGGATCTGGTGGATGCGCCTGGGCCAGCCCACCACGCTCGCCTCACCCGTCGACCCGGGAACCGAGGCCCGCCTGGCCCGCCTGCCGGACAGCACACTGCTCGCACTGCTGCCGGGCCGTGGCTGCTGGTACCTCACCGGCCTGGACCTCCGACGGGCCGACGCCGGATTCCTGCGCGCCTGGCACGCCGGGCGGCAGCCGCCCCTCGTCTTCCACCACCGCGACATCCGCGACCGGATCATCAGCCAGATCCGGATGCTCTCCCGGCCCGCCGACCGCGTCGGCTCGATGCCCGAGCACCTCATCTACCGTGACATCCTCGCGGCCCTGCCCACCCTGGACGACCGGATCACCCTGGCACTGACCGACCCCTGCTTCCCCGGCATGGAAGAGGCCCGGCGCAGCCGATGGATGCTGCACCACCCCGCGGTCTGTGTCCTCACGCACGAAGAACTCACCGGCCCCACCACCGGCGCCCGTGCACAGGCCCTGACCCGCCTTCTGCGCGCCCTGGGCCATCCCGATCCGTCCGCGGAGCTCGCCGGCACCCCATCACTGGCCACTGCGGATGACGCCGAAGTCGCGGTGGGCACCGGACGGACGCTCTTCACCCCCGCCCACGAAGACCTGCTCCACCGACACCACAGCGACCTCCTGCCCGCGGGCCCACCGCCCACCGGCGTGCTCCCGGACGGGCACAACGCCCCGGCGCTCACCGGGTGACCTCACGGAGATCCCCGCGCTGTGCGCCCACCATCGGCGGCCAGGGCGGACTGCTGCGGCCCGGGGGGCGGTGGCCCCCCTTCACCGGGGCTCCGTGGCGACTCTCCCGCCTTCCCCGCTCGGCGGCGCGAAGTACCAGCCAACCGTGAGCAGCATCGGAATTCCCATCACACCGGCCACGATCAGAGCCGCGGCCGGCACGGATACACCCGCGAGCCATGCGCCGACGGCGCTCCCCAGGAAGATGCAGGCATCGCCGACGGGGATCAACGCGGCGTAGTAGTAGCCCATCACGGACGTCGGGACCCGAATCTGGACCTCGGCGTAATACAGCACGTATCCGGCCGACTCCATGATTCCGATGGCGGACATGACGGCCATCGCGGCGGGAAAGTTCGGCAGCCACGGCAGGGACAGCCACCCGCATGCCTCTATCAGCATCACCGCGACATAGAGGGTGCCCGTGCTGAACCGCTGGAAGCGTGCGACAAGAAGGCTTCCGCACAAGCCACCCGCACCCATCGCGGCAAGCATCCATCCGTAGAAGCCGGAGATGTCGGAGTAGCGTTCCGCCCCCATGACGAGCAGCATCAGCCGGCCGAGCGTCACCGCCAGGAGATAGCTGAACGACGTCAGTGTCGCGCCGCGAATGAAGGCGTCGCTCGAAATGACGCGCAGGAGCGCCCGGGTGCTGGTGACGTACGCCTTCCTGAGCATCCTCCCGTCCTTCGCCCCACCGGGCCCGGCACTCTTGTTCACTGTCGGTCTCCAGGGGGGAATCCGCAGGATCAGGGCCGCTGCGAACAGTGCGGTCACGGCCTCCAGGAGGAAGGCGACCCACAGGTGCGGGCCGACGATGACGATGACGCCGACCAGCGGCGGTCCGGCGAGAGTGGACACCCGCTGCGCGGCCATCAGCAGGCCGTTGCCACGGAGTTCGTCGCCCTCACTCACCACCGCCGGTCGCATGACCAGCCGGGCGGGCACCGCGAGCATCACCGTGATGCCGATGGCGAGGGTCAGGATCTGGATCTGCCACAGCGCCCGGCACAGCGGAATCATGCCGGCGAACAGTGCGGAGAACAGAGAGCTGACCATCGCGACGCAGCGCGGGTCCCGTTCTGCCAGCAGTCTGCCCACCACCGGCCCCGCGGCGATGCCGGGAATCAGCCTGACAGCGAGAGTCACACCCGCGGCCAAGGTGGTGCCGTACTCCTGGATCAGGAGGAGGGGAAGAGCGACGGCGGTCATGCTCGTTCCCAGGTCCACAAGGAAGAGGCTGCCCATCAGCGGGACCAGGCCCGGCTTCTTCATGTGTCAGTGCCCCATTCCCGGTCCGCCGCCCACAGGGAAGACGCCGCGGAACCGTTCGTCGCGCATTCCTGTCACCAGTCCGGCATGGGTGATGCCCGCGTCCATGACGAGAGATTCCACCGGTCCGTGCTGTTCGGATGCCTGTGGGAAACGCACGGGTTGCGCGTGACGCACCAGCCACGCGGGCAGAACGTACCGATGGTCACGCCTGATCGCCACACCACTTGAGCTACGCGCACGACGCACCGCCCACCGTGATCCTCGTCGGCGGCAAGCGCAACGACGTCACCACGGGCGTCCGCGAGCACAGGTGACCGGGACCCGCTCGCCGTACGGACGTCGGATCTCCGGTCGGTGCCGGGGTCTTCGATCACCGGACCGGTCCCAGCGCTCCCGTCCGCCTCCCGTCCGACAGTTGTCGGATTCCTGTCAGATTCCTGTCAGGTTCACGAGGCAGGACAACCGGTGACGACACGTCACCCTCTCCCCGGTGCGGGGGGCGCACCTGGGGAGACCCGGGGGCGCTGAAGCACACCAACGACGAGGAGACACCATCGTGAGACAGCTCTCACGCGCGCTGGCGGCCGCCCTGGCGGTCGTGGCGCTGGCGGCGGGTGCGCCGGCGCACGCGCAGCCGACCCCCGAGTCCATACCGGGCGCGCCTTCGGGCGCTTTTGGGGAGCGGCTGCCGGAGGGGTGGCGTTTCCAGGGCGGGGAACTGATCTGGAGCTCGCCCGAGCCCGTGGGCATGGGCGGTGCCCTGGTCGAGTTCCGCTCGGGGGAGCGCACCCTCGGCGTCCCGGAGCCCTCCCCCGACCACCGCGTCTTCCGGCTCCGCCTCGACAGGGCGAAGGCCGGACCGGTGGGCGAACTCCAGGTGGTCGCCGGTTCGCGGCGGCTGGACGCCGCAGGGGCCGGCCAGGCACCCGGTCAGCGGCGCCCGGCGGCCGCGACGGAGCCCCAGGAGCCGTTTCCCGCCAACCCGGTGGACCCCGGTGTCACCGGGAAGTACCGCACCACCAGCGGTGAGTACGTCCTGAAGTCGGTGAAGCTGCCGGGCTACGCCGAGCCCGTGGAGATGCGTGCCACGGTCGTCGGCCCGACGGACGCGCCGGGGAAGCGGCCACTGGCGCTCTTCCTCCACGGCCGCAACGCCACCTGCTACGAGCCCGACAAGAAGATGCCCGCCCTGCAGTGGCCGTGCAAGCCGGGCTACAGGGAGGTACCGAGCTACCGCGGCCATCTGCACGACCAGCAGCGCCTCGCGTCCCAGGGCTATGTGACGGTCTCCGTCTCCGCGAACGGTGTCAACGCGCAGGACGGCCGCACGGCCGACCACGGGGCGCAGGCCCGTTCGTCCCTCGTGCGCCGGCACCTCGCCCGCTGGGCGACGTGGAGCGCGAATCCCGCGAAGGCCCCCGAGGCCGTGCGCGCGACGGAGCCCGCCGACCTCTCGAAGGTGCTCCTGGTCGGCCACTCCCGGGGCGGCGAGGGCGTCAACCGGGCGGCCCTCGACAGCGTCTCCCCGCCGCCGCCCGCCGAGGACGGCTACCGGGGACCGGTGAGCTGGCGCATCCGCGGCACCGTCATGATCGGCCCCACCCTCTTCGGCCAGAACCCCACGCCCGACCTGCCGTCCATGACCATCCTGCCGGGCTGTGACGGCGATGTGAACGACCTCCAGGGCCAGATCTACCTCGACGGCACCCGGGGCACCGGCCGGGGCACGGCGCTGCACAGCGCGGTGTACATGGTCGGCGCCAACCACAACTTCTTCAACACCGAGTGGACGCCCGGCCAGGCCGAGGCCCCGGCCGCCGACGACGTATGGGACGACGAGGACCCGGTCTGCTCGTCGAAGGCCGAGACCCGGCTGAGCGCCGAGCAGCAGCAGACGGCGGGCACCACCTACATCGCCGCCGCCGCGCGGCTCTTCCTCGCGGGCGACGACCGGGTCCGCCCGCTGCTCGACGGCTCCGGCCGGCGCGCGCCCTCGGCCGGCCCCGCCCGGGTACTGACCCACGCCGTCGGCGGCAACCGGGTCCCGGCGATCCTGCCCGACGCCCCGCTCTCGGTGTCGAACGGGCGCGTCTGCCGGCAGGTCACGACGAGCGACACCGATGCCTGCAAGCCGATCGCCGAGCCCGGTCAGTCGCCGCACTTCGCGTCCTGGGCGGCCACCGACAACGAGCCGGGCCGCAACGCGGTCACGGCCAGCTGGACCGAGCCGGGCACCCCGGTCCGGCTCACGCCGGGGCGCGCCTTCTCACTGGCGGGCTCCGACGCGCTCGCCCTGCGGGTGATCGTGCCGCCGAACACCCGGGGCACCCGGCTCGACGTCGCCCTCACCGATACCTCCGGCAAGCGGGTGGGACTCGGTCAGGTCACCGTCGACGGCCTTCCCGGCTCCGCGTTGACGGCCGCGCACTGGGCGCGTGAGGTCCGTGTCCCGCTGAAATCCGCTGTCGGCGCCGGTGTCGACCTGAAGCGGGTGCGGTCGCTGGAGTTCACCCCGCTCAGCGACTCCGGCCGGTTCTGGCTGATGGACGCCTGGGGCTGGCGCCCCGGCACCCCGGCGGTACGCCCCGTCGCGCTCCCGCGGGTCGACATCGGCAGGCTGACGGTCAAGGAGGGAGACTCCGGCACCCGTACCTACCGCGTGCCCGTCCAGGCCACCGGTAGGGGCACCGGAGTGATCAAGCTCTCCGTCCTGGACCCGGAGACGGACAGGACCACGGTCCGCACCGTGACGGTGAGGGCCGGTGGCTCCGTGGACGTGCCGATCACGGTCGAGGGCAACCCCCGCTACGACTTCGACCTCAAACACGAGGTCGCGGCCAAGGCCGTGCGCGGCACGGCCGTCGGCGGCGCCCTCGGGGGCGTCCTCGTCGAGAACGACGACCCCATGCCCACGGTCACCGTGACCCCGGTGGCCGACTCGGTGACCGAGGGCCGGAAGCTCACCTGGAGGGTGAGCATCTCCGAGCCCGCCGACATCAGCATCGAGACGCCGTTCACCTTCCTGCCGGTGCTCGAAGGCACGGAACTGTCCACGAAGGACGTCGACGAGGAGTGGCTCGCCGGTCTCGGCGGGTCCGCCGACCCGGAGCGGCCCCTGTCCACGATCGATTCCTACTTCTGGACCGGCGTCCCCGAGGGCGGGACGAGCACCGAGGTGTCGGTGCCCACGACCGCCGACACGCTGACCGAGCCGGAGGAGTCTGTGCGGATGCAGGCGCATGTCTACCGGGCGGACGGCGAGTTGACGGAGGGACCGATCGTCACGGGAAAGGTCACGGACGCGGCCCGGCGCTGACGCCCGGGGCCCACGTCCCGCGCTGACGGCACCCGAGCGCACCTCCATCCGGCCGATGGCACCGGCCCCCGCAGCGGGGACCGGTGCCATCGGCGCGAGGAGGCCATGAGCGGTCACCGGGGCGGGTTCGGGCCCGTCCGGCCCGAACCCGGTTCCGCGGCGCCGGTGGCCGCGCATCAGACGCGTGGGCGCCCAGGAACCGGGGCCACCGCGGTCACTTCCCTTCGAAGACGGTCCGGGTGGTGGTGACGACGGCACACTTGCCCGCGGCCCAGCGCAGCGCCATCGCATGGTCCTCGGCGGAGAAGTCGGCCACCGCGTCGGCCACCACGAACGCCTGGATGTCCTGCATCCAGGCATCGCACGCGGTCATGAGGACACCGATGTGGGCGTACACACCGGTGATCACGATCTGATCGCGGCCCTGTTCACGCAGCCGCTCCAGGAGATCTGTGCGGACGAAGCCGCTGTACTTCCATTTGGTGAGCACCGTGTCGCCCTCGTCGGGCGCGACGTCGTCCGCGATGGCGGCGGAGTACGGGTCGGCGGGCAGGCCCGGACCCCAGAAGTCCTGCTGCAGACCGCGCTCGTCGGGGCTCTGTCCGCCCGGCTGCGCCGTGTAGAGCACCGGTACGCCGAGGCGCGTCGCCTCCTTCTTCAACGCCGCTACATGTGACAGCAGTTCGGGAATCGGCGAGGACCCGGAGTCGTAGGCCGACAGGAAGTAGTTCTGCAGATCGTGGACGAGGAGCACCGCGCGTGACGGGTCGACGGTCCACCCGACCCGGTTGGCGGGCAGTCCGTCGGCGGCCGGCATGGGATACGGGGCAATAGCGGGCAGGGCCATGGTGCGGGAGATTCCGTTCGGGGTCGCTGGGAAACCGGGCCGGTGCGCGGGCCCGGGAGGGTCAGGCGTGCGGGGCGAGGGGGGCGTCACGGGCCGCGGCGGCGGTCCGCAGATCCTTCTTGGAGACCTTTCCGACGCCGGTCTGCGGGAACGCGTCCACGAACTCGACCCGGTCCGGCACCTTGTACGCGGCCAGCCCCCGGCCCCGTACGAACCGTTTGATGTCCACCTGCTTCAGCGGACCGGCGCCCGAGCGCAGGATCACGTACGCGCAGACGCGCTCACCCAGATACGGGTCGGGCTCGGCCACCACATTGGCATCGTGCACGGCCGGATGGGCGAGGATGTGGTTCTCCACCTCCTCGGCGGCGATCTTCTCACCGCCCCGGTTGATCTGGTCCTTGGCACGTCCCTCGACGACGAGGTGGCCGCTCCCGGTGACCCGGACGACGTCGCCCGTACGGTAGAAGCCGTCCTTCGTGAACGAGCGGGCGTTGTGCTCCGGCGCCCTCCAGTAGCCCCGGATCGTGTACGGCCCCCGCGTCAGCAGGTGGCCCGTCCCGCCCGGCGCGACCTCGCGGTCCTCGTCGTCGACGACCCGGATCTCGTCGTCCGGAGAGATCGGCCGCCCCTGGGTGGTGACGATCACCTCGACCGGGTCGTCCAGCCGGGTGTAGTTGACCAGCCCCTCGGCCATCCCGAAGACCTGCTGAAGGGTGCAGCCGAGCGCCGGCCGAACCCGCCGCGCCGCCTCCTCGCTGAACTTGGCCCCTCCCACCAGCAGGACGTCCAGGCTGCTGAGGTCGTGCGCGCTGCGGGGCGCCGCCTCGGTCCACAGGAGGGCCAGCGGCGGGACCAGCCCGGTGATGGTCACCCCCTCCCGCTCGATGAGCGGGAACGCCACCTCGGGCGAGGGCTGCGGGCACAGCACCACGCGACCGCCGGCATGGAGCGTTCCGAGTGAACCGGGGGAGGAGAGCGGGAAGTTGTGCGCCGCGGGCAGCACGCAGAGGTAGACGCTGTTCTCGTCGACCCCGCAGATCTCGTTGGAGCCGCGCAGCGAGTAGATGTAGTCGTCGTGGGTGCGGGGGATCAGCTTCGGTACGCCGGTGCTGCCGCCGGAGAGCTGGAGGAAGGCCAGGTCCTCCGGGCGCGGAGCGCCGTAGCCGACCGGATCCCGCGCCACGTCGGACAGCGCCTCGAACTCGCCGGGATCCCCGGCGGCGACGAACACGTGCCGCAGCGTGCCGGCACGGGCGCGGGCCTCAGCCGCGAGCTCCCGGTAGTCGTAGCCGCCGTGTTCCGCCGCGATGACGTACGCGACCGCCTCGGTGAACTCGCAGAAGTACGAGATCTCCGTCTCGCGGTGGGCGGGCAGCGCGAAGACGGGCAGCGCGCCGATCCGGAACAGCGCGAAGACGACCTCGAAGAACTCCGCGATGTTGGGCAGTTGGACCACCATACGGTCGCCCTTGCCGATGTTCCGGGCGAGGAAGCCCGCCGCCAGCCGGTCAGCACGCCGGTCCAGTTCCGCGTAGCTCCATCGGGTTCCCGCGACGGGATCGACCACGGCGATCCGCTCCGGGTGCGCCTCAGCCCGTTCCCGCAGCATGGAGCCGAACGTCTCGCCACGCCACCAGCCGGCGGCCCGGTAGCGTTCGGCGAACTCCGGCGGCCAGGTGGGTGCGTCGTGCGGGCTCACAGCTCGGCCCCCACGGCGCTGAGGAAGGTGCGGAACTTGGCCGCCGTCTCGGCGGTCTCCGCCTCGGGCTCGGACGCGGCCACGATGCCGGCGCCCGCGTACAGGCGCAGGGTACGTTCCTCGGCCTCGGCGCAGCGGATCGTGACGACCCACTCGCCGTCACCCCGGGCATCGCCCCAGCCCACCACGCCGGTGAAGAAGCCCCGGTCGAACGGCTCTGTCTCCGCGATGACCTGACGAGCCGTCGGCGTGGGGGTGCCGCACACGGCGGGGGTCGGATGCAGGGCGCAGGCGAGAGCCAGGGCCGAGGTGTCGGGAGCGGCGAGCGTGCCGGTCACCGTGGTGGACAGGTGCCACATGGTGGCGGTGCGGATCAGCGTCGGCCGGGCGGGGACGGTCAGTTCCGTGCAGTGCGGGGCCAGCGCCTGGTGGACCGCGTCCACGACGACGGCGTGCTCATGGAGATCCTTGACGGACTCCAGCAGTGTGGCGGCCCGGCGGACGTCCTCGGCGAGGTCGGCGCTGCGCGGGGTGGATCCGGCGAGCGGATTGGCGACCACCTGCCGCCCCTGCCGGGAGACCAGCAGTTCCGGACTGGCGCCGATGAGGGTACGGCCGGCCCCGGTCGGCAGCGCGAAGGTGTAGCCGACGGGGTCGCGGCGGGCCAGCCGCTGGAGCATCGCGGGCAGGTCGAGGGGGGTGCGGGAGGTGAGTTCGAGGGTGCGGGCGAGCACCACCTTGCTGAACTCCCCGCGCCACATGCGCTCCACGGCCGAGGCGACGCCCGCTCCGTAGACCTCGGGTTCGGGAACCGGGCGTATCCGCCAGTCCGCCGAGCCGGACACGCCGACGGGCAGGGCGATCAGCGGATCGGAGGCGAGCGGCGGTGCGACGCGCAGTGCGCCCGGCACGCTCAGGGCGGCCGGTGCCTCGTGGTCGAACGGGATGGCGCCGATGACCACGGGCGATTCCTGTCCGGCCTCGCCGGCCTCGGCCAGGGTGGCGTTCACCCGTTCGTCCAGCGGCCGTTCGTCGTGCGGCACATGGCGTGCGGCACCGTGTGCCAGCAGGGTGCGGTCAGGGGTGGCGAGGAAGCGGTCGCCCGGTGTGTAGGCGTCCAGAAGCGAGGTGGCCGCGCCTACGGCCGGGTGAGCCGGATCGGCCGGGGGCATGTGCGTGGCGACCTGGGATGCCGTCGACACGGGGACTCCATTCTCGATGGTTCCGCCAGCGGGTGCGGGGGGATGAGGTGTACGGAAGAGCTGAGGACGGCTCAGCGCAGGGTCGCGCCGCCGTCGACGTACAGCTCCTGAAGGGTGATGTGCCGGGCGCGGTCCGAGGCGAGGAACGCGACGGTGTCGGCGATGTCCTCGGGGGCGGCGATCCGGCCCAGCGGTATGCCGGTGCGGTAGGTCGCCGGGTCTCCGTCGATGACGCGCTGTTCGGCGCCGGCGTCGGTCCACAGGGCGCGTTGCATCGCGGTGTCGGTGGATCCGGGTGCGACGACGTTGCACCGTACGCCGCTGCGGGCGAGTTCGAGGCCCAGGCATTTGGTGAACATGGCTGCCGCCGCTTTGGACGCGGCGTAGGCGGCCATGCCGGTGCGGGGGATTCCGGCGGCGTTGGAACCGACGGTGATGATGCAGCCGTTGCCCCGGCCCGCCATCAGTGGCGCGACGGTCTGCGAGACATTGAAGACACCGCCGGTGTTCACGGCGAAGGTGTCCGACCAGTCCCGGGCGGTGAGTTCGGCCGCGGGGCCGGTGCGCAGGATGCCCGCGACGTTCACGAGCACGTCGACGGGGCCGAGTTCGCGGTCGACGCGCGCCACGGTGCTCTCCACCGCGGGCCGGTCGGTGACGTCCATCACGTACGGCTCCAGCCGGCCCGCCGAGCGCTCGCCCATGGGTTTCTTCGCCTGTTGCCGGTTCCACGCGGTGGCCAGGGCGTCGATGCCGTCCTGCGTGCGGTCGGTGGCGGCCACCCGGGCGCCGAGGGTGGCGAGCAGATCGGCGACAGCCGCCCCGATGCCTTGCGCGGCACCGGTCACCAGGACGGTGCGGCCATCGAACTCGCCACTTCCGCCCGGTATGTGCTCAGGCATGAGCAACCTCCTACGAGATGTTAGGTAAGGGTAACCTAAGTTACATCGGCCATCCGCGGGGACGCCGGATTGTCGATGCCTGCTTAGGTTAGCCTCACCTTACGTAAAAGCCACGCAGGAGGCCACGCCTCTGGTTCCGAACCTGACCCCCGCTTCGCCCAGTTGAAAGGAGGGCCGCATGCCGGTGGGCGGGCGCGCCGCCGAGTGCCGGCGGCCGAAACCGGTCGGTAGCCGGGCTCTTGAGCTACTGACCGCGGGTGCGGAACCACTCGGCGGTACGTTCCAGCCCCTCCCGCAGGGGTACGGGCTCCACCTCGGGGAAGAGGGAGCGCAATCGTGCGTTGTCGGCGTGGGAATGCCGTACGTCGCCCGGACGGGGAGGCAGGTATTGGGGGTTGAGGGGCTTGCCCAGTACGGACTCCAGCTCGGTGATCAGCTCCAGGAGCGAGGTCCGGGTGCCGTAGGCGAGGTTGACCGGCTCGGCGGAGACGGATCCTCGCAGGGCTGCCCGGGTGAGGACCCGGCAGACGGTTTCGACGTAGGTGAAATCGCGGGTCTGGTGACCGTCACCGTGCACGAGGACCGGGTGACCGGCCGTCATCGCGCTGATCCAGGCGGGCACCACCGCGGCGTACGCGTGCCCGGCGGGTTGTCCGGGCCCGTAGACGTTGAAGAAGCGGAACGGAAGCACCGGTAGGCCGTAGCAGTGGTGGAACGCCCCCAGATACGCCTCGGAAGCCAGCTTGCTCACGGCGTACGGACTGAGCGGGGCGCTGCGTAACCCCTCGTGCTTGGGCAGATGCGGATTGGCACCGTAGACGGAGGACGAGGAAGAGGCGATCACGTGCACCCCGCCCGCACGCCGGGCGGCTTCCAGTACGCAGAGGGTGCCGGTGGCATTCGCGTGGTGGCTGGCGATCGGATGGGCCACCGACCTGGCCACGGAGGGGAGCGCGGCCAGATGCACGATCGTGTCCGCGCCCCGGAACACCCGGTCCAGGAGGGCGCCGTCGAGGACGCTCCCCTCGGTGAAGTGCACGTCCAGGCCGCGGAGGTTCTCCTTGAACCCGGTGGACAGGTCGTCCACGACCCGGACTTCGGACACCTCGGGTCGCCGCGTCAGCGCGTGTGCGAGGTTGCTGCCGATGAATCCGGCGCCCCCGGTGATCACCATCTTCATGCCCACCACTCCTGGTCTGAGGGTTCGGAGAACGTCGATACTGGAGCCGTCGAGCCGTCGAGCCGTCGAGCCGTCGAGCCGTCGAGCCGTCGAGCCGTCGAGCCGTACGGCAGGCCGAGTTGCCGGCGCGGAGGCCCGCTCGCGAGCTTCAGGGGATGAGTGCGCCCTCCTCGGTGCGATCCCCGTCCCGCCTCAGCGGAGCAGGCTGATCACATTGCGGGTGATGGCGTCCACCAGCGGGTCGAGGGCCAACAGCCGCGCCCAGTCGGCGGTGGCCGCGTTGAAGACCGTGCCGCCCCGGGTGTAGATGCCGAAGGTCGCGGCCCTGCCCGGGTCGGTGTTCTCCCGGACGGCGGTGTTCCAGCCGGAGTCCGGGGCCGTGGGGAGGTCGGCCACGCCCAGGATGGTGAAGTCGGCGGGCGTGCCGTCCGTGCCGGTCGCGACCGCCCGTCCGAGGAGGTCGCGCCGGTGAGCGGCTCCGTCGCATTCGTAGCCCACCAGCGCGTGTTCCTCGCCGAGGACATCGCCGTCGCTCAGTCCGGTGCCCGCGAAGACGGGGTGGTCGGTGTGCTGGAGCGTGAAGCCCAGGGGTTCGCGGAGACCTTCCCAGTGGCCGCCGCCGTTGCGGTAGCTGACACCGATGAGGGAGTTCTCGGGCTCGTCCTCCCACCAGTGGTCGGGAGCGCCCCGCATCCGGTCGCAGTCCGAGCCCTGGGGGACTCCGGGCGGGTACTTGGCGCAGCTGATGGCCGTGCCGTCGGCGGTCGGCGTGACCCGCCACCAGCAGGTGTTGGCCCCGAAGACGGCGATATTGCCTCCCCGGTCACGGAAGGCGGTGATGTGCCGACGGGTGCGCGCACTCCAGTACTCGTCATGTCCGGCGGAGAGCAACAGGCGGTATCCAACCGCGTGTCGGGGGCTCTCGTGGAGGTCGAGGTCGGTGCAGTAGTCGACGATGTGCCCCGAGGTCTCCAGCCAGGAGATGAAGGGCGCGTCCCAGTGGGCGAAGGTCTGCCGCGGCGTCCGCGGGTCGTGGGCGTCGGGCAGCCCTTTCACGGGGCCGCCGATGCCGCCCCCGGGGCGTCGCAGGGTGACGGTGCGGTACGCCTCGTC
This sequence comes from Streptomyces sp. NBC_01237, assembly GCF_035917275.1. Lineage (NCBI taxonomy): Bacteria > Bacillati > Actinomycetota > Actinomycetes > Kitasatosporales > Streptomycetaceae > Streptomyces > Streptomyces sp. NBC_01237. Next base: position 610,039 of record NZ_CP108508.1, on the reverse strand, counting down.
GTAGGGAAGCGCCCCGTACAGGCTGGCGCCCCCGCTCCTGTTGTACGCGTGGTAGGTGAAGACGGGCACCTTGTACAGGATGCGCGTACGGCGTGCGGGTTCACGTGCCGTCACCACGAAGAGCATCCGGGAGTGCCGGGCGTCGAGGGCCTCGGCACCGGCCGGCGGCGGGGCGGCGGGCCGGGCCGTACCGGGGCCGAACACCGCGATGTACACGCCCGAGGGCCAGTCCCCGGGAACGGCGAAGTCATGGCCGGGCCAGTGCCAGTCCTCGTCATGGCGGCCGGGGGGCGCGTACCGGCCCGGCCCTGCGGTACTGCCCATGAGACGGGGGCGGGCGCCGCAACGGTAGAAGTCGGCCCGGAACCGCTCCGACCGGGTCGAGACATGGAACCGCAGGACCTCCCCGGCCCGAACGCTCGGCCGTGCGGGATATCCGTCCACCGGCGCTCCGGTGGGCAGCGGCGCCTCGCCGCACGCGGCGGCACCGGGGAGCGCTGCGGTGGCGTCCCGGCTCTGCGCGGCGCCCGGCGCCGTCACTTCGGGAGCCCGGCTTCCCCGGTCCCGGTGCGGTCCGGTAGGCCGATGTCCGCGAGGACGTCGTCGGCCCGGCGGCGCCAGGTGTAGCGCTCCAGGACCTGGCGCCGGGCTTCGTCGCCGAGCCTGCGCCGCAGGGCGCCGTCGGCGACGAGTTCGCCGAGGGCTTCGGCCCACGCCTCCGGATCCTCGGGCGGGCGGAGCAGGCAATTGACGCCGTTCTGGAGGACTTCGCGCAGAACCGGGAGATCGGAGGCGATCATCGGGAGTCCGTGGGACATGTACTCGAACACCTTCATGGGGGAGGCCCAGCGCCCGGTCTCGCCGAGTCGGCCCCAGGTGTAGACCTTGGTCTCGTAGGGGGCGAGGACGACGTCGAAGAGGCCGTAGTAGGCCGGCAGCGCGGACGGCGGCCGGTGCCCGTGGAAGTACACGTGGGAGGCCCGGCAGGCCTTCTCCCAGCGGGCCCGGTCCTCGGCCGTGCCTCCGACCAGGTGGAAGTCGAGACCGGGAAAGCGGTCCGCGAGATCGAGGACGAGGCCGATGCCGCGTCCGTCGTACAGGTGCCCCACATAGCCGACACGCGGTACGTCCGGGCGGCCCGGCAGCTGCGGTGCCCGTGTCGTGGCGGTGGGACCGGGAGGGTCGGCGCAGTCCGGGGCCACGAGGATCGGCAGGGTGCCCAGGTCTTCGTACTTCTTGCGCAGATCGCCCGCGAGGGCGTGTGTGATGGCGACGACGCGGGCCAGACCCGGCTTGCCGAGCAGTTTCCTCTCGGTCCCCACCGGGACCAGGTCCTTGCGCAGTTGGTGGACCTCGTACACGAAAGGTGCCAGATCGGCGAGGACGGACAGGGCGTAGGGGTCGCGTCCGTAGACGATGTCCGGGCGGGGGCCGCGGGCCACCATGCGGCGGATCGTGTCCGCGCGCTGCCAGTATCCGTTGGGTGTGTGGCCGGGGGCGGCGACGAGGCGGATCGGGAAGCGGTTGCTGACGCCGTAGTAGGTGTACGGGTCCTCGGCCGGGTCCGGGCCGGGCATGGAGTAGAGGGTGATGTCGTGCCCGGCTGCGGCGAAGGCGTCGCACATGCGCATGACGTGGACGCCGTTGGCGAAGAGGGAGGGGATGCTGCCGCCATGCAGGTAGCTGATGCGCATGGTGCCTACTCCTGCGGGTCCGATGGTGCGGGCGACCGGTGGCGGTCCGTGGCGGGGGTGCGACGTCGCGCGGGGTCCGCGGCTGGGCTGCGATGTCGCGCGGGCGCGGGGCGGAGCGCGCGGTCTGCGGCGGGGCTGCGGCGAAGTGAGCGGTCTGTCGGATCCACTGGCATCTCCTCGTGTGGGCCGCGACGCGTGGACAGTGGGCGGGGGCCTCTGCCGGTCCTCCCGCGGTGTTGTCGGTCCATGCCTCCCCCTTCGACGCGCGGTTGCCCGCACCGGGACCCGCACCCCGTTCGGGTCGGGTGCGAGGAGACGCCGTGGCCGTGGCCATGGTCGCCGGTCGGGCGAGGTCATCATCGCGGGTGCCGGTCGGTGTTCCAAGAGCGGCGTTTCGGCCTTTTCCGCGGTCCTGTTCGCGCGCGTGGGGACGGCGCGCGGCGGGGTACCCCCGGCGCCGCGCGCGCGGGAGCCGGGCCAACGGGTCTCCGGCGGGGGGCGGCACGCCCCCGACCTTGTGCCGTTGGCCGGGAACACCCGTGCCGAACGTACCCCGCGCCTCGGAGGGGCATCTTCTGAGCCTCCGCGCAGCGAAACGTGCCGGAGCCGCCTCCCCTCTTCCGGACAGAGAGTGGCCGGACTGTGCTGGTTTCCCTGTCGGACAGGCCGGTTCCCGTCTTGTGGCCGACGCGGCGGGCCGCGCACTCCCCGTGGCTGGAGCCGCCTTCGTCCACAGAGCGGTAACCGCAGGTCGGAGCCGATGCGCGACGGCCGTTGCCGGGCTTGACGCGACGCGGCGGGAGCGCCCCGGGCGGGGCTCGTCGGGGTCGGCAGCCCTCACTCCCTCTCCTGAGTGTGACGATCCGACCGCATCTTGTGATCACGGCGATGCCGTGCGTACCTTGGCGCCGCCGGGACTCCCCGTCGGACGTCGGTGGAGCCGGTCGCCGAAGGGAGATCGATATGCACGAGGAAATCGAGCAGGTCCCCGAAGAGGAACTGCCCGAGCTGGCACTGATGGTCGACGTGCCCAGCTGACGGTATGTCACCTCGGACGGCGGGCCGTTCAGGGCCCGCCGTCCCCCGACGGCGACACGGAGGTACCCGCGGTGCGAGTGGAGCCCGACGCACGCCGGAGCGCTGAAGAGCGTTCCGTACTGGCGCGCATGACCCGGTCGGCCCTGGAACGGGCCGGGCAGGACGTCTCTCCGGAAGAGGCCGCGCACCCTGCGGTCGTCGAGGCCGCACACATCGCTCAGAGCGTTCTGCGCAAGGGACCTCCGGGCCCGGAAAGCATCGCGCGCCTCTCCGGCATGCTCGCCCGTGCCCGGTCGGGCATCGCGGACACACCGCCGTCCGGTCTGCCCTGGCCGGTCGGACTCGCCGCGCCCCAACCCCACCTCGAACGCAGCGTCGCCCGCGCGCTGAAGGCCGTCCCCCGCACCGACGGCGACACCGGCAACCGAAGCGGCTCGGCGGTCGTGGCGTGGCGCGAAAGGGATACGGAGGTGATCCGCGGGACGATCGCCCTGCTCGCGGACCTCTGGCCGGGCGCGTATGCCGAACTGCGGGAGATCCTTCGCCAGACGGTCCTGCTGGACGGGCCCGCACTGGACGGCTTCACGGATTTCGCGGTCCATGGCGCCGTGTTCATCCGACGCGACCGGCTGGGACCGGACACCGGCGGACTCCCCGGAACCGTCCGGCTCGCCGAGGCACTCGTCCACGAGGGAACCCACACCCGGTGCAACGCCGCCTCCGTGGCGGCGGAGCCGTTCCTGCGCCCCGCGGCCGACGGCGGGCCGCTGGTCACCACCCCGCTGCGCCTCGACCCGCGGCCGCTCACCGGGCTGTTCCAGCAGATGGTGGTCCTGGCCCGGAGCGTCCTGCTGTACCGGCGCCTGCTGGGGGAGACCGCGGCGGACACCCGCACGACCGCGGCCGTGCGGGCACGCCACGACGAGCTCGCCCGCTCCGCCACCGAGGCCGTGCACATCATGACGGGACATGCCCGAGCGCTCACCGACCACGGTGAGGCGGTCCTGAAGGACGCCGCCGAGGTGGTCCGGGTGCGTGCCTGATGTCCGTCTCCCCGTGGGAACCACAGGTGTTCACCCCCTACGCCGCCTGGCCGGAGGTCGTTTTCGCGCGGGTCGCGGCACGCTCGCCGCAGTTCGATCCCGTCTGCGCCGCCGGCAACCGGCCCATCGTGGTGGGCAGTGCCGCCGGTCACCGTCCGCCGCACGTCGTCGCGAGCGCCCGCGGTGAACTCCTCGAACGCGTCAGCAACATCCTCGCGGGCCGCGCCGCCGAGTCGGACGCCGGGATCGTGGCGACCCACGGCGAACTGCGCCGCAAGGGGATACCCGCCCTGGACCCCGCCGAACTGATGCCCGGTGTCCCGGACGACTCCCGCCACGCCCGTCGGCTCTGGGTACGCGGCCGCTCTCTCCGCACCGGTGCGGACCTGCACGTACCGGCCGGTGCCGTGTTTCTGCACCACCGGCCGCCGGCCGGCTGCGACCCCGGCCCCGGCGCCGGGTCCACCGGTCTCGCGGCACATCCCGACCCGGAGGCCGCCGTGCAGCACGCCGCGTGGGAGGTCCTCGAACGCGACCTCATCCGCCGAAGCTGGTACGGACTCTCCCGCGCTCCCCGCGCGGTTCCCGCAGCCGAGCTCCCGGAACCACTGGCGAAACTCCTGGACGGCATGGGCGTGAGGGCGACGGTGCTCGACCTCCCGGCCCCCGTCGGATCACGATGCGTCGCCGTATGCCTGCACGCACCGGACGGCACCCGGCAGGCGTTCGGGGCCCGTTGCGGTCCGGACGGCCAGGGGATCGCCCCGCTGATCGAGAAGGCGGCGTACGAGGCGCTCATGGTGCGCTGGAGCGTGCACACCCCGGTGGCCGACGACACCTGGACGCGCTGGCAGGGCCGCGACGCCCCGGACTCCGCCGTCGAGCACGCGCTCTGGGCCTACCACCGGCAGGACAGCCTGCGCCTGTGGACGGAACGAGCCCCGGTGGCGCCCAGGGAGACCCCACCGCCATCGGCCGGCCCGGACCCCGTCGGCCCCGGACCGCGCACCGGCCCGGACCGTTCCGGAACCGTCTCACACACCGTCGCCGATCCTTCCGGCAACGGATCGCGCACCGTCGCCGACCTTTCCGGCACCGCCGTGCTGTCCGGCCACACCGGCCAGGACCTCATCCTGGTGGACACGACGTGCGAACCGGCGCGTGGCCTCGGCTCCGCCGTGGTGCGCGTCGTGGCCCCCGGCTCCCACGCCCTGCCCACCGGTCCGGACGACGAACGTCATCTTCCGGCCGCTCCGGGCCCGCACCCCTTCGGCTGACCGGCGAGCGTCCGCGAGGCCCGCGCCCGCACCCCCATTTCCCGTGGTCCGGCCCGCACCACGGGGACCGAACCGACCGCGGGCCGAGGAGACCCCGACCATGTCCACGTTCCACGACCACCCCGCACCCGCGCCCACGGCGGCGACCGGCACCGCCCCCGACGACGCGGGCGAACCGGACAGCACTCCGGCGCAGCCCCCGGTTCCCTCTCCCGGTTACGCCGACATCCATGCCGACGACTACGACCGCTGGTTCGGCAAGCCCGGCATCACCGCGGCGACCGTGGACACCCTCGCCTCGCTCGCCGGTGACGGCCCCGTCCTCGAACTCGGCATCGGCACCGGGAGAGTCGCGTTGCCCCTGGCGGCGCGCGGTCTGGACGTCCACGGGGTCGAGGCGTCGGCAGCGATGGTGGCACGGCTCCGCTCGAAACCCGGCGGCGACCGCATCCACGTCACGCCGGGCGACTTCGCCGACCTGCCGGTCGCCGACACGTATTCCCTCGTCCACGTCGTCGGAGGCACGTTCTTCGAACTCGCGGGAGGCGACGCCCAACAGCGCTGTCTGACGGCCGTGGCCACCCACCTCGAACCCACCGGCGTCTTCGTCCTCGACGCGCATCTGCCCGAAGCCCTCGCCGTGGCCGCGGCATCGGGCGTACCCGAGGTGGTCTCCGAGACCGACGAGCACCTCATCCTCTGCCACCGCCGGATCGATCCCTCCACCCAGACGTACCAGTCGCACTACCTCATCCACGAGGCGGACCGCACCCGTCACCTCAGGGTCCGCTTCCGCTACGCCTCACCGGGCGAACTCGATCTCATGGCCGAGCGCGCCGGACTCCGGCTGCGACAGCGCCTGGGTTCCTGGCGGGGCGGCCCGCTCGCCCCGGACAGCACGTACCACGTCTCCGTCTACGAACTCCGGTGACGCCCGCCCGGTACCCGTCGACCTGCCGCCGATCGCCTGCGTGCCCGTCAGCCGCCGCGGCCACCGCCCGCCCGGCGGCGGACGAACGGCCGTGGCTCAGCGGCCGGACACCTTCCTTGGAGCACTCGTGACCCACGTGGACCCCGAACCGCCCGCCCACACCGTGGACTTCCCCTTCCCCCATCACGACGGTCTCGGCCCGCTGCCGGAATTCGCCCACCTGCGCCGCGAGGCACCGTGCGTCCGCATCCGGCTGCCCAGTGGCGATCCGGCCTGGCTGGTCACCCGATACGCCGACGTGCGCACCGTGCTCGCCGATCCGCGTTTCAGCCGCAGCCGTGCCACGCAGGGAACAGGGCCGCGGATCGCACGCGTGCCCACCCTGCCCGACTCGATACTCGCCGCGGACCCACCGGAGCACAGCCGGCTGCGCAAACTGGTCGCCCCGGCCTTCACCGTCCGCCGCGCCGAGGCCATGCGGCGGGACGTGGCCCTGCTGGTCGACGAACTCCTCAGCACCCTCGCCGCCCACGACCGCCCCGCCGACCTGGTGGCGCTGCTCGCCCGCCCCTTGCCGCTGGCCGTCATCTGCGACCTGCTGGGCATCCCGCGGCAGGACGGCGACCGGCTCGACACCTGGTGCGACAGGCTGCGCAACCTCACGGCCAGCTCCGACACCGAGGTCACCGCCGCTGTAGGAGAGATGACCGGCTACCTGAGCGCACTCGTCGCCGCCAAACGCCGCCACCCCGGCAACGACCTGTTGAGCACGCTGATCTCCGCCCGCGACGAGGACGATCGGCTCAGCCAGGACGAGCTGATCTCCTTCAGCCTCGTGCTGCTCGCCGGGGGCTACGGCACCACCGCGGACCGGCTGGCCGGCATGGCGCACCTCCTGCTGGACGAGCCCCAGCGGTACGAGCGGCTCCGGCGCGAGCCCGACACCATTCCGAAAGCCGTGGAGGAACTGCTGCGGTACGCCCAGACGAATGTCCAGGCGAACCTGCGCGTGGCCACCGAGGAGATGGAACTCGGCGGGAACACCATCGCCGAGGGCGATGCGGTCATGGCGGTCAACTCGTCGGCCAATCACGACGAGACCGTCTTCGAGAACCCCTCTCTGCTCGACTTCGACCGTGACCGCAATCCGCACATGGGCTTCGGACACGGCGTCCACCACTGCGTCGGTGCGCAAATCGCCCGCGTCCAGCTCCAGGAGGCCCTGGCCGGACTCGTACGCCGGTTCCCCGACCTGCGCGCGGCGGCCCCGCCCGAGTGGAAGACCGGCCTGAAGACCCGGGCACCTCGTTCGCTCCTTGTGACCTGGTGAGCCGTTCACCGCGAGCGCCCACCGTCACCCGTGCCCGTGCTGATGCCCGTGTCGTGCTCGTGCCGTGCAGTCCCGTTCCCGACCCACGGATCGGAAGGCTCCCGTATGCAGCGCCTCACCCTGAACAACGGCATCTCCATGCCGCGAGTCGGCCTCGGCGTCTGGCCGCTGACGGATGACCAGGCGTACACCGCCGTCAGCCACGCCCTTGAGTGCGGCTACCGCCGTATCGACACCGCCCGGGTCTACGACAACGAGGAGGGTGTCGGCCGGGCGGTCCGAGACGCGGCGATACCGCGTCAGGAGGTGTTCCTCACCACCAAACTCTGGAACGCCGACCACGGGTACGACGCCGCGCTCCACGCGTTCGACGCGAGCGTCCGGCGCCTGGGCACGGACTACGTGGACCTCTACCTGATCCACTGGCCCACCCCTCGGCGTGACGCGTACGTCGAGTCGTACAGGGCGCTGGAACGGATCTACGCCGAGGGGCGGGCGAAGGCGATCGGCGTCTCCAACTTCACCGCCGCGACCCTGGACAGACTCCTGGCGGAGACCGGCATCGTGCCGGCCCTGAACCAGATCGAACTTCACCCCTACTTCCCGCAGCGCGCCATGCGTACGTTCGCCGCCGAGCGGTCCATGGTCACGGAGGCGTGGAGCCCGCTCGCCCAGGGGCAGCAGCTGCTCGCCGAACCCGTTCTCGCCCGGATCGCGGAGAGGAAGGGGAAGTCACCGGCCCAGATCGTCCTGCGCTGGCATCTCCAACTCGGCAACACGGTGGTCCCCAGATCCGTGACCCCCTCCCGGATCAGGGAGAACCTGAGCGTCTACGACTTCGCTCTCGGCCCCCAGGACCTGCGGGACATCGCCACCCTGGACAACGGTGTCCGGATCGGGCCCGACCCGGACACCGTGAACCATCAGTGACCCGGCTGTGCGGCCGGCCCCGACGGCGTCACCTGTCCCGCTGTTCCCTTGCCCGCCGCGTGCCGCCCCGCTGTTCGGTCCGCTCGGTCCGCGTGCGGTTCCGGACTGCTACCGGGGCCGAGGTCCTTGCGGTATGTGGAGGAGATAGGGGGCGACGTAGCCGCGGTAGGCGTGCCTGCGGTCCGCCGGGAGGTCCTGCCAGCCGGTGATCCGGCCCCGGCACAGCCGGGATCCGCACTGGCAGCGGGGCGGGAAGTGCTGGACGGTGTGGTTCCGCATGGCGTAGTCGAAGGTGACCTCCTGCCCGGCGTGAACCGCGAAACGGGCCACGAGGTCGTGAGCGCCGGAGTCGTTGACCTGGACTCCGCAGTTCGGATCGCACGAGTGGTTGACGCGGGGCATCAGACCGGCGTGCCGGATGAACCGGTCCGGACCGATCTGTGAGGCGTGGGCATCGTTGCGGTCGAGTTCGGCCTTGATGGCACCGGCAAGTACCACCTCCCCGACCCGGAACGCATGGGTGGCGAAGACCCCCGCTCCCTTGCCGGGTGTGTCCCGCAGCTCCGTCCCCGGGCTCGGTGTCGGCTCGCCCGGCGCGGGGGGCGGGGTGGCGGTGACTTGGTCGGGGTGCATACGGAGCCCTTCGGTCGGTAGTGGCGGGTTCTGGTGCGGCCCGCTGAGGATCGAACTGCTCTGGACGGCGCCGGAACGCTGTCGTGTTCCATACAAGCGGCCCGCCACCCCGATGGGCAGGCGGATACCGGCCGGACAGTGGGGTTCCCGGCCATGTGGACGGCCGGAGCTCCGGTGCCGGAACGCCGTTGTCCGCCGTTGTCTGGACATTGACCTGCACCAACGGGTGCGATCGCCCCTCGTCGGAGTGGAGGCCCTACGGCGGGAATGAGCCGGGACCGTCAGGCGGCACGCATCCGGAGAGCGGTCGCGAACTTGTTCGTAACGAACATGTTCGTTAGGGTGTTCACATGCCTTCGAGAACCCCTGCGCCCCGCAGTCGTCGTGAGCGGCCCGCCAAACCCGCGCTCACCTACGAGGGCATCGTCGCCACCGCCGTCCACCTGATGGAGACCGAGGGACTGCAGCGCGTCACGATGCGCCGGCTCGCCCAGGAACTGGACACCGGTCCCGCCTCGCTGTACGTGTACGTGGCCAACGCGGCCGAACTGCACGCGGCGATCCTTGAGGAACTCCTCGGCGCCGTCGACCTCTCCCCGGTGGACGGGGAGGGGGACTGGCGCGGGCGGCTGAGCCAGTTGCTGGAGTCCTACACACACGTCCTCTTCCAGAACCCCGGCCTGGCCCGTTCCGCCTTGGTCGCCCGGCCCTCGGGCCCCCACTACCTGGCCGTGGTGGAAGCCGTTCTCGCGCTGCTCCACCAAGGCCGGGTGCCCGATGAGCAGGCCGCCTGGGGCGTGGACGTACTCCTCCAGGTGGCGACCGCCACCGCCGCCGAGCAATCGAGCCGTGCACGGTCCGCCGACGCGGCGGACGAGCACGACGCCCTGGTCGTCGCGGTGCGCGACGTCTCCTGCGACACCCACCCGCGCATCGCCGCGCTCGGCGACGACCTCGTCTCCGGCGCCCCGGAACAGCGCCTCGCCTGGATCTTCCGCGCGGTGATCAACGGCACCCGCGCCACCCCGCGCGACACACCATGACACCCCCGTCCGCCTGCGGCTTTCCGCCCCCGGACCGAAGGAGAGCACCACCATGAGCACCACACCCCACTACCCCATCGCCGTCATCGGTGCCGGACTCGGCGGTCTCACGCTCGCCCGAGTCCTGCATGTCCACGGCATCGCGGCCACCGTCCTCGACCTGGAGACCTCCCCGAACGCCCGCACTCAGGGCGGCATGCTCGACATCCACGAGGAGACCGGACAGGCCGCCCTGCACGCCGCTCGGCTGCACGAGCAGTTCCTCACCAGGATCCACCCCGGCGGCGAGGCGATGCGCGTCCTCGACCGGCACGCCCGCGTCCTGCACGAGGAAACCGACGACGGGACCGGCGGCCGGCCGGAGATCGACCGCGGGGACCTGCGCGACCTGCTTCTCGGCTCCCTGCCGGACCACACCGTCCGCTGGGGCAGCAAGGTCACACGGACCCGGCCGCTGTCCGACGGACGACACGAAGTCACCCTCGGCGACGGCACGGTCTTCACCACCGGCCTGCTGATCGGCGCCGACGGCGCATGGTCCCGCGTCCGGCCGCTGCTGTCCGGCGCCACGCCCGCGTACACGGGGATCGCCTTCGTCGAACTCGACCTCCTGGACGCCGATGCCCGCCACCCCGAGTCCGCGCGACTGCTCGGTGGCGGCATGTTCTTCGCCCTCGGCGGCCACAAGGGCTTCCTCGGTCACCGGGAGACCGACGGCAGCCTGCACATCTACACGGCGCTCCGGGTCGCGGAGGACTGGCTCTCCACGCTGGACTTCGACGACACGGCGTCGGCCAAGTCCGCTCTGCTGCGCCGGTTCACCGACTGGGCACCCGAGCTGCGCGGACTCATCACCGACGCGGACGGCCCACTGATCCCCCGGCTGATTCATGCCCTGCCCGTCGGCCACCGCTGGAGGCGGGTACCGGGCGTCACGCTGCTGGGTGACGCGGCACATCTGATGTCCCCGTTCGCGGGCGAGGGCGCCAACCTCGCCATGATCGACGGCGCGGACCTCGGACGGTGCCTCGTCGAGCACCCCGGAGATCCCGAGGCGGCTCTCGCCGCGTACGAGGAGATCCTCTTCCCCCGCAGCGAAGAAATCGCGCGCGAGTCCGCCCGAGGACTTGAGACCATCTTCGACGACAGCGCACCGCAGCCGCTGATCGACATGTTCAACGCCTTCGCGGCGGAGTCGGTCTGACCCGAGTCCTGCGGACGTTGTCGAGGTGTCGTGTCTGCCGCCGCGCGAGCAACTCGTCGATCGTTTCGAGAATTCGGGCCCATGCGCGTTCAGCGCGCGGGACGGGCAGGAACGGGGCGACCCCGGACAGGGCCCCTCGTAAGAGGGCCTGCCCGGGGCCGACCTGCCGGAATCCGAGCCCAGGGGTTACGGGGCGCCGGTCACCGTGCCGGTGAGCACAGGCCCCTCCTGGGGCTCCCACTGGTCGTCGTAGGTGATCAACCGGAGCTTCAGGAACTCATCGGGTTCGCTCTCCCCGTCCGCGACAGTGGGCACGCTCACCTCGGTGCTCAGCGCCCCCACCGGCACGTCGGCGTAGACCGACGGCTCCTCCTCGATACCGGACAGAGCTCTGGCCGGTGCGGGCGCCTGGCCGAAGTTGTCCTCCAGCCACTCCGGGGCGACATCCATGGTGGACAGCTCCGGACCCCCGGTGACCGGGAGGATGGTGAAGTTGCCGGAGATGTCGACGTCGGCAGCCTCCGACAGCGTCATCCGCCAGACCAGCGGCCGTCCTTCGGCGACGCGGTCGGCGACCGGCGTCACGGTCACCTTGGGCATCGGGTCGTCATTGAGCGTCGTCACCCCGCCGCGGTGGGAGCCGACCACCGCGCCGTGCACCGCCTTGACGTACGCCTCCTGCGACGTGCCGTAGCTGTAGCGGGTGTTGCCCCGCACCTCGACCGGCACATCGACGGCGTGGGTTCCGGCGCGCACGGTCACCGTGCGGTACGCGACCTTGTCCGTCCCGGGCTCGGGGACGAACAGCCGTACCCGGCCGCTGCCCTTGCCCGCCACGCGCACCGGCACGCGGTAGTGCCGTACGCCCGAGTCGCCCTCCTTGACCGTCAGCCGGCCGACATCGACGCGGGGCATGGCCGCGGGCTTCACGGCCGGAGTGCCGGGGCGCCAGCCCCAGGCATCCACCAGCCACGCCCGGCCGGAGCCGGAGCGCGGTACGAGCTCCAGGGAGGTCACCCGCTTCAGGTCGAGACCGGGACGTGCCGCGGACAGCGGCACCCGGATCTCGCGCCCCCAGTAGGAGGCGGTCCGGTCACTGCCCGGCAGCCCGTCGACACGGACCCGGCCCAGCACCGCACGGTGGCCCGAGGCGTCGACGACGGCGACGTCCAGCCGGGTGCCGGTGGTGTTGGGCGGCACGATCACCCGGAGCGCCAGTGCCTCGGATCCCGACAGCGAGACCGGGCGCGCGGAACGCACCCGGACCGGGGACCCGGCCTTGGACCATGTCATCGCCACCGCGTCGCGTCCCGGTTCCGCCGCGGTCTCCCAGGCCGCGAAGTGGGGCGACGCCCCGGCCACGTCGGAGGGGAGGCAGGCGCGCGCCGGGTCGGGGTCCACCGCCGCGCACAGCCGCCCGCCGCGGACGGAGACGGACGGACCGGGCAGGAAGGCGGGCGTGCGGTGCGCGCCGACGGCGTCGGTCAGCACCCGCGCGGGGCCGGCCGAGGGCATGCGTACGCCGGAGCCGTCCAGCAGAGGTCGTGCCCGGTCGTCACCCGCGACGAACAGCCGGGCCGAAGCGGCGATGTACGCGGCCCCGGCCGTCTGCTGCTGCGGGGCGGTCAGCCGGGTCTTGGTGCCGGGGGTGCACACCGGGTCCACCTCGTCGTCGGACCCGAAGTCGTCCTCGGCGGGCGCCTTCGCCTGCCCGGGGGTCCACTCGCTGTTGAAGAAGTTGTGGTTGGCGCCGGTCATGTAGACCGCGCTGTGCAGGGCGGCGCCGCGGCCGACGCCGCGCGTCCCGTCGGCGTAGATCTGGCCCTGCAGGTCGGACACATCGCCGTCGCACCCGGGCAGGACGGTCGTCGACGGCACGTCGGGAACCGGGTTCTGCCCGAAGACGGTCGGACCGATCAGCACATTGCCGCGGATGTTCCAGCGCACCGGACCGCGGTACCCGTCCTGGTCGGCGGGCGGCGGGGACAGGCTGTCGAGCGCCGCGCGGTTGACGCCCTCGCCGCCGCGGGAGTGACCCACGAGCAGCACCCGGGACAGGTCGGCCGGGGAGACCGCGCGTACGGCGGCGGGAGCGGTGCCGCGGTGCGCGGCCCAGTCCGCCAGGCGGGCGAGGTGCAGGCGCACGAGGGAGGAGCGCGCCTGGGCGCCGCCGTCCTCGGCCCGGTCGTCCTGCGCGTTGATGCCGTTGGCGGAGATGGACACCGTGACATAGCCCTGCGAGGCCAGGAGCTTCTGGGCGCTCCCGTAGCCCTGGTAGCTGGGGACGGGGCGGGTGCCCGGCTTGCAGGGCCAGTCGATGCCCTGGTCGCCCGCCGTGCTGTAGCACGTGTAGTGGCGGCCGTGCAGGAACAGGGCCAGCGGCCGTTTGCCCGGGGCGCCGACCGGTCCGACCACGCGGGCCCGCATCTCGACCGCTGCCGGGAAGCCCGGCAGACGGACGGACGTGAGCGCGTACTCACCCGCCGCGGTGCGGTAGCGCCCGGGGATGCCGGGATCGGTCTTCGCGGCGGGCAGTGTGGCGGGGGGCCGTGCGGGCGTGGCGAGTCGCGGGAGGCGCGACGTCGTCCGCTTCCCCGCCCCGTCCAGTCTGCGTCCGGCGGCCAGCACCCGCAGATCCTCCGTCCGGCCGAGCCGTGCGGTGTCCACGGACAGACGGAACGACCGCCGGTCCTTCGCCGCCACCGGCAGTCCGAGCAGCCGGTCCCCGGTCTGGAACTCGACCCGTGCGTCGCCCATCGGCACCGGGTCGGCCGAGGTCCAGATCAGCTGCCGCCCGGCGTCGCTTCCGGCGAACCGCCATCCGGGGGGAAGGTCTCCCTCGGTGTGCGCCGAGCGCGCGGACCGCAGTGGGTCCGTTGTCGGCAGGGCGTGTGCCGATCCCAGTGTCGTCGCGGCCAGCGCGAGCGCCGCCACGGTGGCGCCTGCCATGTGCAGGACCCGTATCAAAGTGGTACTCCTCGGAGTCACTTGGGCTATGGCGCCCCGGTCGATCCGAGGCTCTTGCGTCCCCGAGGACGGAAACCTGTGGCCAAGGGTTGCTCCGCAGAAGGGAATTCGATGCCGGGGCGCCCGCCGCCGAGCACAAGACGGAGTGCCGGAGAGGGCTGCGGGACCACTGTTCTCCGCCGCCCGGCCAAAACCGTTCGTGCCGGTACCGCCCACCGCCGTACTGTGACCGGTCGACAACCGTGGGGCGCGCGGGCACCGCTCCGGGCCGCCCCCACGAAGAACCATGATCACCTGGAGGGCAGGGCACCGTGGAGCACTACGGGGGATGGGCCGACGAGCACTACGGAGCCGTCGCCGACACGTTCGCGCGGAACTTCGCCGATTTCCCCGAACTCGGCGCCGCCGTCACCGTGTTCGTCGACGGACGCAAGGTCGCGGAGCTGTGGGGCGGTGTCGCGGACCGGCGGACCGGCCGGTTGTGGAACCAGGACACACCCGTACCGGTCTTCTCCTGCGCCAAAGGCATCGTGAGCCTGTGCGCCCACCTCCTCGCGCAGGAGGGGCGTCTCGACCTCGACGCCCCGGTGAGCAGGTACTGGCCCGAGTTCGCGCAGCACGGCAAGGAGTCCCTCACCTGCCGCACGGTCCTCGGACACCGGGCGGGCCTTCCCGCCCTCGACCGGACCCCCGCCTTCGAGGAGATCGCCGCCTGGACCCCGGTGATCCCATCGAGGAGCAGAAGCCGCTGTGGGAGCCGGACACGGCGTACGAGTACCACGGCCATGTCTTCGGCTTCCTCATCGGTGAGGTCGTCCGGCGCGTCACCGGGCTCACCCCGGGCGCGTACTTCCGCCGCGCCGTGGGCGATCCGCTGGGGCTACGGGCCTGGATCGGCCTGCCCGCAGAGGAGACGGACGGCCGCGCCCGGCTCGTCGAGGCCGAGGGGCGGCCGGGCATGCCGGGGCCCGAACACCTGCTCACCCGCATCGTGACGATGAACGGAGCGCTGGTCTTCCCCGGTCTCGACGAGCCGCACGGCTGGAACGATCCGGCATTGCTGGCGATGGAGCTGCCGGGAGCGGGTGCCACCGCGTCCGCGAGCGGCCTGGCCGGGCTCTACGCCGCTGCCGTGACCGGCATCGAGGGCCGGGAGCGGCTGCTCGCACCCGACACCGTGACGGACGCGGTCCGGGAGGTGTCGTCCGGCAAGGGCTGGCTGGGCTTCGACGCCGGTGCCCGCTGGGGCTCGGGCTTCCTTCTCGACTCGTCGGCGTTCCGGCCGATGCTGGGGGAGCGCAGTTTCGGCAACGACGGAGCCGGTGGCCAGTTCGCCTTCGGCGACGACGAGTTCGGTGTGGGCTTCGCGTACGTCGCCAACCGCATGATCGGCCACGGCGACGCACGGGCGGACCGCCTGATCGCGGCGGTACGCACCTGCCTGGCCGGCTGACGCCCGACTCCGGCCGGGGCGCCGGCCGTCCGCCGCCTCCGCGGGCGGTATGGGCGCGGAGAGCGCTGGGCCGGACGCCCGGAGGAGGGCTCAGCCGACCCCGTCGCGGGGCCCCACCGGGTGCGCCTCCAGCTCAGGATCTGCCAGGAGGTCGGCGATCAGTTCCACGGAGCCGCCGATGTACGTGCTCACCAGGTCCACGTCACCTCCCAGGCACCAGGCGCGATCCTGCGGCCACCACAGGTCGGGCAGCTCGGCGAACTCGTCCAGGGACACCGGGGTGATGGCTTCGGCGAGCGTCCCGGCGAGCAGCACCTCGTCGCGGCCGGGGGTGTCGAAGGTGGGCACCCGGTCGAAGTCCCACCGTCCGTAGCCGTTCCACAGGCCGAACCAGCAGCGCTCCGCGGTCCGGGTGTGCCGGGCCAGGACGGGGATGAGGATCCGGGCGACAGCGGGTGGGGTCGGTCCCTCCGCCGGGTGCTCGTCCCAGACGCCGGGCACGCCGTACTCCGAGAGGTTGTAGTAGTCGCGGTCCGTCCCGATGACGTCGTGCCAGTCGGTGCCCGGAGCCACCTCGCGGCCGTGGACGGCAGCCACCGTCGCCCACCGCACCGGCAGCTCGTCCAGGGAGGCCGGATGCAACACCCGCGCGTAGGCGGCGAACCCGGGTGCCGCCACGCCTGCCACCGTCCCGAAATCGCCGTACCCCGGAGCACGCTCGGTGAGCCAGTCGGCAGGGCCCGGGGCGGCCGTCTGCACGCGGAGGCGTCCGTACCGTTCGGGCGCGGGATCCCGGTCCACCGGGGGATAGTCGTCCACCCGCACAGTCTGCCCGGCCGGACCGCAAGGGCGGAGGTCCCCCCCGGCCGTCGTGTGGTGGCGGGACCCCCGCCGCACCGCTCCCCGCGTCGCGGTGCGGTGGGGGAGGGGTGCGGGGCGTACGAATCGTCAGGCCGGGACCGAGGCCGGGACCGGGGTGCGCGGAGCGCGGTCGGCCGCTGTCCTGGGCTCATCGGCGGTGTTGTGCGGCTCACCCGTCGGCTGCTTGATCCAGCAGGCGAATTCCAGCAGGATCCCGTCGGGGTCCTGGAAGTAGAAGGACCGTACGTACACCCCTTCCTGCAGACGGGCGGCCACGGTCGTCGGACTGTCGTCGTGGTTCATGACCGGGCTGACCTCCACCCCCTTGGCAACCAGGCGGGTGCGGTACTCGTCGAACCGCTCCGGCGGCACATGGAAGGCGACGTGGTTCATCGAACCGACGGCACTGAGGAACTCCCCCTGGCCGGGGAGGGACGCGGGGGCGGAGATTCCTGGCACACCGTCGGGGGCGTCCGCGAACCAGAAGAAGGCCACGCAGTCACCACCCCCGCAGTCGAAGAAGAAGTGCTGGCCGCTTCCCCCGGGAAGCTCGATCGTCTTGATGAGCGGCATACCGAGAACGCCCGAGTAGAAGTCCACGGTTCTGCGCATATCCGCACAGACCAACGCCAGATGATTGATTCCCCCGAGCTCGAACTCGGTGTTCCGAGGTGTCATTTCTGGTACCTCCAGTGGTACGGGACAGCGGTCCCGTTGTCCGGCCGCCGCCCTCCCGTGAGCGGCGCCAAACACCGAGTGTGGTGCACGGGGCACGACCGGATCAACGGTGACGCACGGACGACGTGGCTTCGACGGCCGGGTCGCCTCCCGCTCACGCGGTACGAGGTCGTCCCGGCCCGAAGGAGTACGTGGCCGCCGGGCCCGGGGGAGTGCCGCACGGAGAGACGCACCGGAGAAGGGTGAGTAATTTGATGGCATATAGGTTACTTGTCACATATGACTGATCTCGACTACGCAGACAGGTCCGACTTCGAGGACGCCGAGCGGGGATTCGTCGCCGCCCTGGCACCGGCGGTCGTCCGTCCGGACGACGGCCGGGTGATCTGGGACGGCGACGCGTACGCGTTCCTGGACGAGGAATGCCCGGACACGGCGCACCCGAGCCTGTGGCGGCAGAGCCAGCTGTGCAACAAACAGGGCCTGTTCGAGGTGACGGAGGGGATCTACCAGGTCCGGAACCTCGACCTGTCGAACATGACGCTCGTCGAGGGCGATACCGGCGTCATCGTCATCGACCCGCTGATCTCCGCCGAGACCGCGGCGGCGGCGCTCGCGCTGTACCGCAAACACCGGGGCGACCGCCAGGTCACCGGGCTGATCTACACGCACTCGCACGGCGACCACTTCGGCGGCTCGCTCGGCGTCCTGCCGCACGGCCACGCCCCGGTGCCGGTGATCGCCCCGGCCGGGTTCCTGGAGCACGCCGTCGCGGAGAACGTGTACGCGGGCGGCGCGATGACCCGCCGCGCGGTGTACATGTACGGCGCCGAACTGGACAAGGGCCCCGCCGGTCAGATCAGCGCGGGCCTGGGCATGACGACCTCCACGGGCACCATCACCCTCATCCCGCCGACGCTCGACATCACCCGTACCGGCCAGGAGGAGACCGTCGACGGGGTGCGGATCATCTTCCAGATGACGCCGGGCACCGAAGCGCCGTCGGAGATGAACTTCTACTTCCCCGACCGGCGCGCGCTGTGCATGGCGGAGAACGCGACACACAACATGCACAACATCCTGACCCTGCGCGGCGCGGTGGTCCGCGACACCCGTATCTGGGCCCACTACCTGAACGAGACCATCGCGCTGTACGGCGAGAGGGCCGAGGTCGCGTTCGCCTCCCACCACTGGCCGACCTGGGGCAAGGACCGCATCGTCGACCACCTGGCCGGGCAGCGCGACATGTGGGCCTACCTGCACGACCAGACCCTGCGCATGACCAATCAAGGACTGACCGGCAGCGAGATCGCCGAGCGGATCGAACTGCCGCCCGCCCTCGCGGGCCGGTGGGCGAACCGCGGCTACTACGGTTCGCTCAGCCACAACGTCAAGGCCGTCTACCAGCGCTACATGGGCTGGTTCGACGGCAACCCCGCGCACCTGTGGGAGCACCCGCCGACCGAGCAGGCCACCCGGTTCGCCGCCGACTACGGCGGTGTCGCCGCCCTGGTCGCCAAGGGCGAGGAGTACGCGGCATCGGGAGACCTGCGCTTCGCCGCCACGCTGCTCGGCCACGCGGTCTTCGCCGCCCCCGGCGACACGGCGGCCAAGGAGGCACTGGCTTCGGTGTACGAGAAGCTCGGGCACGGCTCGGAGAACGGCACCTGGCGCAACTTCTACCTGATGGGGGCCCAGGAACTGCGTGGCTCCGTCGCGCACACCTCCTTGGAGACGACCAACCCGGAGATGGCGATCGCGCTGACCGTCGACATGCTCATCGACTCGCTCGCCATCCGCATCGACGGGCCGCGCGCCTGGACCAAGAAGCTCACGATGGCCTGGCACGTCACCGACGAGGGCCGCACCTGGCACCTGCTGCTGTCGAACGGGGCGCTGACGTACCGCAGCACCGACGGCGCCCCCGACGCGCACGGTCCGGCGCCGGCCGCCGATCTGACGCTGACCCTGACGAAGCGGCAACTGCTCGGTGTCCTCGCGGGGGCGGGCTTCGACGATGTGAAGGTCCAGGGCGACCCACAGGTCTTCGCCACTCTCGCGAGCCTGCTCGACACCCCCGACCCCGACTTCGCCATCGTCACGCCCTGACCACCACCACGCGCACGACGCGGCTGCCCCTCGCCACGGCCCGGGCAGCCGCACCCGCGCGGGCGGAGCACGCCGACCCCGCGGCGCGTCCGTACGGGCCGCGCGGCGTGGAACGCGCCGACCGGCGGCGGCCGCGGTCGGCCCCTCCACGGAAGGAACCCCGTGAGCACGAGAGAGCTGGCCATGGCCGTCGGTTTCGGATCCTTCGAGTTCAGCGGAGGCGGCACGTTCATCAACCTGGTCGCGGCGACCACCAACGCCCTCAACGGCGCGCTGCTCGCCCGCCGTCCCGACCACTACAAGAACTTCACCGTGGTCGGCATCCTGCTGATGGCCCTGCTCGGCGGCATCGGCGGGGGTGTCAGCCGCGACGTCCTGGTGGGTCATGTCCCGGCCGCGCTCACCAATTCCTCGTACATCGTGCTGTGCCTCATCGCCGGGATCATCGGCCACCACCTGGCCTACGACCGGGGGCAGCTCTTCCGGGAAGGGCTCTTCCAGCTCGTCACCTCCTTCGCGCTGCCCTGGTACGCCATCGTCGGCGCGCAGACCGGAGTGGAGGTCGGTCTACCGGTTCTGGGCAGCCTCGCGCTCGCCGTCGTGGGCCCCACCGCGGGACGCTTCCTCATCGACGTCTCGTGCGGAGTCCCGCCCAAACAGTTCGTCCGCGGCGAGTGGTTCGTCGCCATCGCCGCGCTGACGGGTGCGGTGTGGATCGCCCTCGACCAACTGGGACTTCCACGCGCGGCAAGCGCCCCGCTCGCGTTCCTGGTCGGCTTCGGCGTGCGCCTCACGGCGCTGTACCGAGGCTGGGAGGAACCGCTGGCGGCCGAACCCGCGGGTGTCTACCGCCACGACGACGGGCGCCCCCTGCTCGGTCGTAAGATCGCCGGAAAGTCCACCCGGGAACTGCGCCTGCTCGGACTGACGGTCGAACCCGACGACGATCCGGCCGCCCCGCCCGAAGGTGCGGACCACAGCCCCGGTGACGGCCACTAGAACCCGAGCCACGCGGCCCTACGAAAGGAGTGCCGGTTCTCCCGCCCGCGTTCGGTCCAGCTCCTCGCAGTGTGTCCGGTACGCCTTCGGGGGAGCCTGCGTCGCCGCTCTCCCGGTGCCCGGCCCACGAATGGCCCGGTCCACAGGCCGGGCCCGCAGGGTCCCCCGACCATGAACACATGAGTGACACCGACAGCGCCGCTGACAGCGCCCCTGACACGACGGCGAGTTCTCCCCTGCTGACGCGATTGCCGGATGTGCGGGACGGACTCACGGACCTCTACCGGGACCTGCACAAAAATCCGGAACTGTCCTTCGCCGAGACACGCACGGCCGGGATCGTCGCCGAGCGCCTGCGGAAGCTCGGTCTGCGGGTCACCACCGGCGTCGGACGCACCGGCGTGGTCGGTGTGCTCGCGAACGGCGACGGCCCCCACGTCCTGCTCCGCGCCGACTTCGACGCGCTGCCCGTCACCGAACGGACCGGCCTGCCCTACGCCAGCACGGCGGACGGCATCATGCACGCCTGCGGCCACGACATGCACGTCACCTGCCTCCTGGGCGCACTCGACCTGCTGGCCGACGGACGGGCCCACTGGTCCGGAACCATCACGGCCGTCTTCCAGCCCGCCGAGGAAATCGGCCAAGGAGCCCGCGCCATGGTCGACGACGGCCTCTTCGACCGGTTCGGTACACCGGATGTCGTCCTGGGCCAGCACGTCGGTCCGTTTCCTGCCGGTACGGTCGGCTGCCACCCCGGCCCCGCGCTCGCCGCCGCCGACGCGCTCGCTGTCACGATGTACGGGAAGGGCGCGCACGGGTCGCGCCCCGAGGCCGCCATCGACCCCGTCGTCATGGCCGCCTCCACCGTGATGCGCCTGCAGACCGTCGTCTCGCGCGAGATCTCCGGCGGCGACACCGCCGTCGTCACCGTCGGCGCGCTCAACGCCGGCACGAAGGACAACATCATCCCGGACACCGCCGAGCTCAGACTCAACATCCGCACCTACACCGATGGGGTACGGGCCCGAGTGCTGGAAGCGGTGAAACGGATCGTGCGGGCCGAGGCCGAGGCATCCGGTGCCACCCG
The DNA here is from genome assembly GCF_035917275.1 of Streptomyces sp. NBC_01237. Classification (NCBI taxonomy): domain Bacteria; kingdom Bacillati; phylum Actinomycetota; class Actinomycetes; order Kitasatosporales; family Streptomycetaceae; genus Streptomyces; species Streptomyces sp. NBC_01237. The sequence continues at coordinate 588,759 of NZ_CP108508.1, read as the reverse complement.
CTCGCCCGACATCGACCCGATCACCACCTTCCCCGTTCTCGTGAACGACGAGGCGGCCGTCCGGCGCACCGTCACGGCCTTCCGCGGCCACTTCGGCGCAGAGAGGGTCTTCGACCCGGGACCCGTGACGGGCAGCGAGGACTGCGGGATCTTCGGCACCGCGTCGGGCGCTCCGGTCTGCTACTGGTTCTTCGGCGGCACAGCCCCCGCCTCCTACCGGAAAGCCGTCGCCGCCGGAACGGCGGACCGGGACATTCCGTCCAACCACTCCCCGCACTTCGCCCCGGTCGTCGAACCCACGCTGAGCACCGGCATCGAAGCGATGACCACAGCAGCCCTCACCTGGCTGTCCTCCGGGAAGCGGTGACACCCGCCCCTGTCGGCGCCGCCCGCGATCGAGCGGACGCGCGCGGCCCGTGCGCCCGGTGATCCGGAGCCCGGCAGGATCGGGCGAGGCGTTCCGCGCCATGTCAAGGGGGTGTGGCAACACCTTCGATTCGGGGGGTCAGGCGTAAGGATCTTGAGCGGGGAGCCTGTCAGAGTCGTCGCAGAGCGAACGATCGGCCCGCACAGGGCGGGCCGGGACCAGGGGGAGAGTTTCATGCAGCGCAGGCGTCCGGCCGTCGCAGTCCTGCTCGCCGCAACGCTCACCGGGGCGTTCGCCCCGGTGGCAGTGGCACAGCAACCCAATCCGGTGCAACGGCAGTTGGATCTGCTGGTCGAGGGGGGCGGGGTGCCGGGGGCTCTCGCGTACGACGGCAGGGCGACGCGTACCGCCGGGGTCTCGGACCTGGTCCCGGGCCGTCCGATGACCGACGCGCGGGGCCGATTCCGGCTGGCCAGCAACACCAAGGCGTTCACCGCGGCCGCCGTGTTGAAGCTGGTGGCGGACGGCCGGATCCGACTCGACGACCGCGCGGGCACCTACGTTCCTCAGCTCTCGGAACGCGCCATCACCGTACGTCAGCTGCTCAAGCAGACCAGCGGACTGCCGGAGTACGCCGCGCTGGTCGACTGGAACCGGCCCGGCACGACGGAGGACTACCTGGCCCTCGCGCTCAAGGAGAAGCCCGTCTTCGAGCCCGGCGCCGACTGGGGCTATTCCAACACCAACTACCTGGTCCTCGGCATGGTGATCGACAGGACGTCGGGCGTCGACTTCCGTACGTACATCGAGCGCACGATTCTGCGCCCGCTGCACCTGGAGGACACGTACTGGCCCGCCCCCGGCGAGCTGACCCTGCGCGGGCCGCACGCCCGTAACTACGGTGTCCACCCGGCGCGTCCGGAGGCCGGCCGGGTGGACGTGACCGAGCTTCCCGGGTACGAGTTCGGCGCATCCGGCGGGCTCGTCTCGACGCCCGAGGACCTCAACACCTTCTGGGACGGCCTGTTCGGCGGGCGGCTCCTGCCCGACTGGGCGCTGCGCCTGATGACCCACGACACCACCGCCGTCGGCGGCCGTGACGTGTACCCGGCGGGCAGCCGCTACGGCTACGGCGTCGCCTCGATCCCGCTCAGCTGCGGCGGCGTCTACTGGGGCCATGGCGGTGATCTGCCCGGCGACTCGGTGGGCGGCGGCCGGGCCACGGGCCACCGCGGCACCGTGACGGTCTACACCACGACCTGGGCGGCCGCGGGCGAGAATCTGCGCCACCTCCAGGGGGCCGTGGACGCGGCCCTGTGCGCACGGGGTCGCTGAGGGCTGTCCCGGCGGCCGTCCGCCGGGTCGGTGCCCCCGGCTCCGCGAGTGGCCGGGGAGCGGGGGAGCGGCCCCTGAACCCTCGTCCGGCGGGAGCCCGTCCCGGAGCGGCCCCTGGACCCTGGACGTCCGGGGCGTCAGGGCTTGCGGGCGAGGCCGCCGTGCTCGCCGATGGGTTCCGGGGCGGTGGAGGCGGGTTCCGGGCGCCAGAGGGGAACCGGGACGACCCCGGGGTCCAGGAGTTCCAGTCCGTCGAAGTACGCCGTGATCCGGTCGACGGGACGCAGGAAGTACGGGACGGCGCCGGTCTCGTTGTAGGCGTCCTGGGCCTGCTCGTAGTCGGCGTCGGTGCCCCATGAACCGTCGTTGATGGAGAGGTAACTGCCGGACGGCAGTCCGTTCATCAGGCGGGTGACGGTGCTGCGTGCCTGGTCGTAGTCGGCCACATGGCCCAGGATATTGCTGAGGATCAGGGCGGTGGGGCGGGTGAGGTCCAGCGTTTTCGCGGCGGCGGCCAGGATGCGATCGGGGTCGGACAGTTCGGCGTCGACGTACGCGGTCGCCCCCTCGGGGGTGGAGGTGAGCAGGGCGCGGGCGTGCGCGAGGACCATCGGGTCGTGGTCGACGTAGACGATCCTGCTCTCGGGAGCGAGACGCTGGGCGACCTCATGGGTGTTGTCCTCGGTCGGCAGGCCGGTCCCGACGTCGAGGAACTGCCTGATGCCCGCCTCGTCGACCAGATACGTGATGGTGCGGCGCAGAAAGGCGCGGCTGCTGCGGGCGATGGTGACGATGCCGGGGAAGACGGCGCTGTACGCGTCGCCGGCCGCCACGTCGACGGGGTAGTGGTCCTTCCCGCCCAGCCAGTAGTTCCAGATCCTGGCCGAGTGCGGCACCGACGTGTCGATCTTCTGATGCACCGCCGGTCCGGGTGTCATCGCGGGGTCACTCATGGGTACCGTCCGTCTTTCAACCGATGCGTGAGGCGTGCACTGTTCAGCGCCCAACCTACGTTCCAGTAGTCGGGGAACCCGGATCAGCGCACGCTCCGCACGGGTCGGGCGGCGGTTTTCAGGCTTCCGGGTGCCGTCCCGGCGTTCGTATGAGGCGGACCCCGGCGGCCCCGCGCCATCACGCGAGGCAGTTCGCCCAGTGCTCCGGCACGGCGAGGACGGAGTTGCGGGCCGGGTCGGAGACCGCGGCACAGCGGACGTTCTCAGGGGTTCGCGTGAAGGAGATGTAGGCCGGGAAGTTCGCGAACACGTTCAGCGTCATCGAGGCCGCACACAGACCGGCGCCGAACAGGGTGTGGTTCTCCGGAAGGGAGACGCTGCTGATCACGAGTGGAGTCGCCCGCGGGTGCAGCATGGATCTGAAGGCCCGTACACCGAGCTTCGGCGGGACCGGGAGACCCAGCGCCGTCCGCAGGGCATCGCGTTGCCGGGTGTCCCGGACTTTCGCCGTCTGCCGGCACACGAGGGCGACGGCTTCCGGGAACGATTCGATCCGGTGGGGGAACTTCAGGCGGTACACCCCGAGCCGGTTTCCGGCGTGGTGCCGCTCCTGCGGTGTTCTGGTCGACATCGCCACGCTTGCCACGATGTCGCGCCGGGATTCCGCGGGAACGCGGTCGCGCTGCCAATCGCCGAACGCCAGGCCGAGCGCGGCCAAGGTCACATCGTTGACGCTCACACCGTAGGTGTCGGCGTAGGTGCGCAGGACCGCGACGGGCACGTCCCGGTAGACGGAGCGCCCGTCCGTGTGGTCGGGAGCGGTGGAGTGCGGGGGTGCCCATGCGGACCGGTGCACCAGGGAGGAGGTCATGTCCTTGAGGACCCGGGCCATGCCATGGACGCCGGGGCTGGCCGACGGATGCAGACGGGCGCCCTCGCCGGGCTCGTCCGGCAGCAGGGCCGTCGCCGCGTGGGTCGCGCCCACTCCGTCCAGGAAGCCGTGGTGTGCCCTGAAACAGACCCGGAAGAACGTGCTCCCGGGTCTTCCCGCGAGGAGCCGGACGTCCCAGAGCGGCAGCCCGCCGACGAGCGGGAACGGGCTGCGGGAGATGCGGCCCGTCTCTTCGTCGATATCGCTCACGGCGGAGGCGAGGACGTTGCTTCCGAGGGCGGCGGTGCCGGCGCGGAGACGGGGGATGCGCGCCGCGCGCTCCTTCACACGCCGTACGAGCGGATCCAGGGCGGGCGGGGTTCCGTGATAGTCCATGGCCAAGGTGATGACCGGCTGGTCGCGGCCGCTGTACGAGAGATAGGTCCTGTCGAGCAGATTCGAGCCGTGGCCGGATGACGTCGGGCCCACGGCGGGCCCCTTCTCCCGGTGGACGGGGAGAGGCGTCATGTCTTCCTGCCCCAGGCGCTCACCATGGCCACGGCGGTGTCGGTGAAGCCGGGAGCGCGGTGCAGAGCGCGCATGGCCGCGATGTCCTCGTGCCGGAGAGTGCCGGCGGCGAGGTGCGCGGGAAGGGACTGCTCGAAGGTGGCCGTCCAGAAGGCGTCGGTGGCACCGCCGTCACCGATCGTTCCCGGTGTGGTCCGGGCCTGGACGTCATGGAGACCGATGCCCCGCAGCCGCTGCGGGAGGGTCTGGGCCCACCGCAGATCGGTGCCGACGGTGGTGCGGAAGAGGACCTCGCCCGCCCGGGTGACCTTGCGGAGGATCGGGTGGGGTGAGGCATCGACGGGATGCACGGTGAGGTCCTCGACGACGAGCCAGCCACCGGGGCGGACCCAGCGGGCCGCGCGTTCGAGAATACGGTCGTGGTCCGGTAGGTGGCACAGCAGGGCGCGGGCGTGGACGAGGTCGAAGGAGGCGTCCGGGAAGTCCTCGGTGACGACGTCGTGCCGGAGGACCCGCACAGGTGCACCGGGCCGGAAGCGGAGGAACCGGATGTCGGTGTCGGTGGCGACGATGTGACCACGGGGGCGATGGGCGGCCAGCCAGGCCGCGATCGATCCGGCGCCCGCCCCCAGTTCCAGACAGACCGCGGCCTCGGGCAGGGGCAGGCCGACGAGGGCCTGGACGGTGGCTGGGTCGAACGCCGCTTCGAGCGTTCCCAGGCGCGACCGCTCGCCCGGGGTGTGATGGGCCACGTAACTGCTGTCGTACCCGCAGGGCGGGGGCAGGGCGGGCCCGCCGGAGGCCGGCTCGACGCGTGTGGTCACAGGGCCACATCCAGGCGTGGGGGGCAGCGCTTGACGAAGCCGGTCGGCCGGGGGGTGAATCCGGGCGCCCACCGCAGATCGGGGAAGGCGTCGAGCAGGATGCGCAGGCCGGCGGTCAGTTCGGCACGGACCAGATGGGAGCCGAGGCAGAAGTGGCGGCCGGCGCCGAACGCGACGTGGGAGGAGGCCGCGCTGTACTCGCGGTCGACGCTGTCGGCGCGGTGGAGGTCGAACGCGTCGGGCAGCCGGAAGCGTTCCGGGTCGCGGTTGGCAGCCCCGATCAGACAGGCGACCGTCGCTCCGGCCGGAACGGTCCCGGACGGCAGTTCCACCGCCTCGGACGTCTGGCGCAGCACCAGTTGCATGGGCGCGTCCCGGCGCAGCGTCTCGGTGAGCGCGTGGTCGACGAGAGCGGGGTCGCGGCGGACGGCGTCCCGGACGCCGGGCTCGTCGAGGACGTTGACGATGAGGTTGGCCAGCCCCGCGTTGCTGGTTTCGCTGCCCGCGGTCAGCAGGATGGCGCAGCAGCCGCGGATGTACTCCTCGGACAACGGCTGCCCGTCCACGACGGAGTCGAACATCACCGAGATGAGGTCGTTGCCCGGCTGCGTGCGGCGGGCGTCCAGGTAGGGCTGGAGGTAGGCGTAGAAATCGTCACGGCTGGCCAGCCCGTAGGTGAGGAGGCCGGGGTCCTGGCGGTAGTTGCCGAGATAGGAGAAACCGACCTTGGTCCAGTTCCGCAGCCGGGCGACCTGCTCGGGGGTGTCGGTGGGCAGGCCGAGGAGACGGGCGATCACCTGGACGGGCAGGGGAGTGGTGAATTCGGTGATGAGGTCGGCGGTGTCACGGCCGCGGAGCCGCTCGACCAGCGAGGTGGCGACCTCGGTGATGGACTCGTGCATGACGGCCAGGGCCCGGCTGCGGAACTCCGGGGTGAGCAGGGCTCGGTGGGCGGTGTGCTCGCGGCCGTCCATGGACACGATGCTGTGGCCCAGGAGCGGGGTGATCTGCCAGGTGTAGTTGGCGTTGGTGAACCGCTGGTCCGTCAAAGCGGTGCGGACGTCGGCGTGGCGGCTCAGCAGCCAGGTGTCGGTCGGCTCGTCGTAGGCGAGGGGGAACGTGGTGCGCAGCCGTTCGTACAGCGGATACGGGTCGGTCTCGAACTGCCGGGACTTCAGCGTCGGCGTCGCCTCCCCCGTGCGTACGGACCTGTGGTCGTCCTGCGCGGGGGTGCCGGACCGGAGGTGGTAGCGGGATGTGGTGCGGTGCCAGTCCACGCAGGCCGTCATCACCTGCTCCAACCGGCCGGCCGCCCGTGCCACGTCCGGACGGTCGGCTTCCGGAAGTTCCGCGTGCCCGAGGTGGCGCCGCTTCACGGCGGTGAAGTCGCCCACCGCCGTCGCCAGCATCTCGTGCGCGGCGTCCACGGCCGCCTGCGGAGCCAGGCGCCGTTCCTGCGCGAGGACCGTCACCAGGTTGAACCGTTCACCGAGGACGACGTCCTTCGCGACGGAGTGGATGTCGTTCGTCCACGACACGACGTCGGCCGCCCGGTCCCGCAGTACTGGCCAGCAGCCCTGCCCGCACGGGTCGGCCGGCAGCACCACGCCGTCGGCGGCTTCGATCAGGTCGAAGAACAGCGGCGCACCGAAGGTGTGCCGGCGGATGCGTACGTACTCCTCGGATCCGATGTCGGCCGCCGTCTCCCGCATCCGCACCAGATCACGCTGGGCGTCGAGATGGTGCAGGAGATGCCCGCGAAGCCGCTCCAGCCACGCCGCGTCGGCCAGGCGGCCCGTGCGTGGCCACAGGTCGTCGATGAGTACGGTCAGCATCGGGTCGTGAACGCCGGCCTGGTCCTCCTGCCCGCGGGTGATCGCGTCCACCGCGGCGGAGAACCGGTCGAGGGCCCCGTCCTCGGCCCACGGGCCGTCATCGACGCGGTCGTCGAGGACCACCGCCCACAGGAACCAGTCCATCAGCACGGTGGCCCCGGACCGGGGCGCCGTCCCGGTCAGCGCCACCCCCAGCCCCAGCAGCGACGTCTCGGCCAGCCGTGCTCCGCCCCGTGGGCCGATCAGCCCGAACTCCTCACCCCACCGGATGGCGTGCGCCCGCAGCACCTCACTGTCGGGCCGCTCACCTGGCGTGCCGAAGGGCAGGCGAACTCGGGGGATGGCGAACGGCTCGGAGCCGATGAGGCTCGGAGAAGAGGCGGGCACCACGTTGTCTCCTTGCGGGGCGGACGGGCACGGGCGGCCGCGCGGAGACACGGCCGCCCCGCACAACCGGGCACCGGGTGGCGGGGACACGGCTCCGCAAGCCGCGACCCGGCACGGCGCCGCAAGATCACCTGATCGAGTCACGCCCGGCCGGAGTGTGCGGGTCTTCCGTCCGTACGGCCGAGCCGTTTTCGGCGCCGGCCCGGCCTACGGCCATCAGGACACCGTGCCGGAAGCATCGTTCTCCGGTTCATTCCTGCGACGGACCCGTCCGCTGCTCCGTTTGGCCGTATCCCGGGGCGGGCTCCATCGAGAGTTCACATCATATTGTTCAAGCGAACATGACTGTGTGAGAAATGGGCTGTGGGTGTCGCCGGTCGCCGGACCTGACCCAGCGGCCGACGCAGGGCTCCGACCCGCTCTCCGAGGCGGAGCCCTCCCATCGCCTGATACACGAAGAAACAGCCCCGGCATGTCCCGGCGCCCTCCGCTCCCGGCCTATCCCGGCTCAGCCCTTGAGGCCGGTCAGGTAGGTGTCGATCACCCGCATCGCCTCCTCCGGGGCGCCCCTGCGGTAGAGCCAGTGGCCCACCAGGTCCATGGTGAACAGGGACGCCTTCGGGAAGGCGTCTCTCATGCGGCGCGCGCCTGTCAGCGGAGTCGCCAGGTCATGGGTGGCGTTGACCACGAGTACGGGCGGGAGGTCGCCCTCCGCCCGGGCGGGACGGGGCTTCGGCGGCATGGTCCAGCCCTGGCATCCGAGGACCAGGTCCAGGGCCTGGGTGTTGGAGCGGACGTGCGGGGCGGCCTCCGCGACCCGCTGGCGGATGGCCCGGTACTGGGCGTAGTCGCGGATCCGGAAGTCGTAGTCCCGGCACAGCACCAACTGTGCGGTGGGGTCGGTGCTGCTTGTGGTCCAGCGGACCTCGCCCTTTCCGGTGTGCAGGGCGGCCAGCTGCCGTGCCGTCCCCTCCGGGCTCCACACCCGGAGTTCGCCGGTGAGGAAGTCGGACAGCCGATCGGCGTCGACCTTCGTCCGCGTCGGCCCCTTGGAGCCCGGCTCGACGAGCGTGCCCGCGTCGGCGCGGGCGAACAGCCGATCCGTGACGGCCGTCAGGTCCTGGTCCTTCAGCGCACAGGCCGCGTCCTTGGCGCACCAGGCGGCGAGCTTCTCCAAGGTGCTGTTGAGAGTGACGCTGCCGTCGGTGAGGTAGCGCTCGGCGTCCGGCCGGTCGGGGTCCATCGCGCTGTCGAGGGCCAGCGCGCGCAGGTTCCCCGGAAACAGGCGGGCGTAACGCTCGCCGAGGAACGTGCCGTAGGAGTGGCCGAGGAAGCTGATCCGGCGTTCGCCGAGGGCGGCGCGGATCGCGTCCATGTCGCGGGCCACGCTCTCGCCGTCCATATGGGCGGCGAGCGGGCCCGTCCGCTTGAGGCAGCTGTCCGCCAGCCGGCCGTTCAGGGTGCGCATCCGCTCGAACCCGGCCGCGTCGCGGGGGCGGGCCGGGGCCGGGTCGTTGATCGTCTCGTCGCAACGGGCACCCTGGCTGCGGCCGACACCGCGGGGGTCGAAGCCGATCATGTCGAAGCGCTGGAGCATGGCCGGGGAGTAGCCCCCGACGGGGTCGTCCGCGTACAGCGCGTCATCGGCCCCGGGCGCCCCGGGACCGCCCGGGTTCGACATCAGGACACCGATACGCCGCGCGGGGTCGGTTGCCCGGTGGCGGGCGACGAAGATGCCGGTCTTCGGGCCCGTCGGCTTCGACCAGTCGAGCGGAACCTCGACCGTCGCGCACTGTGCCTTCGGGCTGGGATCGGGGTAGGGCGGATCGGCCTTGGGGCAGGGGCCCCAACTGATCGGCGCGGCAGGGGCCGTGGTGCCGGCGGGCTCCTGGGCGGCGGCCGTTCCGGGAACGGCCAGGGCGGCCGAGGCGGACAGGGCCAGGAGCGCGGAGAGTATCCCCCTTCTCAGGTGGGGGTTCGGGTTGGTGTTCACACGCATGCTCGTGTTCATGCGCGCCACTGTTCCGGCCCCGCATGACGGCGCCTCGATGGGCACATGGTGAGGACGTAACAGGGCGGCCCCTCACCGGACCGGCGGGACCTCCTGAACCGAACGCGGTTCAGGGTGTGTTGGGAGCGGCCGTCGGGCGGGGGCTGCCGGCAGGAGAGGGTGTCTCCGCGGTCCGCCGGATGGTGCTCGGACGACGACCGCCTCGCGCGCCGGTTGTCAGTCGGTTGTCCGGGAGACGGCCCCCCCCGGGGTGTCCGTTGTCCAGGAGGCGAGGATGCGCAGGGCATCGATGCCTTCCACCTGGCGGAGGTTCTGCTGACGCAGCCTCTCCTGATGGTCGGCTGCGACACCCATGGGGCCTTCGGCTCGCACCGCGGCGCGTATGAGATCTTCAACCGCGCGGCATCCGAGAAGAAGGAACTGTTCGTCGTCCCGGGGTCGACCCACTACAGCCTGTACGACCAGCCGAAGTACGTCGACCAGGCATTCGAGAGAGGATTGCCCCCTTCCTCCAGGACAACCTCTGGAGAGCGAGAGCGAGAGCGACAGCGGCGCGGGCGGCCGGGACCTTCCGCCCGCACCGCTGGGCGGATGACCGGACTGGCTGAGCCGCCCTGCTCGGGGCGGTCCGCAGGTGGGGAACCTGCGGCGTCTCAGGCGGGCCGGGTTGAGGTCAGCCGGCTTCGGCGGGGTCGAGATGGCGGGTGTCACCGAGGCAGACGACATGCCGATTGTGGAAGAAGTCGTCTTCGTGCAGCGTGGTGATGCTTCCGGACGGCGCCTTGAAACTGGCGTATCCGGCCGACTCAAGTGGCATCCTGATCCAGGACGCCACGACGCATGTCAGGGAACCGCCGTGCGTCACGATGATCTGGTGCTCGCACGGGCTCCGCAGGATCTCGTCCATGGCCGCGTAGATCCGCTGGGCCCACACCGCCTTGGTCTCGGAGCCCGCCACGCCCTCGTCGTGATCCATCCGCTCCCCGACGGCCGGCGGCGGGACGAACCGCCGGTCCAGCCACTCCTGCGGCTTGCCCTCCGCTTCTCCGTAGGACTTCTCCCGCAGCCGCGCGTCCAGGACCGGTTGCAGGCCGAACAGCTCGGCCACCGCCTCGGCCGTCTGCCGGGTGCGCTGCAGATCCGAGGAGAACAGTTCGACCTCGGCGTCGTCCGGGACGGCGGCCCGCAGTGCCTGGGCGACGGAGGCCGCCGCGCGGACACCGGTGGGTGTCAGCCGCGAGTCGTGCCATCCGCCGACGACGTTCTCGACGTGGTGCGTCGCTTCCGGATGGGTGACGACGTAGAGAGTGCGCATGAGTGTGGCCCTTCGTGTGGGTGGAGCCTCGCCCGGCGATGGTGCGCAAACGACGGGCAGTGGCCGCCGACCGCGTTCGTCCCGGCCCGCCGTCGTCCTCGCGGAACGAGCGCTGACCGTCGGCGTCGGCCGGGGCTTTTCGGGCCATGGCCTTGTGGGTTGCGTGGTCAGGGGGTCCGGCATGCCTTCCGGGTCTTCAGCCAGTCCGTGGCGGCTTCGAGGGCCTGGTCGTCTCCGCGTGTTTCCGGGACTTCCACGTCGGGTGTGATGGGGCCGTTGTACAGGTGGCCGGTCCGGTCGGCTTCGCGTGCCACGGTCAGGATGACCAGCGCGCCGTCGGACAGGCGGTACGGCGCGTTCGCGGTGGGGACACCGGCCGTCGCCTGTCCGAATGTACGGGTGTCGGGGCGGCCCCGGAACGCGATGGTCACGGCCTCGGCGGCGCTCGCGGTCCTGCGGCTCGTCAGGACGGCCACCGGCGGCGCCGGCCGGGCGAGAGATTCGGCCGGGCCCCAGTCGTCCGTGTGCTGACGGGGGGTGCCGTTGACGATCGTCCACGGGGACTTCCTGCCGTCCGCGTGGACGGCCGCGCCGACGGTGCCGTTTCCGAGTATCGGCCCCACGGAGGCGAGCGGCCCCCACATGTCCCCGCCGCTGTTGTGCCGCAGATCGACGACCCAGCCGCAGGTGCCCCGGGTGTCGATTCCGCTCACGGTGGAGCGTGCCGAGCGGACGTACGGCGCGGCCGCGCGGTCGGAAGGGACCGGGGGCAGCATCAGATAGCCGATCCCGCCGGGCAGTCGGCGCCCTTCGGGGAGCATCAGGTCGTCGGCCGGGGCATTGAGGGCCTGGGAGGCTTCTTCCGGGTCGAAGAAGGTGCTGTGCCGGTCGCCCAGGTCCCGCAGGGCCCGCCGGATCGACGCGTACGTCTCCGCAGGCGTCCGCGCACTCTCCGCACGCGTGAAGGCGTCCCGGCGTACCTTGGGCCAGTCCACGTCCGCGGTGACCAGGGAGCGTTTCTCCATCACGTCCAGGGCGGAGGTGAGGTAGGTCCTGGCCTTCGGTGCCATCCCGCCGCCAGGGTCGGTTCCGGTCCCTCCGGCGCACCCCGCCGTCGCCAGCAGAACCGACACCACGGCCGCCTCCGCGAACCCGGGCCTCCGGGGCCTCGTCGACGTCCTCACCGCACACACTCCTGCTCCGGCCATGGCCACCGCGGCACTGAGAGATCATCCACTCGCAGGCCCCCTGCATCCTAAGGGCGGCGAACTCCGGTTCGGTGGCCGCCTTCCGCCCGGTGGTGGGCCACACCCGGCCCTGGGACCGGCAGCCGACAACGGCCCCTCCGGCTGCGCCTCCGTACCGTCGCAGCCCTCGCAGCCCACGCCCGCGTCCGCCACCATGACCGCGCCGACTGTCCCGACCGTGCAGCGATCGAAGAACGCCGGATCCCGCCCGGCCACGCTGCAGTCCTGTCTGCTTGAACCCTCCTGGACGGCGATGCAGGGTGGATGCATGACATGGACAGCGCCACCGGTCGAGCGCGGCAATCGGCTGGGCGACCTGGGTACCGTGACCGAGCGTCGGATGCTGGAGGGCTGGCTGGGCTGGCACCGGGAAACGTTGCTGGCCAAGTGCGCAGGGCTGCGGCCGGCCCAGTTGGCGCGGACGACCGTGGAGCCGTCGAACCTCACCCTCCTGGGCCTGGTCCGGCACATGGCGGAGATGGAGCGATGGTGGTTCAGGCGAAGCTTCGCAGGTGAGGTCATCGGCGATGTCTATGCCGGCCCGTCGGACGGCGACGAGGGACTCGACGGAGTTCACGCGGCCGATGCGCAGAGGGACTTCGGGCGACTGCGGACCGAGGCCGAGGCCTGCGAAGCGGCGGTGGCCGGGCACGACCTCGACGAGACCTTCGTGTCCTCGCGCGGAGTCTCCCTCAGCCTGCGCTGGGTCTACGTATTGATGATCCAGGAGTACGCCCGCCACAACGGCCACGCCGACTTCCTGCGGGAGCGGACCGACGGAGCAACGGGTGACTGAGGGACGGCTTGACCCTCCTGCAACAGGAGGCCCTACGGCCCCAGGCCATGAAGATTGTTGTTCATGACACGGCGTCCGCCATGCTCGATCTGCTGCGACGCCCCTGGGAGGAGCGGCCCGACGCCCTGCGGGAACTGCTCAGTCCGCTCTATGCCGCCGCACACGAGCTCCACCACAACGTGCGTCACACCAACGCCGTCTGGAACCCGCTGACGGTCACGGTCGGCGAGCAGGTCATGGCCGAAGGACTGGCCGAGGCGTTCGTCCGGGAACTGGCGGGCGAGCGGGCCATGGGGCCCTGGGCGACGGCGCGCCGTCCGGTGCGGAACTGGACGACGTCCACAGGAAGCTCGTGGCCGGGATCGATGCGGCCGGGATGCAGAAACTGCCCGCGTATGTGTACGGCCCCGCCACCGCACGGCACCTGGGGCAGCAGCCCGTAGGGCTGCCCGACTTCGCCGGTCTACGCGGGCGGCCTCCGCATCGTGGACGCCCATCTGGCGGCCTCCGGCCTGACCGCCGCCCGGAGCACCGCGCTGCCGGCCCGCGACATCCTCAGGAACGCGGGCGTGGCGACCGTGTGGTGCTGCTGCACGACTGCGGGTCAGGGGCGACGGGCAGCCCATGTGGTCCGGGTGGTCCGGACGGTGAGGTCGTCGCGCCGCAGGACGCTGTGGGGGCCTTCGCTGTCGAGGAGGGCGTCGAGCGTGGCCAGGTCCTCGACGGGCAGCTGTTCGTCGAGGTGGGAGCGCAGCTTCCGCAGACACACCTCGGCGTAGCGGGCGGCGGCGGGCGGCAGTGGGGCGGCCAGGTCGACGGAGAAAGGACGCCTGGCCTCCAGCACGAAGCCCGTGCGAGCCAGCTGATCGGTCCAGTCGACGGCCGGGGCCGGGGACAGAGCGGCATGGATGCGGGCCTCCAGGCCGGGGCGGCCCACGCCGATGTCGTCGGGCAGGAAGCGGGGAAAGAAGTCCATCTCGGTGAGGGCCAGAAGACCGCCCGGCCGCAGGGCGTCGAACGCTCCGGCCAGCACACGGTCGGGTTCGGCCATGTGATGCAGGGAGGCGGCAGCCCAGACCAGGTCGATGGTGCCGAGGGCCGGCCAGCCGTCGTTCAGATCCGCTCGGACACCGATGACCCGGTCGGAGAGACCGAGTGCGTACGCCTTCTCGGCCAGCCGGTGGAGCATCTGCGGGGAGAGGTCCACGGCCGTCACCCCGGCCCGCGCGAACCGATGCGCCAGGGCGATGGCACCGGTGCCGGTCCCGCTTCCCAGATCGACTATGCGGCGGGGTTCCCGGTCGGTCAGTTCATCCAGCCAGGCCGTCAGCTCCGAGACGCAGGTGCCCAGAACCTCGGCGTCCAGCTCCAGCATGTCGACCATGGCGATGGTGGCGGCGTCGGCCCCGGCGTGGTTCCGGTCCGCGTGAACCGTGCTCGTCTCGGTGGTGTTCATACTCCGAAGCTAACTCGGCCTTGCGTGCATCACATACAGTCTTGCGCATGACGCAAGAAAGCGACTTGGACAGTACGGTCCGCATGCGGATCAGGAGCCTGAGGCAGGCGCGCGGCTGGTCGCTCGACAACCTTGCCGAGCGTGCATTCCTGAGCCCGTCCACCCTGAGCCGCATCGAGACCGGGCACCGGCGCATCAGCCTCGACCAGCTCACGGCACTGGCCCGCGCCCTGGGAACCTCACTCGACCAGCTCGTGGAAACCGTTGATGACGACGATGTCGTGATCAGGCCGCAACGCGACGAGCAGCGCGGATTGACGACATGGCTGCTGAACCGCGGATCCGGGCCGGCCGGTATCACCGTGGCGAAGATGCGGATCACCGATGAGGGGCGCGGCCCACTCGGAGTCCACCCCGGCAAGGACTGGTTCACCGTCCTGTCGGGAACGATCACGCTGATCCTCGGTAAGCGCTCGATCCGGGTCGAGGCAGGCCAGGCGGCGGAGTTCTCCACCATGATCCCCCACGTGATCAGGGCACACGGTGGACCGGCGGAGATCCTGTGCATCCTCGATCACGACGGGCAGCGCACCCACCTCCACCCGCCGGTGTGAACCCACGCCATGTCTCTGCGCTCTTCTGCGCAATCCGAGGTGTGCGGCCGCCGTCACGGTGTTCTCGTCGCCGGTGACGGTGCGGGATCGCGCCCTCGGGCCGAAGCGCCCACCGTGTGCGGAACCCTGGTCCGGAGCGCGTGAGGTCTGTTTCGGTCAGGATCCGATGTCCGACCACCCTCCGGGAGAACACATGCGCTTGCGCGCCATGATCACCACTGCGGTTCTCGCCGGGGCCGTCGTCCTGGCCGGGACCGGTACCGCGTTTTGCGGCTGCCCCTGTCGGCTGTGAACAGACGGGCGGCTGAGGCACCTAAAAGCTGAATGGCAGGGGATACGCCGGGTTTTGTGCGTTATGGGGCATTTCGGCGCGCCTGCTCGCGTTGCGCATTCGAACGGGTGGAGCATTCGTGTGTGCCGAAGAACAGTGTCGTTTTCCCTTTCCCGCAGGATCTGCGGGAGGCCCAGGTCGCTCTCCACCGGACCCGTGCGGAGTGCGAGGAGTACGCCCGGACCCTGCCGTGGTCGGTGGAGCCGATGCCGGGGTGGGAGGCGGACAAGCAGCTCCACAGCACCTATGTCTCCGCCAAGCCCGAGAGCCCTGGCTACTCGGACGGGCAGGCGCAGCGGATCGCCGACTACCGTGCCCGGCTGCTGGAACTGTCCATCGCGGTGTCGACGCACCCGTTCTGGGAGACCGTGGACTCCGGGGATGTGGTGGCCGCCCGGATGGCGCTGAAGCACGCCCACGAGTCGTAGCCGTGGTTGTTGATGGGGTGTGAGCAATCGGGCGAGGTGCTCGCCCGCGATCACGTTGCGGCTCTTGTCGTCGTCGGCGTCGAGCCCGACGGCCCTGCCGCCGCGTGAGCCGCGACGTTTGCGGCGCCCCTGCTGGTCTCCGGGTTCAGGGGTGATTTACGGCCTTGATGCCACGCTCGCGCAGATGCTTCCGGATCGCGCGGAACGCGTATGCCGTGTCGCCGCGAACCGCATCCGGTCCCGTGCGCGGCCGCCCGGCGTTACGGCCTGACCGGACGTGATCAGCGTGACCAGTGGCAGCCCGTTGCCGTCGATGAGCTGATGGATCTTCGTCGACAACCCGCCCCTGGAGCGGCCGATCCCGTGATCAGGCGGCTCGACCGCTGGATTCGTGTAGTTCGACCCATCCCCCTGTGAGGCGGATCGTGTTCGTCGCATGCTCATGCGCGCGAGTGATCGTCGAGTCCACCGACAGTGACCAATCGATCAGCCCCTCCGCGTCCTGGTTCCAGCCAGAACGCTCCGCCTTTGCCGGACACGCCCCAGGGATCCGGCCAATGGCTTCGGGTCAGGACCGCTTGCGGCTCGCGATCTCGTCGGAGAGTCGCTGCACGTGGGCGGGGTCCGCGTCCCGGGCAAGGGCGACGTAGTGGTCCATGACGGTCGGCCGGTAGCGCACGGGCAACGTCTGTCCTGGGGCGAGTCGGGTGAGCTCGGTGATCGTGAGGTCTTCGTCTGCGATACCGCGGAACGAGATGCCGCCGACGGTCTCCACGTCGAACATCAGGACCACGCGTGGACTGCCGTCGCTGCTGACCTCCCGCCAGTCGACGAGAACTCCGAGCGCAAGCGCCCCCATACGCAGTTCCGCTTTGCGCCTCCGTGCGTCACTGCTCAGGAGCGGGTTCGGGGCGACGCCCGGGAAGTCGGGCCCGACGCCGAGCGATTCCCGACTCAGGTCGGGCCTGAGCTGCGCCATCAGATCGTTGAGGTTGAGCTTGTTCTTCTTCGAGCCGAACATCCTGACCCCTCCCTCACACCGGTGCCGGATTCTCGGCCCGGTGCTTCGCCCTCACCGCGATTGTACGTCGCGGCCATTCCCGGCCTCCGTCGCATCTCCCCGTCCCGATGGCGTCGCCGTCCGCGGTCGCGGACGGGCTCGGTCGGTGCACGTGTCTGTCGGACGAGCCACGTCCGCACGCCGACGGGAGGGCCAGGCCGTGATCGATGTTGACCCCAGCGGCAGCGGGCTTCCGGGGATCGTGCAGTTGCGCGGCATCCGCGAGTTCGAACAGAGCATCCGCGCGCCTGGTCGGATCACATGCTCAGCCGAGGGCGCCTGTGTGCACCGCAGTTACCAATCCGAGTGATCAAGTACGACCCACCGTTCGGACCCCGAGGTTAAAGATCGAGCCAGGGGAGCCCTGCGCTGCCGGTTCGGTGCCTTCGATCGTGCTGATCACTGTGTCGGCCCGGTCGTGTGCGTCGCCGGCATCTCGATGAACTCCTGGTCGCTGTGGTGCATCGCGGTGACCGTCAACCCCTGTCATGGGTGTGGGCGGACGTTCGGTGACGGTGATCGGTCTGGGTCCGATGGGGCAGGCGATGGTCCGGGCGCGGGCGTTTCTGGCACGCGGTATGGGGTGACCGTGCAGACCGTCGAGACCTGCCTGGACGGCTTCCGGAAGAACGACCACACGCGGATTCTGAGCTGCCTGACCGACGACATCGAGTGGACCGTCTTCGGCGGCTTCCGCCTGACCGGCAGGGAAGGCGTACGACGCCGCTGTCGAAGGCCCGGGTCGCGTCCCGCCACCCCAGCTGGAGGTGACACGGACGGTATGCCCGCCTCGACGCCAGGCTGTACGGCCGGCTCGTCCTGCGGTTGTGCTGGTCAGGCGGGGGAGTAGCGGCGGGCATGGACGATGTGCTGGGTGAGGCGGGTGAAGGCGCGGGCGGCGGCGCTCCGGTACGCGCCTTCTCGTCGCAGGAGTGCGGCGGTGCGGGTGGGCAGGGCCGGTTCCAGCGGGACGGGTGTGAGGTGGGGGTGGTCGTGGGTGATGGCGTCGGGCAGGACGGTGGCCAGTTCGGTGCGCCGGACGATTTCGGTGAGGGCCTGGATGGAGTTGGCCTCCACGGCGATGCTCGGCGTCACCCGGTGGGTGCTGAAGTAGTCATCGATATGGCCGCGTGTGGCGAAGTCGCCGCTGAGCAAAGCGAGTTGGACGTTGCTGAGGTCGCGGACGGGCATCGGCTCCTTGGGCTCGGCCCCGGCCTGCCGGGTGCCGGTGACGAGGCTGAGGGTTTCGGTGAACAGAGGGGTCGCGGCGATGCCGGGGAGGTGAGGGCCGTGGAAGGCGATGCCGAGGTCGAGTCCGTCGGACAGCAGCCCGGTCTCGATGCGGTCCTGGGGCATCTCCTTGACGTTCAGGGTGATGCCGGGGTGGCGGGAGTGGAGCTCAGCGCTGAGAGGGCCGATGAGGTAGGCGGTGAAGGTTGGGGTGAGTGCCAGTCGGAGGTGGCCTCGGGAGAGGTCCGCGACGTCCAGGACGGCACGCTCTGCGGCGGCCAGGTCATGCAGGGCGTGGCGGGCGTAGTGGGTGTAGGTCTCGCCGGCGTCGGTGAGGCGCACGGTGCGCCCGCTGCGGTCGAGGAGCTGTGCGCCGACGGCGCGTTCCAGCTGCTTGATCTGCTGCGAGAGCGTGGGCTGGGAGATACGCAGTTCTTCGGCGGCGCGGGTGAAGCTGGCGTGCTCGGCCACGGCGAGCAGGTACCGCAGATGGCGCAGGTCCGGGGTCATGGGTCAACTATAGATGTCATCGATAGCATGCATTGATATTGCGTCTTGGACACTATAGATACAGGTCATGCATGGTGGATCTCGTCAGCCCCACGGGGCGGACACCCACCGAAGGAAGTGACCATGCAAGACCTCACCGAGGGCGTCGCGCGATTCCAGCGGGACGTCTACCCGGCCAAGGAGGAGCTCTTCGCCCACCTGGCCGAGACCCACCGCCCGACCACACTGTTCATCAGCTGCTCCGACGCCCGTGTGGTGCCGGAGCTGATCACCCAGAGCGAGCCGGGTGAGCTGTTCGTCATCCGCACCGCCGGAAACCTCGTCCCCGCCTACACGCCGGGCCCGGACGGCGTGGCGGCCAGCATCGAGTACGCCGTCGCCGTCCTGGGAGTGAGCGACATCGTGGTCTGCGGGCACTCCGCCTGTGGAGCGATGACCGCCCTCGCCGAACACCATGACCTCAGCGCCGCCCCGGCGATCGCGGACTGGCTGCGTCACGCGGATGCCTCCCGAGCCCGCGCCGCCGCCGAGACCGGTGCCGAGCAGGTGAATGCCCTGGTGCGGGGCAACGTGCGTGCCCAGCTGGTGAACCTGGCCACCCACCCCTCGGTGGCACGCGCACTGGCCGCGGGCACGGTCACCCTGCACGGTTGGGTCTACGACATACCCACAGGCGCCGTCGAGGACCTGGAGGCTTCCCGCCCGGCCGCCCGCGCCGCCTGACACCGGGCCTCGAAAACCTGCTCCTGTGCCCCGGACCGTCCCGGGAGCACTGCCTGAACCCCCGTCTCCGCCGTTCCCCCGTTCTCCCGGCGAGCGGCGCAACCGAAAGGAACACTTCTCATGGTGCACGCCCAGTTCGACAACTCAGCCCGTCAGGCCCTGTCCATCAAGGCCGTTGATGCCAAGGTGCGCAAGGACCTGACCTGGCAGCAGATCGCCGACGCCGCGGGCTTCTCCGTCGCGTTCGTCACCGCCGCCGTGCTCGGCCAGCACCCGCTGCCCGAGGCTTCGGCCAAGGCCGTCGCCGAGCTCCTGGACCTGGACGCGGACGACGTGATGATCCTGCAGACCATTCCGACCCGCGGCTCCATTCCCGGCGGCATCCCCACCGACCCGACCATCTACCGCTTCTACGAGATGCTCCAGGTCTACGGCACCACCCTCAAGGCGCTGGTCCACGAGCAGCTCGGCGACGGAATCATCAGCGCCATCAACTTCAAGCTCGACGTGAAGAAGGTCGCCGACCCCGACGGCGGCGAGCGCGCCGTCATCACCCTGGACGGCAAGTACCTGCCGACCAAGCCCTTCTGACCAGGCTTCCGCCAGACCGGACCCGGGGCGGGCCACCGCACATGATGCCACCGGCCCGCCCCTGCCCCCCATCTTCATCACCCGCCGGGCGGCCCCGCCGCCCCATCCCCGGAGGACCTTCCATGGACTTCGCACAGCGCACGATCGACATAGCCCGCCGCAACGTCGAAGAGGGCGGCCGCCCGTTCGCGACCGTCATCGTGAAGGACGGCGAGATCCTGGCGGAGAGCCCGAACCTGGTCGCTCAGACCAGCGACCCCACCGCGCACGCCGAGATCCTCGCCATCCGCGACGCCTGCACCACACTCGGCACCGAGCACCTGACCGGCGCCACCATCTACGTTCTCGCGCACCCGTGCCCGATGTGCCTGGGCTCGCTCTACTACTGCTCCCCGGACGAAGTCGTCTTCCTGACCACCCGGGACGCCTACGAGCCGCACTACGTCGACGACCGCAAGTACTTCGAACTCGACTCCTTCTATGGCGAGTTCGCCAAGGACTACACGGAGCGACGCCTGCCCATGCGCCACGAGGCACGCGAGGCCGCCACCGATGTCTACAAGGCGTGGCAGCGGCACAACGGCGGCGAGCGCCGCGTGGCCGGCACGCCGACGGCCTGACCTCCGTTTGACTTCCGCCCTATCACCGCCCGCGCCCGGCGCGATCGATTCGAGTCCCGGCGGGACGAATCACCATCCGCCTTCGAAGAAGGCCAGAAGTGCCGGTGCCGGATCTGCTGCGGTGGTCGTGTTCGCCACAGCGACAACGATGACGATCAGCGACAACAATGCCGAGAGAGCGCCGAACGACCCCCACACGCGCCTGGTCCGCCTGTCGGACGAGTCCGTCCTCGCAAACCTCATCCACAGCATGACGCTCAGGCCGATGAGGACGAGCGCCACGATCGAACCAACAACGGCCATCGCTACGTGATACCGAGCGAAGTCGCTGGTCATCAGGTCAAGGGCGGGCGGGGTTGGAGCACCTGTGCTCAGGGAGTCGGCCAGTTGCTGCCTGACGTGATCGAGCGTATCGGCCAGTTCGCCGTCGGCCGTGCCGACCGCGAGCAGCGGCAACAGCGAGGAGAGGGGTGCCACCGCCCCCTGGATGTTGGCCATGACCGTCACCAACGAGAGCAGCGCGAGCATCGTGACAAGAACGCCGGCCGACGCGAGGGCGGCCCTCCTCCCCGCTCCTGGACCGTCGGCCTTCAGGAACGCCTTCCAGAGGCGGACACCGAGCGCAACGAGCACGAGCAGCAGGATCGCGGCGATCACGGCCTTGACCACGTGGTAGCGGAACCAGTAGTCAACCACCCTCTCCAAGTCCGGGGAGAATTCCCGGTCGCCGGAACTCCAGTACCCGACGAGCGCCTCGCGGACGGCTTCGGTGAGGTGGCGACTGTCAGCGAGGCCGTCGTCCGCCCCGCTCGCCGCCAGCATGCCCGGGGCGACGACGAAGGCGGCGACGAGAGCGGCGACGAGGGCCACAGCGAGGGTGACGAGCACTGCCGGTGTGCGGGCGGAGATACCGGCGGAACGCGTCGGGGCTACGGGGCTGTGCAAGGAGGTTCCTTCGGCTCGCTGGAGTGTGTGACGGCGCGCCGGTCCCGGTGGGTTCGCCAGTTGAGGGGTTCGGTGCGGCAGTGTCCCGGAACCGGGGCGTTCGATGTGTGCTTCCGCCACAGCATGCTGGACCGGCCAGGACGACATCTCAGATGCTGTTGTCCTGCCCCTCACCCTTTCGTACCGGCGGTCGCCCGGTCACTGGGGGACACCGCAGGCTTGCAGGTAGGGCCTGCCCCACCTCGCAGAACGGGACGAGGTGGGACGGGTCGAGGCACAGCGGGCGGAACTTGGTGCGGAGGGCTCCTCCCTCGACGCCCCCGGACCGTCGCGGGTCCGCCGGGGCCCTGCCGTACCGCTTCTCCACGGGACGATTGCCCGTAGCCGTCCATGGCATCGCCGCGTTGCCGCGCACGCTCGCCAGCACGGGCGCTCTTCAGACCCGGAATGCCGCCACATACCGTTGGGGGTCTCGGCGCAGATCCGTCTCCCAGAGGTGCAGGGTCTGTTCCGCGAAGGTCTGTCCCGTGGCGAGGATGTCGTCGAGCGGGTCGAGGTAGTCCACTACTCGGGCGGGTTCCAGGCCGGCTGCGACCCGGGCCGTCAGACCCTGGCGGGCCAGACGGAGCAGTTCTGTGGCGAGATCGTGGATGCGGTCCTTGCCCAGCCTCGTCCGCAGTCCTTCGCGTGGAAGATTGCGCAGGGCGTCTTCGTGGTCCCGCAGGGTGTAGTGGCCGAGCAGGTTCCAGGCGGCGTCGCGTGACGGCGCGTGGTAGCTGAGACCTACCCACAAGGCCGGCACGGCTGGGATGTGCTGGAAATGAGGTCCGTCGGCACCGCGCAGTTCGAGGGTGCTGCGTACATGGACATTCGTCCAGATCTGCGACAGGTGAGCAACCCAGTCGTGCATCGTGGGCATGGTTCCGTCGTCGAAGCCGCTGTCCAGGATGGTGGCGAAGGATCGGTCGGGAGCCGCGTGGTACGCGCCGTCGGCGGCCCGGTGGTAGAGCATGGGAACCTGCAGCGCCCAGTCGACGACGTCTTCGATCCCGACGTCCGGGCGCAGTGCAGGGGGCAGCGTGCCGCAGCGGCGCGGGTCCATGCGCAGCCACGCGTCCGAGCGGTGCGACAGGAGTCCGTTCGAAAGCCCGCCCTGGAGCGGCGAGTTGACCAATAGCGCGGCAACGACGGGGGCGGCGGCCGTGTGCATGCGCAGTTTGTGGCTGAAGTCCTGCCTGTCCAGGTAGTCCACGTGGACCTGGGTGGAGAGCGATGTCGTCATGATCTGTTCGGCGCCGCTCCCGGCGGGTCCCAGGCGCTGGAAGAATTCACGCATGAGCCCGCCACGGGTGGAGGGCACCCAGGCGATGGTGGCGGTGTCGTCGAAGGGGAGATTGGCGCCGGGCAGGAGCGCCAGACCGAACCGGCCGACGAGATCCGCGAGCCGCCGCAACGTGTCGCGTGCGTCATCCACCGCGCTCTGCAGATTGGGCGCGGGGGTCGATGAGTATTCCACCTGCCCGCCGTGTTCGAGGGTGATCTGGGTGCCGCTCTCCAGCCGGATGCCGGTCAGCAGTCCCGCATCCTCCAGACGCTCACCGCCCCACTCCTCAAGAACTGTCTCCAGGACCGCAAGCGTCCCGTTCCTGCCCTCGTAGGGAGTGGCGCGCCCGGTGTCGGGCGAGACGAGACCGGACTCGATTTCGATGCCCACCTGCTCCGTCGCCGCCGGCGACGGAGCCATGACGGTGGAGAGGTCTTCGTGGTTCAAGGCGGCCCTTCCGGTCATGCCGCCCCCACGGGGGTGGCGGCTTCTGCGTGCTGCCGCATGCCGAGTAGCCGGCTGACGACATGGAGAGCTGACTGCGCCGCGCCCTGGCACCATGCGTGCGCACCGGACAGATGCTCACCGGCGAAGAAGACGCGTGGGTCCTCGACGGGGTGCGGAGAGCCGAGCGCTTCGAGATGGCGGCCGTGCTCGCCCGGCCGCAGGTGCGCGAAGGCACCACCACCCATGCCTGCCTGCTCACCCCAGTTCCAGTGGACGATGTCATCGACGTCCTCGGCGATACCGGGGTGGAGCTGTTCCAGACCGTCCAGGACCAGGCGGTCGCGATCGTCGGAAGACATCGCGGCGAAGCGGGTGGCATTGGCCCCCCAGAGGTACGCCCCGAGAAGGGCCGTGGGCGCTTCGGAGCGCTGCGGGTCCTGGGCGGTCCAGCGTGGCGTGAGGCCGTCGGAACTCTCACCGGCGGGGCGGGCGTTGTCCGAGGGATACCAGCACTGCTGGATCGGGAGATCGGTGAAACTGCCCCCTCCGAACAGGCCGTCGCGCGACTCCCACCTGCGGCGCGTCAGGTGCAGGAGGCTCTTGGAGCTGCTGGCGTAACTGATACCCCGGATCGCCTGCCGCTGATGGTGGGGCAGGCCGGGCAGGAACGCGATCCGGTCGAGTGCGGGAGCGGGGACACAACAGATGACGAAGTCGACATCCTTCTGGAACGACGTTCCCATCCGCCGGCCTCGCACCGACGCCCCTCGGCCGGTCAGAGCGATCTCTCTGATGTCGGTGGACAACCGGACCGTGTTCGGCACCAGTCGCTCCACGAAAGCGCGCACCAGGGAATCCATTCCGTCAACCAGTTCCAACTGGGTGGTGTGGAACAGGCCGAAATGATCGACGAGGACCTCCAGCAGCGAGGAGTGCTCGTAGTGAACGAGCCCTGTGGCATGTCCTACGAAGTCCCAGGCGTCCTTTGACATGTGTTCGTGCACGAACTGCCACAACGATACGGACACCAGTCGACCGAGAGCCGGATCATCCCACTGACCTTGCAGCACGCGGTGCTGCTGCTCGAAGCTCAGCGTTTCCCATACTGTTCGCAGAAGGCGGTCGAGAAGCAGAAGAGGAGGCTCCTCCTCGTTGCTCCGCAAGTCGAAACCCGCATAGAGATGATGCGCGTTACGCATCCGGACTCTCCGCCCTCGCAGATGGTAGTAGGCGTCCGGGTTCGAGTTGATGAATGGACGAACTCTCAAACCGAACTCTTGGACATACTGCAACACGCAGTGATGATTGTCGGGAATGCGCATCGCACCCAACTCCGCGTGCGTGTCGTCCCAGAAATGATGGGTGCGGACCCGGCCGCCGGGCCGGCTCGCCCTCTCGTACACCACCACGTCGTAGCCGCGATGCTGCAACTCGTAGGCCGCCACTAGTCCGGCGACACCGGCGCCGATCACCGCCACCCGGCCCAAGCCGCCGCCCATTCGCACCCGCTCCCGCAGGTCGGACGGGAATGCGTAGCTTTCGTCGAACATGACGTTCCCCCATCTGGCCAGCCTGAATCCGGCCGATCCGTCTTCCGTGCACCGCAGGCGAAACAATGGTCCCCACGGGAACGCGGGCCTGACGTGCTTTCACGCGGCGGTGCGGCGAGCAGTACACCACCACCCAACGAATCCGATCAAGACCACCTTCACCGAAAAGGAGCAGTGGGAACTTGCCCCTCTGTACCAGTCATCCGGGCCATTTCAGGGACCGAAAGGGCAAGATCAGCAGATCGATACGGCCGACGCGCATTTGTGTGTGATCAATGGCTGTTCCGGGTGACGCCGCGACCGCTTGAGGTCCGGCCCGAGCCGGTGAAGGGGACCTTCCCGGCCTTCCGATCACGGAGGCCGCACCTCTGGGTGCTCCAGCCGTGGACCGGCTGACCAGTGGCTCGGCTGTCCGCTGTCCGAGCGGAAAGCGTTTTTTGGGTGCAGGGCATCGGTTCTCGCCACAGGCTCCACATCAAGGACGGGCGAGTTCCAGGACGGCTATGCCTGTCAGGACGGTCCGAGTGGCGTACCCCGGTGCCGTCGATGACGGTGTACGCGGCGATGACCGCGCCGGTGGCCGTGGCTGCGGCCAGAGCGGGCAGCTGGGCGCGTCCGGGCCACCCGTTGGCGAAGGCCGGCCCCGCCAGACCTGCGGAGATGGCCACGATGCCCGCGGTCTCGACCGCGGTCAGGGACTGGCCCAGGCTGCTCACCGCGGCGAAAGCGACCAGCAACGGAGCGGTGCCGCGCGCCAGTGGGTACATCTGACCGAAGTCGCCGAGCTGGTAGGCGCGCAGCAGGAAGAGCTGTGAGAGCACCTCAAGGACGGCCGAGGTCAGGATGAACGGCCACGCCGAGGCAGGAGGAAACGGCATGAAGCGGACCATTACGGTCGCGCACTTGACGACGACCCCGCGACAGGCGCCCTCAATGACACCCTGCACGCCTCCCACGAAGCCCTCGACGGACTCACCACGACCCTTCCCCGGCGCAACTCCAGGCCGCAGGAGCCGCACTGAACGCCGCCCCATGTCGTCGTGACCGCCGCCGGGTTCTCCGCTGCCGTGGCCATCGACGCCGCCTACCGCCTGCGCGCCCGGGGCTGTATCGGCCCCCACCGACCCCCTCACCGGCCAACTGGCTGCTGCATAACTCCCCGCCGGTGCCGTGTGTCTGGCGATCAGTCACACCGGCGCCACGTGCGGCACGGTCGACACCGCACGCGCCCGTGAAGCCGGCGCCACCGTCGTCGCCCTCACCCAGACCCTCATGGCCCGACGCGCCACGGCCGCCCAACGGGCTCTCGGCCTCTCGGCGGACGTCACAGCCGACCACGCTTACCAGCCCCAAGCCCCCGCTTCCGCTGGACGCTCGCCCGGTGGGGGGTACGTGGCCGAGCCAGGGAATGACCACGGGGAACCGTCGCCCCGAGTGCGGTCACGGGAGCTCGATGGGAACTGCACGATGCGGCAGTGAGTTTTCCCGGCCCGGCCGGTCTACGGTTCGTCAGGTGATCGGAAAGCGCGAAGCAGGAGGAGCGACATGAGCCAGTTGCTGCGGGTCCAGAACTTCACCGTCTCGAGCGACGGGTTCGGCGCAGGCGAGGGCCAGAGCCTCGACAAGCCGTTCGGCCATGCCGATCCGGGGACCTTGCTCGCCTGGGCCTTTGCCACCGACCACCCACCCATCAACCGCTCCGAACCCGGTGGCAGAGGTCTGGACGACTACTTCACGCGGGACTACGCCCGCAACATCGGCGCCGAGATCATGGGCCGCAACAAGTTCGGGCCGCAGCGCGGGCCCTGGCAGGACCACGAGTGGCAGGGATGGTGGGGTGACGAGCCCCCGTTCCACACGCCGGTGTTCGTCATGACGCACCACAAGCGCCCGTCGTTCACGCTCTCCGACACCACGTTCCACTTCGTCGGCGGCGACCCGGCCGCGGTGCTGGCCCAGGCGAAGGAGGCGGCGCAGGGTCAGGACGTCCGGCTTGGCGGTGGGGCCACGATCATCCGCCAGTTTCTTGAGGCCGACCTCCTCGACACCTTGCATGTGGCGGTCGCGCCGACGGAGCTCGGCTCCGGGGCCCGGCTGTGGGAGTCCCCTGATGAGCTGCTCGACCGGTTCCACCAGGACGTCGTGCCCAGCCCGAGCGGCGTGACGCACCACCTGTTCTGGCGGAAGTGAGGCCGGACCGGCCGACCGGCCGGCGCGGGCTCCGTCACCGGCGCCCGCGGCATGGCCGCTGCTCAGCGGTGTCCTGGCCTCGCGTTTCACGGCCGCGGCTTGTGATGTCCACCGACCGGTCGGGGGTGGTCGGGCACTCCGGAGCACGTCTGCCGGCGGACCTCGCCGAAGCGACCTGGCTGCGGAGCCACCGGATCGCCCCGTAGGCGGAGTCCGGCGAGATGGGCCAGTCGTGGCTATTCGGCTCGCTTGGCGGCGCCCGAAGGCTCGTACCAGAGGCTCGCCATGGGGGAGTGCGTGGTCCAGCCCAGCGAGTCGTAGAGCGCCTGGCCCTCAGGCGTGCCGACCAGGAGGCCGGTCCTGGCGCCGGCCTCGTACGCGGTGCTCTGCAGTGTGCGCATCACCAGGCCGCCGAGGCCCCTGCGCCGGTGCTCGGCGGCGGTCTCCACTTGGTCGACCACGACATGGGTGCCTCCCTGGGCGATCTGCCCACGGGCGGCGAAGTGCCCGGCGCTCGTGCGGACCAGAACTCGGCCGACGCCGCCACGGGTCCAACTGGTGAGCGTGTAACCGGCCGGAACCTCAGTGCGTTCCGGTGCCAGGCGGCAGGTCATCAGGAACCCGGGACTGTCGCACCGCCAGTCCGGACCGACCCAGGGCAGGACCGTTTGATCCTCGGCGAACAGCTTCAGCCACGTCCCGGGCGCGCTCGTCGCGGCGACGATCTCGCGCACATCGGCTTCGGAGGGCTCCGGCAGTACGTGTCGCGCGACGTGCTCGGGCTGCCCGACGTCGATCGTCCACCCCCACGGCTCGTCGATCGGGTCCGAACTGCCGCGGGAGATGACCCAGCCGTTGATCCACATCCGCACGAACTCGCTGATCCTGCTGTCCGGCATCGCCGCCCGCCCTGTGAATGGTAATGGGTGCTAGTGCGTAGTGAACCTTACGTGATGGAGGTGGGATTTGACCATAGAGGCAGACGGACGGAGGCCATGGTTTCCCCGGCCGTCCCGCCGATCATGGTTGGTAGCCTGCGAAGATGACTGCGACTTTCGACGAAGCTGTCCGTGCCCGGCTGCAAGCCCCTCACATCTGGTACGTCGGCACCGTGTTCGCCGACGGAGCGCCGCAGGTCAGCCCGATGTGGGTGGACCTTGAGGGGGAGGGGGAGCTGACGTTCAACACCTCCGTGGGCCGGGTGAAGGAGGAGAACCTGCGCCGCGACCCCCGCGTCTACCTCTCGCACGCGGACGCCACCGATCCCTTCGACCGGGTACAGATCAGTGGCGAGGTCGCCCGCTTCATCGAGGGCGAGGAGGCGCAGGCCCGTATGGACCGGCTGGCCCGGAAGTACCTGGGCAGCGAGCGGTTCGAGTGGATCATGCCGGGGGAGCAGCGGGTCGCGGTGATCGTGCGCCCGGTCAAGGTGCGGCACATCGTCGGGGTGGAGCGGTTCCGGCCCGGCGGCCCCGTCCCGGCTTCCTGACCGGATCCCGACGGGCGCCGACCCCGGGCCCGGCTCGCCTCCCCCTCGCGTGCGGCCGGCCGGGAGCGTGGGGGTGCAGCCGCGGGCGCTGGTCGGGCCAGGTCTGCCGGGGGAGGGACCCCGGAGGCGGGTGGCCACCGGGGTCCCTCTTCTCTGCTCGCCGGACTCCGGCGGATCATCGGCCGGAGCCCGCCGGAGCCCGCCGGAGCCCGCCGGAGCCCGTCGGAGCCCGTCGGAGCCCGTCGGAGCCCGTCGGAGCCCGTCGGAGCCCGCCGGAGTCCGTCGGCGCCAAGGCCGGGTGACTGGTGTCAGGGGGTGCAGTTCAGGGTTCCGGCGCGCAGTGCGTGGCCCCCGTCGTTGCCGTCGTCGGACCAGATGACCGCTTTGCGGCCGCCCGTGCAGGTCGTGTGGGGGGCGATGGCGAAGCCCTCGTTGTTGTAGTCGGACATGCCGGCGGGGCGGTCGTAGGTGTGGGTGACGGCGAACTTGCCCTGGGCGTCGATGTCGAGGGTCGAGGTGCGGCCCTGGCAGGTGTCGTCGCAGACGGCCCACAGATGCCCGGTGGCGGGCTCGAACTCCAGGTCCATCACGCCGGAGAAGCCGCTGGTGATCGTGGCGATGCGGGTGTATCCGCCGCCGGACTGATTGAGGGCGTAGGCGTAGACGGTGCCACTGGCCTCAACTCCGACGAAGAACAGGCCGCTGCCGTGGCCGGGGTAACCGGCCGGATCGTAGGCGGCGCCGGTGCGCTCGTCACGGAAGCCGTGCGCGGTCAGGAAGGTGTCCGGGACCCACGAGATGGCTTCGGGGCCGGCGTTGGCCGGCAGGGAGGGCAGGTCGGACGTGAGGTTCCATTCCTGGGTCGCGTTCAGCGAGGACGTCGTGGAAGAGGCGTTGAACCGCAGGATCTTGGGCGCGCTGGTGGAGCCCTTGCTGTTGTCGCGCTCGGTGGCGACGAACATGCCGTCGGGGGTGACGACCACGCCCTCGGCGTCGGGCTCGCCGCTGCCACCCGCATAGCGCAGGCTCTTGCCGGATGCCCAGCCGCCGGCCGGGTCGGGACGCCATGTCGTACCGTTGGGGACCAGCCGGTAGAGCTTGCTGGGGCCGTTCTGCACCGCCCAGAGCACGCCCGCGCTCTCGAAGGACAGTCCGCTGAGGTTCTCCCCGAACACGTTCGAGCCGTCGGCGACGGTCACTGCCCCGTCGCCCGGCCACGCGGCGTCGGACCCGCCCCCGCCGCAGGCGTTCGCCGTGCCCTTGGTCGGGGCTGAAGTGGTGGTGAAGGCGCCGGTGCCGTCCCCGCAACGCCCGAAGGTGGTGGTGGCGTGGTCGGTCCAGGTGTAGGAGTCCACCAGTGTGGAGCCGTCCGCCTGGAACAACCTCGCGGAGTCCGAGCTGCCCAGGCCGAACGAGGAGTCGACGTCGAGGGCCAGGAAAGCACCCGGAGCGATCGAGGTGTTCTTGCCGATCTTGTAGGAGTGGGAGTTGTCGTTGTCCTTGACGACCCATCCGGAGACATCGGCCGCGACGGTTCCGGTGTTGACGAGCTCGACCCAGTCACCCGGGCTGCCGCCGCTCGACTCGGTTTCGTTGATCCGCACCGTGGACTGGTCCTGCGCCGAGGCCGGCGCGCCGGACAGGCCAAGGGTGAGGAAGGTCAGGGCGACGGCGGTGATGTGGGCTTGTCTGCGCCAGTGGGTACGCAAGGTTGCCGGTCCTTTTCTTGGGGGGTCGGGCGGGCGGGGAAGCGTGTTCGTGCTCCCGGCGAAGTGTGGGGCCTCCCGGCGACTATGTGCTGAACACGTCACGAACTGTTCGGGGTAACTCACAGATCCCGCTTGGCCAGTTGGTGACCGGAGTCGTCTCCCTCCGACCGTGCTGCGGGACGCCGGGGACACCCCCGGGTCATGCGGTGCGCACCTCAGGTCCGGACATGCGGACGCGCCAATGCCGTACCGCCGTGGTGGGCGGTGGCCGAACCTTGGGGCGCACATACGGGAGTCTGATGTGTGCCGTAGGGTTCGCGGAGTTTCACCGCTCTCGGAGGTTCGGCGTGTCTGCTCGTGCCCGGCTCTGTGCCACCGTCCCCGCGCTCATGCCCACGTCACAGGCCGGTCCGCCGGACATCGCAGGGCTGTTGGGGCACCGGATGCTCGTCCAGCGGAGCGACGACGAGATCGTGGCCCAGGCTCTGGACGACGCCTTCGCCGCACGCCCTGGGGGGAGGGTCTCCTTTCCCGCGCCCTGGCCGCGCCTCTACGGGACCTGGGAGGTGGCGCCGGACGCAAGCGTCGCTGTTTTCGCCGGGGTTCATGCCGTGCGGGCGGTGGAGCCGACGGGCGCGACGCGCTGGGAGGTCCGGCATGGGTGCTGGAGCGGCGCGTGCCGGGAGACGCACGAGTCGTACGGTGAGTACGCGGATCGCCGGGATCATCGGTACCCGGACGGTGGCTCGGTCGGTTTCTCGGCGGACGGCAGACTCGTCTGGGCCCACATACGTGGCCCGTTGCCCGAGGGCGGGCCGAGCCCTGACGCAGCCGACGAGTGGCTGGTGCTCGACGCAGAGGACGGCAGAGTGCTCGCGCGGGTCAGCGCCGAGGCCGCGGCGGTCGGCAGTCTTCACCTTGCCCACCCGACCGACCCGCATCAGATGGGGCTGAGCATCGGCGAAGGGCAGGACGGGGCGCCCCTGCGCTGGGGGCGGTGGGACGGGGCGACGGTGGACGTCGACTACGTGGAGGGCGATCTGTGCCTGTTGAGTGTGAGCCCCTCGGGTGAGCGGCTCATGACGGTCGCCCACGATCAGGACTCGCTCGCCGTTCGCGACTCCCACGGCGCCGTGGTGGACGGGTCGGAGTGGGACGCCGGGGCAGTGGTTCCCCGGCACCCCGACGCTCCCCCGGGCGATGACGACGAGATGCTTGTCTGCTGGGACTGGGCGGGTGGGTTCGTCGACGAGAGGACCCTGATCGTCTCGACCGTCGAGAGCGACGAGGAGTGGGGCCGTGGCCGGCACTGGCTGGTCGACACCATGGCGACGCGCGGCCTCGTGCAGGTCACCTATCCTTCGCCGGTCTCCTGGCAGCCGACCGCGCTGGGCAACGGCGCCTGGTGGACTCCGTCCGAGTCCCGTGACGCCCTGCAGGTCTGGGAGCTCCAGACTCCGGACAACTGACCTCGGCCGCCCTTCGGCACCGTAACCCTCTTCCCAGGCCCAGCTCTGTCCGGCCCGTCCCGGAACAGATGTACCGGGACGGTGCGCCTCGGCGCGACGTGCCCCCAGCGCTCAGGACCGCCCTGCGCTCAGTACGGTCATCGGCGCGGTTCCCAGCGGAAGAGGCGGGAGGCCAGCGCGACGGCGACGATGACCCAGCTCAGGGTGGGCAGCAGCAGAAACAGGGAGTCGGCGACAGGAACGCCGCCGTTCCAGGCGTTGAGGACCAGTTCGGTGGCCGAGCCGCCGGGGAGCAGCCGCTTGAGCAGGGTGAGTTCCTCGGTGCCGGTGATGGCTACCCAGTTGGAGACGGCGATGGCGCCGAGGCTGATGGGCAGCGTGGTCACCTGCGCGTGCTCGGGGGAGTTCGTCACTCCCGCCGTGGCCAGCGCCAGGCCGAGCATCATGATCACCGTCGAGAGGACCGCCGCCGCCAGGAGTAGAACGTCGGCCGGTCCGCCCGCGACGGCGGCCAGTACGGCGAGGATCGCGGTCGTCTGGACCAGCGCGAGGACGGTGACCGGGAGCATCAGCCCGAAGAGAATTCCGGCGTCGCCCGCCGGAGTGGAGCGCAGCCGCTTGAGGAAGAGCGTCTGACGGCGCGAGGCGAGCGTGGTCACCGCCGTGGTGTAGAGCCCGAACGCACCCACGGTGAACATCACCACCGCCGCGATGTATCCGAGGCTGCGCAGGTCCGCGATGGCTTCGTGCTTGTAGACGAAGTACGCGCAGGCCGCTACGGGAATGAGGAAACTGGTGACCAGAACCATCCGGTTCCGGAAGATCTGGATCAGCTCGCTGAGAGCGATCGACAACATGGTGAAGGTCCCTTTCTCGGGAAGTTCCGGGAGGGCCTATTCGCTGCCGATGGAGCGGAAGACGTCGTCGAGCCTCGTCGGTCCGGCCTGGAGTTCCCGTAGTTCCACCGCGTTGGAGTGCGCCCAACCGAGCAGGGTGTGGAGGTCCTTCTGCAGACCGAAGGTCTTGATCAGGAACTGTCCGTCCAGCTCGCGCGTGGCCCGCAGCGGCAGTGCCGGTGCGGGGGCGGGCAGGGAGAAGCGGATCGCGGCCGGCAAGGTCCGCGTCAGCTCGGTGACGGTTCCTTCCTGGTGGAAGGTGCCCTTGTGCATGAGCCCGATGCGATCGGCGCGCTGCTGCGCCTCTTCCAGATAGTGGGTGGTGAGCACGATGGTGGATCCCTCCTCGCGCAGTTTGTCCACGGCGTCCCACAGGGCGTCCCGCGACTGGATGTCCAAGCCGGTGGTGGGTTCGTCCAGGAAGATCAGCTCCGGGTTCCCGTACACAGCGGTGGCGAAGTCCAGACGTCGCTTCTCACCGCCGGAGAGCTGGGACACCTGGACATCGGACTTCTGGGTGAGGCCGACGATGTCGAGTACGCGTCCGGCCCTGTCCGTACGCTGGGAGAGTCCGCCGATCAGCCGGACGGATTCCTTCACCGTCAGGTCCGGGGAGAACCCGCTCTCCTGCAGCATGATGCCCATCCGCGGCCGCACCGCGCGCCGGTCGAGGGGGTTCTGACCGAAGACCCGTACGGTGCCCGAGGTGGCCGTACGGTGGCCTTCGACCGTCTCCAGGGTCGAGGTCTTTCCGGCCCCGTTCGTGCCGAGCAGCGCGTACAGCTCACCCTTCTCCACCTGGAATGACAGGTCTTTCACGGCGTGGAAGTCGCCGTAGCTGAGGTTGAGACGTTCAACGTCGATGACTGGTGTCGAGGTCATGCACCGATCTCAGCCGCCCTCGCGAGCGACCGGCAGTGCCATGGTGTCAGCACCGCACCATGACATTCCTTGAGGCGAAGGCATGACGCAGTGTCACTGGTGTCATCCGCCGAGCCGGAAGAATACTGGGTGGCAGACTCTGCTTTTCGATCCCGGAGAGAGCCGCACATGGACACCAGGCCCCCGCACGTTCCGGCGATCCCTTCACCCGGCCCGCGCACCCGGCGGCCGGGCGGTGACCGGTGAGATCGCCCCAGCGAGCGACGCACGAGATGTTCGAGCACAGCGGGACGACGCAGGGACGGCTGCGCAGGTGGAACCTCATCGCGTTCGTCCCGCCGCTCGCCGCCGTGGGGGCGGTGCTGGTGGCGATCGACGCCCGGAACCGGTGGGACACCATGGTCCTCACCCTGAGCGTGATGGCGGCCATGGTGGTCGTCGAGCGATGGACAGCGGGCGACACCTCCCGCGTCGCACTCCCCTGCCTGATCATCACCGCGGCCGTGTGGCCGTTCGGAGTGCTGGTGGCCGACAGTCACACGGCGTTCTACGGAATTCTGATCGTGGGCCCCCACCTCCTCTCTCAGCTGCCCCGTCACCGAGGCGTGGCAGCCCTGGCGCTCATCACGTTCGTCGCCGCGGTGGGCACAGCGAAGCTGCTGGAATCGCAGGACGATGTACCGGGCGTTCTGATCCGGTACGTCGCCGTCCCCACGGGCGCCACCGCGCTGGCGACCGGCCTCATGCTCGCCAACCAGCTGTTCTACAAGATCATGGAGCAATCGAGGGAACGCGAAGCGGAACTGGCCGTCATCCGGGAGCGCATTCGGTTCGCCAGTGATCTGCACGATATCCAGGGCCACACCCTGCATGTGGTGAAGCTGAAGATCATGCTGGCCGAGAAGCTGCTGCGCAGCGACACCGGGCGTGTGGAGGAGGAACTGCGAGAGGTACGTGCCCTGGTCAGCGACACCATCACCCAGACCAAGGAGCTCGCCTACGCGCAGCGGCGGCTCAACCTGTCCGTGGAGCTGGAGAACGCGAAGAACCTCTTCGAAGCCGCGGACATCCGCGTACGCGTCCACCGCGAAGCCGACGTCGACGAGAGCGTCAACGGACTGCTCGGCCAGCTCCTCCGCGAGACGACCACCAACATCCTGCGCCACGCGCAAGCCACGCGGGTGGGGATCACGCTGTCTAAGTCGGGCATCAGCATCGTCAACGACGGCGCGCGGGAGGGTCCCCTTCCCGTGCTCAGCGGACTGGCCACCCTCAAGGAACGGGTGAGCGACAGCGGAGGCGAGCTGACGGTGGAGCAGGAGAACGGGAACTTCCTCACGGCTGCGGCGTTTCCGCACCTCCGCTCGGCGACGATGCTTTCCGCGGCACGGGAGGACGGTCGATGACCACCGTGGTGCTCGCGGACGACGAGGCCCTTCTGCGCAGAGCGCTGGCGTCGTTGCTGACCCTCGAAGGCGAGATCACAGTGCTCGCCGAAGCGCAGGACGGCGAATCCGCCGTCCGGGCCACGCTGCGACACCGGCCCGACGTGCTGGTCATCGACCTGGAGATGCCCGGTCTTGACGGACTCGGCGCGGTCGCGGAGATCCGTCGTGTGCGGCCGGAACAGGTGATCCTCATGGTGACCCGCCATGCCAGACCGGGGGTGCTGCGCAAAGCCCTGAAACTCGGAGTCCAGGGATTCGTCAGCAAGTCGGCAGAACCCGCGCACATCACGGAGGTCATCAACACGCTGCACGAGGGCAGGCGTTGGATCGACCCGGACGTCTCCGCACGCGCCGTCGTCGACGACTGCCCACTCACCGACCGGGAGATCGACGTCCTGCGGGAGACCGGCGGCGGGTACTCCGTCGCCGACATCGCCACCCGCCTCCACCTGGCGCAGGGCACCGTACGGAACTACCTCTCGAACGCCATGCAGAAGACCCAGACACGGACCCGGCACGAAGCGGCGCGCTACGCGCGTGAACACGACTGGCTGTAGGGGCGGTCGGGGCGGGAGCCGGCACGGCCATGTCGAGTGGGTGCGCCGCGAACCGCGAACCGGTCGCCGCGTGGGCGGCCGGACGACCCGCGGCGAGCGCTCGTACCGCGGCACAGGGGTGTCGGACGAGGAAGGGACAACGCCGGTGAGCCGGGCGGGACGCCATCCCTCGGCGCTGGGAAGGCACGGCCTCCGAGGGATGGCGCCCCGCCCGGCTCACCAGGTCCTGCCTGCCTGCTCCCGGACCGTGCGGTTGATCCGGTTGAAGAAGTTGGTCATCGCCACCTCCAGGATGATCGCGCCCGGTTGTGCCTCGCTGAAGTGGTCGGCGGCAGTGTTCCAGATCTCGTCGGTCACACCCGGTGCGCCGTCCTGGAGCCGGGTGGCGGCCTCGGTCAGGGCGAGGGCAGCCCGCTCCGCATCGGTGTAGAAGGGCGTCTCGCGCCACGCGACCACGTTGTGCAGCCGCTCCTCCGTCTCACCGGCCTTCTTCGCCGACCCGATCGAGGCGAAAATGCACGGGCTGCAGCCGTTGATCCGGCTGGCGCGCAGGTGCATCAGGGACAGCGGGTGATGGTCACGCCCCCCGCGTGAATCGCCTTGTAGAGGTGCTGGATCGCTGCGCTCACATCGGGGCCGGCCGCGCTCTTCAGACGTGCTTCCATCGGTCCTGCTCCTTCATCGGTGGCTGATCGGTTACCTGCGCCCCTCCGGGCCCGTCATCACCCATGACGGAGCAGAGCCGAGGAAGGTAACAACATGTCCGACACCAGCCCGACGGACCCGGTGGCCGAGGCGTTCGAAGCCCAGCGCGACCGGCTGCGCGCGGTCGCCCACCGCATGCTCGGATCGCACGCCGATGCCGAGGACGTGGTCCAGGAGGCCTGGCTGCGCCTCTCCCGCCAGGACACGGCGACCATCCACAACCTCGCCGGCTGGCTGACCACGGTGGTCGGCCGGATCGGTCTCGATGTCCTGCGATCACGGCAGGCCAGCCCGGAGGCGTCCTACGACGACGGTCTGTCCGAGCTCGTGGTGACGCTCGACGACAACCCCGCTCCCGAGGACGACGCGGTGCTCGCCGACTCGGTCGGGCTCGCGCTCCTCGTCGTTCTGGAGTCGCTCGGGCCGAGCGAGCGGCTGGCGTTCGTGCTGCACGACCTGTTCGCGGTGCCGTTCGACGAGATCGGCCCGATCCTCGGCAGGTCCACCGCCGCCACCAAGATGCTCGCCAGCCGCGCCCGCAGGAAGGTACGGGCGAACGAGCGGCCGGCCGCCGCCGTACGGGAGCGGCGAGAAGTGGTCCAGGCCTTCCTGACAGCGGCGCGCCACGGCGACTTCGAGGAGCTGCTGCGG
Organism: Streptomyces sp. NBC_01237; assembly: GCF_035917275.1. Taxonomy (NCBI): domain Bacteria; kingdom Bacillati; phylum Actinomycetota; class Actinomycetes; order Kitasatosporales; family Streptomycetaceae; genus Streptomyces; species Streptomyces sp. NBC_01237. Next base: position 552,465 of record NZ_CP108508.1, on the reverse strand, counting down.
CTGCTCGACCCCGAAGTGAGACTGACCGTCGACACCCCGTCCGGCGTGGTCGTCACCCTCGGCGCCACCAAGGTCGCAGCCGGCGCGCAACTCTCCGCCCGCGCAGCCACGCAGGGGCGGTCGGTGCTCGTCAACGGCCTCCCGGGAGTCGTTTCCTGGCGCGAGGACCGCACCCCGCTCTCGGTCCTCGCCTTCACCGTCATCGACGGCCGGATCACCGGCATGACGGTCGTGATCGACCCGGCCAAGCTCGCGCTGATGGACCTGCCGGATCCGGCGTGAGCGGGACCACCAGCCGCCCCGGCCGCTGGAGGGCCGGGACCACCAGCCGCCCCGGCCCTCCAGCGGCAGTGACCCAGGAGTGCCTCCCCTGACGTGCGGCTGGACCGAGTGCTGGATGCGGGTGCTCGGGTGGGAGCGCGGTTCGGACCGGTGTGCCGCCGTGAGGCGCTCAGGCACCGTATGCGGCGATCGCGATCTGGACGAACGAGCGGATCAGGGGATTCGTCTCGCCCTCGCTCCATGCCGCTACCACCCGGCTCGGCTCCATGTCGACCAGCGGGACCACGGTGAGCCCCCGCACCGGCCGGTGCGCCAGGAGCGTCATGCCGACCGTGCCGTTCCAGAGAACGGCTTGCCGGCATTCCTGGACGGCACGCACCACCGGACCCTCGCGCGGTTCTCCGCCGTTCCAGTACGCCTGCCAGAGGGGATCGGTGCCCTGCGGGAACACGAACCAGCGGCGGTCGGCCAGGTCGGCCAGCTTCAGCCGGTCGCGGCGGGCCAGCGGATCGTCGGCGCGCAGCAGCGCTCCCACCGGGTCGGCGCGCAGCTCATGAACGGTCAGGCCGGTCTCGTCGAACGGCCCGCGGGTCAGGGCGACATCGACCACGCCGGCGTGCAGCCCGCAGGTGGGGTCGGTCAGGTCGGTCTCGCGGATGCGGACCTCGACGCGTGGGTGCCGACGGCGGAAGGCGGCGGCCAGCCGGGTCGCGCCCGGATCGGTACTGTCACCCAGGATGCCGACGGTGATGGTCGCGGCTCCGGCCGCCGCGGCCACACGTACACGTACCTGGTCGGCCCGGTCGAGCAGGGCCCGCGCCTCATCCAGCAGTACCTCTCCCACCGGAGTCAGCGTGACACCGGCGGACGATCGGTCGAGCAGTGCGGCGCCGACCTCGGTCTCCAGCTGTTTGATCGCCCGGCTCAGGGGCGGCTGGCTCATGTGCAGCCGGGTGGCGGCCCGGCCGAAGTGGAGTTCCTCGGCGACCGCCACGAAGTAGCGCAGCGTGCGAAGCTCCATGGTGCAACGATACCCGGACGGTATCGATGTCCGGGAACAGGTCTTGGACAGCCGCGGCGCCCCGGCGGTGGAATCGACGCATGACTGACGAACCACTGACCAGCGAGCCACTGACCGACCCCGACGTATCGGTGGTCGGTCCGGGGGACGGGGAGACGATCCTCCTGGGCACCACGCGACTGCGCGTCCTCGAAGACGGCAGTAACACCGGGCACCGCCTCGGGCTCGCGGAGTCCGTCCTCGCCCCGCACACGCCCGGACCGCCGCAACACCGTCATGCCCAGCACGACGAGGGTTTCTTCATCATCTCCGGGACGGTGCGGTTCACGGTCGGAGACAAGGACCACGACGCCACGGAGGGCACGTTCGTGCTGGTCCCGCCCGGAGCCCCGCACACGTTCGCCAACACCACCGACCGACCGGCCGTCATGCTCAGCATCTTCACGCCCGACCTGTATGTGCAGTACTTCCGCGACCTGCGGGACATGATCGCCGACGGCCGGCCCACGACCCCACAGGCGACCGTCCGGACGATGAGCCGTTACGCCACCGAGCCCGCCACCGATTTCGCCGAGGGGCCGGAGGGCGGCAACGCGACCATGGCTGACGCCGCCGGATCCCTACAGCCGAGGCGGCTCCTGCCTCTGAACGTCCGTGCCGCGGAGGCACATGCGCATCCGCGTGTGCCTCCGGCAGGCGCCTCCCCGATGACGACGCCGTCACCTGCACCTGACAAAAAGCGCGGAGAGGAATCGTGAACATCGCCTACTGGATCGTCGCCGGTCTGCTTGGCCTGTTCTACCTCTACGCGGGCGGGGTCAAGGTCGTCCGGAGCCGCGATGGGCTCCGACCGATGATGGCCTGGGTGGACAGCACTCCGATGCCCGCCGTCAGGGCCATCGGTGTGATCGAAGTGCTCGGCGCGATCGGGCTGATCCTCCCGCCGCTGACCGGTATCGCGCCCTGGCTGGCCCTGGCCGCGGCCATCGGGTTCGAGGCGCTGCAGATCGGCGCGACCAGGGTGCACCTGAGCCGCGGTGACCGCCGGATCGCCCTCAATCTCACGCTGATCGTCGCCGGGGCCGTGACCATCTGGCTGGCGACGACGTGGCTGTGACATCGGGCCGCGTCAGGGGCCCTTCGCCGCCAAGTCGTCCCGGGCGGAGGCGCGTTGTCCGGGTCGGCGCTGAAGGCCCGAGCCGCGGCGTCCTTGCGAGCCACCCGGAGCCGGTGGCCGTCGTCGTGAGCATCCGAGCGCACCGGTCGGCCGCGACGCCCACCCCATGCTTTCCACTCCCGCGACGAGCATGGTCAGGACCGATTCGAACAGGACGTCCGGGGGTTCACTCTCCGATTCGGCTGCGATCCGTCGCAGGCGCGGGAGTTCTCCGGGTGCCGGGTTCGGTGGTACGCCGGTCCATCCGGCCGGGTCCGAACCGGGCGGAGGCCGGTCGTGCCAGGCCTCCCGGATCTCCGCGAATCCGGAGACCTGAAGGGTGGTGATCGACCAGGCGCGGGAAGCGTTCTGCGGAGACAGGCCGAGGTCGGGGAAGAACCCCACGAGGATGTCGTCGGGCCGCAGCGGATCGGCGGACGCGAACGGGCCCTCGGCGCGGGCGAGCGCCGGCATTCCCGGGTGCCCGCGGTACCAGGCACGCAGCTCCCGGCAGTAGGTCCGCAGGCTCTCCTGCCGGCGGTCGGCGTCCAGCCGGGGGCTGTGGCCGGTCCCTCTGGCAGAAGGCCACGATCTCCCCGGGCGGATCGCGCCGATCGGCCGCGTAGTTGTAGAGCGCCCGCGGCGATACGTCGAGGCGCGCACCGACGGCGCGCATCGTCAGCTCCGCAGGGCCCGCCTCACCCAGGATCTCCAGGGCCGCACGGGCGATCCTCTCCGTCGTCGGAGTAGGCTGGGCCCTTGCGGAACTCCGGGCGTCTCCGGCCGTCGGCCGCACGCCCGCCCCGGGGTGCCGCGACCGGCCCGACGCCGTCTGTTGTTGCCACGCCGGCATCGTAACGACCTCGAACTTCACAGTGCGTTGACTTCATGCGCGATAGTGGGTTAGGTCAGCCTTACTGAAATACGGGAAGGCTTCGGGAGGTTGGCATGCGGTGGTCGCCGGTCCTCGGGTACGGGCTCGGCTACGGGCTGGTGCTCAGTGTGCTGTTCACCGCGGCGGTGTTCGCCGGAGCGGCCATGAGCAGGGACTTTCTGCTGAACGACTATCCGCCCGCGATCCAGCGCCGGTACGGCCGGCCCAAGAGCGCTCGCGGCCACCGGGTAGCGATGCTCTTCGGCGTGTTCATCTGGGCCGTCTGCGGCCTTCCCCTGATGATCGCGGCGATGACGGGCCTCGACGGTGCGCTGGACGACGGCCTGGAGTTCCTGCCCGCCGCTGTCTGCGCGGCCCTCGTCTTCGCCACATTGACTGTCTGGGACCTGGTCGTCCTCGACTGGATCATCCTCGCGGGGCTGCGCCCCCGCCTGTTGCTTCTTCCCGGCACCGAGGACATGGCGGACTACGGCGACCTGCGATTCCACCTCGGCGCCGCCGTCAAAGGCAGTCCACTCATCGTCGTCGTGGGCCTGCTCGCCGGAGGCATCGCCGCGTTGGTCACCTGAAGCAGCAGTGGCGCCAGGGCCACCCTGCGGCGTCGTGTATCCGTTGTGGTGCCGGACGCCTCATCAGGCGAGCGGGGCCATAAGCCCATTGCTGTCCCGGCGGGCTCGGCTCAGGTCCGGTCGGGCAGATCGGTACCCCATAGGCTCGGAGCGCGCTTCCAGCGCGTGGGCGAGCCGTCGTAGGGACGGGGGCAGAGCGTGACGCAGCAGACCGTACGGCGATTCGGTCTCGGTGAGCCACGATCCGGGGTCGTAGGTGTCGGCTCCGTCCTGTGCGGGGACGGGACGGATGCCGTGCAGCAGCCAGGAAGCCGTGCCCGCCAGGGAGAGGCGAAGATGCCGCCCGCCCCCGGTGGCCCGGCGGTCGTTCGGCGCACGCAGGACGGCGGCGGCGAGCGGACAGCCGGTTCCGTGGTCCAGCGCCTGCGCGGGCAGTACACCGGGGCGGCCGTCGGCCGTGGCCTCGATCGCGGCGATTCCGGTACCGGCCCGGACCAGGCTGTCGAAGCCGCGGCGCTCGGCCCAGGGGCCGGACCAGCCTCAGGCGCACGGTTGGGCGACGATCAGTCCGGGTCACCGGGCCAGGAGCTCGTCGGGGCTCAGCCCGTGCCGGTCCAGGGCCCCCGGGCGGTAGCCGGTCACCACGACGTCCGCCCGGCTGAGCAGGTCGACGAAGGCGTGGCGGCCGTCGGCGTCGGTGAGGTCCAGCAGCGTGGAGCGTTTGCCCATACCGGTATCGGCGTGGACATCCGCTTCCTCGGGGAACCGGGGAGTGTCCACGCGCAGTACGCCGGCGTCCCGCAGCGCCGGCGTGTGCTTGGCGTGGGTGCGCACCCACCCGGTCATGCGCCACGTCGTCAGCGGTGGCCCAGCACGTTGACCACCCGTCCGCCGGGGTCGCGGACGAAGAACCGCCGTACGCCCCAGTCCTCATCCTGCAAGGGGTGCACGATCTCTGCGCCGTTCTCCCGCATCACCGCGTAAGCCGCGTCCACGTCGTCCACCTCAATGCTCATGTCGGGGGTGACAGGCGCGGTCCTGTCACTGGTCATGACGCTGATCTGCGCCGCCGGGGTGGACGGGGACGCGAGCGTCATGATCCAGCCGTGGTTCATGACCTCCTCGAAGCCCAGCAGGCCATAGAACTCCCGGCTCTCCTGCGCGGCCTCCGACTGGATGTTGGGCACAACACGGCGAACGGCCATCGACGACTCCAAGTGAGAACGAACGTGTCTCCATGTCCCAGAAGTACTACGCCACGTCCACCGTCGCACGCACTTTCGCAACACGCTCGGCTGACACTCCTGGCCCCCGCCCGCGGCATCCGGGGACGCTCACCGTGTGTACGCGCGGTCGTGCGTTCGGTGTCTCTCGAAGAAATCGGCCTCGTCGGGGGCATGCCGAAGCGGGACGACAGAGCCGGTCCGTAGTCGGTGAAGCAGAGGCGTCGGCCGTCGGTCAGGATGTTTCTCGAAGTGGGCATTCCAGCGCCGTCGGCCATCGCCCGCGTCCGCCTTCGCGTATTCCCGCCCTGCTTGTCGTCGCCACCCTCGCGGACCGTTGCCTCACGCACCCCGGCCCGACGGACGCCCGTCCGGAAGCCGCACGTTGATCCTCCGCGCGACCTCAGTCGCCGAGGATCCGCTCCCACAGCAGCCCGTCCCGCCAGCTCCCGTCGAGAAGGATCGAGGAGTGTGCGACGCCGTACGGGCTGAACCCGTTGCGGCGCAGCACCCGTTGCGACGGCAGATTCTCCAGATTGGTGGACGCCTCGGCGCGGTGCAGCCCGAGTTCGTCCGTCATCACCCGGAGTACAAGCCCGACGGCGTGCCCGGCATGCCCTTGATTCTGGGCGACGCCGGCGATCCAGTATCCGACGGAGGCCCGACGCAGGTGCGGCTGCGGCAGGATGCCTCCGACGGTGACCTGCCCGACCACCTGGTCGTCGGCGAGCACCACGCCCGGCCAGACCGTGCCGGCCCGGTATCCGGCCAGCAGGCTGTCGATTCGCTCCGCCTGGCCCTCCGGGGTGAAGAAGCCGGCCGGCTGGGCCGGTTCCCACGGTCGGAAGGCCTCGACGTCCCGCGCTCGATGCGCGGCGATCGTTGCGGCGTCCGTGGGCTCTATCAAGCGGATTCTGGTGCTGCTGCGCATGGTTGATCCTCGTCGCGGTGCCTCTGATGAGATGGCGGCCTCTGCGGGGGTGCCCGCGCCGCCGCACTCTACGCCCGCCGGAGACCGCTCTCCCCGCCGGAACAAGTTCCCCTGCCGCCTCCCGCTCCCGCCCCGGCGGGCGGCGGGCCTCACTCGTGCATGTCGCGGAAACCGTCCACGAAGCTCTCCGCGACCGGCCGGATCCCGGCCAGCATGTCGTTGAGCGACCGGGCCGCACGCGTCACGGCCTGTCCGGGACGTGCGATCTGGACCAGACCGTCCGCCGTCTCGTCGATCTGGACCTTGACGGTGCTGTTCGCGTCAGGCGGAGCGGATCCCGCACTCTCACCCCGTACCGGAAACGGGCAACTCCGCGACACGCGCCAACCGAGCTACGTACCCTGACGCTTCCACGATGCATCCGGCCCGAACTCTGTTGCATCGGCACACGCAAGCGACACGGCATGGCCCCCGAGCCCGCACCGCATCCCCGCCCGCTCGCAGGCGAGATGAAGAGACGGCCTCCGCGTGCAAGGCCTCAGTCCGCAACACCCCACGCAGGCACAGGAGATGCCGGAGATACATGTGGCTGTCGCTGTCGTCCCCGGGCGTCAGGTTCACGCAGCATCGGGGTGGCTGTCGCAGCTGCCGTCGTTACGTCTGCCGTCGGCTGCCTCAATAAGGCGCACCGCATCTGCCAGCGGCGGGCCGACCGGTTCGAGCGGGTGGCCGGACGGTTCGACAGGTCGCGGGCGGTGGCCGGCCCATCCCATGTCCTCGGTCGCTGGGCGGGGCCGAAAGTGGTGCCGGCCCGGTCGGCCGCGCATGGCCGGGCAGCAGGCACCACTTCCTCGTCGACGGGCGGGTCATCCTGCTCGCGGCGTCCATGACCGGCGGAAATCGCACTGACGTCACCCAGCTGATGCCCCTGCCGACGGCGATCCGCGAGTTACTCGGCCGCAGCTTCGGTCTCGTCGCGGGTCGCGGCAGCGGCCGGGCTGTAGAAGACGGAGCGTCCCTGCTTGGAGCGCTCCAGCAGCGCCTGCGCGACACCCTGCTCCAGAGTGCTGCGCACGACAGTCACCTTCACATCGCGCTTCGGATTGGCCTCGGTCAGGGCCGCAGCGATTTCGGCCGCGGACTTGGGCTCGTGATGCCCGGCGAGGTATTCGGTGATCAGCTCACGCCACGTCGGCTCACCGGAAGTCCTGGCAGGGGTGCTTTCCCCCGTCGCGGGCTTTGCCTTGCGCGGCGCCTTCTGTGCACTCGCTTTGCGCTTGGGGCGGACAGGCGCGGCAACAGTGGCGGCCTTCCGTCCCTTGCCGGTCTTCGCGGCCGGTGCGGCGACGCCGCCGAGGACGTGCTGCATCTTCACCAGGACCTGCTCGCTCTGCTCCAGCTGGACAAGTTCGTCCTGCAGCCGAGTCAGTTCGGCACGTACGCGTGCCTGCTCACTCTGGTTGGCCGAAAGGTCGTCGGCGATCCTCTGTGCGTAGTCTGCGGTGAGACCGGACTTGGGTGTGTTTTGAGACATGGGATCCTCGTCTATTCATGTGCGCCAATCGGGTTGTAGCGGCTGATGTTACCCAGTAAAGCCGAGACACCGGACCGATGCGTGGTAGTGCAACTCGATAGAGAGCTGCTGAAGGGTTCGATCACATGTCACCATGCCTCGGCGTGGGGCGGGGTCACTCACCCCTGCGACGGGTTCGGGTGCGACCGGAAATCGTCCAAGCCGGAAGTGCCGGCGGGTAAGTCGGAAGAGCCCCTACCAGCCAATTCAGCCCGTCGTTCCGAGGGCTCCGAACCCTGCCGGACTACTGGAACGGGGGGTCGGTGGTGGCGTGTATCTCCTCTACGCAGGTTCGGAGACGACTCCTTTCGAGTCGGCAGCCACCTCCTTCCTGCCACAGAACCCGGTCGTCGGCAGACCTCGGAGAGAGCGCGCGGACTGGCTGGGTGTATCGCTTCCAATGTTGACGATCGCTTGTCCCCATGGGACCGCTCACACCGGTCGCGAGCCGTCCCGGCGGACCACGGTGCCCAGGCACTGCGGCTGAAGGAACACCACAGGCGGGACGACAGGATGAGCCGCAGGGTCGCTCCGGAGACGGCCAGGAGCTCGGACTCCGTTGCGTTACGGCCTTGTTGGGCGATCCGGGCCGCGCATCCGGCCTTGTGACAGCGAGGCTTTCGGCAGTGGGAACGGAGGTCGGTGCCGGTGCCCGGCCACTACTCTGGGAAGGTGCCGAAAGGCCGATCGCGTGGGGCAAGCACGGACGCCGAACCGCGGAGCGCTCGCGAGGCCCCCGACGTCTTGAGCGCCGAACAACCGAGACGTATCACTTCGTTGCACCGCGGGTTCACCTACCAGTATCTGTACGCGGTCGGCTGCCTGCTGCGGCTGCGGGCGGCAGAGGGCCGGTGCCTGCGCGACGAACGCGATGAGGACGTGGAAGTCGCGTTCGACGCCCGTTGGCTCTACTTGCGGGTCAAGACTCGTCAGGACAACCTGACCCGGGGCGACGTGGAGGGCGCGGTAGATCAGTTCCGAAGCATCCGGGACGAGCACACGGCGGGCCGCCGGACCGGCACTCCCTACCTGATCGTGGTCACCAACGCGGACAGGGGAAAGCGCCTCCTGACCCGGACGCGAGAGGCGCACTGGCCCGCGGACGTGGCGATCGTCGGGCCGGGACGGCCGCACCCCGCGGAGACGTGGCTGCCGGACCCCGGGCGCGACCTCGCCGCCATGCTGAAGAACTGTGCCGACCAGGCCGAGCAGATCCTCCTTCGGGTCGCTGAGCGCCGAGACCCTGGTCCGGAAGCCGGCGGCCCGGGTTCAGTACGCCTGCACCGGTGTTCACGGCCGTGGGTTCCCGCGCCGCGGATCTGCCGCAGTTGTACGAGCAGTTCGTGGAGGAGTTGCGGCCTTCCCCCAACTGCCCGCTGTCTAACGCCCCCGAGACAGGGAGCCGGAGCTCGCGAACGAAGAGTTCGTGAGGCTGGTGGTCGGCTTCTCGGGAGCGGGCAGGACGACGTGGGCGGCGAACGCCGCCGCGCACTGTCCCCAGCCGGTGACCCACTTCGACGTCGTGTTCCTGCCGGCCGCCTCCGTACCGGGCGCCTTGGCGCGGGAGCCGGCCGCTTGGCATCCTGGGACGGAGGCCGGATTCCTGCCGGCCGCCGCGGGCATCGAGGTACTGCGCGCCGGGTGCACACCTTTCTCGTTCAGCCGGAAACCGATGTCGCGGTCGTCATCGACAACGTCCACCTGCTCGGCAGCGCGGAGGTGCCGTTGCTGGTCGGCGCCCTGCCGACGGCCCGGCCGATCCTGTGGGGCCACCCCCGGCCGGAACACATCCCGCTCGCCGCGCACCTCGGTATATCCACATATCCACGGAGTCACTGGACGGCCGGGGCACCGACACCATCGCGGCGGTCTTCGGCGGCGAAGGCAGCACCCTGGACTGTCGCACCGCCCAACGCGTCCTCGTCCCTTCTTCCCTCACCGCGGGTCTGCCGCTGTACGCACTCAGCTCAGCACAGCTGACCCGCACCGCATACGCCGGAGACCGGTCCGCCTTCTGTGACTCCGTGCGGGCTCGGACACACATCAGGACCACTGCGCAGGACCTGATCCTTGGGCAGGTGTGCAGCGCCACGACCCCTCGTGCGAGCAAGGAGTCGGCGGATCCCGCCGAAAGGGCCGTCACGGACGCTAAGGTCATCGTCACTCCATTGCACCCGCACCGCGTGACGAGAGTGGTACGACAGTGACCAACGTGATCGAGACGCCGCATCAACAGGTCCCCGGGTCCGGGGCGAGCGCGCTGCTCCTTCTGGCGCACGGCAGTATCGACTCCCAGGCGCAGGAGTCCACTCGCGCGCTCGCCCATGCGGTCGGGCTGTCCCAGGCATGCCGGGTCGAGGTCGCGTATCTCCGGCACGCCCGTCCCCGGGCACGCCACGTGCTGGGCACACTCGCCGAGACCGGAGTCGACCGTGTGGTCGTGGTGCCCTTGCTGCTGACCTCCGCGTTTCACGCCCGGGTCGACCTGCCCAGGGCGCTGTCCGGCCTGCCGGCTCCGGTGCCGGTGGTGACGCCGGTGCTGGGCAGTTCACCGGGCGAGCCCGACGCGCGACTGGTCGCCGCGCTGCGGCGCCGTCTCACCGACATGGATGCCGAGTTCGACGGGGTGGTGGTGGCGGCCGCGGGCAGTAGCGACAGCGATGCGTGTGCGTCGGTGACCGCCATGGCGTCCGCGTTGGGAGTGAACCTCGGTCTGCCGTGCCTGGCCGGCTTCGCGTCGACCGCGTCGCCGACTGCCGCGGAGGCGGTGGCGCAACTCCGCCTGGCGGGAGCGCGTCGGGTCGTGGTCGCGTCCTATTGCTTCGCCCCTGGAATGCTGTTCCGCCGAGCAGCCGACGCGTCGACCGAGGCCGGCGCGGTCGGCATCTCCGAACCGCTCGGAGACGCGCCTGAACTGGTCGAGCTCATCCTGGAACGCTTCCACGAAGCCTGCGACGTGCGGGCGGGAACAGCAGGGGCGGCCGACCGGCTCTGACGGGGCCGACGACCGGCCACCACCGCGTCGATGCCTGCGGCCACAGACTGTGTTGTCGCGGGCGCCGGAGGACGCCCCCGACATCGACGGTCGCCACGGCACCCTGGTGTTCGTGGGTGGTGGCCGCGCGCTCGGCGTTCATTCCGCCGGGTTCGGACAGGGGCAACGGCGGCGTGGGCGCCGCGACGGGGTTCTACGAACGGGTCGTCCCGTGGCCGGCGTATACGGCCGGGGTGGTCCGGGTTGCCGGGCGCACGGTCAGGATCAGCACGGCCAGCCCGGCGAAGATGACCGCGGCGATGACGCCGGTGACCTGTAGACCGAAGGTGAACGCCTCCCGAGCGGTGTGCAGCAGATCCGTGCCCCGGTCGGCGGGAAGGTGCCTGCTGGTGGCGATCGCGCCGGCCAGTGAGTCGGACGTGCCGTCCATCCTGCTGCGGTAGACCACCGCGGCCACCACACCGAGCAGTGTGAAGCCGAGCGAACCACCGAGGTAGTTGCCGGTCTCCGACATCGACGCGGCCGAGCCGGCGCGCTCCGGTGGTACGGACCCGACGACCAGCCCGGTGCCCAGGGCGAACAGCGGGCCGGTGCCCAGTGCCAGCACGGTGATGCCGATCATCACCGGTACCAGGGCGTTCGGCCCGTCGGCGCCGACCAGCAGCAGGCTGCCGAGCGCCGACACCACCAGCCCGCCCCCGATGGCGGTCGTCCGCCTCATCCGACGGGCCAGCGCCGGTGCGGCCATGGTCCCGATCGCCACGCCGATGCCCATGGGGGCGAACAGCAGCGCCGACGCGGCGGGGGAGAAGCCCAGCACGCTCTGGAGGAACTGGGTCACCAGCAGGCCCGTACCGGCCATGGCGATGCCGGCGCAGGCCAGCGCGACGAGCACGGCCGTGAACGGGCGGTCGCGGAGCAGGCGCAGGTCCAGCAGAGGCTCCTCCAGACGCAGTTGCCTGCGTACGAACACCGTGCCGATGGCCGCGCCGGCGGCGAGCGCCACGGCCGGCACGACGGGCACGCTCTCGACGGCCAGCTGCTTGACGCCGTAGACCATCAGGAGGATCGCCGCGAGCGACAGCCCGACGCCGGCCAGGTCCAGCCGCCCGGCCCGGTCGCCGCGGAACTCCGGCAGAAGCAGCGGCCCGGCGAGCAGCAGCACTGCCATCGCCGGCACGGCGACCAGGAACACCGATCCCCACCAGAAGTGCTGGAGCAGGAAACCGGCGAGTACGGGTCCGAGCGCGCCGCCGGTGAACTGGCAGGTCGCCCAGATCGCGATGGCCTTCCCGCGCTGTCGCTCGTCGCGGAACATGTTGGTGACCAAGGCCAGCGTGGAGGGCACCAGGGTCGCGCCGGCGACGCCCAGCAGCGCACGCGTGACGATCATCATCAGCGGGCTGACCGCGAAGGCGGCCACGCCCGACAGCACCGCGAACGCCGCTCCGCCGATCATCAGCAGCCTTCGCCGGCCGATCCGGTCGCCGAGCGTACCCATCGTGATGACGAGGCCGGCCACCATGAGTCCGTAGCTGTCACTGATCCACAGCTGCTGGACATTGGTGGCACCCAGGTCGGCGCTGAGCCGCGGGAGGGCGAGAAGCAACGCTGTCGTGTCCATTGCGACGAGCAAGGTCGGCAGCATCAGGACGATCAGTCCCAGCCACGCCCGGTTGACGCGCATATCCGTAACTCCCTGGTCTCTTGACGTTTCGCCGGTTGGTCGGAGCGGTCGGGACCTTCTTGACATCGGTACGGACGGCGACTTCTTCGGCTGCCGCGGTGGGCGTCAGGCGCACGTGACGTCGTCGTGGGCCGGACGGTGCGACGGCGAAAAAAGTCATGCGAAAGTCCGGGCAGGGATGTCAAGACGACGGCGGTGGCTCCGACCAACCGGTCGAAGGGCCCGGCAGGGCTCGCGAACCACGAGGAGTACGAGATGAAGTTCCTGATCGGCCTGCACATCAACCCGGCCGTGCTGGACGCGCTCAGCGACGAGGAGAAGGCGGCGATCGGCGACGGCCACGGCGCGTTCATCGAGGGGCTGAAGAGGTCCGGTGAGCTGATCTCCACGCAGGCGCTGGTCGACCCGTCGCAGGCCGCCGTGGTGTCCGTGCGCAACGGCCGGCCGGTGGTGACCGACGGACCTTTCCTGGAGGCCAAGGAGTATCTGGGCGGCTTCTACCTGATCGACTGCGAGAACAAGGAGCGGGCGATCGAGCTGGCCTCGCAGATCCCGGACGCCGCGATCGAGGGTCTCGGGGTCGAGGTGCGACAGGTGATGTTCGCCGACGGACAATTGGAGGCATGACAGCACCACCCATCGAGGACCTGCTGCGTGGGCTCACGCAGCAGGTCCTCGCCACGCTGGTACGCCGGTACGGTCAGTTCGAAGGGTGCGAGGACGCCGTACAGGAGGCCGTCCTCGCCGCCACCGTGCAATGGCCGGCCGAAGGTGTGCCCAACAACCCGCACGGCTGGCTGGTGACCGTCGCGTCCCGGCGGCTCATCGACCAGATGCGCAGTGACCGCGCGCGCCGGGAGCGGGAGGCGGCAACGGCCGCCGAGGTGCTTCCCGAGGACGTGCCGGACACCGACGACACCCTCGTTCTGCTGTTCCTGTGCTGCCATCCGACGCTGACCGCGGCCTCCCAGACCGCCCTGACACTGCGCGCCGTGGGCGGCCTGACCACCGCCGAGATCGCCCACGCGTTCCTGGTGCCGGAGGCCACCATGGCGGCCAGGATCAGCCGGGCCAAGCAGCGCATCAAGGCCGCCGGCAGATCGTTCAGCCTGCCGGACGGCACGGAGCGGGAAGAGCGGCTACGGGTCGTCCTGCATGTGCTCTACCTGATCTTCAACGAGGGTTATACCGCCTCCTCCGGCAGTGAGTTGCACCGAACCGACCTCGCGCAGGAGGCGATCCGGCTGGCCAGAATGGTGCACACACAGTTGCCCGAGGACAGCGAGGTGACCGGGCTGCTCGCGCTGATGCTGCTGACCCACGCCCGCCGGGAGGCACGTACGACGGCGGACGGCGACCTGGTGCCGCTGGACGAACAGGACCGTACGCGGTGGGACCACGGGCTGATCGGCGAGGGCCTCGGGCTGGTCAAGGCGTCACTGGCCGGCCCGGAGCTGCGGCCGTACCAGCTGCAGGCCGCCATCGCCGCCACGCACGCCGACGCGGCCACGACCGGCGAGACCAACTGGGCGCAGGTGCACGCCCTTTACCTGATCCTGGAACGGATCGCCCCCAATCCGATGGTCACCCTCAACCGCGCCATCGCGCTCGCCGAGACCGAGGGCCCGGCGGCAGGGCTGGCCCTGCTGGCCACATTGGACCGTGACGAGCGGATCGCCAAGCACCACCGGCTCCTGTCGGTGCAGGCGCACCTGCTGGAGAAGGCCGGCGACACGACGGGGGCGTACGAGCACTACCGGCGCGCGGCGAAGTCCACCGCCAGCATTGCCGAGCGTCGCTACCTGGAGTCCCGGGCCGGCCGGGTGAGACCGTAGATTCCGCACTGCGGAAACGGCCCCGAGGAAGGGGCGCGTCTCGCCGTCGGAGCCTGTGGTCAACCATCGGGTGGCCCGCGGTCCAAGGACGGCATCCGGCATGCTCCCACTGGAAGCCGAGAAGCGCCTCGATCTCGACGGGACGGTGGAGTCCCGGCTTCCCGGAGTGGTGCCCCCCGGACAGCGAGAACAGGGCCGGGCTCCGCTGTCACTCGTGCAAGCCTCCTGAGGGCGCTCCGGCCGGGGCGGACGGTCCCGCTTTCCTGAACCGCCCGCCCCGGGCCCGTTGGGCTTGCGAGCGCGGGCCGCGCTCAGGCCGGGATCAGAAGGTGACGTCCGAGCAGGCGTAGAAGGCGTTGCCGGTGTCGGCGATGGTCCAGACGCCGAGGATCAGGTGCTTGCCCGACTTCTGCGGCAGGACACCGGCGTGGGACACCGTGGAGCCCGGCAGGCGGCCGCCGAACGGCACGGTCAGGAACGGCTGGGACTCCAGGTCGGCCCGGGTGAGCCGCTTGGTGGGGTCGTATCCGTCCTTGGTGATGTAGTAGCGGAAGTCGGTCGTGGCATGACGTGCCTCGATCTTCCAGCGGAAGGTGTAGCTCTGCCCACCGGTGATCTTCGTTGCCGGCCAGGCACCGCCGCGCGGGTCGTCGAGCTCGGAGAACCGGCCGTTGCCACCGGCGCAGAGGGTGCCGTCGACCGGGCCGCGGGCGGGGAAACCCTTCGGGCCCTCGACGCTCGGCGGCTCCCACTGGATCTGGCCGCAGTTGTGCACGGTGCCGAGGCCGCAGAGCTGCTGACGGCTGACGGGGGCATCGGTGTAGCCATGGCTCTGGGCACTGCCGGTGGTGGCGAGGAAGGAGACTGCGGCGATGCCGAGCCCGAGCAGTGATGAGGTGATCCTTCGGCGCATGCTTCGCTCCTGAGGGAGGTGTGGGGGCGCTGCGAGACGAGTGGAGAGGGCGCGCCCCACTCCACTAGGTCTAGACCAACTCCGAGACTAGTGACGGTATTTGGTCGTGTCCATACCAAGAATGGGTCGCCGGTCTCCGGGGCGGCGGTCATGACGCCCCGTCGTTCCCCGCTGTCCGGCTCACGCGTCAGCCGTTACCCGGCGCCGAAAGGCTCGTACGCGGCAGGCCCGGGAAGGCCGCGGCCGCGGGGCTGGAACCCCGCCTGCGCGCACGCGTGGTCGAGGACCCCGAGCGGCCCTGTGCCGCGCGGCAGGCTGATCAGTGGGCGCTCGCGGCCGAACGACGGGAGCTGGCGGCCGTGCTGGACGGCCCGTACCCGAGAGCGGCTCCGCCGCTGGGCCGGCCCGGCACGCCGTTCTCCGCATCTACCCCGAGCGCAAGTGCCGTCCGTACCGAAGTGCCGTCCCGGGCGCCGGAGTCACAACGGCTCCGGGGCCTCGTGCTGCCCGGCAGCAGAAGGTGTTGCCGCACCGCGTCGGCAACGTTGCACGGCTGCACACTGGCAACGTACTGGCCCATCGGCCTGCTGAGCTGCGTGAACGAGGGCTTCTCCCGGCAGCGGGCCCGTGGCGACGACGGGTTTCGTTGCCTCATCCCTTGATCACGTACCGCAACGGTCCGGTGACGCACCATGCTGTGTGTCACCCACTTGGCCGTCAGCCGGGAGGGACACCTCTCCCGCTCCGAGCGGGGCAGATGAATGGAGACACACGTGGATCGGCCTTTGCTGCCACTGAAGACGGCTCTGGTTCTCCTGCTGGCAGTGCTCAGCGGCACAGCGGCGGGGGCACTGTCCTGGCTGGCGGGGGAGGGCTCCCCACGCAGTGTGCTCCTCGGCTTCGCCGTCGCCGGGCCGGCGATCCCGTTCTTCGACCGTCTGATCGCACCCGGAGAGAACACGGGCGTCTGCGGGAAGGCGAAGGATCATGGGTGAACTGCGGCCCCTGGGGCAGGACCTGACGCGTGAGTCACGCGCACTGGCCGAGGCCCTGCGGGAGCTGTTCGAGGGGCTGGAGGTGTCCGTGCGCCGGTACGCGGCAAGACACCGGCGTGATCCCGGCACGTTCTCCCGCTACCTCAACGGGACCCGCTTACCTCCCTGGCCGGTGGTCATGGACCTGTTCGCCGACCTGGCCGAGCACCGCGGCACCACCGTCACCGCCGAGACCATCGAGTTCGTGCGCGAGCTCTACGGGTCCGCCGTCGACGCCAACTCCTCCCCGAAACACGCGGCACAGATCATCGAGCAGCAACTGGCCGACGCGGACCGGGTCTCACGCCGCTCCAGTGTCCGCGGCGACGTCCTGGGCGACGCCCTGCTGGACCGCGCGCACCGCATCGCCGATCTGGGAGTACGGCTCAACCAGATGGAAGCGACGCTCAAGGCCGAGCGCGAGCGTGCCGGCCAGCTGGCCGCGGCACACCCCGACGTTTCGGAACTGCTGGGGGAGCGCGACGTCCTGCGGCGGGAGGTGGCGCGGCTGGGCAAGGAACTCCAGGCAGCGCAAGAGCAACGGGCGGACGCGGAGGCCCGCTGCGATCTGCTGGAGCGCCAGCTGGAGGCCGTCGAGCACCCATCGGCCCTGCCTCAGCCCGCATCCCAGCCCCAGCCCATGCCCAAGGTCCTTGTCGTGGACGACCAGCCCGACAACCTGCTCGCCATGACGGCCGTGCTGGAGACGCTGGACCAGGAACTCGTCACGGTCTCCTCCGGCCGGGAGGCACTGAAGGCGCTGCTCCACCACGACGACTTCGCCGTCATCATCATGGACGTGCAGATGCCCGAGATGGACGGCTACGAGACCGCCGCCCACATCAAGCGCCGGCCCCGCAACCGGGACGTACCGATCATCTTCCTCACCGCGATGGGCGTCGATCCCGAGCACACCGCGCGCGGGTACGCGGCCGGGGCGGTCGACTACATCAGCAAGCCCTTCGACCCCTGGGCCCTGCGCGCCAAGGTCGCCGTCTTCACCGAGATCCACCTCGAACGACGGGTCGGCCACCCGGCCCCCTAAGGGCTGTCCGGCTCCCGGATACGCCGAACGGCTCGGTTCCGCGCGCCGGGCGAAGCCGCCGTGAAGCGGCTGCGGTCGCCCCGGCACCCAGGTGTTGCCCGCCGGGCCTGTTGCCTGGGACCGTGGCCGCATGGTCGACACCCACTCGCGCGGCTACCTGCTCGCCGCTCGCAGGATGTTCTGGTCCGGGATCCTGTTGCTCCTCCTCGGTCTGGCCTCCACCTGGGCCGTGACGCGGCACTCCGCCAACTCCTGGGAGTGCGACCCGACATGCAGGCTCTCGACCAGCACCACCTGGGAGGCGGCCGAATGGGTGGGCGCCGCGTTCGCCTTGCTCGGGTGCGTGCTGGCGGTGGCCTCATTCCTGATGATCATGTGGCGCAGGCCGCGGACCCCGCCGGGCAAGGACGGCCCGTAGCGTCCCGGTCCACTGGTCCCACGGCCCGGCCGCCGGTGGGACCGCCGCACAAGCCGTACCGCCGGGCGAGTCGAACGCCGCAGCGGCGTAAGCGTTTTGGCCGCGCCGGGGGCGGACCACGTGCCCGCCCCCAAGGCCGGCCGCCCCTTTCAGGCCGTCGGCGTGGAACCGCCCCGGCCCCGGCGCAGGGTGCGGACGCACCAGCCGATCAGCACGGCATTCACCAGCGCGCCCAGAGCGATGGCGAGGACCGCCATGGAAATGTGGTCCGGCAGTACCAGCAGAACCAGGCTGACCGGTGCCGTGGCGAGCGTCGGGATCACCCCGGCGAAGGACGCGTCGTCCCCGGCGTCCGCCGTGAGTGCCCAGATCAGCAGGATCGCGCAGGCCCCGAGGTAGACGAGTGCGACGACGCTGCTGAGTGCCTCACGCACCGTACGCAGGAAGGGGTTTTTGGACGTGGTCATGGCGCTGTGCTCCTCGTGTGCGGTGGGCGCGTTCATGGGAGGGGTCCTTTCCGTTGGCGACGTCGCGGCACGGCGTGCCGGTGTGCCCGCCGGGAGGGGCGGGGGATGGGCTCGGCGGTGCGTCCAGGAAGCGGGACTACGCGGAGGGCGGGTTCGGGCGGGTGATGCCCAGGTCGTAGGCGAGGATCGTCGCCTGTACCCGATCGCGCAGCCCCAGCTTGCGCAGCAGGGCGTTGACATGGGATTTGACGGTGCCGACGGTGATGCCCAGCTCCTCGGCGATCTCCGCGTTGTTCAGCCCCGAGGCGATCAGCGCGAGGACGAAGTTCTCGCGTGCGGTCAGCCGGTCCAGGATTCCCGGCTCGGCACCCGCCCGGGGCCCGGTGCGCGGCCCGGCGGCGTAGTGACTGATGAGGCGACGCGTCGCGGAGGGCGCGAGCACGCTCTCGCCGGCGGCCACCACACGGATGCTGTGCAGGAGTTCAGCCGCCTGGACGTCCTTGAGGAGGAAACCGGAAGCACCGGCTCGCAGCGCGTCGAAGACGTACGCGTCGAGGTCGAAGGTCGTCAGCACCAGCACGCGCGGCCCTCCGTCACGGCCGGTGAGAATGCGGGTGGCGGCGATTCCGTCGAGTTCGGGCATCCGTACGTCCATGACGATCACATCGGGGGCGAGTTGTCCGGCCAGCCGGACCGCGGTCGCGCCGTCGCCCGCCTCACCCACCACCGTCATGTCCGGCTCCGCGTCGATGACGGCCGCGAAGCCCGCTCGGACGACACTCTGGTCGTCGACGACCATCACCGTGACGGGCATCGGGGCCCCTCCTCGTCTCCCCGTTCCGGGGCGGGTGCCCCGGTGTCCGAGGTCTCGTCGATCCGGTCGGGACTCTTCGCCATGGGCCCCAGCGGCAGGCGCAGGAGTGCGGTGTCCGGCCGAGAGGTGGACAGGCTGCCGCCGAGGGCGGCCGCGTGCGCCGCCAGCCGCTCCCGTACGGCCGGGCGGGCCGCGTGCGGGGCACCGGTGGCGGTGAGGCTCAGGACGCCGTCCGCCGCGTCGAGCACGAGCGAGGTGGGACCGTCACCACCGGCCGCCAGGAGGGTCTCCGCGGCGCGGTAGGCGGCGAGGTCCACCGCGGCCGGCAGCCGCTGCGGAACCCTGGCGGTGCGCCGTACCTCGACCTCGCGGCCGCCGGCCCGGCACTGCTGGGCGAGCAGATCGAGCGCCTCAAGTGTGGGCTGCGGCCGGAGTTCGGCCGATGGCGCTCCCTCACGAACCGAATCGAGCAGGGCGCGCATGGCGGCCAGCGCGTCACGGGCCCGGTGCGCCGTCTCCGCGAGCCGGCCCGCCTCGGCCGCGTCGACCACGTCGGCGGTGCGCGCGAGCACGGTCGTCTCCAGCCCGGCGGTGATGCGGCGGCGTTCGGCCCAGGCGTCCCGCACCGCTTCCCCGGTCCATGTGGCGAGGCGGTCGTCGTCGGCGTTCCTGACGGCCCGCTCGCGGCGCCCGTACCGAACTCCCGTCCACCAGGCGGCACCGGCCGCCAGGCCCGCACCGGCGCTCGCGAGCCCGGCCACCGCCACCGCACCCGCGCCACGGCCGGTGAGGAGTACGGCGACGGTCGCGGCCGCCGCGTGCACGACGGCGAGCGCCACGGGCGCGGCCGGCCGGGCCGGTGCCTCGGTGCCGGCGTCGGACGGAGCGCGGGACGCGAGCACGACGAGCGCCGTACAGGTGGCGATCATGCTCATCAGGGGCGGCAGGACGATGGGCCCCGCGTACCCACTCACGGCCATCGCGGCCGGCCAGAGAGCGGCCAGCGCGGCCAGGGCGACCAGCACGGTGCGTGGCGCCCGCCGCAGCCACAGCAGCGACACCGCCTGCGCCGTGGCCAGCAGCGCGAACAGCACTCCGGGTGAGATGCCGGACCCGCTGGACGCGTCGTCCGCCCGTACGACCAGTACCGGCAGCAGCGGTTGCAGGCACAGCCCCACGGCCGCGGCGAACTGCGCGACCCGGTACGTCCTCGGCACGGCGGACCGCGGCGGCCCCGCGACCCGCCCCGGCAGCAGCGCGCGCACTTCCCATCCGCCGTCCGCCGTCGGACCGCTGCTGAGTGTGCCGCCCGCCTCGCGCGCCCGCCCCCGCAGGAAGGTCCGGCCGCGCCCGCCGCCCAGCCCGGCGCCGGGCGCCGCAGTACCGGCGGGCGGGTCCACGGGCCCGTTCCGCACCATGACCTCCGTGCGGTGGTCGTCGTGGGTGCAGCGCACCGTGGTCGGGGCGCCGAAGGCGTGACGTACCGCGTTGGTGAGAGCTTCCCGGACGATCGCGTACACGACCTCGTCGGCGAAGCCTCCCGGCAGGCCACGGATGTCGCCGGTCACGGGCTGCCCGAGGCTTCGGAAGCCGTTCACCAGCGCGTTCAGACGCTCCCGGGAGGCCGGGCCGTCTTCCGCCGTGGGCTGTGGGGACCGGACGGCGCTCAGCGCCTGTCCCACCTCGCGGCCGGTGTCGGCGGCGAAGACCAGCGCCTCCCGGGCCAGCTCGGGGCGGTGCTCGCGCAGCCCGAGGGCCGCTTCACAGGTGACCACGACGGCCGTCAGGTGATGGGCGCTGACATCGTGCAGCTCCCGTTCCATGCGCCGCCGTTCGGTCGCCGGAAGCCGGTCGCGCTCCGACTCCGCCCGGCGCAGGCGCCGCTCGGCGGTGTCACGCGCGGCGCGCACTCGGCGCAGGTGCAGTCCGGTGCCGCAGGCGGCCGCGTAGAGCAGGGTGGTGAGCAGGAGATCGAGGCCGTCGCGCTGACCGAGCCCGTGCAGCGTGATGCCGTGCAGCGCCTGCCAGACCTCGAGCGTCACCACACACAGCAGCGCGGTCATGGTGTCCCGCTCGACGGCCACGGAGAGGAGCGCGAGGGCCACGCCGCCGGTGCCCAGAACCGTCACGGCACCGACGGGCAGCGGACCCGCGCCGAGGGCGCAGGCCGTGACGACCACCAGCAGGGCGAGCACGGGGCGAGCCCGCCGGGCGGCCAGCGCCATGGTCACCGGACCACCCGTCAGAGCGGCCGCGAGGAGCTGGGCGGCGGATGGCTCGACACCGCGCAGCAGTGCCGCACCGGGCCATACAGCGGCCTGGGCGGCGAGCAGGAGGACCGGTAGGAGCCGGTCGTCGGTTCGTTGCATGATGTGACGAGGCTACGGTCGCCGACTCCCGGCGTGCCTCCGGCCGAAGGGGGATCGCCGCCTCTAACCGGAGGTAGAGACGGACCGGCGGCGGCCACCTCCGGGTGGACCGCGGGCGGAGCGCAACCACGGTGCCCGTGCCGTCGGAACGGCCCCTGGCCGAGGCGCGGGGACCGCCCGCCACGGCTTCCACCGCCACCGCCGCGCGAAGCGGCCGGCGCTCAGCCAGGAGCCGCCCTCCTCCACCGGGACGACTACCTGCTGTCGGCCCCGGCCCCGGCCGAGGCTTGAGCGGCCGTCTTCGTCGGCTCCAGGAGTTCCGCCGTACGGCGTGCCGTGCGCCCCGCCCAGGAGCCGCTGGTCAGTGCGCCCACCAACAGGACGCACGCACCGCAGGCCGTGATGATCCACCAGGCCGGACGGCTCGCGTCGACGAACCCCGTACGGTACGGGGCCGAGCCCACCGCGCCCACGACTCCACCCGCCAGCACCGCGCCGATGACCGCGACGCCCAGCGTCTGGCCGATCTGGCGACTGGTGGACGCGACGGCCGCCGCCACGCCCGCCTGGGAGCGGGGCATACCGGAGACGGCGGTGTTGGTGATGGGGGCGTTGACCATGCCGAAGCCCAGGCCGAACAGCACGTACCCGGTGAACATCAGCGTCGTCGTCCGCTCCGCGTCGAACGCGGCGAAGAGGACACCGCTCGCCGTCATCGCGGTCCCGGCGATCAACAGCGGGAGACGCGGGCCGCGGTTGCCGACCAGCCGGCCCGAGAGCGGGGCGCAGACGAAGGTCATGGCAGCCATCGGGAGCATGTACAGCCCGGCGTGCAGCGCGGACAGACCGCGTACGTTCTGGAGGTAGAGCGTGTTCAGGAAGAGGAATCCGCCCAGCGCCGCGAAGGCGCACACCGCGATGACGGTCGCCCCGCTGAACGGCGCACTGCGAAAGAACCGCAGGTCGATCAGTGGCTCGGCACGCCTCGGCTCGTACAGGACGAGTCCCGTCAGAGACAGGACCGACACGGCGGCGAAGGACAGGATCATCGGTGAGGTCAAGCCGGCCGAGGGTGCCTCGATGATCGCGTAGGTCAGCGCTCCCAGCACCCCGATGACCAGCAGCTGACCGACGGGGTCGGGCCGTCGGGGCTTGGGGGCGCGGGATTCGGGAACGTACCGCCAGGTCAGCAGCAGGGCTGCGGCTCCGATCGGCAGATTGATCCAGAAGATCGACCGCCAGCCGACGGAGTCCACCAGCAGCCCGCCGATCAGGGGACCCGCCGCCATCGAGATACCCACGACCCCGCCCCAGACGCCGATGGCGCGGGCGCGCTCACGGGGCCCGGTGAAGGTGTTGGTGATGATCGACATCGCGACGGGATTGAGCATCGAACCACCGACGGCCTGCACCATCCTGAAGGCGACGAGCGATTCGAGGTTCGGCGCGACGGAGCAGAGCGCCGAACCGAGCGTGAACAGGACGAGACCGGTCTTGAAGACCCGGCGGCGGCCGATCCGGTCGGCCGTCGATCCCGAGAGCATCAACAGGGCGGCGAGGACGAGCGTGTACGCGTCGATCGTCCACTGCAGCCCGGATACGGACGCGTGCAGTTCGCGCTGCATGGAAGGCAGGGCGACATTGAGGATGGTGTTGTCGAGGCTGACGATGAGGAGGCTCATGCAGCAGATCGCCAGCACGAGCATTTTCCGACGGTGGCTCAGCTCGGGCATGTGTCGACTGTACGACCGGTCGGCACGTTTCCCGGTGGGGAACACCTGACCGGCGCCCTGCCCGCCGGGCGGGAGCCCGGCAGACCGGGGCGAATACTCGCTGGACAGCGCGCGGGCCGGCGTCCAGCGTTGGCGGCATGCAGCAGGAGAAGATCTGGGACGCCGATACCGCCCTTCGCTACGACACGCCAGGATCCGGCATGTTCGCGCCCGAGGTCCTGGGCCCGACCGTGGAGCGCCTGGCCCATCTCGCGGGGGAGGGAGCGGCGCTCGAGTTCGCCATCGGAACCGGCCGGGTCGCGGTCCCGCTCGCCGAGCGAGGAGTGTCTGTCACCGGCGTCGAGTTGTCACAGCCGATGGTGGAGCAACTGCGTACCAAGGCGGACGAAGCGACGGTCCCCGTCGTCATCGGTGACATGGCGACCACGGTCGTGTCCGGGAAGTACACACTGGTCTACCTCGTCTACAACACGATCTCCAACCTGCTCACCCAGGCCGAGCAGGTCGAGTGCTTCCGCAACGCCGCCCGCCACCTCGCGCCCGGTGGGCGGTTCGTGGTCGAGCTCTGGGTGCCCGAGCTGCGCAAGCTCCCACCGGGCGAGACAGCCACCGTCTGGCAGTCCGAACCGGACTACATCGGTCTGGACACCTATGACGTCCTGCGCCAGCACGTCGTATCGCACCACTTCCGCTTCGACGAGACCACGCGGGCCACGCTGTTCCGCAGCCCCCACCGCTACATCTGGCCGGCCGAACTCGACCTCATGGCGCAGTTGGCCGGATTCGAGCTGGAGACCAGGCACGCGGACTGGGAGGGCGCCGCGTTCACCGCCGAGTCGCGTTCCCATGTCTCCGTCTACCGAATCCCACCCGCACGATAACTCCGTTCCGGGCTCCCCGTTCCGGGCTCCCCGTTCAGGGAGCCGCGGCTCGGCACTGCGCCGCCCGCAGGACAACTCGTCAGATCTCCCGGACGTGGGAGGTGCCGGTTTCAGCTGTCGTGCCCGGCGGGTCGGCGCAGCCCGGCGCGGTGGGCGAGCGCTTCGAGGACGCGTTGCCATGCCGGTGACGCGTCGGATATCCGGGACGGGACCAGCTTCAGGTACCCGGCCCGCTTGCTGTCCCGTTCGTGTGCGATCTCCCAGGCGTCCAGGTCGTCGATGAGCCGGTCCAGGCGTGGATCGCGCGGATCCCAGTCGACCGACTGATCACCGGCGAGATTCAGGCGCGTCGTCTCCGGATCGTCGAGGCCGGCGTTCTTGTCCCGTATCCGTTCCGGCATAACCTGTGGATCCAGCGCCTGCATCAGGATCCACGCGTCCCGCTCAGGCCGTACCCTCAGTTCGCTGACCCCGAGACCGCGCATCCGGTTCAGGACGGCGACCACCTCGGGGGGCAGGAAAAGCCTTTCGTCTCCGGCCAGTTCGGCGATCCCGCGGCGGTATGCGGCGAGTTGGCCGATCCTGCGCTGCAATTCGGCGTCGATGTCCGTGACGGCCGCGGCGAACCCGGTCGGCCGCGCATGCAGCGGCGCGTCGATTCGGGCCATTGGCACTCCCCGGTCGGCGAGGGCCCTGATCCGGATGAGATCCACCGCCGCCTGCGCGCTGTAGCGGCGGTAACCGGAGGCGTCGCGCTCGGGCTCGGGCTCGGGCAGCAGGCCGATGTGGTGGTAGTGGCGCACGGTGCGCACGGTCACGCCTGCGGTTGCCGCGAGCCGGCTGACCGTGAGCACCGTCCTCCTCGGATGCTCGTGCGACATGGGCGCGCTGAGCCTAGGGGACAGCCCTCGGGGACGAGCCCGGTCCACGACGTCGCGGATCGCCGGACGACGGCATCGGGGCGGTCGAAGCAGAGGCGGTGGTGAGCGGTGTCGGAAATGACGCGCTGTTGTCCGTACGAGACCGCGCTCACCAGCGCCGCGTCCAGTCCCGTCCTGCCCTCACGCATCTCCCGCGACGTCCGTTCCGGCATCAGCGCCTGCTGACCGAGGTCGGCGCCCAACACGGCGACTACCGGGAAGCTGCCCGAAGCGTGCGGGGCCGTTCAGCGCGCTGCCCTGCGGCTGAACGGTCGGGCGGACGGCCGGAGCACACGGTCGTGCGTACCGCTCAGGCGAGTTCCCGCAGGAGCGGATCCGCGTCCATGAGGAGGAAGAGGTGCCCGCCGCCGGGGATCGGGCGCAGCTCGGAGCCGTCGATCTGCGCGTGCGCCCAACGCGCCACGTCGATGGGGACGTTGCCGTCCTCCTCGCCGTGGATGAACACGGTCGGCACCCGGATCGATCCCAGCGGCTCCGGCAGTGGGCGGGCATACCCGGCGAGATCGGCCATGGCCGCGTCCATGCCCTGACGTCGTCCCTCGGTGGTGTCCAGCTCCGAGAACTTCCGGAACTCCGCTTCCCTCATGATCAGTTGGTCGGCGAGCGGCCAGGCGGCGAGGTGTGTCTCACTGTTTCGCGTGCTCTTGAAGACTCCCGTCCCCGCGAGCATCGGCCGGGCGATCACGGGGGCCCAGCGCACCAGCCGGTTCAGCCACTTCACGACCGGGATCCGGCGTGCGTACGCCCCACGGGGTGCTCCGGGGACGGCGGCGCACGCGAGGATCAGCTTCGACACCCTCTCGGGGTGCGCCTGGGCGGCGGACAGGGCGTATCCGCCGCCGCCCGAGATCGCCACGAGCGGTGCCCGTTCGTGGCCGAGGTGGTCGAGCAGGGCCACGAAGTCGTCGTTCCAGCGGTGGAAGCCCCGGCCGGGCACGGGATCGGTCTCGCCGTATCCGGGGCGGTCCGGGCAGACCAGGTGAAGGCCCGCGTCCTTGGCCGCCTGCCGCAGTGCGACCCCCTCGAAACGGCTGCCCGGGGTGCCGTGGAGCACGATCACGGGCGGGGCGGCGGGGTCCCCGTACGAGCAGTAGGCGATACGGCGCCCGCCGGGGGCCGTCAGACGGACCGTCTCGGGCAGGTCCTGCAAGGAGGGGGTCATCTCTGCTCCTCGGGCGATACGGGGGTGGCGGCAGCGGCGGCGATTCCGCCGATGACGAAGTCGAGTCCGAAGGTGAACCGGCGGTCGTAGTCGTGGTGGTCGGCGAACACGGACCGGGCCCCGTCCGTGGGCGGGGAACGGTGCGGTTCCGGGGTGCCGCGGCCGAGGCGGATCGCCACATGGCCGGTGACGAAGTCGTGCAGGGCGCCGTACGCGTACGCGGCGGACTCGTCGTCGAGTCCCGCGGAGCGCAGTGCCGCGACGACCCGGTGCGCGGCATCGTCCGCGCCGGGCCCGACGAGAGGGGCCCTGCGGTGTGCCTCCAGTACGACGGGATGGCGCATGAGCAGGTCGTGGAGCGAGTGCGCGAACAGCCGGACGACACCGCGCCAGTCGTCCGGCCAGACCACGGACCGGGTCACCTCGCCGACGATTCTGGACACCATCGCGTGCTGGAGCGCCTCGATGCCACCGGTCGTGCGGTGGATGGCCATCGGCGACACACCGAGCCGTTCGGCCAGTGCCCGGAAGGTCACCGCGTCGAGACCCCGGTCGTCGGCCATCCCGGTCGCCGCATCCAGGACCGCGTCGAGCGTCACCGCCCGGGGACGGCCGTTCCTCGGAGTACTTGCCTTCTCGCCCACCATGCCCGCACCATATCGATACGCGTAACGAAACATCAATGGGAGCGCCCATGACGGAGTTGCACGACCTCTCGGCTCTTCAACTGGCCACCGCGTACGGGTGCGGAGACACGAGTCCCACCGAAGTCGTGGACCATCTGCTGGCCCGCATCGAAAGCGGCGACCGGGTGGGCGCCTTCACCACCGTGTCGGCCGACCGGGCCCGCGCGGAGGCGGCCGCGGCCGAACGCGCACTGCGCTCGGCCGACCGCGCCGGGCTGCCGCGCCTGTTCGGCGTGCCCACCGCCGTCAAGGATCTGGAGGCGACGGCGGGCGTACGCACCACACTGGGTTCCGCGCTCTTCCGCGACTGGGTCCCCGGACACAACGACGAGATCGTCGATGTCATGGCCGACGCCGGGCTGATCAGCCTCGGCAAGACCACCGTTCCGGAGTTCGGGGCGGCCTGCTACAGCGAGCCCGAGGTGTCGCCACCGGCGCGCAGCCCGTTCGACCTCGGCCGCAGCGCGGCCGGCAGCAGCGGCGGGGCGGCGGCCGCGGTCGGCGCGCTGCTGGTTCCGCTCGCGCAGGGGAGCGACACCGCGGGATCCGTGCGTTCCCCCGCGAGCGCCTGCGGTGTGGTCGGGCTCAAGCCCAGCCGCGGGCTCGTCACCGCGGGCCCGGCCGGCTCCGACGGGATGGGGCTTTCCGTACGGGGTCCGCTCGCCCGCACCGTACGCGACACGGCCGCGTTCCTCGACGCGCTGACCACCCGTACGGGAGTCGGCACCGTGCATCCGCCCCGCGTCGACAGTTACGAACGCGCCTGCGACGCGCCCGTGCCGCGGCTCCGCGTGGCGCTCGCGCAGGGGTCGGTCTCGGGGTCCCGGGTGGACACCGAGGTCGCCGCCGCGGCGGAACTCACCGCCCGGACGCTGGCCGGACTCGGCCATCAGGTGTTCGCCCGGGACCAGGCGCCGGATCCCGAGTTCACCGAGGGGTTCCGGGTGATGTTCACCGCGCTGGTCGGGTCCCGGGTCATGGCGTTCGACGAGAGGGCCCTGCGCCCGATCGTCCGCCACCTGCGGACCCGCTCGCAGCAGTGCACCTCGGGCGAACTGGCCGCCGCGATCGGTGTCGTCCAGGCCCGTGCGCGGGCCTGGACGCTCGACTACGCGGACGCCGACATCGTGATCACCCCGACCGTGACCACGCCGCCGACGCTCATCGGTCAGCTCCGCGACGATGACGATCCGGCAGGGGAACTGGCCGCGATGACCGCCTTCACGGGCAACACCGTCATCGCGAACGCCACCGGGTATCCGACCGTCAGTCTGCCGTTGGGCTGGAGCTCCGAGGGGCTCCCGCTGGGGGTTTCGCTCACGGCCGGGTGGGGTCGCGAGGATCTCCTGTTCGGTGTCTCGGCCGCACTGGAGGAGGCTCTGCCGTGGGCCCGTCGCTATGGCGACCGGACCGCGGCGCGCACACCGGTGGCGGGCTGAACGGGAACGCCGGAGGCGGACGGCCGTCGGAATCCGCCCCCAGTCGGGGGCAGGGCCCCGGTCGTCGCGGGCGGAGTTCCGCACGGGCGGGGCACGCTGTGACGCAGACCCCGGGGGCACGCTGTGACGCAGGCCCCTGGGGCACGCTGTGACGCAAGCCTGGGGCCCGCGCTCGCACCGCTGCCGCCCGTACCAGGCTGTCGGTCCCACCTTCCGCGCGGGCGCTCCACCGCGTGACTGGGGTGGCCGGTGTGCGCACCGGCCACCCGGGTGCGGTACGAAGTGCGGTGTGAACGAACAGACTCAGCCCGCGACCGTTCGCGTGTTCATCGCCCTCGCCCCGCCCGACCACGCGAAGGAAGAACTGGCCCGGGAACTGCGCCCCGCCTATGACACGCACCCCGACATGCGGTGGAACCGTATCGAGGACTGGCACATCACCCTGGCGTTCCTCGGGGAGCTGCCGGCCGGGACGGTCCCGATCCTGCGCCCGCCTCTCGCCGGCCTCGCAGCGCAGCGCCCATCACCGCGTCTGGCGCTGCGCGGCAGCGGAACCTTCGACGACCGGGTGCTGTGGAGCGGAATCGAGGGAGACCTCGATGAGCTGCACTCGCTCGCCGCCGATGTGCGTGCCGCGGTCAGGAGCTGTGGTGTCACCTTCGAGGACCGACCCCTGCGCCCGCATCTGACGTTGGCCCGTGCCCGCCGAGGGGACCGGTCCTCGGCGGGAGAGATCGCCGAACGGTTCACCGGATTCACCGGCGGCCGATGGCCCGCCGAACGACTTCACCTGGTCGGCAGCAACGTCGGCCGGAGCCGTGGGCCGATCCACTACCGCGACATCGAGGCCTGGGCCCTCGGCAACGGCAACCTCACCGGATCCTGAGCGAGCCGGCCGGGCCGGCCGACGGGGGACCGCGATGCTCACGCGGATGCCGTCAGAGGGTGGGAGCGCGCCCGAGGCGTTCGCGCAGCGCGGCGGCGAACTCCTCCGCCCGCGCCAGTTGGGTGCGGAGCTTCTCCACCTGTTCCGACGCACCCTGCTCGTAGCCGCGGATGCGCTCCAGCAGGGCCTGAAGCTCGTCGGCCGTCAGTTCCTCGCCGGAGTCGAGGCGGTCGGTGGCGGCGAGCAGTTCGCGCATCTCGTCCAGGGTGAAGCCGAGCGGCTTCATGCGGCGGATGACCATCAGACGGGACACGTCGGCCTCGGTATAGAGACGGAAGCCGCCCTGCGAGCGGGCGGACGGGGTGACGAGCCCGGTCTCCTCGTAGTGACGGATGGTGCGCAGCGACAGTTCGGTCCGCGCGGCGACCTCCCCGATCTGCATCTGCTCGCTGCTCACGAGGGGACCCGTTTCTCTCTGTCGGAAGGTCGCGGTAGACCGAGCCGATCTCTACCCTAACGTTAGGGTACAGTATGTGATCGCAGGGGATCGGCTCCACACCGTCGCCGCTTCCATGGTGCGGGACGGACCGTTTCCGCGACCCTCAGCCGTGTCGGGGCCGACGATGCTCCCGGCGAAGACCGGTACGAGCTGGAGAGAGCGTGCACATTCCCATGACGCCCGGCGCCGCCTGCCCGCCGTGACTCTCCGCCCTGAGCCGCGCCCGGAGTTCTCGCCCGCGCTCGTCGTTGCCTTCTGACTTCAGCCCGCGCCGTACGTGGGCTCCGCGGGATGCCGTGCCGGCCTTCCCGTGTCCTTCCCGCACGCCCAAGGTTGCCGGGCGTGCCCGAGCACGGCAGGTACGTCCCTTGTTCACGTCCGCACCGTCCACCTCCGCACCGTCCCCGGCCGCGCGGCTGCGCGGCCTGCGCCCCGACTGGCTGTCCGACCCGAAGGTCTGGCGCACCGAGGTCCTGGCCGGCCTGGTGGTCGCGCTCGCGCTGATCCCCGAGGCGATCTCCTTCTCGATCATCGCCGGTGTCGACCCCGCGATCGGCCTGTTCGCCTCCTTCACGATGGCCGTGACCATTTCCGTCGTCGGCGGCCGGCGGGCGATGATCTCCGCGGCGACCGGTGCCGTCGCCCTGGTCATCGCACCACTCAACCGCGAGCACGGCCTCGGCCACCTGATCGCCGCGGTCATTCTGGCCGGGGTCTTCCAGATCGTCCTCGGCGCGCTCGGCGTCGCGAAGCTGATGCGGTTCGTGCCCCGCAGCGTGATGGTCGGTTTCGTCAACTCCCTCGCCATCCTGATCTTCATGGCCCAGGTCCCCGAGATGCACGACGTGCCCTGGCCCGTCTACCCGCTGATCGCGGCCGGACTGGCCCTCATGGTGCTCACCCCGAAGGTCACCAAGGTGATCCCGGCCCCCCTCGCATCCATCGTCGTCCTCACCGCTTTTACGGTCGCCGCCGGGATCGCGGTACCCACCGTCGGCGACAAGGGTGACCTGCCTTCCTCCCTGCCCGTACCGGGACTTCCGGACGTGCCGTTCACCCTGGACACCCTGACGACGATCGCCCCCTACGCCCTGGCCATGGCGCTGGTCGGCCTGATGGAGTCCCTGATGACGGCCAAGCTCGTCGACGACATCACCGACACCCCCTCCTCCAAGACCCGCGAGTCCATCGGCCAGGGCATCGCCAACATCGTCACCGGCTTCTTCGGCGGCATGGGCGGATGCGCCATGATCGGCCAGACGATGATCAACGTGAAGGTGTCCGGCGCCCGTACTCGCTTGTCCACCTTCCTGGCGGGCGCTTTCCTGATGGTGCTGTGCGTCGCCTTCGGACCGGTCGTCTCCGACATGCCCATGGCCGCGCTCGTCGCCGTGATGGTGATGGTGTCCTTCGCGACCTTCGACTGGCACTCCGTCGCCCCCAAGACGCTCAAGCGGATGCCGACGGGCGAGATCGCCGTCATGGCTGTCACCGTCGTCTGCGTGGTCGCCACCGGGAACCTCGCCATCGGTGTCGTCGTCGGCTCCGTCACCGCCATGGTCATCTTCGCCAAGCGGGTCGCCCACCTCGCCGACGTCACCTCGGTCACCGACCCCGACGGCGCCACCGTGGTCTACTACGTGACCGGCGAGCTGTTCTTCGCCTCCTCCAACGACCTCGTCACCCAGTTCCACTACGCCACCGACCCCGACAGGGTCGTCATCGACCTGACCGCCGCCCACATCTGGGACGCCTCCTCCGTCGCCGCCCTCGACGCCATCGAGACCAAGTACGCCCGACGCGGCACGACAGTGGAGATCATCGGCCTGAACGATCCCAGCGCCGACCTTCACGGCCGGCTCACCGGCGAGCTCACCGGCGGCCACTGAACGAGTCGGATATCAGGCCGCCTCCGGGCCGGACCCGCCCCGGACCTGCCCGGCGCGTCCCGCGCCGAGACCTGCGGCAGCCTGGATCGCGCACACGGCCAGCAGCGTCGCCAGGGGAACGCCCCATCCGCCGCTCGCCTCGTGCAGAAGCCCCGCGCCCAACGGGCCGATCGTGGCGATGAGGAAACCGGTGCCCTGGGCCATCGAGGACAGTGCCGACGTCTCGTCGCCGTTGCCGGTACGCAGCCCGATCAGGCTCAGCGCGACCGCGAATCCGGCCCCCTGCCCGAGCCCCAGGATCACGGAGGCGGCCCACACGCCCGCCGGCGCGGGGGCCAGGACGATGCCGGCGAGACCCGCCCCGCTGAGCACCGCCACGAGCACGGCGGGCCCACGCTGGTCGGGCAGCCGACGGTACACCGCGGGCAGCAGCGCCGCCCCCGCCACACCCACCAGGCTGGTCAGCGACAGCAGGAGGCCGCTCTGCGCCTCGCCGATGCCCCGGTCCTGGGCCATCGTGGGCAGCCAGCCGAACACGACGTACGCCAACAGCGCCTGCGCCGCGAAGAAGACCGTGACCCGCCACGCCGTCGCGTCCCGCCACAGCCGCACGCGCTGCGGTGTCGGTGCGTCGACGGCCCGCGCGTCCACGCGCACCCCCGGCCACCAGGCCAGGATCGCCGCGATCGACAGGGGGACGGCCACCAGCGCCAGTGCACCGCGCCAGGCCCATCCGGTCGCGTCGGCCAACGGCGGCGCGACCGCCGAACCGCTCGCACCGCCCAGGGTCAGGAACGCCGAGTAGAACGCGGTCACCCCCGCCACCGCGCCCGCGAAGCGCCGCCGGATCAGTCCGGGCAGCAGCACGTTGGCGAGCCCGATCGCCGCGCCGACCAGCACCGTGCCCACGAACAACGCCGCCGCTCCCGGGAGCAGTCGCAGCGTCGCGCCGACGGCGAGCAGGATCAGGCTCGCGAGCACCACGCGCGCCTCGCCGTACCGCCGTCCGAGCACGGGGCCCGCGAACGCGAACACGCCCAGGCACAGGACCGGCAGCGCGGTCAGCGCGCTCACCGCCGCGGCCGACAGGCCCAGGTCGTCGCGGAGGCGGCCGAGCAGCGGGGCGACCGCGGTGACCGGTGCCCGTAGGTCGAGGGCGACCAGGGCGAGCGCGATCAGGGCGCCGATCGCCGGACCGGTTCTCGCCGGTATCGGTACGGGTGAGGTGGGCGCGGTATCGCGGAGCGTGGGGGGACGCGGAGGTGGAGTGGGCATGGCAGGTCCTTCGACGGAGGGAGGCCCGTTCGGGCCGGAGTCACCTTGAATTGATACAGTACGGACTGTATCAATTCAAAATCCGGTTACAGTCCGTAAGTCGACCGAAAGGACTCACCCGTGCCCCCGTCCCCGCGCACCGCCGGCCGCCAGAAGGATCCGCAGATCGACGCCGCCGTGCGCGCCGCGACACTCGACCTGCTCGCCGAGGTCGGCTACGCCGACCTCACGATCGGGCAGGTGGCGAAGAACGCAGACGTCTACCGCCCGGCCATCTACCGACGCTGGCCCTCGAAACAGCACCTGGTCACCGACGCGCTGGCCACGGTCCTGGGCACCACGCCGACGGTGGACAGCGGCGACCTGCGCGCGGACCTGCTCATCGGCATCGGCAGCCTGGTCACCGCGTTCGAGACCACCGTCCTGGGCCCCGTCCTGCCCGCGCTCGTCGCCGACCTCGCCCGTGAACCCGAGCTGCGCGAGAGCTTCCTCGACGACGTCTTCCACGCCCGCCGACGCAGCACCGAGACCGTCCTGCGCACCGCTGCCGCACGCGGCGACATCCGTGAACTCGACCGGGCCGAGATGGAGTTCACCCTCGACGCGCTCGCGGCGCCGGTCTACTACCGGGCCCTCTTCCGGCACGCCCCACTGGACGCCGCCCTGGTCGAACGCACCGTCGACCTCGTTCTGGACGGCCTGCGGAACGGCGACTGAGCGTCACGACGCGCCGAAGGACGCGACTGACCCGGACGCCACGAGGCCGGCCGAACCGCCGTTCCGGGGGCGGGGCTTGTGATCCGGTCACTGGCCGGTGAACCCGCCGCGGGTCGCCGGAGAGGGCAGCCGGGGCGCCCGTCAGCCGGTGTCCGGGAAGTCCCGGTCGACCGGGAGGCCGAACAGGCGCTGCGCCCGTCGCTCGTTCTCCCGCCGGAGCGAGGCTGTCCAGGGCCAGGGGTCTTCGGGCTTGAGGTAGGGGCAGACCACGCGGTGCGCGATGCGGCATTGGGTGCCGGGGAGGGGTTCGGCGTCCCACAGGTTCATCGCGGCCCCGTCCGAAGCGATGATCCAGCGCCGACGCGGGGGCACGGTGTGGGCGGGGACGATGACGCGGGGTTCGAGGAGGACCCAGTGGCCCTCGTAGTGGGTGGCGTAGCGGTCCTGGCGAAGGTCGCAGAACGGGCAGTCGGGCGGGGCGGGCGGCCGTGGGGCGGTGGCGCCTTCGAGGAGGGCGCGGAACGCGTTGTCGGTACTGTCCGGGCCTGGTGTGATGTTTCCGGAATCCCCCATGTTTTCAGGGTCCGGACGGGTTGCCGGGGCGGGTAGGGCGCGATCCGGACGTGCCGGGCGGGGGAGATGCCGCCCGGTGGGCTGCGGGGCGCCCTGTGAGGTGCGGGGCGACCCACCCGTACCGGACTGTCGGGCCGAACCCGTATACGCGTTGACCGGCACGGCGCATGCGCGGAGACGCGTGGCAGGTCCCGCCTGCTCCTTCGGGGAGCAGGCGGGACCTGGGCAGTGATACGGGGACTCTCCCCGTATCACTGCCGGTGGCTGCCTCGGTGCGCTCAGCCCTGCGTCGCGGGCCTGAGGCTGCGGAGATGCCTTTGGACCTCGCCGACGCAGGTCAGCGTGATGGCCAGGCTGACGACGATGGCCAGTGCGGCGATCAGGGTGTCCGGGCCGGGGGATTGCCGAAGGGCCTCGTTCAGGAAGGCCGCTGCGAGGGCGATCTCGCCGAGCCCGAGCGCCCCGAGCCATGCCGCTCGGGCGGTGGGCGGAGCCCAGGCCTGAACCCTCTTCCAGCCCAGCAGCGCCGCCCCTCCTCCCATGGCCAGCACCGTCAGGATCAGGAGCCCGGTGAACAGGGCGTCACCTGTGGGGGACGGCGCGGTGTGATCGAGTTCGGCGGTGTCCGGTCCGGACAGGCCGAACAGCAGCTCCAGGAGGACGATGTAGGCGATCTGCGCGATCAGCAGTGCCGGCGCGACCCGCTGGTGGAGAAGGCGGTTCATGCGTTGCTCCTCACAAGCTTCTTGTTCTTGATGATCCAGAGCTTGCCCTTCGACACGTAGCTCTTGCAGGCGCTGCGGGACTTGCTGGATGCCTTCGCCTTGGGGTTGTTGCTCTTGTAGCTCCGTCCGATGGCGCGGCCGATCTTGTTGTTCCGGAGGTCCATTTCCTTGTCGTTGCCCTTGGACTGCGACTCGTGACGGGTGGCGACCTCGTAGGCGGTTTCGTGGTCGACGAAGATCTCCATCATCGCGTTCCAGTAGCAGTGCCGGAAGGCGTCGCCGGTGCCCTGGTACAGGGTCTTGTCCGCGTAGTACTTCTTGGCGTAGTGGACCGCCACCGAGGCCTGGTCACGGGCCTTGGAGCAGTCATAGGGGTTGAGCCAGCAGTAACGCTTCTCCGACGGGGTCATCCCGTAGCCGGAGGCGCTGGGATCCAGGAGGACCGGGTAGTGCACGGTCTGACCCGCGGCCGGTGCGAGCGAGATGACGATCGCGGAGCCGGAAGCCGTCATGGAGACCGGGACGGCGGTCCCCTTGGCGTCGACGGCCAGCGGGGCGGAGACGAAGGTGGCGAAGCCTGCCTGCTCGTCCACGATCATCAAGGTGTTCTCGGAGACGGCCGTCATCTCCTGGCCGGGAAGCAGATTCACCGTGTACGTGAAGGAGCGCGGTGCGTTCGCGCTGCGCAGCAGATGGAAGAGCTCCACCTGGCTGGCCTCGGTCCTGATCGCGACGGTGTCCGCGTCCTGCTGGGTGTTCGGGTAGATCACCAGGCCGGTGCTGCTCAGCTCGGCCTGTGAAGTGGTGGCGACGGGCAGGTCGATGAGGGTCTGTGCGCTGCCGTCGGCGCTGGTGCCCACTACGGTGCTGTCGGCGGTGGCGGGCAGTTCGGTGACCGGGCCCGCCGCGACGCTCTCCTCGTCCTCGATCTTCTCGGGGTCCTCCTCCTCGACGTAGCCGGGCGGGGTGTCGTCCTCCTCCGGTATGTCCTCGGTCGGTTCGGTGGTCTCGTCCTCCTCCTCGACGGGGTGGAGAACGCCGGAGAAGTGCGTTTCGGCTATCTCGTTGATGAAGGAGGTGGAGAGATTCCCGGTGAGGGAGCCGGCCTGGAAGGTGTACTCGCGCCATTCCGACCAGGTACCGGCGGCGTTCTTGACCCGGGCGGTCAGGGAGTGGACGCCGCGGGTGGCGGGTGTGACGGTGACAACCGCTTTGCCACCGGTGAGCGTCGCGGTGCGCGCGGGTTCGTCGTCGAGGGCGTACTCGGCGGACACGGCCTTGCCGGCCGGGTCGGTGAGGGTGAATGTTCCAGGGGTGCCCGCGTCACCGTGCCACAGTCCGTCGGCCGGGTAGACCGTGGAGAGGACGGTGGGGGCCGCGGGTATCGACGTGTCGATGGTCAGTGTGCGCCAGCCGGACCAGGTGCCGTTCGCATCGGTTCCGTCGAAGGTGGACACGCGCCACTTGTAGGCGCCTGCGGGCAGTGCCGGTGCCGTCCAGGCGCCGGTGCTCCCCGAGGCGACGTAGGCGGAGTTGCCGGTGGCGACCCGAGTGGTACCCGCGGCGTTCCAGACCTCGAAGGTGATGCGGACCTGATTGCCGTCCGCGTCACTGGCCTTCGCCTGCAGCGTGGGTGTGGTGTCAGCGGTCACCGCACCGGATACCGGGCTGACGAGCGTACCCACACCGGGCTTGGTGTTGTACGTGATCGACAGCGCGGGCTCCGTGGGTCCCTGCGAGCCGTTCACGTAGTTGGCGGACCGGAACCGGCGCCAGCTCAGGGAGTCCTGCTCGTCCACGGCCTTGATCTGGAGGCCGTGGTTGGCTTCGCCACCGGCCCATGCCTGGGCGATGCCGGTGACGTTCCAGCGCATGAAGTTCGCCGGGCACGCGGAACTGAAGCCGTAGGCGGCCTTGGACACCGCGGCTCCGGTGGCGGTGGTGGCGGGCTGAGCACCCCACGTGACGGCGCTGGGGTCCCAGCTCTGGGTGATGCGTCGGGCTTCCACGCCTGTGCTCGCGGTCGAGCAGCTGGCGGACCAGTAGGAGTGCATCCGCAGCTCCGCGCCGAGGATGTGGGTGCCGGTGTACTTGGCGACGTCGAACTTGAGGAAGGAGCGCGCCTTCGTCGTACCCGCGTCGTACGTGCCGGCCTTCAGCTCCGTCGAGCCCCGCTGCGAGTCGGGGTAGTTCGTGGCTACCCAGGTGTCGGTCGACGCGGCCAGGGTGGTGGTCGGGTCGATGGTGACGGGATAGGTCAGGTCCGGGTCGCTGAGGAATTCCTCGCTCGGGCGCAGCACGAGTACGGTGCCCTCGGCCGTCTTCTCGATGGCCGTGGCGATCTCGGCGTCCTTGAGCGGTTCCCCGGAGACGGGATCGGTGCCGGTGCCCCACATCC
Organism: Streptomyces sp. NBC_01237; assembly: GCF_035917275.1. Classification (NCBI taxonomy): domain Bacteria; kingdom Bacillati; phylum Actinomycetota; class Actinomycetes; order Kitasatosporales; family Streptomycetaceae; genus Streptomyces; species Streptomyces sp. NBC_01237. Next base: position 515,434 of record NZ_CP108508.1, on the reverse strand, counting down.
TCGGCGCCGGGGCGCTGGCCACAAGCCCGCCGGCGCTGTCCTCCAGCCTCAGATGCCGCTGGGCGGTCTTCTTCAGCTCCATGCCCGTCAGCGTCACCGGAAGGCGCAGCTCGACGGGTTCGGTGGGACGCTTCTTGAGGATGAGCGACTCGGTGAAGCCGTGCGGCAGCGCCGTGACGTGAAGGTCTCCGCCCGGTACCGCCGACGGGTAGACGGCCGTGTCTCCCTGGATGTGCGGATCCGCCAGCGCCGTGCCCCAGTCCAGGCCGAAGGTACGCTCGCCGCGGGTGACGCTGGCGAAGTCCTCTCCTCCGCCGTCGGACAGTTCCACGGCCGCGACCGCTGTCTTCGGCTCCAGTCGGCTACCGGTGTCGACCAGAGTGGTGTCGATCCGCTTCCACCGGCCGTTCTCCTTCACTCGCACCGTGCCCGAGGCGACATCCGTGGTGAGTGATCCGTTCGGATTGACCCAGGTGGTGGAGTCTCCGGTGCGTTCGGACAGGGCCTCCACCCGACGGCCCGTCAGGACGGCGGCCAGTCGCGCCGACTCGATGTCGGCGGCTTCGGTGACCCGCTCAACACCGTTGCCGTTCGTACGTGTTGCCGACGACGTCTCCCCAGACGTCTCGTCGGCCTGAACAGCGCTCGCGGACTGCAGCGCGAGCGTGACGGACAGCACCAGCGACGTGGCCGCCGCTGTGAACCGTCTGTTCATCTTGCCCCCTCTTGCGTGTCAAAGACATGCCAAATGCATATTTCCTTGGCATGCCGGAGGTGATCATATAGGGACTCCGCACCCAAGAATTTGCTCGACAATGAGGCTAAATTGAACAAAGATTGACAAATTCTGCCGAACGGTAGGTATCTGAGTTCGCTCCGGCCGTTGCCGTGCGGGCGGACTCCGGCGGCGGCAACCCGGTGGCGCGAGGGTCCCGTTCATGGAGGCGGGGACTGGCCGCCCCGCGACCTGGCGAGCACTTTATGTAAGGGATCGAATACCCTGTGTGCCGTGATGGTGGGAGCGGGTCCTCGTGTGCCCCGGAATGTGCCCCGGCCTGTGCCGCGGCTGCTGGTGCTGATCACGGTGCTGGCCGGGCTGCTGCATGTGCTCGGCTGCGCCCACGGTCCGCAGGCCGCCGGGATGCCCCGCACCGACACGGTGGCCGCCGTCGCGGCCACCACCTCGCCGAACGTCCATCCCGCCGGGGCGTCCGTCGCCGCCGTCGCTGCGGCACTGTGTGACCACGGGGCCGCGGTGGAGTGCACCGGGGTGGATGAGCCCGCCGAGGCCGGCCCGCGGGCGGATCTGCCCGCGCCCCCGGCGGCCGACGACGGGCTCCTCCCGGGAGAGGGTGCCTGCCGGCAGGCAGCGAAGAGCCGGGCTAGGTGGTGCGCAGGCGGTGCCCACCCTGCGGAGCACAGCCGTGCGCGCGCCGAGCTCGGGGTGTGGCGGACCTGAGAGGACCGGGCCACCGGCCGCGCCCGCGACATCGCGCGCCCGGTGGCGTCGTCGTCCCCAGCGGTTCCGTCCTCGAACACCCCGGCCCGCCACCGCCCTGACGGGGCGCTGCGGTCCGGCAGGAGATCAGCGCGATGAACTCATCCCTCATGCCCCCTTCCGTCCTGGCCCCGGCCCAGATGCTGTCCGGAGCCACACGCCGCGCCCATACCCCGGCCGCTCTGGTCGGTGACACCCCCGTGCTGTGGGTCGGTGAGCCCTTCTCCAGTGCCGGGCGCGGATTCTGGGCCAAACTCGAAGGCCACAACCCCGGCGGCATCAAGGACCGCACCGCCCTCTTCATGGTGGAACGCGCCCGTGAGCGCGGCGACCTGCTGCCCGGCGCACGGATCGTGGAATCCACCTCCGGCACCTTGGGCCTCGGGCTCGCGCTGGCCGGGATCGTCTTCGGCCACCCCGTCACCGTGGTCACCGACCCCGGCATGGAGCCCTTGGTGTCGGGCCTGCTCGCCGCCTACGGCACCGATGTGCAGACCGTCACGGAGCCGCATCCCGTCGGGGGCTGGCAGCAGGCCCGACGTGAGCGTGTCGGTGAACTCCTCACGGGCCACCGGGATGCGTGGTGTCCGGATCAGTACCACAACCCCGACAACGTGACCGCGTACGTGGGCCTTGCCCAGGAGCTCGTCGCCCAGCTCGGGCGGATCGACGCCCTGGTGGTCAGCGTGGGCACCGGTGGGCACTCCGCCGGCATCGCCTCGGTCCTGCGCGGATTCTTCCCCGCCCTGAAGGTGGTTGCCGTCGACACCTGCGGTTCCACGATCTTCGGCCAGGAAGCCGCACCACGGCTGATGCGGGGCTTGGGGAGCAGCATCTACCCGCGCAACGTCGACTACACCCTGTTCGACGAGGTCCACTGGGTTGCGGCCGGTGAAGCGGTGTGGGCGGCACGGGCGTTGGCCCGCTCCCGGTACGCCACCGGCGGGTGGAGCGTGGGAGCGGTCGCCCTGGTCGCCCGGCATCTCGCCACAACGCTCCCGGCCGAGGCCCGGATCGCGGCCGTGTTCCCCGACGGCCCGCACCGCTACGCCGGTACGGTCTTCGACGACGCCTGGTGCGGGGAGCGCCGGCTGCTGGGATGCGAACCGGCCGCTGCCCCGGACCGGATCGCTCACCCCGGCGAGCGGGTCGTCACACGGTGGACGACGTGCGAAACCGTCCTCGACCCCGCTCCGGCCCCGGCCCGCGACACGGGTGCGGCGAGCCCGGCGGGAGCGCGGCGATGAGGATGCTGTGGACCTCCACCCTGAGCTTCCCGCCCGCGGTACGGCTGTTGATGGTGAATCAGTTCGCCATCAATCTCGCCTTCTACATGCTCATGCCCTACCTCGCCGCGCACCTCGCCGGTGAACTCGGACTGGCCGCGTGGGCGGTCGGCCTGGTGCTGGGGGTACGCAACTTCTCCCAGCAGGGCATGTTCCTCATCGGCGGCACGATCGCCGACCGCTACGGCTGCAAAGTCCCGATCATGGCCGGGTGCGTCCTGCGGACGGGCGGGTTCGCCCTGCTCGGTGTCGTGGACAGCCTGCCCGTTCTCGTGATCGCCTCGGCGGCCACCGGTTTCGCCGGAGCCCTGTTCAACCCGGCCGTGCGCGCCTACCTCGCGGCCGGGGCGGGGGAGCGGCGGGTGGAGGCGTTCGCCACGTTCAACGTCTACTACCAGGCCGGGATGCTGCTGGGCCCGCTGGTCGGTCTCGCCTTGCTGGCGGCCGACTTCCGTCTGGTGTGCGTGGTGGCCGCGGGCATCTTCGCCGCCCTGACCGTACTGCAGGGCCGGTGTCTGCCCGCCCGCCGCGCCGCCGACAGCGGCCGGCCGGGGAGCGGGGTGCTGGCACAGTGGCGCACGGTGGCGGCCAACCGGCCGTTCCTGCTGTTCTCGTGCGCGATGATCGGCTCCTACGTGCTGACCTTCCAGGTCTACCTCGCGCTGCCGCTCGCCGCCGGCGACGCGTTCGGAGCAGCGGGAACGAAGGCCACCAGCCTGCTGTTCGTCCTGTCCGCAGCGGTGGCCGTCGTCGGGCAACTGCGGCTGACCGGCTGGGTGGCATCCCGCTTCAGCGGTGAACAGGCCCTCGTACGCGGGCTCGTGCTGATGGGCCTCGCCTTCGTGCCGCTCGCCCTGACGACGGCGAACGGCACAGCCGTTCCGGACACCATGACGCTGGCCGCGCTGGCGGCCGCGGTGATCGCCCTGTCGGCCGCCGGTGCGGTCGTCTACCCCTTCGAGATGGACACCGTCGTCTCCCTGTCCGGCAACCGTCTCGTCGCCACCCACTACGGCCTCTACAACACCGTGTCGGGTATCGGGATCACTGTGGGCAACCTGGCCACCGGGGCCCTGTGGGGCTACGCCGAGCAGCACCGGGCCCTGTGGCTGGTGTGGACCGTTCTGACGCTGACCGGTGCCGGCTGCGCGGGCGCGGTCCTCGCCCTGGCCCGCGCCGGGCGGCTCGCGGCACCGGCACCCCGGATCGCTCCCGTCTGACCGCGACAGCCGGCCGGGCGGGGTCCAGCACCGTTCGTGGGGGGCTCCGCCCGGCCGTCGGAGCGAATGTGCGATCGATGAAGGAAGCACGGAACGGGCGCGTGGCGTTGCGCCCTTCAGGCGTCGAAACGACCGCGCGAGTCCTCGATGTGGCCGAGGTACTGACGGGTCCAGCCGCACATGGCGTCCACCGTGGCGCGCAGGGCCCGGCCCGGCTCGGTGAGTGTGTACTCGACCCGCGGCGGCACGGTGGGATACACCTTCCGGTCGGCCAGGCCGTTGCGCTCCAGCATGCGCAGGTTCTGGGTGAGCATCTTGTGGCTGATGCCCTCGACCTCGTTCCGCAGTTCGCTGAAGCGCAGGGTGCTCTCCCCGAGCGCCTCGATGATCAGGAGCGCCCACTTGTTGGCGACGTCCGAGAAGATCTCCCGTGCCAGGGAGTCCGCGCGCCTCAGGTCGGCGTCCTCGGGCAGGACTTCGAGTATCTGCTTGCTCACCATCAGGTTCCTCACTCACCGAAAAGTACGTTCTTCCAGGTCGGCCAAGACTCTCCTGGAGTTCCCGGGTAACCACAAGAGAGCGAGGCGGAGGCGATCACGACGGCCACGATCGATCTCTTCAAAGGAAGACACCCCCACATGCACCGAACTCCGATCTCCCTCGGCAGCCCCGCAGCCGCCGGGATGCTCGCCCTCACCGTCCCCCGGTCGGCACACGCGGCAGAAGGCGTCCTGATCATCAACGGTCAGGTGTACGAGAACTCCAGTGGTTGCTACGCCGCGAGCGATCCCGCGACGGTCACCGACGACACCGACACCCACGCGGAGATCCTCTCCGACTCGCACTGCACCCAGGGGCCGGTGGGCACCGTCCACGGAGGCGACCAGCAGTTCGTGGCTCCCGGATCGGGCGTCAGGATCAGCTGACGAGTCCCCGGCCCGCTGACCCTTGGGGTACCGCGTGGGCGACGCCGAGGGGCGCCGGGAAAGGACGGAACGACGGTCTCGACGTCGTCCGGGGGCCGTTGGCCCCCTTGGGCCCGTCCCCCTGACTCCACGCGGACCCGCGGACCGTCCGGGCGTAGGCTTCGCTCAGCATGCACGCGACAGGGGGCGGGGCGGAGCACATGACGGCTGAGCCGGCACAGAGGTGGGGTTCGACCCTCGATTCGGTCATGGTGTACGCGCAGGGCGCGGTCTGCCGACGCCTGGCCCGGGGGAGCGCGTCGCCCGACGGCCGGGTGCGGGTGACGGGACTGCCCCGCTCGCTGGACCCGGGTTCGCTGCGCACCCGGGTCCTGGGCCCGCCCGGTGTGCGCGTCACCGAGGCGCGGGTGGAAGTCGAGGCCGAGCCGCGCGGTACGGGCACGCCCCACGAGTTGCGGCGCGAGTTCGAGCGGCTGAGCGACGCGTACGCGGCGGCGCAGGGACACCGGGACCGACAGCTGAAACGGATCGAGGAGGTCAGGGCCCTCCACCCGGTCCCCCCTGCCCGCAGACGCGAGGACCCGTACCGCAGCACCCCGGTGGACGCGTGGCTGGAGCTCGCCGCATTCGTCGACGAGCGGCTGACGGGACTGCACAACCGCCTCGTCGAAGCGGAGGAGGCCCTGCGCGATGTCGAGCACGAGCTCGGCGTCGCCGCCGACAGGCTCGACCGCGCCACCACCGACGCGCCGTCGGCGCATGTGGAGACCACGGTCTGCGCGGTCCTGACCCTCGAAGGCGCCGACGACACGGAGGTGGAACTGGAGCTGGAATACGGGGTGCCGGGCGCCATCTGGGTGCCGGCCTACCGTCTTGCCCACCGTCAGGGCGACGGCAGCGGCCGTCTGGTGCTGCGCGCCTCCGTCGCCCAGCGGACCGGCGAGGACTGGACCGGCGTGCGCATCGCCCTGGCCACCGCCGATCTTCGGCGCCGCACCGATCTGCCCAGGCTCCGCTCGATCCGGATCGGACGGAGTCAGCCCGCCCCCACGCCTCCTGGCTGGCGGGAGCCCCCGGCCGGGCTGGCCGGCCTGTTCTCCGGGTACGACACGGCAGGCCCCCGCCCGGTGACCGCCGGACCCGTCGCTGTCGGGGCCGGCTTCGCGTCGGCGAGCGCCGCCGGAGGCTCCGGGGCCGCTCCTGTTCCGCCCCCGCCGCCTCCACCGTCGGGTTACGGCGGTCCAACGGCACCGCAGGGCTTCGGCGCTGCCCCGGAAGCCTTCGGCGGCGGGATGCCCGCCCTCGCGCCTCCGGCCGGGGCGCGACCGGGCGACAGGCCGCGTACCGGCGGCAGGCCCTTCGCGGGTGCCCCCGCCCCCATGGCTCCCGCGGCTTCCGCCCGGTCCGCGCCGCCGCCCCCTCCGGCACCCGAAGCCGGTCCGCCGCAGCCGAGCGGCGCCGAGCTCGACTACGCCGCCCTTGCCCTGTGCGGCCCCGACGAGCAGAGCGGTCGCAGAGGACGGCTGTTTCCGAACTCCCCCTTCGACCCGGTGGCGGCCGAGTACCGCCGCCGCGCCGAAGCGGTGTCCACGCTGCCGCTGCCCGGACAGGCGGTACGCCCCCGCGAATCGGCGGGATCCTTCGACCACCGCTTCGATGCCACCGCCCGCGCCGACATTCCGTCGGACGGCATCTGGCACACCGTCACCGTCGGCGAGATCCCGGTCGGTCTGCGTACCGAGTACCTCTGCGTGCCGTCCGTGGAGCAGACCGTGTTCGCGACCTTGGTGCTCTCCAACGCCACCGACCAGGCACTGCTGGCCGGCCCGGTGGAAGTCACCGTCGACGACGAGTTCCTGCTGACCGCCGCACTGCCCACGCTTGCCCCCGGCGGTGTCCGCCGGGTGGGGCTCGGGCCGGCCGAGGGCATCCGGGTCACCCGGCGTACGAACCTGCACGAGTCGACCTCGGGCCTGCGCAACAACACCACCGTGCTCGACCACCGCGTCCATGTGGAACTGGCCAATCGGCTCGCGAGGCCCGTCACCGTGGAAGTCCGCGAGCGGGTCCCGGTCACTTCGGAACCGGACGTACGGATAGAGGAACGGGCCGACTGGGCGGCACCCGACGAAGGCACGGGGCCCGATCGGCATGCGCCGGGCACCCGCGTCTGGCGGCTGGACCTGCCCGCAGGCGCCACTGCCGCCTTCGACGGCGGCTACGAGATACGCATCCCGACCGGCAAGGCCCTGGCCGGCGGCAACCGCAGGAGCTGACACACACCATGTCCACGGCCCCGAAGCCGATCGCCCTCCCCGTCACCGCCGTCACATGCCTCGAAGACCGGGCCCACATCGAACGCACCGTCGTGCTCGACCTGGAGGCCGGGGTCCAGCGGCTGCGTCTCGGGCCGGTCAGTGCGCTGGCCGTCGACCGGACCCTCCACGCCGAGCTGACCGCCGATCACCCCGCGACCGTGCTCGACGTGCGGATCGTCCGCACCTGGACACCGCGCGGGCCGCTGTCCTCCACCGACGACGACTCCGCCCTGCGCCGGCGCGTACACACCCTCGAAGAGGAGCGGCTGACCCTGGGGCAGCGGCGCGACCGGCTGCGGACCCGCCTCGACCTGCTCGGCCGCCTCGCCGCCGATCTGCTGCGGGAGATCGGCGAAGGAGCCGGCTCCGGGGAGAGCGACCGGACACGCTGGTCCCGCGAACTGGACCGGGTGGACGATGAGCGCGCGACGTACGGCGAGCAACTCCGCGGCGCAGAGGCCCGGCTGGCCTCCCTGAGCGCCGAACTCGGTGAGGCCGAGCGGGTCATGCACCTCGCGGAGGAGGAGCCCGCCGAGTTGGCCGGTCATGTCGAGCTGACCGTGGAGGCGGCGGTCGCCGGGCCGGCCGGGCTGCGCCTGAGCCACCTCACTCCGTGCGCGTTGTGGCGGCCCGCCTACCGGGCCGTGCTCGACGGGGGCTCCCTGACGCTGGAGACCGATGCGATGGTCTGGCAGCGCACCGGTGAGGACTGGTCGGACGTACGGCTGACGCTGTCGACGGCCCGCTCGGCGCTGGCCACCGAACCGCCACGGCTGGACGAGGACCGGCTGACGCTCACGGACCGCTCCGCGGCGGAGCGCCGCACCGTCGACGTCGAACTGCGCGAGGAGGAGATCGGGGCCCTCGGCCCGGCCCCGGTGCTCGGCCTGCCGGGGGTGGACGACGGCGGCGAGGCACGAGTGCTGAGACCCCCCGCGCCGGTCTCGGTGCCCGGTGACGGCCGCGCCCATCGTGTGGCGCTCTCCGCGTTCACCACGGCCGCGCCCGGTGAGTACGCGTGCTCACCGGAGTTGTCCCCCCTGGTCACCCAGGTGGTGCGGTTCGACAACCTGTCCGGCCACGCACTGCTCGCCGGGCCCGTGGACCTGGTCCGCGGCACCGGCTTCAGCGGCCGCGGCACGCTGGACTTCACCGCCCCCGGCGCCCCCGTCGAGCTGGCGTTCGGCAGCTGTGACGACTTCAGGGTGGTCCGGCAGGCCGAGGAGTCCCGCAACTCCGTCGGCATCAGCCAGCGGACCGTGGTCACCCGCACGGTGCGGCTGCACCTTTCCCGGTTCTCCGCCCCGGGGGAGCACGACGAGCGAGTGGTCGCCCTACGGGAGCGGATCCCGGTCTCCGAGGTCTCGGCGGTGGACGTACGTCTTCACAAGGACGCGTGCGCCCCGGCCCCCGACGTGGTCGATGCCGAAGGCATCGCCCGCTGGGACGTCACCCTTCCGCCGGGCGGCCGTCGCACGGTCACCCTGGTCTACGAGTTGTCGGCGAGCGCGAAGGTCACCGGACTCTGAGTTCGGTGGGTCGCCGCACGCCTGCTGATGCGGCGTGATGCGGGAGAGTCGGCGCCTCTCCCGCATCACGCCGGTCGAACGCGGCATGCCGGGCATCTCAGGACCTGGACGACAGCTTCGTCGAGAGGCGGAAGGCTGCGCGGGGGGAGCCGGCTCGTCGTTGCCTCATCGAGCGATCGCCATGCCGAAGGGCACTGGTCCCAGCGCACGGACGAGACTGCTGACCATCAGCACGAACGCCTCGGGCACCCGGGCGGCCCGCACGTCCCCGAGGTCGATGATCCACTCCGGCGGCCAGCCCAGCTCGGCAAGCAGACCGCGGACGACCTTCTTGGCGTCGGCATCGTCGCCGGAGACGAAGGCGCAGGGGGCGATGGCCAGTTCGGCCGGGGCGGCCATGACCGACTCGTGCATCGTGTTGAGGGTCTTCACCACGCGCACGTCGGGCAGCGCCCGCTGAATCTCCTCGGCGAGGCTGCTGCCCGGATACAGGGGCGCCGATGCGAAACCGGCGGAGTCGAGCTCGGTGGCGTTGGCGATGTCGACCAGCACCTTGCCCGTCAGCTGTGGGGCGAGGCCGGTGAGCGCATCCAGCGACGCCGAGCCGGGCATGGCGTTGATAACTACCTCGGCCGACCCGGCCGCGTCCCGCGAACCAGTGACCTGTATCCCGGAACCGGCCCAGCCGACGGCCGCCCTGTGCGGGTCGCGGGAACCCACGATGACGTTGTGCCCCGCCCGGTGCAGTGGGCCGGCGAGGGCCCGGGCCACGCTGCCGGAGCCGAGGAGGGTGATCGTCGTCATGGTCTGTTCGCTCCTTGATCAGACAGGGATTGCTCATGAGCAAAGCTAGGCGGCGCTACCGTTGGCAGGGAGTACGCACTTCAAAGTGGCCGACGCACGCGAAGGGATGCCATGACCACGCGCTCTGCCGGTCAACGACACGCCGAGGCGCGCCTCTCGCACCGGGCCCGCTTCACCAGTTGTCCGACCAATCGGGTTCTGGACCGCATGGGCGAGAAGTGGGTCGCTCTCATCCTCAAGGAGCTGGCCGAGGGCCCGCGCCGATACGGAGAGCTGGCTCGTGCGATCGCAGGGGCAAGCCAGAAGATGCTCACGCAGACTCTGCGTCGCCTGGAACGCGATGGTCTGCTCTCTCGCACGGTCACCCCGGCCGTGCCGGTACGCGTGGACTACGCGCTCACCCCCCTGGGGCAGAGCCTGGTGCCCGTCATGCAGGCCGTGACCCGCTGGGCCGAGCAGAACATCGAACAGATCGATGTCGCCCGCGAGGCACACGATGCCCAGCAGCACGGAATGACCAGCCCCGGCACTCGCCCGACCCGGTACTGACCACCTCGGCACCGACTTGACCGGTGCGGAGAGGCTTACGGAGCCGAGGGACCGAAGCCATCAGTCCTCGCGGCGGGGGCACGGCGGCTCCCGGCGCTCGGGGGTTTCCGCTCCCTGAGGCAGTCGTCCACGGCGTCGCGTGTGCAGTCACCGCGCCCGTAGACGCTGTGACCCGCACCCTCGTACGGCAGCAGTACGGTCGTGCCGCGCGTCTGCCGGTGCACATTGGTCGCCCACGCGTAGTCGTTCGCCGGATAGTGCGGCGAGTGCACCATGAGGTTCCTCGGCGACTCCGTGATGCGCAGGCGGTGTTGCGGGTGGGTCCAGCAATTCCGTTGAGTACGTGCCCGGTTGGCTTCCTCCGACACCTCGTGTATCGAATCCGACGATGCCGAACCTCCGCTGAACGTCCGCGCTGAAGTGGGCCATGGCACGCCGTACGGTGAAGTCCGCCCCCGAATCGCCCGGTCCACCCGGGTTGACCAGCAGCGCACCGACCCGGCGCTCCGCATCGGTCGCCTTGCGGCGGGCCACCGCGAGATCGAACCTCTCGGCGTCCGGGCGTGCCCAGTCGATGGGCAGGCGCAGGGTCCCGCATTCCGCTGCGGCGTCCCGGGGGCACGGTTTCGCCCCTCTTGAGCCCGGCTCCCTCCCGTGTTCGCGTCCGCCCACACACCGGCCCTCCTGCGAGGGCTCCGAGGTCCGTCGCCGAGTACCAACGCATCCGAGGGCGTTGTCACTGCGAGGTGGTATCCATGCCGCATGGACATTGATCAAGCTGACCCTGCCGAGCTGGCGGCGCTTCGCGCGGCGTTCGATGTCGATGGGGGCGACGGGTCGGCTCTCGGCTGGGAGGCAGTCCACGCCTTCGAGGCGGATCACGGAATCGTGCTGCCCGAGCCGTATCGGACCTTCGTCGCCGAGATAACGGACGGTTCGTACTCGGGGCCGCCCGAGTACGGGCTGCTGCCGGTGGCGGAGCTGCCCGACGACTGGGGCGATGACGAGCGGGAACGCGACTTGAGCAAGCCGTTCCCGCTGGCGGCGGCATGGATGTGGGAGGAGGAATCGGACCGGGCCGATGATGCCGACGAGATCTTTGAGCAGGTCTGCAACCACGGAACGGTCGTGCTCGGCACCGACGGGTGCGCGATGAACTGGCATCTCGTTGTCGCCGGACCTCACCGGGGGCACGTCTGGCTGATCACTGACGTCGGAGCAGCCCCTTTCGGCGAGCGGTTCGGGTTCACCACCGCTGAACCCGGCTTTGCCGGCTGGGTCCAGCACTGGGCAGCGAAGAAGCCCTGGTATGACGCCGAGTGACTCTCCAGGAGTGGAGCGGAGGCGGCGTCGCATCAGGTTCTTGAGGGCGCCCCCGCCTCGTACCAAGAAGTCCCGCACGTGTTCGTACGGCACTGCCGGAACAGGGTGCTGAGCCCGAAGAGGTGCTCGTCCAGGGCGCATTGCGGGAGCTGTTCGGTGAGGCCCCTGACAGCCCGGCTGCGGGCACCTGCGGTGCGGCGGGCAATCCCGCGTGCGGCAGAAGACCGGAGCTCTGCGGGCGGTGTGCTGTCTCCCGGTGGCGGTGCTATCCGTTCTCGGAGGAGCGCCCGTTCCGCTTGTTCCACGGGATGTGGACGGCGAGCATGTCGCCCACCGTGCCGACCACGTTGAACGCGAGCCAGCCCACGCCCTTCAGTACGCGCACGACGGCGGAACCCGCAGCCTCTTCCATGCTCTGATCCCCTTCGGTCCGTCCCTGTGGCTTGTTTCGATCCTGTAGACGGGTTCCTTCGTCACCTGGTTGCCCGGGAAAGCGGATTCGCCACCGCCCCACCGCCCATCAGTGCCTGCGCCATGGGCGAACAGCACAGCTCCGCGTACCCGGCATCCAGCTCGCAGGGCCCCGTTCGCCGCCGATCTGCCCGCCGCGGTCTGCGCCCGCACTCTCGTCCTCCCCGTCACCTCACCGCGAGCCGCCGCCCGAGGCAAGGGGCGGACGGGCAGCCGGGATCAGCCGAACGAAGAGTGCAGGAGATCTCTTTGCCGAGACGCGTACACCGGCTCAGGCAGCGAACCACGGAACACGGCAAGCGTGGGGCGCCATTCCTTCCGGACACAGGGCTTTGATCACTGTCTTGCGGATCGCTCGCCAAGTCCGCAGGGAACACTCCACGTGGACGCGCAGCTCAACCGCTTCCCGCTCGCCGCTGTTGCGGCCAGGGTGTTCGAAGGCCCACTGTTCCGCCAGAGAGCCGTACATCTCCGCGGTAGTGAGGTCGCTGTCAGGGTAGGTACGTGCAACGTCCGCCCTGATGATGCGGGTGCTCCGGGAGGCTGCGGCACCGTCGACCAGCTCTCTGACCCATGCCAGTCCCTGCTCGTCCGCGTACAAGCCGAACCTCAGAATTCGCGTCGTCATGATGGCACAAACCTACTGATCACCAGCCTCCAGCGACAACGTTTGACCCACCGTGACCGCCGGCAGGGCAGCCTGGGACACCTGCACTGTCTGCCAGGTAGTGCTGCGCAGCTCATCCACTACATCCTCAGCGTTGCCTCACACCCTCACACCCTCACGCCCTCGCACCCTCACGCCGGAGCTGTGCGGAGCGAGCCGAGCGTGTGCACCCCTCAGGGCGCACGTGCTCAAGCGGTCCGGCCTCCCACGCGCGGGTCGACCGGTGTGAGAACCCCGAGCCGGTCCTCGATCGCCTGGGCCGCTTCCAGGCACAGGTCCTCCCGGAACGCGCGCCCGACGATCTGGACTCCGGAAGGGAGCCCGCCGACGGTCCCCGTCGGAACGGCCACACCGGGTACGCCCACGAAGCTGGTCACGGTGCACAGACGCATTCCCGACCCGACCCGCTCCCTGCCCGACCTGTCACGCGACTCCAGCCCCGGCTCGACCGGTGGCTCGGTGAAGACCGGGCCGAGCAACAGCGGGTACTCGTCGAGGAATTCGGCCCATGAGCGGCGGACGTTCATCCAGGTGCCCATCAGTTTCATGAACTCGGCCGCGCTTGCGGGCGGGGTCTGCTCCATCATCATCTCGATATAGCGGTCCCCGCCCTTGCCGAGCAGCTTGCGGACCATCGGCCAGGTCGGGGCGAACTCGGTCACGGTGATCCGGCCGTACGCCTCCAGGGCCTCGTCCATACGCGGTACGTTCGGCACCTCGCGCACGTCGTACCCGGCGTCGCGGAGCGCGTCGGCCGCGGTCGTGACGGCTGCGCGGACCGTGGGGTGGACGCCGTGACCGCCGGGGTCCGCCACCACCGCGACCTTCACCGGCCCGGCGAGCGGTTGGCCGTAGGCAGGCACCGGCACGGCGCGTGGGTCTCGCGGATCAGTCCCGGCCAGCGCCTCGTAGGCAAGCCGAAGATCACCCACGTTCCGGGCCAGCGGGCCGTCGGTGACCAGTATCTGGGACGCCGGCCCGGGGTCCTCCGGGCCGAACACACGGTGGTCGGCGGGGAACCGGCCCGTGGACGGCTTCAGCCCGGCCACGCCGCAGAACTGGGCCGGGATACGCACCGAACCGCCGGAGTCGTTGCCGAGTCCGAGCGCCGCCATGCCCGTGGCGACGGCCACGGCGTCGCCTCCGCTGGAGCCCCCCGGGGTCCGGCTGCTGTCCCATGGGTTGACCGTGTCGCCGAACAGCTCGCTGCGCGTGTGCATCCCCGCCAGAATCAGTGTGGGGATATTGCTGTGCCCGATGGGGATGGCCCCGGCTGCGCGCAGCCGTGCCACCGGGGGTGCGTCGGCCGACGCCACCAGATCACGGAAGCGCTCCGTGCCGAACGTGGTGGGCACGCCTTCGACGGCGGTGCTCTCCTTCACCGTGAAGGGGACGCCCGCGAGGGGCCCCAGCGCTTCACCGGCGGACCGCCGACGGTCCAGTTGTGCCGCGGCCTCACGTGCGCGCTCCGCCAGGAGCTGTGTGACCGCGTTCATCCGCGGGTTGACCTCGGCGATGCGATCCAGATGACTGTCGACCAGTTCGACAGCCGAGACCTCCGCGCTGCGCACAGCTTCCGCCTGCGCGGTGGCCGGCATCTTCCACAGGGCGTCCTGCATGGCTCTTCCTCCCTCATCCACGTACCAATGCGCTTGCATCGGAACCGTACCCCTGGAACCGATACGAGCGCATCGCATAAAGTGCGACGCAAGGCGGAGCGCTGTGAAACGAAGGAGGCGACCGGGCATGCCCAGGCAGGTGGATCATGTGAGCCGACGCCGTCTCATCGCCGAGGCGGTCTGCGACCTCGCCGACGAGCGCGGGCTGGAGGGTGTGACCCTTCGCGACGTCGCCTCCCGCGCGCAGGTGTCGATGGGCGCTGTTCAGCGGTGCTTCCGTACCAAGGAAGAGATGCTCGTGTTCGCGCTCGGGCACATCGGCGACCGGATCACCGAGCGCGTACGGGCCCGCCTCGTCAGGAGCCCGGCCCAGTCGGCCGGCACCGCGCTGGGGCACGCGGTCACCGAGATCTCACTGCTCAGGGAAGAGCACCGCGCCGAGGCCAGGGTCTGGCTAGCCTTCGTCGCGCAGGCGGCTGTCAGCGAGGCGCTCGCCAAGACGCTGAAGGCGAACTACGCAACCCTTCAGGCGACGTTCACCCGTCTCATCTCGGAAGCCGGTGAGGGCACCGACCGCGCCGTGCCCCTCGACCCGCAACGCGAGGCCCGCACCCTCCTCGCCCTCGCTGACGGGCTCACCGCGCACGTCCTCATCGGCCACCTCACTCCGCACGGGGCACACGACGTCCTCCATACACACCTGGCCAACCTCTGGGAGCAACCGGGCCGGCCTCCTCGCGCCGCCCCGGAGCCATCGTCGTAACGCAGTGTTCCTTTGAGCAGCCGAAGGAGGAGTCGAAGATGGTGCGGTCCGTACTTCGCGCCGACGGCCCTGTTTGACCTTGACACAGTGACAGGGTCTTCACTTCTGGGCGAGGAGGTGGTCTCGATGACGATCACGGGACAGGACAAGGACACGGACGCGGTACGAGCGCTCCAGGGGCTGGAGGACGGCCGTCCGTCCGTGCGACTGCGGGCCGCACTGGCTGTCGGCACGACACCTGACCCGCGCTTCATCGACAAGCTCGTCGAGCGATGTGCGATCGAGCCCGAGTTCTACGTCCGCGACATGCTGACCTGGGCGCTCACCCGCCATCCGGCGCCCCTGACGCTTCCCGAACTGCTCCGCGAAGTCCGCTCGGAGCGCGCGCAGGCACGGAGCCAGGCGCTGCACACACTGTCCAAGATCGGGAGCCGGCAGGCGTGGCCGGCGATCACACGGGCGCTGCTGTCCGACGCCGACGACGGGGTGGCGCGGAGCGCCTGGCGGGCCGCGGTCGTGCTCGTACCGGAGGGCGAGGAGTCCGGGTTGGCCGCGATGCTGGCGACGCAGCTAGGACGCGGCGGTAAGGAGACTCGGCTGAGTCTCAGCCGGGCACTGGTCGCGCTGGGTGAAGCGATCGTGCCGGCTCTGTGTGCTGCGACGACGGCCCCTGACCCGCACGTGCGCGCGCACGCGCTCGCCACGCAACGGCTGCTGCGCGATCCGGACATCGGTTTCGATTTCGCCATCGAGGAGGCCAAGCGCATCGTGGCCCTCGGCGTGGCCGGCCAGGAGGGACGATAGGACGTGCTGATCGGTGAGGTGGCCCGACGGTCCGGGGCCAGTGCCCGCATGCTCAGGCACTACGAGTCGCTCGGCCTGGTGCGGCCTTCGGGCCGTACGGGCTCCGGCTATCGGGAGTATTCCGGGGAGGACATCCGGCGGATCTTCCACATCGAGAGCCTGCGGTCGCTGGGGCTGTCGCTGCGCGAGATCGGGCGCGCGCTCGAAGACCCCGGTACACCTTCGGCGCTCGTCGGCGACCTCATCCGGCAGACACGCGAACGCATCGCTGCGGAGACCGAGCTGCTCACACGGCTGCGCCGGATCGATGCCGCCGACCCGGCGGACTGGGAGGACGTCCTCCAGATCGTCGCGCTCCTCCAAGCACTGGGGTCCAAGAGCGCCGACGCGCGCCAGCGCGCGGCCCTCTCCGCGGCCGACGAGATCCCGGTGCCGGTGGAAGCCCTGGTCGAGGCGGCCTTGAGCGAGACGGAGCCGAACGTCGCCGGAGCCCTTCGATGGGCGCTGGCGCGATCGGGCGACGGCGGCCCGGCGCTGCTGGCGGAGGGTCTCGGCTCACCGGTGGCAGCGGTGCGGGAACGCGCTGTCCGGTCCCTCGCCGAGATGCCCGGTGACGAGGCCACCGCGCAGCTGCGGGACGCTCTGGCCGGCCCCGACGTCCTGGTCCGCGGGTACGCGGCTCTGGCTCTCGGGACACGTGGAGCGGCCGATGCGGTTCCGACACTCATCGACATGATCGCGGAGGGAAGGAACGACACCGATGCGGCCGACGTACTGAGCGTGCTGGCGAGTGACGAGGCGACGGCGGACCGGATCGCGACAGGGCTCGTCGACCGCCTCGCCCACGACACCGCGCGAACGTCCGCACGCGGACGGCTGACCCAGGCGCTGGCGGGCATTTTGGGGACGACCGCCTCACGTGCCCTCGTGGAGCTGTCGCACGACGGGGACCGTGCCGTCGCGCTGACTGCCGCGTACCTCCTCCAGCTGCGCGACACACGGTGACGGGCCTCTCCCGGCCGCCGTGTACGGCGTGCGGACGGGGCGGGACCCGTCCGGAGGTCCCGCCCCGTCTTCAACGGGTCATGCGGCAGTGGGCCGTACGGCCGGGCTCAGAAACGGTCGGGCGCGCGCTGCGGGAGCGGCGACCCGGGCAGCACGTCCTGCTTCCGGTTCTTCCGTGCCTCGGAGTTCGAAGCGGCCGTCGCCGTGCAGGTGACGTCCTTCGCGGGGAGCTTGCCGGTGAGCAGGTATCCGGTGACCGTGCCGTCCGTGCACGCGTTGCCGTTCGGGTAGACGCCGTGGCCCTCGCCGCCGAGGACGGTGACCATTCGCGATCCCTTCAGGTTCGCGTGCAGGGCCTGACCGCTGGGCAGCGGGGTCTGCGGGTCCCACTCGTTCTGGACGACCAGGGAGCCGACCTTGTTGTTCACCTTGGTGGCCGGTTCCACGGACTTGTCCCAGAACGCACAGGGCTTGATGCTGGACGTGAAGTCACCGTAGAGCGGGTACCGCCCCTTGTCCTGGACGGCTTCCCGTCGGTAGGTCTCGGGATCGCGGGGCCACGCGGCCGAGTTGTCGCCGCACACCACGGCCCAGAAGCTCGCCGTCATGTTGTCGGACGGCGCCTCGGCGGCGCCGCCTGCCGCCCCGGCCTTCCCGGATCCCGCGAACGCGGCGAGCTTCTTCGCGGAGGCGGGTACGCCGGCCGCGGCCTTCTTCAGCTCCACGATCGCCTCGGTGGCTTCCTGGGGAAAGAAGACCGCTCCGCGCATGCCGCTGCGGATGTCATCACCGGTGACCGGCTGACCGTCCACCTCGATGGGCTTCTCGTCGGCCTGCGCGACCAGGTTCCAGAAGGTCCGGTCGACCTTCTTCGGGGTGTCACCGAGGTCGTACTTCTCCGAACGCCCGGCGGCCCAGGCGGTCCACCGGTCGAACGCGGGCTCGGCACCCTCCGCCCACCACTGGACCATGCCTCGCCAGGCGCGCGCCGGATCGACCGCGCTGTCCAGTACGAACCGGTCGGCCCGGCCCGGGAAGAGCTGGGTGTAGACGGCGCCCAGGTAGGTGCCGTACGAGTAGCCGACGTACGAGATCTTCTTCTCACCGAGGACCGCCCGGAGCAGATCCATGTCGCGGGCGGTGTTGCGTGTGGTGATGTGGGGGAGCGTGTCGCCCGCCTTCTCCCCGCACTTGTCCGCGACCCCGCGGGCCCAGGCGACGTCCTTGTCGAACGTTTCCTCCTTGTACGGCCGCAGCCAGTCCTCCTCCTCCGGCGTCAGGCCGCAGGAGACCGGGGTGCTGCGACCCACACCGCGCGGGTCGAACCCGATGAGGTCGTACTTCTGCCGCGCGGAGCTGGGGAGTCTGTCCTGCATCCCCAACGGCATGTAGATCCCTTCTCCACCCGGGCCGCCCGGGTTGGAGAGCAGGACACCCCGCCGCTTGCCGGGCGCGGTGCTCTTGATCCGGGATATCGCCAAGTCGATCCGCTTGCCCCCGGGAACCCGGTAGTCCAGCGGGACCTTGATCGTGGCGCACTCGAACGATGCCGGGGCGTCGGCTTCGCACCGCTTCCACCGCGGTTTCTGCTTCACATACCGGTCCAGCGCGCTCTTGGCGGCGGACGAGGACGCGGTCGACGGGGCGGCGGCCGGAGCGGCGGTGGCCGTCGAGGTGGCGAGCGCGGGAGCCAGCGTGGCCGTGACACTCACGGCCAGCAGAGGCACGAGACGTCGTCTGCGCACGATAGGGATTCCTTCCGGTCTTGTGTTCGGACAGGAAAGATCCTTCAGGACCGGTCATGCCTCCGGATCCGCCCGCCGGGGTGCACCTCCCTCCACCCAGGGAATGAGACAACGGTCCTGTGTGCTACCCAAGTTGTAGGGGGCGCATGGCGGCGCGGGACAGCGCCGCGAGCGCGGCCCCGGACGGCCGTCGGGGGCGTGTGTGGGGGGTCGGACCGGGCCCGTGGACCGTGGCTGCTAGAATAAATTCCGTTCGGTTGAGGTCATCATCGAACGAGGGTTGATCACTTGATCCCCGTCACAGCATGAGTTGCAGGCTCCAGGCCACCGGCCTGGAGCCTTTTTTCTTGTCCAACCACGTTCTGGTTTCACGTCGCCGTCGCCGTACCGCAGGCCGCGAAGCCCTCGCAGAGATGGTCAAGATCATGGATATCGAAGGATTTCCCCGCCGGTTCGCCCGAACCCGCCGCTTCTCTCTCGGAGTCCCACGCGAGTTCACCGTCTCCCCGGACGGTGACCGGGTGCTGTTCCTCCGGTCGGAATCCGGTGTCGTTCCGCGCGTCGGACTGTGGATGTACGCGGGGGGCGACGAGCGGATCCTCGCCGGTCCGACAGCCGACGGCAGCCGGGGAACCCCGGAATCCCGGCGCATCGGTACCGAACCGATCCCCATGCGCTCGGCCGGAGTGGTGTCCTACGCGACCGACCGCCGCGTTCGGGTGGTGGCGTACAGCCTCGACGGTTCGCTGTGGACGGTACGTACGGACGGTGGCCCGCCACGTCGCATCCGGACCGTCGGCCCGGTGAGAGATCCCCGCCCCTCCCCGGACGGCACTCTGATCGCCTACGTCGCCGAGGGCACCCTTCGTGTGGTGGGTACCGATGGGACCGGAGACCGGCCGCTCGCCGTGCCCGAGACCGCGGATATCACCTACGGGCTTCCTGACTACACCGCTGTCGCCTCCATCGGGAGATCGCGCGGCTACTGGTGGTCTCCGGACAGCGGTGCGCTGCTCGTCGCACGGGTCGACACCTCCGTGGTGGAGCGCCGCTGTCTCAGCGATCCCTCGGATCCCGGCCGACCGCCCCGGTCGTTTCCCTACCCGGCGGCGGGCACGGCCAACGCCCTCACCTCGTTGCACCTGGTGACGGTCGTCGGCGGTCGCACGCCGGTGCAACTGCCACGTCAGGCACGTGCGGGTGACGCTCCCGCCAACAGCTGGGGGCTCGCGTTCGAGTACGTCGTCAGTGCCGACTGGCAGGGTGCGGGCCCGGTGATCAGTCTTCAGACCCGGGATCAGCGAACGATGTGGGTGCTGCGGGCCGACCCCGTGACCGGCACCGTCGAGCGGCTGTCCCAGCACACCGATGAAGGATGGGTCGAGTTTCCGCCGGGTGCTCCGCTGCACACCGCATCGGGAGTGCTGGTGCTGCCTCAGGTCCGCGGTGACGAGCGGACGATCCGGATGGGTGAGGTCCTCGCTCCGGCCGGACTCCAGGTACGCGCGGTACTGGGGTCGGTGGGCGAACGGGTGTTGTTCACCGCGAGTGAAGAGCCGACAGAAGTGCATGTCTGGGCATACGAGCCCGGCCACGGCTTCGAACGGCTGACGCACACTCCGGGGGTGCATACGGCCACCGCCGGGGGTGACACCCTCGTGCTGGACAGCAGAACTCCGGACGGGCAGACGGTGACGGTGCTGCGGGGCGGCAGACAGGTCGGCCGGATCGCGGTCCTGGCGGAACAGCCGCCGGTCACACCGCGGCCGGCGCATCTGTCGCTGGGTGAGCGGCAGTTGCGCAGCCGACTCCATCTGCCCTCCTGGTACGAACCGGGCATGGACAAGCTGCCCGTACTGCTCAGTCCGTACGCCGGACCCGGCATGCAGGTGGTGACGAAGGCGCACGGTTGGTACACGGCGGTGTGCCAGTGGTACGCCGAACACGGCTTTGCCGTACTGGCCACGGACGGGCGGGGAACCCCCGGCCGCGGGGTGCGGTGGCAGCAAGCCATCCTCGGTGACCGGCTCACCCCTGTCCTCGACGACCAGATCGACGGGCTGCACGCTGCCGCTGAACGGTGCGAGGCCATCGACCTGGGACGAGTGGGCATCCGGGGCTGGTCGTTCAGCGGCTACCTTGCCGCCGGCGCCGTACTGCACCGTCCCGATGTGTTCCACGCGGCGGTCGCGGGCGCGCCGCCGACCGACCGGCGCCTGTACGACACGTATTGGGAGGAGCGCTTCCTCGGCCACCCGCGCCTCCAGCCGCTCGACTACGAGCGCAGCTCGCTGATCCCGCTCGCCGGGAACCTGACCCGGCCGCTGATGCTCGTGCACGGACTGGCCGACGACAATGTGGCCCCGGCGCATACGCTGCGCTTCTCGGCGAAGTTGCTCGCTGCGGGGCGGCCGCACAGCGTGCTGCTGCTCCCGGGGGTCGGGCACCTCGTGACCGGGGAAGGGGTCGCGGACACCCTGCTGCGGCTCGAACTGGACTTCCTGAAGAGCTCACTCGGAGAGTGAACAGGCGCCGGAGCGCCGACCGTTTCCGGGGTGGGATCACTGCGTCGCCTCCTCGACGGCGGTCGTCGCGGTGGCCGCAGGGGTGCGGGGTCGGTAGCCACCGGCCTGAAGCGTGAACATGGCTGCGTAGTCGCCGCCCAGGGCCATCAGTTCGTCGTGGGACCCGGACTCGACGATGCGACCGCTGTCGAACACATGGATCCGGTGGCAGTCGATGACGCTGGCCAGTCGGTGGGAGATCAGCACGGTGATCTGGTCCTCACGCAGCCGGCCGCGCAGTACCGCCTCGTAGACAGCGTGCTCGGAAGGAGGGTCCATGCTGGCCGTCGGCTCGTCCAGGAGGAGCAACGGTGCCTTCTTGTACAGGCCGCGGCCCACGGCCACTTTCGCCCACTGTCCGCCCGACAGCTCCTGGCCGTCCTTGAACCGCTTGGACAGGATCGCTCCCCACTGGCCGGGCAGGGCGGCGATGACACCGTCGGCGCCGGACGCCCGCGCGGCGTCCATCGCCCGCTGCGGATCGACGTCCACGAGAGTGCCGGTCGAGATGGTGATGTTCGACAGGGCGCTGAAAGGGAAGCGGACCGGCTCCTGCAGCACACAGGCCACCTGCCGGTGGACCGACTGGGCGTCCATGTCACGCATGTCGACGCCATTCCAGCGCACGCTGCCCTGCTGCGCCTCGTACAGGCCGGCGAGGAGCTTGGCGCAGGTGCTCTTGCCCGAACCGTTGAGGCCGACGAATGCCACCGTCTCCCCGGCGCGGAGGGTCAAGCTGATCCCGTCCAGGGCCGGTGTGTCCTTGCCGGGGTAGGTGAACCGCACGTTCTCCAGGGTGATCGTCCTCACCTGGGCGGGCGCGTTCAACGCGGTTCTGCGAGGCAGTAGTTGGCGACAGCGTTCCTGCACGGCAAGGAGGTCGTCCACCCATAGGGCGTGCTCGTAGACGAGATGGGCGACCTCGACGAGCCGGGTCAGCGACGCCTGGCCTGCCTGGATGGCGATGACGGCACCGGCACCGGCTGCCAGGGGAAGCCATCCGGCGATCAGCATGGCACCCAGCACCGTGTAGGTGATGCCGGTCCCGAGCCCGCCCACAGCCCGCCCGGCCAGGTTCAGCATCGCGGAGTACAGGCCCAGCCTGCTGTCCTCCGCTGCGATCTTGGTGGTGAGCCGCCGGTGCTCTTCCAGGAGCGCGCCCTGCGCGGTGTCGGAGCGCAGTTCGGCGGCCGCGTCCACGTCGAGCATCAGCCACGAGAAGACCCGGACCCGGCGCTGCAGGGTGTTCCAGCGTTTGAAGGAGTGGAATCTGGCGCGTGCGCTGCGGACGGCGGCCGCGCCGACCGGGACGACGGACAGCAGCAGCAGGGGCAACAGGAGCGGGTGCAGGAGGCTCAGTACACCGGCGGTGCCGACGAGCCCCAGGCCGGCGGACGCGAGGGAGACGACCTGCCCGACGATCTGCCGCGCGTAGAACAGCCCTCGGTCGTTGGCGCGGTGCACCTCGTCGTGCCACTCGGCGTCCTCGACCGCTTCGAGACGCACGTGCGCGGTGAGCCGGAAGAATTCGCATTCCAGGGCCGTGCGGATCTTGGGCGTCACCCTGGCCTGAGCAGCCGCGACAGCGGCCTCCATGAGCGCACGGGCCGCGAGGAAACCGACGATGAGGAGGATCTGGGGAACGGCGGCACGCACACGGTCGGGCGTGGGGCCCTGGGCGAACAGGTGCTGGAGAACAGCGACCGAGGCGATCAGCCCGAAGGCGCTCATGGCCGCCGATGCCAGTTGGCAGACGACGACCGTGACCGTGGCGGAGCGGTCCGCGCCCCAGGCGAGCCGCCCGATCAGGGCCGTGATCCTGGGCAGCCGGGCAAGGACCTGCCACACCGTGGCGTTCGCGGCCGCGCCGTCGTGGACAGACCAGTACGCCTCCTTCATCCCGTCGGTCACATCGCCGTCCTGCGGGCCGGTGGGGAACGTCGCGGGAGGCAGTGGGAGCGGGACGGACCGCGGCGCCGGAACACTCCCGTCGACGGGGACCTTCGGAGGGTGCGTGTTCGTCATCCCTCCCGCCTCGCATCCGGCCGCGTCGAGCGGTGGGTGGAGGTGTCGACCTGCTGCACGCCGAGGGTGGGAGGAGCCGGGACAGGCCACCGTCGTTCGAATGCGAGGGGCCGGCACGCGGGGGCGGGGAGCGGAGTCATCGTGTCCTCCAGCAGATCGTCGAATGGCACGGGTGCTCTAGAAACGGGGCACCCGGCACGCCGTAACGGGTGACGGCGAGGGGATTTCTGGACGCGTGTACGAATGTCGCCGCTCGCGCCAAGGGCGCGGGGTCCTGCCGTCGAAACGCCCTCGTTCGAGCGATGGTCGCCCGTTCGGCCGCTTCCTCCGAGGGTTTCCGGCCAACCTGATGCCCCGTCCGCCCCATGCGGCGGCTGCGCCCGACAGTGCCCGGCGTACGGCGGCACGGCGGCGGCGATGGCCCGATTCCGCTCGGCCGCTCCCACGCCACGGAGTCGGCGTGCCAGGCTGCCCACCCCGGAGCGCCCTCACCTGCCCCGAACTCCGCCCGTAGGCCCGTCCTCTTGTGGCGAGTCGACGCGCATGTCCACCGTCCCGGCCGTGCCGCGACAGCAAGGAAGCCCCATGCCCAGCGACCTGACACCCACGACAGAGGCATCCACCGGCGGCTGCCTGTGCGGCCACATCCGTTTCGAAGCGATGGGGGAGCCCTACGACCCCCACGTATGTGCCTGCCCCCACTGCTCCCGCCTCTCCGGCGGCCCGATCATGGGCTGGGTCGGCTTCCGCCGGACCGGCTTCAGCTGGACCGGGCCCGGAACCCCCAGCTCGTACCGGTCCTGGCCCACGATGCAACGCTGGTTCTGCGCCTTGTGCGGTACGCCCCTCGGGGCTGCGGCCGACGGTGAGGAATACCTCGGAGTCTGTCTCTCGGCCCTGGACAACGGTGCCGGGATCATCCCCATCGGTCACAGCTTCCGCCACAACACGCCCACATGGCTTCCGCCCATCCCCTCCACCCGGCCGCCATCCGCATGAACGCTCCTCGGCGTTCCACTCCGCTGCCGGCCCGGACCGAAAGCCGGGCGGTCATCCCCCCCTTGTCCTCAAGGCAGTTGTTCTCGGTCAGGAGGTCGACAGGGTTCGGTCACCGGACCTGCCGTAGCCATCGGCCTGGAGGTGGAAGAGTTCTGCGTAGGTCCCGCCGAGGCGCATCAGTTCGTCGTGACTGCCGCTCTCCGTGATGCGTCCGCCGTCCAGCACGACGATGCGGTCGGCCATCCGGACCGTGGAGAAGCGGTGCGAAACGAGCAGGGTCACCGCCCCGGAGAGGGCTCCCTCCCGGCTTGCACGGGTGTAGCGCTCGAAGATCGCGTGCTCGGTCACGGCGTCGATGCCGGCGCTGGGCTCGTCCAGTACGAGCAGGAGAGGGCTGGTGCGCATCGAGGCGCGAGCCAGTGCGAGCCGCTGCCACTGCCCGCCCGACAGGCCCACGCCTCCGGTCCAGCGGGCGCCGAGCTGGGTATCCAGGCCGTGCGGCAGGCCGTCCAGAACTCCGGTGATGTCCGCCCGGAACGCGGCCGCACGGACCCGTGACTCCCGCTCCACGTCAGCCAGTTGTCCTATGCCGATGGCCTCCCGGGCAAGGAGTTCGAAGCGTACGTAGTCCTGGAAGCAGGCCGACATGGCACCGCGCCACTCCTCAGCGGGCAGTTCCCGGAGCCCCTGGCCATCGACGGTGATCTCGCCGACGTCGGGTTCGTACAGGCGGCAGAGCAGTTTGACGAGGGTGGTCTTGCCCGCCCCGGTCACGCCCACGACCGCGACGGTGCTACCCGGCTCCAGACAGAGGTCGATCTCCCGCAGTACGTCGCGCTCCGCGCCGGGGTGGCGGAAGCTCACTCCACGCAACTCGATGCCGTGTGCCAGACGCTCGGGGACCTGCCCCGTCGCCGGCGGAGAGGGCGTCCCGGCGGCTCGGTCGATGCCGTCCACCAGGCGAAGCAGGCGCCGCCCGTCGATCAGTGCCCGCCGCGCACCCGCCACGGCCATCGTGATGTCGTCCACCTGCTCGATGAGTCGCACCGCCAGACCCAGGATGATCAGCGCGGCGCCGACGCCGACCCGGCCGTGTATGGCCTCCCGGACGAGCAGGACGAGCGCGGCCAGCAGACCGGTCGAGAACACCAGCCATCCGGCCGCCGTGATCCCCGCGGCCCGCCGCTCGGCGCGACCCCGCACCGCGGCAATGTGCGCAGAGCTCTCACGGAACCGCTCGCGCAGCAGAGGTCCGCTGCCGGACAGCCGGATCTCGGCCGTCGCCTGCGGCCGGGTGGCCAGTTCGAAGATGCGGTCGGTGTGTCGCAGAGGCTCGGCCAACTGCTCCTCGGCGCGCATCCGCACGGACTCAGCGCGCCCCGTGGCAGCGACGGCGGGAATCGCCACGATCAACAGCAGGGCCAGCGCCCCATGCACGGTGACCAGGGCGGCCACGGTGATCGCCACCATGATCAGAACCTGCACCAGGGCGACCAGCCGGACCACCAACGCGCCCAGCGAAGACGACTGGTCCCTGGCCCTCTCGACCTGGTCAAGGTAGGCGGGGTGTTCCAGGTGACCGGTCGTCACCGGCTCGCTCACGGCTTTGACGACCCGGCGTTCAAGGAGGAAGTCGGTCTTCTCCCTGAGGGTCAGCTCCAGTTTTCCCGCCGGGTGGTTGAGCGCCGAACTCCCCGCGTCGCACACCGCGAACATGACGGCGTAACCGAGCGATGCCGGGGTGTTCCCGCTCAGGGCCGCGTCGACGAGGAGCCCGAGGGCGACGGCGTCGAGCGGGGCCAGGACGCCCGCGGCGATCCGCAGGGCGATGACCGCCGCCGTGAGCCGCGGGTCGGCGCGCAGGGAGTCGGACAGGACCAGACGGATCAGCCGGAGTGTCTCCCTCACGGTGTCCTCCCGTCCGCGAGGTCCACGGCTGCGACATCGGTGTCTTCGGCGTTCGGGCGGGGCACATCAAGAACCGAGGCGTCCGGGCCGGGGACGTCCGGACGCCCTTCGGCGGGCTCCTTGGCCGCATCGGTGAAATGGGCGGCCTGGAGACGGAACATCTGTGCGTACCGGCCGTTCAACCGCATCAGCTCGTCGTGGGTTCCCTCCTCGGTGACGCGGCCGCCGTCCAGGACGACGATGCGGTCGGCGCGCCGGACGTTGGCGAAGCGATGGGAGACCAGCACCGTGGTCAAGCCGGTGTCCGCGCCGATGATCCTCCCGAACAGCTCCGCCTCGGCGCGTACGTCCAGACTCGCCGTCGGCTCGTCGAGCACGAGCAGGTGGGCGCCCGTCGCGGTGCCGGCCAGCGCACGGGCCACCGCTATGGACTGCCACTGCCCGCCGGAGAGTTCGGTGCCTCCCGTGAAGTCGCGGGACAACACGGTGTCCAGTCCTCGGGGCAGCCGCCCGATCAGCTCCGCCGCCCCCGCCTGCCCGGCAGCCCGCAGTACCGCCGCGTCATCGACCGGACCGGCCGCTCCGACGGCGATGTTGTCGCGGACCGAGAAGGGGTAGCGCACCTGGTCCTGGAAGACCGCGGCGACCCCGGTCCGCCACTCGCCGGACGCCAAGTCCGCGAGGTCCGTGCCATCCGCTGTCACCCGGCCGTCGGTGGGCCGGACAAGACCGCACAGCAGGTTGATCAGAGTGCTCTTGCCCGCACCGTTGGCCCCGACCACCGCCAGGGTTCCGCCCGCCGGGACGGTCAGGTCGATGCCATGCAGAACCTCGTCGGCTGCCGCCGGATAGCGGTAGGTCACGTTCTCGAACCGGATGACGGGCCGGTGCGCGGGTGCGGGTGGTACGGCCCGCTGCGACGCGTGTCCGGCGGGCTCGGGCAGTCGCGCCGCCGCCGAGACGGCGCCGGCCCCGATGGCGAGCCGCGAGAGGTCGTTGAAGCTCGGTACGATCCGCCAGATCTGACCGGCCGTCTGGACGTACAGCACCGTGGCGGTGAGCCCGAGCGTCCCGTTCGACAGCTCGCGGCCCATGGAGCCGTAGACCACGGCGTAGCCGAGCGCCACCAGCGCCACGCGGGGAAGGAAGCGTCGCAGGTCGGTGCCGCGCCCGCGCCATACCGGGCTCATGGCCCGCCGGAAGTGCCTGGCGAACCGGTCGCCGACGAAGCCCGCGAGGCCGAAGATCCTGATCTCCTTGCCCGCCGCCGGATCGAAGGCGAGATCGCGGTAGTACCTGGCCCGTTCCTGCTCCTCGGTGCGGCCCGCCCAGCCCTTCGCGACCTTGGCGTGTTCCTGGCGGAAGTAGCGGTCCCAGGGGAGGAAGGTGCCCAGCAGCACCAGCGGCGCCCACCATTGGAAGGTGGCCAGGACAGCGGCCGCCGCCAGCCCGTGCAGACGTCCCGCGACCAGACCGGACAGTCCCCCCACCGCGGCCGACGGTCCGAACGCGGCGGTCCTGATGTCCCGCGCCCGCGCCACCGCCTCCCGAAGCCCTTCCCCGCCGTGCTCCTCGCCGTCTGCCGCCGCCATGACCCGCATCCGGGTGCGTTCCTCCAGCCGCGTACCGAGGGCTCGGCACAGCGACCTCTGGAGCGGAACGGCGGCCTGCGCGGCGAAGAACACCGCGGTCAGCACGGCGAGCACCAGCACGAGGCGAGTGTGCGCCCTTGTGCCCGCACCATGGCGCACGGCGTCGGGGAGCGAGCCGACCGCGATGCTGGTGAGCCCCATCTGGACCAGGGGCAGCAGGCCGGTCAACAGCGTGACGGTCAGCAGCCCGGCCGTCAGGCCCCGGCCGGCCCGAGGCAGAGCGGCGGCCAGGTCACGGACGGTTCCCGCAGCCCGCGGAGCGCCGTCGGTCCGCGGCCGTAGCCATCGCCCGTGCGGCCGCTCATCGCGCCCGGCATGATCGTGGGTGCTCATCGTCGTGCCCGGCGGGCTGCGGCGCTCGGCTGCCACGCCAGAGTCATGGGCGTACAGGCTCTCCTCCCGTTGCCCGCCCGCCGCCATGGCCACCTGGCCGAGTACGTCGTCGACCACCGTGAATCCGTACCGTTCCGAGCGTCGGCCGCACCCCGCCGGGACGCCCGCCGCGACGCTCCCGCTGAGCAGTTGAACGGATGGCGCCTCTCGGCCGGTACATCAGCGCGCGGTAACCGCACCATCACTCGTCCCGTCCCCAGACTTGTCCCCGAACAGGGTCGACACTGAGTAGTAAATCGATCCACCGATGCTAGGAATCCGATCGGCGGGGCGTCAATCGCTTGTAGCTCATATTTTCAAGGAAGTTGACGGAGATGGCGGTTGCCGGCGTGCAGTGCATCGGTACACGGCCACCTTCAGGGACCCCGAACCGGACGCGGTCGAGGCGCCCTTGAGGGACCAGTCGTCCCAGGACTCCCTTCGGAGCCGGTAGTTGCCGGGTGTGTGGGAGACCCCGGGGGCGGCATGGCCGTCAGCCGTTCCCCGGGGGCATGGAAGTCGACCAGGCCGGTGAAAGGGCTCGGCGTGCGTCAACAACCGACATGCTTGGACCCGTTGATGTGCCGCCCGGCCCACCCATGAGTCCACGACCCAGGGGCGGGGGACTGCCCGTGCGCGACAGTGAACCTGCGATCGTCACCGGCACCGTCAGCCGTCTCGGTTCCGAGCACTGGCCGTTCGACCGCGACCCGAGAGCGATTCACGTGACCGCTGCCGGTTGAACGACGGGTTCAGGCGCGGCGGACCCGCCAGAGCCATGTTGCCGTGCCGGCCAGCACGGCGAGCATCGCCAGGTTGGCCACGAGGGCCGGGGTGTCGCCCGCCGGGCCGCCGCTGGACAGGTTCCAGGTGGCGATGACGGCACTCGGCAGGACGGCGGCAAGCAGAACGCCGGTGGTCTTCTGGACGGCGACCCAGTGCACCGAGGTGCAGAGCAGCACCGCGCCGGTGACGCGCAACAGGACGCCGAACAGCGGCCCGGGGAGGTCGGGGAAGACCATCATGAAGGGCAGCGACAGCGTGAGCATCAGGAGCGGGACCAGGGGGTGCACCTTGCCACGCCGGGCGGGTATGCCGACACCGCTCCGGGCCGGGGCTCCGGCGGCCCCGTTCCCCGCCTCCGCCAGTGCCGTCGCCGCGATCGTGCGGGGGTCCCCCAGCTCCGCCAGGACCTCGCCGATCGCGGCATCGGGGCGCTCGGCGCGCGTCACCTCGATGTGTTCGGCGAGGTCGGCGAGGAGTTCCTGGCGACGGTCGGCGGGGAGCGCGGAGGCCTCGCGCTCGACAGCGGAGAGGTAGTCGCGTACGGGGTCGGCAGAGGTCTTCATACGAGGTCTCCGGTGCTGGGGTGGGGGGTGGTGAAGAAGGTGTCGACGGTGTCGCGGAAGCCGGGTCGGACGCGGGCGAACTCGTGGAGGAGTTCCGCGTCGTAGCGGGGGCGGTTCCGCATCAGGGCGAGTACGGGGTACTCCAGGACGCCCTTGCGCAGCTGGGTGGCTGCGCGGGTCTGCCTGGCCGAATCACCTGGTTCCATGCGATGCAAGATACCTGGTGGGGCAAGTGGATGGGAAAGGGGGGCGCGGATCTCCTCAACCCGTCGGACCGGTGGTGCCGGTGCCCACGGCCTTCCGGGTCGTCACCGGGGCGTGAGCAGGCGGGGGCTCCGACGAAGACCGGAGATCGGAAGCAACTTCTCACCGCCCCGTGCGCGACGGGCAGTCGGGCGCGTCAGTGGAGCCTGCCGTCACGGGGGCGAGGCTGTGCCCAGCGGGACGCGGCGGTGCGGAGGTGTCAGGGATTGCCGTGCACGAGGCCGTTGGGCAGCGGGGCGGGGTCAGCCGACCGGACCCGCGTCCGCGTCGTTCTCCTTCACACAGGCGTCCTCGAAGGCCGTCAGGGTGATCACGCCGTCCTCCTGGAAGGTCCGGTACTCCGCGACCACGCTCCAGCCGCGCTGATTGAGGACCACCCGGGCCAAGTCGACCACCCCGTCGTCCGGGCCCTTGCGCTCATAGCGTTCCTGGGGCTGCTGCCAGTCGCGCTCGCGCAACTCGCCCACCACCGCCTCGTAGCGGGCGATGTCCACCGGGGCGGTCTTGGTGCCGAACCCCTTGAAGGCGACGCCGCACGACTGCGGCGCCGAGCCGGCCGGGGCGTCCTCGCTCGTCCGCCCATATTCCGGTGCGTTCGCCGGAACGCCCGCGTCCGCGGCCGAGGCGTCGAGGTCCGTACGCACGACTTCCTTCGTGAGTACCCCGGTGCCCTGGGGCCGGGGCGGCTTCGGGGTGGCGTCCACCTCGGTGCCCGCGTCGCTCGTGCCGCAGCCTGCGGCTCCGAGTGCGATGACTGCTACCACCACGGTGGCCCACTTGGTTCTGCGCACAGTCATGTCCTCCCGGGTCGGGGGCAGTGCGGCCCCCGCGATCAAGGGACGAGTGTGCCACGGCGTACGGGCGGTGCGGCCCCCGCTGCCCGGCTGCTCCTTCTGGGGGAACCCGGATGTCCGCTGGCCGACGGGCATCCGGCACTCTCCATCGAAGGAGGAGTTCCCGCCGCCGTTCCTCTGGAGCCCGCCGACCACGGGACCTTGAGCACATCGGCGGTCACGCCGTTCGACGCGGTGGTCTGTAGAGGTCGTCCAGGCGGAGTGGCGCGGGCTCGGGCAGGGGTGTGCCGTCCGTCGGCAGGCAGGACTGGAGGAAGTAGGCGAGCAGGCGACGGGATGCGGCCATGGAGGCCGCCGGGGACTCTCGCACGACGCCGTTGTTGGCCAGGAGCAACAGGGTGACATCGCTGGGGTCGAAGTCCTTGCGCAGCTGCCCGGTGTCCTTCGCGCGCTGTACCAGCTGGGCGAGGGATGTCTCGGCGCGGGCACGCTCACGATGGACGTCCGGCGCGTCGGGAAACTGGGAGAGGAACGCGGCGCTGAACCCGCGGTCCTGGGCCTGCATCATGCACACCTTGGTGAGGACGTTGCGAAGTCCGTGCCAGGGATCGTCGTCCTGAAGAGCCTCGTCGAGAGTGGCGACGCACTGGCCGAGTTGTTCGGAGAACGCGGCGGCGATCAGCGAGCCGCGTGTCGGGAAATGCCGGTAGAGGGTGGCGGCACCCACGCCCGCTCTGCGGGCGATTGTGCTGGAAGGTACGTCGGTGCCGTCGAGGGCGTACGCCTCGCGGGCGGCCTGGAGGAGCCGGGTGCGGTTGAGCCGGGCGTCGGCTCTCTGCCCCGAGGCGGGGGCGCCGGATGCGGAGGGGGGCGGGTTCCGAGACGGTTGAGCAGGCATGTCTCCCACTTAATCACAAACGGAAGGGGTCAACCGTTTAGCGGGTTAGCGTGACCTGGTGCCGCGGTGCCCCTGCGGCCGGCTCTCTGCCGCAGAGGTGAGCGGCTGCGAGTTCTCCCGTTGAACGACGTGCCATTTTTACGGAGGTTGTCCGTGTTCGCTGTGCAATACCACTGCTATGGCGGTTCCGAGGTCCTTGGTGTCGAGGAGGTCGAAGAGCCGCACGCGGGACACGGTCAGGTCCGCATCGCGGTGCGTGCCACCGGCGTCACCCCTGCCGACCATTACCTGCGCTCAGGGATGCTGCGGGACATCGCCACCGTGGAGTTCCCCCATATACCCGGCATGGATGCCGCGGGAATCGTCGACGAGGTGGGAGAGGGGGTGACCGGGGCCGCCGTGGGAGACGCGGTCTTCGGCCTCGTTCCCTTCGTGGATCAGGGGGGCGCCGCGGCCCAGTACGCGGTGCTGGAGGCATGGGCGTCCAAGCCTCGGTCATGGTCCTTCGAGGAAGCGGGTGGCGCTGCGGGCAATATCGACTCGGCCACACGCGTACTGGAGGCGCTGGAAGTCGCCGAAGGCATGACCTTGTTGATCGATGGTGCCGCCGGTGGCGTCGGCACCATCGCCGCGCAACTCGCCCAGGCCCGCGGTCTCACCGTGATCGGCACCGCGAGCGAAGGCAACCACGGCTTCCTCGCCCAGCTCGGCGTCGTACCGGTCACCTACGGGGCGGGGCTGGCCGATCGCCTCGCCCCACTGGCTCCGCTCGGTGTCGATGTGGTTCTGGACGCGGCTGGTAAGGGCTCTCTCGCCGAACTGGTGGCCATCGTCGGAGACCCGCACCACGTGGTGACCATCGCGGACTTCGACGCCGCCCGGCACGGAGTGCGGTTCTCCCGCTCCGAAGCGGGAGAGTCGCCGGGCTGGGCAGGTCTACCGCTGGCGGCCGACCTCGCCGACCAGGGCCGCCTCACGGTCCCGCTGCACGCCGTGTTCCCGCTGAAGGAGGCTGCCAGAGCTCATGACGCCAGCGCCACGGGCCACGCGCGCGGCAAGATCGTCATCACCGTGCCCTGACGTGCGGACGCTGCGGCCCGCGACCGCAGGCCGGTTGTGCGCACGCCGCTTGGCCTGCACCGCATCGCGGTTCATATCGTCCAGTCGAAGGGGTGCCCCTCCAACTCCGCACGGGGGGCGTCCCGTAGAACGCCCCGTCACGCTGGGCATCGCGCTCCGTTGGACGTGACGCACCCCAAGAGAACAGCGTTCACGGCAACATGGTGATCTACTGCATAGAGTGACCATGTGCCTGGCTGGTCTGTACGAGGGCTCCCGGCTGCGAGCGAACGAGGCGGTAATGAGTGAACTGACGAAGCCCGAGATCGACCTTCCGGAGGGTGACGCTCCCACCGAGCTGACCTTCCGCGACCTCGTCGTCGGGGACGGGCTTGAAGCGAAGCCTGGCAGGGTTGTCCAGGTTCACTACGTCGGGGTCACCTTCGAGTCCGGCAAGGAATTCGACGCCTCCTGGGACCGGGGCAAGACGTTCAAGTTCGCCGTGGGCGGTGGCAAGGTCATCAAGGGCTGGGACCGCGGGGTCAGAGGGATGAAGGTCGGCGGCCGGCGCGAGATCATCGTTCCCCCGCGCCTCGGCTACGGCAAGCAGTCACCCTCGCCGTTGATCCCGGCGGGCTCGACACTCGTCTTCGTGGTGGACCTGATCTCCGTCGCAGTCTGATGCCTTCTGCTCCCCGAGTCCTCTCCACCCGGAACCAAGGCCGGCAACACCTGCCGGCCCGCCGCGACGCCCCACTCGCGCGCCCTTCACCCGCACCCACGGACAGAGGTACGCGCCGACGGCAACACGCGTCGGCGCCCGTGACCGATCGTCACGGACAAGGGGTGCTTGTCCTGGCACGGGTACCGGGCGGAGCGGCTCGGGTTGCACCTTCCGTAGCGGTATGTGGTCCGGTGGACTCATCTCCCGCCCTATTGAGGAAGGCCCCTGCTCATGTATCCGTCCTTCGTCCCGCCGCGCCAGGTCAAGATCGGTGACGCGGCGGCCTTTGTCGGCACCACACCGCGGGCGATCCGTCACTACCACGAGATCGGCCTGCTCCCCGAGCCCGTGCGGGGTGGCGACGACCGCCGCCGCTACGGCTACGAAGACATGATCCGGCTGCTGTGGATCCGCAGGGCGGCCGATGCCGGGATCGCCCTGGACGACATCCGTGACGCCTTCGCCGACGCCGACACGGCTTCCGCCGGTGCCGACAGCAAGGACGGCGACGACGGCATCGCGAGCATCCTGGAACGGCTGGAGGAGACCCTCGTCGCCCAGGAAGCGGAACTGCGGCGGCAGCGGACTGCCGTGCAGCGCATGCGTACCGAGGGCAGCAGGATGGGTTTGCTCTCCGACTTCGTCACCAGCCGCCTCAAGAGCCTGCCCGAAGGCTCCTTGCGCCAGACGGACCTGGACAGCCTGCTGGTCACCGAGCGGATCTTCGGCCCGCTCGGTGCTGCCGTCCAGGCCTCCCGTTTCATCGCCCTGGCCACTCACCCGGAACTGCGGGAGGACTCCGACCGTATTGATGCCGCCGAGGAGGCACTCGATGACACGATCGCTGTCGATGACCCCCGTGTGGCCCGGGTGGCTGCCGAACGGCACGCCTTCGAAAAGGCACTGCACGCCGTTATCGAGGATTCCGGCCTGGCGGAGAGCGACGACGCGATTTTCGGCTCCTGGGACGCGTTGCACCCCGCTACCGCTACCGCTGACAAGGGTGGGGGCGAGGCAGGCAAAAGCGCCGGCAAGGGGGAGGGGGCCATGAGCGCATTCGAGGCCACGGGAAAGATGCCCTACAACTTCTCCCCGGCCCGTCTGCGCTGTATGGAGTTGGCCGGAGAACTCCCCGCCCACGAATCACCCGCTTCCTGAACACGGACTGGACGGGGCCGGCCTCCAATGATGTCGGCGACCCGGTCGGTAGGCGGCAGCGTGCCCTCCAGGAGCACGAACGCCTCCGTCCGTACGGTACTTACTGCTTCGGCCGGAGCCGGAGCGAGGTGCGGTGCGGTGCGGCCAGGGCATCGAAGGCCCTGCCCATGTAGCGGCAGGCCGTCGTGGCACCGATGCGGAACCCGGCCGCGAGCCGCGCATGGTGTCACGGCATGACGGACGGGGGCCAGGGCGGCCAGGGTCTGCCGGCCCGCGACTGTGTCGGCAGACCCGGGCCGGTACACCGGCTGGGCCGCGGTCCGCTCGTCCACGAGGCCGTCGGAGCCTTCCGCGCCGTTGTTGGTGCCTTCGGGCGCTGAGGCTCCCGACCATGATCCCACCCCGGTACGAAGACCTGCGGATCCTGCCGAGCCCCAGTGCCGGGGGAGGGGGAGACGGCCGCCGTGGCGGGGCGCGCGGACATCCTGAAGGCCGGGCAACTGGTCGTTGTCGTCCTGCCCGTTGGTGCCGCTGCACTGCTCGACAGCGCTTCGATATTTGCCAGGACGTGCTGGGCAGCAGCACGGGTGGGTTTTCGACTCGTCTGCCGGGTGCGGCGGTTGGCTCTACAGCGACGGGGTTCCCTGATGGTGGGCGACCACTCCGCGAACTCACTCCTGCTACGTCTTCTGGACGGCGAGGAGGCGCTGCGCCGACTCGGGGAGGAGCTGGCCGAGGTCGGTGTGCGGGAGAAACGGCTCCGCACGGACCTGGAGGAGGAGGGCCGTCGGACGCGGCCTTCGCCGAGCACGGGCAGCCAGGACAGGAAGCACCAGCTCGAAGAGGCGAGCCGGCTCCTGGCGGAACGCCGTAGCCAGCTGGTCCACCGCCGCGCTGACCTGATCACCGAACTGGACGGCTGCCGTGCGCGCCTGGTCGTACTCGAAGAGGCAGACGGGCCGGGCGGCCCGGTCCGATGCCGGCCGGGAGCGGTACCGGTCCGCACCACGCACCCCCCCCGTGCCTCACGATCCGGCCAAGCACCCGACAGCGGATCCGAGGAAGCCCGGCATCCGACCCGGTGTCCTGCTGGTCGGCGGGGCGGTGGCCGTCCTGCTGCTGTCCGGCGGGGGCACCGCGGTCGGCATCCGGGCGACCGGGGCGCACGACACGACCGACCAGGCCGTCCCTTCGCCTGCGTCCGTCCCCACGCAGGCGTCCCCCGCCTCCACACCGACCACGCCCACCCCGGCGCGAGCAGTGCGTCGGCCTCCTCAACGCCAACCCGGCCCAGCGGAGCGTCAACGTCCCCGCAGGCTCCACCGCCTGCGGCGGAACCGCCGCCGGACGGGTCGGCTGCTTCGCACCCAGCGGCGCGGCGGCCAACGGCCGGGGAAGGCTGGAGGCCACCGTTCGGGAACTGCCCTGACCCCAATGGCCGGGTGTGCGCCCGGCCGTCCTCACCGACGTGCCGGAAGGATGCGCGGCAGCCGCGTCGTCGTGGTCGTCGGGTTCGGCCGGGTTGCCGCCCGACGGTTCTGTCCGGGCTCGCCAGGCTCCGGCCACATTGATGGGCCCCGGCAGGTTGTGGATGGGACGTGGTGCCGGCCCGATCACGGCTGCGCCGTAGCGGCTGCGGGGAACATGCTCTATTCCTGTCTCCATGAATGGTGTGGTGTGGCTCGTGGTGAGCACGAGTGGGGTCCTGGTGGTCCTGAACCTGGGCATCGGCGGACTGGCCCTGTCGAGTTACCGGGCCGGGGCGCGGACCGCGGACCGGCTGCTCGCGTCGGGCGAGTGGGACGAATACCACGCGGCATGGCTGCTCGGGCCCGGATTTCGACGGTCGGATCCCAGGGAACGGGAGTGGGCGGCGGCCGAGATGGCCGTGCGGTCGCTGATCGCGGCGGGGCTGGCGGGCCTCGACCCGGAGGGACGGACCAGCCCTGAGATTCGGCTCGACCCGGCCGTAAGGCTCGACCCGAAGCAACCGCTCCTCCCCTTGGCCGGGTTGGACCAGGAGGTCGCGGTTCCTCCGGAGCATCCCCTGGTCCTGGAGGCGTGGCGGTTCGCCCGCGAGTCATGGTCCGCTCGACGTCCTGTGACGGTGAAGGCACTCACCGGCCACCCCGCTTTCAAGGCGGCCTGCGGGGCCCACGCGGAGCTGGTGACCGGATATCTGCCGCTTCACCGTACGCGGCGTGACAACCGCGCCGACCGCGCACCGTGGGCCGCGGGGATGATCGCCGCGGGGTGGATCACGGTCAACACCTGCGTGCTGCTGGCCCGTAAGGCGTCCGGTACACATGGCGCCGGGGCCGAGGGGGGCTTCGAAAGGATCGACAAAGTGGTAGCCGCGACGCTGGGCACCGCGGCGCTCTCCGGGTTCCTTCTGGTGGTGTTCCACGTCCTCGTCTGGCGGGCGTGGCAGGATCGGTGGCCCCAACGACTGCGCACCCATTGCCGGGCCATGATCCGGCAGGGCTCCGAGACGGGGGCATCTCTGTCACGGCCCCCACGCTGACCCTTCCCACGGATGGCCTTCGCCCTCGACTTCCCGCAGATTCCCGCAGAGCGATCACGACTTCACGCGGCGGTGTGCTCCGCAGTGCTTCTCCCCGCCGCGACGACAATGCCGCCGGGGGCGTGGGCCATTGCGGTCGTCGCCGCGGTCCCGGTATGCGGACGGCGGCGCCGGGGCGCCGTGCCGCCCGCCGTGCATGCGGCATTGACGCGTCAACCATCTGCGTACGCGAGCGGGTGGTCCGTCGTGCACGTTGACCGGGCACCCGCACGGCGGCAACCGCCCCTGGAATCGGGCGTAGGCCCGGCGCACGTCTGTCGGCGGTGACCGGGCCGGTGGACCGGAGCCGGGCCCGATGGTGGGGGCCGGCCGGTGAAGAGTGTCCAAGGCCGCGGGAAAACGCGAGGAGGGACCCCGAAGTGGTCCGCCCGTCGCCGGGAGGCAACCCGGTGAACTGTGCGGTCGTCCTCAACGACGGGTCATCTCAAGGAGGTCATACGGTGGGTACGCACGCCGACGTCGTCACATCACTGCCGGAGCTGCTCAAGAACCACGCCCGGCACCTGGGGGACAAGGTCTGTTTTCGGGACCGGCTCAGGCATGTGACCTACCGGGAGCTGGAACGGAGGACCGCACGGCTGGCCGGTCACCTTGCAGACCTCGGCCTGGCGCGCGGCGACCGGGTTGCCGTACTCCTCGGCAATCGCGTCGAGGCGGTCGAGAGCCTGCTCGCCGTCACCCGCGCAGGCGGCGTGGGCGTACCTCTGGACACCGGGAACTCGGAGACGGAGCTGGCCCGCTTGCTGGATGACAGCGGGGCGCGGGTGCTCATCACCGATGACGTCCGCCTGAGGCGGCGGGCGGCATCGGCAGTGCGACCCGGGCTGACCGTGGTGGTGGCCGAAGGCGGAGAGGAGGACGGGGCCGGAGACGAGGACGGGGCCGGGGACCGGCCCGCCACGGGTGCGGAAGGCGTTCTGCGCTACGAGGAGTTGGCGGGCACGGATCCGCAATCGCAGGCCCGGGACGATCTCGGACTGGACGAAGTGGCCTGGCTGCTCTACACCTCGGGCTCCTCCGGCGTACCCAAGGGCGTCCTGTCCACTCAGCGCAACCGCCTCTCAACGGTCGCCACGGGGCTCGTCGGTGTCCTGGGCCTTTCCGAACGGGACCGTGTGCTGTGGCCGTTGCCCCTCCATCACGCGATGAGTCAGGTGGTGTGCTTCCTCGGGGTGACCGCGGTGGGGGCGAGCGCGGTGCTGCTTCCCCGGTTCTCGGTGGCGGAGGTGCTCGGCGAACTGCGGGGTGCGGATGACTCGTTCACCTTGCTCGGCGGGGTCCCCACGACGTATTCGGCGTTGCTCGACGCGGTCCGGGGCGAGGGGAGCGGCAACGACGGCGGCAAGGACGGAGGCGGTCTCGGCGCTCCCGCGCTGCGCGGTTGCGTCAGCGCCGGTGCCGCGGCGGGGCCCGGGTTCCGCGAGTCCTTCGAGGCCATCTGCGGTGTCCCCTATCTGGAGCACTACGGCAGCACGGAGGCGGGCCCGGTCACCATGCCGGCGCCGGGCGAGGCGATCGGGTCCGGGGCGTCCCGGGCGTGGGGCCGGGTGTTGCCCGGCACCCGGGTCCGGGTCGGCGGAGGCCCCGACGGCCGGGACACGGGTGAGGGCGAGCTGTGGGTCAACGGGCCCGGGGTCATGGTCGGTTACCACGGCAGGCCGGAAGCGACCGCGGACGTACTGCGCGACGGCTGGTTCCGCACGGGTGACCTGGCCAGGATTGATGGCTTCGGCGGGCTGGCCATCACCGGCCGGGCGAGTGATCTGATCATTCGAGGCGGGGTGAACATCCACCCCTCCGAGGTGGAGGCGGTGTTGCGGCGGCTGCCGGGGGTGGCGGACGCCGCCGTGGCCGGGCGCCCGCACTCCGTCTTCGGTGAGGTGCCGGTCGGCTATCTGGTCCCCGAGCCCGGTGGCGGCGTGCTGGACAGGGGGCGTGTCCTCGCCGCCTGCCGTGCGGAGCTGTCCGGTTTCAAGGTCCCCGTCGAGCTGTTCGAGGTGGCGGAGATTCCCCGTACCGCCTCCGGGAAGACCCTGCGGCGCAACCTCGCGGACCTGCCCGCGCGGTCGCTGGTCGCGGAGGCCACCGGGAAGCCGTCGGAGGACCTGCTGGCCCTGGTGCGGAACGAAGTGGCGGCCGTGCTCGGCTGTACGCCCGAGGCGGTGGAGCCGAGCACGGCCCTGCGGGACCTGGGCATGGACTCCCTGACGGCGACAGTGCTGAGGGAGCGGCTGTCGGCCGTCACCGGCCTGCCCCTCTCCGAGGCCGTCGCCTTCGACTTTCCCACGGCCGTCGCACTCGCCGACCACCTCGGGGCGCAGAACGCCGCCGCGCCGTCCGGCACCGGGCGCGTGAACGGGAGCGCGGTCCGTCCGGACGACGACCCCGTGGTGATCGTGGGGATGGCCTGCCGCTATCCCGGAGGTGTGACCTCTCCCGAGGAACTGTGGCGGCTGGTGGCCGACGGGAGGGACGCCATCGGCCCCTTCCCCACCGACCGGGGCTGGGACGCCGAGGCGCTGTACGACCCGGATCCGGGGCGGCCCGGACGTACGTACGTGCGCGAAGGCGGTTTCCTCTCCGGCGCGGACCGCTTCGACCCCGGTTTCTTCGGCATCTCCCCCCGCGAGGCGCTGGCCATGGACCCGCAGCACCGGCTGCTCCTCGAAGTGGCGTGGGAGGCCTTCGAGCACGCCGGCCTCGTCCCCGACGCCCTGCGCGGTTCGGCGACCGGGGTGTACGTCGGGCTGATGTACAGCGACTACGCCCGCCACCTGACAAGGACGCCCGAGCATGTCGAGGGCTACCTCGGCCTCGGCAACGCCGGAAGTGTCGCCTCCGGCCGTATCGCCTACACCTTCGGTCTCGAAGGCCCGGCCCTCACCGTGGACACGGCGTGTTCCTCGTCCCTGGTGGCGCTGCACCTGGCGGCCCAGGCGCTGCGCCGGGGCGAGTGTGCCTACGCGTTGGCCGGTGGCGCCACGGTGATGTCGGGACCCTCATCGTTCGTGGAGTTCAGCCGCCAGCGGGCGCTGTCCCCGGACGGCCGCTGCAAGGCGTTCGGCGCGTCGGCCGACGGCACCGGGTGGGCCGAGGGCGCCGGAATGCTGCTGCTGAGCCGGTTGTCCGAGGCACGCCGCGCCGGACTTCCGGTACTGGCCGTGGTACGCGGCTCGGCGGTGAACCAGGACGGGGCGAGCAACGGGCTGACCGCACCGCACGGACCGGCGCAGCAGCGGGTGATCCGGCAGGCCCTGGCCGATGCGGGCCTCAATGCCGGGGACATCGACGCGGTGGAGGCGCACGGCACCGGCACCCGGCTGGGGGACGTCATCGAGGCGGAGGCCTTCTTCGCGACGTACGGGCGGCAGGCGCGGCAGCGTCCCCTCCGGCTGGGCTCGGTGAAGTCGAACATCGGTCACACCCAGGCCGCTGCCGGAGTGGCCGGCGTGATCAAGATGGTGCAGGCCATGCGGCACGGTGTGCTGCCGCGCACCCTGCACGCCGACGAACCGACCCCCCGTGTCGACTGGTCCACGGGGCGGATCGCGCTGCTGAGCCGGGCGGAGGAGTGGCCCGCGACGGAGCGTCCGCGCCGGGCGGGGGTGTCCTCGTTCGGCATCAGTGGCACCAACGCCCATGTGCTGCTCGAAGAGACTCCGGACGACGGGGAGGCCGCACCGTCGCACGGGGCAGCGGACGGCGGTCTCGCGAGCGGTCGCGTCGCGCCCGGGGCGGTGGCGGGAGGCGCGACACACCCCGGACCGGCCGCGGTGGCCTTTCCGGTGTCGGCCAGGAGCGTGCCGGGGCTGCGGGCCCAGGCGCGACGGCTGTACGACCATGTGGTCGCCGCACCCGACGTGTCCCTGGTGGATATCGGGTACTCACTCGCCACCACGCGTGCGGCCTTCGAGCACCGGGCCGTGCCGGTGGCCCGGGACCGTGAGGGGCTGCTCGGCTCCCTGCGCGCCGTGGCGGAGGACGGCGGCGGGCCCGGAACGTATCCGGGCACGTCCCGCCACCGGGGCCCGCTGGCCCTGCTGTTCACCGGCCAGGGCAGCCAGCGCGTCGGTATGGGCCGTGAACTGTACGAGTCACGGGACCGGTATCCGGCCTTCGCCGCTTCGTTGGACGAGTGCTGTGCACTGCTCGACCCGCTGCTGCCGGTGCCCCTGCGGGACGCCATGTTCGCCGAGCCCGGTACGGAGAAGGGTGCGCTGCTGCACACGACCCGGTTCACGCAGCCGGCGCTCTTCGCCCTGGAGACGGCCTTGTTCCGGCAGTTCGAGGCCTGGGGGGTACGCCCCGACCTGGTGGCAGGGCACTCGGTGGGCGAGGTGACGGCCGCACATGTCGCTGGGGTGTTGTCCCTCGCGGACGCGTGCACACTGGTGGCGGCCCGGGGACGGCTGATGGACGCGCTGCCTCCGGGCG
Organism: Streptomyces sp. NBC_01237; assembly: GCF_035917275.1. Taxonomy (NCBI): domain Bacteria; kingdom Bacillati; phylum Actinomycetota; class Actinomycetes; order Kitasatosporales; family Streptomycetaceae; genus Streptomyces; species Streptomyces sp. NBC_01237. The sequence goes on along the minus strand of NZ_CP108508.1, from coordinate 474,123 downwards.
GCGCGATGGCGGCGGTGGCCGCCGGCGCGGACGAGGTGGCCGCCCACCTCGCCGACACCGGGTGTGCGGTGGAGATCGCCGCGGTCAACGGGCCCGCCTCGGTGGTCGTCTCGGGCGACGGGGCCGCGGTGGGGGAAGCTGTCGCGTACTTCCGGAAGCTGGGCCGTGCGGTGACGCCGCTGCGGGTCGGTCATGCCTTCCACTCCGCCCGGATGGAGCCCGTGCTGGCCGATTTCGCGGACGTGGTCCGGCGTCTTTCCTTCGCCGCGCCGCGGCTGCCTCTGATCACCGCAGTGCAGGGCCGGGCGGCCACCGACGAGGAGCTGTGCACACCGGAGTTCTGGGTGGACCACGTCCGCCGCCCGGTCCTCTTCGCCGACTCGGTGGCGCACCTGGGCGACCGAGGCGCGGCACACTACGTCGAACTGGGCCCGGACGGGGTGCTCACCGGCCTGGTACGAGACTGCCTCGCCTCAACCGGACCGGGCTCCACCGGACCTGCCCCGGCCGACCTGGTCCCGTCCGGACCGGCCCCGACCGACCCGGACACGGGCGGCATGGACGGCGGTAGACGGGGTCAGGCACCGCTGGTCCTGCCGACACTGCGCGGGACTCGGCCGGAGGCGGACGCCCTGCTCGGCACACTGGCCACGCTGCACGCCCACGGCGTGCCCGTCGACTGGCAGGCCGTCTTCGCCGGGCGCGGTGGGCGCCGCGTCGCACTGCCCACGTACACCTTCCAGCGCCGCCGGTACTGGCTGGAGGCCGCCCCGGAACTGGCGCCCGTGTCCCCGACGCCCGAGACCACCCATCCGTTCCTGCACGCGGCCACCCGCACGGCCGACGACGACGGATTGCTGCTGAGCGGGGTGCTCTCGGTGCGCGACCAGCCGTGGCTCGCCGACCATGTGGTGGCCGGGCAGATCTTGCTACCGGCCACCGCCTTCGTCGAAATGGCCCTTCACGCAGGCGAGTTGGCGGGTGCGGCCGTTCTGGACGAGCTCGTCCTGACCGCGCCGCTGGCTTTGCCCCCGGACGGCTCCGTGGCCTTGCAGGTGAAGGTGGCGGGGACGGACGCAGCGGGACGGCGGACCGTGCTCTTCCACTCCCGGCCGCACACTCCGGCGGGTGAGCAGCCCTGGCTCCGGAACGCCGCCGGAACTCTTTCGACGGTCCAGCCGCCCCTGGACGGGGGAGCGACCGCCGCCGAAACCGGCGGCGCGCCCCGGCCGGACGCGTCCTGGCCGCCGGAGGAGACGGTGCCACTGCACGCCGACGGACCGGGGACCGGACCGTACGAGCGGCTGGCCGCCGACGGGTTGCGCTACGGCCCCGCGTTCCAGGGCATGCGTGCCGCCTGGAGGCACGGGGAGGAGCTGTACGCCGACGTGGTGCTGCCCGAAGCGGCCCGGACCCCGCGCCCGGCGGCGGGCGGCCCCGACTTCGTCCTGCATCCCGCGCTGCTCGACGCGGCGCTGCACGCCCTGGCCCTGGACAGCCTTGTCACGAACGCTTCCGGGCCCGGCGGCCCGGCGGCCGGTGGGCTGTCCCTGCCGTTCGCCTTCAATGGAGTGCGCGTGCACACCACCCGCGCACAGCGCCTGCGGGTCCGGCTGACCCCAGGGCCCGGCGGCCGGGCCGGAGTGGAGCTGAGCGACGAGACGGGCGCAGCGGTGGCGACGGTCCGATCGCTGACGCTGCGGCCTCTTCCGCGCACCGGCTCGGCGACGGCGGAGGCCGCCGCCGCAGCTCTCCACCGGACGGACTGGGTGCCGCTGACCGAGCCGCCCGCACCCGTGGCGATGCCCCGCTGGGGGGTTCTGGGCACGGCGGGCACACGGCTGGTGGACGCCCTCGCGCCCCCGGGTTCCGGCGTCCCGGTGTACCCGGGGCCGGCGGCGTGCGATGCGTCGTCAGCCGTCGTCGTGGCACCGTGCCCGCTGCCGGACACGACCGGCGACGCGCAGGACCAAGCTGCCGGGATGCTGCGCGCAGCGGGCTGGGCGCTGAAGCTCGTGCAGGAGTGGCTGGCCGAACCGCACCTGTCCCGCTCCCGTCTGGTCCTCGTGACGTCCGGCGCCGTCGCTTTTGCAGATGACGGTTTCCCCGCGGACGGCACCGCTCGCGGGAACGACGACCGGTCCGGTGAGACCGCGTCCGTACCGTCGCACGCACCGGTCTGGGGACTGGTCCGCTCCGCCCTGCGGGAGAATCCGGGCCGCTTCGCCCTGATCGATGTGGACGAACACCCCGGCTCCTGGAGCGCCCTGCCCGCCCTGCTGGCCGCCCAGGTACCGGAGGCTGCCGTACACCGAGGGGCGGCATACGTACCGAAACTGGTGCCAGTGGCCGAGGCGGCGACGAAGCCGACGAAGCGGCGGCCGCTCGACCCTGAGGGCACCGTCCTGGTCACCGGCGGCACAGGTTCCCTGGGCATGCTGGTGGCGCGGCACCTGGTCGCCGCTCACGGAGTCCGGCATCTGCTGCTCGTCGGCCGCCGCGGGCCGGACGCCCCGGGGGCCCGGGAACTCGTCGCGGAGCTGCGTGAGGCGGGTGCCCAGGTCACCGTTCACGCCGGTGACGTCGCGGACCGTACCGCGCTCGCCGCGCTGCTCGACACGGTACCGGCGGCCCACCCGCTGACCGGTGTGGTGCACAGCGCGGGAGTGCTCGACGACGGAGTCGTCACCGCGCTCACCGCCGACCGTCTGAGGCAGGTGCTGCGCCCCAAGGCGGATGCCGCCCTGGCTCTGCACGAACTGACCAGGGGACACGACCTGGCCGTGTTCGCGCTGTTCTCCTCGGTTGCGGGCACCTTCGGCTCCGCCGGCCAGGCCAACTACGCCGCGGCCAACTGCGCGCTGGACGCCTTGGCACGACACCGCGGGCGGCTCGGACTGCCCGGTACGTCGATCGTCTGGGGCCCCTGGCGGCAGAGCGAAGGAATGATGGAGCACCTCGGCGACGCGGATCGGCGGCGGATGGACCGCGCCGGGTTCGGCCCGCTCGGGCCGGAGGAAGGTCTGGCGCTCTTCGACGCCGCCGTGGCCGGGGACGAACCCGTGGTGGTGGCCGCCCGCCTCGCCCCGGCCGCTCTCCGCGGCTCCGAACCGGCGGGGAACCGGCTCCGCACACCTGTCGCCGACGCCGGCGAGGGGGGCGGGGACCGACTCGGCCGGGCGCCGACGACCGCTCGCCCCGGCGAGCAGGGCGGGGCGCTGCTCACGAAGGTACGGACCCTCGCCGCCCGCGTCCTGGGCCATGGGGAGGGGGCGAGCGAGATCGACGAGGACACCCTGCTGGCGGACCTGGGGCTGGACTCCCTGGCCGCGGTCGATCTGCGCAATGAGCTCGCGGCGTGGACGGGGCTGGCGCTGCCGTCGACCCTCCTGTTCGACTTCCCGACACCGCGCGCGCTCGCCGCCGAGCTGACGCGGCGCTTTGCCCCCGAGGCACCTTCTGCGGGCGCCGCTTCCGACGGCCCGGGAAGCCCGCAGACCCGGCCCGACGCTGCCGGCGTTGCGGGCTCCCCGGGCCTACCGGCGGATGACGGTACGGGTGGGGGTCCGGCGGGCGCTCCGGCGGCGGGCACCGGGCCGGACGCCCGGACGCGGCCCGCCGAGGCACCGCACACCGGGGGAGCTCCGGACTCCCTGGGCGAACTCTTTCGTACCGCCTGCGCCCGGGGACGGAGCTGGGACGGCATGGTGCTCCTCACCATCGCCGCGCGCCTGCGCCCGGTCTTCGACGGAACCGGGACGCCCGGTGCGACCCACGATCCCGTCGTGCTCACGGCGGGCGGTTCCGGCGCCCGGCTGGTCTGTTCCCCCGCGCTCAGCGCCCTGTCCGGACCGCAGGAGTACGCGCGCCTCGGTGCCGGACTGCGAGGGCTGCGCCCGGTTTCCGCGGTGCGGCACCCGGGGTTCGAGCCACGAGAGGCTCTGCCCGCCACACTGGACGCCCTCGTCACCGCGCAGGCCGACGCCGCCCGCGCGGCCGCGGCCGGAGGTCCGGCGGTACTGCTGGGGCGGTCGGCCGGTGGCTGGGTGGCCCATGCCGTGGCCGAACGTCTGGAGTCCGAGGGCGCGGCTCCGGCGGCCGTCGTCCTGGTGGACACCTATCCCCCCGGTCACGGTGACCGGGGTCAGGCGCTCTCCGCGATGACCTCGGACATGCTGCGCCGAGCGGGGGAGTTCGCCTCGGCCGAGACCGACCGACTCACCGCCATGGCCGGATACTTCGAGCTGTTCAGCGACTGGAAACCCGCGCCGCTCACCTGTCCCACCCTGTACGTCCGGGCCCGGGACCTGCTGCCCGGCGCCGAACCCGCCCCGGACTGGATCCTGCCGCACGCCGAGGTCACCGTGCCCGGGGACCACTTCACCATGCTGGAGGAACACGCCCGTACCACCGCACTCGCCATCCACCGGTGGCTCGGCGACCGGACCTGAGGACGTCCGGGGAACGGTGCGGGTGCGGGTGCGCGGAAGGGCTACGCCGCACGCACCCGCATCCGTACCCGCACCCGCGCGCACCCGTACCCGCACCCGCACGCACCCGCATCCGTACCCGTACCCGCGGCCGATGCCGTTCGCCGCGGATCGTCATGTGCCCCTGGGATCGGGGCCGTCCATCGCCGCCGGAGATCAGGTGTCCCCGGCGAACCACCTGGCTATGGTTGGGCCATGCCCGAGCTGAAGCGGCTGCACGTCAGCCATGCCCCGGCGGTCCTGGCCTTCGAGTTGTCGAATCGCGCCTACTTCGCTGCCTCGGTCTCCGACCGCGGCGACGACTTCTTCGCCCGGTTCACCGACAGGTACAACGCCTTGCTGGCTGAGCAGGAGACGGGCATCTGCGCCTTCTACGTGCTCGTCGCCGAGGACGGCTCGGTACTCGGCAGGTTCAACCTGGTCGACATCGAGGACCGCGCCGCGGAACTCGGCTACCGGGTCGCGCAGCACGTCGCCGGCCGCGGCGTGGCGACCGCGACCGTCAGGGAAGTGTGCCGGCTGGCGGCGGCCGAGCACGGGCTGCGCACGTTGCGAGCGGCCACGGCCTGCCGGAATGCCGCGTCCCAAAAGGTGCTGACCAAAGCCGGGTTCGTCCCCGTCGGCCGCGCCGACCCCGCCCACATCGGCGGCAAGCAGGGCACCTGGTATCAGCGCGACCTGGTGCTCCGGCCGGCCGGCACGCTCCTGCCTGAGGACCGGCTGCGGGAGAGCCCCGGCCACCGCTGATCACCGGTGCGTGAAGGCGTGCAGCGGACTGCGTAGACCCTGCCCGTCGGCATGAGGCGTTCGAGGGCCTGATCGGCCGGGTGGGAGGGGACACCGGAGCCGTGCGCGAAGAACATCGCGTCCATGCCGTTGGGGCCAGGGACGCCGGTGAACGTCGTGCACCGTATGCGCCTCTGCGTACATCGGGGGCGACCGTCCGCTGTACGTCCGACGCGCCGCTTCGGGAGTCGTGTGCTCCTGGCGGATACGGTGATGCGATGACCACCGTCAACGCCAATGAGGTCGTCCTGGGCATCGAGTCCTTCGGTGACGACGCCGCGCCACTCGTGTTGCTCGTGGGCGGGACGACGATGCTCTCCTGGCCCGACGCGCTCTGCGAGCGCCTCGCCGCGGGCGGGCGCCGCGTGGTGCGCTACGACCTGCGCGACAGCGGCGAGTCGACGACGGCGGACCCGGAGGCGCCCGCCTACAACCTGCGCGACCTCGCCGCCGACGCGGCGGCTCTTGTCGACACGCTCGGCGGAGGGCCCGCGCACCTCGCGGGGATCGGCGTCGGTGGGATGGTTGCTCAGGTGGCCGTGCTCGACCGTCCGGGCGCGTTCTCGGCACTCACCCTGGCCGGCACCCGCGCGGTCGCGCCCGGCCCGCCCGACGACGACCTCCCCGACCATGACCAGGCGACGATGGGCCGACTTTTCGCGCACTCGATGCCCGACTGGACCGACCGTGAGGCGGTGGGGGAGTTCGCTGCCGCCGGTGCGGAGATCCTCGGCGACGACCCGGTCGCCGCGCGCGCGAGAGCCGAGCGCATCTGGGACCGCACGCCCGGCACCGTACCCCCGGTCCAGATGGCCAACCAGATGGGCCTGGTGTTCTCCAAGCTCGACTGCACACCCCGCTGGCGCGAGCGCCTGCCCGGGATCGAGGTGCCCACGCTCGTCGTCCACGGCCGCCGTGACCGGTTCTTCCCCGTCGGCAACGGCGAGGCGATCGCACGCGAGATCCCTGGTGCGCGGCTGCTCGTCCTCGAAGAGGCCGCCACTGCGATCCCCGATGCGGCGGCACAGGAGGTCGCCGAAGCGATGCTCGCGCTCGGGTAGAGGACGGCCCGTGCCGCGCGGGTACGGCGGTGGTTGTCGGAGGCCCGGCACGGCCGTGCGCCCGCGTCCGCGGAACGCGCGGTGCACTGGGTGCGGGACGACAGCGCGGACGGGCGGTGTCCCTCAACGCCTCGATCGAGTGACGCAGTTGCCGACGCTGAACCGCAGTCCGCGTTTCAGGATGCGGACGGTCGGCCATCGGCAGGGAGTGCCGCTCCGTGGCGGTGACCCTGGGGCGTGGTCCCCTAAGTCACGCGGAAGGTGCGGCTGAACAAGGTCGCGTCAGTGAAGCCCCATTGCGCGGCGACGGCGCGGATCGGCAGCGTACGTAGGCGCGGATTGCTGAGCGCGGCTCGCGCCCCCTCCAACCGCCGGTGGCGGATCGTCGCGGACACGGTCCGCTCCCGCTGCCGGAACAGTGTGTGGAGCGTGCGGACGGACAGGTGGTGGTGTGCGGCGATGTCCGAGGGAGACAGCGTCCGATCCGTGAGGTTGGCGTCGATGAAGTGGTCGATACGGGCCAGCAGCATTCGGGTGCGGGACTCCGGCTGTACCCGGTCGAGCAGGCCGGGCCGACATACGAGGAAGGCGGTGGCCAGATCCAGGGTCGCGGGCCCGAGCGCTCTGCGGTCCCGCTCGGTGAGTGTGGGGCCCTGGTCCATGACGCTGCACAGGTGGGGGCCAGGACAACGCCCATGCCGTCGGCGGCCGGGAGATGCCGGACGAGCAGGTGATGGATCAGGGCGTGTGGCAGCGGGAGGAGCGCCCGCGGGAGGTGCACCACGACGGCGCGCGGGGCGTCCATCGGACTGCCGCTGACGGCTCGGCCGACGTAGGGGAGTGAGGAGCTCCACATGAGGAACTCGCCGACGGTTGCCCGGACCTCGCTGCGCGCCTGCGACCCCCACATCCGGCCGCCGAGAACCAGGGTCAACTCGTTCGCCTCTCCCGGATCGCAGGGTCCTTCCCACTGTCGGTGGTGGTCGCGTACAACACGACGCACCCGTCGGCCATGCGCTCCGCGCGGCGGACACGGCTGAGAACGGTTGATCGTGCCGACGTAGCCGGGCGTCGGGCCGTACGCGGGGTCTGCCGGCCGGATGCGCCGCCCTGTGCGGTGGCGGACCGCCCGGCCCGCACACACCACCGGAAGGTGCCGTGTGCTCGCCGTACGCGCCGGTCGATCGCCACCCTGTGTCAGTGGTGTGCGGCAGGATGGCCGCCGTGGATACCGAGATTCTGATAGATGTCTGGCAGCGGCTTCTCGCCGACCCCCGCAAGTCGTGGGTGCTGTTCGAGCACGGCACTTGTGTCGTGCTGACCGCCCCGAATGGCGAGCTTGCTGAACAGGCCACCGAGATCCTGAAGAAGTTCGGCCCGGCGCATGCCGGATCTTCGGCAGGAGACTTTGGGGTGATCGACCTCAAGGACGCCGAGGGTTGGGTCGTCACCGGGCACCACAATGACGTCCTTACCTATGTCGGCCCTGATGAGTCCGAAGCTCAGTCAGAGGTCGCTGTCGGGCTGTTCGGACGTGCCAAGCGCCATCGGGATGGCACCGAACTCCACATCGTCCATGTCGAGGACAGACGGGGCCCAGCGGACCCAGCGTGACGACCTGCGCCTCACCGCCGGTGGTCGCGGGGGTGTTTGGCCTTCATGAGCCGGCACGGCGCAGCATGTCCGGGCCCGTCGAGGAGGAGTGAGAATGAGTATGTCGCACGAGAATCCCGTTGAGGTGGCTGCCGCGATTCTGGGGGAAGTCGGTGTTTCGGCTACGTGAGCGAGAGCCACCTGTCGCGGATGCTGCCCGTGGGCCGACCTCCCGGGCGGTGCGGTGCACTCCCGCTTCGACCGGCGACGGGGACGACGTCACACCGACCAGAACCTCCGTGCCCTGCCGACGCGGCAGGGCACGGAGGTTCTGTCCCCGTTTCCGGCGAGGCAATGGGTCAGCCGACGGCGTTGAGGATGGGTGCCCAGGTGGGGCCGGTGAGCGCGGCCACCGCCTGCTTCTGAGTGAGCGGGGGAGTGTCACGGGTCGGCTTCGGCCTTCCGCTGCCGGAGTCGCCGGTGGTGTCCCACTGCACCATCTGAAGCTGGGCGCCGGTCGATTTCAGGGTTACCGTCGTCGTCCAGCGGTGAGCGATCTCGGAGTCGGGGACGGCGTCCGCGCCGATCGGCTGCCTTTCCGCGATCTTCTCCGACATCACCAGGGCTCCGCCGGGAAGCCCGGCGCTGCTGGGCAGTTCGCTCAGCTCGCAGGTGTCGCCGGCCTCCGCACGCCCGGCCGTGTCGTCGCAGTTCAGCCCTTCGCCGTCCCCGAGCGGCAGCCTGAGCCGCTGGGCCGAGACACCGACAGCGGCGGCGCCGTGCCCGTCGTTCACGTCCGTCCCGCCGTTGGCGACCCACCCGCCGGACGGATCCGAGGGGTCGTTGCTCTGCCCGTGGTCGTGGCCGAACCGGCTCCCGGGGAACGTCTTCTTCACCGCGTCGATCATCTGAGTACCGGTGATCGCGGAACGCGGCATCGCCAGCGCCACCGTCTCCATACCGGACTCCGCCGGGCGACTTTCTGCCAGCACACCGGGAAGCACCAGACCTGCTGCCGCGACCGCCGCGCAGGCCCCGACCCCGGCCATGACCACCACGTTACGTCGGCGCCGGCTGCGGCTCCTCCCACGCTCCACGGCTCCACCCGTGAGCGCGGTGAGATCGGGTTCGAGGGACTCGGTCGTACGGTCCAGGGCACGTGCGAGATCTGTTTCGAACGGCATACTGACATCACCTTCTCTGTCACTGACGGGAATTCTGCGACGGGTCCGACCCGTGGGCACCGGCACTCAGTGCACAACCAGGTCCGACAGGCTGTCACCGAGCAACGCACGCACCCGGTTCAGTGCCCGGGTGCCCTGAGAACGGACCGCGCCGCTGCTCAGCCTGAGCATCCCGGCGGTCTCCTCGACACTGCGGTCCTCCCAGTAGCGCAGCAGCAGCACCGCCCGGTCCCGGGGCGGCAGCTGACCGAGCGCGTCCAGCAGAGTGACCCGCAAAGCCGCATCCGGGCCCGCCGCCGCACTGTCGGGCACACTCCCGACCGGACGCTCCCCGGTGCTCCGCCGGCGCCGCAGACTGAGGAAAGTACGGACCAGAACCGTCTGGGCATAAGCCGCCGGACTGTCCGCCCCCGCCACCCGCTTCCAGTGCACATACACCCGCCCGAGAGTCTCCTGCACCAGATCCTCGGCAAGGTGCGTGTCCCCCGCCGCCAGCACATACGCCGACCGGTACAACGCCTTCGCCCTCACCGCCACGAACTCCACGTACTCATCCTCCTGTGCTGATTTCACTCGACCCCGCCTGTTCTCTTGTTCCGTGATCCCCGCGCATACCCCCTTTGACTACGCGACCCGGCAGGATGTCACGCGGCCCGAACACGTTCTTTCCCCCGGCCGGGCACGGCCGGAGCCCGGCCGATGGCCGGTCAGTTCCAGCGGACCGGCCGGCCGCATCTGACCCGCTTCCTGCGGACTGCCCGATCGTTTTTCCGATGGCGGGGATCTCCCCGCCATCGGGGTTGAGCTGCCCGTGCCGACCGCAGGGCGGGGGCAGGCACGGCAATCCCGTGCCCCGGTGATCAGCGGGCGGGGCGCATGCGGGCTGTGTGTCCTCGCCCCGCCTTCACACTCAGGAGGAGCAGGCATGCAGGACTGGACGGCCACCGTTCACGGAGAGCACTCGGAGCAGGAGGTTCTGCGCGTGGAGCGACTCCTGGAACTGAACCATGTGGAATATACGCATATTGAGGAGAAGAACCCGGACACGGTCCGTGTCGAGCTCACGCCTTCCGGTGGTGGACAGACGGTCATTGTCAACGGGTTCGACCTGGGTGAACTGACAGCGCATCTGAAGCTGAACACCTATACCAAGAAGGACTCGTACGACCTCGTCGTCGTGGGGAGCGGCCCGGCGGGCATGTCCGCCGCTTTGAACGCGAAGACCCTGTTCGGCTGGACCACGCTCATCGTGGAGGACAACGCTCCCGGCGGGGCGGCCGGAACCGCACTCAATCCGATCAACAACTATCTGGGAATCCCCGCGGGGACCAAGGCCCTGGACCTGGCGCATACCTGGATGGGACAGATCAACGCGGCCGGGGTCGAGTGGCTTCCGGGGTGCAGGGCCACCGCGATCACACAGATCGAGGATCCCAGGAAGACCGGGACCGAGGACTCGTCCCTCTATCCCACGTACAAGCTCGCCATCCAGAGGACCGACGGCAAGGGCCCCGTCGACCTCTACGCGGGGATGGTGCTGATCGCCGCGGGCCTCAAGCCCAACCGGCTCGGATGTACAGGCGAAGAGCAGTATCTGGGCCGAGGTGTGTACTACGGCACGCTGCCGACCGACATCGCCAGGGCAAGGAAGGAACGTGTCATCGGGATCGTGGGCGCTGGAGACACCGCCTCCGTAGCCGCGATCCTGCTCGCCGAGGAGAAGGCGAAGGACCCGGCTCAGAGGCTGCAGGTGGCCATGTTCGTCCGGGGCAAATTCGGCAAGGACACGATCCCCGGCAATGTGGACAGGGTGAGGGAATACGTGGACCGGCAGTTCATCACGGTCCACGAAGGAACGGAGGTTTTCAGCTGCCTGGGGAAGGACAGGAAACTGACCGGCGTCGAGTTCGGGAAGACCGGGCATCCCGAGAGCGTGGAACCGCTTGACCTGACCGCCCTCTACGTCCTGACCGGCGGCGTCGCCGACACCCAGTGGCTTCAAGGGATCGGGCTGCGGATCGTCTCCGACGAGGACGTGAAGCAGCGCCGCTACCGGAAGGCCGGCGCGGTGATCACCGGAGGAATCGACAGCAAGCTGGGTTCGCTCACGACGACGGGGGCGGACGCCATCTTCGCCGCTGGGGACGTGCGCGAGGGCGCGGTACGACGCATCGCGGCCGCCGTGGGAGAAGGCGGGGCGGCCTCCCTGGACATGAACGCCTATCTGGTCACGGACGGCACATGGCAGACGGCCATCAAGGAGGGGACAGCGCTCTACAAGTACTACGAGGCCACAGCACCCAGGAACCTAGGGTCTGTTGCGGTACTCGGTGGGGATGCCTTGGCTCCATGACCTCGCCGCCCTCGACCTGCACCCCCTGCTTCCGGCCGGCTCACTGGCAGGCCCCGCTATGCGGGCCCTGCGGCGCGCGGCAAGCCCGCACTCCGGCCTTGTCAACGATCTCTATTCGGCCGACCGCGAAGCCCTGACCGGGTATCCCTCCAACGCCGTCCTCATCATCGAGCAAAGCACCGGGTGTACCCGGCAGGAAGCGGCTGACGCCGTCAACGGCATGATCACCACGCTCGCCCACGACCTCAGTACCGCCCTGGCCGCCCTGCCCGCCGAACTCACCGCCCTCGCCACGCCACCCCACGCCCGCGCAGCGGTACTCCTGCACGCCGAACGCATCGCCACCTGCACCCGCGGACAGATCACCTGGCACGCCTCCTCACCCCGCTATGCCACCGACGACCTCACCGCCGACGGCCGCCCCACCCACGGATACCCCGAGGACCTCCTCTCCTCCACCGGATGAGGAAGGCGGACCAGTCCTGACGCTGCTTGCGGGATGCGGTCGGCGAGGCGGGGTTCGGGCGGCAGTGAGCCAGGCGGTGGGTTTGACCGACGGTGTAGTTAGCTGCCATATTACTTGCATGGCGACGGACGAGACCAACCATGAGTCACCCACGCTGGATCAGGCTCGGCGGCAGTTGGAGCACTACGGTCTCGGGGTCGACCCGCAGGCGGTGCTCGTCGCGGTGCGGCTGATCTCCGCGGGGGCGCGGCTCGGTCGGGCGACGGAGGTGCACTTCGCGAGGTACGGGTTGTCGACCGGGCGATATCGGTTGCTCGCGGATCTGGAGGATCACGACGGGGAGAAGTCCCCTTCGCGTCTGGCCGCCGATCTCGGCGTCTCGCGGGCCACGGTCACCGGCCTGGTCGACGGCCTGGAGCGGGAGGGCCTGGTCGCTCGGCGTCCGTCCGCGGAGGACGGGCGGGGCGCTGTGGTGGTCCTGACCGCTCGTGGCGCGCAGCGGTTGCGCGACATGGCGCCCGAGCATTTCGCTCGCCTACAGGAAATGGTGGGCGAGCTCACGGTCGACGAGCGTGCGGTGTTTCTGGATCTGCTCTCGCGGGTCGTTCGTGGAATCGGTGCACTGACCGCGGAGTAGTTCGCCCGGCCGTGCGCCCGGTCACCTGTCCCTTGCGTGGCGATCCGAAAGGCCGGTCCGGCCCGGATTGCGGGCCGCGGTGCCCGCCGGTGCGGGCGGATGCCTTTTTGTGCCCCAGTAGTTAGCTGCTTAATCATAATCGGGAAGCTGGTTGCCTGCCGCACCCCGCCGCGATGGTCGGCGTCGGCGCGGTCGCCGGTGGTCCCGCCCCTGCCCGTACTGCTCACGCCGCCCGTGCCGGGAGCGGACCCGCCGACCGGCCTACGCATCGCCAGACACACCCCCCGCGATTGCCCCGGGGAAAAGACTGAAAGGCACACGATGATCGTCATCATGGGAGCGTCCGGAACCACCGGCGGCGCGTTGCTGCACAGCCTCGCCGCGTCGGGCGTGCCGGTCAGGGCGCTGACCCGCGACCCTGCCCGGCTGCGGGCCCACCTCGGCGGCGCGGTCGGCGATGTGGTCGAGGTCGTGCCCGCCGACGCTGCGGACCACGTCTCGCTGCGCGCGGCGTTCAAGGGCGCCCGACAGCTCTTCCTCGCCATGGCCAACAGCCCGGCGCAGGTCGAGCTCGAATCGCGTGTCATCGACACAGCCGCCGACAGCGGTATCGAGCACATCGTCAAGATCTCCGATCCGTCCGCCGCAGCGGATTCCCCCGTCGCCATCTCCCGCGGCCACCACGCCGTCGAGGAACACCTGCGCGCGTCCGGCCTCACCCACACCGTGCTCCGCCCCTACGCGTTCATGCAGAACCTGCTGCTCCTGGCTCCGGCCGTGGCCGCGCAGGGGGTCGTCCTGGGCGCGATGCGGGACGCCCCGTGCAACTGGGTCGACTCCCGCGACATCGGTGACGTCGCCGCCGCGACGCTGACGCGCGCCGAACTCGCGGGCGGCACCTACGTGCTCACCGGGAGCGAGACGGCCGGCTACGGCGGACTCGCCGAAGCCCTGACCCGTCTGCTCGGCCGTCCGGTGCGCTATGTGGACCTTGCCCCGCACGACCTGAGGGAAAGCCTCGTCCATCACGCGCACATGCCCCCGTGGCTCGCCCAGCACGTGGTGGATGTCCAGCAACTGGCCGTGGCCCAGACGGAGTCACCCACCGACACGGTCGCCCGCGTCCTGGGCCGCGAGCCCCGCACCCTGGACGCGTTCCTGCGCGAACACGTGGGCCGCTTCCGCTGATCCCACCCGCACCGGTCGTCGACATGCTGGAGCCCTTGCGGCCCCCGGTGACCGGGCCCGTGCAGAATCTGCCGGGTGGGCCAGAACTTCGACTCCTTGTCGACGACGTACGTATGTCGCGGGGCCGATGTCGTACGCCGTGACTCCTGCCGCGCACTGCTCAGCGACCCGCGCTGCGGGAAGGCCGGGCGGTCAGTGTGATCCATTTCGTTCCGCTCGTCGTGTGCGCGGTGGCGATCTATCTCTCGTGCGAGTGGTTCGTCAATGCGGTGGAGTGGTTGGGCCGGCGCCTCAACATCGCGAAGATGGCGGTCGGCACGATCCTGGCCGCGTTCGGGACGGCACTGCCCGAGTCCGTGGTGACCCTGGTCGCGGTCACCACGGGCGCCACCGAGGAGGCCAGGAACATCGGTGTCGGCGCCGCGATGGGCGGTCCGCTGGCGCTGGCCACGGTGGCCTACGGTGTGACGGGCGGAATGCTGCTTCTCAAGCGCCGCAGGGAGCGCCGTCCGGTCCTGGAGACCACCGGCATGGCATCCAGCGGCCTCGACGGGGTTGAGGCGCTGGGCGATGAGAAGGACATGAAGCGGCTGGCCAAGGACCAGCAGTGGTTCTTGCCGATCTTTGTCGTCAAAGTCTCCCTGGGCCTGGTCGCATTCGCCTTCAAGCCGGCCCTTGGCCTGCTGTTCTTCGGCGCCTACGCCGTCTACTTCTGGCGTGAGATCCGCAGCGACGACGACGGTGACGGGGAGGAGGAAGAACTGGAGCCGCTGAAGCTCCAGCCCAAGGCTGCCATTCCGGCCACAGGGGCTGTCGTGCTCCAGACCGTGGCCACGTTGGGCGTCATCTTCTTCGCGTCCCAGCTGTTCGTGAAACAGCTCGACGCGATCGGCCCGATGCTCGGTCTCTCGGCCGCTGTCACAGCACTGCTCCTGTCGCCGGTCGCGACGGAGCTGCCCGAGATCATGAACGCGGTCATCTGGGTCCGTCAGGGCAAGACCAAGCTCGCCCTGGCGAACATCTCCGGTGCCATGATGATCCAGGCGACCGTCCCCAGCGGCCTGGGACTGCTGTTCACCAGCTGGAAGTTCGACGGCGCCCTGCTCTGGGCGGGGGTGATCACCATGGCGGCGATCGTCTACCTCCTGCTGTCGATGCGGGCCCGCAGACTCACCCCCGCACGGCTGGCCGCGGCAGCGCTCTTCTACGTCGTCTTCGGCCTGGGACTCATCCCGATCCTGACCTGACACCCGCACCGCCGGCTCCGTCGGCGGCCGGGGGAGCCGACCATCTGCGGCTGCCGGCAGCACCAACACCTTGAACGGCACAGTACTCGGCCACCACTACAGCCCGGTGCGCCGTCTGTACGGGAGAACGCTGTCCGGGTCCCGGTCCGAACCGGCCGCAGCGGAAAGGCCGGTCCTCTCCCGGGCGGCCCCTCAGGCCGAGGAAAAGCCCGGGACCGAGTCACCATTGAGGTTCCACAGGGCTGCGGTGTACCAGAGGAGAGCCACGCCGAGCACGAGGAGCGAGCCCGTCGCCGGGAGCAGCCAGCCGGGCAGGCGCCGGCTGCGTACGACGATCACCTTGGCCACGAACGCACCGTAGAGGGCGCACCCGGCGAAGGAGTGGATCGCGACCCGTGGGGACGTCGTCTCGATCCCGTAGGCCACGAGGCAGTGGTACGCGATCGGCAGGGAGAAGAGGAAGGTGAGGAATCCGAGCGCACGGTGCCCCAGCCGCACGGACCTGGACGCCGACCGGGCGCCGGGCACGCGGCCGTACATCCACAGGGCGAGGGCGAGCTGGATGAGAGCGAGGCAGAGGAGTGCGCTGCCGAGCCTGGCCTTGAGGTCCGTCGCGGCGGTGCCGTGCCGCCCGTAGAGTCCGCTGGTGTAGTCAGGGGTGTGCTGTGTGCCGAAGACATAGATCCCGACGCCGACCGCGATGGGCACCAGGACGGCGAGCGCGGCGCGGACCGCCCGGCCGTTGCCGCCGATTCCGCCGCGCTGGGCGCTCGCGCCGCTCTCCCGGCTCAGCTCCCGACCTGCTTGCCTTTGGCGTTCAGGACGTACCACGCGGCACCGAACTGGTCGAGGTCCTGTCCGTTGGTCTGGCCGGGCTCGGAGTCACCGGCGTAGTAGTAGAGGGGGTGGCCGTTGTAGGTGACCTGCTCGGTGCCGCCGGAGCGCTTGGTGATGTCGAGCAGCTTCTTGTCCACGCCCTTGCCGGCCTTGGCGGCGCCCTTGCTGAGCAGCGGTGGCCAGGCTTTCGCGCAGTCGCCGGTGCAGGTCGACTTGTTCTTCTCCTTGTCGGCGAGGAAGAGGTAGAGGGTGCGGCCCTTTTCGTCGACGAGGATGGTTCCGAGCTTGCCCGCGGACTTCGTGGTGACGGTGGCCTGCTCCACCTTCGTGGGGGAGGGGCTGGAGACGGCGGGGCCGTGGCCCTCCTCGGCGGAATTGCCGGTGCTGTCGGAGCAGCCGGTCAGGACGGTGGCGAGCAGGACTGCGGCGGCACACGCGGCCGCTGTGGCAGTGCGTTTCATCAGGTGCTCCATGGGGTCGCGGTGGGGCCCCCTTTCTCTCCCCGCTTCCGCCTGCCCGCGTACAGAGCCATCGTCAAGACCACTCGCCCGGCTCATACGACGGTTCGGCCGCCCTGTGCGCCCAGGACGGCTCGGACTCACCCGTACCGACACCCACGTACTGGTGACGCGTCTGTGGCCGTCCTGAAACATTCCCCGTGAGGGAGGGCGGGCAGGAATCGTGCTGACCATGGTTCTGAAGGTGAACGCCCGAAGGGCCATTGAGCAAGGCAAGGAGTGTTCATGATGCGTACCGACCGGAAGATTGCTGTCACCCTCGCCGCCACTGTGCTGGCGGGCGCTGCTGGTGCGGGATTCGCGCAGGCTTCACCGGCGACGGGCAGGAGCGCCGCCCCCTCCGCCTGCCGTCCGGCCAACCACACCGCGAAGATCACCGATGCGCCCAGCAGCGCGGGGCACCGTCACTACCGGGTCACCCTGACCGCACCGCGCGGGTACGAGCCGTGCGAGCTGGCCGGTTCGCCCACGGATGTGCGGTTCTCGGACCACGGCTCGGACAGCGGGGTCACCGCCGGCCGCTACGGCAGCCAGAAGACCGCGGTGACCTTCGGCCCGGGGCACCCGGTCCACTTCGACATCCAGGTTCCGAACACCGGCCGCGTTGCCCCCGCGGACGAGGCGTCATTCACGCTCCAGGCTCCGGGCGGGCAGATCCCCGGTACCTCTTTCGCCGAGGGTGGGTTCACCGTGGCCACCGGCACCCTCATCGGTCCGGTCCAGAGCGGCGCCTGACCACTGTCCACACCTCGGTGGTGTTCCGCAGCAGTCTCTCTGCCGCGGAACGCCACCGAGTTCCTGCCGGCGTCGGCGTACCCTCGTCCGTTTCATGAGGCAGACACCGACCGGGGGAGCGGCGCCTCGCACATGCCTGAACCAGGCCCGGGGCGACAACACCGAACGACCCGCCGGTGACGGTCCCGGCCCTGGACGACGTGCTCCCTGATGGTCAGCAGGCAGCGCCCCCCGCGCCGCCGGGGCCACCGGTGCCGCTCGCCGAGCCGGGGGATCCGGGGCTGCCGGGGTTGAGGCCGAAGCAGCCGGCGCCGCCGTGGCCGCCGGCTCCACCCGGGGCACCCGCGCCGCCGGCGCCGCCTACGCCCCCGACCCCGCCGGCTCCTCGGGAGCCTGCGCCGCCGTTACCGCCGATACCGCCGTTTCCGCTGGTGTGGGAGGCGTCGCCGCGGGCTCCCCCTCCACCGCCGGCCCCGCCGGGTCCACCTGTTCCGCCGTCACCGCCGCTGCCGCCGTTCGCTCCGGCGGAACCGTTCCCGGTCGCGCCCCCGGCTCCGCCTGCGCCTCCGGCACCTCCCGCACCGCCGATGCCGGTGCCGGAGCCATTGCCGCCGTGGCCTCCGAGGCCGGCAGCGCCGCCGGGGCCACTGCCGAATCCGGCGCCGCCCGCCCCGCCGACGCCTCCGGCACCACCCGCATCCCCGAGGGTTCCGTTCCCGCCGTTCCCGCCGCTCGTGCCGGAGTAACCGCTCGGGTGCACGAGGTTGCCCGCACCTCCTGCGACGCCTGCGGAGCCTGCGGTACCCGCGGTGCGTCGGCCGGTGTCCTCGCTGATCCCACCACCCGTGCCGGAGGCGTCGTCCGGGTATGCGGCGACGCCCGCGCTGTCGGCAACGTGCTCGGTGGCCGCAGCGGCGGTACCGAAGGTGAGGAAGGCGGCGGCGATGAGGGCGTTGACGCCGAGCAGGGTGGTGACGCGTTGCCTGTTCACGACGGAGTCTCCTTGCGATGGGGACGGGTGCCGGGGAACGGCGGCAGTCCGGCACGGCATGAGGGCTGGACCGGGTCCCGTTCAGTGTCTACCGGAGCAGCTCGCCGGCCATAAGATCACGAAACGTCATGTATGCGACGTTCCCTGGACTACTGGGAATACCGCGCCGAACCTGAGGCGGCCTGGGCTGTGGAGGGTCGGCAGCGGGGTGAGGGAAACTGGCCCTGTGGGAACAGGCGACGGCTGTATGCGCGCACGCAGTTCTGGGTGATGCGAGTGGACCTCGTCGGCCGGCGGAGACACGGCGAGGCAACACAGGCCACAAATCCGCAGTTCCCTTCCGGGCCGACCCTTCAGCTCCGGCCCGGCACATCCCCGGAGAGAATCGTGGCCGGCTCCCAGCCGGTCTCGGCCAGGCTTCGTGAGGTTACGTACTTCGGCAGGCGCCGGACGGGGGCCGGGCTCGGTGTTCACTCATTCCGGTTGATTGGTGCGGACCCGGCCGGCCCGCCCGCGCCCGTGCGCCATTGTCGCCACGGGAGCGGCTTGCTCCTGTGGCCGATGTCGCTACGGCGGGGCCGGCCCGACCACGCAACGCAGGGAACCCGATATGACCAGCGCAGTCACCGAAACGTCCGAGATCGTCCGGCTCATGACGACCCCCACTTCGGAACGGGACCTGCAGTGGCTCAAGGACGGTTTGCAGGCCGCTGTCGCACTGGAACTGTCGACGCTCCCGCCGTACCTGTGCGGCTACTGGTCGGTCAAGTCGTCGTCGTCCGAAGCCGCTCGGCTCATTTCCCATATCGCGGTCGACGAGATGTTCCACATGGGACTGGTCTCCAACATGCTCACCGCGATCGGCGGGACGCCGCGCATCGTCGAGGCCGCGACGAAGATCTCCTACCCCGGTCATCTCCCGGGCGGGGTACGGCCCCAGCTGAGCGTGTACCTGTCCGGCCTCACGAAGAACTACGTGAAGGAGGTGTTCATGGAGATCGAGATGCCGGAACACCCCCTGGCCTTCACCGACGAGGGTGTGCCGACGATCGGAGCGTTCTACGACGCCCTCCTCGACGCGTTCAAGGACGTCAACCCCACCATCGATCCCGCCAGGCAGTTGACCAGCAACGTCGGTGCGGCGAACAAGCTCGTGCCGATGACCGGCCTCGGCGTCATCGAGGAGAGCATCGCCCTGATCAAGGAACAGGGCGAAGGCACACCGGATTCACCGAGCAGCGGGGACGCCCCGGCCCACTACTACCGCTTCGGCGAGCTGTACCACGGTCACAAGCTGCGGTGGACGGGTACCGACTGGAAGTTCGACGGCGACCCCGTCGCGTTCCCCGACGCCTACCCGATGGCCCGGCTCACGACCGCCTCATGGCCGGACCCGGCTCCGGACGTGGCCGCACTGCTCACGACGTTCAACCAGACCTACACCACCATGCTCGGACACCTCGACAAGGCGTGGGAGACCGGGTCCGCCACCGAGCTGGGTGCGTCGGTCGGCAAGATGTACCAGCTCGCCTCCCCCGCGCGTTCACTCATGCAGATGCCGCTGCCGGACAGCGACGGCACGCAGACCTACGGACCCGAGTTCCTCGTCGTGCCGACCTGAATCGACACCGCAGGTGCCGACCGTCGATCCGATGTCGGCTCCGCCCCGTCGACGTGGGCTCGAACGTGATCGCCCCTCGGGCCGAACGGCGGTGCGGTCCGCGCGCTCCGAGGGGCGGTGTGCTCTTCGCCCTACCTTCCGAGGGCGTGTCCGAGCGCTTCGTCGAGCAGTTCCCGCAGAGCCGAGGAGTCCGGTGCGACGGCTGTGGCGAGGAGCGCCGGACCGCCGGCCAGCGGTGCGAGGACGGCAGCCCCGTCCTTGGTCCCGTCGCGGAGCAGAACGGGACCGCGGCTGACGTCCAGCGCCGGATCCACCAGCAGGAGCTGGCCGACAGCGCGGTGTCCGTGCAGGACCGCGGGACTGTCCCATCCGGGCTCCGGGTCCCCGTAGGCGGTGCACTGGTCGAGCAGCGGCCGGCCCGCGTGGTGGACCCGGATGCGGCTGACGAGGTGGCCCGGCTCCTCGTCGGCCCTGCCCAGGAGTTGTTCCTCCCGCAGCAGCAGTCGTGAGGTGGCGGCGAGGTTCACGGTGCAGGTCTGCCGCAGGTTGCTGCCGGCTGCGCTGATCAGCGGCTGTGGCAGCCAACGCAGCCGGGCGTGCTCCCCGGCGGTCAGCCGTACGTCGTAGGTGGCCGGGGCGGTGGTGGGGCCGCGCAGTGCGAGCGTGGCGGCGGCCGTGGTGACTTCCAGTTCGGCCCGGTCTTCGGCGGTGATGTCGATGGCGAGCCGGTCGCCCCCGAGGGGGGCGCTCATCGCACCGATGATTCCCACCGTCGCGCCCCTGCCGCCGACGCGCATACGGCGCAGATGGAAGGGGCCGTCCCCGCGCAGTTGCGGGAGCGTGGTGACGCGTCCGTTGTACGTCGCGCGGATCCGTGCGGTGGCACGCACACCGTCCGGGTGCCCGGAGGGCTCACCGATGCCGGACACGGGGCCGGCGGGTCCGGGCGAATCCCCTCGGGTGGCGAGTCGGGCAGCGGTGCTCATGCTGCCGCCGCCGTACGCCACCGGGCGAGGTGACCGGTGACCCAGTCGGCGATCTCCCGGATGCCGTCGTCGGAGGTGAGGCTGGTGAAGATGACGGGAAGGCCGCCGCGTTGGCGCTCGGCGTCGGCGGCCATGGTGGCGAGGTCGGCGCCGACGTACGGGGCGAGGTCGGTCTTGTTGACGACGAGAAGGTCGGCGTTGGTGATGCCGGGGCCTCCCTTGCGGGGGATGTCGTCACCGCTGGAGACGTCGATGATGAAGATCTGCACGTCGACGAGGCCCTTGGAAAAGGTGGCGGTGAGATTGTCGCCGCCGGACTCGACGAGCACGAGGTCGAGGGGGTGCAGGCTCTCATCGAAGTGCTCGACGGCCTCCAGGTTGGCGGAGATGTCGTCCCGGATCGCGGTGTGCGGACAGGCTCCGGTCTCCACCGCGGTGATCCGTTCCGGCGGCAGCACGGCCTCGCGCAGGAGGAACTCGGCGTCCTCGCGGGTGTAGATGTCGTTGGTGACGACGGCGAGGGAGAGCTTGTCGCGCAGGGCGTGGCAGAGCGCGGCGACGCTCGCGGTCTTGCCGGAGCCGACGGGACCACCCAGGCCGACGCGGAAGGCGCGGGGACTGCCGTCCGCGCGCAGCGGCTCGGCACTGTGCGTGTGGTGGTGGGGAACGGTCACGGGGTGATCGAGGTGCATGGAAACTCCAACGAGGATGGATGGTTCAGGAGGCGAAGAGCCGCACGGTCCAGGCGGCGTGCTGCTCTGCGGTGATGTCCAGCAGTGGGGCGGACGCCGACGGCAGGGCGTCAACGCCCTCGGTCGTCGCACGGGCCCCTGCGTCGGCGGCGGCAGCGGCGACGGTGTCGATCTCCGTACTGAGGTGCACCAGCAGCCGCGAGGCATCCAGTGGGTCGAGGCTGAGCAGGCGCACCGCCGCGGTGGCCGGGCCGCCGACGCTCTCGTACGCCGTGGCGAGGGCGGTTTCCACCGGGGTGAGCCCGGCCGACCGGGCGGCGAGGCCCTGGACGACGCATTGGTGGGCGCCCCGGGGGAGCTCGGCGGCCAGGCGGTCGAGTTCGGCGGACGGGAAGGTGGCGCGCGCCGCCCGCATCATCTGCCGCCCGAGCCTGCGGGCCACGGCGCGCAGCGCGGGGACGGGGGTGCGTGCGTCGGCGGCGCCGTCCAGCCTCAGCGGGTCGCATCCGGCGGCGGCCGCGGCAGCGAGGCCGGCTGTGGTCAGGCCGGTGGTGTGCAGGCGCCCGCGGCAGAAGGCTTCGAGGCTGTCGATGTCGTGTACGGCTGTGTGGGCGATCGCGGATTCGACGCCGCCGGAGTGGGCGTACCCGCCGGCCGGGAAGCGGCCGTCGGCCAGCAGGAGCAGTGCGGCTCGGCTCATGGCGAGCGGCTGCCTTTCGGAGGGTCGGATGGTGTGTGCTGTGGCCCGTGCGGGTACCCCGCCCGGGCCACAGCGGCAGTGACGGCGCTCGGCAGGGCGGGGTCCGGCCCGGTCAGAAGAGGAAGTACCGCTGTGCCATGGGTACTTCAGTGACGTAGGCGCGTGGCACAGTCGCCCCGTTGAGTTCCGTCCGGGCGTCCCCCGTGGTCGCTCCGCCGATGGTGACCTCGAAGCTGTTGTGGTCGACCTCAAGGCTCTTTGGCACCGTGTCGTTCAGCTTCATGTCGGCCTTGGTGACGCCCCGGGTGCTGGTGATCTCCACGAATTTCTTGTCGAGGCCGAGGCCCTTCGGGTACGGCCCGTCGGCGGCAGAGTCTCCGCCGGAGTTGAGGCGGTCGGCCACTTCCTTGTCGGCCACGAAGTTGACCGAGTTGCTCCGGGTGGCACGGCCGGTCGCTCCCCAGACCTGCCGGGGCAGGTAGGGCTGCGGCGTCGTGATCGAGGCGTTGGCGTCGCCCACCTGCGCGTACGCGAGCTGCCCGCCCTTGAGGACCATGTGCATCTTGACGCCGAAGAACTTCGGCTCCCACAGCACCAGGTCGGCGAACTTGCCGATCTCCACGGAACCGACATGCCCGTCGATGCCGTGCGTGATCGCCGGGTTGATCGTGTACTTGGCAACGTAGCGGCGTGCCCGGTAGTTGTCGTTCGGGATCAGCCGGTCCGGGTTGTACGAGTGGTCCGTGTCGTTGGCGATCGGGCGGACCTTCGCGCTCTCCAGGTCCTCCGGCAGAGGGCCGTAGCGGGACTTCATGACGTGCGCGGTCTGCCAGGTGCGCATGATCATTTCCCCGATCCGTCCCATCGCCTGGGCATCGGAGGACATCATCGAGATGGCTCCCATGTCGTGGAGAAGGTCCTCCGCGGCCATGGTGGACGGCCGGATGCGGGAGTCGGCGAAGGCCATGTCCGCCGGAATGTCCGGGTTGAGGTGGTGGCAGACCACCATCATGTCGATGTGCTCCTTGACGGTGTTCACCGTCAGGGGGCGGGTCGGGTTGGTCGAGGCGGGCAGGACGTTGTCCTCCTTGACCAGCTCGATCATGTCCGGTGCGTGGCCACCGCCGGCGCCCTCGACATGGAAGATGTGAACCGAGCGCTTCTTCCCGTTCTTCGAGAAGGCGCTTCGGGTGCTCTCCAGGAAACCGGATTCGTTCAGGGAGTCGGCGTGCAGGGCCAGCTGCACCCCGCGGGCCTCGCACACGTCCAGCGCCGTGTCGATCACCGCGGGAGTGGCGCCCCAGTCCTCGTGGACCTTGAACCCGATGACCCCGGCGTCGACCTGTTCCAGGAGAGCATCCTCGTTCACCGTGCTGCCCTTGCCCAGCAGGCCGATGTTGACCGGGTACTCGTCCAGGCTTTCGAAAACCCGGGTGATGTGCCACGCCCCCGGGGTCACCGTGGTGGCCGTGCTGCCCTCGGCGGGACCGGTGCCGCCACCGATGAGCGTGGTCACGCCCGAGGCAAGAGCCTCGTGGATCTGCTCCGGACAGATGAAGTGGACGTGCGTGTCCACGCCGCCCGCGGTGAGGATCCGCCCGTTGCCGGAGATGACCTCGGTACTCGGGCCCACCACGAAGTTCGACGGTTCCGGCAGCCCCCGGCCCTGGACCGCTCCTTGCGCTTCTCCCTCGTGACCGTCCGGGGCACAGCGTTTCGGCATCTCGAAATCGAGGATCGGATCCATCGTCTCGGGGTTGTACGCCTTGCCGATCGCGGCGATCCTGCCGTCGCGGATACCGACGTCGGCCTTCACCACACCCCACCAGTCGAGGATCAGCGCACCCGTGATGACCGTGTCCACGGGCTCGCGGCCCTCAGGGGCCCTGTCCCTCGCGATGTGCGACATGCCCATCGACTCACGGATGACCTTTCCGCCACCGAAGATCATCTCGTTGCCGCTGTGCTGCGGCCCGCCGCTCCAGTCGGCCTCGATCTCGATCGTCAGATCGGTGTCGGCCAGGCGGACGCGGTCCTTGGTGGTGGGTCCGTACAGGGCGGTGTAATCGGCCCGTTTCAGTAAGTTGCTCGGCGTCGATTTCTCCCGCGAGTCGGCCGACCCGCTGCTCGACGAGGCGCTTGAGCCGTTGCTCATCGGTGCGTCACCCCGCGCAGCCCTTCGACCTGTCGGTCCCCCTGGATCTCCACCAGTTCGACACAGCACACGTCGCCCGGCTCGAAGCGCACGGACGTGCCGGCGGCGATGTTGAGCCGGCGCATCTGTGCCGCCTCACAGTCCTTGAGCTCCTGTGGCGGCGTCAGTTCCGGACCGGAAGGCACTTCGACCTTGAGGACCTTCAGCCCCGGGTTGACGTCGGGGAAGTGGTAGTGGGAACCGATCTGGATGGGGCGGTCGGACATGTTCCGCACCTTGATCCTTGTCCTGCCCCTACTGATCCCGCCACCGTCCGGCAGCTCGACGGCCTCTTCCTGGAGGTCTGCGTTGAACGTGATCGCCTCGTGCCAGGAAGCCGCGTCCTGGCACTGGTCACAGCACGACGACGGGTCTTTGCCGTTGCCCGCGCAGTCGACCGGACAGTCAGGCTCCCGCGGCGGCTCGGGGTGTTCGATCCTGCCCGGGTACACCTCGGGCTCCTCTGCGGCCTCCGGGAAGGGATCGTGGATCGTGACCAGCTTCGTGCCGTCCGGGAACGTGGCCTCGACCTGCACGTTCTTGATCATCTCCGGGACGCCGTCCATCACCTCGTCACGGCTGAACAACTGCCGACCCGAGTCCATGATGTCGCTGACCGTCTTGCCGGCCCGCGCCTGCTCGAAGACGTACACGGTCAACAGGGCCATCACTTCGGGATAGTTGAGCAGCAGCCCGCTGTCGCGGCGTCTGCGCGCCACGTCGGCCGCCACATGGATCAGCAAGCGTTCCTGCTCGTGCGGAGTTAAGTGCACAATGAGTCGATTCTCTTGATTCGGACAGTACGTGCGGCCGGGCATACCAAGAACGCGGCACACGCCCCCGCATGGCGCCGGACGCTCGTTGATCCTTGGCGGAAGAGGCATGAGGAGTGCTCCCGAGCACGGACCGCGTACACGATCGAGTGAAATGTGAGCGGCAGCATGCATATTCGGCACCCCGCTGTGAGATGGGGGTGGGGCAGAGATGCCGAACTGTGTGTCCGTGAAGGGGTGTTCAGTGAGGTGTCGTGGCTGGTGTCACACCCACGCTCTGCGCGGCTCCGTGTCCGGGGCGGGCGATCCTCGTTGAAGTCGGCATGATCAAGAATTCCCGCCGATTCGTGGCGCCCGCCGTCATCGCGACGGCCGTCGTGCTGTCCCATGGTGCTTTCCCGGCTTCCGCGGCCGAGCCCGCGGTAGAACTGCACTGCTCGGGCCCGGACCTCAATGGTGTGGTGGCTGTTGACTGTGCACCCGCTACCAAGGAGAAGCCGGCGAACCAGGACTGCAAGTCCCTGAAAAACTCCGACGACCCCGCGGTTGCCGGTCTCCTCGGCCTGCTCGGCGTCACTGTCTCCCCGGGTACCGGCATCGGGGTGACCTGCCTGCCGCACAAGCCCGCACAGGGCTGAGGGCTGACCCGGCCGGTCGGCTCACGGCCCGTCCGGCCGGGCACGCTTGGTGAACCCGACAGATCTGCCCCGACTTCCCCCTGGAAAGGGGATTCGCAGCCGAGTCACTGTCGGCGGCGCTGCTCCGGCCACGGCTGCCATCGGTGCGTCGCCGACGGGAGCCGGATCAGCGCTGCAGGACTGTCTCGACGGGGAGCGGGAGCCGTACACCTCGGCTGAGTTGACGCCCTCTATGATGTTCATGGGCCTGACTCACCAACAGACCATTCCGAGTGGAATGGCCCTCCTCGACCAGGAGTTCCCGGGGGTGTTCCGGTGGAGGGGGACGGGGAGGGGGAGGCCACCCTTGTCAAGCAGGGCTGTTTCCCACCGGCACAAGCCTGCGACGGGCGAAGACAGCTCCCAAGGAGTGCACGGCGCGCTGATCCCCCCTCAACTGCTTCCACCTCAGTGACGCGGACGGTAGTGCTATCGACGCGGCGGACTGGCGTTGCCCCACCACGGACCCTGCCTTCTGAAGCGCCCGTCCCATAGATTGATCGTATGAGGGATCAACGCGGTTCGGGTCTGCGGTGGATCGGCGAGCACGCCTACCAGGACGCGAAGGGCCGTATGCCGGGGATGCTCCACGGTATTTCCCTGACGGCGGCCCGCGGCGTGGACATGGAAGAGTTCCTCGTCCGGCTCGGCGCGGATCCTGAGCAGCTCGCATGCGGGGACCTGTACACGGAGCGTCACGATCTCGCCGTGCCCGCGGACATGGGGGACGTCAGCCGCGCGATGTACGGCACCTGCGGCAGCTGGCTCTACGTCCTGGAGGACACATGGGCCGCCACCTGGTCCCTCGGCTTCCGCGAGGTACCGGAGATGGATCCCCTCGTCGGCGAGGAGATCATCTGTCTCACCCTGAACCTCGGACCCGGCCCCTCCCGGATCCTGCACGCGCCGGGCGACGACGGCCGCACCTGGCAGGCCGAGTTCGCCGAGAGCACCGGCCGGAACTCGCAGCTCGACATCGCCCTGCACGCTGCCGGGGCTGTCTTCCCCACCGCCTACGACGGCATGCACACCCAGGAGGAGGCGTCGCGCTACTTCGAGGAGCACCACCGTGACATTTCGGCTCGCGTGTTCGGCGGTGTGGGCGACTACTGCGGCCTCACGATCGACCGGGGCGTGGTGGAAGCCGGAACGCTTCCGCTGGTTCTGCTGCCGGTCCCGCAACTCTGAGACGCGAAAGAGCGCGCGCTCACCTTCCCCCGGGGAGCCCGCTTCGGCTGCCACTCGCTGCGCGGACGGGCGCGCAGCTGGTTACCGCTCGTGCTTGGACGGCGGCTCGGCGCGGTGCGGAGCGGCCAGGTCGAGCAGGAGCATCGCGTCGTGGTCGGGAGTGCCGGGTTCGGCGGTGTAGATGCCCATGCGATGGCCGGGGGTGCCTTCGAGGGCCATGCCCTGGAAGCTGAGGGTGATTCTGCCTACCTGGGGGTGCTGGAAGGTCTTGGTCGTGATCTTGCGGCCAGTGACCTCGTAGCGTTCCCACAGTCCGGCGAAGTCCGGGCTCTTGAGGAGCAGCTCGCCGACGAGCTGGGTGAGATCGGGGGCGTCGGGGTCGGTGCCGGCCAGGGCGCGCAGGCGGGCGACACAGCCGCGGATCTGGTTGTCCCAGTCGGGGAAGACCTCGCGGGCGGCGGGGTGGAGGAAGAGGTAGCGGGCGAGGTTGCGCCGGGTGGCGGGCCAGTCGTCGATGCCCGCGTACAGCGCGAGGCCGCCGGGATTGTGCGCCAGGACGTCCATGCTGCGGCTGACGACGTAGGCCGGGTTCGGTCGCACCGTCTCCAGCAGCAGCTTCAGGTGCGGGCGCACGGTCCGGCTCGGCGTCGGGGCGGTCCGGGGCGCGTAGCGTGCGGCCCGGACCGCGAGGTCGCGCAGATGCTGGTGCTCGGCGTCGTCGAGCTGCAGGGCGCGGGCGAGGGCGTCGATGACTGCCGGGCTGGGGCGGGTCTCCTTGCCGCGTTCCATACGGGTGTAGTAGTCGATGCTGACCCCGGCCAGCGTGGCCAGCTCCTCACGGCGCAGCCCGGGGGTGCGGCGTACACCCGGCCCGGGGGTGCGGCCGGCCGACTGGGGACTGGTCTGGGTGCGGCGGGCGCGCAGGAAGCGTCCCAGTTCGTCGTCGCCGCTGTGGTGCTCGGGTGCCATATCGACAGTGTCCGCCCGTCGACGGTGCGATGCGCCCGTCGAGGGGGGCCCTGTCACACCCCCGCCGGCTACCCCCTGGCACATCTCGGCCTGCCTCTGTCAGGCGAGGCGGGGCAGGGTTGAGCGTGTCGCCCCGTGCTCGGGAACGGGTGCCCGCCGTCCCCGTACCGGCCCCGCTCGGGCCGGTGCTGTCTCGATGGCGTGCCTCGTTCCGGCGGGCCACGGTGGATGTGATGGAAAGCGACACGGCCGAGCGGAGCCCTGGCTCTCGGCCCTGCCCAGCGGAAGGGAACGATCATGGTGGACTGGAACGGATCGGATCTGGAGAAGATCGCTGCGGCTGAGGAGCTGGACCTTGCCTCCGAACGGGGCAACGGCACCCTGCGCGCTCCGGTGACGATGTGGGTGGTCCGCTCCGGCGGCCATCTGTACGTCCGCTCGGTCAAAGGCCCCGCCGGCCCCTGGTATCGGGGGGCTCGCTCCCGTAGCCGGGGTCGCATCGAAGCCGGCGGCGTCCGGCAGGACGCCACCTTCCACCAGGCCGACCCCGGCGAGTACCCGGCGGTGGACGCCGCCTACCGGAAGAAGTGCGGGCACTACCCGAGCATTGTCGAGCACGTCCTGACCCACCGGGCCCGCATTTCCACCCTCCGGCTCGAACCACGCTGACCAGCTCAGAGGCCGCCGGACTTCACCAGCTCAACAACTCTCCACAGGTACGAAAGGCAAGATCATCCATGCGTGCCACCTTCATGTACGGACCCGGCGACGTGCGGGTCGAGAACGCGCCCGACCCGCGGATCGTCGAGCCCGCGGACGCGATCGTCCGGATCACGCTGGCCTGCGTCTGCGGCTCCGACCTGCACCCGTACCGCTCCATGGCCAGGACCGACGAGGGCGTGCCGATGGGGCACGAGTTCCTCGGCGTCGTTGAGGAAACGGGCCCGGAGGTCGTCGGCCTCAAGCCGGGCGACTTCGTTGTCTCGCCGTTCGCGTTCGCCGACAACACCTGCCCGATCTGCCGCGACGGTTTCCACACCGCCTGCCCGCACGGAGGCTGGTACGGCACCGGCGGCGTCGGGGGCGCGCAGGCCGAGGCCATCCGCGTCCCGCAAGCCGACGGCACCCTGGTGAAGATCCCCGCAGGCGTGGACGCGGCGCTCCTGCCTTCGCTCCTCGCCCTGAGCGACGTCTACCTCACCGGCTACCACGCCGCCCACATGGGCCGGGTCGAGCCCGGCAGGACGGTGACCGTGATCGGCGACGGCGCGGTGGGCCTGTCCGCCGTGCTGGCTTCCCGGCGCATGGGAGCCGAGAAGATCATTCTCATGGGCCGCCATACCTCCCGCACCGACCTGGGCCGCGAATGGGGCGCGAGCGAGGTCGTGGCCGAACGTGGCGAGGAAGGGGTGGCCAAGGTGATGGACCTGACCGGCGGCGAGGGCTCGCACGTCGTGCTGGAGGCCGTCGGACTGATGCCCGCCTACGAGCAGGCGTACGGCATCGTCCGGCCAGGCGGGATCATCTCTCGTGTCGGCGTGCCGCAGTACGAGGAGGCCCCGGTCGGCTTCGGCTCGCTGTTCGGGAAGAACGCCGGGCTGACCGGCGGCCCGGCACCCGTGCGCGCCTACATCGAGCAGGCCATCCCCGACGTGCTGGAGGGCCGCATCGATCCTGGTCGGGTGTTCGACGCCGAGGTCGGCATCGAGCAGGTCGCCGACGCCTACAAGGCGATGGACGACCGGAGTCGGCTGAAGGTGGTGGTGCGCCCGTGACCGTACGCAAGTCGAGCTCGCGGCCATTGCGATGCCCGCCGCGCCCGGCGGAGCGGACACCCACGCGAAGAGCCATGCCGCGGCCCACATGAACGTCGGCAACAACCGTTCCATCCGAGTTCAACTCCCTCAGGAGAATCACGGACATGAAGCACATCAAGCTGGGTGACCTGCGGGTCTCCCGCATCGGACTGGGCGCGATGGGAATGACGCACGGCTACACCGGATCCGGGACGGACGAGGCGGAGTCCATCCGTACCGTGCACCGCGCCCTGGACCTGGGCGTCACACTGATCGACACCGCCGAGATCTACGGCCCGTACACCAACGAGGAACTCCTCGGCCGGGCACTGAAGGGCCGCCGCGACCAGGTGGTGCTGGCGACGAAGTTCGGCCTCGTCTCCCACGCGGGCGGGGGACCGTGGAACCTCGACAGCAGCCCGGCCAACATCCGCACGGCGGTCGAGGGCTCGCTCGAACGCCTGGGCACCGACCACATCGACCTGTACTACCAGCACCGGGTCGACCCGGACACGCCGATCGAGGAGACGGCCGGTGCGGTCGGCGAGCTGATCGCCCAGGGCAAGGTCCGTGCGTTCGGCTTGTCCGAGGCCGGCCCGGACACCATCCGCCGCGCCCACGCCGTCCACCCCGTGACCGCGGTGCAGTCGGAGTACTCACTGTGGACCCGGGGCGTGGAGGAGCGGATCCTGCCGGTGCTGCGCGAGCTGAACATCGGCCTGGTGCCGTTCTCGCCCCTCGGCCGCGGCTTCCTGACGGGCACGATCCGATCCACCGACCAGTTCGACGCGGACGACTTCCGGCGCGACAACCCGCGCTTCACCGGCGAGAACTTCCTGCGCAACCTGGCGATCGCCGATGAGGTCCAGGCCGTCGCCGTCGAGGCCGGCGCCACGCCCGCGCAGGTCGCGCTGGCCTGGCTGCTCGCGCAGGGCGACGACATCGCCCCGATCCCCGGCACCAAGCGCG
Source organism: Streptomyces sp. NBC_01237 (assembly GCF_035917275.1). Lineage (NCBI taxonomy): Bacteria > Bacillati > Actinomycetota > Actinomycetes > Kitasatosporales > Streptomycetaceae > Streptomyces > Streptomyces sp. NBC_01237. The sequence goes on along the minus strand of NZ_CP108508.1, from coordinate 443,472 downwards.
TAAGCCGGGTCGAGGAGAACACCGCCTCCGACGGCGTCGCTCTCACCGCCGCTCAGATCGCCCAGCTCAGCAGTCTGCCGCCCGCCGCCGGAGAGACCCACACCGAAGCCCAGGCGCGGATGCTCGAACGCTGAGGCCGCTCACCCCGCCCGGCTGCCCGACGGCTCCCACGCACCGAACGACAAGGAAGATCCACATGCAGACCGTCACCCTGAACAACGGCATCGAGATGCCGGTCCTCGGCTTCGGCGTCTACCAGATCCCGCCGGAGAAGACCGAACAGGCCGTCACCGACGCCCTCGCGGTCGGCTACCGGCTCCTCGACACCGCGGCAGCGTACGGCAACGAGGGTGCCGTCGGCCGGGCCATCGAGAAGAGTGGGATTCCGCGCGCGGAACTGTTCGTCACCACCAAGCTGTGGATCCAGGACGCGCAGGCCGAGGAGAACACCCGCCGCGCCTTCGAGACGTCCCTGACCGAGCTGGGCCTGGACCACGTCGACCTGTACCTGATGCACCAGCCCTACGGCGACGTCTATGGCCAGTGGCGCGCGATGGAAGCACTCAACCGCGAGGGCCTGGCCAGGGCGATCGGCGTCGCCAACTTCTACCCCGACCGGCTCCTGGACCTGATCCTCAACAACGAGATCACCCCCGCGGTCAACCAGATCGAGACCCACCCCTTCTTCCAGCGCACCGCCGACCACGACCTCATGCGTGAGCACGGAGTCCAGCACCAGTCCTGGGGCGGATTCGCCGAAGGCAAGAACGACCTGTTCACCCACCCCGTCCTGAGCGAGATCGGTAGGGCACACGACAAGTCCGCAGCCCAGGTCGTACTCCGCTGGCTGATCCAGCGGAGCATCGTCACGATCCCCAAGACGGTCAGCCCCGACCGGATGGCGCAGAACTTCGACGTCTTCGACTTCGCACTCACCGACGCTCAGATGGCCCGGATCGCCGACCTGGAAACCGGTACGACGCTGTTCTTCGACCACCACGACCCCGAGATGGTCGCCTGGCTCAGCAAGCGCCGCCTGGGCAGCTGATCACCGCGCGTGGGCCGTCCGCCGCCGGGACCGGGGGAGCCGCTGCCCGATCCCGCTCTCCCAGGCGCGGCGCCCGGTCCCGGCCTAGGGTGATGGGCAGAGGTAGTCCTGTTTCTTCGTATCGCGGGAGTGATCGTGGCTGACAAGAACGAGAACGCGCTGGACAAGCTCAAGGGCAAGGCGAAAGAAGTGACCGGCAAGGCGACCGGTGACAAGCGCAAGGAGACCGAGGGCAAGACGGACCAGGTCAAGGCCGACGCGAAGAAGAAGGCCGACGACGTGGGCGACCGTGTCGAGGGTGCCGTCGATTCACTCAAGCGCGACGACAAGGACTGACGCCCTGGCGCGCGTGTCCCCGTAGTCCCGGTGGAGCCGGTCTGTACGTACGGCCGGCCCGAGGGGGAGAGACCCGCACCGGCAAATGGCCTCGGCCTCGTGGTCGAGGTCCTTGCCCGGTCGGGCCGTCAGGCAGGAGTGACTGTCACGGGACATGTGCGGCGTCGGGCACGGTGAACGGGGCAGCACGAGCCGTTCGGTCTCCAGGAAGATATGCATGCCGCGATCTTCACCGCCGGCAGCCGGGGCCACCACCGATTCGGTCCACGGCATCCTGCTGCGTGCCATCGAGGGCGATGAGCCGTGTGCCTGCGGTCCGCGGGCCTGGATCAGGAACCATCGCGACCACTTCGACAGCGGCGAGAGAGCAAGGAATGCCATGCTGCCTCAGATGGCAACGGACAAGCGGCTCCCACCGGCCGAGCTGGACGCGGGCCCCGGCGTGTACGAGGACGGCTTCCGTACGACCGCACCGCAGTGGTATAGGAACGGCATGAAGGACACCGACATGAAGATGGGCGAGCGGCACCGATGAACAAGAAGTACCTGATCCTGCCCGCCGTACTCCTGGCCGCGACCGCGACCGTCACCGCTGTCCGCATGTGGCCCAGCCCTCTGAAGGACCTGCGGGCGCAGAATCTCTGCCTCGGCATGCTTACGGAGAAGACCGCCAGGCTCCTCGACGACCACAAGGGCGGCAAGCCGGCCGTGGACGAGGACAGGAGCGAAGGGGCGGGGGCCGACCCCGTGTTCTCCACCGTCTGCTTCGTCGGGCGTGGGACGAGTGAGGACACGACCCCCCGGATCCAGTACACCCTGGATGTCCGGCCTGCCGACGCCCCGAACGAACCCATGAAGGGTGCCACCCCACTCACCGACGGCCGGTCCGGGTGGGTGGGCCCCCGGCAGAGCGAGGTCCAGCTCCCCACCGCATGCCCGAAGCGGATGAAGACCGATGCCGCGTACGTCACCGTCACCCTGAAGGTCGCACCCGGGGTGGTCGCGGCGGAGAACTGGGACGAAGCGGCCCTCACCGCCGCCTCCCGCACGGTTGCGCTGGAAGCCGTCGACAACCTCACCGAGCAGTACGACTGCGCGGCATAGGCACGAGTCTCCGATCCGCGGAAGCCGCTTCGGAGAACGGGCCACCCCGACCGCGCGAACATCCTGCATCAGGAGATCGTCGGCGACAGAAGGGTGCCTCGGTGAACTGGAGACGGCACCGTGCGGGCTGTTTCCCCGCGCGGCGACGACCGCAGCTGCGATGGCCGCCTGTGCCCTGGTGGGGCTCGCCTGTTCGCCCGTGCCCGGATCGGTTCCCGGTCCGGGCACCACGACTGTCCCGTCCCGGCAGGCCGCCCACGCGAAAGACCCCCGGCCGTGCCCCCGCACGCTGGTGGGCGTCGCGCACCCCGATGACGACCTGTTCTTCCTGAATCCGGAGATCAGGCGGACCATCCGCGCCGGATGCCCGGTCGACACCGTCTACCTGACCGCAGGCGACGGAGGCATCAAGGACCGGCTCAAGGTATCGGAGTACGTGGACCGCAGGGAGTACGGGGTACGGACGGCCTATGCGGAGATGGCGGAGGGCGCCAACCGTTGGGAGCGGGCGGATGTGTCGGCGGACGGCGTCCGGACCAGGTCCTACCGGCCCGCGGCCCGTACGGCAGGCCGCCGTGTTCAGCGGTGGGACTCCAGGCGCCCGCGATGCGGCCACTTCGGCAGTCCGGGCGCTTCCGGGAACCCCTCGGCTCGGGCGCTCGGCATCCCGATCCGCAGCAGGTCGGTGCTCCGGGCGTACAGCAAGAAGCGCTCCCAGAGGGGCCGGTACGTGGCGTTCGCGCGGTAGAGCGATTCGATCTGCCATCAGCGGGAGAAGAACGTCAACAGTGAGCGCCACAGCCGCAGCACCGGACCCGCGCCGGTCCGGGAGCCGTGTTCGAAGACCGCGCGGAACATCGCGAAGTTCGGCGAGATCTGGGTGATGCCGAGGCCGCCCGCGCGCCGGATCAACTCCAGCACCATGAACAGGAACAGCCCGTTGTCCGAGTTCCGGTGACGCGGCATCAGGTCCAGCGAGAGCCCGTCGCCACCCCATGGGGCGAAGCGCAGCAGGGCACGCGTCCGTCCGCCGGCAACACGGCAGACGAGTATCACGCAGCGCCCGTCCCGGGGGTCGCCGAGACGGGCGCTGCGCCATGGGGAAACCGCGTTCCGTCGCCCCGTCGCTCGTGGGGGCGGCCGGAGAGGTGGGGCGCCACCCGGCTGAAGGCGGGTGCGCCGCGCCCCTGCCGGCCGCGGCGTGACCCACCGCCCGGACGGAGGAACGTCCGGGCGGCGGGCCACGGTGATCAGTGGCGCAGGTTGAGACGGTGCACGCCGCCGTCGATGGTGCCGACGTAGAGGGTGCGGCCATCGGGGCCCGCGGCCAGTTTGGTGGTGTCGGTGTTCTGCAGGCCGGTGGAGATGTTGTGCCAGCTCCGACCGGCGTCGGTGCTGCGCATGACGCCGCGGCCGCCCTGGAGGAGGCCGCTGGCCCTGGAGCTGGTGGTGGCCGCGTAGAACGTGTCCTTGACCCGGAGCAGGTCGGAGACATGGATCGCGAGAGCGCCGGTGTCCGCGGTGCGGAAGGTCCGGCCGCCGTCGGAGCTGACGCGGATGCTCTCGCCGCCGATGACGAGACGCCGTCCGTCGAGATCGATCGCGGTCACCGGGCCGTCGGTGACTTTGGTGACCGTCACCCCACCGTCGTCGGACCGGTAGAGACCGGCCGTGTTGCCGAGCCACAGGCGCAGCGGGTTCGCGGGGTCACCCACGATGGTGTCGAAGGAGCGCTCGTGGTAGAGGTTCTTCCACGTCGAGCCGCCGTCGCTGGTGGCGAACAGCCCGCGGCCCAGAAGGCTTTGGAAGCTGACCATGATCCGGTTCGGGTCGGCGGGGTGGACCAGGAGTGCGGTCGGCACCTCCGCCGAACTGCCCCTGTTCTCCCAGGTGGCACCCCCATCGCCGCTGCGCTCGACGGCGAACGCGCCGAACCCGGTGCGCCGGACCTTCCAGACCACCTTCGGATCCTTGGCCGACACGGCGAGCTGGGGCACGCCGACGCCCCGCCCGCCCTCGCCGCCCGACCGGCCCCATTCCGGGCTCGCGACGGGAAGCGCGGTGCGGTAGACCGCGCTCTCGGTGGCCGCGAGCAGATGGCCGTCACTGACGGCGAGAGCGTTGACGGTCAGCCCCTGGACGCCGATCCGTCGATATCCGGTGCCGTCCGCGGCACCCCGGTAGAGACCGTCCTGCTCGCTGGAGACGGTGACGGAACCGTCGGCCCAGCGGTCGTAGTCCACCGGTACCGCTGCCCTGGACGGCGCGGCGACCTCGCTCCACGTCCGCCCGTGGTCGCGGCTGAGACGGCCCTTGCCGGTCAACGTGCTCAGGTACAGGTCGTCACCCGAGAGGGTCAGGTGGAGGCCGCCTTCCGTCATGGACAGCAGGGTGGTCCAGGTCTTTCCGCTGTCATGGGAACCGACAACTCCACGGCCCGGGACATACATCGCCACGACGGAGGAGTCGGCGGCCAGCCTTCCGACGGCTCCGTCTGCCGCGTCGAAGAGCGGCCGTGCCTCGCCGGGGTTGCCCGAGCCGATGCCGGAGCGGGCCCAGACACCATGATTCGTCGTCATGTAAAGGGAGTCGCCGGTGATGGCGGCGGAGGTGATGGCGCCGGTGACACCGGTCGGATACGTCGTCCAGTGGTCGCCCGCGTCCGTACTGACCAGCAGTGCGTCCGAGGAGACCGCGACCAGGGTGCGGGTCCGTTCATCAGTGGCGAGCGCCGCGATGCGCGTGTCCGGGAGGCCGAGCGTGCGCCAGGTCCGCCCGTTGTCATCGGTGCGCAGGATGGCGCCCCGGCGACTGCCGTCGCGGACGCTGTTCACGACGTACCACCAGCGGTCGGGATTCTTCGCGTCCACCACGAGCGGTCCCGTGCCGTCCGGGACGGGAAGCCGTCCCAACTGGCGCCAGGAGGCACCATTGTTGGTGGTCAGCCAGGGAGCCGCCTTCTGGTACTGGGTGAGGACGGCCTGCTTCGGACGGCTCGACGAGAGCGCGACGGAGCCGGCCTCGCTGTGGGGACCGACCGGCTCCCAGCGGTCCTTTCGGCTGTCGACCGGGGTGACTTCGAAGGCGCCGGCGCCGGTGAGCCGCTGTCCGGTACCGGCGGTGCCGCGTACCGAGACCCGGTAGGCCCCGGCCGCGCTGCCGGTCACCTCGGCCCGGTAGTAGCCGTTGGCGGGATCGAGCGTGGAGGTGACCTCGACGGCCTTGCCGCGCGGCGGGGTGACGGTGACGACCGGCGGTGCGGCCAGCCGGGTCGGCGGGGCGATGTGCACGGTCGAGTGACCGTCGCTCGGGTCGGGCGCGGCCTGGACGGCCAGATGGCGGACGGCGAGCAGGTAGGGCACCTCGATCGCCGGACCCCGGCCGGGAGTCGCCGTGAGACGGCCGCTGATCTCGGTGTCGGCCACCGGCCGGGCGACGCGCAGCGAGACCGTGACGGTCGCGGTCCTGCCGGCCGGCACGGTGACCCGCTTCGGCGAGACCGTGGCCGGACCGTCGGTCCGCAGCGATGTCACGACCGGGTGGCTGCCGGGGTTGCGCAACGTCACCCTCGCGACGCCGCCGACGTGACGCCGGGACAGATCGGCGAGCCCGAACGACACCGACGCGGGTGAGGCGCCGACCGTGGCCGACGCGGCCGCGGCCACATCGAGCCGGCCCGAACCCTGTGTCGTGGGCCCGCTGCCCTTCAGCGGCTCGGCAGTGCCGATCAGCGCGGCCTTGATCTCGGCGGGGGCCCGGTCGGGATGCAGCTGGCGCAGCAGGGCCGCGGCGCCGGCGACGTGCGGGGCGGCCATCGACGTACCCGACATGCGGTACTGGCCGGGCCCGTACAGCGCCTTGGGGATGGTGGAGCGGATCTCCACACCGGGCGCGACCAGGTCGGGTTTCAGGCCGAAGGCCGGTGTGGGGCCGCGGGACGAGAACGAGGCGATCTGGTCGGTGGTGTCGGTGCCGCGCAGCGTCACCGACACCTTCCCGGCGGCGAGCCGGGTGCTCAACTCCGCGTACTGGGTCGAGTCGATGCCCATCACCACCAGGCGGTCCATGCGCAGCGAGTCGCCGGAGGCGTCGATCCGCGCGGACGAGGACGGCACCTGGACCACTCCCGGCTCGGGGTTCACCTCCGGCGGCCGGACCTCTCCCGGCGCACCGGCGACGAACACCGGGCCGTCGTTGGAGGGCAGGCCGGCCAGTGCGGCGATCGCGCCGCGCTTCTCCGCCTCCTGCGCCCACTCCACCGCGCTCCCCGTCAGGTACTGGGCGCTGGCGGCGACGAGCATCCGGGCCCGTACGATCTTGCCGCGTACGTCCCCGGCCCGCTTCCAGTCCTCGGCGGTGCCCTCGCCGACATCGACGAGCGGCGCCGTGACGGGGCGCTGCGGCGGGTTCGCCGACAGGATGCCGCGGTAACTCTGGATCAACTCGGGTTTCGTGCCTGCCAGATACGCGCTGGGCAGGCGCAGATTGCTCGTCGACGCGCCGACCGAGACCACACCGTCGGCCGTTCCCGGACTGCTGACCGTACCCGGGCCCGGACCGTCGTTGCCGGCCGCGGCCACCACGACCACACCGGCCTTTACGGCCGCGGTCGCGGCGCGGCCCAGCGGATCGGTGCCGTCGCCCGGGCCGCCGAGGCTCAGGTTGATGACATCGGCGCGGTGCGGGCCGGCCGGATCGGAGGCAGCCTCGATTCCCGCGATGATGTCCGATGTGTAGCCGGAGCCGTCGGCGTCCATCACCTTGTAGGCCAGCAGATTCGCGCCGGGCGCCACGCCGGTGACGCCGCCCTTCCGGGCCGCCTTGCCCGCGATGATGCCGGCGACATGGGTGCCGTGGCCGTTGTCGTCCATCGGGTCCTCGTCGCCGTTGACGAAGTCGTGCCCGCCGACGACCTTGTGCCCCTTGCCGAGTCCGCCGCCCAGGTCGGGGTGGCTGTAGTCCACGCCGCTGTCCAGGACCGCGACGGTGGTTCCCTTGCCGGTGACGCGACTTCCGGCGGAGTCCTTGCGCTGCCAGACGCCGGGCGCTCCGATCAACGGCACGCTCGCGTCCGTCTTCGTCAGCACCCGGGTGTCGGGGAGGACGGCGGTGACGCCCGGCAGCGCCGACAGCCGCCCGACCTCGGAGGCGGGCACCGTCATGGCCACGGCATTGACGAGCAGCCCCAGTCTGCGGGTGGCCGAAGCGTGCAGCCCGGCGCTCTTCACCGAGCCGAGGAACGTCACCTGCCGCGCGTCGAGCGCGCGGCGGGCGGCACCGACGCCGCGGGCGGCCTCGGCGGACAGCAGCGATCCACCGGGTGCGGCGGTGACCGCGGGGCTCCCGGAGAGTTCGACGAGCACTCGTTGCGACGGGTCGGGCGCGGCCGCGTCGGCGGCACCCGGTATCGCCGCCAGCGTGCCGGCGAGAACAACGGCGGCGAGGGCGGTATGACGCGATCTTCGTGACTTCATTGCCATGCCTAAAGGTCTTAACGGTGAGGGCACTTGTCGCACAACTGATCTTCGTGGCCCATTGCTGCCGCTGGCACAAGTGGGCCACCATCCGTCCATGACTCCCGAAACACCGCAACTCACGGCGGCAGGCATCGATCCGTTCGACGAGAGCGTCTACCGCGCCGTCCTGACCCGGCGGACGGCGGCGCCCGCCGAACTCACCGCGGATCTGTGCTGTTCGGCCGAGCGCGTCGCCAGGGCGCTGGACCGGCTCCGTGACCACGGGCTGGTCGGCCGCCTCTCCGGTTCCCGCCGCCGCTACGCGGCGATCGAGCCGGGCGCCGCGGTCGAGGCGCTGGTGCGGGCCAGAAGCAATGAGCTGGAGCGGGTCCGTTCTGCGGCCGACGAGCTGTCCCGGCTGTTCGCCGCCGCGCGCACCGGTGCGACGTACGAGGACGAGGTGGAGATCACCACCGGCAGCGAGGCGCTCGGCCGCTGGTTCGTCCGCCTTCAACAGGAGGCCCACGAGGACGTGATGACCCTGGACCGGCCGCCGTACGCCCTGACCACCTCCAACCCGGTGGAGGCGACGGCGCTCGGCCGCGGCGTACGGTACCGCGCGGTCTACGCTCCCGAGGCCCTGGAATGGCCGGGCGTGCTCGACGACATCCGCGAGCTGGTCCGGCACGGCGAACAGGCCCGCGTCCTGCCCGGCCTGGGCATCAAACTCGCCATCGCCGACCGCAAGCTCGCCCTGATGCCGCTCTCCCTCGACCTCAAGGGGGTGCGCGCCGCGGTGATCCGCCCCTCCACTCTGCTCGATGCCCTCACCGACTACTGGGAAATGTGCTGGGAGCGGGCACTGCCCCTCAACGCCCCGGCGGAGGACCCCCTCGGCGAGGAGGACCGGCTCGTCCTCACCCTCCTGGTCAGCGGTCTCAAGGACGAGGCGATAGCCCGCCAGCTCGGCTGGTCCGTCCGCACCATGCGCCGCCGCATCAGCCGGCTGCACGACCTCCTCGGCGCCGCCAACCGCTTCCAGGCCGGAGTGATCGCGGCCCGCCGCGGCTGGTTGTGAGGCAGCACGCGCACAGCGGACGGGGCGTCGATGAGCGGGCGTCGGCTCTCGTCCCGGTGCGCACCGGGACGGGGCTTCGGTGGGAGCGGGCGCGGGGGAATCCGGCGGCCGTCCCCGGGGCCCGAGGGATCAGGCCGCTGTTCCCGCCTCCGGTGCTCAGGCCGACGTGGTCAGGCCGACGTGGTCAGGCCGACGTGCTCAGGCCGACGTGCTCAGGGCCGCACGGGTCACGGGGTACGCGAACTCCTGGCCGGCGCAGTAGCGTTCCACCTCGTCCAGGGCACTGCGGGTGATGCGCTGGAGCTCACCGCCGAGTGAGCCGGCGATGTGCGGGGTCAGGAGGACGTTCGGCAGCGAGTACAGCGGTGAGGTCGCCGGCAGCACTTCGGGGTCGGTGACGTCGAGGACGGCGTGGATGCGTCCCGACGACGCCTCGGCGGTGAGGGCCTCGGTGTCGATGAGCGAGCCCCGCCCCGTGTTGACGAGGGTGGCGCCGTCCCGCAGGAGCGACAGTCTGCGGGCATCCAGCAGATGGTGGGTCTCGGGCAGGGCGGGGGCGTGCAGCGAGACGACGTCGGAGACCGCCAGCATGTCGTCGAGTTCGACGAGCCGGGCTCCCATCGACCGGGCCGCAGCGGGGTCGAGGTGGGGATCCGCCAACAGGACGTCGAAGTCGTGGGGCCGAAGCAGTTCCAGCACCCGGCGTCCCACGAGGGAAGCGCCCACCAGGCCGACCGTCCTGCGGTAATTGCCGAAGCCGGGGTAGTGCGCCGCCCAGTCCAGGGTCTCCCGGTGCTCGCGGTAGAGCCCGCCGATCTCCAGCACGCGCTTGTTGGCGAAGAGGATGGCGGCGACCGTGTACTCGGCGACGGGTACGGCGTTGGCGGCGGCCGCGGTGGAGACGAGGAGTCCGCGGTCCCAGCACGCGTCCGTCACATGGTGCTTGACGCTCCCCGCCGCGTGCACGACCGCCTTCAGCGCGGGCATCCGGGCCAGCACGGCGTCGTCGAGCGGGGGGCATCCCCAGGACGTGATCAGGAGGTCGACGGTGGCCGGGTCCGGAATCCGTTCGAAGTCCTCCGTGACGAACTGCGGGTCGATGTCGACATGACGCGTCAGCCGGTCGAGCGCGGCCGGAGGGAAGAGGGCGTCGTGGTGCCGGCGGCCCATCGCGAACAGGGCACGCGGGCGGGGCTGGGTGGATGGCATGGGGATCCTCATGACGGTGGCCTACTTGACGGCGCCGGCTGTCATGCCGGACTTCCAGAACCGCTGGAGCATCAGGAAGAGGACGACCAGGGGAACCACGGACACCAGCGATCCGACGATCGCCAGCAGGTAGTCCTGCGGATGTCCCTGGGAGAGCGCGGAGGAGTACCAGACGTACAGACCGAGGTTGACCGGGAAGAGGTCCTTGTCGGACAGCATCACCAGGGGCAGGAAGAAGCTGTTCCAGATCTGGGTGAACTGGAAGAGGAAGATGGTCACGAAGCCGGGCGCGATCATGGGCAGGGCGACCCGGCAGAAGATCCTGAACTCGCCGGCCCCGTCCATCCGGGCGGCCTCAAGGACCTCGTCGGGGATGTAGGACGCGCTGAAGACCCGGGCCAGGTACACGCCGAACGGGAACACGAGACCGGGGACGAACACGCCCCAGAAGCTGTTCACCAGACCGGCCTTGGCCGCGATCAGGTAGAGCGGTATCGCCATGGCCGTTCCGGGCACCATCACGCCCAGCAGAACGAGGGAGAAGAGCCTCTCCTTGCCGGGGAAGACCAGCTTGTCGAACGCGTATCCGGCGGCCACACCGAACACCGTCGCCAGCAGCCCGCCGACACCGGCGTACAGGATCGTGTTGAGCAACCAGCGCAGGAAAATACCGTTGTCGGCCTCGAACAGGTACGTGAGGTTGTCGACGAGCGCGAAGTCGTTGCCCGGTGCGAAGCCGTTCGTGGCGAAGAGGTCCTCGCGGCTCTTGGTGGACGACAGGACCAGCCAGAGCATCGGCAGCAGTGTGTAGAGGGCGGCGAGACCCAGCATCGCGGTCACGCCGGCCTTGGACAGCAGGACCGATGAACGGTTTCCGGGCCCGCGCCGGAGCGGCCCGCCCCCGGCCTTCCGCTCCGGGGCCGTGGTGGACGCCGGGGCGTTGCGTGTCATGGTTTTGGTCACGACTGGCTCCTGCTGCGCGAAATACGGGTGACGAGGAATGACAGCACCGCGGCGAACAGCGCGATGAGCAGCGAGGCCGCTGCCGCCAGACCGAAGTCGTTGTGGGTGAAGGCGGCGGTCTGGACGAACATGTTGGGCGTCCAGCTGCTGCCGATCGAGCTGGAGGCGCTGTAGATGACCTTCGGCTCCGTGAAGAGCTGGACCGATCCGATCACGGTGAACAGCACGGCCAGAGCGATGGCCGGGCGGATCATCGGCACCTTGATGGACAGGGCGGTACGGATACCTCCCGCACCGTCGATCTTCGCCGCGTCCAGGGCCTCGCCCGGCACCGCCTGCAGGGCGGCGTAGAAGATGACCATGTTGTAGCCGATCCACTCCCAGACGGCGATGTTGGCAGCGGAGTACACCGCGTTGTCCGCCGACAGGAAGTCGATGTCGAGACCGCCGGCGCCGAGGAAGTCGATCACCGGGCTCAGCCCGGGCGTGTACAGGTAGACCCAGATGAGTGCCGCGATCAGACCGGGCACCGCGTGCGGGAGGAACAGGGCCAGCTGGAAGAAGGCCCGCGCCTTGGCCAGCGCCGTGTCCAGCAGCAGGGCGAGGACGAGTGCGCCACCGATCATCACCGGGATATAGATGGCGACATACGCGGCGATCGTGAGGAAACCGCCGCGGAACGCCGGGTCCGACAACGCGTGTACGTAGTTGTCCAGTCCGGCGAAGACCTCTTCCGTGCCACCGAAGCCGAGGCCGGAGGTATGGGTGGTGAACAGACTCATCCAGCCGGCATAGAACAGCGGCGCGAGGGTGACGGCGGCGAAGAGGACGAAGAACGGTGCCAGGAGCAGTGCGGCGGTACGGCGCTGGGCGCGGGCTGACGGGCTTGTCACACCGGGCCTTTCTCGATGAGAGCGGGAAGCTGCGCGGGCGGGAGTCGAAGTCGGCCTCGACCGGCGGGCCGGACCTCGGCTGACCAGGGGGTCGCGTACTACGGGGAGACCTTCATCCCGCGACGTTCCATGTCCTTGACGGTGGCCTGCTGGGCGCCGGTGAGGACGTCGAAGAGCTTCACCCTGCCCTCGGCGACCTTCGGGAGCTGGTCGACGACGGCTGTGTTGGTGGTTCCCATGACAGGGCCCCACATCCAGCCCGGCCGGACTGCTTCGTAGGACTTGCCGCCCACGGCGTACACGTCCTGGCCGCCGAAGTAGTCGGTGGGGAAGGCGGCCTCGGTGACCGGCACGAGACGGGGATCGGCGGGGAACATACTGCTGGTGCCGGAGGAGACCCACGCCTTCATGCCCTCGGGGTCGGTGGTGATCCACTTGATGAACTCGGCGGCGGCCGCGCTGTTCTCGGCGCCCTTCGGGACGACGAAGGAGGAGCCGCCGTACATGGCGGAGGCAGGCTTGCCGTCCCAGGTCGGGACCGGGGCCACCGACCACTTGCCCTTCTGGTCGGCGACGGTCGCCTGCTGGGCTCCCGCGCACCAGCTCGCACAGACGTAGGCGACGGTCCGGCTCTGCTGGACACTCGTCCAGAACGGGTCGAGCGAACTCAGCGAGTGGACGAGGTCCTGCCGGGCGAGGTCACCCCAGTAGTCGGCGACCTTCCGGGAGGGAGCGTCGGTCAAGGACACCTTCCAGGAGTCCTTCTCCGTATCGAACCACTGGGATCCGGCCTGCCAGGCGAGGGCGGTCAGCAGTCCCGGGTTGTCGGTGTTCAGCACCCCGCCGCGCGCTTTCGGGTCCGCCTTCTTCACCTGGCCGGTCATGTTCCGGTACTCGTCCCATGTCTTGGGGACGTCGATCCCGTGGCTCTTGAAGAAGTCGCTCCGGTAGTAGAGCATCAGCGGCGCGGCGTCGCGGGGAACACCCCACGTCTGGCCCCCCAGCTCTACCAACTGCCGTACGGATTCAGGGAAATGGTCCTTGACCAGGGGGCCGAGAGACTCGCCCAGTTCCTCCAGCTTGCCCTGAGTGGCGAACTCCGGCAGCTGCGGGTACTCGACCACCGCGACATCCGGTACGGTGCCGGCCTTCACGGCGTTCGTGAGCTTGGAGTAGTACTCCTGGCCCGAGGGCACCGCCTCGAAGGTCACCTTGATGTCCGGGTGGGTCCGGTTGAAGGCCTCCGCCACCTTGTCGGAGCCCTTGACGAAGGACCAGAAGGTGATCTCTCCCGTGCCCTTCGCCGCCGTGGGCTTCCCGTTGTCCGAGTCTCCGCACCCTGTGGCCAGCAGGCCAAGTGCCGCGACGGAGCAGACCATCGCTGTCAGTCGTCTACGAAACATGATGTGCCACCGATCGTTTGCCTGGGTGTCACCGCAATCATTCGTTACGTACGACAGCGAGTCAATGCATTTGCTTTCGTTTTCTTCAAACGAAGCCACATGGCATCACATGGTCATACGCCCGCACGACGTTCGGCACCACAGGACGCGCGGACCCGCAGTTCCGGGCGGAGCAGGATCTCCGCCAGCGGCGTGGCGGGGTCGGACAGCCTGCGTACCGCCAGGTCCAGCGCCCACGCCCCCACCGCCTGTTTGGGGGGTGCCACCGCGGTGAGAGGCACCTCGCTCAACTCGGCCACCTCGTCGTCGTAGGTGACCAGGGCCAGGTCCTCCGGCACCCGCAGCCCCCGTGCGCGCAGGAGGCCGACGAGGGCGATGGCGTCGATGTCGTTGTGCACCAGCGCCGCCCGGACCTCACCGGATTCCACGGCCCGGACCACCTCGTCGAAACGTGCGTCGGCCGGAGCCGCATCGCCATGGGTGACGATGCGGTACTCCGGCCCCGGCCGCAGCCCCATGGCCGCCACGGCGTCGGCGTACCCGGCGCTGAGCAGAGCCGTGTTGGGGCTCTCGACTCTCGCGACCAGGGCCACCCGGTCGTACCCGAGCCCGGCGAGATGGCGTACCGCCAGCGCCGCTCCGTAGGCGTGATCGGAGGCCACCTGCTCCAGCCTGCCCGCCCGGATCCCCGCCCTGCGCTCCACCAGCACGGCCGGCACCTCAAGGGTGCTCAACCACTGCTCGGCCTCGTCCAGCGGGCGCAGGCCCGGGTGCAGCATCAGCAGCAGGCTGTCGATCCCGTCGGCCATGAGCTGGCGGACCTGCTCCCGGTTCTCCGCCAGGGACTCCCCGGAGACGGCGAGCACGATCCGGACGCCGCGCGAGCGGGCCGCGTTCTGTACGCCGCGGATCACCTCCGCGTAGTAGTAGCCGCCCGGCGGCACCACCAGGCCGACGGCGTACGTCTCCGCGGTGGGCGGGGGGCCGGGGGCCGGGGCCTCCGACGGAGCGGGATGCGCCGCGGCCAGGGCCCTGGCCCCGCCGTGCACCCGGGTCAGCAGTCCCCGGCCGGCCAGCTCCCGTACGTCCTGGCGCAGGGTCACGGCGGAGACCCCCATCTCCTCCGCCAGCGCCTTCACGGTGATCGAACCCTGGTGCTCCACCGCACGCAGGATCGCTTCCCGCCGCTCGTCAGCCAACACCTTCAGTCCCCTCTCGGTAACGAGTGAGTCATATTCCTTCACTCGACAACCGAAAGATATCAATCAAAGGTCATCAGGGGCCTGGAACAACGGATCCGCTACGGGAGCGCCCCTCGCCTGCGGAGGGTCAGCGCGAAGGCCTGTCGTCGACCGCGACGAGGCTGGAACCGCGGAGCGTGTAGAGCAGTCCTCCGTGCGCGTTGACATGCGGGCCGCTGTACCAGGCCCCATTGATGTCGGCGACGACCGTACTGACGGCGAACGTCTTCGGGTGGAAGCGGAAGAGGGTGGTGTCCGAGACGCCGTAGACGGCCCCCCGGTTGGTGACCATGGCGGCGAAGCCCTTGCTGACGCTGCTGACGTCAGCGCTGTGCACCACCTTCCGGGTCCGCCGGTCGACGACGAACAGACCGCCCTTCGTGGTGAGTCCGTAGAGGTTCCGGCCCTGCACCGCCAGGGCCGCCACGCCCGCCGTCTGCTGCGGATCGAGACGCCACTGCTCCTTTCCGGTGACCGGATCGACGGCGACGACCGTGGCGCGCGGTCCCTCCTTCGAGGCGTTGTCGCCGCCCAGGTAGGCGACGCCGTCCCGGTTGGCCACGGCCCGGACGAGCTGGATGTCGTCGATCGGATTGACGTAGGAGGCCGACTTCCCGGTCTTCGGCGAGTATGTCCACAGAGCGCCGCCGCCCTCGGTGTCGGACTGCACGCCGACGAGCAGCAGCCCGTTGTCCGGGTCCCACGAGGTGTCCAGCGGGCGGTTCTGCTCGCTGGGGAAACTCGCGGCCTGCTGCGGCTGCCGTCGTGCGGAAGGGGAGTAGCGCCAGATGCCCTGCGCGTTGTACTGGCCGGTGTACAGGACACCATCGATCACTTCGGCGTCCTTGGCCTCACCGGGTGCCCGCAGGTTGACGACCTCGCCGCTCTTCAGATCGCGCCGGGAGACGGCGCCGTTGCCGCCGAGGTAGACATAGCCGCGGCCGGCGGCGATCCCCATGCCCGCTTGCGGTCCCGCCTTCGCTCCCGCGTCGTGCAGGTCGGTGACCACCGACGTACGGGCCGACACATCGATCTCGGCGACGAAACCGTAGCCCGAGACGACCGCCAGCTTCCCGTCGACGTGGTCCACGCCCCAGATCTCGCCGAGGTCCGGTCCGGTGAACTGCACGGGGGAGATGGTCCTGTTCGCCTTCGAGTAGGCGTGCACTCCCGTCTCGGAGGCGAAGTAGAACCGCTCCTCGTCGGCGGCGAACGTCTTGACGACCTTGCCCTCGGTGGCCACCACGGTGTACGAGGAGAGGTCCTCCAGGTCCATCACGGCCACCTTCGCGGGATCGACTCCGCCCGACGTGCCGACGATCAGGTGACCGTCCACGACAGCGAGTTCACGCAGGCTGGGGTCCTTCTCCATCTCCTTGGGCACGATCGAGGTGAACGTGCGGGTCTGCCGGTCAAAGGCGAACAGAGACGCCCTGCTCGCGCCGCTCCCGCCGGCGAGGACGCTGCCCGCCCCGAAGAAGACGGTGGTGTCCGTGGCCGCGACCGCCCTGGCCAGGGTCGCCTTCGGGTCGGGGGCGCCCCGGTCGGTGACAACGCCGGTGGCCGGGTCGTACTCCCACAGGACGGGTGCCTTCCCCGGGACGCCGCCCACGGCGAAGACCGTACCGTCGGGGGCGACCGCCAGATCCCGGATGTCGCGGTCCTCGGTCCTGCCGATGGCCACGGCGGGCTTGTCGGGCGTCTTCAGGTCCCACCGGTAGAGATTCGGCCTGCCCTGGTCGGCCTTGACCAGGACGCCGATGTAGAGGTACCGGCCGGTGGGGTCCGCCGCGAGTGCCTGGACGGAGGGCTCGGGCCCTGCGCCGAGGTGGGTGGACGACACCACCTTCCGGCTCGGCAGATGGAACCCGACGACGCTGGAGGGGGTCAGATTGCGCGAGCCGATATAGACGGTGTCGCCGACCAGCAGTCCGCTCATCAGTGAGAACTGGACCAGACCCGGTCCCAGATCGGTCACCACCGTCGAGGGCGCCGCACCGGCTGCCGCGACGGCCCGGGGAGCGAGGAGAGATCCGGCGGCAGTGGCCAGCCCGAACGCGCCACCGGCCTGGAGCAGTCGGCGCCTGCTGGGGGAGGGAGAGTCGGTCATCTGTACTCCAAGAGGTGTTGAGTCTGCTGGATTCACGTCAGGACAGGTCGAAGACGCGGATGTCGTCGTGCTGGACGATCCGCGTGGGTACGTCACCGTTCTCGATCGACTGCGAGGGACGGTAGAGCCCCCACTTGAGGTAGCCGTGATCGGCGGGATTCCCCGGCCGGTAGGTGCGCACGTTCTCGTACGAGACGACCGGCTGATGGGCGGACCGGCCCGGAAGCCGCACGGAGACCCGGAAGTAGCCCGTCTCGTCGGTGGTCCAGCGCGCATCCACGCGGAAGTTCATCCACGTGTTCACATAGGGACGGAGATCCGCCACGACGGTCGACTGCCGGTTCAGGTGCGGCGACCGGAATGCCACCTCATTGCGCTTCGTCATGAGGTAGAACGCGGGGACATTGCCCCCCGCGTACTTGCCCTGGAAGACGATGTCCCCCGACTCGCTGTCTCCCGGCGCGTACGGCTGCCAGTCCTTGAGCAGCACGCTGAACTCGTAGCGCTGCACGTCACCCACGACGAAGCGACCCGATGCGAGCAGGTCCGTCGCGCTCTCGCTGCGCGGCGCGCCGTCGGACTCGTATTCCGGATCGCCGAGCGTCACCTTGTGCTGGACCGCGTACGAGCCGCCGTGTGCGGGCTGCGCGACGCCGGAGGCGTCCGGCGCCGTCGCGTGTGTCGTGGTCAGGGCCTCCACTCCCGAGTCCACGGTTCCGGTCTCGTAGTCCACGCGCAGCTTCTCGGTGGTGGCCCGTGCTGCCGCGGAGCTGACGAGCGAGATCGGTTCCGGATCGGATCCCGGCGCATGCGGCGACAGGACGGGAACCAGCAGCGCCCCCGCGCAGAGGGCGGTCGACACCTTCGGAAGCCTGATCATTTCACTCCTCGACATCGTGGGACCGCAGGAACCGGCCGAAAGGCCCCCGTCCGGCTCGCGTCCACTGGGCGTACGACCGCGGGCCGTGCCGGGCCATACGTTCGGTGACGGTCAGCACGGGGCGTCGAGAGGGTGCCGAATGTGCCACTTCAGGCGACATGCCTGGATAGTGACTATTCGGCACGATCGGGCGATGTGGCCGAAGCTCAAACGATGAAGTGACATCACTTGAGCTCGCATCGAGGGCGACCCGTGCAGCCTGCATGCTGACACGGATCCGAATGAAACCGAAAGAGTGACGACGCTGATTAATTTAGATCAAGGCATGACAGCTATATGACCATGGTTTCGTTGCCGCAATAGGCCATGGAGTCGAAGGGGTCGTGGCTCCGTCTGTCGCGAGAGTGTCATCGTTCGATGGATTGTGATGCGAAACGGAAGGGAAGGGTGAGCGGCAGAAGAGCTCACCATGGCAGCGCTCAGGGACTGCGTCGGCGAAGGAGGGCGGGGGACGGCCGACCCCGTGGTGTTCGCGCTGATACGGATCGGATCTCCCGGCGGGCGGAGAAGGCGAAGGCGCCGCCCTTGTCCAGGACGACGCCGACCCGGCCGCGGCACTCGTCCGCCGGCGAGCAGGCCGCGCACGGCGATTTCCGCGTCACCTCCACGCGGCGCCGGCCGGAACGCTCATGTACGGGCTCAGCTCTCGGAGGCGGATCCGGGGAGCTCCACCGCCTCACGCAGCAGCTGTACGGGATGCCAGGCGTCGCGGCGCGTGCCGTGGAAGATCTGCTGACGGCAGGAGACACCGGTCGCCACCACCACGGTCTCCGGCGGCTCCGCCCGGACGGCGGGGAAGAGCCGGTCCTGACCGACGGTCATGGACACCTCGTAGTGCTCGGACTCGAAGCCGAAGGAACCCGCCATCCCGCAGCATCCGGCGTCCAGTTCGGACACCTGCACCCCGGGGATACGGCTGAGCAGGCTCATGGTCGCGGCGGTGCCGACCTCCGCCTTCTGGTGGCAGTGCCCGTGGTAGAGCAGCCTGCGTCCGGCGAGCCAGGAGTCCTCGCGCAGCCGTAGCCGGCCGTCATCGACGGCCTCGACCAGCAGTTCCTCCACCTGGCGCACCCGCCCCGAGACGTCCTTGACGGCCGAGTCGTTCGGCAGCAGAGCCCTGTGCTCGTCGCGCAGCGTCATCAGACAGGACGGCTCGCAGCCCACGATCGGTGAGCCGGGCTCCGTCGTCTCGGTCAGCAGATGGGCGAGCGCGAACGCCTTGTCCTTGGCATCCTCGACCAGCCCCTTGGACAGACTCGACCGGCCGCAGCATCCCCGGCTCTCCAGCCGGACCTGCCAGCCCGCCAGTTCCAGCAGCTCGATGGCGGATCGGCCGATGTCCGGCTCGGTGAACGTGGTGAAGGAGTCGGCGAGGAACGTGAGCGTTCCCTGCGTGACCGCCGGACGGCTCGACGCGGCGCCGCGTGCGTGCTTGCGGAACCAGCGCACCAGATTGCGCCGTACGAACACCGGCAGCGGGCGCTGGGACGAAATGCCCAGCCACCGGTCGAGCAGCACACGCAGCGGGCGAAGCCGGCCCGGAAGATTCGACAGCGGTGCGGCGACGGAACCGAGCCGGTTCAGCAGCCGGATCGAGCCGAAGATCCGCGACCGCACCGGTACCCCGTGCAGATCGTGATGGTGCGACAGCGACTCGGCCTTGAGCGTGGCCATGTCGACACCGAGCGGGCACTCGCTCTTGCACGCCTTGCACATGAGGCACAGATCAAGGATCTCGTGCAGCCGCTCATCGCCGAGCGCCTTCGCGGGATCGGGTTCGGAGAGCGCCTTGACCAGGGCGTTGGCCCGGCCTCGGGTGGAGTCCTCCTCATTGCGGGTGGCCATGTACGAGGGGCACATGGCGCCCGTACCGCTCTTGCGGCACAGCCCGATGTTCATGCACCGGTCGGCGGCGCCTCTCATGCCGCCCACCACCTCGAAGGAGAGGCGGGTGCGCAGTGGCGCCGCGGGGGGCAGCGCCCGGTCACGGAGGTTGTCCGTCATCGGGGGTGCGTCCACGATCTTGCCGGGGTTCATCAGGTTGTCCGGATCGAAGACCTGCTTGACCTGGCGCATCGCCTCGTACAGCCGCTCGCCGAAGATCTCCCGGTTGAACTCGCTCCTGGCCAGACCGTCGCCGTGCTCGCTGGAGTTGACACCCCCGTACTCCGTGACCAGGTCCTTGATCTCCACCGCCACCGCGCGCATGGTGGCGACCTGCCCCGGGTCGGTCAGATCCACGAACGGCCGGATGTGCAGACAGCCGACCGAGCAGTGGCCGTAGAAGCCGGCGGTCAGCCCGTGCCGGTCGAGCACCTCCTTGAAACGCTTCGTGTACTGAGGGAGATGGACGGGATCGACGGCCGTGTCCTCCACGAAGGCCTGCGGTCGGCGGGTGCCCTCACCCGCGGCCATCAGCAGACCGAGGCTGGACTTGCGGACCTTCAGCAGGGCGGACTGCTGGTCCGGGGTGACGGCCCGGAGGGTGTGATAGCCGTGCCGGTGCCGCGCCCAGAGCCTGGTGAGCCGCTCCAGGCCGGCGAGCAGTTCCCGTTGATCGTTCCCGGTGAAGCTGACGAACAGCAGGGCGTCGGGGTCGCCTTCGAGGATGCTGCCGAGCGAGGCGTACTCGATCTTCTGCCGGGACAGATCAAGGATCGTACGGTCCATCAGTTCCACCGCGGCAGGGTCACAGGCCAGAGCGTCCTCGGTGGCTTCGATCGCCGCGGCGGTGCTGGCGAAGTGACCGACGGCGATCACGGTGTGGCGCGGTCTGGGTACGAGATCGACCAGCGCCTCGGTGGCGACGAGGAGTGTGCCCTCCGAGCCCACGACGAACTTGGCCAGGTCGAACGGCGTGCCCGGACGCGCCATCCGGTCCAGCCGGTAGCCGCACGCCCGGCGCCAGAACGTCGGGAAACCCTCCGCGATGGCACCGGAGTTGGCCTCGACGATCCGCGGCAGCCGTTTGTAGAGGCTTCCCTCCAGCGTGGGCTGTGCTGCCCGGCGCGCCCGCTCCGCCTCGTCGACCGGTGCCAGCAGGGCCCGGCTCGCGTCGGAGAGTACGACATCCAGCTCCCGCACATGGTCGATGGTCATGCCGTAGCGCAGTGAGCCGCTGCCCGCCGAGTTGTTGCCGATCATCCCTCCGACGGTGGCCCGGTTGCTCGTGGAGGTGTCGGGACCGAACATCAGCCCCAGCGGCCCTGCGGCTCTGTTCAGTTGGTCCTGTACGACCCCGGTCTGGACGAGGGCCGTGCGGCGGCCGTCGTCGATCTCCAGGATGCGGTTCATGTACCGCGACAGGTCCAGGACGAGCCCCGGCCCCACGGTCTGTCCGGCCAGACTGGTCCCGGCCCCGCGCGGCACCAGCGGTATGCCGTACTCCCCGGCCGCCGCCACCGCCGCCTGTACGTCGTCGGCATGACGGGGGAAGACGACTCCCATCGGGGTGATCGTGTACATGCTGGCGTCCCGCGAGAACAGATGCCGGGTGTAGTCGTCGAACCCCACATCACCGTCGAGCTCCCGCCGGAGCCGGTGTGCCAGGTCCTTCGCCGCCGTGCCGCCGGCGCCGGTCGCGGAGGCGTCCGAGCTGATCGTTGTCATGTTCTCTCCCTCCACAGGTCGAACGGTCAGGGGTTGCGCAGCACGTCGAGGGCGTCTCCCAGACCGCGCGGGCCGATGGGTACGCCGGCGAGTTCGAGGCCCATCTGCACCCCGGCGAGCGTTCCGGCCAGGGCGAGGTCGTTGAAGTGGCCCAGGTGCCCGATCCGGAAGACCCGGCCGCCGAGTTTGCCGAGGCCCGCACCGAGGGACATGTCGAAGCGGTCGAGGATGATCCCGCGCACCCCGTCGGCGTCGTGGCCGGGGGGCAGCAGCACCGCGGTCAGCGACCCCGAGTGTTCCCGTTCGTCGGCGCACAGCACTTCGAGTCCCCAGCCGCGCACCGCGGCCCGGGTCGCCGCGGCGTGCCGGGCATGCCGGGCGAAGACCGTGTCCAGCCCCTCGTCGGCGAGCATACGAAGGGCCTCCTCCAGGGCGTAGAGGAGGTTGGTCGCCGGGGTGTACGGGAAGAAGCCGCGGCGGTTGGCCTCGATGACCGGCTGCCAGTCCCAGAACGACTTGGTCAGCCGGGCGGTGCGCGAGGCGGCGAGTGCCTTGCCGCTGACGGCGTTGAAGCTGAGCCCGGGGGGCAGCATGAGCCCCTTCTGCGATCCCGCGACGGTGACGTCGACCCGCCATTCGTCATGGCGGTAGTCGATCGAGCCGAGCGAGGAGATGGTGTCGACGAGCAGCAGCGCCGGGTGGCCCGAAGCGTCGATGGCCTGCCGGATCTCGGGGATACGGCTGGTCACGCCGGTCGAGGTCTCGTTGTGGACGACACAGACGGCCTTGATCGTGTGGGTGATGTCGGCCGCCAGCCGTTCGGCCACGGTCTCCGGGTCCGCGCCGTGGCGCCAGTCCCCGCGGACGAGATCCACTTCGAGGCCGAGGCTCAGCGCCATGTCCTGCCACAGCGTGGCGAAGTGGCCGGTCTCGAAGCAGAGCACCCGGTCGCCCGGGCTCAAGGTGTTGACCAGTGCGGCTTCCCAGGCGCCTGTCCCGGAGGCGGGATAGATGACCACCGGGCCCGCGGTGCCGAACACCGGCTTGACCGCGTCGAGCAGAGACAGGGTCAGGGTGGCGAACTCGGGTCCGCGGTGATCGATCGTGGGTGCCGACATGGCCCGGAGCACCCGGTCCGGGACGTTCGTCGGGCCTGGGATCTGGAGAAAGTGGCGGCCGGTACGGGAGGTCATGCGAACGGCTCCCCTCAAGGGTTGTGCCGCATGGCGGCACGGCGTATCGTATGGTGGCACGGCGGAGCATAGGGTTCGGTCCTGGAAGGAGTCAATGGATGCAGAGCGTCCTCAACGCGCTCAGGGCACTGGAGGAGGTGGCCGCGCGTCAGCCGGCCGGGGTGGCGGACCTGGCGCGGGCCATGGATCTCCCGAAGAGCTCCGTTCAGCGTGCGCTGGTCACCCTGCATGCCGCGGGCTGGATCCGTCCGGCCGGCGGCGCCCCCACCCGATGGGTGGTCACCACCAAGGCGCTGCACGTCGGTCGGCACGCCTCCGGTGAACTCGGACTGCGCGATGTCGCCGTACCGGTGATGGAGGAGCTGCGCCGCCGGACCGACGAGACGGTCCACCTGGCGGTGCCCGAGAGCGGCAAGGTCGTGCTCATCGAGCGGCTGGAGACGGTCCAGCCGGTGCGCATCATCCTTCCGCTGGGGCAGGTTCTGCCGCTGCACGCCTCGGCCAACGGAAAGGCGGTGCTGGCGGTGAGCCCCGCCGAGGTCATCGACCGCCAACTCGCCGAAGGACTGTCGGACTTCACGCCCACCACGATCACGGAGCCTCGGCGACTGCTCGCCGAACTGGCCGAGATCCGGGAGCGCGGATACGCGACGAACGGCGGCGAATGGCGCACGGATGTCTCGGCGGTCGCGGCGGCCGTGATCGGGAGCTCCGGGCAACCGGTCGCGAGCATCAGCGTCAACGTCCCGACCAGCCGCCTGACCAGCGAAGACCGGTCCGCCTACGGCCTCTTGGTGCGGGAGGCCGCAGCGGCGGTCAGTTCCGCACTGGGCGGCGGGCGCACCCCGACAGAAGGTGACGGCCTGTCAGTCCAGAACTCTTGACGCCTTCTGGCGCCGCTCCCATACTTCCGAATGCGGAAACCGAATTCCGCATAGCGGAAACATTGGAGTCGGACTGAAGGCGAGGAAACCTCGTGTCAGATCACGTCATCTCCCTCATCGGTCTCGTACTGATATTCACCGTCGCCACCGTATTTTCCGTACATATGGGCGCACTGGCCATCGTGGTCACGTTTGTGGTGGGAACCGCCTTCGTGCATGAATCCGCCGACGATATCTTCGCGGGGTTCCCCGGGGATCTGTTCGTGGTGCTGGTCGGTGTGACCTTTCTCTTCGCGATCGCGAAGAACAATGGCACGGTGAGCTGGCTCGTCCACGGGTCCATGAGAGTGGTGCGCGGCCGGATCGCACTCATCCCATGGATCATGTTCCTGGTCACCGCCGTGCTGACGGCTGTCGGCGCGGTCGTCCCGGCGGCCGTCGCGCTCGTCGCGCCGATCGGTCTGGGATTTGCGAAGCGCTATCGGATCAATCCACTTCTGATGGGACTGCTGATCATCAACGGGGCCAGCGCGGGAGGCTTCTCCCCCATCAGCGTGTTCGGCAGCATCACCAACGGAGTGATGTCACGGAACGATCTGCCCGGAAATCCCGCACTGTTGTTCCTCTGCTCCTTCCTCTTCAATGTCGTCCTCAGTCTCTTCGTGTTCTTCCTGTTCGGCGGGCGCGCACTGCTGGGACGGCGGGAGACGGTGGCGGGCCCGGGGGCGGCGGACGGGAAGCCGCGGGTCGCCGGGGATTCCGTTGCCGGCGGCCTCGGAGCGGGCGGTGGCGGTAGCCGGACGGCGGCCGCGCCCTCCGGGTTCCCCACGTCCTCGACGGTGGCGCCGACGAGCGGCGGACTGGCCGTGGCGGTCGCCGGTGAACCCGTCGAGGAACCACCACTGACCCTGGACCGCGCCCGTGCGCTCACCCTCCTCGGTCTGCTCGGCCTGGTCGCCGGATCCCTCTTCTTCGACCTCAACGTCGGGCTGATGGCCCTCACCGTGACGGTCGTCCTCTCCCTCGCCTCACCGGAGTCGGCAAAGGGGGCGGTGGACGAATGCGCGTGGTCGACGGTCCTGCTCGTCTGCGGCATCGTCACATTCGTCAGCCTGATGGAGCGGATCGGCACCATCGGTTACCTGGGCGAGGGCGTGGCCTCGGTCCGTACACCGCTGCTGGGGGCGCTGCTGATCTGTCTGATCGGGGCGGTGGTCTCCGCCTTCGCCTCCACCACAGGCATCCTGGGCGCACTGATTCCGCTGTCGGTCCCCTTCCTGCTGGGCGGTCAGGTCGGCACGGTCGGTCTGATCGCCGCGCTGGCGATCTCGGCATCGGTGGTGGACTCCTCGCCGTTCTCGACCAGCGGGGCCCTGGTGGTCGCCAACTCACCCGAGGAACGCCGGGACACGGTCTTTCGCGGTCTCATGGTGTGGGGCCTCGCCATGGCCGCGGTGGTACCCCTCGTGACCTGGGGACTGTTCGTCGTCCCGGGCTGGGACTGAGCGCCGCCGGGCGCCGGCGCCCGCTCTGCTCGACCGGTCAGACGATGAGCGGGGAGTCGCCGTAGCAGTGGTGTCGGCAGCCCCGAGGATGCGGCCGTCCGGGTCGGCTGCGGTTTGCGGGGTGCGCATCACGGAGGCTTCGCAGACGGCAGTCCGGCCTCCCGGGGCACGCCGCTCGTTGATGGTGTCGGCGGCCCGGATGGTGATCTCGTGGCGTTCCGGAGGGGGAAGTCAAAGGTGTCGGTCGCCAGTGCCGCGTCGCATTCGTTCTTGGACCGGTGTGCACCGGTCCGAGGCACTCCGAGCGGCAGGGGGTGGGACTCGCTGTCGGCATGGCCGGTGCGGCGCGCGCCGTTCTCGACCGGACGCTTCCCTCCCCCTGCCGACAGCGGCACCGTTTCGGCGAAGCAGATGTCGACCTGAGGTGGTACAGGATGCCCGCGCGGGTGTGCTTGGCGGGTGAAGGATGAGCGAGGGATGGGCGCTGCCGGACTGCGACCAGGCCGGGCCGTCGATACCGACTAATGGGGTGCAACAGGCAAAAGGGTGGCCTGATTTCAGGCCATGCTCAGATCATGGCCCTGACGCGGGTGGCCGGGTGAGCCCCGAAGGATCTTCACGCGCAGGCCTCATCGGCAGCGGAATCTTCACTCTGTGATCCGTGGAGCGTCGGCGCGGAGGGGAACCGATGGCGGCGGCACCCGTATGACCTGCGAAGACATGTCCGTATGACAGCCAACCAAAATTTTGCCGCTTCTGTGAACCGTCACTCCCCATGTAGTCATGGTCGAGGCGGCCCCAAACAACCTGGGGGCCGCCTCATTCATGCTCATGGGGGGTATTCACCATGTCCAAACTCACCCGTCGTCAGACCCTGGGGGCCGTCACCGGCGCAGCCGCGGGCATAGCGCTCGTCGGCGTGGCCACCGCGTCCGCGGACACCGCGCCGGTCAAGGGCAGCGACAAGGCGGCCGCACCCGGTGGCACCGGCGGGCCCGCGCCCTTCGACGAGGTCTTCCAGGGGCGCCGCATCCAGGGCCTGCCCGCCGAGGCTCATGCCCACGCCGGACACAGCACCGGCTACCGCGTCCTGGTCGACGGCCGCGAACTCCATGTGATGCAGCACGGAAAGAGCGGCTGGAGCAGCGCGATCAACCACTACGAGAGATTCGCCGACCCGCGCGACGCCGCGCGCACGGCGGTCACCTCACTCAAGGGTGCCTCCGTCGTTCCCTTCGACCCCACAGCCTGAGCCGGGAGCAACTGCCATGACCGTACGCAAGAACCAGGCGAACCTCACAGGTGCCGAGAAGAAGGCATTCGTCGACGCTGTGCTGGAAATCAAGCGCACAGGTGTGTACGACGAGTTCGTCGCCGCCCACCGTCTCCGGTTCGCGCTGGACATGAACACCGGGATATACGTGGGTCACTTCGGCCCGTCGTTCCTTCCCTGGCACCGAAAGTTCCTCATCGACTTCGAGAACGAACTCCAGAAGGTCGACCCGTCGGTGTCGATCCCCTACTGGGACTGGACCGCGGACAACACCGTCGGCTCGTCGCTCTGGGCGCCGGACTTCCTCGGCGGCACCGGCCGAGCCCTGGACGACCAGGTGATGGACGGCCCCTTCGCCTACTCCTCCGGCAAGTGGCCCATCACCATCCAGGTCGACACCCGCCCCTTCCTCGCCCGCAATCTCGCCTACCGCGTCCCCACTCTGCCGACCCGGGCCGAGGTCGACGCCGCCCTCGCCATTCCCACCTACGACTCCGCGCCCTGGCGTGACGGCTCGTCCGGCTTCCGCTCCACGCTCGAAGGCTCGGCGGGATACATGAGCATGCACAACCGGGTGCACACCTGGATCTGGGGTCAGATGGAGACGAGTGTTTCCCCCAACGATCCGGTGTTCTGGCTGCACCACGCCTTCGTCGACAAGCTCTGGGCCGACTGGCACACACTCCACCCGAGCAGCGCCGAGTACCTCCCCGCCGGAGGCACCCCCGACGTGATCGATCTGGACGAGACCATGCCTCCCTGGACCGACACGACCCCTCAGAGCATGCTGGACCACACGCCCTTCTACACCTACGCCTGAGTTCAGGGTGTGACGGGTCCGCTGCCGGAATCGACGCCGTCTCGCCGTCGATTCCGGCTTGCAGGTTCATGTCGTGTGCGTTGACCATCCATGACGGGCGCGACACCGGGACAGCGGCCGTACTTCCACTGTTGTGCGAGCCGCTTTCCCGGATCGTCACCCTCGAAGTGCACGCCGAGCGCGTACGAGGTGGGGGAGGCCCGGCCGGTTCACACGCTGGAGCCGAACAGAGCTGTGCAGACGATGCCGCTGTTGCCGCAATGGTTACGCGGCAGACTCAACGGCAAGCCGGCCTGGTTGCCGCTGCCCAACCCGCTCCCGGCCACCGTGGTGCCCGCGGCCTGTGCACTGCCCTGGCTGACGCACGTGTTGCCGAACACCGCGTTCCCGATCCCGATGACGTTCGCGTGAGCGGCACCCGCCGGAACCAGGGCCACCCCGGCCACCGCACCCAGCACCGCGGCCCGCTTCCCCACACGTCCGCCGCCGCCCGTACCGTGACTCTCCGCACCCATCGCGATTCTCCTTCATCCGGGACCACGTCCCGGTGGCTGTTCGGACCACGCACGGCCGGACCGTCCCGGGCCGCACTCCCGAACCAACGAGAGAACCCGGCTCCCGACACGCGGACTCCGCCAGCCCCTTCTGACGCAGGTCGCCGAGGTGATCCTGAGTCGACCGCGGCCTTGTCCCTGGAACTCGGGATGCGCTTGACGAGGCGGTGGATTCCGGCGCCCACGTTGGATCACGCGGCGGGGACGTGGTTGTCGCGCTCGCACCCATGCGCTGGACGACGTACTCGGGGGCGGTGAAGGCAGCGCCGTGAGGGTGAGTCTGCTGAGCCGTTGCCGAACGGCCACGACGTCAACAAGAACTCCTCAAGAGTGCTGCCGGTCTTCTCGGCAGCGGCAGGACCGTTCCCACCCCGTTCACACAGCCCCTCGGCAGTCGGCCGAACTGCCGCTTCCGCAGACCGGGTTGGTCCGGTGGCAGACGGCTGCCTGCCGGACCCGGCTCGCCAGTGGCGGCTTCCCTCCGGGTAGCATCAGGCCTTCCGCGACCGGGAGGTAGAGCGACTCCTCGTCGGCTGCCGACCGGGCGGACAGCCACCGGCGACATCCTGACCGGGGGATAGGGTTCGGCCGAGAAGAACCCGCTCGGTGCACGCCAACTGTGCCAGGGCAACACGCTGGCCGCTCAAGGAGGAGCCGGATGCTGCAGGCTCTGGGACTGGGACCGGCCGAAGAGGTCATCTACACGGCGTTGTTGGCCTGCCCGACAGCCTCGCCGCAGGATCTGGCCCGGCAGACCGGACTCAAGGAGGCCGAGAGCGTCCGGATCCTGGTTGACCTTGCGGCACGCGGCCTGGTGGCCGTCGTGACCGAGACCGGGAGCGGGGCATCCGGCTCCGCGGACGACGAGGCCGGCCAGCAGACTGCCCGCTACCGGCTCACACCGCCCTCGGTGGCCCTGGCCCCGCTCCTTGTCGAGCAGCGCAACGCGCTGCACCAAGCCGAGACCGCCTTCTCGATCCTGAGCGAGCAATACCGCAGTACGGCCGCACAGACCGCGGGGGGTGTCGTGGAGGTGGTTGTCGGTGTGGAGCAAGTCGCACACCGGTTCCACCAGTTGCAGAGCGGCGCCCAGCGGGAGTTGCTCGTCTTCCTCGTCGGCGCGCCCATCGCGGTCCCGCGCGAGGACACCGATACGTCGGAGAGTTCCGCGCTGGACCGCGGAGTCGACTTCCGGATCGTGGCCGCCAAGGACTATCTGGACGGTCACGACATCGTGCGGGACGTGCGGGCGGCCGTCATGGCCGGCCTTGAGCTGCGCCTGGTCGACTCGCTGCCCCTGAAGATGGTCGTGTCGGACCGGGAGCGTGCCATGGTTCCACTGGACATGGCGGATTCCGGGGGTGAGCCGAGCGCGGTCGTGGTGCACCGCAGCGGCCTGCTGACGGCTCTGGTCCATCTCTTCGAGAAGGAATGGGCCCAGGCCCGGCCGATGTACACGGCCACGGGGGAGCGCGAGGAGTCGGCGGCCGATCAGCCGACCGAGGGGGAACTGGAGGTTCTCACCAGACTGTTGGCCGGGATCTCCGACCGGAGGACCGCATCCCAGCTCGGGCTGTCCATACGTACCGTCGAGCGGCGGATACGCCGTCTGATGGATCTGGCAGGGGTGGACTCACGCTTGCAACTCGGATGGCACGCCGCCCGCGCGGGTTGGCTTTGATCTCCTGTTCCGTCTGAGAGCCGAGAACTCCGTGATCGGCTCCCGGCGGCTCGGCGACGGGGAACGACAGCGTGACGTCGGCGGGCCCGTCAGCACGTTCCGGCACGACACACTCCCCGCGTGCCGGGCGCGAAGACCGACGGAGCCGGCGAACCACGGATGTGACCACGTGGCGGAATACCGTCACGTGGGGAACCCGTCACGTGCGGAGCTCCTACGGGGTTCGTGTCTCTGCCAGGATGCAGCCGCAAGCCTGGCATGTTCACGGCGTCAAGTAGGGGAGATTCATGCATCCCATAGCGCGCACAGCCTTGGGCGCGGCAACCGCCGCCGTCCTGTGCGTCACCGCGGTCGCGCCTTCCGGGGCGGCGGACACACCACCTGACGGCGCTTCGCGACAGAGGCCCGTCATCGGCAGCGGGACACCGCCGACGGGCGGCAAGCAGGTAACGGTCACGCTCGTCACCGGCGACAAAGTGTTGGTGACAACGGACCCGTCGGGCCGCAGCTCCGCGGCCCTGCTGCCCCACGAGGACGGCACACAGCCGATCGTGCAGAGCTTCCAGCTGGGCAAGGACCTCTACGTCTACCCGGAGGGCGCTTCCCGAGCGATCGCCGAAGGCAAGGTCGACGAGCAGCTGTTCAACGTCACCGGCCTGATACGCCAGAGGTACGACGACACGCACACCGACACGTTGCCGCTCATCGCCACGTACCAGAACCGTGTCGACGTCGCCGACAGCGCGCCGGCGGCCCCCCGCGGTTCGGAACAGGGTCTGAAGCTCCCCGCGGTGAACGGCGTCGCGCTCAAGGCGGGCAAGGACACTGCCGCTGCCTTCTGGCGGGACATCACCAACACCCGTTCACGTGCTGCCTCCACGTTGAAGAAGCTGTGGCTGGACAGCAAGGTCGAGGCCACGTTGGACCGGTCCACCAAGCAGGTGCACGCGCCGGAGGCCTGGGCCGCCGGCTACGACGGCAAGGGCACCAAGGTCGCCGTGCTGGACACGGGCGTGGACGCCGAGCACCCGGACCTGGTGAACCGGGTCGCCGCGTCCAAGAACTTCACGGACTCCAACAGCACCGACGACCGGCAGGGTCACGGCACTCACACCGCGTCCACCGTCGGCGGTTCCGGAGCGGCCGACGACGGCCGCAGGAAAGGCGTCGCCCCCGGGACCTCCCTGCTCGTCGGGAAGGTCCTCAACGACTCGGGGTCCGGCGCAAGCTCCTGGATCATCGCCGGTATGCAGTGGGCCGTCGACCAGCAGGCCGATGTCGTCTCCATGAGCCTGGGCAACCCCGCGATCGGCACCTGCTCCGACCCCCTGGCGCAGGCTGCGGCAGAACTCTCGCAGAACACGCACACCCTGTTCGTCGTCGCTGCGGGCAACGCAGGTTCGGCCATCGAGACCGTCTCCTCGCCCGGCTGTGTGCCCGGCGTGCTGACCGTCGGCGCCGTCGACCGCGACGACACCACCGCGTGGTTCTCCAGCCGCGGCCCGGTAGCCGTCACCCATACGCTCAAGCCCGAGATCGCCGCTCCCGGCGTCGGCATCTCGGCCGCCAGTGCCGGCGGCCGCGGCCCCTACGCCTACCGGGAGATGTCGGGCACCTCCATGGCGACCCCGCACGTCGCCGGCGCCGCGGCCGTCGTCCGCCAGGCCCACCCGGAGTGGACCGCGCAGCAGGTCAAGGCCGCCCTCGTCTCCTCCGCCCGTACCGGCGGACAGGTCGCCGGCGCCGACCAGACGGGGGCGGGCGTGCTCGACGTGTTCGACGCGGTGCGCCAGAAGGTGCTGTCCGCACCGGCTGTCCAGGGCGGCAGCTACAACTGGCCGCAGGACACATCCGACCGCACCACCGTGCAGGTGCCCTTCACCAACACCGGCACCGAGGACATCGCCCTGAATCTCAGGGTGAGCGGTGTGCACGGCAACGACGGCAGCGATGTCAGCTCCGGCATCATCGAGCTGGAGCACGGCAGGGTGACCGTTCCCGCACGGGCCACGGTCCAGGTGCCGCTGCGGATCGACCCCACCGCCCGTCTCAAAGCCGCCCAGTACGGTGCAGTCACCGGCCGCGTCGTGGCCACCGGCGGCGACGCGCATGTCAGTGTGCCGGTCACGCTCCACGTCCAGCCGGAAACGGTCACCCTCCGGGTCAAGGTCATCGACCGCGACGGCAAGCCCGCGAACGGCGCCTCCTCGCTGGACCTGGTCAGCCTCGACACCGACCAGGGCGAGCGCCGCAGTAACCAGGGGGCTGCCGAGCAGACGTACAGCGTGCGTCCGGGTGACTACGCTCTCGCCGGCTTCGTGGCCACGTACGACGCGGACAACGCACCCGGATCGATCGGCTACCTGGGCCGCCCGCAGCTGCGGATCACCCGTGACACCACCGTCGTCCTCGACGCCCGCAAGGCACATCGGATCAGCCCGCACACCGACCGCCCTTCCAAGGTGAACAGCACCACGCTCAGCTACGGCCGCACCTGGGACGACACCTGGCAGCTGAACGGATCACTCACGGTCGGCAGCACCGTGCAGAAGTTCTACGCCTCTGTCGAAGGGCGCGCCCAGAAGGGCTTCTTCGAGTTCCGGCCCACCTGGCGCGCCACGGGTTCGCAGAGCGGCTCGTCCTATGTCTACAACCTCTCGTTCCCGACCGGGGGGCCGCTGCGGTCCGACCGGGTCTACCGTCCGAGTGATTCCAAGCTGGCCCGGGTCACCGAGAAGTGGAACGCCCTCGGGAAGGAGGCCGACTATCTCGACGGCCTGTTCATCCTCCCCGCCTGGAACAGGAACACCACTGTCCCGGTGAGCCTGCTCGCCCCGGTCGAGGTGCCGGGCACCCGGACCGCCTACTACACGACCGGCGACGACACCTGGCTCCACGGCGCGATGACCAGCTTCCCGTTTGCCGCGTTCATGACTGACCGATACCGCGTCCATCAGCCCGGTGACCGGCGTACAGAGGAGTGGTATCGCGGCCTCCTGCGACCGGCCGCGGCGCGCGACACCGACGGCGGTCCGGCACTGGCCGCCGAGCGGCAGGGGGATCTGATCGGCTTCCAGAGTGCGCTCTGGCTCGACGGCTCCGGCGATCACTGGTCCTACGGCGGGTCCTTCGGCGACCTGGGCAACCTGTTGCTGAAGCGCGACGGGAAGGAGATCGCCAGAAGCGCCTATCCGTACGATGCGTTCAAGGTGCCGGCCGAGGACTCCGCGTACGAGCTCACCCAGAACCTGTCAAAGATCGATACCTCGGACCGGAACTGGCTGCGTTCCACCGCTGTCACCACTACCTGGAGCTTCCGCTCCCGCCTGGAGCCCGACGTCTACTCCCGTGGCGTGCCGATCCTCTTCCCGGCGTACGACCTGCCGGTGGACAGCGTGAACACGCTGCCCGCGCGGAGAGGTACCAAGGTCGGTCTGTCCGCCGAGGGCCACGCCGGGTACACACCGGGCGCGATCACGGAGGCCGCACTGTCCTACTCCTACGACGGCGGCACCACCTGGACCCAGGCGCCGGTCGAGCAGCGGGCCGGCAAGTGGACGGCCACCCTCGACCACACCGGTGCCACCGGCAAACAGGTCATGCTGAGGACCACCCTCACCGACTCCAACAGCAACTCGGTCACCCAGACCATCACCCGCGCCTACGACGTTCGATAGCCACACGGTCGGGCCGGGCGGCCTCCCGCAACAGGGACACCGCCCGGCCACCCCTGCGCCGCCTCACCTGCGATCAGCGCGGACCTGTGCGGGGAGCTCTGTGTGCGCGTCGTGTCGCGCTCAGTGATGCGGGGACCGTCGGACGGACAGGACCGCGACATCGTCATGCTGCGCTCCTTCTCCGGCGAAGGCGCGCGCGTCGTCGTAGAGGGCATCCGGCAGTTCGGTGGGAGAGAGCGAGGCGCGCTCGGCGAGGCGTTCGGTGATGGGGTAGAACGTGCCGTCGGCGGCACGGGTCTCGGTGAGCCCATCGGTGGTCAGCAGCAGCGTCGCGCCGGGCGGGAAGCTGAACCAGCTGACGGTCGCGGGTTCGGCGGCGAGTTCAGCGAGACCGAGGGGCACGCCGGAGTCGAGGGCCGGTGTGCTGACCGTGGCGTCAAGCAGGAGCTGCGGCGGAATGTGCCCGCAGTTGATGACTTGTACCTCGTCGTGCGCGTCGATGTTGAGGATGAGCGCTGTGACGAACCTTTCGTCGTCGCCGGTCTGTGCGGCATAGGAGTTGTGCCGTACGACAGAGCCGTCAAGGGCATCGGCGAGCGCGGTCAGGGTGGGCTCCCGGTGAGCCCCCTCACGGAACGCGCCGATGACGGCGAACGCGGCGCCGACCGCAGGCAGGCCTTTGCCCTGGACATCGCCGATCAGTACCCGGGTCCCCCACGGGGAGACGACGACGTCGTAGATGTCGCCGCCGACGAGCCGGTCCTCCTGCACGGGCTCGTACACGCCGTCGACCAGGACGTCGTCGGTGAGCAGAGGCAGCGGGCGCAGGATGTGGCGCTGCATCGCCGCGGCGGTGGAGCGAATCCGCAGCATCTCGTGTTCCCGGTGGATACGCCGATGGCAGGCGTACACGGAGGCCGCCCCCAGGGTGAGGGTGAGAAGCACCATGAGGATCCTGTCGAGCCACGAGGCCCCGTCACCGTGCCGGACCACCACAGCGAGGGTGACCACGAGCGTGGTCCATACAGAGACAAACTGCGTCTGACGTACGGTGCACAGCGCCGACGCCGTGCCGGGCAGAAATACCAGGAGCCCCAGGAGCCACACCAGAGATCCGGACAGGGCTCCGAGGACCATCACCAGAACCGTAATCGACACCACGCCGATCACGACTTCGACGTTGCGCGGCGTCTCGGTGGCCTCGAAGGGACGTGCGAATCTCTTCGGGTGATTGCGGGGCACGGGACCTCCTGGCAGCTGGTGTATTCCCGTACGCTAGGCAGGCCCGCCGCGCGAGAGCCGTTGCCCCGCCGGACAATGTTCGGCGCGGCTCCGGCCGTGCGGTGAGGAAGGGCGGCGGCCATCCGGGATGAGCCCGCGGTATGGACGTACTCCTGTCAAGACCGACGGCTCCGGGACAACCCCTCCCAAGAACCCTCGGGGAGGACCGGTTCACCGGCGAGTGGCGCTTCCCTCATCTCCGCGATGGCGGTCACGGCGGCGACGGGGCTCCGTCTTCGTTTTCGCCGAGGGCAGGAGGGGCGGGGCGGCCGGTCTCCGGGGCGATGCCCGGGTCGGGTGAGAGTGCCTCCGCCGGGGGCAGGCCCGCGCGGGCGCGGAGCATGTCGGCCTCTGCCCTTCGCATCTCGGCCTGGGCGCGCATGAGGTCGGCGTCGGCCTGTCCACGAGCCTGGACGATGTCGGAGGCGTTCTGCCCTCGGGCTCTGACGAACTTGGCGAGTCCGTTGAGAATGCCTCCGATGAGCACTCCGGAGGCTGTGATGACGCTGACGATGGCCACGACGACGGGAGGTGCGTCGGAAGGACCCAGTTCGGCACTGTTGCCGATGTCCGGCAGGACCGCTCTCGTGCTGAGCCAGGCCACCACCAGCAGCGCGATCACGATGGCGGCCCACAGCGCCACAGAGGTACCTGGAGCATTCCGCACGGCGTGCCACGCCCGCCCCGGCCATCGCAGGTCGGCCCGCAGCCGCCGTTGTTGAGCACGGAGGACCCGAGTGGCAGCGTGGTCGTCGCCGGCACGGTGGAATGCGGCGGCGAGCTGTTCGTACGGTTGGGAGCTGTACTCGTCAGTGGCTTCGGCCAACCAGGCCAAGCGCTGATCAAGCGGGAACGGGCCGACCCAGGACAGAGTGCTGTAGACGAATCCGTCGATGGATATCCGGCCGCGGCCGGGCCAGCTCGTCGCTCTGTCGACCAGTTTGTCGACCCTCGCGCCGGACAGAACGACCCGTCCTTCTTCCGGCCGCTCCCCGAGGAAGCGCAGTTCCGGGGTCTGGACACGGCGCAGCGAGATCTCGTCCTCGCGCCCGAGCAGCCTGAAGCGCGCCGATGCGAAGTCGATCGCGTCGCCGAAGCGCCCGTCGTCGAGCCGGACACCTCCCACGCACTCGAAGCGTTGCTCGCGCGGGAGGGCGGAGAAGGCTGAGGCACCGGCCGAGTCCGGAGACGGCCGACCCTGCGCACGCGGGGGAGTGGAGACGCTCGCACAGGGATTACCTGGCGCCGACGTCAGGGAGAGCGTGTGACCGACGGTCATCCGTGGCGCGTTCAGAGCGCGGAGCTCCTGAGCGTTTCTCAGCCGACTGCCGCGCAGCGAGAGCGAGAAGCCCACCGTCGCGCCGCGCAGGCTCAGCTCACCGTGGCTCTCCATCATCTCGGCCCGGAGATCCTGCCCGACGGAGATCCCGTCCGCCATGATCGAGTGGCCGTGCCGGTCGCGGGACACGACGGCCTGGTTGAGCAGCAGGTCCGCGCCTATGCGCGCGCCGGTGAGGCGGACGCCCCCGGAGAAGTGACAGCGCGGCAGATGAAGGTCGCCCCTCGTATGCACTCGGGCAGCCTCCAGACGCGGCACCGAACAGTCGACGAGCCGTACCGTCGTGAAGCGCGCCTCGGTAAGCAGCATCTCCCTCTCGAAGCGGCACTGCTCCAGTCCGACGTACGGGACGACCGTGCCCCCCGCGACATCGAGTACGCCGGTGACCTTCACACCGCGAAGTCTGAAGGACGAGAGCCGACCGGGCAGGGCCGGTGGGCCGTCGAGCAGCAGCCGGGCCACGATCCGGGCGCGCACGCTGCGCTCGGGTCCCCAGGGATGTCTGCCGTGCGGATCGTCGACCTCGCTGTCGCCCGTACGAAGGTCGTGGACACTGCCGTTGCGGAACGCGTGCCACATCCCGGCCTCGGCCGCGGTCAGCCCGTCCGGCGGATCGTGGTCGCCTGTCGGCGCGATACTCATCGTCGCGTTCCCCTCTGACCGACTCGTTGCTCGTGCCCCTGTGCATTGCGGCTTCCATCAGAGCGCTGGGGCTCGCGGGAGGGGCCATCGTCGCACCGCGACCGTACCTGCCGGCCCGCCTTCGACCTCATCGCCCGATCGGAGACGCTCCTGAAGGAGCCGCACTCCATGGAGCCCCCATCGTGCCGCCCCCGGCATGCGCGGGCGGGCGGAATCCCGGAATCCGGCGCGTACGGCTGCGGCTTCGGGTTCAGGAGACCGAAAGTCCCGGCGCCGATGGTGCCGCCTCCGGCACGTCGTCCTTCACCATCGGTTCTCCCG
Source organism: Streptomyces sp. NBC_01237 (assembly GCF_035917275.1). Classification (NCBI taxonomy): domain Bacteria; kingdom Bacillati; phylum Actinomycetota; class Actinomycetes; order Kitasatosporales; family Streptomycetaceae; genus Streptomyces; species Streptomyces sp. NBC_01237. The sequence goes on along the minus strand of NZ_CP108508.1, from coordinate 406,912 downwards.
GTCGGGAAGCCCCCGGTCAAGGCCGTCGGCGGCCAGGATCTCGCTCGGCGTGCCCGGTCCCGCTGCCGCCCGGGCCCGCCGGCTTTCCGGCATGTCAGCGGGGCGCCGTACTCTGCGGCGACGACCTACGCCGCCGAGGCGGCAAGCCCGCACAGGAAAGCAGACAGCACTCGTGTTCCAGGAAACCCCGATCTACACCCGACTCGTCACCGAACGCGGCGACGTCCCCACCGAGGTGCGCACCGACGCCGAGCGCATACACCGGGATCTGTCGCGGTTGTTCCCCGCGAGCCTTCCGCTCGGTTCGGGCACACCGCACTACCGGCCGCGCGAGCAATAGCCGGGTGCCTCCGCACCGTCCGGGTGTCAGCGGGTGCCGCCCTGTACGCCGCATGACCGCGTGGCCGTACGGCGACCGTTGACCGTCCGCACCGGCTGAGATCCGGCCGGCTGCGACCGCTGCGCGATCCGGGTGCCCCCGATGAGGAATGACCGTGTGGCCATCGCCACGGCCTGCTAACGTCTGCGGCATGAAGCGCGCTGCTATGACGACGACGCCGGAGAGTGTCCCGGCGCGCTGACAGATGTCTTAGTGCGAAGCCCCGGGGCGAGTGCCCCGGGGCTTCGCCTTGCGGTCACTCGCCCGATGTCCGCGAGGAGACCGCCATGCATGACCACCGCAAGCTCGGCCGTGAACTGGACCTGTTCGACACCGACCCGCTGATCGGTGCGGGCCTTCCGTACTGGCTGCCCGACGGAGCGACCGTACGGCACACCCTGGAGGAGTACATCCGCGCCGCCGAGCGGCGGGCCGGCTACCGCCACGTGTACTCACCGGTCCTCGGAAAGCGGGAGCTGTACGAGATCTCCGGGCACTGGGCGCACTACAGCGACGACATGTTCCCCCCGATGGACCTCGGCGGTGAGCAGGTCCTCCTGCGGCCCAGCCTGTGCCCTCACCACGCGGTGATCTATCGCTCCCGCCCCCACAGCTACCGGGAACTGCCCCTGCGCATGGCCGAGCTGGGAGGCATGTACCGCTCCGAACTCTCCGGCGTACTCGGCGGGCTGACCCGGGTGCGGGCCATCCAGCTCAACGACGCGCACATCTTCTGCACCCTGGAGCAGGTCGCCGAGGAGGCGCAGGGCGCACTGGAGATGATCCGCCGGGCCTACGAGGCGCTCGGCATCACCCCGACCCGCTATCGGCTCTCCCTCCCCGGCCCCGGCGGCAAGTACGTCGCCGCCCCCGAGAAGTGGCAACAGTCCACCGCCCTGCTCACCGACGTCCTCGACCGCTCCGGCCTGCCCTACGAGGCGGCCGAGGGAGAGGCCGCGTTCTACGGCCCCAAGATCGACGTCCAGGTCACCGACGGCGCCGGCCGGGAGTCCACCCTGTCCACCGTCCAGGTGGATTTTCACCAGCCCGAGCAGTTCGGCCTGCACTACATCGGCGCGGACGGCGCCAGACACCGCCCGGTCATGATCCACCGCAGCATCATCGGCAGCGTGGAGCGAGCCGTCGCCCATCTCATCGAACAGCACGGCGGCGCCTTCCCTGCCTGGCTCGCCCCCACTCAGCTGGTGATCCTGCCGATCTCCGACGCCGAACTCCCCCACGCCGCGGCCCTCGCGCGGCGATGTGCCGGACTCGGGCTGCGTGCCGAGATCGCAGGACCGGAGCGCGGCACCCTGGGCGCCCGTATCCGCGAGGCCCGACTGGTTCCCTACCAGGCCGTCATCGGCGCCAAGGAGGCAGCCGAGGATCATGTCGCCCTGCGCCTGCGTGGCGGACTCCGACTCGACCCGCGGCCGGCCGGCGACGCACTCACCCGCATCAGCGCGCTCGTCGATGCCCACAGCACCGACCTGTGGGCCGGCACTGCCCATTAGCGGATGGCGCGATCAGCGGCTGCTGTCGCCGGCTCAGCGCTTCGGGGTCTGCGACAGGAGCCGTTCCTTCGGGCGCTCCACCGCTTCGACGGTGTCGGGCGGCCGGCGTCACGGCAGCCCTGAAATGGCTCAGAGGCGTCGTGTCCGGCCGCGTTCGGCTGCGCTAGCGTCGCCTTTCAACACCGATGGGGAGGTCTCGTGCGCGCTCTCGTCTATCTGGGTCCAGGCTCCGCCGAACTTCAGGACCGGCCCGACGCACAGCTCGTGAACGGTGATGACGTCGTGGTGGAGGTCGTCGGTACGGGAGTCTGCGGGACGGACCGCAAGATTCTGCTCGGGAAGTTCCCGGCCCGGCCGGGCGTCGTGCTCGGACACGAGTCGGTGGGGGTGGTGCGGGAGACCGGACCCCAGGTGCGCTCGGTCGGGGTAGGGGACCGGGTGGTGGTCAACCCGACGCTGTTCTGCGGCTGGTGCGTCCCGTGCCGCCGGGGAGCGACCAACTTCTGCCGTCACAAGGCCGGGACCGAGGTAGGCGTCGACAAGGACGGCACATACGCGGAGACCGTGACGCTGCCGGAACGTTTCGTCGAACGGGTTCCCGCCGGGCTGTCCTTCCGCAGCGCGGTCCTGATCGAGCCGCTCGCCTGCGTCCTGAACAACGTCGAGGCCGCGTCCCTCACCTTCGACGACACCGTGGTGGTGCTCGGCGCGGGCCCGATCGGGATGCTGACCGCACTGGTCGCCTCCCGCCACGCGCGCCGGGTCACCGTCGCCGAACCGGACGGCTACCGGCTGGAGCGGGCGGGCGAGCAGTTCGCGCACGTGGTGGACGTGGCCGGAACGGACCCGGCCGAAGCCGTGGTGAAGGCATCGGGCGGCGAGCGTCCCTCCGTCGTCTTCGACACCACGGGCACCGGCCTGGACGCGGCACTGCGGTTGACCGACGACGGCGGCCGGGTGGTGGTGATGGGCTTCGACGACACCTACACCGTGCCGCTGCGCCCGCTCCAGCTCACCAACCGGGGCATTCAGCTGATCGGCGCCGGGGACTACCGGGCCGACACCTTCCCCGTCGCCGTGGACCTGGCCGCCGAACTCAGCGACCCCCAGCGGCCCGGCGACGGCGACGGACGGGTCCTGGAGCGGCTGGTGACACACGAGTTCCCGCTCGAACGGTACGCGGAGGCGTTCACCGCGCTCGGCGGCCTCACCCGGGGCGACGGAGGCGGCGGCACCGAACGCCCCGCGCGCTACGGCGCGCTCAAGGTCGTCATCCGCTCGCACTCCGGCCCGGTCGGCGCCGACGGCTGGCCGGTGGACGCGTGAGCGCGCCGCGGCTCGGCTCCATCGAGTCCGGCGGGTCCAAGTTCGTCTGTCTGGTCGGCTCGGCCCCCGACCGGATCGAGGCCGAGACCCGGTTCCCGACCGGCCGACCGGGCCCCACCCTGACTCGGGCCATCGCCTTCTTCCGGGAGACGGCCGCCGAGACCGGACCGCTGGACGCGATCGGCATCGCCTCCTTCGGACCCCTCGAACTGCGCCCGGGACATGCCAAGTTCGGCCATCTCGCCGCCACCCCCAAGCCCGGCTGGTCCGGGGTGGACGTCGCCGGTCCGTTCGCTGCCGCGCTCGGAGTGCCGGTGGGCATCGACACGGACGTCAACGGTGCGGCCCTCGGCGAGGGGCGCTGGGGCGCTGCGCGGGGTCTGGACACCTACGTCTACCTCACCGTCGGCACCGGGATCGGCGGCGGTGCGGTGATCGGCGGCAAGGTGGTCAGCGGCCTGGTCCACACCGAGATGGGCCACCTCACGGTGCCCCGGATCGCGGGCGACACCTTCCCCGGCTCCTGCCCCTTCCACGGCGACTGCTGGGAGGGGCTGGCGGGCGGTGAGGCGATGGGCGCCCGCTGGGGGGCCCCGGCCGAGGAACTGACCGGGGACGCACTGGGTGAGGCGCTGCGGCTGGAGGCGGCCTACCTGGCCGCGGGGCTGCGCAACATCGTCTACACGACCGCACCCCAGCGGATCGTGATCGGCGGCGGCGTCTCGGAGTTCCCCGGGCTCTTCCCGCTGCTCCGCGCCGAACTGGCCTCGGCACTGGCCGGCTACCCCGGGCTGCCCGAGCACGCGGCCGAGGACTTCGTGGTCCCGGCGCGGCTCGGCCGGCTCGCCGGACCGGCGGGCGGACTGGTGCTGGCGGCCGGGGCGGCCGCCGCCGCACGCCCATTGCCCGGCGCTGGACCATTGGGGGGAACGGCCGCATGAGGGCGGCCCCGGGCCGGGCAGGCTGGTTCGTATGACGCGCCCCCATCCGGTGGGACTCCTGCACCCGGCCACGCACGCCTGGCTGACCCGGCACGCCCTGCCCGGGGCCCTGCTGCACGAGGTGGACCCGCTGCCCGGCGGGTTCACCAACGACATGGTCCTGCTCACCGCCCAGCACCCCGACGCGGCGGGCGCGGAGCGCTACGTGGTGCGCCGCTACCGGCCCCACGGCAGCCGGGTCCCACGCAACACCTGTGCGGTGGAGATCGCCGTCCTCGGCCGGGCGGCGGCCAGGGCCGTCCCGGTGACCGCGGTGGTCGCGGCCGATCCGCAGGGCCACGCCACCGGCCGCCCCACCCTGCTCTACCGGTTCGTGGACGGGACCCCGCTCAGCCAGGTGCTCGCGGACGGCCCGGCGAGCGGCGAAGCGCGGGACCTGGGCCGGGCCGTCGGCGTGGTGCTGGCGCGGATCGGCCGGGTCAGGCTGCCCCGCCCGGGCGTCTTCGGCGACTCCTCGCTGGTACCGGCCCCGGACGGCGAGGCCCCGCTGGGCGACCTGCCCGGTTTCGTCGACCGCTGTCTGGACACGGCGGCCGCGGACGGGCCGCTGAGCGGGACGGATTCGGCGGTACTGCGCGCCCTGGCCCGCCAGGGGCCGTCGGTACTCGCCGCTCTGGAGGGTGAACGGAGCCTGGTGCACGGTGACTTCAACCCGAAGAACGTTCTGGTCCAACGGCGCGCCGGACAATGGGAGGTGGCCGCCGTGCTCGACTGGGAGCTCGCCTTCAGCGGCTCCCCGCTCTTCGACGTCGGGAACATGCTGCGCTTCGCCCACGAGTACCCGCCCGCGTTCGCCACGGGCTTCGTCGACGGCTTCCGGGGCGGGAACGGCCGTCTGCCCGCGGACTGGCAGCGGCTCAGCCGGACGCTGGACCTCTTCGCGCTCGCCGACATCCTCACCGCTCCGCCCGAACCCGCCTACTTCGCCCGTGCGCGCGCCGTACTCCACCGGTCCGCCGCCGGCCGGCACTGATCGCTGCCGATCACAGCCGCCACCGGTCGTCCACGTTCCCATCCGGCCCGTGCGCCACTTCATTCCCAGGAGGCAACTGCTGTCCTTACGGATCGCGGAAGTTCTGGCAATAAATGCTGAAGGAATGGCCGAGAGGCGACACATGGTGTTCTTCTCAGCATCGATGATTCCGGCTACTCTGCCGGGGCCGAAGCGAAGGATCTTTTGACCGAGGGAGAATTCCGCTATGGAGAACGGAAGTCCGGAAAGCGTCCTGGAGACGCTCACGCCGACCGTTCGCTGCAACGGCACGCCGCCCACCCCCGCCCTGCGCGAAGGGCCGTACTACAAGCCCGACACCCCCCTCAGGACCAGCTTCCGGGGTGATGTGGACGCGGGTGTCCCGATGCTGTTGCACGGTGCCGTGCGCACTCCCGGCGGGGAACCGATCGGCGGCACCCTGCTCGACTTCTGGCAGGTCGGGGAGGCCGGAGTCTACGACGGCGACGGATTTCGGCTGCGCGGCCACCAGTTCGCGGACGCCGAGGGGCAGTGGCGGCTGGAGACGGTGCTGCCCGCCATGTACCCGGGGCGGACGCGGCACGTGCACGTGAAGGTGCAGCCGCCCGGCGGAGCCGTACTGACCACGATGCTGTATTTCCCCGGCGAACGCCGAAACCACCTCGACAAGTACTTCCGGCCGGAGTGCCTGATGGACGTGGTGGAGACACCCGAGGGCCTGAACGCCGCTTTCACCTTCATCCTGAACGTATAGCTCCCGCCCCGGCCCCTCGTCATACCGGCGGGAATCGTTTATTCCACTGCCCGGAGTCATCGATATTCGCCGTCCCCCGTATCCACGGACGGCAGCCGACAGGAGTCATATGGCCGACCTCATGCGCGCCCGGAACGGTGCCCGGAGTGACGCACGGAGCGATGTCCGCAGCGACGCCCTGAACTACGCACAGAACCACCTGTACTACCCGGTCAGCGCGTACGAGATGGAGCACGGCGAGGGCGTCCATCTGTATGACACCGACGGCAACGAGTACCTGGACTGCGCTTCCGGCACCTTCAACCTGAGCCTCGGCTACGGGCACCCCGAGGTGGTCAAGGCCATGCGGGACCAGGCCGAACGACTGGTGCACACCACCTCGACCTTCCAGACAGCCCCCGTCAACGAGCTCGTGCGGCGGTTGGTCGAGGTGACCCCGCCGAACCTGACCAAGGTGCACCTCAAGGTGTCGGGCGGCTCCACCGCCAACGAGGGCGCGGTCAAGATGGCGCAGCTCGCCACCGGCCGCCGCGACGTCATCACGCTGTTCCGCAGCCACCACGGCCAGACCATGATGACGACCACCATGTCGGGCGAGTCCTTCCGCAAGGCCCCTTTCCCGCACCTGATGCCCGGCGTGCTCCAGGTCCCCGACCCCTACTGCCTGCGCTGCTTCTACCGCCAGGCGGGCCCCGACAGCTGCGGCATGCTCTGCGTCGAGCGCATCAACGACTTCCTGGACCACGCCAGTTCCGGCAGCGTCGCCTGCGTGGTCGTCGAACCGGTCTCCGGCAGCGGCGGCAACATCGTGCCCCCCGACGGCTATCTGCCCGCGCTGCGGGCCCTGTGCGACGAACGGGGCATCGTCCTCGTCTTCGACGAGATACAGACCGGCATAGGCCGGGTCGGCCGGATGTTCGCCGCCGAGCACTACGGGGTCCGACCCGACATCCTGACCACCGCCAAGGGCCTCGGCGGCTCCGGCGCCCAGATCGCGGCCATCGTCGCCGACGAGCGGATGTCCGGGCTCAGCAGCGACCACCACTCCTTCACCTACGGCGGCAACGTCCTCGCAGCCGCGGCAGCGGCCACCACCCTCGACGTGATCGGCCGCCCCGGCTTCCTGGAGAACGTCCGGGAGGTCGGCGCCCACATCATGGAACGGCTGCGTGCGCTGGCCGCCCGCCACCCCGCCGTCGTGGACGTGCGCGGCCTCGGCCTGATGATCGGGATCGAGATCGGCGACGACCAGGGACGACCGCACAGCGAACGGGCCCAGGCCCTGGCCCGGCGCGGCATGGACCACGGCCTGATCCTGCGTACCTCCCGCTACGGCCGCGGCAACGTGATCAAGATCCGCCCGCCGCTGATCCTCACCCGTACCGAGGCCGATCTGCTCTGCGACCGGATCGACGCCCTCTTCGACGCGGAGGCTGCCGCATGACCGGCCCCGAGCACGGCGGCCCCCGGGGGGCCGCAGCCATGCGGCAGTACGTGACCGGCCTCGCCGGGGCCGTCCGCGAGGCCGTACTGGCCGCCCAGCACTCGACCGGCAGCCGCCTTGTCCGGGGCCACTCGCCGGGCGGGGACGCCCAGTTCGGTCTCGACGACGTCGCGGAGGCGGCCACCTGGAAGTACGTCGCCGACCATGACCTGCCCGTCGCCGTCTACTCCGAGGACCGCGGCCTGCAATACCACGGCACGGACCCGGACCACCTGCTGGTCGTCGACCCCATCGACGGCACCCGGCCCGCCGTCGCCGGTCTGGAGTCGGCCACCGTCTCGGTCGCCGTGGCCCGCATGTCCCGGCTCCCGCGCATCGCCGACGTCGAGCACGCGATCCTGATGGAACTGCGCTCGGGCGCCTACCTCTACGGGGACCGGACGACACCCGGCATCACCGCGCACGGCTACGACCATCCCGTACCGGCGCTGACCCGCACCACCGACCCGGCGCGGATGTTCTGGTCGCTGGAGTTCAACGGCCACCCGGCCCAGCTGATGACCGAGGCGTACGGCCACCTCATCGACCGCTCGGCCAACACCGGCGGCGTCTTCGTCTTCAACAGTGCCACCTGGTCCATCTCCCGGCTGCTCACAGGCCAGCTCGACGCCTACGTGGACATCGGCAACCGGCTGCTGCGCGACGACCCGGCGCTCCTTCCCGAGTTCGAACGCGTCGGCAACGGCCGGGTCCTGCACCTGTTCCCGTACGACATCGCGGCGGCCGTATTCCTCGCCGAGCGGGCCGGGGCGGTCATCACCGACGGCTACGGAGAACCGCTCGGCGACACCGTCCTGACCGACCTGAGCATCGCCAACCAGCGGTCCTGCGTGGCCGCCTCCACCCACGAACTCCACCGGGCGCTGCTGTCGGCCATCCGCTGGAAGGAGTGACGCCCATGCGCCCCCCGATCACCCCGCCCGCCCGGGTGGACAGCACCACGACAGCGGACGACACCGAGTTCCGGGCCCTGCTCGACCGGCTCTCCGACAAGGCCACCGCCGACTACTACAACCCCTTCACCACCTTCGACTGGCCGGCCGAGATCCCCACCGACGAACTCTGGATGTCCCCGGAACTGCTCTCCCTCCACGGCACCGAGCTGATGGACGAACTGAGCCCCGCCCAGCTCCAGGACCTGAGCCGGTGGGAGAGCGTCAACTTCTACAGCCTCAACGTCCACGGCATCCGCGAACTGCTCATCGAAGTCACCCGGCGCGTCCACACACCCGGCTTCGAGCTGCCCTCCGAGTTCTTCCACCACTTCATCGGTGAGGAGAACGACCACATGTGGTTCTTCGCCACCTTCTGCCTCAAGTACGCCGGCAAGATCTACCCCGACAGGTCGGTCAAGCTGCCCGAGGCCCCACGCGACCCGGACATCGAGAACTTCCTGGTCTTCGCCCGGATCCTGGTCTTCGAGCAGATCGTGGACCACTACAACGTCCAGCTGGCCGCCGACCGCCGCCTGCACCCGACCGTCCGGCACATCAACCGGCTGCACCACCAGGACGAATCCCGCCACATAGCCTTCGGCTGCCGTCTGGTGCACCTGCTGTGGGAGCGGCTCCTCGACCGCGGCCTGGACGAGGCGGCCCGGCACGAACTGCGCAGCTATCTCGGCCGCTACCTCACCACCAGCGTCGAGTCCTTCTACAACCCGGCCGTCTACCGCGACACGGGACTCCCGGACGGCTTCGCGCTGCGCCGACGGCTGCTCAGCCACCCCGCCCGGCAGGCCGCCCACGCCAGGGTCCTGCACAAGACAACCGGCTTCCTCCACCGGATCGGGGTGTTCGATGCCCGTCACTGACCCCGCGTCCATGGGGGAGGGCGCGACCACCTGGTCGGTCCGGGACGGACTGGCCACCCTCGACGAGCCCGCCGTCCTGCTGAAGGGCGCACTCGACGCGGTGTTCACCCGCTGGGGCACCGAGGCCGGAGCCCGGCAGCGGAGCTATCCACCGCTGCTGCGGGCCGAGGAGCTGGCGTCCCTCGACTACTTCCGCAACTTCCCGCACCTGGGCAACCCGGTCACCCGCATCCGCCGCGACCGGCTGGCCGCCCGCGCCGCTGCCCCGACCCGAGACATCGCACTGCCCGCGGCCGACCTCGCCGAAGCCACCCACCTGCTGCCCTCCGCGGCCTGCTACGGCTGCTTCCTGCACCTCTCCGGCACCAGCGCCGACACCCCCGTCCTGATCACCACCGTCGCGCAGTGCTTCCGCAACGAGGACCACCACGACGGGCTGCGCCGGCTCTGGGGGTTCACCATGCGGGAGATCGTGTGCGTCGGCTCCGCCGAAGCCGTACGAACCCACCTCGACCGGCACCGGGAGCGGATCGCCGCCTTCGGCACGGCCCTCGGCCTCACCCTGGACCGGCAGCCCGCCACCGACCCGTTCTTCGAGAAGGACGGCTCCCGCACCGTCATGCAGCTGCTCGCCCCGGTCAAGGACGAGTACCTGCACACCGACGGCACCGCCGTGGCCTCCACCAACAACCACCGCAACTTCTTCGGCGAGCGCCGTGCCATCCGCCACGCGGGCCGCCCGGCCTTCACCGGCTGCGTCGCCTTCGGCCTGGAACGGTGGGTGCACGCCCTCGGTGACCTTTTCGAAGGGGACCTGGCCGCCGCGCACCGCGCGGTACGGCGGGCGGGGGAGCGCTCGTGACCCGGCTGGCCGCCCGGCTCGGCCTCGGACTGCCGCTGCTGCAGGCCGGGATGGGGGCCGTCGCCGGGCCCGGGCTGTGCGCCGCGGTGTCCAGGGCCGGAGCGGGCGGCACCCTCGCGCTGTACAAGGAACCACCCGCGCGGGCCGTCCGGCTGGTCCGTGAGGTGGCGGCTGCCACCGGCCGCCCGTTCGGGGTGAACGTGATCCCCGAGGTCACCGGCCCGGCCCCCTGCCTGGACCAGCTCCGGGCGGTCCTGCCCGAACTGCCCCCGGGCGCCTTCGTCACCTCCTTCGGGCTGCCCGACGCCGACGCGGCCCGGGCCGTCCGGGCCGCCGGGCACCCGCTGGTGGTCCAGGTCGGCACCCTCGCGGACGCCGGCACCGCCCTCGGACGGGGTGCGGCCGTCCTGGTCCTCCAGGGCAGCGAAGCCGGCGGCCATCTGCTCGGCTCGCTGCCCGTGGAGCTCCTGCTGGCCGCCGTCCGTGCCCGCTACCCGCACGCGGTACTGGCCGTCGCGGGCGGGATCGCCACCGGAAGAGACCTCGCGGACGCCGTGGCCCGGGGCGCGGACGGGGCGATGGCCGGAACCCTGTTCGTCCCGGCCGCGGAATCCACCGCACACCCGGAGTTCAAACGGCGGGTGGCCGAGGCCGTGGCAGACGACACCATCGTCACCTCCCTGTTCGACATCGGCTGGCCGCACCGCCCGCACCGCGTCCTGCGCAATCCCCTCACCACCACCGCGGGACGCGCCCCGGCCACCTTCATAGCCACCACTCGGGTGGACGGGCGGGACTACCCGGTACCGCGCTACAGCGCGGCGGCTCCGGGGGACGGAACCACCGGCCGCATCGAGGAGATGGCCATGTACTGCGGCCGGTCCTGCGACCGCGTCACCGCCCGGCACCCGGCCGCCGTCACCGTCGACCGGATCGGCCGGGAGTACCAGAACGCCCACAGTTCCCGCGCAGCCTCCCCGGGCCCCGCGAACGGCGCCACCGCGCGCACGAGCGGCTCCCACCCGCCGAACCGGATCCACGAGAGGTAACGATGGACGACGTGATCAAGCCGGTCGTGGACTGGCTGCGCGAACGCAACCCCACCGTCGGGGAGATCCCGGAGGACCTCGACCTGATCGAGAACCGGCTGATCGACTCGCTCAGCTTCATGGAGTTCATCCTGCTGGTGGAGGACCTGATCGGGCGGGAACTGCGGCTCGACCGGATCGACGTGGACCAGTTCCGCACGCTTCGCTCCCTCACGCACCACTTCCTGAAGGGGTAGTCCGCCATGGCGCAGGACCCGCCGCCGCCCGGACCCGGCCGTGTCACCTCCCTGCACCTTGCCGCGCACCCCGGCGAGCCCACCTTCCGCGTCGCGGAGGCCCGCGCCGTGGCGGGCCACGGCCTGGTGGGGGACCGCAACTACTGGGCGGGCGAGGGCCCCCGGCCCCGGCGCCGGGGAACCGGCCGGACGTCCGGGGTCTGCGACATCACCCTCATCGAGGCCGAGGCCCTCGACGCCCTGGCCCGCGAACACGGCATCACGCTCACCCCCGCCGAATGCCGCCGCAACCTCGTCTGCCGCGACATCCGGCTCAACCCGCTGGTGGACCAGGAGTTCCGGATCGGCGCGGTGGTCCTGCGCGGTCTCAGACTCAGCGAACCCTGCGTCCGCCTCGAACAACTGGTGCGCCCCGGCCTGATCCGCGGCCTGCTGCACCGCGGCGGGCTGCGGGCCGAGGTGATCCGCGGCGGGACGGTCCAGGTGGGCGACCTGATCCTCCCGCTGCCGCACGACGCACGGCCGTTGCCCACCGTTGCCGCCCCCCTTCCCTGAGGCGGCACGGATGGCCACCGGAACAGGCCCGGACCCCGGCCGAACCGTCCGCACCGGGACGCCCGGTGCATCGTGGGGAGGCCCGCGATCCGGCGTACGAGTGGCCAGGAACAGACCGTAAGCATCCATGCCCGCGGATCGGGGCGACCCCCGCCGTGGCCCCGCAGACAGGAAGACAGCATGGCGATCGAAGGCGCCGCCCCCGGGCGGAAGAGCGGCACGGCAACGGAATCCGGCGCCGACGCCCCCTCGGCCAAGGCCGTGGAGCGCGCGGAAGGGGCGGCCAAGGAGTTCGCGGCGGCGGGCACGGCCGTCTCCGTACGCATGCTGGAGTGGGGCTTCGCCCTCCGCCTCGACCAACGGGCCGCCGACCGCCTCGCGGGCCTCGACAGCACCGCGCCCCACAACGGCTTCCGCGACCTCGTGTCACAGGTGCTCGCCGGATCCCTGCCCGCGGATGTCGCCGCAGCCGTGGGCGTGGCGCTGACCGGCCGCGCCGAACAGATCCGGTCGGCCGCGCGGGGCGCCGGGTGCGAGCTGCTCTCGCCGTGGTCCACGCCGACCCTCCTCGCCCCCACGGCCCTTGACGCGCCGCCGCGCGCGACCGGCCTGTGGTTCAGCGTGTTCACGCCGGGCGCGGGCTGGGGAACCGACGCGCAGTTCACGCCCCACTACGCCTCCGAAACCCCTGCCCTGGCCGTCTTCCGCGAAGACCTGTACTGCGTCTACCAGGGCCGGGGCGACAATCCCGGCCTGCGGTGGACCGCGCACCGCGCGGACGGCAGCCGCTCCGAGGACCAGCCGTTCCCGGCCCACCACACCCTCGGCAGCCCGGCCCTGGCCGTGTTCCGGGACCGGCTCTACTGCGCGCACCGCGGTGGCTCGGGCGACTGGGGCATCGCGGTGACCTCCTACGACAGCGGTACCTGGACGCCGGACCGGCCGGTCCCGCACGCCGAGAGCGTCTACGGCCCGGCGCTGGCGGTCTTCCATGACGCCCTCCACCTCGCCTACGCCGACTCCGCCCAGCGGATCATGGTCACCACCAGCCGGGACGGCCGCGACTGGACAACCCCCGAACCCGTCCCCGGCTGCGCCACCACGAGGTCCCCGGCGCTCGCCGTGTACGACGGCGCCCTCCACCTGCTGCACGGCAACCCCAAGGACGGGGCCGTCCACTGGAGCCGGCTGCGCGGCACCGCCTGGACCGCCGAGGGCGCGCTGCCGGGGCACCGTACGCGGAGCAACATCGGTCTCGCCGTCTTCGAGGGCAGGCTGATGTGCGTCCACCGCGACCCAGCCCGCCAGCAGCTGTGGTGGTCCTCCTTCGACGGCGCCGGGTGGAGCACGGACACCGAGATTCCGGGGCACAGCAGCAAGTACGGTACGGCGCTGGCCGTGCACCGGGACCCGGCCGGCACCCGCGACCAACTCCTGTGCGTCCACCGGGGCCACGCCCAGCGCTTCGTCACCGTGGCAGGGGAGGTGCTGACCGACGAGGACCCGGCGGGGCTGCACGAACTCGACGACCCGGGGTCCGCCACCGACTGAGACCGGCCCCTCGCGGCGGCCGGGACGCGCGAGGCCGCGCTCCGGCCCTCAGCCCTGCGCCGGTGGCCCGTGGAGCGTCTCGCGCAGGAGGGCCGCCTCATGGTCCAGGTGGTGCAGCAGCGCCTGGAGGGCGGGGGTGCGTGTGCGGTGGGCCGCCTCGGTGGTGCCCACCGTGCGTCCCACCGAGGGCAGTTCGACCGGCAGGGCTTCGAGGTGCTCGTCGGCGCGCAGGACCAGTTCGGGCAGCAGTGCCACCATGTCCGTCTGCACGAGCAGCGCCCGCATGGTGAGGAACGACGTGCACTCGACCCGGTCCGGGGGCAGCGTGAGGCCCCGGTCCACGAAGAGGGCGCCGAGCTCCTGGCGCAGTGCGGTCTGTTCGACCGGGAGGATCCACGGGAAGCCGAGGGTGTCCGTGAGCGCGACGTCGGCGGTCTCCAGCAGGGGGTGGCCGGCGCGGACGGCGAGCCGGATGCGCTCCCGGTACAGCCGCCTCTGGCGCAGACCGTCCCCCTCCTTCGGTGCGGGTCCCACCCGGCCGACGACGACGTCCAGTTCGCCTGACAGCAGCGCGGGATGGAGGACGTCCGGGGTCCCTTCCCGCACGACGACCGTGAGGCCGGGCCGGTCCCGCTTGAGCTGGGCGACCGCCCGGGGGAGCAGCACATTGGTGCCGGCGAGGAGCGCGCCCACCGTCACCGTGCCCTCCCGGCCCTGCCGCAGCGCGGTGAGGCGTTCCTCCGCCCTCCGCATCTCGGCGAGCACGGCGCGGGCGTGCTCCGTCAGCGCCTCTCCGTAGAGCGTCGCCCGCATGCCGCGGGGCTCCCGGACGAAGAGCGGCAGATCGGCGATGCCCTCCAGCTCGCGCAGGGTCCGGGTCGCGGCGGGCTGGGTGAGGTGCACGCTCTCGGCGGCCCGCACCACGCTGCCGTGGTCGACGATCGCGACAAGCAGGGTCAGGTGCCGGAACTTCAGCCGGCCGTCCAAGAGGTCCATCGCCGGGGCTCCTTCCGGGAGCTGGGTGGCGGGCCGAACCTCGACATACCCAATTCGGTATGGAGATCATGCCTTTTGGCATTGGTTCGGCATAGCTCGGTGGGCGCATGCTACCCGCACACGCCGGGTCCAGATCCGAATCCCCGGCCTGGCAACGGAGGTCTGCAAGGTGCGCTCAGCTGTGCGGCATTACGTAGGGGGCGGGTTCGACGCGTCGGGCGTCCCGTTCCCGCTCATCGACCCGGCCCGCGGGCACACCGTCGGAGAAGCGCCCTCCGCCACGCGGGAGTTGGTCGACCGCGCGGTGGACGCGGCGCGGGCGGCACTGCGCGGGCCGTGGGCCTCGTGGAGCCCGGCGGACCGTGCCCGGATGCTGCACCGGATCGCCGACGGCATCGAGGGGCGCTTCGAGGAGTTCGTCGCCGCCGAGTGCGCCGACACGGGAAAGCCCCGCGAGCTCGCCTCGACGGTCGACATCCCGCGTGCGATCGCCAACTTCCGCTCGTACGCCGATCTCCTGGCCGGGCGCGGCGAGCGGTCCTGGCACACCAGCACCCCGGACGGCCGTGGCGCGCTGAACTACACGGTGCACAAGCCGCTCGGCGTGGTCGCGGTGATCTCGCCGTGGAACCTGCCGCTGCTCCTGCTCACCTGGAAGGTCGCCCCCGCCCTCGCCACGGGCAACACGGTGGTCGCCAAGCCCTCCGAACTCACTCCGGGAACCGCCTGCCTGCTGGCGGAGGTGATGGCCGAGGCCGACGTACCGGCGGGAGTCTTCAACCTCGTCCACGGCCACGGTGCGGACGCCGCCGGGCAGTGGCTCACCGAGCACCCGGGGGTGGACGCGATCGCCTTCACCGGGGAGTCGCGCACCGGCGGGACGATCATGCGGGCCGCCGCGGCGCGCCTGGCCCCCGTCTCGTTCGAGCTGGGCGGCAAGAACGCCGGGCTCGTCTTCGCCGACGCGGATCTGGAGAAGGCCGTGGAGGGCACCCTCCGTTCGTCCTTCACCCACAGCGGGCAGGTGTGCCTGTGCACCGAGCGGGTGTACGTGGAGCGGCCGGTCTTCGACGCGTTCGCCGAGGCTCTGGCCACCGGCGCGCGGGCGCTGAGCGGGTACGGCCCGATGATCTCGGCGGCGCACCGCGACAAGGTGCTGGGGTACCTCGGCAGGGCGGCGGCCGACGGCCATGTGCTCGCCGGCGGCGGGGTGCCGTGCTTCTCCGACGACCGGGACGGCGGCTTCTGGGTGGAGCCGACCGTGCTGACGGGGCTGCCGGAGGACCATCCGGCGGTACGGGAGGAGATCTTCGGGCCCGTCGTCCATCTGGCGCCGTTCGACACCGAGGAGGAGGCGCTGGCGCTCGCCAACAACGGTCCGTACGGGCTGGCCGCGACGGTGTGGACGGGTGACGTGAGCCGGGCGCACCGCGTCGCCCCCGCCCTCGACGTCGGGATCGCCTGGGTCAACACCTGGAACCTGCGCGACCTCCGTACTCCCTTCGGAGGGGTGAAGGCATCCGGGATAGGCCGCGAGGGCGGCGACCACTCCCTCGACTTCTTCTCCGAACCGATGAATGTGTGCGTGAAACTGTGACCACGGTGGACGAAGCGGTGGCAAGGGCCGCCGAACGACTCGACACGGCGCGCCGGACGGGTGTCCCGTGCGCCCCCGTCCGCGACCTCCTCCCCGACGGGGACCTCACGGCCGCCTACGCCGTCCAGACCGTCCTCAGCGACCGCCGCCTCGCCGAGGGGCGCCGCGTCACCGGCTGGAAGATCGGTCTGACCTCGGCGGCGGTACAGGCCCAGCTCGGCGTCGACACACCGGACTTCGGCCCGCTGATGGACGACACCGCGGTGCCGGACGGCGCCGAGATCCCCTGGGGCGCGGTGCTCCAGCCGCGGGCCGAGGCCGAGGTCGCCCTGGTCCTGGAACAGGACCTCACCCACGAGCGGCACACCGTGGCCGAGGTGATCCGGGCGACCGCGTTCGCGCTGCCTGCTATTGAGGTGGTGGGCAGCCGGATCCGCGACTGGGACATCTCGGCCGTCGACACCATCGCCGACAACGCCTCCAGCGGCGCGTACGTCCTGGGCACCCGCCCCGTACCGCTGCGGGAACTCGACCTGCGGACCGCCGGCATGGTGCTGGAGCGCCGGGGTGAGCCCGTCTCCACCGGTGCGGGCGCGGCCTGTCTGGGCAATCCGCTGCACGCCGCCGTCTGGCTGGCGGACACCCTCGTGCGGCTCGGCCGCCCCCTGCGGGCCGGGGACACCGTGCTGACCGGCGCGCTGGGACCCATGACGACCGTCGAGCCCGGCGACGTACTCGAAGCACACATCGACGGACTCGGTTCGGTACGTGCGGCCTTCGGGCGCACCGCACAGGAGGGGAGCACCCGATGAACGTCACGGCACTGGCCGAGACCCTGGACAGCGCGGCACGGGACAGACGTCCGCTGCCGGGCGGCGGGAGCGGACTGACGGACACCGAGGAGGCGTACGCCGTCCAGGAAGCCCTGATCGGGCTGCGGCTGGCCCGCGGTGAGCGGCTCACCGGCTTCAAACTGGGCTTCACCAGCCTGGCCAAGATGCGGCAGATGGGCGTGGCCGACCTGATCCACGGGCGGCTGACGGACCGGATGGAGATCGCCGACGGGGGTCGTCTGGACGTCTCCGGGCTGATCCACCCCCGGGTCGAGCCCGAAGTGGCCTTCCTCCTCGGCGGCACGCTGCGCCCCGGCACCGACCCGATGGCGGCGGTCGCGGCCGTGGCCCCCGCGCTGGAGGTCATCGACTCCCGCTACGACGGCTTCCGGTTCTCCCTGCCCGAGGTGATCGCCGACAACACGTCCGCGTCGGGCTACGCCGTCGGGCCGTGGCACGCCCCGGGCGACCTCGGCAACCTCGGGGTCCTCCTGGAACTCGACGGGCGTCCGGCCGAGACCGGCTCCACCGCGGCGATCCTCGGACACCCGGTGCGCGCCCTCGCCGCCGCGGCCCGGCTCGCCGGTTCACTGGAGCCCGGCACGGTGATCCTCGCCGGCGCGGCGACGGCCGCCGTACCGCTGCCGCCCGGAACGCACGTACGGGCCACCGTCGCGGGCCTCGGCACCGTCCGGTTCACCACACAGGACGAGGCATGATCGTGCCCGGCGCCGCCCCGCCCCGCGGCCGTTTCCCCCATCTCCGGCGCGCGGGCGACCTGGTCTTCGTGTCCGGTACGAGCTCGCGCCGCCCCGACGGCACCTTCGCCGGCGCGAGCGCCGACGCGATGGGGGTGACGGACCTCGACATCCGGGCCCAGACCCGTGCGGTGCTCGACACCGTCGGGCGTCTGCTGGCCGCCGTCGGCGGGGGCCTGGACGACCTGGTGTCCGTGACCACGTACCTGGTGAGCATGAACGACTTCGGCGGCTACAACGAGGTCTACGCCGAGTACTTCGACGAGAACGGTCCGACCCGCACCACCGTCGCCGTCCACCAGCTTCCCCATCCGCATCTGCTGATCGAGATCAGCGCCGTCGCCCACATCCCTCCGAACAAGGAACCGCGCCGATGACCATGCAGCCGTTCAACCTCCAGGGCTGGATCGAGGAGCACCGCCATCTGCTCAAGCCGCCGGTCGGCAACGTCCAGATCTGGCAGGACGCCGATCTGATGGTGACGATCGTCGGCGGCCCCAACCGCCGCACCGACTTCCACGACGACCCGATCGAGGAGTTCTTCTACCAGCTCAAGGGCGACATGGTGCTGCGAGTCATGGACGAGGAGGGACAGCCGCCGCGCGACATCCACATCCGTGAGGGCGACGTCTTCCTCCTCCCGCCCCACGTGCGGCACTCCCCGCAGCGACCGGAGGAGGACAGCGTCGGCCTGGTCGTCGAGTTCGCCCGGCCGCAGGGACAGCGGGACGCCTTCGAGTGGTACTGCACGCGCTGCCACCACCTGGTCCACCGCAGCGAGGTACAGCTCAGCTCGATCGTCGACGACCTGCCCCCGGTGTTCGCCGCGTTCTACGGCGACGACGCCGCCCGTACCTGCGGGAACTGCGGGGCCGTGCACCCGGGCAGGGACTGGCCGCAGGAGCTGCGCCCGCGCACCCGTCGCGACGGGGCGGACGGCGCATGACCGTCGTCGACATCCACGCGCACGTCTTCCCCGAGATCGGCCGTGCCGAGTCCCGGCGGCTCACCGGCTCCGACGACGGCCCCTGGCTGCGGACCACCGACGGCCCGGACGCCGGAATGATGATGGCCGGCGCCGCCGAGTACCGGCCGGTGCGCCGCACCCTGTGGGACCCCGCGGAGCGCGTCGCCGACCTGGACCGGCTCGGCGTGGACATCCAGGTGCTGTCCAGTACACCGCTGCTCTTCGGCTACGGCCTGGAGTCCGGGCGCGCCGCCGACTGGTGCCGTACGGTCAACTCCCGCCTCCTCGCGTACGGCTCGTACGCCCCTCACCGGCTGGCCCCGCTGTGCCAGGTGCCGTTGCAGGACACCGAGGCGGCCTGCGACACGCTCAGCGAGGCGATGCGCCAGGGATTCCACGGTGTCCACATCGGCAACCACCTCGGCGACCGCGACCTGGACCACGGGGCGCTCCTGGAGTTCCTCACGCACTGCGCCGAGGAGAACGCCGCCGTCCTGGTCCACCCCTGGGACCTCCCCACGGGCCCGCGCTTCTCCCGGTACATGCTGGCCTGGCTGGCGGGCATGGCCGCCGAGACGCACCTGACCATCCTGTCGCTGATCCTCTCCGGCGCCTTCGAGCGTCTGCCGGCTTCGCTGCGGCTGCTGTTCGCCCATGGCGGCGGCAGCTTCCCGTACCTCCTGGGCCGGGCCGACAACGCCTGGCACCGCCGCGACCTCGTCCGCGCCGACACCCCGCACCCGCCCTCGCACTACACCGACCGCTTCTCGGTCGACTCCGCGGTCTTCGACCCCGGTGCGCTGCGCCTGCTGGTGGACGTGATGGGCGCGGAACGGGTGCTGCTCGGCTCCGACCATCCCTTCCCGCTCGGCGAGGAGGCGATCGGCCGGCTGGTACGGGAGAGCGCCCTCACCCCTCAGGAACAGGAGGCCGTCCTCGGCGGCAACGCCGTCCGTTTCTTCGGTCTGACCCCGCTGCTGAAGGAGGCCGTCCGATGAAGGCAGCCGTGATCGGATCGGGCAACATCGGCACCGATCTCCTCATCAAGATCGTCCGAGGTCCGGGGAACGTCACCGCCGCCGCGATGATCGGCATCGACCCGGAGTCCGAGGGACTGGCACGGGCACGTCGGCTCGGGGTCCGGACCAGCGCGGAGGGAGTCACGGGGCTCCTCGCCCTCGACGACTTCGACGACATCGACATCGTCTTCGACGCCACCTCCGCGAGCGCCCACCACCGCAACGCGGCCGCGCTCGCGCCGTACGGCAAACGGATCGTCGACCTGACCCCGGCGGCCATCGGCCCCTACGTCGTCCCTCCCGTCAACCTCGACGAGCACCTCGACGCCCCGAACCTCAACATGGTCACCTGCGGCGGCCAGGCCACCGTCCCGATCGTCGCCGCCGTCTCGGCGGTGGCACCGGTGCACTACGCGGAGATCGTCGCCTCGATCGCCTCGCGGTCGGCCGGTCCGGGCACCCGCGCGAACATCGACGAGTTCACCGAGACCACCTCCCGCGCCCTGGAGCGGGTGGGCGGCGCCGCCCGGGGCAAGGCGATCATCGTCCTCAACCCGGCGGAGCCGGCGCTGCTGATGCGCGACACCGTGCACTGCGTCGTCGACGACTGCGACACAAAACAGGTGGCCGCCTCCGTGCGCGCGATGGCCGAGTCCGTCGCCGCGTACGTGCCCGGCTACCGGCTCAAGCAGGAACCCCAGTTCCGCAGGGTGGCCGACGACGACCCGCTGACCCGGCTCGCCGGGGGCGGGCGGCTGCTCGTCTCGGTGTACCTGGAGGTGGAGGGCGCCGCCCACTACCTCCCGGCCTACGCCGGAAACCTCGACATCATGACCTCCGCCGCGCTGCGCACCGCCGAGCGCCTGGCCGAACGGAGTCCGGCCCGATGACCTCGGTCTACATCCAGGACGTCACCCTTCGCGACGGCATGCACGCCGTCTCCCACCGCTACACCCTCGACCAGGTGCGGGCCATCGCGGCCGCCCTCGACGCAGCGGGCGTCGACGCCGTCGAGGTCGCCCACGGCGACGGCCTCTCCGGCTCCTCCGTGACCTACGGCCCCGGCGCGTTCACCGACTGGGAGTGGCTGGAGGCGGCGGCCGAGGTCCTCCACAGGGCCAGGCTGACCACCCTGCTGCTGCCCGGCGTCGGCACGGCGCACGACCTGCGCCGCGCGCACGCGCTCGGTGTCACCTCCGTGCGCGTCGCCACCCACTGCACGGAGGCGGACATCGCCGCCCAGCACATCGGCCTGGCCCGGGAACTGGGGATGGACGTGGCGGGCTTCCTCATGATGTCCCACATGGCCCCGCCGGCCGAACTGGCCGCCCAGGCCCGCCTCATGGAGTCGTACGGCGCGCACTGCGTCTACGTCACGGACTCCGGCGGCCGGCTGACCATGGACGGCGTACGGGAGCGGGTCCGCGCCTACCGCGACGTCCTGGACCCCGCCACCGAGATCGGCATCCACGCCCACCACAACCTCGGCCTGGGCGTGGCCAACAGCGTCACGGCGGTGGAGGCGGGCGCCTGCCGGGTGGACGCCTCGCTCGCGGGCCAGGGCGCCGGAGCGGGGAACGCGCCACTGGAGCCGACGGTGGCCGTGTTCGACCTCATGGGCTGGGAGCACGGCTGCGCACTGTTCCCGCTGATGGACGCGGCGGAGGAGCTCGTACGGCCGACGCAGGACCGGCCCGTCCGGGTGGACCGCGAGACGCTGACCCTGGGCTACGCCGGGGTGTACTCCAGCTTCCTCCGGCACGCGGAGACCACCGCCGTGCGCCACGGTCTGGACACGCGGGACCTGCTGGTCGAGGCGGGGCGACGACGACTCGTCGGCGGACAGGAGGACCTGCTCGCGGACATCGCGCTCGACCTCGTGAACGACCGCGGTCGCGACGCCCCCGTGCCGGCTGCCTCCGCCGGTTCCCTGCCCACCGCCTCACACGCAACGACGGAGTGACCCCGTGCTGAACGAATCGACAACCGAGAAGCAGACCGCAACGCTCATCGACCGCGCCGCCGCGCTGGACGCCGCCGACCCGCTCGCGCACGTCCGGGACCGCTTCCTCCTCCCCGAGGGAGTCGTCTATCTCGACGGCAACTCCCTCGGCGTCCTTCCCGCGGCCGTTCCCCCGGCCGTCGAGGACGCGGTGCACCGACAGTGGGGCACCGACCTGATCCGCTCCTGGAACAACAACGGCTGGTGGGAGGCGCCGGTACGGACGGGCGACGCCATCGGCCGCCTGATCGGCGCGTCCCCGGGCCAGGTGGTGGCAGGCGACTCCACCAGCGTCCAGCTGTTCAACACGCTGCTCGCCGCCGCCCGGCTGCGCCCCGGACGCCCCCTGCTGCTGACCGACCCCGACCACTTCCCCACCGACCAGTACATCGCCGACTCGGTGGGACGGCTGCTGGGCCTGGAGGTCCGCAGGGTGCCCGCGCGCGACGCCGCCGCCGTGCTGGCAGCCGACGGGGCGGACGTCGCGGTCGCCGCCTACGCACCGGTGGACTACCGCACCGGCGAGCTGTACGACACGGCCGCGCTCACCGGCGCCGCGCACAACGCGGGAGCCCTGATGCACTGGGACCTGTGCCACGCCGCCGGCGCGATGCCCATCGGACTCGACGCCATCGAGGCCGACTTCGCCGTCGGCTGCGGCTACAAATACCTCTCGGGCGGTCCGGGTGCCCCGGCGTTCGCCTACGTCGCGCACCGCCACCAGCAGGGCTTCGACCACCCCGTGACCGGCTGGCACGGTCACGCGGAGCCGTTCGCCATGTCCGGTACGTACGCTCCCGCCCCGGGCATCACCCGGGCCCGCGTCGGTACCCCGCCCCTCCTCTCGCTGGTCGCCCTGGAAGCCGCGCTGACGGCGTACGACGGGGTGGACATGGAGTCCGTACGGGCCAAGAGCCTCGCCCTGACCGGCTTCTTCCAGGAGTGCGCCGACTTGCTCCTGGCCGGCCTGGGCTTCACCATGGCCACCCCGCGCGAGGCCGCGCGCCGCGGCAGCCAGGTCGCTCTGCACCACCCGGAGGCGTACCCGCTGGTCGCCGCGCTCACCGCACGTGGCGTCATCGGCGACATGCGCGCCCCGGACCTGCTGCGCTTCGGTTTCAACGCCCTGTACCTCACGCACGCGGACGTGCTGCACGCCGTGCGGGAGCTGCGGGACATCACGTCCACGGGCGCCCACCGGGCCGCAGCCCACCAGCAGCGCCCGACGGTCACCTGACCGGGCCGCACGACCGCCCGGCCAGCGCGATCCCCGAGGTCACGGCATCCGCCCGACCTCCGTGCGTCCGGGTCTCCACCGGTCCGTCTCCCGGCGGACCGGTACCGCGCCACCTCCGTACCCGACCCACGGGCCGGCCCCTCACCACCCCCGGACCGGTGCTCCGCAAGGCTCCCGGACCGGACCGGCCCCCTTCGCACGTCCACTCTCCGCCGCCGAGACCCCTAGGACTGTCCATGCGATCCCTCCGTACAAGAGCGGGCCTGGCGACGGCAGTCGCCGCCGTGACCGCCGCGACCCTCCTCGTGCCGGGCAGCTCCGGCGCCACCGCCGCCGCCACCGACCCGGACATCCCCGAGGTCTGCGCCGACCGCCGACCCGGGCCGGCCGACCCCGGCGCGTACGGCATGCAGCTGGACGGCACGTTCCGCCACCCCGCTCTCACGCCGGTCGACGAGGAGCACGAGCACTCCTTCCCGGGCCGCAACAAGAAGTACGACACCCGCTCGTACATCAAGAACATGAAGGTCGAAGCCGCCTACGAGGGAGCGGACTTCACTCCCGACCCCTTCCACACCTGGCAGAACATCGTCGACTTCGGCCCTCGCCGCTACATGTTCCAGTACGACCGCTCCGAGGGCCGCGTCTACGACATCACCGATGTGAAGAAGGTGAAGGTCGTCGAGAGGATGAGCCGCCAGGACGTGGACGGCGACGAGACGAAGGCCAACGGCACCTGGGCGGCCAACGACTACTGGGGCGCCTCCACCATTCAGTGGAACAAGAAGCTCGACGCGTACGTCATGGTCCAGAGCTTCGAGGACAAGCGGCAGATATCGGAACTCACCGACGACCCGGCGAACGACAAGTACACCAACCCGGAGGGGGTCAGGAAGCTGCGCGAGAAGCCCGGGCTCAAGGGCTTCAAGGTCTTCCGCCTGGACGGCCCCCGCAAGAAGGACTGGAAGCTCCTGGCGACCGTCTCCACCGACGCCACCCAGAAGGACCGCCTCGCGAGCGACCCGAACACGGCGCAGCAGGGCTCCGGTTCCCTCGACACCCCGTACTGGACCGGCGAGCGGTACATGTTCATCGCGACCGCGCCCGACGACACGTACTCCCGTACCGAGTACCCCACCAACCTTCACTCGGCCGGCTACCAGTCGTGGGACATGGCCGACCCGGCCCACCCGAAGCTCCTCGACACCTGGCACCTGCCGGGACAGCGCACCGGTGAGGACGCGGCGTACAGGAAGAACCCGCGCTGCGGCAACCGCACCAGCTGGATGGGCGCGCGGATGCCGCTGTTCATCCCCAAGCCCGTGGAGAAGGGAGGGCGTTACGCCTTCGCCGCCATGGGCGGCTACGGCCTGACGGTCCTCGACATCTCGAACCCGGCCGACCTGAGGACGGTCAGCCACCTGGACCTGCCACCGTCCGTCTCGGGCACCGAGGGCGACAACATCGACGTCTCGCAGTACGAGCGGACCGGGATCATCTACTACTCCGGCTACCCGCTCACCGAGGACTGTTACGAGCCGTACAAGGACGTCTACCAGATCGACGCCAAGGACCCGAAGAACCCCCGCGTCGTCGGCGCCCTGCCCCGTCCCACCCCGCCTCCGTCCGCCGGCATCACGGACTTCTGCCAGCGCCGCGGCAGCTTCGGCCCCAAGCGCACCGGCTCCTACACCAACCCGGGCCGGCATACCCCGGGTGTACTCGGCTACGGCTTCTACAACGCGGGTGTGCAGTTCTTCGACGTCTCCGACCCCGCCGCGCCGAAGATCGACGCCTACTTCGTCCCGAAGGCGTACGGCACCGAGACCCCCGACTACGCGTACGGCAACCAGACCCACGGCGTGTACGTGGAGTGGGACCGCAACATCGCCTGGGTGCTGACCAACCACGGCATCTACGCGCTGTCCTCACCGAAGGTACTGGGCAGGCCCGACCTCGACCGGCCCGAAAAGCCCTTCCGCAACAGCGAGTTCTGAGCCCGAGCCCTCCGGGCGAAGAGCTCCGAGCCCTCCAGGGGGCGGCGGAACGAGCCGCCGCCCCCTCCCGCCGCCGCCCCTCCGCCGCGACGCCCGCACCCACACGTACAAGAAGGACACCTGCCATGGCCGCTCCGGAAAGACCCGCCCAGGCTCCCGTCTCCCCTCCCGCCACGAGCGGTGAACCGGCGAAGGGCCCAGGTCTGGTCCGCTCCCTCACCCACCGTCAGACCACCATGATCGGTCTGGGCTCCGCGCTCGGCACCGGCCTGTTCCTCGGTTCCGGGTCGGCGATATCCGCCGCGGGCCCCGCCGTGATCATCTCGTACGCGATCGGAGCCGTACTGGTCGCGATCATCGCCGTCCTGCTCGGCGAGATGTCCGCCGCGCATCCGGTGCAGGGCTCGTTCGGCGCCATCGCGCACAAGTACCTCGGCCCCTGGGCAGGTTTCGTCACCCGCTGGATGTACTGGTTCAGCGCCGTCGTGGTCATCGGTACGGAGGTCGTCGCCTCCGCGCTCTACATCCGCTGGTGGTGGCCCGCCGTGCCGATGTCGGCGGCCATCCTCGCGATCGCGGTGGTGGTGCTCGCGGTGAACATCATCAACGTGAAGTCCTTCGGCACCACGGAGTTCTGGCTCTCCACCATCAAGGTGACCGCGCTGTGCGCGTTCATCCTGTGCGCGGCGCTCCTGGTCTTCTTCGGCCTCCCGGACACCGAGGCCACCGGCCTCGCGCACCTCACCGACGACGGCGGGTTCGTCCCGCACGGTGCGAAGTCCATCTGGACCGCCATGTCCGTCGTGATGTTCGCGTACGCCGGCTTCGAGGTCGTCGCCATCGCGTCGGCCGAGGCCACCGACCCGCAGCGCAGTATCCGCACCGCGATGCGCCAGCTCGCCTGGCGGCTCAGCGTCTTCTACGTCCTGGCGATCACCCTGGTCATCGCGCTGATCCCGTGGCGGCGGCTGGCCGCAGGGGACGGCAGCATCGAGGAGAGCCCGTTCGTGCGGGTCTTCTCCGACATCGGCGTCCCCGCCGCGGCGACCCTCACCAACCTCGTCGTGCTCATCGCCGCCGTCTCCGCCGCCAATGCCCACCTGTACGGTGCCTCCCGTCTTCTGCACTCCCTCGGCGACGACGGCCTGGCCCCGGCCCCGCTGGCCCGCCTCACCTCCCGCGGCGTCCCGGCCGCGGCCCTGGCCGCCTCCACCCTCGGTATCGCGGCCGCGGCGCTGCTCGCCTTCTACGACGTCGGCGGCATCTTCAGCATCCTGATGTCCATCGCCCTCTTCGCGGTGCTGCTCGTGTGGCTGCTGATCCTCGCCTCGTACGTCGCCTTCCGCCGCCACCGGGACGCGCACCCTGCGGAATTCACGGGCTTCACCAT
Source organism: Streptomyces sp. NBC_01237 (assembly GCF_035917275.1). Classification (NCBI taxonomy): domain Bacteria; kingdom Bacillati; phylum Actinomycetota; class Actinomycetes; order Kitasatosporales; family Streptomycetaceae; genus Streptomyces; species Streptomyces sp. NBC_01237. The sequence continues at coordinate 380,599 of NZ_CP108508.1, read as the reverse complement.
CCCGGGGGGCAGCAAGCTCGCACTGGTGGCCGGACTCGGGGTGCTGGCCGTCGCCGCCACCGCCGTCGAGGTCCCGGACATGCGGCAGGCGGCGGGCATCGGTCTCGCCTTCACCGTCGTCCTGCTCGCCTGCTACGCCCTGACCGCGTTCCGCCGGGCACGACGGCCCTGAGGAGTCACCGGACGGAAGCCCGCCACCGGGCTACGCCGAGGGGCGCGCGAGGCGGCCGATCGGTCCGTTCCGCCGACAGCCACGTGACCCCGGGCGATGCTGCCGGGGTCACGCCGCGCGGCACGGTTCCGCGGTTCACCGACCGGCTGCGGCCGGTGTCACGCGAGCGCCGCACCCCTATCGCCGGCGGCTGATCGGCGCATGTCCGGGCCCGTAACGATGTCCGTCCATGCTGTCCGCTGAACCTCCGAGAGGGGGGCTAGCCCCCTGACGTTTCGGAAGCAGGCTCCCTTACGTGGCCATGGCATCGAGGGCGACGATTCTCTCAGGTTGCACGGCACAAGTTGAGGGGCAGAACACCATGGACAGGCGCAGGAAGTACATCAGCCGACGGGGACTGCTGGCCACCGCGGTGGTGGCGACGGGAGCGGTCCTCGTTCCTGTGGCGGTCCAAGCCGCACCGGCCGACGGGGCTGAGGGGAAGCAGAGCGCGGTCCGCGCGCTGGAGCGGGCGGCCCATCCGCTGCGCTCGACGGAGCCCGGGGGAGACACGGCCGACCTGCGTGCCCTGGCCGCGATGATCGGCAACGCCGAAGTCGTCGGCCTCGGCGAGGCCACTCATGGCTCCCATGAGTTCTTCACCATGAAGGAGCGGGTCTTCCGCTACCTCGTGGAGAAGAAGGGTTTCACCACTTTCTCCCTGGAGATGAGCTGGTCCGCAGGGCTCCGGATCGACGACTATCTCCAGACCGGCAAGGGCGACGCCCGCAGCATCGCCAAGGAGACGCTGGGCAACTCCCCCTGGGAGCGCGAGGAGTTCGTGAGCCTTCTTGAGTGGATGCGGGAGCACAACCGCAGCCACCCCGGCCGCCCTGTCCATTTCATGGGCAATGACCTCGGCGCTCCCACACTGAGCGACGAGTTCTTCGGCCGGGTGACCGGCTATGTGCAGCGCAATCACCCGGCGGCGCTGCCACGGCTCAACGAGCTCTACGCCGGCCTGCGCCCGATCGACGACGTCTTCGCCTACCTGGGCAAGCCGCTGGCGGAACGGCAGCAGCTCGCCGCCAGGGCCCAGCAGGCCCTCGAACTGGTCAGCAGCCAAAAGGGGTCCGGCGACGAGGCGTTCGTGTGGGCCGAGCAGAACGCCCGGTCGATCGCCCAGACCACCGAGTTCCTCACGATCGACGTCACCGACCCGGACTCGGTGGCCGCCTCGCAGCGTTTCCGCGATCAGGTGATGGCCCAGAACGTCACCTGGTGGCAGCGGCAGACCGGCAGCAAGGTGCTGCTGTCGGCACACAACGACCATGTCGGTTACAGGGCCGGTGACCCCGCGATGTACCCCAAGACACAGGGATCCTTCCTGCGCGACACGATGGGCAGGAACTACCTCCCCATCGGCTTCACCTTCAATGAGGGCTCCTTCCTGTCGAAGGACACCGCCCTCGGCGGCGACTGGAAGAAGTTCACGGTGGGGGCCGCGGGCCCCGGCAGGAACGAGCACACCCTCGACCAGGTCCGCCACCGGAACTTCTACCTCGACGTCCGCCATGCCCCGGCCCGCGCACGCGCCTGGCTGAACACGGCCAGGCCCACGCTCAGCCTCGGCACCCAGTTCCCCGCAGAACCGAGCGACGTCGCCCTCGCCAAGTCCTTCGACGTCGTCATCCACCTGCACAGAGTCCGGGAGGCCGACAAGCTGAAGCCGTGACGGCGACCTCCGGGTTCACGGGACGGTCCGGTGCCCTCACGGGTTTCCTGGGCGAGGCCGAACATGATGGTGCGCAGGTTCTCCTCGAAGACGTCCGTGATGGACAGTTCGGGGCACAGATGGCGGACGGATCCTTCGAGGTCGGCGAAGGACTTTCCGAGGAGGGCGATGACGGGGCTGGACTGGATACCGCGCCGGGTGGCATGGGTGAGGACGGCGGTGAGGGTGACGCCGAAGTTGAGTTCCTCCAGCGAGGCGGAGGTGACCTTCGGGACGAGGGCGGCCACGTCGGTGCGGAAGCCCGCCAGGTCGGCCCAGGGAGTGGGGTGCCCCCTCTCGGTCCAGGTCTTCGCCAGGCCCGTGCCGTCGTTGGCCGCCACATTGAGCAGGGCCAGGACGAGGCTCCTGCTGACGTTGGCCTCCACCCGGCGACTAGTCGGTGTGCGCGGTGTGGGTGGTGATGTGGATGTACTGGACGTCGAGTTGGTTGGCGATGTTGTCGAGGACATCGGCGAGGGAGCGGACGGTCACGGGTTCGAGGCTGATTCCCGGTCCGTTCTCTGTGGTCATCACGGGGACGCCGTCGTGGGCACCGGCCTGCCAGGAGCGGGCGATGGACCGCAGGAGCGCGGTGACGTGTTCCGCGGGAACGGTCAGACGCCCGTCAGGCTCGACATTGACCTCAGGTGCCGCGAGCTGTTCTTCGTGTTCCTCGCCCTGGGAGCTCATGTCGTCCATTCGATGCCGATCCTGGTGAGGTGCTGCGCTGCTCGGAGGCGAGCCGGTCGTGGCGTGGACCGGCCTGCCTCAGGTCCTGGACGATCGCCCGGGAGAGCTCCTCGTCCTCCCCGGACCTCTCCCCGTGGCGGCCGGCGCATGCGAAGGCTCCGTGCCCATGGGAAAGTCGCTGTATCACTCGGACAACCTAACCGAATGTGGACAGCGGAGGCGGAGCAAGTGGTTCGGAAGGAGGAGGGAAGCGGAAGGAAGGGGCAGAAGAGCCCGGTGAGCCCGATAGAAGCGGTGCGGAGAAGGTCGGGTGACCAGGACCGGTGCCACCGCACGATGGGGGCATGGACGACACGACCTTGGTATCCCGATTCCTCCGCGACGGCTTCGTGAAGTTGGAGGGCGCCGTCGCACCGCGCGTGGCCGCGGACTGCGCGCGGCTGCTGTGGCGGGAGACAGGCTGCGACCCGGACGATCCGGCGACGTGGGCGCAGCCCGTGCACTGGGTGGCCGGCATGGCGCAGGGACCGTTCGCCGCCGCACCCAACTCCCCTTTCCTGCAACGCGCGTACGATCTGCTCGTCGGCGCGGGGTGCTGGGAGCCGCGCTACTCGCTGGGCACGTTTCCGCTGCGCTTCCCGCACGAGGAGGAGCCTGACGACGCGGGCTGGCACATCGAGGGGAGCTATCTGCCGGAGGGCGAGAGCTGGTACTTCACGAATCTGCGCTCCCGGGGCCGGGCGCTGCTGATGCTGTTCCTGTTCAGCGAGGTCGGTGAGGACGACGCCCCGACGCGGATCCGGGTCGGCTCACACCTCGACGTACCGAAGGTGCTGGAGAAGTACGGGGAGGACGGGGCGAGCGGGCTGACCCTTGCGCCCGATCTGGTGGCGGCGTCCGACCACCGGCCGCTCGCCCTCGCCACCGGCTCCCCGGGCGACGTCTTCCTGTGCCATCCGTTCCTGGTGCACGCGGCGCAACCGCACCACGGCGTGCGACCGCGCTTCATGGCCCAGCCGCCACTGATGCCGTCGGCGCCGTACGCACTGGAGCGGACCGACGGCGCGTACTCACCCGTGGAGATCGCGATCCGCCGGGGCCTGGGGCAGGACACGCCCGGTCCGGACGGGGACGGCGCCGACTGCGGCGCCGGGTAGGCATGCCCCGTCCATCAGGGGCATGCGGCCCGAACTGCCTCAGGACTGCCGGGGACGCGAAGGCGGATCGGGTTCCGCCGGTGTGGGGGAGGGGTGCTGGGGAGCCTGGGCCCGCAGGGCTGCGACTTCGCTCCGGAGTTCGGTGAGTTCCCGGTGCAGGGCCTGGATCGCGACGAGGGCCACTCCGTTGGCGTCGGTGCAGCAGATCGTCCTGTCGTTCTCACCCACGTTGAAGGCTTTCCACCAGTCCTGTGCCATGGGGCCCAAATGCCGTACGTGCGGCGGGTCCCAGTGATACCTCCATGTGCTGACGGGCAGTTGCACCACTTGTTCGAGTACTCGGTAGCCGTTGACCGGCTCGCTGCCGCACACCGCCCCCGACACCGCGCCGGAGGCCGACCCGGCCGCGGAAACACCCTGCCGACGGCGCTCCTTGACCGCGACCGGCGTCCGGATCCTGGCCAGGAGCGCCCTCAACCGCAAGCCGCTCACCGCTCCCAGACCACCGCGGTGACCGCGGTCTTCCACTCACGGTCGGAGAACAGGAGACTGCCACCGCCACCGCCGTTCTCGGGTCGGTTCACCGGCAGTTGGACGAGACTGCCGGCCACCCCGCTGCCGTGAGCTGTCTCACCGGCCGCCGTGACTTCCCTGTGCATGTTGATCATCGTGTTGCCGTATGCGCCATTGCCGGCCGCGAGAATGTTCTCGCTCGCCACGGCCGGGGCAGTCATGGCGCCGGTGCATGCGGCGGCCGTGGCCGACAGCACCACCAGACGGTGGCCAACGCGCTTCGTGGGCATCAAGCATCCTTTCGCCGGGGACGCCGATCACGCCCGTTCCTCCTAACGGCCCGACGCCCGGCAGGACACGTAGTGAACAGCCGGGGCGGTGGGCCGGCCGTGAGCGGCGAACGACCCGGGCGGGGTCCGCCGGCCACGCCCGGGCCCGGTGCACGGCCCGGCGGAACCCGGGCCGTGCGGCGTCACTCCACTATGTGAGCCCGTTGTCCAACGCGGTCATCAGCTGTCCGTTCGCGGTGTCGCCGGACATCTCCCAGACGAAGCCGCCCAGCAGCCCCTTGGACTTGACCCAGGCGGTCTTCTTGGCGATCGACCAGGCGTCGTCGAAGGACCACCACTGGCCGTTGGGCCCGGTGTAGCCGTACGTCGACACCGACTGCTCGTCGTGGCGGACGGTCATGTTCGGGAAGCTGGTGATCAGGTTGTTGTAGCCCCTGACGCCGGCCTCGGTGTCGAACTGGCCGGGTGCGGCTCCGCTCGCGCTCTGCCACTCACCGTTGACGCCGCCGTCGGCGACGCCCTGCCAGCCGCGCCCGTAGAAGGGGAAGCCCACGGTCAGCTTGCGGGGGTTGACCCCGGCGCCGAGGTAGGCGTTGATGGCGTTCTCGACGCTGAAGTGGAACGTGTACGGGTCCTGGCCGTCCGTGTAGAGGTTGGACGCGTGGCCTACGCGGTTCGGCTCCCAGGAGTTGTCGCTGCCCGCGCCGTGGAAGTCGTACCCCTGCACGTTGGCGTAGTCGAGGGACTCGAAGATGCGGCTGAGGTCCCAGCCGGCCTCGATCTTCGCCGGGTCGGCCGGGGTGAACGCGGTGAGCAGCTTGTGCTCGCCGCCGAGTGCGTCGAGCTGCTTGCGGAACTCCGCGAGCAGCGCGGTCAGGTTGCCCTTGTCCTGCGGGCCGTAGTGGTTGCCCGGGTGGCCCTCGGAGCCCGGCCACTCCCAGTCGATGTCGATGCCGTCGAAGATGCCGGCTCCGGTGCCCGGCCCGCCCGCGCCGTTGTAGACGGGCAGGTCACCCTTGATCCATACGTCGATGCAGGACTTGACGAACTTCTCCCGGGACTGTTGCGTGGCGGCGGCGTCCGAGAAGAACTTCGAGTACGTCCACCCGCCGAGGGACACGACGACCTTCAGCTTGGGGTACTTCGCCTTCAGCTTCTTCAACTGGTTGAAGTTGCCGCGCAGTTTGCCCCAGCCGTCGTCCGCGACGCCGTCCACGGACTGGGCGGAGGACATGGGACGGGCGTAGTCCGCGTCCGCGTCACCGGCGCCGGTGCCCTCGTCCGGGTCCTGCGGGTTGCCGGAGACCCCCTTGGTCACCCCCGCCTGGCAGGTGAGGTTCTTCGGGTCGATGTTCTCGAACGAGTAGTTGATGACGTCCAGCTTGGCCGCGGCACCGGAGGTGTCGAGGTTCTTCACGAAGTACTGGCGTCCGTAGATGCCCCACTGAGCGTAGTAGCCGACCTTGAGCTGTTTGCCCGCGCCGGCCACGTCGTCGGTGGTGACGGTCAGGGCGTTGGAGCCGGGCGACGAGTTGTCGGCGGTGTCCCGGGCCTTGACGGTGAAGGTGTACGGGGTGGCCGGGGAGAGACCCTCCACGGTGGCGGTCAGGGTGTCCGCGCCGACGGACTTGACCAGCGTGCCGCCGCGGTAGACGTCGTAGGCGGCCACGGCGACGTTGTCGGTGGACCTGTCCCACGCCAGGCCGACGGTGGATGCGGTCCTGCCGGTGGAGCGGAGGGAGCCAGGAGCTGTCGGCGGCGTCGGGTCGGTCGCCGGGTCCACCGTCCTGACCGACAGCGGGGCACTGGCCGGTCCGACGTTGCCCCGGATGTCCTTGGCCCGCACGGTGAAGGTGTGGTCCGTTGCCGGCGTCAGGCCGGTGACGGTCGCGGAGGTGCCGGTAGCCGTCGCGACGGTCTCCGAGCCGCTGAGCACCTCGTAGCCGGCCACGGGGTGGTCGCCGTCGCGGGCGGCGGCCCAGCTCAGTGCGACCGTGCGTGCGGTGACCGCGGTGGCCTTCGGCGCTCCGGGGGCGGTCGGCGGGACGTCGGGGCTGCCGTCGCACTTGTCGCCGTTGATCGTGCAGCCGGTCGGGGTGCCGGGGGTGCCGTTCGCCGTGAACCAGTAGCTGTACGGTTCGGTGGTGCTGCCTGCCGGGACGTTGGCGTTGTAGAAGGCGTTCTTGACGGTCACGTGGCGGCCGGAGACGGTCACGTCGCCGTTGTAGTTGCCGGACAGGGTCACCCCGGCCGGCAGGTTGAACTCCAGGGTCCAGCCGTTGACCGTGGCCGTTCCGGTGTTGCGGACGATGTACGTCCCTTTCCACCAGGAGCCGTTGTCCTGCGTGGTGAAGGACGCGGTGAGGGTACCGGCCGCGTGGGCGGGTGCCGCGAGGGCGGTGAGCCCCGCGAGCGGCAGCAGCAGGGTGGTGCCGAGGACCGCGACACGTCGCCGCAGCCGTCGTGCGCCGCCGGAGCCGGGCGGATGTGCCGCTGCCCTCCCGGGAAATGCTCTCTTTCCGAAAAGTGGTCTGCGCCTGTGGAACATGGTTCTCCCTGCGGTGGTGGGGTGGTACAGGGGTGAGATGAACCGTGCGCGTGCGCCTGCGGGTGACCGGACGATGGCAGGCTGATGTGCGAGGCGGAGCCGGTCCGGAGGCCGGGTACCGCCTTCGGTCAGGACGCCCCACAACGTAGAAGGTCTGGACCAATGCGTCAATAGGTCCATACCATGGACGGGTCGTCCCGTACGTCCCGGGGGCGTCGTGGTGGCGTGGCGGCCCCAGTCCGGCGACGCGGGGGAGTGGGGGCCGACTGCCCGGCCTCGGTGGAACAGTGCGTCGGAGTGGGGGCGATCCGCTCATGGAGTACGTCATCGACCTTGACCGGGCAGCCGCGGTAATCGCTGAGCGGGTTGCGCGATGGCTGGCGGCCGGGCTGATGTCGACTACCTCGACGGCTGTGACGACGCCGGACCGCTGCCGGCGTTCGGCGTCACGTCGGCGGCGGTCTTCGGGCCCAGCTCGACCAGTGGGTGCCGCGCGTCTTTGGAGATCTTCGCGAGGAGTAGGGCCGGAGGGCCGGCACCGGAGAGGGACCTCGCCCGAAACATCGGGAACATTCGGACCGCGGGCATCGGCGGCCGGGTAACCGGCCGTGGCTGCCTCATGGGCGGGCGTGCGCAGAGCGGCGCCCTGCGGCAGGGACGTCGCCGGTCCGCTCGCACGGGCGACGCGGGATGGGATCTCGCAGCGAGGTCAGGTGTCGGAATCGGACGAGGTGTGCGGGGCCGGGCCGGCGTGGGCCACGGCGTATGCCCAGCGCTGTTCGACTGTGTCGCCCTCCTGCGGGCCTCGAAGGCGCGGCCCCGGGTCAGGCTTTTCCAGTCCTCTTGAGGCGTGGATGCCCGCCGTGCCGCCGTAGACCTCGAGCCGGCCGTCCGCGTCGTTCCATACGCCCGCGAAGACGTACTGGCCGCCGACCCTCATTGCCGGAACTCCCGGGTCCGGAAGCTCCTTGCCGGACTCCAGAAAGGCGTTGGTGTTGACTTCGATTTTTCCGCCGACGTTGCCTTTGAACGACCGTTCGACTTCGACGAGCCATTGCTGTTCCATGTCGCCGTTGTCATCGGTGAGCTGCTGGCCGGTCCTGCTGATGACCGTGCCGTGGAAGAGGAGTTGAGCGGCGTGTGCCACGTACTCGTCCCTGGAAAGGTCGGGGACCCGCAGTGACTCCGACCGGCCGGCCCTGGCAGAGCCTTCGGAGCCTGCCAGGCCGAGGTACGCGCCGTACCCCGTTGCGGTCATGACGGCGGCGGCCGATGCCATCACGGCGATTCCCCGACTGATTCGCATCTCATCCCCAGAGTCTGTGGTAGGCGTTGCGGTCATGATCGGTTGGCTGATTGCTCGCCACCTCACTCATGTTCGGAGTCATGAGTGATTTCATGTCCTGGCCCTTGTGGCAGAAACCGAGTGCGTGACCGAACTCGTGTGCGGCTGCTGCCTTTCGCCAGTAGTCGGAGGCCCAGTCTCCACGGCCGTCCAGATATTGCTTGTTGAGATAAATGTAGTCCGTCGCGCCCATATTGCCGTGGCGTTCCCATGTCGCGAGTGCGCCGTCGGCCTTCTTCTTGTCCTTCCAGTGCAGGTCGTTGCTGGTCAGGGCGTCATCTGGTGCGACTTTCACCTTGTTCAGACGATAGTTCGAGGTGTACCAGCGGGACTGCGCCCACGTGCGCGCCTTGTCGTACTTCGAAGCCTCGGTCCACCTGATCTCCCGGTCATCGACGGACGAGTACGACTTCGAGTCCCTTTTTCCGTTCACGCATTTTGTTGGAGCTGCTGCGGCGTGTACGTGAGGTGACATTGAGGCGATGCCGGTGCACGACGCCGCCAGAAGAGCGATCGGCCACAGCCGTAATCGCTGGAAAATGATTGCGAAGGGCATTCGGCCAGACTATGACGATGCGCACGCCGCACGGCAACCGATGGAACACCGACAGAGCCTGTACTGACAGTGTTCGAGGCCGCTGATGGTGTGTGCCGCCTCCGGCCAAAGGGGCTTGTCCGGACGGCAGTTGTGCGCGAGGTGGCACGCGGGAACGTCCGGGGCGGGCGGATGTACCGTTCCGGTCAGGGGTGCCGCAGTGCGATGAGGTAGACCCCGTTCGGGTTGGTGAGATCGATCGCGTCCGCCGCGGGCACGACCCGAGCCCCCTGGGCGTATCGGATGCGGGTGGATGCGATGTTTCGGGGCGACCCTTCGTTCCGCAGTCCCACGGCGACACCGGTTTCGCTGTTGTACGTGTCCATCGGCTGAGCGTTGAGGATCCAGTCCGGATTCGTCTCCCCGTCCGGTTCACGGTTTGCCGAGGAAGTCCAGGACCATGCTGTTGAGTGCTGTGGCCCGGGTGAACGGGATGCCGTGGTGCGAGACACCTGGGAGTACTGCGGTCTGGACGTGTGGCAGGTGGAGCCGCGCCGCCGCCTCGACGCGCCGAATGTCATGTGCCCTGCTGTCCTGGGCCAGCAGTACCAGCGTGGGGACTGCCGAGCCCCGCAGTTGCCGGGGCCTGGGGCGTTTGCCCACGACGGCCTTCGTACGCGGGAATTCGGCGGCGAGCCCGTACAGGTCCAGCCACGCGGGGTCGGCTTCCGCGCCATCGGTCTCCCAGGCGAGGAACGCGCGGGCCCGTTGGGCGGTGGGCCGGATGAGCATGGGAAGGGCGCGTAGCAGGTACCCGGCCCTGTACCCGGCGAAGCACTGGGTGGGATCGAGGAGGGTGAGCCTGCGGATTCGCCGCGGTGTGCGCAGAGCATAGGCGAGGGCGATCCATCCGCCGTAGGAGTGCCCGCACAGGTCGGCGCGTCCCGCGCCCAAGCCGTCGAGTACGCCGTCCAGCCAGTCGAGAAGGTCGTCTGTGGTCCGGACGGGGCGGCCCCCGCGCAGGCTGCGGCCGGCCTCGCCGATCCGGTCGACGGCGTAGACGCGCCGGGTGCGGCTCAGGTCGGCCACGTTCGCGTACCACACTGCCGAGGTGACGCCGCCACCGTGCAGGAGCACCAACGGCTCCCCGTCCACGGGGCCGCACGCGGTGACCCGCGTCGTGCCGTACACCGACGTCAGGTCCATCCGGTCGACGGGCACGGGCCATTGGTTCAGGACGGCGTCGTGCGCCGCCAGAAAGCGAGTCAGGTCCGCTGTCATGGACGCCCTCGAAGAAGTAGGTCGCTGACCGAGTATCTCGTCGAACGAGATATTATGCGTGCGGGATCGATCGTGGAAGGGCGGAACGGCATGGATGAAGAAGTGAACGGGCAGCAGGTTGTTCATCAACTACGCGCCATCACCGTCGAACTGGATCTGCTCGGAGCCGATTTCGCACAACGCAACAGCCTGCACCCGACCGATCTGCGCGCTCTGATCTGTCTGTTGGACGCCGCTCGGACGCACACGCTCGCGACGCCCGGCCGGCTCGGGCAGCAGCTCGGCCTGAACTCCGCGGGCACCACGGCCCTTGTCGACCGGCTTGAGAGACTCGGCCATGTGCGACGCACACGGGACGGCCGCGACCGACGCCGTGTGCTGCTCGAAGTCGATGAAGGGGCAGTCACCCTCGGACAGTCGTTCTTCGGACCGCTGATCACAGAGATCGTCGCCGCGACGCGGACCTTCTCCGACACGGAGCTCGCAACAGTCCAGCGCTTTCTGCTGAACGTGCACGAGGCCGTTGCCGCACAGCGGGACCCTTCGAGCTTGCTCACCCGAAGTTCCCTGCCGAAGGAGAAGCGAGGGCCTCAATGATCTGTTTGTGTGGACAGATCTCAAGTTCCTCTTGACCGCACCGTGGGCAAGGACCGACGACGAGGCAGTCCGCGAGCTCATCGAATCGGGCGACGGATCCCGTCACGGCGCTCTCCTTCGGCGGCGGCCGCATGTGCACCTTCAGAGCTGAGGCCGCGGCCCCCGTCGGTCGGCAGACGAGCGGCGGCCGCCACTTCGCGGTCGGCGACACACGTCGGTCGACAACAATGCGTCGGCCGGCGACAGACAGCATTCCCCTGCTTCCAGGCTGCTGAGGCGATGCCGGCGTCCAGCAGCACTCGTTCGGGTGTAGCGGCTGTGTGCCTCAGTCGCCGTGGACCCGCTGGTCAAGCCGCTGGACGCCTGCCCCGCCTTGTTTCCGGACCGCTGCCGAGCATCGGCAGCCGTCCGGGCGCGTGGTCCGCTTGCCCCATGCGTGCGCGACCCAATGAGAGGTTCGTCGCACGGCCCGTCGGACCGTTACCAGGACAGGGAACCTCAGCACCGTGACGACCAATCCCGTTTCCACCGGCCAGAGCCCGAGCACCTCACCCGCGGAAGCCGCCGCCCTTCTGGCGCGCATGCCCGACCTGGAGCAGGCGCTCGCCTTCTACCACCGCCATGTGGCCCCCGACACCGCGATCGACCTGTCCGTGGCGGAGAACGTCCTCGTCTACGACGACTCGATGCAGAAGATGGTGTTCGCCAACACGAGCCTGCTGCCCGAGAAGTACATCCACTACTTCTCCCCGTACGGCACCCCGGAACTGCGTCAGCAGGTGGCCGACCTGCTGACTGAGGCGTTCGGCCGCCGCGTACCGGCGGATCATGTCTTCGGCACGGCGGGCGTCGCCTCCGCGCTGGAGTGCCTGGCGTTCGCGCTCAAGAACAGTGAGCCCAGCGGTCCGCCGCCACTGGTGGACGGCGACGCGGTGCTGATTCCGGCGCCGTACTGGCAGGGCTTCAACTGGTCGTTCGAGCAGCGTCCCAAGCTGACCTGCGTCCCGGTGCACCTTCCCACCGAGGGCCCTCACGCCTTCCAGCTCACCCTCGACCTCATCAAGGAACAGTACGAGGAGCACAAGAGGCGGACCGGCAGGGCGCCGAGGCTGCTCGTCCTCACCAACCCGCACAACCCGCTGGGTGTCAACTACTCCAAGAAGCTGCTGGAAGAGATCTACGCCTGGGCGCTCGGCGACCCCAACCTGCACATCATCTCGGACGAGATCTACTGCCATTCCCAACTCGCCGGCATCACGACGCCGTTCACCAGCGCCGTGGCCCTGGACGCCTACGCCGAGCACCCCAGTCGCATCCACGTCGTCTGGGGCTTCGCCAAGGACTTCGGGCTCTCCGGCTTCCGCACCGGATTCATCGTCTCCCAGAACGCCGTGGTCCAGGACGCCATGCTGGGCAGCACGGACACCGGGGCGGAGAAACGGCACCCGATGTCCTGGTTCACGCCCGTCGACTCGCTCAAGCACTACGTGGTCGGCGCCGTCCTCACCGCCTCCGTCAACGGCCCGGGATCCGAGCTGTACACGACGTACGCCATGCGGACCTACCGTGACCTCCTCAGCGCCAGCTTCGACAAGGTCAAGGCCCGTCTGGAGCACCACCGCATCAAGTACATCCACCAGGACGGCGACAACGCGGCGCAGTTCTTCTGGCTCGACCTCCGGGACTATCTCGACCTGTGCGTGCCGCCCAACCAGGGCGACGCCACGCCCTTCCCGCTCACTGCAGACGACCTGGACCCGAGGGAGCAGTGCCTCTTCGACTACCTCCGCACCGCGCCCACCGAGGTGTCGCTGCTTCCCGGCGGTGTGATGCACAGCTCCGAGCCCGGTTTCTTCCGCCTCTGCTTCAGCGCCCGTCAGCCCGATGAGGTCTGCGAAGCCATCGACAGGGTGAGCAAGGCACTGGCCCTGCTGAAGCCCCAGGCGTAGCCGTTCACGCGAACGACCCGTTTTCTCGGCGTCCACGTCTGCCTGCTCATCGTGGGAGGAGACACGGGTCGTGGAGACCCACCCCGCCGGTCATGGATGCCGCATCGTCTCCATGGGCGCCGAACCGCCCCCGGGCACCCGATCGGTGACGGACGGCACCGCCCAGCACCATCGGATCGATGGTGCTGGGCATCGGACCGTCCAGGCCGATCGTGGTGACCGAGGGCGGAGGAATCCCGCTGCCTCGTCACGGAGCTTTACAGCGTTCCGGTTGATGGGAAAGCAGTCACATCGGCCCGGTGCCGGCTGCGGGGGAGACCGATGGACGCCGCGCGGTTCTCTTCTGCGAGGCGGTGCGTACCTCGCCGGGATTCGGTGGTGTCCCGGTCAGAGGCCGAGATGAGTGGCGATGAGGTTGCGCTGAATGTCGGACGTTCCTGAATAGAGCACGGAGGCGACCGAGTTCCGCAGGTGTCGTTCGGATTCGGCTCCGGTGAGGTAGCCTCGGCCTCCTTGAATTCGCAGAGCATCGACGGAGAATTTGAGATAGGCCTCGGATACGAACAGTTTCGCGGCGGCCGAAGCGATTGCGATGCTCTTTCCGGCATCTTTGAGCGCACCGACGCGATGGATGAGTTCGCGGGCGGCGTCCAGCGTGACTTTCATGTCCGCGATGCGGTGGGAGACCGCCTGGTTCTTTCCGATCGGACGCCCGAACTGCCTTCTGGTACGGGCGTGCTCGATGGACTGTTCCAGTTCACGCTGCATGGCCCCCAGGGAGGTGGCGAGTATGCAGCCGCGTTCGTACTCCATCGCGCCGTCGAAGATGCTGACACCGCGTCCCGGCCTGCCGAGAACTGCGTCCGCGGGGACGCGACAGTCCTTCAGCGTGATGCGTCCCATGAGAGCCGTGCGCATTCCCATCTTTTCCACCGGGGGGCTTTGATGGAGTCCCGGTGTCCGAGCGTCGACCAGGAAGGCGGTCACTCCCAGAGCGCCCAGCGCCGGGTCCACCGTCGCGTACACGACGAAGAGGTCGGCCACGGGCGCGTTGGTGATGTAGCTCTTCGTCCCGTTCAGGACGTAGCTGTCGCCGTCCTGTGTCGCCCGGGTGTGCATGGCGTACACGTCCGACCCGGCCTCGTCCTCGGTCGACGCGTTCGCTCCGATGGCCGATCCCTGCATCAGCATCGGCAGGTACTGGGCTCGTTGGGCCGGTGTTCCGTGGACGGACAGCGGCAGGACGACGGTCCACAGGTGGGCGTTGAGTGCGAAAAGGAGCCCCTGGTCCTCCGTCCCGTGTCCCAGCCCTTCCATGACCGCGAGGAGGTCGCCCAGCGGCGCACCCGTGCCGCCGTGGTCCACGGGAACGGGCATCTTCAGAAGTCCGAATTCCGCGCACTGTTTCCAGCCGGCCCGGTCGAACTCCCCACGCGCATCGCGTTCGGCGGTGTCGGAGCTCAGGACCTCACGGGCGAATCGATCCGCGCCTTGGTAGAGAGCTGAGCGGTGGTCGTCCCACCCACTCCACATAGCCACCCCTGCGTTCACTGAACTGTGTCCTCCTGCTCGTTCGTGAGGGCTGGTGGTCGAGGTCTTTCCTGCGGCCGTCGTCCTTCCCGCGGTCATCCGCGCACCGCTTCGGCGACCTCGCAGCGACTGCTCAGCTCCTGGTAGTCGGTCTTGCCGGTCGACGTACGGGGGAGCTCGTCCAGGAACTGGAAGTCGTCGGGCACCATGTAGCGGGCGAGCCGACTGTGGCAGTACTGGCGCAGCTCGACACTGGTGGGCTCGACGCCGGAGGCCACGACGAACGCGGTGATGGTGACCTCGCCGGGCACTCCGGTGCTGACGACCGCCGCGTCGGCGAGCACGTCGTTGTGCCGGAGGCTGTGCTCGATCTCGTCCAGCTCGATACGGTGGCCGTGGCGTTTGACCATGCGGTCCGCACGCCCGAGGAAGGCGTAGCCGTCCGGCGTCGCCCGGACGATGTCGCCGGTGTTGTACCAGCGGCGCCCCCCGAACCGGAATGTGCGTTCCGCGGTACGTGCGGGCAGGTTCCAGTAGGACGGGTAGACCGAGGGGCCGGCGACGCTCAGGAACCCCGATTCTCCCGGGGGGACGGGCTCCAGCTGTTCGTCCACGATGATGATGTCGCAGTGGGAGCAGGCGTGGCCGATGGTCAGGGGGGCCGTGCGGGAGGCCGGGATCTGTTCGGGAACCCGGTAATAGGTGCACACGTTCGTCTCGGTCGGGCCGTAGAGGTTGTAGTACTGAGGTGTGGGCCAGAGGTGGAGCAGACGCCGCAGCTTGTCGATCGGGAAGACCTCGCCGGCGAACAGGACGAGCCTGAGCCTGTTCTGCGGGAATCTCTCCGCTCGGGGCGACTCGGCGATCATTCCCAGGATCGCGGGGGCCGAATACCAGACGGTGATACCGGACTTCGCGATGAACTCGGGAAGGTGCCGGGGGCTGGCCGCCAGATCCGTGTCGATCAGGTGGATACACGCGGTGTGCTTGACGGTCACGAAGAGATCGAAGACCGAGAGATCGAAGTGGAAGGGCGCATGGCTGGCGACCTCATCGGTCTCCGTGATCCCGAACGTGGCCGACGCCCACTCGACGAAGGACACGGCGTTCCGGTGGGTGATCATCACGCCTTTTGGCGTCCCGGTAGACCCCGACGTGTAGAGAAGCGCCGCCAGACGGTCGGGGTCCTTCTCCGCGCGCGGATAGCTGGGCTTCCCCGAAGCGTTCGCGTCCGGCCAGTGGTCGCCGGTGATCAGCGTGCGCGCGGCGAGTGGGGGAGCAGCCTCCTCCAGCCGCCCCGCGGACCGTTCGTCGGCCAGGATGATTCGCGCCTGGCAGTCCTCGAAGATGGTCGCGGCGCGCTGCGGGGATCCGTACGCATCGACCGGCACATAGGCCGCTCCGAGCCTGAGTATGCCGAAGATCAGGGCCACGGACTGCACGCTCTTGGGCATCAGGAGCCCGACTCTGTCCCCTCGGCCGACGCCCCGCTCGTGCAGGACGCTCGCCACTCGGTCAGCCTGTGCGGAGAGCTCGCCGTACGTCTGTGACTGCCCGTCCGGTCCGACGACGGCGCGGCTGAGCGGCGAACGCGCGGCGGCATCGAGGTACTCCGCGAGGTCGGCCTCGTCCAACTCCTGTACGGGTCTACCGCTCATCAGGCTGCGCCTGCCGATCCTTCACGTACTGCGTCAGGTGGGTGACGGTCGTGAAGTGCAGTCGGGGGTCGTGGAGTGCGACGTCTATGCCGAATTCGTCCTCTATGAACGTCACCAGTTGCATAGTGGCGAGCGAGTTCAGGACTCCCGACTCGCGGAGGTTCAAGTCGTCGGCCAGGTCGTCCTCGCTGCCGCCCTTGAGGATCTCCTTGATGATGAAGGAACGGATCTGGTCGCGTACCTCAGCCATGGTTGCCTCCGATGGAGTTGAGAGTGGTCGTCGCCCCGGCCGGTGCCGGGCCGAGGAGTACCGAGGGCCAGCGGAAGACGGCGGCTCCCGCCTCCGCCTGGCCTCCGAAGGTGTAGAGCAGCACGCGGTCGCCCGGCTTGATGCGGCCTTCGACCGCGGCGAGGTGGGTGTTCACCGGCATCAGGGCAGGCCCGATATTGGCCACGCTGGGGAAGGTGTTGACCACGCGGTCCGGGTCCAACCCCAGAGCGTCCGCGCTGAACCGTGCGTGCCAGGCGGTGGGGGTGTTCGGTACCACCACGTCGATCTCGTCGATCTTCAGCTGTGCCGCTTCGAGCGCGCCCTCGACCGTTCCCAGCAGGTACGGCTTCGCGGTGGCGCGCAGGACGTGCGTGATGGTCGGGTCGACCCGCAGACGGATGCGGCGTCCTCCGGCAGTGGTTCCCTCGGGCTCGTCGACGGTGTCCAGCAGCCAGGTGCCGCACGTCTCGCCCGTCTGAAGGGTCTTGGAACCCAGCAGCCCGTAGCCGTCGTCCACCGGGCCGACCAGGAAGGCCGCCGCGGCGTCTCCGCAGAGTCGCGCTGTGACGTCGTCCGCGTCGATGGCCCGCGAGAGCATGGACGCGACGACCACCAGAACCCGTTCCTTGAGCCCCGACTGCACCAGCGAACTGGCGGTCAGCAGCGCGGACATGGAACCGGAGCAGGTCGCCTCCAGACTGAACGCGCCACCGGCCGTGCCCAGGGCCTGGGCGAGGTAGCCGGCGTCTCCCGCGCCGACCCGGTCGGGGAACATGGACACCGAGATCAGGCCGTCCACTTCGTCGGCCCCGATATTCGCGGTCTCCAGCACGCTGCGGGCAGCTTTAATGCCCAGCGATACCGATCCCTCACCGGGAGCGGCTATTCGGCGCTCGACGCTCCCGAAGAATGGATCGTCGATGTACGGCTGCATTGCGGCATCGAATAAGTTTCGCGGCTTCGGTCCTGACGGCTGTGCGGGCTGCGGGTTTTCCACGGAAGCGGAATCCGCACCCCACCACTTATTGGTGCGCACTGTGTCCGGCAGGTGAACGGATAGGGCCTGTATTCCAACGGAACGCATAACCACCCTCCTGGGTATTTGGCGGACTCACACTAACAGCCACATCGTCCCGACCGGGGCGATAGGAAGTCTGTTTTCCGGCCAACTGTTCGGGCCGATAGGAAACCACACACGTCACTTGAGTCCCTCGAACCTCTCGCGTTACCACTGTGAAAACCTCGTAAACTGTCTACCGAGCGGGAATGGCTGGAATGTTGCTCGGGTCACCTCGGGAAAGGCCGCTTCTTTCGGGAGAGGTGCTTGCGCGGTGACTGGATAGGCCCTTTCTCGGCGCTGTTATCGGCCATGGGCGCGCTCGGGTGGGTACTTCGCTGGCCGGGTCCTCGCAATGGCCAGGAATCGGGCCCGCCCGACCGACTTCCCCGCCTCCGGGAGGAGGGCGGTGGTGGCGCGGGAGGAGACGGGCCCTGCTGCGCATCGGGACGTTCCGGTCGATGGGTCCTGAGAGGCCGGCCGGTGGTGGTGTGCTTGCGGAACCGGGCGGCGCTGACGGGGCACGGGTTGGCGGCGCGGTGGGAGGGCTACTCCCGGAGCCAGAAACGCCACGCCCGCCCGGGGTTCGGCGGGGCGGGCGCGGGGGCTGCCGGAACCGATGTGGCACACGCCCCGGGCCAAGGAATCCAGGGCCCGTTCGAGGATCTTCTCGATCGGCACCGTACGCACGGCGACTTCCGTGGATGCCGATGTGTTCCGCCGTGTTCCTCCCCCTGGGCGGGCCGGTAACAAGCCGACGGCGTGTACCGCACGACCCGCCATGCCATCAGCGGGTGGAGCTCGCGAGGCAGACCCGCGGGCCGCCGGGAAGAAGAACTGGTGACCGGCACACCTTCGGCTAGTCGGCCTCTGTGGGCATCGCCCGGTGCATGGTCAGCCATCCCACGTCGGGACGGTGTCGTTCGTGGGGCCGGTGAGGTGAGCAGCACTGCCGATTGAAGGGCGACGGCGTTCACCACGCCATGCACGGCATCGCCCGACTGCGCAGCCTCGCCCTCGCCGGACAGCCGAACAGGCACGCCTGCCGACGGTGTTCACACCCCTCAGGCGATCATTGCGGGACAAGCCTCAGGACCTGCTCCGAATCCGGAGCACGGGGTGGTCGGCAGTCGTCGGCGTCTCCGGCCTCTTGTCGGACACCGCTGCTACGTTGGCGCGAGGATCTTGCTTCGACCTCTGGAGAGGGCGCATGTACGACGAACGGCTCGCCGAGTTCTCCCGCGAGCGGCTGGACGGCCGGCCCATACCCGACGACCTGCGCGTGCTGCTGGTGGCGCAGTGGGAAGGCCGCACCGACTTCACCCATCTCCTCGGCCTCGACTTCTTCGAGACGGGAGAAGTCCACCCGCTCCTGGACACGAGCTATCTGAGCGAGAAGGAACTCGCGGACCCGGAGATGCAGGCCGTCAACGCCGGAACGGCGGAGATGGCCAAGTACGTCAAGCTCGTGGCGAAGGGCGGAAAGGGGTGGATCGGCTACTGGCTGCACCCCGACGAACCCACGGACCGTGCCTGGCACCTCATAGAGCTGGACACCGAGTTCAGCTTCTGGAGCCTGGTCGGCCTCACCCTGACCGAGGGGACAGTCGCCGAGCAGGCAAGCTACCAGGATGAGCCCGATGAGCGCATCGCGTTCACACAACTGGCTGCCGAACTCGCCGAGCTCGGCCTACCGCTGAGCACACAGGACTACGACGCCCTCGATGACACCGAGTACACGGTGGACCCGGAGGACCTCATGGAGGAGCTGATCGAGGCCGAACGCGAGAAGCGCGGCCCTCGCTGAGTGGGAGACGTCGGCGCTTTCCGGTTGGCCGCCTGGTCCGCCTTCTCAGGGATCACAGCCCTTGATCTTCCGTCTCCGCAGGTGGGCGCGGTTGGCACGAGTGGAGTACGACGTGTCGTCGGCCGCGGTGCCAGGTCGAGGTCGGCTGCGCGGACGTCCGGCCCGCGCACCCGCATCCCGGCCAACACGGCCAACACGGTGGAAACTGCGGGCTGCTGGCGGTCTGTCCGAGGTGTCGACGAACGACAGCTGACGGCAGCGGTCGGTCGGCCGGCAAGTGAACCTTGCAGGTCAGACCGCTCCGCGCGGGAGACCAGGGCCGCCGCGCTTCAACCGCGCCCGATGCAGGTTCCGCTGCCGGCGGTGCTCATCGCGCTCCGGGCCGAGGCCGACGCGGCGGGTGGGATCGCCTGGGACATCTCGATCGACTCCACCTCGTGCGGGTGCATCAGCGCGCGACCGCCGCAGTTCTCACCCTACGGCTCCGAACATGACCGACCGGACAAGCCCTGGGTGGCGGAGTCCACGTACAGGAGGAGCCCCGACAGCTCCGGGTCCCAAAACGATTGCTCTCGGTACCCGGCACGGTGTGACATGTGGCCATGAGCAGAATGGCGCAGGTCATCGTGTTGGCGCGGTACGAGGACGAGGTGATGGAGCCGCTGACGCGGCCGGACGAGACCCGCACCTGGGGCGGCTGCTTCGTGCAGATCCCCTGGTTCGTAGAGGGCTGGCACATCGAGTTCGAGCGGTGGAACCGGCGCCGCGGCGTGCTCAAGGACCTGGAGTCCCTGCCGTGGAACGAACCCGAATGCGTGCAGGTCATGCTGCACGACGAGGACGACGACCTGTTCGGTCTGTGGATGTTTCGCGGCGGGGTCCTCGCCGAGGCGGGCATCCCCGGCACCCAGCGGGTACACATCGCTGCCCCGCCGTGGGACGCGGACCCCGGCTTCCTGGTCCGGACGGGCCTGGGCAGGGGAGAGGACCGGCACTAGCCAGAGCACGTACAAGACCCGCGGTCGTGCTGGTGACCCGGTCCTGCCCGGGGTATGCCCTGGCATGTGTCCCTGCCCCGCAGCAGGGAAGAAGCTGAAGTAGCTGACCGTCAGGCCCGCCGCCGGATCCCCGAGCGCGGGTATCACCGGCCGAAGCGGCAGGTCGCGCGGGACATGCTCGACGTACCGGCCTCGGTCGGACTACGGCCCGCGGTACTGGTCGCGGACACTGCTTACGGAGTGAACGCCGACTGCTGCCGTGCTACCGCTCTTGGCCCGGTCGGTCCGCGCGAACACGTCCTCGCCGCAGGACGCGGTGGGACGAGCGGTTCATTGTCGTCCTCGATGCCCTGGACGTCGACAGGCCGCGTTCCGTTGAAGGTCGTGAGGACTCCGTGAGGGCTCGCCGGCCGGAGCCTGCTCTCCGTGAAGCGGATGGCCCAGGTCTGGTCGGCCCCAGGTCCACGTCAATGCCCGGTTCGTCCATGCCCGGGACTCTCAGCGATTCGCTGTCGTCCGACACTGGATCAGCGTAGGCCGCGCCCCACTACGCCGATGGCCGACAGCCGAGACGCATGGTGATGCATGGCCGATCTCTGCTGCCGGACCGAGCCCCACCTGTGTGACCTCTTAGCTCTCCATCAGCGTCCAGTCGCGAGGAAGGTCGATGGACAGCACGGCCTTGACCTCGGCGGGTGGGAAGTCCGGCCAGCTGCGTTCTACTTCGTGTCGGCGGTTCAGCCGTCGGTCCAGGAAGCGTTGGATGCGGATCAGGCCGTCCGTGGCCTCGGCGGGGCTCAGTTGGCCGTCGGCCATGGCCGTAGCGTATTCGTCAAGGTCGAGCACGCGGTAGGGGTGGTCGGGCGGCCCGACGATGACATCGATCCACAGGTCGTCGACCCGCAGCAGCCCACCGTCCTGGACAACAGCCACCAGATCGCAGTACCACCAGCCCTGTTGCTCAGGAGGAAAGAGGACCGGCTGGCAGATCTGGATCCCCTCGTCGAGCAACACGAAGCTACGTTGTATGTAGTGCTGTCCCTGCTGTTCGAAGCCCCAGTCATAGGCGACGACGTCCCCCCACCTGAGGCCCGCGGCCCGAAGTCTGCCGTCCCGTAGGACGGTCACTGGTTGTCCCGGGGATGCCATCGAGTCAGTCATGGCGCCCAGCCTGCCACGGGCCACCGCGGCCGTCGCCCAGCTTGGTCTTCCACCTCGGAGTCCGAGCGGTTCGTCGTACCTGATCACGCGGAACTGTCGCGCCTCCGGGGTGAGTTCCACTCCTGTCCGACCAGGCGACTCCCGCAGCCCCGATACGGTCCCGGTCAGCGGAGAGCGTTCGCGAAGACAGCCCGGTTGGCGGCTGTGTGTTCGTGTTCACGCCGGGACCAGGCGATCCGGGCGAGGATCTGCTCGCTGCCGGCCTCGCGTCGGTCGGGAGCGGTGCGATGGTGGTGCCACCAGAGGGCGTTGCGGTTCTGGCGGTCGAGGATGGCGTCGACGAGGTTGCCGCGCTGGGGTATCGAGCCCGTAGGAGTCGGCCAGAATCCTGACCTGTGCCTGTGCCTGTGCCTGTGCCTGTGCCTGTGCCCGTGCCTGTGCGTGGGGGACGGGGCTTGCGGCTTGGAGGAGATGCACCAGGTCCAGGACATGTACCCGAGATCTCCCAGGGGGTTGCCGGGTGCTGCTGTATCGAAGTCGATGGAGGCGGGAAGTCCAGGGTGGTCCGCCATTCCGGGACCGCCTGTTCGACCAGCGGGACGATCATGGCGTCGAGGATCTCGGCGAGCGGTTCGCCGGCCTGTGATGCCCGGCGCAGGTCGGCGCGTGACTGCTCAGCGCGGCGGAACGGGGCCGGTCACCGTGCCCCGGGGGCGTCGATGGCCGCCACCGCGAAGCCGTACTGCGCCGCGTAGTGCCGGGCTCGGGCCACCAGCCGGGGGAGCCGCACTGCGTTCACGGGTACCACCTCCTCGTTCTCTCGCACGGCCTCCGGAAAAGCAGCAGAGGTCGCCGTGGTCCGTCACTTGGTTTCTTGCGTGGATGGCGTGGCTGGATGCCACGGAGTCGGAGCACTGCGCAGAGCTGCTCGGGCCGCACCGTCGCTTTCCGAGGTGAAGCCCTGCGTGGCGGGGCGAGCTGTGCTTCACCCCGACGTATGCGTCCTGGGGCCTCTGCCCGACCGTCGCTCGTGCGCGCGGCCCGGACCCGCCGACTCACGCGAAGAGGGGCCCGTGGTGTCAGTTGTCCGACATCACGGGCCCCTCCTCACGCGTACATGCGGGGACGGCGGTGTCGCCGGCCCCTCGCCGTGGCTACGCCCAAGGGATCCAGCCGGGCGCCATCCACGTCGCGGCCGCCGCCCCGCACAGGAGGCACACCGCCTTGTCCGCCCATCGGGGCGCGCCCAGCTTCACTGTCGCGTCGGCCGCTTCGACGGTGATCAGCAGACCACTGATCAGGACGAGCGGGCCGTCGTCCCAGGTGATCTCCGGGCGGCCGATGGCCAGCCAGCCGATCGCGATGCCGAGCAGGCACAGGGCGGTGCAGAGCGCGTACGAGTCGGGCCGGGAGCGAGGTTTGTTCTTCGCCCGGTGGATGAAGATCACCGTGAGCTGCGCCAGCAGCGCTGTGAGAGCGAACATGGTGCACGGCTCCTAGAACTTGCAGGCGTTCTTGATCGCGGTGATGCCGAGAAGCGCTGTGACGGCCTTGCGGTGGGCGGAGGTCATCTTGCGGTGCTTGGCGTAGGTGCGGATGAGGTTCGCCGTCTTCTTGACGCCGATCCGCTTCACCAGCCGGACGGCCGTCCAGATGCGGGTCGAGGAGCCCATCGGGGTCAGGCTGAAGACGACGCCGGCGATGGCCGCCGCACACTTGGTGATCTTCCAGGTGGTCGACCAGAATCCGGGGTCGATCACTATGGGGAAGGCGCTGGCGGAGGAGAACTCCACGCTCTGGACGATCTTGTTGCCGACGACCTTGTAACTGGTGGGTACGTCCATGCCCTGGGCGTCCTTGGCCCAGGGGGCGTCGAAGAAGGCGGCTGCCTCCTTCGCGGGGGCCTTGTCGGCGTTGTCGTCGCCTGTGGAGTACAGGGAGACCGAGCCGTCGTCGTGCGTGACGGCGTACATGCCGGCCGGAATCTGGAAGTTGGTCTCGTAGACCTTGGGCGCCGTGCTGTTCTTGAGGATGTTCAGCGTGCGCGAGCCACCGTCCGCCGTGGGCTGCACCACGGTGTCGACGGGGCCGGTGGAGGTATAGACGACGTTGCCGCCGACCTGGGTGCCCTGGGAACCGGCCTCCGGGATGGAGAGCTGGTTGGGCATGATGCCGTTCTTGATGTCGATGGACTTGTTCTTGCCGTCCCAGGGGACGGAGACGACGTTGTCCTCGGTCACGGCGATGGAGGCGTAGGTGGAGTCGGAGGAGGTGGCCGCGGTGATGTCGGCCGCGTCGGAGTAGGTGTTGGCCAGACCCAGCGTGTTCTCGGCGGCGGTCGGCTTCCAGGAGGTGTCGACGGTGAAGCGCACGGGGTCGGACCAGCCGTTGGCGTAGTGCTCGCCGTCGAAGGTGGTGGTGCGGAAGCTGTAGGTCTTGCCGGAGGCGAGCTTGCCCGCGGGCACCTTGAGCTGTGAGGTGGCGTTCGATGCCGCCGCAGGTGCGTTGACGGTGGCCACGACCTTGCCGGTGGCGATGTCGGTGATCTCGTACGTGCCGATGATCTCGTCGTCGCCGTTGGTGTCCTCGGTGGAGAACCGCAGGATCGGGGTGGTGGTGTTGACCTTGAAGATGCCGCCGTTGGAGATGAAGGGCGCACCGGCCTGCAGGTTGGCACCGTTGCGGGGCCGGTAGTTGTAGGTCACCTCCAGGGTGGGGACCTTGGTCTGGTCGGCGGCGTCGGCGGAGTAGAAGCGCTTCCAGCCGTACGTGTCGGACTCGTTGGCGGCGTTCAGCGCGACGCTGCCGGTCTCGGCCTTGGCCGAGGACCAGGTCTGGGCGAGCCTGGTGATGTCGGCCGTGGCCCAGCCCTCGGTCTTGCACGCCGCGGACTTGGTGTCCGAGGACGTGGCGATCTTTTCGAGGCGCGCGGGCTGCTTGGTCCAGCGGGTGTTCTTGTCCGCGGTGCCCGCTGCCCATACCTCCCAGTCGCGCTTTTCGCACGACCAGGAGTGGTAGTTCCACATCTTCAGTGACGCCTTCGACACAAGCGCGTCGGCGAAGTTGGAGGTGCGGAAGGTGAGGAAGGAGCGTGCGACGCGCTTGGTGCTTCCCTCGTAGTCGCCGGGCCACCCGACCTTGAGATCGGTGTTCACCGACTGGTCAGTGGTGTCGCCACCCTGTACGAAGGTGTCGAACAGGACATCAAGGGCATCGGTCGAGGGGTCGATGACGACCGGGTACTGGGTGTGCTCGTCACGCAGCCACGCGGTGTCGGGCCGCAGGCTCAGCTGCGCGGTGTTGCCGGACTGGGTCACCTCCATGGCGACCTTCCTGCGGTTGGTGTGTTCCAGCGAGCGCGGGTCGACCTGGCTGTCCCACATGGTGGGCGCGGGCATCGTCGCGACGGTCTCGCCGGACGCGTCGCGGAAGTCGATGCCCCCGTCGGCCGCGGCCTTGGCCCGCATGCCCTCCGGGAGGACGAGCGGCAGTACCAAGGGGGCGCCGTCCTGCGGGGCCTTGCGCAGCTTGAGGTACTGCTCGAAGCCGGTGCGCGTGGCTTCGACGACAAGATCGCCCCCGGGCACGGCCTCGGGGTAGGTGGCCGTGTTGTCGGACAGCTGCGGGGCGGGCAGGCCGCCCTTCCACTGCATGGCGATCTTCTGGTCGCCCTTTCCGAGCACGACCAGGTCACGGGCGGTGTCCTGCGGGGCCGCCGCGGCGGCCTTCAAGGAGCGTGCCTTGGTGCCCCCGGCGCCGGCCAGCCGCAGACCCTCCGGGTGTGCGGCGGCCACGACGTCTCCGTCGGCGGTGTGCTTGAAGTCGAGATCGACGTCCACCCAGCGGCCGTCCTTGACCATGCGGACCGGTCCGGCTGCGGAGGTCCGGGTCAGAGTGCCATCCGCGTTGGCGTAGACCGTGTCGGTCTCCGTACGCATCTGCAGGACCTCGACTCGGCGGTCCTGCATCTTCGCAGCGGTCAAAGCCGCCTCGGCGGTCTCTGCCTCGCGGATCGGGTTCTTCACGAGTTCCGCGGCGGCGTCCAGCAGCTCGGTGACCGCCTTCTCCTCCTCGGACTCCGCGCTCTCGCTGCGGCCGTCCGCAACGGCCAGGTACGGCGTGGACAGCAGAACCGCCCCTGCCGTGATCAAGGCGACGCTCCCCGCGCGCCAAGTCGTCTTCACTTATGCACTCCCCTTGCTGAGCTCGCCGGCCGCACAGATCATTGCGGTTAGCAAAGCTTCTTTACGTCGGCGATATAAGCACATATTTGCACCCCATGTCCAAGTCTGAACTGGTGCTTTGTGCCCATGGGTCGACGTCGCTCCGGAGCCGGAGCAACTGCTCAGCAAAGAAAGTAAGTTGGGATGTCAGTCCTGGCCGTATCCATGCCTCGGGGAGGCGACCGCTCCCGGCCACGGGGCCGCGCCAAGTGCCGCTGACGGATCCGGAACGCGCCCCGTCAGCGGCACCGGCGGGCGTTGATCCGGGCGGCCTGGCGCGTCAGGTGGTCGCGCTCGGCGAGGTTGGGTGCCTTGTGGGCCGCCTCGGAGTACAGCCGTGCCGCCGTCGCCAGGTCGCCGTCGCGCTCGTGGAGGTACGCAGCCACCGCGGCGTGGCGGGGCAGTGAGGGCTCCAGCGCCGCGAGCGCCGCCAGACCGGCGCGCGGTCCGTCGGCCTCCCCGACGGCGACCGCGCGGTTGAGCCGGACGATCGGACTGTCGGTCAGGTGCGCGAGCTCGTCGTACCACTCGACGATCTGCACCCAGTCGGTCTCCTCGGCGGTGGGCGCGTCCGCGTGGAGTGCCGCGATGGCGGCCTGGGCCTGGAACCCGCCCAGCCGGTCGCGGGCGAGGGCCGCCTGCAGAATCCCGACGCCCTCGGCGATCAACACGGTGTCCCACCGGCCGCGGTCCTGATCGGCGAGCGCCACCAGGCTGCCGTCGGACGCGGTCCGGGCCGCACGCCGGGCGTGGTGGAGCAGCATGAGGGCGAGCAGTCCCGCCACCTCCGGGTGGTCGATCGCGGCCGCGAGCTGCCGGGTGAGCCGGATGGCCTCGGCGGCGAGGTCGACGTCGCCGGAGTAGCCCTCGTTGAAGACCAAGTAGAGGACACGCAGCACGGTGGCGACATCGCCGGGCCGGTCGAAGCGCACGCCGGAGACGGTGCGTTTGGCCCGGCTGATGCGCTGCGCCATGGTCGCCTCGGGCACCAGGTAGGCCTCGGCGATCTGGCGGGTGGTCAGCCCACCGACGGCGCGCAGCGTGAGCGCGACCGCCGATGCCGGTGTCAGTGACGGGTGGGCGCACAGGAAGTAGAGCTGGAGCGTGTCGTCCACCGCGGGCGCCGATCCGGGCTCCGGCTCCTCCCCGACGCGGTCCTCACGCCGACGGCGGGCGGCGTCGGCCCGCGTCGCGTCGAGGAACTTGCGCCAGGCCACGGTGACCAGCCAGCCCTTGGCGTCCCGCGGCGGGTCGGAGGTCCAGACCCGGAGCGCCTCGACAAGAGCGTCCTGCACGGCGTCCTCGGCCGCCGCGAAGTCCGCTCCGCGGCGTACGAGGATCCCGAGCACGCTCGGCGTGAGGCTCCTCAGCAGGGCCTCGTTCATCCGCGCGGTCACTCCGTGACGGTGGGCGGCGCGGTCAGGAACGGGCGCACCTCAAGCCATTCGTGGATCGGCTTGCCACCTGCCCCGGGGGCGGCCGACAGCTCCCCGGCCAGCTCGACGGCGCGCTCGTAGCTGTCGACGTCGATGATCATCCAGCCGGCGATGAGGTCCTTCGTCTCCGCGAACGGTCCATCGGTGACCGGTGGGCGCCCCTCACCGTCGTAGCGGACCCACGCACCCTCGGGCGCGAGTGCCTGACCGTCGACGAACTCGCCCTTCTGCTCCAGCCGGGCCGCGAAGTCGTTCATGTACTGCACATGCGCGGAGATCTCCTCCGGCGTCCACTGGTCCATCGGTACGTCGTTGACCGCAGCCGGGGCACCGCGGTAGTGCTTCAGCAGCAGGTACTTGGCCATCGTGGTTCTCCTCGGTACTGGTGCGGCCCATGGTGGCCGCGTTCACTACAGGGACGGAGCCGTCCACAGGTTCTCGACATCGCCGCCCGCTTTTTCTGGCTCTCGTGGATGAGTACGCGTGAGCCGTCTCGCGGTGTGCTGGTCTACTACCCCGCCTCGCGGTGTCCGGGTCTGCCCTGTGGCGCGAGGGCGGGACGGAGCGAGGCCCTCCAGGGCCGGCAGAGATCGAACAGCCGAACAGGCGACTTCGCGTGCGCCACTGTACGTGTGGCACGGGCGCGCCCTGGTGAACCCGGACCGACGAGTTGATCAGCCCGCCGGACTCGGCTGGTCGGCGTCCTACGGCCGAGCGGCAACGGCGTCGATGCCAGACGCCCGCAGCCTGCGAGCCAGGAACTCCATCTCGGGCATCGTGCCGGAGTGGGCTCCCTCCAGGACCTCATTCAGCACGGACCTGACGTCAGCCAGACCAAGGCCCAGTGCCGCACGCAGAACGCGCATGATCGCGGCATTCCTGGCCGATGGATCGACACCGAGCCGCGCCGGCCCACGCTCGGAGAGCAGCCGGCCCCGCAGTTCGGCAGGCAGGTCACCACCACATGCGGCCACCGCGAACCCGCAGGCCGAGCACATGGACTCCGTGTCCCAGCGCAAGAATCCGTCCACCAGGGCCTGGACACCCCAGCACTCCAACTCCTCACCGCAGTCCTGGCACTCAGCGGAGTACCCGATGGACTCGAAGACCGTCTGCTCCATCCCCACACCTTTGAGGAAATGAACGTGAACGACAAGCTGAAGTCTTGCTGACTGGTCCCGACTGGACCGCGTGGTGGAAGGTTCCGGGAAGGAAACGTTCGGGTGAGGTCGCAGCGACGCGCCGCGAGCGGCTTGCCGGAGAACCGACAGGACGCGGTCCGGCCGCCGCTTGTGTCGTCTCCTACGTTGCCGGCACCGCCGGACGAGGCGTCACACCTGACTCGATCGTCGACCCGATGTACACCCGCGTACGACCCGGCTCGCATGCGTGCGCGAAAAAGTCGACACATTACTGCACATCCTTGCCGTAGGGCGATTCAACGTCACCCGGGCAGAATCCGCCTTCTCGCAGCCCTTTGACGAGCATCTCCGGCTCCACCAGACCCAGATGCGAGAAGCCGACTGCCGCTTCGTACCCCTTCTCCTCGGGGTGCCGGTTCGGGACCATCTCGGTTCCCTCCGGCCTCAACGGCAACAGACAAGCATCGACGTCCTTGGTGGGCAGGGCGAAAGCGACTTCATCTTCTCCCTCGCCCACCGGTCCTTCAGGCCCGGAGACTTGACGTCGTACGGCCCCGATCCGGCATCCGGCATCCGGCATCCGGCGCGGCTCGCTTCACCGTGGGATCGCGCAGACCCCGCCGCCAGCAGATCGTCCCTGCGCGCCATCCACAGCTCGCCCCGCGGGGCCGGGCTCAGCGACTCCCAAAGGCGCCGCGGCCCGCCTCGCTGCGGGTCGGTGGCCTTCCCGCCCAGCGACGCCAGGTTCATGGCGCGCGGCAGTTGGTCCTCGTCGAGCGAGGTGTACGTGGCGTGGCCGGCGTTCATCGGGTCGCCTCGGGCAGATCGAGGAACCCCTTCGCGGTGCCCGTACGAAATCCTTGGAGACCGTGGCGTTGACGCCTTCCCACTTGGCCGAATCGGACATCGGCACCAAGCTGTCGTAGACCTCGGTGCGCAGCCCTTGGTTCGTCGGCCATGGACTTCCAGCCGCCGACGGCCGTGCCGAGCATGGAGGCCTCGATCAGTTCGTCGTCCTTCGCGTGGGGCTTCTTGGAGTAGTTCAGGTGGGTGGAGATATGGGCGCACATCTGCAGGACGGTCTTGACCTGCGAGTCCCAGACCGAGAGCGTCGTGGACAACTCGCCCCCCATGGTCATGTTGTGCGCCGACAGCTCCTTCGCCGCCTGCGCGGTCGAGCCGGTTCCGCCGGCGTCACTGCCCGCGCCGGGCGATGCCGGCCTTCTTCCGCAGTTCGGCATGGAGCAAGAAGGCCTGGTTGCCGACCGCGCCCAGGTCGTCCTGGGTGACCACCAGGCCGTAGGGCGAACCGGCCCCCGGGGTGCCGGGAGGTGTCTCCCGGTATTGAGCCGCATCCCGGCCGATTGCCGTTCCTTCGCCTCGGACACGAGGCCGGCCCACTCCTGATCGAACGTCATGCCCGAACCGTCGCCCCGGCTGGTTACGTGAAGTAGGCGGAATATATAGAGAGTTGGTGTCCGGATAGATCAATCCGGCGCGTCCTCGGCGCGCTTGCAGGGAGCGGGGTGGGCAAGGTGGCGGGGAGCTCGTGAACAGGTCTGGGGCGCGTGAACCGACCGGGGGAGTGCGAACTGAACGGGGGCGTGCGCGGGCGCTTTCGAAGGCGTTCGGCTCACGGCGCCTTGGCCATGTGCGCTCCCGGTGTACTACCGCACGCCCCCTTCCGCGTCCAGGTCGACGCGGTATTCCGCCCATTCCTCGGCGTACGTGAATGACCATGCGTTCCACTGGAGACTCGTCACCCGGTGCACCTGTGCTATCGCACTCTGCGATGCGCATGTCGGGAGAGAAATGCTGAGGGCAGTTTGATGACAAACGTTCTGCTGGTTCACGCAGTGCCGCTGTGGCGTGCTTCGCTGGCCTCCCTGCTCCGTGCGGCTGAGGGAATCGAGGTACGGACCGCTGAGCGGGGAGCGATACGCGCGGCGCTGACCGGGAGATGCCCGGACGTATTCCTGACCGATCTCGACTGTCCGGACGCCATGGATGTGCTCC
Organism: Streptomyces sp. NBC_01237; assembly: GCF_035917275.1. Taxonomy (NCBI): domain Bacteria; kingdom Bacillati; phylum Actinomycetota; class Actinomycetes; order Kitasatosporales; family Streptomycetaceae; genus Streptomyces; species Streptomyces sp. NBC_01237. The sequence continues at coordinate 350,470 of NZ_CP108508.1, read as the reverse complement.
AGGAGGTGGAGCCACTGACCGGGCCGGACGGCCGACCCTGTCCTTTGGCGGTGCTGACCCGCGGTGACCGTCCGCGCGGGCTGCGGCGGGCCTACGAGGCGGGCGCCCGTGGCTACATCGACAAGTTCCGCCCGGTGGACGATCTGGCCGAGGTGATGCACAAACTCGCGGACGGTGGACGTCATATCGACGAGTCACTGGCATTCGGGCTGTTGCAGGTGGCCGACATGCCGTTATCGCCTCGCGAGGTGAGCGTGCTCGCGCTGGCCGAGAGCGGCGAAAGCGTGGCCGGCATAGCGGCCCGGCTGAATCTGACAGCGGGGACGGTACGCAATTACCTGGCGGCCGCCATCCGGAAGTCGGGGGCGCGCAATCGGCAGGATGCCATCAGGCTCGCGAAATCGGCCGGCTGGATCTGAGCCCCCCGCATGTCACGGTCGCTCCGGTTGCTCCGGCGTCCATAGCCCGTTGAGGTCCCGGTACAGCGCCGAATCGCGCAGCAGGTCGGTGGGGGTCCCGCACTGGATGCGGGCGCCGTCCATCACCAGGATCCGACCGGCCCGGTGGGCGGAGCTGAGACGGTGGGCGACGACCACGAGCGCACCGGGCCGGGCGGCGAAGGCGAGTTCGGCCCGGGTCTCGGCGGACGGGTCGAGCCGACTGGTGGCTTCGTCCAGGATGAGGAGGGGGACGTCGGTCAGATAGGCCCTGCCCAGGGCGATCAGCTGGCGTTCCCCCTGGGACAGCAGGGCGGGTGCCACCGCCGCGTCCAGGGAACCGAGCCGGGAGACCAGTGGATCCAGGCCCAGCGCGTCGATCATGGCCGCGATCTCGCACGCGCGCGCGTCGGGGCGGAGGTAGCACAGGTTCTCCCGCAGCGATCCGGTGAACACGTAGGCCCGCTGGGGCAGCAGGACGCGTACGGAGGAGGCGTCGCCCCGGTGCGCCGGGCGCCCGTGCCACCGGACCGCGCCGCGGGTGGGAGGTTCCACGCCGGCGAGTACGGCGGCGAGCGTCGACTTGCCGCTGCCGCTCGGCCCGATCACCGCCAGGTGCTCTCCACGGCCGATACGCAACGAGAGTTGGTCCAGGACCGGTTGGGCGGCGGGCCCGTAGGCGAAGGTGACCTCGCGCAGCTCGGCGACCGGGGGACGCGGCCCCGCGTGCCGGTCCGGGCCGGCGCGGCCCGTGGTGTCCGGGCGGGCGCGGTCTGCGGGTCGGGGGCACTGAGCCCCGGAGTTCACCGGTGCGGGGCGTGCGGCTTCATGGTCCGGTTCCGGTGGCGGGGGTGCGTCCGTGAATCGGTCCAGCACCACGACGAGCCGGCCGCCGACGGTGGCGAGCATCGTCATGAGCGCTTGGACCGCCGGTGCCAGGGCCTGGGTGAGATAGGTCAGCGCGCCGACCAGCGCGCCGGGCGTGAGCCCGTCGCGCAGCAGCCAGGGGGAGCCGAGCAGCAGCAGGAGCGGCGGGAAGCGGCCGCACAGGGCGAGCGCCAGCACCCGGACCCCGGACCAGCGGGCCAGTGACCGGGCCGCACGGGCCTGCGCCTCGGCCAGTGACCGGGACTCCGCCACCATTCGCTCGCCCCCTCCCGCAGCGGCGATGTCGCGCAGCGCGGCGGACAGTTCCCCCGTGTGCGCGGCGTACGCCTCGTCCGCGGCGAGGTAGTCGCGCTGGCGGGCCGCCATCGGCCGCAGGGTCGCGGCGAACAGGGCGCCACCGAGCAGCAACGGGGGCAGTACGAGGAGCAGGAGTCCGGGCTCCAGCGCCAGCAGGCCGAGCACCGCCCCCGCCGCCGTGAACACGAAGGACCGCAGGGTCAGGACGAGTCCCGCCCAGCCGTCCCGGGCGATCTCGCTCTGGTGGGTGACCTGGGAGAGCGAACGGGTGGTGACACCGAAGGGCTGCGCGAGCGCGCCGGACAGTGCCCGGGACACCGCGCGCCGCACGAGGCCGTCACGCAGCGGCTCCACCAGATCCGCGAGGCGTCCGAACACCTGGCGGGTGGCGAACTGGGCCGGCAGCGTGGCCGCGCCCGCGACGCCCAGCCAGAGCAGTCCTGTCGCGGGGTGCCCGGCGAGGAATCCCTGGTCGAGCGCCTTGGCGACACCGAACCCGCTGAGGAAGGTCTGGACGAACTCCAGCAGGGACCAGCCGGACAGCCTGAGCAGGACGCCGGTGCGGGCCCTCAGGAAGGGCCGCGCGTCTCCCGCCACCCTGGTCAGGGCCCCGTGGCCCGCCCGACTCGCGGCAGTTGCCTGCCCGGACGCCGTCATCGGTTCGCCGCCCTGTCCGCAGGGTCGGGCCGGGCGGTGGTGGAGGACGGAGGTTCGTCCGGTCCCGGCAGCGCGGAGGCGTCGGGAGGATCAGTACGGAACAAGGCCCGGTAGTCCGGATCGGCCCAGAGCACGTGGTGCGGGCCCGTCGCCCGGACCCGGCCGTCCTCCAGCCACGCGACCCGGTCCGCCCGCGCGGCCGAGGAGAGCCGGTGGGCGACGATGACACGGGTGCTGCTGCCGGCTCGCCCGGCGAGCGCGCGTTGCACATGATGCTCGGTCACGGTGTCGAGGCTGGACAGCGCGTCGTCCAGGATCATGAGACGGCCCGGATGCGCGAAGGCGCGGGCCAGACCGAGGCGTTGGCGTTCCCCGCCGGACAGCGGGGCGTCCGTGAGGGGGGTGGCGTACCCCTGCGGGAGCAGCGCCACGAAGGCGTCGGCGCGGGCCTCGCGCGCGGCGGAGCGTACCTCCTCGTTCGAGGCGGTACGGGCCCCGAAGGCGATCGTCTCCCCGACGGTGCGGCCGGGCAGGGCGGGCCGGGCGAAGGCATAGGTGACCTCATGGCGCAGGCGGCCCGGCTCCATGCCGTCCATGGGGACGCCGTCCAGCAGTACGGTGCCGGTGTCCGGGTCCATCAGCCGTCCCGCCACGGCGGCGAGCACCGACTTGCCCGAGCCCGAGCGGCCGACGACGGCCAGGGAGGAGCCGCCGGGGACGACGAGGCCGACTCCGCTCAACAGCGGGCGCCCCTCGCGTCCGACGCCCACGTCGCGCAGTTCCAGCCTTCCCGGGGCGCCGTCCACCGGACCCAGTGAGCGGTGCGGCACGGGCGGCAGGGCCAGGAGGGGATCGAGGCGGTCGGCGGCCGCCCGGCTGCGCGCGAGCGAGCTGAGCGCACCCGTCAGCGAGCCGATGCCGACGACCAGGCCGGCGTAGCGGGCGGCGGCGACCAGGTCACCGACGCCGATCGCGCCCGCGTCGAGCCGCAGCCCGCCGACCGCCAGCACCAGCAGCATGAGCAGGGGCAGCAGCAGGGCGCTCTGGCCGGACGCCTTTCCGTACACGGCCCAGGTACGGCGTCCGTGGTCCGCGAGTGCCCCGAGTGGTTCGAGGACGCGCCGGTACTCCCGTGCCCCGGTGCGGGCCGCGCGGATGGTTTCGGCGCCGTCGAGTGCCTCCGTGAGACGGTCGGCGATGAGCGCCTGCGCGCGCTGATAGTCGGCGTTCGCGTCGGCGGTGCGGCGGGTGAAGGTGCGCAGCAGCGCGATGAGCAGGGGGGCGCCGAGAAGCAGGGCGGCCGCCGTCCAGGGGTCGATGAGCAGGAGTCCGACGACCGCGCCGACCGGCAGCAGGGCTCCCGCGACGGACCCGGCCGCGGTAGTGGGCGCGGCCGCGGCGTCCGCGGTCTGGGTGGTGATCCGGGCCGTGAGGTCCCCGGTGGGCACATCGAGGGTCCGGCGGGGTTCGGCGGCCAGCACACGGGCCACGGTGCGGGTGCGCAGCGCCGCGGTCAGCCGGGCCGTGGTGCTCGTCCCGACCACCGCCGCACCCGCATCGCACGCGGTCTCGGCGAGGGTCAGCGCTGCGCACAGCAGCAGTCCGGACCAGGGCACGGGGCCGCCGACGATGAGCCGGTCCACGGTGTGGCCGAGCGCGGCGGGGAGGGCGAGGGCGGCGAGCGCCCCGCCGGTGGAGCACAGCAGCAGGCACACGAGGGCGGCCGGGCGAAGCCGGGCGAGTTCGAGGGGGCGGGCTCCGGAGGGCGGCGGCGGATGGCCGGCACGTTCCCGGGAAGCTGTTCGGCGCCGGTCGGGTACGGGGGCGAGAGCCGCCCCGGCGGGTGGGTTCGGCCGCACGTGGGTCCCTTTCCGGCTTCGGGCGGTACGACGACAGCCCTGAGGGCTCGGCGGCATCGGGCCCGGTCTGTCGCGGGTTCCGGTGGCGCGGGCTCCGCGTCCTGGGGGGCCCGGACCGCCGGACACCCGCAGCCGTCCGGGCCGCCGGTGGGATCACCGGCGGACCGGACGGCCCGGCATTACGGGGTGCAGAGGGTCAGGCTGAGCGAGCTGTGCTCGCAGATCAGGAGCGAGACCTGGCTGCCCGTGGCGAGCTCGCCGAAGGCCTCGTCGGCCGGGGTCTCCATCGCCTGAAGGTCGAGAAGTGCCATGATGATGTCCTTTCTCAGGGACTGTTGTGTCGGCGTGTACTGCAACGACCCCTGATGGGGCCGGTCCTTGGGGCCGCTAACGCGGCAGGGTGTGCCGCGCGAGCGGCAGGAAGGGAAGCGTGGCCGGTTGCCCGAGTGCGCCGCCCAGGGCGAGCAGACACCCGGCGGTCCCGGTAGCCAGGTCCATCGACAGGCGCATCAACTGCTCGCCGGGAAAGGCGAGTTCACCCTCGTACGACATGGCGTGGCTTTCCAGCAGGTCGGTGTGGAGGCGGATCGCCCGCGCACGGTCCGGAGCTTCCAGGAGCGGAGTGGCCGCCACGTGGGCGAGCAGTCCGGCCGATCCGCGCAGGAGTCCGGGCTGGATGTAGAAGGCGGACAGCGCGGTCGGGAGCAGGGCGCGGCCCGCGGCCTCCAGGGCGGCGTCGGGGCGTCGGGCGAGGTAGGCGTCGATGACGGCCGCGATGCCGATGCTGCCCGAGGCGAGGTACGGCATCAGCCGTTTCCCCTCCACGACGAGCAGTCCGCCGTCGCCCGCCCGGCACCGTTCGAGATCACGTCGCAGCGCGGCGGCGGCCAGGTCGAGCAGGGCGGTGTCGCCGGTCTTCCCGTACCGGTGGATGAGCAGCAGGGCGACGCCGGTGGCGCCGTGCATGAGGCCGGTCCGGGGTGAGGGGGGATCCTCCACGAGCGCGCGGACGGCGAGCGCGGTACAGCGGTCCGCCGCGGCGCTGAGGGCCGGGCCGTCGACGGCGGCGGTACGGGCCATGTCGTCGAGGGCGAGCGCGATACCGGCGTACCCGCTGTGCAGGCCGGCCGGCAGTCCCTCCAGGGGCTGTTCGAGCACGACCCGGATCAGGTCGGCGGCTTCCGCGGGACGGCCGATCCGGTTCAGGGTCCAGGCGATGCCGGTGAGTCCGTCGTAGAAGCCGAGCGGGGTGCCGGAGGCCGGGTCCTTGACCCGGCGCAGCAGCCAGTCGACGGCGGGCTCGCACTGCCGGGCGCCCGTCTCGTGCAGCGCGTAGAGCACTCCGGCGGCCCCGTAGCCGAACGACTGGCCGCCCGCCGCCGTGGCGAACTGTGCGATGTCGCCGGGGAAGCACCGGTCCTCGCGCTCCGGTGTGCAGGAGGCCGCGATGGCGCGGGCCATCGAGTCGCGGCTACGCGGCCAGTCCCCGGGCGCGGGCGGGCGCCGGTCCGGTTCCGCGGGGCCCGCCGGACCGCCCGTGGTGCGCAGGATCTCGTCCACCGCGGGGCGCAGCAGTTGCTCGCCGACGGGGAAGATGCTGGCCGCGTTCCTGGCGAGGCCGACGGCCTTGGTGCGGTCGAGGGCGAAGAGTGTGGTGAGCGGCAGGTGGAGCGCGAGCCGCAGGCATGCCAGTGCGTAGCGGTCGATATCGGTGCCGCGCCGGTCGGTGGGGGCGACGAAGGCCGGGTTGGCGACGATCTGGCGGGCCCGCTCCTCGGTCCGGGACGCGGCCTCGAAGTCCAGGAGCACGATGCGGGACGTCTCCTCGTCGACCATGACGTTGCTCATGTGCAGGTCGCTGATGACGATGCCACGTGCGTGCACCGCCTCGACGGCACGCTCCACCCGGTCGTACACCTGTTGTGCCCACGCCGTGTGCTCGGCGAGCTGTTCGCTCGTGGGATTCTGCCGGGACAGCGGGAAGCGGCGGGCGAAGACCGTGTTGAGCGGGGAGCCGGGCACGTACTGGAGCACCAGGAAGTGGTGGTCGCCGACCTCGAACACGTCCCGGACAGCCGGTACGCAGTCCAGGCCCGCCAGTTGTTCCAGCGCGGTCCGTTCGCGTACGAGCCGGGTGACGGCGTCGGCCCCGTCGGCCGCCAGCCCGGCGTACGGGCGGGCCTCCTTGAGAACGACCTGCTCGCCGCTGCGGGTGTCCCGGCCGAGGTAGACGCCGCCGCCGTTGGAGAAATGAAGGGCCTTCTCCACGGTGTACGGCAGCCCCGTGAGACCGACCGAAGCCCGTGCTTCGAGGTACGGGTGCAGGAAGTCGGGCGGTGTCACCCAGCCGGGGACACGGAAGGACGGCCCCCGTTCGTCGGGGACGAGACGGCCCTGCGGGTCCGCGACGGCGGGTACCGGCCGCCCGTCGGGTCCGGGGCAGAAGCGGGCGGCGAACGCCCCGTACCGCGTGTGCACGGGTCCGTCCCCGCACCGCAGATCACTGAGGATGTAGGGGCCGTGCTCCCCGGCCAGGAGTTCCGTCAGCGCGGCGCACACCTCCGGAAACCGTTCCGGCGTGGGCGGATACACGGTGATGAACTTGCCGCTGCCCGCCCGGTCGGCGTACTTGGCGTTGCGCAGGTGCAACAGCCCAGGTGTCGGTACGCACTTGAAGGGAAGCCGCTGCGCCAGACAGTGCTCGACGACCCTGCGCAGCACCGATTCGGCGTTGTCCAGGGCGGCGGACACATGGATCTTCCAGCCCTGTGAGGGCAGCCGGATGTCCGAGGGGGCGTAGGAGAGCCAGTCCCCGCGCCGCGAGCGGCTCCACCCCTCGGGAGCGTCGCCGCGGACCGGTGCGTAGAAGGTGCGGTCCTCTTCCGGCCGGGAGACCGAGCGGTGCGGTGCGTCGTAGAAGTGGCGGTCCGCCTGGCAGTACGCGGCGTACTCCGGATTCACGCACGTTCCCCTCGCTCAGTTCTTTCCTGGCGAGAGAGAAGTTGTCACAACGACGGTGGGCGCCAATAGTCACCATTGTCATGACTCACACGTGCGTACGAGACATGCGAAGCGCACCGTGCTTCGGTGCACGCGCTACTGCGGACGCCGCTCGCAGGTCCGTGACGCCGTGCGAACGGCCTGGTCCCGGCGCTGCTCCCGGCCCCCGGACCGCAACGGTCCCGGTGTCGGCCCGCGGTCCGCTCCGGGCCGTCGCCCGCCAAGCGGGCATCGGCCGGCTGGTGCGAGCGGGACAGCTCTTAAGGGCTGTCCTGTCATGCCTGGCGGGCGCACGACGACGGCTACGGCACCTCGCGGCGTTGTCGGAACGCCCGAATACATCCCGTACGCGGACGTCACTCCGCCGTGCGATGCACCGCATCCGACGCCGTGCGCTGATCCACCAGGGATGACGGGACAGCCCTCAGGTGAGAAGGGGAACGCCGGCAGCCCGCTCGGGCAATGCCGTACCGAGCACCACCTGCTCGGCGGACCCCGACGACGGATACATGGTCAGGAGCACCGGCCTACCAGGGCCGCGGGTATGGTCCGCAGTCGGCGGCCACACCGGAATCACCCAGGCCAGAACTGGGCCAGGTACTGCTCCAGCCCATGAGGGACACCGACACGGCATGCCCTTGCCGCGGCCGCACGGCCCCGGCAACGGACGCGCACGTTCCATGTCGCCGACGGGTGCGGCAGAACGATGCTCCGCGGGGCGGGCCCGCCCGCCACAGCCCACAGCCGTAGTTCACCGGAGCGGCACTCGATGCGGGCGGTCGCGGACTCGTCCCATTCACCGCAGGGCACTTGAGCGGGACCGCTCCAGATCTCGGCGTCGAAGGACACGGTCTGTGTGTGCCCGGCACTCGTGAGGTCGATACGCCCCGGCTGTTCCGAAAGGAACTGCCCCTGGGCGAAACCCTCGGGGAACATTGCCGGCAGCCAGCCGTCATCGGCGTCCTGGAGGCTGAGGCCGTAGAAGTCGACATCGGCGTCCACGTGCTGAGTCTCCAGGAGCTTCACGCGGCCGACCCTACTGTCCCTCAGTACCGTAGGACACACCGATTACGTTCCCGTCGACCGGCCGGAGGCGGGCACGACTCACACGCCAACCGACAGCCGGCCGACGCCCGGAGACCGGACGGATCCGGGAGCTCCGGTGTCCTCAACGGGGCCGGGGAACCCGAGACCGCTCGGCGGACATCCACGTGACGCACCACCCAGGTCGGTGACGATCCGCCCGCCCGCACGGTCGACAGGGCTGTCGCGGGGCGGGATCATCCGCCGAGCGTGGTGGGAGCGATACCGGACGGCAGCAGGCGCACTGCCACGGCCACGGCCTCCTGCGCTGTGGCGAATTGGCCGCTGTCCTCGCCGATCATGACACTGCTCACCCCGTACGTGCCGTCGGCGTTCGCGCTCAGGCGTGGTCCGACGACGGTCAGAGCCGGGCGGGTGGTGGTCGAGAAGCGCAGTGCCCAGTGGCTGGTGAACGGGTAGAGGGCGCGCAACACCGGCTCGGCGTGTGCCGCTTCGACCAGGGACTGGTGCGTCTGCGCCCAGACGTACTCCAGCTCGGCCGCTTCCTGGCGCAGGCCCTGCCACTCGGACTCCGTCAAGCGCGCGGGATCGTTGTCGGGCACCTCGAACCGGCCGGTCAGGTGGACGAAGGGCGCCGCCCGGCGAATGCCGTCCAGGGACAGCCCGTCGTGCCACGCCCGGGAGGCCCTGGCGATGTCCGCCAGGACGTCCGTCCTGCCGTCGACGAGAGGCATGCGCTGGAACGGCTCCGTGCCCCGGATCGACCACCGCCGTTCGTGCGACCAAGCGCTGATCTCCAGTGGCTCGCGGTGCGGCAAGGTGCTTGCGACGGTCGCGTGGCGGAGGGGATCGCAGGCCGAGGCAGTGACAGGGACGTCGCCGAGGCAGCCCTCCGCCGCTGCCCCGAGGGCCGCGGCCAGGCTGCCGAAGCCGGCGACGTCGGGGTACAGGATCGAGGGATCGGGAGAGGTAGGCACGGCTGCTGATTGTGCCCGAGCCACTGATCCCCGGGACAGGTGGCTGACCCGCCTTCCGAGAGCTGGGGGGCCGGCCGGGGGCAGGACTTCCGACGGCTCAGCGGCTCAACGTCCCGGCGTGTGCGTGCCGAGTGCCTCCAGCATCTGCTGCTGGTGACGGTGGCCGATCGTCTCGTAGCCGATGACGGTGACGAAGGGTGCGAGCATGACGATGAGCAGGCATACCGCGATCGCGATGCCGACTGCGGACAGCAGGACGGCGGTCAGCAGCAGAACAAGAGTGAGAGAGATCAGGAGCAGATGGAATCGGTCTGCCGCGGACAGCAGCAGGGTGTGCAGCAGATAGACCATCAGCAGGTAGAGGCCGACCGGGATGGCCAGGGACAGGACCACGGCGACATCACTGAGCTGGGAGTGGTGCTCCAGTTGGAGCCCCGCCACGTGCAGTCCGGCACCGGCGCCGGCGATTCCGATGAACAGGGGGATGTGCCCGTAGCCGAAGAGGTATCCGCGGCTGCGGCGGTGCACGAGTACGTCACCGAAGGGCGTGGCGAAATACACCCACCACATGCCGAAGGTCAGGCCGACACCGGCGATGACGACGGTCCCGGTCCAGTGCATTCCGTCCGCGCCGCCCAGAAGGCCGCCCGAGGAGGCGACGGTGCCGACGACGCCCTCACCGAGGACGATGATCGCGAACAGACCGTAGCGCTCCGCGACGTGGTGGGGGTGCCAGGGGGTGCCGTCCGCGGTGCCCTGGGTGAGCAGCGGCAGAGCCAGTTCCAGCGCTCCGAGGATGACGAAGGCGGTGAACACGGCCGCCAGTGGGAGATGGGTGAAAGCGACCGCGATCCAGCCGAGTTGGACGATGGCGGTCCAGCGGATGTTGGCCATGCCGACGTCGTGGAAGGCGGGGGAGTCGCGGGCGGCGCGCCACCATTGGAGCAGCATGGCGATGCGCATCACGACGTATCCGATCACCATGACGCGAAGTTCGAGGTGTCCGCCCTCGTCGACGGAGTGGAACATCGCGGGCAGGCCGAGCGAGAACACGACGACGCCGATCATCTGCACCATCGTCAGGAGGCGATAGAGCCAGTCGTCGGTGCCGAAGGCCGAGGCGAACCAGCTGAAGCTGATCCAGGCGACGCTGATCGCGAACATCGCCAGGACGAACGCGGTGACCGCCTGCCCGGGGTGCCCCTCGGCCACCATCTCGGCGAAGTGGTCGGCCGCTGTACCGACCGCGACCACGAAGGTGAGGTCGAACAGGAGCTCCAACGGGGTGGAGGTCCGTCCGTGCTCCTCCGGGTCGCGGCCCGTCATGCGCACCAGACGGTGCAACGGTTTGCCTCTACCGGCGTCACCAGGGTCTGCGGAGTCGCTCATGGACAGCATTATGTTCCGCGATCTCTTGCTGAGCGGTGATCCCCGCCCGGACGGGACCGGACGAGGTGAGCACCGGGCCGGCCGGCGAGCAGCGAACGCCGCACCTCGTCACCCTCGGCAGAGCCCGCTTCACACGCGGCGCACGCGTCGAACGACCCGAGAGAGCCCCACAGCATGCATAGCTGATCCGGCGATAGGGTTCACGGACGAGTAGGTGCGGGAGGGCGCGGTGGGGTACTTCGAGGGCTTCGACGTCGTGGCGTTCTGGGACGACTCGGCGTACGCGCTGGGGGAGTACGTGGAGGAGGCCCCGCCTTCTCGGGAGTTGATCGCGTCGCTGGAGGAGGAGCTCGGCGGATACCGTCTGCCCGGCTCGTACATCGCGCTGATGACCGCGCACAACGGCGGCATTCCGACCCGTGTCCACTTCCCCATGACCGAGCCGACGTCCTGGGCCGAGGACCACGTCGAGATCACCGGTATCCGGGGCATCGGGCGGGCCCGACCGCAATCGCTCGGCGGCGAGTACGGCAGCCTGTTCTGGATCGACATGTGGGAGTACCCCGACATCGGTGTCTACTTCGCCGACACCCCCTCGGCCGGCCACGACATGCTCGCCCTCGACTACCGCGCGTGCGGCAGGCACGGCGAACCGACCGTGGTGCACGTCGACCAGGAGGGCGACTTCGCGATCACCTTGGTCGCAGAGAGCTTCGAGGCGTTCGTCACGGGGCTGGTCGACGGGGCCGTCTACGACACCTCGGAGCAGGACCGGCTCGCCGCCCTGGCCACGGTGCGCGACGGCGTCTTCTCCCCTGCCCTGTCGCGTGCCTTCAGCGAGGTCGCGGACGTTCTGCCCGACGCGGACCGGCGGATGCGGGCGCTCGCGGAGACCGTCGTGCGCGACAAGGGGTTCTTCGCCCTGCACGCCGACACGCGCTCGATGCTCATGTACGACTACCTGTTCTGGCTGTTCACCAGCTTCAACCAGGTCGATTCCTTCGAGCGGTACGTCAGCGCGCCTCCGGAGCACGAGCGCTCCTACGCTCTGCCGGACTACGAGCTCATGATCGCCTTCGACCTCGTGTCCCAGCCGTACGGCTTCCGCACGGGCGGATACGCCCCCGGCTTCCTCGAAGAGTGGTGGAAGTCCCGTATCGCCTCGGGCCACATCGTCGAGACCGCCGACGGCTTCCGGTTGACCGACGCCGCCATCGCCGCGCTGCTCGATGCACTCGCCACCGTGGCTGGGGCGGGCGGATAGCCGTATGCGCCAGGGCGACGGCGTACCCAGCAGGGGCCCGGCTCCCAGCCGCAGCCTTCCGGGTCGCTGCCGGGTCGGCGGCGGCCGACCGGGTCGTCGTCCGTCGCCACGCCCCGTCCAGCGCGACCGCGTCCGCCGTTGACTCCGGCGGGCAGTACTCCGAATACATCCAGTATGCGGACGTCCGTCCGCCTTGCGATGCGCCGCATCTGACGCCGTGCGCTGAGTTACCAGGGATTACGGGACAGCCCTCAGTGCACGGAGAGCCGGGACCCGGCAGGTCCGGTCGTCAGCCCGTACGACTCCACGAGGTCAATTTGAATATCTGCGTGCGATTGTCTGGGCGGACACACGGCGGATATGCCGCCGGGTTCCAGACCGTCATGGTCGAGTCATCTGCACTTCGGACACTTCGAGCAATCCGTCGAGTTCGACCTTTCCCCTGGTCTGGTCCGGACTCACCACGAGGCCGTCCCGGCGCACAATGTCCAGGAGTCGTTCAGCCAGGGGCAGGACCATATGCCGGCCCCAGCATCGTTCGCTTGCGTGGCCGAAGGGGAGATAACCGGGATGTGTGTCCCCGTCCAGCTCGTCCCAGCGGTCGGGGAGAAATGTGTCGGGCTCGTCCCAGAGCTTGGGGTTGCGATGGCTCAGCAGAGGAAGCAGCAGGACATCGTCTTTCGGGCCGATCCGTGCGTCCACGTCCGAGAATTCCGGCGAAGCCATTCGCAAGATGTTCCACGAAGGGGGAAGCAGCCGGAGTGCCTCAAGGATGATGTTCCGATTCGATACGTCGTCACTGAACGGAGCCCCCAGCCACAGGGCGTTGGTGACGAGCGCGGATACGGTGAAGCACACCGGTGCGGCCACTCGCCGGTACAGGTACATGGCATAGCGCCGGTCACTGTAGGTCTTGGAATCGAGTACGAGAGCGGCAAGCTTTGACAGCGGCACGTCCTGTCCGGGCCTGCCCAGCAAAGCGGCACCGGAGGCGACGGCCGACCAGGTCAGTTTCGGCGTCAACTCCAGTCGGCGGTCGACCAGAATCCGGAATCGCAGACGTTCGTTTCCGAATACGAGATCCCTCAGGTACACATGGGCCACATGCGGCCACCGGCCGGTCAGGTCGACCGCTTCGTCGAGGGGACGTTGCAACGCGTTTCGCACATCCGAGCCCACCGCTTGCATAAAGGTGGCCGCATCGGCGCGTCCGACGAGCCGCCCCTGGACGGGTTTGAAGGTAGGCCTTTCCTCCGCATTGGCCGGCCTGCTTCGGAGCAAGCCGTCCATCAGATCGGCGCCGGATATACCGATCGTGTCGGGCTCCAAACGGAACAGCGACGCATCGCGATAACGAGTGAGCAGCTCGTCGATTCTCGGCGCAAACTCGATGACACGACCGCTCCCGCCAACGCGGTGCATAGGCATGGGTGAACTCCGTGGGTAGGTAGCTCGCGCCGACCAGAATTCCTGACCGGCGCGAGCCCGGCAGGGAAACTACCTGATTAAATCCAGCCGTACCAGGCGTACGCCTTGAGGCTCTTTTCCGGGCGGAACTTATTGATGATGCGAACGAGCTTCATGAGCACCTCCATTTTAGTGGTGAACGAGCTACCTATTCGGCGGCAGAAGATGTCGAGACCGGCAAGAATTCCCGGCTTCATTTCAACTGCCGTGGGAAGTAAAGACCTGTTCGATGTACGTGTCAAGTGACTCACGTCACTTCCTGAATTGACTCATTCACGTTTCGAATTCATAGATATTTGTATCTCGGCAAATCACTCCTAATTTATCCATTGGTACCCAATGTGGACACCCGTGCGGAGTGGATGGCAGCGAATGGGGTGGTTTGGTCATGCGCACATGACATAGGCAAGTTCTGGAGAACAGCCCCGACGAAGCCTCCGGTCCCCGCTCCGCCGAGGCCGGCCCCTCAACATCGCCCCCTCCTGAGGACCTCATCCGGTGCGTCCGACGCGGGCTGTGCCGCATCGCCGGCTCAGCCGTACACCCACAGTCACCGCACTTCAGTCGTGTGATCAGGGCGGCACCGGCTGTCAGGTGACGTCAGTCGTTCGGTGGCTGAGCGGTGTAGTCGGCCACATCGAACACGCCTGTTGGTGAACGCGCGTGGCTGCCACTATCCGGGGGTGACACCGAGGTCGAGGCCGGTCAGATCACAGCTGGCGTCCCACAACCGCGACGCGACGGAGGTGTCGGCGAGGTGGTTCCACAGCGGTTCGCGTCGGGGCTCGCCGCGCAGGCCGAAGACGCGTGGGCCCCACAGCCGGCCTCCCCGCACATCCGGGTCGAGCACCGCTCGGACGGCGGGCCGGGCCCCGGCGTGCTTGCCCTGGAGAAGGAGGGCCGCGGGTGCCGCGCTCAGACGCGCGCCGGTGGTGCGCACATGGACCGGCGGTCGTGACGGGGTGAGGGAATCCAGGGCGCCGCCGGGATGTACCACCACGCTCGCCACCGTGCTGCCGACGGCGCGCAGTCGACGTTCGAGTTCGACGCCGAAGTACATCTGCGCCAACTTGGAGCGTCCGTAGGCGCGCTTGGGCCGGTAGTCCTCTTCGGACTGAAGGTCGTCCAGGTCGATCCGCTCGGACTTCGCCGCGAAGCTGCCCATGGTCACCATGCGGGCCGCCGGCGCAGCCGACAGCAGCGGCATGAGCCACCGGGTCAGGACGAAGTGCCCCAGGTGATTCGTGCCGAACATGAGCTCGTGACCGTCGCCGGTCTCCCGTCGTGGCGGGACATCGAGCGCGACACCGGCGTTGTGGACCACAGCGTCGAGACATTCCACCCCCAGCGATTCCACCGCTGTTTCGAGCGATGAGAGGTCGGCGAGGTCCAGCCGTACGGCCCGCACCCGTGCGCCAGGGACACGTGCACGGATCGAGGCCATGGCGGCCTCGGCCTTGGCGGGGTTCCGGCTGCCGAGTACGACGGTGGCTCCGGTTGCCGACAACTGCTCCGCGACGAAGTACCCGATGCCGGCGTTACCGCCGGTGACCAGGAAGACGCTGTCATCGGCACGCGGCAGCCGTCGGACATCCCAGGGTGGGGTGGAGGGCGTGGGCGACATGGCGAGGGGGCTCCTGTGCTGGTGAAGGGGGCTGGGACTGCCTGTCGGGCAACCGGCACCGATGGTTTCAGCGGCCACCGACACATCGCCTACGGATCGCCGACAGGCCTTCGCCGTCGCCTCCCGTACCTGTCCTCCCGGATCCGGAGGCATCAGTTCGGGTCCACCCCGCCCGGCCGGATCCCGGCCGCCCGGGTGGAGCTGCGACGTCTGCCGTCCGGACACGGGCCCGGTGGCGGTACAGAGAGCGAGGCAAGCTCCCGCCGCAGGTGCCCAACGATGAATCGCCAGGTCCTGGAAAGCCTTCATCACGCTGCCTGGCGCCTGGCCCTATGGCGCGCACGACACCTTCGGCGAAATTCGTTTGGCGTTGGACGACGGCTCGCGTAGGGTGCCCCGGTCATCGAGGGGGAAGGCGGGCCGCGGGCGTGGCACCGAAGAGAGTGACGCGGGATCAGTTGGCGGGTGCGGCGCGGGCAGCGCTGGGCGGCGGGCGACAGCTGGAGGCGGTGGAGCGGCTCGCGGGCGGCACCACGAAGGGTGTGTACCGGCTGACGATGGACGACGCCAGGACGGCGATCGCCTATCTGTGGGAGGACTCGGAGAACTACTGGCCGACCACCGAGCACGACGGCGACCTCGCCGATCCCTTCTCGCCCGGTACCGGGCTCGATCTGTTCGAGGCCGCGCACGCGCGCCTGGAGGCGCTGGGCCTTCGGGTCCTTGAGATCCACCTGGCCGACCGCGACCGTACCCACTACCCGGCCGAACTCGCGATCGTCGAGGACGTGCCCGGAGAGGACCTGATGGGCCTGCGCAACCGCGACCCGCGTGCTGCGGAGCCGACCATGACGCGCCTCGCCGAGACCCTGGCGACGATGCGCGGTCACCGGGCCCAGTCCTTCGGCAAGGTGGCCCTGATCGACGCGGGCGGCACGTCACGCGCGGCCTCGTGCGAGCAGGCGGCACTGGCCTTCGCGCTGCGCTGCCTCGCCGAGGCGACCGCGCGCGACCACCGGATCGCCGATGCCCGCGATCAGTTGGAGGAGCGGCTGCGTCAGCTGACCGCAGCGGTGCGGCCGCGCGTCGAGTACTGCGTCGTCCACGGAGAGCTGGGCCTGGACCACGTCAGGGTCGACCGGGACGGCCATCCCGTCGTGATCGACATCGAGAACCTGCTGTACTTCGACGTCGAATGGGAGCACGTGTTCCTACGCCTCCGCCATTCCGACAGCCAGTACCGGCAGCTGGCGGTGGACGGTCTCGACGGGGACCGCCTCGCACTCTACGAACTCACCCAGCATCTGTCGCTGACAGCCGGCCCGCTGCGCCTGCTCGACGGGGACTTCCCCGACCGGGAGTTCATGCGGGGGATCGCCGAGCATCACCTGAACGAGGCGCTGGCGCTGATACCGGCGGGCTGATGGCCGCGGCCTGCTTCTTCATGCCGGTCAGCCACTCCACCGGCGTCACCCGGAGCAGGTGGAAGCGGCGGACCCGCTTGCGTATCAGGGCATCTACGGCCTTGCCGCGCTGACCAGGGAGACGACGCCTGAGGGTTCGTCCTGGGTTCCGGGGTGCTGTGGTGCGGTGTGGTACCGAACTTCTTGACCGCCCGGAAGCCGCGCTCGTCAGCCGGACCGTCTGAACTGCCGCGTACCCAGGAACGACCACGGACCACGCGTACGCGGCGCAGTCACTCGTACGGTGTCCGACGCCCATGGGGACGTGGGCGACCGCCCTCCGGTGCGGAGGAAGGGCTCACCTTGTGCGGCGGTGCTGCTGGGGGGTGTGTGCCATGGTCCGGTCCCGCGGAGCGCGGCGAGCACCGTCTCCCCGGCCTCATTCCTCGGCTCCCACACCATCCCTTCGTCATCGGGGATCGGGGGTGCCGACGTGTTCCGCCGCCCGCTGGGCCAGCGAGGCCGCGAGCGTCACCCCGGGGTGTGCGGCGAGTGCGACGACTCCCGGAGCATTCGCCAGCGGTGCGCAGAGTATGCCGTTGCCGGTCGGGATCGGGCGGATGCCTACGGTGACGGTCCTCAGGGCCGGCTCCCGCGGCAGCCCGAACGCCTCCCGCACGGCACTCAGGGACTCGTGCACCCGCGCCCGCGTCGCTGTCTCCGATTCGCCCGGGACCACGTCCTCGGCACCCACGAAGCCGTGCCGGGCGGACGGCCGGATCTCGAAGTCCGGCGTGGACACCACTCGGTCCAGACGCAGTTCCGGTGCGGAGAAGGTGAAGCGCGCGGCCGGTACACCGGGCACTTCGATGTGCTCGCCGACCTGCTCCGCGAGGGCGGGCAGGCCCGTCCCGCAGGCGAGAACGATCCGGTCGACCGTGAGTGCCGCTCCGGTGCCCTCCAGCTCGTAGCCGCCTGCCCGCCGCGCCCGGATGCGATCCACCCGAGTGGCGACGACGGTGGCTCCGCCCGCCCGCGCGCGGGCGAGGAACGCGTGGCGCAGGTCGTCCGGCTCGACCATGCCCTCGTCGCCCGCGTGCGCGACGACCGGCGGCGGAACCCGCAGGCCGGGAAGGATCTGACGCAGGGCCCCCGCCTCGACGGTCGCGACGCCGGGGCCTGATCGCTCGGCGAACCGAGCCGTCGCGGTTGTGGTCGATGCCCAGCTCACGGCGCCGTTCCAGGTGATGATGCCACGCAACGGCGGCCTCGCCGTGACGCTGCGCAGCACGCCGAGCGACCGGGCGAGCTCGTCCCGGTCGCGCGTGCCCGACGGCGGCTCCGCCGCCGACCCGTGCGCGTTGAGCCAGCCGAACGCCACATCCGTCACCGGTGGCCGCGACTCCTCCGCCGTGCAGACCACGACGGACAGGCCGCGGCGCACCAGTTCGTCAGCTACGGCCGCTCCCAGGATGCCCGAGCCGATCACGGCTACGCGCATCACGCTTTCCTGAACCATTCGCCCACCTTCATTCCCTCGGCGATCCCCGCCGGCGCACGATCGTCATGGGTGACGGCGGCGCGGTCGGCCGCCCGTGAGGATTCCCCCTGACGTCCCACGGCCCGCAGCTCCCTGTTCAGGACAGTCTCGCAGCAGCACTCAGTCCGTGCCGAAGACGTTCGTTGCCGATCCGGCTGATCGACCGAAGGTGCCGGCATCTCCACCTGGTCGGCATCTTGTGCGTCGATCGGCCTGAGCACCCGGCTGCTCGGCGTGGCGCCGCCGAAGTCGCGCGAACGCGCGCGGGCGTTGCGGAAGCCGCCGATGTCCCCGCATGCGGCGCAGGAGCAGCCACGAGGCGGACACCGCCCACGGCCGTCCCGCCGCATACGCCTCGTCCGGCAGGACACCACCCACAGCCCGGCCTCGTAGCCGGTGGTCACGGTGAGCCCCATCCGATCGGCGTCACCCGGCGGCAGCTCCGCGAGCATGAACTCGACAGTCTCCTGCGGCCGCTGGGCCGGGAGCCGGAAGGCGGCTCCGCGTGCGATCTCCTCCGGATGTTCACTGAGCAGGATCCACTTCATCGCCAGGATGCTGTCGGGATTGTCCCCACCTGGTTTCCGCAGTCTTGTTCCTCCCCGGCCGCGCAGGCGGTGGCGCGGGAGCACTCCGCAGGGACTGAGAGGCGAGTTCATGTCACCACAGGGGGTTGTATGAGCACGGACAGCCGGATAGGACTGTTCGCGTGACTGATCAACGCAGCTTCGCCCGGACCGTCATCGCGTTCTCCCTGGCCGTGATCGCCTGTTGTGCGCTCACTTTCACCATCATGCTGCTGGCCGGGAGTCCCGCCGTGCAGCCGCAGCGTGTCCTGGATCAGGACGCGCTGTCGCGGGCCGTGCTCAACAACGTCAGCTCCACCGACTTCGCCAAGCCCCCGACCATCGATGATGTCAGCTGCCCCGCTTCCATCCCCGTCGAGGCGGGCCGAGGGTTCGAGTGCAAGGTCGACGGCGTCGGCGACGGCAGCAAGAGCGGCCATGCCTGGGTCAAGGTGAAGATCAAGGACGATCAGGGCGGCCTGTCACTGGGCTGAGGAGCGGCAGAGGGAGCGGAACCGCCACCAGACGCGTTGGTCGTCCACTCCACGCCAGTTGTTGCTGCCGGAGCTGCTCAGGGAGTCGGCACCGGCAGCAGGGCAGGGGAAATAATCAGGTGTCACTCTCCCCACCAGCCCCATACGCTGCTGGGCGAACAGGACATTCCCTCGGAGGAGCCCACCGCTTGCAGGCCGCAGTCACCGTCACCCCCACCCAGATCCCGGACCTTCTCCTGGGTCTCGCCACGGTCCGCCCGGTATTCCTCTGGGGCGCTCCCGGCATCGGGAAGTCCTCCCTGGTACGGAAGTTCGCCGACTCCCTGGGCCTGGAGTGCGTAAGCCTGCTGGGCACTCAGCTCGCCCCTGAAGACCTGATGGGTGTGCCGCAGATCCGCGACGGCCGCTCCGTGTTCTGCCCGCCGGAGGCGATCGCCCGCGACGAGCCGTACTGCCTCTTCCTGGACGAGCTGAACGCCGCGACCCCGGATGTGCAGAAGGCGTTCTACTCGCTCATCCTCGACCGCCGGATCGGCACCTACGAACTCCCGGCAGGCTCGATCGTGATCGGCGCAGGCAACCGCGCCACCGACAACGCCCTGGCACGCCCCATCGCCTCCGCACTCGTCAACCGCCTCACCCACGTCCACCTGCGTGCCTCCGCCACCGACTGGCTGGTGTGGGCGGGCGAGAACGGCATCCACCCCTGGGTGGTGGACTACCTCTCTGACCGGCCCGACCACCTGTGGTCGCAGCCGCCCAAGACCGAGGAACCGTTCTCCACGCCCCGCTCCTGGCACATGCTCTCCGACGCGCTGCACTCCTTCGGGGCGTCACTGGAGGAGGAGACACTGAAGATCGTGGCCCACGGGACGCTGACCCCCGCCCACGCCGTCTCCTTCTGCGGGTACGCCAAGATCGTGCGGCACACCTACGGCATCGAGGCGATCATCAAGGGAGACGCCTCCTGGCCCCGCCGCATCGAGGACCGCGACCTGCTCTACTACCTCGCCGAGGCGTTCCGGGGGCGGCTCGTCAAGGAGCTCCCGGCCCGGCGCGAGCACGCCTCGGCTGCCGTGCGCGAGACCTCCTACCGCGCCAAGTCGCTGCTCGTCCAGCTCGCCGAGATCTCCGTCGAGGTCGCCCAGACCGTCATCGCCGAGGATGCCGACGGCAACCCGGTGCTGCCCGCCTGGTTCCTGGTGGAGGCCGCCCGCGATATGCCGCGCCTGGTCGAGGCCCGGCGTTGAGCCGGTCCCGCAAGCAGGGTGCCGACCGCCCCGACCCGGCCGCCGAGGCCTTCGCCGCCGGCGCCGACCTGGTGCGCCGCAACCCCGCCCTCGCAGCCGTCGACGCCGACTTCGTCCGCACCAAAGGCAACGCCGACGCCCCTGGCCAGGGCCTCGTCCGGGCAGATTCCAACGGGCGGGTGAACGTCCACCCCACCCGCCGTGCCGAACCCGGCGAGTGGGCATGGGCGCTCGCCCATGCCCTCCTCCACCTCGGCTTCGGCCACCTCCCCGCCTCCAAGGAGCCCCGCGAACAGCCCGACCGCTTCGATCTCGCCGCCCGCTGCACCGTCGTCAACCGCTTCCTCGCCACCTTCCCCATCGGCACCGCTCCCGACCACCTCCCCGAGAGTTACCCCGACGGCGACGAGGAGCAGCTCGCCGCCCGCTGGCGCAGGACCGGCGTCCCGGCCGCCTACGAGCGGTGCGGCACCGCGGACGGCGAACCCGACCAACTGCTGGTCCAGTGGCCGCACTGGGACACCGTCCTGCCCGACCGGCAGCTCGCCTTCGCGTACGCCCTGACCCGTACGGTCTCCGCGGCGATGGACGTCGCTGGCGGCCGCCGGGACCGGCTCACCGGTGAGCGCGTCGCCCAGCGTCCCTGGGACCGTGCCCTCAACTGGTTCGTCTCGTCCTACCCGCTGCTCGGCGGCCTCGCGGCCGGTCTGACCGTCGTCGCCGACGCCGAACTCGCCCGCGTCCACGACATTTCCGTGGCCGCCGTGGACGCCACCGCCGGCGAGATCTACATCAACCCGCTCAAGCGGTTCACGGACGAGGAGTGGCAGTTCATCCTCGCCCACGAGATGCTGCACGCCGCCTTGCGCCACGGCGGGCGCCGCGGTGCCCGCGACCACTATTTCTTCAACGTCGCCGCCGACTACGTCATCAACGGCTGGCTGGTCGAGATGTGCGTCGGTGCGATGCCCGAAGGGCTGCTGTACGACGCCGAGTTGAAGGGACTGTCGGCCGAGGAGGTGTACGACCGGATCGCCACCGGGCTGCGGCGCGGGCGACGCCTTGCGACTCTGCGCGGGAAGGGCGCCGGCGACATCCTGGGCGAACCGCTGCCCGGCCGGACCGCCGACCCCGTCGACCTCGACGAGTTCTACCGGCGCGCCCTCGTCCAGGGCCACCAGCTGCACACCGACCGACAGCGCGGCCTGCTACCGGCCGGACTGGTCCAGGAGATTCGTGCACTAGCCCACCCGCCCGTCCCCTGGGACGCCCAACTGGCGCGTTGGTTCGACGAGTTCGTTCCCCGGCCCGAGCCGGTACGCAGCTACTCCCGGCCCGCCCGGCGCCAGGCCTCGACCCCCGACATCCCGCGCGCGGGCCGGCACTTCCCGCCCGAGGAGGTCGCTCGCTGCACCTTCGGCGTCGTCCTGGACACCTCGGGCTCGATGTCCGGCCCGCTGCTCGCCAAGGCACTGGGCGCGATCGCCTCCTACGCCGAGGCCCGCGACGTGCCGGCCGCCCGCGTGGTGTTCTGCGACGCCGCCGCCTACGACGCCGGGTATCTGGCGCCGACGGAGATCGCCGGGCGCGTACGGGTCAGGGGGCGCGGCGGCACGGTCCTGCAACCCGGCATCGACCTGCTGCAGCGGGCCGACGACTTCCCGCCGACGGCCCCCGTCCTGGTGATCACCGACGGCTGGTGCGACGTGCTGCGGGTGCGCCGCGAGCACGCCTATCTGATCCCCGAGGGCGCGGGGCTTCCGTTCACCCCGCGCGGACCGGTCTTCCGGGTGCGCTGAGCGGCAGGGCCGCGTACGGCAAGGCCTCCTCGAACTCGCCTGGTCCGGCACCGTGGCGTCCACCACGCCATGCTCGGCATCGCCGGCCCGCACCATCTCGCCCTCGCCGGGACAGGCGGGTGGCCGGCAAGGAACAGACGCGTCGGACCGGCCCTCGGAGCTTCCACGGGACAGCCCTCAGTCGTGGAAGGCGGTAGTCGACTCGACTGGAGCCCGCCCGGTTCTCACTCGATTCACCGGTGCGGACTCGTCGGCGTAGCCGAAGGAGATGCCGACGAGCAGCTTTCCTCCGGTGACACCGAGTTCAGTGCGGACGGTATCGGCGTAGAAGCTCAACAGCCCCTGTGGGCAGCTGTCCACGCCGTACGCGGTCATCGCCAGGAGCAGTGTCTGCATGTAGGCGCCGGCATCCGCGGCCAGCCGCGCCTCTCCATCACCGTGGACGAAGAGGAACGCCGCGTGCGGCGCGCCGTAGAAGCGCAGGCTCTCCAGGTCGTAGGCGGCACGTGACGCGTGATCGTCGGGGCCGATGCCCAGCGCCCCGTACAGTTCGGCGCCGAACGCCGCCCGACGTGTCTTGTGCATCTGTGCGTACATCTCCTCGGAATACGGGAAGTCCACCGAGGTGCGCCTCTCTGCGTGGGCCTTCCGCAAGGCGTCGGTCAGGCGCTGACGTGCCGCGCCGCTCGCCACCTCCAGCTGCCACGGCTGGGCGTTGGAGTTGGACGGCGCGGTGCCGGCCAGCGAGAGGATCCTGCGCATCGTGTCCTCGGGTACGGCCTCCGGACGGAACGCGCGGGTCGCGTGGCGGCCGCGTATCAGCTTCTCCGCGGAGCCGCTCAGCTCAGTGGGGACGACCTTGCTCATGTGACTCCTTGGTGACGGAGAGCCTAGGTAAACGGAATCGTTTACATCGAGGCGTCACCATAGCGCGACTTCCCGGACGAAGTAAACGAGTGCGTATACTTCATTCATGGATACGACCGTGAGCGCGACGGCCGCGACATCCCAGCGGCGGGGGCGTGGAGGGCGGGAGCGCATTCTGGCTGCCGCCGCCCTGCTGTTCGCGTCCCAGGGCATCAATGCGACCGGCATGGAACAGATCGCGAAGGAAGCGCCGGTGTCCAAGCGGACGCTCTACGCGCACTTTCGCACCAAGGACGATCTGGTCATCGCCCACCTGCAGGGCCTCGTACTCTCGGGGGCCACGCTGGAGAGCGTGCTGACCCGCGAGGACGTCCCACCACGTGACCGGATCCGCAAGCTGTTCGACCAGTCGGTGCCGGACGCGGCTCCGGTGCGCGGGTGTCCGTTCATCGATGCCGCGGCGGAGTTCCCCGACCCGGAGAGCATGGTGCACTCCTACGCGCGGGAGCAGAAGCTGCGCATGGTGGAACTGATCGTCGCCTTGGTGGCGGAGCTGGGCTGCCGCGACCCCCTCTCACTTGCCCAGCAATTGGCCACTCTCGCGGACGGGGCGGCCAGCCGCGCCATGGTGCTGGACGAGGCGGACTACGGCCGACACGCGTGGGCGGCGGCGGAAGTCCTCCTCGATCAGGCTCTACCGCGAACGGGCTGACACGGCAGAAGCCTGCGGGGGCTTGCCCACAGGGCCCGTGGTGCGCGCAGGTGATCCGGCGAAACGGCCCAACTGCCAGGCGGAAGTGGCTGTGTTCCAGGTGGAGCCGGAGGAGTGTGGCTCTGATAGCCGCTCCGATGTGCGTCCCGCACCTTCTGCACGTCGGTGAGCCCGCAGCCCTTGGGCCCTGATTGCACGTCATGGAGCTGTAGCCTGCGCGGATGGTCACTACGCATGGGGTGAAACTCGGCGCCAAGGCCGCACGTCTGCTGGCCCGGCTCGGGGGCACCGGGATCCGCTCAGGGCTGACGGAGCAGGAACTGACCGGCATCGAAGCGCGGTTCGGGTTCGCGTTCGCCGATGACCACCGTGCATTTCTCGCTGTGGGCTTGCCCACGGGAGGGGGATGGCCCGACTGGCGCCACGGCGGAGCGGCCCAGCTCCGTTCCTGGCTCGACAGGCCGGTCGAGGACGTAATCTTCGCGGTGGTGGAGGCGGACTTCTGGCATCCGAGCTGGGGCACGCGCCCTGCCCGGCGGACAGACGCCGTGGCACGCGCGAGGGCGCACTTGGCATCAGTTCCGCAGTTGGTTCCGGTCTACTCCCACCGCTACCTGCCCGCGGGCCGGGCAACATTCGCTCACCCGGTGTTGTCGATCCGCGGCGCTGACATCATCTCCTACGGATACGACCTCATCGACTACGTGCGTGGGGAGTTCGGCGGCCCGCAGGACAGGAACGACGAGGAGCGGCAGGTCGTCGATGCCACAGCAGCCTTCTGGGCCGACTACCTGTCCTGGTCGAACCAAGAAGGGCAGGAGGACTACGCACGCTCGGATGGGCCATGAGTACGGCACAGTAGCGGCCCGCAGAGGCTGTCCTCCCGACAACATACGGCTCCGCTCCGGGAGATGAGCGGCAGAGTCTCCCTGTTATGGTGCGCCGATGTCATCGATCAAGAAATTCCAGGTCACCTTCGACTGTGCGGAACCTGCGCGTCTCGCCAGTTTTTGGTGCGAGGTGCTGGGGTACGTCGTACCGCCGGTCCCGGAGGGGTTTGCCACGTGGGAGGAGTGTCATCGCTCGCGGCCGCATGAGGACCAGGTCGTCTACTTCGCCTGCAGCGATCCCTCGGGAGCAGGCCCGCGTCTGCTCTTCCAACGCGTTCCCGAAGGGAAGGTCGTCAAGAATCGGGTGCATCTCGACGTGCGGGCCGGCACCGGACTCGTAGGTGAGGAGCGCCTTGCCGCACTGGAGGCCGAATGCGCACGACTGGTCGCGCTCGGTGCGATACACGTACGAACGCTGCTTGCCGATGACGACAACGAGTCGTGCATCCACATGCAGGACATCGAGGGCAACGAGTTCTGCCTCGACTGAAGATCCTGCGCGACCGTGAGATCGAGGGCGCGCATGATCCCGCCGGCGGAACGGCCGAGGTCCTCGACCATCTCCCGGTACGTGTCCAGAGACCCGCCGTCCGGATGCGCGAGGGCGGGTTGGGCCTGTTCGAGCGGTAGATCGAGGATGACTTCCTCCAGCCGCTCGGCCTCCTCCGTGTCGCCCTCGGCGATCCAGGGCCACTGTGCGGTGGTGAGGTTGAGGTGGAGCAGCCACGGCCTGTCGTGGTCGCGCTCGCTGAACTCGCCCGCCCGCTCGGCGAGGACCCGCGTGTAGTAGCGCAGGTCCTTGTAGGGCACGCACTCGTACAGGTCGTAGTTCCTGTCGCTGGTGAGTTACGAGTAGTACTCCAGGGCGCCGCCGGAGTTCCCGGAGAACTCGTCCCAGCCCGATCTGGTGGGGGAGCAGTACGGCAGGAAGCCGCAGTGCCACGTGCCGATCATCGCCGTCGTGTACCCGGCTCCGCCCAGGAGCGAGACCGGCGTGGGACGGCTGGGTTCGAGACCGACGGTGGACTTCTCGATGATGGATCCTCCCACCCGGCCTCCGTACGTCCCGGACAGCGGCCGGTGCAGAGACTGAGCCGGTGAGCCGGGTGGGTGAGCACGTCGAGAACCCCGCTCAGCCATCGGTGCATCGCACACCCTGTACGGCGAGCCGATCGAGGTTCTGGGTCCTGACGTGCGGCGACCCGTAGCAGGCGAGACCGGTCCAACCGAGATCGTCGGCGCGTACGCAGAGCGGGTTCGGCCTCTTGGCCCTTCGGTCCGTGGCGGCCCGGAAAGGCCGTTCCTCGGAACCGCCTTTTCCGGGGACCAGCTTGACCACAGCGACGATCGCGCATTCATCTCCGCATGCCCCCTTCTGTGCGTTCTCTGGGAATCCCAGGCCTGCGCGGGGCAGAAGAACGGGGCAATCCGGTCGCTTCCATGACAGAGGTGGGGCCGGATACCCAGGAAACTCCCAGGAACTCTCCGAAAGCTGCGAAGTCCGGTTGGGAGAGTGCAGCCACGCCGACGGACGACGGCACGGGCGAACGTTCACGTTCGCCCTCCCGAACGTGACGTTCGCCGGACCCCTGTGTACGGGTGCCGCGCGAGTGCCGCGTCAAGGCCGGCCGCCCGGCGGTCTCCCGCAAGCCGATCCCCTCCCAGGAGCCACACGTGGCAGCCCTTCTCCATAAACTCGGCCGGTTCGCTCACCGGCGTCGCTATCTCGTGGTCCTGTTGTGGATCTCGCTGCTCACGCTGGGCGGTGCGGCCGCTGCTCAGGCCCCCGCCGCCGGACCCACGTCCTTCGCCATGCCCGGCACTGAGTCCCAGCGGGCCTACGACCTGATCGACGACCGGTTCGAAGGACAGCGGGCCGACGGTGCCGCGGCACGGGTGGTCTTCAAGGCGCCGCAAGGCAGCAGGATCACCGATCCCGCCCTGCGCGACGTGGTCGCAGCCACCGTCCACGAACTCGCCGCCAGACCCGAAGTGGCCCAGGTGACCGATCCGTTCGAGGTCAAGGCCGTCAGCGCCGACCGGTCCGCCGCGTACACCCAGGTGACGTACGAGGTCTCCGGCGCGGAGCTCTCCGAGCAGTCCCGCCGGGCCCTCAGCGACACGATGGCGAAAGCCTCCCGTTCGGGCCTGACGGTCGAGGCCGGGGGCACCGCCCTCAAGGGAGAGCGGGGATCCCACGCAGCCGAGGTCGTCGGACTCGGTGTCGCGGCCGTCGTCCTGCTGCTCACCCTGGGTTCGCTGCTCGCCGCTGGGCTGCCGCTGATCACCGCGCTCGTCGGCGTGGGCATCGGCGTGTGCTCGATCACCGCCCTGGCGTCGACGTTCGAACTGGACTCCACCACGTCGGTGCTGGCCATGATGCTGGGCCTGGCCGTGGGTATCGACTACGCCCTCTTCATCGTGTCGCGCTACCGCAGTGAGCTGGCCGACGGGCGGCTGCCGGAGGACGCGGCCGGGCGGGCGCTCGGTACGGCGGGCTCGACGGTGATCTTCGCCGGTCTGACCGTGGTGATCGCGCTCGCGGGCCTGGCCGTGGTCAACATCCCGCTGCTCACGAAGATGGGTGTCGCGGCGGCGGGCACCGTGGTCCTGGCCGTACTCGTCGCGCTGACCCTGGTTCCCGCACTGCTGGGTGTGGCCGGCGGCCGTATCAAGGCACCGAGGACGCGGAACATGCCGGCGGACCCCAAGTCCACGGACGGCTCCGACCACGGAGGTCACCGGCATCCCGGTGACCGTCACCGCCCCACACACGGGGCATCGAACATGGGAGGCCGCTGGGCGTCGTTCGTGATCCGCCGGCCCGTGGCCGCGCTGGTCACCGGTGCGGCCGTGCTGTGCACACTGGCCGTCCCGGCGGCGTCCATGCAGCTGGGGCTGCCCGACGAGGGCTCCCAGCCGGTGACGAGCACGCAGCGCAAGGCGTACGACCTCATCTCGGAGAACTTCGGCCCAGGCTTCAACGGACCGCTCCTCGCCATCGCCGACGCACAGGGAAGCGACGACCCGAAGCAGGCCGTGGGTGAACTCACCGCCGTCATGAAAAACATCGACGGAGTCGCCACCGTCGGCCCGCCCCGCTTCAACGGCGCCGGGGACACGGCCATGATCACCGTCATCCCCGCATCACGCCCCGGAAGCGCCGGGACGGAAGCCGTGGTCCACGCGCTCCGTGATGCGGGCGGTGACGTCATGAACGACGGCGGCGGCCGGCTGATGGTGTCCGGAAGCACGGCGATGAACGTCGACGTGTCGCAGAAGCTGAACGACGCTCTCCTGCCCTACCTCGCCCTCGTCGTCGGACTCGCCTTCCTCCTCCTCATCCTGGTCTTCCGCTCCTTCGCCGTGCCGCTGAAGGCCGCCCTGGGATTCCTGCTTTCTGTCGCCGCCTCGCTGGGCGCCGTCGTCGCGGTCTTCCAGTGGGGCTGGCTCTCCTCGTTGCTGGGCGTCACCGACCCGGGGCCCGTGATGTCGATGATGCCGATCTTCATGGTCGGAATCGTCTTCGGCCTCGCCATGGACTACGAGGTTTTCCTGGTCACCCGCATCCGCGAGGCGTACGTCAACGGGCGGACGGCCCACGAAGCGATCACCGCCGGATTCCGGCACAGCGCGCGCGTGGTGACGGCCGCGGCCCTGATCATGATCGCCGTGTTCGCCGGATTCATGGGTGCGGACGAACAGATGGTCAAGAGCATCGGTTTCGGCCTTGCCGTCGCGGTGTTCATCGACGCCTTCATTGTGCGGATGACCCTTGTTCCGGCCGTACTGGCGCTCATCGGCGACAAGGCGTGGTGGCTTCCCCGCCGGCTCGACTCCGTCCTTCCGCAGCTGGATGTCGAAGGGGACGGCCTGCGGGTCGAAGAGGAACGCGAAGAACTCGCCGCGCGTGTGCGCAGCACCCATTCCTGACGGTCGAATACGGAGAAAGAGCCCTCATGCCCATCCTGTCGAAGAAGAACACCTCACGGGAACCCCTGCTGAAAGGCCCGGGAACGGTCACCCGTCACTTTCTGGAAGGCGCGGCATCCGTGGCCGTCGCCGTCATGGTGATGGCGCTCGTGGGCTGCATGGCTCTGCGGAGTCTGCACGCCGAATCGATCGGCCCGCCGACTCAGCTGGTGCCGCTGGTCCTCGCCATGGCGGTCGGCGGCTCGCTGACGCTGTCGTCGGCGGGTGGCACACCGGCCGTGGGAGACGAAGCCGCTGGTGGTGGGCTGGGTGGACTCCTCGGAGGCATGGGAGGGGGCGGTGGCATGAGTCCGGAGGTGACAGGAGGCGTGGACCTCATGCCGCTGTCGCTCACGCTCATCGGCTCCGTGGTGCTCGCCACGCTCTTCTTCCGGCCGCTCGGGCGGCGGGGAAGGCCGACCGGGTCCCTGCTCGGCGTTCGCTTCGGAGGGGCGGCCCTCGCCGCGGTGACACTGTTCGCCGTGGTCGCCTCCCGGGCATCCGGAAGGCTGCGATTGCCGGAGTCGGTCATGTCGAACATCGGCAAGGGCAAGGGTGGCGGTCGCGCCGGGGGCTTCGGAATCGGCGATGTGTTGAAGGACGTCGCCGTCGGCGTGGATGCCGGAGCCGTCGCGGTCCAGGGACTGACCTGGGCGCTCGTCGTCCTGCTGATCGGCTGTGTCGTCGCCCGCCGTACCACCCTGCCCCGTGGTCTCGCGACGTCTTCCCACCGGCTCAGGTGGAACCCGGTGGCCTCCGCGGTCGCCGACGTCCATCTGGTGCTGACCCTCGTCCCGCTGCTGCTCTCCGCAGCCCTGGCCGCCGTGGCGCTGAGCGGTCGCGATCTGCCGGGCGGGGCCGGGAAGGCCGTCGGGGGGCTGCTGCTCCTGACGCCCAATCTCCTGACGATCCTCCTCACGTCGGGTCAGGGCTCCGCCTGGCTGGGGACCATGGAGCGCAAACAGGGCACCGGCGGTCTCGGCGGCATGCTCACAGGCCGGGCCGCGGCGGCCCCGGAGCCGGCTCCCCGCGCCAAGAACGTGACGGACATCGCCGTCGCGGGGATCCCCCTGTGGGCCGTCGGGCTGGCCCTGCTGATGTCCACGCTGCTCGTCTGCGGCTATGTGGCCACGGCCCGAACCCCCCGCCCCACCTCGCGTGAGGCCGCGAACGCTCTCCTCGGATTCCACCTGCAGATCGCGGTGCGCATCGCCGTCATCACGTCTGTCTGTACGGTCCTTGTGTCCTGGCTCACCACGGCTTCCGGTGGATTCGGCATCGGTATCATGGGCATGCAGCTGGGAGGCGCCACGGCCGACCTGGGCAGCGACTGGCTTCCGGCCTCTCTCATCGGAGGTCTGCTCGGCGGCGCTGCGGGCTACGGGGGAAGCCATCTCCATCGCCTCCTGCGCCTGCGGCGACCCGTCACGCCTCCCGTCGTGAAGCACCGCCCCGGCCCCAGCCGGTCCGCGCCGGCGGAGCGCGCACGGCCCGAGGCCGCCGCGGCCAAGAACTCGTGAACGCGCCATGAGGCGACCGACTGTCCAGGATGCCGACGATGACCACTCCCTTTCCGACCGCCGGCGGAAATCTGCTCGTCGTCGACGACGAGCAGACCGTCCGGGAACTGCTGCCGACCGCACTGCGCTACGCCGGTTTCACCGTGGACACGGCTGCCACCGGCGCACAGGCCCTGGAGAGGGCGGCACAGCACCCGCCGGACCTGGTCCTGCTCGACGTCATGCTCCCCGACATGGACGGCTTCGAAGTGATCCGACGCCTCCGTGAACAGCCGAACGCGGCCACGACCGAGCGGCTGGGCCCCATTCCCGTGGTCTTCCTCACCGCCCGCGAAGCGACACAGGACAAGGTCAACGGACTCCTGCTCGGGGGAGACGACTACGTGACCAAGCCGTTCGACCTCGAAGAGCTGATCGCTCGAATACAGGCGATTCTGCGCAGGACCATGGGAAACCCCTACTCGACCTTGAAGATGGCCGACCTCGAACTCGACCCCGAGGGGCATCAGGTGACCAGGGGAGGCGTGCCCGTCCGCCTTTCGCCCACCGAATTCCGACTGCTGCACTTCCTTCTCTCGAACCCCGGCAGCACGGTGTCCAAGGCGCAGATTCTCGAACATGTCTGGCGATACGACTTCGGTGGCGATCCCAGCATCGTGGACAGCTACATCAGTTATCTGCGGCGCAAGATCGAAAACGGCGGGCCGAAACTCATCCACACCGTCCACGGGATCGGATACGTGATGCGCGGCCCGCGCACGTGAGGGTGCGCGGAGTGGCATCGCGGATCCGCAGGGCGCTGAACCGGTACTCCCTGCGCACGCGTCTGCTGTTCCTGGCCACGACGCTGCTCGCCGTCGGTCTGGTGACCAACGCGATCTTCGTGAGCGGCGCGCTGAGCGGGTACCTGATGGAGCAGGCCGACACTCGCCTCAAGGTCACCACGCAGATCTGTGCACGGCTGCCCTTCGCCGCGCTGGAAGCCACCCAGGGCGCCGAGCGATTTCCCTCGCAGCGGAGCCACTTCAGCAACCCCGTGCTCTTCTACGTGGACGATCAGGGCACGGTCCTCAACCGGATCCCCCTGCCGGAGAAGCTTCCGCCGGGGGGCGGGCCGGACCTGCCCACCCTCGACATGCACGCCGTCGACGCGCGGAAGGGCGATCCGTTCACCGTCGACTCCCGGAACGGGCCGGGGCGATGGAGGGTCATGGCCGTGCCCTACATCTCGGGCACCATGGCCCGTGCCGATGTCGCCAACCAGCCGGACAACGTGATCGTGGCGGCGTCCCTCTCGCAGGTCGACGACACGGTGAGCGAGATCCGCACGATATCCGCCACCGTGGGCAGCGTCCTGCTCTGCCTCCTCACCTCGGCCGGCTGGCTGGCCGTGCGTTCGAGCCTGCGCCCGCTGACCCGCATTGAGGAGACGGCAGCGGCGATCGCTCACGGCGACTTCTCCCGCCGTGTGCCGACCCTGGCCGGGTCGCGAACCGAAACGGGCCGACTCACCACGTCGCTCAATGGGATGCTCGTGCAGATCGAGACGGCCTTCCAGGCCAGGGAGGAGGCCGAGGCGCGAATGCGCCGCTTCGTCGCCGACGCAAGTCACGAGATGCGCACCCCCCTGGTCGGCATCAAGGGATACACGGACCTCTACCGCATGGGGGCGCTGCCGACGCGCCGGAACGTCGACGAGACGATGGAACGCATCGCCCGGGAGTCCGAGC
Organism: Streptomyces sp. NBC_01237; assembly: GCF_035917275.1. Lineage (NCBI taxonomy): Bacteria > Bacillati > Actinomycetota > Actinomycetes > Kitasatosporales > Streptomycetaceae > Streptomyces > Streptomyces sp. NBC_01237. Next base: position 318,824 of record NZ_CP108508.1, on the reverse strand, counting down.
GTCTGGGCCGACTCGTCGAGGACATGCTGCTGCTCGCGAGGCTCGACGAGAGTACGTACCTCGCCCGGCGGGGGGCCGCCGGGCCGGATCAGTACCCGCTGGAGCTCGCGCCCATGGACCTGCGCACTCTCGCGGTCGACGCCCTGCACGACATCCACGCCATGGATCCCGTCCGGTCCGTCGCACTGACCGGACCGGACGCCGGCAGGGCCACCTCGGCACCCGCTTTGGCGGACGAGGCGCGACTGCGGCAGGTGGTCAGCAACCTGGTCGGAAACGCGGTCAACCACACCCCGCCCGGCAGCGGCATCCGTGTCGGCGTCGGCTCGCTGGACGGCCACGCCGTGATCGAGATCGAGGACACGGGCCCCGGTCTGACGGCTGATGAGCAGAAGCGGGTCTTCGAGCGCTTCTACCGTGCGGACCACTCGCGCAGCCGCACGGCGGGCGGGGGCTCAGGACTCGGCCTCGCCATCGTCCACGCCCTCGTCAGCGCGCATGGAGGCCGCATCGAACTGCGGTCGGAGCCCGGGGAAGGCTGCTGCTTCCGGGTCCTGCTGCCTCGGCTGAGCATCGAGACGCAGGAGACGTGAGAGGCCACCGTCGCCGTACAGCGAAGTGGGCTCGGGGGTCGAACGCGGGGTTCCGTGTCACGTGATCTTTCCGGGACCGGGACCGAGACCGGGACCGGGACCGATGCCGGGACCGGGGCATGAGGGCAGGGCCTCCCGGTCCGACGGAAGCGCCGGGAGGGATTCGGTGCCGAAGAAGCAGCGCGGACCGGGCATAGCCCCACGCCCGTGTCAGCTCCAATCGGTCCGGTAGCCGGGAGGGCGCAACAGGCTCAGCAGCTCGTCGTCCGTCGGGCGGTGAGTGTGGGCGAGGACGTCGCGGAGAAGGCTCACGTCCACAGGACCGTCGTAGCCTCGTACGGTGATCAGGAGGCTTCCCGCATCCTGGTACAGGGCGAGTGCCGGGTCGCTGTTGTCGGTGTCGTGCGTGACCACTCGGCGCAGACCGCGGCCGAGATCCGTGCAGGTCACAATTTTCGTGGCGCCGCAGCTCACGACGTCCAGCGGTTCCGAGCCGTCCTCCTCCTTCCGGTGCATGGCGTACTCGATCATCGGGCCGTCGCCGCCGACCCGATGTCCTTTGCGGAAGGTCACCTTGAAGCTGCCCGCGTCCGCCCAGGCCATCGCATCCGTCTCGTGCCCGATGGCGTCCGGGACGACGAGGGTCTCGGTGGCCCAGGGCAGAGAGCTGGTGAGGTCGTGGAGGTCCCGCCGGTCTTTCGCTTCCCGGAATTCCGACGCAAGCCACAAGTAGGTTCCCCAGCATGCCGTGAGCACGACGACGAGGGCTGCGGCCAGGCGGCGGGTACGGGTCGACACGGCACAAGGATGCCAAGCAGGCGGGAGCGGCTCGGAGCCGGGGTGCCGGCTCCCCGTAGGTCATGGCAGGCGCCACAGAAGTACGGCGTCCTTGTCCGTATCGGTGACGGCGCTCATCAGCCCCGTCGCCAGCGTCTTGCCGTCCGGGCTGAAGGCCACCGCCTCGACGGAGTTGGGGCATGCGAAGGTCGCCGTCTTCCTGCCGGTGACCGTGTCCCATACATGGGCCTTGCCGGCCTGGTCGCCGGCGGCCAGCAGCCTCCCCCCGGGGTGGAACGCCAGCGTGTGCAGCAAGCCTTCCACGCCGTCGAGTTGGACGACCGGCTGCCCGGAGTCGGTGTTCCAGACCTGGATCGTGCCGTTCATGTCCCCGTAGGCCAGGATCTGGCCGCCGGGGCTGAATGCCGCGAACTGCGCGGCCTCGCTGTCCTTGACGGTGGACATGGGGGTGCCTGCCGGGTTCAGGGTGCGCAAGGGCTGGCCGGCGGCCAGCATCTTTCCGTCGTTCCTGAACGCCACCGGGCCGCCGGCCGTGTCCTCGCGGGTGCCGAGTGACGTACCCGAGCTCAGGTCCCAGAGGTACAGGCCCGTGGAGGCCGTCGCCGCCACGGTGTTGTTGTCGTGGGCGATGGCCACGCCGGTGGGCCATCCTTCCTCGCCCTCGGTCTTCGACTTCGGGACGCTGAACGTGTGGAGCGTCCTGCCGGTGGCCGTGCTCCAGATCCGGATCTTGTTCTCCTCCGCCCGCACCACGTACGTGAGGTCCCGGCTGATCAGGGTCGGCTGCAGGAATCCGGGGCTGCCGATGTACGTCGGCGTGACCTTGCGGGTGGTCAGGTCCCAGCGGCAGACGGTGTTGCTACCGGTGGCGCAGAGCGACTTGCCGTCCGTGGAGAAGGCGATGGCGCGTGTGGTGTCCAGCCCCTTGAGGGGTACGTACTGTTGGCTCGGCTCCGGCGGTGACGGACTTGCCGAATCCGACGAACTCGGCTTCGAGGACGGGGAGTCGTCCGCTCCCTCGGCGCCCTGGTCCGTGCCGTCCGCGTCGCCCCTCCCGCGAAGGAAGGCCACCGTCCCCACGATCGCTGCCGCCGTCGCTCCTGCGCCGCCGAAGAGCAGCGTGCGCCGGGACGGGCCGCGCCGCGTCGTGGTGGACGCGGCCGCAGGCGGGCCGTACCCCGGCGGGACCGGTGAGTCGCCCGGGGCCGTGGGTACGTAGGGCCTCTGCTGCGGGCGTGGTACGAGCGCGATCGTGCGTTCCGGGGCGGCCGGCGGGGGTGTCGACGGCGGTCCCGGTATGCGCGGATCGGCGGGAGCTCCGGGCACAGGGCCTCCCGCGAAGCGCTTCGGCAGAGCCGCGACCGACGGGCGTGCCGCCGGGTCCTTGGCCAGGCACTCCGCGAGGAGCCCGCGCAGGGTGCCGTCCACCCCGTCCAGCGCGGGCTGCTCGTCCAGGATGCGCTGGACCACCTCGATCAGTGTGGGCGCGTCGAACGGGCCCCGGCCCGTCGCCGCGAACGCGAGGACCGAACCCAGCGAGAAGACGTCGCTGGCCGCCCCGGCCCGGTCGGCGCGGATCTGTTCCGGCGACATGTACGCGTACGTGCCGATGATGGTGCCCGTCGCGGTGAGCGAGCTGGCGTCGACGGCCCGGGCGATGCCGAAGTCGATGATGCGGGGGCCGTCCTCGGCGAGGATGACGTTGCCGGGTTTGAGGTCGCGGTGGACCAGGCCGCACGCGTGGATGGCGGCGAGGCCCTCGGAGAGACCCGCGCCGAGCCGGAGTACGGCGTCGGGTGCGAGCGGGCCGTCGGTGTCGACGACCTCGTGCAGGTTCGGGCCCGCGATGAACGCCGTGACCAGCCAGGGGGATTCGGCGTCCGGGTCGGCGTCGACGACTTGCGCGGTGTGGAAGCCGCCCACGCGCCGGGCCGCCTCGACCTCGCGTGCGAAGCGCTGGCGGAACTCCGGGGTCGACGCGAGCTCCCGCTTGATCAGCTTCACGGCGACCTTCCGGCCGCCCGGCGACGTACCGAGGTAGACCGAACCCATGCCGCCCTCGCCCAGTCTGCCTTCCAGGCGGTAGGGGCCGACCCATCGCGGGTCGTCGGGCTTCAGCGCGTCCATGAGTACCGTCCGGTCGGAGTTCAGGGGGTGGGGGAGGGGATTACGCGAGCTTCCACAGCTGCACGGCCGGCACCGCGCCGTCGTCGGGGGAGAGCGGATTGAGCGCGGCCGCGAGCGTCCTGCCGTCCGGGCTGAAAGCCATTCCGTGGACCGAGGCCGTGAGCGGGGACTTCGGCGGGCCGCCGACCAAGGTGGCGGTGGTTCTGCCGGTGGACATGTTCCAGAGCGTGACGGAGCGGCCCACGGTGTCGACGCCCTCCATCTCCACGAAGCCCCCGGCGCCCGCGATCACGCCGCCCTTGCCCGTCCTGTCGGGTGCGTACGCCGCTGTGTTCACGTAGTCGTGCCGGTCGGTCAGCGTGCGTACGACGCGGCCGGTGCCGAGGTCGATGATGCGCACGCCGGGGCCGTTGGCGATGAGGGCGGTGCCGTCCCGGGTGAAGCGGACCTGGGAGCAGTTCTTGTCCCCGCCCGCGGGCAGAGCCTTGGTGAGGCGGCCGGTGCGGGCGTCCCACAGCCGGATCATTCCCTCGTCAAGGTCGGCGGCCACGCTGGCGAGCGTCGTGCCGTCGGGGCTGAAGGACACCCAGTGCATGCTTCCGGTGTGCCCGGTGAGCGTGGCCCGGGAGGCGCCGGTGGACGGGTCCACCAGCTTCATGAGGCTGCCGACGCCCACGGCGAGCGTCTTGCCGTCGGGGCTGAACGCCAGGCAGTTGACGCTGTCGTACTCACCTTTGTAGCGGCCGAGCACGCGCCCCGGCGCTCCGGTGCGTACGTCCCAGGTGCGCAGGGTCTGGTCGAAGCCGCCGGTGAAGAGGGTCCGGCCGTCGGGGCTGTAGGCCACGGACAGGATGTTGTCGGTGTGGCCCTCGTACGTGGTGATCAGACGGCCCGCGGCGGCGTCCCACAGGCGCACGGTCCGGTCGTTGCCGCCGGTTGCCACCGTTGTGCCGTCCGGGGAGAAGGCGAGGCAGCTGATCTCGTCCGTGTGGCCCTTGAGCTGGAGGGCCGGCTGGGTGAGGTCACGGGTGGGGGATGGCGAGGGGCGGCTCTTGCTGTCGGTTCTCCGTGCCGGCCCGGGGTCCGGCCACAGCAGGTACGCCGGGACCGCGACCGCTGCGGTGGCAGCGGCGCCGATTCCGCCGAACAGCACGGTGCGTCGGCAAATTGGCCGCGCAGATGCGGGGGTTGTGGAATGCGCCGTTACGGAGAGGCGGTGCAGGAGGTCCGGGGCTGTGGGGCGTGCACCCGCGTCCTTGGGCAGGCAGGAACTCACCACGGCGTGCAGGGTGCCGGACGGGGCGAGGCCGCCCAGTTCGGGCGGTTCGGCCGTGACCCGGTGCAGGATCCCCGGGACGGTCGACGCGTCGAACGGACCACGGCCGGTGGCGGCGAAGACGAGGACCGAGCCGAGCGAGAACACATCGGTGGCCGGAGTGACGTGGGCCGGAGTGCGGATCTGCTCCGGGGACATGTAGGCGTATGTGCCGATGACGCTGCCCGTGTGCGTCATGGCCGTGGCCCCGGGGGCGTGCGCGATGCCGAAGTCGATGATGCGGGGGCCGTCCTCGGCGAGGATGACGTTGCCGGGTTTGAGATCGCGGTGGATCAGGCCGCAGGCGTGGATGGCGGCGAGGCCCTCGGCGAGACCCGCGCCGAGCCGCAGCACGGCGTCGGGGTCGAGCGGGCCGTGCTCGGTGATCAGCTGCTGGAGCGTGGGTCCGGGGATGAACTGCGTGGCCAGCCACGGATATTCGGCGTCCGGGTCGGCGTCGACGACCTGCGCGGTGTGGAAGCCGCCCACGCGCCGGGCCGCCTCGACCTCGCGCGCGAACCGCTCGCGGAATCGCGGAGCCGATGCGAGCCCGGACCGGATCAGCTTGACCGCTACCTGCCGCCCGGACGGTGACGTACCGAGGAAGACCTGCCCCATGCCGCCCTCGCCGAGGCGGCCGTCGAGGCGGTAGGGGCCCACGTGCCGTGGGTCGGACGGGCTCAGCGCATCCACCATGAATTACTCGAATCCCCCTGCGACGGCGACGACTGCCGAAGATCGAACCCCCGGCGGGTCCGATCACGCTCGGAATTGAACCATGCTCATTTCTCGTCGGCCGATCCGATTCCCGATCCGGTGCCGCGCAGGTGTTCTCGGCCCGGCGGTGGCGGCGTGCGAGTCCATGGGGTGGGCGATGCGGTGGTTGAAGTTCCGCGTGATATCGGTCACTTGATGCTCACGCCGGAGCTCACGTGCTCGGCAACGACACCACGGGACCGCGGGACTCGACGGTCAGCGCATCCGTACCGAACCGCATCCGGTGCCGGCCGCCCCGGTCCACGACGGGCGGTGGGGACGCATGGCCGTGGAGGGCCGGCGCCTGGGCCACGAGCACAGGGATGACGTCACCGTGCGAGCAAGCCACCACGTGGCCACCGGGACGGGCGTTGCCCATCGCGATCAGCACCGCAAGGCCCGCCCCCGCCATCCAGGCTCCGCCCAGCGACCGCCGGATCGGGGAGAAGTACCCTTCGGTCCGTTCCCGCGGCTGGTAGGTGCCATCGGGGGGAGCCGGCCCCGGAGCGGTCACCACGCTCAGGCCGAAGGACCGGCCAGCGGCTCCACCGTCTGCACACACCGTTTCGCCGGGCTGGAACGGACCGCATCGATGCCGTCCCGCATGACCGCGACCAGGGAGCCGGCCCGGCTCAGGCCCTGTGGGCGCGCCGACTCCTTGCCCGTCCAGCCCTCACGTGCGACCGACCGGGCACGGGGCACCAGATCCACAATCGACTGGAGGCTGCCCGAAGCACCGATGACCGGCGGCAGCCTCAGGGGCGATGCCGTCACCGCCTATGGGCCGGTTCTCGTTGCACCGGTGCCCGGCTCGTCGGATGCCGATCCGGTGAGCCAGTGCAGGGCGACGGTTCCGAGTGCGGCGTGCAACAGGCTGGTGACCACGGCGACGACATGCAGGCCGGTGACGAAAGCGGTCTTCGCGTTCTGGGCCGCTGCCGCTGCCGCTGCCGGTGCGAGGGAAGGGAGCTGGAGGGTCTCATCGAGGGTGGGGGCAAGGTCCGGGCCCTGGAGACGGAAGAGCAGCGCGGCGAGCGAACCGAGGACCGCGATGCCGAGGGCGTTGCCGATCTCGTTGCTGGTCTCGGCGATCGCGCCGGCCGACCCCGCTCGTTCCGCGGGGACCGCTCCGACCGCGGTGTCTGCGACGACGCTGAAGGAGATGCCGTACCCCACGCCGGCGATCGCCGTCGAAGCGACGTACCAGCCGATCCCGCCCGTGGCCGTCGTGGGAAGCAGCAGCAACAGGCCGGCGGCGATGGAGAAGTGGCAGATGATGAGCGCGGCCTTTTTGCCGATGCGGTCGACGACGGTCGGCGTGACGACGCAGGCGACGGTGAGAACCGCCGCGCCGGGGAGCGCCAGGAGTGCCGCGTGCAGGACGCTCAGGTTCAGTACGGACTGGAGGTGGATGGCCGTCAGATACGCCGTCGCCGACCATGCGGCCAGGGGCAGCAGGCCTGTGATGATCGCGATGGTGAAGACGCGGTCACGGAAGAGCGAGAAGTCGATCAGCGGGATTTCGAGGTGCCGTTGGCGCAGTGCGAAGAACGTCAGCATGGTGACGCCGAGGACCATCGTCGCGATCGGCAGGGCCGACATCCCGTCCGCCGCCAGGTGCTTGATTCCGTAGATCGTGAGCAGCAGGCCGCCGGCGGAGGCCGCGACGCTGAGCGGGTCGACGCGGCCTGTCCCGGTCGCCCGGACCTCGCGGAGAAGGACCGGCGCGAACAGCAGGAATACGGCGATGACGGGGAGGCTGATGAGGAAGACCGAGCCCCACCAGAACCGCCCCAACAGGGCGCCGCCGACGATCGGGCCGATGGCGAACCCGGCTGCGAAGGCGGCGGCGAAGACTCCGATGGCCCGTGCCCGGCGCCGGGCGTCGGGGAACAGCTCGCTCAGCACGGCCAGCGCCGAGGGCAGCAGGGTCGCGCCGGCCACCCCCGTGAGCGCCCGGCAGACGATGAGGAGTTCTGGGTTCGGCGCGAACGCCGCTCCGGCGGAACCGAGTCCGAACACGGTCGCGCCGATCATCAGGAGTCTCAGCCGGCCGTAGCGGTCACCGATGCTGCCGAAGACGACCAGCAGGGAGCCGACGGCGAAGCCGTAGACGTCCAGGATCCACAACGCCTGGTCGGCGGTCGGCGAGAGGGCCCGGCTTATCTGCGGCATCGCCAGGAACAGGATCGATCCGTCCATGGAGACAAGGAGGACCGGGCCGAGGATCACCGCGAGCCCGAGCCAGGGGCGCAGGCCGGAGGCGGTGTGTGCGTGCTGTCGAGTCATGCCGTCGACGGTCCGGGACAGCGCGGTCGACAGCCATCCATGTGCCGTGGGTACACCCGACAGGTACACCCACGGGTCCGGCCGGCCTCCTAGGATCGGGTTCATGGAGAGCCTCGGAACGTTTCTGAAGAGCCGCCGTGACCGGGTCACTCCGGCTGAGATCGATCTGCGTACCTACGGCAGCTCCCGCCGGGTCCCCGGCCTCAGGCGCGAGGAGCTCGCCCAGCTCGCCGGAGTGAGTGCGGGGTACTACACGCGCTTGGAGCAGGGGCAGGCCGAGACCGCTTCCGAGCAGGTGCTCGACGCGCTCGCCCGGGTGCTCCGGCTCGACCGGGTGGAGACCGTCCACCTGCACAATCTCGCCAGGCAATCCGTGAGGCCCGGTCCGTGCGAACCGCCCCACGAGGAGCCTCACCCGCGCGTCCTGACACTCCTGGAGTCACTCGGCGGGGCCACACCCGCAGTTGTTCTCGGCAGACGTGGAGACGTGCTCGCATGGAACCGCACCGGACAGGCACTCGTCGCCGAGCACCTGCCCTACGAGGCGCCACAGGATCCGGAGAGGCGTCCGTCGATCCCACGGCTGTTCTTTCTCGATCCCCACACCCGCGACATGTACCGCAACTGGTCCGAGCTCGCCCGCGTCCACGTCGCCTACCTGCGACTCACCGCGGGCCGGTACCCCACCGACGCCCGACTTGCGGCGCTCATCGGTGAACTCGCCATGCGCAGCGACGACTTCGCCAGGATGTGGGCCACCGGTGACGTCTCCGACTGCACCGTCGGGGCCATGCACCTGCGTCACCCCACCGTCGGCGCCGTGAACGTGGACTACCAGGTGTGGCTCCAACCCGACAGCCCCGACCATCGGGTCGAGATCTACACCCCCCGTGACTCGGCCTCCGCGGATGCGCTGCACGTCCTGAACCAGCAGAACGGCCGGGCCGCCGAGCCGAAGACGACCGCGCGGGCCGGACAGCACTGAATCCATTGGGGACACCCCCGGCAGCTCTGTTCGGTGCATGTCCTCCCTCGGCGGAGCATGCGACTGCCCCGTACCAGGCGACGGGGCAGTGTCGAGGGCCGGAGTCCGGCCGTGGCGCTGGAAGCAGAGGAACAGCGCGGCCACCGGCAGCGTGAAAAGCGTCGCCGAACGCTCCGCGGCCTCTTCCTCGAAGCTCTTCTCCATTGTCGCGACACCTACCGATAGGCCGGTCGACACGGCCGGTTCGGGCTTCAGCTCAGTCGGAACGAACGTCGTGACGGTGAATGTTGCCGTAGCTCTCATGCGTCGACCGTGCCGAGGCGGTCCGACAAGTGAGGCTGGATCACAGCCGGCCTCGGCATCGAAAGACGAACAGGCACCTTGAGGACTATGCCGTTGACAGGACGGAGTGTGCTTCGCCGGGCGGCAGTCAGCAGGCCGGGCATACGGGTGAGGGATGAACGTTCCCTCCCGGCTGACTGTCGCGCCGGGCGGGGTGCGGCTGCCATAAAGGAGAAGCCCCACCACCTCACGGAGATGAGGTAGCCATGGACGAACTGCGCGGCGGCGTGGACCGCGAGTTCCCGCACCGGCCCGTGCTGCCGGGACGCCACCGTTCGGGCGTCCCGGCCGAAACCTCTCACGCCCCGGCCGAAAGGTCTCACCCCCGCACCGTCCTCAATCCGGGCCGCCCACCCGGGAGAGCGGCGGTACGCCTGCCGTAGAACCCGGGAAGTCCCGCGCACAGCACCTTGGTGAGGAAGCATGAAAGCCACCGGAATTCTCGATTCACTGCGCCGTACCCTCGGCGTCCGCCGCGCGTCCGCACCGGCCGGCCCCTCGCCGTCCGGTACACGCCCGGTGGCGCTGGTCTACCGCGGGCCCACCCAGGAGGACATGGACTGCGCCGACACGGTCGTCGACCTCCTTGCCACCGGGCCCTGGGGTCTGGACGTCCGTACCGCAGGGCCCAACGGCGACCATCCGCTGTCCCCCGGCACGCTGGCGAAAGCCCAGCTCTACGCGCAGCCCGGCGGCGGCGACCTGACGCCCGCCTACCGGAAGCTCAAGCCCCACAAGAAGGCGATCCGCGATTTCGTCGGACAGGGCGGCCACTACCTGGGATTCTGCCTCGGCGGCTACCTCGCTGGACAGGACGAGGGATTCGGCCTGCTGTCCGGCGAAGTCGGCCAGTACATCCACACGGAGGGCAGCACGGTCGACACGGAGGACAACGCCCTGGTCGAGGTCGAGTGGCGCGGGCGATCGCGCACCCTCTTCTTCCAGGACGGTGCCTACTTCACGCCCGGCTCCGGCCCGGACACGACGGTCCTCGCCACCTACACGAACAACCGGACCGCCGCACTCGTCACCTCCTACGGCGCGGGCCGCGTCGCCGTCGTGGGACCCCACCCCGAAGCCACTGCCGACTGGTTCGAGGACCCCCCGCTCCCTTTCCACGACACCCATGACCTGGCACTGGACTTCGTCGGCAGCGTCCTGGCCGACTGACACCGCCCGCCCATGCCCTGTTCGCGAAGCGTCGGTCGCCCGCACCATACGAAGCCCAGCAGCCCCGGGCAGCAGGCGCCTGGCGGTCATCGGCAGTGATCAGCCGGCTCGTGAACGTCGTGCAGAGGGGACGGCGGCGCGCGTGCGGGCACGGCGAAGAAAAGGGAAGGCGGAAACCGGCGGGTTATTGGGAGGATGTCCGAGTTCAGCACCCGATGGGAAGGACCCGACGACCATGGCTCGTGCCGTCACTTTGATCCGCTCCGACTCCCTGTCGGATGTCGCCGAGTACGCCTACGCGGCCACGGCGCCCGCCGAGTCACGGCTGATCTTTCTCGCCGGGGCGTGTCCGCTGAACGATGACGGCTCGACGGCAGCGGTCGGTGACTACGCGGGTCAGGCGAAGAAGGCCGTCGAGAACATGCAGACCGCCCTCGCCGCGTCGGGTGCATCGCTCCAGGACGTCATCAGTACAAGGGTTCTCGTGGCATCGTCCCGGCAGGAGGATCTGGTGGCGGCCTGGGAGGTGGTCCGGGACTCGTTCGCCGACCATGACGTCCCCAGCACCCTGATGGGCGTCACCGTGCTCGGCTACAAGGACCAGCTCGTCGAGATCGAGGCCGTCGCCGCCGTGCTCGATGCATGAACCCACCGACCGCTGCGGCGGCATGAGCACCTGAGGCTGCCGGGGATCTTGGGAATGGTGATGCGTAAGCGCTCTGCCCTGACCGCGTCCGTCCACCCCCCCCGACTCCCCGGACCCCCGGCGTCCTGCTCGACGCCGCCGGTGCCGCCCTCGCCAACGGCGGCACCAGGATCGCCGGCGCGTGGGCGCGGACGCGGGCAGTCCCCAGAAGGCGCCTTCGCCGTCCCGGGGCCCCTGCCTCTGGCCTTCCCCGTACCCATGGGCATACGGGGCGCCGAACCGCTCTGCCGGGCGGGCATCGCGGGGCCGGATGGCTGGCCGCCGACCCCGGAACCAGCCGGTGCGACGGATTCCGGCCGAGTAGCTCGTACCGTGCTCGCATGACCGCACGTCACGGCGGGAGCCGCCGCCCCGGGTACCTCGTGGCGGCGGCGGTGTTCGCCGTGGGCATGGCGGGCACCACCCTGCCCACGCCGCTGTACGGGCTCTACCGCGCCCAGATCGGGTTCTCCGAGCTGATGGTGACGGTGGTGTTCGCTGTGTACGCGGTCGGCGTCATCACCTCTCTCCTGCTCGCGGGCGACTACTCCGACCAGGTGGGCCGTCGTCCTGTTGTCCTGTGCGCCCTGGGGTTCGCCGCCGCCGCCGATCTGTGCTTCCTGTTCGAGGGCGGTCTGCCCCTGCTCTTCGCGGGCCGCCTGCTGTCGGGGTTCTCGGCCGGACTGCTCACCGGCGCGGCGACCGCCGCCGTCATCGAACTCGCCCCGCCGGACCGCGCGGTCCGGGCCGGGTTCGCGGCCACCGCGGCGAACATGGGCGGCCTGGGCTGTGGCACGCTGCTGGCCGGAATGCTCGCACAGTACGCTCCGGCGCCGTTGCGGCTGCCTTTCGCGGTGCATCTGGCCCTGGTGGCCGCGGCCTGTATCCCGGCCTGGCTGCTGCCCGAGACCGTGAGCCATCCCCGGCGGCTGCCCCACGGACGCCCCCAGGGGATGGCCGTGGCGCCTCAGGCACGGGGGGTGTTCCCCTCGGCGGCGGTCGCCGCTTTCGCAGGCTTCTCGCTGCTCGGGCTGTTCACCGCCGTCGCACCGAGCTTTGTGGCCGAGACGCTGAGGATCAATGATCTGGCCCTGTCCGGGGCGGTGGCCTTCTCCGCCTTCCTCGCCTCCACTCTGGGGCAGTTGCTGACCGGGCGACTGGGTGTGCGCAGGGCGCTGCCCGCCGGATGTCTGACTCTTGTGGCCGGGCTGCTGCTCGTGGGCGCGTCGGTCGTGGTGGAGTCGCTGCCACTGTTGCTGGCCGGCGCGCTCGTTGGCGGTTTCGGTCAGGGGCTGGCCTTCCGGGCCGGTCTGACGGCGATCGGTGATGCCACCCCGCGCGAGCACCGTGGGGGCACCCTTTCGGCGTTCTTCGTCGTCGCCTACGTCGGAATCGCCGTGCCCGTGGTGGGCGTGGGAGCGCTGACGCTCTGGCTGGGGCTGCGGGCCGCAAGCCTGATCTTCACGGCCGTGGTGACGGCCCTCGCCCTGAGCGTCGGTCTGTATCTGCTCCGCCGGCCCCGGCAGGAGACGGGGGACCGGCCGACGGACGCCCCAGTCGGCTGAGCCGCGCCCGCGCCGAAAGGCCCGCCGGGCGGCCGTCGGCCGGTGACACTGTGGACACGAGTCGTGCTGCCCTCTGTGAGGGCCGGCAGCCGACAGGCCCCCGGGTTCCTGGATTCGGCTTCCCCGGGCCTCCCCGTGGCCGTCGAAGAGGTGCCGTGCACGCGGCGTCAACCGGCCCGGCTGGAAAAGGTGGCCACTGTCCGACGTCACCAGCGGGCGACGAGGGTCTCTTCCTCACCCCGGTTGCGATACAGCCAGGTGGTCCCCGGCGCGATGGCCCCGGTCAGATAGCCGACGATGGGCTCCCGCTGCGTTGCGCTGTCCAGCTCGTCGAGCAGCTTCAGCGCGTCGTGCAAGGGGAAGAAGGCAGCCTGTTCGATGTCGCCGTCCTTGGGTGCGATGTCCCCCGAGCACTCGTCGATCTCGAAGGCGACGGCCAACGCCGAAGGGTGTTGCTCGGAGTCGATGTGCACAAGGAACGCGGTCCGTACCGGGTCGCCCACCAGTAGCCCGGTCTCCTCCCGCAGTTCGCGCCGGAGAGCTTCGTTCATGAGCTCGCCGTCCTCGACTCCACCGCCGGGGAGGGACCAGAGAAGCTCGCCGTTGACGCCGAGGTTCTCTTGCACGAGCAGGATCTCGTCGCCTTGACGGACGATGCCAATGACCAACTGCACCCGGGGCTTTGGAGCCTTCGCATTCTCTGCTGCCATGCCGTAGACCGTATGGGATGGCCGGTACGCCGGCAGCTCGGGCCACCGAGGGGACGGTTGCGGCCACGTTGATCATCGTGAGCTGTGCGAACTTGCGAAGAGACGGTGGGCGCGGATCACAGAATCGATCCCGGCCGTTGACCCCCGCCCGGGTGAGGTACCGGGCGCCGAAGATCCGGGCCGGGTCGTGGCGGCTTTGGGTGAGCGCGAGGCTGCCCTGTCTGCCCTGGGGCGGGCGTGCGGGGCGGTCGGTGCGCTTCGCCCCGCTCCGCGTCCGCTGTGGGGCCACACCTTCGGGATGCGGTTGCTCATCTTCGGGGCATTAGTTACTCTCGATATTGCTAAGAATATTGGTAATCAATGAACCGAGGTAAAATGGGTGCCGACCCGACCACCGAGCCGTACCGGTGGCGATGGCTGATCCTGGTGGTGATGATCGTCGCGGAGGTCATGGATCTCCTGGACGCGTCGATCGTCAACGTCGCAGGTCCCGCGCTGGAGGAGTCCCTCGGCGCCAGTTCCGTCGGTCTGCAGTGGGTGATCGGCGGCTATGCCCTCACGCTGGGGGCCGGCCTGGTCCTCGGCGGCCGGCTCGGTGACCGCTATGGGCGGCGCCGGATGTTCCTGATCGGCCTGGCGGCCTTCACGCTGAGCTCGCTGCTGTGCGCGCTGTCGCCGAACATCGAGTCGCTGATCGCCTTCCGGCTGCTCCAGGGCACTGCGGGGGCGATCCTGCTTCCCCAGGGCCTGGGTCTGCTGCGCGAGAACTTCTCCGGGCCCGAGCTCACCAAGGTCTTCGCGATCTTCGGTCCTGTGCTCGGCCTGGGCGGCATCATCGGCCCGGTTCTGGGCGGCTTCCTCATCGAGGGCGACTTCTTCGGCCTCGGGTGGCGATCGGTGTTCCTGGTCAACTTGCCCATCGGGCTTGCGGCCCTGGCCGTCGCGGCGAAGTTCGTCCCGAAGAAGCAGGGCGATCGCACCGTACGCGTCGACATGGTCGGCGCGGGCCTGGTCGTAGCGTCCTGCGCGCTGATGGTGCTGCCTCTGAACCAGGGGCAGGAGGACGGCTGGCCACTGTGGACCTGGCTGTGCATGGCCGCCTCAATCGTCGGATTCAGTCTGTTCGCGCTGCACCAGCGCCGCACCGCCGCGGCAGGCCGTGAGCCCCTGGTGACTCCGGGCCTGCTGCGCAAGCCCGCCTTCACCGTCGGGCTCGGCGGTATCGCCCTGTTCTTCGGCGGGCTGATCGGCACGCAGCTCGTGCTCACGCTGTTCCTGCAGATCGGCCAGCACTTCAGTGCCGGGGACGCGGGCCTGGGCAACCTGCCGCTCGCGGTGGGCACGGCGATCGGCGGCGCCGTCAGCGGTGCGTTCCTCGCCGACAAGATCGGCCGCAAGGTCCTCCAGGTCGGGCCACTGGTTCAGCTCGCCGGTGCGGCGCTGCTCTGGTTCGAGCTCGACCGTCTGGGCGCCGGTTCGTTCTCGATCTGGGACATCGCCCCGGGTGTGGCGGTGGCCGGTATCGGAGCGGGCATGGTGATCGCCGCCCTGTTCAGCTTCATCCTCGCCGCGGTCGATGACGACGAGATCGGCTCCGCCTCCGGCGTGCTGTCCGCGGTGCAGGCCATCGGTGGCTCCATCGGCGTGGCGATCTTCGGCTCGGTGTTCTTCGCGAAGGCCAAGACCGGTGACTTCACCGCCGGCTTCCACCATGCGCTGATCGTCCAGGCGTGCCTGCTGGCGGCGTTCCTGGCCATCACCTTCCTGCTGCCGAAGAAGGGCCGGCCCGAAGAGGAGCAGCACGGCATCACACCCTCTGCCTCCGACAGCGGTTCCGCCGGCTCCGGTGCGAAGAGGGACGTCGCTGTGTGATCCCCGGTCCGGTGCCGCCAGAACTGTGGCACCGGACCGGCGCGCGTGGAGCGCACATGAGGAAGAAGTGAGGGAGCGTTGTGGCCCATCGGAATGTTCTGATCGCGGGAGCCGGCATCGCCGGCCCGGCCCTGGCCTACTGGCTGCACCGCCGCGGCCTCGCGGCCACGGTGGTCGAGCGTGCTCCCGCCGTGCGGGAGGGCGGGCAGACTGTGGACCTGCGGGGCGCCGGGCGCACCGTGGCCCGCAGGATGGGGTTGGAGCGGGCGCTACAGGCCCATGCCACCCGTGAGGAGGGCATCCGGTTCGTCGACCGGGCGGACCGCGTCAAGGCCGTCTTCTCCTCCGGAGCGTTCGGCGGACAGGGCCCGGTCGCCGAGCTGGAGATCCTCCGCGCCGATCTGTCCCGCCTCTTGTACGAGGAGACGCGGCCCTACACCGAGTACCTGTTCGCCGATGAGATCACCGAGTTGTCGCAGGGCGACGAGAGGGTGCGGGTCACATTCCGCGGCGGGGCCGAGCGGGACTTCGATCTTGTCGTCGCCGCCGACGGTGCCCGCTCCCGCACCCGTGACCTCGTCTTCGGCGACGCGGCGGACACCCGGCCCGTGGGCCTGACGGCCGCCTACTTCACCATCCCCGGTGAGCCCCGCGACGGGCGCTGGGCACGCTGGTACAACGCTCCGGAGGGGCGCGTGGTGACCCTGCGTCCCGACAACCGCGGCACCACCCGCGCCTCGCTGTCCTTCCTCTCCCCGCCCCGCGGGGACGAGCAACACGAGAAGCTGGTGCCGGAAGCGCAGAAGGCGCTCCTGCACCGCGTCTTCCGCGCGGCCGGCTGGGAGACGGCCCGTGTCCTGGCGGCCATGGACACCGCGCCGGACTTCTACCTCGACCGCGTCAGCCAGGTCCGCATGCCCCGCTGGTCGCATGGCCGCGTCGCCGTGCTCGGGGACGCCGGGTACTGCCCCTCGCCCCTGAGCGGCATGGGCACCACCCTCGCCTTCACCGGCGCGTACGTCCTGGCCGGTGAACTCGCCCACCATGCCCATCATGAGCAGGCGTTCACCCGCTACGAGGAGGTCCTGCGCCCCTACGCCGAGCGGGCTCAGGACCTACCGCCGGGCGTGCCGCGCATCGCCGTACCACGTACCCGGGCGGGTATCCGTACCCTCCACCTGGTCCTGCGGGCCGCTGCCCGGCCCCGCGTGGCCGGGCAGCTGAACCGGTTCCTCGTCCCGCCCGCCGACACCTTCGCCCTGCCCTCCTACAGCCTGTAGATGTCACGCATCATTGGTTGCCAACGCCTTCAGCGATCGAGGAGCAGCTTTCCCGCCATGACTGCCAACCAGCCCACCGATCCCCAGCCCGCGGCCCCGGTGGAGGGTCCCATCCGCAACCAGCTGCGGAACCTGACCCGCCGCCAGCAGCGGTTCGAGCGGTACCTGGGCCGGCAGATGCACGTCGATCCGGCCGGGCTCGCGGTGATGGATCACCTCGTCAGCGCCGGTCCGGCGACCCCGAGCGAACTGGCACGCGAACTCACTACGTCGACGGCGGCGATGACGCTGGTCATCGACCGCCTGGCGGACGGCGGGCACGTGAGTCGGCAGCCGCATCCCAGTGACCGGCGCAAGGTGCTCGTGACACCGGCGGAGCACTGGGAGGAGGCTGCGTTCGAACATGTCGAGCCCCTTGTCGTGGGCATCGGCGAGATCGCTGAGTCCATGACAGCCCAGGAGCAGGCCACGGTGGCGGCGTTTCTCGAGCGGGCGGTGGCCGCCTACGACCGGGCAACCAAGGCGTAGGCGGCCTGACCCGATCGCGGCCTCCAGCCCCACGGTGAGCCCGGCGGTGCTGTCGCCGTCACCTGGGAGCGATCCGGGCGTGGCGTCGGCGGCCTCTGGACGAGCCCGGCGGTGCCGCGCTCCGGGTGCGGGCCGGGACCAGCCGGTGACGGATTCGAGCCGGGCGAGCGATCAGGCCGTTCCCTTCCTCGAATCCCTTGTGGCCTCGCCGAGTTCGGTCTCTTCGGCCGAGGTCCGGCGTCGCTCCGCAGGCGGGCAGTGGTGTTCAGGGTGAGATGATCATCTGATGAAATTGACCAGTCGCCGTACCATCCTGACCTCTGCGGCAGCCGTGGCCGGCCTGCCCCTGTTGAACGACCTGGCAGGCCGGGGACGTACCGCTGCCGCGGCCACGGCGGGGTACACCTCGAACACCGAGCTGTACAACAGCAAGATCCACAAGGAAGGGACGCACTGGGCGCGTCGCTTCCGCCGGACGCCCCCGCACGAACTCATCGACAACGCGAGCGCCGGCAGCGAACCCATCCGCAGTACGGTGATCATCGCGCCGCACGGTGGTGGCATCGAGGAGGGCACCAGCGAACTGTGTCTCGCCATAGCCGGGTACACACTTGCAGGGTCGGGGGCCACCCTCCCGGCCCCGGTGCCGGACGAGCCGCAGCGGGACTACTGGATGTTCGAGGGGATCTCCGAATCCTCGGCACTCCACGTCACCTCGACCCTCTGTGACGACCCGGCAGCCCTCCATATCTGCGGCAGCAACATGTACGCCGTCTCCCTGCACGGTTTCGCCGGCGACACGACCAGGAAGGTTCTCATCGGCGGCAAGGACACACGGCTGAAGCAGAACCTCCAGGCCACCTTCGCCAGGCACTACGGCGAGAGCGACGCCGCCCGGACGGTGGAGGTGGTCATCGCGGGCCCCGACGACCCGCTGGACGGCGACGACCCGAAGAACATCGTCAACCGCACCCGTACCGGAGCCGGAGCCCAGCTGGAGATCTCCCGCGCACTGCGCAGCGCGATGTTCGGCGACTTCACCAACGGCCCGAGCCGCAGGAGCACCGCGGGCGTCGGCACCGGCCATGAGGGCTACTTCTGGAACGGCTTCGTCAAAGCCGTGCGCGAGGCCGTCAACGACCACGAACGCGGCGTCATCTCCGTACCGTAGGGACACCGCGCGGACGTTGCAGGAGCACTGCGGAGTCGGGACGCAGATGATCTGCGGGTCTCTGCCGTTGGCGGTTCGGCAGGGTGATGTCACTGAGGCCCGGCCCCTCGGCTCTCCTCGAAGTGCCCAAGCCACCACCCGCCGGGGAGCGCATTCCGGCGTCGAGCCCGGTCACGGCATCCCGGGCACGACGCCTCGTGGGCGGGGGCGGTCACCGGTCGTCATATGCGGCTCACCGCAGGGGGATGCCGACGGTCACCAAGACGGTCCGGGCCGGGGCGGAGGTGAAGACGGCGGTCTTCAGCCGTTGGCCCCGGCACCGCCCCCCCGGCCGGGGCCCGTCCTCACGCCGCGTGCAGCGCCAGCGTCGGTGAGAGACGGGATGCCCGCACCGCCGGGTAGAGGCCCGCGATGGTGCCGATCACCAGCGTCGCGACGAAGCCGCCGCCGACCGCCCACGGCGGCACCACCCAGGGCAGCCCGCCGGAGTACGCGTACACCCCGGTCGCCGCAGCGCCGAGCGCCACGCCCGCCAGTCCGCCCAGGCCGGAGAGCATCAGCGACTCCGTGACGAACTGGATGCGGATCTGGCCCCGGGTCGCGCCGAGCGAGCGGCGCAGCCCGATCTCGTAGCGCCGCTCCAGCACCGAGATGATCATGGTGTTGGCGACCCCGACGCCGCCGACGAGCAGTGCGATGCCGCCCAGGCCCAGCAGCAGGCTGCTGAACGCCCCCTCGGTCGCCGCCTTCGCCCGGAGTGCCGACGACGGGTCGGTGACCTTCACGTTCTGCGGATTCTGCGGGTCGACCGTCGCCGCCATCACCTTGCGCACGTCCTGCACCGCCGCGTCGGCCGAGCGTTCGTACACCGAGGTCGGGTGGCCCTCGAAGCCCAGCAGGCGCTTCGCACCCTCCCAGCCGACCAACGCGGACCGTTCGATCTCCGGCGCGAGCGGCAGCGGGGCGAGGATGCCGACCACGGTGAAGTACCGGTCGCCCATCCACACCTGCCGGCCCGGAGCGGTGATACCGAGACGCTCCGCGGAGATATGGCCGAGCACGACGGAGGGGTAGCGTCCGGTCGCGTTGTTGAGCCAGCTGCCGCTGCGGACCTCGCCGCGCAGCACCCGCAGCAGGCAGCCGGTGGTCGCCTTGACGGTGATCCCGCCCGTATCGCCCTCGTCGATCTTCTCGTTGCGCCGTGCGGTCGCGTCGAGGTCGGCGGTCGCGCCCACCTCGTGGACGCCCTTGATCCGGCCCACCATCCCGACCGCGTCCTCGGGCAGTTCGACGTCCTGCCCGGCGAACATCGAATCGCCGGGGGAGGCGACGAGCAGATTGGTGCCCAGCTTGTCGAGCTCACGGAGCAGCTGGGCCTGGCTGGAGGCGGAGACGCCCACCACCGAGATCATCGTCGCGATGCCGATGGCGATACCCAGGGCGGAGAGCACGACCCGCATCGGTCGGCTGCGCAGCCCCGCCGAGCCGACGTGCAGCACGTCCCGGGGGCGGAGCCGGGCCGCTTTCAGCCGCCCCCGGCTCCGGCCGCCGACGTCGCGGTCCGAGCGCCGCGCCCTCACTGGTCCGCTCCCGACGCGGCGGGGGAGCGGCCGTTCCCGGATCCATCGCGCCCAACCGCGGATGGATCGCGCATTCCCGTGGACGCATCGCGGGCATCCGTGGGCGGATTGGGTACGTCCGTGGATGGATCGCGGGCGCCCGTGGGCGGATTGCGTACGTCCGCCACCACGTGGCCGTCCCGGATACGTACCTCGCGCGGAAGGTTCCGGGCGATCTCGGTGTCGTGCGTGATGACCGCGATGGTGGCGCCCTCCCGGTTGAGATCGCGCAGCAGCTTCATCACCGCTTCCCCGGACACGGAGTCGAGCGCCCCGGTCGGTTCGTCGGCCAGCAGCAGCGCGGGTTCCCCCACGACGGCCCGTGCGATGGCGACCCGCTGTTTCTGTCCGCCGGAGAGCTGGTGCGGCTTGTGGTCGAGGCGGTCGGCGAGCCCGACCCGCTCCAGCGCGTCGGCTGCCCTGCGGCGGCGTACGGTACGGGAGAGGCCCGAGTACAGCAGACCCTCCGCGACGTTGTCGCGGGCACTGACCCCCGGGACCAGATGGAACGCCTGGAAGACGAAGCCGACGTGCTGGGCGCGCAGCGCGGAGAGCCTGCGGTCGGAGAGCGCCGCCACGTCGTGCCCGGCGATATGGACGGACCCGGCGGTGGGGCGGTCCAGGGTGCCGATGATGTGCAGCAACGTGGACTTGCCGGAGCCGGACGGGCCGACGATGCCGAGGAGTTCGCCCTCCTCGACGGTGAGGTCCACCCCGCGCAGGGCGGCGACCGGGCCCGGGTATTCCTTGGTGACGCCCCTGAGGCCGACGACGGTGCTCATATCTTCGGCACCCCGACCTTCATGCCCTCGCGCAGCCCGCCGCCGGACACCTCGACCCGGCCCTCGGCGAACATGCCGAGCTCGACCTTCACGTCGCGGACGGTGTCGCCCCGGACCACCTGGAGGCCGAAGCCCCCGCCGGGCAGCGCGAGCAGTGCGTTCACCGGGACGCTGAGGACGCCCTTGCGCAGCTCGCCGGTCAGGTTCACCGTGACCGGCGACTGGTCGAAGCCGCCGACCTCGTCCGGCTCGTCGAAGGAGACGGTGAGGGTGACCTTGGGGCTGTTGTCCTGCGGATCGTCGCCGGGCTTCGCCGTCCGGCCGACCGAGGAGACCTCCCCGGCCGCGCTGCTGCCGTCCGGCAGATCGACGGTGACCTTGGTGCCCGCCTTGGCGAGCTCGCCCTCGGCGACATCGAGCTCGAACGTCACGATGCGCTCGGAGCCGGTCGTGGTGAGGACCGGAGCGCCGGGCTGGGCCAGTTCGCCGACGGCCGCCTCGACGCTCCTGATCCGGACCTTCCCCGGGGCGAAGGCGATGTCCTGCGGCCCCACCGTTCCGGTCCGCTTGCTGTCGTGGGACTTCTGCCAGCGTTTGACGGCGGCGGCGGTCAGCTCGGTGTACTCGTCGTCCGGGGTGAAGCCGGTGTAGCCGAGCTCCGTGAGATTGCGCTCCAGCTGCTCCACGTCGCGGCCCCGGTCGCCGGGCTTCAACGTCCGGTACATCGGCCCCGAGCCGTACATCAGCCGCACGGGCCGGCCGTCGACCTCGTACAGCCGCTCGTTCCGCTTGACGTTCGAGCCGGTGCGCGGGGTCCAGGTCATCGTGCCTGCCGCGCCCGAGTTGACCTTGCGCTGCTTGTCGTAGCCGAGCGTCCCGTCCGCCTGGGCACTGTCGCGCAGGTCGCCGCGCCCGACCGTGGCGGTGGCCGGGGGCAGTCCGGTGTTCTCGGGGCTGCCCGTCTCCTCGTCGGAGCCGAACTGGGTGAGAGCCAGTGATCCGGCCGCCACCGTGAGCATCGCCGCAGCGGCCGCCATGACCCGTCCGCGCCTCACCGACCGACGCTTTCGCATGCGGTGCTGGCCTTCTCGAACTTCTTGAGGTCCTTCGGTTTCAGCGCGGGCGCCGCCTGCATCGCCCCGCCGTCGAACTTCGGGTCGGGCATGTCGAAGCCGTTCTTGCGCATGCACCGGGCGAAGGCGACCATCTTGTCCTTCTCGGCCTGGGTGAGCTCCTTGGGCCCGCCGCCGACCGCCTTGTCCTGACAGGCCTTGAACGCCTTCTCCATCTTCTTCCGGCTCATGCCGTCGCCGCTGACGGTCATGCCGACACCCTTCTCACCCGGCTTCGGCTCCGGGACGTCCAGGCCCTGCTCCCGCAGGCACTTGCGGTGCTCCAGGGCCTGGTCCTCCTCCGTCTTCCCGCTGCCCGAAGCCGGTCCGCCGCTCTTGGTTCCGCTTCCGCCGCCCGAGCAGGCGGTGGCCGACAGGACGACGGCGGCGGCGATCAGGCAGGCGGTGGTGATGCCGCGACTTCGTGAGCGGCTGGTGGTCCGGCGGGAAATGGTCGGGTTCATGAGGGCTCCTCGTCCGTTGCTGACAGGCCGGATGCGAACGGCACGAGCGTGCGCGAGGACGCGGTTTCGTTTCTCTCAGCCCCGATGCTTACACCGGCGAAACGTCACTTTCGGATACAAGGGACCCATGCGTGTGCTGGTGGTGGAGGACGAGGAATTCCTGGCCGGGATGATCGCCGAGGGGCTGCGCCGCGACGCAGTCGCGGTGGACATCGCCCCCGACGGCCGGGCGGCGCTGGACCGGCTCCGGTTCAGCGCGTACGACGTGATGATCCTGGACCGGGATCTGCCGGGGCTGCACGGGGACGAGGTGTGCCGACGGGTCGTCGGCATGCGCCTGCTGACCCGGATCCTGATGCTCACCGCGTCCGCGACGGTACGGGAGCGGGTGGCCGGCCTCGGGCTCGGCGCCGACGACTACCTGACCAAGCCGTTCGCGTACGACGAACTCCTCGCCCGGGTCCTGGCGCTCGGCCGCCGCGCCCGCCCCGCTCTCCCGCCGGTCCTGGAACGGTCCGGGCTCACGCTGGACACCGCCCGCCGCCAGGTCTGCCGTGACGGCCGCTACCTCTCGCTCTCCCGCAAGGAGTTCGCCGTGCTGGAGACCCTGCTGCGGGCCGAGGGCGCGGTCGTCAGCGGCGACGAACTGATCGAGGAGGTGTGGGAGGAGGACACCAGCTACCGCACCAACGCGGTCCGGGTCACTCTGTCCAAGCTCCGCGCCAAACTGGGCGCACCCCCGGTGATCGAGACGGTCCCGGGGGTCGGCTACCGCATCGGGGACGCCCTCGCGGCCGGGCCGCGGGACCCCGGCCCCGCGACCGGACCGGTCCACGGGTGGGCGCAGCAGTCCGACGACGGTTCCGCCGACCGGCCGGAGGAGCGCCGGTGAGCAGCGAGCGCGCCCGGCTCACCGCGCTGTACGGCGGACTGCTGGTGCTGGCCGGCGCCCTGCTGATGGGTCTGGTCTACCTGCTGGTCAGCGAGGGCGTCTACGCCAATGTGCTGACTGCGGTGGTCCCGGCGGTCCCCGCCGGGACCCTCGCCACCGCCGTCCCGTCGGGCGGGGCTGCCGCGCCCGCGCTGCCGTCGTCGGACTGGGCGCAGACCGCGGTCCTCCAACCCGGGCAGTACGCGGTGGCGCAGAAGGTCAGCACCGCCGCCGGGGACGCCGCGCTCAGCCAACTGCTGACGGTCTCCGGGGTCTCCCTCGCCGCCTATTCGGCGCTCTCCATCGCGCTCGCCTGGTGGATGGCGGGCCGGGTGCTGCGACCGGTCGGCCTCATCACCTCCCGCGCCCGTCGGCTCTCCGGCAGCAACCTGCACGAACGCCTCGCACTGAAAGCGCCGCCCGGCGAGCTCAAGGAACTGGCCGACACCTTCGACGGGATGCTCGACCGGATCGAGGAGCTGGTCGCCGCCCGGCAGCGCTTCGCCGCCAACGCCGCCCACGAGCTGCGCACCCCGCTCGCCGTGCAGCGGGCCGCAGCCGAGATCGGCCTCGCCGACGACCCGCCGCCCGAGAAGGTCGCCTGGATCCGGGACAAGCTCATCGACACCGCCGCCGACAGCGAGCAGCTCATCGAGGGACTGCTGCTCCTGGCGGTCTCCGACGAGGGCCTGCGACGGTGTGAACGGGTCGACCTGGCCGGGGTCGCGGCCGCGGTGGCCGAGGCGCTGGAGGCGGAGGCGGAGGAACGTTCCATCACCGTCGAGGCGGAGGTCCGGCCGCTGTTGGTCGAGGGCGACCCGGTTCTGCTGGACCACCTTGTGCGCAACCTGGTCGCCAACGCCCTGCGCTACAACCACCCCGGCGGGACGGTACGCGTCCGGGTCGGGCGCGGTGGTCTGGAGGTCGCCAACACCGGGCCGGTGGTGGACCCGGCGACCGTGCCGCTGCTGTTCGAGCCGTTCCGCCGGGCGCAGGCCCGCCGCCACGCTCCCGGTGAGGGGGCCGGTCTGGGGCTCTCCATCGTGGCGTCGATCGCGAGGGCGCACGGCGGTGAGGCGAGCGCTACGGCGAACCCGGGCGGCGGACTGACGGTCCGGGTCGTGCTGCCGTCGTGTCCGTAGCGGCCAGCGTGACGGTCACCGTTCTGCTGCCGCCGCCGTGGGGAATGCCGCCGGCTCCTCGATGTCCACGCGCATCAGTTCCCCGGGGGCCGCGGTGCGGGCGGGAGGACCGGCCACGCGCCCCCACCTCGTCCTTGTTCCGTAGCGGTTGGCCCTTGCCGGACGGTGGTGGGTGACACCCGGAAGGGTTCGGCGGCCCGGTGCGGGTCTCCTCCTGGGTCCGTCGCACCGTCGATCGGTGAAGGAGCCGCAGGGACGCGTCACTGGGGAATGGTGAGCAGCACGCGGCCACGGCTTGCGGCGTCGACACGGTCGTGGGCCTTGGCGATGTCCTCCAGCGGGTAGCGGTCGCCGACGTCGATGGTGAGGGCCCCGACGGCCGCCGCGGCGGTCAGATCGCGGGCGGCCTGGCGTCTGGCCTGGAGGGGGAAGTCGTCACTGCCGAGCAGTCGCAGGGTGATGTTGTTGAACAGCATTGGCCAGAAAGGGAGTTGGGGGCGGTCGGCGCGGGTGGCGTAGGCGGCGATCACGGCGTTGTCGGCGGCGATGGCGCTGTCGAGGTCGGCGTTGTCGGACAGGGCCACCTCGATGATCCGATCGACACCCTCGGGGGCGTACGCCCGGATTGCCGCTGCCGGGTTCTCCTGCTCCAGTGCGACCGCGTGGGAGACAACCGCGGGGTCGACGGGGTCGAGGTCTGTACGGTGCCGGACGGTGGCGAGCACGGTGGCACCGGCCCAGCGGGCGAGCTGGGCGGCAAGGGAGCCGACCCCGCCGAGGACTCCGTGGACGAGCACGAGCTTCCCGTCGACCGCGCCGTCGGCGAAGACGGCACGGTGGGCGGTGATGCCCGGGATGCCGAGGCTCGCGCCGAGTTCATCACTCAGGTGGTCCGGCAGGGGTACGGCCTGTCGGTCGGGCACGACGGTGTACTGGGCCGCGGTGCCCAAAGGCCGGTAGGACTGGGCGCCGTACACCCACACGCGCTGTCCGGTACGGCGTTCGTCGACGCCTTCGCCCACCGCGTCGACGACTCCGGCTGCGTCGCTGTGCGGGATCACCCTCGGGTAGGGCATTGACGAGCCGAGCCGGCCGAGCCGCTTCTTGGTATCCCCGGGGTTGACGCCCGAGAAGGTGACACGGACGCGGACCTCGCCGGGGCCGGGCCGTGGATCGGCCAGTTCGCCCACCCGCAGGACATCAGCGGCGGAGCCCTGTTCGTCGTACCAGGACGCAAGCATGGCGGGTACCTCCGTGGCGGTCGGCCGTGGGCGGCTCGTTGTGCGGGGTGCGGATGAGCGGTGAGGCATTGCGCACAGCAGCCGGACGGCCGCCCCTCGACACCGGGGGAGACCGGTCCGGTTCCGGGGCGGAGACCGCCGCCAGAACGGTCTCCCGGTTGTTTCCCGGGGGCTCCCTACGGCTTCGTCACGGCTTGGTGAGAGTGCGGGCGGCTTCATCGATGAGGTCGCTGACCGGGCCGGGCTGGGAGGCCAGGGAGGCGTGGCCGGTGTTGAGCTCGATGGTCTTGCGGGGGTTCATCCGCTGGGCCATCTTCCGTTCGTTGTCGGGGTGGATCATGCGGTCGTCGGCCGAGATCTGGTACCAGACGGGTTTGTTGCGCCAGGCGGGTGCGGTGATGCTGTCGCCGAAGGTGGAGGCGAGCGGTGCCTTCTGGGTGACAGCCATAACGAGGGACTCGTCGGCGTCGAGGTCCTGGCAGAAGCTCCACCGGTACTTGTCCTGCGTGATCCACAGGTAGCCGTCGGAATCCGGGGCGAGGTTCTCGAACGCGGCCGGAGCCAGTTCCTGACTGATCTGCCCAGGGCTTTCGCCCGCGTCGGGGGCGAAAGCGGCGATGTAGACCAGGCCCAGAACATGGGGGAGGTCGCCCATCTCGGTGATGACGGCGCCACCGTAGGAGTGCCCGACCAGCAGCACCGGCCCATCGACCTGGCGGACCATCTTGCGGGTCCGTTCGGCGTCGTCGGCCAGCGAGGTGAGCGGCATCTCCACCGCGTGCAGCGAGTCGTAGCCGCGGCCATGCAGGTGGGTGATGACCTTTCCCCAGTGGGCGGCGCCGCCCCAGAAGCCGTGAACCAGAACGATCGTGGGCTTGTCCGTCATGTTCCCGCACCTATCCGTTGAAGAGTTGCACGTCGTCCGCTCTCCCGCTTTGAGCGGAACGCAAGTCAGCTGATCGCTATGTGCCCTGGTGCGGTGCCTCTGCGGCACCGTGCGCCCTGGCCTGCGGGGCGTTACTTCGCCTCGCCCGCGGTGGCGTGGGCGGCAGCACGGATCTGGTCTGTGACCAGGTCGGGGTGGGAGATCATCGCGACGTGCGAGGAGTCGACCTCGATGGTGTGCGACTTGGCGCGCTTGGCCTCGAAACGCTCCAGGTCCGGGGCGATGGCCTTGTCGTTCCTGGCGACGATGAACCAGGACGGGATCGTCCTCCACGCGGCGGCGGTCGCGTTCTGCGCGAACCCGGCCTGCGCTACGGGGCGCTGCTCGACCGCCATCAGCCTCGTCTGCGCCTCGGGAAGATCGGCGGCGAACACGGCGTGGAACTTGTCGTCCTGGATGTAGAGGTCCGTGCCGCTGGTCGTGCCGTCCGTGTAGGGGACCGGCCTGAGGGCGGGCGCGAGGTCGCTGCCCGCGAACTTCGCGGACAGCGCGGCGGGGTTCTCGCCCACGTCCGGCATGAACGCGGACACGTACACCAGCGCCCTCACGTTCTTGTTCCCGGCCGCTGCCTGGCTGATGACCGCACCGCCGTACGAATGGCCGGCGAGCACGATCGGGCCCTTCACCGACTTCAGGACCGACGCGATGTAGGCCGAGTCGCCGAGCACTCCACGCAGCGGGTTGGGCGGTGCGACGACCTTGTACCCCCGGTGCTGGAGTCGCGCGGCCACGCCGTTCCAGCCGGACGCATCCGCGAACGCGCCGTGGACCAGCACCACCGTGGGCTTCACGCCCCGGCCCGTGGGCTCGGGATTCCCGGCACCGGAGGGGTCGCCGCCGGCCATCGCGGGCCCGGTCGCCAGCACCGCCGTCGTCAGAGCCAGGGAGAGGGTGGTCACGCGCACTGTGCGGCGCCGGACGCGGGAGGAAGGACGGAACACAGTCATGAGTGATCTCTCTTACGCTCGGAGGAGGGGCCCTCGCCTCAGCGTCCGCCCGCCCGGCACGGTGTGCCCTCACACCGGAGCGGGAGAGTGAAAACCCCCGCCGCCCGGGTGACAACCGCAGTACCCTGCGCTGCGGGCAGAACCGGGCCCGTCCGGCTGGTTCCCTGTCATTGGTCGGGCCGGAGACGTTGCATACGAGACCTGCGCATCAGCACGGAGAAGGGCGGCGCCCTTGCGGGAGCGGCCCTCGCGCGTATGCCGGGCTACCCGCAGAGCCGGGTCAGCACATCGAGAGCGACCTCGATGGGGCTGACGCAGAAGGCCGAGGCGGCGTGGTCCGGCGTCTCGCTGCCGCTGATTCATCCGGTCCGTACGGCCGGGGTGGGATCTCACCTCCGGCCGGCTGGACCGGAGGAGCCATGGGCGATCGCGTTGGTCGTACGGTCACCACGGACCCGACCAGCCATCGCCCATGATCGGAATGCCGGGTCACGTCTCTTGGAATGAGGGTTCGAAGGTGGCCGCCGAACGACCGCATGCTGCGATCGAGCTCCCGGAAGGGTCCTGGTGGGACTGGGACGTCCTCGCTTGGGGCGGTGATCAGTTCCGGCTCGCCGCCGGTTTCGACCTCATCTATCACCACGGACTGGAACTGGTCTTCACCGCCCCGCTCTTGGTCAGCTGCCCGACGGCCTTCCAGGATCCTGTCTTCCGCGCGCCCACGCCCGAGGAGTTGCACAGGGTCACACAGCAGCTCGGTGGAAGGCCGCCTGTGCTGGCCGTCTTCGAAGCGGACGCCGGTGGAGGGGAGCCCGCCTCATGTCTTGTCGCCGCGGAGCGGCTCGACATGGTGCGGGAGACAGTCCTCAGATACTGGCGCGAGGATGCGGCTCCCGGCCAGCGGTTCGCTCCGTGGGTTCAGCCTCCGGAACAGTGATGCCGGGCAACAAGACGCGCACCGGCGCGGCCCCTCCGGTGACCGCAGGGGCCACCGGCGCCTTTCCGGCGACTGCGTCCTCCCGCTCCGCGGGGCGACGAGTGCTGCTCCGGCACACTGCACCCGAGGCAGGGACCGTTCCGGTCCGGCCACCGTGTGTCGTGGGCCCGCTGGCACCGCTGCCGAGCCGACAACGAGTCGGTCGGGTGGGGGACGGGCATCCTCGCGGCCCTCGGTCAGGCCGTCATGAGCGCTCGGTACACCGCATCGGAGATTTCGACCTCGGTGATGGGCGTCTTCCGTCGGCCGAAGTCCGCGCCGTGCTCGGAGGCCAGCCGACTCAGATGATCTTCCGCTCGCTGTGGGTACGAGGTGTCGAATGCGGTCGGGTCGATCGCCGCGACGAAGAGGCCCAGGCTCGGGGACCGGGTACCGGAGTCGAAGGGCGCCGCATCCTGTGAGAACGATCCGCCGGCCACTGCGGCCAGCATCTCGACCATGAGCGCGATGTTGGCACCCTTCACGCCTCCGAACGGCAGGAGCGCTCCGCTCATGGCGGCGCGTGCGTCGGTGGTCGGGTGGCCGTCGGCGTCGAGTGCCCAGTTGTCCGGAATGGCCTCGCCCCTCATCGCCGCGTCGCGGACGGTCACCCAGGCGGTCGCGCTCGTCGCCTGATCGAACATCCGCGGGCCCGACGGGTGAGGCAGCGCGAACGAGAGCGGATTGGTGCCCGTGACCGCCTCGCGCGCGCCGTACACGGCCATGAGCGCCGGCGAGTTGGCGCATGCCAGGGCGATCAGCCCCTTTTCGGCGACGCACGACGTGTAGTGCCCGAGCTCTCCGGCGCTGAAGGAGTTGTACACGGCGAGAACCGCCACACCGCTGGAACGAGCCCGCTCGACCAGGGCTCCGAGAGCATGGTCGAACGCGAGCTGCGCAGTGCCGCGGTCGGCGTCGACGGTGACGACGGCGGCCCGAGCCGAGGCGACGCGAGGTCGGGCCACACCGTTCAGACGTCCGTATCGGAGAGCGTCGAGGTAGTCGAGCAGATGCGCCGCTCCCACTTCACGCCTGCCCCGTCGCTCGGCGGCAACGGTCGCCGACGCGAGAGCTGCAGCTGTCTCCGGGGATCCACCCGCAGACCGGATGGCAGATGCGCACAGTGATTCCAGAGCGTCCAGCGGCATCCGATGGGAGGAAGGGTTCGAAGTCATGGGCCTGGAGGCTATCCGAAGGCGCGGTTTCCGCTGCTGTGCGAGCCATCTGCCCAGATCGTCGCACTTCGCACTCCTGGTCCTTGCCCAGATGAAGCCTGCTCAGGGGGCTGCTGACGCTGGTTGAGGCGCTTGGGGTGTGCGGGGGCTCGGGTCGGGTCGGTGACCGTACGGTTGGCATCTCGGCGGTCCGTGGGGTCGGTGCGCCTGTGACAGAACGAAGACGTCGCGGAGGACTGTCCGTAACTCGGTGCGAGATACAAATACTTCTGACCGCATGCACCGCGCTGCTCCTGGGGGAACACCGTGAAGTACACCCGTATCACCGCTCTCGCCACCATCGGCCTTGCCGCCACCCTCTCGCTCACCGCCTGCGGCGGCGACGGTTCCGCGAAGGGCTCCTCCGCCAAGAACTCCACGTCCTCCTCGTCCTCCTCGTCCCCGGAGGGTGGCTCGGGCGCGGCCGGTTCGGAGGCCGGCAGCGCGAAGTCGGGTTCCGGTGAGGACACCGAGGCCCGCGCGGGCGGTGCGGACGCCGCGAAGGGCACGAACGGTGCGAACGGTGAGACGCAGACGGGCGGAAAGGTCACGTTCTGCAAGACGGCGGACCTGGCCATCGACGCCACGGACGCCGCCCCGGACAAGACCTCCGGCAGGATCGACATCACGATGATCAACCGGGGCTCGACCACCTGCTCGGCGACCGGCTTCGCGGGCGTCGACATCAAGGACGCCGACCACACCTCGAACCCCGTCGGGCGCGGTCAGGCCCAGCCGCGTATCACCACCCTGAAGCCCGGCGACGCCGCCGTCTTCGACCTCGCCTACGACATCGACAGCACCGGCAACAGCCTCGCGCACCCGACGAACATCCTGGTGACACCCCCGAACGAGACCCACACCGTGACCCTGAACTGGCCCGCGGGCGCGGGAGACATCAAGGGCGCCTACACCGACGTCGAGGTCTACCCCACACACACCACCAACTAGCCAGTGACCTGAGGGCAGAGTCTGTCTCTCGGATCCGTCTGTGGGATCGTCGTGCTCATGATCGAATCCTGGGTTCTTGATGACGGCAGCGCTGTGCAAGTGGTACTGGAGACCCTCCGGGCAAGAATTGGCGAAGGGCAGCTTGAGACATGGCTGACCAGTTCGTCCGGCCGCAAGTTGGCCTTCGTGACCAACGCCGAGCGCGCGATGGTGGTGCTGATGAGCGGTGATGATGATGCTGGGGAGCATGCCGTCGACCCTGGGGCTGAGGGATCGAGCGGCGGTTTCGTTCTGTCCAATGGGCAGTACGACGAATACCCGGACGCGGACACCGTGCCGCTTGAAGAGGCGTTCAGGATCGTCGACCACATCGTCAGCAGTGGGTCTTGGCCCGCGGACGCGCGCTGGGCGGTCGACCGTTGACCGAGCCGGCTATTGCCGGATCCCGATGAGGGTGGCGGCAAAGTGGAGCGTGGCCCGATAGACGATGGCGAGCTTGTCCGTTCGCATCGCCGGGCCGCGCCACTGCTTCAGCCGGTCGATGCCTCGCTCGACAGCATTGCACTGCTTGTATATCTCGGCATCGAAACCAGGCGGGCGCCCTCCTGCGCTGCCCCGCCGGAGGCGGTGTCCGACCTGGTCGGCGGGTTGCGGAATGACGGCACGGATGCCGCGACGAGGGAGGGGCCTGCGGATCGCGCGGGAAGAGTACGCGCGATCCGCGAGCACAGTCTCTGGTCGAGTCCTCGGTCTGCCGACTGTGTCCCGGGGCACCCGGATCCTCGCTATGACCGCCTCGAAGGCCGGTGCGTCACCTCATCGGCACCCGGCACACCGCCCGGCACGCGGCACCGGGCCCACGGACTCTCTGCTGCTGCCAGTGCTCAGGGAATCTCTTCGAGTAGCCGGATGAGCGCCTGTAGTTGAGGGTTCAGTTCGTCCTCGTCCAGCCCGTCCGGCATGGATGGCCTCTTCGATGCCTTTCTGAACGTGAGCGTCTCGTTGGCGGCCCGCCAGGCGATGGCCGGTGCGCGTACGTCGCCGTCGGCCAAGTCGTCACGCAGGGGCAGGAGTTCCTCCAGCCACGGACGCGGGTCGTGGTACAGGTAGGAGAGTTCACCGTCTGCCTCCTCGCGGTGGAGCTCCAGCACGAGCCCGTCGTCGACGATCCTGCTCCTGACGCCGGACCCGTCTTCATAAGGGGCTATCCGGCTTGAGGGCGTGGACGGGAGCCGCAGCCACAGTGTGCGTGATCCCTCCTGGCTGAAGTGGAGGCCGACGTCAAAGTACTGGGAGACGATCTCGCCCGCAGCCCTGAAAACCGGGTGTTCGGTGTGGTGGGACCACTCGTCGAGCACGAGGGAATCGGAGGTGACGTCGGCCCAGGGCAGCTTCGCACGCAGTTCGAGCATCTGATGCTCGGTGAGGTGGCGTCCGATGGTCCGAAACTCGTAGTACCAATGTATGCTCCCTCGTCCGCGCTGCTTCTGGCTCGGGACCTCGTCCAGCCGGGGCTGCGGGACTTGGCAGCGAATCAGGTCGCGGTACCGCGACCAGGCCATGACTGTTCGGGCGGCAGAGCGTTCGTAGGTGCTGATGCCTGGTTCGATGCCGCACCTGAGGTCTCGTTCCGCCCGTTCAAGGCCATCCACGTCGTCGCCGTAGGCTCCTTTCAGGTACCAGCCCAGAAAAGCCGTCCGCCGTGCGACCTGCTGCTCATCGCCCGCCCGCTCGATCTGAGCGCGCATCGCCTTCACCAGCTCTGCGCCATCGGAATACTCGCACCGCATCTGTGCAAGCCGTACGCGAAACAGCTGCACCAGCGCGCCGATGTCTCGATCGGACTCGCACCGGGTCCGGTAGCTGTCCGCAGGGCTGGCCAACCGCAGCAGCACCGCGGTCGTCAGGTCGGTCAGCACCTGAGTGCAGGACGCCGAACACAGCGGAACCTCGTGCAGCTTCAGCCCGCCCGCGCCGTTGCCGGAATCCGTACACGCCAGAAACAACAGCACACCCGCCTGGTCATCCAGCCACAGCCGATGCCGGATCCCGCTATGTGCCGCGTACGCCTCAGTGATCCTGTCGAGTTCTCGCGCGCTGGGGTGATCACCCCGTACACGCTGTACCAGACCTTCAGCGCCGCCGGCCATGCCGCGCGTGATGAGCGGCTGCTCCTGGCCCATGGTCGCGTCTCCCATCCAGCGTAATGAGATCACTATCGTGCCAACTCGCCTGGACCCCTGCAGCACTTCAGCAGAATTTCCGGGGCCGTGCTCTGCCCGGCCGCTCGGTGGTTCTGCTGGGCATGGGGCCCGTACTGCCGTCGGTGCTGGGGTGCCCGGAGGGCGAAAGGGCGCGAGCGCCAACGATGGGGGCGGTCTTCACTCCGATCATCCAGGTGTTGGCCGTCGGTCGCGTCCGTTGCCATGTCCACGGGCGGTCGTCTGCGCCCTGTCGTGCCCCCTGGGTAGGCGCCCTGACTGGCACTCGCGGCAAGCGCGAGATCGAGGTGGCGAATCCGGCGATACCGGCCAGGTCGATGCGGTGGGCGATCGTGCGGAAGCCGCTGTCGGCACGATCGAGTGGCGGGCCCTCGGACAGCCGCAATGCCATCGCGAGGGCGACCGCGGTGACCGGGATGTTGATCAGGAAGGCCCAGCGCCAGCCTGCCGCGCCGACGAGCAGTCCGCCGATGGGCAGGCCGACGGCGGCGGTGGCCACGCCGGCGACGGCGAGGCCGCTCAGCACGCAGCGAGGAAGGCAGCACGGCCCGAAAGCAGCTTGTCGATCAGCTCGGTCGCGGACGGATCGGCGCTCATCGGCTTCCTTCGTCCGTCCTTCGGGTCTGGCTCGCTGTGGACCAGTCCGGCCGCCTTGAGTACGGCGAGTCTCTGGGCGATGGCCTGCCCGCTGACGTGCTCGACCGCCGAGAGCCGGGCCGCGGTGATCGGGCCCTCACGCGCGACGCTCGCCAGGACGCCGAGCTGGGTGGCGCTCAGCCCTGTTGCGTGCTGCCCCGACTCCGTGCGCAGTCGTGCCCGCAGTCGCTTCATCGCGTCGTTCAGGTGTTCAGCGGCCGTGATGGCGTCCTGTGGCCGTGATGGAGTCCTGTGGCCTGGGGCTCGTCGTCATGACTGCGCGAGTCGGGTTCTCGCACACGCGCCGGGAGGTGGATGTGGCGCCGGCCGCTTCTTCGTGATGTCTATGGATGCGGGCGGCCTCCACGCCGCAAGGGCACCCTGGTCGGCGGGTCGGCGGGTCCGGTTTCGTCGGCCCCTCGCCACCGGGGGCACCGCCTCACCGCTTCGCCGCGGTGGCCGCTGCGGTGGCAAGGAGAGCCTCGGCCTGTTCGCGGGCGTGGGTGATCGGGTCCGGGAAGATGTTCAGGCCGTGGGCGACGAGCGCTCCTTCGTGCAGCAGCATGAGTGTCCGGCCCAGATGTCCGGCCCCTTCCGGGGAGAGGTCCCTGGAGAGCTGGGTGAACAGGTCGAGCATCCATTTCTTCTGCCCGGTGATGATGAGGTAGGCCGGGTGGAGCGGATCGCTGATCTCGGCATGGGCGTTGACCATGCTGCATCCCTTGGGGCTGTTCTCGTCCGACCACGCGCGTGAGGCATCGAAGACGGCCAGGACGCGTGCCGTCGGCGTCGGATGTGCCGCGTCGAGGCGCTGGGCGAGGAAGGCTCGCCAGCGTTCGTCACGGTCCGCGAGGTACTCCACGACGATCTGCTCCTTCGAGCCGAACCGGTCGTAGAGAGTCTTCTTGGTCACCCCGGCCTCGGAGGCGATCAGGTCCACGCCGACAGCATGGATGCCGCGCTCGTAGAACAGTCGCGCGGCGGCCTTCAGGGCGCGCCGTGCGGCAGGCGTCATCGTGATCCGTCGCGGCTTCTCCGTAGCACCCATGCCCAGAAGTATACCGATCTGTATAGTGAACGCCTACAGGTATACCGATCTGTTTAGTGGAGGGAGAGGTATGAACCTCCTGCTCTCGATCGTCTTCGTGCTGTGCTGGAGTTCCGGGTTCATCGGGGCCAAGCTCGGTGCAGGCAGCGCGTCCGCGGTAACAATCCTGATGTGGCGGTTCCTGCCGCTGACGATCATCCTGATCGTCGTCGCGGTGACCGTCGCCAGAGCGTCGTGGCGGGGCCTCACCCTGCGGGATGTGGCCAGACAGGCCATGATCGGCATGCTGTCGCAGAGTGGCTATCTGCTCACCGTCTACTACGCGATCCAGCTCGGGGTCTCCAGCGGCACCACGGCTCTGATCGACGGCGTCCAACCCCTCGTCGCCGGAGCACTCGCCGGACCGCTGCTGCGCCAGTACGTCTCGCGCAAGCAGTGGCTCGGCCTGTCCCTGGGGGTGAGCGGCGTCGCCATCGTCACCACGGCCGATGCCGCAGCCCGCACCGGCGTGGCCTGGTGGGCCTATCTCGTCCCCTTCCTCGGCATGTTCTCACTGGTGGCGGCCACGTTCCTCGAAGGCCGCTCCCGCACGCGGGTCGCGCCCGCGGTGTCCATGACCGTCCACAGCACCACGAGCGCGATCATCTTCACGGCACTCGCCGTGAGCACCGGAGCCGCGAAGCCGCCGGCCGAGCTCTCGTTCTGGGCCGCGGTCAGCTGGCTGGTGGCCTTCTCCACCCTCGGCGGGTACGGGCTCTACTGGCTGATCCTGAGGCGTTCCGGAGTCACCAAGGTCAATACACTGATGTTCCTCATGGCGCCGGTCACGGCAGTCTGGGGAGCCCTCATGTTCGGTGAACCGTTCGGCCCGCAGACCGCCCTCGGCCTGACCATCGGCCTCGCAGCGGTCGTCATCGTCCATCGCGCAGACACCTCGTCGACCACCGTGCACGCCGGGAACGCGGACACTGCCGAGACGACGAGACCGGCTGAGCGCTGCGCCTGACAACCCTGGCAGGAGCGGTGACCTCGCCTGCGGCTCGTGCCGGGAGATGCCCGGCCCAGTCGCGTCAGGTGTGGGCGACCCGGCGCGGTGTGGCCGAGCATCCCCACCACTCCGGCCGCGGAGGGCGCGAAGCACACGGACTCGGCGCCTTCCTCCCCGGCGATATCGATGCTCACCCAGAATTCGTACGGGTCCGAGGAATGCCCGGTGCGCCCGCCGCGGGCGTCGATGCCGGGTCCCGTCGGTGGACTGGCGGAGGATTTCGCATCGCTGCCGCAGCCCGTGCCGACGGGCACGGCTGTCATCGACCAGGAGCACGCTCCCCGATGGATACGGCCCGCAGCCCGTTCTCCCGCTGACCGCGTCCCGACTCCAACCGGATCTCCCGCCCTTGCCACCGTCGGCGAAGCCAGCGGTCGTGGCTCGCCAGGACGATCGCGCCGGGCCCGGTCCTCAAGGCCTCCTCCAACTCGTCGCACAGGCGCGGGGAGAGATGGTTGGTGGGCTCATCGAGCAGCAGCAACTGGGGCGGCCTCGCCACGAGGAGGGCCAGAGCGAGCCGTCGGCGCTGGCCGACGGAAAGGTGGCCGACGGGTTTGTCCAAGTCCGCTGCGTTCATCAGCCCGAGCGAGCCCAGCGGTACCTTCTCGGCCCGAGCGGCCCCCAGCGACAGCTCATAGGTCGCGTGGACCGTGCGGTCGTCCCGGTCGAAGACCGTGTCCTGGGTGAGCAGCCCTACCGTCAGTCCACCCCGCCTGCGCACCTCGCCCTCGGCGGAGAGTTGTCCGGCGAGCACGGCGAGCAGCGTCGACTTGCCCGCCCCGTTGTCACCCGTGATCAACAGCCGGTCGGTTGCGGACACTTCCAGGGCGTCCAGGGCGAGTCGGCCGGAAACCCGTACGTCCCGCAGAGACACCAGGGACCGCGGGCCCTCTTCCGCCCGTGCGGCCAGTTCCCCGGCCGCGAACCGCAGGGGGCGGGGCGGCTCGGCGACCTGGGTGCGCTCCAGTTCCTCCAACCGCCGCGTGGCGTTGCGCGTCCGGCGGGCAATCTGGTTCTGCACCCGACCCGCCCGGTGGCCGTAGCCCATCTTCTCGTTGTCCTGCCGCCCCCGGTCCGGCGCGACAAGATGCGCTGTCACGCCCGCCGTGTGACGTAGACCCTCCAATTCCTCCTGTTCCTCGGCGTACCGCCGCTCCCAGCGCTCCCGCTCGGCGCGCTTCTCACCCAGGTACGCGCTGTAGTCGCCTCCGTAACGGACAGGACCGTCCACCGTCGGGTCGAGGTCGACCAGGTGGGTGCAGACGGCGTCAAGGAACGCCCGGTCGTGACTGGCGACCACCACTGTTCCGGGCAGGCTCCGGATCTGTTCCTCCAGGAAGGCGGCGGCGCCGTCGTCGAGGTGGTTGGTCGGCTCGTCCAGCAGCAGCGCCGACGGCCGTCGGACAAGCAGCGCGGCCAGGGAGAGCCGGCTGCGCTGTCCACCGGACAGGGAGCCAAGAGTCCGCCCGTACCCGACTCCGCCCAGGCCCAGCCCGTCGAGCACCAGGGCCGCGCGGCGATCGGCGTCCCAGGACTCCCGGTCCTGCGCCTGCTCAAGCCGCCTGCCGTATCTGTCGAGGAGTTCCTGATGGCCGGGGGCCTCCTCGGGGACCCGGGCGAGTTCCTCTCCGAGCCGTTCGAGCTGTGCGACATCCTCACGGGCCTCGCACAGTGCGTCGTCCATCACGGCCGTGATGGACGACGCGGCCTCGAAAGGCATTTCCTGGTGCAGGTATCCGATGTCACCGGGGCGCGAGACGCTTCCCGCGTCAGGTTGGTCCACGCCGGCCAGTACGCGCAGCAGGGTGGACTTGCCGACACCGTTCTCCCCGATCAGGCCGATGCGGTGGCCGGGGGAAGCCGTCAGGGACACGCCGTCCAGAACACGCCGGCCGCCGAGGCTGCGGACCAGGTCGCGGGCGAGCAGGGCGGGCTGGGGCACAGGGAACCTCTCCATGTGATCGATGGTCGGCCCGCCGGGCACAGGGCCTCGGGCGCGGGCCGCTCAGCACGCCGACATCTCACACCGCAGGGGCTCCGGTCTCCTTGAGACTTCCGTCGGTGATCCGCAGCCAGCGGTTCACCCCGATCTCGGCAAGGAACCGCTCGTCGTGGCTGATCACCATGAAGGCGCCCCGGTAGGAGTCGAGCGCGCTTTCGAGCTGACCGGCACTGACCAGGTCGAGGTTATTGGTCGGCTCGTCGAGCAGGAGCAGATGGGGGGCCGGTTCGGCGCACAGTACGCACGCCAGGGTGGCGCGCAGGCGTTCACCGCCCGAGAGTGCGGACACCGGCAGATGCGCGCGGGTGCCCCGGAAGAGGAATCGGGCGAGCAGGTTCATCCGCTCCGCCTCGGCCCGCTCAGGGGCGAACGCGGCGAAGTTCTGCGCCACGGTGCGGTCCAGGTCCAGCAGGTCCAGGCGCTGCGAGAGATAGGCGATCCGTCCGCCGCTGCGGGTGATCTCCCCGCTGTCCGGCTCAAGATCGCCGGTGATCAGGCGCAGCAGGGTGGTCTTCCCCGCACCGTTGGGACCGGTCAGCGCGATCCGCTCGGGGCCCCGGATGGCCAGGCTGACACCGCCGTCGGCGAACACGGCCCGGCCCGCGTGATGCACCTGCATCCCCTCGCCGAGAAAGAGGTTGCGCCCTGCGGGCACCTCGGTACCGGGCAGTTCCAGCGTGAGGCGCTGCTCCTCGCGCAGGGCGCGTCCGGCCTCGTCGAGCCGGGACTTGGCCTCGCTGACCCGGGATGCGTGCATCTGGCCGGACCGGCCGGCGGACTCCTGCGCGCCGCGCTTCATGTTGCCCGCGAAGATGCGGGGCAGGCCGGCGTTCTTGAGGTTGCGGGCGGCATTGCTCTGGCGGCGCTCGGCGCGCTCGCGGGCCTGCTGCATTTCCCTCTTCTCCCGCTTCAGCTCCTGCTCGGCGTTGCGGATGTTCTTCTCCGCGACCTCCTGCTCGGCGCGCACGGCCTCCTGGTACTCGGTGAAGTTGCCGCCGTAGAGGCGCAGTTCGTCGCCGGAAAGTTCGGCGATACGTTCCATGCGGTTGAGCAGCGCACGGTCGTGGCTGACCAGGAGCAGGCAGCCGTTGAAATCCTCCAGCACGTCGTAGAGCTTGTGCCGGGCTTCGAGGTCGAGGTTGTTGGTCGGCTCGTCGAGCAGCAGTACGTCGGGGCGCCTGAGCAGCTGGGCGGCGAGGCCGAGGGAGACGACCTGGCCGCCACTGAGCGTGCTCAGGCGCCGGTTCAGCTCCAGGCCGACCAGTCCGAGACGGTCCAGCTGGGCGCGGGTTCGCTCCTCGATGTCCCAGTCGTCACCGATGGTGGTGAAGTGCTCCTCGCTCACGTCCCCGGATTCGACGGCGTCGAGGGCGCTGATCACCGCGGCGATGCCGAGCACTTCGGCCACGGTGAGGTTTCCGGTCAGAGGGAGGCTCTGCGGGAGGTAGCCCAGCGTCCCGTTGACCGAAACGGAGCCGGCGGTGGGTCCGAGTTCTCCGGCGATCAGTTTGAGCAGGGTGCTCTTGCCGGAGCCGTTGGGGGCGACCAGGCCCGTACGGCCGGTGGCCACGGTGAAGGACAGATCGGTGAAGACCGGGGTGTCATCAGGCCAGGCGAAGGAGAGGTTCGAGCAGATGATGGCAGCGTCGGACATGGAGTGACCTCGAAGAACTAAGGGCAGACAGACCTCTGCCCTGGACAGTGTGGGACAAAAAGGGAACGACGAATGAGCCACGCCGACAGCTCTACTGAACGCTGTCCGGTGGCCAATCACATCCGGATCTCACCCGGAGATGTCGTCTTCACCCGCCACGTCTGTCACTCCTCGATTGCGACAATGCTGGCCCGTACGGTAGCAGGTGATGGCTCTGCCTGGTCCGGGAATTGTTTGCCCGAGCGGTTGCAGCGTCGCTGTCATCGGTCCCCCGAAGTACCCGCCCCCGCACATTCGCCGCTCTGTGCTCTGCCGTCCGAGAGCGGTCCTTGCTGGTCGGCCGGGGGTTGGATCGGCTGGGTACTGAGAGCGGGCCGCTCGTCGATTCCATCAGGGCGTTGTCATAGGAGTCGTCGACCGAGCCGATCGATGCGGCGATTCAGCTCGGTCCAGATGCTCGGACAGCGCGAACGATGTGTACGGCGACTCTGCGTCCGAGTGCTGTATCAACTCGCTCTGTAAGTTGGGTGATCCGGGCAATTCCAGGTGCAGTCGTGTGCGAAGCCGCGCGAGTCGTTGTGCAGCTGCCAGGTCGCGGCGTAGTAGCCGAGGTGGCTCACGTGGTCCTTCTCCGGGCCGAAGGCGAGGCGGCGGGCGGGGAGTGCGGCCCGTCCGCACCGATGACCAGGCGGAAGCCGCGCGAGGCTCCGCCGTGGAAGTCGGCCCGTCGTCGACGAAGCGCACCGGGCTGCCACCGGTCTGGACGCGTCGCAGTTCGGGGACCGGACCCATTCGTGCCCCGGTTGTTCGTAGGGGTCGTCCCGGTCGGATCCGTACAGTGCACTTGGAGGAGCCCCCTACCGGCTCCCGCCGTCCGTAGGCGGATGTCGGTGGTAACGCGGTTTGCTGGTATCGAAGTCGGCGAACAAAGGCTGTTTCAGACGGCCGATGCGGTCATGGAGTGACGCTGTGCTGGATCTCTTGGTGGCGCTGCTTCTGTCCGCCTTGTTATTGGTGGTGCAT
The DNA here is from genome assembly GCF_035917275.1 of Streptomyces sp. NBC_01237. Lineage (NCBI taxonomy): Bacteria > Bacillati > Actinomycetota > Actinomycetes > Kitasatosporales > Streptomycetaceae > Streptomyces > Streptomyces sp. NBC_01237. Next base: position 278,680 of record NZ_CP108508.1, on the reverse strand, counting down.
CTGTGGCGTGAGGCGGATGCGTGGTTCCGACCGGATGGCTCTGCCGTAGCGGATCCTCTATGTGTTCCTGCTTGCCGGGCTCGCGGTCGCCATTGTCATGTACGCGCAATGGTGAGCTTCGCGTCGTCGTGCCGTACGCAATCGGAGACCTGCGAGTCGACCCCGCCGAGTGAACGGTAGCCACTCTGGAGAATCGGGGGCATGGCATCGCCTCGTGCCAGGCGGCACGGATCGGCCGAGGGTCCCCAGTGCGGGGAGGCCGGTCGGGGAGTTGGCCGAGGAGGAGACCGGCGTCGACCTGGGTACTGGTCTCGCCGACGAGATCCTCGTCGGGGCAGGCCGCCACGGCATTCTCGCGGGCACGCGCATTCGGTGACGAGCGCCAGTTGCGTACCTGGCTGATCTGCGGTTTCCCTGGTTCTCGTACCGCCTGGCCGGGTGCTCCGGTTCCTTCTGCGGACGGGAGGATCGCGGAGTGGCACGCCCCGTTCGAGGAGCCGAGATCGACGCGTGGGACTTCAGCGGCCCGCGCAGACCCCTCGGCTGGGAGATCCGGCTTGCAGCCCCGGCCGGCCATCGGTGGCGGCGGGCACCGCATCCTCGGGCTGGAGGTCGTGGCCCTCCAGCCCGGGGCTGCCCAGCATGGGCTTGGTGGATTCGTGTTCCGTATGGATGTCGCAGGCTGAGTGATCCGGCCACGTCTCACACGCCTATACGGGGCAAAGCAGGCAATGCGTGTGTTCTGCGGTAGAAAGGGACACTGGAACCGTACTGACCCCCCACCCCCTCTGCCCTCGAACCGCGAAACCGGGAGCGACCGTGACCCAAGTACCCTCCATCACCCTCAACAACGCAGTGCAGATCCCCCAGCTCGGCTTCGGCACTTTTCAGATTCCGCCGGAGGAGACCCGGGAAACGACGCTGGCCGCGCTGGAAGCCGGCTATCGGCACATCGACACGGCGGAGATGTACGGCAACGAGAAGGAGGTCGGCCAAGCGGTCCGGGGCTCCGGTCTCGACCGTGCCGAGGTCTTTGTGACCAGCAAGCTCAACAACGCGGCCCATGCGCACGACGATGCCCTCCAGGCGTTCGACCGCACCATGGAGGAACTCGGCCTCGACTACCTGGACCTCTTCCTCATCCACTGGCCGTTGCCCGGCAGGGGCGACTTCGTGGAGACCTGGAGAGCCCTGGAGGAGATCTACCGCTCCGGCCGGTCCAAGGCCATCGGAGTCTCCAATTTCCAGCCCCACCACCTGCGTCGACTGCTGGAAGGCAGCGATGTGGTGCCTGCGGTCAACCAGATCGAGGTGCACCCCTACCTTACGCAGGACGACGTGAGGGCATTCGGCGCCGAGCATGAGATCGTCACCGAAGCCTGGTCACCCATCGCGCAGGGCAAGGTGCTCGACGACCCGACCATCAGCCGCATCGCGGAGCGGGTGGGTAGGACACCCGCCCAGGTGACCCTGCGCTGGCACATTCAGCGCGGGGACGTCATCTTCCCCAAATCGGTGACGCAGAAGCGCATTCAGGAGAACTTCGACCTCTTCGACTTTGAGCTCAGCGAAGGCGACATCGGTGAGATCACCGCGCTGAACCGTAACGAGCGGACCGGGCCCGACCCGGACCGCTTCAATGGCTGAGGACCGTCGTCCTTGACCGCTCGGAGAGTTGCCCCCCGGGCGACACTCCGGCGCCCGTCCAAGGGTCGCCGCTGTGGATCGCGTTGCCCTGAACCGGGAGGTGGTTCCTGCGCCGTTCGGTGCTGGGGGCGACGAGTTTCTGGATTCGGCCAGGGTGTGGGCGGCAGGACCTCCGCCCTGGATCCGGCGGTGGTTCAGAGTCTGGCTTCGTGTTCGAAGCAGCACCCCCCTAGGGGACAGCCCTTAGCCGGCCGCCTCCTCCATCAACTCGTCCAGGGCCGCACGCGCGAGAGGAGCGAAGCGCCGCTGCATGTCAGCCACGAGAGGGCCCGTTTCCGCAGCTGAGGAGCGATAGCGATCCTTCTGTACATCAGTCAGCGGCCCCTTGCTCAGTTCCATCAGGTACTGAATGGGCGGGTGTATGTGCCGATCTATGGCTTCGGCGTACTCAGCACCAGCCTGCGCCACACCAGTGGGTCCTTCGAGTTCAACGGTGCTCGCCGCCTGCCGAGCCGCCCGTACCGCATCGATGGCTGCACCACGCCGTATGTCGTAACGATGCTGGTCATAGGGTTCCAGCGTCAGCCGCGCCAGTTGCCAGATAGCCCCCTGTGCTTCATGAGCCGCATCCATCAAGCCCTGGTAGGCAGCTTGCCGACGATCCCGGCGCCACTTCTGGTGCTCGACCCGCATGTCGCGAAGCGCAGCGCGATCTTGTGCGGCCTCTTGGCGTATCTGCTGTTTTTCCAGAGCCTCGTTCTTTCGCCGCTCAATCCGCGCGGTGACAAATGCGGTCAGTCCGCTGCCCAGCAGCGTGCCGACGATCGCGATGGCCGTGGTCATCCAGGTGCTCGTCACGGGAGACATTGTGAAGCACGGCCCCGCACCCAACCGGGCGATCAGCAGCGCAAAGCTCTCTACCGGCGTCGGGCGGCCGCGCCGCAGGCCCGACGCGGTCATCGCGGACAAGGCGTACTCGTCACGGGCGATCCGCCAGACCCTGCGTCGCCGGGGCATCCGAGCCGTAATTCCGGAAAGGGTCGACCAGAAGGCAAACCGTGTCCGGCGCGGGCGGGCCGGTGGCAGGCCGCCAGCCTTCGACCGCGAGCTCTACAAAGCCCGCAACGTGGTCGAACGATGCTTCAGCCGGCTCAAACAGTTCCGCGCCGTCGCGACACGGTTCGAAAAACTCGCCGCCCGATACCGGGCTGGACTCCACTTCGCAGCGCTCGTCCTCTGGCTCCGCGAACCTGCCCGATGATCATTGCCAGCGGACTGTACTCAGCCCGTTGCCGAGATCCGTCACTTCTGCTCCAGCAAGAACAGCCGGGATGGTGCTGAGCCGGTCCGTACGGAACTGCACTCGGTCCGGGCGCGGGCCCATCGGCAGTCGACCATACAGGAACAGGGCGTCATCGTCCTCGTCCGCTGTTTCGCCGCCCAGATCGACGAGTAGAGCGGCAGTCCTGTCCAACTCCCGTTGGATCAGCCGCTGAACGGCATTAGTGGCCTGCTCGCGCTCGCTCTCGGTCAATCCGCCGAGCTCGAAGGTGAGGACCTGGGTGTCCGGCGCCGCGTACCTGACATCGCACACCACGTCCGTGTCTGCCGACAGCCAGAACTGAATGCAGAGCGGCCCGACCGACAGGCCAACAAGTTCCAGGATGCGCCCGACAGGCAGCTTCACCTGTTCCCCTACGACGTCCAACAGCATCCCGCAGCCCAGCATCGGGTGCTCGACGGTCAGCCCGGACTGGGCCAAGTGGTCGGTGACCGAGCGGAACTCGGACTCGTCCATCCGGCCCTCGCGGTACCAGGACAGGTAGGTCTCCAACACCGCTAACTCTCCTCGTCTTCATGGCCTGCCACGGGAGGAGACGCGATCCCCCGTGACGCTGGCCACCCTCCGTCAACAAGCATCCGGCATTCTGAGCCCACGGGTGATCATTTATCAGACAAGACCTAGCAGCCCTTCTCAGGACACGGCGCGGCGGGCTCTTCCGGTGGAGCTTCTCGCTGGTGCAGGCCCGCCTGGTCGCGGGCCTGGTGGAACGGATCGGCAGGGCGGTCACCGTAGCGGGAAAGACCGGTGGGGGAGTGGCCGAGGGGGAGACCTGACAGCCCTGGACACCGGTCTCGTGGTCAAGGTCCTCACAGGGGGGCGCCGGCATCCTGTGCGGCACGCGCATGCGCTGCCGACGCGTGTGCTGCGTGGGCGGTGCGAGGAGGCCTTCGCCCGGGTGGGCGGGCGGCTTTCCGAGCCTGCGATCAGCGCACGGATGGACGTCACCGCGTAGGACAGGGCGATCCAGCGGTGCGAGCGGCTGCTGGACGCGGAGGCGACCACCGTGTTCTCCACGGTGACCTGCACCTGGGCAACGCCGCGTCGGAGCACGGATCACCGACACAGGCTTTCGGGTCGATGGCCATGGGACCGCGCTCCGCGCCGCCGTCGAGGGGCTCGACGGCGACCGGCTCCATGCCTGGAGTCAGGTGATCGCGCCATTTGCGGCCATCGCCCACCTCGGTGGCAGCGGCGAGGAACCGGTGATCGATGAACTGCTCAGGTTGACCCGGTGAGCAGATCAGCCATTCCCGATCGCCTCGTGGGTCGGCGGCTCCTGGCTGATCGGGGGGTTCGGAAGCTCGATGAAATCTCGTTCGGCTGCACGGCTCGCTTTCTCCTTCTCAGCGCAGTTGCTCGGCCAGTCCGACGATGATGCCCTCCGGCCCGCGGACATAGCAGAGCAGGTAGCTGTCCTCGAACCGGGCGATCTCGCCGACGAGTTCGGCGCCGTGAGGGCGCAGACGGGCAACGGTGTCCTCGATGTCGTCGACGGCGAACATGACGCGGTGCGTGCCCAGAGTGTTGTGCGGCCGGTTACGCGGCCCCGCGCTGATCACCGCGGGGCTTCGGTACTTCGCCAGTTCGAGCCTACTGTGTCCGTCCGGGGTCCGGACCATGGCGATGTCGCAGTGGACGCCGTCGAGTCCGGTGCACTGGTCGGCGAAGAGGCCCTTGATCTCCGCCCTGCCCTCCAGCTCCAGGCCGAGTTCCACGAAGAACGCAAGGGCGGCCTCCATGTCCTCGACGACGATGCCGACGTTGTCCATCCGCTGAACAGCCATGCTGGATTCTCCTTCTTTCTCGTGCGGCCGGTGGTGGCCGCTGATGTGCCTGGGACGGAGCCGGTGGAACGTTCTCGACATCCTCAGACCGCCGAACTCCGAAAGATCTGGATCGCGCTTCAGCACCGCTGCACCAGACCCGTGGGCCGGGCGTCACCACCGAGGTGACTGCGGCGCGGCCGGCCGCGCCGCGCGGGAACTGCCGCTGTCCGCCGCGCTGTCCCCGTACACAGGGCGCCGACAACATGGCACCCGGGTGCGGTCTTTCGGCTTCGGGGTGAGGTGGGTGAGGTTCTCTGTGAGGCACCCACCTGGGGTGACTGGGGTGACCTCTCGTTTCATGTGCTCTGGATGCGCAGCCCGGTGCGCTGGGTGTGTATTCGGCACATGAACAGATACAAGGTTCCGACATCACCCCACATCGCGTCGGTGAGCTCGCTCGGCGGAATCTGCAACAGCAGCTCCATCGGCACGGTGCATTCCGTACAGACCGGTGTTTCGTCCCCGCCGTTCGCCCAGTACGGGTATCCGCCGATCGCCACTCCCGCATTGCGCAGGTGCGGTGTTCGGGCACGCTCTTGCGTCAGAGCGAGCGCGGCGTGGTCGATGACGCGCCGGTTCGCCCATGCCTCGGGGGAGCCGCTGTCGCCCGGTACAAGGTCCCAGAGGGCAGGGCAGTGCAGGCGCATTCCCACCGTGTCGGGAAGCGACTTCTCCAGGCGTGGAACCACGTGGTGTTCCGCGAAGCCGGGCTCGGTGCCGTGCACGAGAACCTCGGGGCGCCGCAGCTTCGTGTAGGAACGTACGAGCCATCCGCCCCGTTCGCGCTTCCGTCCCCACGGGTGGCACGTCCAGCAGTAGAAGAACGTGAAGAACGTGACGGGGAGCCTGTTGTGCAGGCCGTCGCGGGAGTGGTCGACCTGCGCGACGAACGTGAGGTCGTCGGCGCAGCCGTCGCACAACGGCCAGGTCTCGCCCTCCTCCACCGTCGGGAACCCGCCGAACCGCGTGGTGGCGAACTCCCGGGTCGCATGGGACCGCGCGGGAACGGGCGGAGGAGCGGCGTCCCGCCGACGACTTCCACACGCATGTGTCTCGGGTGGGCTTTGGGCCGGTTCGAGTACGGTGCGCGTCCGCATCAGCGGCCGCAGCAGCTGCACGACGCGTTCTTCCTGAAGTGCGGGCATGCACGCATCGTATGCATGGACCAGCAGCCGTACGACGGTGAGCGTGGCGGCCGGTCAGTTCTGACTCCATAGGTTCTCTTTGGGTAACCGTGTCCGGGGGGCTGCACCCGATGGAGCAGTATCCAGGCGGCCCGGAACGCCTCGGGGTGGACGTGGCGGCCTGATGACCTTGATGCCGACTGCCGGAGTGCCCCACCCCCGTACACCACATGCAGGCGCTCAGTCCGGAGTTGCCGTGGTTGTACCGGGACGGAGTTGAACAGAACGTGGCGTAACTCTCTTGGGTGTCGTCTCACGCCGCCGTGCTGGGTCTCCGCCTGTCATCTGTATGTCTATTCGTCCCACAGCCTCCGCCACGGTCGGCCGCGCGCGGCTCCTGGGCATGCGCCCTACTCCCGTGGGACTGGGGCGGCCAGACCGCTTTCCCAGGCCCAGGCGGCAATGCCCACCCGGTTGTGGGCCTTCAGTTTCGCCTGGATGTTCGCGATGTGGGTCTTGGCTGTGCCCGCTGAGACGAAGAGCGCCTCGCCGATCTGGGCGTTGGTGAGGCCCCGGGCGACCAGACGGGCGATCTCCTGCTCCCGGGCGGTGAGTGGCGACGGAGCCGCGGGCGCTGCCGGCGCGGCGGGCGCGAGGGTCTGGAGCAGACGGACCGTGATCTGGGGGCTGATGAGGATGTCCCCGGCCATCGCCGCTCTGACCCCCTCGATCAGCAGCCCGGGGCCCGAGCGCTTGAGCAGGAACCCGCAGGCGCCGTCGTGCAGTGCCGTGCGTACGTAGTCGTCGTGGTCGAAGGTGGTGACGACGAGGACACGCAGGGGGTCGGGTACGTCGGGGCCGGCGAGGCGGCGGGTGAGTTCGAGGCCGTCCAGCCCCGGCATCCGGATGTCGGCGAGGATCAGGTCGGGGTGCAGGGTGCGGGCGAGGTCTAAGGCGGTGAGGCCGTCCGCCGCCTCGCCGACCACGGTCATGTCGGGCTGCGAGCCGAGAATCAGGCGGAAGCCGCTGCGTACGTCCTCCTGGTCGTCGGCGATCAGGATGCGGGTCGGGGCGAGGGGCGTCGTCATGATGTCTCCTTCGGGAGAGTGGCAGGCAGGACGGCGATGAGCTGCCAGCCACCGTTGCCGTGCGGCCCCGCCGAGAGGGTTCCGCCCAGCGCCTCGGCGTGCTCGGTGAGGGCTGGGAGGCCGAGGCCGCCCCGGGAGACGCGGCGGCGGGCCGGGCCGGAGCGACCGCCGCGGTCGTTGGTGACGCGGATCTCCACGGTGGAGGCCGTGGGGGTGAGTGCGACGGTGGCGCGTGGGGCGTCGGGGGCGTGTCGGCGGATGTTGGTCAACGCCTCGACGACGATGCGGTACGCGGCGGAGCCCGCCTCGCGGGTGAGCGCCTCCAGGGCCAGGGGAGGCAGGTCCAGATGTACCTCGGTGGCTCCGGCCGAGGTGAAGTTCTCTATGAGTAGGAGCAGTTGGGACACATCGGGGAGCGGGTCGGTGGCGGGTGCCGCCGGACCGTGCAGCATCTGTACGGTCCGGTCCATCGCGGCCAGGGCGCTCAGGCCCGCCTTCTCGATGCGTTCCAGGGCGAGCACCGCGTGGGAGGGGTCGGTGGCGGCGACGAAGCGGGCCGCCTGGGCCTGGACGACGATTCCGCTGATGTCATGGGCGACGAAGTCGTGCAGGTCGCGGGAGAGCTGAAGACGCTGGGCGCTGCGGGCCTCGACCACCGCGCTCCGGCGTCGGAGCTGCTGGCGGCGGGGGTAGGCGCCGGCCGCCACCGCGGCGGCGACGGGAAGCAGCCAGAAGGTGGCGATGCCGATGGATTCAAGGAAGGACTCACCGGTGACCAGCGGCAGCGGCCAGAGGGTCACCGCGAGGGTGGTCACAGGGAGGGCCGACGTGAGTTCGCGCAGGGGCGACCAGCGGGTGACCGCGACCAGGAGGAGCAACAGGACAGCGATCTCCGCCAGCTTCCAGCCGGAGCCGAAGCCAGCCTTCGGCAGGGCGAGGCTGGTGATCAGGGAGAGTGCCGCGCAGACCGTCGTCGGGCGGGCGAGGTGGCTGAGCCGCTGACGAACTGCGGCACGGGGGCAGGCAACGGCCCACACCAGCGTGCCCGCGGCCGCGACCGAGGGCAGAGCGTCAAGCGCCTTGACGGCCGGGCCGGTTGATTCCCACATGGTGATCAGCGTACGGGTGTGCGACAGGGCGGGACCCTCTGCCGAACGGCATAGGCGGGCCGGGCGGCGGCGTGATCTTTGTGCCGATCGGCGGATGGGATCGCGGGGGCGCCAGGGGTGAAGCTTGAGCCGTTCAGCCGACCGCGGCAACACAAGCGCCCTTCAGTACACGGGAGTTCATCATGCGCAACACCGCAATCGGCGCTACGGCAGCCGTCGCCATTCTGGCCGGACTGGTCGCCGCCGGTCCCGCAGCCCCGGCCCCCGCCACGTCCGCATCCGCCGCATCCGCCGAGAAGAAGGCGACGAAGACCGCGAGCGTCCACGGGAAGGCGCGGGTCTCCTACATCGAGTCGATCGACGACGATATCCGCTTCACCATCGATGCCGAACAGACGCCGTTCACCCGGCCGGTGCCGCCCAGGGCCCCCGAGGGGCTGTCCACAGATGCCCGGGGCACGCTGAAGTTCTCCCACACCTCCCGAAGCGGCGCCGCGGGGTGGGCGGAGGCACGGGTGGACTGCCTGGTCACCAGCGGCCGGACGGCGACTCTGACCGCAGTCGTGACGAAGTCGAACGTCGAAGAGGTCGGCGCCCGGCTGGGCATCAGTGTCCAGCAGGGCGGGAAGGGGGAGCCGGACCGGCTCGGCTTCTCCTGGGGTGTGGTGAACGTCGACCCCGAGCACGTCGACGAGAGCGGCCAGCCCGTCAGGCCGCAGGCCGGTACGTGCATGGCCCCCGCGCCGTTCACGACCGTGATCAGGGGCGCCTTCAAGGTGGTCCACGCCGAGATCACCAAGTCTCCCGCGCAGCCCGAGGCGCCGATCCGCCGTGGCTGACGCCCGCTCACCGGGACGCCCGTACCGCCCTTGCCGCAGGCCCTTTCGGTCCATCGGCTGACTCCGCTTCACAGCCCGCAGCGATTCTCACCGACGGACGCCGCCTCCGCACGGACCTCAGGGGCATCCGGCTCCCGGCCTGATCCCTCGCGCAGACCCGTCATGCCGCACGCCGGAGGCCCGCCTTCCCTCGTGCGGCATCCGTCACTGCCGCGCCGGCCCTCTGTGCCATCAGCCGTCGAGCACCGACCGCCGTGCCGAATGCCTGTCCAGTCTCTTTACGCGCATGTCATGCTCAGGTAATTTCCTCACCGCAAGAGATTTCAGCAAGGTTCTGACAGTGCTTGCTGTCCGGAATGCACTGCTCGCTCGAACCCCGAGGCGCGTCAGGGTTCTCCGGCGGGACCTCGCAGGTGGTCCATGAGCACCTGCGAGTCGGCTGCCGAGGCCGCCCGGCCGCGGCCCTCCCTTGGAGATACGAATGAAACGCACTTCCTGTCGGCTGCTGAGACGCACCCTGGCAGCAGCCTTGGCAACTGTCGGGCTGCTGGGACTCCTCACCGCGATACCCCAGACCGGCCCGCAGTCCACCGTTCCCGCCGCGGCGACGGAGAACACCGCGACGGTCTTCTACTACACGAAGACCAAGGACTGGTCGGCGTACCACTTGCACTATGCGCCGGACGGCGGTTCCTGGACGACCACGCCCGGCGTGCGGATGGAGGCCGCCTGTACCGACTGGGTGAAGAAGACCGTCAGTCTGGGCAGCGCTTCCGGGCTGGCGGTGACGTTCAACAACGGCTCGGGAGTCTGGGACAACAACGCCGGTAAGAACTACGGCCTGGGTGCCGGCAACATCACCGTCAAGGACGGTGTCGTGGCCCACAGCGACCCGTGCGCCGGCGCCGGTCCCGGCCCCTCCCCGACGGGCACCAACACCGCCTCCGTCTACTACTCGACGACCACGGTCGGCTGGACCACCACCAACCTCCACTACCAGCCGGCGGGCGGCTCGTGGACCACCGTGCCGGGTGCGGGTATGGAAGCAGCCTGCACGGGATGGGTGAAGCGGTCCGTCGATCTCGGCGGTGCCACCTCGATGAGCGCCGCGTTCAACAACGGCAACGGGGTCTGGGACAACAACAACGGCGGCAACTACGCCATTCCGTCGGGCGTTTCGACGGTCAGGGACAGGACCGTCACCCCCGACACCGAGGACCCGTGCGAAGCCGAGCCCGCGGACACCGAAGCCCCGACCGCACCTGCGAAGGTCAGCGCCGACGCGGATGGTGTCTCGGTGGTGTTGACATGGGATCCCTCCACGGACGACCGGGGCGTCACCAAGTACCAGGTGACCAGGACCGGGGGCACCAGGGGAACGATGGTCACCGATGTCGGTTCCACCGTCCATTCCGATGCGAATCTGGAGGAGAGGACGGCCTACAGCTACACGGTGAAGGCCGTTGACGCGGCGGGCAACGCCTCCACCGCATCGGCCGCCGCCACCGTCACCACAGGTGAGAAGCCTGCCGAACAGGCCGGCGGAAAACCACTGGGCACCGATCCGCGCAAGGACCCCATCTACTTCGTACTCACCGCCCGCTTCAACGACGGTGACAGCGGCAACAACCGCGGTGGCAGCCAGCACGAGAAATCCGGCAACTCCGCCAACAACGACCCCATGTTCCGCGGCGACTTCAAGGGACTCGTCAGCAAGCTCGACTACATCAAGGGTCTCGGCTTCTCCGCCGTCTGGATCACCCCGGTGGTCCTGAACCGGTCCGACTACGACTATCACGGCTACCACGGCTACGACTTCTACAAGGTCGACCCCCGTCTGGAGTCCGCCGGCGCCTCCTACCAGGACCTCATCAACGCGGCCCACGCCAAGGGCATGAAGATCTACCAGGACGTCGTCTACAACCACTCCTCGCGCTGGGGCGCCAAGGGCCTGTTCACGCCCAAGACCTACGGGGTGCGGGACGCCCAGTGGAGCTGGTACTACGACGAGAAGAACGACGGCTTCGCGTACGACGGCCTCACCGTCGAGCCGAAGTCCGGGAAGTCGTACTACAACGGTGATCTCTGGTCCACGGCCGAGCCGTCCGGCAATACCTGTCTCAACTGGGGCAAGCCCACCGGCAACTCCTCCCCCGAGGGGTATCGGATCTACAACTGCCAATGGCCCAGCCCCACATCGGGCATGTTCCCCAAGGCCTACTACCACAACTGCTGGCTCGGGAACTGGGAGGGTGAGGACTCCCGCAGCTGCTGGCTCCACGAGGATCTCGCCGACTTCAACACCGAGAGCGCGCCCGTCCAGAACTACCTGATCGGTGCCTACAACAAGTACATCGACATGGGCGTCGACGGCTTCCGGATCGACACCGCCGTCCATATTCCGCGCACCACCTGGAACCGCCGCTTCCTGCCGGCCATCCAGGAGCGCGTCACCGCACGCTTCGGCGCCGAGGCCGCGAAGAACTTCTTCGTCTTCGGCGAGGTCGGAGCCTTCGTGAACGACAAGTGGAACCGCGGCTCGGTCAACCACTCCGCGCAGTTCTTCACCTGGAAGGAGCGCAAGGAGTACAGCGCGGACGACGAGAAGGCCGCCCTGGAGATGTACGCCTACGAACAGCAGCAGGGCACCGGTTCCCAGCCGGCCTCCACCAACGCCTTCCTGGACGGGAACACCTACCACGCACCGGACCGCAGCCGGTTCTCCGGCATGAACGTCATCGACATGCGGATGCACATGAACTTCGGTGACGCGAACAACGCCTACAACAACGGCAAGGACTCCGACGACAGCTACAACGACGCCACCTACAACGTCGTCTACGTCGACAGTCACGACTACGGGCCCAACAAGAGCGGCGAACGCTACGCGGGAGGCACCGACGCCTGGGCCGAGAACATGTCCCTGATGTGGACGTTCCGCGGCATCCCGACCCTGTACTACGGCTCCGAGATCGAATTCCAGGCGGGCAGGAAGATCGACTGCGGGCCGAGCTGCCCGCTGGCGACCACCGGACGCGCCTACTACGGCGACCATCTCACCGGCACGGTCAAGACATCCGGCTTCGGCAAGGTCTCCACGGCCACCGGCGAGGTTGCCGACACGCTCGACAAGCCGCTCGTCACGCATCTGCAGAGGCTCAACGAGATCCGGCGCGCCGTGCCCGCACTACAGATGGGCCAGTACTCCACCGAGGGCATCGCCGGGTCGATGGCGTACAAGCGCCGCTACACCGATGCCGCGAGCGGCACCGACAGTTTCGCGCTCGTGACCGTCACCGGCGGTGCCACATACACCGGGATTCCGAACGGCACCTACAAGGACGCCGTCACCGGGGACACCCGCACCGTTTCCGACGGCAAGCTCACCGTTGCCGCACCCGGCAAGGGCAACCTGCGCGTCTACGTCCTCGACCTGGGCGGCAGGAACGCGGCGCCCGGCAGGATCGGCGCCGCAGGCCCCTACCTGAAGTAGCCGAACCGGCGGCACGCGGCCCGGTCCACGGGCGTGACACCGGTGGACCGGGCCTGTCTGCGCACTGCGCATCCGGTGCTCGGACCTGCGCGGACAGGACGGGTGGACCTGGCTCGTGGGGGAGCGGCTGTGCCCTTGCTTCCCAGCACCCGGAGCCCCCGCCCACGGGGCGTCCACGCGGGGCCGGTGCTCAGACGGTGACCTGGGGCTGGTCCGGGCTGAGGTAGTACACGGCGGTCTGTCCGGTGTGTGGGGCGAGCAGGCCCTGAAGGTCCAGCGCCGCGGCCTTGAGAAGGTGGCCGTCACGCGAGACGTGGAGGGTTTCGAAGACGAAGGCGACGTGGGTGGAGTCTTCGGTGACGCGGGTGCGGTGGGCGTCGCGGTGGTTCCAGTGGCGGGTCAGGACGCCGGTGGTGTCCGCGTAGACGATCTCGCCGGGCTTGGGGTTCTCGGTGGTCCCCGGTTCACCGAGGGGTGTGAATTCTTCGGTGCCGTCGGCGTACTGGATGGCGATGCGGCCGGTGACGTGGTCGAGGTCGAAGGCCCCGGCGGGCAGCCCGTGCTGGACGGAGACGGCGTTGTAGGAGTCGACGGCCGGGTTGACGCGTGGCAGGGTTCCCTTTTTCGTGAAGCGCCGGCCGAGCGCGTCGACGCTGGGACGGATGCGGCGGGGGTTGGTGCCGAAGGAGCGGTAGGCGGTGTGCCATGCCTCGATCCGCGGGTCGGTCTCGTCGGCGGGCTGCCAGGTGCCGTCGGCGAGCTGCTGCTCCAGGTCCTGAAGGGTGGCGGTCGTGGCGGGCCACGGCCCGTGGCCGCGCAGGCCGGTGGCGGTGACCACGGCGATGAGGGTGTCGGGGAAGGCATCGGCGACGGCTGGGTCGATTCGGAAGACGGTCATGGGCGGGGCTCCGTTCCTTGGCGTGTACGGGTGGGCGAGGGGGCAGGGTTTCCAGATGCGGATGCGGTCCGGGAGGCGGCGCTGCCGGCGCGCGGTGGCCACGTCGAGGCTGTGTCCGCGTTCGGCGAGGCGGTCGGCGACGTCGGCACGCTGCCCGACGGGCCTGTGGTCGTCGTACGTGAACTTCGCCCGCACGTCCGCTTGGCACGCCGGCGGCCGGGGACGAAGGCGTAGTCGCTGATGACGGTGAAGATGACGTCCGGGTTCTGCTCGATCGCCTTCCGGACCGGGTGGGGGCGGGCGGGGCGGATCAGCAGGCCGCCGTTTGTCGGTGGTGAAGTGGGTGGGGGCGACGACGGCCGGCCGGCCGGGCAGGCCGTTGACGCTCAGCCGTCCGAAGCCGTGGCCTTCGGCGATCCAGGGCTGCCCTTCGCTCTCGTCCGGGGTGGCGTCCCGAGGCTGGATGAACATGCTGCTCCTTGCACGGTCGGTGCCGCGGCCGGGGTGATCAGGTGAGAGCGAGGAGGCTGACGGCAGCTGCGGCGGTGCCGAGCCCGATGAGCTGGCTGCGGTGGATGCGTTCGCCGAGCACGCTGCGGGCGAGCAGGACGGTGCCGGCCGGGTAGAGGGCGGTGATGACGGCGACGACGGCGAGGTCCCCGCTGCGGGCGGCGAGCAGGAACAGCAGGTTCGCCACCGAGTCCAGCACGCCGGCGGTGGCCGACATCGCGTACGCGGGCTTCTCGGATCCCAGGCGGCGGTACAGCACCCCGGCAGCGATGAGGGTGACGGCAGAAGACACCGCCCTGCCGATGATCAGCGGGCCGACGCCGCTGTCGGAGGGGGCCTGGTGCAGGAAGATCAGCTGAAGGGCGATCGCGGCACCCGCACCGAAGGCCGGCAGCAGCGCGGCGCGGGACGGGCGTACCGACCCGGCGCCCTTCCCTGCGCTGACCATTACCACTGCGGCAAGCGCGAGCGGCAGACCGATCAGTCCGGCCGGTCCCAGGTGCTCGCCTTGGAACAGCCCCACACCGACGGGCAGCACGGCGGAGACCAATGCGGTCACCGGGGAGAGCACGCTCATCGGGCCGATGGCGAGGGTCTTGTAGAGCAGGGCGAACGCGGCGGCCGATGCGACACCCGAGGCGGCGCCCCAGGCCAGGGTCTGCACGCCGAACGAGGCACCGAGGAACGGCCACAGCAGCAGCTCGACCACGAGAGAGGCCGGGGCGGCGATCATCACGGTGCGCAGGACATGGGCCTTCCGCGCACCGAGGCCGCCCAGGAAGTCGGCGCATCCATAGGCGAGCGAGCTGCCCAGAGCCAGCAGCAGAGCGATCACGGTACATCCCTTACTATGCAATGGAACGACTAAACTGTACAACGAACCGACCGGCCGGTGTCAACCAACCGACCGCACGGTGCATTCCAGTGGTCCATATAAGGATGGTGATCGGATGCCCGAGACGAACGCGGCCCTGCGGACACTCGCGCACAACGTCAGGGCGGCCCGCACCCGCGCGGGCCTGTCCCTGGACGAGCTCGGCCGCCGCGCCACGGTCAGCAAGGGCGCCCTCGTCGCACTGGAGAAGGCTCAGGGCAACCCGAACTTCGCCACGCTCGTCAGGCTCGCCGACACCCTCGGTGTCTCGGTGTCCGCACTGATGGAGGGACCCTCGGAAAGCCGTGTCCGCGTCGTGGCCGCCGACACCGTGATGCCGTTGTGGGCCGGTGCCGAGGGCAGCGAGGCCCGGCTCATGCTGACGACCGCAGGACCCGCCCCGGTCGAGGTCTGGCGCTGGAAACTCGAACCCGGCGAGGAGTACCCCAGCCACCCCCACCAGGCCGGGGTCGTCGAAACCGTCAGTGTCACCTCCGGACGCATGACCCTGATCGTCGACGGCACCGAACACGCCGTCGAAGCCGACCAGACCGCCACCTTCGACGGCGACGCCCCCCACGCCTACCGCGGCACGGGTACCGAAACCTGCCACCTGATCATGACCGTCCACCTGCCTCCCGGCCCCGCTTCCACCACCTGACCCGCACCCGGCGTCCGTCGTGTCCCGCGCCAACGAGGCGTACGCCTCGGCGGCCCGCGAAGCCGGCGTCGGTTCACACTGGGCCCGCCCCTGATCGCCAGGGACGGCATGTCAGGTGCCTGGACACGCACTCGACGGCGAGCACGGCGAACGCCCCTCTGACATCGACGGCGGCACGATCGCCGTCGCCCTGCGGCGCCGAGACGCGAACGAGTCGGTCACCGGCGAACCGTCTGACGATGCGCGAGGTCATGCGGAGTCGGCGGCCGATCGCCCTCGATCTCGTCAGCCGGCGCCGGCGGTGAGGACGTCCAGCCGGGACACCGCCGATACGGTAGCCGCGTTCGTCGAGCAGACGGCCGCTGAGTTTCAGTGGCCGGAGGGCCACGGCACGGTCGGTGATATCCAGGCCGGGGGGCGCTGGGTGAGTCGTATCTCGAAGCGCTGGGTGTCGGAGAGGGACTTCACCCACGCCACGACGAGGATGTTGTTCCGGCCGGTGAGGCCGCCGCACAGCCGTACCCCGCGGGCGCCGGTGATGGAACGGGAGGCGCTTTCCAGCTCCTCCGCGGCCACTCTCCCCCAGAGAATCGCTGTGACGGGCCACTCCGACAGAGGGCGGGCGACCTCGCAGCGGGGCTGGAGCATGCCCGAGGCGCAGAGCCGCCCGAGGCGGCGGCGGACCGTGTCCGGGCTCGTTCCGCAGGCGTCGGCCAGGGCGCGATAGGTGGCGCGGCCGTTCATGGACAGGGCCCCGACGAGGGCGTGGTCCAGGTCGGTGAGGGCGAAGAGGGGAGTGTCGGCGCGGGGGAGCGCCGGCTTCGGCGAGGCGGGCGATCCGGGGGCGGTCGAGGGCGCGCAGCCGCCAGCGGCTGCCTTCGGTGTAGACGGTGTTCGCGAGGTGGGTCCGGGTGGCGACGATGCCCTGCATCGCGCCGATGCCACGGGTCACCCAGTGGGTGAGCGCGGCGAGGTCCGTGGCCATCACCGTGAGCAGGAGATCGCGGTCTCCGCCGACGTGCTCGACGGCGGTGACGTGGGGCAGCTCGGCGAGGGCCCGGGCGACCGTCAGCAGGCTGCCGCCGGCACAGTCCACCCTCGGCGACGGCAAGCAGTCCCTGCCCGGTCGCAGCGAGCGCGGGCGTCGGGGAGCAGCTGATCCAGGCGGCGCCCGCTTCGGTGAGCCGGTGCCGGCGGCGGGCCACGGTGACGGCGTCGAGTCCGAGCACCGCGCCGATCTCGTTCCACCCGGCGCGGGGGCGATCTGCAGCGCGTGCACCAGGGCCTGGTCGACGTCATCGAGCGCCCGTACCACTCTGTGCGCGGAATCCTGTTCCGGTTCACTCCCGGAATCCTGCGCTACTCAACGTCCCTTGCGTGTTTCCTGCGATACAGGTCGGTTGGACGGTCCAGGACTTCGGTCTTGCCGCATCGATGGCCGGAACCGTATCCACGGCCGTGCCGCGCGGTGGCCGTCCAGGCGGGGCGGTGCTGCTGCGCGGAGACATGGACGCGCTGCCGGTGGACGAGCTGACGGGGGTGGAGTACGCCTCCGGGCTGCCGGGCCGGATGCACGGCTGCGGGCACGATCCGCACACCGCCGGGCTCGTCGGCGCGGCAACACTGCTCGCGGACGGCCGGGAGAGCCTCCAGGGCGATGTGGTGTTCATGTTCCAGCCGGGCGAGGAGGGGCACAACGGTGCCGGCGCGATGATCGACGAGGGTGTCCTGAACGCGGCGGGCAAGCCGCTCGACGCGGCCTTCGCCCTGCATGTCGCGGCCAATCGCCTGCCCGGCGGCTGGGTCGCGTCCCGGCCCGGCACGGTCATGAGGGCGTCCGACGCCCTGCGGGTGACGGTTCGCGGCGAGGGCGGGCACGGATCCGGCTCCGCACCACGCGAAGGACCCGGTCCCGGCCGTCTGCGAGATGGTGACCGCACTGCAGAACTGGGTGACGCGCACCTTCGACATCTTCGACCCGGTGGTGGTGACCGTCGGGCGGCTGCACGCCGGTACGCAGCAGAACGTCATCCCGGACACGGCCGAGTCCGAGGCCACCGTACGCAGCTGCTCCGAGGCCGGCGGGCAGCGTCGCGGGCGCGCGCTCGGCGGTCGTCCTCGGCTCCCGACGGCGCCCTGCCCACCGCCGGTGGCCGGGGCCCGGCCGGTCGAGAAGCCCTGGGCGCTCAGAGATGCCGCCGAGGCCCCCAGCGTCCCGGCTGTACTGAGGTGCCGCAGCAGCCGGCAGCGCGCAGGTCGGGTCGGTCGGTTCAGCCGTTGTACGGAACGGTGACGTCCAGGACCCAGGTGATGCCGAAGCGGTCGGTGAGCATGCCGTACAGCGGTGCCCACTGCGCACGCTCCAGCGGACCGACAATGGTCGAGCCCTCGGCGAGCCTGCCCCACAGGGCGCTGATCTCCGCGGCGTCATCGCCGCGCACGGAGACGAAGAACGGGTTCTCGCCCTGGTTCCAGGGCAGCTGCGAGGGTACGTCGTAGACCATGACGTGGAAGCCGTTGTCGCCGACCACCTCGCCCCACATCACCCAGTCCGCCTCGCTCTCGTTCTGTACGGCGTTCGCGTCCTTGTAGGTGACCGCGACCGTACGTCCGCCGAAGACGGACCGGTAGAAGTCCAGCGCCTCGCGTGCGGTGCCCCGGAAGTTCAGGTGAGTGGTGGTCGTGATGGACATGATTTGCTCCTTGCCTCACTGCGAGAATGTGCGTCGTCAGCCGTCAGCCGTCAGCCGTCAGCCGTCAGCCGTCAGCCGTCAGCCGTCGATGTCGAGCGGTGGCTGCCGTGACCAGGCGTTCTGCCTTCCGAACGGCTCGTACGCCACGATGGCAGAGGTAGAGGACAGGGTGTGTCCGGTACTGCGGGAAGCAGGAGCGCGCATACGTATACGTCCGCCCGGCTGCTCGCGCTGTTCTCGCTCCTTCAAAAGCCCATGACCGGTCCGGCGATGAGCAACCCTTCGCCCTGGCCGCGGACCGGTTTCAGTGGCCTTCGGTCTGCGGCGGTTCCCAGACCGAGCAGTCGTGGGCGAAGAGCACACGTCGTGGGTCGAAGTCGGCGAGTCGATCCAGCCAGTGCCGATAGGGAGGAAGCGGCTGTTCCACGCCGCGAAGCGTCGCACGGCGGGCCAGTTGCTCGGACGCGAAGTGGGAAGCGAAGTCGTATGCCTGGCCGGCGAGGACTACTGTGCCGTCGCCTTGCCGGAGGACCAGCGACTGGTGCCCTTGGGTGTGCCCGGGTGTCGGAACGATCCAGATTCCGGGCCAGACCTCGGTTTCGCCGACGAGTTCCCTCGTAGGTCGCACCGGGGAAGTCGATCAGCTCGTCGATTGTGTAGCCGCCCCGGCGGGCGATGGCCAGTTCGACATCCTGGACCAGGATGGGTTTGCCGCCCAGGAGAGGGTTCCCGCCGATGTGGTCGAAGTGCAGGTGGCAGTTAACGATCATGGAGACGTCATCGAGGGCGACTCCGGACGCGGAGAGGGCGTCCGGTAGCGCACGGCGGCGGGGACGATAGTGGGCTTCGGTTTCCGCGTCCGCGTCCCCGATGCCGGTATCGAAGAGGATCAGCCCGCTGTCGTGTTGCACCAGGTAGGCAAGGACGGGTTCGACCCGTGGCTGCGGGCCGCCCACTTCCGAGGCGGGGCGGATGAAATACCCGAGATCGAGTCGACGCACCGCCATGTTCTTCCCCATACAGTCATCTTCGCGGGCCGCTGTCCGAGATCCAGCCGGTCCGCTGACGGCAGAACCATCAGGGGCTTTCCGCGCCGACCGTAGACGAGCCGTCACTGTGCTCTGCCCGCAGAAGGTGTGAACTTCCCGGAGTCCGCCCACGACATCAGGCCCCATCTTGGACCGGTCCGCACAGCGCGGGCCTGACCACGCCGCACACCATCGCCTCCCCGCCCGCTCCAGCCGTGGCTGACCTGCTCGATGTCCACATCCACACCGCCTTGAAGTGGGCCCGCCACATGCAGCGTGACGGGACCACCTACCCACAGCGCACACACTGCCTACCTCGCGCGAAGGGCTATGAGCGGCTGAGGTTGCGGGTGACCCCGGCGACGACGGTCGTGGCGAGCACCCAGCCGGCGACGATCAGGAAATAGGAGAGCCATTGGTAGGGGCCGGTGGGCGTGAAGGCAGTCTTCTGGCCGAAGTCCATGAGGGGCACAAGGAGATTGAAGGTATAGAAGACGGGGTTGAAGGCTGGGCCTGTGCCGTGAGCTGCCGGGCTTGGGTGGTGCAGTCCGTAGGTGACTGAACCGATGACGAGCAGAGCCAGAAGCCAGCCCATGGCACGGGTGGGACGGTAGCCGTAGCCGACAGTTGCATCCTGGAGGTAGCCCCAGAGCCTGCCGAACCAGGGCAGTGACCTGCGTTGCCGACGCTGCTTGGCGAGTTGGACGTTGCGGGCTTCGACGTCGTCACCGACGCGGCGGTATGAGGCGGCGAGTTGCTCGTAGGCGTGAGGTACGAAGCCGTCAACATCGCGCTCCAGCAGGGCCAGCCGCTGTGCTGCGGGCAGGCGCGGAACGAGAGTCTCGTACGTCAGTCCCTCCAGGCGCACCGTGGTCGGCCAGACTTGGGGCTTGGCGTGGATGACCTTGAAGCTGGCGTAGTGCATCTTGACGTCGCCGGATATCTGGTCGGCGTCCCAGAGCGAGAACACTGCGGCCTCGCAGCTGCTGACGCCCAGTGCGACGCCGCCCGGGTTGTGGAGCCGGGCCCCGATGAAGGTGAGCAGCCCGGTGACCTTGGTTCCGGTGAGCTTGACGCGGCCCTCGGTGATGAGGCCACCGGCGTTGAGGACGGTTCCGACGGTGAGGTGGGCGGCATCGAGGGCATCACCTTCCGCGTTCTTGATCTGGGCGCTCTCCAGATTGAGCGAGCCCTGAATGTGTGCGGCTCCGAGGCTGATCCCGCCGTCGGCCACCAGATTGGGCGCCCAGATGTCCGTACCGACGGAGGCGTGGTCGAGCAGGAGCGCACAGCCGCCGTCGAGGCCAAGGCGGGCGCCGTCGAGGAAGATTCCGCCGGATACCTGGGCGCTGTCCATCTGGACAGGCCCGGCGACGAGGCAGTCGGTGAGTCGCAGCGCACCGTCGACTCGTATGCCGCTCGCCGAAAGGGCGGGTAGGTGAGTCGCGCTGAGGTCGAGCTGACGAGTCTGTGCGCCGTCGAAGTCCGGGGGGTGCGTGAAATGGCAACTTATGAGGCGGATCGGGTGGGCGATATGTCCGTACTGGAGGTTGAGGAGGCCAGTGATGCGGACGCCGGTCAGCCGGAGCGCGCACGCCTCGCCCGGCTCGCTGAGAAGGAGATCGCGGATGACCTCTGCACGGACCGTTCGCTCCGGAGCCCAGCTGCCGGCTGGTTCCCGGTCCTGGTCCGCAGGTTGGCGAACGTCGATCGGTTCCCCGAGGGGGAACGCTTGACAGACGCGTCGCTCCAGAGGGGTCAGGTTCGCGTTCTCCACGTGAACGACCCTACTGGTCAGTGGAATCCCGCCGCTCGGGCGCTGCAAGATCACTCCCGTAGGGCGAGGGGATGTGCGACCTTGGCGATGCGCGAGTCGAGCCCTGCCTTGAAGATCCGGTCGGGTCACCGAGGGCGCCGACAGCCGGGGAACAGATGTGAGGGGCCATGGCCCCTCCGGGGGCCCGTTCCAGAATCCTGGAACGAGCCCCTGGCCGGGCGGCTACGGTGGCGCCGCCCGGCCAGGGGTGGGGGACGCGGGGCTGACCGGGGCGGCGTGAGGATCCGCAGTGCGGGCGGCGGCCCGGGTCGCCGCCCTGGCGGGTGGCACCGCATCACCACGATCGTCCAAGCCGGCCCCGTACCTCATCACGCCTCGGCGTGCGGTCGGAAAAGGCTCGCCTCCCCGGACGGGACGAGCTTCGTCGGACTGTTGTCCTCCGGTCGGGCGGCGGTGCCGCGCTGCGTCAGGTGCGCTTGGCCCTGCGGCGGGCCACCATGAGGAGGGCGGTACCCACGGCGAGCACCGCGGCGGTGCCGATGATCAGCGGAACGGTGCCGCTGCTGCCGGTCGAGGCCAGGTCGCCGCCGCCCGGCGACTTGCTCGCCGACGGAGCAGGAGTACCCGGTACGGAGGGCTCGGAGGAACCGGAGGACGGGGTGCCGCTCTCCGTGGGGGGTGTCACGGAGCCGGACGGGGTCGCGTCCACCGGCGGTGTCGCACTGGGGGTGTCGCCCGGCGTCGGCGTGCTGGTCGGGGGCTTTCCGGTCTCCGGAAGGCAGCCGGTGAAGGGGAAGTGGTGCGTCTCCGCGCCGCCCGAGCCGTGCAGCGAGGCAACCCACACCGAGCCGTTGACCGGTGCGCCGGTCCCCAGTTCCAGATGTGCCCGGGGTGCCAGCACACTGCCCGGCCAGGCCGCCTGGCTGCTCTTGGTGACCGTGCGGGCCTCGGGGAAGTTCCACAACAGCCGGGCGCGGACCTTGCCGTCGGAGGCGCTCTGGAGCTTGTCGTCCAGCACGTAGTCCTGGCCGCCGGACAGGAAGAAGCCGGTGGTGCCCGCCTTGGCCATGTCGTACGTTTCGCCGCTGACGTTGACGATCGCGGTCGCACCGGCGGGGACCTTGAGGTAGATGTCCTTGGCCTGCTCCAGCTGACCGGCCGTCACCTTGAAGATGTTGCGACCGGTGTCGCTGCCCTTCAGCGTGAGCTTGGCGCCGTCCAGCGCGACGTCCGTGCCGTCGGTCACCGCTTCCCCGGCCAGCGCCGACGAGTAGGTGCGGAGCTTGCCGAACTCGGCGTCGAAGTCGATCAGCCCGGCGTCCTTGCGGAACGTGCCGGAGTGCAGCTCGACCGCACGGTCGCGGACCTCGCCGCCGACGACCGCGTTGCCCTTCATCACTGCGGTGACCGAACCGCCGTTGATCAGGTCGCCACGGACGACGAGGGAAGCCCGGCCGGGCAGCGCGTCGACCTCGGACGCCGTCAGCTCGTTGGCGACGCTGAATCCGCCGCGGAAGTCGGCGTTGCCACCCACGGCCACCGCGCCCTCCGCGTCGGGGGAGTGGACATCGTCTCCGAGGACGAACTCGCCGTACTTACCGGCGATCCCGAAGGCGTCGGTGGTGCATCCTGCCGAGTCGGCAGGGGCGGCCTGTGTGGCAGGGACGGCCGTGAGGCCGAGAACGAGAGCTCCACCGAGCACGGTTGCTGCGGCGGTTGCGGTTATGCGCATGGGGCTTGATTCTCCAGCGGAGGTGATTGTAAAGATTCCATGGTGGCCTTGCTCATAGTTTTCACATAATGGAACATTGGTCAAGACCAATGCGCAGTCTTCATCGACGTACCTCACGGCGAACGCGGCCTGACCCAGCCTCCCGACACCCGCTGCCGAGCTTGCGGAACGATCCCAGGGCCCTGGGAGAAAGCCTGCCGAGCCTTACAAACGGACACCAGCACGCGTCCGCAGAGGATCCAGATACCTGTGCACGAGGATCGGTTCTCCAGCCGGTGTGCCGAAACCGTCCCGGCGGGCCAGGCCGGCCACCCGGTTCGAAGAACCGTCGCCGGGCCGGCCGTCACGACGTGGGACCGGTCCTCGCCATCGGTGAGGGATACAGGCGACCCGCCCACTGCGGGGAAAGGCGCGAAGCCCCGGCGAACTGGATGAACGGCCAGAACGGCAGACTGGATCCCATGGACTCAGGACTTGCCGCACTGCTGGGAGCCGCCGTCGGTTCCGCCACCACCCTCGGGGCCGCAATCGTCAACGGCCGTGCTCAGGCACGGTCCCAGCACGCGCAATGGAGCCGCCAGCATCGCCGCGACGCCTACGCCGGCTACCTCAGCGCTCTCCATGACCGTGACATCGCCATGGACGCCGTCCTCGACGCGCTGCGTTCGGACCGGCCCGACCTTCCCGACGTCGACGAGAAGACAGGCCGTTTCATCACCCTGGCCCGTGAGGTCCACCGCGCCTGCGAAGTCGTCATCCTCGAAGGGCCGGCACCCCTCGCGGAAATCGCGGAACGCGTTGCCAACGCCTCCAGCGATCTCTCGCACGTCATGCGACGGATGGCTGAGAACGCCCGCGCGGGAGACACCACCCACAGGGTCGAAAACATCGCCCTTGCCGCGGAACGAGAGCGAGCCCTCTACCGAGCAGTAAAGGATTTCCGCCTCGCCGCCCGTAGCGCTATCGGCACAACCGGCTGACCCAGGGACTCCCGCAGGCGCGAACCTGCTGCGCCTGGTGAAGCACATCGCCGGCGTGGGGCCGGGGTGCTCCGGCGACACGTTCGGCGCCGGTCGTTCTTCCCTGGAGCCGTCGTTCTGGTGGCATACGGAGAACACGGAACATAACTCGGGCATGTGGGCCATTCCGGACGAGTCGCGCGAAGGTGTCGTCGGGCCGTATCACCAGGCTTGGGAGCACTCCAGATGCATGATCGCGACGCTGATGCCTGACGCGATCGGTCACGTCCCGTGGCGGCGGGCCAGCGGCGAGAGGTGACCTGGAGAAACGGCGAGAAGTGACACTGCGCCAATGTCGGCGTGGCCGGCGTACCGTTGGGTACCGGAGATCACGCGCACCAGGATGACGGTAACGCCACCATGCCACCAGGAGACCAGGCATGGTGGGAGAACCATCGGCGCCGGCTGGAGCGCGTCGCACGGGAAGTCAGTAACAGCTGATCTCGCCCTGCTGCCACAGACCCCAACAGCTCAGGGGCCGACCATGCAGCGTCCTGCCTGCCGCGGCTCCCGTCCGCACCCTCGGCATCTCCGTCGCGGTCAAGTGGCGGATGGCCTCCGCCGGAAGCCGGGGCGTCTACGCTGCCGGGATCAGCCGCCGTCCGGAAAACCAGGACGCCACATGACACACCGCGCCGAACAATCAGCGGACCAGCCCTTTGGGTGCGCCGGAGTGGTGAGGCGACCGGGAGCCGGTTCCGCTGGCAGCGGTTGACGCCGTGTATGGGGCCAGTTGCCCCGGTCTCTTGGGTCGGCTTCTGCTGTGATGGGGCGGATGCGGTCGATGACGTCGGCGGCGGGGTGGCCGCGGATGTGGCTGATGTCGTCGGCGGCGGGGAAGGCGGCCCGGTCCTTGCGGTAGCAGTGGTTCGTGAGGTTGCTGCGTCCGGTCACGTCGACCGCTTCGGTGTGCTGGCGTAGGTGTAGGGCCCGGTGACCCCGGCGCTGTGGTGGTCGGCGGCGGCGAGAGCCGCGGTGAGGCGGGCTCGCGGGGCCAGGTCGAGGCCGACGGTGGCGTGGAGGGCGCCGAGGGCTAGTTCGTCCCCGCAGCCGACGGCGGCGTAGTCGTCGGCGTGCTCGGCCACCTGGTAGTCGTCCCAGATGCTGTAGAGGCGTCCGTGTATGCCGACGAGGAAGGTCCCGGCCTGCTCCTGCTCGCTGTCCTTGCGGGCGTAGCCGCCGTCCTTGAGGCAGGTGCGCAGGGCGTCGGTCCACGTGGTGACCATGAAACGGTGGAGGTCGCCGGTGGGGTGTGGGGGCTGGAAGGCATGCTGGAGCAGTTGGCCCATGCGGAACGACGTGGTGAAGCCCATGGCGTAGGGGCCGTTGCGGAACACCTTCGGGTCGCGGCGGACGGTGAGTTGGAGGCCGGCGACGCCGGCGGAGTCTGCGCCGAGGTGGACACGGTTCTTGTGGACGAGTCCGACGATCACGGTCATCCGGCCTCCCGAGGTCAGAAGTTGGGGCAGAGGTGGTGGTGCGGCGCCTGGCTGATCCTCTTGGCGATGCCAGAGGTTCGGCCCCCGGGGCGGGTGGGGCCGGCTTCGACTTCTTCTCCGCCGCATGCGGCGAGCGTGGCGAACAGGCCGGCCGCCATGAGCGAGGCGCTGGTGCGGGTACGCATGGTGCCCCCAGGGTCCGTTCACGAAAAGTGATCGTGCCATGAGCGCGGGGGAACGGTGGGAAAATGCCAAGGTCGGCCGCGGCGGCGGAGAGGCCCACGAGTCGGGTGCCGACGTGGACGCGCCGAATGCTGCCCGTTCCGACTCCGGTGGCGGAACGTATGAGTTCACAGCTTGGCTCGCCCAGCGCGGACGGCGGCTGTCGTACGCGGTCGCAATGAGCATTACCGAACAGATTCACCAGGACGTGCTCAAGATCCCGCCCCTGCCTGGGCGGCAGCGATCGGGCCCGGCGGCGAGATCCGCGACGGGCCCTGGGGTGCCGAGATCACCGGCGGCTGCCTCCAGGGCTGACCGAAGGGCATGCGGTGGCGATGACGCCGGCGTGTTGGCGTACGTGTCCTCGGGGGCGAGTCCGATCGAAGCGGTTCCACCATTCCCACGAGGAGCAACTCGACATAAAATCAGGGGACTTGCATGGTCGGGAGAATCAGGAGCCCGCGTGGAGATCGTCGTCCTGGCTTTGTGCGCCGCGGCCGCGTACGGACTGTTCCTGAAGACCCGAACCGTGCTTCACGCCTGGCGGCTCCCCGCCCTGTCCATCAGCTTGGATCGGCTGGATATCTACCAGAAGCAGGCGTTCCAGGAGATCTGCCGAAGATCCCCGAGCCTCGGCACCCGAGTCCGCCTGGCGCCCTACTTCGATGAGCGGCGCTGGAATCGGGCCGACGCCCGGCTCGTCCTCGCGGAACCCGTCAAGCACAAACTCGTACGCGTCGAGGGATGGAAGTTCGGTTCCTACGCCCTTACGCGCAAGGGCTGGCGCGAGTACCGGAAGCACTTCATGTGGACAGGGATCAGTGACGAATCCATGCACATAACGGCGTCCGCGGGCGGCTTCGCGGCAGTCAACGTCAACAGCCCTCATGGGGTTGCCCAGAGCAGCGGGCGTGACAGCAGCGCCGACCTGTCCGGCATCTCGTACCAGCAGCTGGCCACTGCACTCAGGGCCGACTCGGAAGGTGCCCAGCCCGAGGAGGCGGTCAGGGCACGGGAGTATGCCGAAGACCTGACGGACGCCGCCGGTGCGCAGGACGCCGACCGGGCGGGCCGTGTCCTCGGTCGCGTCAACGCCCTTCTCGCAACAGCGAGTTCCGCCTTCACCCTGACCAGGAACCTGATGCCGCCCGGCAGCTGAGCCCGGCCCCACTGGCACCGCTCGGCCGGGCGGAGCGGCCGTTGCGTTGGCAGGCAACCGTACGGGTGATGCCCTCGGCCCGGGGTGTCCGTGTTCCGGAGGTTCGTCCGGTCGGGCCTGCGCACCATGAAAGTGCTACCGTGCCGCGCAACATCAACTGGCTCTCGTGCAAAAGGTGTTGTGCGGAAAGCTTCCTGGGATGAGTGAGCTCATGGGTGCGGCGGACGGCGCGGGGACCGGCGAGGACGGCAGCGCGGAGAGCAGCACGGAAGACGGGGCGGAGAACGGAGCGGAGCGCCCGGAGCTGGGGCGGCATCGCCGTACCTACCGCCCGCAGCACAGAAGGCCCTCCGCGTACGCGCTGCTTCTGCTGGCGCTGGCCCCCTTCTCGGCCCTGACCTACTTCCTGACGATCCTCCTCGGTGCGTTCCTCGGCTGGGAGGGGTCCGTCGCGGCAGCAGTGGCCCAAGCACTCGGTGGGCTGGCGCTGCTGGGGCCGTTCGCCGTCCGCGCGTTGTGGTATCGGCGGCACACGAGAGTGGAGTTCCGCCTCTACGAAAAGGGCCTCGTCGCGATTGCGGCCGACGCTACGGAAGCGGTCTACCTCTGGCAGTCGACCGCTGTCTTCACGAACGGTTCGCATCGCTACAAGCTGTCCAACCCCGAGGGGGCGGTCGTCACGTTCGGGTCGGCGGACCGTGGCCCCGTACTCGGCGGGGAGAGGATCCGGGGCCTGCGCACCCGTACGGCGATCAGGGGCGCCCAGCTCCCCAAGGAGGAGGAGTGGGGGCCTGCGATCCTGCAGGGCGTTCGGGACGCGCAGCTGGCCCCGGCCGCCGAAGCGGTTCTCGGCGGCGGTGAAGTCCCCTTCGGGGACGTGGTGTTGAGCCAGGACGGGCTGACCGTGCGGCGAAGGCGCGGCCGGGACGACTCCACTGCCTGGGAGGACGTCGGCTCGCTCTCTCTCACGGTCGAGGGCAGTCTCCTGGTCTCCTCGCGCGGCAGCGACTTCCCGACCCATTTCGCATGGCCCGGGTACCGGATACCCAATCTGGAGATCTTCCTCGACATCGCCTGTCAGCTGCGCGAAAGCAGACCGCAGGCCGCACTGACTCCGGCCGGACCCACACCGGAGGCACCGACTCCGACCGGACCGACTCCGGAGGCGCTGACTTCGGCCGGACCGACTCCGACCGCACCGACTCCGGAGGCGCCGACTCCGGCCGCACTGACTCCGGCCGCACTGACTCCGGCCGGACCGACTCCGGAGGCACCGACTCCGGCCACCCGCGACGACGCGGAGTCCCCGGACGACGTGCCCGAACTCCTCGGCCTGTACGTCACCTTCGGAGTGGGCGCGTGGGCGGCCTGGCGCCTCGGTACCCGGTTCGAGATCGACGGAATGGGGTCCGCACTCCTCGCCGCCGTCAGGGTGGTCCTCGGCGGAATCCTCGGGGCAGTCTTCGGCCTGGGCCTCGCTGCAGCCGTCATGATCGTGCCGAACGTCATGGGCCTGCTGCTCGTCGAACCCCTGATCCGCTGGATCCGGCACCGCCGGTACGTCGCCGCAGCCGCCCTCGCCCTCTTCGCGGTCGTCCTGCCGGCGGCAGTGCTCCTCTTCCTGTTCCGCGCCCTCCCCTCTCGCCTGGTCCCCTTGGCGGCGCTGCTCTTCTTCGGCGGCTGGACGTTGCTGCTTCTGGTGAGGCGGTGCGGTGCGTCCGAACGCCTGGTCGTGCGCCACCTTCCGGATCTCCCCGGCGTCTTTCTGGCCGTCCTCGCCGTCGAGCAGCTCGTTTCCGGCGACGTGCTGACCCTTACGCCGGCCGCCGGACTCTTCTTCCCGCTCGCCATCTGGCTCTCCTGGCGCGGCTGGCGAAAGCTGAAGGAGTCGACGCGACCGACGGTGCAGGCGGTGGCCGACATCGCCTTGTCCGTGGAACTCGGCCTGGTACTCACCGTGCTCATGGTGTGGCTGGCCAACGTACTGTCATTCACGCCGCCCCAAGTCACCGTTGTGCGTGGCATGGTGGAGAAGATCCAAGAACTCACCGAGGTGGACTGGCTGTACTGGCTGGCGGCCTACACGGCGCTTGCTGTCGGCAGTTACGCCGTGCTGCGCTGGCCGGACGGTGTCGCGCGGGTCGGGCAGCGGCTGCGCCCGGCGCGCTTCGGTGAGTCCCGGCTGCCGCTGGGTATCACCGCCAACTTCGCACGGCGGTCCCTCTCGGGGGTCAATGTCGGCATCATGGTCGCGCTGCTGTTCCTCGTCGCTCTGGCTCCGGTCTCCGAGGGCGCGTGGAAGCGGCCGGTGACCGAGAGATACGCGCTCGAGGTTCAGCGCCGGCAGTACGCCGAGGGCGCCGCGGCCGCGTACAAGGAGATCCACCAGCAGGTCGTGGCACATCCCCGGGCCGCCGCCCGTCTGAGGGCCGTGATTCTCGCCGTGCACAGGGCCGCTCCCTCGCCACCCGGAGGGTCCGTGAACCGGACGGCGCTGGCCATAGCCCGGCAGGTCGGCCGTTTCCAGGCCGACGCGCTCGCTCTCGACGCCCCGGAACCACAGCCCGCCCAGAGCCCGGCGGCCGACGACCTCGACGGCAGGCTCGATCAGCTCGACGAGAGCCAACAGCGCACCGCGGAGCGGGAGGAACAGACCGACCGGTTCGCCGAGCTTGCCTCCCTCGCGATCACCCGCTCCTTCGACGCCCTGGACCTGGGCGACAACCAGGCCGTACAGCTCCTCAAGGAGTATCTCGGGGGACTGGTGGAGGACGGCCCGGTGAAGAAGATCTTCCATCAGTACGGCGAAGGAATCGGCCGGCCCCCGCCCGACGGCGGCCGACTCGTGCGCGTCGACGTCCGCCGCCTGACGGCGGTGGCCTACGACCGCACCCGGGCGGCAGTCGAACGCGCCGACGCCGGCCTGCTCGTCTTCTACGGCCGGTTCGGCATCGGTATCCCCACCGAGGACACGTCGCTGACGCCCGCGATCGACCTGGCGAACCAGCACCGGTACCTGCGGCAGGGCACCGGTCCCTGCACCGGCTGCGTCAACTCCGCGACCGGCGGTGGTTCCAGCACGGGCGGAGGCGGTGGCCGCCGCTGAGCCGAGGAAGCCCGCACCGGACCCTCCGGGCGGCCTGACACCCATCACCGAACGTCACCCGAAGCGGAGATCAGTACGGGCTGATCTTGAGAACAGGTTTTCAGCGCGTCCCGGCATGTGGCAACCATCGGGCGTCTGTGCGCAGCGAAAAGGTTGCGCGGCCTGCCCGAGTCGCACTGGTTGCGCGGCCGGCGCCACGTGCTGTCGTACGCCCTGGCTCTGGCCGTCTGTTCGCGAGGCGACCGTGCGCCGGATGCTGCGGCGAGTCGACGGCGACGCTCTCGACGCGGCGATCGGCGACTGGCTCACCGCTCGTGCGGACGCTTCCCGCGCCTCCGACCAGGACGAACACCCGCCGTCCCGCCCGGTGCGGGTGGCCGTCGCGGTGGACGGCACATCCCTGCGCGGCGACGGCATAGTGCTCCCGCTGCTGACCCAGATCGACCACGCGAAGTTCCTGGTCGAGGAGAAGAACGTGCACTACCTCGCCGTACTCAAGGCCAACCACCCGGCCCTGCACACGCTGGTGAAGGACCTGCCCTGGAGGGAGATGCCGCTGACGGACCACACCCGCACCGCCGCCCACGGTCGCGACGAGATCCGCCGCCTGAAGGCAGTCACCGAGGCGGGACTGCCATTCCCCACGCCGGCCAGGCCCTGCAGATCGTCCGCTGACGGCACACAGTACGCACCGGGATGGTGTCGCTGGAGCGCGTCTACGCGGTCACCGGCCTGTCCGCTCACCAGGCGACCCCCGCTGACCTGGCGGAACACATATGCAGGCACTGGGCCATCGAGAATCGTGAGCACCATGTCAGGGATGCGACGTTCGGGGAGGACGCCTCGCGGGTGTGGACCGGCAGTGCGCCGCGGGTGATGGCCTCCCTGCGAAACCTGGCCATTGGCGCGCTCCGCCTGGCAGGACGGGACAACATCGCCCAGCGGCCTGCGCCATCACGGACGGGACATGACCCGGCCGCGTGTGACCCCGCGGACTCACCTGATCAATCCCGGTCGATCGCGAAAACGACAGAGCCCTGGCCACGGACCCGACATCAACCGGCCGGTGAACCCCGGTTGCCGGACACCGGGACGCGGAACGAGCCCCACGCCCGGGGCCGCCCCGGAATCCGAGTGGAGCGCCCCCAGCGTCGAACTGGACCTCTCTCACCCTCCCGGGTGGAGGTGGCACCGGCCGCCTCAGCTGTACGCGCCCGCCGTGTCCGGGGTGATGCGAAGCGTCTTCAGCCACTGCTGGCACTGATTGCACGGCGCGCGCTTCACCCACGCGCGAACCTGCCCCCTGGGCCCCCGGGCCTCCATCGCGACGACGTGGGAGTCGCCGGCGGGCAGGGCCGCACGGACGGCTTCCACCGTGGGGAACCCGCCTTCGGTGACGAACGCACCCAGCGCGGCCACCTCGGCGCAGCCGGTGATGGTCCATTTCTCCATGGCGTCGACCAGGCCCTTGACCAACTCTTTCGTGACCGCGTCGACGTTGCTGCCGCTGGCACCTCGGTAGACCTGGCCGTTGATCACCAGGATTGCTTTGACCAGGGCCTTGTCTCCTGCTGGTGCGAGCTTGCCGAGCAATTCCCGGGAGTGCTTGGCCAGCAGTTCCTCATTGGACAGAGGCGCCGCGGCCCGGGCGCGGGCGGCAGCTTGCTGCTGCAACTGCTCCGCCGCGATGGCGGCGTCCGCGGCGACCTGCTTGTCCAGGGCCCCTATCCACAGCCGCAGATGGCGCAGCAATTCCGTGAACATAAGGAAGGCCTGCTGACCCTTGGCGTCGTCCTTGAGCCATGCGGCGAACACCTGTCTGGCCTGGCGACCGGGCAGCCCCTGCGTGTCGAGCAGCGCACGGAACTGGAGTTCCATCGGTACGAGGCACACCCTACGCAGATTGTCCTCGTCGAGGTCCTTGTCGATCCCCCCACTGAGCAGCGCGCGCCGCACGCTCTCCACGAGCGACCGCGTGAGATCGAGGTCCGCGCGGCTCTGCGCGTCGTCCAGCACCCTCGGCGGCTGGCCGGGCGGGCGCCGCAGGTACTCCCGTTGCGCCTCGGTCATGCCACCGACCAGTGCCTGCTGGTTGGCCACGAACCCCGCGTGCGATGCCTGATAGAACACTACCGTTCCCCCTGTCGGCCCTGTTCATCCCTGTTTCTTCGGCCGACGCTACCCCCAACCCCGGTGCGGAATAAGGGAATCGACACTTTCGCGTAGCCCGATCCGCCCGAAATCGGCTGCCGCCGACTCTGCCGACCCTGCCGCCTCCGCCGACCCCTTCGACGCCGGCCCGTACCGCCGGCGGACCCCGCGATTTCCGGCGGTTCGAGCTGGAACGGAACGCTGGCCTGGTCAACCCCTGGTTGGTTCGGCCCGGCAGGCATCCCGGCCGCTGAGTGGGCCCCCAGCTGGCGCCGCCTGTCCGATGTCGACCAGAACTGTGCGCCCGCCGCCCTTGCTGCGGCGAACGCTGCACTGACCGCCCCCAAGCCGTATGCACCGCCTGGCATGGGCCAACTCGTCGGTGTCGCCCCGCCCTCGTCCGGCGAGTGCGCCTGGCTGCTTGCCCCTCTCACCGTCGTGCCCGCCCCGCGCTGCAGCCGGGGCTGTCGCCATCCGCCGGTGTTCGTCGTGGCCTTGGCCGCATGCACGGTCATGGCCGGAGCCTGCTCGCTCGCGGCGATCGCGCGGGGGGCCGCCGACGCCCCGCCCGACCTGCTGATCCGTCTTGGCGGGTCGTGCCGGGAACCGGACACCGGCCCGGCAGCCCCGGCCGAGGCCACCGTGCGGCGCGTGCTCCAGAGCGTTGACGGCGATGCGCTGGATGCCGCGATCGGTGCCTGGCCGGCCGAGTGATCCCGTGGCAGGCGGACCCGCCCACGCCCGCTCTCGCGGTGGACGGCAAGACCGTGCGCGGCGCCCGCCGCCCCGACGGCCCCCAGGTCCACCTGCTGTCCGCGATGAACAAGGCCGGCCCGGTCCTCGCCCAGCGGGAAGCGGACGCCAAGAGCAACGAGATCACCGCAATCCAGCCCCTGCCCGCCCCGCTGGAGCCGGCCGGATGCGTGGTCACCCTCGAACGCGTCTGTGCGGTCATCAGTCTGGCCGCCCACCAGGCCGACGCCGCCGAGATCGCCCGCCGCGTCCGCGGGCATTGGGGCATCGGCAACAGGCTCCACCATGTGCGCGACACAGACTTCGCCGAAGGCGCCCCCCGCATCCGGACCGGGGCCGAGCCCCGCGCCATGGCCGCCCTGCGCAACCTGGCCATCGGCGCCCTCCACCTGGCCGGCTGCTACAACTTTGCCGCCGGCCTGCGCAGGCACTCACGCGATATCACCCGGCCTCTGACCACCTCGGGCAACACGTGATCAAACCAGACACAACCGCGACAACGACGCAACCCTGCCCTCAGGCCGCCGACCGTGGAGAAGTCTATGAATTCACATCCGACAATTTTGGACGGGCCGTCCGAGCGCAATCGCGGCGCGCGCCGTAGTCGACTTCCGCAGCACGGCCCCACCGTTCGTCGATGGCGAGGTGTGAGACATGGTTGACCTATCCCGAGTTGATCGATGTCACCTCTGACCAGCTCTCGCCACCAGACGAGCAGCCGTCAACCGAGCGCACGTACGGCTTTGCTGCCACGCCCGAGCAGGCCCTTGCCCGCCTTGCTCGGTGAGGTCGAAGCCGTCTGCGCTTTGAAGGATTTCATGACTCTCGTGGCCGATGAGACTCACCAAATCACTTCAGAGGAGCAGCTGCAGGCATTCGTGGGTATCGCCGTCTGCGGCGGGGGAGGCGAATCTGCAGCATGACGACGCGGCGAGTTGCCGGGCGCTCACGCGGCAGACGGTGGCAGTCTGATGCGCGTACGCCCCGCCTCGTAGGCCATCTGCAAGCACGCCATCAGCCGCGCGAAGTGGCGTACACGCTCTGGTTTTGCGGCTATCTGATCTGAGGAACAGCAGATGAACGACCGTTCGACAGCGCCGGTCAGTGCCCCCGAGAATGGAGACAACCATCATCACGCCTGGGCGGAGCTTCCCAAGGGCGAGTACCTGACGGAGATGCGGACCACCTGGGTCGTTCCCAGCATCCCGAAGGACGTGAGCAACCACGACGTCTTTATTTATCTCTGGCCCGGGGCCGGCTCCGTTCTTCAGCCCGTGCTGGCCTTCCACGCCGGATATCCCAAGTGGTATCTGCATGCGTACGCCATCCACGGGGGAACAAGCGTTAAGGGCGAAGACTATGATGTCGAAGTCGGTGTCACGATTGTCGGTGTGATCAAGCTCAAGGAGATCACGCCGGACGGAAAGTACACGTATCGAGTGTTCTTTGAACACGAAGACGGCACGGAGTACCCGCCCGAGACGGCTTGCGAGCAGACGTGGCCCGAACCGGAGTCCGGGATTTGCCAGTACATCGAGGCATTCGGCGATCCCCAGGGGGACCAGTATCCGGCCGAGGAGTACCTCAAGATGTGCAACATCGAGGTCACCTCGAACAAGGGCCCCGTTCCGGCCCAGTCGATCGCCTGGGACCTGTCCACCAGCCCACTGGCCAAGATCGTAGACGGCGATCTGTGGCTTCCGTACCGGGCCTAACAGGTCACTGGTTCTGTTCACGAGCAACGACAGTGTTCCTGCGGCACTTCGGGAGGCACCGGGACCATGGGGTGGGTCCAGGACCTCACGGGGTTCGGCAGCGGAGGGAATCCGTCCGGCAGGCGATGTGGGCCGTGTCTGTTCGACTGTGAGGAATATGGGTTTCGGGGTTGAAGTTGCCGTTGCGGCAGCTTCTACGGTCGTGACCAGGGCCGGAGCGACCGGCCCGGCGATACACACGTGCGGGAGTCGTGATGGACTGGCCGATCTCTGAAGTGGCCCGAATGTCGGGCGTGACCGCCCGGACACTGCGGCACTACGACGAGACCGGTCTGCTGCTGCCGGCCCGGATCGGTGCCAACGGTCACCGCTACTACGAGGAGCACCAACTTCTGCTGCTGCAGCAGATCCTCGTTCTGCGGGCGCTGGGTGTCGGACTGCCGGAGATCGGCCGGATCCTGTCCGAGCAGGTCGACGAGGTGGATGCCCTGCGGGGCCACCACCGAAGGCTCCTCGCGGAGCGGGACCGACTCGACGCCTTGGCCGGCACCGTCTCGCGCACGATCGCCGAACTGGAGCAGTCCAGAAAGGACGGCAACCCCGTGACCATCAACCGACCGGAGAACCTCTTCGAGGGCGTTGAACCCTCCCAGTACGAGGAGAACATGGCCGGCTTTCCGGAACTCGCCGAAGCGGTCGGACAGCGCGCCAACGCGATGAGTCAGGCCGACGCGGACGCCGGGCACCGTGAGCGGACCGCGCAGATGATCCGGCTGGCCGAACTCATGGCCGCCGGCCACCCGGCCGGCGCCGATCCCGTGCAGGCAGAGATCGACGCCCAGTACCGGGCGCTGACCCAACTGCGTGCCGTCTCGCCGGAGGAGTATCGGGCCATCGGACGCTCCTGCATGAACAACGACGCCTGGCGCACTGCCTACGAAACGATCGCCCCAGGGCTCGCCGCGTATCAGCGCGACGCCATCGAGGAGTACGCCACCACCCGGCAGAACTGAAGCCGGGGCGCCACCGCCACGACGGGACCGGCCCGCGGTGGCGGTGGCGCCGTGCTCGATTCCGAGGAGCCCTCTACAGGGGGGAGCTGCCCGTTCTCGCGAACAACGACCCGGCTGACGAAAAACGCCTCCGGACGTGCTGAATTGCTGCTGCCCGAAGTCGTGAACAAAGCCACGACGTGCGGGACATCGACGATTCAGGGTTCGCGTTGGAGATCCGGATCAGCAAGCGGCACGAACTCGCGCTGTACACCGCCCACGTCGTCGGCCTCACCCGTCTCCTGCGCCACACCCTCGGCACCATCGGTGCCCGAGGCACGTCCGGGGGCGGCCGGTGCGAGCGGCGGGGCTGCGTGGGCCGTGTGCCCGGCCGGGCACACGGCCTGGGGCTGGAGGCTGACCCCGGACGCGCGGAATGCGATGTCGCCGCGGCGGGCGACGATGTGGTGCCGGGCCGATGCGGAGATCGGGGTGGGGGTCCCGACCGCGAGGCGCCTCCTGTCCGGTTACGAGGGCCTTGCCTGATGGCTGTGGTGTACCTCGTTCGGCCCTCTTCCGAGACGGGGGCGTTGTCAGTGGGGGCTGACAGGGTGCGTGCATGACGGACAGCGAGAGTGCCCGCATGACGCGGCTCCTGAGCGGGTTGCCGGCAGCGGCCCGAGAACTGCTGTTGGGGACGGACTGGGAGTCTCTGCAGCACGCCTACGGCTCCGGTGAGGACCTACCAGTCTCCCTGTGCTCCCTCGTGGACGAAGATCCCGAGGTTCGGTCCGGGGCGTTGGCCGCGTTGGACATGGGCGTGCTGCACCAGGGATCGCTGTACACCGTCACCGCGCCCGCGGCCCTGTTCGTCGCCGCGATCCTCGACCACCCCATGGGCCTCGCCGAGCACGAGGGGCACTTCCCGTGGGACGACGGGCCGCCGCGCAGCTTGCGGGCCGCCCTGCTCTTCTGGCTGGGGCAGGTTGCCGAGTCGGCCGCCTATGGAGAGGATCCGGTACGCGACCGCACCGACTGGCAGTGGGCGCCCTGGCACGACGGGACGCGACGCGAGCACGACCCGGACGAGGTCGCCGCCCTGCACGCCTGCCGGGAGATGCGCCCCACCCTGTACGACGCCGTCGAGCCGTTCCTCTCCTCTCCCGATCCCCACGTCCGAGAGGCCGCGCTCGGGGCCGCAGTGCCACTCCTCTTGACCCCAGGGCTCGCCGACCGGGTGCCGCGGGCCGCCACGTTGCTGCGGGCTGGCCTGGGCCCCGTGGCGGGGCGACGGGAGCGAGCGAGTGTGGCGCGGGCGCTCGGAGTGTGGGGGATGGACACCTCCGACCTGCTCGCCGACTCCGACCCAGCTGTACGGGTCTGCGCCGCGCTCGGCCCCGGACATGTCGATCGGCCACGCGCTCTCGCCGTCCTTCTCGACGCCCTGCGGGACCCGGGAACGACGGACGGCTGGTTTCCCGAGCCACTGCCCGGGCTCGATGGGTGGTTCCGATTCACCGTGCTGCGCTCCGCGCTCGCCCTGGCCGAAACCTTCGAGGAGGTGGCACCAGTAGTGGTCGCCATCGTGGCCGCCGGCGGCACGTCGGTCACCGACCACGAACGCGGGCCGATCCTCCTCAGAGCCTTTACTGGTGGCTACGCCCCGACCCACCCGCTCACTCCCGCCCAACGCAACCTGTTGCGGGCCTTCGTGGACACCGACGAGGCGTCGGGCGGCATCGCCGGAAACTCTTTGTGGTTCCGCGCGGCCGGCCTGCCCGAGAACCGGGAGGGCATCGCTGCGTTGCTGTGACCTTGCCGCGCCGCACCCTGCACCCATGACGCTCCCCGCATGAGGCTGAGCATCGGAGTTGTTCGCTCGGGCCATCTACGGTGCACGGTTGCATCTGGGTGTTTTGGCGTGGCTGTTCGCGTCCCATATTCGAACAGACCTGGCCTTGTCGTGTGCCGAAGACCAGTATCGGCGCGGTCCGGACGGATCGACACTAGCCATCGGGTGGACCTCGCGACCGCCGGCATGCTGCCCTGACCACGGGACGGTCCTGGACGGTGAAACTGTGGTCCGACGCGACGGCCGCCTCGACTTCAGTGCCGTCCAGCCCCGCGCCGCCTCCACCCTGTCCCGGGCCCGCACCCTTGCGGCGCATCACCTCGCGTCGTACGTGGTCCGGGGCGTCCGGGATGCCCCGTACCCGGCGGGCGGGAGTGGCTGGTGAGATGGCTGCACCAGGCAGGTGATCGACACCGCTCGCCGGTGATCGTTGTCGAAAGCGTCCGACGCCCCATCGACCTTGGGCTGAGGGAGATCAGCCGACTTCAGCGGCTGGCAGCCGTCCCGGCCCAGGACGAACGCGTCGCTCAAGGTAAAGACGTTGTCCGGCGCGGTGGCATGTCCAGGGCGGTGCATTGCGATGGCGAGAAGTCGATCGCGATGTCGGCTCCCGGTCCGGTGACGAAATCGTGCTCCCTTGCCTGCGTGGTGGTCACCATCTCGGCTCCCGGCGCGCCGACGACCTGGATCGCGGCGGATCGGACCCCGCCCGCTCTGCCGTGCACCAAGCCCCGTTTGAGGGTGGTGCGGTTCCTTGCCCTCGGCGGTGAGTTCCCAGCCGAGGTTGATGGCGGTCCAGTCGGGCCCGTAGGTGCACTGTGCGGAAGCAGCCGTCGGGAGCCACTGCGAGGGGTCCTTGTCGCTCATACTTCGGTGGTCATGGCCATGACCAAGACCGTGACCAAGCTCCGTCGGAGCCAGGAGCGTTGGCGTACTGCTCCCACTGCTTCGCGTCCCCTTCCGAGGCCCCGGAATCCCAGGTATTGGCGAGCGGGACCATGTGGTCGGTGCCGAGCGTCCCCGCTTCAGGACAGTTGAGCCTCGTACGAATCCCTGGTCCCTCCGGCGGGCAAGACGACGGCAGAGGAACACCGACTCGTCCAGAATGCGTCTGACCTGCGCGTCCGGCACAAGGCGCTTGACCAGACCTCTACCTGCGGGACATGGGATCCGGGGACTGGGTCCGGACGCCGGGCTGGATGTCTCGTTCCGGGGCCGGCGGTCCCACCGGAATCGTGCTGCCGGCGAACCGGCGCTGTCGGCGAATCTCCGACTCCGGTCACTGTATACAGCTGCCCGAGCGCGGGATGACGCCGCGCCCGGACATGCCGAGCCGCTCTTCCCCGGCGCCATGGACCGGGCTGAGGTCCGTTCCATGGCGCCGGGGGCGCGGGTACCGGCTATCGGGCTGCGGGTTGTACGGACATCGAGTGCCGGAATACCTGGCCGGGATCGTAGGTGGCCTTGATCTTCTGCAGGCGGGGGTAGTTGTCCTTGTAGAAGATCTCGGTCCAGGGGATCCCCGACGTGTTGAACTCGGGCTTCGTGAGGTCGACGTCCGGGTAGTTGATGTAGCAGCCGTCCGTGACACCGTTGAGGGCCGGCACGCCCCCGGTCTCCTGGTAGAAGTCCGCGTACCAGTCGCGGAGGAACTTCAGGTAGTGGGCGTCGTCGGTCTCGTCGGACCATATGCACTGGAACATGGCCTTGAAACCGGAGTCGCGCTGTGGCATCGCTGTGGCGTCGGTGGCGACCTCGTTGATCTTCCCGCCGAAGGAGAAGAGAACCAGCGCGGTCTCGTCGTTGGTGAGGTCGTCCCGCGAGAGGTACTGGTAGGCGGTCCTCAGCTGGTGGTCGGTGAAGTTCTTGCGGAAGTAGCCGTTCTTGAAACCGATGCGCGCGGTGGGGTTGGCACCGGTCGGGTCGGAGGCGCCGAGCATCCGGACGGCTCGCAGCCAGGGCAGTTCCTTGGGTGTGAACAGGCCTGGCATGGCGGCGAGTTCACCGGACGCCTTGGTCATGGGTACGGGCTGGAGCCCGGTGCCCTTCTGGAGCGCCGTCAGATAGTCGTCCAGCCGCTGCCGGGCGCCGGGTGTGGTCGCGTCGGACTGTGTGTAGAGGGAGAGGCCGCCGTGGTGTTTGAAGTTGACGTTGAAGAGGGAGCAGATGTCGCGGTAGCGGGAGCCGGGGTGCTTATTGGCCTCGTGCCATGCGCCGTAGTTCTTCAGGAGCCGGACGAACCGGGTTTCGTCGATCTGGTCCCACGGAAAGTGCAGCGCGCTCGTCAGCACCGCCCCGGGGGGTGAGACCAGTTGACCGGCGGGGTCGTTGCCCTTCGCCCCCGGGCTGCGGAACCAGTACTTGGTCACCAGTCCGAAGTTCCCGCCGCCGCCACCGGTGTGCGCCCACCACAGGTCGCGGTGCGGGTCGTCCTTTTCGCGGGTGGCGATGATGGTGCGTGCCTGCTGCCGGCGGCCGAGGGTGGTGACCTCGACGGCGTAGAGGTGGTCGACGACCAGGCCGAGGGAGCGGGACAGGATGCCGTAGCCGCCTCCGGCCACGTGCCCGCCCGCGCCGACGGAGTGGCAGACGCCGCCCGGCAGCGTCACGCCCCAGCCCTTGTACAGAGTTTCGTAGACGTTGGACAGCTGGGCGCCGGGTTCGACGCTGAAGGCGCGCATCTCGGGGTCGTAGTCGACGTGGTTCATCTCGGAGAAGTCCAGGACGACCTGGACGCGCGGGTTGTACGTGAAGTCCTCCAGGCAGTGGCCGCCGGAGCGGACGGATATTCGCTTGCCCGCCCGCACGGCGCCCTGGAGCGCCGCTCGGGCGTCGGCGGCGGAACGGATCATCTTGATGCGCTCGGGGCTGCCCAGGAAGCGCTGGTTCGAGCCCTTGATGAGGGCGTCGTAGCGCGGATCGCCGGGGGTGATGACGGGACCCGCGGCGGGTGAGCTGGGGGTTGCCCGGGCGCTGCTCGCGGTGAGCGCCGAGGCGGTCGCGGCGGTGGCGGTGAGGGCGGCCGTGCGCAGGATGAGACCGCGTCTGTTGATTCGGTTGCTATTCACATAAGTGATGCTAGCCAGAAGGGAGTTGGCTGAGGGGGCGAAAATCGAAAGCTGGTGCAGCTTCTCGGCGTCTGCTACATTCAGCCCTACTGGACCGAACGATTCAAAAAGATGTGACCTCCAGGAAGATCCTTTTGTCCGGTCGAGGAGGTCGCCCCGCCCTTGCTGAGCGTCGAGACAAAACGTGAAAGGATGCGAAATGGCAATGGGAACGCGGCCTTCCGTGGCCGCAGACGTCGATCTTCGGTCCGTGATGCGCCTCTTCCCGACCGGTGTGGCGGTGCTGGTATCCGGCCAGGCCGACGAAGCCGTGGCAACGACCATCAACTCCCTCACCTCGGTTGGGCTGATGCCGCCCACCGTCTTGGTTTCTTTGCGATTGAATTCGCGTGCGCAAAAAATGGTGAGTGCTTCGGAAGAGTTCTGTCTGAACTTCCTCTCCGCGAAGCAGGAGCACCTCGCCGCGCTCTTCGCCTCCAGGGTCAAGCCCGCAGGGCGGGAACTGGAGCAGTACTTCACCGGGGCCCCGGAGGGGCGGGGAGTTCTCGACGGTGCCATTGCCGCTCTGCGCTGCACCGTGACCACTAGCTACACCGCAGGCGACCACTGTCTGGTAATCGGGGACGTCACCAGCGCCCACCACGGCGACGCGGGTCACGGTACGCTCCTCTTCCATCGCGGCCGCATGGCATCGGTGTGAACGAGCCATGACACGTGCCATCCGCGGCGGCGTCCGCGTGGACGCCAACACCCGCGAGGCCATCGCCTCCGCCACCATCGCCCTGGTGGGGGCCGTGATGGAGCGGAACGGGCTGCGCCCCGACGACGTCGAGGCCTTGATCTTCACCATGACCGCAGACCTCACGGCGGACATACCGCCGCTGGTCATCGCCGAGCAGGGGGTGCTGGACGCCCCCTGCCTCTGTATGGCCGAACCCCGCTGGGACGGGGAAATGCCGTA
Organism: Streptomyces sp. NBC_01237; assembly: GCF_035917275.1. NCBI lineage: Bacteria > Bacillati > Actinomycetota > Actinomycetes > Kitasatosporales > Streptomycetaceae > Streptomyces > Streptomyces sp. NBC_01237. Next base: position 237,599 of record NZ_CP108508.1, on the reverse strand, counting down.
CGTCATCAGAGTGCTGGTCTTCGCCCGCAGGGACCGCGACGAACCGGTCGAGCACGTCTACCTCGCCGGCGCCTCGGCCGCCAGGCCCTGACCCGCACGTCACTCTGTCTTTTCCTGGGGGGAATTGCCATGCCTGAAACACCTGTGCTCACGGCTCTGCTGGAGGCCGCGGGACACGCTGTGGAGGACCGCTCCCGGATCAGCGGGTCCCCACCGGGCGGCGCCAATGTGTCCATGTTCGCCGCCCGCCGCGTGCCCGCCGTCATCCGGCCCTCCGCGGCTGATCAGCTGCCCGGCATCGTCAGGACCTTCCAGGCCCCCGACGCCCCGCCCCTGTACGCGGTGTCGACCGGCCGCAACTGGGGGCTCGGATCCCGCGAACCGGCGCGGCACGACGCCGTACGCGTCGAGCTCGACGACCTCGACCGGATCAGGGCGCTGGACACCGAACGCGGCTGGGCCGTGATCGAACCCGGCGTCACGCAGCACCGCCTGACCGTCGAACTCGAAGGCACCGGACGGATGCTGAACGTCACCGCATCCTCGGGCCACTCCAGCGTGCTCGGCAACGCCCTCGACCGCGGGGTCGGCCTGCGCCGGCAGAGGACCGAGGATCTGGTGGGGCTCGAAGTCGTCCTGCCCGACGGCGAGACGGTCCGTATCGGCTGGTGGCCCGGCGAGCGAGGCGGCACCGCACCGAACCCCTATGGCCTCGGACCCTCCCTGCTCCATCTGTTCACCCAGTCCAACTACGGCATCGCCACCGCGGGAGTCATCCGGCTGCTGCCGCGCCCCGAGACTCAGCGCGTCATACGTCTCTCCTTCGAAAGACCCCAGCTCTCCTCCGTCGTCGACGAGTTCAGGCGCTGGCAGGCCCAGGGGCTGGTCCACGGGGTACTGAAGATCTACGACACCGCGTCCGCCAGGAGCTACGGAACGGCGGACACCGGCGGTGCCTACCTCGCCCATATCTCCCTCGGCGGCACCGCGTCCGTGGTGGAAGCACTCACTCAAAGTGTTCACGAACACGCCGCCTCCTCAGGTCTGTTCACCTCGGTCGTACGCTCCGACAGGGAGCCTCCGGCCCAGGACGACATCGTCTCCCGCGTCGTCGAGCACGCCTACGCGGGCAGCGTCGCTCACCACGAGGAGATGCTGCGCTCGGCCGTCGGCCAGGACGCGGGCCAGGTGGACCAGGACGGCGGCGGCTGGATCTTCTTCCTCCCTCTCGTCCCGTACACCGGGCACGACGTCACCACCGCTCTCCGCCTCCTCGACGAGGTGCACACCCGCACCGGAATCAGGCCCGGCGCCACCGTCAACGCCCTGGACCCCGACGTCATCGACCTGGTGGTCTCCCTGCGCTTCACCCGCACCGACGAGGAGACCGCACGGGCGCACGACGCGCTCGACCTCCTTTACGAACTCTTCGGCGCCGCCGAGTACCTCCCCTACCGCCTGGACATCGACCACGGGGCATGGATGGACCGGCTCACCGACCCCCACGCCCTCGCTCTCGTCCGGCGGCTCCGGGACGCGATCGATCCGAACCGGGTGATCGCCCCCGGTCGCTACGCCTGACCGGGCCGCCACATCCAGAAAGGACCCCTCATGCCCACTGCCGCGATACCCAACACCGCCGAGGCGATCATCACCCGTGCCCGGGACATCGGGCCCACGCTGCGCGAGAGCTCCGCCAGGATCGAGGAGAACCGCCGCCTGCCCGAGGATATCGTCGAACTCCTGCGTGGAACCGGTGTGTTCCGTGCCGTGATGCCCCGGGAATGGGGCGGCCCCGAACTGAACTCCATGGACCAGGTACGTCTCCTGGAGACCATCGCCCAGGGCGATGTCTCCGCCGCCTGGTGCGCCATGATCGGCATGGACTCCGGCATCTACTCCGGCTTCCTCGACCAGGACGTCGCCCGCAAGCTCTACCCGTCCCCCGACATGGCCCAGTCGGGCTGGATCTACCCCCAGGGCAGGGCGGAGCGGGTCTCCGGTGGCTACCGTGTCTCCGGACACTGGCGGTTCGGCTCCGGCTCCACCCACTGCGACGTGCTCGCCGCCGGCTGCACCGTGTACGAGGGCGGCCGCCCCGTCATCGACGAGACGACGGGCAAAGGGCTGTGGCGGGTGGTGCTCGCCCACCCCGATCAGTACGAGCACATCGACTCCTGGCACACCACGGGACTCGCGGGTTCCGGTTCCATCGACTACCGGGCCGATGACCTGTTCGTCCCCGCCGAGCACTCCTTCTCCTTCGCCGAACCGGTGCGCCGCGGCCCGCTGCACGATGCCCCCGACGCGATCCTGCGGAAGATGTCCGGCATCCCTCTCGGGCTCGCCCGCGCCGCGCTCGACCACGTCCGAGAGCTGGCGGAGCACCGCGTCGACCGCGAGACCGGCCTCGCCTGGCCGCAGGACCACCGGGTCCAGCAGACCATTGCCGAACTGGAGATGGAGCTTCTCGCCGCACGCTCCGCCGTGTACACGACGCTGGAGCGGCAGTGGGAGGCACTGGAGAACCATGCCGAGCGCTCGGGCGACGAGCGGGTCGAGACCGCCCTCGCGCGCCTGCACGCCTTCCGCACGGCACGGCGCGTCGTGCACCGTCTCTTCGACCTGGTGGGCGGCGCCTCCGTCTACCGGCTCAAGTCCCCGATGGACCGGTGGCTGCGGGATGCCAACACCATGTGCCAGCACGCCGTCGCCCAGGAATCCATCCTCCAGCTCACCGGCAACGTACTGCTCGGCGGCAAGTCCGCCTCCCCCTTCTTCTAAACGCCTGGCCATTCACGAAAGGAAGATCCGTTGACGGGTCCCATACGGGTTGTGCTCTTCTCAGAGGTCAACTCAAAATTAGGCGCCCCCTTCCTGGACATGCTGCACGGACACCCGCTGGTGGATCTCGCGGCCCTCGTCACCAGCCCGGTCGGACGTCTGTGCGACTACTTCGTCGCCGACACCGAGCAGGTCGACCTGGAGCAGCGGGGCAAGAACCTCGGCGTACCGGTGCTGCGTCCCGAGAAGGTCAACGACCCCGCGTTCGTCCAGCAGATCAGGGACCTGGAGCCCGACTACCTGATCGTGGGCAACTTCCAACGCATTCTGAAGAGCGAGCTGCTCGCCGCGCCGAAGGTGACAAGCGTCAACTTCCACCCGAGCGCGCTGCCCCGCTACGCGGGCCTGGCGCCGTTCTACTGGATGGTGCGCAACGGTGAGACCGACGGTGCGGTCACCGCCATCGAGATGGCCGAGGGCCTCGACACCGGGGCGATCCTCACGCAGCACCGGACCCCCCTCACCGGCCGCGAGACCGCTCTGGAACTGCGGACCATGCAGGAACGCGCCAATGTGCTGATGCTCCTGGACCTGATCCCGCAGCTCGCGGCGCGCAGGTTCCTGCGCATCCCGCAGGACTCCTCGGAGCGGACGTACTTCACCCGGCCGGGTGAGGACGACTACCGACTGGACTTCGCGCACTCCGCCCACAAGGTGGCGTGCCACATCCGGGCCGGCTACCGGAACCCGGGGGCCTTCGCCGAGACCGCGTCCGGTGAACGCGTGACGGTCCTGTCGGCGGACGACGTCCTGCCGGCCGCGACCGCACTTCTCGAACCCGCCGGAACCGTACGGCACCTGGCGGACGGGGTTTTCGTCGCCTGCCGCGACGGCTGGCTGCGGCTCCTGACCGTGGAGCTCGACGGCACCGAGGTGCCCGTCCAGGCCCACCCGGCCATCGCCGACGGCCAGCTGCTTTCGGCCACCCAGCTCCAGGCAGCTTGAGGGAGGCCCGCCCATGTCACTGCTGGAACAGCAGAACACCGACAAGCCCCCCACGGTCCGTAAGGTCCTGCATATCCCGGCCGGCCAGGGCCGCTCGGTCTGGCTCAACGGCGATGTCTACTCCGTGAAGGTCGGCCAGGATGACTCCGAGGGGACGCTGGCGGTACTGGAGGCCTCGGTGCCCCCGGGCGGGGGCCCGCCGCTGCACGACCACCGCCACGAGGACGAGGCGTTCTACCTCATCGAGGGCGAGCTGGAGATCTACGCCGACGGCGAGACGTACCGCGTGCGGGCCGGGGACTTCGTGTTCGTACCGCGCGGGGTGATTCATGGCTTCAAGAACACGGGCCTGCACACCGCGAAGCAGCTGCTGCTCTTCACCCCCGGCGGGTTCGAACGCTTCTTCCTGGAGGCGGGCAAGGACGCCGCACCCGGCCAGAACATCCCGCCGTTCGACCCGGCCGACAATCCCACGGCCGTCACCGTCGGCGAGAAGTACGGCTCGTACCAGGCCTGAGCACCACCTCTTTCCGTACCACCCACCACCCCGCTTTCCCCTTTCGAAGATTGTTGAGATGACATGAGCGAGAAGCTGAACGGCAAGGTAGCCCTGGTCACCGGTGCGAGCCGGGGCATCGGCGCGGCCGTGGCCCTGCGCCTGGCCGAGGACGGCGCCGATGTCGCCATCACCTACCAGAACAACGAGGACGCCGCGCGGGCCACGGTCGAGCGGATCGAGAAGAAGACCGGTCGCCGGGTACTGGCGGTGCGGGCCGACGTGGCCGACGCCGACTCGGTCGCCGCCTCGGTCGAGCAGGCGGTGCGCGAACTGGGCCGGCTGGACATCGTGATCAACAACGCGGGCGTGAACGACATGACGCTCCCGAACCTCGCCGACATGCCGGTCGAGACCGTGGACTGGATCCTCGACGTGAACACGCGCGGCGCCATCCTCACCGCGCGTGCCGCGGCGAAGCATCTGCCGGAGGGCGGGCGGGTCGTCAACATCGGTTCCTGCCTGGGCGAGCATGTGCCCGCAGCGGGTTATGCCGTGTACGCAGCGAGCAAGGCCGCGCTCACCGGGTTCACCAAGGGCCTCGCCTGGGACCTCGGCCCCCGCGGCATCACGGTGAACGAGGTGGCCCCCGGTTCCACGAACACCGACATGAACCCGGAGGACGGCCCCGCTTCCGCGTACCAGAAGGCCCTGTCCCCGCTGAACCGGTTCGCGCAGCCGGAGGAAGTGGCCGCTGCGGTAGCCTACTTCGCATCGCCCGAGGCCGCCTTCACCACTGGCACCAGGGTCGGTGTCGACGGCGGAGTCAATGCCTGAGCGAAGGTGACGGCGGCATCCGTACGCGACCCCGCCCCCGGCTTTCCGGGGGCGGGGCAACCGCCGCAACCGCCCTCGGTTTTTTTGTTCTGACTGTTCCATAACGTGCTAGAGTGAGCGCATGGGCCGACCACGACAGTTCGACGAGGAGCAAGCGGTACGGGCGGCGTGTCGTGTCTTCTGGGCCAAGGGGTACGAAGGCACTTCCACCCAGGATCTGTGCGAGGCCACGGGGCTGGGACGCAGCAGTATCTACAACACGTTCAAGTCCAAGAACCACGTGTTCCTGCGGGCCTTGTCGTACTACGTCGACACCATGACCGGCCGGCAGATCGCCATCCTCGATCAGGAGGGGCCCAGTGCCGCGGAGCGGCTGCGAGAGCTGCTCTCGGTGATCGTCGATTCGGAGATGGAGAACCGGAGAAGCGGGTACGGTTCCGGTTGCTTCACCGTGAACACCATCACCGGCCTCGCCGCGAGCGACCCGAAGGTCGCGGACGTCCTGGAGAAGGATCTCGAACGACGCCTCACCTCGCTCCGTGCGGTGGTCGCCGAAGGGAAGCGTGACGGGTCCGTCGGCTCCCCGCGTGCGGCGGAGGGGCTCGCCTGGTACGTGACCGCGGTCATCTCGGGGATGCGTATCGCCGCCCAGTCCGGCGCGGACCGCACCGTCATGGAGGACATCGCCCGCTCGGGTCTGGACGCCCTGGCCCACTGACCTTCCCGGCCTTCACAGCCTTTCCTGCCCTGCCCGAACCTCCCCCTCGCTGCGGCCGCGCCGTGGTGGGCCCACTCACGCCCCAGTTTTGTCCTGATCGGTCCATTACTCCGGAGAGAGAGTCCCCACTCATGCCAAAGTCCGTCTACCTCATGGCGCTGGGCATCTTCGCCATGGTCACCAGCGAGTTCCTCGTAGGCGGTCTGATGCCGCAGATCTCCGAGGATCTCGGCGTCACGATCCCCCAAGTCGGCTACCTCATCACGGCGTTCGCCCTGGCCATGGCGCTGGGCAGTCCCTTCGCCACCATCGCGGTGCTCAAGCTCAAGCCCAAGCCGGCGCTGATGACGCTCTTCGCCGTGTTCCTGGTCGGCAACGTTCTGGCCGGTGTCGCCACCAGCTACTGGCTGATGATGGTCGCGCGTGTGATCACCGGTACGGCGTCCGGCGCCTTCTTCGGCGTCTCGCTCTCCATCGTCGCCCAGCTCACCAAGCCGGAGGCCCGCGGCCGCGCCATCGGCGTGGCGATGCAGGGGCTGATGGTCGGTACGCTGCTCGGTCTGCCGATCTCCACCCTGGTGGGCGAACAGTGGGGCTGGCGCGCCGGGTTCGTCGCGGTCGGCATCATCACGCTCGTCGCCGCCGTGGCCACCGTGATCGCCGTGCCCTCGCTCGACCGCGCCGAGGACTCGGGGGACTTCAAGGAGGAGCTGACCGCCTTCCGCAACAGGAAGCTCTGGGTGGTCATGTGCACCTCCACCCTGATCATCGGTGCCACCTTCGCCGCGTTCTCCTACTTCACCCCGATCCTCACCGAGATCACCGGGTTCTCCCGCGGCATCACCCCGTTCCTGCTGCTCGCCTACGGAGCCGCCACGGTCATCGGCAACACGGTGGTGGCGCGTCTCGCGGACACCCACACCATCCGCGTCCTCGTCACGGGCATCACCCTCAACGTGGCCTTCCTTGCCGCGTTTGCCCTGCTCGCCGACTTCAAGGCACCCGCCGTCATCGCCATGCTGGGCATCGGACTCGTCGGGGTAACCATGAACCCGGCGATGATCAGCAGGGTCCAGCGGACAGCCAACGCCCGCCCGCTCATCAACACCGTCCACTCCTCTTTCATCACGATGGGCGTGGTCATCGGCTCCTGGATCGGCGGCCTCGGCATCAACGCCTTCGACCTCACCGCCCCGCTGTGGCTCGGCGTGGTCCTCGCCTCGCTCGCGCTGGTCATGCTCATCCCTGACATGGGGCAGCTCCGCCGCGCGGCTCCGTCGAACACCCAGGCGCCTGCCTCCGAACGACAGATGGAGAGCGCCTGACGGACGGTGAGCGGGGCGGAGCCGCACCCCCGAGGCCCCGCCCCGCTCGTCGGCTGTCAAGGCCAAGAATCCCTTTCGCCCCTCCTTTTCAATTCCTCTTTCCTCTCTTCTTTTTCTGTAACCGTCTGTCCAATTCTTTGGTGGCGTGGAAAACATGGCGCGGAATAAAGAATTCAGCCCCGACCTGGTATTGCAACGGGCAGAGGAAATCTTTCAGGAGAAAGGATACGAGACAACGTCGCTGGCCGACCTCGTGGACTACCTCGGAATCGGTCGGTCCAGCCTGTACGGCACATTCGGCAGCAAGCACAGCCTCTATGTGAAAACCCTGAAGAGATACCGGGACGCCAAGGAGTCCCATTTCCTGGACGCCCTGGGCGGGCCCGGACCGGTCCTTCTGGCCATTGAGTCCACGATCGACTGCTGTGTGGCCGAGGCGCTGGCCGAACCGCGCGGTCGAGGGTGTCTCATTGTCAGTGCCGCAGTGGAACTCTCCCCCCACGACGCGCGGGTGACGGAGCAGGTACGCGGCAACTGGAGCGTGTATGAGGCAGGTCTGACCCGAGCCCTGACCCGTGCTCAGGCCCAAGGCGAACTGGCCGAGGACAAGAACCCGCAGGAGCTCGCCCGTTTCCTGCTGGTGCTGCACCAGGGAATCCACGTGGTCGGGCGCGCAGCACCCGACACGGCCGTACTGCACGCCGCGGCCGACGGAATGCGCGCGGCGTTGAGACGCTGAGATGCGATCTCCGAGCTTGTTCCCTGTCGTCCGGCATCGAGCAGCGCCTCGCACCGAGTCGCTCACCTGCGGATTCGCCGGACGTGGTGGCGGCCCTCGTCTGATGCTGTGCTCCGGCCAAGGTGTGTGTGACCACGGCGAAGGCCGTTCCTGAGGGCTTGACCACGAGCGTGAACTGCCACTGGTCGGAAGGAACGTTGATCCGGCTCAAGGTCGAGCACCTGTCGAAGGAACGGGACGCTCCGCCGGACTGGTCGTGGTCCTCGAAGACCGGTGGCACCGCGGACGAGGCGGACCGTCTCTGACAGGCATTTCTCCGTCGCCACGATCTGGAGCACGCCTTCCGCTTCGTGCAGCAGACCCTCGGCCGGCCTACGCGGAGCCCCGTGACCCGAGCGGCTGCGGCAGCAGTGCGAGGGCGTGATCTGGCGGTTCGGGACAGGCGGGCAGTGGCGGGAGATGCCGACGGGGTTCGGCTCGGCCGGACGTGGTGGGCGGAGACCGGGCGTACTCATCCAGCGGAAACCGCGCCCACCTGCGTGAACGCCGTACCCCGGGCGCTGAGGGCGAGGATCGGTGCGGAGGCCGCCTGGGTAGAGTGGCTGTCCGAGTCGATCAGTCATATGCCCAGCTCGGAGGACAGGACATGGCGGAACAGGGGGAGCGGCGGCGGGTGACTGTGGTCACCGGCGGCAGCCGGGGCATCGGCGCGGCGATCTGTCTGCGGCTGGCGGCCGAGGGACACGACGTCGCCGTCGGCTACCGGTCGGACGCCGAGGCGGCCGAGGGTGTGGCCGAAGGGGTGCGCGCGCTGGGCCGGGCGGCCGTCGCGGTCGCGGTCGACACCGCCGACGCGGCGGACGTGGACGGGCTGTTCGACACCGCCGCCGCGCGGCTGGGACCGGTCACCGGACTGGTGAACAACGCCGGGGTGAGCGGGCCGGTCGGACCGCTGGCCGACGCCGACCCGGAGGGGATGCGGCAGGCTCTGGAGGTCAACATCCTGGGTTACCTGCTGTGCGCCCGCCGGGCCATCGGTGACATGACGGCGGGCGGGGCGATCGTGAACATCTCCTCCGCCGCCGCGACCCTCGGCAGCCCCGGTACCTACGTCCACTACGCGGCGGCGAAGGCCGCCGTGGACGCCATGACGGTCGGGCTGTCCAAGGAGGTGGCGGCCGACGGCATCCGGGTCAACGGCGTCGCCCCCGGCACGATCTGGACCGATTTCCACGCCGACCCGCAGCGGCCCGCCAAGGTGGCGGCGATCATCCCCATGGGCCGCGCCGGCCGGCCCGAGGAGATCGCCGGAGCGGTCGCCTGGCTGCTCTCGGACGATGCCTCCTACGCCACCGGCACGGTGATGAGGGTCGCCGGCGGGATGTGAGCAAGGGCGGTTCCGCCACCTCGGGCAAGGCCGGCACCATGGTGCCCGGTGCTGGGCGGCGACGAGGGCGCGTATTCAGTGGTGGTCGAGCAGCAGGCCCTGTGAGGTCCTTGATCCAGATCGTCGAGGCGCGGTGGCAGAGCCCGGCCAGTGCTGTGACCGTGAAGGTTCACCGGGTCCGGACGGTCAGTGTGAGCTCCGAGTGGGTCTCATTGACTTGTGTCAGTGGTCCTCACCATGCGCCAAACATATGTGCCACAGATTCGTTGCCCTCCAAAATTCCTGTTCGCTGGGATGGGAATCGCCATTGAATTATCAGTAGCGTGTGCCGGGTCCAGTGGCAGGGTGGCGCGGGCTTCCTTCGCTTCCTGACCTCGGCGGTCGGGTGCGCTCTGGTGATCAGTGCGGGGTTCAACGTCACACAGGAGCAGGTGCGTGCGCTGGTGGCTTTCCCGGCATCCATGCGACCTGCCGGCGGACACGGGGCCGATGGTGCACGTTTCGCACGCGCGCATCGATGCGTGCCGGGCTGTATCTGCTGGAAGAGTTGGGCCTTGCCCTGGAGGCCAACGACAGTGCCGCCGTGCGGGCTGCCCAGTCTCTGGGCGGGCACCACGGCCGGTTCTTGCAGACGGACCTGGAGGGGGCGGCCTCCTGCCCCCGGGGGCAGGCCACACTGGGCGGACCCGCGTGGCAGGAGCTTCGGCGCCGCTGCACCCGCGTGCTGTGGCACCCGTCCAACATCGAAAGCGCTCCTGCCGGGCTGTCGGTCGAGGCTGCTGTGCTCATCACTGGGCTGACCATGGTCGCTGACCGGCTCGCGAGCCGGCGCCGGTACTGGGTGCCCAACGCGCATGCTCCCTCCTTCGGTGCCAACGAGCACTACGGTCACGCCCGCCGGCAGGCAGGCGAGGAGGCCGAGCGGGTCGGCCTTGCCCGATTCGCGCTGGACCGGGTCGCGTTCACCGTTGCCCATGCGGGACTTGAGGCTCCCGACGCCCTTCAGGCGTCCGTGCTGGAGGAGTTGCCGCGGCTGGCCGCTGAGCGGGGGAGTGGCATCGCGGTGGTGACGGATGCTACGGGTGCGGGCACGAGCGTGACCGCGCTGGAGATGGCACGGATCTTCAACGAACACTGCGGCACCCAGGGAGTGATGTGGCTGCTACCGGCCACAGCCGCCGCTGACCAGGCATACGAGGTCCTCGACCGGTACCTGCGCGCCCACCGGCCCGAATACGCCCCCGTGACGCTGGCGCACAACCACAGCTCGCTCAACGAGACCTACGCCGACCCTCGCCTGGCCCCGGCGGACACTTCGGTCCTGGACGGGCCGCCGGACGACACGCCCACCGCAGAAGCGGGCCCCGCATTGGCCGACGAGCGTGAGACCGGACCCGGGACGGCCGGCCCTCACAGATGGCTCCGCGGATGGGACAACGCGCTCCTGGCGCAGTACACCCGTCCCGACCATCGACCAGGCGCAGATGGCTGTCCTCCCGGTGCGCCACAGCGCGCTGCGACTGCCGGCGATGACGGGCAAGACCGTGGTGATCGATGAAGCCCATGCGCTGAGTCCCTTCAGCCACCTGCAGTTGCTGCGCCTGCTGAACTGGCTCGGAGCCCGCAACTGCCCGGTTGTCCAGGCCTCGTTCGCCCCCCCCGGCCATCCCGGGTGGCTGTTCGCGGACGCCGTCACCGCCACCGGCCACCGAATGTCCCGCGCGGCACGGGACCGGCACCGGACCGCCCAACGGCGGACCGCTCGCATCCGTACCCGCCAGATGACCTACCGGCGGCTCCGGGCCCACAGGCCCACGCCCGAGGCGCCTCGTCCTCGTCACCACGAGCCTCCTCGACATGAGCCTGGACATCGACGTCGACCCGATGGTCAGCGATCTCGCCGATATCCACCTGGTGGCCTTGTCGAAATGGATCTCCTCGCTGGCCGACTTGCACCGTCAGTACCTCATCGCAGTCCAGGCGGCCACCCGGCTCGGTGTCCTGCCCCGCCGTCTGCTGCCCTGCTACCGCAGCGTCGAGGGCGCTCTGGCACTCGACGCTGCGGGCCGTCTGCGGCTTCCGGACCAGGAACACCTCAGCCCGCGCCACCTCCGCAGCATCCGGGAACACACCCTGCCCGTTCCGGCAGCCTGGGGACCTCCGCGGTGAGCGTTTTCGCGTCGGCCCAGACGGCCGACGCACCGCCCCCGTTGTTCTCTTCCGGCCGGTCAGCGGGTGCGGAGGTCCTGGTGGAGAGCGTCCAGGACTGCGGCCGCCTCGGGGTGGCCTGTCTGATGGCAGCGGGCCGAGGCCACGGTCAGACGGGTGATGGCTTCGCTGACGCGGTCGAGGCCGTTGCCCTCGATGAGGGCTGCGATGCGGACCGCCTCGGCGCGAGGGAGTTCGCCCCGTTCGCCGCCGTCGTCGTGCGCGGCAATCGCGGCCTCGGCCTCCGGGAGCGCCTCGTCGAAACGGCCCGCCTCCGCGAGGACCCGGGCGCGGCGGTAGTGGTTCTCGCCGCGTTCGTACCAGACAGCGAAGTCCTCCTCGCCGGAGGGCAGGGTGGCGAGGACCGCGTCGGCGCGGGCCAGGTGCTCCAGCGCCGTGTCGGTGCCCTCGCTGTCGCGGGTCTGGAGCGTGAGGCGGGCGAACTCCCGCATCATCATGGTGATCAGCGGGGGGTTGGGCGCCTCTGCGTGGGCGCCGAGGGCGCGTTCGTACGCGGTGTCCGCCGCCTCCCAGCGCTCGGCGAGGGCGAGGGTGGTCGCCGCCTCGGCCGCCACCAGGGTGAGGACGCCGCCCCGGTCCTCCTCGGGCCAGCCCGCGACGGTGTCGGCGAGGCGGAGCAGTTCTTCGGCTGCGGGTACGTACTCCTCCAGGTCGCGCAGGCCGCGGCCGAGGGTGAGGCGCCCCTGGGCGAGCATGTGTCCGTCGACGGTGGGCGGCGCGTCGACGAGGGCGGACTCAAGGACGGCTACCGCGTCGGCCTGTCGGCCGGACCGGGCGAGGACGTCGGCGAGTTGGAGGCGCGCCTCGACGGCGCTTCCGGCGTCTTCCGCCTGGTCGAAGCGAGCGGCGGCCTCGGAGAGGTGGCGTACGGCTCCGTCGGCGTCGTCGAGGTGCGTGGCGGCGTGACCGAGCAGCAGGTACGTCGGGCCGAGTGGGAGGGTCGGGTCGTCGTGGGCGACGGCGTCCGCGATGGCGGAGTGGAGCAGGTCCGTCGCCTCCTGCGACCGGTCCTGGGCGAGGAGCAGCTGAGCGAGATGGATGGCCAGGCGCGGGCGGCGCCAGGGCCGGTCGGCTGATTCGATCTCCTGGAGCGCGGCGCGGAGTTCCTCCTCGGCGTCGGCCAGGGCACCGCGGCGGGCCAGCAGATCGGCGCGGAACTGGCGGGCGTTGGCGGCCTGGTGGGGGTAGCCGAGGCGGGCCGCCTCGGAGCGGAGGGTGTCGACGCTGCGCTCGAACCGCTCGGTGAGTGTGTCGAGGTCGCCCGTCCCCTCCTGGTCCTCCTCCGTGCGGGAGAGAGCGGCGTGCAGTTCCTGGTGGGCGGCGAAGGCCACCGAGTAGTGGAGGGAGAGATGGCTGAGGATGCGCTCGGCGCGCAGGTCGGAGCCGAAGGCGGCCTCCGCCTCTCCGAGGGGCTCGCTGTCGAAGGGGGTCGCGGTCAGCAGCTCGTCCGCCTCGCGGAGCATCGCGTCGAGCTCGGTCCGGATCGAGGCGCGGTCGGGTGCGGTCCGGTCACCGTCGTCGTCACGGGAGCCCGGTGCGGCCGTCCAGGCCCGGGAGCGGGCTTTGGCCGCGAGTGCGTGCCAGGGCATGTCCAGTCGCGTGTAGTGCTGCACGGCCGTGTCGAGTTCGGCGGCGCCGTCGGTGTGGCGGTCCTTGAACCAGAGCCGCTGCGCCCTGTGTTCGGCGAGTTCCGCGGCCAGGAGGTCTTCGGGGCCGAGGATGGCGTCGTACGGCTCTGTGGCGTCGGCAAGTCGTTCGGCGACGCGGGCCCAGAGCCTGTCGTCGCCGGGGTGACCGTCCCGTGCCAGGCGGCGGGCCTCGCCCACCAGGACGGTGAAGTCGTCGGGGATCTCGGTCCGTGCGGGAGTCAGCGTGGCGGGCGCGGCGCCGACCGACGAGGTGTGGGCCACGGTCGCGCGCAGGCCGAGCGGCAGGGGCTCGTCGAGCAGCGGGGCGAGAGCGAGCCGGGCCCGGCGGCGATCGCCGACGGCCGTGGTGCCGTTGCGGGTGTCGAAGGCGGCGGCGAGGGGCTCGGCTTCGGCGCGCACATGCGTGAGGAGTTCGGCGGCGGTCCAGGCGCGGCCCGGCGGGCCGGCGACGGCGGTGTCGTCGTGTCCGGCATCGACGAGCCTGGCGAGGAACACCTCGGTACCGGTGAGGAAGTGCAGGTGGTCGAGCGGGGCGCCCTTGGCCTCGAAGAGTGGCCTGTTCTCCGCCAAGATCTCCAGGCCGCGGCCCTCGTTGCGGGAGTGGGCGCAGAACTCCAGGTGGTAGCCGACCTCGGCCTGCATGCCGGTGGCGCCGCGCACCTTGCGGTAGCCGGTGAGGTGGTGGGAGCGCGCCTCGTCGGTGCGTCCCGCGCGCAGCAGCGGGAGCAGCGCCCGGGCCTGGCTCATCCGGGGTTCCTCGCTGCATTCCTGCTCGCGGTCCAGGACCGGCTGCCAGACGGCGAGGGCGGCGGCGGTGTCGTCGCCCTCGGCCAGGCGGTGCCAGGCGTGGTGCCGGGTCTCGCAGGCCTCGCAGTCGCTGAGTTCGGTGCGGGAGCGGGTGGCCCAGAGGTCGTAAGCATCCGCGACGCCGGTGCCGGTGTGGTGCGCAAGGTGGTAACGCATGGCAGCCACGGGCTGGACGGCGTGGTCAGCGGCCTCGTACCGGCTGCGCATCTGGTCGATCCAGCCACCGATCGATGCCAGGGGTATCTCGGGCACCTGGACGAGCGAGGTGGTCACCCACTTGAAGCGCCAGAAGACATGGTGGGCCTCGTAAGGGCTGAAGGACTCGGGGGTGGTGTCCCACAGCTTGAGGATGCGGGCGAAGACGACGGGCGACTTGCGGTGCTCGCCGGTGAACTCGTAGGCCGTCATGAGTTCCAGGAGCGCGGTGACGAGCACATCGGGCTTCTCGAAGGCCTCAGCGGCCTCGACGAGTTCTTCGGCGGTGACGGTGCGCGCCAGTCCGTGGGGGAGCCCGTCGTTCTCGCGGAGCGCCTCGACGACGGCCTCGGGGGTGTCCAGCATCTACATTTCCTTCCGGGGCTCGGAGCCGGGGGCCGCCTCGCCGGACTGGTGCATGGCGTGGGTGAGCAGGCCGATGAAGGCCCGGTTGAGCAGGGCGGTCTCGCTGGCGCGCAGGGGGCGTCGGCTGAGCAGCAGCGCCTGGCCGTAGAGGGCTTCGGCGGTGGTGATCGCGAGTCCGCGTTCGGCGATGGTGAGGGCTTGGCGGACCAGCGGGTTGAGGTGATTCAGGACGAGCTGGGCGCGCGGGGTCTCCTCGCGCAGGGAGCCGAGGATGTCGGCCCACAGGCCGTCGCTCTCGGCGGCAAGGCTCGACCGGGTGCGTTCGTGCCGGGCGTCGCGGTTGTCGAGCAGCAGGGCGGGGGCGGTGACCGGCTGGAAGTCGCGCAGGACGACGTCGCAGTCATGGACGCCGATGGTCTCGCGGGCGATCGCGAGGAACGCGGCGGCCCGCAGTTCGGCGCTGGGGTCGACCGCGTCGAGGTGGGCGGTGACGGTGGTCGGGTCGAGGTCGGTCACCGTGGTGCCGGGCCTGATCTCGGGCAGGCGGTGGACGAGGTCGCGGTCGTATGTGTAGCCGCCGTTGACGACCCCGAGTCCGGCGGCCGAGGCGATCGGTGCGACCTGACGGAATTCCTCAACGCTTCGGGTCACGAGGAGCGTGGGGTGGGTCCGCGCGAACTCCTCCAGGGTGACGTTTCCGTCGGTGGTCTCGAACGGCAGCCAGGGCAGCACGATACGCAGCAGTTCGTCGTCGTGGCGGGCGAGCGCCTTGACCGCGAGGTGGTGGGTGTCGATGAAGCGGTGCAGGAGAGCCGGGTCACGGGCCGCAAGTCCGGTGAGCCACTCGCGGATCCGGTCGCCGAGGGCGTCCCGTACGGCGGACAGCGTGCCGTCCTCGTACAGCGACTCGCGGGAGGCGGTCGGTCTCAGGCTGGTGGTGTCGACGACGCAGCGGAGGAAGAACGCCCATTCGGGCAGCAGTTCGGGAGCCTTGTCGGTGAGGAGCATGCCCTTGAGGTGGACGCGGTGCCCGGCGCGCTGGGCCGGGCTGACCGTCGTCGGCATGACGTAGGCGACACCGCGGAGTCCGGCGGCCGGCAGGTCCAGCTCGATGGTGTCGAGCGGGGTGAAGTCGAAGAGCTCGCGGCAGTACCCGGTGTACGCCTCACGCTTGGCGAGCGGGGAGCGGTGCGTCTGTTCCCACGGCGGCGCCGCGTTGATCCGGTGGCTCTCGCCGCGCGGGTCGATGACGGTGACGTGGTGGCGCAGGAGTCCGCCGTAGTGCCGGGCGAGGGAGACGACCTGCTGGGGGCTGGTCCATTCGGCGCTGTCCGCACGCGGGACGAGCTTCACGGTCGTGCCGGGCTCGGGAAGCGTCGCGGATGGCAGGGTGCGGATGGTGTACCGGCCGTCGGAGTGGCCGCGCCATTCGACGGTGGGCGCTGCCGGGTCGGCGGCGGAGCGGCTCAGTACGGTGATCTCGTCGGCGACGACGAAGCAGGCGAGCAGGCCGATGCCGAACTGGCCGATGAACTCGCCGCGGGCCGCGTCGAGGCCGGCGCCGTCGAGAGCGCCGTCTACGGACCGCTTGGAGCTGCGTCCGATGGTGGCGAGGAACCGGTGCACGTCGGCCTCGGACAGGCCGATGCCGGTGTCCGTGATGGTCAGTGTCTCTCCGGTGCGCACGGTGATCGTGCCGGCGGCGCCGGGCGTGAGTGCCTGTCGGGCGGTGATGGCGTCGACGGCGTTCTGCAGCAGCTCGCGCAGATAGACGCGGGGGCTGGAGTAGAGGTGGTGGGAGAGCAGGTCGACCAGGCCGCGCAGATCCACTTGGAAGGTGTGGTTGGTCGGGGAGGTCTCGGAGGGCTGGGACTGGGACACCTGGCGGTCCTTCGGTGCGTGCCCGCCCGCTCCTGGGAGTGGGTGGGTCGTGATCGGGTGTGTCGGAGGGGCGGCTTGAGGAGTGGGGTGGGCGCCGCTGGGAGTTCGGGCCATGGATGATGCGGACCTCGTCCGGTACACGGCCGGGGACGTGGCCGTTGCTCCGGAGGGGCCGGACTCGGGCCGTGCCCGGGCAAGTTCCTGGAATCGACCCGTGGGTGGAACAGGACGCGACTGGTGCGCCGCGCGGGTGAGTCGTAACCGAACCGCGTGCACAGCGACGGGCCGTGGGCGGGCCGGAATTCGCCGCTCGCGGCCTCTGCCCCGCTCCCGGCAGGTCCGTGCCCGTCCCGAGGTCCGTACCCGTTCCGCTCCGGTCAGCCTCCGGCGTAGGCGCGGTACTTCTTGTACGCCTTCGCCGGGTCGGCGCCGTTGAGGTAGTTCCAGGGGAACTCGGTGACCCGCCCCTCCGTGGCTCGGAAGCACTCTCGCGCGGAGGCGACGTCGCCCGCCAGCGAGAACGCCATGGCAAAAGTGTTGTAGACCTGGAGCCAGCCGCGTCCCCGTACGAAGTCCGGGTGGCGGATCGAGTGGTCTGCGGCCTCGCCGAGCGAGGCGACCACCTCGGGGCGCCCGATATAGCGGAAGTCGGGGCCGGAGTCGAGGGCGAGCCAGTGCTCCAGGTGCGCGACCGCGACCAACTGGCCGAGGAGCGTACCGCCGGGCGCAGCGAACGCCGACGAACGGGCGAACGCGTGCATATCCTCGTGGGAGCCGCCCCACTTCTCGCAGACCTGCTGCAACCGCTGCTGGTGCGCGCCCAGGTGGCGGGGGTCACGGCGCACGGCCGCCTCGAAGCGACGCCGTGCCACGTCCGCCTCGACCTGGAGTCCCCGGCCCGTGACCTGGAGGGCATACCAGGGCGAGGTCCAGCTGGGTTCGCACTCGGCAACCTCGTAGAGCCAGGTCTCGGCCGTGGCCAGCCGGTCGTGGAAGAGCTGAAACTGCTCTTGGGACACGTGCGAGGCACGGGCGCCGGTCCTGGCCTCCCACGCCCAGCTGATGTGGCGGACGGCCGCCACGAGTCGCGGCAACGGGGCCTGTGGCTCGGCCGCCACGACATCGGTGATCCACCGTTCCGTGCCGGCTACGTCACCGACAGCCCACAGGAGGCCCGTACGGTCCTCGCTCTCGGGCCGCGCGTCGAGAACGTCCCGTACGGTCGCCCAGTCCCCGGCCTCGGCTGCCTCACGGACACGCCGAGCGTCCGGATCGCCGGAGTCCTTGTCGACGCGCGCGACGGGCCTGCCCGTCCATCGTCCCAGCGTGTTCCCCAAGTCCCGGAGCAACGCCATATCCCCACCCCTTGCTGTATCGCACGGGTAGTTGATAATCGTCCCGCCCGTGTGGGTGTAGTAACTATCACGCGCGGCCGACAATCGCACACCTGTATTGGTGCGCCGAGGGGTGCCGAAGCCGTCATGATCCGGACGCCCGAGGGGCGCGCCCGCGTTCGGGGTGCCCGCCCTGGTGGCGGGCGGCGGGAGCGGTCCTGGCACCAGACACACACCCGCGTCCGAGGCAGCCACGTCCGAGACCGTGCGGACCGTGGAAGGAGTGGGGCCCGGATCGCTCTCGGCCGTGAGAGGGGTGGATGCCGGGGAGCGTGGCGCGCTCGCAAAGGGTCACAGTGCGCTCGGCGGCCGGTGAGGGCGGTCAGCCGATCCGCCACCGGCCCCACCATTACGTTGGCCTGAACTATTGCGGAGAGTGACCCGGTTCGGGAATGATCTCCCGCCGTGACACTTTTCCTCGGAGTCTTGCTCGCAGTGCTACTCGTAGGGCTCTACCGCATCCTGATCAGCCCCCGGCGCGCCACCACCTGGGTCGCGGATCACTTCGTCGCCACCGATCACGGCCTTCCTCCGCGCGAGGCACTCGACTCCCGGCGCCCTGGCCCTCCCCCGTCGACGCACCGTCAGGAGGAGCGGCAGGCAGTCGTCGACGCCGCCCGGCAGGGGAACTGGAGGACCGCGGCGCGGTACGTCGGCGAAGCGGGCGAGGACTGGGACGAGCGCTGGACCCGACTCGCTCTCCTCCAGCACGTCGCCGAGGAGGACGACGCCTGGCTCAACGCCTGGCGCACCGCCGAGCCGGACGACTGCGACGCCGCGACCCTCACCGCGAGCCTGATGGTGCACCGCGCGTGGGCGATCCGGGGCAGCGGGTACGCACACGAGGTCATGACCTCAGACATGGAGCGTTTCAAGGCAC
The DNA here is from genome assembly GCF_035917275.1 of Streptomyces sp. NBC_01237. Lineage (NCBI taxonomy): Bacteria > Bacillati > Actinomycetota > Actinomycetes > Kitasatosporales > Streptomycetaceae > Streptomyces > Streptomyces sp. NBC_01237. The sequence goes on along the minus strand of NZ_CP108508.1, from coordinate 218,907 downwards.
TGCTCCCGGCCGCCATCGAGGAGGCCCGGAAGGCAGCGCTGCTCGACCCCGCGAACCCGGGCCCGTGGGTCGTCATGATCACCGCGTCTCGAGGCGCACAGTACTCTCGCGCGGCGTTCAGGCCGCTCTGGGCCGGGCTCGTCGCCCGCGCGCCGCACCACTACGAGGGTCACTGGCAGGCGCTCCAGTACTGGTGCGCCAAGTGGTTCGGCAGCGACCGGCGCATGCTGCGCTTCGCGCGCCAGGCGGTGCGCAAGTCTCCGTCCGGCAGCCCGCTCGCCGGGATCTACCTGCACGCGCTCGACGAACTCACCGAGCGGTCCTCCTTCGGCACCGCTGCCGTAACCCCGCTGTCCAGGAACACACTCAAGCTGGTCGCCGCCTCGTTCGAGCAAGTCCCGCCGGACGACGAGCGTCTGCCGGTCCTGCGGCACATGCTGGCCCACCACATGCTGAGGTCGATGCTGTACGCGGGCGCCTTGGAGCAGTTCCGCAGGATCGGACCGTGGTGCGGCGCTCCGCCGTGGCGGAAGGACGGCAACGCGGTGGTGGCCTTCGAGAACGCCCGCGGAACCGCCGCGAGGCTCTCCCGCGCCCGCCCCTCCTCGGACCCCCAGACCCACGGCATCGTCCGCTGACACGACCAGGGGGGCGGGACGGCGCGATTCTCCGTCCGGGCGGCGGTTCGGACGGTGCTGAGTGATCGTCACGATCAGCGATCGTGGCGCCGCCCGGAGCGGCAGACTTCCTCGACCAGCGAGGCCAACCATGTCTATGTGGTGGAGGTCCACGGCGTACAGCAGGCCCTCCATCCCTCAGAGACCGGCGAACGCCGCCCAGGCCTACGACGCGGCGGTGGCTGCCCGTCCCGCCCGAACCCGGCATACCCGTCGTCGTACCCGAGCACCAGCCCGTCGCCTCAGCGGCTCGGCCGCCCCGGGCGCGTACACCGCTTCTCGGTCCGGCCGAGGTGGCTCCGCTCCAGGGCCGTCGCCTCGCCGGTCCGCCGGTCGGCAGGGTGAACTGCCCCTCCGACGGCCTGGGACGGGGTACTCGCGGTGCCCCACCGGGGGCCCACCGGCCGACGAAGTGCCGGTGGCAGAATGGCCGCCATGTCCAACTCATATGCGCAGCCCATCCTGAGGACGGCTGATCTCTCAGAGGGTTTGCGAGTGGTCGAGCGGTTGCTCGGGATCGCCGATCTCCGGGACCTGGAAGTCGATTTCGAAGTGCTCGTCTCCTCGCCGCACGTCCTGACACCCCTGCTGAAGTTGTTCCCGGACGCCGAGTGGTGGGCGGAAGGAGGCAGGAGCGGCTCGTCGGCGAACGGCGACGAGCCGTCGACGCACCTGCCCGTCCGGCTGAGGAGCTGGGCCACTCCACCGGAGGCCGTGGGGCCGTTCCTCGACGCGCTGGGTGGCAGCCCGGCCACCGTGCGGTGGGACTTCATGGGCTGGCCCGAAGCCCCCGAAGCCGGCTTGGGTGTCGGCGGTGCCAGGGGTGCGTTCGTGACGCTGTGCGTCAACGTCCGCGACCTCGAACTGGAGGAGCCGGCGACCGACCACACCGTCTTCGTCCATGTGAAGCAGATCGAGGCCGAGCGCGCACCGTGGCTGGCCGGGCAGGTCGGGCAGCAGGTGATCGGCGACCTCGTGATGGCCCCGTACTGAGGGGCCGGTCTCCAAGACCCACATGGGTCTTGGAGACCGAAGCCGTACGGCCAGCTCAGGTCAGGCGCACACGCTCGGATCGCAGGAACCGTTGTAGTTCGGCGATTCCACGGCCTCGTGGAGTCCGAACGGATCGAAGAAGTCCTTGCCCATCTCCTGGATGCCGCCCCAGAACCCGAAGCTGCGCACATAGCTGTTGGACTGGGCGAGCGGCATCAACGATCCCGCGACGCCCAGCACTCGGCCGCGGATTCTCGGGCTGACCCGTGTGGAGTTCACCTTTCCGGTCGCTCCGTTGAAGACTCTGCCCGAGTCGAACCCCGAGTCGGGGTGAATCACGCGGACCCGTGAGTCGCCGCTGTAGCTCTTGGCCACCTCACCGGCCTGTTCGCCGGTTGCGGCGACGAACACCACGTTGTTCGCCTGCTTCTTGCCGTTGGGATTCATCTTCCCGTCGATGTCGCCCTGGATGAGATTGAGGGCCTTGTCCGCCTTCGTAGTGCCCGTCGCGTCGAAGTCGATCACATCGACGATCTTCCCGTCCTTGTAGGAGACCTTGATGAAGTCGGACGTGGTGCCGTTCAGCCTGGTCTTCCCGTCCTTGTCCGTGAACGAGCCCTTGCCCACGAGGGGCTCGGCGTCGTCCTGCGACAGGTAGATCTCACCGGTCCCCTTGTGGGAGCCGTCGGTGTGGAGTCCCGCCGCCCTGAGGTCTTCGTTCAGGATGTCGATGGCTCGCCTCGCCGCATCGTTGTCGGGTGAGCCGCCGACGACGTGGCCGATCCCGTACTCGTCGTAGATCGCCCTGCGGCCGTCGGGCGTTTTCGTTTCCGTGAGCTTGGGAGCAGGCGGGGTGCCGCCCCCTCCGCCGCCTCCCAGGACCATGCCGGGGATCAGGATGAGCATCAGCCCGCTCGGGTCACTCTTGCTGATCGGGCTGTTGTTGCTGTAGGCGTACCCGTTCATCTGGAGCGGGTCGGCGATGTCGATCAGCGGGTCGGCCGAGAGGAACCGGCCGGACGTCTGGTCGTACTCGCGGGCGCCGATATGGGTCAGGCCTGTCGCCGCGTCGTCGATGCCCACCCCGAGGTAGCCGCGGCGGCCGGGCCAGCTGGCGGGCTTGGCGCCGCGCGACTCGCCGTACGGCTTGTAGGCGCGACGTGTCACCGGCTGGGTACCGGACAGCTCGACCGCGGTGGTGGAGGTGCCGAGGTGGTCGGCGAGCAGAACGCTGATCCGGTGGCCGGTGGTCGCGCCATTGGCCGTAGTGCGGATGACGGTCGGGGCGCCCTGCTGGGCGTAGGCCCGAGCGGCCTGGATGATGGTCCCGCTCGCGTCGGTCGTCACCTCGGTCTCACCCAGGTACAGGGTCGCGCCCGCCGCCGACTTCTCCAGGAGGCGGTTGCCCTCGGCGTCGTACACGTACGACGTGCTGCTGCCGTCGGACGTGATCGTGTCGAGGCGGTTCTCCTGCGTCCAGGTCAGCCCCTGCGTGGTGTCGAACAGATCGCGGACCTCGGTGTTGCCAGCCGCGTCATGGATGTAGGAGCTTCCCCGGCCGGACGGGCTGGAGCTGATCCAGTCGACGGCGTGGGGCTGCTTGGTGTCGTAGCCGTAGTGGTAGGTGACGCTCTTCGTGGCGTCGGCCGGGTCGTGTTCCTTCAGCGAGGCGCGGTTGCCGAGCCAGTCGAAGGTGAAGGACTGGCGGTAGGCGGTCGCGCCCGTCGCGACGGACGCCGCATCAGGTTCGGCGGCGGCCAGGGTCGACGTCAGTGAGGCATCGGGGGCGGACGTGTCGGTCGCCGCGTCGGGAGCATCCGCCACCGGCCCGGTCGAGGCCTCGTAGTCGGTGCGGGGGCCCCAGGCCGCGCCGTTCGACGCCTTGCAGCCGGTGCCTTTACCGTTCGGGACGACGTTGGACGTCCAGGCGTTCACGAGTTCGCCCATGGCGTCGTAGGTGAAGCACTGGGTGTCCCAGGTCGTGCCCGACGCTCCGGAAAGACTGCGGGCGTCGGAGGTGATGGTGCCCGAGGCGTCGTACGCGTAGTAGTTGTCGGCGATGCGGTGCGGGCCCGCGGTCTCACGGTCGGCGACGGTGCGCTGGAGGCGGCCGGTGTGCGGATCCATGAAGTTGGTCGTCCACACGCGGGACGGCTGGGAGCCGGAGACGGTGCGAATGGGCTCACCGAACGGCGAGTACGTGACGTCGGAGGTGTACCAGGCCCCTCCGGAGGTGGACTCGGCCAGATCGTCGCTGTTGTAACGCGTGATCACCTTCTCGGCGGCCAGGCCGCCCACGGCGGGCAGGGTGACCGACTGCGGCTTTCCGCTGACCGGTGTGTAGGTGAACGCGTAGGCGTAGGTGCCGGAGACGCCCTTCGTCATGGCGTTGGACGGGATGACCGTCTCGCGGCCCGTGGGCCGGTACTCGCTGTCGTAGCCCGTGATCCGGTTGACGTAGTTGCCGGTCGCGGTGTTCCGGGCGGATGCCACCGGCTTGCCGAGGCCGCCGGGCAGCGTGTCGTAGGTGTACTCCTTGACGGGGGTGGCGGTCTGGGACCCCTCACGGACCTTGGTGACCCGGCCCAGTACGTCGTACTCGGTGTAGGTCGTCCGCCCCTTGGAGTCGGTCACCTTGTTGGGGCGGTCGGCGGCGTCGTACCAGGTCTCCGTCGTGCCGGTGTCCGGGTCCGTCGCGGAGGTCACGCGGCCGCGCGCGTCGTAGGTGTACGACCAGCTGTTGCCGGCGGGGTCGGTGACCTTGGTGCGGTTGCCTCGGGCGTCGTACTCGTACGCGGTCGAGCGTCCGGCGTCGGAGGAGGCCGTGCGGCTGTAGTGCAGCACCGAGGTGACCCTGCCCAGGGCGTCGGTGTAGGTCCGGGTCCGGGGTGCGGTTCCGCCCGCGGGGTCCACATAGGTGCTGGTGTCGCTGTAGTAGGTGTAGGTCGCGTACCGGTAGTCGCCGTCGAAGTAGGCCGACTGGCGGACCGGCCGCTCCATCCCGTCGTAGCGGTTCTTGGTCCAGCTCGGAATCGCCAGGGTTGACTTCGGGGTGAACAGTGCGGGAGCGGGGTCGCCCTCGGCCAGGTAGCCGGCGGTCTGTTCGTCGACCAGTCCGTGGTCGTCGTACGAGGTGTCCGTGACAATCCGGCCGGCGCCGTGGGCATCCTCCTGGGTCTGGACCTTGCGCGTCAGGCCGTCGTAGATCGTGACGTGCTTGCTGTAGGTGCCGTCCTCCTTGAGCGTCCTGACGGTGACTGCGGCCGGGCGCGTCGTCGTGGAGGTGGCGACGGCGCTCTGGTAGTCGATCAGGACGTCCGCGGACTTGCCTCCGGACGAGCGGGACGTCGACCAGCCCCTGACCGAGCGCCCGAGGGCGTCGTACTCGGTCTTCGTCATGCGGCCGTTGGGGTCGGTGACGGTGAGCGCCAGGCTGCGTCCCGGGTCGAAGGTCGTGACGCTGGCGTGGCCCTTGGCGTTGATCGCCTTGATCGAGGTGACCGGGCCGCCCTCTTCCGGCGTGTACTGCGTCTCGGCCGTTCCCTTGCCGGGCTCGGTGACGGTGCGCTTGCGGCCCAGCGTGTCGTAGGTCATCTCGGTGACCCTCGCGTACGAGGTGCCGGCGCCGTCGGTCTCGGCCCTGGTGGTGATCTCGCCACGGCTCGGGGCCATCCCGTACGCCTGCTTGTCGTAGGTGTAGCGCACCGCGGACTTGAGCAGCTTGGCGGGGTCGGCGGTGTCGTGGTTCGCGCAGGAGGTGGCTGTGGTGCGCTGCTCCTTGGTCAGGCCGATCAGCCACGCCGAGGTGTTGTGGAGGTACGACGTCCTGGTGCAGCTCTGGTGGGAGAGGGTTTCGCCCCCTGCGCCGCCGGGTTTCACCACGGCCGTCTCGACCTGGTGAGGGAGACCGTAGGTGCCCTCGAACGAGGTCAGTGTGCGTACCGAGCGCCAGCTCGTGTCGGCCGTCTGGATCTCGTCGGTGCGTCTGATCGCGGCGCGATGGGCGAGGAGCGGCTCAAGATCCGCGCCGCTCTCCGCCTCACGGGCGCGGGAGGCAGTCTCCTCCGACCAGGGGTGATGCAGTGTGCGCTTCTGGACCCGCTTGTCGGAGTTGAGGTAGGTGATGCTCTCCGCCGTCAGGCCCGCGTACTGCGGCGCGTCGTCATCCACCAGCGTGTAGGCGCCGGTGGAGTCCTTGACCGTACCGCCGACTCCCTGGAAGTAGCGTGTCACGGAGTACGACTGGGACTGCGGGTCGCCCTGCTGGGAACTGGATTTGCTGCCCTTGGTGACGGCCACCTCGCGGAAGCCGCGCCAGTCGCTGTGGGTCTGCAGGGCGGGCCGGGTGAACTCGTCGACACTCTTGGCCCAGGCAGGTCCGGTGTAGGCGTACGTCGTGTGGATGGGCTTGCCGTGGGAGGTGACCTTGTCGGTCTCGGTCACGGAGTGGACGACGTACTTGTTGAACCAGGACTTCGCGGGTGTCCTCTCGTCGTCGTCGGGGGACCAGCGCACCGGGAAGCACGTGCCGTTGTTCTTCCCCTTGTCCTCGGCCGGTTCGCTCGCGCAGCCGCCCTTGTACTCGACCTCGATGTCGCCTCCGTACTCGGTGGCGACGGTGCCGATGCGGGGCCGGGTGAAGGCGGGGCGCTGGTCGTTCTTGCCGTCCGGGACCAGGTTGGCGAGCTGACGGTCCAGCAGGCGGCTGCGCAGCGGCGACGTGGGCCCGACGGAGTATTCGGCGAAGCTGACGCCGTCCTTGTGCTGGAGTGTGCCGGTGGTGTCGCCGGGGGCGAACCCGCGGCGCGTGATCGAGTTGAGCCAGAGGCCCGGGGAGGTGTCGTACCAGTCCTCGGGGAAGGACTGGTGGAGTTCGTACGTGTCCACCTTGCCGAGGCCGGTCTGGCCGGGGCGGGCGCCCTTCGTCGTGACCGTGTCCAGACGCATCTGCGTCCAGAAGGACGGGAACGGCGGGCAGAGCTTCGATCCCGACTTGCAGTTGAGGTTGCCGGGGGTGTCCCACCAGGGGCGGTACGCGCCGGGGTCGTCGGTCTTGGCGAAGTTCGCCGAGTCGCAGGCCGCCTCCGACGCCAGGCAGCGCTGTTTCACACCGAACTCGACTGTCGCCGAAGGCTTGGTGAGGTCCGAGCGCATGCCGTACTCGATCGACGTCGGGTAGGCGAACCGGTCGTACTGCTCGGGGGACTTGAACTTCTTCTTGACCGAGTAGTGGTTCGTCTCCTGCTTCCAGTTGACGACCATCACGTTGCCGTGCATATCGACGACCTTGTCCAGGCCCCAGCGCCACGCCTGCTTCTTGCCGGCGTCGCAACGGGAGTCGGCGAACGCCGTGGCGTGGCAGGGCTCACCCGGGTGGTTGCCGAACACGGGGACGGTGGAAACCGACCGGGTGTCGGCGTGACCGCCGCCGACCTGGTTGAGGCCGTAGTAGTACGTGGTTCCGTCAACGGTGGTGACGACCCAGTACTCACCGTTGTTGTCGCCGTTGCTGCCGCCGGTCCGGTGCTCGACGCGGGTGCCGTCGTCCTGCTGGGGGCGGTAGATCTCGGTGTCGGTCTCGGGATCGCTGCCGGCCGCCGCGTCCCGCACCAGTTCCGTGGTCCTGCCCGCCAGGGACATCACCGCGTTGTAGGAGGTCCAGCACAGGTCGGACGTCTTGTCCTTCTCGGCGGTGTTGTTGGGAGTGCCGGACTTCAGCGGTTTGCGATCGTCCTTGCAGGTCCGGTAGCGGCGTTCGATGTGGCCGGGGTCGTATTCCCAGCCCTCGCCGATCCAGGAGGACTGCGGTGAGGCGATCGCGGTACGGCCGTCCACGCTCTGGGAGTTGTAGGTGAAGGAGATGCCGGGCACCGGACCCGCGGGCGCGGCCGGTATCGCCAGCGGATACGACCACATGAAGGCGCCCGAGGAGCCGCCGGCCTGCCACTTCCCGTTGGATGCCAGAGGCGTGGCCTTGAAGGTCCCGCCCGCGCCCCCGCCCGAGTCGACCGCGCCGATCACCGCGGAGTCGCCGCTCGCCGCAGCGGGGGTGACCGACGTGCTTCCCGACGTGCGGTGGACGGCCTGGACGGTCGACGGACCGTGGGAGGCGTCCCCCTCCGTGGCCGAAGCCCGGGAGACCGTCCCGTCGGCCGCCGTGTCCACCGTCGCCGTGATCGACTGCGTCCTGGTGTCGTTACGGGTCTCCAGCTCCTCGTACTCCTGACACGCCTCGACCTCCGGTGTCGTCAGGTAGCACTCGGGGAACTGTACGAAGCGCAGCCGGGAGGCCCAGTCCGCGCCGTAGAGGTTCTTGAATCCGGTGTAGTCGAGCTCGACGGAGACCGGCACGGAACCGGTGGCCGGCGCCTGGACCCTGACCACGGCGCCGTCGACGCCCTGGGAGACGGAGGCGCCGCGAGCGTAGAGCTGTACGTTCCAGGTGCCGGTCGGCGCGGCCTGGTCGGGGGCCTGTCCGAGGCTGACGGGGAGATTGTCGACGGGGGTGAGGCCGGCCTGCCGGGGCGAGGCGACGGTCCGCGCCGCGGTTGCCGTCGAGCCGAAGGTCACCGTGCCGGTGTCGGGCGCCGGAGCCGTGGCCGTACCGGCCGGGGCCTGCTCCAAGTCGGCTGGGACCTCTGCCTTCAGGGATTCCAGGTCACGCTCGAAGGTCTCGCCCGTGATGGTCCTCTCCTGTCCGAGCGACTCCAGGGCGAGAGTCTCGCGGCCCTTCTCGGCCACCGAGGGATCGGGTGGCAGGGCCAGTGACGGGGACGGCAGGAGGGTGACGAGCAGGGCAGCGCCGACTGCGGGTACAGCGACCGTGCGCAGGCGGCGCGCACGGCGACGACAGGCATGCGAAGAGCGACCGAACACGACGGGTCCCCCGGACCACTTGAGGCGGGACCAGGAAAGGACCACGCGTGACGACACATCAGATGCGGTGATTCTGTGGGTGCTTCGTGAAGTTCCGCTAGATCGTCAGTGTCGTTGTGATGATCACCACGGTACCTAAGTGGATACGGCGGCCGATGAGCCACAAGGGCCGCAAATACCGCTAACACGCAGGCATGTTCTTGTTCATCACTCACCACGCAAATGCGGTACTTCTTCCGTAAGCGCCCGACGAGGTGGTGCGGTTTGGGCCTGTGCACAGCTTTTGCCCGGCGCGTGACCGCCCCGTCACGATGTGGGCGACCGCCCACCTTCACCGCTCCCGCCCGACCGCCCGGCTGACCCGCTCCCTCCTCTGCCAGGACGCGAAGCGTGACGGCGGCCCGCTCATAGGTCATCATCGGCACGCCCGGCCGAGGTCTGACCTGCGCCGGTTCTCAGGGGGAAGGGAAACTCGCCCGATGACGCGCATGGAGCGCAACCGGCTTGGCGTGCCCGGAAGACGGACAACCGCCGCCGTACTGACCGCGGCCGTCGCCGCCACCGGCCTCGCCTTCATCGGCTTCGGCCTGGACGACTCCGGTGCGGGCGGTACTCCGGGCGACGCCCGGACAACCGGACCGGTCACCGAGGCCGCCGCCCTGACACAGTCGGCGAAGACGGGCGAGAACGTCGAGGTCACCGGTATGCGTACCGCCAGGTCGACCACCTGGGCGCGGCCCGACGGGCTCCTGGCGAAGAGGCTCTACTCCTCCCCGGTCCACGCCAAGGTGGACGGCGAGTGGAAACCCGTCGACTACGACCTCCAGCGCACGGAAGCGGGCTGGGAGCCGAAGGCGACGAATGCCCGGATGGTGTTCTCGGCAGGCTCGACGGCGGGCAGCGGCGGCGCCGAAGAAGCCGGCGGCAGTCCTGACGGCCGCGCCTCACGCTCCGACGTCCGCCGGATCTCCCTGGTCAAGGGCGTCCGTTCCGCCGCCGCGACCGAGAGCCCTCTGGTCACCCTCACCGTCGACGGCTACACCATCCAGCTGTCCTGGCCGGGTCCGGTGCCCACCCCGATCATCGACGGCTCACGCGCGCTGTATCCGGAGGTCTTCCCAGGCGCAGACCTCGTCCTGACCGCCGACGACGAGGGCTTCGCCCAACTGCTCGTGCTCAAGAACCGCGCGGCCGCGGCCGACCCGCGGGCCCAGCAGCTGTCGTACGGGCTCGCCTCCCCTGATCTGACCTTCCGGCTCGACCCGGTCACCAGCGTGCTGAGCGCGCAGAGCGCCTACGGGAACGAGGTCGCCGTCTCGCCGACCCCGCTGATGTGGGACAGCGCCGGTTCACCGGCGGTCACCGACGGGAGCGTGGGAGCCACCGCGCAGCCGACCGCCGAGGAGAGCCCCCAGCCCAGCGCACCGGCCACCGATGAGCCGACCGTCGGCCCGAGTCCGGCCGAGGAGCCGATCGAGACCGATGAGCAGGGGGACACCGCCCCCGAGGTCCTGCCGGCGGCCACCGACGGTCTCGCGCCGACGGTGGTGGAGAGCCCGCTGCCGACCGCACCCCCCGAACCGACACCCTCCCCCTCGCAGACCGGTTCCTCGGCGACGCTCAGCCTGCCGGGGCTCGACGGGCCGTCGCCGGACTCGCGCGGAGAGCTCGTCGAGGTCGATCTGTCCGGCGCGAACTGGGTACTTTCCCCCACCCTGGCCTTCCTCTCCGACCCGGCCACCACGTACCCGGTCTTCGTCGACCCGTCGGTGAAGAAGCACACCCAGAGCTGGACCACCACGTACAGCCGCCACCCCAACGCCACGTTCTACAACGGCAAGGGATTCAACAAGGGCGGCACTCATGAGGCACGGGTCGGCTTCGAGTCGGACACCTGGGGCACGTCGCGTTCGTACTTCAACATCGCGTTCGACAAGGATCTCAAGGGCACCACCATCACGAGTGCGAAGCTGCGCATGCTGGAGACGTACGCCTGGTCGTGCAGCGCGCGTTCGATGAGCGTGCACCTCACGGGGACGGTCAACGGGCACACCAACTGGAAGAACGCGCCCAAGCTGAGCGACGGCAACAAGTTCGCGTCGAAGAGCTTCGCGCACGGCTACAAGTCCGGTTGCCGGGACGCGTACGAGACCTTCGATGTCCGCAAGGCCGCTCAGAAGCGGGCCGACGAGGGCAAGGAATCGATCACCTTCGGTCTGCGGGCCACCGACGAGAACTCGCAGTACGCGTGGAAGAAGTTCCGGGCGAACGGTGACAGCGCCCCGGTCCTGGAGCTGGTCTACAACCGCAAGCCGACCATCGACTCCAAGTCGCTCGACCTGGGCCCGGATGCCAAGTGCACCACCACCGAGCCGTACGTCCGGATGGGTGCGGGAAACCTGACGTTCACCGCGCGCGGTTCCGACAAGGACAAGAATCTCGACCATCTGGACTTCGACCTGTGGCCGCACGGCAAGTGGGACACCGCAGGAGACCTGCTGGGCTCCACGGGCAAGGTCTCGGTCGGCGGCGACAAGACCACCGCGCTGCGCACCACCAGCGGCTTCCCCACGAGCAAGCTCACCAATGGCGCCCTGTACTCCTGGCGGGTACGCGCCGTGGACGACGCGAACGCCAGCTCCGCGTACACGCCGGCCAAGACTCCGTGCCGCTTCATCCTCGACACCACCGCGCCCAAGCCTCCGAAGGTCAGTTCCACCGACTTCCCGAACGCCGACGGCGCCGAGAACGGCTTCGGCAATGACGCCGAGGACGCCAACTGGTCCACGAAGAAGTTCGGCACGGCCGGCTCCTTCACCGTGCGCGCGCTCAACACGGACGTCGTCCGCTACGAGTACGGCTTCAACTCGGCGAGCTACCCCTTCTCCCTGAGCCGCACCTCCGGGACGGCCACAAGCGTGAGTGCGACGCTCGCGAACGCGAAGCCGCCCACGGCCGGACCCAATGTGCTCTACGTGAGAGCCGTGGACGCCGCGGGCAACCCCTCGCAGCCGACCAAGTACTTCTTCTACGTCACCCCGCGCGACCAGGCCGACGCCCCCGGCGACTTCACCGGCGACAAACTGCCCGACCTGATGGTGGTCACGGAAGCCGGCAACCTGGCCATGTACCCCTCCCAGGCCACCAACGACCTGACCAAGGGCACGGGCGACCTGGACTACTCGATGCCCGGCGCCTACCGGGCCAACCCCGACAAGGACCCGAACGGCGACGACCTCCCACCCTTTGTCGCAGCGCCTTCTGGTCACTTCAAGGGGGCCCTGATCACGCACAACGGTGACATCTACGGCGGTGACGGCCTTCAGGACCTGGTCGTCCGGCTCGGCGAGAAGCTGTGGGTGTACCCGGGCGACGGTTACGGTGCGTTCGACATCGACCGCCGTGTCGAGATCCTCCTCCCGCCCAACGCCCCCAGCCCTGCCTCACTCACCCAGATAGTCTCGGCGGGCGACGCCACGGGAGACGGCCGCACGGACTTCTTCGCCACCGTGGGCGACGCGCTGTGGGCTTTCACGGGTTACCACGGCGCCACGATCGACCAGGCGATCCGGCTCTCCTCCTCGTCCTGGACCGAGCGGGACATCGTCACCGTGGCGGATATCAGCGGCGACGGCGTGACGGACCTGGTGTACCGCACCGACCTCTCCGGGCGGCTCCTCTTCCGCAAGGGCATCAAGGCGACCGGCGGCGGCGTCGATCCGGCGTCCCTGGCCTCCGCCGTGAACTCCGCGGGAGGCGAGGACAGCGTCTACGGCAGCTCGGGATGGGGCAGCAGCAACATCTACCTGCTCATCGGCACGCCGGACGCCAACGGCGATGCCATCCCGGACATTTGGACGGTCCGGACCAACGGCACCGTACGGTTCTACCCAGGCAGCCGCACGGCCCTATCGGCTTCGGGCACGGAAGTCATCGGGGCGGCGAGTTACTGGATGACCCGGATCGCCATCGGCTAGTAGGGCTTGGCCATGTGTCGTTTGTGATGGGGTGTCCTCTTGATCGGTCGGGTCGTTGATCGTGCGTGCTGACGTGCTTGCCGAGGGCACCCTGAACGAGCTGATGGCGAGCGTGGACCGGCCTGCCATGGCCGTCGGTGTCGGGCGGGCCGTCGCGGACAACGCGGCCCGTACCCGGGCCGAGGGCACCGACGGGTGACCCAACCTCGGTCCCAACGTCGTCATGCACCGGCCGCTCCCTGCTGTTCCGTGTCAGGGCGCGGGATGCGAGCTGCTCGACCAGGCGCTCATCGTGTGCGTGCAGGCCCTGAAGCAGAGTCACAAGCGGTGCGTACGAAATGGAGGCGACGGTGTTCGCCTCCGCAGGCCCCGTTCCGCGCACGGGGCTGAGCTGCGGCGGGTTTTCCGCTCCCGGCCCCGACGACGCCGTAGACCGACGGGTGCGGCGGCGTCGCTACACCTGAAGGGGTGACACGGGACCGGTCCCCGCCACACCGCGCCTTCCGGCACATAACGATGGTCCTTTCACCCGCTCCGAGACTTCGCAGAGGATCATCACCATGGGCACCACCGCACCCGACATCATCGCCACGAAACTGGAACGCTCCTTCGCCGCCCTGGACACCGACCACGACGGCCACCTGGACTGGCAGGACTACCGGAGGCTCGCCGACCGCTACCTCCACGCCTATCAGCTCGGCCCCGACGACCGCCGCGCCCGCGCCCTGCACGCTTTCTTCCAGACCTACTGGCTGGAGCTGCTGCGCCACGCGAGTGTCCAGGGGGACCGGCTGAGCAGGGACCAGTACGTCACCGCCGTCCGTCTGGCGAGCGCCGACACGAGCCGGCTGAACGTGGCCGACGGGCTCGGGCACGTGATCTTCGATGTGATCGATGTCAACGGTGACAACGAGATCAGCCGGGAGGAGTACACCCGGTTCCTGACCGACGTGTGGGCCCTCGAAGAAGCCGACGCCCTGCAGGCGTTCAGGACACTGGACACCGACGGCGACGACACGGTCTCCCGCCCGGAGTTTCTCCGGGCGATCCGCGACTACTTCCTGTTGAGCGACCCGGATGCCCCGGGCAGCCTCTTCTTCGGACCCGCCTGACGGCCCTGCCGGTCAGCGGCCTTCTCCGTTGTGCCGGCTCAAGGACCGGGCACGGCCGATGTTGTAGCCACGCCATTTCGAGTTCGGCGACGGACTGATGCCGTTCGGGGGTGAGCTCGTCGCGGCGCCTTTGGGCGTTGCAGATGAACCCCCCGAGCCTCACGTGACCTGCGCTTCACGAGGAGCAGGAGCGGACGTGGCCGGTGAGGGCGTCCAGTTCAGGGCAGTGGACGAGAACGGCTTTGAGCCGGAGGTGCTCCGTCTCGGTGAGGCTCTCTGGTCGGCGGCGATCCATCCAGCGCAGTCCCGGTCCCCGGAACCGGGCGATCCGACGTGGGGCGGGTCCGGTTCGGTCCCACCGGACATCGGCGGTGCGCCGGCAGAACACGGTGGATGACAGCTCCCAGTCGGCTGGGTGTTGTGGAGGGCCTGGTCCGGTGTGGCGGGAGCCGCCTCAGGCTCCTTCTCGGTATGCAGGAGGCGCAGCAGTTTCTCCTGGGCAGGGCCGGAATGCCAGCCCGCCACCTGGTTGGTTGCCCCGTCTCGTGTCGACGCCTTTGAGGTCGTCGTGAGCCCGCGTGTGGTGTGGGTAGGGCAAGAGGGGTGGCAGCGCAGTCGCGCCGCCACCCCTTCGGTGTGCCGGGTCAGTTGAGGGTCAGGAAGGTACCCGCGCCGTTGGAGTATTCGATCCAGGTGGTGGACCGGGCGTCCGCCGGGATGCCGGACCAGGTGGCGGTCAGGTCGGTCGGGGTTCCGGGGGTGACACGGGCATGGTCGGGCGTGACGGTGACCGTCCCCGTGGTCGGGCTGTTCTCGGTGATGTTGTTCACCTGGTAGGTGTACGGCGTGACGCTGCCGCCTGTGCTGCTCTCGTCGACCGTGACCACAGCCAGGAAGATCTTCCCGGCCTTGGGCCGCCGCAGGGTGATGGTGGATGTGCCGTTGCTGTCCGGATCGGCGAACTGGAGTTCCTGCGGGGCTCCGTCGACCAGGGGGCCCCAGACGACGCCGACGATGGTGTCGGCAGCCGGGTCGAAATGGACCGAAATCTGGGAAGCCTTGGTGCCGGCCGGGATGGTCGCCTCGTAGTAGACCTCAGCGGTTCCGGTCAGGGTGCCCGTGGTGGGGGGCGAGGAGACCGGGCCGTGGGCGGTGGCTGTGAGGGTTGTGGTGGCAGGGGTGACGGAGTAGGTGATCTCGCCGCTGGTGCCGGTGCCGTTGATCTCGGCAGGGGCGTGGACGCTCTGGGGGGTGACGACGATCGGGCTGCGGACGGTGGTCCGGCCGGAGGTCCAGGTGAGGGAACCGGTGTTGAGGATTCCCGAGGGTGCGGTGGTCACGTCGAGTTTGACGGTGAAGGTGCGCTTCTGCCCGGGGTGCTTGAAGTGCAGGACGGACGGGGAGACGGTGGCCTTGATACCGGGAAGGTCGACCTTGGCGCGGTACGTGCCGGCCGAGGTGGCGGTGACGGTGCGGGTGACCGTCTGGGTGCCGAAGAGTTCACCGATCGCGATGGAGGGGTAGTTGAGGTTGCTGGGGTCGATGGCCTTGGTCCCGGTCCGGGTGTTGATGCCGTGGCCTTCGAGGTAGGCGAGCCAGTCCCGCTCGGTGGAGTCGTAGACGAGCCCGGGCCGGAGCATGGCGCGGGCGTCGACTTCGCCGGCTCCCTGGGCGAAGACGTCGTCGCTGTTCTTGCCGGCGGCGGTCTTGGTGGGAGACGCGGTGGTCATCATGGCTGATTTGACGCTCATGGGCGACCAGGTGGGGTGCTCGGAGAAGTACAGGGCGGCGAGGCCGGCGATGTGCGGGGCGGCCATCGAGGTGCCGGAGTAGAAGTCGAAGTCGCGGCCCCCGTTTCCGGGCGGTGATACGGCGGCGAGGATGGTCGCGCCGGGTGCGGTGATGTCGGGCTTCAGGAGGTCGCCGTTGCCGATGAGGGAGGGACCGCGGGAGGAGAAGCCGGCGACCTGCGGGTAGACGGCGCTGTTGCCGCCTCGGGTGAGGGTGACGGTGGCGCTGTCCGTGGCGGCGTAGTCGCGTACGGCGGTGGCGTCGGGGGTGTTCAGGTGGACGGTCGGTATGGAATGCAGGTCGCCGTCGGTGCTTTCGTCGCGGAGGTTGACCAGGACCATGCCGATACCGCCGGCTCTCTTGACCTCGGCGGATTTGTCGATGCGGGCGTTGGTGCCCCGGTCGCAGACGACCACCTTTCCGGCGGTGCGTGCGGGGTCGAGAGTGCCCGTGACGCAGAGATCGGCGTCGGTGGTGTCGGCGTCGGTGGTCCTTACGGTGGCGGCGCGGACGAGAGGTACGGAGCCGACAGTGTTCTGCACGCTGGTGCTGATGCCGGTGTAGGCCTTTCCGTTGCCGAGGGTCACGGTGCCGGTGTGGGAGGCGATTGTTCCGGCTGCGACGGTGGTGGTCCAGGGCGCGGTGTTGTCGAGGCTGGAGGCGGCGGGGCCGGCGTTGCCTCCGGCGGTGGCGACGAAGATGCCGGCGGCGGCGGCGTTGCGGAGCGCGGTCTGGGACGGATCGTCGTACGCGCTTTCGAACGGAGCGCCGAGGGAGTAGTTGATGACGTCCACGCCGTCGGCGACCGCCTGGTCGATGGCGCCAACGAGATCGCTGGTCAGGCCGCCGTCCTGGGTGCCGTCCTTGCTCTGCCAGAGGGCCTTGTAGACGGCGACGCCGGCGGCGGGGGCGACGCCGGAGATGGTGCCGAAGTCGTGGCCGTCGGCAGTGGCGTGGACGGCGGCGTTGCCTGCGGCGGTCGATGCGGTGTGGGTGCCGTGGCCTTCGCTGTCGCGGGGGGAGAGGTAGCCGGCGCGGTTGGATTCGGGGACTTGTCGGAGCCACCCGTCGCCGAAGTAACGGGCGCTGATGACCTTCTGATTGCAGGCGGAGGCGGTGAAGCTCTCGCCGGTCTGGCAGGTGCCGGTGAAGGTGGTGCCGTCGGCCTTGTGCATGACGGTGGTGGTGCCGTCGAGGTAGGGCCGGTAGGGATCGCCCTTGGCGGGTTTTCTGACGGGTTTGCCGGTGGGCTTCCTGGCCGTGAGCGCGGGGGCTTTGAAAGAGGCGCTCTCGGGCCAGATCCCGGTGTCGATGACGCCGATGACGATGCCCTTGCCGGCCTTGGCGGTGCCGCCGAGGGCGGCCCACAGACCCTTTCGGCCGGAGAGCCCGAGGAAGTCGTCGGAGTTCTTGTCGTCGGTGGCATGGTGGAATCGGTCGGGGGCGATGCCGGTGACGCCCTTGGTGGCGGCCAGTTGAACAAGTTGGCGGGCGTTGAGCTGGGCGCTGAAGGTGTTGGTGGTGACGGCGTAGTGCTGGCGGACGGTGGCGCCGACCTTCTTGGCGACGTGGGTCTGTTCGCCGATCAAGTGGGTTCGGTATCGCTTGGCGTTGGTGGTGGTGACGTCGATTTTCCTGCCTTCGGTGGCTTTGGTGGCAGGGAGGTTGTCGACGCCGCCGTCGTAAGTGACCAGAGGTTGGCCGGCAAGGGTGATCAGGTAAGTGCCGGTAGCGAGGGGGGTGGAGCGGCCGACGGCGGTGGCGGGGGTGGCAAGGGGAAGGCTGAGGGCGGCGAGGGCAGTGGTGAGCAGGACGCCGATGGCGCCGCGGCGGGTGCGGGACGCTCTTCGTGGCTGAGGTGTCACGGGATTCCTCACGGGTGTCCGGACATGCCGGGTGGGCGAGCGGGGGTGCTCGCCGGGCTGGGGGTGTGCGCCGACGGCTGGGGGGTGAGTGAACCGCCGGTCACATCGGGTGGTTGATTGGCCATTCGGGAGAAGTGAACGCTGTGCGATCACACGCTGTCCAGATAATCTGTTGGCGTCTTTGGCCTGGTGACCAAAGACGCCACCTGTGAGGGGACGCCCGGCCGGACTGCCCGTACCTGTTCCGGGGCGGCCCCGTACGTATGGCAGGGAGGCTTGGTTTTGCTGGAGGCAGTGGGTGTGAGCGCGTTCGACGAGAGCGTGTACCGAGCCGTGTTGGCGGGACCGCAGAGCGCGGTGCGTGACCTCGCGGAGAGCGCCGGGGCCGGGGCGGCGCGCACAGGACAGGCGTTGAGGCGCCTCGCCGGTCTGGGGCTGGTGCGGCGGGTGGGGCGCGGCCAGTGGGAGGCGGTCAGCCCGCGGTCGGCGTTGTCGGCGTTGCTGAACCGGCGCCGCTCGGAAGCGGAGACGGTGTTTGCGGGGGTGGAGACGGCGTTCGCCGATCTGCACCGCCTGCACCGGGCCGGGCAGTTGCGGTCGGATCCTGGCGCCCTGGTGGAGGTGCTGACGGGCCGGGAAGTGATGACACGGAAGATCGAGGAGTTGAGCCGGTCCGTCACCACGCATCTGTGGACGTTGGACAAGCCTCCGTATCTGGAGCCGGTGGGACAGCCGCATTTCAATGAGTGGGAGACGGCGACGACTCGGGAGTGGCTGGAGCGCGGGGTGGACATCCGGGGGGTGTACTGCCTGGAGTCGATCGAGCCGCCCGGGCGATTGGAGACGCTTCTGAACCTGGCGGCGCTCGGTGAGCAGTCGCGGTTGCTGCCGCATCTTCCGTTCAAGGCACGGATCGTGGACCGGCGGGTTGCGGTGGTGCTCCTGGCGGGGGGCAGCCAGGACTCCATCGTGCTGGTGCATCCGTCGGGTCTGCTGGACGGGCTGATGGAGTTGTTCGAGGCGTACTGGGAGCGGGCCGAGCCGTTGTGCCCCGAGGGGTTGGGCCCGGGGGAGGGCCCCAGCCAGGAGGAAATGGTCCTGCTGCGGTTGTTGCACGCCGGGTTCAAGGACCAGGCGATCGCCCGGCATTTGGGGGTAAGCGTGCGTACGGCGACGCGTCGGGTGGCGTCACTGATGCGGAGGCTGGACGCGGGCACGCGGTTTCAGGCCGGGGCGAAGGCGCGGGAGCGGGGTTGGGTGTGAAGTTCCCAGGGATCTTCGGGGCGAGCCAGCCCGACCCTGGGTGACCGTTCATCTGCCGCGACTACAAGGCCCTGCCCGTCCTCGTCGTCCGCACCAGCCCACCGCTGCTGTCCTGACGGCTGAAGGATTCCAACTGAACCCGGGACACAGCTCGAACCTCGCCCCTCTCTGTGCCAGTTCGTGTGCCGCACCGGCGGACTGCCGGAGCCCTCGCGAATGAAGGGGAAGCAGTGGAACGGGCCCTGACCCCGGAGTTTGGACACCGGAGGGACTTTGACCCTGATGGTCCAGAAGAACGTGCCCCAGCGGGGTCCCGTGGATGTTGGTCGCGCCGAAGGCCGGGGCAGCGAAGGCGGTCATCTCGGTCTCGATAAATCCCGGATGGATCGTGTTGACCCGGATATCGCAGGGGCCCAGTTCCGGCGCGGCGGCCTTCGAGAGGCCCCGCAGGGCCCACTTGCTGGTCGTGTACCCGACCGGACGAGCCGACGTTGACGATGGAGGAGCCCGAGGGCATCAGGGGCGTGAGGTGCTGGATGCCGAGGAGAGGGCCGGTAAGGGGGTGACCACGTGGATGCGTGCCATGTCGTCGGGACGGACGTCGCTGACGCGCGCGCCAGGTGATTTCGGTGTTGCTGCACGGGCCATGCACCTGCCTGTGGATGTCGGGGCGCTGCCGAGACCGCCGCCCGAGGGCCCGCGAGGGCGTCAACGTCATCCGTCATCGCGGGCGGCCGGCGCCGGCCCATCAGCAGGGCGAGCCGCAGGTTCCCGAACCGAGGGCGTCGCCCCGGACGACACGGGTGCCGCGGGAGGCGTACGCGGTCATCTTCTCGAAGGTCCAGCTCAGGTCGGACAGCAGGTCCTCGCCGACGGTCTCTTCGAAGGAAGCTGACACGGTCCCGATGCCGGGCGGGTGCCGGAGCCGCCGACAGCGCCAAGCCCGACGTGGGATCCGGCTCAGTGACGCGAAGGACACGGCTGCTTGACTTCTCCGACCAACTGCGCACGGGTACCGGCTGCTCCGCGGGCACCGTCGGTCCCCCCAGGCCGCACCCGCGAACCGATCCTTCTGCAATCCTGAGCCGGGAAAGTGCCGCAGGACAGGTCGAGGGTCGCACCGTTGCTCTCGGCAAGGCTTCCTGCCGTGCTCACCGTGCTCACCGCGCCCAAGCCGGCGGCCCCGGCCGAGGCGGCCGTTCCCGCACACCGTCAGCGGACCGTGCCCGTCAGTAGCACACTCCGCGCTCGGTAGAAGGGGGCCTGACGGGTTGCCGCCGCTGTGGCGCGCGAGTACTGCGAGCACCGTGGCAGTGGTGGTCACCGCCGCCACGGTGGGCTCTCCGGGGAGCCCGCGAGCTCGATCAGCCTCAGGGCGGCTGCGGTCATTCCTGTCCGCAGCCCGCCCGGATCCCCGGCAACCGAGTCCCGGCTGCCGGGGGTTTGGGAGAGAAGGGATTCTCAGAGGTTGAACCAGGGGCCGCAGACAGTGTCGGCTCCGGCCCTGCCGGTGCAGACCTGGTAGCTGAGGGCGGGCGCGGAGACGGCCATGTTCTGTTCGCCGCAGCCGGCGGTGACGCCGTTCGCGTCGGAGACGGTGCGGGTGGCGGTGCCCCCGGTGCTGTTCCGGTACGTGTAGTGGGTGCGTACACCCCAGTTGTCGCCGAAGGTGTCACAGGCATACACCCGCAGACCGTCGTCATCGGCCCCGCCGAAACCGCGGCTCTGGCCCTCGGCCTGAACGGGGTACTCACTCGCCGAGGCTGCGGTCGTGGTGAGCAGAACGGCACTGGTGGCCGTGACAGCGGCCAGCAGGACCCGAATGGTGCGTCTCATGTGCATCTCCCCTGTGGATTGCGGACTTTCCCAGCGGGTCCACCGGCCCGGCACGGCCCGTCGGCAGCCGAGACGTCCCGACAGGGCACGAGACGCGAGAGCGAGAGGGAGCCCGGGTACTGTCCGCCGCTGCGCCCCCTCCGGGCTGACAGACTCATGTGGATGAATGGCCCTCGGGGAAGCCTTCCACGCCTGGGCACGGGACATGTCCCCCCGGAGAGCTACCAACGGGACATTCGCCCTATTCCTGTCTCCTGCCGCGCGGACGGACCGGTTACCGGAGGGGCGGTGCGCATCCAGCGGGGGAGAGGGGAAGTGTGGCCGGCACCCTCAGTCCGCAAGGCGGGTGGCACGGGTGCCGGCCGACCCAAGAGCCCGACCCCGTTCCCAGGGGCACGCGCCTGCAGCGGTGAGCTTACCCGCCCTGCCCCAGCCCGTAGGAAACATCGGCACCGTTGTACCGGGCACATGGGGAAGTGGGCGGGGTGGAGCACTGGCCCCGGGCCGCCGTGGAACAGTTCCGGGCCGACCGGCCGGGCAGGGCCGCAGCCGCCGGCCGCCCGACGGGGTCCGGCGACCAGGTCCCCCGCGAGCAGCTGCTCGGCCGCGCTGCTGGACGCGGACCCGACGGTCAGCGCCGCCACCGTCGTCGACGCGCTGGCCGTGCACCGCAACACCGCACAGGACGCCCTCCTGCACCTGCGCGCCCTCCGCATGGCCGAACTTCTGCACGCCGCCTCTGCCCTGACGCCAGGACAGGCCACGGCGGCCCTGGGCTGTCCCGCCGCCCAGGTACGCCGCGCGACCGTCCGCGCCGGGACCGTTGTCCGCGCGCTACGTGTCGCCCCCTACCTCGCCGCTGTCGCCCAGGCGCTCCACCGTGAGGGCTGGACGGCCACGGACACGGCGCCCGACGTCCAGGCATCCCGCGGACGACGGTTGCGCGGCCGCGCTCGTCCTGGACGGCCCCGAGGCCCCGGTGTCCGCGCTCGTGTGGGGCGAGCGGCACGGGTGGCGCACCACGACCACCCGGCGGCATCCGCTCGGCCGGCTCGCAGCGAAGCCCGGGCCGTGGACGGCATCCGCTACCTGGCCACGGGCGGTACACCCCCTCGGGGCGACCTCATCGCCGCTCTCGCCGCCTAGAACACCTCGACAGCCTCCCCTCAAAGGTCCCCGGATCGGTCCTGGGGGCCCTGACCGCCCTTGGGGTCAGAGTGTCCGACGAGCCCGGCCGGTGCCGAAGCGGTTCGTGCAACTGGGGGTCTGACCGAGTTACGGGTCAAAGGGGCAACGGGATGGACAAGCGCTGCCGCGCGGACGAGGATCGTCACGATTCTCGTGAGCCTTTGCCGTATTTCAGGGGATACCCGCGCTGTTCTGCCAGTGGCAGAACAGCGGCCGGACCGGGCTCGACGATCGCTACAGTCCAGCCTCATGACGATGGTTACGACGCGTCCGGTCGAGTATCCGGCCGACGGTTTGACGATGATCGGGCACCTTGCGCTCCCGGCCGGTGTCGACCGTCGGCCCGCGGTGCTGGTCGGGCCTGAGGGGATGGGGCTCAGCGACGTCGAGCGCCGCCGGGCCGATGCTCTCGCCGAGCTGGGTTACGTGGCGCTGGCCTTCGACCTTCACGGCGGGCGCTATCTGGCTGACCCCGAGGAGATGCTGGCCCGTTGCCTGCCACTGCTCGCTGATCCCGACCGGATGCGGGGTATCGGCCATGCGGCGCTCGACGTGTTGCGCACCGAACCGCGGACCGACCCCGACCGGATCGCCGCCGTCGGCTACGGCACCGGGGGCGCCGTCGGGCTGGAACTCGGGCGCGATGGCGTCGGCCTGCGCGCGATCGGGACAGTCAACGCGATTACCACGGGCCGACCGGGCGAGGCGGCGCGCATCCGCTGCCCGGTGTGGGCCGGGGTCGGGTCGGAGGACCCGATCATGCCGCCCGCGCAACGGAACGCGTTCACCGCCGAGATGCAGGCCGCGGGCGTCGACTGGCGTCTCACGGTCTACGGCGGCGCCTTGCACGCCTTCCACCACCCGCAGGTCGACCACCCCGTGGTCCCCGGCGTCGGCTACCACCCACAGCACGCGCAGCGAGCCTGGCGCGATGTCGTCGACCTGCTCGCCGAGTGCCTGCCGGTGACGGAGCGCTGACCACGCGCTGAGCCGCATCAAGATCAACTCACTGCCTCTTTGGCGCGTACCTCGGCTGAACCTCAACTGGGCAGAACTGCCTCCGCCTGACGGCAGTCTCTCGGTTTCGTGACGGCCCCCGGCCCCCACTGGCGGGCAACGGGGGCGCAGCGGGGTACGGGGCGCAGCGTCAGGCTGACGGCCCGTCGATTTCTCGGGAGGTGCCGTGCCGGGGTGCGGCCGTCCCGCCGCCCGGTGGGGGCGGGACGCTTCACTCCCCACCACCGGGTGTGGGGGGCGGGAGCTCTGCCCCCTCGGGCGAGCGCTTCGCGCTCCCACGCCCGTTGGGTCCGCTGTGCTCCCCGCGACGGACCGTCCGGCACAACGGGGAAGCGCTGCGTGCCGCCCCGAGCGCTGCGTGCTGCCGGACGGGTTCCCTGCCTCTGCGCGGCAGGGACGGCGACAGGGCGACCGCGCCCCGGCCCGGCACCACCAGCAACCAGCACCACGAGCTGCTCGAACTGCGACTGACGGGACAACCTCTACAGGCCGAGGTAGGCGCCTACATCATCTTGAGGCCGTCGACAGCCCTCTGGGCGCAAGCTGCAACATGGGCGCAGCGGACCGCTTTTGTCAGCGGGAGGCCCTCGCCCATCACCCGTACGTTGTCGGAGCGGGTCCGCTCGAACAGTGGGATCGCCCCGCTCAGATCCGCCGTCGGCCCGTGGCGATGGTTGTGCCCACATCGGAGGCACCAGTCGGTATGGTGCTCTGACATGACATTCCCTTTCTCGGGTGAGTCGCGCAATTGGAACCGCGGTCGCTCGTAGCGCTTCGACGAATTCGACTTCTCGGTCCGGTTCAGCTACGTGACAGGAAAGTCAAAATAGGTGTCCGGGTAAGGTTCGTCTTTGAGGGTGTAGTGCCACCATTCACACTCGTATGGACTGAAACCGCAGGCCTCCATGATGGAGCGCAGGTGTTGTCGATTTCGCGCCTCGGATTGTGTGACCCCTTGTGCTCCGTGATGCGAGATCGGATCCATCAAGTCGTGGTCACCGCCCATGGCGGCAAGTTCTCCGGTGGCCATGTGGTAGAGAGTCAGGTCGATGGTGCTGCCCCGACTGTGGCCGGACTTTGTGGCGACATATCCCATCTCGAACATATCGGCTCTGTCGATATGCGGATGGTGTCGCTGCTTCGTGCGGCCATCCTCCGGCTGCCTCGACCAGCGCACAAAGCAATCTACGGCGCGTTGAGGCCGGTATCCATCCCAGAGGAGCAGGCCAAAGCCATAGGAGCGGGCCTCTTCTCGCGCCCTTTCCAGAGCTGCGAACAAAGGCCTGGTGCCGACGATTCGATTGGCCAGGTAACCGTCCACGGGTTTGCCGGTGAAGTTGTCCCAGGTGGCGTACTTGGAATCCCAGCGTATTCCGGGTGCACATTCGTCCAGGAAGGCGAAGTTGTCATTCATCGGATTTTCCCCGTCAGTGCCAACGTCACCATCCGGTCGATCACTTCGGTCAGCGTAATCCCTGCAGCTGCCATCATCCTTGGATAGCGACTGTAGGAGGTCAGGCCAGGCAATGTGTTGACCTCGTTGAGGACTACACTTCCATCCTCCTTGAGGAACATGTCCACTCGTGCCAGGCCGCTGCATCCCAGGGCGCGGTAGATGGTCTTTGCCGTCTCCTGAACGAGCGAGCGCGACTCTTCTGAAATATCGGCGGGAACGATGAAAGTTGAGTTCTCGGATCCGCTCTCCGGGTCTTTCTCCTGATGGATCTTGAAGAACCCGTGCGACAGTGCGATTCGATCCACCTCGCCTGCGATCAAATCGAGTTCATTCCCCAGGATGGCGCATCCGACTTCGCTGCCGACGACAGCCTCTTCGATGAGCACCTTTGAGTCGTACTGTCGCGCGATTTCCACCGCAGGCAGCAGTTCTTCCTTTTGCGATACCTTTCCGACACCGAAGGACGACCCCGAACGGGCCGGCTTCGCGAAGACGGGATACGTCAGTTGCTCGGGATCAATGTTCTCGTTCGCCGCAACGGTCCAGAATTTCGGTGTGGCGATTCCTGCGCCCCTGGCTATTTGGTAGGCAAGGGACTTGTCCATGCACAGAGCGGAACTCTGTACGTCGCAGCCCGCGTAGGGGATGCCGGTGAGCTCCAACATGCCTTGCATCGCGCCGTCTTCGCCAAGTCTTCCGTGCAGGATGGGCAGCACAACGTCCAGATTGATCGTGCTGTAGCGCCCCTGCTCCAGGACGAGTAATCCGCGTACGCTTCTGTCCGGTGACAACAGCACCGGACGACAGCTGCCGCTCTCCCAGTCCGGGCCAGGGCTGTCGCAAAGTTTCCAAGCACCACTCTTCGTGATTCCGATGTAGAAGGGTTTGTACTTGTCGAGATCGATATTTTTTGCGACCTCTTGCGCAGATTTGACGGAGATGGGGTGTTCTTCGGAGCAACCTCCGAATACGATTCCGACGTTGAGCTTATCCATGCTGGTTCCTGCTTTCGAATTTCAGGCAGTTGGTGATGGAGTTTTCGACCGTGTCGCTCAGGGCGTGGTCTGTGTAGTAGGCGGTGTGCGGACTGATGATCACGTTCGGCATCTCCTGCAGCCGCAACAGCGCCTTGCTGTCGATGGGTTTGTTTCGGCAATCGGTGTAGAAGATTCCTTCCTCTCCTTCGAGGACGTCCAGCGCGGCACCGCCCAAACGACCGCTTTCCAATGCGAAAACGAGGGCCTCGGTGTCGATAAGTGAACCGCGTCCGGTATTGATAATGCATGAGCCGTGCTTCATCTGCTCGATGCGGTGGCGATTCATGAGGTGGTGTGTATCCGCGGTGAGCGGCGTGTGGAGCGTTACGATGTCGCTCAGCTGCAGCAATTCATCGAGAGGGACGTAATCGGCCGCGGTCTTGGGGTGGCTGTCATGGGCCAATGTCCGGCATCCGAAACCCCGCAGCCTGCCCATGACTGCTACGCCAATGCGCCCCGTTCCCACGACTCCGATGGTCAGATCGCGCAGCTCTTTTCCACGGACATCGTTCAACCGGTAATCGTGCACATCTGCGTGACGGATGATGGACTTTGCGCGTCGCGCCGTCATCAGCATCAGCATTAATGTGTAGTCGGCCACACTGTCGGGTGAATAGGCGACGTTTTCCACGGAGATGCCGACGCTCGCTGCGTACCCCACATCGATGTGGTTGTATCCCACGCTTCTTGTGGAGATGTAAGCCACGCCTGCCCGGCTGAGTGCAAGAAGAGTGGAATTTGTGATGCCAGTTTTATGGCTGACGCTGATGCATCGGTTTCCGTTTGCCAATTCAACGTTGGCTTCGGACACCGCTGCCTCGGTGATGGTGGGAATTACGCCGACGCGAGGCGCCATCTCTCGGAACAAGGAGGCCTCGTCCTTCCCGCACCCATAAACCGTGACTCTCGTGGGTGCGGCGGCTGTGGGGTGTGAGTACGTCAGCGATTGGGTGTGGCCGACCGCCGCGTGTGCTGGTTCGCTGTAGGTCATGCCTACAGTCAAGGCGGCGTGACGTTGCCCAAACGTATGAGGTTTTCGATATGCCCACGGTATGCTACCGGCGGGTAGCGTATCGTCAGTGTATGGAAAACCGCATACCCGCTAGCAACTTCACACCGCCTTGACTTGAGGTGTGACCTATAGCGAACCACCCTCCTCGTACCTCTACCTCGCCGGCCTCGCTCCCGCTAGCCGGCTCCCGCGCCGGGTGGGCATCGTTCCGCTCAGCCTCGGCGAGATTGCTGCGGTCGTCGGCGGGACGGTCGCGGGCGACGACGCAGTGACGGTGACTGCGCCGGCCGTGCTCGACGGTCGGCTGGCCGAGCCGGGCGGCCTCTTCGTCGCCATGGCCGGGGAGCATGCCGACGGCCACGATTTCGCCGGCCAGGCCGGCGAGGCAGGGGCGGTGGCTGTGCTCGGCTCCCGGCCCACTCCGCTGCCCACCATCGTCGTCGACCATGTCCAGGCGGCGCTGCAGGCGCTCGCCACTCATGTCGTGGCCCAGCTGCGCAACGGGCTGACCGTTGTGGGGCTGACCGGCTCCCAGGGCAAGACCAGCACCAAGGACCTGTTGGCTGCCGTGCTTTCGAATGCCGGGCCGACGGTCGCCACCATCGGCTCGCTCAACAACGAGCTCGGTGTACCGCTCACCATGCTGCGCGCCGACATGGGCACCCAGTACCTCGTCCTTGAGATGGGAGCTCGCCGCATCGGCGACATCGCCGAGCTGGCGGGCCTGGTCGCGCCTGACATTGCCGTCGTCCTCAACGTCGGCAAGGCACACCTCGGTGAGTTCGGGTCGCGCGGAGCCATCGCCAAGGCCAAGGGGGAGCTGGTGGAGGGGCTGGCGCCCGGCGGCACCGCCGTCCTCAACGCCGACGATCCCCGGGGGGCCGCGATGCGTGCGCTCACCGATGGTCCGGTGGTGACCTTCGGGCGGGCCGAGCACGCCGACGTGCGTGTGCTCGACCTGGCGCTGGACCGGCTCGGCCGGCCGTCCTTCACGCTGCGGACCGCCGATGCCTCGGCTCGCGTCGCGCTGCCGCTCGTGGGTGCGCACCAGGCACTCAACGCGGCGGCTGCCGCGGCGGCGGGGCTATCGGCCGGCACACCTCTGGAGGTGGCCGCGGCGGCGTTGGGCGCAGTCTCGCTGTCGAAGTGGCGCATGGAGCTGCGCGACCTCGCCGACGGCGCGATGCTGCTCAACGACTCCTACAACGCCAACCCCGACTCGACCCGCGCTGCCCTGGACGCGCTGGCAGCAATCGAGGGCGGGCGTCGCATCGCCGTCCTCGGCGAAATGCTCGAGCTGGGGCGGGAGAGCGAGGCCGAGCACCGTGCGATCGGCGCGTACGCCGCCGCCCGGGCCGATGTGGTGGCGACCGTCGGTGCGGGCGGCCGTTCGATCGCTGCCGGCGCGGGAGAGGTGGCGGTGGCGCTGGCCGACAACGACGCGGCCGTCGACTGGCTGCGCGCCCACATGGCCGCAGGCGACGTGGTTCTCGTCAAGGCTTCGCGCGGTGCGTGTCTCGACGAGGTCGCCGCCGCGCTCATGTAGCTTGCCGGGGCGAGCCGGACATCCGCGTCGCGGAGTGGACGGTCGACGACGTGGTCCGGACCTTGGAGGTCGCAGGAACCGGCACGACTTCCCCGCTTCGTCGATGAACCCGCGGCGCTGGTAGGACTTGTGTGCACCATGCCGGTGATCGCTACTGGTGACCTTCATGCCGAGGCATCCGCGCGTGGGGGCGAAGGACTCCGCGGCCGCGACATGTTCATCGGCGACGCCCGCACCGCCGATGAACAACCCGCCCTCGACGCCCACTCTCTCCTTTCGGGCCGCCCGGACTCGTCCGACTCACGATGGCCCTCGAAGGCGGTTCCCCTCAGGTGAGGACCGGCGGTGTGAGATGCACTGTTGGCAAATGCGTGCAGTCAACTGATGGTGTGGGACGCCGAGCAGGCCGCCCGGCCCGGGGCCATGGAGGCCACCGCGATGGAGATGGAGAACCGTCAGCTGCGGGCACGGGTGAAGGAACTTGAGCTTGAGCGGGAGACTCTGCGGAGGGACGCGAAGTATTTTGCGGCGGAGACCAGCTCGTGAGCAGCCGCTTCCAGTTCGTCGATGATCACTGTGGAGCCTTCGGCGTCAAGCGGTTATGCCGGATGCTGCATGTCTTGCGTCCAGGCTTCTACCGGTGGCTGGCCGGCGCGGACGCGCGGGCTGCCCGGGCCCAGGCGGATGCAGAACTCGCCGAACGTATCGCTGAGATCCACCGGGAATCGGACGGCACCTACGGGGTCCCGCGCGTCACCGCCGAGCTGAAGGAGGCCGGGAGACGGGTCGATCACAAGCGCGTCGAGCGCGTCATGCGCACGTTCCGCATCGTCGGGCTGCACCTGCGCGAGAAGGTCCGCACCACCATTCCCGAGCCATCGGCGACGCCGGTGCCAGACCCGCTGCGGCGGGACTTCACCGTCCGGGCGCCGAACACCAAGTACGTGGGCGACATAACCTATCTCCTGATCGGAGGCGGCCGATTTCTTCATTTGGCAACGGTGTTGGACCTGCACTCGAAGCGGCTGGCGGGCTGGTCGATCGCTGACCACATACGCACGGAGCTGGTCGCCGATGCACTCTGGGCCACAGCAGTGGCCCGCAGCGCCGACGGCCTGCACGGGGCGATTTTCCCCAGCGTCAACGGAGCTCAGTACATGTCGAGGGAGTTCGCCCAGGTCTGCTCGGAACTCGGCGTGACCAGATCACGCGGCGCGGCGGGCACGAGCGCGGACAATGCCATCGCGGAGAGCCTGAACGCGACCATGAAACGCGAGACGCTCCAGGGACGGAAACGGTGGGACGGGGCCCGTGAGGCACGCCTCGTGGTCTTCGGACGGGTAACCCGCTACAACACCCGCCGACGGCACTCCCGCCTCGACCAGATCAGCCCGATCGCCTATGAACAACGATCAGCTGCACTGGCCACGCCGAATGACAACCGGTGTCCACGATCGAGGGGAAAACCCCTGCCCTTGTCAACGAGCCTGCCGAGCATTGCGGATCTCCTGGGTCGGTGGAGGCAAGTCAGCGTCCGGGTGGTACTCGAAATGCCACCACTCGTTGTCGTAGATGCGGTAGAGGTCGTAGTGGGCACCGTGTTCCTCGAGCCAGCGCGCGCCTTCGTACGGGCGCACATCCAGCGCGGTGCCCTTGACGTGCCTGGATTCCGCCGGTGGCAGCACGAGCATCCGGGCCGCGGCCAGTGAGCCGACGCGGCGCACCTCCTGGTCGAACAGCTGTTGCTGGACGAGGGGATCGCGGTATCCCGAGGTGAGGCCGATGAGTTGCCCGTAGCGCCAGAGAGCCCCGGCGCGTGCGGCGGTGAACGCCGCCCTGGCACCGTCGGTGAGTCCGGTGAGATCCTCGGCAGGAAAACGGATCCCCAACGCCCAGTCGCAGGCCAGTTCACGGGCGCGGCCGGGATTGCGGACGAACGCAGCCGGGAGCAGGAGCACGGCGAGCACCAGCGCAAGTACGGCGAACAGCCGGTCACGGGGCCGAGGCGGGACAATGTGTGGTTCGTTCATACCTCCAGTCGAGGGGGCATGACGTTGTCAGCCCGTATCCAGTTTTCGATATGCCGACGATATGCACCGGCTCGTAGCATGAGGGCATGCGTGTTTTAGTCGTTGAGGACGAGCCATACATGGCAGAGGCCATCCGCGATGGGCTGCGCCTGGAGGCGATCGCGGCCGACATCGCCGGGGACGGTGATACCGCTCTGGAACTGCTGAGCATCAACACTTACGCCATCGCCGTCCTCGACCGGGACATCCCCGGACCTACCGGTGACGAGATCGCCCAACGCATCGTTGACTCCGGCGGCGGCATGCCGATCCTCATGCTGACCGCTGCCGACCGGCTCGACGACAAGGCCAGCGGGTTCGAGCTCGGCGCTGACGACTACCTCACCAAGCCCTTCGAACTCCGAGAACTCGTGCTCAGGCTCAGAGCACTCGACCGCAGGAGCGCCCACAGCAGACCACCCGTGCGAGAGATCGCAGGCTTGCGTGTGGATCCGTTCCGCCGCGAGGTCTACCGCGAAGGCCGCTACATCGCGCTCACCAGGAAGCAGTTCGCTACGCTCGAAGTCCTCGTCGCTGCCGAGGGCGGTGTCATCAGCGCAGAAGAGTTGCTGGAGCGAGCGTGGGACGGGAACGCAGATCCGTTCACCAACGCGGTGCGCATCACGGTCTCGGCCTTGCGAAAACGCCTCGGCCAGCCCTGGCTGATCACCACCGTGGCCGGGGTCGGTTACCGCATCGGCACAGGACCGAGCGCCGATGACCAGGAAGCGGAGCGTGGATAGGCGTCAAGGGTTGAGCGTCCGCCTCAAGCTCACCCTCAG
Organism: Streptomyces sp. NBC_01237; assembly: GCF_035917275.1. Lineage (NCBI taxonomy): Bacteria > Bacillati > Actinomycetota > Actinomycetes > Kitasatosporales > Streptomycetaceae > Streptomyces > Streptomyces sp. NBC_01237. Next base: position 188,410 of record NZ_CP108508.1, on the reverse strand, counting down.
CTACGCCGCATTCCTTGAGATCGCGGGCGCCCTGCTGCTCGCCGCCGTGTGGATGTTTCTTCTGCGGGGAAGGTCGGACAGCCTGAGCGTCCCTGATCGGACCGACTTCCTACGCGTCTTCGACTCAAGCAATTTTGGACCGGTCGTCTTCATCCCGGCGGGAATCCTCGTGCTGGTGTTCCTGCTGATGTTCGGTCTCGTGGGCGGGTGGATTCTGGCAGGCCGGATGCTCACCCCGCTGATTCGCATCACCGACGCCACACGCAGGGTGGCGAACAACGGACCGCTCTCCCACCGGATCCGCCTACCGGGTCGCCGAGATGAGTTCCGCGAACTCGCCGACTCCTTCGACGTCATGCTCGCGCAGCTCGAAGCCCACGTCGCCGAACAACAGCGGTTCGCGGCCAACGCCTCTCATGAACTGCGCACTCCGCTGGCGGTCACCAAGGCGCTTCTCACCGTGGCCCGCAACGATCCGAACCGCGACACCGGCGAGCTTGTCGAGCGGCTCCGCGTGATCAACACCCGGGCCATCGACCTCACTGAAGCATTACTCCTGCTCAGCCGCGCCAACCAGCGGTCATTCACCAGGGAACACGTCGACCTGTCCCTCATGGCGGAAGAAGCCACGGAAACGCTCCTTCCTTTGGCGGAAAAGCATGGCGTCACCATCGAAACCACCGGTGACGTGAGCATCACCATCGGCTCTGAGGCGCTCCTGCTGCAGATGACCACGAACCTGCTGCACAACGCGATCGGCCACAACCTGCCTGAACAGGGCATCGTATGGGTGAATACCAGCGTCCACCCCAACTCTATTGTGCTCGTTGTCGAGAACACCGGTGAGAAGCTCGCCCCAGAGCTGGCGTCGACGCTCACCGAGCCGTTCCAGCGCGGCACCGAACGCTTGCACTCCGACCACGCAGGTGTCGGTCTCGGCCTGGCAATCGTCAAAAGCATCACCCGAGCACACGACGGAACCCTCACCCTCACACCCCGCCCGGCTGGCGGGCTACGCGTCACGGTGCGACTGCCCGCCGCGTCAGCGCACACACAAACAGATGGCGATCAGGCCTGACGAAGGTCCGGAGCTCAGAGGGCTGTTGTCGGTGCGTCTCGCCCGTTGTCCGCTAGCTGATGGCGATCACGAGCCGAGGAAGATCGGACTCGACGTCCACTGACGTCAAGCCGACATCGTGTCCGGAGCCAGCTCGCGGTGGCTCAGCACCCGGCGCTCCAGTGGGCCGAAGACGCCCACGTCGATCGCGGTGCCCAGCGCCAGGATCAGTACCACCGCGGCCAGTACGAGGCTGAAGTCATGCTGGTTGCGGCCCTCGTCGAGCATGCGGCCGATCCCGGGCAGTGTTCGGCGACGGATCCGCCGCCCTCGCCGTCGTCTCCGGTGATGGGCGGGTGCCCGGTCCACGCGTGCTGAAGTCCGCGAGCCACATCATCACCGACGCGATCGAGGCGATGCGCGATGAATGGGACCGGGACCGGTTGCCTGATGTTTCCTGGCCATGTTGACGGCCGTGCACACCGGTTCCGGGGCCGCGGGCGCTCTGCCCATGATCGGTTACAGCATCCTGTTCACCGCCGTGATGCTACTCGGAGTGTCCCGGCTGCTGCGGCCGCTGGCGCGGCACGTCGGCCGGCAGGGCACTCTGAGTCCCGGCGTGATGTACGTCGTCGTCATCGTCCCGATCGTCTGCGGATACCTCACCGACCTGATCGGGATCGTCGCGGTCTTCGGCGGCTTCAGCGCCGGCCTGGCCATGCCCCGTGACCCGCAGTTCCGCCAAGCGCTGCACAGCCGGATGATGGGCGCCGTCTCCGCGCTACTGCTGCCCATCCTCTTCGCCCTGCCCGGCCTCACCACCGACCTGCAGAGCATCTCGGCCGACACCCTGCTGTTCGGCGTCGCCGCGCTCCTGGTGGGTTCCGCGCGCAACCACCTCGGCGGCGCCCTGGCCATGAAGACACTTCGCTACCACGGTGGCCACCGAGATGGGGCTGCCAGCGGTGTACGTGGCGCAGCTGGGTCCGTGAGGGGGATACGTAAGGGTGACTTCTGGACGGACTCGCGGGACGCCGGTGCGACGAAGCTCGCCAAGGCCGTCGCCGCCGAGCGCAGCGAGCGGGTGCGGGTGCTCGGTGGCTTCAACGGCACCATGGACGACCGGGCCGACGGCCTCACCTCGCGGCTGCGCTCGGTCCTGGACGTGGCCGGGGACGGGTTCGGCTTCCGCTGGCCGGCGAGGTGGCGCGGATCGGTCAAACCCTGGTCTGTGGCGTGGAGCCGCCGGCCGGTGGTGGCCAGAATCAGATGGTTGGCCGCCGGGGGGTGACATGTCGTCGGCATATCGAGAATCGCATACACCCGGGCAACACTCCACCACATTGACTGGCGGCATGTCCTTCAACCCCTCCAGCGAACTCAAGCGAACTGCAGCCGGGAATCCGGTCGTCAGGCCGATCAGCGACGCCGAGCATGTGGCGTTCGTGCGGGCCCAGCGGTCGGTCAGCTTTCTGCAGACCCCGGCGTGGGGCCGCGTCAAGACCGAGTGGCGCAGCGAATCCCTCGGCTGGTTCCTGGGCCGGTCCCTGGTGGGTGCTGGGCTCGTACTGCACCGCCCGGTGCCGCGGCTCGACCGCTTCACGCTGGCGTATCTGCCCGAGGGTCCGGTCATCGACTGGAGCGGCGAGATCGGTGCTTGGCTCGATCCGCTGGCGGCCCATCTCAAGGCCCAGGGCGCGTTCGCGATCCGGCTCGGCCCGCCGGTGCGCACACACACCTGGAGCGCCACCCAGGTCAAGGAGGGCATCGCCGACCCGGGCAGCAAGCGGCTCACCGACATCTCCGGGCACTGGTCCGACCCGGTCGGTGCCCGCGTGGGCAGCAGGCTCCGGGAGGCCGGCTGGCTGTCGCAGAGCCCGGAGGACGGGTTCGGGGTCGGGCATCCACAGTTCAAGTACGAGATCCCGATGGCAGGCAGGACCGAGGACGAGCTGCTCAAGGGTATGAACCAGCAGTGGCGCCGCAACATCAAGAAGGCGGCCAAGGAGGGCGTCCAGGTCACGGTCAGCGACAGGGGCGCGGAAGACCTCAAGGCGTTTCACGACCTCTACGTCCACACCGCCGAGCGCGACCACTTCACACCCCGGCCGCTGCGCTACTTCGAGACCATGTTCGCGGCGCTGAGTGCCGAGGACCCCGAGCGGATCAAGCTCTATATGGCCCGCCACCAGGGCGTCTTGGCCGCCGCCACTGTCCTGGTCCGCGTCGGCGCCCACGCTGTGTACGCCTATGGCGCCTCCTCCACCGCGAAGCGCGAGGTGCGTGGTTCCAACGCCTGCCAGTGGGCGATGATCCGAGACTCGCTCGCGGCCGGATGCGACGTCTACGACCTGCGCGGCATCACCCCCACCCTCGACGCCGACGACCCGCACGTCGGCCTTGTCCAGTTCAAAGTCGGCACCGGTGGCCAGGCGTTGCGGTACGTCGGTGAGTGGGACCTGCCGCTGCGGCCGATGGTTTACCGGGCCTTCGGCCTCTATATGAGGCGGCGCGGACGCTGAACCGCGCAGCCGACTACGCGAGCGCGGCGGGGACTTCGTCGCGGCGTGCCGCAGGAAGCCTTGACCAGCACACATTCGCCTGCGGCAAGGTGGCCGCGCAGCCAGTCGACAGCCGCCACCACGCCGTTCCGGGAGACGGGTCGTCGTAGGAGTCGTTGACCAGCATCGTGCCGCCTCGGCCCCATCGAGGGGAGCTCTGCCGCTAGAAGAGTCTTCTAGGCCGTTCACCCGGTCCGCCCTGTCCGCCGGGTGCCCCTTCCACCAGTTCGCCTCGGTGATGATCGCGAACTACCCGTGGTGAAACTCGTCCCGGCGCAGGCGGAGCAAACCGTGCATGCACCATTCGAATCGCCTTGATCACGTCCCGCCGGGTGGTCAGCGGGTGCGCGGCCGTTCGCCGGGCCAGGTGGCTGCGCGTGGGCCGAGGGGCGTAGCGAGCCCAGACGATGCCGACCAGCTCGGGTGCGGTGATGCTCACGCCTGTTCCTCCTGCGCTGTGGTCAGGCTCGCCTTGATGGCTTCCTCGTCCGACATCCCGCTCCGCGTCAGGTCGCGCGAACTCCATGGATCGTCGTTGCTCGTCCAGGTGCGGTTGATTGTCTCCTGCAATCGGGACAGGTAGGCCTCACCGTCACGTTCGTACTGTCGTACCTCGGCGGCTTTCAGGCGGATCAGTCTCGACCCCTCCACTGCGCTGTACCAGCAGCGCGCGTTCATGAAGAGGTGCTTTCCCTTGGAGAACAGGACCCAGGTGCTGCCGTCGGTCGCGATCCGTTCAGGGCGCTCTGCTTCCCGCGCGATCCGGGCGGCATCGCCCCACAGTTCCACCGGGGGGACCTGTTCCGGGGTTCGGCGGTAGGTGTCGTTGAGCGAGACGTACTCGAAGGTCGGGTCCGCGTCGCGGTGCAGCGCGAAGCAGATGTGCCGGTGGCAGATCGTGCATCCCAGCTGTGCCTCGATGTGTTCCATCAGCCCGGAGTCGTGCAGGCGGAGCATGTCGTCGAGCGCCACCCAGTTGTGCGCCTGACGGAGACGGCCGGCGGCGACCCCGTCATGCAACGCTGTGATCGTCGCGTACACGTCGACGCCGTCGGACGCCGATGTCGTCCTGGTCAACACGCCCGCGCAGCCGGGGCAGCGCTCGTCAGCAGGATCGGTCCTGGCGTATGTGTCCTCCGCTGTCATCTGGATGAGTTTCAGATGGCCCGGCGCATCCTTGTTGGCCCACCGGTCGTAGAAGAGCTTCACGAACCCGCCTCCGACGGAATGGGCCGCGTTCGGGCCCGTGCGTCCGACGATCGGCTCACCGAGTGCCTCCTCGACCTGGCTTCTCGAGGCGTTCCGGTTCAGCCCGGGGATCAGGGTGCTGATCCCCGTGAAGCCCCGCGGCGCGGCCTCGGTGGGCTGGACATGGAAGAGGATCGCCGTCACCGTTCCGTCCCGGAGCATGATCTCGCCGCCGGAGGCGAACGTCAGGTACCGGTCGTGGTGTGCGGGCGCACCAACCTCGAACTCGCTGATCACCGGGTTCGAGCCGAGCAGCTCGATGGCACGCTGTACGACATCGTCGCGCTCGGCCATCAGGAGAGCGTCGTTGTACGGCTCGAAGGCTTGCCGCACCGCGGTTGCTCTGGCCGCTGCCCTGCTTTGCGTCTCCTGTGCACGCCGGGCGCGTTCCGCATCGTTGATGATCAACGACTCGACGCCGAACCACAGCCGCTTCTCGAACGCGTCACGATCCCGGGAGCGCGTCAGATCGGCCTCGCACAGCAACGCCAGTGAATCCCGAATACCACCCAGAAAACGCTTGTTCATCATGGTCAAGTACTGCTCGACCTCGGAATCGGTGCCACCGAGGATCGTGTCGATCACCCGCTGACACTTTCCCGGCGGACGCGCCGGGGCGGCATCGGGGTGAAAAACAGCGAGTTCGCCGAAGAGTATGGCAAAGACGGCCCAACGCCGAAGTGCGCTGCGCTCCGCAACGGCGATGTGCTGTGCGGTCATCGCGAAGCAGAAATGATCATGCCGTCCGTCCCGGGCGACCCACACATTCAACGTCCCGTGACCGTCCTTGCGGACGTCGATGAACGGCTCGTCCTCACCAGGGTCGGGCAGCAGCCACAGCCGCCGTACGTCCCGGCCGGGCTCCGGGACCTGTGGGGCTCGCTTCCTGCTCATGGCTCCTCCTCGTGCATTTCACGCTCGCGGCACTTCCCCCGTCCTCACGAGGTCCCGCTGCATCTCTGGCGTCTCGACCAACCGTGCCGACGCCCAGGAGGCCGCCGCTGCATTCGACATCGTGCCAGTGCGGCCCGGGGCTTTACGAGGTATGCCGAGGTTGATCGCGATGCCGCCGGATGCGGAGTCGGTCTGGTCGATTCTGGACTGGGCGCCGGCGAGGCTGCTGACGCGAGGCCCTTCGATTTCTCCGAGTCGGCTTTCCCGCTCGGCCTCGGTGATGCGGTCGAGGAGGCTGTCGTGGATCTCCGCCAGCCGACTGCGCTGTGCGATCGGCTATCGAGGCGGACCAGAACGCCGGCCCACGCCGGTGTCCGGATCCCGGCGTCGGGGCGGCCCGGCCAGACGCATAGCGTCTGGTCCCGCCTTGGCTTCGAGCATGCTGACGGCGGGCGGGCGGGAGACGAGCGAGGTCTGTGCCGCGAGCCGCGCCGCGCTACCTGCCCGGCCGGGCAACATCCCCAGGTATCCGAGACCGTTCATGGAGTTCTTCGGCGAAACGCGTCCGGTAGACGCCGTGGACGATGGCCCAGGGAGACTGATAGCCCCTGTGCTCCGGGTCCGAGACATCCTCGTCCCACGGCACTACGCAGTCCGGAAGCAGCCGCGCACGGCCCAGATACATCTGCGCAGCCTCTTCCAACCGCACTTCTCCTGCGATCACCGAGCTCCATAGCCCGCAGCCCTGCCCGACCACCCACATGCACAGATCCTCGGTGCTGTCTTCGGACCAGACGTCCCCCTCCACGCTCACGCCTTCCGAAAAGTCGGCCAGCGAATCAGCCGCGGACTCGTACCCGAGCGCGAAGGCTTCAAGGACTTCCCGCGGCTGGGACTCCAGCCACGATTCAAGGGCGGACAGGCGTGGGCGTGTCCCTTCCAGGACTTCCCAGAACCAATCAGGAACATGATCCGGTCCCATTTCGGCTCCCGTGTCGATGGCTGTGGCCAGCCCGACCGTACAACGGGATGGGATCACTGGACACTCCCGGACTCCACCGCCGGCGAGTGACGCTCTTCATCCGCGCAGTCACCGGCTTACAGTCGGGCACTTGCAGGACGAAGAGTCGGAGCCAGCGCTGAGCGGGGCGAGACCCGGACGACATCGCCCCTGAACCCAACAGCCCCACCCCCCCGCCCGCTTACCAGCGCATGCAATCGGCAACACACCCGCCAGGACACGTCCGAAGCTGCGCCCAGTGCGGAGGGTGGAGTCTCAAGACCGAGTGTCGGGGGAGACCAGGGGGCTGTCCTGCGACCCCAGCGGCATGAGTCCTCGGGCCACGGTGCCCGGGGCTTCTCTGTGCAGTGCCGTTCGACCGGTTCGACGATCGGCAACGGCCGGTGTCACGCCCACTCCACCCCGAGCCAGGCGAGGACGTTGCGCTGCTCCTGTGTGAGTTTGGAGCGTCGGCTTTTGGTGTTGCTGATGAATACACCGAGTTTCACGATGTGTTCCTGGCCGTCGATGTCGCTGGGTTGCTCGTGCTGTCTCGGGCCGGGCCGTTCGTGGCCTTCCCTCTGGAGGTACCGCGCGAGGGCCGCGATCCCCCACCGGAAAGGTGTCGACAGCCCGCCCATTTCCTTTGCCGCGTGTGCTGTCACCGGGGTGGGTGCGGGTTCGTCGGGCGTGACGCTGGGCATGTCGAGGCGTTCCTGCTGCGCCCAGGTGTTTGCCTTCCGTTGCTGTGCGAGCCGCTTCCCCAGGTCGTCGCCCTCGAAGAGGACACCGGGTCGGATGTGGGGGAGGGCTCTGCCGGTCTCGGTGTCGGAGAGGATCCGGTGGTGGCGTTGCCGGTCCAGCGGTCACGTGCGCTTCGAGTCCTCGTCGATGGCGGCCAGTTGCTCGGCCCGTGTCCCGGCGCGTTCCGGGTCTTTGCCCGGGCCGCCGTCTGTGCGGCGCAGGTTCGTCGTCAGTTGCCCGATCGCTACCAGGTCATCGTCCGTCTCACCACGGGCCGGGTCCTTCGCCCCCGGCCGGCTTCGCTTTCCTTTCCTGCCCCTCGTGCCTGGCCCGCGTTCGAGGGCGGCTCAGGCGTGGCGCGGTGTGTCCAGGAGGTGGAAGTCGCGGATCAGTACGGCAGTGGCGCAGTGGGGCTTGTGCTGGGCTTCGCGGGTGAAGGCATCGTGCGGGAAGGCACTGAGACCTCGGATCTGAGCCTTCTGCGATCCTGAGCCAGGAAACCGCCGCAGGACAGGCCGACGGTCGCACCGTCCTCTCGGCACGGTTTCCCGCGCCCCGGCCACCACTCACGCGGACACTCGGCGCTCCCAGGCGATTTCGAGAATTTTCCAGGATGTGGCCGCTTCCGGGCACTGGAGGGGAGGCTGGCCGGTGGAGGGGTCCTGGGGCGTGTGACACTCCCGAGTGGGCTTTGGTGCCCGTTCCGGCTGGTCGATGGTGTCAGTCGCTTTGATGGGGATATGCGTAAGAAAGTAGGTTCGGTACCGGTGGACAGACCCAGCGCGGTCGAGCGCTCGCTGCGCGCGGCCGCGCCCCATGAGATCTTCGACGTGATGCGCTCCGTGATCGAGCACCGCCACCATGCCCGGGGGGTGGACCTGTTGCTGGTCGACTACGCCATGACGAGGCTGCAGCCCGTCGGGGTGCTGCCGCATACGCGCTCTCCGGTGCCGGTGCACGACAGCGCTCCGGGCCGTGCGTTCGGCGCCCAGGAACCGCACTGTGTGTACGACCACTCGGCGTCCACGGTGACGGTGCACCTGCCGGTCAGTGTCCGAGGCGACCGGCTGGGCATCCTCAGCGTCACCCTCCAGGTGGGCGAGGGCGAGGAGCTGGAGGCGGCCGTACTGGAAGACCTGCGGGATTGCGCCGACGCCCTGGCGCACGAGGTGGTTGTCGCCGAACGAGACACCGACCTCTTCCTGCAGGCACGGCGAGCGGAACGGCTGACCTTGGCCGCCGAGATGCAGTGGCAGCTGCTGCCCGGGCGCTCCTGCGCTCGGCCGGAGTACAGCCTGGGTGCCCAGTTGGAGCCCGCCTACGCCATCTTCGGCGACAGCTTCGACTGGTCGGCCTCGGCCGACGATCTGTACGTGACCGTCAGTAACGGCATGGGTGAAGGCATCGACGCCGCCCTGTTGACGAACCTCGCCGTCAACGCGCTGCGCAATGCCCGCCGCGCCGGCCTGAGCCTGAGCGATCAGGCCTATCTTGCCGATCAGGCGGTGTACGGGCAGTACGGAGGAAGCCGGTACCTGTCGACACTGCTGTTCCGCTTCCACCTCCCGACCGGGAACGTGGAGATCATCGACGCCGGTTCACCGCGGGTCTGGCGAGTGCGCAAGGGGGTCGTCGAACCGATCGAGCTGGAGGCGCAGATGCCCCTGGGCATGTTCGAGGACACGGCCTACGTTCCGCAGCACTTCCAGGTCGAACCTGGAGACCGGCTGCTCTTCATCAGCGATGGCGTCTACGATGCCTTGTCCCCGGGCGGCGAGAAGTACAGCCTCCGCGCGCTGGCCGTGTCGATCAGCAGCACCCGCCTGTTGCCCGCCCCGCAGGTGCCCAGAGTGATGCTCCAGGAACTGCTGGGTCACCGCGGCTCCGGCCCGGCGGCGGACGACTCACTGGTGATGTGTCTGGACTGGCACGGCCGACCGAGCCGCGACGTCTAGGGCCTCAGACGCCAGGCGTGTGGTTTTCACGTGAAGAACCTGCAACCTTCTGCACGAGAAGCCCGCGCGGGGAGGAGGGCAGGTTGTCAGGCGGTGGCCCCGTGGGGGATTGTTGCCTTCAGGCAATCGTCTAGTTGATGAGGTGAGGGATCCGCTCAGCGGATCTTCAACATTTGGTACCCACTCAAGTGCAGACCGCCGTAGACACGGGGCCCGACCTTCCATGGGGCCGGGCCCCGTACCCGGTCCTGATCGCCGACGTCGATAGCGCTGTCGTGCAGTGCAATGACGCGGCAGGTCTTCTTCTGCCCGCCGCGGCCCCGGGGACACCCCTCGTGGACGTGGCTCCGGCCTGGCTCTGTGCCGCCCACCGCACGCTGAGTTCCCCCGGCCCGCAGGCCGTCCCGGTCGCCGAGCGGTCGCTGGGCGGCGCGATCGGCGGGCGCCGTTTCGAGGCGCACCCGACTGTGCGGAAGGACGGCTCGGTGGCGTGGTGGCTGGTGGATGACACCGATCACCAGCTCGTCCGGGAAGCCCTGCACATGGAGCGGGAGCGGACCGCGTTCCTCGCGAAGGCATCCAACGTTCTCCTCTCCTCCCTCAATTTGGGACGCTGTATGGACGTGACCGCGCAGATGGCTGCCGAGAGCCTGGCGGATGCGGCACTGGCGATCGCGCCGGCACGTGGGCAGCGGCTGCCGGTGGTGACCTGCCTGCGCGGCGGTGCCCCTGTTCTGTCCACCTTGACGGTAGACCCTGATGACGTGCCGGGGCTGGGGGAGGCGCTGCGCGGGTTCCCTCCCGTGCCCTCGCGATGGATCGACCCGGCTACCGCGCCGGCGTGGATGGTGCCCGAGGGGTTCGGGCCGGTCGGCTCGATCGTCATCACCCCGCTTCCCGGGCACGGTGTGGCTGCCGGAGCACTGATCCTGCTGCGGAGCACGGAGAACGCCGCCTTCAGCGATGACGAAGAAGTCTTCGCCCGATTGTTCGCCGCCCGTGCCGGGGCCGCGATGTCGGCCGCACGGTTGTACGCGGAACAGACCGCGATCACCGACATTCTCATGCGTGAGCTCCTGCCGCCGACCTTGCACCAGATCTCCGGGGTGGACTTCGCCGGGCGCTACCGGCCGTCCGCGGACCATGAGCGCATCGGCGGTGACTTCTATGACGTCCACCCCGCCGCGGTCGAAGGCGAAGCCTCGCTGGTTTCTCTCGGGGACGTGTGCGGCAAGGGGCTGGAGGCCGCCGTACTGACGGGCAAGATCCGCAACACGCTGCATGCCCTGCTTCCCCTGGCCGGTGATCACCAGCGGATGCTCAGCCTGCTGAACACCGCGCTGCTCAGCTCCCACCACACCAGGTTCGCGACCCTGGTCCTGGCCTCCGCCGTACGCCGCGGCAACACGGTGGACCTCAAGCTCACCAGCGCCGGCCATCCCAGCCCGCTGATCATCCGTGCGGACGGAACAGTCGAGGAAGCCGATACCCACGGCACCCTGATCGGGGCCATCCCGAACATTTCCTCCAGCACCACAGCGGTATCTCTCGCACCGGGGGAGTCCTGCGTGCTCTACTCCGACGGAATCACCGAAGCCAAGGGCGGCCCGATGGGTAACGACCTGTTCGGGGAGGAACGCCTCAAGCGCGCCCTCGCCGAGTGCGCGGGCATGCCGGCCGAAGGGATCGTGGAACACGTGCAGATGCTGGCCGCCCAGTGGCTCGGCAACCGCCCCCACGACGACATGGCCGTCGTCGTGATCTCCGCTCGCCGCACCCACCACCTCAGCGCGGTGAACGGTCACACCCGGGGCAGGTTCACCGCATGACCACATGCACCCCGCAGAGCCTTCCCCGCCCCGAACCTGCGGAGCAGTCGGCGGAACTGCTGTGGAACGCCGTCTCAGCCGCGGACGAGTACACGGCCACGAAACTCGTGCTGCGCATGCTCGACGAGGGGGCCGGTCCGGAGAGCGTCCTTCTTGATGTGATCGCCGTGGTGCAGGGCCGCGTCGGTGAGGAATGGGCGGCCAACCGGATCAGCGTCGCCCAGGAGCACGCGGCGACCGCCATCAACGACCGGGCCGTCGCCGCAGTGAGCGTGCACTCCGCCGCCCGCACCACAGCCACCCGGGGCAGGATCACGGTGGCCTGTGTGGATGGCGAATGGCACGGGCTGCCCGCCCGCCTGCTGGCAGAGACCCTGAAGCTGCGCGGCTGGCAGGTCGACTACCTCGGAGCCCAGGTACCCACCCCGCACCTCATCGCCCACCTCCACAACACCCGAGCGGACGCGGTCGCACTCTCCAGCTCGATCGCCACCAGGCTGCCCACCGCACACGCGGCAATCACCGCCTGCCAGGCCGTCGGCGTCCCCGTCCTCGTCGGTGGCGCCGCCTTCGGACCCGAGGGCCGGTACGCGAAGCTGCTGGGCGCCGACATATGGGCCCCCGACGCCCGTACCGCCGCCGACCGTCTGGCCGAGGGGGCGCTGCCGCGCCCGGGGGCCGACCACCAGCAGTTCGACGACCTGCCGCACCTGGCCGACCAGGAATACACCCTGGTCGCCCGCAACAGCGCCTCTCTCGTACGGAACGTCTTCACCGCGCTCGAAGACGCATTTCCCGCGATGCGTTCCTACAGCGATCTCCAGCGCGAGCGCACTGCGGAAGACCTCGCCCACATCGTGGAGTTCCTCGCCACCGCGCTCTACCTCGATGACGAGGAACTTTTCACATCGTTCGTCACCTGGACCGCGCAGATCCTCGTTGCCCGGCACGTCCCCGCCCACGGTCTGCCCCCGGCCCTGGATCTGCTGGCCCGCGAGCTCAAGGACCTCCCCCGAGCCACCCGCATCCTTCGGGCCGGGACGCACTCCCTCGCCTCCGCCCCCTTCACCGCCGCCGGGAACATCGCATGACCACACACCCCCACCACCTGCGCCTGACCACGATCGACACCCAGGACAGCGTCCGTATAGAGGTCCATGGCGACCTCGACCACGACAGCGTCGGCCTCCTCCTGAACGAGGTCACCGCACAGCTCTCGGCCCGGCCCGCTCTGACGGACCTGCATCTGCATTGCGCGGACCTCGGCACCGTCGATTCCATGGGCCTGTCCGCCCTGCTGATGATCGGCCGCCGCACCGCCAAGGCCGGGGTACGGCTCCACCTGGACGACCGGCCCGCGAAGCTGGACCGCCTCCTCCGTCTCACCGGTACCCTTGACCACCTCACGGCGCCGCCCCTCGTCGGCACGGTGAGGTCCTCCTTGACCGAGGAGAGCGTTGTGGCGGCCCGCCCCACCGGACCGGACGGCACCACCTGAGCCACTGCCCGGCCGTTCACCGGGCAGAAGCACACACCGACGGGCAATCATGACCGCAGCAGACGCAGCCCCCAGCGGAATCTGGCATGAGGCAACCCACTCCGCGAGCTTCATCACCGAACTCCTCGACGTGATGTGGGACAACGCCAGAAACGCCACCGCGGGCATGACAGCGCCCAGCTCCACATCTCAGCTGCGTCTGATGTATGTCGTCGACCGCGAGGACGGCATACGGATGCGCACAGTCTGCGAACGCCTTGCCTCCGCAGCTCCGACCGTGACCCGCATGTGCGACCGCCTGCAAGCCACCGGCTTCCTCGAACGCATGCCCAGCCCCGACAACGGCCGGGAAATCACCCTGAGACTCACCCCCAGCGGCAAGAGGCATCTGCAACGCATCCGTGAACAACGCGACACCATGCTCCACCAGGCCATCGACAACATGCCCCCCGCCGAACGCCGCGCCCTGGCCCAAGGGCTCGCAGGACTCCACACACAGCTCAACACCGCCCACGAACAGGAACACCACACACCCGGCAGCCACTCCGCGGCCTGAACCAGCTAATGCCGCATCAGTGCAGGCAAAGACACAGTCGTCAGGACAAGGAACGCGGAACTCCGAGGGTTCTGGGCAGTTGCCGTAACGGTCTTGCGCGTCGGCGCGATCGGCGACCGGTCATTCTGCCTTGAGGAGCGGGGCCGGCTCGGCCACACGACTGCTCCGCTGACCCGGCTCTCCCAGGGCACCGGGACACTCAGCCTCCAGCAGGACGCGCGCGGCCAGCAGAAGTTCGAATCTTGGCGCGATGGGCACCAGACAGGACGATTCCGGCCCGGTGTGGTCGGCGCTCGACCGGAACCGTCGCGCCCATGGTGGGACGCTGTCGAACTCCGGCGAAGACAGGCCGCGGAGAAATTCCCAGGACGTGGCCCGTACTGCGCACAGTGTCCGAGTACACGGGGGCGACACTCAGCAACGAGAAGGTCAACAGTCGATCCAGACCGTGCCGCAGGACAACGGCCAGGGGTATGGCCCGCCACAGCCCAAGGCCGTGAGATCTCTCGGCCTTGGGCTGCGCCACTGCCAAACCGATCCGTCACCAGGCACATTCCCCACAGAGGGACGAGGTTCGGTGGAGGTTGTCCGTGCCTCGCACCGGCCACCGCCCTTCACGAAGCCGACGGACCGCTGCGGGCACCGTGCTGCCCGTTGACCCGACAACGCCCGGGCAGGAGTTCCGTCACCGGTACCGGGCACCAGCCGCCCACCCCAAATTCATGGGCTCCTGGTCAGATCTCCCAGAGGGTTACGGCCCAGGCCGCCACACGCGCGTTGCCCAGGACCAGGACGTGATCTCCCGTGGTCAGGGCGCCGGTGGCCAGGAGGCGGTCGAGGTTGAGGACGACGTCCATCGGTCCGAGGTGTCCCCACCGCGCGAGGTGCTCCCCGCAGATCGGGTGGATCGGCAGGTCCAGGGCCTGTTCGTAGAAGCCGTACGCGCCGGTGGTGGTGTTCGGCATCAGGGTCGCGCTCACGTCGTCCTTGGTCAGGCCGGCCTCGGCCAGGACCTCGTCGACGAGCGCGGCCGTATGCATGCGGCCACTCATGGCCAGTTCGAAGGCCCGGCGCCCGCCGGCACTCTCGTGGGGCGACTCGCGGCCGGGGGTGCGCGGGTGAGTGCCGGCGAGTTCGTGAAACCGTCCGTCGGCACGCATCCGGTGGGCCACCAGGACGGGCCGGCCGCCACGCACCAGCGTCATCGCGAAGGCCCCGTCGCCGATGACCATCACCGGATGGCGCACCCGGCTGCTGTCGGTGGGCCTGCTGCCGTACGTCACCAACACGCTGCGCCGCGCCGGGTCGGCCGCCAACAGGTCGCGGGCCAGGGCCCAGGCCACGGCCGACGCCGCGCACCCCGATCCCGCCACGGTGAAGGGGAACGCCGCCGTCATGCCCGCCGCGTGCTGGACGCGCCCCGCGTCCGTACCGACGTCCCCTTCTCCCGGCCGCGCGGCGATGTGGATCATCACATCCGGCTCGTGCGGGTCCGCGGCCAACAGCTCCCGGCACGCACGGGCGGCCAGCGCACCCGCGTCGGTGTCGGCGTGCACGCCCACCGAGCGGACACCGGAGGCGTCCGATCCCTCGGGCGCCGCGTACCCGAGCCCGGCGAACTGGGGAAGGTCGACGACCCGAACGTGCTCGCCGGGCAGCAGGCAGTGGACAGCGCCGATTCCGATACTCACCGAACTCCCTCGATCGCGTTCGCTGCCGGCGGCAACCGGCCTGCCCAGATTGCTCCTTCGGCGATTCCCATCACCCCCGTCGCGTCCTGGGCGCCGTCGTCCCCCGTCGGTGGGCGACCTCAGACCGGCACCAGGGCAGGCGCGCCGCGCCTTGCCGACGCCTCGACGAATCTCCCCACGACCACACCGCCCGCACGCCTGATCCGGGGAGGCGCATCGAAGCGCCCACGCGCACCCACCGTCTCGACTCCCACGCCCGGTTCGCGAGTTCGCGCCCTTTGCGCCCACCTCGCGGGCCGCCACGCCACGCTGAGCCTGCTCGCCGAACTGCTGGACTCGGTACGGGCGCCGTCCCGCCCGACGGCACCCTGGTGTCAGCGATCCGCTGACGGCTGCTCAGGGGCGGTGGAGCCGAACGTAGACGTCTTGGACGAAGGTCACCGTCATCACGTAGCGAACGGTGACTCCGGCTACGGTGGTCTCGCTTCGGTGGGCGTCAGCCTTGACCAAGATGGAACCCTGGCGGCACTGCTATCGGCCTCCTGGCTCTGCGGCGGGCCGAGTGTTGACCGGGGCCCCGGTAGGAGGAGCGGTTCACCGCATCGTCTGATCATGGGCCTGTTCTGGGCATCTTGCGGTTCTTCCCGTGATCACGAGGGCTGTGCCCGGCCGGCCCTCCGGAGCGTGTTCACACGCCATTCCCATGAAGGGGACGATCACGACCACTGTCGCCGGTGATCCGATCGCCGTGAAACGGGACGCGGCGTTCAGCATCACCGACACCGACGGGGATGGCTATGCCAACTGGTCCGATGTTCAGCGACTCGTCGACCGATGCCTCTCCTCCTATGAGATCGGCAGGAACGACCGCTGGGCTCACTCTGTGGTAGGGGTGGCGGCTGTCACTGATGGTGCCCGGGGTAGCCGCCCCATGTCCGAGGGAAGCTCATGCGTGTGATGTCGTACTGCGACGGGTGCGCCGTCGCACGGCCGGGCTCCGTTGCCCCTGACCCGTGCTCTGGCCGGTGCCGGCCATGAGGTGACGCTCGTCCCGCCGAGCCTGGCGCCAGTATTCGCCTGGTTCATCGAGGCCCTGCGCACCGGCACCAAGCAATAGCCTCACTACCACGCGCCTGACACCCGGCCCAAGGTCCCGCGATCATGCCTCGACGGCCTCGGGGTGTTCGGCGGCCTGCCCTCGTTCGAACCGGGCTCCTGCACGAACGAGGGCGACGAGGTACGGGGCGTTCACGGCCCGCCACCGGGCCCGGGCGGAATCGATCAGCGAATCGATCAGCTTGAAGACCATGGCGAGGGCGGTGCCTCGGCTGCCGGCTCCCTTGGCAGCCTTGGTCCTCAGGCGCACGGTGGCGAAGGTCGACTCGTTCAGGTTGGTGGTCCGCAGATGGATCCAGTGTTCGGCGGGAAAGTCGATGAAGGCCAGCGGCTCGTCCTCGTCGTCCGTAAGGCGCTTGACGACTTTGGGGTACTGATGGATTCGCAGGTGGACGCCGTCAGCCCAGACGTAGACGTAGGCGGAGTCAGTGGCAGACATGCCGCGGCTGCTGAAGGAGCGTGAACTCTACCTTTCCCTTGTGGATCAAGGGATGGGGAACGCGTAGCCTGCCGGCCCGTCGGAGTGCACGAGCGGACCAGCAGGGATTGGCGCTACGGACGGGCGGATGGGCGGGTGAAGAGGCCGCAACCGACTGCGGGCGAAGGATGCGCCGACGGTCGCGGTCCTGCCCACGATGCCTGGCACGCGGAAGTGGCCTCGACGCGGCTGTTGTTCAAGGGCGGCTGGGTAGCGGAGACCGGGTGGGGGAGCGCCGACGGGGAGCGGGCGGCGTTCCTGGACGCGGACCTGCGAGGTGCCCGTTCGGCCGGAGGTTTCGCGCGGTCGCAGCCCCCCGGCCTCCGCGCTCTGATGCTGTTCGTCCAGGAGAGAGGACGGGCGATGCCGCCCACTGGCGATTCCCATGGACCGGATCAGGCCAAAGAGGCTGGTCGCATCCCTTTTCTCTCAGCGCGCTCTTGATCGACGGCGCCGATCCTGGCTGTACTGGGGGTCGCAGCCGAGTCCCGCGATCCCCCACTTCACCAGCATCAAGCCGGAGAGGCCCCATGTCTGCCCCAACAGGCCACGCGTTCCGCAACTACGTCGAGGACATCCTCGACGGCCTCTCCGACATCCCGGGCCGCGAGATTCTCGTCGCCGGGGAGCGTGGTGAACGCCGCATCGGGGCATCGGAGTTCCGTTCCCTGGTGTACCGGATGGCGCTCGCCCTCGAAGAGCGCGGGGTGGGGCCGGGAAGGGCGGTGACCTTGCTGTGCGGGAATCTGCCGGAGACCATCGCGGTGCGCTACGCGGTGAACCTGCTGGGCGCGCACTACAACCACCTGTACAACAGACTCGGTCCGGACGTGCAGGCGAAGATCGTGGCCGACGTGGAGACGTACGCGCTCGTCGTCGACCCGCGACTGGCTGCCCGCGCCGCACAGATCACCGAGGCGGTGCCGGTGGAACAGGTCCTGGTGCTCGGACCGGTTCCTTCGGAAGCCCCGGCTTCCGGTGCAGACCTCCTCGCGCTCGCCGCGTCGCAGCCGGAGCATCCCGTGGAGAGCAGGGCGCGCCCCGAGGACCTGTGCATGATCCGGCATTCCGGTGGAACCACCGGTCACCCCAAGGGTGTACGCGGCACATTCGCCAGGATGCGGACCACCGGCCTGATGCAGGAGCTGTTCGGCGCGGCCCGCCGCGACCTGGTGTGCACGCCCCTCTCGCACGCGGGCGGCTTCCTCGCCGACGCCACGCTCGCGAGCGGCGGGACCGTCGTCCTGCATGACAGCTTCGACCCCGGAGAGGTTCTTGCGACGCTCGAACGCGAGCGGGTCACGCATGTACTCCTGCTGCCCCCGCATCTCTACCAGGTCCTCGACCATCCGGACATCGACCGCACCGACACCTCCAGCCTGCGGCGGATCACCTACGGCAGTTGCCAGTCCTCCCCGGTCCGCGTCGCCGAGGCCGTCCGCCGCTTCGGCCGTGTCCTGCAGCAGAGTTACGGGCAGTTCGAGGCCGGGGCCGTAAGCGTGCTGCCCGCCGAGGAGCACGACCCGGACCGGCTGGATGTCCTGCGCACCGCGGGCCGCGTGATTCCCGGCGTAGAGGTCGAGATCCGCGACGAGAACGGCATGGTGCTTCCGTACGGGGAGGTCGGGGAGATCTGCGTGCGGGGCCCCCAGGTGATGGACGGCTACTGGAAGGACCCCGCACTGACCGCCGAGGTGCTGGAGGAGGACGGCTGGCTGCACACCGGCGACCTCGGCCGCCTCGACGCCAAGGGCTACCTCACCGTCGTCGACCGCATCAAGGACATGATCGTCGTGGTCGGCGGCCATGTGTACACCACCGAACTGGAGGGCTTCCTCCATACCCACCCCGACGTCCGGCACAGCGCCGTCTACGGCGTCCGCGACCAGGGCCGCATCGAACGCATCCACGCCACCGTGGTCCTCGCCCCCGGCAGTACCGCTGACGCGGACGAACTGCGCGCCCTGGTCCGCGCGGGCCGTGGGGAGCTGTACGTCCCGGACCGCATCGACTTCGTGGACGCGCTGCCGCTGACCGACGCGGGCAAGCCCGACAAGAAGGAACTCCGCCGCCGGGCGTCCTGACCAACGCCCGAAGAACTACTGCCGTCCTGGGGGTGCGGGGGATTCGGCCGGGGCCGGTGTGGTGGCGCGGGCAGGGCGAGTACGCCCAGCTTGTGAGGGAAGTGAAGGGGCGCGGATGTCCGACAAGATCATTTGAGAGGGACGGACGGCTCGTTCGACGGTGCCGTCCTCAAGGCGGCCGGACCGGTGCTGGTGAACTTTAGGGGCGGAGTGGTCCGGGCCGTCCAGGATGATCACCCCACTGCTCGACGGGCCGGCCGAGGAGTACGAGGGGAGTCATGATCGCCAAGCTCAACGTCGACCACAACCCGCAGACCGCCCGCAGCACGGTGTGCAGCAGGTTCCGACGCTGCTGCTGTTCAAGGCGGGCCAGGTCACGGCGACCCGGATCGGGGCTCTCTTCAAGAGGTAGCTGAAGGAATTCCTCGATGCGAACCTCTGACCCGGCAGGCCGGGCGGGGCTCTGTGTTCTTCCACCGGTCCGGCCCCGTGGTCGGGTTGATCCGCCGAGGTGCCGACAAAGCCTCTTTTCGTGCGGGCCCGCGCGCAGGCGTGGGCGAGGGGGGAGGTTCCAAATGAACAGTCCCACAGTGGTCACCCGGCGACGGGGCGGTCTGTTGCGCTGGGCGGCGGTTCTGGCTGTGAGCGTGGTCCTGGCCGCCACGGGGCTGACGGCCGGCATTGCCGGGCGAGCCGCTGCGGCCGCCGCGCATCCGACGGCGTACTTCGCCAACCACGATGCGGACACCGTTTCCGCAAGCGATACGGTCACCGGCACCACCGTGGCCAGCATTCCGGCCGGGGATTCGCCCCAGGGCGCGGCGATCGCCCCCGACGGAGAGCGCGTCTATGTCATCAAGTCGAGGCGGGCAAGCTGACCGTCATCGATCCAACATCGTGACAGTCACGTACCCGGTCGGGACCTCCCCCTTCGACATCGCCATCAGCTCTACGGGCGCGCAGGCGTACGTCGCCGACCAGGGTGCCGATACCGTCCGGGTCATGGACCTGGCGACCGGGGCGACCGTTGCGTCCGTCGCCGTCGGCGCGATGCCGACGGCGGTGATTGTCAGCGCGGACGGCGCCCGCGCCTGTGCCGCCAACTACGTCGGCGGAACGGACTCCGTCATCGACACCGCTACCAAGGCTGTCACGGCGGCCATCTCCACCGGCGGTGACACCTGGTCCCGCTGCGGTTGTCGCAAGGCAACTGGCAAGGCGCGTTCTCGTCCTGGGGCCATACCTCGTGGGCGGTGAGTCCTTCGCAGAGGCGCACGGCTCCGGGTCGCCGAAGGTTGGGTACATGCGGTCCTCGTGGTGGTCCTGGCCGTCGTACACTGTCTCGATCACGAGGGTCCTCCTGATGGGTGAAGCGGTGCGGCACTCCCTACACCGCCCCAGCACCCCAAGACGGCGAAACAGGGCGGAGAACAAGAGAGTTGAGGCCGGTGTGACGTGCAGTGGCAGCTGTCGCCGGGGACGGCGCCGGCCGGGCTGGAGGGTTCACCGCATCGAACGGCGGCGACGGGTCCGGCTGCGCACAGACCCTTCTGCAGGCAAGTAGCAGGCGCCGCCGGCCCTGCACTCAGCGCCCTTGTCCCCCAGGTCGGAGCGTGTCGTGGGCCCGCCGCACGAGCACCCCGACGCGGCCCGGGGAGGCGACCCAGGACGGCACCTGGGGCACGACTCAGGGCACGACCCGTTCGCACCGCGCCGACCGGGGCGGCCGCCCGAGGCCGGGCGACGGGTGCCAGGACGTGGAACAGGAGTGCGTAGTGCCGGCCGGATGAAGCCCGGCGTACGAGTCCCGGGGTCAGACCATCAGGGCCAGGGCGGACGCGATGGCCACCGCCAGCACCGCACCCACCCCGGTGATCAGGGCTCTGGCGTGGAGCATGCCGAACGAGGCGGCACGGGTGGTCGCCCCCTCCGGATTCCGGGCGCTGTAGTGGACCGTCACGAACTCTCCCTCGGCCGGGACGTGACGCGATTGGCGCTCCTCGATGCTGATGGTGCGCCCGTCGGCCGTACGGAATTCCAGCGTGGGGTATTCGTAGGTGACGAAACCGCCCTCGGCGTCCTGCCCCTCCTCGGTACGCACGGCCGTGCACCGGGCCTCGGCCGTGTGCCCCTCCGCCCAGGCGGCCCGCAGCTGCGGGCCCTTGAGCTGGCGGTCCAGCAGTCGGCCGTAGATCACGCTCGCGCCCAGGGAGACGACGAGGAAGACGACAGCGATGACCATGATTCTCCCGGAATGCTCACGTCCCGGCCTCGGGTACCGGTACGCTTGACGGCCGAATGTTCGTAGGGGTGAAGGCAGTCATGATTCCGCGTGCGTCAGTCGTCGGCAAGGGGCTGCTCTTCGCCACGGAACCCCTGGGAACGCAGAAGCCACAGCGGCGCACGGCCACCGACCCGGGCGCGCTCCCGGGTGTCAGCCCGATGGCCTCGGGGCCATCTGATCCTGGCCCGCCCCGGAACGCCGGATGGTCAGCCGGTCTCCGCCGGTGCGCCTCGGAAGTGCGCGACATATGACGCAGCAGCGGAGTGCCGGCCACCGACAGAACTGGAGCGGCGACGACCGTACCGACCGTTGCCGAGCCGGACTGTATGGATCCTGGCCACGCTCTCTATCCGCACCTCTCCAGTCTGCCGATCAGAAGAAACTCGTCCACCACGTTCACGGAATGTGTGCCGGAACCCGAGTCCCGGCAGCGGAAGACCGTCAAGTCCTGCTCCGCCCCGGGCCTCGCGAGCGGAGACACCGTCCGGCCCGTGGGCGCCGTGGTGGAGTAGCCCCGGCCCGGCCGGGGCGGTACGTGGAGCTGCCGGGCAGCTGCCTCGATGTCGTCCTGGCCCGTGGGCGGATGGTGGCCGCCTGGGCCGCGTCCTGAGAACTCCATGGTCGTTCCCCCAGAGAGGCCGCGGTCCTGCGGCCTGTCAGTACTGATCGAAGGGGAAGCACGATGAAGGTCACGCGCAAGGCAGCGGCCGGGCCGTGGTGGCCATGGCGGGCATTGCCATGCAGTTCTGCCGGCCGTTTCGGCACACGCCGCGCCGGGGCCCTTCTGTCGGGCGGTCATCGGGGTCTGTACCTGGACGGAGGCCGCACCTCGTCCAGGAGAAGTTCGGCGCAGCTGCACGACTCCGGGGCGCCGATGGTCGGATACATGCGGTCCTCGTGGTGGTCCTGGCCGTTGTACACGGTCTCGATCACGGGTCCTCCTGGTGGGTGAAGTGGTGCGCCACTCCCGTACACCGCCCCCGTTCCCGAAGGCGGCGAAGCCGGGCGGGGAACACCAGAGTTGAGGCCGGTGTGGGGTGCAGGGGCAGCGGTGGGGTTTTGCGGGGGCCCTTGTCCTGCAGTCGGAGGCGGAGAGCCGGCTCGGTGTCGACGACACGGTGGAGAAGTGGCTGCCGGGCGTGGTCCGGGGCAAGGGACACGACGGCCGTTGCATGATCGTCCGGCAGCTGCTGAACCACACCAGCGGTCTGTACGACTACTTCAACGACCCCGCCCTCCAACAGATCGGCCCGGCATGGCTCCAGCATCTGCACGAGACCTGGACACCGGGGGAGCCCCTGGCCGTCGCCGTGTCGAAGCCGCCGCCCGGCCGGCCGGGCGGGCGGTTCGTGTACTCCAACACCAGCTACCTGCTGGCCGAACTGATCGTGGAGAACATCACCGGCAGTACCTATGAGGACGAGCTGCGCCGGCGCATCGTCGACCTGCTCCACCTGCGGGGCACCAGCTCGCCGGGCACCCGTGAGGCGCTCCCACGCCCGTCCGGAAGGGCCTACTCCACCGCGCGGGTCCAGATGCCCCTGCCGGGCGTCGACGTCACCGAGTTCAGCTTCTCCCCACTCCGCGTCGCCGGTGAGGTGATCAGCACGGCCGGGGGACCTCGACCGCTTCTACCGCGCCCTGCGCGCAGGCCGTCTGCTGCCCGGGAAGCAGCTGCGGAAGATGACCACCCGGGTGTCAGCCGGCACCGAGGAGCACGGCCTCGGCCTCTCCCGTATGACCACCTCCTGCGGGATCGAGCTGTGGGGGCAGCGCGGCGGCGGCTACGGATTCGAGGCACTCACGGTCTCCACCCGCGACACCCCCTACCGCATGACCCTGTACATCAGCACCGACCACCTGGCCCCGGCAGGCACGGCGGTCAGGGACATCACCGACGCCGGGTTCTGCCCGCCTCCGCAACCGTGTCCGGAGCGGGCCGTCGTCCTCGACGCCCAACCACCCGCCCACACCCAACGCACCGCCCTGGCAGGGCCACCTGAGGACTGGGGACGGGTCTTCCGTCAAGCAGTGGCGCCATCACACCGCACGCGGTCGACCGCGTGCAGGGCTCGCTCCGCTATTTGGCCGACAGCTGGAACCGTGGACCCTCTGCCGTGTTCGTTGTTCTGGTCGCGGTCAGCCACCTGCGGCGCCCGGACCCCGGGAGGTGTCGGCTTCGGCCTGTTCGTCGAGACGTCGGCGGGCGTCGTCCCAGGTGAGCGGGAGGTCTTCGGTGGAGACCTCCCAGAAGGTGATTGGTCGCCGAACGCATGGTGGGGCGTATGGCGTCCATGATGCTCCGGTGGGGTTCGGTCTCCGCGAAGGTGTAGAGCGCGTCGCGGTTCTCCCACGCGGACAGGGTCAGGAAGACGCCGGCGAGGGGCTGGGCGACCAGGGAGGCGCCGAACGCACCCGGTGCGGAGCGCACCTGCCGCCATGCCTTCATGGACTTCCAGAAGAACCGCGGCACGTCGCCTTTTGATCTCAGGATGAACCGGGATGCCATGACATACGCCGGGTGTGCGGCGGAGCCGGGTTCGGCGTGGCCCAGGGAAGCGTCGGCATACCAGTCCACCTCATTCTCGGCGCCGGGGCCCCGGATGTCTCCGTGGGCTTCTGGCTGGCGCGGAACACGCGGGGCACCGTGCGATCCGGCCCACGCACTCATTCTCGATACCTCCGGGAGCACCGCAACCGCAGTTGGGCCCGCAACCGGCCACGAGCCGGGCGGGAGCCGGGCGGGAGCCGGGCGCGGTTGCGGTGGCGAAGAGGGCTGAAGGGGAGCTTCCCGTCAACGCGCGGGGGCGTGACCCGCCGCGTGGGCGTGACGGTCCCCGTCCCGGACGGCGGACCCCGGTAGGAAGGCGGGCATGGAAACTCGCAGCAAGGACGTGGCCTCGCGCTTCCTGGAAGAGACTGAGGAACGGGACCGCATCCCCGCGTACGACGATCTGTGTACGGCGGACTACCGCGAGCACGATCCAGCGATGCCGCAGGAGACCGTGGTTCTGGCCGAGGCCCGCGAGATCTACCGGGAGCTGGTCACGGCTTTCGAGCTGACAGTCATCCGCAGGCCCTTCCGCCCGCGGACGCCGCTCCCCTTCTGGTGGACGCCACTGACGCCCGGTCACCTTCTGGAGAAGGGCTGCTGATGCTCGGCTCCCCAGAGGTGGTGGAGGCTGCACACGGATGGGCGCTCACGGTGATGGAAGTCGAACTCCTTCTCCGCGCGTCGGCCTGCAGCGCCGACACATGGTCGGCTCAGCTGGAGAAGCAGCGAGAGGCCAGGGAGAAGTACTACACGGCGGTCCGTCGCGACATGGAGCTGCCGCCCGGCCACTCCGGTCGGTGGCACCTCCCGCCGACTCGGCTCTCCTGAGGAACCGGCGGAGTATCCCCCGAGCCCACGCCGAACCAGAACTGTGCCCAAGCGGGCAATCCTGGATGAAGCACGAGGATGAATCGCCCTCTTAGAACTCCTAACGAAATGATCTTCAAGGTGGTTGGATCACTCCAAGGCCGTTGATTTAGGGGTGCGCAGTGGCTCGGCGGAAGCCGTGGGATGTCGATGACGAGCTGTGGGCGGTGATCGAGCCGCTGCTGCCGATGGTTGAGCGTCGGTACCGGCATCCGGGGCGGAAGCGGCATCCGGACCGGCAGGTGTTTCAGGGCATCTTGTTCGTGCTGCACACCGGGATCGCCTGGGAACACCTGCCGCAGGAGCTCGGCTTCGGTTCGGGCATGACGTGCTGGCGCCGCCTGGCCGAGTGGACCGAGGTCGGCGTGTGGCCCCGGCTCCATGAAGCACTCTTGGCCAAACTCCGGAGCGCGGACGCCCTGGACTTCTCGCGGGCGGCCGTCGACGGCTCCCACATCCGGGCGTTAAAGGGGGCTCCAAGACGGGACGAAGCCCTGTTGACCGGGGCAAGACGGGCAGCAAGCACCACCTGATCACGGACGCCACTGGCATCCCGCTCGCCGTCACCCTGACCGGCGGCAACCGCAACGACGTCACCCAGCTCATCCCACTGCTCCAGGCAGTGCCGCACGTACGGGGCAAGCGCGGCAGACCTCGACACCGCCCCGACGTCGTGCTCGGTGACCGCGGATACGACCACGACAAATACCGTCGCCTCGTCCGCGCGCTCGGTGTGAAGCCACTGATCGCAAGACGCGGCATCGAGCACGGCTCCGGACTCGGAACCCAACGCTGGGTCGTAGAGCGCGCCTTCGCCCACCTGCACTGGTTCCGCCGCCTGCGGATCCGCTGGGAGATCCGCGACGACATCCACGAAGCCTTCCTCACTCTCGGGTGCGCACTCATCTGCTGGCGACGCCTGTCACAGGCGGCCCGGGCCCTCCCCCTCCCGCAGTAGCCATTCCCGCACCGAAGGAGCACGGTCAAGGAGCCGCCTGACCTGCATGCCCTCTTCGCGTGAGGTCACTTTCGGCAGCGGGGCGAAGTCGTCGGGGATCACATCCAGCAGGCTCAGCACACGGTCTCCCGTACGCAGAGTGATCAGCAGTTCCCACCGCACGTGACGTGGTACGTCCGGGCGGTGGGACAAGGTGTGCCACAGGGCCGGCCACAGATAGTGGGTGCCGTCAGGCGCCGCATTCGCGCGCACCCACGCCGGGTCCAACCGTTGACTCAGACCGAGGTCACACGCCCGCTCCTCCAGCCTGAACAGCGAGGCCGAATCGACAGCCTTCAGCTCGCGAGGCAACGGCTGTTCGAAGTCCATCGCCCCATGCTGCCCGACGGCATCCCACGACGAGGAGCCGACCCCAAAATGTCATTCCGTTAGGAGTTCTTACTGATCGTTTCAGAATGAGGTTTTGAGTCGTCTCAAGCAGATGATGCTGCAGGCGAGTTGGAGGAGTCCAAGGTGGAGTTCGGCGCGTATCTCGTAGCGGATGCGGAGTCGTTTGAACTGGTGGAGCCAGGCGAAGGTGCGCGCTCGACTACCCATCGAGTCTTGCCCAAGCCGGAACCATGCGAGGCACCACGGCGGGCGATCTTGGGTGTGATGCCGTGAGCCCGGATGAGACGGCGGTACTTGTCGAAGTCGTAGCCGCGGTCGGCGAACAGCTGTCGGGGTCGGTGCCGTGGCCGGCCGCGCAGGCCACGAATGCGGGGCGTGGCGTCCAGCAAGGGCATGAGCTGAGTGACGGCGTGGCGATTTCCGCTGGTCGGAGAGACGGTGAGCGGAGTTCCGTTCCGGTCGACGATGAGGTGATGTTTGCTGCCCGGCCGTGCTCGGTCAACCGGCGAAGGTCCGGTGTGAGCCCCCCTGAGGGCCCTGACGTGCGAGGCATCGATCGCCGCGTCGTCCATTTCCAGCAGTCCGTCTCTGCGAAGTTCTGCCAGCAGTACTTCGTGCAGGCGTGGCCACACTCCGGCCTCGGTCCAGTCCCGCAGACGGCGCCAGGCCGTCACCCCACTGCACCCGACCTGCTCGGCGGGTACGTCTCGCCAGCTCACACTCTTGCGAAGTACGTAAACGATGCCCCGCAGAGCAGCACGGTCATCGGCTGGCAACCGCCCCGGGTAGCGGTGCCGACGCGGCGCACGAGCCGGCAGCAGCGGAGCCACACGTTCCCACAGGTCATCAGACACAAAATGAGCAGACACCCAACAGATCCTGCCGACACATCACCCAACTGCCAAGGTTCACAACAAACTTCATTCTGAAACGATCAGTTGGGGCGTGTATCGAGTCGTGATCAATCTGCGGGATTCGCCCGAGCGGCTGCGGCAGCAGTTCGAGGGCGTGATCCGGCAGTTCAGGACACGCGGGCAGTGGCGGGAGATGCCGGCTGAGTTCGGCCCCTGGCCGACCGTCCACAACCGCTTCCGGCAGTGGCGTGACGGCGGGGTCTTCGAGGCCCTGCTGGAGGGCCTGATCGCCGAAGCCGCGAGGCGGGGCGAGACGGACGTGTCCCTGGTCGGCGTCGACTCCACCACCGCCCGGGCCCACCACGATGCCGCCGGGATGCACCTGGACGAGAGGGTCCTGACCGCCCTGGAAAAAGCCGCCGCCGAGGAGGAGAAGGCCCGGTAAAACGGGGGCGAGGAGGAAGGACAAGTCGGGCGATCGGCCGGCCGTGGTCCCGCCCACGGCGAGCGGCGACGTATCCGACGCCGACACAGACTCCGGCTGAATGCCACCCTGCTCGGGCGCTCGCGGGGCGGGCAGACCAGCAAGGTCCACCTCGCAGCCGACCGCAAGTGCCGCCCGCTCGCGATCGTCCCGACCGCGGGACAGGCCGCCGACAGCCCCCATTCATCCCCGTACTCAAGAAGACCCGGGTCCGCGACCCGGCCGGCCGCGCCCGGACCCGGCCGGACGGGGTCGCCGGGGACAAGGCGTACTCCTCCCGCGGCCATCGCGCCTACCTGCGCAGCGCGCAGAACCGGGCCCGTCTGGTCCGCGCGCTCTACGAACGCCTCGACCGCCTCCAAGCCGCGCCCTGGTGGCCGGACCTTCTGAAACCATCCGTCGGGCAGGCGCATCGCAGGCCGTCCCGGGCCCCTGCGATCTCCCGGTTTCGGGACAGAGGTCATGCACGGCGTGCCTAGGGTGCACCATGGCCGGCGGCAGGCTCCGCCGCGTGAGCGGAAGCACCGCAGCTTGGTGCATCGAAAGATGTATGGGTATCTCATCCGCCGCTACGACCTCAGCGGTCGAGTGGGCGCGGAGGATGGTGAACACCGCTGGTGCGAACGGGTGTTCAGTAAGGAGCATGCCATGACCGACCCTCGTCCCGACTCGTCCGTCCACTCCCATCCGCCCCCTCCCTCCCTCTCCAGGGTGTTGGGGCGAGCCCTGGGCGGCGGCCTCATTATGGCCGTGGCACTGGGGGCCGGGACCGCGGTGGGCCCGGTGGTCGCCGACGCCGTCGGGGTGACCGGGTTTGTGGCCCGCCTGGTGCCTGCCGTGCTCGTCAGCGCGGTGGCCATGCCGCTCGTCGTGTTCGCGCTGCGGCGGCGGCGAGGCTCGCTCGTGGACATAGGGTTCGGCGCTGCGGGCCCGAGTCTGCGGGCCCTGCTCGTCGGGACGGGGGTGACGGCCGGGGCCGCGGCACTGGTGCTCGGCGCCGGAACGGTCGCCGGGATGCTGCGCTGGGCACACCCTGATTTGCCCGTGCTCGCCGGCTACATCGTGACGAACGCCGTTATCGCTCTGCTCCTTGAGGCGCTGCCGGAGGAGACGACACTGCGCGGCCATACGTGGACGTCGTTGCGGAGCCGGTTCGGCGGGACGGCATCGGCGCTCGGGACGACGGCCGTCTTCCTGGCTGTACCCGGTCTCTCGACGATGGTGGAGGCAGGCGCGGCGCGCCTCGTCGGCGGCGAGGCCGGGCCCGTCGGCCTCGTGCCCGAAGGGCAGAACCCGGCCGACTACCTGATTCTGCTCACCGTCTTCGGCCTGGTGCTCGTCGCGGCCCGCACGACGGTGCGGCATGCTCCGCTGTGGGCCGGCATCGGCGCACATCTGACCTTTCTCACCGTCAACCGGGTTGTGTTCGAGGGCGACCGGCGCGGTGCGGGGTGGTCCGTGGAGACGACGCAGGGGGCGGAGCTCCTCGTCCCCGTGTATCTGCTGGTCGCCATGGCCGTGTTCCTGCTGTGGCGACGGCGTGCGGCAGACCCGGTCGGGCCCGGCCGAAAGGTCGCGACCGCGTCCGGACGCCACGGCCAGGCGGTCCGACTCCCGGTGCGCTGACCCCCCTGCCAGACACTCTTCGCGCGGCGAGCCCCGGCGGCCGCCCAGCGCCCGGAGCCCCGGGTCGCGGAGGACAGCCCGCCCGCCGGAGCTGTCGGCCGTGATATCGACGCGCCCGTTCCGCCAACCCCCGGGCACCGGGACACAGTGGCCGCACGGACCGGTCGTGAACCCGCCGCAGCATCCGGCGGATCATGAGGGGATCAACTGGAGAGGCGCAGGTCACGCGCGTCGAGGGCGGGCCGCCGGGGACCCGTCCGTGCGCCCGGGCGTCGAAGATATATGGGTGTGCTCATGGTCGGCCCCATGACAGGATTCACGCATGCCGAATGCTGTCGTGTCCCCCGAGGTGTCCATCGCGTACGAGAGCTTCGGCAACCCCGGGGACCCACCTGTCCTGCTCGTGATGGGTTTGGGTGCGCAGATGCTTGCCTGGCACGAGGACTTCTGCCGGGCGCTGGCGGACCGCGGCCGGTACGTGATCCGATACGACAACCGCGACTGCGGGCTGTCCACCAAATTCGACGAGCACCCTGTCGACACGGGCAAGTTCATCGCCACCGTCAGCTCGGGTGACATGACCGCCGCCCTCGCAATGGTTCCCTACCGGCTTCGCGACATGGCCGACGACGGACTCGGCCTGCTCACCGCGCTCGGTATCGAACGTGCCCACGTGGTCGGCACCTCGATGGGCGGGATGATCGCCCAGACGATGGCCCTCTCCTTTCCGGAGCGGGTGCTGACCTTGACGTCGATGATGTCCTCGACCGGCGAGAGTGAATACGGCCAGTCCAGCCCGGAGGCTCAGGCAGCGCTGTCCACCCCGAAGCCGGCGGACCGCGAGGGGTACGTCATGACGGCGGAGAAGGAACTGGCGTGGGCCTCCAAGCGCTACGGCGACGCCGCGGCGCTGCGTGAGCTGGCTGCCGCAAGCTACGACCGTTCGTACTACCCCGCAGGGATCGGGCGGCAACTCGGCGCGATGATCCTCAGCGGTTCACGCGCGGACGCACTCCGTGAACTGCGGGTGCCGACGCTGGTGATCCATGGCCTGGACGACACGCTGATCGCCCCCAGCGGCGGAGAACGCACTGCGGAGCTCGTGCCTGGTGCGGAACTCCTGCTGATCCCCGACATGGGCCACGACCGCCCCCGAGAGCTCTGGCCGGAGCTCATCGACGCCTTGGTGTCCCACACCGGCTGAGCGCGTCGATGAGCCCGTGGGTCTGTGCGGCGGTCAGGTCGTGGACGGACCCGGGCAGGGCGGGCGCCGCCAGCGCGTCCCGATCTCGGCCGCCGGGCATGCAGCCGAGCGTTCTGGTACCGCAAGGTACGGCTGGAAAGCTCAATCGACGACGGGTGGACCAGCACGCGAAGCTTCTGGTGGGGCACGGTGGATCTTGGCCGTGACACCTCCTGCCAAGAGCTTCATCGCGTTGCAGAGCCTCCCAACTGACGGACATCGCCGACAGGTTGGAATCAGCTCATCGTGCAAATGGTCGGACGCGCCCTGAGAATCAAGCCCGGTGAAGGGAAATTGCTTCTCTGATCGTTCCGGTACGGAACCCTCGCGAAGTCCTCGGGGCGCTGCGGGCACACGACACCGAAACGATCGAACACCTCACGGATAGGACGTACGGCGTCGGGGTGCAGCTCTCAGGCCCCGGGCCGGTCCTCAGGCACCTGCGGCCGAACCGTCGGCGGAGTCGCCGCGGGAGGTCCACGCCGGTGCGGCGCCGACCAGCGAGTCGAGGCGTTCCAGACGCTGAGCGGTGGCGACGTCGGTCGGCGTCATGACGATGATCCGCTCGCCCCGCACCCGGTCCATCCACAGGCTCTGGAACTGGACGTCGAGGGCGCCGACGCGCGGTGACCGGTAGCGGCGCAGCTGGGTGCGGTCGCCCACGATTTCGTACGACTCCCAGTGCCGTACGAAGTCCGGCGACTCCTGGCGCAGCCGGGTAATCAGCGCGTTCCAGCGGGGGTCGTCGCGGTGTTCCGGCTGGCGGGTGCGGAGCTTCGCGGTGATTTCGCGAAGGACGCTGTCCTCGTCGACCAGGCTGTTGCGCCAGCTCGGTTCGGTGAACATCAGCCAGGCGCAGTTGCGTTCCTCGACCGGGTACGCGTCCAGGTCGGCGAACAGGTACCGGTAGGTGCGATTGGCCGCGACCAGGTCGTAGCAGTCAGTCTGCACAGCGGCCGGGTACGGCAGCAGCTTGGCCAGGACGGAGGTGTGCTCGGGGCGCAGGTCCATGGGCGGTCCTGGCTCGGTGGCCGTGCCAGGACCGCGAGTACCATCAGGTGGCGGTGCTCGGCGGCATCCAGGCGCAGGACGCGCGCCACCGCGTTCAGTACCTGGTCGGACGCGTTCTTGGCCCGCCCCTGTTCGAGCCACGTGTACCAGGTGACCCCGACGCCGGCGAGCTGCGCGACCTCCTCGCGCCGCAGACCGGGTGTACGGCGTCGGCCGCCTGCGGGCAGGCCCACCTCACCGGGGGTGACGCGGGCGCGGCGGGCGCGCAGGAAGGCACCGAGGGAGCTGCGGTCGGGTGTCGAAGAGGTCACCACCCCATTGTCATGGCTGGGGGCCGGTGGATCCAGGTAGTACTGGTACCCCTGTAGCTGGGCTCCTGGTACCAGGATGACGAGGGGCGCAGGGTCGTGGTCATGACCACACAGACCGTTCCCGCCGCGCACACTGTGGCGCCGCACCCGGCGCGCGCCCTGACCGGCGCCGGCCTCGCCGTCCTGCTCGTCGCCTACCTGCCCGTGAACATGACGTTCGGGTCGGTCAACCTGCTCGGACCCGCGATCACCGATGACCTCGGCGTGACCGTGTCGGGCGGACAGCTCGTGCTGTCCGCGTACACCACGGCGTTCGCTGCGACCCTCGTCGTCGCGGGGCGCCTGGGCGACCGGTTCGGACGGCGCCGGCTGCTCGCTGCCGGCGTCGGCGCGTTCGCCGTGGCCTCCGTCCTCGCCGCACTCGCACCGAACCTGGTCACACTCGTCGCGCTGCGCGCCGTACTGGGCATCGCCGCGGGCCTGTTCACCCCGCAGGTCCTGTCCACCATCCAGTCCACGGCGCCCGAGAAGCTGCGGGCGCTGGGCGTCACACTGTTCGCCGCCGTCAGCGGCATCGCGACCATCACCGGACAGCTCCTCGCGGGCGCCGTGGCCCAGGCCGCCGGTGACCACTGGGGCTGGCGGCTTGTCCAGATTCTCACCGGGACGATAGGAGCGGCCGCGCTGTTCGCCCTGCGCACCGTGCCCGAGTCGCGCTCGACGGCACCGCTCGCGCTCGATCTGCGCGGGGCCGCGCTCCTCGGCACGGGCCTGCTCCTCGTCGTGGTGCCCCTGACGCTCGGCACCTCCGCGGGCGGTCCTGCCCCGGTGCTCGCGATGCTGGCCGCAGGCGGTGCGGTGCTCGCCGTCTTCGCCCGCTCGCAACGCGCCGCGGAACGCCGCGACGAACTGCCCGTCGTACCGCCGAGTGTGCTGCGCACCCCGGCCGTACGACAGGGCCTGATCATGACGCTGCTGTTCTTCACCGGTTACGGGGCCTTCCTGTACGAGTTCTCGGCGCTCTCCCAGGGCGCGTTCGGCGTGGACGCCTGGGGCGCCGTCGTGCTTCTGCTCGGCTTCGGCGCGGCGTTCGTCGTCACAGCCCTCGCCCTGCCGGCCGTGGAACGCCGCACCGGACGCTGGACGATGACGGGTGGGGCCATCGGGCAGGCGGCTGTGCTCCTGGGCCTCGCCCTCACCGTGAACGGCACCCACGGTGGGTCCCCGTCGGCCCTGCAGCCGCTCCTGGTCGTGCTCGGTGTCACCCAGGCCCTGATGTACGGGCCGGTCCTCCGCACGGTCCTGTCCCGTACACCGACGTGGGCGGCGGTTGTCGCCGGTGGGCTCTTCACCACGTTGCAGCAGCTCGGTCTCGGCCTGGGCGTGGCGCTCCTGGGAGGCGTCTTCCACGCCGTGGCCACCGCGACGGCGGGCGGTCCCGCCAATGGACTGCCCCACGGTTTCGCCGTCGCCGTGACCGTGCAGGCGGCCCTGGCACTGGCATTCGCCTTCCTGGCCGCCCGTATCGCAACGACCGGGGCGGCCTGACGCATGTGGATGTGCGGGTGTTCTTCGCGGCCTGGGTGTCTCATGAGCCCTGGTCGTCGGGTCGGACTTCGTGTGATCAACGACGCGACACCCCCGACGGTACGAACACGAGAGACGAGAACGCAGACTCACCACAGGCGTGCGGGTGAGCGGGGCGGCGGAGGGGTGCTGCGGTTCATCGAGGAACGCGACCCCGGGCACTGTCACGTTGACCGTCCGGCCTGGGATGATCTTCTGGTTGGTCGTGCTGGGAGGGGGGCGTCCATGGACGGCTCGCCGCCGTCGTACAAGGGGCACCGGTGCCCGGTGGAGATCATCGCGCACTGCGTGTGGCTGTACTTCCGTCTACCGCTGTCGTTCCGCGAGGCTGAGGAGCTGATGCTCGAGCGCGGCGTGATCGTCTCCCACGGGACGGTCCGCCGATGGTGTACGAAGTTCGGGCAGCCCTACGCCAACGGCCTGAGCCGCCGGCGTGTGCAGTCGGGGGGCAAGTGGCACCTGGACGAGGTCTTTCTCAGGATTAACGCTGAGCTGAAGAACCTGTGCGGGCCGTCGGCGCCAATGGCCACATGCTCGACATTTTGTGCCAGAACCGGCGGGACACCGCTGCGGCCAGGCGGTTCTTCCGCAAACTGCTCAAGAAGACCTGCTCGGTGCCGAGGGCGGTCGTCACCGACAAGCTGCGCTGCTACGGCGCGGCCCGCCGCGAGGACGTGCCCTTCGTTGAACACCGTGCCCACAAGGGTCTGAACAACCGGGCCGAGAACAGTCATCAGCCGACGAGGCAGCGCGAACGCGCGGTGAAGGGCTTCCGCAGTATCGGCGGGGCCCAGCGGTTCCTGTCCGCGTTCAGCGGCATCTCCCCGCACTTCCGACCACGCGGCCACCTGATGACCGCCACCGAGCACCGCACCGAGATGACCACCCGCTTCGCCATCTGGGACGAGATCACCGGCGCCACCGGCCAACCCATTGCCACGTAAGCCAGGCCCCCACCCGACCCCTTGCACACCTGACGCGCCTTCAACCGGTCAACACCGCACCAACGTGACAACGCCCCGACCGGGCCTGCCGGCCGGACTCCGGCCCCGGTGGTTCGCCGCACTTCGCCTCCGGGGCGAACGCCACCGACGAACCGGGCCGCAACGCGGTCACGGCCCGCTGGACCGAGCCGGGCGCCCGGGGCGGTCCGGCTGACGCCGGGGCGCTCCTTCTCGCCGACGGGCGATGGCGGTAAGACCACACCCGGCCGGCGCTCCGTCGCGAGGCCCGTCCGCCGGAGTGAAACGGCTGAAGGAGCCACACCTCCGAGCCGTGCCGTACCCGTCGCACACCTGTGCCGTGCCTGTGGCGAGCCTGTGTCATTCCCGCCGCAGCCTGATACGGGCGTCTCAACGCGCCTCGCTGACGCTCCGTCGAACGTTCCGGCTGTCGCATGGACAGCCCTCACTGCCAGTTAGGACAAAATGACACACAAGGGACGCATCGTCTTCACGGTTGCCCTCACCACCCTGGGGCTCGGGCTCACGGCCTGCACCGACGGCGAGGACTCGGCTACGACAAAGGAATCGCCTTCGGCCTCCGCCCCGGCGTCGTCCGACCCGAGCAGCAAGAGCCCGTCCGCGGGCACCGGCGACGACGCTGCCGCTCCGGCCGGTGATGTCGCCGCACCGGGCACGAAGGTCAAGATCGGTGACCGAGCGGTCCTGCCGTTCACGTACGGGACCGAAAAGAAGGGCACCATCGCCGTGACCGTCACGGCGATCGAGAAGGGGGCCGAGGCCGACATGGCCGCCTTCGGCGACAAGGCGAAGGGAATGACGCCCTACTACATCCGGATGAAGGTGGAGAACGTCGGTGGCACCGACCTGTCGTACGCGTCACTGAAACTGCGCGGAAAGCTGGAGGGCAGCGGTCCCACGGGCGTAGTTCTGATCGGCGACCTCCCGGGCAAGTGCGACAGCGAATCGGCACCCCGCGACTTCACCACCAAGGGCGCGTCGTACGAGACCTGCTCGCTCAGCGCCACGAAGACCGATCCCATCGCCGCTGCCTCGTTCGAGGAGGGTGACGCGTACCGCGACAGCCCGGTCCTCTGGACCAGCTGACCACCCGTTCCCGCGTCCGCGCGCCGGGCATCTCGTCCTTGACGGAATGCCCGGCCGGCGTCCGGCCCCCCGCTCCACAGCCCTCCGGCGAGAAGCACGGTGCGGTGACCGCTCAGCCTGACGCCGACCTCACGGGTGGAATCGGACGTGAGTTCCGCCCAGCCCCAGAACGTGAACCCGAGGTGCCCGCACGCGTAGTAGTCGTCCTCCCGGCTCCGCCGGTCGATCCCGGACGGCAGGGCGCAGGACGGGCAGTGCGCGAATCCTTCGCCCCCTTCCTCGGCCCAGTCCTGGAACCGCCCCTCGAAGGGGGCCCAGGACGACTCGATGGGCTCCCAGACCTCGTCGACCAGCCGGATTTCGGTCCGGCAGGTGGCCGCGCCCACTTCTCCCTGGCCGCTGTCGAAGACCGTACGGCCGGCTGGACGTGAAGCCCGTTGGACCAAGGCCGACCGAGGCCGGGGCATCGACGGCCTTGGTGAAGCGCGGGCCGGGCGCGTGACCGCATCCGTCACCGCCGACGACGCCCGCGACTCGGTGCACTCCGTACACGCCCAAGGCATGAGGTCTTGACCCAAGTCCGGGTAGTTAACGCTTTCGCAGGTCATGCAAGGGGTGTTGGTGACCAAGTCGTGGCGGCGTAGAGCCCGGGGCCGAGCTCGTGGATGAGGCCGGTCTCGGCCCATCTGGAGAGCTGTCGATACATGGTTTCCATGGTGATGTCGCCGAAGTGGGAGGCGATGTCGCGGGGGCGCCAGAGGCGGGTGGGGTCTTCTTCGAGCAGAGCCAGGATCCGGTGGCGGCGGCGATCGGCGGGGGCGGTGTGCCGGTCGTCGCGGGAGACGGCGGGGAGCTGGGGGGTGCGCTTCGCAGGGCTCGAGGACGCTGATGTCGAGACCGGTGATGGTGCGGCTGGTATCGGGCCTGCCGTCGTCGTGGCGGGTGCTGTAGCGGGACATCGGTGACTTGACCTTGCGGGTGCTGACCCGCTGCCGCCGGGGTGGGAGGAGATAGGTCAGGATCCGGTCCCCGATCAGTCCGGCGCAATGGACGGCCGCGGGGTCGGTGGGGAGGACGCCGGCGGCCTGGACGACTTGATCACGGGCGGTCTGGACGGCGACGGTGAAGCAACAGCGGTCCGGGTCGGTGCCGGGCTGGGACTCGGCGGCCTCGACCATCACAATCCGCAGGGCCTGGTAGAGCGTGAGCAGAGCCCACATTTCCTGCTCGGCACCGGCCGGGTCGCCCGAGCGCAGGACGCGCCCGTCCATGATGTTGTGGCGGAGCGCGTAGTACGCCGATTCGTGTTCCCACCGCTGGTGGTAGAGGCCCGCCAGCGTGGCCGCCGGGTAACGCCGGGCGTCGGTCAGGGTGGTGACCAGGCGGTAGGAACCGGTGAAGACGGTGCCGTCCGCGCAGGTCACCGTGATGTTCGCGTCGATGACACTACTTTCTCGGTGCCGATCACCGACAGGTACGTACCGTCGGCCAGACGTGCCAGGACCGGGGCACGACGGTTGGCGCGGAGCCGGCCCAGTACCTGGGCGCCGGTCGCCCTCACGGCGGCGAGGAAGCCATTGCCGTCGAAACCCTTGTCCCATAGGACCAGCATGTCCGGCCGCAGCAGATGCAACAGCCGGGAGGCGTAACCGGTCTCGCAGCCGGCGGGCGGTCCGAACACCGCGCCGATAGGCGCCCTGGTCCCCGTCTCGACCAGCGTCATCAACTCCATTGTCGGAGAGCCGTGATGAGACGTCCGCCCCAGCCAGACCCTGTTCCGCTCGGAGTCGGCGACCTTCTGCGAACTGCAGCCGTCGAACGACACCGTCCGAAACGGACCGAACCGCACCCCCGGCGTCATCGGCTGGGCCAGTGGCCCGGCGAGTACCTCGAACAGCGCCCTGACCGGCGCGTATCCCAGCCGGCGGCGCAGATCACGCAGAGCCTTCGGCGTCGAACAGACCAACGGCATCCCGGCCAGGCCAGCGGTCAGCTTGTCCCAGACCAGCCGGTAGCCGACCTCGGGGGAACAGGCACATCGCGAGCAGGAAGTAGACCCCCACCCGCGACGGGAGATCCCGCAGCCGCCGCTGCACCGACCGCGTCTCCAACAAGACCGCGTCGACCAGCTCGAACGGCACAACGGCCGTCAGTTCCCCCAGATGACCGGGCGCGAACCGGCCCGCGGCCACCGTGACCGTGCGGGTGATGGCCACCACCGGGGCCGACAGGACATGATGAAACGGCAACGGAGCTCCTCGGATACAAGCTGTCTTGGACGACTGCCTGTACCAACGAGCTTCGTTGCTCCACGTAATATTCTTCAACGGGCTTGTGTGACCTGCGAAAACGTTGGCTACCCGGGCTTGAGTCAGGGCCCGGAAACCCCTGCTCGCCTGCGTGCGGCCGGTCCCCAAGTGGCTGACTGGGACCGGCCGCACATGGCGGTAGGTCGGGGCGTCCCCACACAGTCGTGACCGAGGCCAGATGGCCCAAGTCCTCCTGGTCACGAGAGGCGTCGACAACCCTGGTGCCGAATCCGGTGACCTGCAACGTCGAGATAGAGCGGTCTCAGTTGGGTTTACTCGACGGGCTCGAAGCCCAGCCCGTACCCCTGGGCGCCCATCTTGAGCCGCAGGGTCGCGTAACCCGGCTCGCCCTGGTTGGCGAACTTGGTCCAGTACTGACAAGTGAAGCCCGTGTCCTTGCCCAGGGGGACCGCCTTCGCGGCGGGCATCTCCTCGCACGCCAGCTTGCTGGCGTCGGTGCGACCGGACTCGGAACCGTAGCTCTCGTTCAGCGAGTCGTAGACGGCCTTCGCCACCAACAGGCCCTTCTTGGGTGTTGTGTCGAAGAAAATGAGTGAGCTGCCCTTCTTGGCCGAATCGCTGATCTTCACCTCGTAAGGAATCTCGGCCCCCTCGTACGTGGCGACGCACTGGCTGACCGCGCCGGCCTTCTCGTCCACACCGTCGGGGCACTTGGCACTGGTCTCACCGGGTACCCGGGCAGAGCGGAGCACTGCCTGGCGCAGGTTGTGTTCCACCTTCTCAACGAAGGGCGCATTCATCGCGGGGAGCGGGGTGATCTTGAGCTTCTCGCCCGTTTCGCGGTGGGGGACTACGTCCTTCTGGGGGCCGTCGATGGCGACCGGCAGAGCCTTCTGGGCAGCGCCACC
This sequence comes from Streptomyces sp. NBC_01237, assembly GCF_035917275.1. Taxonomy (NCBI): domain Bacteria; kingdom Bacillati; phylum Actinomycetota; class Actinomycetes; order Kitasatosporales; family Streptomycetaceae; genus Streptomyces; species Streptomyces sp. NBC_01237. The sequence goes on along the minus strand of NZ_CP108508.1, from coordinate 150,283 downwards.
GGCGCCGTCCTCGGCATCGGAAGAGCCGCAACCTGTGGCGAGTAGACCAGCCGCGACCAGGACGACAACAATCTTGGAGTTCTGCATAAGGAGAAGGTAAGTGCTGCCACTGACAGCGCGTAGGCGGGGCATGCGCAACGGCTGCGCCCGATCGCCGTGCACGGCGGCGACCAGGGGTGGGCATCGACCCGCGACGGGAGATCACGCAGTCGCCGCTGTATCGACCGCGTCTCCTCCAGAACCGCGTCAACCAGCTCAAACGGCACGACGGCTGTCAGCTCGCCCAGATGCCCCGGCGCGAACCGGCCCGCCGCCACGGTGACCCTACGGGTGATGGCCACCACCGGGGCCGAAAGGACATGATGAAACGGCAACGGACCTCCTCGGGAACAAGCTGCCTTGGACGACTGCCTGTACCAACGAGCTCCGTTGCTCCACGCCGAGAATCCCTCAACGAGCTTGCGTGACCAGCGAAAACGCTAACTACCCGGCCTTGGGTCTTGACCCCGGATTTTGGACACCGGAGAGACTTGGACGTGGATGGTCCAGGAGAACGGAGTCCCTGTGGGGATGAAGCACTATCCTGCCGATTTCAAGTACCCGGCAGGCCCGCACCTTGGAAGTGGTGTACCGGGCGACGCGTATCCACGAGGGAGATGGGTGTGGCCGACGAAGAAGTCGGTGAAGCGGCGGTCGTGGCCGGTGCCCCCAGCCAACGTCGCCCGATCGGCAAAGGGACGCAGTTGTCCAGGAGTGCGACCGGCCGGCGCGCGGAAGTCCCGGTTCGTGTGCGCCTGATCGTGGTAGCCGTTGATGGCTGCGAGCTCTGCCAAGGATCGGTAGCCCTGAGACGGAATCCTGAGAGCGTACTGGAAGCGGATGACCCTGGACAGAGTCTGCGGCGGGATGCCTATGTACTCACGGAACAGAGCCTGTACTGTGCTCATCCGAAGTCCCCGCCCTCGCCCGCGGGCGACGTCTGCGTGACGCCGAGTCCGCCACCCAACGCCACAAGGTGCCTTTGAGATACGTGCACACGTGCGTCTCCTGGGACCGGGTGGACGGTGCGCAACGAGCCCGAGGGCGACCCCCGGACGACCCCGATGGTGAACACCCCCCGGCCGTCGCATCCACGTTCGAGACCGCCCGCCCTACTCTTCCGGAGCCGGGCGACCTTCTGCTCCGTGGGCATGGACGCCCACACTCCAGGACGCCCTGTTCGCCGAGGCGTGCCGGGTACTGCGGCCGGGCGGGGTGTTCCGCAGGATGGGCAGCCAGCCCGACCTGCGCCTCCCGCTGCTCCACGTGGGCAACACCATGGTGGTGCTCGATCCCGCGACGCTCCCCGGGCGACTGCGGCGGGCAAGCGGCAGGCCCCCACGCGAACCAACCGGGCCCACGGACCCCCCGCCCGCGCGCCCGGGACCTTGCGGACCGGGCGCACGACCGGGCCCGCACCCCGCTTCGGCACCAGCACCGAGTGGTATGACCGCCCACCCTGGGGACTCCCCGGCACGGCACACCCACCTGACCAGCCTCCCTGCGGAACCAGTGCGACGCGCGGCGGGGCGCCATCCCTCGAATTGGTCTAGTCCTCATTTGGTTCAGACCATTGACATGCTGATGACCCGGGGGCTATTCCGTAGGGCAACACCTGTGCGTCATACATCAGTTGACGCCTCCTCACCTCTTGGATGGCCATGAGACGTATGCGTTCCCTTCGCGCCGCCCTCACGGCGGCGGCCACCGCCGTTGCAGCCCTGTCCCTGACCGCGGTCTCGGGTGCCCCTGCCCAGGCCGCGACTCCGCTGCCCGCCCATGTCTTCGCCCCCTACTTCGAGTCGTGGACCGGCGAGAGCCCCGCCGCTCTCAGCGCCCAGTCCGGTGCGAAGCATCTGACGATGGCCTTCCTCCAGACCGCGACGGCGGGCTCCTGCACCGCCTACTGGAACGGCGACACATCGCTGCCGGTCTCCTCGGCGTCCTTCGGCACCGACATCAGGACGATCCAGGGGCGTGGCGGGGACGTCATCCCGTCCTTCGGCGGCTACACGGCGGACACCACAGGAACCGAGATCGCCGACAGCTGTTCGGACGTCGACCAGATCGCCGCTGTTTACCAGAAGGTCGTCACGACCTATGACATCCCCCGCCTCGACATGGATATCGAGGTCGACGCGCTGGACAACACCGCCGGAATCGACCGGCGCAACAAGGCGATCAAGAAGGTCCAGGACTGGGCCACCGCGGCCGGACGCACGCTGGAGATCTCGTACACCCTGCCGACCACGACCCGGGGCCTGGCTCCCAGCGGTCTCGCCGTGCTCAAGAACGCCGTGGCCAACGGCGCCCGCGTGGATGTCGTCAACCTGATGACGTTCGACTACTACGACAACGCCGCCCACGACATGGCGCAGGACACCAAGACAGCCGCCCAGGGGCTGTACGACCAACTCGCCAAGCTCTACCCGGGCAGGACCCCGGCCCAGCTGTGGGGCATGATCGGCGTCACCGAGATGCCCGGTGTCGACGACTTCGGGCCGGCCGAGACCTTCACCCTCGCCAACGCCCGGCAGGTCTACGACTGGGCGGTCTCCAAGGGGATCAACATGATCTCCTTCTGGGCCCTCCAGCGCGACAACGGCGGCTGCCCCGGCGGCGGGGCCGCCGACAACTGCTCCGGCATCGAACAGAACACCTGGGACTTCTCCCGCATCTTCGCGCCCTTCACCAGCGGCAGCACCGCGCCGAGCGACGACTTCTCCCTGGCGGCCACTCCTTCCGCCGCGACGGTAACCGCCGGTGGCTCCGCGAGCACCACGGTGCGGACCGCGGTGACCTCAGGTACCGCCCGGACCGTGAACCTCACGGTCAGCGGTGCGCCCGCCGGAGTCACCGCCTCTCTCAGCCCCACCTCGGTGACGGCGGGAGGGACCTCGACGCTCACGCTCACGACCACTTCGGCGGCCGTCAATGGCACCTACCAGATCGTGGTGGACGGCGCGAGTCCCGCAGCCGCGCACTCAGCGACGTACAGCCTGACCGTCACCGGCGGCAACGGCAACCAGTGCACGGCGGCCCCCTGGTCCTCGGGCACGGTCTACACCGGTTCGCAACAGGTGTCGCACAAGGGCCACAACTGGAGGGCGAAGTGGTGGACGACGGGCGAGGAGCCCGGCACCACCGGCGAGTGGGGCGTATGGCAGGACCTCGGCGCCTGCTGAGCCCTGCGGCCTCACCCTCACCGAGTGGCCCGGCCGCGATGACCGCGGCCGACCGGCCGGGGAAAGCTCGTCGTCCTCGGCCGGCCTCCGGCCGACGCACGGCACCGGGTGCGCGCGGACAGACCCCGGCGGTCGCCGGACGGCCGCCGGGGCCGGGCAGCTGAGCACAGAAGTTGAGCCGGAACCGCGAGTCGCGAACAAAGCCAGTGGGCCGTACATGGTCGACCACCTGTGCAGAAGACTGGCTCGTACCGGCGGAGACGCCGCCCGGTCGCGGGGTGCGCCGCGCCGGCCGCAGTCGGGTGCCCCGAGCCGAATGGCTCGGGGCACCCGACCGGCTCTCCATCAGATGGCTAGCCAGAACGCTTCCATCCAGCGGTTCTCGCCGATGCTTCCGATCCACTGGTCGTACGACCACTGGTCCGTGCCTTTCCAGCCCACGTCCTGCACGTGGGCGGCGGCCTTCATGGACTCGTTGGTGCTCCGCAGGCGCAGGGCCTGGATCGGCTGGCCGCCCGCGTGCACGAACTCGAAACTACTGCCGGGTGCTATGTAGTGCTCGGAGCCGGTGCCGGTCTCCGCCCAGTGCGCCTGCACGTTGAAGTTCATAGCGCCGACCGTCCCGACGTAGAACTTGATCCTGTCGATCGGTTTGTTCTCGCCCACGGTCCCGGTGAAGCCCGAATTGCCGTCAGTGCAGAGCTCGGCCGACCATCCCTTGTTCCGTACATGGGCCTGGTAGCACACGGCGCGGCCCTCGGCCAGCGCCCCGCTCCGCTGTGTGCCCGCCGCGTTCACCTTCCGAATTTGTTCCGGGGTCAGCTTGGTTACCTTGACCACTTCCCGCGTCGCAGGTGCGGGCACGTCGGCCGCCTGCGAAGCCGAAGCTGTACCAGTGGCCAGTGAAGCCGCCAGGAGCAGGGTGGTGCCCAGGGCGGCAAGGGATGAGCGCATGACGTGTTGTCCTTCTCTTCGGGCCTCGCGGCGTCGCTGCTTTCGCCCCAAAACTCAGGCGGCGCCGAATGTCCGTCAAGGCAGGAGAGCCAAAGCCCAGTTCACCCGCGGACAATACGCGTTGTCCGGTGGACAACCCGCACGGCTCGATGCCGACGGTCGGCGGGGGCACCGTGTGCGAACGGTCCCTCGTACGGAACTCGGACATCAGGGAGATCTCATGAGGTTGAAGATGACTCCGGGCGCGGCGGTCGCCGTACTCACCTCGCTGCGATCCGCCTCCAGCGCCTCTGCCCGCCCGGACCCCGCCCCGGCCGCGCCCGTCTCGCCCCGGTCCTCGACTGAACCGGCCGAACCGGGGTGGCGGGCCGCCACGATCGCGGTCATGTTCCGGTCGCAGCCATGACCACAGATCCTGGCGGGCCGGGTCAGGTACGCCAGAGCAGCCAGGCGTTGTCGCTGCACTCCTCCTGCAGGGCCTGCTCCATGTCGCCGCCCCCGGTACGGACCGAGACGCACTTGCCGCTGTGGCGATTGACCAGCTGCCAAGCCCGGTAGGCGGCTTTGTAGCGGAAGGTCCAGAACTGGTCGGGGAACAGACCGCTCTCGTCCCCGCAGGTGTACTGGGTGATGATGGCGTTGTTCGTAGTCCGTGCCGCGTCGACGGACAGACACAGACCGCTGTTGCGGTTGCGGATCGAGTACACGGCACCGGTGAGCCCGGTCTCCTCGGCGCTGAGCTGCCAGAAGTGTTCGGCGCTCACCGCGCAGCCGGTCTGCACGAGCCCTTCGGCGCTGTTCACGCTCCCGTTCGGGACGGTGAGGCACATTCGGCTGGCCGCGTTGGTCAGCCGGAGCAGACCGTTGGGGAGCGGCGGCGGACCGGAGGTGGGCGTCCGGGGGGCAGCGGGGGAGATGGCCGTCACGGGCGGGGTGGCCCGCGAAGCAGCGGCGCCCGGCGTGGCCGGGGCGGGCGCGGGGGGCGTGACCATCGCGCCCGGCGGGGCGGGGCTTTCGGCGCGGGCCGACGGTGTTCGGTCGAGTACAGGGGGTGTGCCGGTGGAGGGGGCGGGGGTGGCAGCGGGGGCCTCCGCCTGGACGCCCGGCCAGGTGTTCACGGCCGCTGGGTCGGCACGCTGGCGGCCGATGGCGACCACTGCTGCCGCGGCGACCGCACTGACGCCGAGGATGGCGGCCACGAGCAGGATCACCAGCGAGCTCGGGCCGGTCCGGCCCCGTCGGTACACGAGGTCACGGCGGGTCGGTGGCGTCACCGACCGTCCTACCCGGGCATCGGCCATGACGACGGGCGCACCGTGGCCACCGGCGGCGGACGAGCCGGTCTCCGCAAGGGAGGTACGGGTCTCCGTGGCGGGGGACACGGCCGGTACTACCGGGGCTTCGGCCGACGTGTCGACGCGCTGGAGAACAAATCCCTCCAGTGCGGCCGGTCCGGCCTGGCTCTCTTCGTACCTTCTGATCTCCCGCCACAGTCGCTGGACATCCTCCCGTCGGTCCTCCAGAGTGCTGCCCATCCGGACCTGCGCGAGTGACAGTTCCGCGCCGGCCGTCGCCTCCCGCGGGTCCTCGCCGGCCGGGGGCAGGGCGACCACCGACCGTGCCCGCGCTTCCTCGTGGAGCCTGCGCGCCGCCCGCTGGACGATCCTGACCGCCCCCAACTGCTCGAACGCCTCGTCCAGATGAGTGTCCAGCCGGTCGGACCCCGGTGCGGAGTCCGGTCGAGCCGCCGGTTCGCCGGCCGGGCCGCGCGGCGGCCCGGTCCGCTCCTGGAGCATGGTGATGATCGCCAGCAGACCGCGGACGAGACGGCCCGCCTCTTCCAGGTCCGTCTCCGCCCGCCACAGAGTCTCCTCCGGGCTGGGGGCGGGCTCCTTCCTCGCCTCCGCCGTCAGCGCGGCGTCGTGCAGCCGGTGTGCCCGGCTGAGCATCACCGCGCGCCCGCGTGGGTCGCGTACCCGGTCGTTGACGACGGTGGTGAGCCGGCTGAGCGGAACGATGCGCTCGCCGGAGCGGTACTGGCTCCAGACGGTCTTGCCGCCTCCATAGCGCTTCGCCATCTCCCGGACCGTCAGGTGTGCGGTGGCCTCGCGCAGAAAGCGCGCGAGATCGTTGGCCGCCTCCGTCTCGCCTTTCGCGGTGCCCTGTGGGCGACCTGCCCTCGCCATGTTTCCCCCCAGATCCGCAGACGCTTCGCCGTCCGCCCCCGCGCGGTCGGCCGTCCCCCGTCCCGGTGCGTCCGGACACCGTGACCTCATACGCGGGGCGCCCGCTGGAGCGGGTGGGCCGCCAGATCAGTCGAAAGAAAGCACGCGATCAACATTTCTGTCCACCACGCGAAGCTCGATTGTCCTGAACGCATGTACCACTGATTCCGCTATGGGTGCGGGTGCAGTGCCCGGCGACCAACCCGTTCCCATCCAGTGACCGGGCAGTTCTCGCACACGTACGTGTGACCGCGTGCTCCGTACGTCCGCGTCGGACCCCGGGACCGGGTATTCGGCGGGGGGTGATGATGATGCTCCGGCGGGGGGTGCGCGGCTAGGACCGTGTGCTGCATCGTGAGTTGGCGGAGGCATTTGTGGCAGCACAGCGCGGCTGCCAGCCCGCGAGGGGCCAGGTAGTTGGAGGGTTGTTCGTAGCGGTGGGTGGAGTCTGCGGTGGTCGGCCAGCCACGGCATGGTCCGATCGGTGACCCACCTGCGGTAGAAGGTCGACCAGAGCCGTACTCCTTCGGCACGTCCCGCCAGGGGCACCCGGCCCTGAACCGCCACATCATGGTGTTGAACTGCCGCCGCAGGTCAGGGACCGGGCCGCGCTCGCCCACCGGCAAGAACGGCTCGACCAACGGCCACTCGGCATCCGAGAGATCACCACGCGCCACCCTCGACAACTACCAGGTCCAGGCCGCCCGGCACTGACACATCCCGAAACCGGTGATCCGAACCTGGAACGGGCCCAGCACACCACGGCGCCCCCGCCCTCATCAGGGCAGGGGCACCGCCCTGCGTACGCGCACGGTTCGGGCGTCCAGACACCGTCCGTCAGGCTTCGGCCACTCCGGGATCATCCGGGATCAGGGGTTGGCCTGCCGGACCCACTTCTGGCTGTTGCCGCCGTTGCAGGTCTGCTGGAGGAGCAGGCTGCCGCTGCCGGTCGCGCCGCCCGCGACATCGATGCACAGGCCCGAGTCCGCGGCTCGGAGGGTGCCGTCGGCGTAGAGCCGCCACTGCTGGTTGGTGTTGTGGGAGCCGCATCCCCAGACGGTCACCTTGCCGCCCGGAGTGCTCTCGCCGTTGTTGTCCAGGCACACCGCGTAGCCGAGGGGGTCCGTCGCTCCCAAGCGCAGGAAGCCCTGGATCACGCCCTGGGGGCTGAGGGGGGTGGTGGGCACCGGGGAGGTGGACACGCTGGGGGAATTGGGCAGGAACGTCCAGGTCTGCTTTCCGGTGCCGTCACAGGCCACGATGTTCGTCTGCGCGCCCCAGGGTTCCTGGCTGGGGGAGTTCAGGCAGAGACCGGAGGCCGAGCCCTTGACGGGGCTGGTACTGGTGAAGCCGCGCACAACGTGCTGGCCCGGCCCCGAGGGCGTGCTGGCGAAATTGGACTGCCCCGCGCAGCTGCCGTACTCGTAGACGTTGTTGACCACGCCGGACAGGCCGCCCGCGTCCGTGCTGCTGGGGCCGCCGAAGTAGGCGTCGGACACCGTGTTCTGAGCACAGGTGCCGGCGGCGTTGTAGTAGACGTACTCGACGAACCCGTTGCCCGAGGAGGTGAGGAGACCGCTCGGCACCGTCCAGCTGCCGATGTGGGCCACGAGCTGCTGGGGGTTGGCGGGGTCGTACACGTCGCCGGTCCAGGTGTTGGTGGTGGACGTGCTCGCGGTCCGCTTCACCGTGAGGTTGTAGGTGTGGCCGTATACGGCGTTGAAGAGGACGGAACACGACTGGCCGGCGTCGCCGTCGGCGCCCGGTCGGCAGTTGGGGTCGTTGCTGGAGGTGTCTCCGGGGGTGCCGGCGCCGCCGGAGGCGAACACCGAGAAGATGGCACGGAACTGCTGGGTGTTGCCGCTGGTCGGCTGGGGCTGCAGGCCCATTACCCGGTCCGGCCGTTGGCGACGCCGAACTGCTGGGCGTAGTAGAGGCCGGTCTGCTCGCTCGCCGGGTTGATCGCCATCGGGAAGGTGATGTTGGTCAGATGCCCTGAGGGAGCGTTCGGGACCGACCAGCCGAGGGAGACGTTGCCGCCGAGGCCGAAGTCGACAGCCAATGCCGGCGACGGCACCGGGGCGAGCAGTAAGAGCGCCGCGGCCGCCACTGCGGCGCCGCAGTGCCGCAGTATGGAGGTGAGGGACATGCGAGTTCCTTCCTGCCGCCCGTGCGCGAGAGGCCATCAGCGGCATGACTGGAGGTGCTGGTGCGAACTGGCGGGAGAAGCGCTTCGAGCGGAGCGATGGCGCGAGCCGGAGCTTCCCAGGCCCGTACACGTCCCCACGATGTGACGCACGCAGTATCCACACAATCACCGCCAGTGAGGCACCATTTCTTCGAATCAGTCACCTCCCATCCGTGAAATGACGGAAATCCCCACTATGACCGTTATCAAGGAGAGAGACGTGATAAGGCGGGCAACCGCGACGTCCGTACGGCCCTCCGGCCAGCTGAACTGGAAGAGGCGGGGGTGACCGGGTTGTTCTGACCTCATTGCGGCGCACTCAGAAGCGGCTCGTCTCTTCGAGAGACGCCGCATCATCCGGTCGAAGACGCCCGGTGACTTCGCAAACCACCGTCGGAACCCGCACCCCGCACGGGCTGTTCGGACCGGAATTGCCCCTGGACCGCGCCCCCTACGAGTGTTCGGGCGCCGCGGTCCTGTCCTGGACCGACCCGGCCGCCCTCGCCCCGCACGACTTCGAGCAGATCGCCCTGCGGCTGACCGGCCACGCCCGCGCCATCGCCGCCGATGTCCGCCACCGTGCCGACATCCTGGACGAGGACACCGGCCCCCGCGCCCTGGCCGAGATCATCCTCGCCGAAGCCCAACGCCGCCTCAGCGCACTCCACCAGGGCACCCTGCGCTGTGTGCGGAACCGGGCCCGTCTGGTCCGCGCCCTCTACGACCGCCTCGACCGCCCCCCAGGCCGCCCCGGGCGTCGCGACCGCCTGAACCGCGACCGACCACAGGCCGACAGCACGAGACCCCGGGTGACAGCGCCCGGGGTCGCTCTGTGCACCGTGACGTGTCCGACCGGCTGAAGGGCCGACCACAGTCGGTGTCACCCCCGCTCCACACCCAGCTCGGCCCAAGACATCGAGCTGCTCCTTGGCAAGCCGGTCGCGTCGGCACTTGATGTTGGAGAGCCATACTCCGAGCCGGACCGGTGTCCTGTCCGGCAACTTCTTGCCCCACGACCGCAGGACGACTGCCTTCCCCACCCGCTCGATGTGCTGGGTGAGCGCGGCGACGCCGATGTCACCCCTTCGGTGGACGGCGAAGTCTCCGCGCCCTGGCTGCCGAGCTGACCCGCCAGGGCCACCGGGTACCCGCCGATACCGTCGCTGACGTGCTGCGCGAGGAGGGCTTCAGCTTCCAGGGCGACGCCAAAGTCGTCGAAGGGCGGGAGCAACCGGGCCGGGACGGCCAGTTCCGCTACATCGACGTTCAGGCCAAGGCCCGCCAGGCAGCCAGTGGCCCGGTGATCAGCGTGGATATGAAAGAGAAGGAAGTCGGGGATCGGCTCCGCGTCCTGGACCTTCGAACCAAGTGTCTCGGGTGTCCGGGACGCGGTGTCAAGTCCCGAGAGGCAGGCGTGGCCGGGGGAGTCCCAGGCGTCCACGGCGGTCTCGGAGAGCGGTGCGTCGTCCGGCTTGGCGGGGTGTTGACGGTGTAGAGCGGCGTGGAGGTCGCGACGTGAGTGGTGTCGAGCCCGTGCGGGGTGCGACTGGCAATCGCCTTGCGGTGACCGCTGTTCACGCCGTCGACCTGGTATGTGCTGGTGCGGGACGACATGGCGTTCCTGCGCCGAAGGGATATCCCATGAGGGTGTCCATTCGCGGTCATGCGGATGCCTTGATGCGGGAGTGGAATCAACCCGCATGAGTTGCTGGGTATTCGTGTCTTTTCGGTTGAAAAGCTATCAAGCTGCATATGGTGGCGCAGATGAGTGTCTGGGAGCCGGTACTGGTGTTGCTCGGGCTGGTCGTTGCAGGGGCCGCCGGTCTCTACGGGGTGAACACCCTGCTGGCCGCCAAGGCGGAGACCCTGCCCTCAGCTCCCTTTGCCGGGGGCCTCGAACCGGACCAACACGCCTTCTCGCGCTTTCACGTCCGGTGGTACCCGGTCACGATGATCTTCCTTGCCTTCGACATGGAGATGCTGTTCATGTACCCCTGGGTCAGGGTCGTGAGCGAGATGGGTGCTCCTGCGGTCATCGAGATGTTCGTTTTCCTCGGAATCCTCTTCGCCGCCGTCACCTACGCCTGGCGCGAGGGGGCACTGCGATGGACCTGAGCCGCGCCCTGCGCAGGATCGTCGCGAGGCGCCCCCCGGTGTTTCTGGTCACCCTCCCCGGAGCCACGGTGGAGCGGTTGGCCGTGGAGGCCGAGCTGCGAAGTCGGGGCTGGCCTTCGGCAGATGGGCCGGCCGGTGCGTCCGCCCTGGTGGTGGCAGGAGATCCGGGCGGCGATCAGTTCGGGTGGCTGGGGGAGTTGTGGCGCTGCGTGCCGCAGCCCAGGGCGTACGCGGTAGTGGCCGACGCTGTGAACAGTCCTGGTGCGCTGGATGAGGTGAGCGAGCTTCTCGTCCTGGGGGCACCAGACCTGGGTCCTGCGGGTGCCACGGCGTCCCGTGGACCTGTGGCTGAGGCTGACCGTGATCTCCACCGGACTGGACATGGTCACGAGGTCGGCCAAGAGGGTCAGGCTCATGCGGAGCACACGGGCGATGAAAGAACACCGGATCACGGTGCGCATGGTGATCAGGCTAGTCACAGCGGTCACAGCGGTCACAGCGGTCACAGCGGTCACAGCGGTCACGCGGGCCATCAGGGTGGTGTTGTCGCTGGTCTGCCGATGGCCGAACGGGCGGACGACCGCGATGGCTTGCGGCTGGACCGGCTGAATCTGAGCCTGGGGCCGGCGCTTCCGGACTGGCCGGCGGGACTGGTAGTCGAGGTGGCGCTACAGGGCGACGTGGTCCAGGAGGCGCGGGTGCGGCCGTCGGACATCGGGGGCGCCGTGCACCGGTGTCCTTTCTGGAGCGCGCCGTGGCTGCTTGCTGCTGGCGGCGAGACGGTGTCGTGCGGGGCTGCTGACCGGCGGCGTTGCGCTGCGCATCTGGACAGCCTCGGGCGTTTCCTGGCCGTCGCGGGGTGGCCGGACCCGGCAGCGCGGTCACGGCGCCTGCGGGATGCGGTCCTGGCGGACGTCGCCCCCGGGGAAGTAGCGCGAGACGTACAGGGGTTGACGCGGCGGATCCGAGCATCGCGCGTCCTCCGGCGGCTGACGGTCGGCCTCGGTGAGCTGCCCGCCGCGCGGGCGCGCGACCTGGGTATCAGCGGTCCGGCGCTTACGGCGGACGGGGATGTTCACGCGCGTCTGTGTGTGTGGCTCGATGAGATCGAGCGATCGCTGGGCGGTATGAACGACACCGGGCCCTTGGCAACGGACAGGGCGGAGGGCCCTCGTGGACGGATCGGCGGTACAACGCCTCCCTCGCAGGCTCTGCTCGACGTCCTTCCCGTCCTCCTCCGGGGGGCGGAATACGCCTGCGCCCGTCTGATCGTGGCGAGCCTGGATCCGGATCTCGACGAACTCGCCTACGTGGGAGTTGCCCATGGCTGATACGGCGCCGCTCTGGGGCGTTGTTCTGATGCCCTTCGTGCTGGTCGCGACAGCCGTCGCTGCTGCTGGGCTCGACGCCGCCGTCACTGCCGTATCCCAACGCGGCCGTGCTGCTGTCCTGCGCGATCTGTTGGCACCTCTCAGCGAGGCGCTCCGGCTCCTGGGGCAACAGCGTCGCCGCACCAACGCGGCGGACATCGTGTTCGGGCGGGTCGGTATCGGGCTGGTGCCGGTCGCCGCCGTGCTCGCTGCCGCGGTCCTGCCGTGGGGGTTTCGCGCGGTGACCGATCCGGTCGTCGGCATTGTGTGGTTCAACGCCATGGAGGCGCTCGCATGGGCGGCGATCTGGCTCGCCGGCTGGGGGCCGAACTCGGCGCTGTCGCTGATCGGCGGCTACCGGTTCCTCGCGCAGGGGCTGGCGTACGAGCTGCCGCACATGTTTGCGTTGACCACCGCCGCGCTCGGGGCGGAGTCGCTGCGGGTCGGCGACGTGGTGGCGGCCCAGCAGGGGCTGTGGTTCGTGGTGTGGATGCCGGCCGCGTTCCTCGTCTACCTGCTCAGTGCCCTGGCCATGGCGTTCTGGGGACCGTTCGGCCATCCGGTGGGGCGTGACGCCGCGGGCGGTGCGGTCGTGGAGTACAGCGGCGCGGACCGGCTGCTCCTGCTGGGCGGACGGTGGTTGCTGCTGGTCGTGACGGCATCGTTCAGCGTGCCGTTGTTCCTCGGCGGCGGTCAGGGGCCGCTGCTGCCTCCCTGGGTCTGGACCCTGCTGAAGACGGCCGCCGTGCTGGTCCTGCTCATCGGGGGACGGCGCCTTCTTCCGGTGCTGCGCATGGACCGCTACATGGAGTTCGCCTGGATGGTGCTCGTCCCGCTGACGCTGCTGCAGGCGCTGTTCGTCGCCGTCGTCGTACTCGACCGCTAGGAGAAGCCGCAGATGCTCGACGACGTCATCTTCTGGACGCTCGGTGTGCTCGCCGTGGCAGCCGGGGGCATGGTGTTCCGGTTCGATTCCATGGCCCGGGCGACTTACGCGCTGTTGCTGACACTGCTGTGTGTGGGGGGCTTGGCCATCCTGCTGGGGCTCGACTACCTCGGGGTAGTCATCGTGCTGATGATGACCATCGAGATGGCCATCATGGCCGTCTTCATGGTGATGTTCATGATGAACCCGGCCGGTCTGATGCCGATGTCCATGCTGCACAACAAGCGGGGCGGGGCCGCTCTCTGCGCGGGCGTCTTCGTGCTTCTGGTCGCCGGCATCGTTCTTGCTCCCTGGCCGGAGCGGGTCGGCAGAGCGCACGGTGACCCGACTGCGGCCCTGGGGAAGTCGCTGATGGGGCCGCACATGCTCACCATGATGACTCTGGGCTTCGCGCTGTTCACCACCATCGTCGCCACCGTGGTGCTCTCCACCCGCCGGGGGCGCTACGACTGGCTGGGTGACGACCTTCGAGCCCGACGCGCCGATGATCCCGTACGAGGAGGGATCGGCCGATGACGTTGGAACTGTTCCTGGTGGTGGCGGGAGCGCTGTTCAGCGTCGGACTTTTCGGGGCGTTGACCCAGCAGTCCATCGTCATGCTGATGATGGGGCTCGAACTCATGCTGGGCGGGATCATCCTCGCAGCCGCGGCCCTATGGCACTACGTGGCGCCCGCCTCGACGGACGGACAGGTGCTGATCGTGCTCGCCGTCACCGTCATGGCGGTGGAGATGGCCATCGGTTTCGCCATCGTCACGGCACTCTTCCGCGCCCGCGAGGTCGACATGACGGACGAAGCAGCGGAGTTGAAGGGATGAGCGCGTTGCTGTGGGCGCTGGTCGCTGTCCCGCTGGTAGCGGGCACGCTGCTGGCCATCGGCGGTCGCCGCGCCGACCGCCCGGCCCCGGGCATCGCGGTCGCCGCCGCAGCCGTCGGCCTCGGACTGGCCGTGCTCGCCGCCTTTCAACAACCTTCCATCACCGTTCCGTTGCTGGAGGGGGCAGGCATCGGCCTGGCCGTCGACGGGCTGTCCGGGCTGATGGTGGTGACCGTCACGGCGGTGACCGCGGCGGTGCTGCTCTTCAGCGTCACGGACATCGGACCCGAGCAGGCGCGGAGCCGGTTCTTCGGCCTCATGCTGATCTTCGGCGGGGCGATGCTCATCACCGTCACCGCCACCACTCTGCCCGCCCTGCTGATGGGCTGGGAAGTCATGGGTGCCACCTCCTGGGCGCTGATCGGCTACTGGTGGGACGATCCGGTCCGCGTGGCAGCGGCCGGCACCGCATTCCTCACCACGCGCGCGGCCGACCTCGGTCTCTACCTCGCCGCCGGCGCGGCCCTGGCAGGAGGGCAGGGCCTGGCACTCGACGGGCTCGCCGGGGTGGCGGGCCCCTGGCTCCATCTGCTGGCCGCCGGAGTGATCGTGGCTGCCGTGGGCAAATCGGCCCAACTGCCCTTCAGTTTCTGGCTGTCCAAAGCGATGCAGGGCCCCAGCGCCGTTTCCGCGCTGCTGCACTCCGCCACGATGGTCGTCGCCGGTGCCTACCTCCTGATCAGGATGGAACCGCTGCTCACCTCGTCAGGCTGGGGCGACGACGCAGTGGCCTGGACCGGAGTGGTCACCGCCCTGACCCTCGGGCTTGTCGCAGTCGCACAGAACGACCTCAAACAGCTCCTCGCCGCGTCGAGTTGCGCACAGATCGGATTCATGGTGCTCGCGGCAGGTGTCGGCTCGACGGTCGGCGGCACCCTCCAGCTGATCGCCCACGCCGCTGCGAAGAGCCTCGCCTTCCTCGTCACCGGATTCTGGCTCACCCGGCTCGGCACCAAGAACCTTCAGGAACTGCGCGGGGCTGCCCGCCGCGAGCCCGTCGCTGGCGCCGCGTTCACGGCTTCCATGCTCGCCCTGGCCGGCGTACCACCGCTCTCCCTGTGGGCCGCGAAGGACGTGCTCCTCGCCGGAGCGCTCGAAGCGGGTCCCGTGCTCTACGCGGCAGGTCTCGCGGCAGCCGTCGTCTCGGCCGTCTACAGCATCAAGGCGCTCCGGTACGCATGGCAGCCCGCACCGTCGCCGGTCGGGCGCTGCGCCCCGCTCCCCACCACCACGAGTATCCCTCTCGTCGCGCTGACGTTCGCCGCCGTGACCCTGTCCCTCCTCGTGCTGCCCCCGGTTCGCGAAGCCCTGACCCGCACCCTCGGCGCCGAGGGGGAAGCGGTCCCGCATGTCCGGGAGTTCGTCCTCAGTGGCCTGGTCTCCCTCGCGGCGTCAGCCGGGGTGTGGGCGTGGGGGGACCGCCGCGGTCCGGTACCGCAGCGGGCCGCGCGACGGGCGCTGGACTGGCTGGGCCTGGAAGCAGCGGCCCACACCCTGCTCGTACGCCCGGTGCGACGCCTCGCCGAGGCACTCGCCGCCTTCGACGACCGGGTTCTCGACCGCGGCGTCGACGACCTCGCGCGCGGCACGCTGCGGTTCGCCGATGCGGTCGACCGGAGGATGGAAACAGCGGTGGACGGTGCGGCAGAAGGCGTCGCCGCCACGGGCCGGGCGCTGGGGCGGCTGGCCCGCCGCCCGCAGACCGGGCAGTTGCACCAGTACCTCGCCCAGGCCGTCGCGGCCTTCACCGTCCTTGCCGTCGTCGTCGTCCTCGTGAGGTGACCGCCGTGCTCACGGCCATCGTCCTGCTTCCCACCGCGGTAGCCGCCCTGCTGCTGTGCCTCCCGCACAGCACGCCCCGCCTCGTCCTCCTCGGCGCATGGGCGGGTGCTTCCGCGACCGTGCTCGCCCTCACCCTGGCTGTATGGGCGGGCTACGGCACCGGGGAGGGCATCCAGTACGAGACGAACGTCCGCTGGATCCCCAGCGCGGGAATCGGCTACCACATCGGTGTGGACGGGCTGTCGCTGCCGCTGCTCGCGCTGACCGGCGTCCTGTTCCTCGCCTGCGCCGTCTACGCCCTGCGGCAGACCCATCGCGTACGGGAGTTCGTCGCCCTGTTCCTCTTCCTGGAGAGCACGTGCCTGGGCCTCTTCGTGGCGCTCGACCTGATCCTGTTCTTCGTCTTCTTCGACCTGTCGATCGTGGCGATGTACTTCATCATCGCCGGGTGGGGCCACGCGGGGGCCTCGCGCGCGGCCATGAAGTTCTTCCTCTACACCTTCACCGGCTCGCTCGCCCTCCTTCTCGGGTTCATCGGGCTCTACCTCGCCGCCGCACCGCACACCTTCGACATGGTGGAGCTGGCCCGGCAGAACCCCCTCGCCGAACGTTCGCTGTACGGCGCTCTGGTCCTGCTCGCCGTCGGCGTCGGACTGGCTGTCAAAACACCCACCGTGCCCTTCCACACCTGGCTGCCACCCGCCCACACCGAGGCCCCCGCCGAAGGCTCGGCCATCCTCGCCGGTGTCCTGCTCAAGATGGGCACGTACGGATTCCTGCGCATCGCGATGCCTCTGCTGCCCGGGGCGTGGCGTTCGTACGCACTGGTCTTCGTCGTCGTCGGCCTGATCTCCGTGCTCTACGGAGCGCTGGTGGCGCTCGCCCAAACCCAGTTCAAGCGCATGATCGCCTACACCTCCGTCAACCACATGGGCTACATCGTCCTCGCCATCGGCGCCGCCGCCACCGCCGGAACGGACACCGCCGACGCGCGCCGCCTCGCGGTCACCGGCGCGACCTACCAGATGGTGAGCCACGGACTGCTGACCGGCGCGCTGTTCCTCCTTGCGGGCGTGCTCTACGAGCGCGGCCGTACGTACGACATGGACGCGTACTCCGGTGTCGCAGCCCGGGCCCCCCTGTTCGCGGCCCTCATGGGTGTGGCGGTCTTCGCCTCGCTCGGCCTGCCCGGCTTCTCCGGCTTCATCGCCGAGTTCCAGATCCTCGCAGGCAGCCTCGAGCCCCGCCCGGTGGCGACCGGCCTCGCGGTCCTTGGCATCCTGATCACCGCCGCACTGCTGCTACGAGCCCTGCAACGCATGTTCATGGGGCCACTGCGGCTTCCGTAAGCCCCCGGTGCCGCCCGGCCCTTCCCCGACCTCCGGGTCCACGAAGGCGTCGCCATCGTGCCGCTGCTGGTCCTCGCCGTCGTCCTCGGCCTCACCCCCCGCTTTTTGCTCGACATCATCGAACCCGCCTCCCGCGGTGTGCTGGAGCTGCTCGCCCGATGAACGGGATGACCGTGATGAACGAGAACCCGCTGGACCTGCTGCCCGAAGTCCTTCTCGGCGCCTCGGCGGTGCTCGGACTGCTACTCGGGGGGTGGCTGCCCCGGCACCGACAATGGATCGTCGCCGTCGTGGCAGCAGCCGCGTGCGCGACGGGCATCGTCGCGGCGGCGGCTGCCGCCACGGGCGAGCCCATGACGGCATTCGACGGGGCGTTCGCGGTCGACCCGGTGACCTCTACCGTCCGTATCGTCGTCCTCGCCGGAACGCTCGTCGTCCTGGCCCTGGGCTTCGCCCCTTTCCACGGGGACGCGCGGGAGAGCGAGTTCTATGTCCTGGTCCAGCTCGCCGCGCTCGGGACGCTGATGCTCGCGGGAGCCCAGGACCTGCTGCTGCTCGCCGCTGCCTACCTCCTCGCGAGCGTCCCCGCCTATGCCCTGGCCGGATTCCGCAAGGACGGACCCGGCACCGAGGCGGCTCTGAAGTACTACGTGGTCGGAGCGCTGCTCGGCGTCGTACTTCTCGCCGGAATCACCCTCATGTACGCGGCCGGGCGGGCCACCGCGTACCCGGCCCTCGCGGAGGCACTCCCGGACGCGCCGGAAGGGCTGGTGGCGGCCGGACTGGTGGGTGTGCTCGGGGGACTTCTGTTCAAGGCCGGGGGAGTGCCAGGACACTTCTGGGTGCCCGATGCCGTCCAGGGAAGCGCACCACCTGTCGCGGCCTTCCTCGCCACGCTCCCCAAAGCCGGCGCGCTGGCGGCCCTCTACCGCCTGGTCGCCGTACCGCTCGCAGGCACGGACGTGCCCTGGCCCGAGCTGGTCGCCGTGCTCGCCGCCCTCTCCATGACGCTCGGGAACTTCGGCGCCTTCTTCCAGACCGACGTCAAACGACTGCTCGCGTACTCGACGATCAGCCAGGTGGGGTACCTGCTGATGCCGATCGCCGCGACCGGCGGAAGCGAGCAGGCGCAGCCCGCGCTCCTCTACTACCTGACCGCCTACGCCGTGACCAACCTCGGAGCCTTCGCCGTCGTATGCGCGCTCCCGCACGCCCACACCCTGGACGACTACCGCGGTCTTCTCCGCCGACACCCAGCGCTGGTGCTCAGCCTGATCGTCTGCCTCCTGGGCCTCGTCGGCACCCCACCCACCGCGGTCTTCCTGGGCAAACTCAAGATCTTCACCGCGGCCGTCGACAGCGGATTCGCGTGGCTCGCGGTCGTCGCCGCTGTGAACACGGTGGCCTCCCTCTTCTACTACCTGCGGTGGATTCACCCCGCCGTGTCCAACGGCGCACCGGCCGAGCCCCGCACGCCGGTGCGGCCTGCGGCGCTGCTGGCCTGCACGGCGGCATCGGCCTCGGTCGCCCTCGGCATCGCAGGCGGTCCCGTACTCGCGATCCTGGACGGCACACCGGCCCGGTGACGGTGCGTCACGGCACTCGACCGGACTCGCCGTCACGACGACTCAGCACCACCCCAGATGCGGTCCGTCGGCCGGGGCCCCAGCCTGCCGCTGTGCCCCGTTCCCGGCCCGAACGCTTCGCGCACGGCGACAAGCGCTTCGCTTCTGTGCGCCGACGTCCGCCGCCGCGGGCGACCAAGCTGCCGATTTCTCTGCCCTTCGCCGGTGTTGCCGGACCAGTGAGAGGGCGTCAAGTGTGCACTGGTGCGGGTAGGACGGTTGCTGTGGCGTTGCGGAACGGGGGACGCGAGGCGCCGTCATTGGCTGTCAGGCGTCAATGACGGCCGGGTCGGGGAGTCCCGGCATTGAATGCCTTTGGGCCTTGCTCGCCCAGCGCGCCGCTCAAAGGGCACTCTCTCCAGCTAGGCGCACCCGCTCGGTCAGGCGCGCAGACTGAATGCCGCAAGTGAGATCCGTCGTCAGGAACGCGGCTGACCACCGGGCCGTTCAGCCGCCAGGGGCCGTGTCCCTCGGTGGGCCCAGGTGTTTATTTTGCCAGGAGGTCGCGGTGGCAAGTGCTGGAGTCGGTCCGGCAGATGCAAGAGGAAGCAACTCAGGCGATCCGGCTCCGGCACAGACCCGCGGAATTCGATGGTTCGTGCCGCTGACGACGAGGCGAGCTACCCGGCGAGGAAGGCCCTCACATCGCGGGAAACCCCTTCGTCGCCCAAGAGTTCGTTGTGCTTCAGGCACCCCGCGTTGATGTTGGTGGCTCCCCCCAGTGTGACGCTGTTGTCGGGGTTGATGACCTCGTCGCAATGGGACCGGAACGTGGCGTACTTGACCGTCCCAGGTGTCTCATCGCCCGCAGCAAGCTGCTTCTGCACGTAGGACCCCGGAGACATGTCACGGCATGCCTGGTCCCACGTTGCGCAAGCCCACGCGGTGTAGGTGCCGTGGTTGGGTCCGCCGAGCGAGATCCAATGAGCGACTGTGTCCGTCCCGCCGCCGAACTTCACGTACCAGCGACTGGTCAGGCTCCCGAATGAGTGCGAAACCAGGTCGACCTGTTGTGCGCCGGTCTGTCGCAGGACACCGTTCAGATAGTCCTGGAACCGCGCGGCCAGCACCTCATTGACGGACTGGTGGGTGTCGTAGCCCCAGCTGAACAACTCATTGTCGTTGTATCCGTCGCCCCTGAAGTCCGCCTTGAGGGACCCCCACACTCCGGGATCAGCGTTGTAGCCATGCACAAAGATGACCGGATTGTGAGAGGAGCGCGGCTCGGCTGACGATACGGGCGTGGACAGGAACCCCAGAGCGAAGGCGATGAGTACGGTCAGAACCGCGGTGGGCCTGCGTAACACTTGCGACCTCCTGTGAGAGGAACCCGTATCGGCGGTGCAGAAGAACGGTCGCTGATGGGATGGATCTCCAGGCGATCACCAGCTCCGCCCGTCGACGTCCAAGGTGGGAGCGTAGGCCAGACGATCGGATCCATCTACCCCCCCGGTAGTACTGCGATCGGCGGACCGCCTCGGACAACGCCTTCGCCTGCCGGCCCCCCGACTGTGCCGGGCGTCGTCCCGCTTCCGCGCTCCGTCTTCCCGCCGTTGGTGAGCTGGAATCCGGGGATGACAGTGCCAGGCGGGGCGGGCCTCCGGTGTCTTCGGCGGTCACACCGGAACCGCGGTTCGTCGGTCAGGCCAGGGCGACGAGGTCCCGGTAGTCGGCACCCCACAGGTCCTCGACGCCGTCGGGGAGCAGGATGATCCGCTCCGGCTGGAGTGCCTCGACCGCGCCTTCGTCGTGGGTGACGAGGACGACGGCGCCCTTGTACGTGCGCAGCGCGCCGAGGATTTCCTCGCGGCTGGCCGGGTCGAGGTTGTTCGTGGGCTCGTCGAGGAGCAGGACGTTGGCCGAGGAGACGACCAGGGTCGCGAGCGCGAGGCGGGTCTTCTCGCCGCCGGAGAGCACTCCGGCGGGCTTGTCGACGTCGTCGCCGGAGAAGAGGAACGAGCCGAGTGTCTTGCGGACCTCGACCAGGTCGAGGTCGGGCGCGGCTGTGCGCATGTTCTCCAGGACGGTGCGTTCCGGGTCCAGGGTCTCGTGTTCCTGGGCGTAGTAGCCGAGTTTGAGGCCGTGGCCCTCGATGATCTCGCCGGTGTCCGGCTTCTCGGTTCCGCCGAGGAGGCGCAGCAGTGTGGTCTTGCCCGCGCCGTTGAGGCCGAGGATGACGACGCGGGAGCCCTTGTCGATGGCGAGGTCGACGTCGGTGAAGATTTCGAGCGAGCCGTAGGACTTGGACAGGCCTTCCGCCATCAGCGGGGTCTTGCCGCAGGGTGAGGGGTCGGGGAAGCGGAGTTTGGCGACCTTGTCGGAGACCCGGACGGCCTCCAGGCCGGACAGCAGCCGGTCGGCGCGTTTGGCCATGTTCTGGGCGGCGACGGTCTTGGTGGCCTTGGCGCGCATCTTGTCGGCCTGTGCGTTGAGGGTCGCGGCCTTCTTCTCGGCGTTCTGGCGCTCGCGCTTGCGGCGCTTCTCGTCGGCCTCGCGCTGCTGCTGGTAGAGCTTCCAGCCCATGTTGTAGACGTCGATCTGCGCACGGTTGGCGTCGAGGTAGAAGACCTTGTTGACGACGGTCTCGACGAGGTCGGCGTCGTGGGAGATCACGATGAAGCCGCCGCGGTAGTTCTTGAGGTAGTCGCGCAGCCAGACGATCGAGTCCGCGTCGAGGTGGTTGGTGGGCTCGTCGAGGAGCAGGGTGTCGGCGTCCGAGAAGAGGATGCGGGCCAGCTCGATGCGTCGGCGCTGACCGCCGGAGAGGGTGTGGAGGGGCTGGCCGAGCACCCGGTCGGGCAGGCTGAGCGCGGCGGCGATGGTGGCGGCCTCGGCCTCGGCGGCGTATCCGCCCTTGGTGAGGAACTCCGTCTCCAGGCGCTCGTACTTCTTCATCGCCTTCTCGCGGGTGGCGCCCTGGCCGTTCGCCATCCGGTCCTCGTTCTCGCGCATCCTGCGCAGGATCGCGTCGAGGCCGCGGGCGGAGAGGATGCGGTCCCGGGCGAGGATGTCGAGGTCGCCGGTGCGCGGGTCCTGCGGGAGGTAGCCGACCTCGCCGGACCGGGTGATGGTGCCGCCCGCGGGGGTGCCCTCGCCCGCGAGGCACTTGGTGAGGGTGGTCTTGCCCGCACCGTTGCGGCCGACGAGGCCGATGCGGTCGCCCTTGGCGACCCGGAAGGAAGCGGACTCGATCAGGATGCGGGCGCCGGCACGCAGCTCGATGCCGGAAGCGGTGATCACGGAAAAACTCCAGGGCAGTCATGGACGGCGACGCGGCGCGGTCCGGGGAAGTACGGGGCTGTGGGGCGAAGCGGCGGCTTCGGGGCGACGATGCGCGGATCCCGACGTCAGAACAGGAGCAAGGGCGAAGCAAGGGCAAGCCACCCGCAGCGCACTATCGGCGCAAGGCTGGTGGTCTGACCGGTGAGGAATCCTCAGCCGCAAGCGTCAGACGGACGTAACCGCTGCGGCAGCCCTTACGATCCAGACCAAGCCCGTGGGGCGCCGGTCCGCGGCCTTGGAGCCGCCTCGGAAGGTGGCCACACCGAACCGGACCGTGCGCAGCGCACGGCCGGAATCACAGATCAAGTGGTGGGCCGACATGCCGCTCACGGTAACACTGATCAACGCAGGCCGTCTTCACGCTGTACAGCCCGGTTTTCCCCTTGGCATTTTCAGCGGAGGCGGGCTGGGCGAGTTCGCCGTGGCCGGAAGCGCATGGTGGCGGATGGGGCTCCGCCGATACGGAGCCGGGTGATCACGATGAGGATGACGTCGTCGGCGCCCGGTCTCACGCTGTATGCGCATGGGCGCTGCCAGGGGGGCCGCTCCTCGGGCGAGGGGCACTTCCCGGTCGGGGGCGACACGGTTGTGGAGCGCAGCCGAGGCATGGAGGCGGCCGCAGCGTCTTCGCTCGCGCTGGCAAGTCAATGCAGGGCTCGCCGTCGAGTGCGGTTTCCCTTGTGGGTGGCGGCGAGCCCAGTTCCGGGATCGGTATCGGTGCGCGCGGCGCGGGCAGGGACCCTTCGGGGTATGTCGTCCGGGCGTGGCCCGACCACGGCCGGTCGGCCAGAATCTTTGCGGGCGTAGTCCTGGCGACGTTTCCCCTGCTGTGCCCGCAACGGCCCGACCGGCCGTAACCCAGTGTCAACGCGTGCCAGGACCGGACCGACGACGGGCGGTCCTGTCATGGTCGGCGCACCATCTCCCGCCCGGCGCAGAGGCCCTGCCTGCCCATGTCGGGGCAGGCACCGCAAACGTGCTGTGGCGGCGTCGGGCTGCGCGCGGAGGTCTATACCGTCTGTGTCCGGCCCGTGCCGGCAAACAGTGTGCCGTATGGCTGAGCGCGCTACCCGGCCGTTCGACCGGGTAGCGCGCTCAAGTGGTGTTGTTCGTGTTCGCTTCCTCCGAGGTCCTGCGCGGCGGAGTCCTTCGGCGAGCGGAGCAGTTGCTGCCAGGTCCTCGCCGTAGGGGCGGGAGGCGGGCTGCCGTCCGGTGGCCCTGTTGCTCTTGGGTACTTGCCCATCAGCCATCGGCCAGGTCAGTACATCTCGGTCTCAATCGCTCAGCACGGTGGATGGGTCAGAGACCCGTTTCGGCGGCGCCCACGGGCGAGTTCTCGCCGGCCGGGGCGGTGCCGGTCTGCTGCTTCCTCGCGTTGATCGTGATCATGGTGATCACCAGGCCTCCGATGAAGAGGGCGGCGGCCACGAGGAACGCGGTGGTGTACCCGTGTGTGAGGGCGGCTCCCGCCTTGTGCACCAGTCCGATTTCGCGGGTGGTCAGGGCGTTGTAGAAGGACTCGGCTGCGTGGGGAAGTCTGGTGTTCGCCGCGTTGGTCGAGATGGTGGTGAGGACGGCGAGGCCGAGGGCTCCGCCGATCTGCTGAGCCGCGTTCAGGAGGGCAGAGGTGATGCCGGTGTCCTGGTCGGTGACGCCGCTGACCGCGCCGAGAGTCAGGGGGACGAACGTGACGCCCAGGCCGAACGCGGTGATGAACATCGCGGGCATGAGGGTGGTGGCGAATCCGGACGTGGGGGTCAGAGTGTGCATCCATACCATGCCGCCCGTGGCGATGAGGAGGCCCGGTGCGATCACCGCGCGCGGGGCGAACCTGGCCACGAGTTTGGAGCTGACGCCGGCCGCCATGGCCATTCCGAGGCTGAAGGGCAGGTAGGCGAGGCCGGTCTTGATCGGGCTGTAGCCGAGGATCTGCTGCATGTACAGGGTCAGGAAGTAGAAGGTGGCGAACATGCCCGCGCCGACGAAGAGCATGGTGGTGTAGCTGCCTGCCCGGTTCCGGTCCTTCCACAGGCGCAGCGGCATCATCGGGTTCGTGGTGCGTGCCTGGATCGCGAGGAACGCTGCGAGCAGTACGGCAGCGGCGGTGCCCGAGCCGATGGTCAGTGTGTCCGTCCAGCCGCTTTCGCCTCCGCGGACGATCGTGTAGACGAGGGCGACGAGACCGGTGGTGCCGGTGATGGCGCCGGGGACGTCGAGGCGGCCGCGGTTCCGGTCGCCGTCGCTGAGTACGCGGGTGCCGGCGAGGACGGCGAGTCCTATGGGGATGTTGATGAAGAACACCCAGCGCCAGTCCAGGTAGGAGGTGAGTACGCCTCCCAGGAGCAGGCCCACGGTGGAGCCGATGCCGGCCATTCCCGCGTACACGCCCATCGCGGTGTTGCGCGGCTTTCCTTCGGGGAACGTGGTCGCGACCAGTGAGAGCGCGGTGACCGTTGACCAGTCACCGCCTCGGCCGGCAGTTGTATGGACCGGTCACGGTACTGATGTGCCGTTTGACCGATGACGGGAGACGGATCGGTCACGGCCGGCCCGCCGGCCGGTCACGGGTTCTGCCGGGCAAGCCCTCGGCAGGGAGTGAGCCGCAAGAAGTCCGACCGCACGCCCGCCACCACAACCTCGCCTGCACCACACTCCAAGAATCATCTGATAGGCGGCCAGTTCAGGTGAAAACGACCTCTCGGTACGTGTTTCCGAACTCTGCCCGCCAAATCTGCTCTTCGGGGCATGCAAAGTCGATATCGCGCTGCTGTGGTGTCGTGTCAGACTTCCGCGCATGTCAGTTCGATATCCGCGCCCCCTGCGTCCTGGTGACCGCATCGGCATCACCTCTCCTTCGAGCGGGGTCCCGAAAGAGCTGCGCAGGCGCCTTGATGTGGCGATTCACGATGTAGAGGCCCGGGGGTACGAGGTAGTTGTCGGCCGCTGCATGGACGGTGCCGGCCATGTCAGCGCCCCTGCGGCCGATCGCGCGAGAGAGCTGATGTCGATGCTGACGGATCCCCAGATCAGAGCCGTGGTGCCGCCGTGGGGTGGGGAGACGGCGATCGACCTGCTGCCGCTGCTGGACTGGGACCGGCTGCGTGATGCCGAGCCGACCTGGCTTGTCGGGTTCTCCGACATGTCGACCATTATCACGCCGCTGACCCTTCTCACCGGGACGGCGACCGTGCACGGCAACAACCTCATGGACACGCCCTACCGGGCGCCGGAAGGACTGTTGTCATGGCTCGATATTGCCGCTGCCCCGCGCGGGCATCAGTACACGCAGTCCTCGCCGAACCGCTACCGGGCCACGGGCTGGGACGACTACCGTGCCCACCCGGAGGTGCGCGAGTACACGCTTGACACGCCCGGCAGATGGACCCGGCTGGACGGCGAGGGGGATGTGGAAGCCGAGGGGCGTCTGATCGGGGGCTGCATCGAGATGCTGTGCAACCTCACGGGAACGGCCTACCTCGATGTCTCGGCCTTTGCACGGGCCGAGTCTCCGGAAGGTCTCCTCGTGTACGTCGAAGCAGGAGGGGACGACGCCTTCGCCATCTGCAGGAACTTGCATGGGATGAGGCTGGCCGGCTTCTTCGATACGGCGAAAGCGGTCCTTGTCGCCCGGACGTCGGCACCCGGCGCCGACTCGCTCACCCAGCACCAAGCCGTGCTCGACGCACTCGGCCCCTTGAACGTTCCGATCATCGCTGATGTGGAATGCGGCCACGTCCCGCCGTATCTGCCCATCGTCAACGGAGCACGCGGCCGGGTCGTACACACCTCAACACGCAGCGAATTGATCCAGACACTGGACTGACGCCTCAGGCCAGGCCGTGGATGACTTCGATGTCGACTTCCTTTTCCTTGAGTCGCGGAGCGTGTGGTCATGCCCACGCCCTCCAGCGCCTTACTGCCGGCCGGGCCGGACTCACCGCCCTCACCCCCGCCCGACCTGACGCACAGCTGCCCGACACCGGCTGATCCACCGCCCCGAGCACTCGTACCGAGAGCACGTACCGGATGCGGAGTACGCATAGGCCCTGCTCGGCGCAGACACTACGCCTCGCGACCGCCGCCCTCATGCGCCTGGCGAACTGCAACCGGTCGCGGCAATCGTGGAGCCTGCACGGCGGGAGACGACGGGCGGCAGGGAGCGGCTTGAAGGGCTCGGTCCTACGAGGCGAGGGTGGGGTTCCGGCCTTACCGGGCTGAAGCACGCGAGTGCCGAATCGGGCAGCTCGGAGCAACAGCGTTGTGTCGGAGTCCACGTGGATTGCAGCAGTCGGGCACCCGTTGGATCAGGAGCAAAGTTCAGGCCCGTTCGCCCCAGGACGAGCCTGGCTCCGTCGGCGCCGGTGAACAGCGGTCGCCGGTCGGGTTGTCCGGCGGCCAGGGCAGCGCGGTAGCGACTGTCGTCGATGACCGGCTGTGCCGACGGGCGCGGCAGGAGCCGGTCCAGGGGCGCGGTGTCCAGGCCGGTGCGGGTCAGCCAGAAGTGCGAGTCGCGGCTGAGGATCCGCTGCGCTGTGAACTTCAGCGGCCCACGGGTGGCGAGCGTGACGCGTGTGGTCTGGGCGAGCTCGGCGGCGAAGCGCACCGCGGAGTTACCGGCACCGATCACGACCGCCCGGCGGCCGGTGAGCGGCGCCGGACTGCGGTAGTCGACGGCGTGCAGCAGCTGACCGGTGAACTCCTCAAGGCCCGGCAGCGCAGGCCGGTGCGGGCGCCCGAACGCTCCGGAGGCTGCCACGACAGCCCGCGCGGACAGTCGGCCACCTTCCCCCGGTTCCACGGCGAAGGCGCCGTCGTCGCGGCGGACCGCACTGACGCGGCAGCCGGTGCGGACCTCGGCATTCAGTCGGTCGGCGTGGGCGGTGAGGGAGGCGACGGCCTCGTCCCGGTGCGGATAGCGGTCCCGGTCGACGCCGGGGAACGGCAGTCCCGGCAGGGAGCTGTACCGGGCGGGCGAGAACAGCGTGAGGCTGTCGTAGTAGCGCGGCCACGACCCGGCCGTACGGTCGGACGCCTCCAGGGCCACCGGCCGCAGCCCGCGGCACAGCAAGGTGTGGGCCGCTGCGAGTCCGGGCTGGCCGCCGCCGATGACGGTGACGTCGATGTACTCCCGCAGTAGATCCCCTTGGTTTCGATGAATGTCTATGTTGACGCTCATCAATACAGTTGCCATGCTGGACCGCGCAGGCCATCGAGAGATGCCGAAACGCGTAAGGAGTCGCCGTGAACGCGCCCGCCACCACCGAGCTGCCCGTCGTCGTGATCGGGGCCGGACCCGTCGGCCTGGCCGCCGCCGCCCACCTACTCGATCGGGGCAACGAGCCCCTGGTCCTCGAAGCCGGACAGAGCGTCGGCGCCGCGGTGCGCGAGTGGGCACACGTCCGCCTGTTCTCCACCTGGGACGAAGTCGTCGACCCGGCCGCCGAGAAGCTGGCCCCCACCGGCTGGACACGGCCCGGCCCGGCCACCTACCCCTCCGGCGGCGACTGGGCCGACCTGTACCTGCGGCCGCTCGCCGACGTTCTCGGCGATCGCGTCCGCCTCGGTGCGACGGTCACTGGCGTCTCGCGCACCGGCCGGGACCGCATCGTCGACGCCGACCGCTATCAGCGGCCGTTCGTCGTGCACTTCACCCACGCCGACGGCCGTGAGGAGCGCGTCTTCGCCCGCGCCGTCATCGACGCCTCCGGCACCTGGGCCACACCCAGCCCTGCCGGCGGCAGCGGCCTTGCCGCCCTCGGCGAGCGTGCGGCGGCCGACCGGATCACCTACCGCGCCCCGGACCTGAAGGGCCCCGCCGTCCGCGCCCGGTACGCGGGCAAGCGCACCGCCGTCATCGGCTCGGGCGCCTCCGCCTTCACCGGCTTCACCGCCCTCGCCTCCCTCGCCGACCTCGCCAAGTCCAAGGACGGAACGGGCACGAAGGGCGTATGGATCCGGCGCCGGGGCATCTCGGAGTCCACCTTCGGCGGTGGTGAGGCCGACCAGCTCCCCGCCCGCGGCGCTCTGGGCCTGGCGGCGAAGGCCGCCGTCGACGAGGGCCA
Organism: Streptomyces sp. NBC_01237; assembly: GCF_035917275.1. Lineage (NCBI taxonomy): Bacteria > Bacillati > Actinomycetota > Actinomycetes > Kitasatosporales > Streptomycetaceae > Streptomyces > Streptomyces sp. NBC_01237. Next base: position 122,284 of record NZ_CP108508.1, on the reverse strand, counting down.
CGCCGACGCCGTGACCGGCTTCCGCACCGAGGCGATCGAGCGCGACGCCGACGGCCGCCTGGTCCTGGCCGGCGAGGACGGCCACCGCCCGGACCCGGTGGACGAGGTGATCGTGCTGACCGGCTTCCGCCCCGACCTGTCCTTCCTGAACGAGCTGCGCCTGGGTCTCGACGAGCGCCTCCAGGCCCCCGTCGAGCTGGCTCCGCTGATCGACCCGAACCAGCATTCCTGCGGCACGGTCTACCCGCACGGCCACCGCGAGCTCTCCCACCCCGAACCAGGTGTGTACCTGGTCGGGATGAAGTCCTACGGCCGCGCCCCGACCTTCCTGGCGATGACCGGCTACGAGCAGGTCCGCTCCGTCGCCGCCGCGCTCGCCGGTGACACCGAGTCCGCCGACCGCGTCGAACTCACCCTCCCGGAAACCGGAGTCTGCGGCGGCGCCGGACTCTTCGACGACCCGGCAGCCGACCAGGCCGACGGCGGAGGCTGCTGTGCCCCGGAGCCCGCGCTCGTGCAGCTCGGTGTCGGCGCTCCCGCCACAACGGCCGCCGAGGAGACACCGGCGGGCGGCTGCTGCGGCTCGTGACGGATCTCAGCACCCCTGATCGCGAGGCCGCGACCGGAACAGAAGTCAGGTCACGGCCCCGCGCCGCCCTGCCTGCCCTGTGCGCCACCCAGATCACCAGCTGGGGCATCGTCTACTACGCGTTCCCCGTACTGAACCCGCAGATCACCGCCGACACCGGGTGGCCCGCCGGGGCGACCACGGCCGCGTTCTCCATTGCCCTCCTCGTGTCCGCGATCGCCGGGATACGGGTCGGCCGGATCATCGACCATCACGGCCCGCGCACCGTGATGACCGCCGGATCGGTCCTCGGCGCGCTCAGCATCCTCATCGTGGCAGCCGCCCCCAACCTGCCCGTCTTCATCGCCGGGTGGCTGCTCGCCGGGCTCGCGATGGCATCCACCTTCTACCAGCCCGCCTTCGCCGCCCTCACCCGCTGGTGGGCCCCCGACCACGTCCGCGCTCTGACCGTCGTCACCCTCGCCGGCGGCCTCGCCTCCACCGTCTTCGCACCTCTCACCGCGGCAATCGCCGATCACATGTCGTGGCGGGCGACGTACGTCGTTCTCGCCCTGGTGCTCGCCGCCGTGACCATCCCCGCCCACGCCCTGGCCCTGCGCGCACCATGGCCCGACGCCGCAACCAGCCCAGCACACGCGGCAGCAGACGCTGCCGAAGTCGGGCGCAGCCGGCCATTCCTCCTGCTCGCGGCCGCCTTCACGCTGTCCGGCTTTGCGATGTACGCCGTCGTCGTGGCCCTCGTCCCGCTCCTTCTGGAACGCGGCTACACCACCAGCCAGGCTGCCTGGGCACTCGGAATCGGCGGCGCCGGACAGACTCTCGGCCGCACCCTGTACGCCGCCCTCGCTCGCCGCACCACCGCCACGGCCCGCGCGACGGTCCTGATCGCGCTCGGTGGGCTGACCACCGTCTCCATCGCAGCCGCTCCCGGCCCGTACGTCCTGATCATCGCGATGTCGGTCGTAGCCGGCATGGTCCGCGGCAACCTCACCCTGCTTCAGGCCACCGCCATCACCGACCGCTGGGGCACCGCCCACTACGGCCGCCTCTCAGGACTTCTCGCCGCACCCGCCCAGACAGCGGCAGCCCTCGCGCCGTTCGCGGGCGCCGCCCTCGCTGTGCCCCTCGGCGGCTACGGACCGCTGTTCTTCCTCCTGGCCGCCATCTCTATGGCCGCCGCGCTCATCACACCGTGGACAGCCCTGTCCCGTCGCACTGCGGTAGTCCGTTGATCTTGCCCTGAGCTGCCGGTTGGCAGGACGGTTGCGAACATCTCGGACAGCACATGCGAAGACAGGCCGTCGATGACTGGCCGTGCACCCGTCGTCCGGTGGCTGCCGCAGGCGCCAGTACGGATCCGTCCTGGCCGTCTACGCGGCATCGACCTTTCGGTTCGTCGCATTGCCCATGCGTCAGCCCGCGCCTGTGCTGCGGCCCTGAAGGACCACAACCAGCCATCGGGGCCGAACAGCTTGCCCTGCAAGGGCACCTGAGGGAGCATCAGACAACAAAGAGAAAGTTTGTTATCAAGTGCCATGAAAGGTGGTAAATCATGAATCTTCGCCAGAGCAAGGTCGTCGGCCTGGCGGCTGCGGTGATGCTCACTCTGGGCATCACCGGCACTGCCGCCTCTACCGCCGCCGCCGCACCGTCAGGTGTGCGCGCCTGCGGTTGGGACCCCGACAACGCGGCAGGCATCGCCTACTACCGCCACTGCGCCACCAGCGGAAAGATCTGGATCCGTGTCGAACGGCACAACGACACCGGCTATACCACCTGTGTCGGCCCCGGCCGCACCCCCCTCGGATCAACGGCGGTCATCAAGTACGCCTGGTACACCGGCAGCACCTGCTGATCGCTCACCAAGGGCCCGGGACCCAGGGCCGTCCAGGGCCCAGCTTGTCGTCGCGCTCTTCGCGGACCTCCCATCACGTCGCCGTACAGTTACAGCACGATCTGGCGTGGTTGTTCCGCAGTGCCTGTGTGCAAAGTCCCGACAGGAGTTCTCCCCGCCGGTGAACTCGGACTCGACGGAACCTGACCGTGCTGTACGGCTTGCTGTACGGTCGGGGGTATGTCGAAACCGGTGACGATCCGGGTCGATGACCAGCTGCGCGCCTTGCGGAAAGAACGTGCGGAGGCGGAGGGGACCACGGTGACCGCACTTATCAGCCGGGCCGCGCACGACGCGGTCCGCGACCCCCGCCTCAAAGGCGCAGCAGAGGTCTTCCGCGACTTTCTCGACGTCCACGGCGACGCGTTCGACGCGGCGTTCCCCGACGACACACCGGCCCGCACGGACACGGCGGGGCGGGCCGCCTGACCGTGGAGCTCCACGTCGACATCCGGTGGCTCCTGGAGCGCCAGGCCGAGGTCCTGCCCAAGCACCCCACGATCCACGACTTCTCCACCCTGGTCGCCGCCGTCGGCCGCCACCGGGTCAACACCCCCAGGGTCGGCGCCGTCGTCGACAACGCCTGGCGCGCCGCCGCCCTCATGCACACCATCATCCGACTGCGCCCGCTCCCCGCCCGCAACGCCCTTTTCGGCACCGGGATCGCTGTCGCGTACATGAGCGCGGCGGGTGAAGGCCTCGACGCACCGTACGGGGCGCTGATCGACCTGGCCCGCGACATCGACGCCGGGCGGACCGACGCCTACGACGCCGCGGACCGCATCCGCTCCTGGCGGATCTGACCACCGCCCACCGGGCCTGTCGCCGATATGCCGGACAGTGGTCCCCGCCCATGCGGGAGGTGTCGGGTTCCCGGGATCGGTATGAAGGCCACGTCCAACTGCCACTTGTTCCCGGGGCGCGGCCCGCGGGCGGCGCCCCGGGCTGGAGTACGCCTGGCCGAAACTTCGGTCACCAGCGGCGGACAGTCTCGGGGGAGACGAGGATCATCCCGCGGCGGGCCGGCCGGCGGGACAGCGCACCCGCCTGTGGTCAGGCACCCTTCGTCGCCACAAGGGGCGCCTGACCACTGCGGATCAGCGTGTGGCCTTGCAGCAGCCCCGTACAACTGCTGCGTAGCACACGCTGCCCTTGCGTACGTACGCGGATCAGCAGCTGGTGACCCACTTGTGGGACCTGAGCTGCCTTCCGGCGCTGCCTCCGGTGTTGCCCTTGGCATTCTGGTCGACACAGCCGACGTACGCCGCGTGGCTGGCCTTCTCGTAGAACTTCACGTGCCGGTAGGAGCCTGCCCCTCCTGTCCCACGGTTCCAGATCGAATGGACGTTCTTCGTCCCGGCCCAGCTGCATTTGACTGCACCGCCGAGCCAGTCCGAGTCATCCCCGTCCCACGCACACACCGACCCGGTGCCGTTGTCGCCCGAGTAGACGCAGATGTCCCCAGCGACGCAGCCGTCCCAAGCCGCCCGGGCGTCGGCAGATGTGGCGGCCGTTGCTCCGGATCCGGTACTCAGGGCGCTTCCCACTGCCAGCGCGGCTCCGAGCGCGGCAAGGGCCAACCGATGACGTCCCATGTTGTGTTTCCTCCTTTGGCCGGGGGCTGCCGACAGCCGGCAGCCCCGTCCGCAACCTCGGCCGCGGACTTCCTGACCTCAGCTTTCACGGCCGGAAGATTGTCTGGCAGACCCCTTCCACCACTTCAGACAACTACGGGACGGCACACAGGCACCGGTGCGCCGTCTTGTGAACGTCCGCAGAGGTTCGTAGCTTCGAACAGCAGCCTGTGATGAGGGGGAGTCATGGGACGTCGTGAGCGGCCGCTGGACGCGGCCGAGGGACCTGTCGCCGAATTCGCCTGCGCCTTGAGGAAGTTACGCCACGAGGCCGGAGGGCTTACCTACCGGGCGATGGCGAGCAAGGAGCACTACTCGGCCGCGACGCTCGCGCAGGCCGCCGCCGGAGTACGCCTGCCGACGCTCCCGGTCGTACTGGCCTATGTCCGCGCCTGCGAGGGCGACCCCGAGGAGTGGGCAGAACGCTGGCAACAGGCACTGCGGGAAGCGGATGAGGCCAACGCGGCTTCGGCAGAAGGAGATCCGCCCTATCTGGGCCTGGCCCGCTTCGGCGTCGAGGACCACGACCGGTTCTTCGGGCGGGATCGTCTCGTCGACGAGCTGGTCGACCTGTTCGTCCGAAGAGAGTTCGTCGTGGTGGTCGGGCCGTCGGGCAGCGGCAAGTCCTCCTTGCTGCGAGCGGGGCTGCTCCACCGCATCCGGGAGGGCGAGATCCGTGACCACCGGACGTCCGCGATCCGTATCCTCGCGCCCGGACCGCGTCCTGCGCACACCCATGCCGGACTGCTCAATCCCACGGTCATGAGCGAGAGCACACTGATCGTGGTGGACCAGTTCGAGGAGGTCTTCACGCAGTGCACGGACCCGGGCGAACGCACGCGCTTCGTGGAACTGCTGTGCTCCGCTGCCGGGCCCGGCAGCGGCATGCGCGTCGTGATCGCTGTCCGCGCCGATTTCTACGGTCACCTCACCCAGCATCGAACACTCGCGGAGGCGGCCCGCAGAGCGACCATGCTGGTGCCGCCCATGAGCCCGGATGAGCTGCGCGAGGCGATCATCAAGCCCGCGGCGCATGCCGGCCTCGTCGTTGAGCGGGCGCTGACAGCGCGGCTTCTCAGCGAATCCGCTGACGAGGACGGCAGCCTTCCGCTGGTGTCCCATGCCTTGCTGGAGACCTGGCGCCGACGCAGGGGAAGAGTGCTGACCGAGGCCACCTACGACGAGACGGGCGGCATCAAAGGGGCGATCGCCCGAACAGCGGAGGACTTCTACCAGCGTCTGTCGCCCGCCCAGGCCGACATGGCCCGGCGCATCCTGCTCCGCCTGATCACTCCTGGCCAGGGCACTCCGGACACCCGACGCCCCGCCCGGCGCGCAGAGATCGCCGCGCTGGGCACAGGCAGTACCGAGGACACCGAACTCGTCCTCGAACGCCTCGCCCGCGCTCGCCTTGTCACCCTTGACGAAGACTGCGTCGATCTCGCCCATGAGGCCGTGCTCGCCGGCTGGCCCCGGCTGCGTTCCTGGCTCGACGCGGACCGCGACCGGCTTCGCGCTCAGCGCCGGCTCACGGAAGCGGCTGTCAGCTGGAAGAGCCTTGAGCGTGACACCGGGGCCCTGTACCGGGGACTCCGCCTGGACGAAGCCGCCAAGTATTTCGGCAGCCCGGAACACAGTGGCGAACTGACCTACGGCGAGAGCGAGTTCCTCAAAGCCAGCCTCGTCGCTCGGCAACGGCAGAACCACCGCCGCCGTGCCGGAATCACCGCACTGTCCGCTCTCCTCGTCCTCAGTCTCCTCGCCGGCCTGGTCGCCTGGCAGCAGAATCGGACCAGCGAGCAACGCAGCCGCGAAGCCGAGGCGCGCCGCATCGTCGGCACCGCGGCCAGCCTTCGCCTGTCCGACCCGCAGACCGCCATGCGCCTGTCCCTGGCCGCCTGGCGGGTTGCCGACCTGCCCGAGACGCGGTCGGCACTGTTGAGTGCCATGGCGCAGAAGGAGCAGGACGTTTTCACCGACCCGGACAGCAGCGCCGCGTCCATGCGCCACCTCAGCTCCGACGGCCGCACCCTGATCAGTGTGGGCGCGGACAGGGTGACCCGCTGGGACGTCGACAGCCACCGGCGCATCGGCGTGCGTCCCGGGCTGGGCCGGGACTTCGACAGCGCGGGCTTCATCCGGGCAGACGCCGGGTGGCTGCCGGTGTTTGACGGTCACACGGTCTCGCTGCGCGACCTTGCCACAGGCCGCACCGACCGGATTGCCTCACTAGCCGCCCGGGAGGGAGCCGAGATGGGACCGAGCGGTCGCAGCCTTGCCGTCTACGACTCCGACGCGACCGCGTACACGGTCAAACTTGTCGACGTGAAAAGACGACGGGAACTCCTGCGGATCGAACTGCCCAAGACGGGCGGCCTGTCCCGGACCGGGGCCCTGGAAGGAGTTCCTTGGTCCTGGCAGAAAACGCTGCTGCAGCAGTTCAGGATGGAGCGTCGCCCCTTTGTCGTTTCCCTCGACACCACTGTCAGCCCCGATGACCGCTATCTGGCACTGTGTGTCCAGGATGAACAACTGCAGTTGTGGGACGTCGGTAAGCAGCGCCGCATCCCCGCGCCATGGCTTCCCAGATCCACTCTTGAACAGTGCATTCACGAACACGTCATCTTCAGCCCGGACAGCCAGTACCTCGGGGTGATCACGGATACGGGATTCCGTGCATGGCACATCGCCTCGGGCCGGGAACTTCCCTCGGTGAAACACACCGGACTCACGACAGCTGTGCTGGGTGCGGGCGGCTCCTACCTGGCAGCCTCGGATGGCACAGAGATCCTCGTATGGCGGCTGAGTCACCCGGACTTCCCCTCAGCGCGCCATCAACTGTCCGGCGAGACCGTCAAAGACCTCCGCCTCGACACGACGTCAGGCACACTCCGGTACCTCGGTCGCCCTGACGGGTCGTGGGGTCCCACCGTGCATACTCTCGATCTGACACCGGCGTTCGCGTCCGGCTGGGACCGCGCTCCCCACCGGACGCAGTTCGGCCCGGCAGGCGCCAGACTGGCCGTCGCCCGTGCGGACCCGGACGGGCGACACATCCTCATTCGCATCCTCGACGGAAAGACGGGCGCACTCCTGGCGGCGCCACCGCGGGTGGCCTGCCCGCGCTACGACGAAATTCAGCAGTCCTGCAGCGTTTCGCTGGCTTTCAACTCCACAGGACGGACACTCGCCTACAGTGTGACCGGTATCAAAGGCATGTCCGATCCGGGGCAAATCACTCTCTATGACATATCCCGAAGACGTACCACCACGGTTCTTACGAGCGCCGACCTCGGCAGGACTGAATGGCAGAACGTCGCGTTCACTCCTGACGACCAGAAGCTGATTATCGCCGGGATGCCAGATACGTCGGCCACCACCGGGATCTGGGACCTCGGGCTGAGGACCGTCACCGCAACCGTCCCCGATGCCACCGGCCGCCCAGTACTGAGCCCGGACAGCACACTGCTCGCCACATCGGACGGCACGGCGCACCAACTGCCCTCCGGCGCACCGCTTCCTCCTGCACGGACCCCTGGCAAGGCCACGGCCCTGGCGTTCAGCCCCGACGGGAAATACCTGGCTGTCGGTGAGGGCTCCGGCCGGGTCGTGCTCTGGGACGGCCGGATCACACGAAGGCTGGGCGAACTCGCCGACCCGGACACCTCCACCCGCCAGTACGTGTCCGCCCTGGCCTTCACACCCGACAGCCGGACCCTGGCCGTCGCCGGTGACGAAGGGACCCTCCAGCTGTGGGACACCACAATCCACCAGCGTATCGGCAGCCCCCTCCCGACAGCCGGGGACACCATCGGCAGCCTTGCCTTCAACAGTAACCACACACTGCGCGCGGCGGGCGACCACGCCCCGCCCCACACCTACGATCTGTCACCGACGGCAGCGATCCGAGCCATCTGCCGCCGCACGGGAAAGCAGCTCACCCCCGGCCAATGGCGCACCTACCTCCCCGGAATCCCCCACCGGCAGACCTGCCCGCGAGACGACTGATACCGCAGGAACAGGAGCGGCACCGGCGGCGGGGCGAGGGCGGCGGGGTGGTCGCCGGTCGTGGTGAGGTGCGCTTCCTGTACAGGTAGACGCGGACGCGCCGGCAGCTGCCTTCGTAGCCGAGCGGCACGATTTCCCCCACAGCTTTCATGCATCGGTGGAGCCTTCGTTCCAGGGGTCGTCCAGGAAAGCGCGGCGCGGTGGCGAGTCCGGGACGCTGGCGCCCCGTGATGCCGCAGCCTGAACGGACTGGAAGCACGCACTCAAGAGCTTTGGTACGTCAGCGGCCCGCCACTTCCCAGTGGTGGGCAGCCCGGCGTGGTCGGGGTGTCCGGGGGAGGCCTGGTCCGGTCGGCCGCGGGGGTAGCACTGACCAGGCCCACCGGCGCCCCTCCTTACCCCGCTTCACCCAGCAGATGCCGTGAGCGCCCCGGCCCCGCACGGGCGAGGAGGCCGCCCGGACCGCCCGCCGCGCCACTGTACTTCCCGGGTCGCAGGATCGCGGTGTGGAGTTCCCCGACCAGGGTGGTGCTGGCCAGGGCGGTGCCGGTGCTGCCGAGCGGGCCGGGCCGGTGGTACGAGCCGAGGTTCGACGGCCACCGGATGGTGCTGCGCCTTACCGAGGACAGTGTGGCGCTGTACGCGAGGTCCGGACGGATCGTCACCAGCCACTGGACGGACCTCGCGACCGCCGGCACGCACGGCCTGGCCCCAGGGACGGGCCTGGACGGCGAAGCCGTCATCTGGAAAGACGGGAAGCTCGACTTCAGCCGACGACTATGAGGTGGCACCAGCGTGGTACGAGTCGTTTCGGTCGCTGGGGATCGAGGGGGTCTTGTGGACAGGGTTCCCGATTGACCATGGACCGCCGTGCGGCACAAGGAGGAGCCGCTGTGCACAGCGATGACCACCGCTGCGCAACGCCCGCCACTCTCCTCGATGGACATGTGCCCAGGTTGCCTCGACTGCGAATCGCCGGGACAATCGCCGGATGTTCGATGGGCTGGATGTGGATGGGGACGCCGATATCGCGGTGGCGGTGCTGGACTCCCGTGGTCTCCACACGACAGGGGTGAAGGCCGCCCAGCCGGTGTTCAGCGTGACGAAGATGTTCGTGGCCACGGCCGCGCTGCGGCTGATCGAGTCGGGCAGACTCGCCCTGGACGACGAGGTATCGCGCCGCGTGCCCCAGGCCCCGTCCGGCATCACCGTTCGCCACCTGCTCGGCCACACCAGCGGACTGCCCGACTATGCGAGTGCTCCCGCCTACCTGGACGCAGTCGCCGCGCGGCCGGCCCAGCCCTGGAGTCTGGAACAGATCGCGTCGATCGCGCTGGCCGGTGACCGCTCGGCGCCAGGGCGGTTCCGCTACTGCAATCTCGGATACTGGCTGCTCGGAGCCTTCATCGAGGAGGTCACCGCCACGCCGTTGGAGCAGACACTGGCAGAAGTGGTCTTCGAACCTGCGGGAATGGCATCGACGTCCTACCCCGCGCCCGGCGCCGGGCTGACCGAGACCGGCTACGACACACGATGGGCCGGACCGGCAGGGGCTGCGTGGGCCACTCCTGCGGACCTGGTGCGCTTCCTCACCGAACTGCTCGAAAGGCCACTGCTCTCGGTCCCATCGCTGGCGGCCATGACGACCGTGACGCCGGTCGCGGCGGGCCCGCCTTGGCGCGAACCGGGCTACGGACTCGGCCTGATGATCGACGGATGGCATCACACATTCGGCCACGGAGGTAGCGGGCCCGGATACAGCAGCGCCGCGTTCGTCGTGCCCGGCCTTGGACGGTCCGTGGCGATGATCGCGCGGTCCTCTGCCGGCGCGGACCTGTCCGCGCCGGCGTTGCGGTTCCTCCAGACCGACCATCGAGCCGCTGGGCAGTAACCGCTGCATCGACTTGACCACCTTGCCGGGCCCGCATCGGACACGGCGGGCCGCCGGCGGAGACGGCCCCTGCTGCTGAGCTGAGTGACTCCTTCCTGCGCTTCGAGTGCCTATCGAAGCCTGGCGTTCGCGAGGGACCGGTCAATCCCTGTGAGCATCGACGTTGATCATCTGTCGGAGTTCACGCCTGGGAGATGACCTCCGTTCGCAAACGCTCGTATTCATCACCAGCGGACGGTTCGCCGTCGAAGTAGTCGTCCCAGAATCCCGGGCGCTGCCATGCCTTCGGCGCCAACGTCAACCGGCCATCTTCCAGCCCCGCCTCCCAGCAGTCCGGCATCCGGCCGTTGACCACGGTGAACATGGAGGCATCCCACAGCCCTGGAGCGTCTCGCTCCACCATGACGTCGGACCGCTCGGGAATCCGTAGGAGCACCTGACGCTCGGTTGTAACGACTTCCAGGACCGGGTACTCCACACCAACCCGGATTCCCGGATGATCATTCACCACCTCTCCGCTCGTGGGGCTGACGATCTGCACACACCGGACGATCACGTCGGCACCCTACGCGGCGCCTCGGCTTGATCGGTGCAGAGAAGGGTGAAGGTGCGGCACGCGGATACTGCTGAGGCGAGGGTCGTGGGGTTCACCGGTCCGCGAGCCCGGCCCCGGCGTCCGGCCCTGGTCCCAGTAGGGGAGAACGGGGTGCGGCTGTCGGCCCGTCTCGCTGCGGGGCTTGCCGCGCGAATCGGCCGGGGGCTCGTCGGCGGGGGAGAGTCCGGTGGGAGTGTGGCCGAGGGGGAGACCTGCACCGGCCCGGACACGGCTCTCGTGATCGAGGTCCTCGCCGGGGCGGGCCGCCCCGGCGTCCTGACCGGAGACCGCCGGGCGCTGGCCGGGACGGTGCTGCCGCGTCCACGCACGGAGCGCCTGGCACCCGCCGAGGGCTGGCAAGTAGTGAGCATCACACCCCACTTCGGCAAGGAGGCGTGAGCTGTAAGTGCCGACTTGAATCATTTGCTGAAAAGTAATCAATAGGGAGTAACTTCGTGCAAGCCCCCTATGCGTACGAGATGTGATGCGCTGTCATATTCGTTCCAGATCGCCCCGCTCATCTCGTTGTACCCATCAGGGGAAGGCAGGAAAATGGGCAGGTTCAGGAACAGGACCACGACGTTGGCCATCGCGCTAGCCGCCTCGGGATCGCTCGCGGCCGCGGGAGGCACAGCCCACGCGGAAGCGGGCCAGGACAACATCAGCATGCTGAAGCAGGAGAAGACCCAGTGGTGCTGGGTCGCCTCCGGGCTGACCATCGCCAAGTACCAGGGCTTCGGCTCCACACAGACGGACTTCTGCAACCGGGCCCAGCCCTACTACGGTTGCAACAACCAGCCCGCCACGCTCGACGACATGGCCAAGGGCTGGAGCAGCCTCGGCATGACCCACACCGGATCCGGCCTGAGCAGCGCGGCCACGTTCAACCAGGTGTACACCGACGTCAAGGCGGCCCGGCCGATCGGTGCCCGCATCGGGTGGACGTCCGGGGGTGGCCACATGAACGTGGTCTACGGCTTCGACACGTCGAACAACACGATCGCCGTGGCCGACCCGTGGCCGGACACCACCACGTACACGTGGTGGAACTACAACGACTACGTGAGCAACAGCTCGTCCAAGTGGACCCACTCCCGCATCGGTATCTCCCGCTAAGGCAGGCGACATGAGCGACACCAGCGGCACCAAAACGTCCAGCAAGCGGGCGGCCTACCGCTCCTCCCGTCTGTTCCTCGGCATCGCAGTGAGTGCATCCGCGCTACTGTCCGTCGTCGGTCCGGCACACGCGACCCCTGCCAAGGACCCGCTCCCGGCCGACATCCCCGACTACCGGGCCGCCCTCGACGCGGTGAAGTCCACAGACGTCCGCAACACCGTCTGCCGCTTCCTGCGCACTCCGGTACCCACCGGCGGCACCGGCGGGCCGGTGCAGACGATCCCCGAAACGGCCGAGCCCTGCCAGGGCCTCCCCGCCTTCACGATCAAGGACCCGGTGGCACTGAACGAGATCACCCCCGGGTTCGTCGCGGGCACCGCCAAGCCACTGCCCGCCGAGGCGATCAAGCTGACACAGCTGGTCTCCTCGCTCAGTACCACTGTCAACGGCCGCAATGCCACCGTCATGCTCGCCCCCACGCAGGGCGGCGGCTGGCACCTGGCAGCCGTGCGCGACGGCGACAGCGACGCCACATACGCCAGCAAAGCCGCCCTGGGCACGCTGGTCTTCACCGAGCCGCAGATCCGCGGCTGGTACCAGCTCAAACTCACCACGGTCGAGCCCCTCAACGACCAGGCCCGGCAAGGACTCGGCGGCCAGGCATCGGTGTCACTCAGCACCTACCAGAAACTGGTCAAGGCCCGCTACGCGGACAAGCTGCCCGGCTCGGCGTACGACACCACCGGCTACTCCAGCGGCTACAGCCTCCAGCGCACGGAGGACGGCGCCCCATCCTCCACCCTGCTCCTTGCCAGCGGTTCCAGCGCTGCGCTCGCCCTCGCGGGCGGAGCCGTCGTGCTCCGCCGACGCCGGCGCGCAAGCAACCGCTGAGCCCAACCCTGGACCGCTACTACGGTCCGTCCCGGCAGCCGGCCGGGACGGGCCGAGTGGCGGTCCGGCCATCGCGCTACGGGTTGCGCCTGCCCCAGCGGGCCCTGGCCGCCGTCTCCAGTCGTACGGACACCGTCGTGAAGTTGATTTTTCACCCGCCGGATTGCCGCGCTCACCCACAGCAGCTTCCAGGCCTTGATGAGCCCACAGTGCGCGCCGTGGTCCGCCAGGCTGTCAGCGACGTCCGCACCGCGCCGCCTCCGCAGCCCGTCAGTCCGTCGGCGGATCCCGCGCTCACCGAGCTGCGCCGCGTGTCGTCGACGGCCTCGCCATCCACACCCACCAATTCGGGGAGCTGATGCTCGAAGTCGCTCCGCCGTACCCGTCCGACACCGAGGCCGACGTCCTGGTCCCGCTGTGTGACCAGATCGGCGACCCCCTTGACAACGCCCTCGCCGCCCGCCGCTACGTGATGCCCGGCGACGGCCGCGCCCTGCGCGACACCCTGCTGTAGACCACAACGCATTCACGAGAGAACCGTCTGGTGACTGTATCTATCGACCGACGGCGGTCCTTTGAGGAGCTTGCGCGTGATCGCTCGCAGGCGCGGAAGTTCAAGAAGCGGAGCACAGTGCCCTGGCCCGGTTGGCGTTGCTGTTCCACGGAGCGATAGGCAAGTTGGCCTGAAGGCAGTACGAGTTGAGCGCTACATCGTAAATGTCGGCGAGAGGCTTATGCAGCCGAGGTGATGGCGGAGACTTCCAGTCCGGTCGTTCCGAGTTTGATGTATCGCATGCTTCGGTACCTGGGAGTTGGAGTGCGTTCTCACGCAAACTCGGGGGCGTGGGGCATGCGCGCCCTTTCAGGTTTCGACCGTTTCGGCCAGACGTACCAGAGAACCCAGTCTGCTGGCTCAGTGCCCGGAGCTGGACGCCCTGACCGGGAACCTCCGCTCCTTCGCCCGGATGCTCACCGGGCGCAAAGGCGAACCCGAATGGCTCGACGCTGTCCGGCAAGACGATTTGCCACCCATCCACACCCTGGCCGCAGGCATCGACCTCGACCGTGATGCCGTCGCGGCCGGCCTCACCCTGCCCGGGAACTCCGGCGTCGTCGAAGGGCACGTCAACCGGATCAGGATGCTCAAGCGTCAGATGTTCGGCCGCGCCGGCTTCACGTTGTTGCGCAAGTGTGTGCTTCTGGCCTGGAAACCGGCTGGTCTAAGGCTACTTCAGGAGCCGGAAACCGGGCTGTCGAGCCCAGGCTCTGAGGAATTCTGCTGAACCATACGCAGCAGACCACGGATCTGTCATCGTCGCGACGATGCCTGGAAGGCCAGCCACGATCGGCACTTGATCCTCACGAAGTTCGGCGTTGGCAACGCCGCCGATCACGTCCATGACGGCAGCGGTCAGCAGGGCCGTGACGACATGGTCGACGGGCCGGTTGCAGAACGCGATGACATCGACGGCATGGGTCGGGGTGAAGCCAATGAGGGGCTCCTGGTCGACTTCGTCGGCATGCTCTGCTGTGAAGATGGCCTCGTCACCGATGCCAGGTCCCATGAGAGAGACCATGACAGGCCGACGCTCATCGACGCCCCCCGTGTCCGCTATGCCGAGGCTCTCCGCATGAATGTTCAGGTCATACTCGCCGACCCGATTCTCTTCAAAGCGAGATGAGGAGCGGACAAGGAGTTCCCGGAGCCTCTGGATTGATGCGGGCGGGACGGGCTCCGCCAACTCAATCACCAACACTGGTCCACCCATGAAGCGAGCTTAGTCAGCCAGGACTCCATCCCCAACCGAATTACTCAGAGTGCCTGCGCCATGGAAGGTGAGCCAGAACTTGAGACGGGACACCAGTGTCCCGTCTCAGCGAAGTTTGACCGGGAGGGGGCTGTTGCTCTGCGGCTGGTTCAGTCGGTGGAGCTCTCCGCTGGGGGCCATGGCCCCTCGAAGGCCGGCCCGCAGTCGTGCGGCAGGTGGGCCGCTACCAGCGCGGCCGCCTCGTTGGGTGTGAGTGACTCGCCCAGGACGCGCGGCGACGCACCCAGTGGCGCGTACACGATGCACGATTGCGCGTCGCCGACGATGAACGGCAGGTCGTTGCTCCAGGGGAACTGTGTGTTGCGGTGAAAGGTGAGCGCCCCGTGGCCCGGAAACGGGAACAAGGCCCGCAGCCGAGGTTCGGCGTAAGCGGCCTCCATGACTGCGGGCTCTCCCCGCCGTGCCGTGGGATGCCCCTCCAGCATGAGCCGCCAGGTCTTCTCGACAACCGTCTCTTCAGCCATCCCGCGATCATGACGTCTGTACCCGGCCAGGACAATCCACCCTGAGGGTCAAACCTCGATGAGACTCACCAAACGTCGCTGAGACGGGCCACCACCACAGCGGTCCGGGATATTTCGTGGCGACTTGTCCCGTCTCGGCTGGCCTGGTCTCTATCTCAGATGAACTGCTCCGATTCACGCGCTGTCCTAGGTGGTCTTGTCGCCCAGCTCGGACTCACGAACCATGCGCACGTTGGGCAGCTTGCCTCGCCAGAGCTCACGCTTACCAGTAGTCCTGAATCCGTACCGCTCGTAGAAGCGGATCGCCCTCTCGTTGTCATCGGTCACCCACAGGCGCATGGGAGCGTCCTGCGCCCACGCCAGGAACTCGCCCATCAGCCGACCGCCGGCGCCTTGGCCCTGGGCGCTGTCCAACAGATACATCGGCCCGAGGGTGACCACCTCATCTCGGCGCCCGCAGAGGAACCCGACGATCTCCGCCCCGGAGCGAACGACTCGGCAGAACGACAGATCCGGCTGCCGCACGGCCTCCTCGATGAACTCTTGCCACTGGGCAATGCCCTCCACGGTCACAGCGGACCCGCGGTGCTCGTGGATCCACGCCGCATCTATCCCCGCTCCCTCGTTGAGGTAGGTCTGGAGCCAGGCCCTCAACTGCACCTGGCCTATGGCTGCAGCGTCGTCGGGTCGGGGTACGTCGATCTGGTGAACCATAGGGCCATCCTTCACGGTGCAGCCGGTGGGGCTTGCGTGATTTCCCGTCCAGACCACAGTGGCTGACCTGCATCCGATCCGATCCGCCTTCGCTGGACCAGATCCGTTGAGACCCGAGAGAGAAAACGTCCAGGAACCACTTCCCCTGAGATCTGGATCTTCGGACCGTCTCACGTCATCTGGTCGATGCACGTCAGAGCCGCAGCCCATGGACCAGATCTGTGACCTAGCGCGTTACTGAGGTTGAACTCGGGATGTCGTGCTGCTGGTCAGGCAGGCCGGATGGTCAGGCCGGTCTCGGTGAGACAGCCGTCTATGAGGTGGCTGCGGTATTGGATGTGCCGCAGGCCGCGTCGGACGGTCTGGACGAGGTGTTCTGGGGTGCTGAAAGCGACGTTGGAGCGCCATCCGCGCCGTAGGAGTGACCAGATGCCTTCGACGGGGTTGAGGTCGGGTGCGTAGGGCGGCAGGTAGTGGATGGTCAGCCAGTCGCGGGTTTCGGCGAACTTTCTCAAGGCGGCTGCCTTGTGGACGTTGGGGTTGTCCCAGATGAGCACGATGGGGCCGTCGAGCTGCTGGTGGGCGGCGATCAGCAGGTCCCGGTAGTCGCGCCAGGAGAAGCTCTTGCGCCCGTCACGGTTTAGTTGGCCTGCCTGGCCAAGTAGCGCGCACAGCCGTCCGTCAGTGGAACCAGACGACGAGACGTACGTTCGCCGAGCCGTGGATTTCGCTGAGGATGTGCATGACGCTCCAGACCCGGCCCCAGTCGGTGTCGATCCCTGCGGCAGAGGCGCGGGTTCGTGTGCCTGAGGCGTTGGTTTCCTGCCAGTCCGCGGTGTCCAGTTCGGCCCAGGTCAGCCAGGTGGTTCCGTGCACATCGTGGGGGCCGCCGTAGCCGGCGAACTCAGCTCGCAGCCCATCCGAGGCATCGTCCGGGAAGCCACGATCTTCCGCCAGGGGACGGAAACCGTAGGAGTTGCGGATTCCGAAGAGGCAGGCCAGGCCGTCGTAGGCGTTGCCCCTGTTGAGGAGGAAGAGATCGATGCCCACCTCCCATACGGAGTCCTCATCATCGGGGCCCCATAGGCGGGCCCCCGACCGGCATTCGATCATTCCACTGACGTCGGTCGTCATGCAGAGATCCTGCCTGCGCCGGCCAGAGCCGGCATCTCCTTTTCGCGCGGGCGCACCTGGCCGGACTCCGCCGGCGGTTTCAGCTCAGCAGAGGATTGCCCTGGAGGTTCCCTTCCCCGCACGTCCAGGGCCCCTCGGCCAGGGGACCCAGCGGTGTACGGAAGACCAGGACCTCGTTGTCCAGGGAGATGGCGACATTGCCGGCGCTCAGCAGGAGCGCGCGACCGATGACTGCTCGGCTGTCGTCCATGGCGAACAGCTCGTGTCCGGCGAGGTCCGTGTCCACGGTGAGCAGCTTGCCGTCGCGCCAGAACACGGTGGTTCCCTCGCAGTCCATCGCGGGGTGGGACGTGTAGTAGCCCGTCAGCGCAGGCCCGTCCACGAGGGTGTTGTCCGGTGCGAGCCGCTGGAAGCGTGATCTCGACGGCAGGTGGTTTTCGAGCTCGGGACCGCTGACGCGGCCGTTCCTGTCGACGAGCATGGCCCCGTGGCTGGCCCAGCGCGCGGTTTCGGCGCCGTCCCGGCCGAAACGGCCGGTCGTGAACGCGCCATAGCCCTGAGATCCGATCAGGAACTGGCCGGGGCCCGCTATCGCCTTTCGGCCCGTAGGAGCGGGAGAGGTGGCCGAGACGGTCTCGCCGCTGTCCAGGTTGAGGAAGAACGTCCGCCCGATGCCGCCCCGTGCGTCGGTGAAGGTGGCTGCGACCCGGTCGGCCGATACGAGCAGTGGCTCCCAGCGGTCTACGCCGATCTCCTCCGGGACCCAAGGCCTGCGCGGTTGGATCTCCCATCCGGTCCGGACTCCCATCTCCACCACGCCCGGGAACGACACCGCACCGAGCGCGATCGGAGCGGACCAGAGGCACTCGCCGTCTCGCGTGTACCGGGCCACGCGAGGCTCCGACGTGGGCCGGCTTCGGTCTCCACGGACCCTGCGGGAGGCACTGACCCAAGAGATGACGAACCCGTCGTTGAGGAGGACGAACGCCCCGATCTCCTCATCGGGGCCGCACTCCGGGCGGGCGGTGGGGCCGGTGGAGCCGTCCGGCAGAACACCGTCCAGCAGCCGGCCGTCGCCATCCGGATAGGCGACCCACAGCGTGCCCTCCGTGGACAGACGGGATTGGGGTCTGCCGGTCCCGGGATAGGTACGCTGCCACGCCACCTTGCCTGAGAGGTCAACCCTCGTGATCACAGTCACCAGGGGATTCGCACCGTAACCGGTCACGGTCAACGGCCCGGAGGGATCGGACGTGGCCACAGCTCGGACCTGGCCCGGAAGGGTGAAGCGCGATGAGAGGGTCATGCGTCCGTAGTTTGCCGGATGCCTTGTGGACGGCCAGCACGGGCATTCTCCCGAAGACATGCAGGTACGAGGCGGGCGCCGTCACTCCGCGGACCAACTGGAACGCGTATCGAGGCCAACTACAACGCCAAAGGGCCAAGCGGAGCGCCAAGTGGTCCGTTCCGGAAGTCCTTCGGGGGGTGATCAGGCTGCCAGGGCGACGGAGGATTCTTGGTGTCGGTCGGCGGGTGTGCCGGTCGAGTCGGGCCAGAAGATCGTCCAGGCCGGAGGTGGTGAACCTCCACTGGAACGGCTGTGCCGTGGTGTTGTAGCGGTCTTCGAATGCTCGGAGCCGGTCCCCGACCTGGGTTAGTTCGGTGAAGTGGTTGGGTGAGACGACCTTGCGCTGCACCACGGAGAAGTAGATCTCCACCTGGTGCAACCAGGAGGCGTGCACGGGGGTGTGGACCATGACGGCGTTGGGGAACGCCGCCGTGAGCCGTTCGGCGGCCCTCTTTCCGCAGCGGGAGGAGCCGTTGTCGACGACCCGGAAGACACGCCTGGCGCTGGCGTAGTGTTCCTGTGTCATGACCTGGACGACCAGGCTCATGAACGCGTCGATGCCGGTGCGCGGTTCGCAGCGGCCTAGGCACTTGGGCCTGGTGGACGTCGTAGGCGGCCAGGTAGGCCAGGGCGCCGCCGAGTCCGTAGGCGTGGTTGACGCGCATCGCCCTGGCCTGGCCCGGAGTCAGGGTCGGATGGCAGCGGCAGCGGGCTGGAACGAGGTCTTCTCATCGCTGGAGACGACGTACTCGTCCGCGCCGAGGGGTTCTCCTTCGAAGGAGCGGGCGTACAGGTCCAGGACCCGCTGGGCCCCGGCGCGGAAGTCCGTGTCGCGGATGAAGATCCAGGACCGGTACTGCCAGGACTTGAGCGCGTCCTGGCGCAACCAAGCGGCGCACCGTGGACGCGGAGATGCCGCCGGTGATCTGGCGCGGGGTCAGCTGCCGCTTCTCGTATGTCATGTTTACTTCTGAAAAGAGGTGTAGACGACCAAGGTCCTGGGCTCGGTGTGCCCCTTGGCGAACTTCAGCTGGATGTGCACGACGTTGCCGACAGCGACAACTGCGTCGTCCGATGGCTATGTGGTCCCGGTGTTCTCGCTGCCATCTTCGGCTTCCCCTGCCCGAGCAGAAGCTGGGTGCGTGACCGGCACGGTGTTCAGGTCGGTGCTCGTCAGCCGGTCGAACAGCACGACGGCGTCGTAACGCCACGGCGGAGATCGACGGTCGGCCTGGAGTCCCAGGGGCAGCCTGTTTCCATGGGGCATCATCCCAGGTCAGCGGCGTGTGGAACTGCGCAGCTCCAGAGGGCGTGCCCGCTCGCTCATTCTTCGGGGTGTCGTCTTGTCGCGGTGATGGGGGCGGCTTCTGACCGTGTCGGCGAGCGCAGGGCCTTTTGGCTCTCAGGAGGATTGGCCGGGGCGGGAGGTCAGGGCGTGGTGCTCGGCTTCAGCCGTCCTTGTGGCGGCCGGAGTGCCTGGGGTGATCAGGTGGCTTTCGTAGGCGAGCACGACGAGTTGGGATCTGCTGGACGCTGCGAGTTTGTGCATGATTCGGTTGATGTGTGACTTGACGGTGAGTGGGCTTACGCCGAGTGCTTTGGCGATGGCGGTGTTGTCGGGCTGCGTGGCGATGAGAGTGAGCACTTCTCGTTCGCGCTGGGTCAGTGGCGTCAGCGGTCCGCGGAAGGCAGGCGTCGGGGCTGCGTGGGCGGGCGCAGGTGAGATGAGCATGGCGCCGCCGTGGATGACGTCGAGTGCGGTGAGGAAATCGTCGGGTTCGAGGTAGGGGCCGAGCACGCCGGTCACACCGGCACCCGCGAGGAAGGGCAGTTCGGCCGGAGCGACGTGCCCGAGCACGACGACCCGGGTGCACGCGGCCGCGTGCCGCAGTCGTATCTGGGCTGCGGCGGATGTGTCTCGGATGAGTTCTTGGGCGTCAATGAGCAGAAGGTCGCAGGTGGTCAGATTTGCCAGGGCATCGGAAAGGGTTGGTGTTTGGGCCGGGAGCGCGAAGGCGGGGGATGCGGCGATGACGCGTGCGTAGGCGTCTCGGACGAGGGTTGGGCCGCCTGCGAGGAGTACTCGGTGCATCGGCGCGTCCTTGGGGCAGGGGGCGGGCCCGCGGTGCCGTGGCAACCGCGGGCCCGTGGGGCGGGGTTGTCAGCGGTTGTGGTCCGTGGAGCCGGCGTAGCCGGGTTCGCGGACGGTGGGGGTGGTGGGGGTGTGTCCGGCGAGTTTTTCGCCTTCGATGTCGACGTTGGGCAGGATGCGGTCGATCCAGGTGGGAAGGGACCAGGCGCGCTTGCCGAGGAGGGCGAGCGCTGCCGGGATGATCGTCATGCGGACGACGAACGCGTCGAAGGCAACGGCGATGGCGAGGCCGAATCCGAGCGATTTGATCATGGCGTCGTGGGAGCCGACGAATCCGGCGAAGACGCTGATCATGATGAGAGCTGCGGCGGTGACGACGGTGGCGCTGTGCTTGAAGCCTGTCTCGACGGCAGTGCGGGCGTCGGCGCCGTGGACGTATGCCTCGCGCATGCGGGTCACCAGGAACACCTGGTAGTCCATGGCCAGGCCGAACACGATGCCGACCATGAGGACGGGCATCAGGCTCATGATCGGGCCGGTCTGTTCCAGGCCGATGAGGTCCTTCAGCCAGCCCCACTGGAAGGCCGCGACGAGGGCTCCGAGGGAGGCCAGTACGGAGAGCAGGAATCCGAGGGCTGCCTTGACAGGGACCAGGATGGACCGGAAGACGAGGATCAGCACGAGGACGGCAAGGCCGACGACGAGGGCGAGGTAGGGCACGATCGCCGCGCTGAACTTGTCGGAGATGTCGATGTTGAGGGCCGTGGTCCCGGTGACGAGGGAGCGGGAACCGGTGTCGGACTGGAGGTCGCCGGCCAGGGTCCGGATGTCGGTGACGAGATTCTTGGTGGCGTCGCTGCCCGGTGCGCTCTTGGGGATGACGGTGATGATCGCGGTGTCGCCGCGCTCGTTGAAGGTGGCCGGGGTCACGGCGGCCACGTCCGGAAGGCGGGAGAGCGACTTGCCCATGTCTTCGGCGCCGCCGCGCGCGACGGCCGGGTCCTGGTCGTCGACGGTCACGGTGAGGGGGCCGTTGAAGCCGGGCCCGAAGGACTCGGACAGCATGTCGTATGCCTTGCGTTGGGTGGACGAGGCGGCCTTGGAGCCGTCGTCCGGCAGCCCGAGTTCGAGCTGAGTGGCCGGGAGTGCGACCACGCCGAGTGCGACCACGGCCAGGAGGAGCATCTGGGCCGGCTTGCGCAGGACGTAGGAGATCCAGCGCTGCCCCAGGCCCGGCTTGGCGGGGTCGGCTACGGGGGCGGGGGGCTTCTTTCGGTTCTTGCCACGGACGCGTTCGCCGGCGAAGCCGAGGAGGGCGGGAACCAGGGTGGTGGCGACGAGGACGGCGATCACGACGGCGCCGGCGGCGGCGAGGCCCATCGCGGTCAGGATGGGCAGGTTCACCACCGCGAGACCAGCGAGGGCGATGACGACGGTCAGCCCGGCGAAAACAACGGCGGAACCCGCTGTGCCGTTGGCACGAGCGGCGGCCTCGCGGGCGTCGTAGCCGTCCGCGCGCTCCGAGCGGTACCGGGAGACAATGAACAGGGCGTAGTCGATGCCGACCGCGATGCCCAGCATCGTGGCGAGAGCCGAGGCGTTGCTGTTGAGGTTGAGCGGGCCGCTGAGCGCGGTGATGGCGGTCATGCTCACACCGACTCCTGCGAGCGCGGTGAGCAGGGGCAGGCCGGCGGCGATCAGGGAGCCGAAGGTGATGAGCAGGATGACGGCGGCCAGGGCGAAGCCGATGGCCTCAGCGGTGTGGCTTCCCTCGGGGGCGGCCAGTGCGTTGCCGGAGGCCTCCACTGCCAGCCCCTGGTCGCGGCCCGATTCGAGAGCCTTCTCCAGACCGGTGTGATCACCGTCGGTGAGGTCGGAGTCCTTGGTGGTGTAGGTGACTTGGGCGTATGCGGTGGTGCCGTCCGCGCTGACGGCCCGGGAGGAGAAGGGGTCGCTGATCTGCCCTATACGGGAGGAAGAGTCCTTGATGTCAGCCAAAGCCGCCTTCAGGGCGGACTTGTTCTCCGGGGCGCTGATCTTCTCGCCGTCGGGTGCGCGCAGCACGACTCGGGCGGTGGCTCCGTCGGCGTTGGCCGCCGGGAACTTTTCGCCGAGGAGATCGAAAGCGCGCTGGGCCTCCGTGCCGGGCAGGCTGATGCTGGAACTGGCGGGGCCCGAGCTGGCGGAGGCGCCGATGCCCACAGCGCCCAGGAGAAGCGCCCAGAGGAGGACGACCAGCCAGCGCCGCTTGAACGCGGCCCTGCCGATCTTGTGGAGAAAGGTGGCCATGAGGGAGACGCTCCAGGTCGATGGTGTTTTTGGACGTGCGGTGCCCTGAGCCCGGCCTGAGGCAGGTGCGGGCCTGGAGAGGGCATACGAGGGGGACGAGCGGTGATAGTCCGTCGTCAGGGCGTGCGGAGTCGCTGGTAGTGCTGGAAGGTGCGGCCGGAAGGCGGTGAGGGCCGGGGTCGGGTCAGGCGGTGGCGGGCTGTGCGGTGAGCGCCGGCAGGAGCACCAGCTCGACGACGGATTCCATCAGTTCCTGGGTCGCAGGGGTCCCGTGGAGAATGGTCTGCGCGAGCCACGGGCCGAGCAGGATCTGGTCCGCCAGCTCGATGACCGGATTTCCTGCCCTGATCTCTCCTCTGGCCACCGCACGCTCGAACAGCTGGGCCAGATCGCGCAGGATCGGGTGGATCAGGATCTCGCGCACGATCTCCATGAGACCCTCGTCCCGGACGATGGCGGCCGGAACCGAGGTGAAGGTGTCCTTGACCGGATCATCGGCCACCAGGAACCGCGCGACCTCGATCAGGTCGCCGCGCAGACTGCCGGAATCGATGCTCGACAAGTCCTTCCCGGACTCTGCGGTGAGCGCCTTCCACGCCGAGATCACCAGCCGTGGCTTGCTCTCCCACTGCCGGTAGAGCGTCGCCGTGCTGCACTTCGCCCGCTGCGCTACCGCAGCCATGGTCACCTGCTCATAACCGACCTCGCCGACGAGCTGGGCCGTCACCAGCAGCAACTCACGCTCCCGCTCCGGGGTGAGCTTGCGGCGGCGCGACGCCGCAGGTGCCTCGGTCATAGCTGCTCCCGAACCCGGTTCTTAGTTGACACCAGAACTCTAGCCACCCCACGAAGCGAAAATCAAGTTTTCGAAACTACGATTTTCGAAACTACGATTTTCGATCCCTGGGGCAAGCCCCAGGCCGCAGCGAACGCGGCACCACCGCGAGCCTGATCGTCGCGGCGCCACCGCTGACTTGGATCTGTGGTCGTTGTTCCACCGGCGGGAAACAGGCGCCCCTTGGGCCGCAGGGCGGATGGAAGGAATCCGCTCGTGCCGCGGAGTGCGTGCGGGCCGGGCTGGGGGTGTGGAAGGGCGTCGCCGCGAGTCGGCGGGCGGGACCTGGAACCGGGCGGTCGGTGAGGGCCTGTTCGGCGGAACTGGGGTGGGGTCCGCGATGTGAGGCGAACCTGGCATTGGGTGTTTGCGTCCGGGCCGCCCCGGGCCGCTGGGCCAGGGGCGGCGGGCGGTGCGATCAGCTCAGGGCCTGGCGGACGGCGGCTTCGGCCAGGGCGGCCGTGTTGGCGTGGCCGCCGGCGTTCGGGTGCACGAGCGTGGCCCGGTTGCCGTTGGAGCACTTCAGGGTGATCAGGCCGAGAGTGAGGTCGGTGGGCCAGTACGGGCCGGCCTCGCCGCAGACTCCCTCCACCCACTTCGTGGCGCGGGGCTGGCAGACTTCGTGGCCGACGCTGGAGGCGGCGACGTCGACGTAGGTGTATCCGTAATCGACAAGCTCCGTGGCGTCTTCGATGATCGCGTTGAGCTCGGTGTTCACTTCACCCAGCCAGGCGATGTCGCCGTGGGTGGCCGAGAGCCGGGTCTCGGCGTCCTTGATGTCGGCCGCCAGCTCGGTGGTGTCCTGCCGGTCACAGGTGGTGGCGTCCGACGATGAGCGTGGGGTGGCCGACCGTGATGACCTTGGCGTGGGGCGCCTTCTCGTGCACGGCCTCCAGCATGTCGACGTACTCCCGGAAGACCCGCTGGAACGTGTCGCGGATCGATTCGGGGTCGAGGACGAAGCCGCCCCTCTCGTAGGCGTCCCGGCAGGGGGTGGCCTCATCGTCCTGGCGGGAACCCGCGCCCATCAGGCGTTCTCCTACACGGCGAAACCGGCGTCGTGTTCCGAATCCCGTGTCACGGAGCGGGAGTCGGTGTCCAGCGTGGACGGCGGCGAGGAACTGCTGTGGGAAGACGACTCCAAGTACAACGACGCCCTGGGGTGGGCGACGGGCAAGTGGTATCAGCGATCCGGCGCACTCAGCTTGATCAGGATCGCCCCCGACCACGTGACCGCGGTCAACGATGTCGAATGGCGCGACTGGTCCAAGAACAGCTCCGCGCTGGGCACCTGGGAACAGAAGAACGGCATCGACCACATCTACTTCAACAAGAAGAGGCTGGACAAATCACCGTTCAACACCCGGGACGCCCGTCGCGCAGTAGCGGTGCACGAATTGGGGCACGCACTCGGGCTGTGCCACAAAACAGAGAACGTGCTGTCCGTCATGTGGTCCAACCAGCCGCGCCGGACCCCGCTCCAGGCCCCCACCGACGTGGACAAGGCCAACTACGAACGCCTCTGGGGCTGACACATGAAATCCCTCCGCACCATCGCGACCGGATCCGCCGTCCTCCTTGTCGTCGCAGCCGGCGGCTGGGGCGGATACACATGGTGGCTGGACGCCGGGACCACCACCCCGAGAGCCTGTGCGCACCGGACCTCTCCCGCCCCGAGTGCGCCGCCACGGAGAGCACCAACCTCGCACTCGTCACCATCACCGGCACGATCGGCTACCTCGAAGAAGAGCCCGAACTGCCGGGCGGAGTCCAGACCGTGAAAGCCCGCATCGACACGGCACTGAAGGGCGGGTCGTCAGGAACACTCGCGCTGGGACAGTCGGTCGACGTCAAGCGCGACGGCCAATACAGCACCGCAGGTGCTGACAACCGGTATGACGTGCTGCGCCCGGGCCATCCGTACATCGTCAGCTTCTACAACGGCGCCAGTTACGGGGATGGCTACGTGCTGTACTCCGAAGACGCCCCCGACCCGAGCCGCGCCATCGAGCGGTGGACCGGCCACATCTGCGAAGACCCCCTGCCCGGCTCGCGGAATGCTGACACCCCGGACGGCGCCCCGTAATGCCAGCAGCGCCGACAGCACGCGACCACGGGCGGTTATGCCCGGGGTCTCTCTGTGCAGTGCCGTTCGACCGGTTCGACGACCGGGCGCGGCCGGTGTCACGCCCATTCCACCCCGAGCTCCGCGAGGGCTTGGGTGCTGCTCGGGGGTGAGCCGGTCGCGTCTGCTCTTGGTGTTGCTGATGAACACACCGTGCTTCACGACGTACTCCTGGCGGTCGGCCTGGACCTGCTGTTCGTGCTTGCTCGGGACGGGTTGTTCGTGTCCTTCCCGCTGCTTGTACTGGGCGAGCGCGGCGAGGCCCCGCTCGAACGCGCCGCCCCGCCGCCGCTCCCTGCCGCGGCCACAGGTCTTCGGTGCCGGGACGGCCGGCTGTGGCGCGGGCGTGGCCCCGAGTTGGGCCAGGCGCTCGCGCTGCCCTTGGCCGGGCGGGTTCTGGTCCTGCCGCTGCGTGGTCAGCCACCGCCCCACATCCGCCCCCGTGGATGATCGTCCGGCGTTGCCAGTCCCGCTGGCCAGTCCGGATCGATCGTGGGGGTCCGGTGTTTCATCCCGGGGCGGGATGTTCTGTGGTCATGTTCGGGTCGCGCCAGGAGATGGTGTGGCCGGGCTGCGGGAATGTCATGGGGTGGCGTTGTTGCCTGGGCTGATTTCCTTGAGGAACTGTTGTTGGCTGTCGAGGAATCCGTCTGCGAAGAGTGAGCGGGGGGAGAAGAGCGCGGTGAGCGTGATCTTGAGGTCCGACTGCTCGATGGACCGCTTGAGCAGCGAATGGGTCGCGTCCGGGTAGTGCTCGACCGTCAATGCGCCGCCCGGGTCCAGTACTTTGTGGTAGGTGCGCTCCGTGTCGGCGGTGTCCACGTTGATGTCGTGTCCCGCGAGGGTCAGCAGTACCGGTATGCCGCGCAGGGCGCGGAGGTCCTGCGTGGCGTCCGCGGTGTAGTTCTTGGAGATGAAATCCCAGCGGTCGGCGGTCATGCCGTCGGCGTCGCCGTGCATGGCCCTGACGTACTCCTCGAAGGCCGCGTGGCGTTCCAGCAGCCGGCGGGTGGTGTCGCTCCTGGCGGTCTCCGCCTTGATGCGGGCTGCTGATGCGCCGTCGGCGCGCAGTTCGGCGAGGAGGTTGTAGCGGCCCTGCTGGAGCCAGTTGACCGCGGGCGAGAGGGCGATGACGAAGCTCACGGGCGTCTTGGCGGCGATCTACGGCAGGACCCAGCCCGCCTGGCTGGCGCCCCAGAGCCCGATCCGGTCGCCGTCGATGTCCGGGCGGGCGCGGGCCCAGGCGATGGCCGCGGCCGCCTCATCGGCCCGGTCGTCCATGGACTGGTCGAGCCAGTTGCCGGGTGCGCCCGCGACGCCGGGCTTGTCCCAGGACAGGGAGGCGTACCCGGCCCTGGCGTTCGTCTCCCACATGGGCTTGTAGCCGTCGTCGTGGGTGGCGTCGACGGGGCCGTCGCCGTGGACGTACACGACCAGGCCGTGGCGCTGACGGCCGTCCCTGGGGACGGCCAGTACGCCGTGGAGAGTGTGGCCGCCATGGCGGATCGAGACCCGCTGCTCGTCCATGTCGTAGGAGTTCTGCCACAGCACCACACCGACGAGGCCGGCGGTCACGGTCAGGACCGTGACGAGTGACCACACGGCGACGCGGAGCCCGCGCCGTCGGGGCTGGGTCTTTGGACACATGGGATGGCTGCCTCTGTTCGGGTTTGAGTGGACACCTAAACTATCACTGACTGAACGATCGCTGAGAATTAGATAGATTTGGGTCTCGGTTTCAGGGAGAAAGGGAGCACGGCAGGGGACTGGACGCGACAGGTCCCGGGGCCGGACCGGTGACAGCGCGACGGGGTGTTCCGGCCGGGGCCGAGCGGCGGGCGGCCGAGCTGTACTGGGACGCCTTCGGCCGCAAACTCGGTCCCGCCCTGAACCCGCCGGGCAAGGCGGTGTCCTTTATCGCCGCCCATCTGAAGACCGATCGAGCGATCTGCGTACTCCTTGACGGGCGGCTAGTCGGCCTCGCCGGCTACCAGCACGACGGGCGGGCCCTCACCGGAGGATCGGCTTGCGCCGTAGTGCGCGTACGGACACCTGCGAGGACTGCACCGACTCCTGCTGCTCGCCCTGTTCGAACGCCACCCGGCCCCCGGACGCCTCGTCATGGACGGCACCGCCGTGGACCCGGACAGGCGCTGCCGGGGAGTCGGGAGCCTGCTTATCGAGGAAGTAGCCGCCGTCGCGGCGGAGCGGGACTGCCGGGAGATCGGACGGGACGTGATCGACACCAGCTCGCGCGCCAGGGCCCTGTACGAGCGGCGCGGCTTCACGGACCGAGCACACGCCCTACCTGCGCGGACTGCTCGGATTCGGCGCGGTGACCACCATGCACCGCCCGGTCGGAACAAAAGAAGCGGGAGATCTGTGAGTGCCGAGACCGACCACGTCGAGGTTCCCACCCGCACGCTCGTCCAGGCGCTGATCCGCGAGGACGGCGCCGTCGACGCGGATGAGCTGTACACCGTCGCCAACACCCTGGGAATGAGCGACCAGCAGGTACGGCTGTGCATCAAACGCCTCGTGTCCGAAGGCCGGTTCACCCACGAGGGCCGAGGCCGCCAGTCGGAGCTGCACGCAACCACGGACACCACGCGTGAGCTCGCCCCCAACGCGGACTTCCTGCGGCACGCATTCCAGCAGGATGCCGGGCTCGCGCCCTGGGGGGTGCCTCTATGTCCTTCGTCAAGGTGTGACCGTGTGCCGCAGTAGGCGACTCTTGAGCACCCCGGCAACCATTCCGGCTCGGCGGGGGTCCTCCATACCAGGCCCCGCTCGGGGCCTCGACGCAAGAGGGAGGAGCGTCATGGGGGTCCGCAGGGCAGCGAAAGGCGTCGGCGACTTCCTGGTCGAGGCGCTGGGAGAAGCCGTCGCCGAGGTGATCCTCAGCCTGCTCGCCTGTGCCCTGCTCGGCTGCCTGGCTCTGATCGCCTACCTGAGCTGGTCCCTCAGCCCGCGCTTCACCATCGCGGGGGCTGGGCTGCTCAGCCTCCTCCTCGCCCACGGCGCCTGGCAGACCTTCCGCACCCCCGCGAAGGGGCGCCGTCGGGGCCTCGCCGCCCTGACCGCTGTCGGTTTCACCGTGACCGCCATGACGGCCCTCTTCCTGCTGCTCTACTCCACAGGATGCGACTGCCTGTGAGGCCGTTTGGTTCAGCTACGCAAGTCCGAGGCTGGTCATGCGGTAGCTGTTTCGGGGACGCGTGACTCGTAGAAGGTGCCGTCGCGGAGCATGGCGAACAGGACGCTGATGCGTTGGCGGGCGAGGCGGAGGAGGGCTTGGGTATGGGTCTTGCCGCGGGCGCGTTGCTTGTCGTAGTAGGCGCGGGAGGTCGGATCGGCGTTCATGCAGGCGAAGGCGGACAGGAACATCGCCCGTTTGAGCTGCCGGTTGCCGCCTCGGGGTGCGTGTTCGCCGTGGATCGAGGTGCCCGACGACTTCGTCGTCGGCGCGAGGCCGGCGTAGGAGGCGAGGTGGGCGGCGGTGGGGAAGCTGGTGCCGTCGCCGACGGTGACCAGCAGGACAGCGGCGGTCCTGACGCCGACGCCGGGCATCGAGGTCAGGACCTGGGAAAGAGGGTGGGCCTCCAGCAGGGCGTTGATCTGGGCCTCCATCGCCCGGCGCTGGGTGTGCACGGCGGTCAGGGAAGCGGCCAGGGAGGGCACGACGATGTCCAGGGTGCTGGTGCCAGGGACGACGACGGTCTGCTCATCGAGCGCGTCGAAGACCTCGTCGATCAGCCGGGCGGCCATGCGTGGGGCCTTCGGGCGGATCAGTTCCACGAGTCTGCGGCGGCCGGCCTTGCGCAGGGCGGCCGGGGAGCCGTAACGCTCCAGGAGCCAGGTGACGGCCTGGTGGTCCAGGCGCGGTCCCAGGACGCGTTCCAGGGAGGGGTGGAACTGGGTGAGCAGGCCGCGTATCCGGTTGGAGGTGCGGGTGGCCTCGGCGGCCAGGTCCTGGTCGAAGCCGGTCAGCACGGTCAGCTCGGCGGTGATCTCGTCGGTCAGTTCCAGCGAGCGCAGGGTGTGCGGCATGGTCCGCGCGGCATCGGCGATGACGGCCGCGTCCTTGGCGTCGGTCTTGGCCTCTCCGGGGTAGAGGTCGGCGATCCGGCGCATGGACAGGCCGGGCAGGTAGGCGACGCGGCAGCCGGCGTCGCGTGCGACGGTCAGCGGCAGGGCACCGATGGAGGCGGGCTGGTCCACGATGACCAGGACGGTGCCGAACTTCGCGGTCAGCTTGTCGAAGACGGCCCGCAGTTTCGGTTCGCTGTTGGGTAGCGGCTTGTCGAAGACCTTCTTGCCCGCCGGCGTCAGCCCATGGCCGTGGTGAGCGGACTTGCCGACGTCCAAACCGAGGAACACGCCCACGTCTTCGATCTCGAACATCGTGCCCTTTCCAGGGTGTTGACGGTGCTGGCCTCGGCTCGGGTGTCGTGCTCGCGCATCCACGTTATGCAGACCTACCGCCCGCGAACTGTCCGGCATTGCGCCGGACCGGACGGTGGCCGGACCTCTGATCAGCGTCTCCGACGAACACCCCCGGGCCCGGTGACACCACCCCCCAGGTCATTCCTTCGACAGGGGGACACAGTCATGCCGAGCCCGGAGGCCAGCGGCCCCGTTGCAGGACCGCGAAAAAGATAACGGGGTCTGGCGCCTGGCCGCCTTCGCGGTGCCCGAATCGACGCGCACGGTACGGGACGCCCTGCGCGAGACGCTCGTACACCTCGGTGGCGCTCCGCTCCAGGGCGGACTGTACGTCCGCGCCAACCCGTGGGGGAGAAGCGGCCCACCGCCTCGGCACCCACGGCGCGCTCACCCTCCTCACCACGACGGACCTGCACAGGGGCGACACCCAAGAGCCTGCCGAACTCGCCTCTGCGCGGACATCACTCGAGAAACAGCAGACCAGACCACGAAGTGAGGACGGAACGGACGGCGCGGGTCGTGCCTGACGGGCGAAGGTACCGCGAGGTCACCAGCCCTTGCGGACGGACAGGCGTCAGATCAAGGTCGAGCACTTTGATTCGTACCGACCGGTGCATGCTCGGGTGTGCGCCTGCAGGAAGAGCGGCCCGGGCCTCCCGGCCGGATCGTTTCCCTACATTCCCACGGCCCTGACCAGCCTGTCAGCGGATTCGCCTACGCCGCCGCCTGCACCTGGCCTCTGCTGCTGTTCACCGGCCCGCTCATCCGCTTCTTCGGCTCCCGAGCCGCCTCTGCCGGCCGGAGACGGGCTGGTGAGGAGGGAAGGCGGTGTGGCCCGCACTGTACCGAGGGCCGTGGTGGACGATCGGTGCGTGGGAGGGGAGTGCTTGGCGGCGTCACTCTGGCCAGAGCGGTGCTGGTGCCGCAGTGGTTCTTCACCGCAGACCGAGCCGACGGGCCAGAAGCCGAAGGGTGGTGGACGGGCTCCCGCGCCGAGGAGTCCGTCCGTCGCCGTACTTCATTTCGTCTTGCTGGTCACACCCCAGCCGGGGTCCGCTGATTCACGGCACGTCCAGCCCCTGGCCGGTCGAAGCGACGGACCCGTTCTGACCCGTTACGTCCTCCGCTTCAGTTGCTCGCCGAACTGCACCACCATGGCCTCGCCTCGCGCGGCTCGCCCGCCCGGATCCGGGGCGACCACCCGTTCGGAGCGGCCGTGCACGGGTGAGCCGGGTCGCCGGTGCGGGCCTCGAACCCTCCGCGGGCTTATCGCGGGTGCGGGCCGCAGATTCGGTCTCAGGCGAGGCTGAGGAAGAGCTTTTCCAGCTCGTCGGCGTTCATCTCCGGCGTTCCGCCGTCCTCGGGGGCGGTGAGGCACTCGCGCATCCGGCTGGCGATGATCTTGAATCCGGCCCGGTCCAGGGCGCGTGAGACAGCGGCGAGCTGAGTGACGACGTCCTTGCAGTCCCGGTCGCTCTCGACCATGGAGATCACGGCGGTGAGCTGTCCCTGGGCGCGGCGCAGCCGATTGAGTACTGCCTGCTTCGCCGCCCCGTCCGTGTCCGTGTCCGACTTCATGGTGCCTCTGCCTCCCGGTTGCGCCGAATCGAGTTCATGGGTACCCCCCAGGGTATATGAGGCGGAGGAGATCCGATCCGGTGTCGCTGTCCGGTCGGGGCTGTGCTCGCCCGCCCCTGGGTGCAGAGTCGTGAAACCTGTCACCCGGCGCTGCCGGCCTGGCGATGCCGATGCGCTCCCGTGTGTCCGCCCACGCCTCAGCCTGTGCATCTCTGACATTCCGTGCCCGAAAAATACCTAGGGGGGTATCTCTGTTACGGTGAAATAGATACCCCGGGGGGTAATGAAATCCCTGTAGCTAGGAGCAGCGCGTGTTCTTCATCGACACCATCGAGATCGAGGGCCTGGGCAACCGCCACTACCTGGCCGGCGGTGCGCGCACGGCCGTCGCCATCGACCCGCCCCGCGACATCGACCAGGTCATCGCCGCGGCGGCCCGACGGGGGGTGCGCATATCGCACGTAGTGGAGACCCACATCCACAACGACTACGTCACCGGCGGCCTTGAACTGGCCCGGCTGACCGGCGCCGCCTACCTCGTCCCGGCCGCAGCGCACGTCTCCTTCGAGCGGATACCCGTCCACGACGGGGACCTCGCTGTCATCGATGCCGGGCTGCGGCTGCGGGCCGTCGCCACCCCCGGCCACACGCCCCACCACACGGCGTACGTCCTGGAAGAGGACGGCACCCCGATAGCGGCGTTCACCGGCGGATCGCTATTGATCGGAACCGTGGGCCGCCCCGACCTCGTCGAGCCCCGGCTGACCGAGCAACTGGCCCGCGCCCAGCATGCCTCCGCACACCGGCTCGCCGAGGAACTGCCCGACGAGACGGCAGTACTGCCCACCCACGGCTTCGGCAGCTTCTGTTCCGCCGGACAGGCCGAAGGCGACGCCACCACCATCGGGCGGGAGAAGCGGGTCAACGACGCCCTTGCCAAGGACGTAGACATGTTCGTCGCCGACCTGCTGTCCGCCCTGGAGGACGTCCCCGCCTACTACGCCCACATGGGACCGGCCAACGCGAGCGGCCCCGCCCCCCTCGACCTGACCCCGCCGGCCGTCGCCGATCCCGGAGAGATAGCCGCCCGGCTCGCAGCGGGGGAGTGGGTCGTCGACCTGCGCAACCGCGTCGCGTTCGCCGACGGCCACGTCGCCGGGGCGTTCAACTTCGAGGCCGAGGGCAAACTCGCCACCTACCTGGCGTGGATGATCCCCTGGGGCAAGCCCGTCACGCTGCTCGCGGACGACGCCGGGCAACTCGCCGCAGCCCAGCGCGAACTCGTCCGCGTCGGCATCGACCGGCCCGCCGCCGCGGCCACCGGCACTCCCGCCGACTGGCTGGCCCCCGGTGAGATCCCGGCCTCCTTCCCACGAGCCACGTTCACCGACCTCGCCGCTCTGGAGTCCCCCGACGACGTGGTGGTGCTGGATGTACGCCGCGACTCCGAACAGGCCGGCGCCCACATCACCGGCTCCGTGCACATCCCCCTCCACACCCTGCACAAGCGGATCGGTGAGGTCCCGGCAGGCAAGGTCTGGGTGCACTGCGCGGGCGGCATGCGCGCGGGCATCGCCGCGTCCCTCCTCGACGCCGCCGGCCGGAACGTCGTCGCCGTCGATGACTCCTTCGACAACGCCGCCGCGTCCGGACTCCCCCTCACCACCTCATGACGCCCCGCCCCCTGGAAGGAGCAGCCATGTCTCCCTTCGGACCCCTCCTGGTCCGCAACGACCCAGCACGGGCCCATGCACGCACCGCCCCCGGCGGCGACGCCGTCCTGCTGGACATCCGCGAAAAGGACGAATGGGATACCGGGCACGCCCCGCACGCCCTCCACCTGCCGATGTCCAACCTGGTCTCCACCGCCGCCCTGCCCGCCGGGGCACAGGGACGCCCGCTGGTGGTGATCTGCCGCTCGGGCCACCGCTCCGCACAGGCCGTCGCCCTCCTGGAAGCCCGCGGCATCGACGCTGGCGACGTCACCGGCGGCATGCAGGCATGGGCCGCTGCCGGACTCCCCATCACCGACAGCAACGGCTCGACAGCGTGACGACCCTGCTCCTGGCCCTGGTCGCAGGCGCAATCATCGGCATCGCACTCGGAGGACTGGGCGGAGGCGGCAGCATCCTCGCCGTGCCCGCCCTGATCTACCTGCTCGACTTCACGCCCGCCGCGGCCACCACCGCCAGCCTGATCATCGTCGCCGCCACCACCGCCACCTCCCTGAACGCCCACGCCCGCGACGGCAACGTCAACTGGCGCACCGGCCTGCTCTTCGCCGGCGCAGGCATCGTGCCGGCGATGCTCGGCGGAGCACTGGCAGACCGACTGCCCGCGGCCCTACTCACCGGCGCGTTCTCCGTGATCGCCCTGCTCGCCGGAGTGCGCATGCTGCACTCCCGCCGAGCCGATGACGATCAGGACCGGCCGGTGCGACGTGCCCAGGCAGCCGGTGCCGGTGCCGGACTCGGCGCGGTCACCGGCTTCCTCGGAGTCGGCGGCGGCTTTCTCGCCGTACCCGCACTGATCAGCATCCTCGGCCTGAAGATGAAGGCCGCCGTCGGCACCAGCCTCCTTGTCATCACCATCACCTCGCTCGCCGCCCTCACCGCACGTACCGGCACCGCCGACGGACTGCGCTGGGAAGTCATCGCGCCCTTCACCGGCGCCGCCATCCTCGGCGCCTGGGACGGCAAGCGGATCGCCTCGAAGATCTCCAGCGCCCTGCTGCAACGGGTCTTCGCCATCGTCCTGATCGCCGTGGCCGCCGTCATGCTCCTCGACGCATTCGTCTAGGAAACGCCCAGCCGGCCACGCACCACAACGCCCGCACCAAGACCACCTCACCCACCCGCAAGGAGTACCCCTGCCATGACCACCCCCGCCCCCCGCGTCCTTGACACCGACCAGGCGCACGACCGCATCGACACCCTGACCGTCATCGACGTGCGCACCCCCGGCGAATACGCCGCCGGCCACCTGCCCGGCGCACACAACATCCCCCTCGACCAGATCAGGCGCGCCCTGCCCGCGCTCAAGGAGGCCGCCGAACGGGCCGACCTCCTCATCGTCTGCGCCTCCGGAGCCCGCTCCGGGAACGCCGCCAAGACCCTCACCACCCACGGCATCCCCGCAGCCACCCTCACCGGCGGCACCACGGCCTGGGCCCAGCGCAATCATCAGCTCCACCACCCGGCCGCCTGCGACCTCCCGACGACCGTCTGGGGCATGGAGCGCCAAGTCCGCCTCACCGCAGGCACCCTCGTCCTGATCGGCCTCGCCCTCGGCCTACTTCACCCCGCTTTCCATCTCATCTCCGCAGCCATCGCCGGCGGGCTTGTCGCCTCCGCCCTCACCAACACCTGCGGCATGGCCGCCATCCTCGCCAAATTCCCCCACAACCGCCCCCGCATGACGGACCTCAACTCCACGCTCGACGCCCTGCGCAACGCATGAACTCGGCGGAACTCTCATAAATGCTCGCTAACTTGAGCCACTGAGGTAGCAAGAGCACGCCGCCGCCCCGCGGCCTGACCCGCACGATGTGGATGCCCAGCACGCCGCCTTGCTCACCCTGTCATCCACTCCACTTCACGCCGAGTGCGTCCTGCTCCGCGCGCGGCCCAGCGGGCTTCGAGTCCGGGATTGGGCTGCTGCTGATGATGCTCCTGCACGGACCGGCGAGCCAGGGAACGTCGCCAAGACCTCTCTGACCGGTGCGGTGGAGGATTTGAGGGCGGCTGCCCGGCTCGGCGGCCTGCTCCCCGCGGTGGCCCTGTGGCACCTGCACCGCGCCATCCAACAGGAACACGCCGCTCGCCAACACCTGCACCCCCGGGCAACCACAGAATGAGCAGACGGTACGCCGTCCGCCTCGCCCTCCAGCCCGCCTACTCCGCGCCCCGCCCCGACCGGGTGGCTGCCGGACCTGCCGCTGTCCGATGACGCTTGTCCACACGAAGCCGACAGCACGAGACCCCGGGTAATGATGCCCGGGGTCTCGCGGTGCACGGTGACGTGCCCGGCTGGTTCAACGACCGGCCACGGCCGGTGTCACGCCCCCTGCGCCGCTGCCTCCACCCCTTGGCGGAGGCGGTCGAGGAGGTCACCTCACGAACATCACGCTTCGGAATGGTGAGGTCGCGCTGTATTCGGCGGGGTAGATCGTTGCGGTGACCGGCCCGGTGCAGTTCGGCGTCTCGTCATGCAGCCCGCACCCCGAGAGGTGGCCGCAGTGGTCGTGAGGCAGAGCGCGGGGGATCACACCGCCCCCAAGTAACGGGGCATCCCGGGATGCCCCGAGCTGACCCGGACATGGCTCCGCCTCGGCACAGTGTTGGCGCATGTACCGAGGCGGGATGTCATTCGGTGCTGCTCGCCCGTGGGGCTCAGGCACTCGCAAGCGGGTAGCCCGTAACCAGCATGTCAACGAACGACTCGTAGGAGACGGTGCCGTCCGCGTTCACCGTTACCTCCTTCATGAGTTCCTCGACTTCCGCGGGGCTCAACGCGTCACCCAGGTTGAGGAGAAGCTGCCTCAGTTCCGACTCTGAGATCGATCCGGTACCTTCCTCGCCTGTGACCTTGAAGGCATCCAGCGCAGCCTTCTGCCGGTCAGCGAGCGAGATCTTGTTGTCAGTCATAACTGTCCCCTCATCGGACCGACTTCCTGCCGGACTTTCGTGATCATCGCATGACGGGCCGTCAATGGAACACCAGACTTGACAAGTTCAGAGGTAGCCCGTACCTGCCCCCTAAGCCCCGCCCCCCTTGCTCGTCCCCCGGATGCCCCGAGCTGACAGCAGTCGGCGGACGCTGCGGCGCTTGCTGGCGGTGGACGGGGCACGGGGAGACGGTGGCGGTCCAGCAGGCCCTGTATCTACTGCCGGCCCGAACGCCGGTGTGGCGGGCGGTGGCGGCGGTCAAACCAGGTCTGCCACAGCTGCGGGCAGCGTTGCTCGACGCGCGCGGTCTGCCCGCGGCGGCGTTGACGCACCGGGCCGGTGCGGCGGACCGGGCGCTGGCCGAGGCACTGGAACAGCCAGGAGCGTTGTTCCTGGATGATGTCAACGCCTGACGCCTCCGTTGCTGGACTGCCTGCGTCAGCTCTGGGATGAGCCGGGGACAGCCGCAGCGCCGGTGCTGTGCGGTGCCGGCAGCGAGCGGGCTGTTACCCGGGCGGCAGCGCTGAGGTCGCGAGTGCTGACTTGGCATCGAGTGGACCGTCTGGAGACAACCCAGGTGCCTGACACACTGCGGTTGTTCCACCCGGTGTGGGACGCGGCCGATCCTGCGGATCTCGCGTGGGCTGAAGCTTCCACCGCCCGCGGCAACTTCCGGACCTGGGCGAAGATTACTTCTCACGTCTACGCGGCCCTCCACCGCAGCCCGCGCGCGGTCGACCGGACGCTGCTGGAACGGGCGTGCACCCGGCTTCGCCCTTACACCTGACGGCCCGCCTCTGCCTCATCAACGCGACGGAATTCCTGATACCGGAGAATGTAGAGACAGGTCACGGGGTCGTGCGCGTCGCCGTGGCCGTCGTCGTCGGGGAGAGGGACCCGGTGGCGGGCCTCGGCGGGTGGGCAGGCGGCGGCGGAGGCCATCAGGTCGCCGTGCCGGTGGCTCGGCATCTTGGCCGGTTCCCGGTGGCGCAGCATGATCAGGGGATGCGGGCCGCCGAGGACGGTGACTCCCGGTTCGCCCCCGCGCGTGCGTACGCGCACGGCTGCCGGGCCTCCGGTGCACGCAGGTCGACGGCTGTCTGAAGGTCGCTCCATGCCTCGTGGTTGCGGCCGAGGCCGGTGGTGACCGCGAGATGGCGGCCGGTGGGGTCGGCCGCCAGGTGTTCGGCGGGAGTGGCCACCGGCACGCTGCTCCGGACCAGCGGGTGACCGGCGTCGAGGCCGTAGGGATCGAGGACGAGCAGTTCCCCCACCCGGTCGTCCACGAACGCGGTCCGGTTGCCGGGCAGGGCGAGGAATCCGGCGTGCGCGGAGAGATGGTGATGGACCGGGGATCCTCGCTCCACCCCGCCGGGAAGGTCCAACAGGCCTATTCGCCGTGGAGCGGCGAGCCACCGGCACCGTTGCGCGTGCCTCGCCGTGCCGCCGCACCCGCGCGCCGCGGGAGACCGACGGGCGCCGACGGGTTCGGCCCGCCCCATACTCGCGCCTTATGGCCAACAGAGATGGGCTTCTTTGCCATGTTCACGCCCATACTCAGCAGCGCACTGCTGCCCCGCCCGTCCTCCCCCTCCCCCTCTCGGAGTGAACCCGTGCGATCCATCAGACTCACGGCCGTCGCGGCCACGCTGTCACTGACGGCCGGCCTCGCCGGCGTCGTGACGCAGACGGCCGCCGCGGCCGCCACCCAGACCGGAACCGCCGCTGCCGCCGATCCGGCAGCACGAGCTGTCGAGGCCGCCGACAAGGCCGTCGGCAGCGGCCTCGACTCGCTGGTCAACGCGCCGCAGGAGCAGTACGAACGGCGCCAGGTCACCCCCTGGCTGAAGGGCCTCTACTCGGTCGCCTACGAGCGCAGCTACCGCGGCCTGCCGGTCGTGGGCGGTGACGCGGTGGTGCTGGCCGACGGCGACGGCGATGTCCGCGCGGTGCGGTCCGCCAGCGCCCAGCAGGTGGACGTGGCCACCGATCCGAGGATCAGCGCCGGACGCGCCGAGACGGCCGCCCGCGCCAGACTGGCCCGGGTCGACAAGGTCGTGGACAGCCGGCTGGTGGTGAAGATCACCGACGGGCGGCAGGCACTGGCCTGGGAGACCGTCGTGGCCGGCCGTACCAGGAGCGCGCCCAGCAAGCTGCACGTCTATGTGGACGCGCGCACCGGCAAGGTCCTCGACACCCATGACGAGGTGGTGGCCGGCACCGGGAACAGCAAGTGGAACGGTCCCGCTCCGCTCACCATCGACACCACCGCGTCGGGCGGCTCCTACTCGCTGCGTGATCCGAACCGTACCGGGCTGAGCTGTGCCGATTACAGCACCGGCCAGGTCTTCTCGAAGTCCTCCGACTCCTGGGGCACCGGCAATCCCACCTCCAAGGAAACCGGCTGCGTGGACCTGATGTTCGCCGCGCAGAAGCAGTGGGACATGCTCAAGGACTGGCTGGGGCGCAACGGCGTCAGCGGCAACGGCCGCTCCTTCCCCGGCAAGGTCGGCCTGAACGAGCTGAACGCCTACTGGGACGGCAGTCAGGTCACCATCGGCCGCAACAGTACGAACCAGTGGATAGCCGGCGTTGACGTGGTGGCCCACGAGTACGGGCACGCCATCGACACCAACACCCCCGGCGGAACGAGCGGCCAGGAGTCCGGTCTCGGCGAGGCCACCGGCGACATCTTCGGCGCGCTCACCGAGTCCTACGCCGGCCAGCCCGCGCCGTACGACGTCCCGGACTACACCGTCGGCGAGATGGTCGACCTCCAGGGCCGCGGACCGATACGCAACATGTACAACCCGCCGGCCGTCAACAACGACCCCGCTTGCTACAGCTCCTCCATCCCCGGCACCGAGACGCACGCGGCGGCGGGACCGCTCAACCACTGGTTCTATCTGCTCGCCGAGGGCACCAGCCCCGGGGGCGGCAAGCCCAACAGCAGCACCTGCAACGGCAGCACGCTGACCGGTGTGGGCATCACCACGGCCGGCAAGATCTTCTACGGGGGCATGCTGCTCAAGACCAGCAGCATGTCGTACAAGAAGTACCGTACGGCGACGCTGAGTTCGGCCAAGGCGCTCGACGCCACCTGTGGCCTGCACACGAAGACCAAGGCCGCCTGGGACGCGATCAGCGTGCCCGCCCAGACCGCTGACCCGGTCTGTACGCCCTCGGGCCAGAACAACGACTTCTCGATGGCTCTCAACCCGGCCTCCGGCAGCGTCCAGCAGGGTGCCTCGGTCAGCGCCTCGGTGACCACCAGCACCACCACCGGGCAGGCCCAGCAGGTCACGCTGAGCGCCACCGGGC
This sequence comes from Streptomyces sp. NBC_01237, assembly GCF_035917275.1. Lineage (NCBI taxonomy): Bacteria > Bacillati > Actinomycetota > Actinomycetes > Kitasatosporales > Streptomycetaceae > Streptomyces > Streptomyces sp. NBC_01237. The sequence goes on along the minus strand of NZ_CP108508.1, from coordinate 82,823 downwards.
TGCCGTCCGGGGTCACCGCCTCGTTCTCCCCCGCCACCGTGCAGTCCGGCCAGTCCTCGACACTGACGCTGACCGCCTCGGCCAACGCCGCGCCCGGTTCCACGACCGTTGTCGTGAAGGGCCAGGGCGCGAGCCTGTCGCACACCGTCGACTACACGCTCAACGTCGGCGGCACCCAGCCGGGCACCGACCCGCCGAACATCGACGTGGCCGCCGTCCGTGCGCACCTCGGTGAGCTGGGCTCCATCGCCGCGGCCAACGGCGGCAACCGCCGGGCGGGAAGCACCGGTTACACCCAGTCGCTGGCCTATGCGAAGGCCAAGCTCCAGGCGGCCGGCTACACGGTCACCGAGCAGAACTGCACCAGCTGCACCTACCCGTCGAACAACCTGATCGCCGACTGGCCGGGTGGCCCCGCGGACCAGACGGTCATGTTCGGTTCCCACCTGGACGGCGTCTCGGCCGGACCCGGCATCAACGACAACGGCTCCGGCTCGGCGACCCTGCTGGAGAACGCGCTCGTGCTGGCGCAGAAGAACCCCACCATGACGAAGCACGTTCGCTTCGCCTGGTGGACCGACGAGGAGCAGGGACTCAACGGCTCGAAGTTCTACGTCAACCGGCTCACCGGCTCCGAGCGCACGGCCATCAAGGCGTACTACAACTTCGACATGGTCGGCTCGACCAACGGCGGCTACTTCATCAACAACGTCAACTCGGCCGCCGCCGCCCCGATGAAGGCGTACTGGACCTCGCTCGGCCTGGCGCCCGAGGAGAACACCGAGGGTCAGGGCCGCAGCGACGACTACTCCTTCCAGCAGGCAGGCATCGCGACCTCCGGGTACGCGGCCGGGGCGAACGCCCGCAAGACCTCGGCGCAGGCGGCCAAGTGGGGTGGCTCGGCGAACGTCGCGTACGACTCCTGCTACCACAGCGCCTGCGACACGACGAACAACATCAACGCCACGGTGCTGGACCGCAGCGCCGACGGCGTGGCCTACACGATCTGGAAGCAGGCCGTCGGCGGCGACACCCCGGCGCAGGACTTCTCGGTCGCCGTCAGCCCGGCCGCCGGGAAAGCCGAGCCGGGCGGCACCGCCACCGCGACGGTGAACACCACGACGGTCAGCGGCGCCGCCCAGACCGTGAGCCTTTCGGTCAGCGGCGCGCCCGCCGGGGTGAGCGCCGCGGTGAGCCCGTCCTCGGTGCGCACCGGCGACGCGGCCACCCTTTCCGTCCAGGTCGGCGCCACGGTGACGCCGGGCACGTACAGCCTGAACGTCGCCGCCGCCGGAAACGTCAGCCACAGCACCACGTACACCCTGACCGTCGGCAGCGGCGGCGGCTGCACCCCGGCGCAGGTGGTCGTCAACGGCGGCTTCGAGAACGGCGGTTCGCCCTGGACCACCACGTCCGGTGTGATCACCGATCAGCCGGGCCAGACGCCGCACGGCGGCTCGTTCTCGGCCTGGCTGAACGGCTGGGGCTCCCCGCACACCGACAGCGTCGCCCAGAGCGTGACCATTCCGGCCGGCTGCACCTCGGCCCGGCTCTCGTACTACGTGCACATTGACACCGCCGAGACGGAGGCCACCGCCTACGACACCTTCACGGTGACGGCGGGCGGGAAGACGCTGGCCGCCCTGTCGAACACGGACAGCGCCACCGGGTACGCGCACAAGACCCACGACCTCGGGGAGTTCGCGGGCCAGACGGTCGTCCTGAAGTTCACCGGTGTGGAGGACGAGTACCTCCAGACCTCCTTCGTCGTGGACGACGTCACCCTGGAGGTGAACTGACCAGGTTCCGTTGACCGGCCGGCCCGCTCACCCTGGGCGGTGAGCATGCCTCCTGCCCGTCCCCGCCACCGGCGGGGACGGGCAGGACCCGGCCTCCGGCCCGGCCCTGGACGCGACAGCACAGCACCACGCACCACCAGCGAGCACCACGAGCCGGCACCACCGCACAAGGCGTCGGCGAGGTCCGCCACGCGCCGCGCAGGCGGCCCGGACGTCTGTGCCACCTTTCCTGACACCGCCCGCGCCCCGATCTCACTCCCGACGCCGACGGCCGGCCTTGAGTGACCGCTGCGCAGGGGAGGGCCGTCGGGGGTCCGGGTGACGGTGATGGTGCCCTTCTTCATGGTCGGCCCCACAACTGCGGGTGGTTCTTGCGGTCGGTAATCGTCGGGCGTGCGATTTCCGGCTGATCGGCCGGACTCCGCTTCATCTCCAGTGGGGTGCCTGGGCCTCCGCTCCACGCGGCTCCGACGTCGTACCACTTGCCGCCGCTCTCGTCGATGTCCGACCGTTCCAGGTCCGCGATCCGCGAGGAGTCGTCCTTCGGGAAGCTCCGCGCCGGCGTCATTCGACTCAACCGGCGGGGCTCTCAGCTGACCGTCCCACCACAGGGCAGGCACCAAGCCGCGGCGGACATTCCGGGAGCAATCACAGCTGACCCCGTTAAGTACGCCTACTCATGCGCGAGCTGCCAGTGCCGCCTATTTTCGCGAGGTGCCCACAAATCCAACACAGCAGTCATCCGCTGCCAACAGGGGCGGCCGGTGTTGCTGTCTGGTCTTCGCCGGCCTGCCCCTCCTCTGGTTCATCGCCGCCCCCATCCTGCCGGAGCAGGTGTTCTGGTTCCCGTTCTGGATGGGAGCGGTGATGTGGAACGGAGCGGACGGCCAAGGCGGCATCAGCCACTTGCTCGGCTGACAGCAGGTAGGGACCGGAGCGATCCAACGTAAATCTGAGAGTGAAATCACTGGCCCACGTGGTGCAAATACTTCGGTCTGCCCGGTTCGCGGCAACGGGGCTCGACCGGTTTTACCCGGCGGGTGATGTCTCGTCGATGATCCTCAGGACGGTGACATGGTCGCCCGGGACGGTGTGGGCCGTGTTGGTCTTCTGGGATGTCCACCAGCCGTCGCTGACAGGATGTCCGGCCCTGCCCCACTGGGTGAGAGTGAGCTCCTTGCCCTGGGTGAAGTGCCGGTGGACGGGCGGGTCCGCGGTGACGGCGGTGTGGTCGCGGATGATCCTGACGCGGGCCCGTAAGCACCAGTCGCTCCGGGCGACCGCGGGCTCGGCCCTGTTCTGTATGAGGACACCGGCCCGCGGGCCCTGGCCGAGATCATCCTCGCCGAAGCCCAACGCCGCCTCAGCACACCCCACCAGGGCACCCTGCACTGCGTGCAGAACCGGGCCCGCCTCGTCCGCGCCCTCTACGAACGCCTCGACCGCGTCCAGGCCGCACCCGGCGCCGCGACCTGAACCGCCACCGGCCACCACAGTCGGCAGCACGAGACCCTGGATGACTGCACCCGGGGTCGCTGTGTGACATGACGTGATGTCCGTCTGGTCGACGACTGGGCGCGGCTGGCCCGGCCGGCGCGGTGCGGGCGATGAGGTCCGTCAGGTGCACGGCGGTCGTCATCAGCCGCTCCGCGTGGTCGGGGTGGTCGGCCGCCTCGCGTCCGGCGGAGTGGGAGAGCAGGCGGACCGCGTGCCCGAGGGCGCCCCGTAACGCCTCGATGTGCTGGAGCAGGACGGCGGTCGGCTGGTGGTCGCCGCGGGTGGCGTGGTCGGTGTCGGTCATGGGTCGGAATCCTCTCGTGCGGCCGGCCGTCCCGGCCGGGGTGGCCGTGTACGTCATCGTCCGCCGCAGGTGCGTCATTGGGATGACGTACGACGGCGAGCACCAGGAGCACGGCGCCGTTCATGGGTTCCGGCGGCAGGAGACCCCGGGCGTAAGGGCGTCCGGGGTCTCCGTGCGACAGGACGTGACCGTCTGTCCCGACCGGGTTCAACGACCGGACGTAGCCGGTGTCACAGCCCACCCCGCCCTGCGTGAGCGGGGCCGCCGTGCGGCCCTGTGGGCGCCGTACAGCCGTGCCAGGAGTCCTGACTTACAGCACCAGAGCGGACTACACCGGCGGGCGCGTCGCCGGGTACGGATAGCCGTTGGGAACTGTCTTGTAGCAGGCTTCGGCCCACGTGGCCGCCGACGGGTTGGTCGTGCACTGGTAGAGCACGCTGGAGTTGCTCGGAGAGTCGGTGCCGTCAGCTGCCGGAACGGTAGCTGTTCCCGTCCCCTGCCAGCTGTCCCCCTTGTCGTTGGTGATGCTCCAGGTACCGGTCATCGCCTTGAGCAGCTGAGCTCGGGCCACCCAGCCCACCTGACCGGGCGGGATGTCGAACTGAACTTGACCGGACTGTGTCGTAGTGGTGTTCCACTGGCTTCCCCAGTACCCCTGAATGGCCACAGAGATCGATGCCGCCACGGGCGACGTACTCAGGGGCCCGGTCCCGACCGTTCCGGTGACCGTGACCGATCCGCCGTTGCTGAAGGTGTACCCCGTGCTGTGCGACCAGCCGTACTGGTACACCGAGCCGCTGGAGCCCGCGAAAGCCGGGGGGCCCACCACCTGGGCCGGGCCGGACTTCGCCGGAGCCGGAGTCCCTACCTGGAATGTGGCCGTCGGGATGACCGAGGACTTGTTGTTGAACTGGTTCAGCGCGTACATCGTGGCCCAGGATTTCAGCTGCTGGACGAGTTCCGGCGCGTGCTCCTGGCCGGAACCGTATTTGCCGATCGCGAAGCGGTCGTTCCAGGCACTCGAACCCTGGCAGTTCCAGAGACCCACGGTGGTACCCGTGGAGACACTGCCGCCCCAAGCGTTCAGGCACTTGTTGTCGCCGGCATGCCGAAGGCGGAACTGTTCGTATCCGGAATTCGTTGTCTGCAGCGGCTGGGCGTACCAATCCTGGGAACTCTGACCATTGCAGGTCTGTACGACAGTGCTATCAGAATTACTGGCGGTTTCGAGGCACAGCCCACTCGACGCGACCCGAATCGTGAAGGCTCCGTTCCCACTGGTACTGGGAACGAACATCCAGTGGTTCTGGGCACCAAAGTTATTGGTCAGTTTCACGGCACTGCCTGCTCCGCCGGTCGCGGCGACATCGGGCATGCCGCCGCCGGTATAGCCGCCGATGATGTTTCCGCAGAGCACACCGTCAACGCCGCAGGACGGCGCCGCATACGCCGAACCGGTGGCCGGCGGCGAGACCACCACACCAAGGGCCATGACGCCGATTCCCGCGGCGGCCGACCCCAGGCGTCGGGCCTTCGAGGAGGTTCTCTTGAACATTGCGACTCACGACCTTCTTCGTCGGTTGACTTCATGTGGAATGCGCAGGATGCGCGCAACAGCGAGAGATCCTGCTTCGATTGGTGATGCTCAGCCGGGAGGGCCTAATGGTGCGGGCATGTCAAATGTGACGCGGTCATCGCACCCGCCCCTCCTCGCCCTCTCACGCATCCCGCGTCGCCACGTGGGCGTCGTCAAGGCGTTGCTCCACCCCCTTTCGCATCCTGATTCCTCCAGGGGGCCGCCAGGTGGTGAGAGCGCTAAGGGTGATTTGAGAGTAAGTTCGAGATAAGGACGCGTATAGGCGCAGAACCAGCCGTTCGAGTAGCCGCATTCAAGCCGAACAGACGCCAGCGCCAGCTTTTCCTGCCGCTCTTGACGCCCACTCAGTACGCGCCACCAATACCGACCTGCCGTTTCCCTCATCTCGGCGACGGTGCCGGTGGGATTCCCTGGCGGCGGGGGGCAGGTGGTGCGGCCGCCAGGGGTGTGACCGCGGGTCCCGTCCGGGTGGTCGGCCGGGGTCCGCGGTGTGGCCGAGCTATGTCCTGGGTGCCGGGCTTTCTGGTGTCTTCGGGTACTGCTCCCACGATCGGGTGACCGGGGTCGCGGAAGAGGTGCGGCCTGGCGGTGGAAGGCCTGGGGGCGGGGCCGGTTTTGAATCCGGCTGGTGTGTGACGTGCCGGAGGGTTCACCGCACCGGGTGCACCGGTGCGGTCGTTGGGCACCGGGCGGTGCTCATTCGGGGGTGCCGGGGAAGGGTGGGGGTGTGCCGGTGGTGGAAGTGGTCGGGGAAGCGGTCGGTTGGTTCGAGACGTATCTGTGCCGGCCTCATGAGGGTGTGGGGCGGCCCGGGGCGGTGTGCCCGTTCATGGTTCCGGCCCTGCGCGCCGGTGGTGTACGGGTGCGTGTGTTCCCCGGCGGCGCGGACCTGGACGGTCTCCTGTCCACGGTCGACGCCATGGTCGAGGTCCTGCGGGGTGGTGGCTGGCCGACGTCCAACCGCACCCTGCACGCCGTGGTCGCCGTCCTGCCCGATCTTCCGCCGGCCGACGAGGAGCTCCTGGACCGCGTGCAGGAGGAGGTCAGGACCCGGCTGGCCCAGGAGGGGATGATGCTGGGCCAGTTCCATTCCCGGTGCGAGCAGGGCGCCGCGCGCAACCCCGGGTTTCCGGTGTCCCGCTCCCCGCTCCCGATGCTGGCGCTGCGCTGGATGGCCCTGCACGATGTCCTGTTCCTCCACGACGACCCGGACCGGTTCACCGCCTACGAGGAGCGGTTCGGGACCGTCTACCGCTCCGGGCGCACCGTGGACCCGCTCTTCACCCGCCTCTACCGGCAGGCACACCGCTGAGAGCGGGGGCCGGAGTGGCGATCAGAGAGCCAGGCGCGTCACGGTCCGGGCGAGGTCCCGCGCCGTGGGCCGGTCTCGGGGCGAGTTCAACATGGCCTGCTGCAGAACGGCTTGGAGCTCGGGCCATGATGTCTCGGTCCGCAGCGGGATACGGCCGGTGGCGATCTGCGCGCGGAACTGGTCCGAGGTCAGCTCCTCCGGTGTGATGCCCGCGGCCCGGTAGTCAAGGGGCCAGGTTCCGGTGACGCAGGTCCACAACGTGGCGGCCAGGGTGTAGACGTCGGCCGCCATACCCGCGTCCAGGGGCATGTCGCCCGCACCGCGCTGGGCCAGCTCCGGCGGCACGAGGTGGTCGATGCCCACCCCCGTCACCGGTGGCGGACGCATGTCCTCCCGCCAGCTCCAGGCCAGGTCGATCAGACGGACACCACCAGCGGTGTGGATCCCGTGATCCGGCTGGAGATCGGCATGGACCCAGCCCAGATCGTGCACTCCGGCGACCGCCCGGCACAGGTCCACCGCCGCGCCGAGGCCCGCACGCTGCCCGGTGCCGTTCTCCCGGAACCGGGCGAAGGCATCCCACGTGGACGGCCCCTCGAACCACCGCGACACCAGCCACGCACTGTCCGCCCTTGTACCCGAGGCGAGCAGGTGCCCGGACCATCCCAACGCCTGGAGAACCTCTGTCTCCCGCGACACGGCCGGTGCGCCGTCGCCGGTGCCGATCTTCACGGCGAATCTCCCGCCGGCACCCGCCGCCTCCCACACCACCGCCCCCCGGCGGGCCGTCACCTCCCTCAACCGGAAGCCGCTTCCGCACCGGGCCTCGACCACCGCAAGAGCCTCTGCGTGTCCCGAGGGGAACTGGCCCATCCTGCGAACCCTTCTCTGCGTCGTCGGCATCCAGCGCCGTTGCAGGGCGTCCGGCCCGCCCCCGGTGGAGCGGAGCCGGTAGTTTCAAGGGGGTGGACGACACCCAGGATTCCGCCTGGTGCCCCGCCCGGTCATGGCCGCACCGGGGGAAGGGACCCATACGTGGGCTCCGCACAGACGGCGGGCCCACCCCTCCCTGAGCCTGTCCAACCCGCACGCATCTCACCCCCATGGCCACCCGGTCGCCGCGGGGTCCGCAAACCCGGACAGGCTCTGCAGCGAAGCGCTTCGGCACGTCGCCCACCACGTCTCCGGCCCCGGGGCATCAGCTTCCTCGTCACCCGGCTGCCGCGTTCGTGGCCGTTCATGGGTTCCGGCAGCAGGAGACCCCGGGCGTGGGGGGCCCGGGGCCTCCGTGCGACAGGACTGTGCCGTCTGTCCTGTCGCACAACGACCGGTCGCGGCCGGAGTCACGCCCACCGCACCCCGGCCCCCGCGCTTGCCCACCGCTTGCTCCGGGAGGCACGCGCCGACAGGGCAGGGGCGCGGTTCAGGCGCTCGTGACGTTCTCCGCCTGGGGGCCCTTGGGCCCGTCGGTCACGTCGTACTCGACGGCCTGGCCCTCGTCCAGATTGCGGAACCCGGAACCGAGGACCGCGGTGTGGTGCACGTACACCTCCGCGCTGCCGTCGTCCGGGTTGATGGCCCCGTAGCCCTTCTCCGCGTTGTACCACTTCACTGTTCCTGTCGGCATGGGTTTCCCTTCTGGAGCTGTTGGAAGACCCTGGACGGATGAGCGCCCAGAGCCACCTGGGACATGACGTGACGTCTGTCCCGACCGGGTTCAACGACCGGTCACGCCCGGTGTCACGCCCCGCTCCGCCCCGGCCCCCGCGAGCAGGGGCTCCGTGCCCGTTGGTGCCGTTCGTCCGGGTGGTGGTGCGGTTTGCCGCAGGGCCGCCGAGCGTCCGTCAGACCGCGTCCTCGTCCTGGGGCCGCACCTCGTCTGCGGTGAGTTCGGCGCAGCTGCACGATTCCGGGTCGCCGAAGGTCGGGTACATGCAGTCGTCGTGGTGGTCCTGGCCGTCGTGCACGGTCTCGGTCACGCGGGTCCTCCCGGTGGGTGAAGTGGTGCGGTACTCCCGCACACCGCCCCGGTGCCCGAAGGGGGGCGGATCCGGGCGGAGGACAGCAAAGTTGAGGCCGGTGTGACAGGTGGGACACACGGGGGCTGCGGTGGCCGGGGGCGGCGTCGGCCGGGCCGGAGGGTTTGGACGGGCCTGATGGAGAAGCAGGAGAGCGGGCGCGGCAGGCCCCTGCCGTCTGCGCGCCCGGCACAGTCCCTTTTTCGTCTGGGGCTGTTCGGAGGCTGACCACGCCGCTGAAGGTGGAAGCCACACTGGGAGCATGAGCGAATTCGAGGACACGCTGGCCGAACTCCGCGCGGCTGCGGCACGCTTGGCCCGGCAGGCCAGGGCCCCAGCGGGCGACTTCAGAGCGTTGGTACTCTCCGCACCTACGGCGAGGAGGGGGGATGATCGTGGGAACAGAGCCGTCGAGTCCTCCGAGCCGCTGGTTCAGGGGAACGGGCCTTGGTGTCCTCTTCGGTGGACTGACCGCAGTGGTGTCCACTGCTGCCATTGGGAATGTATGGGGTGTTTGTGACATCGGCAACGGCGTAACCAATGGCATGGCTTTGCTGTTCCTTGTCCCTCTCATATGGATCGCCGCTGCGGTTTCGTGGGTGATCCTGCACAGCACCATCGGAAGACGTCATCGCAGGACAGCCCTTACTGCAGGGCTCATCTTCACCCTGTGGTTCACCTGGTTCCTTGTCACATGGCTCGGCATGCCGGACTCCTACCCCGCCCCGTTGTGCCCGGGCAACGTCCCACCCTGGTGGCCGAGCTTCATCCCAGCATGACTCCGGCGTAGCCCCTGAATGACCTCGGCAGCGGCAACCTACTCAACAGCGCCCCCGACCAGACCAGCCGTGGCACGCCAACAAGATCGTGTGAGTGGGCGTGTTGGTGGCAGCGGCTGCGCGTCAGCCGCGTTCTGTTGTCGGTTTCCTGGTCATGCGTGTGGTGGCCGGTCTGGTCCGCTGTCATGAGATGGCCAAGTGGCTGCTGCTCTTTGACCGACATGTGGTTGAACGGCTGCCGTGGGAGCGACTGCTCATATCACGAGAGTGAGAGTTCTCGGCTGGACCAGGCATTATCGCGGTATGGGTAGAGACATCTGGGGCTTCATCGAGTGCCATCGTGACTATCGGGACCATGAGGCGGACTCGTTCTGGCACGCCGCTATCGACCTGGACCATCTGGAAGTGCCGAGGAATTACGACGCCTTTGGCTGTCTGTTCGGTGTCTGCGACAACGAGCAGTTCGTGCCGGTGGCTCCTGTCCGTGGACTGCCTGAGGACGTGTCGAACCGTGTCCGCGACGGGCATGGGACGACGGGAGGGCGAAGCGCGAGTTGGGTCAGCTGGGCGGAGATCAAGCGGGTCGACTGGGATGAGGAGTCCGCCGAGCCCGATGCCTACATCCGCGAGTACTACCGTGACCCGCAGGGCGGCTGGCAGTTCCTCCAGCGGCACTACTCCGCTCCTCGGCGGTTCGTCGAGCTCTGCGGACAGTCGGCTTACATCGCGGGCCGGCCCAAGCTGCACTTCCCGGAGGGCTCCCGGTGGATCGATGGAGACCAGATGTTCCGTGTTGAACGCCTAAGGCGCCGTGACGCCGTGCCGGACGAAGAGTGGGGTCCCGTCTGGACCGTCATGCGGACCCTCGCCGAACTGCACGGCGACGACGACGTCAGGCTCGTCGTCTGGTTCGACGACTGACGTCACCCCACGGCCCCGGAAGGACCTGCGCCTTTCCTGGGAGCAGCCGTCAGGACAACGGTTTCGGCGGCCGCAGGCAGCTGCACGTTCATTGGTGACGCGGCCGCGAAGGAATGGCTGCAGCGCAACGGGCACCACGACGACGTGGCGGTGGGCCCTGAGAAGCAGCGCCTTCACGGCCCGTTCCTGGCCGGCGCCCAACGAGCCGCGGCGGTCTTGCGCCGTGACCTCCTGCTGCTGCCTGACGCCGCAGGGGATGCCCCGTTCTGGAGCACGGCATCGCCGGTGCCGGCACGTGCTGTAGGTTCCAGGCCGCTTCGACCGCTTGGCACCAAAGGTCTGCGTTGGTGTAAATGCCCGGCCCGAGTTCAGGGGTGGGGGTGGTCGGTGAGCCATTGCTGGAGTTCGCGATGGCGGAACTGGTAGCAGGGCCCGCTGTAGCGCAGGAGGCCAGCGGTGACGGCCCAGTCGAGGAAAACAGCGAGGCGGAAGGGGAGCTTGTCGCGTGAGCACAGCAAGAACACGCCGTATCTCCGCGCCGCGCGAGCGAACCCGCTAGCGCACCCGACCACAAGCCCAACCATCCACCCGGCCGTGAGTCCGAACGTGACTCCGGCCAGGGGCTCGTCCGTGATTCCGCCTGGGAATCCGGCCAGGAGTCCGGCTAGGAGTCCGGTAAGGAATCCGGTCATGGGGCAGATCAAGAGCCCGTAGACCATGTCGTCGCGGATAATCGCCCGAGGTTTGGCCACGGTGGTCGGCTCCCCTTTGAGCCCGCGCATCAGTCCACCCGCGAGCCCGCCGACAAGCCCGAGGCTGAACCCGATCCCGAGCCAGAGCACGATCTCATACCCGAACCCATCAACGAGCTCAAGCCCGAGCCGGAACCTGAACCCGACCCCGAGCAGGAGCCCGAGGTCGCCGAGCCCGAGCCGGAGCCCGAGGCCGACCACGAGCCCAACCGCGAACCAGCCCCTGAACCAGGTCTTGAACCCGGCCTCGAACCCACCTGCCAGCCCACCCATGAATCCGCCGGTGAGGCCGGTCACGATGCCTAGTGCGATCCCGAGCCCGAACGTGATCGCTCCCGGGCTCGGGTTCGGGAGTCTGAGCGCAATGCCGATCGCGAAGCCGACGGCGAACCAGGCCTTGAATCCGGCCCAGAACCTGGCCATGACCCCGCCCTGGAGCGCTCCTCGGTTTAGACGGAGACGGTTGGGTCTGGGCGTCGGGCGCCAGTCGATGACACCGGCGACTACGGAGACTGCCGCGAACACGGAGATCGTGATGATCTTTTCGGTGCTGTCCCCGAGGGGGTTATTGAGGAACACAGCGATGGTGAAGAGCAACGAAACGAGGGCGAGAGCGAGGGCGGTGAGGATGAGGTCGGTGATGCGGACGCGGGCGGTGCCTGCGAGGGGCCAGAGTTGATGGAGGGCGATGTCGGTGGTTGGGGTGTTTGTGGTGGTGCCGGTGAGGTGGTGAAGCCAGCGGTGGACGTCTTCGGGCCGGTAGCGGTGGGGGTTGGGGGTGTTGGCGATGGTGGCGGGGATGTAGCGGGCCAGGAGGTGCTGGTCGAGGTCGTGCCCGTCGGTGTGGTGGAGGAGTTCTGAGGGGTTGTCGTCGCGGTGGTAGACGGTGGCGGTCAGACACAGTCGCCAGGGCGTTGACAGGATGGTGGCGAGTGGGCCGGCGGGCTGGGTGTCAAGGTGGTCGATCAGCGGCTGCCAGCGGGGTATGTCCAGGGCCCGGTCACGGAGGTAGGCCACGGTGCGGCGGGTGTCGATGGGGGCGATGGCGACGCGGGCGGCGTCGATCAGCCGGGACACAGGGGCGAGCGCGTCGTAGTGCCCAGTACGGCAGGTCAGGATGAGGGGGCCTGCCTCCCGGCCGTCCTGGTAGGCGTTGAGAGCCTCCAGAACCTTGCGAGCACGGGGCGCCTCGGGGTCGGGGGTGCCATCCGCGAGCAGGGGGTCCATCTCGTCCAGCCCGTCCAGGACGGGCAGCACCATCCCGTGAGCCACCAGTTCGGCAGCCATGTCGGCAGGCCATTTGTAGGCGTCGGTCAGACGTCGCACCAGCAGGGCGGTCAGGGGCTGGTCGGTGTTCCACTGGGCCAGTGGGATCCGGACCGGGACGGGATCGCCCTCGGCACGTTGGTCGATGAGGGCGAGCATGAGTTCCAGGGCCAGGACAGTCTTCCCCGCCCCGGCAGCCCCGGTGACGACCAGACGCCGGGGCTGGGTGGAGCGGTAGTACTCCAGGACATCGGGCAGGGTAGCGGGACCGTCAGCGAACGTACGCCCGGCGGGCGGAGCCGCCGCGCCCCGCGCGGCCGCGGACTGCAGAACATAGGTGAGATTGATGCGACGGGTGTCGGCACCGAGCAACTGCGACCGCACCGGGCTCTCGCTCTCCCTGACCTGCCGGGCGAGCCGTCCGGCACGACTACGCGCGACCTCAACACTGCTGTCCTCGACCGGCTTACGCAACGCCACGACCGCGACCACCAGACTGGTCACAGCGATCGGCACACCCATAAGAGTCGCAACATCAGCGGACTTAAGCCCACGCCCACTGGCGATGCTCCATACGGCGAAAGTCACGCCCGCTACGACCAACACCGCACAAGCAACGTGCACGGCCTGCCACTTACGCCGATCACGGCGCTCCCCCAATGCGAGCATCACCCGATCATGCCGCCTCGCCGGACACATCGTGACCCGTTCGGCCCGCTTCGTGAACACCACCCACCCTGGACCGCGGCCACTCAACCTGCTGGCACCACCGCGCTACGGCCCCGCGACGGACGCCTACCCGCAGCACCGGAGCGCACCGCCCGCTGCGCCCAGAGCCACGCCTGTCTCGTACGAGCCCTCTACACGCTGGACCGCCTCACCGAACCCCTTCCGGTCGCCACGTAGTTCGGTCGGAAGACCGGCCCCAAGATCTCAGGGCCTACACGCACACCAGTGCGATGCCACCGCACCCAGGCCCACGACCTCACACGGTGTCGATCGTGAGGGAGGCGTGCGATGCGGCGGAACGAGCTGCTGAACAGCGCGACGCTCGCCGAGCTGCCCGCCAACACCCACCGCACGGCGGTCCACCTGGAGATGCGCGACCAGTACGCGGTGGGCGATGAGACGGACGACTACGCGACGTTCCTGCGCACCGGCATCCCGACCTTCGACCCGGGCCGCTCGTTCTGGCCGCAGCGGATGCCGCTCGTTCAAGACGCGGTTGCCCGCGTCGTGGCGATGCGCCGGGCGCGGATCGTCTCCGAGCCGGTCACCGACTACATCCGCTACGAGCACGCCATCACCCCGCTCAACCTCCAGGCCGGGGAGGACGTCCGCTGGCTTCCCCGCCGCCACGCCTCCGACATCCCGCTGCCCGGCAACGACTTCTGGCTCCTGGACGGGACGCTCGTGCAGTTCCACCACTTCACCGGAACCGGTGACTGGGTAGCGGACGGCAAAGAGCGCACCGACGACCGGGCCGCGGCCGCGCTGTGCACCACGGCGTTCGAGACGGTGTGGGAGCGCGGCATCCCTCACGAGAAGGACACCCTCCAGGCCCTCTGAACAGCCCGTGACCGTCTCTCCCTCCTCCAGCGCGCAGGCCGCCCGTGAAGCGCTCGCCGTGCGGCTCACGCACCTGCGCAAGGACGCTGGCCTCACCGGGCGCGAACTCTCCGCCCGGTTCGGCTGGCATCTGGCGAAGACGAGCAGGATCCAGAAGGGCGACGCCGCGCCCTCGGACACCGACATCCGCACTTACAAAGCAGATGTCGGCGGTTCGAATGCTCCACCCGACTGGGTACTCACCCGCCGCCGGGCCATCGGAGACCGCATCCGCGCAGCCCGGCTCACCACTGGCCTGACGCAGGAGCAGGTAGCCCTGCGCATCGGGATGGACCGGGCCACGTACAACCGGATCGAGATGGGCCCCTCGGCCGCGCTGATCGACAGCCTCATCCTCATTGCCGACGCCCTGGGCACAGATCTCGCCGACTTCGTCCGGAAGTAGCCCGGCCGGTCACCGGAGTCCGTGCCGGTTCGGGTCGTGGCAGCCACCTTTCGTGGTGCCGCATCCGGAGCAGCCCTGCCCGCCTTCGTCGTTCGCGGTCGGGGCGGGAAGCGTCGCGCTGGTCATCGTGGTTCCGTTCAGGTGGTGTGGCAGGGGCAGGCGCAGTCGGGACGCCGGCAGTGGCCGTGGCCGTCGGCGAGGTGGGGTTGCCGTGCTGCGCGGCAGGAGGTGCTGTGTGTGTCGCCGCAGAGCTGCTCGGCCAGGGCCAGGACGTCATCGAGCCGGGCCCCGGCGGCTGCCGCTTGGGCCAGTTCGGTGTTCGTGACCGGTTGGCCGTGCCACAGGAGGGTGATCCCGTGTTCGGGGCACCGGGCCATGCTGTCGGTCTCGTTCGCGAAGTCGTGGACGCCGCCGCTGTGGTGGCACTTCACTCGGGCCCCCTCCCCGTGCCGTCCGGGGGAGGGGCCGGGGTGTTCGGCCATTCCCGTTGGTCGCTGGGGGCACGCCGGTCGTAGTGGGGTCCGGTGTGGCCGGGTGGCTGGGTGCATCGGGCGTACGTGCCGGGGTTCTCGGCCCAGCAGTACCCGTACCCGATGGGCGTGTTCATCGGCGTACCTTCTTCCACGCGCGGCCGAGCCGTATGACGGTCGCGCACTGCGCCCCCGTACGGCAGGTGGCGCACGCCAGGGTGTGCCCCAGATACGCCAGATACGCAAGCTCCGGGGGCGGGACTGCGGTCCGCTGCCGCGTCGGCGCCATCACCGGGCCGCCCTCCGCCCCGAGCACGCCAGGGCGTCCACACACTCGCGGGGGAACCAGGTGTACGCGGCACCGGTGGCAGGGGTGACCCGCTCGGTTGGAGCGGACCGGAGTGCCGTTGTGATCGTCAGGTGCCCAGGGTCCGCCAGGCAGCACACGTGCCCGCGTCGATCAGCTTCGTAGACCAGTGCCCGAGGCAGGCGCGGAAGCGGATGTCGTCGCTCTCCGCGAAGTCCTTGTTCTTGAAACGGGTGGTGGCGGAACCGTCAGCGTTGTAGATGAAGCCCCAACGGGTGACTCTGTTTTGGGGGTCGATGGTTTCCCACTGGGCGACTGCGGAGTAGCCGTCCGATACCCCCTCCATGACGTGGAACCAGTCGCCGACGCCCTCGTAGCGGACCTGGGCCCTCTGGTCGCTGTAGTGGGGGGGAGCACTCCCAGCCGTCGCCGGTAGGGCCAGTGGTGGCGGTGGCACGCTCGGTTTCGGCCGAGGCGGCGGATGCCTGGGTCACGGTGAGAAGGAGGGCGGCGGAGAGGGCGCCTGCAACGGTGCCTATTCGCGTGAGGGGGGCGACGCTTGATCACGGGGTTCCTTCTGTCGGCAGCGTTGACATGCACAGGAGGTCAACGAAGCGAGGAGGACCATGTTCAGTATTGAAGGAACTCAGCGGAACTACCTCACCATCGGCGAACGTGCCCTGCCCCAACCGAGGCCGGGACAGGGCACGTTCATTCGCTCGGGAAGCACGAAGCCCCCGGCAACGGGGGCGTGGTGTGCCTCTCTCGGGTTGAAGGGAGTCAGGGACTGGGGCGGACATGGAGCGGCGCCCGCCCGGTCGGGGCGGGTTGTCGTGACCTATGCGTGCCGGGTGTAGCGCGGGGCGGTGTGGCACCGCGAGGATGGACAGGACACCGGACTGGGGGAGAGGCTCAGATGGATATGGCGCAGTGTGATGTGCGGTTGGCCGGTACGGGCGGTCTATGTCGAGTCCACTCCGGGGCACTGCTCGCGGATGCCGGTGCTGTGCCGTGTGTGACGCCCGTACGGATCTGAACCTGAGTGCGCGCGGCGAGGATGCGTGGGTCACGTGCCCGGCTGGGTATATGACCCGGGACTGACGGCTGACTCCGGACGCGGTCCGTGACGTCGCTGCGGCGGCTGGTGAGGCGGGCGTCGCTGTGGTGCCGGCCGATGCGGAGATCTGGGTGCGGGTCCCGGCCTCGACGCGTGTCCTGCCCGATTACGAGGACATCGCCTGATCGCTGGCCGGACCGCATCGATCGCGCAGGAGGCAAGGTTGATAGAGACGGTCTTCGAGAATCAGGATCTGCCGGCCGGGGAGCGGTTCGAGTGCTGGCGCGACATGGCGTGCGAGAGTCATTCTCCGCATGACATACGGACCGAGCACACGGCTGATTTCCCCGCCACCATGCGCCTGCTGCGGTTGGGACCGCTGCAGCTGTCCGCCTACGGATGCCCTCCTGTGCAGGCCGTACGCAGCCGGAAGCACATTGCGCGCTCGGACCCGGAGGTGGTGCACCTGTCGTGCGTGGTGCGGGGAAGGATGGTCCTCAGCGACGGTGCCCAGGAAGCCGTAGGCGCGCCAGGGGGCCTGCTCCTGTTCAGCAGTTCCCGCCCCTATCAGGGGCACCGCGAAGCGGCGTCCGGTGCAGTGAAGGCTGTTGACTTGGTGATCCCGCATTCCCTGTTGCCGCTGCATGGCGGGTTCGCCGGTCGTTGCCTTCCTCGGCGTCTGCACGGTTCGCCGGAAGTCGGTCGGCTGCTCGTGCAGCTGATCACCCATCTGTCCACCAGCGCCACGGACTATGGACCTGAGGAGGGCACGCGTCTGGGAGCTGCCGCGCTGGACCTCGCCGCCGTCCTCGTCGCCGAGACTTCGGGTTCCTCCGCCGGCGTGCCGCCGGAAGTTCGCGAGAGCGTGCTGCTCAAGCGTGCCCGCAGCTTCATTCTTCGCAATCTGGGCGACCCGGAACTGGACCCGTCGACGGTAGCCGCCGCGCACCACGTCTCCCTACGCTCCTTGCAGCGTCTCTTCCAGCAGCAGGGCACCACAGTGGCCGCGTTCATCCGCGGGCAGCGCCTGGAACACGCCCGCCGTGAGTTGGAGGACCCCCGGCTGAGTACGCAGCCGATCCGCGCCGTCGCAGCCCGTTGGGGATATCTCCGGCCGGGGGACTTCACCAGAGCGTTCTGCGCCGCCTACGGTCTGCCGCCCCGCGACTACCGTGCCCTCTCCCTCGGCGACCAGGCTGGCGCGCCTCGCTAAGAGTCTGGCGTGCGCTGACAACGACTGCCCGGACGGCCGGTGACAGGCTGTCCCGTGCACCTGGAGATCAGGGCGAAGAGGGGCGAACGCCGAGTCATGAAGCAACCCAGCGGTGGGCCCCCTCGTGCCCGAGATCGCTTTGCTGCCGCGCCATGTACGGCCGGAGTCTCGTCCGGCCTGGATCACTCACCTAGCTAGGGGGAATGCTCGCTCATGTTCAACCGACGCAAGATATTCACCGCTTTGGCCGCCGCCACCATGGTGGCCGGACTCACGGCCGGCACCGCCGCAGCCGCCACACCGACCACCGGCACGCAGCAGGGGGCCGAGTACTCGGCAATTGGCTGCGGCTACTACAGCGGCACTGCTCTCACGGTCCGCGGAAACACGGGAAACCGCGTCAAGGAAGTCCAGTGCCTGCTGATCTTCTGGGGCTTCAGCGTCGGCTCTGAGGGCGTCGACGGCAATTTCGGCGCCAACACGGAAGGGGCCGTCCGGCAGTTCCAGGACTGGTACGGCGGCCTGGTTACGGACGGGAAGGTAGGCACTAACACCTGGCGTGCCCTGCGCTGACCTGACGACGGACAACGGGTACCCGACGGTATCGCCGGGTACCCACACGCGAGGTGCGTGTGAGTCGCCCATGCCTCACGACCCGGCGGGCGTCGGGGCGGCGACCTCGGAGTGCGGCGTGCCGTAGTTGGCGGAGGGGAGCGGCCCGAAGACCCCAGGCCCTGCACGCACGCCAGTGCGATGCCGCAGCTCAAGAGCCCGCGGCATCGCACTCAAGTGCGTGTAGGGCCTGGGCGGCGCCGCTGGCCCGGACAGCGAGAGCCAGGTCCGTCAGCACGGCAAATGCGCATGAGCGGAGCTCGCCACGGGAGTGAGCAACGCCAGGCTCGGCTGCGGCTGCGCCCCGGTCCTCACCGGGCGATGGGCACCACGCTCCGGCACGGGAGCGGCGGACAACCGGTCGTGCTTCGTCGGCGTCAGGAAGCGGCCGCGCGTGCTGCCTCCAGCTCGGCGACTAGCCGCACGACCCGCCTGTTCCGGGCCCGGCCGAAGCTGTGTCCCGACAGCATGTGCAGCTGGTCCGTCCCGCCGGGGGCCAGCACCAGCTCCGGGACGTCGGACGAGTACACCGCGCCCGACACGACAGCCAGCCGAACCTCCCGGATGTCCGTCCACGCGTGGGAGCGGGCGTTGAGCAGCCCGGAGTACCTCAGCCCGTCCGGCCCGTAACGGACGCCGAACACCGGCGCGCGGAATGTCAGCACCACACCCGGCACGCCCAGGATGACGACCGGGAGCAGATGGACCACATGCCTAGCTCCCATCGCCAGCACGACGGCGATCAGCAGGCACGCACCGCCCATCAGGAAGTAGCCGGTCGCCCCGAGAGGGCGCCTCTTCCGCATGTCTGCCCCCCCCAGTTCCCTGGCTCGCGGTGTCGCCCGAGGTCCGGGGCGTCATGGACCAGCTTACGAATGGCGGGTCGCACACCGCCAAGGGCAGTACCGGCGAAACCTGCGGCCCCCGGTCCCGCCGAGCGGAGACGGCCGGAGTGCTTCGGCGCGAGCGCGTCCCGTGCGGGCAGTGCGGCGCCCTCGACGCCGCATGCGCCGCATGCCGCGGCCGGATCCAGTGCCCCAGCTGCCAGGCCACAGGATCCCGCTCCTGCCCGACTGCGACGGCACTGTGCAGCACCGGCGCTCCGCGGGCAAGGGCAGGACCGTGACCTGGACAGAGGGCGTCATCACCAGAACGCCCAGCACCGGCGAGGTCAAACTTCCCGCATACGGCGTGCCCCGCCTCGCACGCCAGCAAGTACGCGAACGCGGCACCTGGACCCCGACGGGCCTCACCGACAACGACCCCCTTGCGCGACCGCCTCCGAACACCGCGCGCTCATCGCGCGCGTGCAGGCAACGTCCCGCACACAGGGGCTCATGCCGACGATGGCCGTGTTCGCCGCAGGTCTGAAAGAGGCCGACGTCACCACCGAACCGAAGAACGGGATCAGGCTTCCGCCCCACGCAACGGCGCGGGGCCGAGCAGACGATGGCCAACCTGCCGTACTTCGTCGGGCGCATCGTGCCCAGCCTCATGTCCTACGCTCCGGACATCCACCGGCTGGAGGCGCTGTCGGACCGGCTCGTACTCGCCTGCGGCCAGGACTCACGCGGCGAGTTGTCCTGCCGTCCGGCCGCTCTCATGGCCGAGCGTCTCGGCACGGAACTCCAGCACTTCCCAGGCGGGCACACCGGCCTGACCACACACCCCGCCGAGTTCGGCTAACTCCCGGAAGGGCTTCCGCGCGACGTGACACACTGGCGGTGCAGGCGGCGGTGAACGGGGGCGATCCGGTTGGGTCTGGAGATCGAGAGTCGGCCGTCGGAGTTGCCGTACATCGAGAGGGTATGGCGCAGCCGCAGCATCGAGGGCCGTCGGATGACGTCGATCGCGGCGTCGCATTGGGAGCTTGTCTTCTGGGAGCACGACGGCCAGACGCAGGCGGCCGTGCTGGGCCCGGAGCCCAGGGCCTGTCCGGCTCCCGTTCCCGAGGACGCCACGTTCTTCGGTATCAGCTTCGCTCTCGGCACCTCGATGCCTCACGTGCCGATCAGCCGGCTTGTAGGTGGCAGCGTGGAGATCCCGGACGTGACGCGGCGCTGCGTGTGGCTGAAGGGTTCCGCCTGGCACGTGCCCGATTACGACAACGCGGAGGTGTTCGTGCGGCGCATGGTGCGCGAGGGCATCGTGGACTACGACCCGATCGTGCCCGCGGTGCTCAGCGGCGCGGCCCCCGATGTCTCCGAGCGGACCCTCCAGCGGCGTTTCGTCGCGGCAACGGGCCTCACCCGGGGTGCCATCCGGCAGATCCACCGTGCCCGCGAGGCGGCGGTTCTGATCCAGGATGGGGTGCCGGCGCAGGACGTCGTGCACCAGCTTGGCTATTTCGACCAGCCGCACCTGGCGCGGTCCCTGACCCGGTTCATCGGCCGGACTGCCACTCAGCTGAGTGCTCCGGACGGGGCGGAGCCGCTGTCGCTTCTGTACAAGCCCACCTCCCCGGTGCCCGCATAGTCTTCCTGACGCAGCCGACGGGATCGGCCCGCCCTGGCCGGAGCGCTATGCGGCCGGGACCGGGCAGAGGCCCCGAACTCATTACGGAGGAATCATGCGCAAGGTCGTTTCGGGTCTGTTCGTCTCGCTCGATGGTGTCGCCCAGTCGCCGAACGAGTGGCAGTTCGCCTTCGACGAGGAGATGGGCGCGGCACTGGGAAAGACGCTGGAGACGGCCGACACCATTCTGCTGGGCCGGGCGACCTTCACCGAGTGGGCCGGGTACTGGCCGACAGTGACCGACGGCGAGGACGCCGGCTTCGCCAAGTGGATCAATGACTCGCCCAAGTACGTCGTCTCCTCCACGCTGTCCAGCGTGGAGGACTGGGCGAACAGCACGCTCATCAACGGTGATCTGGGGGCCGCGATCGAGGAGCTCAAGGCGGGCGAGGGGAAGGACATCACCGTCGCGGGCAGCCCCACACTGGTGCGTTCGCTCCTGGAGCAGGACCTGCTGGACGAACTGGTACTGCTGATCCACCCGGTGGTGGCCGGCGAGGGCCGCAAGAAGCTGTTCGCCGACGACGCCACCATGAAGAAGCTGGAGCTGGTCAGCGCTCAGCCGACCAGCAGCGGAGTGATCATCGCGACCTACCGCCCGACGCGCTGAGCACTGCTCGACGCGGGCCGTGTGTGCGACATCCCGCGAGTTCCCCTGAGCTCCGCTGAGCCTCTGTCCCTGGGCCAGGGGGTTCTTCCTCCTTCGTGTGCTCTGCGACCTTGTGAGAGACCGTCCGTGAACTGAACTCGTGCTATGGGTGGGATAGTTGGCATTCAGGGCGATCCGGTTCTTGGGTCTTCGGCCCGTCGGTGGCTGTGGTGGTCTAGGGCTATGAGCTGTTCTTGCATTTCAAGGCGCCGGGTGGCCGTCAGGCCAGTAACGACTCGGCACGCGATTGAGGTCGGGGTGTGCTGGCCTGGCCGTTCGGCTGGTGGGTGATCAGCAGGCGGTCTGGTGGGCGAGCACGAGTTCGGTGCTCGTGCGCCGCCGGGTGGGCCTGCGGGCCGCGCGGTCTGAGACCGGTGTGGCGATGGCAGCGTGTGTTTCGGTGTAGGACTCGCGACGGCCGAGGTATCGCTGGAGCGGCCGCCACTTCTTTTCCTCGCCGATGGTGTGCTCCACGCAGATCCGCGCGGAGGACTGCCGTCGGCGCGCCTCGCGCCAGGCGTACTTCTCGCCCAGTGGCGCTTTGTCCTTCGGCTTGCGTGGCGGTGCCTGGACCTGGCCTGGGAAGTCGTTGGCCGGGCCCCGGTAGCCCTCGTCGACCTTCGCCTTGACCTGCGGATGCAGCCGCAGTTGCTCGGCGATGCCCTCGGTGCGCATCGCGGTCTGGTCGTGCATCCGGCCTGGCCGGTCGGCCCCGGACCACAGCAGGCGTGCCGAGCCGTCGCTGATGGTGGTGGTCTTGGCTGTGCTCTGCTTCTTCTTGCCGGAGACGAACGCCTTGCGGCCGGAGCGGCCGGCCTTGGGGCGGCGGACCTGGGTTTCGGTGCCGTCGATGCACAGTTCGACACCTTCGGCCTTGGCGTAGGCGAATACGTCGGCCAGGGTGTGCAGCCGGAGGCCGGGCCGGTCGGGGACGGCGAAGCCGCGGGAGGCCAGCAGCAGGCGGATCTCATGGATGGCGCGGGGTGACGGTGGGGCGGGAGACGCTGTAGAGCTCGGCCAGTGCCGCGTGGGGCAGTTGCAGGCGCAGGTGAACCAGGGTGACCAGGACCCGGTCGCTGAAGACCAGTTTGTGGTCCGGCCCGGCTCCGGCGGCCCGATTGCGCTCTCCGCCACGACGTTCACGCAGCCCGGACTCGCACCGCCTCAGCCAGGGGTCGGCCAACTCCTCGATCAAAAGGCCGAGATGTGCACGATCAAGGCCGCAGAAGGCAGGATGGGTCAAGGCCGCACGGGCTCGGTAATGCGTCACATCATCACCAACCCGTGCGGCCGCCGCCACGTCACGGTTCTCCGGCGGCCCGAGCGGCGTAGGACTTCGCGACCAGTTCCTCCACCAGAGCACCCTTCGCCGCCGAGTACTCCTGCCTGCCCTCGCTGTCGGCACGGAACCGCTGCGCGAGGGCCACCTTCAACGCCCTGTAGCGCCGGACTTCATCGGGCCGCTGACACAGGTAGTCACGGAGCAGGATGTGATCAAGGTGGGGCTTGGAACCTGAGACCACGCCGTACAGGTGATGTTCGGGAGCGGCAGACGGGCCTTGAAAGGCCTCCCGTCCCGGAATCCCCAGATCACCTTCGGGCCGGTAACCCTGCCCGGTGAGCCGGGAGATCAGTTCGGGCATGGCGGCGTCCTCGGCCACCACAATGTCAAGGTCGATGATCGGCTTGGCCGCGCATCCGGGCACGGCTGTGCTTCCGACATGCTCGATGGATACAGCCAGATCCGCGACGTGAGGTGCAAGTCGCTGCCGCAGATCCTGGAATTGCTCAGCCCATTGGGGGTCGTAGTCGCTGACCACGATCATGCCAGTCATGCTGGCAGTCTCCCAGGATCGCCAGGGCCCATCGAGTCGCTCCGAGGGCCCTGGTTATCGCGTACCGAGTCGTTACCTGCCCGGACTCGCGATGCGCCGAATCGCCGATCTTTATCCGGGCGAGGCGAAAACGGACGCGAAGGACGCGGCGGTGATCGCGGACGCGGCCCGGACGATGCCTCACACGCTGCGGTCGCTGGAGCTGACCGACGAGATCACCGCCGAGCTCACGGTCCTGACCGGCTTCGACCAGGACCTCGCGGCCGAGGCGACCCGCACCTCCAACCGGATACGCGGCCTGCTCACCCAGTTCCACCCGTCGCTGGAGCGCGTTCTCGGTCCCCGGCTGGACCACCCGGCCGTCACCTGGCTGCTGGAACGCCACGGATCTCCGGCCGCCCTGCGGAAAGCAGGCCGCCGCAGACTTGTCGAGCTGATCCGGCCCAAGGCCCCGCGGATGGCGCAGAGGCTGACCGACGAGGTCTTCGACGCTCTCGACGAGCAGACCGTCGTTGTTCCCGGCACGGGCACCCTCGACAGCGTGATCCCGTCGCTGGCCGCCTAGCTCGCCGCGGTCCATGACCAGCGCCGGGCACTGAAAGCCCAGATCAGCACCCTGCTGGAGGCCCACCCTCTTCACCCGGTCCTGACCTCGATGCCCGGAGTCGGAGTCAGGACCGCCGCTGTCCTTCTGGTCACCGTCGGCGACGGCGCCGGTTTCCCCAGCGCCGCCCACCTCGCCTCTCACGCCGGCCTCGCCCCGACGACAAGATCGTCGGGGACCTCGATCCACGGCGAACACGCACCCAGAGGCGGAAACCGGCAGCTCAAACGCGCCATGTTCCTCTCCGCATTCGCCTGCATGAATGCCGACCCGGCCTCCCGCACCTACTACGACCGGCAACGCGCCCGCGGCGAAACCCACACCCAAGCCCTCCTCCGCCTCGCCCGTCAACGCATCAGTGTCCTCTTCGCCATGCTCCGGGACGGCACCTTCTACGAGCCTTGCCCCCACCGTCACCCTCGCCGCATAACCATCCCAAACAGCCTCATACCCGGCACCACATCCTTGACGAACGACATAGAGACACCCCCCCCCGCGAAGCTGGAACGAATGTGCGCGCGGGCCGGGCGGTTCCGGCTCGGTTTCCCACCGGTACCGGGCCCTGCCCTGCAACCGGTCAGGCGCTCGATCTGTCCTGTCGGGTATGAGTCCCCAGGTCGGAAAGTTCGTCGGGCCGATCTGGTGCTCGTGGACACCGAGGAGGTCGACGAGCTGCCACCCGGTCAGGGGTATCGCCGAGGTGAGCCCAAAGGGGCCACGAGATGATCTTGGGAACCTGAACGCCTGGCCCGTCACCCATCCGGCGCAGTGTCGTTGGTGGTGTTGACCTTCGTCTGGGGTCTGGGGTGGGCGGCTCGGCCGCGACGCCGCCGAACTCACCGCCCTCGCCGACCACCTCACCGCCCACGGCCTCATCCTGGAGATGCTCGCCGGGCCCCTGCCCGGCATCTACGACCCGACCGGCCCGGGGAAGCCGCTGTTCGCGTTCTTCGCCGCGATGGCGGAGACCGAGCGGGAGAACATCCGCGAGTCCACCCTCGAAGGGCTCGACACCGCGGCCCGCAAGGGCAAGCACGGCGGACGGCCCCCGGTCATCACCGACGACACGGTCCACACCGTGCTCCGGCGCCGCGCGGGCGGCGAGTCCGTCGAACAGATCCAGCCCGACCTCTGGATCGCCACCGGCAAGCGCGCGGGGAAGACCCCGTCCGTCGCCAGCATCTACCGGGCACTCGCCGAACACGCCACGCGGGGAGGTGTACACCGAAGCCGTCAAAGCCACGCACACCGACTTCGCCGCCCTCCAGGGCAGCGAACTCCCCGGACCCCGGACGCAGCCGCAGACCGTGTGGTGACCAAAGATCATCCCGTGGCCCCTTTTGGGCTTACCTCGGCGATACCCCAAGGTCCCCGTAAGTTCGCGGAAACTGAAGGCTCTTCAGCGGGAACCCGAGGATCCAGGGACGCCATTCTCGGGGGTCGACTCGTGGGTTCGCGGCGAACACACGGGTGCGGCTTCGAGGTCGGCCTGGAAAAGAGGCCTGACCCCGCTCCTTGTCGATGTGGTCTCGCCTTGTCAGGCCGGCAGAGCGATCACAGGACGAGCATGAGCTTGCCGCCGGGTCGGCGAGACTGGCTGAGCTCGGCCGCTTCCTGGATCTGGTCGAGCGTGTAGGTGCGGGCGACCGGTACGACCAAGATGCCTTCGCTGGCGAGCCGGGCGAACTCGTCCATCTGCTCATAGCGGATCTCGGTGGTGGTCCGGACGCCCAGCTCGGCCGCGGCGGCGAAGTCCGAGACGGTGAGGACACGGTCGGGGTCCCCGGTCAGCTCGATCAGCGTCGGCAGTGAACCGCCGGCCGGGCTGGGCTGGTCGGCGCGGTCGATCCGGCCGCCGGTCGGCGCCGCGTCGAGGGCACGATCGATGTGGCCTCCGGATAGTGCCATGACGCGTTCGGCCATGCCCTCGCCGTAGGCAGCCACCTGGGCGCCGATCCCTTCCAGAGCTGCTGCCCGGGTCTGCCCGGCGGTGGCTATCACCCGAATACCCCGGTGCAGCGCGAAGCGCACCGCCGCCTCACCCACGGTGGTGCCCGCGCCGTGGACGAGCAGCAGCTCACCCGGCTGGATGCCGAGGTCGTCGAGCGCGCGCCACGCCGTCTCGGCCGCCATCGGCAGCGCGGCGGCCTGCTCGACGGTTACGCCGTCGGGGATACGTGCCCAGGCCGGCATCAGCGCGTACTCGGCAGCACCGGCCGTCGGACCGTCGAAGGTGGCCGGGCCGAACACGCGGTCGCCGGTCCGGACGCCGATGACGCCCTCGCCGAGCGCGTCGACGGTGCCCGCGATCTCGAGGCCGAGCCCGCGCGGCAGCGGCGGCAGATGGTCGGCGAGGAGACCGTCGACAACGTGCCAGTCGGCCGGTGTCAGGCCGCACGCCCGCACGGCGATCCGGATTTGACCGGGTCCCGGCTCCGGCTGTTGGACGTCGCGGAGCACGATCACGTCTGGGGACCCGAACCGGTCGAACTGAAGAGCCTTCATGACGATCTCCCGAGTGATGACAGCATCTGTTGTCATCGACAGTATCATCGTGACAACAGATGCTGTTGTCGTATCCTGGTGGGTATGCCGAGATGGGAATCCGATGCACAGGGCCGGCTCGAGCGCGCGGCGCTCGAGCTGTTCGAGACACAGGGGTACGAGCGCACCTCGGTCGCGCAGATCGCGGGCGCCGCCGGCCTGAAGGAGCGCTCCTTCTACCGATACTTCCCCGACAAGCGGGAAGTCCTCTTCGCCGGTAACGAACTCGAGGCCCACCTCGTCGCCCAGGTCGAGGCGACCGACCCGGGCCTCACGCCGATCGAGGCGCTGCTGACCGCGCTGGGAACCGCCGAGGAGATCTTCCGCCCGCGCGAGTTCCTGCTGCGCCGGGGAAGAGTGATCGCCGCCAACCCGGCACTGGCCGAGCGCGATCTGATCAAGCTCGCCGACATCGCCGACGCGCTGGCGCCGGCGCTCGAGCGCCGCGGCGTCGAGCCCGGCACGTCACGCTTCATCGTCGACGTGGTGCTGGCGATCCACCGGCGCGCCATGCCCCGCTGGCTAGCCGAGCCGGACACCACCCTCGCTCAGCTCATGGCCCAGGCCGCCGCCGAGCTGCGTGAGGCGGTCGCGCTGCCGGCTCCGACGGCCCGCTGAGTCGGCCCACGACTCCCGAAGCTGTCCACAACAGACACGACGGTGTCCCGTCCCGGGTCGGCCGGCATGGCTCCTTTTGGGCTCACCTCGGCGATACCCCGGGACCTCCGCGAGTTCGCGAAAACTGAAGGGTTCTCAGCCGGAACCCGAGGGTCGGGTGCCTGGATTGTAGGGGTTGGACCCGTCGGTTCGTGGTGAAGTCGCGGGGCGGATTCCAGGTCCTGCTTCAGGAGAGCGCGGGCGGAGTTCGCGTACCGGATCGCGGCCTTCTCGCTGAGGCCGAAGACTTCAGCGAGGTGGAGAGGGTCGGGGCGTGAGCGAGGGCTTCTTCGAGCTGGCGGTCCATGCGGAGTCGTTCCAGGGTGGCGGTCTGGCGATGCAGTGCTGGCCCGGCGACCGAGCTCTTGCCGATGGGGCCGGTTCCCAGCGCGGTGTGTTGTTGATCAGGAGGTGCGGGTTGGCGGTGTCAGGCCAGCGGCGGCGCCCGAACTCCAGCCATTCCCGGGCGATGTGGAGGGTGAGCTCATCCAGTCGGCGGGTGCGGCCGTCGACGGACAGGCGCTGATTGCCGATGTCGAGGTCGTCGAGTTGGAGGCGCGGATCGCCGCAGGTCGTGCTGCGTGGACGGCGGCGAGGGCGAGGATCAGCCGGTCGGCGGGGCGAGTGACGGAGGCAATGGAACCGTTGATGTGCTCAGGCTCCAGGGGCTGAATGACGCCTTCCTCGCGCTGGCCGACCCGGATGCGGCTGGTCGGGTTCTTAAAGATCGTGCCGTTCTTCTTGGCCCGGCCGAACAGCGACCGGAGGGCGATGATCGTGGTCTGCCGCTGTGAGCCCTGCACGGTTTCGAGGTGGGTGAGCACGTCGTCGCGGGTGACTTCGCGCAGGTGGTCGTAACGGGCTGACCATTGCAGGAGCACGGGCCGGATCCGGTTGAGGTAGTTCCAGACCGTCGCGGCATGGCGGGCCCGGGAGCGAGGGCCGCCATCGTGCAGCAGCCGGCCCCAGTCTCCGACGTCGCGGGCGATCCCGGTGGCGAGACCGTCGAGCTTGGACTCCAGCCACAGCTCGAACGACGACGGCCGGTCGTCGAGGAACACGCCGATATGGTCGAGCACCTCTGTGGTCCGCTATCGCTGGCCCGCCCCGTGAGGTCTCGGCGGGCCTCGAACAACGCGAGCTGGCACCAGACCGCGGACGGAGGGGGTGCGGCCGCCGGATCGGGTCGCCGGGGTCGGCCCCGGCGACCGTTCTTGACCGCCGATGGCTTGGGACGCCGGTCCCAAAGTGCCGTCAGTCCGTAGAAGAACAGCTGCTGGTGGCGGAGGTGAGGCAGGAAGGGCTCCGGTTCGGCGCCAGTCGCGGCGGCTTCCGTTCTCGCCCGGACCCAGCACAGACGGCAGTACTCCTCCCGCAGGGGCATTTGGCGCGTGCAGCCGGCGCACAGGCCTGCCCTCCAGCGGCGTGCGAACGAGGAACACGTCGAGCATCGCGGCTCGAAGAATCGCCCCCAGGACAGGCAGTCCGGGCAGGAACTTGGGTTCATGGTTTACATCGGAGGAAGGGACCGACCATCACGGCGGCGAGGAACCACCGCCGGGGCCGGTCCTGAGGAGCCGGTGGCCGCTTGTTGGACATCGGTGTCCTGGCCGGGGCGGGTGACTTTCTGCGGTTCGGGGATCAGCAGATCGCCGATCTCGCAGCCCAGGACGACGCAGATCACGTCCAGGTCCTCCAGTTTGAGGGAGACCGGCTGCCCGGACCACAGCCCGGACATCTTGCCCGCCGAGATGACCAACCCGTGCTCGGCCAGGCTTCGTTGGAGCTCGGACGCCTTCCAGATGCCCTTGTTCGCGGCGGTCAGCCGCAGGTTCCACCTCATCGGATCAGCCCTTCCAGCCGCTTCGCGGCCCGCTTTTGCCCTGCCGGCCAAGCATCTTCGACCCGGGTCTGCTGCATATGGACGTACCGCATCGTCGTGCCAATCCAGGAATGCCCCAAAACCTCCTGGATCGAGATCAGGTCGAGCCCGTTCAGATAGAGCTGAGACGCGCAGAAGTGCCGCAGGACGTGCGGCGTCAGCTTGTCGGTCCAGCTCGGCAGGTGGAGCTTGATGGCCTCCGCGAGGCCATCGCGCAGGGCATCGTCACCGACCCGCCGTGAGGAGCCGTCGGCGCTCTTGCGCTCGGAGGGCAGCAGCGGGGCACCGGGGCGGGTGTGGTCGTCGCCGAACTGGCCCCACACATCCTCGATGAACTACCGCAGGGTCCGGCCCGCACCGTTGATCAGTGGCACCATCCGCTCGCGCGGGCCCGATCCGCGCTTGCCCTTGCCGTAGCGGACTTGGAGCTTGCCGAACCGCCCGAGGTTCCACTTGATGTCATCCAGGTCCAGCCTGCGGGCCTCGTTCACCCTCAGCCCCACCTCGGACATCAGCTTCGAGGCGGTGTAGTTCCTAGCCATCGGGGCGAACTTCCGGCAGGTGGCCAGCTCGCCGGCCCAGCCGGTGAACAGCTGCCCGACTTCGGGCTCCTGCGGCGGGATCCGTAGTTGGGCGTCCTTCGCCCCGCGCGGCCGGTTCGTCTCGTCGATCGGGCACTCGACAACCCGGCCGGTCATCCGGTGCAGTTCGACCTTGTGCCATAACTCCAGGAACGTGAAGTACGTGGTCAGCGCCTGCGACCGGGCAAGCCGGGTGCCGCTGGGCGAGTTCCGCAGCACCTTTCCGAAGTACGCGTCCGCGTCGCCGGGCTCCATGTCCCACAGCGGCGGCCGAACCGCGTCCGCACCTGTTCCAGGTGACCGACGTCCCCGCGGATGGTGCCGTCCGTCAGACCGGCCGACGCCCGCGCGAGCACAAACCCGGCCAGCGCGTCGGTCTCGAACTGCTCCAGCTCCTCCGCCGAGACCGGAGCCCGCACATCGCGGAGATCCCGCACGACCGCCAGTGCCGCCAACCCGAGCCCCCTCACCTTCAGCCGAACCGCAGATCGGTCGGACGAGATGAGAACGCTTCAAGAATCTCGAAGTTACGTCATCTGGCGGGAGAGCACACGAAGGAGGAAAAACCCCCTGGCCGCAGGGCTGGGGACTTAGTAAAGCTCAGGTGAACTCACGGGATGTCGCACAGTACACCGCCCCGGTTCCCGAAGGCGGTGGATCCGGGTGGAGGGCATCAGAGTTGAGGCTGGTGCGACTGGTGTGACGCGCCGGGGCAGCGGTCGCCGGGGACTGCGCCGGCCGGGCCGGATGGTTCGGGGCGGGCTTGGTGGAGAAGGAGGGAGAGGGGGCGCGGCAAGCCCCCTGCCGTCTGCGGGCCTGGCACAGCCTTTTTTCGTTCAGGGCTGTTCGGAGGCTGACCGGCGGCGTTGCCGGGGAGTGGGCGACCGGCCCGCTCCGGGGGCCGGATCGCCCGCCTGGGCACCAGGCATGTCTACGGGTGGCGTACGGCGGCGAGCATCAGGGGCGCGATGCCGGTCGGAGCCCTGGCGGCCGGAGGTAGGCGGGGCGGCCGCCAGGGCGTGACCGCAGGTCCCGGCCGGGGCTGGCCGGGACCACAGCCTGGCCAAGGTACGTCTTGGAAGCCAGGTCGTAAGGGCACGACGAGGCCCGGACTCCATCCTGTGGAGTCCGGGCCTCTCCCTCGGAAGCAAGGTCAGCCCTGCGAGTCCCCGGCGCCCTCACATGTCAGGGCGTCCGGGTTGCCCACCTGGATCACTCCGCCGGGGTGGGCGACGTCGCTGCCGCACGGAGACGCGACCACGGACGCGTTTTCGCCTTCAACCGTGAGGGTGTCTTTGTCGGCGGCGGCGCTACTGGCGCCGGACCAGAGAAAGGCCAGGGCCAAACCGGCAGTGACTAGAGCAGCTCGGTTACGCATGACTCCCCCTGAGTAGTTACTACACGTAACTACGAGTGTCACTCGTTGCCCCATCCTGGTGTGGATGCCACGCCCGCGCCTTGCCCACCCCCGAACGCAGCCAGCGGGGGCCAGGCTGCACCGTCTCCATACTTCACGGCCAACCGCCGAACCATCCGACAGTGCGGGGGCGGAATCGGTCGACTGCGCTCCCAGGCCAGGGCCCTCTGAGCTACTGCACTGGTGTGGACGAGGATTTCGATGCGTATGACGCCACCCGGGCACTGGTGCAAGGGAGCTGGCAGATTACCAGCCCCTGACCAAGACCCCGCCGACCGCACGAGACCCCGGGCGGTATGCCCGGGGTCTCGTGCTGTGCAGTGCCGTTCCGCCGGTTCAACGAGCGGGGACGGCCGGGTGTCACGCCCACTCCATCCCGAGCTCCGCGAGGGCCGGGCGCTGCGCGGGGGTGAGCCGGTCGCGTCGGCTCTTGGTGTTGCTGATGAATGCACCGAGTCTCACCAGGTGTTTCTGACCCTCGATGCCGACGGGCTCTTCGTGCTTTCTGGGGAGCGGGCGTACGTTGCCTTCCCGCTCGATCCACTGTGCGAGGGCGGCAGGCCGCGATGGAACGCCTGCTGCGCCTTGCCTGGACCCGTCGCCGCCGGGGTCGGAGACGGGGCGTCAGAGGACTTGATGCCCAGCGAGGTCAGCCGGTCCTGCTGCCCGGTGGACAGTTGCGCCCATGTGTCGGGTTCCTGCTGGCCGGCAGAGTCACTCGCCCGACTCATCGCACGCCGAAATTAGACCGGCAAGCTTAGGCCGGTGGGACCGGGGGTCAGCGGTTGTCGTTGAGTTCCTGGTGCATCTGGGGCTGGTCGTCCTGGTCGTGGGTGAGTGCGTACCTTTCGATGTCGTTGAACGCCTTCGAGGCGACTCCCAGCAGGTCCTTATAGGGGTTGACGCCGAGGGTCCGCTGGGTGGCTCCGCCGAAGAGGCCGCCGGCCGTTCCGCTGACGAGGCCGTGGCCCGCGGCAAGCGGCTTGCCCACGAGATCGAGGGTGCTCTTGGGTACGCCGGCCATGTCCGCGTACTTGTCGGTGAGCGCAACGCGGGTCAGCGCGATGTACGCGTCACTGGCCCCGGGCTTCAGAAGGTCGCGGTAGAACTTGAGGGCCTGGGCGGTCATGAAGACTCCGTCGTCGGTCTTCTGCCATTCCTTGTCCCGCTCCTGGTTCCACAGCCGCTCGGTCTCGTCGGCGTCCTTGGGCAGCTGCCACTTCTCCGGCGTGCCGAGGTAGTGGTTGACGTAGTGCCAGGCGCACATGAAGCCGCGGGCGTCGTCGGCGGAGACATCGATGCCGAGATTCCTCATGCCCTGCAGGATCTGAGTGCTGAAGATGCAGGCGGCGCCGGTGGTGTATTTCTGGGAGACCGGCTCGCCCCACTTGTCGTAGTCCCACTCGCCGCTCTGCTTGTGCAGTTGCCTGACCGAGGCGTGCACGAGGCGCACCTTCGTCACGCTGGCGGCCAGGGTCCCGTCGCGCATGGCGTTCTTGTCGCCCATGTCGAGGAACAGCCGGGAGGACTGCGACAGCCGTCGGCCCGGTCCATCGACACCTCCCAGGCGGCCGGTGGAGCGCAGGGTGAACGCTCCGGTGGGGGAGAGGTAGGTGCCGATGAGCCCGACGGTGCCCTGCAGCATCGACGCGGTGCCGTGATGGTGGCCGAAGAAGCCCTCGGCAGCCTTGACATCTGCCTCGCACCAGTCCGGCGGCGGGGCAGATGCCTCCCGCAGGAACTGCGCCAGCCGATCGGGAAGCCGTGACATATCCGTGTCGGGCTTGAGCGTTCCGATCGTCCGGAACAGCGCGTTGACCCCGTCGACCTCCCCGTTCCCGAGCAGATCGGACACAAGCGCGTCAGCCGCAGGATCCCCGACCCTGCTCGCGGCCTCCAACTCAGCCGCAGCCGTTGCCGATGTCAACGCCATATCAATACTCCTCATGTATTCACGTAATCGACCACGCGATAGGTGTTACCTGCGCACAGACGCGCTCCCGCCACAGGGGACGCCCTCCGCGCTCGGCAAGAAGGCCCTGAGCGCCCGTTCCCGAGGACTGAGCCCATCGCCGCAATCCGGGCGACGACATGAGCGGGAGAAGCTCGTGGGGCAAGATCACTGATTTCGATCTTGCCGCAATCGGCGCCCCGAAAGGGTCACCCGATAGGAGTAAGGGGGCGTGCGCCCCTGGCGTGAATCGGGGGGTGCGCACGGGTCACACTTCTACAGCTGCCCCGCCGCTTCTGCGACTCAGTCACGTTACGAAGGGAGACCGTCGAGCACCGTGGCAGATCATCCTCGCCGAAGCACAGCGCCGCCTGGACACGTCCTGCAAGGGCACCCTGTGCTGTGTGCAGAACCGGGCCCGCCTCGTCCGCGCGCTCTACGAACGCCTCGACTGCCTCCAACCGGCCCCGGTGACCGGACCACCTGAATCCACCCGCCTGCCGTCACTCTCGGCGCGTGGTCCTCATGGTTCTGCGAACCGGCGGCCGGGCCGCGCCCGGCCCGCCGGACCGGGTTCGTGGGCGTGCCCACTCTCGGGCTGCCCTTCAGGCTCCGCGGCCGGGGACGCGCATGGTGATGGCGATGAAGGTGCCCGGGCTGCGGTTGGACCATCACCGCAGTGACGCCTGGGCACCCGACACCTCCCTGACCGGCTGACCGGCCGGGGCGGCTGGTGTTTCCTGCTGCCGCGTGGGCTCCCGGCGCGTGGCTGATTCCCGGTGCGGTGAGGGCGGGGCGTTCGCCGTTGCGGGTTACCGGGGGAGGAAGGCGGTGACGGTCTTGCCGCCGGCTGCCTGGCGGGTGCGGGCGAGGTGGTTGATCATGGGCCAGCCGAATCCGCCGGTGCTGCCGGTCAGGTCGGGGGTGCGCATGCACGGGGTGTGTGGGCTGGGGTCGTGCACGGCGACTTCGATGCTGTCGGGGTGCGTGGTGAGGTTCAGGGTGCAGGTGCCGCCGCCGTGGCGCAGGGCGTTGGTGACGAGTTCGGAGACGACCAGGACCACGGTGTCGGCAGCCTCGGCTCCGATCGCCGGTGCGAGATCCTCGACGAAGTCCCGGGCTTTCCCGCGTGCGTCGGCGACGGATGTCGCGGAGTGGATGGTTACGGCGTCGATGCTCATGGTGTTCATCAGGTCACCCCGGTCTCTGGATCATCATGTCCGGTTCTGCCCGTCCGGGGCTTGTGCCCGGCCTGCGGCTCGTTAACCCGGCTCGCTCACGCGTTCCCTCACCGTTCGAGGCTGATTACCTCCCCGCTGTGCGCGCCAAAATCTGTGGTGGCCGGAGTAGACATCGGGTGGTGGTGTGGTTATGGTTTCTCTCGTAGCCGAGATCGAGCAGGGCCCGGCAGAAACGAACTGCCAGGCAGTTGTACCCGTAGTTGTAGTTCGCAGTGCGGTGCGGTGGTGGAGTTCCGGAGCCAGGGTTGTTGCGGGAAGGCGACGGGACTGACCCCGGACCGGGTGGCCCGCAGCTGTCAGGGGCCGCCGTGAGCAGTACCGCAGTATCCGCAGGTAGCAGTATCCGTAAGTGCAGTTCGCGGTACCCAGCAGTGGAGTAAACGAGTAGTTCCTCGGTGAAGGCGTCAGACTGCGGCGCGCGTGCCGGGAGGTTCGGCAGTGGGGTTCCAAGCCAGAGCGGATGCAGGACGGGCGACGGGGCTGGCTGCCGGAGAGTGTGGCGCTGTTTGAGGCCACCAGCAGTGCGGTGCGGTGGTGGAGTTCCGAAGCCAGGGTTGTTGCGGGAAGGCGACGGGACTGGCGACCGGACCGGGTGGCCCGCAGGAGTCAGGGGCCGCCGTGAGCAGTACCGCAGTACCCGTAAATGCAGTCCGCATTAACAGTGGTCCCTCGGTAAAAGGCGTCAGGCTGCGGGCGCGCGTGCCGGGAGGTTCGGCAGTGGGGTTCCAAGCCAGAGCAGACGCAGGACGGGCGACGGGGCTGGCTGCCGGAGAGTGTGGCGCTGTTTGAGGCCACCAGCAGTGCGGTGCGGTGGTGGAGTTCCGAAGCCAGGGTTGTTGCGGGAAGGCGACGGGACTGGCGACCGGACCGGGTGGCCCGCAGGAGTCAGGGGCCGCCGTGAGCAGTACCGCAGTACCCGTAAATGCAGTCCGCATTAACAGTGGTCCCTCGGTAAAAGGCGTCAGGCTGCGGGCGCGCGTGCCGGGAGGTTCGGCAGTGGGGTTCCAAGCCAGAGCAGACGCAGGACGGGCAACGGGGCTGGCTGCCGAAGAAAGAGTGGCGCTACCGCAGGCCACCGAGCAGTACCAGCAGTAGGTAAGTGAGTGGTCCCAGAGGGAAGAACGGAGGAGCCAGGCGCCATCAGGATCGCCCGGGCGGAAGTCTTGAGCCCGGGTACCGCAGGACATCGATAGTGAGGTGGTCTCCGGTCAAGCAACCGCGATCCCCGCAACCCCGCTTTCTCTTCCTGGTGGGCATGCGGAAACACAGAGCCGGCGTAGCCGATCAGGGCCGGCTGATGGTGTAGCAGTTCCTTCGGGGCCCGGGTGCCACATGGCACCCGGGCCCCTCCAACGCGTTCCACACAGAGAGGTGACATGACAGCAGACGACTCGTTCGGCCGTCTCGACGACGACGACTACCCCGCCTACACCATGGGCCGGGCCGCCGAAATGCTCGGCACCACCCAGGGCTTCCTCCGCGCCATCGGTGAAGCCCGCCTGATC
Organism: Streptomyces sp. NBC_01237; assembly: GCF_035917275.1. NCBI lineage: Bacteria > Bacillati > Actinomycetota > Actinomycetes > Kitasatosporales > Streptomycetaceae > Streptomyces > Streptomyces sp. NBC_01237. Next base: position 47,525 of record NZ_CP108508.1, on the reverse strand, counting down.
ACCCCACTCCGCTCCGCGGGCGGCCACCGCCGCTACTCCCGTTACCAGCTGCGCATCGCGGCCCGCGCGCGTGAGCTCGTCGATCAGGGCACCCCGATCGAGTCGGCCTGCCGCATCGTCATCCTGGAAGACCAGTTGGAGGAAGCCCAGCGGATCAACGCCGAATACCGCCGCGGTACCTCGAAGCCGTAGCGGCCTGCGGTGGTCGGAGAGCCGCGGGGCCCGCCCCCCACTGCCAGATTGATTCGCGGGTTGCGTGCCTTGCCCCTGATGGTGTTCTGACGCGGGCCCGGGGCGGCCACCGCGTGCCGTGTGCCCGCGCGCGAGGTGTTGGGGACGAGGACCAGGAGTACGACGTTGTCCGGGCGGGATCAGTGACGCGCGTCCGTTCCGGCGCGTATGAGCTGGCGGGTCCTGCGGACGCCGACGACCGCCGCGGTCAGCGCGACGGCCGTGACCACGGCGATCAGGAACGGGCTCTCGCACCTGGCCGCAGTGACGGCCGTGTAGACGAGCACGGCCCAGTCCGCCCAGGTCCGCTTCAGCCACGTCATGGGGTTCACGATCCCTCCCGGCGGGTGGGGCCGGTGCGCAGGGTGCGCCGCCCGGCCGGCCGTTCGACGGGCGGTACGGCGACGGCGTCGCCCAGGCGCTTGGCGGCGAGCACCGCCCGGGGCGCGGCGACGGCGCGCGCCGTCCGAAGCGGCGCCCGGACGGCGCGTCACATCTGCGACTGAGCAGCAGGATTTGCCACCTGCTCTGGTCAGCCTGGCGCCTCGACGTCGTGGGTGAAGGCGCGCAGCAGATGCTGTGCCAGCAGCGCCAGGCCGCCGGGCACGCTAAGAACTCCTAACGGAATGACATTTTGGGGTCGGCTCCTCGTCGTGGGATGCCGTCGGGCAGCATGGGGCGATGGACTTCGAACAGCCGTTGCCTCGCGAGCTGAAGGCTGTCGATTCGGCCTCGCTGTTCAGGCTGGAGGAGCGGGCGTGTGACCTCGGTCTGAGTCAACGGTTGGACCCGGCGTGGGTGCGCGCGAATGCGGCGCCTGACGGCACCCACTATCTGTGGCCGGCCCTGTGGCACACCTTGTCCCACCGCCCGGACGTACCACGTCACGTGCGGTGGGAACTGCTGATCACTCTGCGTACGGGAGACCGTGTGCTGAGCCTGCTGGATGTGATCCCCGACGACTTCGCCCCGCTGCCGAAAGTGACCTCACGCGAAGAGGGCATGCAGGTCAGGCGGCTCCTTGACCGTGCTCCTTCGGTGCGGGAATGGCTACTGCGGGAGGGGGAGGGCCCGGGCCGCCTGTGACAGGCGTCGCCAGCAGATGAGTGCGCACCCGAGAGTGAGGAAGGCTTCGTGGATGTCGTCGCGGATCTCCCAGCGGATCCGCAGGCGGCGGAACCAGTGCAGGTGGGCGAAGGCGCGCTCTACGACCCAGCGTTGGGTTCCGAGTCCGCAGCCGTGCTCGATGCCGCGTCTTGCGATCAGTGGCTTCACACCGAGCGCGCGGACGAGGCGACGGTATTTGTCGTGGTCGTATCCGCGGTCACCGAGCACGACGTCGGGGCGGTGTCGAGGTCTGCCGCGCTTGCCCCGTACGTGCGGCACTGCCTGGAGCAGTGGGATGAGCTGGGTGACGTCGTTGCGGTTGCCGCCGGTCAGGGTGACGGCGAGCGGGATGCCAGTGGCGTCCGTGATCAGGTGGTGCATGCTGCCCGTCTTGCCCCGGTCAATAGGGCTTCGTCCCGTCTTGGAGCCCCCTTTAACGCCCGGATGTGGGAGCCGTCGACGGCCGCCCGCGAGAAGTCCAGCGCGTCCGCGCTCCGGAGTTTGGCCAAGAGTGCTTCATGGAGCCGGGGCCACACGCCGACCTCGGTCCACTCGGCCAGGCGGCGCCAGCACGTCATGCCCGAACCGAAGCCGAGCTCCTGCGGCAGGTGTTCCCAGGCGATCCCGGTGTGCAGCACGAACAAGATGCCCTGAAACACCTGCCGGTCCGGATGCCGCTTCCGCCCCGGATGCCGGTACCGACGCTCAACCATCGGCAGCAGCGGCTCGATCACCGCCCACAGCTCGTCATCGACATCCCACGGCTTCCGCCGAGCCACTGCGCACCCCTAAATCAACGGCCTTGGAGTGATCCAACCACCTTGAAGATCATTTCGTTAGGAGTTCTAAGGCGCCGCAGGCCCAGCCCGTTCATCGGGCGCACCTCAACTCACGGCCTGCTTCACGAGCGCACCGATCCGCGCCTCCACCTCGGCCCTCACCTCGGTGAGGGCGAAACCGGCCGCCCACATCGTGCCCTCGTCCAGCTTCGCCTGGTCGCTGAACCCGAGCGTCGCATAGCGCGCCTTGAACTTCTCCGCGCTCTGGAAGAAGCACACGACCTTGCCGTCCAGTGCGTAGGCGGGCATCCCGTACCAGAGCTTCGGCGCGAGGGCCGGGGCGCTGGCCGTGATGACGGCATGGACCCGCTCAGCCATGATCCGGTCCGAGTCCTGCATCTCGGTGATCTTCGCGAGCACGTCCCGCTTCGCCTCCGCCGCCTTGTCCGCGCGCGGGCTGCGGCGGGCTGCCGTCTTCAGCTCTTGGGCGTGGTCCTTCATCGCGGCCCGCTCCTCGGCCGTGAATCCCTCGTGCGTGCCGCTTTCGGTGCTGCTCATGGCAGATCTCCCTCTGGGGTCTGATGTGTTGGATCTAGGGCGCGTGGGTGGCGACGTGCCGCCACATCCGACATCGGCACGCGACGTGCCGATCGAGTCCGAATGCTGCGCGCAGCCCTCCACATTGTCAACGGCACGCCATGTGCCGTTAGGGTGGCGGCATGACCGACACGCCCGCCACGCCGAGGCGCCGAGGCGCCGCGCGCACCGAAGCGCTGCTGCAGGTAACCCTCGATCTGGGCTGCGGAGGTCGGATACGCGGGTCTGAGCATCGAGGCGGTCGGCCGAAAGGCCGGGGTCGGAAAACACACGATCTACCGGCGCTGGCCGTCCATGTCGGCGCTGCTGCTGGATGCGCTCAGCCGCGTGTGGATCAGCGACCTGGACTACCGCGACACCGGGAACGTCCGCGCAGATTTGCGCGAACAGTTCCTACGCTCGGGCCTCGCCCTCTCCAGCCCGCCGATCGGCCCCGTCTACCGCGCAGTCATCGCCGAGGCGCAGGCCGATTCAATGCTGCGGGCGACCCTCCACGAGCGATTCCTGGTCACCGCCGAACAGAGCACCCTCGACCGAATCACCCGCGCCCAGCGCACCGGTGAACTGACCGCGGAAGCGAATCTGGAATTCGCCGCCGAGGTGCTGTGCGGCACGCTGTACTACCGCAGCCTCCTGTCAACCCGCCCCATCGACGAGCACGCGGTCGACGGACTGCTGGACATGTTCATGGCCGCCTACGGAACCAGCAGTTAGGACTCGACCGCCCAAGTCGGACCTACTCTCCCGATCCGAGGACCGTACAGGTCGCAACCGCACAACAGGGCGAAGGCTCTCTGATGCGGCACTAGAGCTGGCACCAGCCACGGCCCCACCTTGGTGATCAGCCATCAAGCAGGGTGGGCTTGTCCGGCCCCGGTTGCGCATGCCTCGCTCCGCAGGCTCCCTGACGGCTGCTCAGCGCCCTTTCGGAGCCGTCAGGGGCGCCCGGAGGGGGTGCAGAAGGATGGCTCCACAGTTGTCTGCACAGGGGACCGTGGGTTGCACCGGAGGTACTGCCGGAGGTGTGAACCCCTGTTTCGGCTGTCCGCCCGTTCACGCAGGTCAGACCGTGCGGGCAAGCCGGTTCCGCAGACCGACACATCTTTCTCCGCGATAGCCGGAGGAGATGTCGGGTCAGGATTTGGGTCAGCGGCGGGCTGGGGCCGTGGCCGGTGCGGTGCGGTTCAGGAGATCCGTCATGTGCTCGGCAGCCGTCATCAGCCGCTCCGTGTGGCCGGGGTTGTCGGCCGCCTCGCGTCAGGCGGAGTGGGAGAGCAGGCGGGTTGCGTGCGCGAGTGCGCCCCGTAGCTCCTCGATGTGCTGGAGCAGGGAAGCGGTGGGCTCGCCGCGGTTGGTGCGGTCGGTCTCGGTCATGGGTCGGATCCTCTCGCGTGAGGGCGGGCATGGTGTCGGACAGCAGGAGACCCTGGACGGATGAGCGCCCAGGGACTCCGTGCGACATGACGTGACGTCTATCCCGACCGGGTTCAACGACCGGCCATGCCTGGTGTCACGCCCATTGCGCCCCGGGTCCCGGGGCGCAATGGGCCGGGCGGTGGCACCCGGGTGCCCTGCGGTAGCCGCAGGGCAGCAGAGCGCTCGTCAGGCCGCGTCCTCGTCCTGGGGCCAGACCTCGTCTAGGAGGGGTTCGGCGCAGTTGCATGATTCCGGGTTGGCGAAGGTCGGGTACATGCAGTCGTCGTGGTGGTCCTGGCCGTCGTGCACGGTCTCGGTCACGCGGGTCCTCCCGGTGGGTGAAGTGGTGCGGTACTCCCGCACACCGCCCCGATGCCCGAAGGGGGGCGGATCCGGGCGGAAGACAGCAAAGTTGAAGCTGGTGTGACGGGTGTGACGTGCCGGAGGGTTTACCGCATCGGAGTGCGGTGACGGGTCCGGCTGCGACGGATTTCCGGGATCAGGGCGTCGAGGTGCGACGCACCGGTCCCGGTGTCGGTGGTGGGGGAGGGCGGTGCCGGCCCGCGGCTCCGGGACGGACGGGCGGTGACGCCTGCCCGGCGGGTCCGCACCTTGGAGGTGGTGTACCGGGCGATGCGTATCCACGAGGGAGTTGTGTGCGGCCGGCGAAGAAGTCGGTGAAGCAGCTGTCGTGGCCGGTGCCCCCAGCCAACGTCGCCCGATCGGCAAGGGGACGCAGTTGTCCGGGAGTGCGGCCGGCCAGCGCGCGGAAGTCCCGGTTCATGTGCGCCTGATCGTGGTAGCCGCTGATGGCCGCGAGCTCTGCCAGGGATTGGTAGCCGTGAGACGGAATCTTGAGCGCGTACTGGAAGCGGATGATCCTGGACAGAGTCTGCGGCGGGATGCCTATGTACTCACGGAACAGGGTCTGGAGGCGGCGACTTCCCCGGCCGGATCTCTGAGTCAACTCTCTCGTGGTGAGGGCCCCGTGGTTGGACCACAGAGCATGCCACGCCTCGATTACAACAGGCGGCACGGGAGGGCTGTCGACCAGCTGCTTTGTCAGGGTGCTGTTGATGATGGCCCACCGAGTGTGCCAGTCCGGAGCGACGGCGATCCGCTCAGTGATCCTGGCAGTCCAGCCCGCACCCATGACGTCGTCGGGGTGCAGTACCGCGTCGGCAAGGTGGTGCAGAGGCAGGCCCAGACACATGTGCGCACCGAGAGGGGTGAATTCAACTTCGATCGCGTATCCGGCCCCCTGGTAGCCAGCCAGGAAGGGAGCAGACTGCGGGCCTGCAAGCATCGAAGACCAATGTTCCACCGCCCCAGACCGGTTGGAGCCGCCGTGGATATGTAGCGGCTCCCCCCATCCGAGAAGAAGAGTCACCCTGGCAGCGGGAAGCGTGACCCTCGGCGGCTGCGCTCCGGGCGTCCGGTATCCCGGTATCTGATCAGCTGGCTGCGTAACCCTGCTGGTGGCCGTTGCTCCGCGTTCTCTCCGCGGTCCTCCAGCGCCATCGGCCCGTCCTCTCGTCACTCGGGCACGCTGGCCGCCACCGGGAAGCAGGGCGGACAAGTGCGCTTTCGTACAAGAAGCCGGTCGGCCTCATACGTCATTCTTAGCAAGCACAAGGGCTGCGGCTGAGGCCTCAACCGGACAACCAATCAGAGGGTGTGTTCTCGTTCTGGCCGGCCGCCGCAGTCACCAAGACACGCAACGCCAGTCAGCGTTGAGGAACTAGCTGAGATCGTTCCCGCTGGCGGCAAGCTATGTGGTATCACGCGACGACCCGGAAACTCTGGGCCGCGCTGGAAAGGAGACATCATGCGAATCTGTCGCGCCCTTAGAGCTCGTAACACGATCATGAGTGGGTCTTCTTGAGGCGTCTGAAGCAGATCAGGCTGCAGGCGAGGGAGACGAAGGCGTCGTGGAGTTCGGTGCGGCGTTCCCAGCGGACTGCGAGGCGCTTGAAGTGGTGGAGCAGGGCGAAGGTCTGCTCCACGACGTAGCGGAGCTTGCCGATGCCTTTGATGTTCGGTGATCCCTTGCGGGAGATGACGGGCAGGATTCGCCGGCGACGGAGCTCGTCACGGTTGGGGTTTGAGTCGTATCCCTTGTCGCCGAGCAGAGCCTCGGGCCGTCTGCGGGGCCGGCCGGGGCGTCCTGCGACGGGTGGGATGCCGTCGACCAGGGCGAGGGTCTGGGTGACGTCGTTGACGTTGGCCGCGGTCGTGATCACCTTCAGCGGAGTGCCACGTCCGTCGCAGATCAGGTGGTGTTTGCTGCCCGTCTTCCGCCGGTCGACCGGCGACGGACCGGTGTCGGCGCCCCCCTTTTCGCGCGGATGTGAGAACCATCCACGCATGCCCGCGACCAGTCGAGCTCGCCGGCCGCGTTCAGCTCAGCGAGCAGGACCCGGTGCAGCCGGTCGAAGACCCCTGCTTTCTGCCATCGCTCCAGGCGGCGCCAGCACGTCTGCCCCGAGCCGAACCCCAGCTCCATCGGCAGGAGTTGCCAGGCTATGTCGTTGTAGAGGACGAACAGGACGCCCTGCAGGCAGAGCCGGTCCGACACCGGCCTCGGTCCCGGCGACCGTTCCGGCCACGGAGGCAGCAACGGCTCGATCAACGCCCACAACCCATCGTCCACGATCCACGGTCGAGTACCCACACCTCACGAACGGCCGAATCATCACACCGGTCACGGCCTACCAGGGCATCTCAACAAGATCGTGTTACGAGCTCTTACGGGGACAGCCATCGGAGTCGTTCTCGCCATGGGCGCCATTACCGTTCCCGCTCATGCAGCACAGCCCCAGACCGCCACACAATCGGCCAACGTCCTGACATCAGCCACGAGCCCGGCTAAAGAGTCAGCCTATGCTTTTGCGGGTGCTTATTTGACCTTTGCCGCATGCGAGGTGGCGAGAGCAGGGCGTCCGGGATCGGCGAACCATCCATCGTACTGCAGCCCGTACGGAGCTATGTACTATCTGTTCATTTGGGTCTGAGAAGCTATTCTCGAACCCTTCAGCTGAATCTCGCGGAAAATCTGCTAGGGAGCTACCCGCCTGAAACGGCGGGTAGCTCCTTTTGTCGATCATTTAGCTGAACAAACACCAGAAGGCGTGGCAGCGATTCGGTTCTATGAAGCCGAGGCCCCGGTGCGGCACGCGCTGTGGAGGGTTTCCGGAAGCGGCGGCGGCTCCAGCGGTGACGACTTGCTCCGGACCCGCCTTACCGGCCGCAGGGCAGCAGAGCCCCCGTCAGGCGATCTCCTCCTCCCGTTCCGAGAGGAGGACACCCTCGCAGCGGCACGGCTCCGTGATGGACTGCGCGTACACGCAGTCCTCGTGGTGGTCCTGGCCGTCGTGCACGGTAGCGATCACGCGGGTCCTCCTGGTGGGTGACGTGGTGCGGTACTTCCGTACACCGACCCGGTTCCCGAAGGCGGCGGATCCGGGCGGAGGACATCAGAGTTGAGGCTGGTGACTGGTGTGACGTGCCGGGGGAGGGTGGCCGCCGAGGGCGGTGCGGGCCGGGCCGGAGGCTCCGGGACAGTCGTGGTTCATCGTCCTCCCGCTTCCTGGCTGGATTGCTCACCTGTGGGGGTGTCTGCCTCGTACGGTGAGGTGGTGGACGACACGACGGCCGAGGTGGAGCTGTACGGCGGGCCGCTCGATGGGTGGGTGGTGCCGGTGGGCACCAGTGATCCGGATCCCTGGACCGCGATCACCAGCGACTACGGAGAGCACCCCGGCGGCCGGTCCCTGTACGCACCCGAGACGACTGGCCGGTGGCGCTGGGTCCGGGACCTGCGGCCGGAGGAGATCTGATGGGAGAGCAGCCCGCCCCGGAGCCGGGCGATACCGCACGCCTCGGTCAGCTGGCGGCCCACTGGAGGGAGGCACCGCCGGAGATCCGGCAGGACATCCTCACCGCGGCCGCAGCGGTCCAGGATGCCCCGGAGCCCGGAGCCCGGAGCCCGGAGCCCGGAGCCCGGCGGCCGCGTCGCCCACCTGCTGGAAACACTCGGCCGCCTGAACCTCCCGGACACCCCGGACAGTGCCCCGTAGTGGCGGCGGCGCCGACAGCACGAGGAATCCCGGCCGCGCCCAGCAGGTCCAGAACGCCTGACCGGCCGGTGACCGGGCTCGGCGGCGAACACCGCCCGGTGCGGGCCGGGGAAGTGGGCCATCCCGCAGGTTCAACGGCTGCAACCGTCGGCTTCATTGCTTTGTCTTCATCGTCATGACGTCCAGGCGAAGGTCACGATCACTGAATGAACGGGAGCTGCGGCTGTGGAGGGTCGGCCGGACGCTGGCCCTCACCTTCGCCGCCGCGGTCCTGGTCGCGGGCGGCGTCTTCTACGGGCTGGTAGTGCTGCTGGACTTCCAGGAGATCGATACCACCGCGAAGCTCGACGCGAAGACACTCTTCGACCTGGTCAAGCTCTCCTTCGGCGTGGTCGCCGGGGCCGGTGCACTCGTCGCCCTGGTCGTCGCCTACCGCCGCCAACGCGTCGACGAGGCCGGCGCCCACCGCGAAGCCACCCGCCTCCACACCGAACGCTTCTCCCAGGCCGTCGACAAACTCGGATCCGACTCACCCGCCGTCCGGCTCGGCGGCGTCCACGCCCTGGCCGGCCTCGCCGACGACGCCCCCGACAACAACCTGCGCCAGACCTGCATCGACGTCCTGTGTGCCTACCTCCAGCTCCCCTACACCCCCGACCCCGGCAACGACCCCACCCACCAAGACGAACACCACCACTACCTGGCCCTCCGCAAGGTCCGCCACACCATCCTGCGCCTCATCAGCGACCACTACCAACGCCCCCGGGAAACCCACCGTTCCTGGCAAGGCTGCGACTTCGACCTCGACGGCGTCACCATCGACTGTGACATGGACTTCAGCGGGGCGACGTTCTCCGACGGACTGGTGTCCTTCGGCGGGGCGACGTTCTCCGACGGACTGGTGTCCTTCGGCGGAGCGACGTTCTCTGGCGGCATGGTGTTCTTCGGCGGAGCGACGTTCTCTGGCGCGTCGGTGTACTTCGAAGACGCGACATTCTCCGGCACGATGGTGCGATTCGACCGCGCAACGTTCTCGGGCGGTTATACGAACTTCGGCGGCGCAACGTTCTCTGGTGGGACGGTGTTCTTCGGGGGCGCGGTGTTCTCTGGCGGCACGGTGGACTTCAACGGCGCGGCGTTCTCCAGCGAGACGGTGTACTTCGATGACCTGACAGACAGAGCTACGTTCTCCGGGGCCAGGGTCTCCTTCAGGAACGCGTCAGGTTCGGCTCCCAACGGGCTTCTCGCTACTGTCGGCACACCTGTCCCCGCGGAAATCCACTTCCCTTCCATATGGCTGCCCCCGGTTCCATAACGCAGCAGGGACAAATGGTCGGCCGCACCCCCTGGCGGGCAGTTCGTCGTTGCGGGAGGGGCTGTCGCCCGTTCCGTTGGGTGTGGTGGTGTCGGACGGGCGCGGAGTGTTCAGGTCCGGCACCACCGTGATCATGCGTCTTGCGCGTCAGCTGATGCTGTTCGTGCTGCTGCCAGGGGGCGCTACACCCTGCAAGATGTGACTGTCATGGGAACGGTGTTTCTGATCCGCACGCAGCCGCTTTGTCGGGTCTACCCGGCGGGTGATGTCTCGTCGATGATCCTCAGGACGATGACATGGTCGCCCGGGACGGTGTGGGCCGTGTTGGTGTTCTGGGATGTCCACCAGTCGTCGCTGACAGGATGTCCGGCCCTGCCCCACTGGGTGAGGGTCAGTTCCTCGCCCTGGGTGAAGTGCCGGTGGACGGGCGGGTCCGCGGTGACGGCGGTGTGGTCGCGGATGATCCTGACGCGGGCCCGTACGTACCGGTCGCTGCGGGCGACGGCGGGCTCGGCCCTGTTCTGCATGGGGGTGGTTCCTCCGGTCGGTGCGGGTGTTCTTGTGCGGGGGCTTTCCCGCCCAACGTCCGGAGCGGCCGGGGAAGTGCCTGATTCGAACGGAGGATCCCGGGCACCGATGTCCGGGATCCCTCTGGCTCTCCCTTCGTGTTCCCATTGCCCCATGGACGAACGGCAGGCGATGGGGTGCCTGGACCTCTACCCGGGCGAGGCCAAGACCGACGCGAAGGACGCCGCGGTCATCGCGGACACCGCCCGCACCATGCCTCACACCCTGCGTTCGCTGGAGCTGACCGACGAGATCACCGCCGAGCTCACGGTCCTGACCGGCTTCGACCAGGACCTCGCCGCCGAGGCCACCCGGACCTCCAACCGGATACGCGGCCTGCTCACCCAGTTCCACCCGTCGCTGGAGCGCGTTCTCGGTCCCCGGCTGGACCACCCGGCCGTCACCTGGCTCCTCGAACGCTACGGCTCCCCGGCATCGCTGCGGAAGGCGGGCCGTCGCCGGCTCGTCGAGGCGATCCGGCCCAAGGCGCCACGCATGGCCGCCCGGCTGATCGACGATGTCTTTACTGCACTGGACGAGCAATCCGTCATCGTCCCGGGGACCGGCACCTCGACACCGTGATCCCATCCCTGGCCCGCTCGCTGGGAGCCGTCCACGAACAACGCCGGGCCCTGGAAGCCCAGATCAGCACCCTGCTGGAGGCCCGCCCTCTTTCCCAGGTCCTGACCTTGATGCCCGGCGTCGGAGTCAGGACCGCCGCAGTCCTGCTGACCACCATCGGCGACGGCAGCTCGTTCCCGAGCGCCGCGCACCTCGCCTCCTACGCCGGACTCGCCCCGACCACCAGACAGTCCGGCACCTCGATCCACGGCGAACACGCACCCCGAGGCGGAAACCGGCAGCTCAAACGTGCCATGTTCCTCTCTGCCTTCGCCTGCATGAACGCTGATCCGGCCTCCCGCACCTGCTACGACAAACAACGCGCCCGAGGAAAGACCCACACTCAAGCCCTCCTCCGCCTCGCACGCCAACGGATCAGCGTCCTGTTCGCCATGCTCCGCGACGGCACCTTCTACGAATCACGAGCCTCCGAAGCAGCCGTCGCATGACCAGCCCATCAACAGCCCGACTCGCCAGCACAACGATGCAGCAGCCGTCGGAGCCGTCGTCAGTGTGTTACGCCGCCCGCCCACGCCAAGATCTCCGCGGCGCCCTGACGGACAGCCGCCTCCCCGTCCCGAGCGAGCTGCACGCAGACTGCCGCGACGTCAGGCACACTGTCCGGTCCCGCCAGGACGTCATGCACCCCGGTCTGCATCCAGTCGGCATGGCTGTCGTCGGCTTCGGCGAGCGCCAGAGCGATGAGTCGCACCGCAGCCACCGTTCCCACCCGGGCCAGGGCCTCTGCCGTCTGACGGGTCACTGCCGTGTCCTCGACGTCCAGCAGCAGCCCCACCAGCGCTTCCGCAGCCTCAGGAACATCAGAAAAGGAAGCGAGGTCATGCCCAGCACGAACACGTTGCGACCAGGAAGGAGACGAGGCCCCATCCAAGGCCACCTCCACCCCACTCATCATCTCCGACACGACCAGACAGTCTCATGCCCCACGGCGAAGATCGAGCCGGGACCGAACGTGCCCACGCTTGACCAAACACGTAGGGGCACCCCCCTCACCGCAGCCGCCCCCCGGGCGATGAGATCTGCGGCCGGCGCATTACCGACCTGGGCGCGGTCCTGGAGCGCGCCGCCCCGCTGTTGGCCTTCTGCGCTGGCCGGGGCACGGCCAGCTTTTGCTCCCGCTCGATGTTATGGGCGAGCGCGGCGCCGCTCTATCCGAACACACGTTCCCTGCCCTACTGCCGACTCGGCCAGTTCGGCGGAGAGGGTGAGTTCCTGCGCGATTTCTTCCGGTGCCTCGTACAGCTGTCAGATCAGCTGTGCCGCGCGGTGGATGGCTTCCTGAAGCGTATGGCCGAAGCCGGGTTCGTAGCGTCTGACCAGCTGATTCGAAGCTGGAACGGCATCCCCTTGAAGTGTTTCCAGTTCTGATCCGAGGCGAATTCGGCACTCTGACGGTTATCCCCGGCCGCGCGACGCTTCGGCGGGGCTGTCTTTATCCCGTGCTGTTCGCGGCGTACCTGGTGCCGGCGGTCACCCCCTGGCGGTACCGGTTCCCGCCCCGGGGGACCTGCCGCCCAGCCCTGGGACCAGCACCGCCGCCACCGCCAGGTGCATCAGAGCGAGGGAGACCCGGGTGCCGCCGTCCATGCCGTCGCCGATGAACGGCAGGAAAGACACGGCCAGTACGGCTCCGGCCGCCCCGGTCCAGATGGCGCGGGCGCGCCGCGCACCGAACCGCTCCAGGGCGGCCAGCAGTCCCCAGCCGGCAAACGACGCGAGCAGTGCGACGACCGCCACGGGCACGGCGCCGATGTCGAGTGTCTGCTCGCCGTCGGCGATCCGCAGCCGGTGCCCCAGCAGAGGGTCCGCGACCAGCCACACCAGGACGGGGGCCAGGACAGTCAGGGCCGTCACTCCCAGGCGCCTTCTCCGGGCGCTCACTTGGCGCCCCCCGAGAGCGCCCCGTGCAGGAAGACCTCCACCAGCTCTCGCGGGGCCAGGTCGGGCTCGTCCTCCGTACGCGGCTGGGTGAAGAGCAGCCCGAAGAAAAGGGCCGCGATCTGCTCCGGCGGCCGGCGCAGGGCGGCCCTGTCGGGCTCCAGCAGCTCCGCGAGGGCCGCGCGGATACGGGCCGTCGACTCGTCGCGGCCCGCGCCGCGCACCGTGCCGGGGTGCTTGCCGCCGCGATGCCCCAGCGAGCCGAGGATCGCGCCCATCCTGGACATATGCGCCTGCAGCGCCTCGGCCGCCTCCGCGAGCCGGTCGGGCAGCGGCTGGGACACGTCGATCGCGTCGAGCTCGCGGACCGCGTGCTCGGGGGAGAGCGCCTCGGCGATGCAAGCCTGCAGCAACTCGTCCTTGTCGGCGAAGACCCGGAAGATCGTGCCCTCACCGATGCCCGCGGCACGGGCGATCTTCGCGGTCGTCACCGCCGCCCCGTACTCGGCGATCAGCGGGATCGCGGTCTGGATGACCATCGCGCGGCGCTCCTCCGGCGTCATCGCGGGGGCGCGGCGGCGGGTGGTCTGGTTGTCCTTGGGTGTTGTCATGGCCACCAGCCTGCGGAGTGAGTACTCACTCCGTCAATGAGTGAGTGCTCACTCCGTTTGTCTTTCCTTACTCGGCTGCTTGTCGGTGACGGCCCACCAAGATGCACAACTACGGCTGGAGGTCGCTGAGACCGCTGGCTGCTGTGAGTGGATCGGGAAGGTGCGTCCTGGTCTGAAGCGCGTGCGTGGGGGGCATAGGGTGGCAATCCGGGGAGACCCATCTGGTGGGGGTGGTGGCGGCGAATGATCATCGGGTGGCGGCCGGCCGCCGGCGACCGGGAGAAACCCCCGGGGTGAGGGCTGATGAAACCGAACACGCACACCGTTCTCCACGACCCGCACGGGTTCTTCGGAGCGGACTTACCCCTGGACCGCGCCCCCTACGAGCGGTTGGTCGCCGCGGTCCTGTCCTGGACCGACCCGACCACTCTCACCTCGCACGACTTCGAGCAGATCGCCCTGCAGCTGACCGGCCACGCCCGCGCCGTAGCCACCGACGTCCGGCGTCACGGGGATCCCCGGAGGGCGTGAGTACATCGCCGATGAGCTCCAACAGGACCGGCTCGTCGTTCAGGACCCGTCGCGACAGGAGGCGCTTGCCCCGGTCGTCGATCACCACACAATGGTGATGTTCCTTGCCGATGTCCACTCCGGCCCATATCTGGGGCACGGCCACCTCCGCCAGCTCGTCGTCTCACATTGGTCCCGGCAGACGACCTCGCCGACGTTGTCCTACGAAGCGATCAAGTCGCGTATCCCAACTAGCGGTCGAGTCGTCGTGGGGCTCCGGGCGGCCGAGTTCTTTGAGCCATCAAGCGGCGACAAGCTCACAGTCATACCCGGAACCCCTGGGCCGGCCTCCCCGATCCTACGAATGATCAGATCCGACCCGCTTGAAAGGTAGGACAAGCTCACCACTCTGGGACTGTGACCCCTGCCGCCGCGAACGGGTCCAGCAGCACCCTGTACTGCTCCTCCGTCAGTTTCGTACGCTTGCAGACAGCGCACGCGGCGATCGAGCAGGCAGGTTCGATGTCGAAGCAGAGTTCCGCGCGGAAGGCGTCCAGTTCGTGGGTGCGGCGGAGGAGAGCGGTGCGGACGGCACGTTCGATCGCGGAGTTCTCCGACGCGGAGACCCTGATCGCACGGCTGGCATCGCGGCCGCCCCGGCTCCAGCGGTCGAGGGACTCCTCGTACAGCGCGGCGAGCGCCGACGGCGGCAGAGCCGTGGACTCCTCAATAAACCGTGCAGTGGCTGCCTCCATGCCCCGCCCCTCCCCGATCTCGGCCAGGGCACCCACACTACGGCCCGGATCGGACAGCCCACACCAACCCCAGTACTACTGGGTACTCGTAGCCAAGCCGTCCAGCCGCTCGCTGCTTCGGTGCCTGGGTGGTAGGAAGGGCAGCGAGCTGAGCGCCATCCCGTACTGCCTGGCACACGACAAGCTGAGGAACAAACAGAGCGTCAGGCCGGGCACCCGGCCTCAGCCGTTCGCCACAAGCCCGACAGTTCCTCTCCCCGGCCCGCCCGGTGCCTTTGGACACCACGCCAGCGTAGAACCCAAGGGCTACTGAGGAGGTCCTACGGCGTCAGTAGCGGGCGTGAACGGGCAGCGGAGAGGCGAGATAGCGAGTGGATCGCGTCGCCGGCGTGGAGCGGCTCGGGCCCGCGGTGCTCCCACAGCCGGTAGAAGCTCCCTCGGCATCGTTGAATCCCAGGTGCCGGTCGCCGTGGGGGTTGATCAGGTGGGTGGTGAAGGGCAGATCGTTCGGGCCCGGCTGCCAGGGCTGCTCCGGCTGGCTCAACGTGTCCTTCGTCGGTGCTCGGCGATCACAACGATGCCGAGTCTCTCGGCGGCGGGCGGGGGCGGTCCGGGCTTTTGGCCGCTTCGTCCCGGGCCGGTAGAGCGCGACCACGACCAGGAGCACGGCGCCGACAGCACGAGACCCCGGGGTGATGATGCCCGGGGCCTCTCTGCGCAGTGCCGTTCTACCAGTTCAACGACCCTGCTACGGCCGGTGTCACGCACGCGGGCGGGCCGGGGCCCGCTCCGGCAGTTCGCTGCTTGTGCGGGGCGAGTGGGGCCCCGGCCCGAACGCCCACCGGCAGTCCCGGCATGGAGCGGTGCGTGGGGGTTGCATAGGGTTGCAATCGGGGGAGATCCATCCGGTGGGGGTGGTGGCGGCGAATGATCATCGGGTGGCGGCCGGGTAGCTGGCGACGTCGCGGACACCGGCGAACCAGCCGTCCTCGAACCGCGGCTCGGACCCGTGCGGGGGGCTGCTCTCGGAGATCCAGGTGTGGGCGCCGGCCACCGCCCCGGCCTCCAGCTTCGAGACGATGTCGTCGGCCTGCTCGTTCGAGAGCCCGGCGGCGGCCAGGGCCTGGAAGACGGTTGTGGGCTGAGTGAAGCCGACGCGGGGTGTGCAGGGTTCGGGACCCGGGCGGTGCTATGTGCGGGGCCTGAGGCGCATGTGCAGCCGTTGCGGGCTGAGTGTGAGGGCCAGGGCGGGGCGGACGGGGCGGCCGGGCAGGGGTTCCAGGCGCCATCGTGCGGCGATCGTGGCCAGGATGATGACGGCTTCGGTGATGCCGAACTGGTCGCCGACGCACTTGCGGGCGCCTCCGCCGAACGGGATGAAGGAGCCGTCCGGTGGGTTGAGGTGGCGGGAGCTGCCCCACCGGTCGGGGTCGAATTGCTCGGGGTTGTCGTACTGGTCGGTTCGGTGGTGGATGAGATAGGGGCTGAAGAAGACGGCCGTGCCGGCGCGGACGGGGTGCGTGCCGAGGTGTGTGTCGGTGGTGGTGGTGCGGCTGACGAGCCAGGCTGGCGGATAGCATCGCAGGGATTCCATGAGGACGCGGCGTGTGTATTCCAGCCTGGGCACGTCGTCGAGTGTGGCTGCGGCGCCGGCGAGAACGCTGTCGGCCTCGGCGTGGAGCTGTTCTTCGATGTGGGGATGCTGGGCCAGTGCGTGCAGTGCCCATGCCAGGGTGGCGGCCGCGGTCTCGATGCCGGCGAAGAAGAAGGCCATCAGCTGGTCGATGACCTCGGCGTCGGAAAGGTTCTGGTCATGGCCGTCTTCGGGGGAATCGGGGCTGCCGAGGAGTACGGACAGCAGGTCGTCGTGGCCGGTGGCGGCGGAGCGGCGGTCTGCGGTGGCGCGGGCCATGGTCTGGCGCAGGCGGGATCGGGCCTGGTAGTAGCGGCGGTTGCCGGGGGTGGGGAGCGTGTTCAGGCGCGGTGGTGTGATCATGCGCCGGAAGATGCCGTCCGTGATGGCGCCGAGGTCCTCCAGTACCCCGGTGATGGCGGTGGGGTTGAGGGTGTCGGCGAACATGGTTGCCACCAGGCCCTGGGCGACGATGTTCTGCATCTCGGTATAGGCGTCGATGGTCTGGCCGTCGGTCCACGAGCCGGTGGCGGTGTCGGTCTGTTCGGTCATCAGGCGGGCGTACGCGGGCAGGCGGGCAGGGTGGAAGGCGGGCTGGACCAGCCGTCGCTGGCGGCGGTGGTCGGTATGGGGGCAGAGGGGCAGGCCGTTGCCCAGGACTTCCCTGCCCTGGTCGAATGCCGGGCCGCCTTTGTCGAAGGTGCGGTCGTTGACCAGGACGTGGCGGGTCAGTCCCGGGTCGCACACCAGAAGGGCCTTCATGGGGCCGATTCGGATGTGGACCAGGTCTCCGCGGGCGGGCAGTGAGGTGAGGAATTTCAGGGGGTCGCGTACCAGTGGCAGGAGGTGGCCGAGGAGAGGCAGCGCTCCCGGTGCCTGGCTGATCGGAATGTTCGTTGTCATAGCTGTCCACTCTCCGGTCGGCGGTGCGGTGGATGAAGCGGGGACGCGGGGTGCGCGGGGCCGGTTGCTGCGGGTGGAGCCCGGTGCCGGATCCGAGGAGGCGGATCCCGCGACCCCGCCGGTTCAACCCGGTGCGCCCTGGGTGCTTGGGGCTTGGCGCGTGCGGGCGTGGAACGGCACTGCCCGGTGACCTGCTGTCCGTCATGGGGCATCCTCGGCGGCGCCGGGCATGGCCGGCGGGGATTCTGTGCGGGGCCTGTGCCGCGGTTGCTGTCGGGGTCGTCAGATGAGTGTGGCGAGGTGCTGCACGGGGCCGGTCGCCGGGTCGCGCGGTCGGTGTAGCGGGCGGTTTCCTCTGCCCAGAGGGCGTTGCCGGTCATCCAGGTCTTGAGTCCTTCGACCATTTTGGTGAGGGCTTGGCGGTCGTCGGGCTGCAGGTGGGGGTAGAGGACGGCCTCGGCGCGGCTCTCGGCGGCGAGGAACCGTCCGACCTGGACGTCGGCCCGCTGGGCAGCCGAGATCGGCGGCTTCCTGCAAGGAGACGTCGAGTTTGCTGGTCAGGACCACGACATAGTTGCAGAGGTCGTTGAGGCGGATCTCCTTGGGCGCGGAGTACAGGTCGTTGACCCAGGCCACGACGTGGGAGGCGGCTTCGCGCATGGTCGCGACGTCCGGGTTGCGGATCAGGTGTTCGGGCACCGGCCTGGC
Source organism: Streptomyces sp. NBC_01237 (assembly GCF_035917275.1). Taxonomy (NCBI): domain Bacteria; kingdom Bacillati; phylum Actinomycetota; class Actinomycetes; order Kitasatosporales; family Streptomycetaceae; genus Streptomyces; species Streptomyces sp. NBC_01237. The sequence goes on along the minus strand of NZ_CP108508.1, from coordinate 29,794 downwards.
GGTGGCGACCTCGATGAGGTCGGCGGAGACGTACATGGCACTGGTCAGGAGCCGGTGGGCGCAGTACGCGTCCTCGTCGAAGGGGGGTTCGGAGGAGTTGATCTCCGACTGGCGGACGTGCGAGTAGAGGTAGTCGGTCATGTCGTGGACGAGGCGGTTGGTCCACGCGGCGGTCATGCCCGGCCGGGTGCGGGCCCACAGGTCGGCCAGTCCTTCCCGGATCCTCGGCACCGCGAGGACGTCGCCCACCCGGTGGGGCCCGGTTTGCGGGGCGGTGCCGAGGAAGGGGGCGATGAACTGGTCGGCGATCTCGGTGGCCACCTCCGGGTCGCGGGCCTCCACCGTGTCGTCCAGGACGTCCTCCAGGATGAAGTAGGCGCTCATCCAGTCCGCCAGGACGTATAAACGGCCGACGGAGGCGTGGGGATAGACCCGGGCGGCCAGCCTTCCGAGCAGGAACGAGTCGCAGACCTCCCGCGCTTTCGGGCTGTTGGCGATCATGCCCATTTCCTGTACCCACGCCTGCGTGTGCTGCTGGGCGCGGTCTTCGTGGGGGTGGAGCCTGGACGGCAGATCAAGGCGGAGCTGAGGGACTGCGAGATCCATGATCACTCCCTGGTCCTTGTCCTGACAGTGGCGGGGCAGCGGGCCGCCGGTTCCTTTCCTTTCAAGAGAGCCAGTCCCACCCCAGGAAGGGAAGGACTCGGTAACCAAAAGGGCGTGAACGTGTTGAACGGTCCTGTGCAGGCGAACCAGGGGGCGGGCCAGACCAAGGCCCGCTAGGAAAAGCACCCTGAGGGCGGGGGCGCCCCTATGTGTTTGGTCAAGGTCCAAGGCCAGTAGGTTCGTGCGGTCAGGGGCGGGCCGAGCGGTAGGGGTGTGCATGAGTGATAGCCAGGTCACGATCAAGCTCACGAGTGACGAGGCACTGGTGCTGTCGCGCTGGCTGGAGAAGCTCCAGATGACGGACCTCAGCCGAGTTGTCGACGATCCAGCGGTCTGGGCGCCGATCCATCGGATCGCCGCAACACTCGACAAGACCCTTCCGGAACTGTTCGCGTCTAACTATGACCAGCGGCTTGCGGCCGCTCGGCAGCGGCTTCGGCCGGAGGACTGACCAAGCAGTCCGGACTTCTCATCTGGCCGTAGCCGGTTGGGGCTCGTAGAAGGTTCCGTCGCGGAGCATCGCGAAGAGGACGTCGGCCCGGCGTCGGGCGAGGCAGAGCAGGGCCTGTGTGTGGTGCTTGCCCTGGGCGATCTTCTTGTCGTAGTAGGACCGGGATGCCGGGTCGCCGAGTGCGGCGAATGCGGAGAGAAAGAAGGCCCGTTTGAGCTGCTTGTTTCCCCTCCTGGAGGGCTGTTCGCCTCGGATCGAGGAGCCCGAGCTCCGGGTCGCGGGGGCGAGACCCGCGTAGGCGGCAAGGTGGCCGGCGGTCGGGAAGGTGCTGCCGTCACCGACCTCGATCAGGATCCGGGCTCCGGTCCTGACGCCGACCCCCGTCATCGACCTCAGGACTTTCGAAAGAGGGTGGGCCTCCAGCAGTTCCTCGATCCGACCGGCCAGCAGCTTGCGCTGGTCGAGGACGGCGGCCAGGGATCCGGCCAGGCTCGGGACGATCAACGCGGCCGCCTCGGTGCCCGGGACCGTCACGGTCTGCTCGTCCAGGGCGGTGAAGATCTCCTCGACCAGTCGCTCGGCCATCCTCGGCGCCTTCGGCCGCATCAGTGTGGCCAACCGCCGCCGGCCCGCCTTGTGTATCTGTGCCGGTGAACCGAACCGTTCCAGCAGCGTGAGGACGGCCGGGTGCTGCAACCGCGGCCCCAAGACCCGTTCCAGCGACGGGTGGATCTGGGTGAGCAGGCCATGCAGCCGGTTCGCGACGCGGGTGGCCTCGCCGGCCAGGTCGTCGTAGCCGACGATCATCTCCAGCTCGGCGATCGTCTCGTCCTTGCCGTCGATCACCCGCAGCGTGTGGGGCATCGCGCGGGCCGCGTCCGCGATGATGAACGCGTCCCGCGCATCCGTCTTCGCCTCACCCGGATAGAGGTCGGCGATCCGCCGCATCGTCAGCCCCGGCAGATAGGCGACCGGGCAGCCCATGTCCCGCGCGACCGCCAGCGGCAGGGCTCCGATCGAGACCGGCTGATCGACCACGACCAGCACCGTTCCGTGCTTGGCCTGGAGTTTCGCGAACAGCTCGCGGAGCTTGGGCTCGGTGTTGGGCAGGCGCTTGTCGAACGCCTTCTTTCCGGCCGGGGTGACGGCGGTGGCGTGGTGTTCGCCCTTGCCGACGTCCAAGCCGAGGAAGACGTCGATGTCGCCGGTGCCGATCACGTGCAGGCCCCTCCGGTCACGCTTTCGTCCGGCCTTGCCTCGGCATCGAGCTGCCACATCCACGTTACGGAGAGCTCTTCCGGCCTGGGTGAAGCCGGTGCTCAAGCCCCTCATCAGCGGTCCGTCGATGCCTTCGGGCCCGGTGACACCACCCCCGTTATGTTCTACGCGGTCCTGCAATGGGGCCGCTGGCCTCCGGGCCCGGTATGACTGTGTCCCCTCTGTTGAACCGATGACCTGGGGGGTGGTGTCGCCGGGCCTGGGGGGTGCTGTCGGAGACGCTGATGAGAGACCCGGCCACCGCCCGGTCCGGCGCAATGCCGGGCAGAGACGTGGGCGGCAGGTCTGCATAACGTGGATGCGCGAGCACGGTGCCAACGCCGAGGCCGGCACGGTCAACACCTCAGGGAGGGTGCGATGTTCAACATTGAAGACGTGGGCGTCTTCCTCGGGATGGACGTCGGCAAGACCGCCCACCACGGCCACGGGCTCACCCCGGCCGGGAAGAAGGTCTTCGACAAGCCGATGCCCAACAGCGAACCCAGGCTGCGGGCCGTCTTCGACAAGCTGATCGCGAAGTTCGGCACGGTGCTGGTGATCGTGGACCAGCCCGCCTCGATCGGCGCTCTGCCGCTGACCGTGGCCCGCGACGCGGGCTGCGAGGTCGCCTACCTGCCCGGACTCGCGATGCGGCGGATCGCCGATCTTTATCCGGGCGAGGCGAAAACGGACGCGAAGGACGCGGCGGTGATCGCGGACGCCGCCCGGACGATGCCCCACGTCCTGCGTTCGCTGGAGCTGACCGACGAGATCACCGCCGAGCTCACGGTCCTGACCGGCTTCGACCAGGACCTCGCGGCCGAGGCGACCCGCACCTCCAACCGGATACGCGGCCTGCTCACCCAGTTCCACCCGTCGCTGGAGCGCGTTCTCGGTCCCCGGCTGGACCACCCGGCCGTCACCTGGCCTCGAACGCTACGGATCCCCGGCCGCCCTGCGGAAGCCGGCCGCCGCAGACTCGTCGAACTCATCCGCCCGAAAGCCCCGCGGATGGCCGTCCGGCTGATCGACGACGTCTTCGACGCTCTCGACGAACAGACCGTCATGGTCCCGGCACGGGCACCCTCGACATCGTGATCCCGTCCCTGGCCGCCTCCCCCGCAGCGGTCCACGACCAGCGCCGGGCCTTGGAAACGCACTTCAGCACCCTGCTGGGGGCCCACCCTCTTCACCCGGTCCTGACCTCGATGCCCGGAGTCGGTGTCAGGACCGCCGCTGTCCTGCTGGTCACCGTCGGCGACGGCACCAGCTTTCCCAGCGCCGCCCACCTCGCCTCCTACGCCGGCCTCGCCCCCACCACCAGATCCTCGGGGACCTCGATCCACGGCGAACACGCACCACGCGGCGGAAACGGGCAGCTCAAACGCGCCATGTTCCTCTCCGCATTCGCCTGCATGAATGCCGACCCGGCCTCCCGCACCTACTACGACCGGCAAAGAGCACGCGGCAAAACCCACACCCAGGCACTCCTCCGCCTCGCCCGCCTACGCATCAGCGTCCTGTTCGCCATGCTCCGCGACGGCACCTTCTACGAGTCCAGAGTCCCCACCACCACCCTCACCGCATGACCATCCCAAACAACCTCATACCCGGCACCACGTCCTTGACGATGGACATAGAGACACCCCCCCCACGAACGCGTCTGGAACCCGCCGATGCCACTGCTGTTCCAGCACCGTATCGGCACCGAGAACCGGGCCATGCACCCGACCTGCATCCGGACCTACATTGTCCAGGCCCTTGCAAGCGCCGGTCTGACCGACGCCAGCGGCGAGCCCCTGACCATGCAGCCGCACGACTTCCGACGAATCTTCATCACCGACGCGGTGATGAACGGAATGCCTCCCCACATCGCACAACTCGTCGCCGGCCACCGTGTGATCGACACGACCATGGGATATCTCGCGGTCTACCCCCGAGAGGTCGTTGAAGCCCACCGCGCCTTCATCGCCCGCCGCCGGGCCTCCCGACCCAGCGAGGAGTACCGCACACCCACCGATGAGGAGGGGGACTCCTTTCTCGGCCACTTCGAGAAGCGGAAACTCTCCATCGGGACCTGCGGCCGGGCATTCTCCACTCCTTGCATTCATGAGCACGTCTGCTTGCGATGCGCCACGCTCCGGCCAGACCCTGCCGAACGACCCCGGCTCATCGAGATCCGCGACAACCTCATCGACCGCATAGCCGAGGCCAAGCGGGAAGGCTGGCTCGGCGAAGGCGAAGGCCTCGAAACCAGCCTCGCCGGCGCCAACGACAAGCTCGTCCAGATGGGCGCCGCCACAGCCCGCGCGGCTTCGGCGGTCGATCTCGGGATGCCCACCTTCAACCAGATCGCGGGACGCGCCACCGACACCTGACGGCCGACACAGTTCTCCGCGTCATGAGCAAGCGTCCCAAGGCCCGCACCATGCGTCGATCGCTGCTCTGGAGCTGTCCGCCCACGCGGTCGCGGTCCCGCGCGTATGCGGAAGCGCATCGACCCACCGTTCCCAGAGGCCGTCCGGAGCAACGAATCGCGCGGAGTGACTTGTGCCCAGCTGGGAATCCAGCCTCATGAGAGCTCCAAGGGCGGGTCCCTGGTCATACCGGCACTCCAACTGCGGAAGATACCGGTCCAAATAGGATACAAGGATGTCCGCATCATCTTGGCTGCCGAACCGGGCGAGCGCAAAGCAGTAACCCTGACCCGCATAGGTGAGTTCACTGGCCAGCAGAAGGCCACCGATGCGTTCACGCCACTCAACCCGCCGAGCCACGCCGACCAACCACGCAGCGGTCAGTCGGGAACGCCATTCATACGCAAGGAGCGCTCTGATCTCCTGGTCGCTCACCTGGAGAGAGTCGGCTTGCAGCGCGCCTACGAAGGCAGCCCGTGCCTCCTCCCCGAGGCGAAGGAAATTACCTCCCAGCAATTCGAGGTATCGCCGTTCACCAGCGACATACCGGGCCACGGCATACTCGTGGCCAACTTCCCGGGGATGCTGCATGCTCATCGCCGCATCATGACCTGCCAAGGAGGCAACCCCACAAGCGGGGTCCCGCGAGATCCGATCCATAGTTCAGAGAATCCGAAGCACACCTCAACTGGGCACTCATCACCATGATGACCCGACGCCTCACCCGCAAAAGCCCCCGCACCAGCCACTGGACGAAAAAGACGCCCTGATCATGAGACGTCAGCAATCACGGACAGGTTCGAGGAACTCAAGCCGATTGCCCAGTTCGTCGAACGCATAGAAGCGATCGTGGCCAGGAAAGTTGTCATCCCAGGTGACGCTCACTCCTTTGTCTTCCAACCGCTTGGCGAGCGCTTGGAGCGAGGTCACAAGGATGCCCGGATGCGCCTTCCTGTTCGGGCGGAAGTCCTCTTCAACCCCCAAGTGAACCTCCAGGCCACCGCCTCGGAACCAGCACCCACCGCGAGCCGCCAGCACCGGCGGCTTCTCGAGCTCTGTCATACCGAGAACGTCTCCCCAGAACTTACGGCAGCTTTCCTCAGCGCCTGGAGGGATCGCAAGCTGCACGTGATGCAGGCCGTCCAAGGCATATCCGAGCGTTCCCCGAGCCACATCTGCTCCCCTGCTAAAGAATCTTGACTTCAAGATAATGAGAGCTGAGTGGTCCTGGCAAGGCGCGGACTCGGCAGATGCCCTCTACCATCCAACCGAGGCGTTTGACAGCGAACCCAGCCGTTACGGCCGTCTGCGGTGAAGGCGGGTCCGTTGGCGATGGTGAGGCCGTCGAGGACCTGGTGGACGGAACCGTCCGGGTCGGTGCGGTAGAGGGATCCGGCGCCGGGGGTGCCGTCGTAGGGCATGCTGCCGGCCCAGAATCTGCCCTGGGGGTCGCACGCGCCGTCGTTTATCCGGGTGTGGGCGGGGGTGTGGTCCTCGGGTCGGGCCAGCCACTCCGTGTGGCCGCCGGGGGCGATCAGGGCGATGCCGGTTCCTGCGGCGGCGATCCAATGGCCCGGACGTCCCTGAACGGGGGCGACCGCGCCGAGCGGGACATCGAGACGCAGCAGTTCGCGTACGGCGGCGGGGGAGGGGCCCCGGGCTTCGAGGAGGCGTCCGGTGAGGATGTCCACAGAGATCAGCCGGCCGTCCACGCGGGCGCCCTCACCCAGTTCGTGGTCGCCCTGGGCCCAGATACCACCGGGGGGTGGTTGTGGTGCATGGGGTCCTCCTTGGTGGGTCAGCGCAGGGTCGTGCCGGGAGGGCTGTCGAGAAGTGCGAGGTCGGCTCGGGTGGGCAGGCCTTCCCAGTCGCCCCGCGTGGTGACGGCGAATGCGCCGGTGGCGGTGGCGCGGTGCGGTCTCCTGTTCGCCGAGTGACGGGTCGTCACCGACGAGGTGCAGCTCATCGGCTCGGCGACGAACGCGTCTCCGGCGCCGATCACGTCCTTGACGGGCCCAGACTCGTACGAGCCGCCTCTGGCGCCCGGCGTAGTGGAGGAAGTCCATCCCTGGATGCTCGAATCCCAGTCGGTTGGAGGTCCGGAGGAGGCTGGTGTCGGCGTGGGCAGGGTTGAGATACGTGTCCACGGCCCGCTTGGCGATACCGCGGTGGTCCGTCGCCAGCGCAAGCCCGACGAGCACCATCCCGAGGCCCAGCAGCAAGGGGTGAGGCCCAGTTCACTGCCGGTCAGATGCCGGCCGTCGCTCACAGCGCGCGTCACGAAATGTGCGCCAGAACCGAGACTCGTGATCAAAGCCACGCGTGAGCACCCCGGAAGAACAGCCCAACGCCGAGAAGGCCCGCGCCCGTGCCGCCCGTCCGGAGACGATGTTCAGCATCCAGTGCGATGCACGGCATCGAGTGGGCTCCACTCAGTGGGCTCCACCCGATGGGCCGCACCGAGTGGACTCCACCGAGTGGACGACACCGTGGTGCGCACCGGATGACGCTGGACGCCACTCTGATGCGCACCACGATGTCCGCCACCGCACCTGGTGCACCGCACTCGATGTCCCGCACCGCACCACCGCCGTCCCCGATGCGCGGCTACGCGGTGGTGCGGTGCGCCGGGTCCGTCTCCATCGCCTGCTTCATCCCCGCGGCCTCCAGTTGGCGCAGGACGTCGGCGACGTCGCCGTGGTCGTCGGTGAGGATGTTCTCGGTGAAGCGGATGATGGTCTGGGCGATGCCCGGCGGGAAGGCCAGACAGGCGCCGTCGGCGTGGCACAGGACCTCCAGGAGTAGGCGCCCGAGCGCCGCCGCGAGGAAGGAGTGCGCGCACGGCTCCTCTTCGCAGTCGTCCACGGCGGTGACCGGGATGATGACGCGCGCGGCGACGTCCAGGAGCAGCCGGCGCATCTCGGGGCCCGTGTCGTTGGCGACCGCGCCAGCGGTGTCGATGTCGCCGGCCTGCAACGCCCGGATGTAGGCGAAGGCGTCGGCGACGTCGTCCAGCTCCATAGGGGCGAGCGGGGTGGTGACGGTGTTCTCGGGCATGACAGCTCCTCACGTTCGGGCCGCCCTGCTGTGTGCGGCGGCCTCGAAGACACCTTCGAACCGCAGCCCTGTGGACAGGGTCCGAACACCGACGGTGAGCAGCCACGGCCCAGCCGCACTGTGGAGTTGGCGGCTGTTCGCGGTGGGTGGCGGAGGCTCTGGGTTGATCGCCTGAGCTGAGTCGTCGCTGTCCTGTCGCATTGAAGCTGTCGGATTCTCACGGCTTCTCGTTCGTATTGGGATACTGGCCCCATGACCGATTGGGAGCACACACCCACACCAGGGCCGGGTGGACCAGTTCTTGGCGGTGCACTCTGCCTTGTCGGCGGAGTCGGGTCGCTCGCGGTCCTGGTGCCCAGTGTCGGATGGGACGAACTTGCCTGGTTCTGTGCTGGGGTCGTACTGCTCGGTGCGGTGCTTCTGACAGTCGGAAGCACCAAGTTCCTCCGAGCGCGTTGCGGTTCAACAAACGACCGCTGAGAAGGCGTGGGCCGACAGCGGCTACCGCACCAAGGCCATCGACCACGGCGCCCGCCTGGGCATCGACGTCGAAGTCACCCGCCGCGCCCCCGCCCGCAAGGGCTTCAAGGTGATCCCGCGACGCTGGGTCGTCGAGCGGACCTTCGGCTGGCTCATGCACCACCGCAGCCTCGCCCGCGACTACGAAACCCACCCCCACCGCTCCGAAGCCATGATCCAACTGCGATGATCGACCTCGTGAGCCGCAGACTCACCCGAGAATCAACCCACAACTGGCGCGACAGCTGACCGGCCGCAGAGTCGGGTTCCTGCGAATCACAGCAGGTAGGGCCAAAGGCTGACGCTGGTCCGCTCCACACTGATCTCGACAAACGTTCCATCGACAGCAGTCGAAGGCGGCGGGTCGGCGAGGTCGAACAGGATGAGGGTTCCAGCTACTTCCAACACGGCTCCGCCATCACCCGTCAGGCTCAGCCGCCCCCGAAAGACGATCCGACCGTCCTCCTCCTCATCCACCCCGGGTGAATATGAAGTGGCCGGTCGAGTATTGACGCCCCAGGCCACATCCCCTTCAACAGTCCACTCCACATGATGTTCGCGGCCCACCCCCGTCGGATCGCCGCACCAGAACGCCACAGCGGCACCCGCCTCCGAGCGCACCCGAACCGTCACGCGTCCTTCGGCGACTTGCCCCACCGCTTCCACCTGGACCAACACCCCGCAATCATCCACGGCAGCACTGCATTCCCAAACACCTTCGCCAGGGCAAAACGTTCTTTCAGTGCTGGGATCGGTCCTGTATGACGACCGGGCGCGAGATGGAGTCTGGGCCGATGACGTTCACGACACGAGTTCCACATGCAACAGGCGGGCGGCAACGTCGCTGCGGGCAGCGGGAGTTCATCGAGCCGCGGGAACCGAGCCCCGCCCTGGGGCAAGTCCGACGGACGCGCCTGGAACTGGGTGAATGCCGTCGGCACGCGAGGAATCAGTATGAAATCACCTTCGGATTGCTCCTCGTCTCGGCTGCCTGGATCCGTAACTCCTCGCGAACTGCTGCCGTCAGCCCGCCCCTTGCGGATGCCGCATGTCTCCGGGCGGTGATAGCGCAGCCAACGGCCAGCCACCACCACGAGTTCAACTGCAATGGCCGTTGTTACACCTACATAGAGTAAAGATTGAGTAAATTCATGCCCTTCTGTCGCCTGCGCCCCAGCCACCACAATCCCTCCCCGGGCGGTAATCCCCGAAGGAAACCTCGACCGCGGCCCGGCAGTGCCTATACAAAAGGTGCATAAGTGCACACCGAAGCGATACAAATGGAATTTGATACTCCGCTTGACTCGGCCCTCTCTGGCCGTACCCAGTGACACGAGTCAATCTGTGCTTAGACTTGCCGGAATCGAACTCGCCCAGAGCTAAAAAGAATGAGGGATTATGTCCGCTTCTCGAATAAGAAGATTTCGAGGGACTGCCATCCAATCAGCGTTTGCCGTCATCGTGATGGCTGGTTGCTTGACAGTGGTTCCGGAAGTTATTGCCCCCACGGACGCTTCAGCTGATGAATGCAAGTCGAACGTTGCGACCTATGTGGTGGGGCCCATTGGTTCCGGTGGTTTGCTGAAACGATCCATCCAGAAATATGTGGACTGGGATCCGCAAGGTGGCGGCACCGCAGCCCCGCTTGCCGAATCTCCGGATGCGGTCGGAGAAATACCCATTTTCAGTAAAGTATTCACAGCCGGTAACGGCTTGATATATGAGACAACCAATGACGGCAAGTTGAACGTCTACAAGGATCAGACAGATTCTGGCGGACCTCTACTCAAGCTCGTGAAAACTCACACAGCTCCATGGAAGCGATTCAAGCAGATCTGGTCCAACGGCCCATTGATTCATGTGGCGAACAATGAAGGAGGGATCGACCGGTATTCACAGAGCGATCCCGTGAACGGTACTGGCGCAATCACAAAAATCAACATGGCAATTCCCCCCGGGGCAGAAACAATATCGGAAATCGCATCGGCTGACGATGTCTGGTCCGTCGGTAATTCCATCTACACACTCAAAAATGGCACCGTACGTCAATGGCGCAGCTACAGCGGCGGGCTGATGGCGGTGAAAGTCGTCGCAACAGGCCTGACGGGCGCCCTTCAAGGCTGGAGTCCTGGTCCCGGAACTTTCTACACAATGAGTAACGACGAAGAGAGTGAGGGTGTGGTCAAGAGCTATACCGAGTCTCCTTTCGCGCAGGTCAACGGTGAAGTCAGAACCGGAATTTCTGGGCGTGCAATGGCAGATGTGGCCTCCTGTCTCGCACCTGCCGACCCCAGCGCCAAACCGTTCTCCAGCATTCCCGAAGACCCCGACGTGCCGGCTGTACCTGCGGAAGGCGCTGAACCCCTTCCACTGACCAGTCCATCCGTCTTCTCCGGCAAGTTCACCCTGGGCAACGGCGCTCCCGCAAGCGGCCTTCCCGTTCTGTTGGAAGCCATTGATGTAGTGCCGGAGAACGGATCGGCGATCACACTTCCCACCCTCGGCAAAACAGTGACTGCTGCGGATGGAACCTGGTCGATACCGCTCCCGTCCGCGCTGCCCGCCGATGTCGAGCAGGCAGCCGCAGAGAACGGCGGGGTGGTCAACGCTGTCGCTACAGTGGCCGGGCAGACCAGCAGTGGTATCCAGATGGCCGGAGTCTCGCATCTCTCCGCTGCCCCCGTTGCCGCCGCACCTGAGGTGCAGGCCCGTGTCGCTGACGCCGAGGTGGTACCCGCGGCATTGCAGCCGGCATCGAGCATCAGCGGGTCCGACGAGCCGACGTCCCTGGCCGACAGCACGGCCAACCCGCGCGACGCCCAGTACGCCCAGAGCTGGGGATCGAAGCTGGACGCCACTCTGGCTGACCGGAACGGTGACTCGCCTCTGCCGAAGTGGCAGAGCGCCACGGGGGACGTACCCACTGAAGATCCCTACATCATCAATGGTGTGAATACCGCTTCGATGCCCATCGAAGCGAAGGACGGCGGCTGCGACAGGACAAAGTCAGAGGTTATCGATAAAAAGATCTACTACACCACCGTCGGAGAAGCCCACGCATTTTGGGATGCAAAAGCGTCTTTCGACTACGACAACAAGGTCTCGTCCACGGTGGAAACAGCTGCCAAGGTCGGGTCGAAATGGACTGTCACAGGATCAGTGACCCTCGGATCCTCCATCGGAAGCTCCACCGGCTACACGAACAAGGGTTCCTACTACGCTAAGCAGTGGAAGATCCCTCTCCTGTACACGAAGATCAAGGAAACATGGCGATGCGGGGGTGGCGGCCCCATGACACGCTACGTGATAAAGCCAGGAAAGTACACGGTTCCTGCAGGAGGAGCAACCGGAAAGTACGGCAAGGACGTCAGGCATCTCGACGGGACTAAGTTCTTGAAATCCCCGAAAAAGAACCGAGCCTACGTTACTGCTGGATCCTATTTCCAGATCAGCAAGAACAAGAGCGTCAAGTGGTCAGGGGCCGTCAGCGCCTTCGGCGTCTCCCTCGGGGGCTCCACCAGCTATGACAAGGACCATCGTCAGCGGATCACCGCAGGCAACCTCAAGCACATGAAGCACTACATTTGGGGGGCGAAGGACGGTGTCTCAGGCAAGCCTGGCGTCTTCTACTCGTATTAGGAATACACTCCTCCTGGCCGCAGCCCTCTCGCTTTCGGCATGCACGCCGCAGAGTGCCCCCCGGGAAACAACACAAGTCAGCTCAGGGAGCGCTCTCGAGGAATCTGGCAATCAATCAAGCGGTACAGTCGGAAATGAAAATGCAAAAGTTGGACAGATCTGGTGGTTCGCCCTCCCGATTCCTCTGAACACCAGCAATGGAGACATCGAAATAACTGACGTCTCCATAGTCAGACCTGCAAAAGGTATGAAAATTCTCGAATACGGGGCTTATGATCTGGAGGATACCGAAGGCCTCCCCCTCATGGCTCTTGAAGGAGCCGGGGACGCTCCTGACTTCAAAAAACTGAAAAACTATGCGACCGAGCCGGTCGTGGTAAAGGCCCACAAAGAGAGCGAAATATTCTTCGTGGCCCGGATGAAGATAAATTCTTCTCCGAAGGGAACCAGTCGGTACTGCCGGTTCGACTACACGCAAGAAAAGCGCTCGTACAGTCAGACCCTGGACTGCGAACTCGACCTCCAGACAAACTGACAGCGGAACCATTTGCGCAGCCGCATGCTCTAAAGGACATGCGGCTGCGCGGGTGCTCGTGCTCCGGACCCACCCACGTACTCACCCGATGCACTTGACCGTGACCTGGGCAATGTGGACATCCACGAACTGGAGTGGCCGCCACACCGGGCGGAACACTCAGCTCCCGCACCGCACACGGCCGGCGCCCCATACCGCAGACCGTTGTGAAGGCGGTCCGGCGTGCGAGAACGGCTCCGGGCCAGCGGCCCAGCACCACTGCGGCCCGGAGCCGAACGCATGAGCCTCTATCCGGCCGCTCCAGCAAGCCAGCCACGGCGATGGCACCTGGCCGGGCCAGGTCGCCGCTGACGCACCACGCGTCTACGGCGCCAGCATCGAGCACGCCGCGCACCGGGCCTTGATCCACCACCGCATCGCCGCACTCGCCGACGTGCCGTCAAATTCGGCGTTTCCATCAGACGCCCCAGGGAGCCCAGAAGGAGGCCCGCCTGGGTGCGGCGTCAAGGTCCAGGGCGCCGGCCGGTCCGGATGTATGTAGGCCCTCACCAGGTCGGTGACGAGATCCGGCAACGGAGACGGCGGGACTCCCCGCTGGACGCGACGGTGGTCTCGGTGTCGGTGAGACGATGACGGAGCGCGGCATGGCCGCCCCGGCCACCGGCGAAAGCGTCCTCGCGCACTTCGACACCATCCTCGCGGCGGTCGTGCCCGAGCTCACCGGCGGGTCCGGGCGGTGGCGTTCGACGCGGGCACCGGCCCCCTGACGTCGTCCCCGACGCCCTGGCCTGCGGCACGAAGCTGCGCTGGAGCACGCCGAAGCTGATCGCGGCGGCCAACGAGCGGGGGCAGGGCGCGAACGTCCGCGCCCTGCACGTCCTGGCGCCCGCAGCCGTGAAGGCCGGCCCCGCCACGGCGCCCACCGCCCCGGCCCCTCAGCCGACCGCACCCGTGGCACCGATACAGCGTGCGGATCCGCCACAGGGCTACCACCAGGCTGCGGGAGCCTGGGCTCCTTGGGCTCCCACAACATCGGTTGTGCCGGATTCCATGGAAGTGGTCAAAGGGGGAGCGAAATCCCTCAGGTCACAAACAGCCGGGGTCGCTCTGCCTCCGCCGACTCGACCACAAGCACCCAGTCGGCCTCACCGTGAGGTTGGCCGAGTACAACAGGTCTCCGTACTTCGGAGGATGGACACGGCTCGGATGCCTGAACGGCTCAGTGTCAGTCTGTCGTACCGATGAGTGCTGCAGCGCTCCGACTTCTGTGTCTACTTGACGTCGACGAAATCCGAGGAAGACGTGGCCTTGGATGTCGTTGCGTTTCCGGCGAAAATGTAGCGCCAGGATCCGTCCTTGGCTGCCTTGACTGTCGTCTTCAGACGGCCGAACTTGTCGGTGGTCACTGTTTTGACGGTCTTGTAGCTGGAGCTGCCGCTGGCACGGAACTGAAGCTGAGCCTTCTGCTTGGCGTAGCCGCTGTAGTTTCCGACGTTCCAGTTCGCGCGTTTGAGGGTGCCGGAGACGGTGAGGTTCTTGCCCTTCTTCACGCGCTCCGGGCTGGCGTCGGTGGTGAGTGTTGCGTGTCGCAGGACAGTCGGCGCGGTGGCGCCGACGTGGTCGGCATAGGCAGTTTTGCCGATCTTGAAGTTCTTACTGCTCGGGTCCTGCCCGTTGAGGACCCAGGCCCATACGGCTGCATGCCAGGTCCGGCCCGCGGCGGCATTGTCGAGATCCGTCGCGGGACTGACCTTGATCGTGCCGGTGCAGACATAGGCGGTGGTGGTGGCGTCTTCGCATTCGGGGTCGGTCCAGCTTGCTACCGGGTTCTTCGGCTTGTCCGCGGAGCCGGTGTAGATCTCGATCCCGGTCAGGAAGTCGTCGGCGTGCACGTTGACCGTGCTGTCGTGCGTGACGGTGAACGTGTAGGGGACGGCCGCACTGGCTTTGGGTTTCACGGAGACCGGCTTGCCCTTGTTGATCTTGATCTTGGAGAAGCCGGCCTTGAGCACGGCCGGAACGCCTGGCATGCCCGACAGGGCCGAGTATCCGGACGAGTCAACTGCCGTCTGAGCAAGAGGAACGCTCCGGCTGTACGAATCTGCTGCGTGGGCCCCGGCGGAGGAGGCCAGGCTCAAGGCAAGGGCGCTGGCGACAACGCCTGCGGCGATACGCGGAGACATGTGTGTCCTTCATGGTCGACGCGCTGGGTCTGCGTGTACGGGCACAGTGGGAACCGGGTAGCCCCCGGTTCAAGACGTAGGAAACCGGGGGGCGGTTGTGTCGCGCTCGTCTCTTTTTCACGTGCCTGATTCGGCATGGCGCCCCGGATGTCTGGGGCCAGGTACGCGGAGTCCGGTGCTCCGGCCGGGCGGAATCGGACAGTCCGTCGGTGTCTGAGCGCGAGTAAAAGCGGCTGTGAGGCCAAACCACGGCATATGCCCGGAGTCGTTTTTGGCCAGCGCTGTAGATGTCTGTTGTACGCAGGGCGACTGGACCGTACCTTTTTGGGCGACGCACCGGGAACACCCGGGCAGCGGACGGCACTTCAGCGCATTGGTTTCCAGGCCATTCACATGCGCCGGAGCGCCGCCCGCACTCAACCCGAGAGAAAGCACGGAGAACAGACGCCAGGTTGGCATCGGCGTAGCAACTGTTTTCGCCGCAAGGACTGTTGGGCTCGCCGCCCTGGCTGCGAGGCAGGCGCGACAGGCCCAGAGCTCCCCGGTCAGCGCGAACGAGATCGACGTCGACTCCCACGCTACCTTCGTCAACTACCTCGACTCGATCGAGGGCCAGGCCATGCTCACGGAGGCCGAACTCACTCCCGAAGAGCGCTCCGCTCTCCACTCCGACGACGTGACCACCGAAGCAGTCGTCCAGGGCCGCTTCTCCGCCCTGGACAAGGCAGTGAAGAAGGGCAAGGGCTGCGTCGCCGCAGTCAAGAAGGGCTGGACCGCCTACAAGGTCTGGTACAACGACAAGGTTCCGCGTGCCATCCGCTGGGCCATCGCGTGGGCTTCCGACGTGTACACGATCTATGCGTACATCCGCAGTCAGATCTGATCCAACTCGTGCCGCGGCCGCAGGGCGCCTCTGCACGGGGCGCCCTGCGGCCGCCGTACCGTTCGCCCACGCACCGGGACTGAACCGGTGCCCGCAGCCCCGGCCCGCCAGGACCGACGAGTTACCCCGACCGGAGAATCACGTGTTCACCATGCGCCATGAAGGCAAAGACCCCGACACGTTCGTCGGAACCCTCGACTGGATCGTCACCTCGGTCATGTTCGGCATCGTCCTCGCCCTGGACTACGGATTCGGAGCACGCTCCTATGCCGCCTACGGGGCCTGGCCGTTGTGGGCCTGGACCGTCGGCCTGCTCGTCACCCACTGGCGCACAGTCGTCAAGGCAAGGAACGCGGAACTCTGGGGGTTCTGGGCAGCCGCACTGGCCCACGTCCTCGCCTCATGGCACGTCATAGCAGTCATCAAAGACGTGAGATGAGCACAGTCACTCCCTGTGCCGCAGCTACCGCGGCCGCCGTCGTCGTGGCAGCTTTCGTCGCCACGACGGTACCTGCCTCCGCCTCAACCACCGAGCTCAACTGCCTCACGTTCCCTGTGGGTGGCGCCGGCGTCGACTTCGGCGGAACGCTGGCCATCTGCGAGAGCAGCGACACCCAGCAGACACGCATCACTGGCACGATTTCCGGTATGTCTGAACGCGGCGGCCGCATCACCATCAGGATCGGCATCTACAAGAAGACGGTGTCCGTCTGCGGCGTCGAAGACAAGACCATCAATACCGGGTGGCAAGCCGGGGTCGACAATCAAAGCATTTCCCAGGGTCCCAATGGTTGCCCCAGCACTGGATGACAATCTCCTGTCCTGCTGCTCAGTCCCCCCTGGATGAACAGCAGGGACAGGAACTGAGCGAGACTGGTTCCCTCGCGCAGCGCCCGGTGGGAGGGCCCACTCCGCGTCCCGCGGGGCCGGCCCAACCACCGGGCGTCAAATTCGGCGTTTCCATCAAATGCCCCAGGGGACCCAGAAGGAGGCCCGCCTGGGTCCGGCCTCAAGGTCAGGACGCCGGCCAGTCCGGATGTATGTAGGCCCCCACCAGGTCGGCGACGAGATCCGGTAACGGAGACGGCGGGACTCCCCGCTGGACGCGACAGTGGTCTCGGTGTCGGTGATGCCGTCCATGATGAGGCCGGCGATGCGGCTGACGTTGCACATGGATGAGAACGAGCGCGGCGGCGACCTGGGACTGCGGGGGCAAGGAGTGGAGGGCGCCCGTGAGGGCGCTCCCGCAGGCGTCGTGCCCCTAGGAGTGATCTCGTCCGCCCCGTCCGCTGCGGGCTTGCGGCCTTCCGCCGCTTCAGTGCCGAGGAATAGGTTCTTGCTGAACATCCGCGTCAGACCATGCGCCAAGCCCGCGTGGAGGGCTGTTGGCGCTGCCGAGTGACGCGCCACGGCTTCTGGCCCGGCCGGAGCCAGCCGTGGCGGTGGCGTCACCCGCAAGATGCGCACTCGACGCCGGGCTCCTGCTCCGCGCCGACGACGGGACCACCGTCCTGGCCGACGACGTCAGCACGGCAGTCGCGCCAATGGGGGTGCAAACACGGGTTCGGGACGAGGAGATCGCGCCATCCTTCGTCAAGATCCTGCGGGACGGTGCGGCTGTCGCGACACTCGTTCCGCCCGCCTCCGGACAGCAGGGGAGGGCTCGGAGCGAGGGGGGGCCTGTGGGCGAAGCCCAGACGGAACACGACGTGCACCAGGAGCACGAGAAGCTGGTACCGGTACGTGCTCTGGCCGATCAGCACGCTCTCACCGTCGCACGGGACCGCGGGGGCAAGGAGCGGAGGGCGCCCGTAGGGGCGCTCCCGCAGGCGTCGTGCCCCTGGAAGTGATCTCGTCCGCTGCGGGCTTGCGGCCTTCCGCCGCTTCAGCACCGGGGAATCGGTTTTCGCTGAACATCCGCGTCAGATCATCCGCCGCGCCCGCGCTGGTGGGCGCTGACGGGGCAGCAGGCACGAGTGGGCATCCAGCATCGAGTACCACCTAGATGAGGAGAATTCCATGCGGGCCAAAAGGACCACGGCCGTGTTGGCCGGACTTCTGCTGACGGCCGGACTTTCCGTGGCACTGGAGTCCTCCGCACAAGCGGCAGCTTCGTGCGAAGGGCACCTACACGATCGTCGTCGGCGGCACCGGCAGTTCGTGGAACAACGACCGCTTCACCGGCAACATCCAGCAGCACGTCGGCTACCCGACCCAGATCCCCAACGGCGCGAGCGCCCGGGCGGGCGTCAACGAACTGAACCGGCTGGTGCGCGACCAGCGCAACGCGTGTCCGGGCCAGCACGTCAAGATGGGCGGGTACTCCCTGGGCGCCGCAGTGGTGCACATCTGGGTCACCGAGAACTGGCAGACCTTCGGCAACGTCAACGCCGTCCTCGTCTCGGACCCCAAGCGCCAGGGCCCTCCCGGCGCCAACGGCGGCGCGGTGCCGTTCGGCGGTGTCATCGGTGCTCCGCTCGCGGGCGCCGACAAGTTCTTCGGCAACGTGCCGGTCAAGACGATCTGTCACTGGGACTACGTCTGCGACGAGTCCGCCGGCATCTGGACCTACCCGCAGAACCACATCAACAACTACCCCAACGACTTCAACATGGATCACCACAACGACAGCGCCAACGAGGTCTGGTACAACGGCGCCTGGTACCCCGCGTAGCCACCCGTCACCTGCCTGCAACCGATCCATTCCGGCCGCAGACAGGGAGGTCCTGTGTGACGCGCTGCTGTGCACCGACGGCCCGGTCCGGACCCTGGTGGATCTGGCGCTGGCTCCCGAGCATCGGCGCGGGCACGGGGCCTTGTATTCAGGGATCAATCAGGGTCGTATCGACGTCGCTCGGCTACGTCGTGCACTGGCCGGCGTGCCGTTGCCCCGGGCGAGCGACTGCCGCCTGGTGCTGGCTGTGGACGTCTCCCCGTGGCTGCGGCCGGACGTTGATACCTGCTCGGAACCGTTCCTTCTGTCACACCTTCGGTCGGGGCCTGGGCAAGCATCAGATGGTGCCCGGCTGGCCCTACTCGCTCGTCGCCGCCCTGGAGACCGGTCGTACGCGAACGTTCCGGAAGACCTACAGCCACTCGTCGAAGGCGAAGCCGACGGCTTCGTCGATGACCGCGCCTTCGAGCGCTTCCTGTCTGCGGCCGGTGGGTGCGACTGTCTGCGGGGTCGGTACGGGATGAGCCCACCAGAGGGGACTTCCACCGGGGGCGGACATCAGCCCTCCGAACCGCAGGTCGCCTGCGAACCAGAACACCCCGCGACCGTCCGGCGTACCGACCCAGATACTTTCCGGTACGGGAGAGCTGAAGGTGCACGCGACCGCCTTGTCCGGGGCGAGCAGCATCATCCCCTTGCCCTGTCCCCCGGGTAATTCTTCCAAGCGGCAGGGCCACGCCTGCCAGGGGCTCGAGAGCGCCACAGCGGCCCTGCGCTCCGCAGCCTGCTTGTTTGCTTTGATCTTGTTTTCATCACGTACCGACGAGGTCCACATGGCGATGCCGATAGCCGGAAGGAGGAGGCGCCCGATCAGTGGGGCATCGTTCGTGAGGAGGGCTGCAAAGATGGCCACCAGTGCACACGGTATCGCCAAGACAGGGGGAATCTGGTTCTGTTCGCTTTTTGCCCTGTCCAGCTCTGCGTTCACCACCGCGCCGACGGTCGGAGTCATTTCGGATGCCGGTCTCGGCGACACCTGATACCCGAACTCTTCCGCCATCATGGCGCCCCCCGATGCTCGACGTGCTCATTCAAACGGGTGTCCATGGCTACAGGAAGAGGACGCCGGACCTTGAGGTCCGGGGTTCTCTGTGCGTGGGCGCGGTCAGAGGTTGTCCCAGTAGGGGTCCTCACGCTCGGAGGGCGGTCCCAGCCGCTCGATGAGGTCGCAGGTGCAGTCCGCCCTCGTACAGCATCTTGTTGCACTCCTCGTGGTGTTCCCGCACCGGCTGCTTCGGCGGGGCCGCCGGCGGCGCGGCCTGTACGAAGGGAGCCGGAGCGGCCTCGATGTCCGGTACCGGTCCCGCCCAGGCGACGCCGAGCGCGGCGAGCTGGTCGGCGTCCAGACGGTCCCTCCTGGAATTGGTGTTCGAGAGCCACACCCCCAGCTTGACGGGCACCGGCTCTGCTTCGCCGTCGACCGTGGTCTCCCCGACCGTGTTGCGCGGGACGGGCTGCTGTCCTTCTTTCTCCACCCACTGGGCGAGGGCGGTCAGGCCCCGCTCGAACGCTGCCTCGGCCCCAGCCTTCCTGGGCCCCTTGGCCGCGCCGACCGGCGCCGGGGGGAGCTCCTTCGGGGCGGCGGCCGTCACGGCGAGGGCGGCGCCACGGATGCCGAGTGCGGTCAGTCGCTCGCGCTGCTCGGGCAGGAGCTGCGCCCAGGTACCCGGTTCCTGCTGCCGCCACCTCCAGGTGCCGATGTCGTCACCGTCGTAGACGACGCCGCCCGGACGGCAGCAGCGCCCGGTTAGTGCCTTCTGGGATATTTCGACGTGCCTGTTCGCGTCTTGAATTCGAACAGAAGTACCATTAGTGCGTGCCGAAGGCCAGTGTCGTGTTCCCGTTCCCGCAGGACCTGCGGGATGCCCGGCTCGCTCTCCATCGGACCCGTGCGGAGTGTGAGGAGTACGCCCGGACCCTGCCGTGGTCGGCGGAGCCGATGTCTGGGTGGGAGACGGACAAGCAGCTGCACAGCACCTACGTCTCCGCCAAGCCCGAGAGCCCTGGCTACTTGGACGGGCAGGCGCAGCGGATTGCCGGCTACCGGGCGAGGCTGCTTGAGCTGTCCACCACGGTGTCGAGGCACCCGTTCTGGGGGACCGTGGGCACTGGTGACGTGGTGGCCGCGCGCATGGCGCTCAAGCACGCCCACGAGCCGCCGGCAGAGGTGTGGCTGTGTCCGGCGGTGGCATATCCGACCTGGACAAGAACCGGGCCTTGGAGCAGTGGCTGGAGTGGCAGCTGCGGCAGGTCCGCGCCCGGATCCGTGAGCTGGAGGTCAAGGAGCAGCAGGAGGAGCGGGCGCGGCAGCGGGCGCGGGCGGAGCAGTCGTGGAAGATCCAGCCGCAGCGCGGTGGGATGCCTGCGATGCTGCACCGCGGCGGGTGCGGCCTCTTCAAGTCCGAGCTGGGGTTCCTCGACCGACAGTCGGCGATGATCGCGTTGGCGGAGCCGGACATCGAGGCGTGCGGGATCTGCCGGCCGGAGACGGGTCTGGTGGAGGGGTAGGGCGGTCGGGCCCGCACCGGGTGCGGCCGCCATGGCACTCTGACCGTCACCCGGACACGGTGACAGGCACGGTGTCCGGGTGGGTGCTGAGGTCTCGTGGTCGCCCACCGGGTGTCGCCGCGCTGGGTGCCTGTTTCTGAACCCGGTAGCTGCACGTCAACGGCCGCTAAGGAGTGATTCGACGGTTTCGGGGTTCGCCTGGGCCTTCGCGTGTTCGGCGAATACTGTCTCTTCCGGCGGCCTGCGGGCGGTGTTTTGCGGCCAATGTGCTTGAGGGCGCGGCTTGTTCATCGATTTCGGATACAGATGGGTACGCGCTGTGCCAGCTTGGCTGCGGAGGGTCGCCCGTGTGGTGCAAGTCCCGGGCATTCCAGCCGAGTTCGGTACGACCGTGCCTCTGCCGGTCCATCGAGGGCTGACGGCTCCCGCCGGCGGGGTGCGGACTGGAAGGAGAGACAGTGAAGTTCTCCCGTATGCGAAGAACCTGGCCTATACGCCTGATATCCCGACCGCTGATCGCCGTGGCCTGTTCCGCCGCACTGGCTGTGACCGGGCTGGCGGTGGTGGACGCTCCGGCGGCCTGGGCCGCGGGTCCCAATGTGGCCTACACCGCCAATGCGGGGTCCAACAACGTCTCCGTGATCGACGTGGCCACCAACTCGGTGACCGCGACGATCCCGGTGGGCAGCACTCCGCAGGGGGTGACGGAGAACGCGGCCGGGACCCGGGTCTACGTCACCAACAACGGCGCCGGCACCGTCTCGGTGATCGACACCTCCACCAACACGGTGACCGCCACGATCAGCGGGTTCTCCCGACCGGCGGGCATCGCGGTCAGTCCGGACGGCACGCGGGTGTACGTGGTCAACGTCACCAGTCAGACCGTCTCGGTGATCGACACCTCCACCAACACGATCACCGGCACGGCGATCCCCGTGGGCACCGCACCGTTCCGGATCACGGCCAGCCCCGACGGCTCCCGCGTCTACGTCGCCAACCAGGGCGTCAGCCCAGCCAACGGCACCATCTCGGTGATCAGCACCGCGACCGCCACCGTGGTCGACACCATCACGGTCGGCCGCGGCCCCCTGGTCCTGAAGAGCAACCCGGCCGGGACTCTGCTGTACGTGGCGAACCAGGTCGGCAACACGGTCTCGGTGATCAACACCCCGGCCAACACCATCGCCGCGACGATCACGGTCGGCTCCCTTCCCCAGGGCGTCGCGGTCTCCCCGGACGGCAGCGAGGTCTACGTCACCAACCAGACCAGCAACAACGTCTCGGTGATCAATGCCGCGACCAACACCGTCGCCGCGACCATCGCGGTCGGCACCGGCCCGGTCGCCGCCGCGTTCAACGCCAACGGGTCCTACGCCTATGTGACCAACTACAACGCCGGAACCGTGTCGGTCATCGACACCAATACCCGGACGAGCGTCGCCACCGTCACCGTCGGCACCCGCCCCTACGACATCGCCCCGGACCCGGTGCCGCTGCCCGCTCCCGTCGTGACCGCGATCAGTCCCACCTCCGGCCCGACCACCGGCTCCACCGTCGTGACGGTGACCGGCACCAACTTCACCGGCGCGACCGCCGTCACCTTCGGCGGCACCCCCGGCACCGGCCTGACCTGCACCGCGACCTCCTGCACCGTCACCTCCCCCGCCCACGCCGCAGGGACCGTCGACGTCCAGGTCACCACCCCCGGCGGCACCAGCGCGACCTCCGCCGCCGACCAGTTCACCTACGTGGCCGCCGCCGCTGACATCGACGTGGACGTCACCGCACAGCCGCACCTGGGCATCCTGGTGCCCTACCTCACCTACACCCTGACCGCCCGCGACCTGGGACCCGGCGCAGCCACCTCGGCCACCGTGACCGCCAGCCTGCCGCCCGGCGCGAGCGCCACGAACCTCTCCACCGGGTGCACCACCGCCACCGGCACCGTTACCTGCACCTACGGGCCGATCGCCAACGGCACCGCGGTGAACAAGACGTTCCGTATCCCCCTGAACCTGCTGTCCCTGGGCCATGTGACGGTCACCGGCGTACGCACGGCCTCCGCACCCGCCGACCCCAACGCCGCCAACGACAGCGCGTCCGCGACCTGCACCGTCATCTCCATCGTCCTGGCCACCTGCCCCTGACCCCAGATCACCTGGAGGGGGGTCTGCGGACGGCTATCCGCAGGCCCCCCTCCAGGTATGACACCTCAAAGGTTCAGGTCAGACACGCTCCGGCTACCAGCCCAGGCCCTGGGCCGGTTCGCGGACCCTGGCCGAGCAGGGCCGGGCAGACGGCTGAATCCGGGACGGCTTGATGTGCCTGGGAACCGCCACCGCGCCACGTAAGCCGCAGAGATCCCGTTCGAGGAACGGTCACAGTGACCGCTCCCCGAACGCTTATGTAACGCCCCTATCCCGCACTGATAGCCCCTGACCTGCTAATTCAGGGTTCAGAAACAGGCACTGACCTTGCCGTTTAACGTCCGGGCATCGAACGGTCTCGAACTTGTCCGGCGTCTTCCCAGTTCACCGGACGTGTCGGGGGTCAGGGCCTGATCCTGTGGGCAGGGTCGCTGCGGCACGGAGGCCAGGATCGTGGAACTGGTCGAGCCCAAGGTTCAACGGGGCGCGTTCACAACGATGATGGAGTTTCGATCGGAGCTGTACGCATGCATGGTCTCCAGAAGCGACGCACTGTTTGAGCTGTGCGATGCCCTGCTGTGCTCCGATGGGCCGGTCCGTACTCTCGTGGACCTGGCCCTCGCGCCTGAGCACCGGAGGGGCCACGGTGCCCTGTACTCCGGTCTGAACCGGGGCCGGATCGACGTTGCCCGGCTGCGGCGGGCCCTGGCTTGGGTGCCTTTGCCCAGGGCCGGGGACGGCCGCCTGGTGTTGGCGGTGGACGTGTCCCCGTGGCTGCGGCCGGACGCCGATACGTGCTCGGACCGCTCCTTCTGCCATACCTTCGGCCGCGGCCTGGGCAAGCATCAGATGGTTCCCGGCTGGCCGTACTCGATCGTCGCCGCCCTGGAGACCGGCCGTACCTCGTGGACCGCATTGCTGGACGCGATCCGACTGGAGCCCGGTGCGGACCTGGCCGCGGTCACCGCCGACCAGGTCCGAGAGGTCATCGAACGTCTCGTGGAAGCCGGCCAGCGGCGGCAGAGTGACCCGGATGTCCTGGTCGTCCTCGACGCCGGCTACGACGCACCCCGCATCGCCCACCTCTTGGTCGATCTTCCGGTCGAGGTGCTGGGTCGGCTCCGCTCGGACCGGGTGATGCGCAAGTCCGTCCCGGTGCCGTGGATCTGCCCGCCGCAAGGCGGCCGCCCGCCCAAGCACGGCGGCGAGTTCGTCTTCGGCCGACCCGAAACCTGGGGAGAGGTCACCGCGGTGACCGTCACCAACACCGACCGGTACGGGACCGCGACCGCGCAGGCATGGGATCGACTGCACCCCCGGCTGACCCGGAGGGCGGCGTGGCTCGAGCACGAGGGACCGTTGCCCATCATCGAGGGCACCGTGATCCGGTTGACGGTCGCGAAACTGCCCAGCGGCGGGGTGAACAAGCCCGTCTGGCTGTGGTGGTCGGGCACCGGCGCAGGCCCCGCCGACGTCGACCGGTGCTGGCAGGCGTTCCTCCGCCGCTTCGACGTGGAGCACACTTTCCGACTGCTCAAGCAGACTCTCGGCTGGACCCGACCGAAGCTGCGGGACTCAGCGGCGGCAGACCGTTGGACCTGGCTCGTCCTGGCCGCACATGCCCAGCCCCGTCTCGCCCGCCCACTCGCTCAGGATCTGCGTCGGCCATGGGAGCGGCCGGCGGAACCGAACAGGCTCACCCCGGCTCGGGTCCGGCGGGGGTTCAGGAACCTACGGGCGAAGACGGGCACGCCAGCCGGTGCACCGAAACCCACCAGGCCCGGCCCCGGCCGCCCGCTCGGCTCGAAGAACCGACACCCCGCCACCCGCTACGACGTCGGACGAGTCCTCGCCACCGGCGAGTCCTACACCCGACCCGCACACCACCAGGTCGGCACCAAACCTCGACGCAGCTCAGAACCGAGTACGGCAGCGTGAATCTCCGAGCCGACAGCATGGAGGTCGTGCGACGATTCGCTGGCCAACAGAGCCACGAGCGGGAACGAAGGACGATAGAATACATCAATCTGGATGCACAGGTCGGCAACCTGGCAGGCGTCCTGTCCCCTGCTCGATACCTGGAACACCTGCCGTTGCTCGCTGGCGATCTGCCGGCCGGGGCCCGGGCATTCGCCACTGCGCCAGAGCACTACGACTTCTCCAGCAAGCGGTGTGTAAAGGACCTGGAGCTCCAGCACGTCAAAAGTGTCGGATCTGATGACGAGCAGATGGAGATCCAGTTCCGGCACAACTGCTGGAAGCACGACGAAGACCTGGTCATCCGCTACACAGGCGTCTCCAGCTTCGATGGCGGAAGCATCGAGGACAACGACTGGGCGACCGTCGGGACGGTAATCCTCGACGAGGTCCTGCCCCACCAGAGCGGTTGCAGTCACGAGATCGCGTTCTGGAACGGCTCACTCACCGTCGTCTGCCATGATCTCGTCGCGACCTGGACCGCGGCTGACTGCCCCGACAATTCATAGACCAGCAAGCCTCTTCAGCACAACCAGCTCACTCGCCGGGGTTAAACGACAAGCTGACCTGATGACCGAAGAGGGGAGACGTAGGGATGGATGAGCAGCGAGGCGCGACGAGGGCTGCGGGCCTTGATATGGCCCTGGATGAGGCAGACCCGCAGTAGTCCCGGCCGTCCGGTTGACCCAGGCGCCACGCGGCGGCTTGCTGCGCGTGACGAACTGTCAGTGTCGGATGAAACGGTGACAGGATGCAACGAACCCCGAAACCTCAAATCTACGACGACATCCTCTTGGCGAAGTGGGTCGATGAGACCGGCCCTGAGGCAGCCCGCGCGAAAGCAGTAGCCGACCTCGCGGCCGGGGCTTTACCGCCGTGGAACAGGGACGAGGACAAGGAGATCCGCCTCACTTCATGCCTGGTGCGCGAACGGCTGCGTAGGAAGTTGCCCGAGCCGGGGAAAGCAGGCGGGCGCCTGTACGTACTCGGGTTTCAAGGCCTGCGGCCCGTAGTCAAAATGGGATCCAGTGGGAACCCGGAGCGACAGTTCGAGAAGTACGAGACCCAGGCACGGAACCTCGGTTACGCGCTGGTCGACGGGTGGGTCTCCGCCCCCGTTGGAACGAGGAAGGAGGCGTTCAAGCAGGAGACATTCATCCTCACGAACCTGCACATGGTGTTGAACGGCTACATCTTCGGCGGCCGGATCTTTGAGTGGTTTCACGGCCACGACTTCGAGCAGATCAGGGACCTCGTTCAACACCCGGACGTTCTGCTCCAGCAGTACCTGTCGATGACGAGTACGACTGAGCCTTCTTAAACAGCCGCTTGCGTAAATCCCCTCACCCGCCGGTGCCGCGCCACGCCTCGGATTCCTCGTCCTCGCTCAGCTCGTAGCCCTCCGGGTACGCGGCGTCCGCGCGCTCCCGGGCGGCCTGAGCGGTGGCGCGGACCTCGTGCCTGAGCCGGGTGAGCAGGGCGAGCGCCGGTTCGTGGGTGACCGGGTCGACGATGTCGCGGGTGCGGGCCGTGTCCCAGTCGGCGACCCGCAGCGCGGTGTCCACCAGGAGCTGCGCCTCGTCGACGGCGACGCCCATGGTGTCGCCGCCTGCGGTGGCCGACGCGATCAGGCGGTTGCGGATCACCCGGCGTTCTCCCAGCCGCGCCAGACGCCCTCCTGCTGGTCTGCCGTGCTGCCGCGGCTGGCTCCCTGGGACAGCGGCGGGAAGGCGAGCACCAGCTCGGCAGGCGCGCGCCAGTCCATGGCCCGCGCCTGCACCTGGGCCTCCGCGACGATCCGCGACCGCAGGCTCGCCACCCGCCATGTACGCGAGCGAGCGTCACGCTCCAGGGACAGGCAGTCCGGGCACAGCGGCGGCCCGTACCGGGCCGGGGGCTTCCACGAGCGGCTGGTGCGCAGCAGCTCCGTGCCGCAGTCGGCGCACTGGATCCCCGACGGCGCCGGGCCGATCGCCGCGAGCATCTCGTGGAGGTGGAGGCCGGCGGCCTCTGCCAGGGGGCGGCCGTGGATTCCGGGCTGCTGCCAGTACAGGTGCCTGAGCACCCCGATCAGCTCCGGGGCGTGGACGGCATCCACCTCGTCACGCAGGCGCTCCACCTGCTCCAGCACGCTCTGCCGCGTGTGGTCGCGCCGCTGCTCGGCTTCCGCGGGGACGGCTTCGGCACCGGTTAAATCGCGGACCGACCTCTCGATGTCGCCCAGAATCTCGTGCAGGCTCTCCTTGCTCATGCCTGAGACCGCGTTTGAGATCTGCTCGTAGGACAATCGACCGGTGACACTCCCCTTGAATCGTGACCGCTCGCTTGAAGAGCTTGAACGCACCCGCTGGCCAGCCCCATCTGCCGACGGCACCCGTCTTGTCACTACTGCCCACGCCTTGCGGCGTCGGCCGATCGATGAACTGGCCGTCGAGGACTTGCGCTTGTTGATAGGGCAGGGCATGGGCCTGCCCTACCTCCTGCCGCTGGCACTGGAGGTACTTCGGGAGAACCCAATGGCCGAGGGGCACATGTACGAGGGTGATCTACTGTCCGCAGTCCTCGCCAGGAATCCATCAGTCTGGGACGAGTTTCCCGACCTCGGCAGAGAGCTTCGCGTGATCACCTCGAAGTTGACTGACCTGCCCCCTGACCTGCAACAGAAGATTGAGCTCTTCCTGGCTCCATAGGCACCGCCGCAGGGCGCTCCCTCTCGAAGCGACGGTCGGCGTGTAACTACGAAACGTCTCGCAGGAACACGCGCGGACCCGGACGTGTCGCCGGTCGGCCACGGGCGAGCCGACGGACCATGATGCCGATCATCGCCCACCGGATCATGGTCTCAGAGCGGGCCGGGCTGGTCTCGTAGTCACGCGCGAGGCGGCGATGGGCGGTGAGCCACGAGAAGGTGCGCTCGACCGCCCACCTCTTGGGCTGAACCTGGAATCCGCGAATTGCACTCTTGAACCCACACGGTCAGCTTGACTGGATCGCGGCCCGTCGCTCTGATCTGCTGCTCCGACACCACCGAGCTCCAGGCATACGAGGTCGCGGTCATCTGCGCCAAGCTCACCGAGATCCGCCGGTTCATCACCGGCGTCGTCATCCCCCACGCGACCCTCCAGCCGAAAGGACGGCGGATCAAGCACCTCAACACCCAGCTCAGCAGCGTCGAATCGACGCTCGACGTCATCGCCGACTACATCGACGCCTGACCGGTGGTCCCGGCCGCGAAGCTGCCGGGACCACCCCGTTTCGAACCGGAGGGACCACGTTGCCGCGCGGACGCTGCTACCCCTCCGACACCTGGGACGACGAATGGTCGCTGATCGAACCGCTGCTGCCCGTCCCGGCCTGCGACACCCCCACCGGCGGCCGCCCGGAAAAGCACCCGCGGCGCGAGATCGTCGACGCCATCCGCTATGTCGTAGACACCGGCTGCAAATGGAGAGCCCTCCCGAAGGACTTCCCGCCATGGCGGACGTGCTGCGGATTCATGGCCCGCTGGGCGGCCGCCGGCGTCGTCGGACAGATCCGTGACCAGCTCCGCAAACGCATCCGCCGCGAGCTCGGCCGATCCCCCGGAGCGGTCGCGACCGTGATCGACTCCCAGTCGGTCAAGGCCGCCGAGACCGTCGGCCGCGACTCCCGCGGCTATGACGGCGCGAAGAAGATCAACGGCCGCAAGCGCCACCTCGTGGTCGACACCAAGGGCCTGCCCCTGTTCGTCATGGTCACCCCGGCCGACATGACCGACCGCGACGCCGCGAAAGAAGTCCTGTTCCGGCTGCGGCTAATGCACCCCGAGATCACGATCGCCTGGGCCGACTCCGGCTATGCCGGACAGCTCGTGACCTGGGCCAAGAAGCGTCTCGGGCTCACACTGAAGACGGTGAGTCGGCCGAAGAACACCCCGGGATTCGTGATCCTGCCCCGCCGCTGGGTCGTCGAGCGGTCCCTGGCTTGGATCATGCACGCACGCCGACACGCCAGAGACTACGAGCGGTTGATCCAGCACTCGGAATCGTTGATCACCTGGGCCGCAATCACCTTGATGACCAGGCGAATCACTCGCAGGTCATCCCGCCGCAGCGGTCAACCCGAGTCCCGCGAAGCACACCGGGACTGATCGGAATGGCGGGGCTGGCCAGCCCCGCCACCTTCGTTCCCCTGGGGCCGAGCTTCTGGCCCACTCTCCCATGTCCGCCGGGCTTCCACCCGGGAACCCGGACTACTCAGGTCACTTGTCGATGGGGAAGCGATAGACCGTCGACTCCCGAACCGCAAAGCCGAGTCGTTCATAAAGCCGGTTCGCCGCGGCGCGATCCGGCCGAGAAGTAAGATCCACCGTGCGAGCACCGGCCTCCCGAGCGATACGCAAAGCTTCCTCGGTAAGAAGGGCCGCGACCCCCTTGCCTCGTGCTCCAACGTCGACAACCACGTCTTCGATACGGGCCCGCAATCCAGACGGCACAGGCAGTAGCACCAGGGTCAGGGAGCCGATGATCGCCTCCGGCGTCCGGGCGACAAGCACGCTGCTGGCGTCGCACGTCACCATACGGCTGATTGCGTCATAGTCGAGGGGCTTGGCCGTCGACGACAGCTGCGGCAGCAGCCGGCTGAAGGCTTCGACGAGCTCCTCACGAGCTTCCCGAATGATCTCTACGCGGACATCCATACCGGGAGCCTATCCATCGCTTACGGATACACAGGCAAGCGGGCCTGCGTCCCAGTCTCCTTGCCACCGTTCGAATTCTGAGCTGGGCAAATGCTCAGTAGAACTTTGCAAACAGGCACTAACGGTGACCGGGGCACGGCCCG